>JBDWGH010000008.1:0-2590 GCA_039975855.1 Litorimonas sp. | reverse complement strand
CCAATCCAAATGCCGTGTCCGTTCGGATCGAGCCCAAGCCGATGTCGAAAGCAAAGTTTCAACGGCGGCATGATTTCCGGATCGGGGCGCAGCCAGCTTATGTGAATGGCGACCGGACGGCGCTGAAACGGGAGTTGATGGAGCTTCGCCCATTACCGGACATCCAGCGGGAGAATGAAGCGCTGAGGATGCGTGCCGGCCGTAACTCCGCGTGCG
Source organism: Litorimonas sp. (assembly GCA_039975855.1). Classification (GTDB taxonomy): domain Bacteria; phylum Pseudomonadota; class Alphaproteobacteria; order Caulobacterales; family Maricaulaceae; genus Litorimonas. Next base: position 2,374 of record JBDWGH010000008.1, on the reverse strand, counting down.
CGCGATCTCCCAAAAGACTATCGATCGGCAAGTCAAAGAAGAAATCAGCAACTACATTACAAACGCCGTGGCTGAGATCATTGAGCAGCGCGGGTTGATCGATCACGACCAGATCGAGTTTCCGGGCTTCGTGCATGAAGATTCGGACAAGGATTTTGTCGCGGCTGTAAGAGATGCCGTGCAAATCAGCTTTGTTTATGAGGTGGCGCGCGAACACCATAGAATGGAAGCCGGCCACCATGACCGGGTATTGCAAAATGCTGGTTCAAAGGAGGAGGTGCAAAAGTTTTTTCAGGAACTTGCTACATCACATCTTGCGTTGGAAGGGCCGTCTTCGATGCATGCGCTCGATGAAATGATCGCCGAATTGCGCGCCTCTGCGCCATGGATGTCCGATGTTTCAACCTGGGCACATAAGGCCCTGCGCGCGAGATACAATACCGGACAAACATGGCTCGCTCTGCCACCCGTGATCCTGATCGGCCCGCCCGTCAGGACGCTTGATGTGAGCAGCTCGAACACAAGCTTTACAGTTGCGGGATGTGACGCGACCTAGAGCAAAGCGCAGGCTGGCTTACCCCTTCAAGAGATCGCCAAGACCGGCATCGCCAACCCAATCATGATCGTCGATGAAATCGGTGTTCTTTGCTGAAACGGTTTCTGTTCATTTTCTGCCTCCTCAGTTGGAGAACAGGCTGCCGGACGTTTCAGAGGAGCAGGTCAACAGTAACAACCGTTCCCATCATCGTGTTCGACTGGCCAAATCAGAATATTTCGGATTGAAAGTGACAACGGTTTGTTTGGTAACGGGGCGGGACACTACCCTTTTGGATAGGCGTCGGCATCTAACGGATATGTTCTGAACTACAGAAGAATAGGTCACCCAACCATATATGGTCCTCACTATACAATTTCCGCATTGAACCGAGTTTTTACAAGAGCGTACTTGGTTAACAACTGGTATATTGGAGAAAGACACCGTGATCAATACAGAAAAACTTGAGTTCGCCACCAAGAGTTCGCTAGACCACCAAGAAGAGAAGATATTTGCTAATCGTTATCGGCGTATCTCAAGAAACGATAGCGACGAACATGTACACAGCGGGCTCGACCATTTTAAGGAATATGAGGGAGGCCATCAATCCAATGTTCTTTTTGTTGGATTTACATCGAATGTCGCATCCTCTTTAGCTCGGGAATTTGAAGACTCTGGTTGGTACACATTTCAAGCCATTGACTCGATTTCTGCCATAGCATTGTTAAGGGAATTGGCATTCAACCTCGTAGTGCTCTCAATTGAAGGTGTAGATAAATACGGACCTAAACTAGTTGCCGAAATGCGCAACGTCACCCCTTCCAGAACAAGAACCTGTATTATTGGCGTTTGTGATTTAATAGAAGATGAATTAGTTAACCAATTAATGCGCTCAGGAATAAACACTATTTGGTCCCTTCCAATTAATAAGTTAAATAAATTGTGAATGGAATCTGAGGTAAAAATAAGTGAAATTTCCAAAACTAAACTTGGGTATTTAAAATTTGCCCTCTGACCCTTAAATTAATATTAAATATTATCTGCAGCCTGCGCATAAAAATGAATCGAATTGGATGTAAGTAAACTTTAAGAAAGTAATCATATTAGTCGTATTTTAATCAATAACTAAGTCATTTTATGATAATTGATGGATTTTCAAACAATAAAATTGAGGTGCAAAATTTATATGATAAAAGAACATTTGGAGTAGTAATTTTGATGTAACTAGCGAAATTATTTTTTAACGAGCTCTAACGCCAGAACATGGAGCCTCCATTTGATTATCTCTTCCATTGCATGATAAGGAATTAGAAATAGTCATTTTTAGTGCCCGTCAAAATAGAGAAAATATATGTAGCAATATTATTTATTTCGAAAATATTTCTTTGAATTTAGGACTGAGAAATTTTCATCCAAGATGTTGAAATTATCTTAACTCGCAAATAATTATAAGATCTTAAGCACTTGATATTAATTTAATTTTAGATGGCATTCTGGAAAGGATAATAGATCTTTTGCATGGAATTTATAGTTATTTCGGAACAAAAGTTTATTGGTGATCTAATTAAGAAATAAGAGCACGGCCTCGTGACTACTTCGAAGGATTTAAAATTAGGAAATGTTATATTAATTTTAAACGCTAATTTATCTTAGGGCAGGGAGCAAAGATGCGTAGAAAGCAACGTTCAAATGACACCGTTTTCCAGCATTGATCATTTTGTCTGCTGTGTGGATGTATCTTCGCTATCCACTTTCTTACCAAAATGTCGCGGATTTTTTTGGGCGAACGTGGCATCGACGTCGATCGATCAACGGTCTTTCGTTGGGTCCAGAAGTTTG
>JBDWGH010000007.1:0-1503 GCA_039975855.1 Litorimonas sp. | reverse complement strand
GACGCATCCATGCCGCCAAACTTGGCCCGCCATTTGTAGAAGCTCGCGCTGCTCATGCCATGTTCGCGGCACAGTTCGGAAACTGGCACGCCGCCCTCCGCTTGCTTTAACACCGCCATAATCTGCGCGTCGCTGTATCGTCCATTCTTCATCGTAAATCTCCTCAGATATCTTGCCGAGAAAATTCTACTTTTGAACAACACTAATTTTAGGGGGGATTACCGGCCGAAACGCATCGTTAATGCTACGGTTCCTACGCCGGGAACAACCACAGAAACATCTATTGTAAATACGTCTCCTGTTGGGCTCGCTCTAGCATAAGGAGTCCCAACCCCGTAAGGTAAACTTTTCGGGTTTTGAGCGATATCTTGAGCTGCAGTGATAGCATCAAATTCAATTTAGGCATTAGCCATATTTGTTTCCTTACATTTCTCTTACAATACGAAAGCCAGTATTTGGACTACGGGATTTTTCTCTTCGCGCTCCGCGATGAGAGGGTCTAGAGTAGTCTGCAACAGCATTAAACCTACCGCCCTTGACGACACGATCACACGTGGAAATGCCGGAAATCGCGTTCAAATAGGCGGACGATACACTCAAACCTAAATGTCTATCACTAAAACAAGATATTGTTAATTCTGAAGCATTCCCAGCGATATGCCTCAAACCCCAGGGGTTAGCCGCATCAAGTTCATCGACGAGCACGAGCCAATTTCGATTATTTTCATTTGCTATCTGTTTTCCGCCTTCCCAGAGAAAAAGGCCAATATTTGCTTGATCCGGCATTAATACATCACCCTGTGCAAACAGGGTTTTTGTACCTGCTTTGGCCGCGTATTCCCATTCAGCTTCAGTTGGTAAGCGGTAGACCTCTGCACCTACTTGATGGTTCAACCATGCGACATACTCCAATATGTCAAAGTAGTTTACGTTCATAACAGGGTGACGAGGATTATCCGCAATATAATAGGTCAGGTCTTTTTGTAAAATGCGAGGGTCAGGAGTATGCTTACAACCACCTTCTGCTACACATGCCATCCATTCTGCTCGTGTTATCTCGTTTTTACCGATAGCGAAGGGAATATTGATCTCAACTTCATGTACAGGACCTTCATGAGCAAACCCGTGAGACACACCAGCTTCAACCTCATACCACAGAGAGTGCAAAAAAGCTGACTGTTCCAAGGGAGCACCCATCGAAAAATGGCCCCTCGGTAGTACTACCATTTCTGGGCATACTACGCATTCTTTGAAAACTGGTAGCGAGGCATGTCCATTATCACTGAGGAGGTTTTGCTCTTCAGTTTTGGCAGATGTTACTGATAGACTACAAACAATTACGCATACAATCAAAGATAGAACGTGACCTGAGCCCCTGAAACTCCTCCAAATTTATGTAGAGTCCGCCCAACAAAAGGACGGACAAATGAAGGCACGATTCACGGACGAACAGATTATTGCGATGATCAAGGAACAGGAATCTGGTGAGAAGACTGCTGATGT
>JBDWGH010000006.1:0-99693 GCA_039975855.1 Litorimonas sp. | reverse complement strand
TTGAGAAGACAGCGTCCGATACAACTGATGTCGCGGAAGGCGATGTCATCACTTATGAATATGAGGTCATGAACACAGGTAATGTGACGATGACATCTGTCAGCATTTCTGACGTGCATAGTGGAACCGGGACTTTATCTGCTCCGTCTCCAGCCAGTGTCGATCTTGATCCGGGCGACAGCCAGATCTTCACGGCGACCTATACGGTGACCCAAGACGACATTGATGCGGGTACAGATATTACCAACACGGCGACAGCTAACGCCACGCCTGCGCTTGGAAGCTACACGCCAGTCACGGATGATGAGACGGTTACAGTCGAAGCCGCCAATCCGCTTCTGACACTTGAGAAGACAGCGTCCGATACAACTGATGTCGCGGAAGGCGATGTCATCACTTATGAATATGAGGTCATGAACACAGGTAATGTGACGATGACGTCCGTCAGTATTTCTGACGTGCATAGTGGAACCGGGACTTTATCTGCTCCGTCTCCAGCTAGTGTCGATCTTGATCCAGGTGACAGCCAGATCTTCACGGCGACCTATACGGTGACCCAAGACGACATTGATGCGGGTACAGATATTACCAACACGGCGACGGCTAACGCCAGCCCCGCCACAGGAAGCTACACGCCAGTCACGGATGATGAGACGGTCACAGTTGAGGCCGCTGATCCGATGTTAAGTCTGGCCAAGTCCGCCTCTGACACGACGGATGTCGCTGAAGGTGATTTGATTACCTACTCATATGTCGTCACAAACATCGGTAATATTACGATGAATGGCGTTTCGATTTCCGACGTCCATAGCGGGACAGGGACTTTATCTACGCCGTCTCCAGCCAGTGTTGATCTCGAACCTGGTCAATTTCAAAGCTTCTCAGCGACCTATACAGTCACGCAAGCTGATATCGATGCGGGTGTTGCCATCACAAATGAAGCGACGGCCAATGCGACGCCAGCTGGTGGAACATATGAACCCGTCAAAGATGATGAATCAGTCACCGTAGAGGCCGGTGTTCCTGCCTCGACGTTCACCAAATCAGCGTCCGATACAACGGATGTCGCGGAAGGCGATATCATCACCTATGAATATGAGGTTGTGAACACAGGTAATGTGACCTTGGACAATGTCTCGGTGTCTGATGTTCATTCTGGAACAGGCGCACTCTCTGCAATTATGCCGGCGTCGGTTTCACTTGCTCCGACGCAGTCGCAAACCTTCACAGCGACCTATACAGTCACGCAAGCTGATATTGATACTGGCACGGATATTACAAATACAGCTACGTTATCCGCGGTCCCGCAAACGGGTACCTTTATACCGCAAACGGCAGATGAAACGGTTACCGTCGAAGCCGCAACTCCGACAACAACCCTCGAAAAAACGTCCTCTGATACAACAGGCGTCGCAGAAGGGGATATGCTGACATATAGCTATCTCGTTACGAATACCGGTAACGTCACCCTAACGAATGTTAGCGTCTCTGACGTGCACTCGGGCACTGGTACATTATCCGCAATTCTACCCGCTAGTGTCGACTTGGCTCCGGGTGAAGATCAAACCTTCACGGCGACCTATACCGTTACGCAAGCTGATGTTGATGCGGGCACAGATATTACAAACATAGCCACTACAGCAGCAACGCCTGCCAGTGGATCCTATACGCCTGTCACGGATGATGAGACGGTCACAGTTGAATCTCCAACGCCTAGTTTGACTGTAATGAAGTCCGCCTCTGACACAACCGATGTCGCGGAAGGCGATATCATCACCTATTCTTACGATGTTGAGAACACGGGGAATGTTGGCATATCTGGAGTTTCCGTCACAGATGTCCATTCCGGTACAGGCACATTGTCAACCATAACACCGGCATCTGTCGATCTAGCTCCGGGCGGAACGCAACAGTTCACGGCGACATATATGGTCACGCAAGCTGATATTGACGCGGCGATTGATCTGACAAATACGGCGACTGCTGACGGTACGCCTGCGCGGGGATCACTGACGCCTGCAACTGATGACGAAACTGTAACGGTTGAAGCGCCAACGCCAGATTTAAGCCTCTCAAAAACGGCCTCTGATACGACGGATGTCGCGGAAGGCGATATCATCACTTATGAATATGAGGTCATGAACACAGGTAATGTGACGATGACGTCTGTCAGCATTTCTGACGTGCATAGCGGGACGGGGACTTTATCTGCGCCGTCTCCAGCCAGTGTTGATCTTGATCCCGGTGACAGCCAGATCTTCACGGCGACCTATACGGTCACTTTAGCGGATGTGAACGCGGCTGCCTTGATTACTAATACGGCGACGGCCAATGCTACGCCGGCGGCGGGAAGCTACACACCTGTCACAGATGACGAATCAGTTTCTGTTGAGGGCGGAGTTCCAAATCTGACCCTCACAAAAACAGCTGATGTGACAACTGATTTGTCCGAAGGCGATATCATCACTTATGAATATGAGGTCATGAACACAGGTAATGTGACGATGACTTCCGTCAGTATTTCTGACGTGCATAGCGGGACGGGGACTTTATCTGCGCCGTCTCCAGCGAGTGTCGATCTTGATCCAGGTGACAGCCAGACCTTCACGGCGACCTATACGGTGACCCAAGACGATATTGATGCGGGTACGGATATTACGAACACGGCGACGGCTAACGCCACGCCAGCCACAGGAAGCTACACGCCAGTCACAGATGATGAGACGGTTGGGTTAGAAACACAGGCTCCTGCTGTCACGTTTACAAAAACAGCTAGTCAAACGACCGCATTGGAAGTTGGCGATGTCGTCACCTATACATATGCAGCCGAAAATACCGGAAACGTGACTCTTTCCAATGTGAGCGTCACGGACGTACATTCCGGAACTGGATCGCTGTCGGCGATTACACCTGCGACGGTTGCCAGTCTTGCCGTTGGGGGAACGGTAGACTTCACGGCAACTTACACAATCACGCAAGCTGATATCGACTCCGGATCAGACATTACAAACACCGCAACGATCAGTGCGACGCCTGCAGGCGGAACGCTTACGCCTGTCGATGCAGATGAAACAATCTCAGTCGAAGAAGCAACACCGCTTCTGACAATTGCAAAAACAGCTGATGTCACAGCGGACGCAGCTGTTGGCGATGTTATTACCTATAGCTATCTTGTTTCAAATACGGGCAATGTTTCGATGAGCGCGGTGAGCGTCTCCGACGTGCATTCCGGCACAGCGACACTATCCACTATCACACCTGCTAGCGTTGATTTGGAACCGGGCGAGAACCAGACCTTCACAGCAACTTACACTGTGTCTCAAGCGGATGTCGACGCGGGAACAGATCTAACAAACACAGCGACTGCTGCGGCAACGCCTGCGCGCGGAAGCTACACGCCCGTCACAGATGACGAGGTAGTTACAATCGAAGCTCCAGAACCAATGCTAACATTGGCTAAAACAGCGTCTGATACGACGGATGTGGCCGTTGGCGATGTGATCACCTATTCTTATCTTGCGACGAACACTGGCAATGTTGGAATTAGCGGGATTGCCGTTACAGATGTGCATTCTGGCACAGGCACCCTTTCAACAATCACACCTGCAACAGTTGATTTGGCGCCCGGCGAAAATCAAACCTTCACAGCCAGCTACACTGTTACACAAGACGATATTGATGCTGGTATAGATATCACGAATGATGCAACGGCGAACGGGACACCTGCGCGCGGAACACTGAACCCAGCGACAGACGATGAAACTGTCACGGTTGAAGCCCCCACACCAGCAGCAACGCTTGTTAAAACGGCTGATGTGACGGCCAATCTCCAACCTGGCGATACAGTAACTTATAGTTATTTGGTGACCAATACGGGTAATGTCGCGCTTGATAATCTCTCCGTTTCCGATGTTCATTCCGGTACTGGCACATTGTCATCAATTTCGCCTGCAAGCGTAACGACACTCGCGCCAGGAGCGGATGTGACATTCACTGCGACCTATGAAGTCACTCAAACAGATATCGATATCTCTGATGACATTACAAACACGGCGACTTTGGCGAGCACACCTCGCCGAGGCACGATTGGGACCGTTCAAGGATCTGAAACTGTCTCGCCTGCCGACCCATCACCAGGTCTGGCGATTGAGAAGACGGCCGATGTTACGACAGGTTTGAGTGTTGGGCAGACTGTAACTTATACCTATGAAGTCCGTAATCCAGGCAACATCACCATGAATGATGTGACTGTGACAGATGTCCATGGCGGAACGGGTAGTTTGTCAGCGATCACGCCGGCAAGTGTTTCACTTGCACCAGGCGATACGCAAGATTTCATCGCCACATATGTTATCACGCAAGATGATATTGATGCGGGAACTCCGATCACGAACACGGCGACTGTGAATGCCAATCCTGCGGTCGGTAGCTTTATTCCGGTCTCTGACACGGAGTCAGTGACGCCAGAAACCTCTGCGCCTGAAATTACATTGACGAAGGTGGCCGACCAAACGACTGACATCGCTGTTGGTGACGTTATCACCTATACTTACACAGCGGAGAACACAGGTAATGTGACGCTTGAGGATGTGAGCATCTCCGATGTTCATTCGGGCACAGGCACATTGTCGGCGATTACGCCAGTAACGGTCGCAAGTCTTCCAATTGACGGCGTAGCCACTTTCACCGCGACCTATACGGTCACCCAAGATGATATTGATGCCGGCGGCGCGATCACAAATACGGCGACCGCTGCAGCCACACCGCCAAGCGGAACCTATGTTCCTGCGACTGCGGATGAGAGCATTACACCAGAAATTTTTGCGCCTGAATTGTCAGTTGTCAAAACGGCTGACGTCACAACCAACCTGGCTGAAGGTGACGTGGTGACCTACACTTATGCTGTGACCAACACAGGGAATGTGACCATCAATAACGTGATGGTGTCTGATGTTCACTCTGGTACGGGCGCACTTGGTGCGATTTCCCCGGCCAATGTGTCCAGTTTAGCTGTTAGCGCGAGCGTAGACTTCACGTCCACATATACGGTCACGCAAGCTGATATTGATGCGGGAACGGCTATTACGAATACGGCGACTGCCAATGGTAGCCCTGTTGGCGGAACGCTTGTTCCTGCGACAGGCGATGAGTCCGTGGCACCGGAAGGTCCTGCACCGCAAGCCGATTTCACGAAAACCGCCGATAAGACGACGGACCTAACGGTTGGCGAGATTGTCACTTATACCTATTCCGTCACGAATACGGGAAATGTCAGCCTGTCTGATATCTCCGTCAGTGATGTGCATGCAGGTACGGGTACATTATCCGCGATTACACCTGCAACGATTGCAAACCTCGCAGTCGGTGACAGTGTTGATTTCACGGCGACCTATGAAGTCACGCAAGCTGATATCGATGCCGGAACGGCCATTACCAATACGGCAACCTTGAGCGCCACTCCGGCGGGCGGGACATTCCCGTCAACCACTGCGGATGAGTCCGTCGCGTCAGAAGCTCCAGCGCCAGAGCTTTCTATTGAGAAACGAGCGCTTGATACCGACTTCGCTGCCGTTGGTGATGAGCTGGCCTATGAATATGACATAGAAAATACCGGTAATGTGACGATTAGTAGTCTCAGCGTGTCAGACGACAAAATCGCGACAGTGACCTGTCCGGTTACGACATTGGCCCCAATGGAAATGACGACCTGTACCGCGACCTATGAAGTCACTCAAATTGACCTGAATGCTGGCTCAGTGACGAATATTGCCTCTGTCGATGGAACGCCGTCCGGCGGGACTCTGACGCCGCCAACCGACACAGCGACTGTCGGCGGAACGCAAAGCCCAATGCTTACACTTGTAAAAACGGCCCTTGATAGCGATTTTGCCGCGGTCGGTGATACATTGGATTACGAATTCCTCGTCACCAATACAGGTAATGTCGAAGTTAGCGATCTTGTTGTAACCGATGATAAAATTGCATCGGTCAGCTGTCCTGTGACGAGCTTGATGCCCACGGAATTCACGACTTGTACCGCAACCTATTCTGTCACTCAGGAAGACCTGGACGCCGGCTCTGTAACGAATATCGCGGAAGCCTCAGCTACGCCTGCTGGTGGAACGCTTAACCCGGCGGGCGACACAGCGACTGTCGGCGGTACGCAAAGCCCTGCTCTGACAACGGTGAAGCGCGCTCTTACAAGTGACTTTGTAGCCGTAGGTGATGTGCTGAATTATGAGTATGACGTCACCAATACAGGTAACGTGACTATCACGGACCCGATCACTGTTTCGGATGACAAAATCGCTTCTGTTACGTGTCCGGCTTTGCCGACGGATGGTTTGCTACCCTCAGCGACACTCACCTGCGAAGCCAGCTATAGTGTTGTGCAAACGGATCTGGACGCGGGCGAGGTGATCAACATCGCGTCTGCAACAGACGGTACTACAACGTCTCCGGACGTCGATGCGTCGGTCACCGCGAACCAAACTCCAGCTATGACAATTGCGAAATCGGCGAATGAAACTGACTTTAACGCAGTGGGTGATATTTTAACGTATGACTATACGGTCGTGAATACGGGTAACGTCCTGATTGCTGACCTTGCCGTCACAGACGACAAAATTGCTTCTGTGACTTGTAATGTCACACCGATCGGTAACGGCGACGCTAACCTTGATCCGGGCGAGACCGTTGTTTGTACGGGCGAGTACACAGTTACTCAGGCTGACTTGGATGCGGGTTCCGTGACCAATTTAGCCTCTGCAACAGGTACGCCAAGCGGCGGTACGCTGACACCTCCGGAAACATCCGAGACTGTTGCGGCGGACCAAATGCCTGTACTGACACTCGCGAAAGCGTCTGATGATACGAGCTTCGATGCCGTCGGCGATGTACTGAGCTATACTTATACTATCGAAAATACGGGCAATGTCCTCGTGAGTGATTTGGCCGTTGCCGATGATAAAATTGCGGCTGTGACTTGTGATGTTCCGTCTATCGGGAATAGCGACGCCAATCTGGATCCAGGCGAAACTGTTGTCTGTTCAGCCGATTATGTTGTGACGCAAGAGGACCTGGACGCCGGTGAAGTCACAAACAATGCCACAGCTAATGCAACACCAGCTGGCGGTGCGCTAACCCCGCCAACGGACGCTGTTACAATCTCAGCGGACCAGCAACCATCTATGGAAACCGTAAAAACAGCGACCGACATCAATTTCGAATTGCCGGGCGACGTCACAACCTATGAATATGTCGTCACCAATACAGGCAACGTTACTCTAACCGACCCCATTACGGTTACAGATAACCTGATTGCCGCTGTGGATTGTCCTGCACTTCCTACAGGAGGTCTCGCTCCTGGTGCGGCTCTGACGTGTACAGCTGAATATACCGCCACTCAGGCTGATTTGGATGCAGGGCAGGTCACAAACCTCGCGTCATCCACGAGTGGTACAACGACCTCACCGACAACATCGGAAACAATTCCTGCCGACCAAGACCCTGCGTTGTCGATTGTTAAGACAGCATTATTCACGGACTTCACAGCTGCAGGCGATGTAGTTGAGTATGAATTTGTTGTGACAAATGACGGTAATATCACTCTAACGAGCGGTGTAGAGGTTGAAGACGATAAGATTGGAACAATCTCTTGCTTCTCCGGAAATTTGGTCCCTGACGCTACAGCAACTTGCCGTGCTGAGTATACAATTACGCAAGCCGACATGGATGCAGGCAGCATTGCGAACCAAGCGTTCGCGCAATCTGGGACTCTCGTTTCCGCGCCAGTCGACGTAACGGTTGACGGCACTCGCACGCCATCCCTCGGTTTTGTTAAACGGGCTACGACCGCTGATTTTGATGCGGCCGGCGACGTTATCAACTATGAGTTTGATGTTGAGAATACTGGCAATGTAACACTGACAGGTGTGTCCGTAACTGACGACATCATCACATCCGTTACTTGCCCAGAATCCACCCTCGCGCCAGCTGCGACAATGGTTTGCTCTGCCAGCTATACTGTGACGCAGGCTGATGTTGACGCAGGCGAAGTTGTAAATAACGCCGCAGTTTCCGGCAATCCACCTGCTGGTCTACCGCCAGTCGATAGCCCCGACAGCGTAACTGTTGACAGTTCAGCCGCTTCTGATCTGCGCTTTGAGAAACGCGCCTTGAGCACGGATTTCACGGCAGTGGGTGATATATTGAATTTCGAATTTGATGTCGAAAACACGGGCGCGATAACGCTCTCCAACATCGTTGTTAGCGATGATTTGATTACAACTGTCTCTTGCCCAAGAACGGTACTTGCACCTGCAGAGACTATGGTTTGCTCTGCGAGCTATGCGGTTACCCAGATTGATCTAGATGCCGGTGAGGTCATTAATAACGCGGCTGTTGATGCTACTTTGCCCAATGGTGACCCTGTTCCATCTGTTACAGATATGGTGACAGTCACAGGCACAGCATTACCTGAATTGGATATCTTTAAGTCTGCGTTGAACCCGACCTTTACAATGGTGGGCGAAACCTTGGACTATGAGGTGATCGTGACAAATATCGGGAATGTGACGGTTTCAGATATCGTCGTCGATGATCCACTGATCCCGTCACTGTCTTGCCCAGCGACCGTTCTTGCACCGACAGATACGTTTACATGTACCGGGTCATACACCGTTACGCAGGCGAATATTGATGCAGGACAAATTGACAATACAGCATCTGTAACAGGCACGCCAAGCGGAGGAATTTTACCGCCCGCGAGTGCCGTGCGTACCGTTACAGCTGACCGTAATCCTGAGCTAACACTTGTGAAGACTGCGACGACAACTGATTTTGACGGTGTCGGTGATACCGTTGACTATGATTATCTCGTGACCAACACGGGTAATGTTACACTGACGGGTACGATTTCTGTCTCCGATGATAAAATCGCATCCGTTTCTTGTCCTGTCCCGCCAGCAGGTGGCCTTGTCCCAGGTGCAAGCCTGACATGTTCTGCGACTTACGTCGTGACCCAAGCCGATCTTGATGCTGGTGAAGTGACAAACCGAGCAACTGCGACGGACGGATCAACCACATCTGCTGAAGTCTCTGAAACCGTGGGCGGCCTTCAAACGCCATCTATCGCGATGACAAAGACCGCCGACCCGCAAACCTTTGACACGGTTGGTGATTTGATCAGCTATGACTATGTCATCACGAATACGGGCAATGTAACTCTGACATCGGCAATGTCCGTCTCAGATGATCGCATTGCGAGTGTGACGTGTCCGGCATTGCCTGCGGGAGGTCTTGTCCCCAATGCGACCCTGACCTGTACGGCAACCGATACAGTCTCTCAGGCTGATATTGACGCGGGTTCCATTACGAACACGGCCAGTGCCAGCACAAATGGTGTGTCCTCTACACCAGTGTCTGAAACAGTTTCGGCTGATCAACTTCCGGCGCTTGCAATCGAAAAATCCGCTGATCGGGCTGCTTTCGCGACCCTCGGTGAAACAGTGACCTATGATTATCTGGTCACCAATACGGGTAATGTGACAATTACGGATCCAATCACGGTTTCTGATGATAAGATTGCGTCTGTGTCCTGTCCTGCGCTTCCGGGTGGAAGTTTGGGTGTTGGCGACAGCCTAACATGTACAGGACGCTATGACGTCACTCAGGCAGATCTAGATGCCGGTGAGGTAACGAACATCGCGTCTGCGCGTGTCGGTTCGACTGTTTCTCCGACAGATTCTGTCACGCTTCCAGCCACTCAAACCCCGGCACTCTCTGTGGCAAAGTCCGCTTTGAACACGGTCTTCACAATACCGGGTGATGTGATTTCTTATGAGTACCGGGTACGCAACACAGGCAATGTCACGCTGATAGGCGCTTTGAATGTCTCAGATGATAAAATTGCCGCTGTATCTTGTCCGGCTCTGCCTATGAGCGGTTTCGTTCCTGATGCAGAAATTGTCTGTTCAGCAGATTATCTTGTCACTCAAGCCGACGTCGACGCCGGATTTGTCACGAACATTGCGACGGCAAGTAATGGCGCTACGACTTCAGCGCCTGACACAGCGACTGTAAACGGTTCCCAGACTCCGGCATTGACTATTGTGAAGTCTGCTGACCGCGGGACGTTCAACGCACCTGCGCAGACAATTAATTACGAGTTTGAAGTTACCAACTCAGGAAACGTCACTTTAACAGACCCAATTTCTGTATCTGATTCCCGAATTGAAACTGTCACCTGTCCGGCTCTGCCTCCTGCAGGTCTTGTACCAAATGCGTCCATTACCTGTACGGGTACAGATGCCACAACCCAGGCGGATGTAGATGCAGGCGTCGTAGAAAATATTGCGACGGCGTCGTCGGGTGCGGTGTCTTCTGCACCTGTAACACGCCGTGTTTTCGCGACCCGTGTCTCTGAGCTTAAAGTTGAGAAAACGGCAACAGACATCAACTTTACTCTGCCGGGCGATATCGTGACCTATCAGTATGTCGTTACGAATGAGGGTAATATCACGATTACAGATCCGATTTCTATAAATGACAATTTGATCCCGAACACCGTTTGTCCGGCTTTGCCGACGGGTGGATTACTTCCGGATGCCAGCCTGACCTGTACAGCTGACTATGTCGTCACCCAGGATAATTTGGACATTGGTGTTGTGGTCAATATCGCCACGGCAACAGACGGTAATGTTACATCTGCGCCGGATAGCGAAACTATCCCTGCTAATGCCAACCCAGCAGTTGAGTTGCGGAAGTCCTCAACAGACGGACCGTTCTCTGCAGTCGGTGACATTCTGACATATACCTTTGAGATGGAAAATACGGGCAATGTGACCCTGACAGGGGAGACCTCTGTCGTTGACAACAAAATCGGCTCATTCGTGTGTTTCACAGGGAACTTTATACCGGGTGCCGTTGAAAGCTGTACGCGGGAGTATGTGGTAACGCAGGCGGATATTGATCGCGGATCTGTCACCAATGACGCCTATATCCAACATCCGCGAACAAGCAGCCCACCTGTATTCGTGACTATTCCTGCTGATCAAACGCGCGCGATTGACCTTGTGAAAACGTCGACAACGCCTGATTTCGCAGCTGTTGGTGATACGTTGGATTATATCTACACAGTTACGAATACTGGGAATGTTACAGTGACCTTCCCAATCGAAATTTCGGATGACCGCATTTCCGCTGTGATATGCGATCCGTTACCGGCTGGTGGTCTTCTGCCAGGTGATGACCTGATCTGCCGCGCGAGTGATACAGTTGCGCAAGCTGATATTGATGCAGGATTTGTGACCAATGTCGCGACGGCGAGCGATGGATTTACATCGTCAACACCGGTTTCTGAAACTGTCGATGCCGATCAAGCGCCGTCTTTGGATCTTACCAAGACAGCTCAAAATAGCGATTTCACCACTGTCGGGGAAACACTCACCTATAACTATCTCGTTCGTAATAGCGGGAACGTCACATTTACTGATGCGATTACCATATCGGATGACCGTATCGCGTCTGTCTCCTGCCCGGCTCTTCCGGCAGGTGGCTTGCTGCCGGGTGCGAGCTTGCTCTGTACCGCGACAGATACAGTGACCCAGGCTGATATAGATGCCGGCCAGATTACAAATATCGCGACGGCTAACTCCGGCGGGACCTCGTCTGGACCAGAAAGCGCTACCGTAACAGGAACGCAGGCACCTGCGCTCGCAGTTGTAAAAACGGCCACAACGACAGACTTTGCAGTCGTCGGAGATATCGTCTCTTATGACTATGTTGTGACAAATACGGGTAACGTGACCCTAACGACAGCGATTACAGTTGCGGACGACAAAATTGCGAATGTTGTCTGTCCTGCGAACACTGGATTGGCGCCAATGGCGAGCTTAACCTGTACAGCAGATTACACTGTCTCCCAGGCTGATATCGATGCGGGTTCTGTGACGAACCTCGCTGTTGCCAGCACAGTCATTGGCGGCGAAACAACGGCTTCTCCGGAAGTTTCTGAAACTGTTGACGCAGCCCAAGCTCCAGCTCTCAGTATTGTTAAAACAGCGCTGACGACTGAGTTTAATGAAATTGGCGATACGCTCGACTATGAATATGTCGTCACGAACTCTGGTAACACGACAATCTCGTCCGCGATTTCCGTCAATGATGATCAGATCGTGACTGTGACATGTCCGGCATTACCAACAGGTGGATTGCTGCCAGGTGCAAGTCTGACCTGTACGGCGACCGACACGATTACTCAGGCTGATTTGGATGCCGGTGAAGTGACCAACACAGCTTCGGCTACAGATGGCACCACAGTATCACCAGTCGAATCCGTTACTGTAACAGGTAACCGAACTGAAGGCGTTGAAATCAATAAGGTCGCGCGTTCAAATGATTTTGCGGCCGTTGGTGATATCCTATCTTACGACTATATCGTCCGTAACACAGGTAACTTCACGTTGACCGATCCTGTTGTCGTGAATGATGACAAGATCGCCGATGTGATCTGTCCAACTAATCCAGGCCTCGTCCCGGGCGCGACCCTGACATGTTCTGCTGAGTATACAGTGGTTCAAGCCGACATAGATGCGGGGGGCGTAACAAATATCGCGACCGCCGCAATTGGCGGGATTCTCTCTGCGCCAGATACGGTCGAGATTACAGGGACGCAAACTCCTGAACTGACGATTGAAAAGTCATCACCTGCAACATCAATCGTTTTGGCTGGTGAGACGGTGCAATATGATTACCTTGTTACAAACACGGGTAATGTAACCATCACCTCCGCTGTTTCAGTTGCCGATGATAAGATTGCTGACGTGATTTGTCCGGTAACTCCAGCAGGTGGTTTGCTACCAGGTGCGTCAATGACATGCTCAGCTGATTACACAGTCCTACAGTCTGACCTTGATGCAGGGTTTGTGACAAACATTGCGACGGCGAGCGTTGATCAGAACGGCGAGGCGGTGACGTCTAGCCCTGACACGGTGACGCTGGAAGCAGATATTACCCGTCGTCTTAGTGTTGTGAAAACAGCCACGACTGAGAGCTTTGTCATGCCAGGTGATGTGCTGAGTTACACTTATCTTGTCACCAATACCGGCAATGAGACTTTCTTTGAACCTATCACTATTGCGGATGACAAGATTGCGTCAGTCTCTTGCCCGGCTCTTCCTGCTGGTGGCTTTGCTCCACAAGCAAGCCTGACATGTACGGCCGATTATGCAGTGACCCAGGCTGATATTGATGCAGGTTCAGTCACAAACCTTGCGACCGCGAACACCACTGTTGATGGCGAAACGGTCTCGTCTCCTGAGGTTTCAGAGACCGTGGAAGCCAGTGTTGAACCCCGTTTGGCTGTGGTGAAAACAACCTTGTCCAATCGTCAGCTCTTTGGTCCGATTTTTGAAGTTGAGTACCAACTTGATCTTGAGAACCAAGGCAACGTCACTTTGACGAATGTTCAGCTGGACGATGATCTGACAGTTGCTTTTGCACCGGCCACGGTTTTTGGCACACCTGAAGTCGCGTCAGATGAGTTGTCTATCGACACGGAATATGACGGTGTGAGCTTCATTGATTTGCTCACTGGCACCGATAGCCTTTCCGTTGGAGAGAGCAAAAGCCTAACCCTGACAGCCCGTTTGGATATCACAAATGGCGGTCCAGCACAGGGTAATACGGCCTTCGGTCAGACGGATGAAGTCCCCGACCGCGTTCCATCAGATGACCCAGGAGTTACACCGGAAACCCCAAGTGACGTGAATCCGGCGCCTTTGTCTATAATTGATACAGATGGTGACGGGGGACCAGATAATCTAGAAAGCCCTGTGGACGATAGAGATGGTGACGGTATCCCGGACTCAGAGGACTATGATCCAACGGGTTACTTCTATTGCGAAGAAAATGGTGCAATCCTGCCCGGTGGTAGCATTAGTGTCACAGGTCCCGCAGGCTCAAACAGCTCTGTTGGCTTGGTGAACAATATCAATATTGTGCAAGATGGCTCTAACGGCTTCTTCCAGTTCTATGTCACGCAGCCAGGTCTCTATACCTTGACGCCGACATATCCGGACACAGGGGAGCCATCGACAAGTCGTTTGGCTTCTGCTGACCCGTTGGATGTGTCGACGCGGACAGATAACCCGGCAATCTTGGGCTCCTCCGAAGTTGGAAATAGTGGTTCAATTGCGGACTTCAGTGCAGAGGCCAACTCGCCTTTCTACTTCGCATTTGATATTGAAGCCGGTGATCCATCGGTCTTTATGAACAATATTCCGATGCAAAGCTGTGGCGTTCCAAACATTGATTTGACGAAGACTGTCATGGAAGAGCCTGAGCGTTTGGATGATGGCCGCCAGCTTGTGACTTACGACTTTACAGTTGTGAACACAGGTGAGGTGTCCGTTTCGCAACTTGCACTCGAAGATGATCTGAATACTGTATTTGGTGAGGAGCGAGTTGAGGTTAACTCGCTTGTCGTGAGCGCGGCTCCTCCTGGATTTGCAGGCACAGCTAACTCCGAGTTTGACGGTGCATCCAAATTGAACTTGCTGGATGGTCCAGGTGTTCTGGCGCCCGGTCAAAGCGTGACATTGTCACTGACTGTATATGTAAGCCCGAACGCAGCCGATGAATATTTAAACACCGCGACAGTGACTGCTCAGGGCCCGCTGAATACGGGTGAGGTTTCGGATGCCGACACAGCAGCTGTTTCGCTCGCGCCTCTTTCAGACGCCAGCTTCTTGCGTGTCACGAAAACAGCAAGCCCGCGCACAGTCCAAATCGGTGACCCGGTTCTGTACACAATCTCTGTCACCAATGAGAGCGCTTCGACTTTGACTGGCGTCGATATTGTTGACCGCTTACCCGATGGCTTTGCCTATGTACCGGAATCCAGTGCTGTTTCAGACGGTGCCGAGTCTATTGGAATCGAACCAACTGTGCGAAGCCGTGGAGTCTTGAGCTGGTCTTTAGGGAATGGGCAACCGACGCCTTTGGATGCGCTAGAGCCAAACGAAACTGTTTCCGTTACCTTGCGCTTGCTAGCGGGTCCGAACGTCACATTTGGCGCGCATGAGAACCAAGCCTTTGCTGAGAATACAGCGGATGGCTCTCGTTCTGATATCGCAACTGCAACGGTCGACTATATTCCTGAACCAAGCTTTGATTGTACACCTGTCATTGGCCGGGTTTATGATGATGTGAATGTCAATGGTTATCCGGATGACGGAGAACCAGGTCTGCCGGGCGTGCGCCTCGTGACTGTGAATGGCGATATTATCACAACGGATGAATATGGCCGCTATCACATTCCATGTGCTGCGATTGCAGATGCAGAGAACGGGTCTAACTTCCTATTGAAAGCGGATACGCGAACATTACCACTCGGGTATGCGCCAACGACAGAGAACCCTCGGGTTGTAAGAGTTACCCGCGGTAAGTTTGTGAAAATGAACTTCGGCGCAGGATTCCGCACGAAATTGCGTGTCGATTTCCAGACAAGTGATTTCAATTCCAACGGAACAGGTATCGCAGGCGCGAAAATTGCGGAGCTGCAAAGCTTCCTGTCACAGAACCAAATGGCGGAGCGGGCTGTGCTGGTCTATCATGCGCCAGATGATATGAGTGTTGATGCGGCGCAGGCGCGCTTGCAGACCGCTCTGGATGCAGTGCGTGATCTTGGACCTAAGTCGTTGAAGGACATTGCTCTGGAAGCGCTTTGGACAGGTACAGAATGCGGTAACTGCAGTGAAACCACAGATCGACGTAGACGGCTTATCGAAAAGCACGGCTCCGTCGGCGGCATTGCCGGAGAAGTCTTTGGACCAACAATTTCCGGCGATAGCGTCGATGAAAATGGCCGGAGTAACGGAACGGATAGACAAGTCTTCGGCGTCAACTCTCAAGGTGATGTGCTGCCGATTACTCGAGATGAAATCCCGGATCGCTCTGAAGATCGCCGTTGGAACCGTAATGCGGGTCTACGCGGCGTAACGGATCGAGATGATCGCGATACGCTGTCCGGCGACACGCGCAATAACCGTGCCTCCGTCTTGGGCCGCCGTGACCGCTCAGGTGAAGCAGACCGCAGTCCGACTCCTGGACGTCTGCAACGTTGGCTAGGGTGGGGGAATTCCACTTCCGCTTATGTCGATGCAATGGAAATTGAGACGACTGTAGATAGCCTAGACCCTGTGAAACGCTTGAACGCACAAATGGATATCGTGTCTGAGAATGGACAACGCATTTTGAAAGCTGCGACTTACTCCAACTATGTCGCTTTTGCTGACGCATTGGAGATCCGCGTCTTTGACGCCAAACGTTCCGCGCGCGGTGAGCCGCTTTTCGTTATTCCTGTTCGCGGGAATGTCGCTTCGGCTGCGCTGCCATTAGGTTTGCCTGATGAGCTTCAATATGTCTTACGGGCAACCGCTTCTGATGGTGCCTTTGATCAAACGGCTCCAAAAGGTCTGCGGATTGGTGATGCTGATTTCGATCTCACGCCAGCGGAATGGTTGGAAAGTGCGTCAGGCACATTCGGACAAAATACGCTTGAGACGTCAAATGTGCGCGTAAGAGGCGGGTCCGTTCGGGTTTATGGTCGAAATGTTCCAGGCGAAACTGCAACAGTGATGGGCGAGACTATTCGTATTGATGCGGATGGCCGTTTTGTCGCCGAACAGTTACTACCTGCGGGTCCACAATCTGTGACAATTGAAGCGGGTCTTCAGACACTTGTGCGATCCGTGGATGTGAAATCGAAAGATACATTCTATGTCGCACAAATTGAAGCCACGATAGGTGAACGGATCGGCTCTGACGACATGTTTGAAGAAGGCCGCGTGGCATTCTATGTGCGCTCGCGCCTGAATGATCGTTGGACGGTAACAGCGACTGCCGATACTGGAGAAGCTGGATTGGGTGACCTTGTCTCCACATTGGACGATAAGGATCTTAATCAGCTCCTGCGTCGTTTGGACCCGGATCGCTATTACCCAACATATGGCGATAATTCAGTCATTGAGCAGGACGCACCGACATCAGGGCGTATCTATGCACGCATCGAACGCGATGATGATTACGCGCTCTGGGGAAATTACCAGACGAATTTCAATGATACGGAATTCGCGCGGGTCAACCGCACGCTCTATGGTGCTAAGCTGCACTGGGATGAGAATGCGTTTACGACGCTTGGTGATGCTAGAACTGAAGTTACGGCCTTTGTCGCAGAAGGCGGATCGCGCCAAGCGCGAGACGAGCTGCGCGGTACGGGTGGATCTGTGTACTATCTCCGACATGGCGATATTTCGATCGGTAGTGAACAGCTCCGTGTCGAGACACGAGACTCTGTGTCCGGGCTCGTCATTGAAAGCCGGCGCCTGCAGTACGGGTCTGATTATGATCTCGACTTTATCCAGGGACGCGTCATCCTAACCCGTCCATTGGGCAGCACAGGTGATGACGGACGCTTGTTCCGAGATGGAAGCCAGTCCGGCAATGCACAAGTGCTGGTCGCTGATTACGAATTCACACCTGTCTTTGGTGCGAATGATAACGGTGCTGTATTCGGTGGTCGGGCCAAGCGTTGGTTCGGCGATCATGTCAAACTAGGAGCAACTTATAATCACTCCGATGATGGCGGCGTAGAATCCGACCTCTATGAGATGGACCTGACTCTGCAATATGCAGCCGGTACATACCTCAAAGGTGAGATTGCCCGTAGTGAAGGTGTCGGCGTAGAAACCTTCTCCTCGGTGGATGGTGGCTTTACATATAATGCGGCGGATCGCGGCGGTTTGACGAATGCCGATGATCTGACAGCTATGGCTTATGCCATCGAAGCAGCAGTGAACTTCGCTGAGGTTTCTAAGCAAGATGGCAATGCCTATGTGTATTGGCGTAAACGTCAGGCCGGATTTGCAGGTTATGCTGAAGCGACCAATCAAGCCGTCGAGCAATTTGGTGGTGGATTGGAAATTGCGCTAGGCAAAGGTTTTGACCTTGGCGCCCGTGCGGATATTTCTGATAGCGAGTTGATAGGCACAAATAGTTTTGCCGAAGCGCGACTGGATTATACGTTGAGCGAAGACACAACTGTTAGTGCAGGTCTGTCATATAATGATAATGCGCGCGGCAATGCCGGCTCGTCCTTAGGTCTACGCGCCGAGCACAAGATCGGCGATGACGGCAAAATCTACGGGTTTGGTCAGGTCGGAATAACGGGTGATAATACGCGGACGACCGACCGTATTGGCGCGGGTGCAGAAGTGCGATTGTCAAAGACACTCTTTGGCGGTGGCGAGGTCTCCACAGGCGAGGATGGTTTGGGATTGCGGGCTAGCTTGCGCCGTGAAGAGGAAGATGGTGACGAGTATTACCTCGCTTATGATCTTCCGCTTCGCGCACAGCCGACAGGTAATTTCGGGACGTTGAACGTGGGTGCTCGTAAGCGTTTCACGGATGCGTTGTCTGTCTTTGGCGAAGAACGCATGCAGTTTAATGACCGCGGCTTAAATGGTGTCACCCATGCTTATGGCGTGGACTGGAATCCGGGTAAATTCAACCTCGGATTCTCCGGCGAAATTGGCCGGATTGACAATCTTGATCGTGAGGCAATTGCACTCTCAACTGGATTTGCAAATGAACGCTTCAAGGCTGGATTTGCGGCCGAATATCGTCAGGATCAGAATATCGAGACAGACGATAAGCGGGATACCTGGTTGCTACGTTGGACGTCGCAATATCAAGCTAGCGAAGAGCTTCGTCTGCAGGGCAAGTTTAACCGCGCAATGTCTAAGCAAACAGAGAACGGAGACTTTGGTCCGTTGGACTTCAACGAAGCCGAGTTTACCGAAGGGTCTATTGCGGCAGCTTATCGCCCAATTTGGGATGATCGTTTCAACCTGTTGGCTAAATATACCTATCTCGAAGATCTGTCTCCAACGAGCCAGCGTTTTGGCGGGGAGACGTTGAACTATCGTCAGAAGTCAGAGATCATTTCTGTTGATACAGCTTTTGATGTGTCACCGAAATGGACATTGGGCGGTAAATACGCGCATCGTTCTGGGTCGGTTACATCCAATCGGGAAAGTTTGGACTTTACAAAATCCAGTGCTGACCTCGGTGTGCTTCGCCTCGATTATCACATGACCCATCAGTGGGATGCCCATTTGGAAGGTCGCTATCTGGATATTGGTAACGGTGTCATCAAACGACTCGGTGGTCAGGCGGGTATTTATCGCCATATGAATGATAATGCCAAACTTGGTGTTGGCGTCACATGGGGCGGCATTGAGGAGCAATACCTTGGGGCGCTCGAAGATGAAGATGATATCGGCTGGTACCTTAACCTCGTTGGTAAGTTCTAAAACACAAAAGCCCTCGACTTTGTCGGGGGCTTTTTCGTTCTGGCTATTTGGAGCGATGACGTCGTTACAAAACTGTCACAAAACTAATATCTGTTTGTCATCAATCTTTGTCATTGCCGCGCCAACATAGCTGGCAGGGGAATCGCTTCTACTGGTGCTCAACGTCAAACAAAGAGGTTAGTGATGACGTTTACTCAGAAGGCCAGCTTGGCTGCATCTACGCTTGTTCTGTCTATGATGGTAACGCCAACAGCAATTGCCCAGGACGCCACGCTCGACATTGGTGGTCGCCTCATGGTGGATTATACAATCGCTGATCTTGATGGCCCTGATACCAGCATAACCGACAGTGAGGTTCGGCGTGCTAGGTTGTTTGCCAAAGGCAAGTATGGCGATAGCATTTCTTATAAAGTGGAGCTCAACCACGCGACAGGTGGCGGCATTATTCTAACTGATGGGTATGTTCAGTTCGCGCCGAAAGACAGCAATTTTAAAGTTAAGGTTGGCCAGTTTAAAACTCACGTTTCTTTAGATGAGCAGACATCATCCCGTTTTATTTCCACGATTGAGCGAAGCGCCTTTACGGATGCCTTTGAACTTGGTCGACGTCTTGGCGTGTCGGTAAATGTTTCCGGCAGCAATTATGGCGTTGATATTGGCGCATTTGGCACAAACGTCGAAACAGAAGGCGGGCCCGAGGAAGGGTATGCGCTCTCTGGGCGGGGCTATTACAATCCCGTAAAGACCGATGAAACAATTGCTCATCTTGGCGCATCTTGGCGTTACCGAAACCAAGGCGACTCACAATCTGACCTGCGCTATCGACAGCGCCCTTACACACACGTCGCGCCAGACCGCATTGTGAACACGGGGCGTTTTGCAGATAGCGATAATCTTTTTATTGGTGAGGCGGCACTCCTGAAAGACAATATGTGGGCTGCGGGTGAATATGCTGTTGTGAGTGCTAATGGCTCTGCTGGTAATGAGGACGCAGATTTCTCCGGAGGTTATATTGAAGCTGGAATTATGTTCGGCGGAAAGCGGACATATAAAGGCGGTAAATTTAATCGTCCTAAGGTCGATAACCCTGTCGGAGCCGGCGGGATGGGTGCGCTATCATTGGTTGCGCGTTACGACACGCTGGACGTTCAAGATGGACCATATCTGGGTAAACTTGATACGATTGTCTTAGGGGCAGATTGGTGGGCAACCAAGCAAACGCGCTTTGCCCTTAACTATTTTAATGTCGATGCAGAAAATGGCACGGCACAAAGCGGGAATGGGGTCGTTGGCCGCCTTTCCTTCGATTTTTAGAATAGATATTCACGAGGAATATGAAAATGATGAAAAAACTACTTTTATGCGGCGCCGTTGCTTTTGGTCTTACGGCTTGTGGAAACGGCGAAAGCGTAACGACGGATGCACCGTCAGCAAAAGACACACCCGTCACATCTAGTGGGCGTGATCAGATCAAAATTGTTGGCTCTTCAACGGTTTACCCATTTTCCACAACTGTTGCCGAAAATTTTGGACGTAGCACTTCTTTCAAAACACCTATTGTTGAAAGCACGGGTTCGGGCGGTGGATTGAAGCTGTTCTGTTCAGGTGTGGGTGCAAATCATCCAGATATGACCAATGCGTCACGCCGTATTAAATCTTCCGAAATTGATCGCTGTGCGGAAAACGCTATCAATGACATCATCGAAGTTAAAGTAGGTTATGACGGAATTGTCCTCGCAAATTCACGAAAAACTCAACAATTCGAGATTTCTTTGCGCGAACTTTATCTCGCTCTCGCGAAAGATATTCCGAATGGTAATGGCGGGTTGAAAGAAAACGACAACAACCGTTGGAGCGATATTAACGCGTCTTTGCCTGACACAAAAATCGAAATCCTTGGACCGCCTCCAACATCCGGAACGCGCGACGCATTTGTTGAGCTGGCTATGGAAGGTGGATGCAAGACCTTTGACTGGATTGCGGACATGAAAAAGACTGACAAAGATCGTTACAAAGCGGTTTGCCATAGTTTCCGTGAAGACGATAATTTCATTGAAGCGGGTGAAAATGACAACCTGATCGTTCAAAAGCTAAACGCTAACCCGAATGCGCTTGGTATCTTTGGTTTCGGTTTCCTCGATCAAAACGCCGATTCGGTTCAAGGTACGGTCATTGACGGTGTTGTCCCCACTTTTGAGAACATCTCGGATGGCTCTTATCCCGTCTCACGTTCATTATATTTCTATGTGAAGAAGGACAATATCGGTGTTGTACCGGGTATTGAAGAGTTTCTCGTTGAATTCACAAGCGAGCGCGCAAGTGGGCAAGACGGGTATCTCGCGGAAAAAGGTTTGATCCCCATGAAACCAGCAGAACATGCCGCTCGTAAGGCTAGTGTCTTGGCATTTGAAACTGTCAGCCTGGACTAGTGGAAACCTCTAGAGATCTAACGTTACGGCGGGCTAATCGCCGTAGCCAACTCAAAGAGTATGCCATTCAGGGTGTCCTGATCGCGTGCTCTTTTGTTGCTATTTTTACGACTATCGGAATTGTGGCATCACTTGCATTTGAGGCCATTCGGTTTTTTGGGAAAATCCCAATAACAGAGTTCCTGTTTAGTCTTGAATGGAGCCCGCAGACCGCCATTCGTGCAGACCAAGTTGGTGCAAGCGGTAAATTTGGGGTTTTGCCGCTTCTATCCGGTACGCTTCTCATCAGTTTTATCGCGATGTCTGTCGCGACGCCGTTAGGCTTATTATCCGCTATATACTTGGCGGAGTTTGCTGGGACGAAGACACGCAATACAGTCAAACCTATGTTAGAACTCTTGGCGGGAATCCCGACAGTTGTTTATGGTTTTTTTGCCGCGCTCGTCGTCGCGCCCATCATCCGGGGTATGGGGGCAGGGGCCGGATTTGAGATTTCATCTGAAAGCGCTTTAGCGGCAGGTTCAGTAATGGGTATTATGCTTGTGCCTTTTATCTCGTCACTGTCAGATGATGTTATCAATGCCGTCCCGCAAGCCTTGCGCGATGCCTCTTATGGTATGGGCGCCACCCACACTGAGACTGTAACCAAAGTCGTCCTGCCGGCCGCAACGCCAGGGATTATCGGAAGTCTCTTATTGGCTATTTCGCGCGCGATTGGGGAGACTATGATTGTGGTTATGGCTGCTGGATTAGCCGCTAATCTGACTGCAAACCCATTTGAGGCCGTCACAACCATGACAGTTCAGATTGTCACCTTGCTGACGGGTGATCAAGAATTTGACAGTGCGAAGACTTTGGCAGCTTTCGCCATTGCACTTTTCCTCTTGGTTTTGACCTTGGGGTTGAATGTCGTGGCCTTGCGGATTGTCGATAAATATAAGCGAAAATATGCCTGATTATTTGCTGACAACCTCGCCGCAAATGGCCAAGCGACACGCTCGTCATAAGCGATTTCAGTGGTATGGCCGCATAGCAATCGGGATTTCTATCTCCTTTATGTTGCTAATGTTCACGGCGATTTTCTTCCGCGGTATTGGCGCATTTCAAAAGACAATGGTTGCGGTCGATATCCAGTTCACGGAATCTACCATTGACCCGGCCGGAACGCGGAATGCTACGGATTTATTGAG
The DNA here is from genome assembly GCA_039975855.1 of Litorimonas sp. Lineage (GTDB taxonomy): Bacteria > Pseudomonadota > Alphaproteobacteria > Caulobacterales > Maricaulaceae > Litorimonas. The sequence continues at coordinate 76,698 of JBDWGH010000006.1, read as the reverse complement.
GGCAAATTATAAACCCATTCTGCTTCAAGGTTTGCAACAGGTTGTTCCAGACGCGACTGAAAGACGTGACAGGAACCGTCTTTACGGTCTTCTGAGTAATGGGGCCGCTTTCGATCTGGGGGAACGGGTTGCTAATAACCCTGAGCTTGTCGGCACATCTACACGAGTTTGGGTTGCGGCTTCATCTGAAGTTGATCTTTATGTCAAAGGCAAGATTGACCCGACTGAAATCCCTGAGGATCTCCGTCGTTTGAAAGACCAAGATATTGCCTGGATCGAAGCTTTGCGTGAAAGTGGGCAAATTAAGAAGAAGTTCAATAAGGCCTTTTTCACGAGCGGAGATTCGCGTGAGCCCGAAATGGCTGGGATTTTGAGCGCGGCAATCGGATCATTTTTCAGCTTGCTGATTTGCTTCCTGATTGCATTTCCACTCGGTATTTTGACTGCCGTTTACCTCGAAGAATATGCGAAAAAGAGCAAGCTGACGGACTTAATCGAGGTGAACATCAACAATCTCGCGGCTGTTCCGTCTATTGTATTCGGTCTCTTAGGGTTGGCGATTTTCTTGAATTTTTTCCATCTTCCGCGTTCCACTCCATTGGTTGGTGGAATGGTTCTAGCGCTTATGACTTTGCCTACGATCATCATCGCATCCCGGTCAATTTTGCGTTCTATTCCTCAAGCTACTCGAGATGCGGCCTTAGGTTTGGGTGCGAGTAAAACACAGACAACATTCCATCATGTTGTACCGCTGGCTATGCCGGGAATGCTGACAGGGACGATTTTGGGTATGGCCCGCGCGCTCGGAGAGACGGCGCCGCTCCTAATGATTGGGATGGTTGCTTTTATCGTTGATGTGCCAAAAGGTGTAACTGATGTTGCAACGGCGCTGCCCGTTCAGATTTTCCTTTGGGCTGACAGTCCAGAAAAAGGCTTTGTTGAATTGACCTCGGCAGCCATCATGGTCTTGCTCGTTTTTTTGGTATTGATGAATGTATTCGCCGTCTATTTACGTAGAAAACTAGAGCGGCGTTGGTAATGGATACGATAATGAACACAGACGCCCCAAGTTTAGAATCTGGCGCAAAGCCAATCATGACAGCGCGCAATGTCAATGTTTTCTATGGAAAGAAGCAGGCCATTGATAATGTGAGCCTAGATATTCCAGAGAACCAAATTACGGCTTTGATCGGTCCATCAGGGTGCGGAAAATCAACATTTTTGCGGTGTTTTAATCGGATGAATGATACAATCCAGATCTGCCGGGTCACTGGGGACATCCAATTCGCTGGTCAGGATATATATGACCCGAAAGTGGATGTTGTCGCTTTGCGCTCGCGCATTGGCATGGTTTTCCAAAAGGCGAACCCGTTTCCCAAATCCATATTCGACAATGTTGCCTATGGCCCGCGAATTCACAGCCTGTCTGAATCTAAAGAACATCTTGAAGATATCGTCATTACCTCGCTGAAACGCGCAGGTCTTTATGACGAAGTCTCTGACCGTTTGGATGAACCTGGAACGAGCTTGTCTGGCGGTCAACAGCAGCGACTTTGTATCGCCCGTGCTATTGCTGTTGATCCGCAAATTATCCTTATGGACGAACCGTGTTCAGCGCTCGACCCGATTGCAACAGCAATCATCGAAGAGCTGATGGATTCCATGAAAGAGAAATATACAATCGTGATTGTAACGCACTCTATGCAACAGGCTGCGCGTGTTTCCCAACAAACGGCCTTCTTCCATCTGGGAGAATTGGTCGAGAGCGGGGATACGCAATCAATTTTCACCAATCCTGAAAAAGAGCGCACGCAAAACTATATCTCCGGCCGAATTGGATAATCTATGAGTGATGATCACATTGTATCCTCCTTTGACGAGGACATGACCCGCCTACGGGACTTGTTTCTTGAGATGGGAAGCATTGTGTCATCACAGCTTCAATCCGCGACGCGGGCGCTCCGAAAAGAAGACCGTGAACTCGCCAAACAGGTGATTGCAGGAGATAAGCAACTGAATAAGCTCGAGTCTGAGCTGAACGAGCTAGCCATCAAAATTTTGGCATTGCGACAACCCTTTGCAACGGATCTTCGGAAAGTTGTTGGGACGTTAAAAAGCGCGGGGCATTTTGAACGCATGGGCGATTTGGTGCGGAATATTGCACAGCGGACAAACACAATTACCAAAGCCGAAGCTGAAACTGGTTCCATCGAGACCTTAGTCCACATGAGCGAAACTGTGCAGGTCATGACCAACTCTATCCTGACAGCCTATGAGCGTTTGGATGAAGGCATGGCGGAAGACGTAAGGGCACAGGACGAAACAGTCGACCGGCTTCACAATTCCCTTTTCCGTGAAATGTTGACGTACATGATGGAAGACGCGCGGAATATATCTGGGTGTATGCATGTAATGTTTATGGCAAAAAACATTGAGCGTATGGGTGATAATGTCGCCGATATTGCCAAAGAACTTGTCTATATAGCGACAGGCGAATGGCCAGAAGTTGCACGCGTGAAGAAAGATAAGACCAGTCGAATTGTGGCGACGCCTGAAGAATAGGTCTCTTGGCGTTCGCTCAGATTATGAGCCTTGCCAACCGCGATACCACTCCACAAATTCTGAAATACCCGTTTTGAGCTTTGTTGAGGGTGCAAATCCAAAATCCTTTTGAGCTGCAGATGTATCGGCGAATGTACTGCGCACATCGCCAGCTTGTTGAGGCAGGATAATCGTCTCTGCTTTCTTCCCGCAAGCGATCTGAACCGCACTAACGAGCTCATACAAGGTGTTAGGTGAGGAGTTGCCTAGGTTATAAATTCTGTGTCCGTCTGGAATGGTGTTTAGCAAGGTCGGAAATACATCGACGATATCATCGATGAATGTGAAATCCCGTTTCATCAATTCCGGCGCAAACAAGGTAATTGGCTCGCCAGCTAAAATCTTTTCTGTGAACATCCAATAGGCCATATCTGGCCGGCCCCACGGACCGTAAACCGTGAAAAACCTTAACCCTGTGATGGAGATGCCATAGAGCCGGGCGTAGCTTTCCGACATCAGTTCGCCGCTTAATTTTGTGGCAGCGTATAATGATGCTGGTTCTCGAACGGTGTCGGTTTCCTGAAACCCACTATCCGCTTCTCTTTCACCGTAAACCGATGAGCTGCTGGCATAGGCGACATGTTTCACGGTTTCGCTGTGGCGCGCATACTCCAAAATATTCAAATGCCCCATAACATTGGACTGAATATAGCTGTGTGGGTTTTTTAAACTATATCGAACGCCTGCTTGGGCGGCAAAGTGCAGTATATGCGTGATCGGGTTTCCAGTGAGTGTGGTCTCAAGCGCCCCTTTTTCAGAGATATCTAGGGTGTGGAAGGTAAAGTTCTCATGGGCTTGCAGCTGAGCTAGCCGGGCGCGTTTAAGTGACTGCGCGTAGTAGTCATTGAGATTATCGACGCCGAAAACGTTGTGCCCGTCTTTCAACAGACGCTTCGTTGCGTGGTAGCCGATAAAGCCGGCTGCGCCTGTTACAAGAATATTCATTTGGGGGCGATAGCCCGTTCGGTTTGGCATATCCAATTTAAATCATGTCATAATCGAGGACTAAATACATTTCGCTACACACCAAGAGAGCTGCGCGCTATGGGACGTCTATAAATTTGAACGCTCCTAAAAGGTATTACTCATGGCAAAGTTCTTTGGAACCGACGGCGTTCGCGGACTCGCGAATGCGGGTAAAATGACCCCCGCCAGCATGTTACGATTGGGTCAAGTCGTGGGTCAGTATTTTGGGTCTCAAACCAGTGGCCGACCGTCTGCCCTCATCGGGAAGGACACACGCCTTTCGGGAGATATGATTGAAGCTGCACTTGTCGCGGGTCTGACTTCCGTTGGTGTCGATGTTAAGCGAGCAGGTGTTCTGCCCACATCCGGCGTATCGCTAATGACAAAGGCGCTTGGCGCGGATCTCGGCGTTATGATTACGGCGTCTCACAATAAGTACCCGGATAATGGTGTGAAATTTTTTGGCCCCGAAGGATGGAAGCTGTCAAACAAAGCGGAAGCGGACATTGAAGCCTTACTGGTTAAAGCCGGGGAGGGCGCTGTCCCCTCTACAGAGTTAGGGCGAGTTAGTCTCTCTGACGGGCTTCAATCGCGTTATGTTGAGCATTGTAAGTCGTCTTTGCCCTCTAGTTTGAACTTAGACGGCCTGAAAATTGTTATCGATGCAGCGCACGGAGCGGCTTTTGGCACCGCTGCGGAAACTTTTACCCAATTGGGTGCAAAGGAGGTGATTTCTATCGGAGCCTCCCCAACGGGGGACAACATTAATGCGGGCTGCGGATCCACAGCCACCGAGCTTCTCTCTAAAACAGTCGTTTCAAAAGGTGCAGATGTTGGTGTGGCACTGGACGGTGATGCGGATCGCCTCATCATGTGCGATGAAAAGGGCACAATTATCGACGGAGATCAATTGCTGGGGTTGATCGCGACCAGTTGGAAGACGCAAGGCCGTTTAGGTGGTGATGGTATTGTGGCGACCGTTATGTCCAATTTGGGACTGGAGCGGTATCTCAAAGCTAACGATCTTCATTTGATCCGTACGCAAGTAGGGGACCGTCACGTGGCTGCGCAAATGCGTGAGGGTGGGTATAATGTAGGCGGCGAGCAATCTGGGCATCTACTTATGACAGAATACAGCCCGACCGGAGATGGGACAATGGCAGCCATCCAGATTTTGGCAGAAATCAAGCGACAGAACCGCTTAGCCAGTGAAGTTTTGAACGTGTTTGAGCCCGTTCCGCAGCTCTTAAAAAATGTTCGTTATTCAGGTGAAAACCCGATGGGTTATCCGAAGGTTAAAACTGGAATCGAGGCGGCGGAGAGAGAGTTTGCAGGAGAAGGCCGAGTGCTTGTCCGGGCATCAGGCACGGAACCTTTGATCCGAATAATGGCAGAAGGCGATGATTTCACCCAGGTTCAGTCAATAGTAGATAAGCTTGCAGCCCTAATTGAAGGCCTCGTTTAAAGTTTGCGAATTGCTAAAGGGTTTTCGTTTAAACGGATGTCTAATGGTGGTCTTACGCATCATTCAAGGGTGACCAATACGCTGGAGAAAACGTGACGGACGATAGTTTAAAACTTCTAACTGAAATTGAAGGCGTCTTGCGGAAGCATGGTCCACAATCAGGGGCCGCGTTATCTGAAAGTTTTCCTGATGTTCACCCGATTGGTTTGTGGAAGCTCTGTTACGGGTCTAAAAATATCCTGATACAAAACTGCGCTCGCTATTATCTTCGCTACGATGTTACCCGCGAAAATATGCTGCGCCTTAGTCCTTCGATTTTGCGTGATTTTCTGACGTTCAGTTTGATCTATCTGCCAGAGCAGGGCGTTCAATCTGTTGAAGCTGGCACACGCTTAGCAAATCGATTTCGTCGGATATCCTTACGAAAGCTCTCTCTCGCAAGAGAAGCCTTGTTAAGACTCCCGGAGGATTTGCAGAGAGAGCTAAATGATAATTGCGTCGTGTTCCTTTCGGGAGATATTGCGTATTATCTAGCCCATGACACGGTGCGTCAGCACGATACGCTCAACGTTCCTATCAAGGGATCTGATATAGATATTGTTATCATCAACAATTTGGAATCCAATCCAGACAAAGTTGCTCAGATTGACGCGGAACTCCTAAAGATAAAAAAACAATATCTTGTTTCGCCAGATATTCGCGAAGAGTTGGATTTTATCGTGAAGCCGGTTGGTAGAATGTTAGACCAGTTAAGTTATCAAGATATTCACCAGAAAATAGCAACGAAAATCCTGTATGAAAGCTATTTCCTGATGGGTCGGGTCGACATCTATCAATCACTCATGCGCCATTTGGACGTGAGTGGGGCCCGTACAAAAATCGAAGCCGATTTTGAAGTGGCGCTTGGGGAACGCAAACAGACGATAGGTAAAATCATGAACTTATCACTGACGCAATCTGAGCAGGATGGGAATGTTCACTCGTTGTTTTATGCGTCTCAGGAGCGTCTTGAATTTAGGTAACCTATCAACAAAAGTTCTCTTAAGAGGGTCAGAAAAATTTGAATTCTTCCGCGAGAACGACCAAGAAAATCAATCCCCCAATAGCTATGCTCAATTTGTCTTTGACGGCAAACAAGACTGGGTCGTCATCCAAAATGCCGCGATGTGCGAGATACCAGAGACGCAGCATCCAATAAACGAGAAGAAACCCGACAATAAAAATTGAAATATCTGACGCGAGAACTGGTTGTTCGGCGACCAATCCATATAAGATGAATGATAGAATACTCGTGGCTGTCGCCATCATGCCAAAGCCTAGGACGAGCGGAATATCTCGCACATCATATCCTCTACCGCCCATTGAATTGCGGCCTTTTTCATTCAGCTTCACAAGTTCAGTGTACCGTTTTGTCAGCGAGAGGCTTAAAAAGAATGTAAGGATAAAGCTAACCAACCAGGGCGATACAGATACACCAATGATCGCAGCGCCGGCTAACACCCTGACGAGGAAAAGGAAGGCCAAGGTCATGACATCAATAACGACTAGGCGTTTCAAGACGACAGAGTAGGTCATGGTTGTAACAAAATAGATCATCAGTACGACAAAATAGAGTGTGGGCAGGATGAGGCTGATGATTAAAGCGCCTAATAGGCAGGCAATGAAAAGCCCTATACCCGTTGTCAGACCTAATTTGCCACTTGCAAAGGGGCGCTTTCGTTTGGACGCACTCGATCTATCGTTCTGGATGTCGAGGGCGTCATTAAACAAATATGTGCCACTGGCGAGGAGCCCCATGCCGATGAATCCAAGAATAAGGGGCAGGATGTCGGTAACGCCCAACGTATCAATTACGAGAACTGGAACCAAGAAAAGCAGAACATTCTTCGCCCATTGGTGGAGGCGCATAGCTTTGAGCAATGGCTTTATTGAGGTTTTTTTCTCGACTAATGGTTCAACACTGCCTCCGCTTGCTGTGCGGATGGATTGGCTTCCGGCGGGCGCTTCAACGGAATAAGCTTTATCGGCGACTTTCCAGACTTCGTAGTCTTGTGTTGAGTTCCCGATATAATCAAAGCCATCAGGGTATTTTTCTGTCAGGAAAGCGGCTTTATTTTTTGACGTGAGATTGACGTCTGCATTCGTCGCATATGCAGCGTCGACCCAGTCAAAATGGTCAGCAATTTTATCAATGAGGAATTCGTGCGATCCGGAACATAAGACGATTTCTCGTCCTCGTTGAGCCTCAGCCTTGGCGAAATCGATAATGGTTTCATTATAGGGAAGATTGGTGACATCAATTTTATCACCAATGGAGGAAACGAGCATTTCCTTAAGGCCATTTTTGGAGCGCAGACCTTCTTTTACGTAAGTGAGACCTTTTAATGGGCTGGAGCAAAACCCCAATAACAAGAGTTCGTGGGTGAGATCATTGTGGATGAGTGTTCCATCGACATCAATAACCAACGGGTTAAGCTTAGACATAATACCCTAGTTCCGAAAAAATGTAGTGGAAGCGCTGAGGTCGTTTATTGATATAAAGTGCAGCGGTCAAATCTTTCAATGAACATTTGAATTATTCCTCAGAGTGGTTGGCTGAAGGCATCCTGTGATTAAATTTTGTACAGACCCTGCAAATGGCGTGCTTTTGGTGGGTAGATTATAGGTGATATTTAAAACCTGTGTGTTATGGGCTGACTCTCTATCGACGCAGCTTGAATTGGCTGCAACTGGCGCAAGAACGAAATTGGAGACTATACTCAAATGTTCAAAAAAATTCTCTTGGCAGGGGCCTGCTGCATTGTCCTCACGGGCTGCGAAAAGACTGACAATTCCACACCCAAAGATGCTGTAGAAACAGCTGAAACTCCAGTTGTCGAGGTCGTTCAGAAACCTAGAATACCGCCTTTGGAGGCGTGTAAATATGCAGCGGAAATCAAAGCAAGAAATATGGCTGCTAGCACAAATGCGGTTGTCACGAGCGAAACAGACAATGAGTATAATTTTGATTTCACAACCGAAAATGGCGTAGCGTCAGCGACGTGTGTTTATAATGAAGAAGGTGTAACTAAAGTCACTGTTGGTGGGTCAGTCGCAAACGCTGGCATCACGCGATCAGTGCAAGTGGACAATGGCGTTTTTCTGCCAATTTCAGAGTTGCCCCACATCGCGGGGTCAACACTTACTGAGGAAGGAAGCCTGGTGAGTTTTTACACAATCTTTCAGACACAGACACCGACTGCACCCGCGTGTCTTTTCGTAACTTACAAAGCAGACGCAAGTAATAAAGATTCAATTTTTCTGTCTTTCAACGGCGCTGCATTTGTGAATAGTTTTATGCCAGTTACCGGAGAAGACAAGGGAGTTGCTTCATTTGAGTTGCCCTCAGAGCCGGAGTCGGTCACTGTCCGTGCTACAAATCGTGAACTGCCAAATGTATACGGATTTGAAGTTAAGACTTGCAGCTAGGCTGAAAGCCAACTTTTCTAAATGCGTTGATGTGACTTTTGGGTTAGAGCCAAAGTTTAGTTGGCTCAACGAAGAATTGTCTTAATTTCATACTATTGGATATAATCTGAAGAGCCCTTGGTGGCGTGAACCCTCACGTTAGCGAGGGTTTTCTTTTGATTCAAAACACCAATCTAGTTGCCGGTTGATTGATCCAATATGGACAATTCTTCATTGAGCTTTGTCACAAAATCTTCAATTGGATCTTCGGGCAAATAGTCGAGGATTTCTTTTCTCGCCTCTTGACCCATTTTCCGCCAGCTTCTGCGTTTACTGTAAGCCGTCTCAAGAGTTTCGTCCAAATCGTCGACATCCGGATTGGGGATAATAAAACCTGACGTACCATCAGAAATCACTTCGGCATGACCACCAATATTGGTCGCGATACATGGACGCGCGGAGAGCATGGCACTGACGATCATGATCGGTAGCCCTTCCATGCGTGACGGCATACAAGATGCGTGGTTTTCTTTCCAAATATCACCAATGTCGTCAACGCGTCCCTTGATCACGCAGTTTTTTAAGTCGTGTTTATCAATCAAAGCCTGAAGGTTATCCCGGTCTGGTCCGGCCCCGTAAAAATTGAACGTTACGTTTCGTTCACGCCATTTATCCTGCTTCAAGACGTCAATGAGCAAGTCTTGACCTTTATGGATGAAGAGGAGCTTTGATGGAATTGCAATTTTATAACCATCTTTGACAGGCGGGTAAGCAGGTACTTTTTCCCGGTCAATATGGTAGGGGTTAAAGTGCACTGCAGCATTTGGAATGACTGTTCCCAAGCGATCTTCCATGACACGATGGTTGTTCCAGCACGTAAAATAGACCCTCTCGGCATTTAAATATCCAAGCGTAACGGGAAGTGTTTTCTTCTCACGTATATGCCAGAAACGTGCTTCTTTTGTCAGTTGATTGACAATAACGTATGGCAATTTTTGTTTGAGGAGTGATGGATAAAACTCCAATCCTTCATCCTGATCCCCGATTGAAATTATAGTCAGGTCAGGCTTGTGCTCTAAGAGTTTATCAAAGCCATTATCATCTTTGAAGAATAGCTTCACGCCCGCAGATTGTAATTCGTCGAACAGTGGAGGTTCCGGCATCCAGCGTTTGATAAGGACGTGAACATCATGTCCTTCTTTACGAAGCTCCAGGGCCGTTTCTTGCCAAAGCATTTCACTGCCGCCATTGTACGACCCGTTATTCGTCGTGATAATTGCGATCCGCTTTCGGTCTTCTGTATAGCGTTTTGCAGTCTCAAGATGTGGAACCGCGCCTTTGAATTCCGTGTTCTTCTCGACGCCCTCAATTTTATAGTCCCGGTTTAAGAACCAATCCAAGCGGTCAATTTGAGATGGCAGAATAGGGAAGGTCTTACAGATATACTCCCGTATACGCGAGAGTTCGATCAAATAAGGAGATGTCTTTGATTGCTGACGCGTGACACCCCCGTCATGGCGACGGAAATTATTATAAGGATGACGAGAGTAACCGATATCACCTCTGGCCAACAGGTAGGAATAGAAGAACCAATCCCCACTATATTTGAAGGTCGTTAACTGCGGCCCCATGCCTTTTGCGGCAGACTTTCGGAAAATTGCTGAGCTCGTATTGGGAATTGAGTTTCTGTAAACGAGAGAGTTCACAACCTCAAAAACCCCGTTCTCTTGATAATCTGACATCCATTTCGTCGGACTGATATCGTTTGTATGGGCAAAGTTGTTTGGAGAAATTTCTTCGCCAACCTCATCTATCTTACGTGACTGGCAATAAACCAGGCTCGTTCTCGGTTCGACCTTGCTGACAAGTGTTTCAAGGAATTTTGGATGCGACGTGTCATCCGCCTCCGCTATCCAAATCCAGTCCTCTTTGGCTTCTTCAACGGCTTTCAGCCATTGACGATATACACCCGCATTCTTTTCGTTTGGTATTATTCTGTAGGGAACAGGATTGTCGCCATTCGCCTGTCGTTCAAGAATTTCCTTCGCAACTTCCAAACTGTTATCCGGTGAGCAATCATCTAAGAAAATGATCTCTGTTGGCAGGTAAGTTTGGTTTAAAATCGAACCTAAGCGCTCCTCAAGGTAATGCGCGTAATTATAATTTGGTATAACGACAGATACCTTTGGGCGTTCTCGTGGCAAAGCACTGCTGTCCTCAATATTTATAGGACTCGCCAAAAAGGCTTGGAATAAATCTTGAGGACTATCAGAATCTTCTACGAGCGCGGTATGGAATACAGCGTTAATGTTCCGGGAGAGTGTATTATAGGAATAGTAAGTGAGTGCGCGCTCATAACCTTTTTTGCCCATTTCTGACATCAGAGCAGGCGTCTCTATAAACTTCTTTAAGTAGTGAATAGCCTCTTGCGGCCGCTTATACTGAATGTGGAACCCGGATACATTGTGATCAATAACCTCGCGCAGGGCGCCATGATTATATCCAATGATAGGTCGGCCCGCTGACATGGCTTCGACGGCTGTTCGGCCAAATGACTCGGCAAAAAGTGAAAGGTTCACAACCACATCAAGTTTTCTAACGGCATCTTTTGGATCTTGAACATAGCCAGGGAAAATCAGATTGCTTGGTCCGCCAACGCTTTTTATATGCGCCTTTATTCGGCGAACGTCATCCGTTTCCGGACCATAGGCGAGGAATAAGATCGGTAGATCTTCTTTCTCAGCTGCAATAGCTAGCTTATGAAGCTCATCGACACCTTTTTTCTTAATGTTGCTGCTCAACATACCGACCCGGAGCATTCCATCTGTCGAGAACGGAGTGATATCTCCAAATCCGTCAACATTAATAGCGTTCGGAACAACAAGGCACTTTTTTGAATGACGGAATAAGGCTTCTGTTTCACCTGAGTTTGCGATTAGGATGTCGGCCGCATCGGATATGTCTGCAACGATCTCTTCTGTCGTGAGACCGATGTGGTCTTTTAACGCTTCATCGCGATCAATGAGCTCCCGGATGTGCATAACGGATGGTAGCCCCATGCTTTTCGCGACGCTAAGAGGCGCCGGTAACATGATTGTATTGACGTAAATAAGATCGACGTTCTTTTCCAAGATTGTTTGCTTGAAGAATTTGAGGTTCTTTTCTTTGAATGCTTGTCTCGTATTCCACCATTCGCGGCTGTAAAATACAATTTCATCGACATATTTTTGGACGGCAGTGATATAAAAGTTATTCTGCGCAGGTAGTGCAAGTATGACGTTGAAGCTTTCTTTGTCGATACAGGCCAGGACGTCGAGAAGACTGCGCTCTGCTCCGAAAATACGGTCACTGGCAGAATGCGCAACAACAAGTATGTTTTTACGGGATCTGTTCTGACTGCGTTCGCGGCTCTCACGGTTTTCCAGAGGGTGGGTCAAATGTCCCTTTTTTGCGCCGCGTCGTAAGTGATATTCCAGCGCTGACATTCCGTCCGGGATCAGGTTGGCGTATTTATTTTTATACCAACCCTCTTGGAAATTCCCATTTGGGTTACGGGCCTCATTGTGTCCGTGTTTCATGTAATGCAGCAATGCATTCACATTCGCTTTTTTGACATCCGGGTAAGTGCCGTAATAGTGCTCAACGCTAAATGCTGCGTGAGGCGTTGTTAAATCGTTGGCAGATAAACTCAAAAACTGCGTGATCGCGGGCGTTTTTTGGTCCTGGCTGTTTGCGGCATTTGTCCTGAACCAATATGTGTTGAAAAGGGGATGAGGGTCACGCCCTTCTTTATCTCCATGTCTAACGAAATGAATGAGCGGGTTGACTCCTGACTCGGCGATATCAGGATTGGATTTCTGATACCAATTTGTGTCAAATAATGGGTGCGGATTTAGTCCGAGTAAAAAGCCTTTTCTCAAATAATGTTTGAGGGGATTTTCAGGCTCACTCAGATTTAGCTCCGCAATTTGAGTGAGATAATAAGCGTCGTCGAAAAGGTTGAACTCTCGGATTTTTCGTTCTGAGAGTTTTTCTTTTAATATATCAAGATAAGATAGTTTCACTTCGGAGACTTCCAGAATTTTGGCCAAGTTTGTTTTTTGATAAAGTTTGCGTCCTTCAGCTTCTTTGGCACGAGCTTCTAACGCAGACACCTCTTTCGAGAGGGCAGCCTTACTTTCCGCTGTGTTTTCCAATTGGTTTGAAAGGAAAATATTTTCTGCTCTCGCGCGCCGCAAATCTGCTTGTTGTGTGGATCTTAGGGTGCTGAGTTCATCGTGAAACGTTTCCTGAACTTTCGTCAATACAGCTTTACTTTGTTTTGCTGCGGATTTTGATCGTGTTCGAGCTGCGGCAAGAGCTTTATCTTTTTTTGAAATGGCCGTCCGCATATCATGTGCTTCGCCTTGAGCCTCCTCTAACGATGCTTCCTTCTCCTCAAGAAGGCTTTCAAATGCCTTTAGCTGCTCTTTTGAAGCCTTTAAGGCTTTGGTTTTCGTCTTAATTTGTTTTTCTAGCTTGCTCTTCTTCAGGTTCAGCTGATGTAATTTTCTTTCAAACGTGGCTTTTTCTTCAAGGCTCTCTTCTTTGACCGCTCCCAAGTCAGCCGATAAAGTTTCAATTTCACTCGCGAGTGAATCATTTAAATCTGTGAGGGATAAGAGTCGGACGGTCTTTTGTGCGACTTCTTTTTCCCGGGCATGTAGAAGTTCCCTGAGGGTATCACCTTTGAAAGGAGGTTTGCCGAGGTGCTCTTGAAAGACTTCGAGGGCTTTGGTTTTATCTTCAACGACTGAGAAGAACATGGGTTCGATTGCCAAAAACTCCGCATTGACCCTGTCAAGGGTTGCGTAAGCCTCGCTTTGAGCACCCTTCGATAACTTGGTCTTGGCTAATGTCTGCAGCGCACTATGAGTCTCTGAAATCCATTTGGGAAGCGATTGTTTGCTCTGAGCTTTAGCGTCATCCACGGCATGGTGTCTTAAACCCGGATCAATGATGTTTTTTGTTTTTGAGAGTTTGAGTCCGCTCGAGCCAACGGTTTTCTGAAAACTCATAACTCTTTTTTCGATGGCTGACGGGGCCTCTATCAAGTCTTCGAACGAGATGATTAGGCGTGACTCATCTCGAGAAAATCGTTCTACGTCCAAGACGTAACGGAGCCAAAGTAGAAGGCCTTCATTGACGCCCACATCTGCCCGCGCAGCAAGAGATCTGGCGACTTCAAGAGGGTTTCGTACAATAATTAATGGTGCAACATTGACGTTTTCATCGGCTAATACATTCTTGATTAACGGGTAAAAGCGACAAATACGAGGGTCTTTGATGAGTGCGTTGCTAAGACTGTCAAACTCATTGTGGAGTGTAACTTTGATCTGATCTTTGTAGGAATCTATCAACTCAGGCGCTGTCTCACTAAAATCAAGCCTGCGCCAATCGGTCCAAGATGAGTTCATTTTCGACAGGATGACGTCATGCGTTAGCATCAATGTCTTTGACTCCCAATATCCCTTGGGGTTCTCTTCTGTTGGCGGTAATAGGGTTTTTGGCGGAACAGCGCCCATGCTACGGAGCAAGTTCGCAAATGCTGAGGTGCCGCTCCTGTGCATGCCTAAGACGACCCAACAGACCTGCTTTTCGGATTTGTTATTTTTAGTGTTCATACTCAAAACATATCCTCAAAAGAGTCTGCGGTGCGCCATTCATCAGGTCTAGCTTTTTAAGGCTTTCAAGGCAGAATAACAGCGGTTTTTCGAGATGAATGTGTATATTTGCCGCTAAACTCTTCGATATAATTTAGGGGTTTATACAGGCTTGAGACCTTTGTTTATTTCAGCTCGATCTAAGCGTGTTCCCAATGAGGGATTGCTATCGCGTTTCAAAAGTGAGAACAGGAAAAATTCCGAAAACTACTCTATTAGACATAGACTGTGAATTATGAATACTCTCAAATTAGGATGGGCAAGTCTTAACAAATGGCTGGGTTTTGCACCTTGGGCGTTTTTTGCTTGGGGACTGTTCATACAGCTCAGAGTTTTCTTGGGCCGTATGGATCAGCCGCTGACAGGAATGTTTTTTTTCCGTGAAACGCAAACGGCACTGAGTGCGTATTGGATGACGCAGGGCGGGCCGAAATTTATTTACGAGACGCCCGTCACAGGTTTTCCTTACACAATCCCATTTGAGTTCCCGCTATTTCAGTGGCTTGCGGCAGGTTTAAGCACAATCACTGGATTGAATGTGGATCAGTCTTGTCGGGTTGTCGCTTTTGCGTCTTTCCTAGGTATTTTATATGTTTGCTATCGCATTACGATAAAGGTGAAGATTGATATCAAGATTTACCTTATTTTCGCTAGTCTGTTATGCCTATCTCCGCTTTATTTATATTGGTCTTCAACGGCTCTAATCGAGAGCTTGGCGCTGTTTTTGGCGCTGCTCTGGTTCCTTTTCTACTTACGTCTTTTGGAAAGCCGCAAACTTTTAGATTTTGCACTCGCAGTCGTCTTCGGCAGTTTAGCAACATTAGAGAAAGTGACGACGTTTCCGGCGATTGTTTTTGTCGGATTTATTGCAACATTGGTCCACTTTTGGCCGGTTCTAAAAACCCATATTAAATCACCTCAGGTCATTATCCGTGAGCATGGTGTTCATGGCGTGCTGCTCTTATTGTCCGTCTTGCTTCCAATTTTGGTAATCAAACAATGGGTCTCTGTTTCCGACGTTGCAAAATCCCAAAGTCTAATTGGGGAGCGTCTCACATCTGAAGCATTGCGTAAGTTCAATTTTGGAACGCTAGAACAGCGGATGCGGTGGGAGGAATGGAAGAAGGTTCTTCTAACGCGGGCTGTCGACCATACTCTGGGCGCGTTCCTGACTATCTACTTCATGGTGGCTGCAGCCTTTTTGCGGAATAAGAAATTTGTCTGGATCGCCTTAAGCTGTATCGTCGCTTACTTTGTCGCGCCTCTACTTTTTTGGAGACTGCACCAAATTCATTATTATTATCAATACGCAAATGCGTTCTTCTTAATCGTCGCGGCGGCGCTCGCCTTTGGGCAGGCCTATGAAAGGCAAGCCGTTATTGCAACGGTCGCTATGGTTGTCGTGATTTTCGGAATGTCTCATACATTCGATAAGACTTTCAAACCTAACCTGAAACTCGAAAATAGGTCCACTACGCTGCAAGTTCTAACTATCGGCGATTGGGTGAAGGCGAATACCGCACCGGATGAGGCCATGTTTGTATTCGACAATGATTGGAGCTCTCATTTCCATCTTTATGCTCAGCGGAAAGGTGTCGCGACGCCTGGCTGGATGCCTTTGGAAGGTTTTAAAGATATGATTGCTACGCCGGAGAAATTTACCGGCGGTGCAAAGGTTGGCGCTTGGGTTATTTGTGAAAGAGCTTTGAAAAAATATGAAGATGCAAACAAACCTGAGGGACAGCGCCGTTTAGATTATTTACTGGACTGGGTCGGAGACCGGGAGCCCGAGCTCGAAATTCGTGGCTGTAAGCTTTATAAATCACCGTAGATTGTCTGGATAATTCCAACGTTCCTAAAGCGCTTATTCGAGTCTAAGATAACAAGTATTTGTTTTTCTTAGACTTTAGGCCTTATGATCACGAATATCCCGATAAATCGCAATGGCTTCTTTAACATCACCGTCGAATAGTACAGCACCTTCTTCTATGACGATGGCGCGTTCGCAAACGCGTTGCATGAGCGGCATATTGTGACTGGCGAGAACAATGATTTGAGAGTTCTCCAGCATGTAATCCATGCGTTTCTGGGCCTTATCAATGAATCCCGCATCGCCGGCACCAATCCATTCATCCATCAAAAGGATGTCATTTTGAAGCGCCGTCACGATTGAGAAGGCGAGACGAAGCGTCATACCGCTTGAGTAGGTATAAATCGGTTGGTCAATCCACCCCTTCAATTCTGAAAACTCAATGATAGAGGGTGTTAGGTCTCGTATTTGTTCTCGCGTGAGGCCGAGTATAACGCCGCGTAACATGATATTTTCTCGACCGGTCGCGTTCGGAACAAAACCGGATGTGGCGTTGAAAATTGAAGACCGCGTTCCGCGAACCAATAGATCGCCCCCGCTGGGAGGGTATACTCCAGCGAGTGTGCGTAAAAGCGTAGATTTCCCGGATCCATTTCGTCCAAGTAAGCCTAATCGACCACCCGGTTTTACTTCAAAGTTTACATCTTTCAAAGCCGTGTATCCCGGCTCGCCCCGTAGAGATTGCCACACAGAAGAATTGGGATACGTCACGCGCAGGTTTTTGGCTTGGATGATAGGGGGTAACCCTTTGTCCAATTTATTTTTCTTTGGCTGAGAAATTTTGGAATCTACCGGTGTTGCAGATTGTTTGGGCGCCATGTCAGTATTTGTAGGTGACGACATTAGACAAAAAAGGCGATTGAACGCCCACCCTTTTGAATAGCTATTAGCCCGAGTATGATCAAAGCGACGGCAGAACAGCTTGTAAAAACCAGGGTAAACGTGGTGGGCCACTCGCCAAATAAAGGCATTCGCAACAAATCAAGATAATATGTGAAAGGATTATATTTTGCGACAACCGCCAAAAAAGAATCCGGGGGTAAATTACGGCTCGTTGCGGACCAAATGATAGGTGTGAAGAAAAAAGAGAGACGCACAATTGAAGAAATAAGTTCGCGCAGATCCCGAATTCTCGCACAAATTATGGATAGGAACATAACAGAGCCGAGTCCGGCTATTGCAAAAATAAGTATTGAGAGAGGAAGAAACACCATTTCAATTTGCGGGCGCCAACCAAAAAAACTTACGATAAAAGCTGCTGTTACTATATTCACGACGAATAATATGAGTTGCTCAAGAACCATTGAGAGGGAGAAAACCGACCGCCCTAACGGAGCTTGCAACAACATAGATCTATTTTTAGTCAATGCAGCTCCGCCTTGGCTGAGGCAATCAGAGATAAAATACCAACCTGCAAACCCAAACATAACATGCGGAACGTGCTCATTGAGCTCAAGCCCCTGAAGTTTTGACAGGACCAAGGCAATACCAAAGGCGGGAATTGCGAAAGAAAAAACCAGCCAGACCATTCCCAAAAGGTTTCTTCTATACCGAATTTGGATCGTCTTTGCAGAGATATATCCCCACAGCCTGAAACTTGAAAAGGATTTGCCCAGATCTTGAAGTGCGTATGAACTCATGAGCGTTTCTCTAATCCTTGATTTCCTCGGGGCTTAACCTCAAGGCGTCTCAAATCCAAGCATTTCATCTAGTCTCATTCCCAATACCGGCGCGAGTGTTGCCATGTAAGTCGCAGTGACATGGCCAGGGTCTTTATATGTTAGAATTCCACCTTTAATGACAGGACATGATGTCTGTGAGCAAAGCATATCGGTAAGATCAAGATATTCGACATTTGCAAGGTCAGCCGCAACTGAGACCATCGGGTCCTCCCGGCGAAGGGCCTCGGATCTTGCGGTATTACAAACATCCAAACCACTCGCATTGGTCATCCAAATTTCGGAATCAATTTTCGTGGCCTTTAAACACTCAACCAGATTGTTCTGCTGTGTCGGGAGTTGTGCCATCGCCACCAATTTAGTTTTGGTGGTGTCGATTTGAGACAAACGCATTGTTATTCCGCGCGCTAGCGCTGATTTTCCTGATTCACCTTCATCGGGATTCGCCGCGATATGCGTTGCGAAACTTGCCGTAAGTAAAATGTCCGGTTGGATTTGATTGACTGCTTGGACAACGTCTTCCCCCCAATTCACACAATCTATATTTGGTTGACCTTTTCGTAGGTTAGGAATGGAAGTGAATGGGCAGCCGGACTTTAGGAATGTCGTGATTTTAACACCACGCATTTCAGCATATGGTTCTAAGGCCGGGAGCCACATAGCGGCAGCATTGTCACCAACAATAACGATTTCACGGTCACCATTTTCTGCACCTAATGTGCAAGACACAAGCTCATCACCGTCGCCACCGCCATAGCATCCATTCCGGAATACGAGATGAAAATCACGACTAAGACGATCCAGTGACGGGCGAATAGCACGGGTAATCTCTTGCGATTGCTCCTTTGAGGCTAGCACTAAAGCGCCCGGGTAACTGGCTCGCTCCGGCACTAAGTCCAAAAGATCGGTAGGGAGATCGATATCTAAAGAGACGGTGTCAGGCTCAATCGGGCCGATCTCAGTTTTGACGGCTTTTCGGATATAATTACCTAACGCAGTGTCGAGAGTTCGAGAGTAAGTTGCTGTTAGATGATGTGCATCACGATATACCAAGATATTTCCGACAACGGCCGGGCATGTGTCGGGCTGACAAATATTATCGTTTAAATCAGCGATGATGGCTTGCGGATAAAGTTGTCCCGCGGCCTGTATGTGGTCAAATTTGGAAAGGGCGGTTGCTCTATCAAGGTTGCACTCAACAATCGGTTTGCCGGGTGTTGAAACGCAATCCGGGACACTTCCGGGAAAGCGCGGCGTGTAAGCAATCGCAACAACAGGTATGCCGGCTCGGCCCAATGCCTTCCACTGACGTGCGAGCGCTTCAGACACAGCTTGGTCATTAGTAAGTCCCTCAGGCACATCCGATAATGTGGTCGAGGAGAATTTTGCCGTGATGACAACATCCGGTTTTAGATCAATGATCTCTTGGATAACTTTTGTATTCCATGTTCTACATGTTGTGTAAGGCCCACTTGAAGCTTGAGTTGTCGCGTCAATAAACGGGCAGGAGGACTTCGTCTGGGTTACAATTCTGACTTTATTTTGGAGCGCAAATGTTTGCAGCGCAGGTAAATAATGCGCAGCATGACTATCTCCGACGAGAACAATCGTGACGGGCGCTTCAGGGTCGCCATAAAAACATGGTTTTGGAATGTCGCTGTCGGCTGTAACTTGACAACTATCGGCGTAAATATCTGGATTATCTGAAATGGCCCAAGATGCAGCGGGTGTGAATTCGCGGGCAGGGTAGGGAGCCGCGTTTTTCGCAAGGGCATAGGCACCCGGGAAATCACCGCGATCCACACTAGTTGTTTGAGGTACATCCTTTTTAAGAGGATTTATAAGAACCATTGCGACGATAGCGGTACCTGTCAGTAAGGCCGTCGAAAGAACCAAAGTTCTCATCCCTGGTCGCGGGCCATCTCCTGCATGGCGAAGCTTGTCCTCAATATAGTATTTAGAGACATGGGAAAACATGATCATTAGTAGAAACGCGAGGCCTAATTGCCACAGGGTCCATGTGCCGCCTACGACATAGGCACCAAGAACGAGTATGGGCCAATGCCAGAGATAAAGGGAATAAGAGATATCGCCGAGGTATGTCATGGGTCGAAGCGATAGAAGTGACGTCGGATCTGTAGGTCCAATTGCCCGCGGCAACAAAAGTGCCAGAGTTCCCAGGGTTGGAATCAAAGCAGCTGTTCCCGGGAAAACTGTGTTCTTTGTAAATGTGATTCCAGCGTAAAGAATGGCGACCAAACCGATCCAACGTAAAACGAGGGTCAAGCTATTTGGTAACTTAATATAAGGCTGTCCAAGTGCCAGCAGCCCCCCAAGGGCAAGCTCCCAAACCCGTGTAGATGTCAGGAAGTAGGCTCCTGGATTTTTCGGCGAAATTGTTGCGGAGAGGTAGAGCGAAACAAGGGTTATAATTGTTAGGAGGGCCAGCAAAAATCCACGTGCACTCATTTTCAAACGCTTAGCTATCCAGACACCTACAGCAATCGCGATGGGCCAGACGACGTAAAATTGTTCTTCAATTGAAAGTGACCAGTAGTGCTGGAAAGGGCTGGGGGCGGTTTCTGCTGTCAGGTAGTCACGGCCCTGAAAGTAAAGAAAGAAATTCTCAACGTAAAAGGCACTAGCCAAAATCTCTTTGCCAACACCCTGTAACAGGGATTTGGGAAGTATGATCAGGCAGGCAAGTCCTGTGACGATAAGGGCTAGGCACGCCGCCGGCAAAAGACGTCTAGCCCGTCGAATGTAAAAGTCCTTGAAGTCAACTCGTCCGTCTCGTTCTGCTCGACGAATGAGAAGTCCGGTGATAAGAAAGCCGGAAATAACGAAAAAAACATCTACGCCAACATAACCACCTGTCACCGCTAAAGGGAACATGTGAAAGATCACGACTAGTCCCACAGCGATTGCACGAAGGCCTTGAATGTCGCTTCTAAATCCGCCGGAAGATTTTGCAATTTGGCTGGGCGAGACAGTCGTCATCATTATCTAAACTTTTCTAAACATCGACGCGATGAGAGGGTCGCAAAATATACGTTAAACATCGAAATTGCTGCGGTAAAGCTGTACTTGATGTGAAGGGTGTGAGCGATCAGTAGCGAGTTTTTCAGTCAGCTATAGAACCGGTTTGACTCGGTGTTTCAGGATACGAATTAGTCAGGCTGCATTACGGTTTCGAAGTATTCTGGCCGAACCATTGCAATTTTAAGTGTGTTCAAGAAGCAGTTAAGCGAAGTAACTTTCGTCTTCTGACCAACCGTGTCGAGCCATCATTTTAGCCCCTACGCGCCGATAAATTTCTATTTCCTCTTCACTCCATCCCGAAGATTCAAGACTCACTCCGCCTTTATTCAGGCTTCCACTGGATTGAGGGCGGTCATTTTGGAAGAATCCAAGCATTGTCTGTGCTTGCTCTGACGTGAGTTCTAGGAAATCTTCAAGTTGTTTGACCGAAGTTTCGGGCTCGGTCGCGAGCGTATGTTGGTCAATTGTAATATGCGGAACTTTCAAACGGGGCTCAATTTTCTCCCAATTGGCCAATGCCTGTTCCCATATTACGCAATGTGTTTCAAAATCTGTCTCATTGAATTTCTTTAGAGCAGACCGAACGACTTCAATGCCTCGCCGTTTCATATGAATAATCTTCATTGTCGGAAACGCCGCTTCGAGCATGGGCAGGCTCAAGATGGGCATCGGCCCGGGTGTTTTATCGACAAACTCTGTCGTTCCATAAACATCAAAGAAAATATTTCTGACCATCTTTGCCAAGCGTTCATCCACGTCTGAGTGTTTGACGTGGTGAATCATATGCGCGTCGCTTTTAGATAAATTCTTGATACGAGCTGAGTTAAAATATTTTTCCGTTGCGCGACTAAGATCACCGAGCAGTGGATATAAATGACCTTCGCCATAATATTTCAAGTTGAGCGTTTTGCGAACGGTAGCCAACATGACGCTTGTTCCGGACCTTCCGTTTCCTACAATAAAGAAAGGTCCTTTGGGGTTATTTCCCCATAGCCAGCGGCGTCTTAACTTGGTGATATCTGACATAGTGCTTCATACTGTTAGTATGTACTTTATTAAACCAAAAATTTGGACTTTTATGGAAAAAAGCCGCTTCCTTTGTGTGGCTTTCGAGTACGGGTAACTTTTTGGCTGATATTACTTGATTTAGACTTGCAGCGGGCTGGTCAAAATCTATTGGGACACATTGTGATGGTGAGTTCGAGTGTTGGAAACGCAAACAAGACTTTCAGAATATAGAAAACCGTTTGGCTGCAGGGCAAGATGCTAGAGTAATCAGTGATCAACCGGATTTTCGATTTATTGCATTGAATTTTCACGATTTCTATAGTGTAGATACAATCCAAGTTTACGGGAGTTTTTATGTTGGTTCTCTATGGTGGGACCGGATTCATTGGTCGTCACATTTGTGAAATTGCTAATGCTCTCAATAGCCCGAGCTCAGTTATATCCAGAAATCCGGATACAGCATTCATCCAAGAATACGCACCCAACCTGTCCGTATATAAATCGGGTAGCGAAGGGGCTGACGAGGCTGTTAAGGCCGCCAGAACAGTTGTTTATTTGGCGAACAATTCGAAGCCAGCAACGGGTTTTCAAACCTTGTCTGACCTTGTGAATCTAGACCTTGTTACGCTAACAAATTTTGCTGAGAACTTACTCAAAGTGAACCCTAAATGCCATTTGGTTTATATTTCAAGTGGAGGGCAGATTTATGGAAAATCTTATCATTCCCCGATCCCGGAAAATGAAGC
Organism: Litorimonas sp.; assembly: GCA_039975855.1. Lineage (GTDB taxonomy): Bacteria > Pseudomonadota > Alphaproteobacteria > Caulobacterales > Maricaulaceae > Litorimonas. The sequence goes on along the minus strand of JBDWGH010000006.1, from coordinate 54,172 downwards.
TGCCAGCCCATCAACACCTTATGGACTAAGCAAACGTTTAAACGAGAGTATTCTGGACTATTTTCAACAGAATACCGATCTTTCGATTTCAGTTTTGAGATTAGCAAATCCCGTTGGTCGGTGGCAGGTGGGGACGCGGCACGGCTTAGTTTCGGCTGCTGTTAAGGCGGCTGTCGAAACATCAGCGCTCACAATATTCGGTGAAGGACACAACGCGCGTGACTATTTTGATGTCGACGACTTTGCGCGATTTATTTGTGAGTCGCATGCGAAAAATTCTTTTGAGACTGGTACCTATAATATTGGCACCGGTGTCGCTGTGACTGAGCGTGATGTTGTTCAAGCTGTAAGCGACGCTCTCGGCAGCGAACTAAAGACAAAATATGAGCCAGGTAGAAGATTCGACCTGCCATACGCAGTACTTGATATTACGGAAGCGCGCGAGAAACTTGGTTGGAATCCCACTACACCGTTGAGCGAGTCCATCAAGAAAATTGCCCAAAGTGTGAAGGGTTGATGTCAGACATCAAATTCCGTGAGTCTATCTCAACGCTCCAATCGCACACCATCGGTAATGACGGCGACGAAAGCGTGGTCACCTTTTGGGCTCGGATTGTTATTGTATCTTACAATAGCGGTGAAGACCTTCAGACATGCATTGACCATTTGGAGAAACAGTCATTTCAAAACTTCGAAGTTGTGGTTGTCGACAACAATGAAACAGAAAGAGTGTTTCCGAGATTACGACTACCGAATGGCCGATATTCTGTTTTAGAATCCGAGAGAAATATTGGATTTGCTGGCGGAAGTAATTTGGGGGCTCGGGGATCAGAATCAGATTGGATTATCACTCTTAATCCGGATAGTTGGGCTGAGCCTGATTGGTTAGAAAAATTATTTCTTGCAAGCCAAGCCTATCCGGATTTCTCTATTCTAAGTTCGGTGGTTATACAGGCGAAAAACCCGGATCGACTGGATTCTTTTGGAGACTATTTTTCAATCTTTGGCGTCGCGAGAAATGCGGGTGCAGGTATGTCGGTATCGGCCCATCCACGTGAGTATTGTGAGGTCTTTTGTCCAACAGGGGCTGCGGCAGCTTACAAATGTGATGTTTTCCATCACTCTGGTGGTTTTGATGAGACGTTTTTTTGTTATCTTGAAGATGTAGATTTAGGATATAGGCTAAGGCTGTTCGGCGAGAAATGTTTGCAGTGTCCTGACGCATATATCCGGCATATTGGATCAAGCTCGACCGGGGCTCACTCCGATTTCAAATATTTCTATAGCTATCGTAACAATGTCGCTTTGATTTTAAAAAACACACCCGCAATTCTTCTGTGCTTAATGATACCTGCGTTCGTATTGTCGCAGATTTGGTGGATCTTCCGAAACAGAAATAATGTCGGATCTAGTGCGCGGCTCTCGGGCCTGAAAGCGGGTATTTCTCAAATCCCACTTCTCTGGAAAGAGCGGCGCGTTATTCAAAACAAACGAACCGTTAGGGCGACCGAAATCGCCAAAAAGTACAGTTGGACGATCCGAAGTGTTCGGACCAGCCAATTCGTTTTCTGGTCAATCTAAAAGTCGTTTGATTTAAACAGCACGGCCTTCTTTATACCCAAATTCGAGAAAATGTTCCATAGCCGCAGTTTCACGTTTCTTGCCTTTGATTTTTCCAAGGCGGGCGGAAATATCCGGGTAACGTTCAATGTAATTTGAAAAGTTCACATTTTTAAATCCAGGCAAACGGCCTTCAACATAACCGTGGTTGAGGTAGTGAGCTTTCGCTGACGGTATAGAACCAGATGAGATACCTTTTGCAATGTCAGGATACTGTTTCAAATACCAAGATGAGTCAAAGTTCTCGGCTGCTTCTTTTAGATATAACGCTAAGAGTGTTTTAAAGCCTTCACGTGACATTGAAACTGTCTCTGACTTTTCGTCCCAGCCCGATAGCTTCATATCTTTTTTGAATTTAGAAAAATGATCAGGAATCATGATGCGCCCCGCATGTTAAAAATTGAAGCTGCCCTATAACGGTACGATTTTGATTTCGCCATAAAAATCTGCACGATTTCGAGAAAAAATATTCCAAAAATACAAATTTAGGACACTGAAGCCTATTATTAGGTTTCAGAGCACAAAAATCTCGCGTTGACGGGGATTTTGAATGTGAGAGCTTCTATTTTAGAGGTGGAATGGGCTGTCAAATTTAGCAAATGACGGGGCTAATTTGTCTTTGTCCGACAAAATTGCGGACTCTCCATCTATTCCCCAATCAATCCCAAGTGTTTCATCGTTCCACATCACGTTGCCATCGCACTCAGCCGAGTAATAGTTCGTGCATTTATACTGGACGATTGTGTTTGGCACGAGAGTGGAAAATCCGTGAAGGAAACCTTCCGGCACCCATAATTGTGCCTTATTTTCCGACGTTAAATGAACGGATACATGCTGACCGAATGTCGGAGAGCCCTTACGAACGTCTACGGCAACATCAATGATTTCACCTTGCGTGCACCTTACGAGTTTTCCTTGTGCAAATGGAGGGTGTTGGAAATGCAGTCCTCGCACCGTGAACGGAGACACAGACAAAGACTGATTGTCCTGTACAAATGTTGCGTCACACCCTGTTTTCTCCCGGAAAAGAGAGGACTTGAATGTCTCCATGAACTCTCCGCGGTCATCCCCGAAGGATCTTGGCGTGATCTTAAAAACATCTGCAATTTTTTGAGATTCGAAGTTCATATCGGTTAGCTTTTCTATCTGGTGGAGAACCCAAGAGCCAATCCACCTAAACATGTTCAATTCAGCCCCATTTTACGTCTTCTTTGGGAAGTCCGTCCGCGCTTTCATAAACGAATTTAAACTAAGTGAAATTGGAGATTACCTATGAATGCTCACTCGTCTTTACACTTGGATTTACCATATATTTTACCTGCTCAAGCGCAGAAATACATAACGCATAATGAAAGTTTGAACGTCTTAGATGTCCTTGTCCAGCTACAAGTGCAATCTGATGATCTTACTCAACCACCAACTACTGCTAAGGAAGGCGACCTTTACATTGTAGGCAGTAGCTCCTCTGCAATATGGGCGGGCAAAGAAAATCAGGTTGCTCACCATATAAATGGCGGTTGGACATTCTACAGGCCCGCAATAGGTTGGCGCGTTTGGATTGAACAAATCCAAGAACTAAAAGTATGGAGAGGGGATACTTGGCAAGCAATCTTCGGCGCTTCGGTGTCCCATGAAAGGCTTGGAATCAATGCGGCAGCGGATACACAACAACGATTTGCAGTGTCGAGCCCCAGCAGTCTTTTCAATCATGAAGGAAATGGACATAGGCTAACTATCAATAAGAATAATGACACTGACCATTCCTCGATTCTCTTTCAGACTGGTTTCTCAGGCAGGCATGAAATTGCGTCAGACGCCAATGATGATTTCGTTTTTAAGGTCAGTTCAGATGGGGGTGATTTTTCGGAAGCCTTGAAGATTGATGGACAGTCGGCAGAAACCACTATTGAAAAATTGAAATTTCCGGACTTCTGGAGATGGTATTCTTCAACAACACTAATCGTACGACCAACAAATGGGCAGAAGGAAGTATGCATTCTGAATACTGCGTCTCATAATCCTGGTTCGTCATATGATGGCCAAACCGGTGAGTTTACAACGCCGAAAACTGGACTGTATCTGTTAGGAGTAAATTTCAATACGGAAGGAGATGTGCCGTTCAATTGTGATGTCGAAGTCAACGGCATTGCGGTTTCTAGAATACAGTTTTTCCCGAATAACTTCTCTCACTTGAGCAAGATGATGTGTCTGCCATTGGAAAAAAACGATGTTCTGACATTGGTAGCCATAAACGGCGGAGCGGTTCGTTTCGATGCTGGCGGCACTCGAGATAATATTACGTTACTACGGCTAGGCGTTTTCTAAAGAGTCAGTTAGTTATGCCCGCGCTTGCGGCGGTTAACGTCGCAGCGGTTGACCCTAAATAGGCAAAGAATACGGGCCTGATCCAGCCGACCGCAAAGGTAGCTGTCATCATGTCTCGAAATGAAATGCTCATAATCTTGCTGATAAATACGCAGGCGGCCGAGGGAATTACAGGTATTATCCTAAGCAAACATCCGGTCACCACGGGCCTGTTTTGGACAAGATCAAAAAGGGATAAAATCCATCGATTGTCAGTGAAGTCTTCGATTGCATATTGATGCGCCCTGTAATCGAAAACGCGATAGAGTAGGGCGCTGGCAAGGCAGGCCGAACCAAATTGGATGAAACCAGCGCCAACACCCAAGACATAACCCGCAATCAGAATAGTAACGGTACCTAAAGGCACGAAAGTCATGAATAAAATGCATGACCAAACAAATATGATGACGCCAATCACAGATTTTTCAGACACACTTAAGTTTTGAATCTCTGCATGGTGACGCAGGAGAGTTTCTATGCCGAATACCTTAACGCAAGCAAAAATCACGATACTGGCGAGTAGAACGATGGTAAGTTGTATCCAACGCGTTTTCAGTTGTTGAAGGAACCAGAGAACCAATCCAAATATCGATTTTGTCATGGAGCCTTTTGTTTTCCAAAGCTCACATATTTATGACCGAAATAACTAGTGAAAGTCGGACTGACGACGCCACAAATATGAGCAACCAAGGCAGGCTCAAATGTCCAGCCGATGAGTGGCAAGAACCATTTATAAAGCCCAACACTGACAATCCAAACTTGGATGACAGCAACTATGTTGACGATTACAAAACCGGTCATTTCCCGTTTCACGGAGCGGCCTGACGCTTCGAAAACATATTTCCGAGACAATATGTATGCGGTTAGCATCCCGACAAGATAGGCCAAGAATACCGCCCACTCATAGGAAACGATCTGAGAAAACCCAATACGGGACACCACGTTGACTAGAGCCGCAAAGCCAGAGGTCACGACAAAACGTATGAATTCGGTTATGTTTTTCTGTGTCAGCGCCATTGGACGGCCTTATGTGACGGCTTTTCTGGCCATTTCTCGCCCGATCTTGATACTTTCGGATATACCCCTGTCTTCAGGATAATAGTAGCAAGTATCTGCGATTTGCAGACCAGCTAAAGGCGTCTGGATTGGCGGAAGAGTCTCTAAGAAGTTCGGTTTGCAAATTGGTTGTGAGTATTTCAACCGGCTAACTTTTGTATCGATAATATCATCTTTGGTGATGTCTTTATTGATATCAGTGATTGCGGCGAACGCTTCGTCAAGCAATGCCTCATCACTCCAGCCCCAGCGCTCTTGATCAATCGGCATATAGTAAGGAACATATACGATATGAGAGTCTATTCGGCGTAGATTTGAGAACTCGATGATCCCTGGAATGTTATGGTTCTCATCAATGACATTATGCCAGAAGTTAGGGGTGGTTTGCTTTTTTAAATTGAAGATGAGGCAACACACACCAATGTTCGGGATTGCATCATACTTCTCCTTCCAAGACTCGGGAAGCGATGGAACCAAAGAACTGATAAACGGTGTTGGAACAGTGCTGATGACTTTTGGAGCTGAGAACGTTTTGTCACCAACGGTAACGACGCATCCCGTTTGACTTGGGTCCTCTGATATATTTGTAGCGGCGTGGGAGCAGAGAATTGTCCCGCCCTTACTCTCGATGGCATTCGTCAGAGCTTTTACGAGGGTTTCGGTTCCCCCCTCAAGATAGCCCAATTGTTCTTCCATCAGTGATTTACGTGACAATCCGATACGTTTGATCCGAGTACCAATCCAACTGGCGCTAATTTCATCAGTATAATTATAGAACTTTAGATAAAATAGGCGATGCCAGAGTTTTTGGTATCCGCTTTCACCCAACCAAGCTTTCAACCACAATGGCGCGGTTAAAGGTTCGACCTTATCCCAGTTCTTCCGTTTCGTGGCCCAGAATGCCATCAGCCCATATCTGAATTTCTCGATTGGATTTAAGAGTGGGGACATCAAGAGGGCTAATGGATTGCCCCATTTGTAATTCTTGCCGTGGAAGAAGTAGCCCATTTTCGTTGAGCGCCACTTAAGGACGTCTTCAATGCCTAACTCGCCAAGCAGTTCGAATGTGTCGAAGTCGGTTTTGCAGATGAAATGGTAATAGCGCTCGATTGAGAGATCCCCAACTTGAGTGTGCGCTGCCATCCCTCCTGGGATCGCATCCGCCTCCAATACGAGAACTTTTTTACCTTGCGACACGCCTTCATAGGCTGCGGCCAAACCCATCGCACCAGCGCCAATAACGATAAGGTCGAATTTCTCTTCGGTCATAATATTTACTTAGAAGTTTAATACAATTTGCGAGTAAGTATCGTGATTATACGTCTCGTCAACTGCATCTGCAAAAGAGGTTTGTTTCACCCCGAAAATTTCTGGCCAATCAATAACATCGAACACCTCAGGTATAATGAGCGCACGCAGCTGATGAATAGTGAAAGGTGGATTTTTGGAGAAAAGGCTGAACGTCCATATCAAAGCGAAAAATAACGAGTATGGAATTTTCAGGATTGGCGTTTTTTCGCCCGTCTTAGTCTTTATCGTTTTTATGAGGTCGATATAGTCAATGATTTCTCGGCCAGAAATATCGTAAGTTTCACCCACAATTTGGTTCTCAATACTTGAGATAATGACGTTACAAAAATCGCCCGTATAGAGAGGCTGGCGCCGGTATCGACCGTGACCTGGAATTGGAAAGACAGGTGTTTTGGCCATAAACCTCCTGAGCCAACCTAAGTGCTTTCTGTCAAACCAACCAAACATAAGAGTTGGCCGTAAGATCACACCATTTATACCGACATCTTTGACATATTCTTCCTGAGCAATTTTTGATCTCGTATAAAAATCATCTGCTTGCGAGTTTACGACGGAGGAAGAGATTTGAACGACATAGGGATTTTTCTTTTCATCCATCGCGTCAAGAATGTTCTTTGTGGCCGTGACGTTATTCCGTACGAATTCATCATAAACTAACCCGCCAATTTGAGCTTGATTGATTATAACGACGTCCGCTTCATGGACCATGGCTTCCCAATCGCCCTTTTCGGCAAGATCAGCAAAAACCGTTTCGACGGAGGGTTGGATCTTCCGAAAGATAGCTAGGTTCTCAGCGTGTTTGTCTACGCCGCAGACATTTGTGTATCCGGCTTGCGTCAGGCGAAGCGCAAGGTTTTGTCCGACCAGGCCTGCGATGCCGCTAATGAAAATTTTAGCGTCTTTTGGTGTTTTTGACGTAACAGACATTAGAGACCCGTTCGTTTGAAGACAAAGAATGGAACCGTGCGAATAATCAACAAAATGAAGCGCCAGAACCACGGTGCATAGATAAGATGCTTACCTTTCTTCTCTGACCGACGAATAATCTTGGCAATTTTTTCTGGCGTCGCCCAAAGAGGTCCGCCTTTCTCGATATGGTCGGTCATTGGCGTATCAATAAAGCCCGGTTTGATAAGTAGAACACCGACTTTCGCCTCTTTTAACTGCGCCGCGCGGTGCGCCATGCCTTGCATGAGCAAGCCCAGGCCACCTTTCGCCGCGCCGTAATGATAGTTTGATTGACGACCACGATCCCCCGCAACGGACCCAATAACACTGAGTTGACCTTTGCCAACTTGACGGAAATAGGTGAAGGCGGCTTCGCACCACAGGGCGGCTGATACGAAATTTGTGTTTAATTCTGTTTGGAGCTTGCTGAGGTCTTCTTGGCTTTCGGTTTGATCCCCCAACACACCATATGCCAATAAAACACGGTCAATTTTCACGGCGCTTTTTAGAATTTTACCCCAAGTTTTTTCAACGGTTTTCGGATCACCCAGATCAGAAACAATCGCAGAGGCGTTTGCGCCGCGTGCCGTGAGATCGGCGACATTGGCATCAAGCTTTGCTTTGTTCCGACCCACCAAGATGACTGTTTCTCCGTCTTTTGCGGAATTGCGAGCATAGGCGAGGGCAACGGCGGAAGTCCCGCCAAGAATTACGACTGTAGGTATTGTGTTTGTCATTTTAAGCGCTTTAAATTTCTCGGGTGACACGACGCCAAAAGGAAGACGATATTTTCGGATCTCTCTTGGCTTCAACATCCGCCCATACCGGATAAGAAGATTGAAACAGTTTTGCACTCATATGCGCATCTTTTGCCGGATAGAGACGCCCAGAATATTGGGCAACAATATCGTCGAGTTGCGATAGAAGGCTCTGTGTTTTTTTACCCTTATTCGGAAAATCCAAAGCAAGACTTAATCCTTCCGTACAAAAGGACAATATGCCGGGTGATGTTTCTGGGCCATGTAATTTTAGGACCGCAAGAAATGATCCCTGACCCGATTGTTCAATTTTTTTCAGCATCTCAGAGACAGCTTCTTCAGCGTCCTTCAAATTGATAATGGACTGATGCTGAAAGAACCCATTCTTTCCATAAAGTCGGTTCCAATGGGCAATCCCGTCTAACGGATAGAAAAACGGATCATAATGCTGAAAGCCTTTATATCGTGCGCCAGGGCGTTTACGGTAGAGCCAGTTGAACGTCTTTATAAATGTCTTATTGAGCAAAAAAGCAGGCGTCACGAATGGCCACGCCAGACTAGGTTCGCGGTGAGGGGTTAAGGCGCCCGCGGTCGCAAAATTGGCGCGAGAGAAAATACCACGGCCCAGTTTCTTACCTTTTGCAAAGCAATCCACCCATGCCACAGTATAATCCCAATCATCACTCTCTCGGCTAAGCTCAAAAAATTCACTAAGGCTATCATAGCGAATATTCTCGACCTTAAGATAAGATGACTCAATGGGTTTCAATTGAATTTCAACCCATTCAATAATTCCCGTCAGTCCTAAACCCCCAATTGTGGTTTCGAAAAGAGCTTTGTTTTTCGTAGGAGTACAGATGACGGGATTGGTTTTGCGATCCGTCCGATGCAGGGCAAAGGACAAAACAAAATTCCCGAAACTCCCGACCTTGTGGTGGTTTTTGCCATGCACATTATTCGCGACGGCGCCGCCAAATGTCACGAATTTAGAACCAGGCGTTACCGGTAAAAACCATCCCTTTGGAACCGAAACTTGTAGGAGTTCATCGAGGGTCAGTCCCGCCTGTACTTTTATGATACCGGTTTCCCAATCCGCTTCTAGAAATGATTTTAAGAATGGCGTTTTGAGTAAGACGCCATCTTCGTTAAGGTTGCTGTCGCCATATGAGCGCCCCATACCAAAAGGGAGGAAGTGCGTTTCCTCCTCTTTCGTTGAAGCTATTTGTGCTTTCAACGCGGCAGAGGTTTGCAGAGATTTAACCCGATGGCTAAATCGATGAATTCGTCCCCAACTCCTAATATTCTGCGTCATGACATGCTATCTGTTGAATATCGACATATCGGGGACGGGTGCCGTAAGCGGCGAATTCTACCCGCTAATTTCCCGTAATCTTTTGAGTAGGTACTTTCCGTACCCACTTTTGACCAATGGTTCTGCGAGTTCTTCTAGCTCACTGACTGTTAACCAGCCGTTTTCAAAAGAGGCGAGTTCCGGGCAACAAATCCGTTTACCTTGGCGCTCCTCAATAACACTAACAAACTGCGCGGCCTGCAGCAGAGAACGGTGTGTTCCTGTATCTAGCCAGGTTGTGCCATCGTTTAACAATTCAACCTGCAAGGCCCCTTCGTTCAGATAAATTTCGTTGAGGGCCGTTATTTCAAGTTCACCCCGAGCTGAGGGGACAACCTTTTTAGCAAATTTACTAGCGTTTGAGTCATAGAAATAAAGTCCGGTCACGGCGTAATTTGAAGCCGGGTTTGCTGGCTTTTCTTCAAGTGAGATTGCCTTCATATTTTCATCAAACCCAACGACACCATAAGCAGACGGGTCTTTGACGTGGTAACCAAAAACTGTGGCGCCTTCGGTTCTTTCCGCTGCGCGGCGGGTGGATTTGGTGAAGTTCTCACCAAAGAAAAGATTATCGCCAAGAATGAGCGTGCAATCATCACCATCTAAGAAATCTTCACCAATGATAAGCGCTTGGGCCAATCCGTCTGGACTAGGCTGGACAGCATATTCTATTGAAATACCCCAGCGTTTACCGTCCGATAAGAGCTTCTGGAAGGCTTCATTATCATGGGGCGTCGTGATAATTAGAATTTCTCGGATACCAGCCTCAATTAAAACTGTCAGCGGATAATAAATCATGGGCTTGTCATAAACAGGCATGAGCTGTTTCGAGACTGAGATCGTACTGGGATGAAGCCGAGTTCCGCTTCCACCCGCTAGAATTATACCTTTTCTAGACATTATTTACGCACCCTTAATTATGATTTTGACCAGTCACTCATAGCGACCTTCAAACTAGATTGCCACACTGGAGATTCGTATCCGAAAGTGGTTGAAAATGTTGAATTATCCAAAGCAGAATAGCTCGGCCTTCTTGCCTTTGTAGGATATTCTGAGGACGGCACATTTTTGACTTCTACAGTATATTTTGAATATTGAGATGCCGTTTTGAAAATTTCGCGAGCAAAATCTGCCCAAGAAATGACGTCCCCGCTACCAGTGAAATGATATGTGCCTTTGCGTTTTTCAGGCGCATCCTGAAGTTCTTGACCAGCCACGATACAGGCGCGCGCGAGGTCTTTGGCGAAGGTTGGGCGCCCTAGTTGATCATTCACGACGGTGAGAACATCGCGGGTTTTGCCCACCCTCAACATCGTTGTCATGAAATTCTTACCACTCCCATCATAAACCCATGAGGTGCGAAGGATGACATAGGGACATCCAGAAGTCTTGACAGCGTCTTCTCCAGCTAATTTAGACTCTCCATAAACACCTAATGGCGCAACCGTATGATCCGAGAGGTAAGGCCTTTTGCTTTTCCCATCGAAAACATAGTCAGTTGAGACATGTACCAGAGATTTTGAGTTTCGATTACAATAATCTGCAATCACCCGCGGCCCGTTGAAATTAGTCGCAAAAGCTAGGTCGCGCTCATCTTCAGCTAGATCAACAGCCGTATAAGCCGCGGCATTGATGACGACATCAACATCATTAAGCTGTGTCAGACTGGAGTTTAACTCATCCTCTGGCAAAGCCAGATCGACATTTGTACGGCCAAAAAATTTGAAATCCGCATCATATTCCGAAGCGACTGACCTTATTGCACGGGCAAGTTGTCCGGTCTCGCCGATTATTCCTATTTGGAGACGAGGCATAAGAAGTCGCCTTTAGGCTTTCTTACCCAGACGTTGACCGAATTTACCTTCCGCAAGCAATGGACGCCACCAGTCTTGGTTTTCCAAGTACCAATCAATGGTTTTTTCGAAACCTTCGTCCCATTTCACGGTAGGCTCCCAGTTCAATTCGGACTTAATTTTTTCGGCGTTGATCGCATAACGGCGGTCATGCCCAGGACGATCCGTCACAAAAGTAATGAGCGATTTAGAGTCTTCAACACTGCCAAGGTCTTTTGCATCGACTAAACGGCAGATCGTCTCAACCAATTCGAGATTGGTTCGCTCATTATTGCCGCCGATATTATAAGTTTCGCCGATTTTTCCAGTTTTCAATACCGTCAGTAGACCGTCTGCATGGTCGTCTACATAAAGCCAGTCACGGATATTATCGCCCTTTCCATAAACTGGAATAGGTTCGCCGTGAATGGCCTTGAGGATGACAACCGGAATGAGTTTTTCGGGGAATTGGTAAGGTCCGTAATTGTTAGAACAATTCGTCACGAGTGTCGGCAGACCATAAGTCCGTGCCCAGGCGCGAACAAGGTGATCAGATGCTGCTTTCGAAGCTGAATAGGGCGAACTTGGGTCATAAGCGTGCTCTTCGGTAAATGCCGGGTCTTCAACTTCCAGATCTCCATAAACCTCATCCGTCGAGACATGATGGAATCGGAAATCTTTTTTGGCATCACCTTCAAGTCCATCCCAATAGAGACGACTTTCATGCAGCAGGTTGAAGGTACCAACAACATTCGTCTGAATAAAAGCGCCCGGGCCATCGATAGAGCGGTCAACATGAGACTCAGCGGCCAGATGCATAATGGCGTCCGGCGCGTGTTTGTTGATAAGTGTCTTCACCGCATCGGCGTCACAAATATCAATATTTTCAAAGCTATAATTCGGAGAATCTTGAACACTAGCGACGTTTTCAAGGTTTGCTGCGTAAGTTAAGCAGTCAACATTGACAACTTCTATACCCTCACGGACGGCCTGTCGGATAACCGCGGATCCAATAAATCCTGCTCCACCGGTGACAATAAGTTTCATTTCTGCGCGCCTTTCAATATTTTACGGGGCCGTAGGTCAAAGAAACTAGAAACTCAAGTCTATTTGCCGAAACTCCGGCAGCATAAAATCGAACTTTTTGACGTGGCATCTGGGTATCATAAATTGGGCAAGTTGCACAAAATACGAACAATCTAGCCTCTCCCTTTTCGGATGTGAAACCTGTATTTAAGCTGAATAGGTTCCCAGTTAGGTGTCAGGCTTGCAGATATTGGTTTTGCGGTTGCTGGATTCGATATTCATCCAAAAGGGGAGGCTAGGCCTCAACCGATTTAACATACCAGCGATAGGTACTATTAAGACCGTCGTCCAAGTTGATTTTAGGATGCCAGCCCGCCTGACTTAAGCGCGTGTTATCAATGAGTTTCGCTGGCGTTCCATCCGGTTTTGTAAAGTCATGGACAATCTCACCTTCAAATCCAGTGATGGCTTTCACTTTCTGCGCGAGCTCATTGATCGTTATATCTTTACCTGCGCCAATATTTACGGGGCCGGCGTCGTTATAGTGCCGAAGTAAGAAGAGAATTGCGTCAGCACAGTCATCAACATGCATGAATTCTCGTCGAGCATGTCCCGTGCCCCAGATCATGACCGACGCCGCATCGGCCATTTTGGCCTCATGAAAGCGACGTAAAAGAGCGGGTAATACATGGCTCGTTTCCAGATCAAAATTGTCATTCGGTCCGTACAAATTGGTCGGCATGACAGATATCCACTGACGGCCATATTCAGCCCGATAGGAATCAATCAAGCGAATGCCAACGATTTTCGCAATCGCATAGGCCTCATTCGTTGGTTCTAGAGGACCGGTCATCAAGCTTGCTTCCGAAATTGGCTGCTCAGCATATTTCGGGTAGATGCAAGAAGACCCCAAAAAGACGAATCGGCCGACGTCAACGGCATTGGCGGCGCGAATAGAATTGAGCTGTATCAGAAGGTTAGTTTCCAAAAACTCTACAGGGTTATCTCGGTTCGCCAGAATTCCCCCAACTTTAGCCGCAGCTAAAATTACGGCGTCGGGTTTGACGCTGGCCAAAAGCGACATAACTGCCGTTGGATCGAGCAGGTCCGCGTCCCGACGGGTCGCAGAGAAAACCTCACAATGCTCGGCTTTCAGTCTACGCGTCAACGCGGCTCCAACAAGGCCATTACCACCCAGCACCAAGACTTTTTTGTTAGTTATGTCCCAATGAAATTGACTCATTTCGCGATTTGGGGGGAGGACAGTTTTAGGGCCTTGAGGTCAGACGCTATCATTTCAGTAACGAGTTCTCTAACGGAGGTTTCATGTACCCACCCCATTTTATCGCGGGCCTTGGAGGCATCCCCCATGAGTAGATCAACCTCATTTGGTCTGAAATATTTATGGTCAATTTCAATTCGGCAAGTATCTGTCCCAGCTTCAAATCCTTTTTCATCTAATCCCACTCCGCGCCATTCAATTGCAACGCCAACTTCTTCAAAAGCCCATTCCGCGAATTGCCGAACTGAGGTGGTAACGCCCGTCGCCAAAACATAGTCATCGGGCTCAACTTGCTGGAGCATCATCCACATACCACGGCAGTATTCTCGCGCGTGACCCCAATCTCGACGAGCGTCCAGATTTCCGAGATAAAGACGATCGAGTTGCCCCATATATATTGCTGTCGCCGCGCGTGTGATCTTCCGCGTTATAAACGTTTCTCCACGCAGTGGACTTTCGTGATTGAATAAGATGCCGTTACTTGCATGAATGCCGTACGCTTCGCGGTAATTGACCGTGGTCCAGAACCCAAAGAGTTTGGCTACGGCATAAGGACTTCGCGGGTAGAATGGTGTCGTTTCCGACTGCGGCACATGTTGGGTCTTTCCGAACAATTCCGAGGTAGAGGCTTGATAAAATCGGGTTTTCTTTTCCAACCCTAAAATTCTAATCGCCTCCAAGAGACGCAGCGTCCCCAGACCATTTGTATCAGCCGTGTAAGCGGGTGTTTCGAAACTTACGGCGACATGACTTTGCGCACCTAAATTATAAATCTCGTCAGGTTGGATTTCTTTGATAATTCGGATTAGATTCATCGAATCCGTAAGATCGCCATAATGAAGGAAGAATAGCGGGTTTTCCTCATGAGGGTCTTGATAAAGATGATCAATTCGGTCCGTGTTAAACGAGGAAGATCGTCTTTTGATCCCATGAACGATATAGTTTTTCTCTAATAGTAATTCTGCGAGATATGCGCCGTCTTGTCCCGTAATACCTGTGATCAATGCAGTTTTCATAGAGCTCTGGTATCACAGTATTGTCGTTTAGCGTTTTAGCGGATCCTCAGTTTACTCGTCCGTTTCGCTTAAGAGTGCAACTCTTTCAGCTTCTGTGGCCATACATATAATGTGATAGAATGTACTGACCGGGATAGTTTTCGCAATATTGGCACCACAGGCATTGATCTGATCATTCCAAAGTCCGTCAGGCGTGAGGTAGGTCGGGAACAGCGCTTCTATTGTTGCCGAGGCCATGCCGCGCGCACCTGGAACGTTTTGCTCGGACATTGCGAGATGAGCCTTGATGACCTCAGTCTGAACCCACAAGCGTTTCGTTTCGCGGCGAACCTCTCCATATTTGGTTTCTTCATCATTGAGGAACCAACCGCGTTCAGACAGTGCGCGATTATATAGTGTCTTTTGCTGAGTCAGACGGGAAGTTCCTGTCGCTTTTTCATATTGCCCCAAAAGCCATATCCACTCCATCCCATGACCGGGTTCGGTAGTCTGGCCAAGGGGGGCCTTAGCTAACGTCCAATCAGACTCGAAAAATTCGCTGATCATTCCTTTATCAAATATGCACTTATCAAAGAGCTGGATGACTTCCTCAGCAAATCGGAGGTGGTTCGGATCGGAGGTAATATTATGTAAAAATAAACTCGCCTCAAACAGATGCATATGAGGGTTTTGACGTCTGCCATCCGCTAATTTTGCGTGATTGGATTCTTTCCACCCACCTTTTGGATGACGAAGCTCGGTTTCGATCCAATTCAACGTGGCGTTAGCGTCCTCGAGATACGCTTGCTCTTGCGTTAAATCAAACAAACTACTCGCCGCTAGAAGGTAGAAAGCATGGTCATACAGATCCCGCATACTATTCGTCACATCGCCAGCGGCATTCACGCGATGCACGAAACCCGTGGTCTTCATACGGTGATAAGTAGCCTCGGCGGTTGCGCGTCCGTCATACCAATTCAATGATGTCGCCTTTGCGTAGACGTAAACCTGCCGGGCTAGGACACGCCAACGACGTTCGGCTTCCAGGTCCGCAGTTCCATCGAGTTTCAGATGTTCAACCCAGCTGCCGTCTTTCAAATGTGCGCGGGCTTTCCATTGAGGGAGCGCTTTCTCGATGCACCAACGTTTCAATCTCGCTGCGCTAACCATCAATGCATCTGAGGATTGTCGAGCGGGTTTCATAATGATGAGCGATTATCGATTTGAAGAAGCTGAAGTGTCAATCAGCTGCTGTACACCTTTACCAATTTCTGGGTGGGTGCGCGCATATGCCATGACTGCTTCAAAATAGCCGAGCTTCGATCCGCAATCGTAATCTTGCCCTTCATAGGCAAAAGCGTGAAAATCCTGCTCCAACGCTAAGCGAGCCATTGCATCTGTTAGCTGAATCTCTCCGCCAGCGCCGGCCGCTTGGTCTTTAAGTAGTCCCATCAATTCCGGTTGCAGGATATACCTACCTGTAATTTTTAAGTTTGACGGCGCCTCTGCGGCAGACGGTTTTTCCACCATACCATCCATCGCAATCAGCTTTTGCGTTTTATAATCTATCCCGGGTTTGGGTTTAATTACGCCGTAACTCGAAACACGCTCTTCCGGGACGGGATCAACGGCGATGATATTCCCGCCAACTTCGTTATAGGCCTCCATCATTTGCGCGAGGCACGATTTTTTTGATTGAATCAAAACATCCGGCAATAGGACCGCAAAAGGTTCGTCACCAATAATGTCACGCGCGCACCATACTGCATGGCCCAAGCCCTTAGGATGCTGCTGCCGGACAAAACTCATCGTCCCTTCACGAGGTTGAGATGACTTCAGACCTTGTAATATCTCATTTTTGCCCTTTTTTTGAAGTGCGTCTTCCAGCTCATAGGCACTGTCGAAATAGTCTTCGATCGCATTTTTACCGCGCGCGGTAATAAAGACAAAATGCTCAATCCCAGCTTCAATCGCTTCGTCTACCACATATTGCAGGGCAGGGCGGTCAACGACGGTCAACATTTCCTTCGGCACAGTTTTCGTCGCGGGAAGGACCCGAGTGCCGAAACCAGCAACAGGTAGAACAGCTTTAGTAACAGGCTTCATTTGAGATACTCAGTTTCTGGTTTTGTCCGCGAAGAGGGCGACGTGTTAGATTTTTTGGTCAAATTCACCAATTTCAGAATGTATTGCAAGACGGCTTTCAATATCACGGAACATTCCGATCATGTTAGCTTCACTTGCGGGGCTCTCTACCACGACGACCAAGTTTGGCGTGTTAGAACTGGCCCGAATTAGGCCCCAAGTTCCATCTTCCAATGTCCAGCGAACCCCGTTGACAGTGTTCACATCGACAATTTTCTGACCCAGAATAGTTTTTCCGTCCGCGGCATCTGCTTCGACCTTTGCGATGATCTGTTCCACAACCCCGTATTTCTCTTCATCAGAGCAATAAGGGCTCATAGTTGGCGATCCCCAGGTTTTCGGAAGGGCCTCACGTAAATCAGCCAATGTTTTTCCCGGATTTCGATCCAACATTTGTAAGATCGCTATAGCGGATACTAAGCCGTCATCATAACCTCGTCCCAATGGAGCATTAAAAAAGTAATGACCGGATTTCTCAAATCCTACCAATGCGTCCAAATCATGAACTCGGCGCTTAATGTAGCTATGACCCGTTTTGTAATAGTCAGTTTTGGCACCATTAGCCTTTAGGACAGGGTCCGTGTGGTAGAGACCGGTGGATTTTACATCGACAACAAATTGCGCCTTTTCGTGAATAGCAGAAATGTCACGCGCCAGCATGACTCCAACCTTGTCAGCGAATATTTCCTCGCCTGTATTATCAACAACGCCGCATCGATCTCCATCGCCATCGAATCCTAGGGCTACTTCGGCTCTATGTTCGAGGCATGCATCCCGCATGGCATGGAGCATTTTCATATCTTCTGGATTTGGGTTGTAGTTTGGAAAGCTCCAATCGAGCTCGCAATCAAGCGGAACGACATCTGCGCCAATACGTTCTAGGGCCTCTTCCACAAAGGCACCAGCGGTACCATTTCCGCACGCCGCAATAACACGGATCGGACGAGAGAGTTTCACACCTTTTGTTAGATCTTCAATATAGGCCTCCCGCACACCGTCGACAAATCGATAAGAGCCACCTTCGCGAGCAACGCTTTCATCGTTTAGTACGATTTCTTTTAACCGCGCCATTTCTTCTGGCCCGAAGGTGAGGGGGGCTTGAATACCCATTTTTACCCCTGTCCAACCATTAGAGTTGTGACTAGCTGTGACCATGGCAACACCGGCGCAATCCAAATGAAACTGGGCAAAATAGGCCATTGGCGACACTGCCAAACCGATATCATGAACTGCTATGCCTGCATTCATCAGGCCAACTGTAAGAGCCATTTTGATACCAAGTGAATAGTGCCGAAAATCATGCCCGACCGCAATATTCGGTGCGACACCATATTCATGCATAAGCGTCCCGAGACCCTCACCAAGGGCTTGAACGCCATATAGGTTGAGGTCCGAGGGCTTTTGTTCGCTGGGCAAGCCAAACCACCAGCGCGCATCATATTCTCGAAATCCGGTAGGTTTGACTAAAGGAAAGGTTTCAAACTCCAAGGTGTTGGCTTTTATATTCCACTGAGGCTTGCGTGACATAAGTTTTTCGATCTCAATCTGAAAATTAAAGGCATGTGGGTAGTCTGGCACACGCATAACGGGAAAACCCTTAGATTTAGTTATTCTGAACAATCGCAGACTATCTCTCCGGAGAGATGATTGTCAGAGCTTTGCGTTGTGAGCCAACTTTAGGAGAACGAGATAAAGCACAATTATGATTGACATAATCGAGACAGGTAAACATGTGGACACCTGAACGAGTCTTTCCTAGACTCATTTCGAGCGCGCATCATCAGCAAAATTATCTCGGACTTCTGAAAATGAAAATTGCAATCGCAGGCTTAGGTTATGTCGGCCTCTCAAACGCACTTATCCTCGCTCAGAACCATGAGATAGTCGCCTTGGACTTGGATGAAGGCCGGGTGAACTCAATCAATAATGGCAAAGCGACGGTCGAAGACGATCAGGCTGATTTATTATTCGCGACTCGCGAATTGAACCTTCGCGCTACTCTTGACGCGAAAGACGCCATGTCAGACGCAAAATTTGTCCTCATTGCAACACCAACGAGCTATGATCCCGACACCAATCAATTTGACACATCTAGCGTTAGATCTGTCATCGGTCTTGTTCAAAAATATGCACCACAAGCCACAATCGTCATAAAATCCACGATCCCAGTGGGCTTTGTTGATGAAATTCGTAAAGATTATGAAGGCAATATCTTCTTTTCGCCCGAGTTTTTGAGAGAAGGGAAGGCTGTTCTAGATAACTTAAATCCATCAAGAATTGTTGTCGGGGCTCATTCCGAAGAAGCGCGTATTTTTGCTAACTTAATGGTCGAGGCCGCCGATATTGAGGACATTCCTGTGCTCTTTACCGGCGCTAGCGAAGCGGAAGCGATAAAGCTCTTCGCGAATACGTTTTTGGCAATGCGCGTTGCTTATTTTAACGAACTCGATGGATTTGCGTTACAACGCGAATTAAATTCGCAAGAGATCATTAGTGGTGTGTGCTTAGATCCTCGTATCGGGACACATTACAACAATCCTTCATTTGGATATGGTGGGTACTGCTTACCAAAAGATACCAAGCAACTGCTAGCGAATTACACGGATGTTCCGCAGATTTTGATCAGCGCAATCATCGACAGTAATACGATGCGAAAGGATTTCATCGCGGATTCAGTCTTAGCGTTGAAACCGAAGGTCGTTGGGATTTACCGTCTGGTGATGAAGGCGGGATCAGATAACTTTAGAGCGTCCAGCATTCAAGGCGTCATGAAACGGATCAAAGCCAAAGGCATCACCGTACAAATCTTTGAGCCAAAGATGGAAGAGGACAGCTATTACGGGTCAAAACTGATAAGAGACCTTCAGAGCTTCAAAGACACATCTGATGTTATAATCGCAAATCGGGTCACAGAAGACTTGCAAGACTGCCTCGACAAGGTGTTTAGCCGTGATCTTTCTGGACTTGATTAGCCTCCCATAACTGTTTCAGAATATTTCTCATAAGATAGATTATGCGATTTTGTTTATAGGTAGAATTTTGTTATGAGCCGCACTTGAGCCCGTCTGACACACAACCTTGGTATACTGCCGTACAAGACCGCACATCTACGCGGGCTTATGCGGTTTCGTCTGTAATCGCCTTTCAGGGCGAAGCCGGCCAAAAAATTGGATACGTATTGTCTGGGCGGGCAAAGGCCATATCATTTTCTGAAAATGGCGAAGCCACTTGGGTTGGGTATTTTCGAGCTGGTGACTTTTTTGGTCATACGGATTTGCTTTCAGAAAACCCTCCCCCTTTTGAGATCATAGCTGAGACAGAGGTGAAAGTTCTTTTCGTGACAACTGAAACCATGAAACAGCTACTTTCAGAGCAAGGCAGCCTGAGCCTTGAAATTGCGAAAGACCTCGCCTCCCGCTTAGATGAAATGACTCATCGTCTCATCGAAGCATTCACACTTTCAGCAAAAGGCCGGATTTGCGCGGAACTTGCGCGCCTCTCTCGCGTCATCGGCAATGCTCCGGACACGCGAATAATTCGTCCTAACCCTGTCTTTGTTGAACTTGCAGAACGGGTCAATTCAACACGGGAAACTGTGTCGCGCACTGTTAGTGATCTTCAAAAAAAGGGCGTTCTGGCGCGAGAACCTGGCGCAATCATTATCACCCAGCCAGAGCGTTTAAGACAAGGTATCCGGTAAAGAAGCTGCCAACTGAATCGAATAACATCTAATTGGTGCCTCCAAATCGAGGCCGACCTGACCAGCATATGTGATTTTAAACGCATCCCCGCCTACTGACGCAAGAATACTCGCAAAAGCCTCAGTGGCTAAAAGGCTATGCGGCGCTCCGCCCTCTAAAATTTGATCCAGAATGGCTTCCGTATTCTCTGCTCCTAAGACTACATGTAGCGCAATTTGAACGCTGGCCTTATCAGATTTCCTCTCAAGAGCGATTTTCACTGCCGTTACAATCTCTGGGAAAAATTCGGCCTCGGGATCGCCATCTTGTTTTAACAGGCAAGACACAGCCGGTTTTTCGCCGGCAGCGGTCAATGTAAAAGAACGGTGTGTTCCGCCAATCAATTTGAATTGAGGATGCCCCCCTGCCGCCCAGTCTTGCGCATGAACCTCCGTATAGGACGGTGCAACCTGATCATTTAGAATCAACATTTGTAGCGGCTTAACACTAAGCAGTTCGGCTCTCAGCTTGGCTAGCCCCATAGCCGACAGCCCACTTAATCGGTTCAAAGATTTATCAGGCCAATTTTGTTCGCGCGTCAATTCACGCAAAGAGCTGGCCCGTAAAAGGCAATTTTTGAACCGCTCCGGCCAATCTCCTCCAAAAGGAATGACAGATTCCCGGAGAAACACCTCTTTAGCGCATGGCAAAATGACATGGAGCTCAGCCCCCTGCTCCAACAGACTTTCAGCAAAAAGAATATCACCGCCTGCTGCAAGAGCTCCAAAACCAAAACCAACATCTTCTTGTTGAAGCGCATCAGATATGGAAATCTTCAATGCCTCTTGTTCCACCTCATTTTGATTGAGACGAATATGTCCCGCGTAATGTAAGGGTCGTGGAGGCCGAAAATCGGAAAGCCAATCTAAACATTCCCCGCGTTTAGCGGAAATCATCATAAATTGTTTAAGTGTCGTCGCGTGAGCAGTGTAATTCAGAGGGTCGAAATCTATCGCAACATGTAAGGCTGCGACAGCTTTTGACCGCTCACCCTTTAATAGGAAACATTCCGCGCGAGTAGCCTCCACAAAATAATGGTCCGTCGGAGTAACTTCGCGTGACACAGGCAATAGAGCCTCAATCGCCTCTATCCGGGCTGCGACCCGCTCAGCGGGCATATCGGCCATCAAAGCCATGGTCGCGCTGTTAATTCCTGAATAATAGCCAAGCGTGTTTTGGAAGGCGGCTTCATATTTGCGCGCGGCATCCTTGGCATGTTTCAACGCTTTTTGTCCTGAAGACTGAAGACAAAGGTCTTTGGACAATCGACCATTCAGAGCCATGATATCCTCATGGTCGCGGACCTCAGCCAATCCATAACGGTCATATTCAGACATCGCGAAATCAAGCGCCCCCGCACGAGCCAAGGCCAAAACGACTTTGTGCTGCAAATCGCGGTCCTGCGGACGTGTCTTTAAAGCCTCAATACCGGCCTCATAACTTTGAATATAATCATGGGGATGAATAGGCGTCATAAAATTGGCATAAAGTCTATTTTTCGGGAAGGAAAGCGGCTCTGCATTTTCATAGAAACAATCTTATCGACTCGTCCGTGACGGCCATCATGGAACGATTACATAACTCATAGGATTACGTTTCCGTTAATGTTAAGGTAATGTTGGGGAGACTTAATGATGAAGATGAGGCTGTGGGTATTAGGGACTTTAATCCTCTGTAGTTGGCAATTGTTCGCGAGCGCTCAGGCGCAAGACATTCGCAAAAATCAGATAGTAGCATCAACGACAATGCCCATTTGGGGCGGGTTCACGATCGATCAAATCGTGGATGGTATTTCTGCGGATTGCGCACCAAGTTGTAATGGATTTACGACTAATTCCAAAACCGGACTGATTACATTTACATTCGATAAACCTTACGACTTGGATGGGTTTAAACTTTGGAATGATGTTAATTTAAGAAAAGAAGGCATCAGAACATTTAGGCTGGACTTTGAAACCCTCGATGGGATCTTATCGTCAGGCCCAGAATTCACGGCGGTCTCAGCTCATATTGATGCGCAAATTTTCAACTTTCCGACAATCAAAAATGTCGAGAGTGTAAACTTACACGTCCTCAGCTCGCTCAACGAAGATACAACTTTTATGGAGCGCATCGAAGTTCGTGAAATCGCGTTTACAGGTGAGCCCTCAATCGAGGTAGTATTACCGCCTGTAGACACAACAGCACCCGTAATTTCATTCAATCCGCCGTCCTTAACCGTTTATTCCCAAGAAACAGCAACGGCGACTTTAACCGTCACTGATGAGAGCGGGGAAACGACGGACCCCATTCTGCGTTGCGATCCAAGTGGGAGTTTTTCTGGATCTACGTTCACAGCGCCAGAAGTAACAGTTGAGACAACAAGTATTTGTACGGCTGTTGCGACTGATGCCGCAGGGAATGCGAGTTCCGGAATTCTCGTGGTTAAAATGCTCCCGCCTCCGCCTCCTCCACCTCCTCCGTCTATACTACCCTGGGTCATTGCAGTCGCTCTGGTTTTACTAGGCTTAGGACTCATCGGAGCCTTTTGGCTGCGACGTAGAAGCCTGGCTGGGAAAACAAAATCAACGGGTCTTCGACACCCCCCAATGAAATTTGTCCGTCCAATGAAACCGTTAGAGCGCCCTGAAAATGCGGGGGTCATCTTCCCCGCTAGCCCCATGCTCGCCGGAAATCTGGCCGCGCCTTTAGCCCCCGCCGGTCAGCTGGCAGCAGCTCAATTACAAATGTTGAGTGGTCCCTTTGCCGTTTTAAAAGAAGCCTATCAGGCGACGGGACGAATTGGATATGCACAGGACGGCATTCCGTCAGCGGAGGATTATGCCTTTGGGACAGGTTTTCTAGTTTCCGACCGTCATGTCGTCACAAATCGTCATGTGCATGGTCTTTATGGACATTATTTGCTGGATAAGTCCGATCCAGGTGGGATCGAATTTATTGCAGAGAAAGATAAAGATGCGTCTGATTTCGTCCCATTTAACGGCGAAGCCCCTCTCCTCTTGCCAAGCTTAGATATTGCGATTTACACGCTGTCACGGCCAGTAACGAACAGACCGCCCATCCAACTAACGTCAATCGACACGGAACACCTGCTTGAACGGGATATCGTCGTTGTGGGCTATCCCGATACGCACAACCCGGAAGACCCTGAGGTTCTAGCGGCGGTCGAAGACGAGCCAGTGTTTGCGGTGAAACGCCTCAGCCAAGGCCGCGTGTTTAGGCATAGTACAGACACGGATACACCATTGGGCGTGGAAACGTCCGTTTCAGAATCCGAGACGTCAAATTTCTTGATGCCTGCTATTTGTCATAACGCTTCGACAATGGGCGGCAATTCTGGATCACCGCTACTGGATCTCAAGGACGGTACACTACTAGGCGTACATTTTGCTGGTTTTAAAGTCTTCAACCAAGAGGAAGCGGCCAATCTAGCTATGGCCATCGCGCAACTAACGCAGAGCGTCAAATTGAAATCAATTTCCGCCGTGACAACCATCACGGACGAAAGCCCAGATAAAGTCTAACTAATCATCACAAAACCGAGCCTTACAATGGGAGAGTAAAATGGCACGACCAACAAAGGGTAAAATTAAGCCCAATCAAAAATATTTGAAAGAATGGGATGTCTTTCAACGCGATCATCCAAGTAAGAAACCGATTCTACTACCCCTTACCGTTAGCATTGAAGACGGCGTCATCGCGCGAGACCGGATTAAATCCGGAGATATCGCGAAGATGCGTGATCGCTTGATGGAGGATTTCTGCAAACACTGCGAAGATCCGGGCGGTTATTTGGAAGACCGCTATTGCGCGAGAGACTTCGAGACAATGCTGGATGATTACATCAAGTTCTTTGAAGACGACAACAACCAAGGCCCCCGTCCAGCGAGCCCGCTCGATTTCAATATTAACCGACCTGTTTGGATGTTGTTTCAATTACCTCGTGAGAATTGGAAGTTCTCAGAAGGGCAGCAGTTTAGCACAGAAAACGACCATGATGATTTTGGACGCAACTTCGAAAAAATCACAACGCTTCATGACAACGATATTTTAGTGCTCGCCAATCATTGTCGATCAAAACCAAAGAATTTGAAATTTAATCTTCACGTGACGATATCACAGAAGGAGAATGGGAAAATTCTCAAAACACCGATTATCATTGATCCTGGCGCCGGTAATGATGATCGCACCGGCGGTGGACAGCAAGGCCTGCCTTAAATAGAATTTTATTTTTTATATCTTGCATAATTTCAACCGTATCACCTAGCCTCAAGTGCGGTGATGCGGTTTTTTAGATCTTCCCGGTCAACTCCTGCTAGGTTAAATTTTTCAGCACGGTTTAGAAATCCATTTAAAGATAAGTGATAATTGTTTTTCCAAATTTGGTTGTCTTTATCATGCTCAATTAGACGTTCGAATTCAGAACAAGTTTTGAGAATTGTTTCTGCTAACTCTTCCGGTTTTTCGTCCAGAAGGCCTTCGGTGACTAGTCTGGATAGGGCTTGAGCATGAACATTGCGCAAGTAAAAATCATTGGGACGGCGCTGCAATAAAGACCGATAAATTTTACTTTGCCGCTGCCGATAAATTGTCGTTTGCTCAATGTTTCCTAATCCGAGTGTAACTTGGGCTAACCCACCCAGACTGTTCGCAATCTCTTTTTGCGCTTGATAATTATCATTCGTTCTATTCACTGCATTTTCAAAATGCGTAATCGCCTCAAGGTATTTCGCTTGCGCAGCCTGAAAATCATTTTCTCTATTCGCTAAAAGTGCAAGATTATTTTCTCCCCAACCACGCTCCATTATCCAATCATATTGAGTTGGTTCAATCTCATTTAACTTTGCGCCTAAATCGGCATAAGCCTGCCAATGTGGAAGGGCTTTAGAGACATTGTTCAACTTATAATGCGTTAAACCCACCCAATACTCACTCTGTGCATGCGAAAATATGGCTTCCGTGTCGTCAGGGTTTCGGTTGAATACCTCTTTGGTTAGGCGCGCAGCAGCTTCTATCTCATCGCGGGCTTTATCAAATTCTCCCGTATCCAGAGCAACCTGCCCAAGAATATGGCGCGCACGAGCTTGTCGCGCGAGGCTGTCATCCGGCAATTTCGAAATATCCTGCGCATCGTAATATTCGACAGCACGGTCACCAATACCTGCGAGAATATCGAGACGCCCAACAGGCTCCAATTCAGCCTTCAGATCTTCAATCATATATTCAACCAGACCTTCAGCCTGCATCCGATTGTCCTCTGCCGCCTTTCGCGCGGTTACTGCTGAGAGGGTCGTTGCACCCATTAACCCCGAGAATACTAATGCACTCGCTGTCACCGCTTGCAAACGTCTGCGTTTCCTTCGCGTTTCGCGTTGGATTAGAGTGTCGAGACCAACACCCAACATCGCCGCCGCGATTTGCGTGACGCCGAGCCGAAAACTCTCCTTTGTGTCTCCTAGATTTGCAGCCAAAGGTTCTCGGCCGCCTTCCAACAACGCTGGCGGAAAAGCTGTCTCAGGAGTTCCTTCGGCTAAGACACACAGAATGGCCGCTTCGCCATGAATTTCACGGAACAACCGGATTTCCTCATTCACCCAATGCGATACTTTTGCGGCCGGCGAGCAGAGCACAATCAAAACACGTGACCCAGTGACCGCGCCTTGTATTTTCTCTGACAAGCTATGATGCGCTGTCAGCTCCGTCGTATCACGAAAAATGGGAGATAGCGTTCCCGTGTGACCTTTCGGAATTTTATATGTCTCAAGCGCCTTGTGCAGTCGGGACGCGGCCGCTTCATCCGCATGCGCATAGGATAAAAACCCCCCATATATATACGTCATCGCAACTCACCCTCCCTCGGACAATAAAGACGGTTCTATCGGGCAGCGCAAGAACTGTGCGGTTGGTTCTTTATGTCCAAACTGAAACCATATTTGTTGATGACCTCTTGGTTGAGTGACGTATATCCAATGCGAGCCGAAAACAGAGAATTGGACCCATGGACTTCATTGACCTTCACGCACAGCAAAGCCGTCTCAAAGCCGAGATAGATGCCGGTATCGCAGATGTCCTCAGCCATGGCCGATATATTTTGGGACCGCAGGTCACAGAGTTCGAAGACAAACTAGCAAAATTTGCCAATGCCAAACACGCATTGAGCTGTGCCAATGGCACGGACGCGATATTATTAGCGCTCATGGCATGGGATATAGGGCCTGGCGACGCAGTTTTCTGTCCGTCTTTTTCCTATTGCGCGACCGCCGAAGTCATCGCCCTGCGCGGCGCGACGCCCGTATTTGTCGACGTTGATCGCGAGACCTATAATTTGGATCCGGACAGTTTGCGCACGGCAATTTCGCAAGTGCAGCAACAAGGTCAATTAACGCCGCGCGCGGTCATTGTGGTCGATCTATTTGGTCAATGTGCCGACTATCCAGCCCTGACTCCAATTGCAAAAGATGCGAGCTTAAAAGTCATCTCTGACTGCGCACAAGGGTTTGGTTCCACACGGAATGGAAAACATCCTTTGGAATGGGCGGATGTTCAGACGACCAGTTTTTTCCCAGCGAAACCATTGGGATGTTATGGCGATGGCGGAGCCGTCCTGACAAATGACGACGCGCTGAATACGTTGATGACCTCCTTACGTTTTCATGGCCGCGGAACCGCGCCGTTCGATAGTGACCATATTGGCGTGAATTCTAGATTAGACACAATACAAGCCGCTATTCTCCTGCCTAAGCTCGCTATTTTCGAAGATGAAATTGAAAAACGAAATGTGATCGCATCTCGTTATTCCGATGGACTGAAATCCCACGTGACGCGCACACCGACGATTGATGAAGGGGTCATTTCAACTTGGGCACAATATACAATTGAAGTGCCTGACGCAGAAAAATTCTCTAACGCGCTGAAGGCCGAAGGCATTCCCAATGCTCGCTATTATCCGCTGCCCATTCATATGCATACGGCTTATCAAGATTTTCCAGTCTCGGGAAACGGTTTGCCGAATACAATGGCCTGCCGGAATCATGTCGTTAGCCTAGCTATGCATCCTTATCTATCAGAAGCAGATCAAGACCGGATCATTCAGGCCGCGATTGGCGCTCTATAAAGCCCATTTCTTACAATGGAAATTCCACGCCGTTGCAATGATATTCTCAAGACTGGAATGCTCAGGTACGAAATCCAGAATTTCACGCGCACGGTCTGAATTGGCGTAAAGTTCAGTTAGGTCCCCGTCCCGGCGCGGTCCCGCTTCATAAGGGACGGGCAAACCCGTAACCGCCTCAATCGCCTTGATGATTTGCAATACGCTATAGCCTTCGCCTGTTCCCAGATTAACTTCGGCCTGGGTTAGTCCAGTGTCCATGGCGCGAACAGCTTGAATATGGGCCTCGGCAATATCATTGACGTGAATATAATCCCGCACACACGTACCATCCGACGTATTATAGTCCGTCCCGAAAAGTTTGAGGCCCTTCCCCAATCCCGCTGCAGCTTTCAAGGCATTGGGTATAAGGTGTGTTTCAGGGTCGTGTTCCTCACCAATGTCGCCGCTCGCATCCGCCCCGGACGCGTTGAAATAACGGAAGGTCACATAATTGAGTCCATATGCTTTGTGATAGCTCTGGATCATATGCTCTATCGCGAGTTTGGTTTTGCCATAAACGCTAAACGGGTTTTGAATCTCAGATTCCAAGAGCGGCATGTTTTGTGTTTCGCCATAAGTGGCGCAAGTCGACGAGAAAATTAGACGGTCGGCGCCGACAACACGCATCGCCATCAACAAATTTAAAGCCCCTGAAACGTTGTTTTCGTAAAAACCTTCCGGCGCTTTCTCGCCCTCACCTACTTCGATTGAACTTGCCAGGTGGATGACCGTCTTAACGCCGGCATGCTTCTGAAACACTTCCTGCGTCGAATTGCGATCTCGCAAATCAACAGTTTCGAACGGACCCCATTTCACCGAATGTTTATGGCCCGCTTGGAAGTTATCGAATACGATCGGACGACCACCCCGTTCGGCAATTGTTTTGCAGACATGTGCTCCAATATATCCACCGCCACCAACAACGATGAAATCACGGCCTGTCAGGTCATAATCAGGATTGGGCATAAAGAGGTCTTCGACAAAATGTTCGTATTCGAACATTCGCTATGCAGACTTTACACCATTTGTTCAAGACAGAAGCTGACGAACTTTAGTCGGCAACAACCTCATGCACGTTTTGCAACGTCTTGAGCAGCGCCGCAGCACCACTAATTGGTAGGCAGCTAGGCGCATCGCAAAGCGCCGCATCAGGATCTGTATGAAACTCAAGGAAGACGCCGTTCGCACCTGCCGCGATAGCCGATTTAGCAATGACAGGCACGCCCTCGCGGCGTCCTCCCGTCGATGCGCCTGCAGTTCGCGGATCGGCACCTGGTAATTGCACAGCATGGGTTGCGTCAATTGTGACTGGCACGCCCAAATCCTGCATCGCGCCGATACCGAGCATATCAACAACGAGGTTATTATAGCCGAAGCTCGACCCACGTTCACACAAGATCACATCCAAATCCGGCGCAACTTCTCCGATTTTTGAAACAATATTCTTGGTATCCCAAGGCGCTAAGAATTGGGCCTTTTTGACATGAAGGACGCCGCCGGCAGCTTGTGTTGCTTCGGCCATCGACACAACGAGGTCAGTTTGACGGCAAAGAAAAGCGGGAAGTTGAACAATGTCGGCAATTTCGGCGACACGCGTGGATTGCTCGGGTGTATGGACGTCCGTACAGATCGGAACGTTCAATTCAGATTTGACCCGTTCCAACATTTTGAGACCATCTTCCAAGCCTGGGCCACGGTATGACTTGATCGAAGAGCGATTGGCTTTATCGAAACTCGCTTTGAACGCATAAGGAAGCCCTAGATCAGCACATATGCGTTTGAGTTCAGTTCCGATTTCGAGCGCAAGCGTGACATCTTCCAATACGTTTAGACCCGCAATGACCGCTAGAGGCGCGTCACCGCCAATGGCCCAATCAGCTTTGGACAATTTGACAGACTTCATTTCACTTTATCCGATTCAGCTTGTTTCCGGGGCGGGCGGCATATCTTGGTCCCCCGCTCCGTGTATACGGCGCGTTCCGGGAATCCGAATATCCTGCACAAGGTCTTGAATAGCTTGCGGCGGCGGCGGCGTCACTAGAGAGACGCCTAAGCCTACAGCTGTAGACAACCACATGAATACAAAGCCAATGCCTTCAGGCGACACACCAAACAGCCAGTTGTCCGCGGTTCCTCCACCAAATTTGAAATAGTAGATATATGCGAAGGTCGTCACCAAGCCTGTGACCATTGCGGAAATCGCGCCTTCTTTATTCATACGTTTCCAAAAAATTCCCAAAAAGATGATTGGGAAAAGAGAGGCCGCCGCCAAGCCAAACGCAAAGGCGACCACTTGCGCCACAAAGGGCAGTTGCGTGGCGAATATCCCGAGCAGGCCTGCCATCAAAACGGCAAAGGCGGCCGCTATTCTCGCGGCTAACATTTCGCTTTTCTCACTCATATCTGGCTGGAATGTCCGTTTCAGTAGGTCATGTGAAACCGCCGAGCTTATAACCATCAATAATCCCGCCGCCGTAGATAGCGCAGCGGCAAGCCCGCCAGCCACAACAAGGCCAATGACCCAATCGGGTAGGTTTGCAATTTGGGGATTGGCTAGCACAAATATATCGCGATTGGGTGTAACTTCATTTTCAATCCCGTCAGGCGCATTCGGTCCGCGGTACTGCATAACGCCGTCGTCGTTTAAGTCTTCATAGGCCAGCAGGCCGGTCTTCTCCCAGGTTTTATACCACTCGGGAACAGGTTTCCCGCCATTCTCTAGAATTTCAGCTGAGCGTTCTTCATAGTTTTCTGCGTCCGCAATATAAACAGCTTCATTGACCGTATCGACGAAATTCATTCGCGCGAACGCACCTACAGCCGGCGCAACCGTATAAAGCAAGGCGATAAACAATAGCGCCCAACCGGCGGATTTTCTCGCAGCCCGCGCACTACCCACAGTGAAAAATCGAATAATGACATGGGGTAAACCAGCCGTCCCAAACATAAGCGCGGCCGTAATACAAAACACATCCAGTTTGGATTTATCCGTTGAGGTGTATTCTCTAAATCCAAGGTCAGTCACAACGGTGTTCAACTTGTCGAGCATACTGACCTCTGTGCCCACAGCATTGCCTATAAATCCAAGTTGGGGAACAGGGTTACCTGTAATGGTCAAACTGATGAAAATAGCCGGAACTGTATAGGCAAAAATCAGAACAACATATTGCGCAACTTGCGTATAGGTAATGCCTTTCATTCCGCCTAGCACAGCATAGAAAAACACGATCGCCATTCCGATCAAAATACCCACATTAAACGAAACGCCTAGAAAGCCTGAAAAGGCGACTCCAACGCCTTTCATCTGACCTGCGATGTAAGTGAAACTGACAAAGAGCGCGCAAACGACTGCGATGATGCGCGCGACTTTGGAATAATATCGATCGCCAACAAAATCAGGTACTGTGAACTTACCAAACTCTCTCAAATATGGCGCTAAAAGAAGCGCGAGCAGGACATATCCGCCTGTCCATCCCATCAAATAGACGGAACCACCATAACCCAAAAAGGCGATCAAACCTGCCATGGACAGGAAACTCGCGGCGCTCATCCAATCCGCGCCAGTCGCCATGCCGTTTATGATAGGATGAACGTCATGGCCTGCGACGTAAAAATCTTCCGTCGATCCAGCTCGAGCGCGTATAGCAATGATAATATAAAGACCGAACGTCGCAACAACCCAAAATATGGTCCAAGGATCAACCATGGCTTAGCCCTTAATCCCGTATTTTTTTTCGAGCTGCGTCATGCGAATACAATAAATCACAATCAACATGAGGAAGACATAAATAGACCCATTTTGCGCCATCCAAAATCCAAGTGGCGCTCCGCCAATGTTGAATTTATCAAGAGCATCGCGGAAAATTATACCCGCACCGAACGATACCAGAAACCAAATCGCCAAGAGGGAAATCGTCAAACGCAATGTGGATTTCCAATAGGCCGCTTGATTGGCCGCACTTGGTCCTGGTTCATTCTGCTCTGACATGGTCCCCTCCTATCGCGACGATACGGAGAAGTCATAGGATTGCAAGACTAGGTGCCCGAGGTCAGTCAAATACAACGGTTCTGTTACCGTTCAATAGAACGCGATCTTCCAATAAATAAGTCACTGCGCGGGACAGCACGCGTTGTTCAATACTCCGTCCTTTACGGACCAGATCTTTGGGTCTGTCGACATGGGATATCTGCTCGACGTCTTGGACAATGATTGGACCCTCATCGAGATCCGCTGTCACGAAATGTGCTGTCGCCCCGATCATTTTGACGCCTCGGCGATAGGCTTGGTGATAGGGCTTCGCGCCCTTGAAGCCAGGAAGAAAACTGTGATGAATATTCACACATCGACCGCTTAAGAAGCCCGCAAAATCATTGGAGAGAATTTGCATATACCTAGCAAGCACGACCAGTTCCGTATCCGTCGTCTCGATTAACTCCCGAATTTGGGCTTCTTGCTGCGGTTTCGTTTCCTTTGTGATTGGAAGATGGTGGTAAGGAATATCGCCGAAATTTTTCAAATTGAGCGCAGACTTTGGGTGATTTGAAACAATGCCCACAACGGTCATGTCCAACTCTCCAATTCGCATGCGGTAGAGTAAATCACCCAAGCAATGATCAAACTTGGAAACCATTAGAAGTACGCGCTTTTTGACGCGACGATCCGTAAGCTTCCACTCTAAATCTAAACTCTTTCCCAAATCCGCCAATCGAGTCCGAAAAGTAGTCGGTATCGAGTCCTCGGATTTAAAACCGAAAACCACACGCATGAAAAACTGATTGCTATCACTATCCCTGTGCTGGCGCGCACTCAGGATATTGGCGCCCTGATCAAAGAGAAAGCCGCTCACTTTCGCCACAATACCTGGGCGGTCTGGGCAAGAGAAAGTTAGGCGAAAGGTCGGTCGATCAGTCATTCGCTTCCATCACATAATTCGTAC
This sequence comes from Litorimonas sp., assembly GCA_039975855.1. Lineage (GTDB taxonomy): Bacteria > Pseudomonadota > Alphaproteobacteria > Caulobacterales > Maricaulaceae > Litorimonas. Next base: position 21,654 of record JBDWGH010000006.1, on the reverse strand, counting down.
AAAAAAGCCAAAAGGTTTCACCAAGCTTGAGGAATAATACGCGTTCCGCCCAATCGCGTTGTAGCACCGGCATGGCAGGACAAATAGACAATCTGAATTGGCATTTCACCTGAGCTGACTAACCCCAACACATCAAACATGGCGTCACGGCGCGCATCATCAGCGTAAACCAAGGCATCGTCTAATATGACAGGCGCGCTAGCACCACTTCGTGCCAAAAGCCTCGCATAAGCCAGACGTGTCAGAATGGCGAACTGCTCTTGCGTTCCGCCAGACAACTGGCCAATTTTCTCTATCTTCCCATCTCGTAGGACCGTGTCCACACCTAAGCTATCCCCCAGCCCAGCCTGTGCACCGGGGATGACACGTGATAAAAGCGGCGCAAGTTCTTGGGTTACGGGCGCAGTGTATGCCTCTCTTAGTCGTGTCTGCGTTTCGATAAGCGTATCCCGCAGCAAGACGCGCACATCTTTGGCTCTCACGTGGCGGGCTAAAGTGTCTCGTTCTGTCTCTAACCGCGCTTGCAAAGACCCCACAGTCGCATCCGCATCACCGCCCTCGAAAGCGGCGTCTCGACGGGCTTGCAATCCGGCGGCCTTCGTTTTCAACGCTTCCATTCTTTGACGAGAATGTCCGGCGACTTGTTCCAAACGGGTTAGGCGGGCCGTCAACATATCCAACGGCTGATCTGGCGCCTTCGCTTTCATGGCGTCTACTTGGGCTGTTATCGCTCGAACTTCGGCACTCGCCTTCAGGTTTTCGCCAGCCAAAGTGTCAGCTTGCGCCGTGCGGACCGCTTCATCATCGGATAGATTCAGACCATTCAACCTCTCTCGCAATCGCGCTTGTTCGGTTTCGGATTTAGCCAAGTCTTGCCGGGCTTTCCCAAGCGCCTCGTCTAAGACTTCCAGTTTAGCCCGTTCACCGCGCAGGGCCTCCAATACAGCTGTATCATCCGCGTCGCCCAGCTCCGCTTGTTCATCCTCCACGGCTTCTGCCAATTGGCGGGCCTCTGTCTCAGCAGCCGCGATATCCGTTTCAATCGCGGTCCGTCCTTCTGGGGCGAGTCGAGCCATATCCGTTGTGACTTGCTTTCGTTCGGCTTCTAAACTCTGCCGTTGATCTGCAACATTCGAAGCTTCAGCTATGTCAGCAACACACAGCCGTTCCAGAAGATCCACATAATCCTGTTTGGCACCGTCGCGTCTCCGCGTGGTTTCACGGAGACGACTATCATCACTTCGAAGGGTACCAATGCCGTCGAGAGACAAAAACGCACCCCCAGGCAGCTCGATAGGTCCTGACGTTAATGTCTTCCCATCCAAGATGACCCTGCCACGACCTTCCGCGGATAAATCTAGGTAGAGATGGGTCGTGAAAGCCGATAGCTCCATTTCGCATTGCCGTACCTCATTTGCGGCACGGCGGAGTGTTTCTACATCATTGCGAGTGAGTACGGGTAAATCAGCAATCTGATTGGTCAACTTCAATTGCTCATCTTCCAACGAGCTGAGTTGATCCAGGCGCGCCTGTAAATGCTGTTGATCTTTCTGCAAAGCCTCCAAACGCTGCGTTTTGCGTAACAAAGTCTCCCGCTTGATCCGGACCCGCGAAAGCTCCTCCAGCTCGGCTTCAATCTTTGACACAGATTTTCGCAAAATGGCGCGGCGGCTTTCCGCCTCAGTTAGATTTTTTACCTCAAGCTTATGGGCGGCCTCTGCTGAGCTGAGTTGAGCCACGGTATCATTATAGCTGACAAGGGCCGCGATATGATCACGTTGTCGATCTTCGGCCCGCTTCGACGTAGCAATCGCTTGGGCCTGTTGCGCCTCCAAAAGTGCGAGCGCGTTCGCGAAACTACGGGCTGCTGTCATGGCATCTCGCGTCGTGTTTATTTGTTCAGCAAGGTTTTCGTCATCCGCTTCGCCTCTCAAACGCTCAATCTCAATGGTGACTTTGCTAAGCTCGACACCGATCGACGTTGTAATGTCGCGTAAGCGCTTGGCCTCCGTGAGCTCCGCCTCTGTTGACTCCACTGCGTCTCGCGCATTTCGTAAAGCCCCGCCCTTTTTTTCCTGTCCGCGGGGAGTCAAGACTTCAGCCAATTCTGCATCGACCCGTTTTAGATAGTCTCGAGCGCGCTCTCCGCCGATTAATGTGCCTAATTCTCCTTCCAACCTTGAGGCAATCTGACCATTATCCGCAATGCCATCCATTGACGTCCCTTGACGCACCCAAAGCAAGCCCGACGGCCCACCCTCAAATTGGGCCGACCGTAAAAGTGTGGCGAGGGCCTCTTCTGCGGCGCGATCAATAGCCAATTCCGCGCCGGTATTGGCGTCCTGTAAACGGGCACCTTTGGATTTCAGGAATCGCTTGGAAAATCGGTAATCCTTACCATCACTCGAAAAGACAATCTCACCCTCTGGCGCCTCTTCGCTATTGGCTGTCCGCAAGCTTTTAATGTGTTTGTCTGCACTTGAGAACGGCTTAAACAAGATCATCTCCAGGGCTTTCAATACCGTGGATTTCCCGAACTCATTTGTTTCGCAGACAACATTCAATCCCGGCGTGAATCCTTCCAACTTAACGCCGTCCCCGCCAAAGGGTCCGACATTTCGAAACCGGATAGATTTAATCCTCACGCTGTTCCACCTGCATAACGAAACAAGAGGCGCAAGGCCTCTGATGCGATTTGTCTATCTTCCAGCGAGAGGTCAGGGTTTTCGGATCTTGCGGAGAGACTTTCCGCCGCTTCCCGAACAGACCCTTGGGCATCGAGGGATTCAATGTCTTGAGCAACGACGACCAAGCGCACATTTTTCGCTCCGCGTAAGTCAAATGATGCGCATTCCCCAGACATTTCTTCCGCGAAACTTTCAAACTGAGCCCAGTTTTCAACGGTCATTTCACCTGAGATATCCAATCGAACATGAGTGCGGCGAAGTGGCTGCCCGGTTCGTAAGGCCGTTCGTAAGTCGCTTATTTGGCTTTCAATTTTCTCAGGTTCGGCGATCAATTCAATAAGAGGCCAATCATAAGTGGCCGTCGGAATGATTTCGGTTTTGGGCGTCTGACCCGGCTCCACAGTCACCGCCAACACCTGCCCGCGCGCACCTGACTTATGACGGTCTGGTTCTGGCGTGCCCGGATAGGCTGTACGCTGTGAGATTTCGGCATGAGCATGCCAATCTCCAAGGGCCAAGTAATCTAGTCTCGCTGTCTCGGCTCTATCAGGCGGAATGATTTCACGCGCGCCCTCCCCTTCAGAGCCAAAGCCCCGAACGCCGCCATGGGCCAATCCAATCCGTAAAGCTCCATCAGGGGTCTCACATGTCGGCATCCAATCCGTAAGGTCTTGACCATGTTGAATACGGGACCAAGGTGCAGGCAATATAAAAACGCCCGCTTCTATCTCAAACGGTACGGGTTCGCGCAATGTCCGCACATTCTCAGGTTTCACCGCATCAATGCGGTCCCAAAGACCGTCCGGCCCATCTGGATCATGATTGCCCGGCAACAACCACCACTGTATTTCTGCCGCCTCCCCCATGATCGCGAGCGGTTGCCGCAAAGTCGTATTAGACGGAATGGCGCTATCCCAAACATCACCGGCAACAAGTACATGCTTAGCGCCGACCTGTTGCGCCGCGGCCGCTATTCGCGAAATCACGCTTTGCCTGGCCAGCCGCAACGCGCCGCTGATGTCTGCCGGAAATTGACCAAAGCTTTTCCCAAGCTGCCAATCGGCGGTATGAATGAAGGTAAATGCCATCCATTTGATTTGGACAGTGTGGGGCGAGTCGCGTCAAGCATGTGTTCACAGAATACATGAACGAAACTTAATTACGACAAATGTCGTTTTAGGATTGCCATACGACATTTGTCGTCATAAAGCTCGTATCATGAGAAAAATGAAAAAACCTTCGGCCGCTGAAACCGCCATTTTGACAATCCTCTGGGAGAACCAGCCTTGTTCGGTGAAAACCGTTCACGCACATCTAAAAGATGAACGCGGCGTTGGATACACCACAGTTCTGAAACAAGTTCAGCGAATGCTGGACAAAGGCTTGGTAAGTCGACAGCAAGGCCAAGGCCGATCATTCCTATATAGTGCAACAGAAACTGAAGACGCGACAAAATCTGATCTTTACGAACGATTTGTCCAAAATGCTTTCGGCGGCTCAGCAAGCGAACTCGTCATGCACGCACTCGGAAATCTAACAACATCGGAAGCAGAGATCAATGCGATCAAAGACTTCATAGCAAAACTAGAAAAATAATTAGAGTCGGAGGGAGACGACAATGGGAGCGGAATTTACGCATGTACTCGACAGCCTAGGATGGGCTGTCCTGCATTCGATTTGGCAAGGCGGCCTCGCTTTCCTTTTCGTTATTGTTTGGCGAGCGGCCTTACGCGGGCGTTCACCCGCCCTGCGCCATGCCGGACAGATCATGGCGCTTATAGGGTGTATGGCCGCTTTCGTCTGGACCTTTGCTGTCTATCTCGGCCTTCCCAATATCGCCACAGAGAGCGGTGCCACGCTCTCTGCGGCAAATGCGAACGAAGCCCCGCGCTTGTTTACAGGATTGATCGCGCCATTTGACCCCGCAGCGGCGCAAGCCAGCTTGGGTTTATCGCGCATAACCCCAATCTTAGCCTGTTTATGGGCGTTGGGCTTCGCCGCTATGAGCCTGCGATACGCGTTCGCTTTTGGACAAGTTCAGCAACTCCGGACGCTCGGTATTCAAAACCCTAATGCAGCTTGGACCGAACGCTTTAAGCAGCTCGCGCAAGATATCGGTGTTTCCGACAAAGTTAGATTGTTCGTGTCCGCCAATGTGTCGGGACCCATGACTTTGGGTCTAATAAAACCTGTTGTCCTTGTGCCCATGGGCTTTCTCACAGGCCTACCGGCTGACCAAGTCGAAGCCATTTTACGTCATGAATTGGCGCATATCCGCCGGTATGATTACGCTTTGAACCTCATTCAAGCAGGTGTGAAAACGGTGTTGTTCTATCATCCTGCCATTCACATTATCTGCCGCTGGGCCGATCAAGACCGGGAACAGGCGTGTGATGATCTTGCCGTCAAAGAAGGGCGCGATCCTCTCACCCTTGCCCGCGGGTTAGCCGCCCTTCGTATTGGAGCTCACCCAACTTTTGGAATGGCTGCAACGGGGACGGGCGAAGATATGCCGCTTATGGACCGCCTGACACGATTGGCGGGTCAGACACCGAAACGCGGCCGTCCGGAGCATATTCTGATGTCCGTCTTGAGCGCTCTGTTATTGGGATCAGTTTACTTGGGAACGTCATCCCGTGCGGAAGCTCATCCCGTCCCGCCGACTGTACCAGATACCGTCATCTTGTTAGAGAGTGAACCGCCCGTTGAACCGGTGCCGCCTGCTCCACCCGCGCCACCAGCACTGATGAAGATGGATTTATCCAAACTCCAGAACGGTGACGACATGCAACGTTTCATCGACAAGGACAAAGCTTCTTACAAAGCATTTGCCAAAGAAATGGACCGGTATGAAGACGAATTGCAGACCTTCTTCGAGGCATATAATTTGAGCGAAGACGAGCGCGAAGATTATAGCGAGTTTTACGAAGATCTCGCAGATGATATTTCTGACATTTTTGAAGACCGACGCGAAGCAATCGAGGACCTATATGAAGAGCAAATCGAGCGAAAGCAGGAAGAGCTCGAATGGAAGCAAGAGATGAAGGAAGCGGAAATCGAGTGGCGCGCAGAAATGAAGGGGCTCGAGGGGGCGATAAAAGGGATCGAGGCTGCGGAGCGTGAAACGCGATCAATGCCCGACTCAGATGCCAAAAAGGCAAAACTCAAAGCCCTTAAACAAGCTCGCAAAGATATCGCCAAAGCCCAAAAGGACATGAGCATGGCGCGCTCTCAGGCCGCGACGGCAGCGTCAGTTGCGCGATCTGAAGCCAATCAAAAGCAAGCCAGAAAGTTGCAAGCCGAAGCTCGAAAACAGCAAGATGAGGCTCGTAAACAGCAAGTAGAGGCTCGGCGTCAGGCAGAGCTAGCACGTAAGAATGCCGAATATGCTGCCAAAAAATACAAAAAGGCCCATATTGAAATCGACCGTGGGTCGCAGAACCGTCACGAGGAATTTCGGGATAAGGTCATGATCGAACTCTTGAAAGACGGACTTATCAGAAACTCCAAAGAGACGGTATCTCTCAGCCATCCGAACGGGACCATGATACTAAACGGTGAACCATTACCAAAGCGCTTGCGCGGCAAGTATTGCGATCTTTGGGATAAATATGGATTTATGGACGGCAAGTCCCAAGTCGAGATTGCGCCGGATAGTTTGACTATACTAACGGATTGGAAGAACGGTCAGCACACCACACGTGTGACTTACGGAACTTTCGACACTGAAAAAACCTCCCACTAACCTCAGAAAAACCGAGACCCCTATGCCTAAATTTTCTAAGCCGCATCTCGCGGCAACGGTCGCACTCGGCCTTATTTTGAGCCAAACCTGTGGCCTAGCAGCTTACGCCCAAGCCACAGATGACACCTATGACGCAGCCTTTTTCGAGCAATATGCACCGCGCAATGCGCTCGACATGATTGATCAAATTCCGGGCTATCAGCTCCAAGGGGCAGATAATCGCCGCGGATTGGGACAAGGCGGTGCCAATGTCCTTATCAACGGAGAACGCCTGACCGGGAAATCAGATGTCGGATCACAGCTCACACGTATCGTCGCAGAAAGCGTCGTCCGTATTGAGATCAAAGACGGCGCATCATTGGATATTCCTGGCCTCTCCGGCCAAGTCGCAAATATCATTACGAAGGCAACGGGCAGCACAGGTACGTGGAGCTGGGCGCCGGAATTCCGCGAACGTCAGCCTGTAAATTTGACGCATGCTCATCTCACGCTTTCTGGAACCAAAGGAAATCTAAGCTACACTGCAGAGCTTCGCAATGAGTCAAATCGAAATGGCGATTGGGGACCCGAAACACTGACCGCGGCGGACGGAACTGTCTTCGAAATACGGGACGAATTGGGTCGCTATAATTATGATGGCCCAGGCGTTGTTCTCGATCTGAATTGGAAACCCAAGGAAGATCATGTGGGCAATCTCAATCTGGAATATAACAAGACCAATTCCACGCAAACCGTTCGCTCCAGCAGGCGCGCACAAACCGCACGGGGCGAAGACTTAGAAACAGTGTTCAATGGCGGCGAGAATGAATGGAATGCCAAGATCGGCGCAGATTACGAACTGCCTCTGACGATCGGATTTCTCGGCGAGGGCAAATTCAAGGCCATTGGTTATTACCGGTTCGAACGCTCCCCGACCCGTAGCCAGTTTTCAGTCTTCTCATTGGACGGAGAACAGCAAAGCGGGTCGATCTTCGACCGCCTCGCCGATGAGTCAGAATCCATTGCTCGAGCCGAATATAGCTGGTCGCCGGTTGAAGGCCGTGATTGGACCTTTGGTGTCGAAGGGGCTTTCAACGTGTTGGATATTGAATCCGATTTGCGGGTCTTAGAAGACGGCGTCTTTGTCGAACAAACGCTCACAGGCGCCACCAATCGTGTCGAAGAACGCCGGGCGGAAACCACCCTCACCCACAGCCGAGCGCTCTCGCCTAAATGGGATTTACAAGTTTCCGCAGGTGTGGAGTATTCCAAGCTCGAAGTTGTTGGGGAACGCTCTGACGATTTTGTAAGGCCAAAGGGCTTTGTCCGCGCCACTTATAAACCGAAAGACGGAACCTCCGTTAGGTTTGATGTGGAACGCCGGGTTGGGCAGCTCAGCTTCTTTGATTTCATCGCCTCTGTCGATATTGTCGATAATATTGACCGGGCTGCAAATGTTGACCTTGTACCGCAGCAGGATTGGCGCGCAGGCATAGAATTCGACAAAGACTTCGGCCAAGGCTTTACCGTCAACGTGAATCCCTATGTTCGATTTATTGAAGACCTCGTGGACCGAATCCCGATTGGCGATGATGGCGACGCTGTCGGTAACATTGATAATGCCGCTCTCTGGGGTGTGGACTTCAACACCTCGATCAAAGGCGCGCGTTGGGGATGGGAAGGCACACAATTTGATCTCGACATTCAATGGCGCGATAGCCGCGTAGATGACCCTGTCACGCTAAATTCTCGCCAAATCAGCCGAGACCTCAAGACCTTCTGGCACGCGCGTATGCGTCACGATATTCCGGACACGCAATGGGCTTATGGCGCGGGCGTACGCGAATATGCCGACTATAAAGGCTTCCGTCTGTTCACCACGGATGACCCAACACTTGAACGCCCGATCACCTATGCCTTTGTTGAGCATAAGGATGTGTTCGGGATGAAAGTGAAAGCGGAATTAATCAATCTGATTGACTCCAGCGAAGATTTCACACGCCAAGTCTTTACGGATCGACGTGATCGCGGCGTCCTAGATTTCACAGAATTCCAAGCTCGCAAATTCGGCCCAATTTTGAATGTCGAATTTAGCGGAACGTTTTAAGCCAAGCGGGATTGCTTGCAGCCCATTATCCTTGTTTTAGGACGGGCTGCCGAAGCAATTTATATAGCAGGACATGCCCGCAGAGTTGTCTCCCCGATGGAATACCAAAGGGTAGAAAAAAGTGTTTTACGCGAAGACAGCGTTTGCCAATTGTAAGATGACAAACAGGCTCTGCGGCGATGGTTTTTGAAGAAGCGGCCCGTTTGTCCTACGAGTTGAGGCATCTCTGGCCCCACGCATCGGCTCTCACTCCTAAAATCCCGGCACCTCTCTGCTTCTCATAGTGTATTTCGCGAAAGCGATTTACACAGCCAGAACGCTCAGACCCATCGTCTCCCAAACCAGCAAGCGAGGCCTCACCTGTCCCGTGTTTGAAAGAACTCGTCCAATATATCACAGCTTTGGAAAGTGAGGATTATTCTGTTGGGATTGTGCATAGGTGTTTGAAATCATGCGGTTTCCAATTTTCAGAAACAGGGACGGAAATTTGAAATAGTGAATTTATGGCGGCATCAGGGGCAAAGCGGATATTAGTCGAGCGGCTTAAAACGCCCAAAGAAGGACGCTGGTAAAGTTTGCCTATTTGGCGAAATTCGTCCAGAATAGAACGCGGGTGGATTGGTTGTGATCGAGATAAGAGCCTTGGTGTTCACAAAACTAACAATGCCAATCGTGATGAAATTGTGAAAGCATCTATGTTTGACAGCAGGCAAAATTTGGTTGCGTTTATCGAAGATTTCTCAAATTTGGTGAACCCACCTTACATCGCTCCATATCTAAGCAACGTTAAACTTAATGAATTTGAACAACAACTGGGTCAAAAGTTACCAGCTTCATTTCGAGATCTTCTATTGCTTTGTAATTTTGATAGTCTTGAGTTGGGAAGCACGATATTTGGGAATGGTTCAGATAGTTTTTTAGAGTATCTGCTCTCAACTAATCAAGATAGCGGCGAGTTTATGAAGATTGCTGTCGGAGAAATTGGCGGTATCTTTGTTTCGACGAAGACGGGCGAGATTTGGGCACAGTATATTGATGGCGACACTATAAACCAAAATAAGTTAGCGGATGATTTTGAGGCTTTTCTGGGTGGATATGCATTCATACAAAAGAACCGAATGGAGAAAACTATTTCGTTAAAAGAGGCTGCAAAACTTGTAGCTGAAAAAATCGGTTCGGATGACTATCGGCCTTGGTTGCATTCCTAGCGAATCTGGCGCTGTCAAAACTGAGCGGCGTAAAACGCCCAAAGAAATACACTTGGCAGATCCGTGTTTTGCGCAGAATTCACCTGATTAATACTAAGACGCAAACCCTGCCGTAAACCCATCAATAAAGCGGGTCATGTCATCGTCCGTCAGCAGATCAATGCCTGCTGCTTCGGCGCGGCCGCCGCCTCCGAACTCGGCCGCGAAATGATTAGCTTGCCGTGTTTTACGGGCGAGAGGCGCGCGCACAGACACGCGATAGCCGCCGCTATCCGAGCCTAAATGGGTCAGGACGGCAAAAGCTTTATCCGGTTCCTCATCTACAAGCGCATTTGCAAATAAGCCGCTGATCCGGTTCGATGCGGGGCTCGCCGGAAGCGATAGGATTTGGCCTGCATTGGAGATATGAATTTCGCGAGCGCTTTCCGCGATATCCCAATCCGAACGATGTCCCTGACGCAAGGTATCCAAAGCCTCGGGCGCATCCTCAATGAAAGACATCGGGTCTGGATAGGCTGACAGGCGCGCATAGAGGTCAGACGGATGGAAATGCAAATCCTCGATCGTCAAACCATAAGCATTATAATTGACGAGCTCACCCAGCTCTCGCAATTGCCCCAAGGGAAGTGTGACTTGACGCTCCGCGGCTATCCGCGCGGCGAGTGCTTGAAAATTATCACCATAAGCGCCGCAAACCGCCCAAGCAGACTTGGCTCCGCCTAAATGCTGATCAATCAAATAGGCCGTACAGGTTTGCGCCGACTCGTCCATGAGAACCGTTAGGTTCTCATTTTCTGGTATACTGCCAGTGGCATGATGATCGCAGAAGAAAACCTCTGCGCCCGCCTCCAAAGCAGACCCAAGGCCGGCCGCATTTCGGGCCATACCAATATCCAAAGCCGTAATCCGGTCACCGGGACCAACTTGCTCGGAGACGCGTTTAAACAACTGCGTATCACGCTTAACACCCGTTATGCGGACCGCATCAGGGCGCGGGTCAACCTGCCGCAATTGCAGCAATGAGAATATGCCATCGGCATCCCCATTAAATAGGTCGAAATCCGCCACGCCCTTTGGCCTATTTAAAGTCCGGCAACTGTCAGGAAGCCGTTGGATTCCAGATATTCAACGATGATCGCGGCAGCCTCTTCGGCGCTTGTTTCAACTGTTTTCACATGAATTTCTGGGTTTTGCGGCGGCTGATATTCGGAATCGATACCAGTGAAGTTTTTGATCTCACCTGCACGTGCCCGCTTATACAAACCTTTCACATCACGTTGTTCAGCAACGTCCAATGGCGTGTCGACGAAGATTTCGATGAAGGCCCCCTCTCCCGCTTTGCTTCGAACCATTTGACGCTCGGCACGGTATGGGCTGATGAAAGAACACATCGTAATCAATCCGGCATTATTCATGAGGCGCGACACTTCACCAATGCGGCGAATATTCTCGACGCGGTCTTCTTTTGTAAAGCCTAGATCACGGTTTAGCCCATGACGGATATTATCTCCGTCCAAAGTGTAAGTGTGATGGCCGCGTTCAAACAAGAGCTGATCAACATGGTTGGCAATTGTACTTTTACCAGAACCCGACAGACCCGTGAACCAGAGCGTCGCAGGCCGTTGACCCTTTTGCTCAGCGCGAGCATCATGATCAACCGTGAAGTCCTGACGCACAATGTTCTGTGAACGGCGAAGCGCAAAATCAATCGTACCTGCACCCACAGTCCGGTTCGTCATGCGGTCAACGACCACAAAAGCGCCCGTCGTGCGGTTATTCAGATAGGGGTCAAACGGAATAGGCTTGGTCAGTGACAATGTCACAACGCCGATCTCGTTCAACTCTAGGGTCTTGGCTGCCGCTTCAGAGAAATCGGCAACATCTATACGGTGCTTCAATGCTGTTACTGATCCAGCAACAGCCATATTGGCCGTACGGATCAGATATTGACGGCCTGGGAAGAGACGCGTGTCGTCCATCCAAATTAGATGTGCCTGGAACTGGTCCGCAACTTCGTTTGGTAGTTCAGGCGTACAGATCATATCACCGCGCGAAATATCAATCTCATCTTCCAATGTGATTGTAACAGCTTGGTCTTGGCGGGCGTGGTCGAGGCTCTCTTTGTAAAGAACGATGTCCTTGACCTTAGAGCGTTTGCCCGACGGCATCGCCATGATCTCATCGCCTTTAGATATTGTACCCGACGCGATCGTGCCTGAGAAACCGCGGAAATCCAGGTTCGGGCGGTTCACCCATTGCACAGGTAGACGGAACGGCGCTTCAAGACTTTGACGGTCAACTTCGACATCTTCGAGGAATTCCAGCAAGCTGGGGCCATTATACCACGGCGCCGCGTCAGATTTAGTTGTGACGTTATCGCCGTCCAAAGCACTGACAGGGACCGTCATAATGTCTTTGAAGTTTAGGTTTTTCGCGAAGTTCCGGAATGCGACGTCAATTTCATTGAACTTGCTTTGATCAAAATCGACAAGGTCCATCTTGTTCACGGCGACAACAACTTGAGGAATCCCCAAAAGGCTTGCGATAAAAGCATGGCGGCGGGTTTGTTCCATAACCCCGTAACGGGCATCAATCAGCAGGATTGCAACATCAGCAGTCGACGCGCCTGTCGCCATATTTCGCGTGTATTGAACATGACCAGGCGTGTCGGCGATGATGAACTTGCGCTTATCCGTAGAGAAGAAGCGGTAAGCCACATCGATTGTGATCCCCTGCTCACGTTCTGCAGCAAGGCCATCAACGAGCAGTGCAAGGTCAGGCTTTTCACCTTGTGTGCCGGACGCTTTTGAATCGCGCTCAATCGCGGCCATTTGATCTTCATAAATCAGCTTTGAGTCATATAGCAGCCGGCCAATGAGGGTAGATTTTCCATCATCAACAGAGCCGCATGTGAACACGCGGAGGAAGCTTTTGTTCTCTTGGACATCCAAATAAGCTTTGATGTCTTGCGCAATGAGGGGGTCGTGATGAGCCATTAGAAGTAACCCTCTTCTTTTTTCTTCTCCATGGATTGTCCGGCGTCGGAGTCGATAACTCGGCCTTGCCGTTCTGATCCTGTCGCGAGAAGAATTTCTTGTATGACGTCTTCTAGCGTTGTCGCTTCGGACTCGACAGCGCCTGTCAGCGGATAACAGCCAAGCGTGCGGAACCGGACAGACTTCATCATTGGCTTTTCGCCAGGTTTAAGCGGCATGCGCTCATCATCGACCATAATCAGCCCGCCGTCGCGTTCGACAACAGGACGTTTTTTGGAGAGGTAAAGCCCAGGGATTTGGATATTTTCACGGTAGATATACTGCCAGATGTCCAATTCCGTCCAATTTGAAATCGGGAAGACCCGCATGCTTTCGCCCTTTTGAACACGAGCATTATATATGTCCCATAATTCAGGGCGTTGGTTCTTCGCGTCCCAACGATGATGCTCATTGCGGAAAGAGAAGATGCGTTCTTTCGCCCGAGACTTCTCCTCGTCGCGCCGCGCACCACCAAAAGCCGCGTCAAATTTACCGGCATCGAGGGCTTGTTTCAAACCTTGGGTTTTCGTGATGTCCGTGTGGACCGCGGAGCCGTGTGTGAAAGGACCCACATCATCGGCAATTGCATCTGGGTTGATGTGCGTAATCAACTCCATGCCGGCTTCTTTGGCGCGGCGGTTACGAAACTCGTACATTTCCTTGAATTTCCAACGCGTATCAACGTGGAGCAAGGCAAATGGCGGAGGCGATGGATAAAACGCTTTGATCGCAAGTTCTAACATGACTGAGCTGTCTTTCCCGACAGAATACAGCATGACGGGGTTTTCGCATTGCGCGACGACCTCGCGCATTATGTGAATACTTTCCGCTTCTAAGCGATCTAAATGCGTTAGCTTCTGACCCAGAGGTCCTGCGGCTTCACGCTCAAGCGTGTCTAATGCGGCCATAGCCTTTTCCTGTGTTCGGGGGGTTAACTGTCCACCATTGCGCAGGCGGGTCAACGTTTTGCCGTCATTGAAAATTTTACGTGCGAGCGTCGACTCGGATTGACCCGAGCTGGCAGCGAAATTTTCGATACGTGTGATGATGTCTTGGCTCATGTGGGATATTTCCCACGATCGTCAGTCTAAGTCAAGTTTAAGGGATGAAGGCCCTATTCAAGATCTACGAAATCAGCAAATCTAGAGGCTACCCCTGCCCCGTCAAGCTTGGCCCGTTTAAAGTCCGCGCGCAGGAAGGGTTTGTCGAGCGTCGCCTCAAACCGTTTTAGGATTCGGGCTTTTTCAACATCGGAATGATTGTCAAACCAAGCTCGTGAAGCTTTTATCCGGTCCAATAAAACGCGCTTCTCTGCCTCGCGCGCCTCGTCGTTTCGCCGCCGCGAGGCTTGCTCACGTTCCGCCTTTTCGCGTCGGGCCGCATCTTGAGTCTCTCGTTCCGCTTTGGTCGACGCGCTGCGTTCAGCGGTTTCGTCTTTATAGTCTTCTTTAATGGCGGCGGATAAAAACCCTGAGACAGAAACGATCTTCGCACCTGAGGCTTTTTGAGTATCAACAATGTCCAGCTTTGCAGCGCAATAATCCTCGCCATGCTGAGCAATCCAGCTTTCTGCCAATTTGTGAGAGATGCCGGATGCGACCAACCTCTGATAAACCGTCGTTCCTTTGACAGCCCTATCATCATCAATGTCCAGGAGGGGTAATTGCGGATTTGCCCCGATCAAAAACCGGATTTCCGTGATTGAACGTCCAGATCGCTTGAACTCAGGTGTGATTTGAATATCCGAAACCGCGTTGATTTCTTTTACGGTCGGCTTGATCACCTTGGCATTCAAATGTTTGAATTGACGATAATAATCACTGTCATCCACGCCCATTAAGCGCCGGAAGGTTTTCAGTTTCCACCACCCAGTAGACCGAACGGTTTTGAAACGGTAGCAATTCTCATAGAGCGCAAGCGCATGTTTGGATCGGAACTTACGCTGAATAGCCATATTGATGCTGGCGTAAATGTCTGGGTTGTACAGTTTTTCAGCAAGAGCGGGTGAGTAGCCATACCGGCACTTTCCGCGCGACAGAATAGCATGAGATAACAAGCTAGACACGCCCCACTCTACCTCTTCCTGATTATCGCCAAGAATATTCCATTCCGCGTGAACGGAGGCCAAAGCCTTCAGGGACTCTTTAAGAGGTTTGCGGTCATTTGAGTCATACCCCAGCATGACACAGAGCGTCTTTTCATCAATCTCATGCTCCGTCTGCGTCAAAAGCTCGTCATATGCGTTCAGCAAGAGAACATTGGACAATTTGCGTTGAAGCAAAGACAGATGACCATCCGTATGAATCGCAGCAACATGCTTCTTAAGTGGACGATTGGTCAAAGTTTGCGAAGGTGTGACCACCCGAATTGAGGCAGGGGATTTTTTCTTACGACGTTTTGGCGTCGATTGTTTGGTCGGCTTCGTGTTGGGGTCGGACATGTGACCGGTCTCCAAAGGCACCCCGAATCCCTTGCGTTCTGGATGCCTTACGAACTGTTCTGACCCAAAGGCACCCGTCGTCAAGCCCTAGACGGGTTCCATATCCTGTAATCGGGTACTTCGGATGTACTTACTCAAATTTCGTTCCTGTAAACGGGTGCTTTATATCAATAAGATGTAATCTATCCTGTAAATGGGTACTTTTTAAGTGCCCCTCTTGGTCCCTCCCCGCGAATCGGCCTGGAAATGAGGCATAATCCCAATCTCACCCTGTCTTTCGCGAATCGAAGAAGAAGGCCAGGCATCTTTAGGCACCCATCTGCGGGACGATTCGCGAATCGGAGCGCTACGTCCTGTAAACAGGTACCTATAGTCTGCACGGCCGATATAAATGCCCCGTAACACATTGTATTTAATAGGTTATTTTGGCTACGAAATTTTGCCGCCTAAAGCTCCCGCATTCAGGTGCCTAAGCTCCTGTTACGGGGTACTTCAGCTCCTGCGTTTTGGTACTTCTCATCCTGCACTTAGGTACATCTGGTCCTGAAAACGGGTGCCACACCCCTCGTTTAAGCGCGGCAAAATAGGGGATCGCGGAAGGCTAAACATTATAAACTCCCCTAAACTTAACAAACCGTCTGTTGTGAGAGGAGATTAAGAGGAAATAAGATTAAAAAGATCCCTCGAGTGAAGATCTCAACCGCACATTCGGCGATTGCAATAAGCGCCCTACCCTGCTTCCTCAACCAAACGTTCCATGCCTTCCCAATATGAAAGCTTATGCTCTTCGCAATAATCGATAAATCCGTTTAGCACTCTCACGGGTCCCCGAATGGACAGCTGATCAACAGGTTCATCATGTTGAATGCGGCGCCGCTTCTTCATTAGAACGGGTGCAGCCGCTGATTGGTTAGCTTCTCTAGAGGTGAAGCCTTGTGATTTCGCTAAGCGGTCCGCCAAGGCGTCCTGGGCTTTACGAACGGGAGGCTTCGGTTTTGGTTTCCGCGGGGATTTCGTAACAGCTTTGGGTTTGGCGGTTTTAGACTTTGTTGTTGGCTTTGCCTTTGAAGCGGTCCCCGTGGGTTTCACAGTCGAGAGATCCCCAAAATCGGCGTCAAAGCCAAAACTGGCGCGTTTAATTGTATCATCTGTCATTGTTTGTCCCCTTATGCCGCTTCTGACTCAGCTTCAGTTTCGCCGCGCATTTCATCCTTCAGGGCTTTGATGACGAAATAGGCAAACCCTTCAGCATTCTCCAAAGCCTTAGGTAATCCCGCACTTTCCGCCTTGGTCAGCTCACGTAAGGTTTTGTTGAAAGAGAATAGGGCCCTGAAAGCGGCGCGTTCATGTAAAGGTACGTCCAGCATAGGGACACCCGCCGATTCTAATTGTTCAACAATTGCTTTTTCATCACGTGTCCGGATTGCTGGATTATTACGCGTCATGAGGATGCGCATTGGAATGCGGCGACGGAGGGTCTTCTCTTCAACGCGAATTAACGCCACTGCACGCGCGGCCTGCTTGGCATCGACTGGACTGGCTTGCATTGGAATGACGGTCAAATCGGATCGGCTCATCGCCCGGCTCATCATCAGTGAAGCCGTGCCTTCTAGATCAACAATGACGAACGGGTATTCTGCAGCTAATGAATCGAGCACATCGATGACATCCCCCTCACCTGGATTGGGAATTGCCGTAAATGGAATGGTGTCGCCATTGGCTTCGCGCGCGGACGCCCATCCGGCCGTGACTTGGTTGGGATCACAATCGACGAGCGCAACTTTGCCGCCTCGATGAGCCAATTCGAGCGCTAAGATCAGCGCGGATGTCGACTTCCCCGTGCCGCCTTTTGGATTTGCAAAACTGATGACGGGCATATCGCTCCTCAAGAAGAAATTTGACGAAAATTCGTCTTTGGAAGTCAATGCGCGGGAAAGGTTAATGATAGGTTACCAAGCTTGCCATGAACCCATGCTTAGCTAGCAAACGTTGGCAAGCTATCATGGCTAGCCTTAGAATATAGCTTAGCTAGCAATGCTAGCAATGCTAGCTTAGCGGGGTAAGATAGCAAAAATAGCCTTATTTTCAGAGACTTACGGGTAGAGCAGGGGCGCGAGGAGAGTTTTTTCGGCTCAAATTTTGACGAGGTTGCCCGCTAGGTGGGGTAGAATTGGTTTTTGGTGTCCAACTAGCCAACTGTCTCGAATTAAGCTCTAGGGGCCTTAAATTCAAAAGCGGATTTTCCGATTTTTCGCTAATTCAATCGAGTTCCGACCAAAAATCGCCAAAAGGGGACGAATCGAGAGTGTTTTGGAAAACGAAAGAGATATCTTCGTCCGAATTTCTAACGAAGTCACGGATCAAGCGTTCACTTCGCCTTTTTAGCGGCCACCAGTCTCAATTTTGGTCAAGGCACCTGTTTACAGGATAGAAAGGAAGTGCGGCTTGTTGATCGACCAGTTTTCGTGGTCCCGACAATCTGATTTCAGGGGAGGGGGCTAACTTGCCGCTTTGACGGAGTTCTCTGAGTCATGTGCCCGTCTTATGATGTCAATTCGACCCTGATGCTTTGCGCCCCAATTGAGCATGTTTTGTAATGGCTCGATATAAGATTCGCCGAGCGGTGTGAGGGCATAATCCACACGTGGGGGAACAGAGGGTGACATATCCCTTGTGATCAAACCGTCACGTTCCAATTCTCGCAAGGTCTGGGCCAGCATACGTTGTGATATGTCAGCTATTGCGCCTCGCAGTTCTGAAAAGCGGTGAGACCCGAATGAAAGGTGGCATAGGATAAGGCTCGGCCATTTCCGGCCTAGCAGACCCAAAACATTCCGGATGGGGCAAGCGTCCTGATCATAGAAGATTTCAGGTGCTTTTCCGGGCGTAGGATAGGTTTTTACTGATTTGGGCATCCCAAAGCCCATAGGTTCCAAATTGTAACTAAGGCGTTAAAGCAAACCTTCTTAATACAGCCCATGGTAAAGAAAATTGAAGGAACAAAAATGTCGAACAGGTTCCTATTCGATACCCATATGACACTCACATAGAGAGTGGCTCAATCACCCGATTTCGCAGTGGAGTTGGAAAAAAATACCATTTATGGGTGTATTTATGGCCTGTTAAGATTAACCTGTCCTAACAAAAAAATTCTTTTAAACCAATTAGATAGATCTATTTTTATCCTTAATGTTAACACTTCTGAACTGAAAATAACAGATTAAGAGTCTGTTAACTACATCTTTCAACGGAATTTAACATTGCGTTCACGGTTTCGGACGGAGCTTGAAGCTTCAACGAAATCAAGGAACGCGTCCGATGCTCGGATTACTGACCAAAATTGCTGAGAAAACGAAGCGCTATATACGGGGGACTGCAAAGGCGTCCGCCGTCGCCGGGTTTTTACTGGCGGGCGTGGCCACAGCCCCAACGGCCTGGGCAACGACGTTCACGGAAACCGTTCCTAATGGAAACGGACAGATACCTAACACTTATCCTCCTGTAGGCGGAACAATGTTTGTTCTGGTTGGCCAAAACGGCAACCTTTACTATCAGTTCGTCAACCCATCGACGCAATTTGAAGGGTTTGCCCGAACCGGTGACCCTGTGGCTTTTCGTGCTGCTCCACAAGGTCAGCCAGGTGACGACACATTCCAACTTGGTCCCGCTCAAGCCCTTAACTGCGGGATCGTGTCTTGTTCAGACTATTTCGGGGGATCAATCGTCGAGGGGTATGCCCGCTTGACGGTGCGGGATGCAGACGGGTGTCCTGCTAGCGTCGGCTCGAGCGGCACGAATGACGACTTCGATTACCAAGATGTATCATTCTTAGTAAACGGTATTTTGGTTAGCAGTCTTTCAGACCTTGGCGCGACAGATGTGGAACGCACGAACCGGACAGGCACAACAAGCATTGGGTTTGAACCATGCTTCCGAAATCAAGTCTCAACTGAGACCAGTACGGCTTGGTTTGATCTCCCGGGGGCTGTGCTGACCAATATTCTAACAGTCGGTAGCACGACGCCATTTATCCGTGATCTCGATGATGCAGGTTTTGCCGGTGGCGATAACGCTTGGTTCTTCCGCGACGGCAATGATGCAACAGGTACGCCAGAAGTGGCGCCGGGTATTACGATTGTGAAGACAGCGGATAAAATGAGCTACTCGACTGTTGGAGAAGCCATCAATTACGAATTTCTCGTGACGAATATTGGATCCGTTACCCTAAATAACATCGTTGTTGACGATACTTTCATTACGGGCGCCGTGAGCTGTCCGCAGAGCAGCCTCGTCACGGGTGCCAGCATGACGTGTACGGGTCAGCACATTGTGACCCAAGCCAACATTGATGACGATATTGTTTTCGTAAATACCGCTGAAGTCACAGCGAATCCGACGGAAGGTCAGCTCGGCGATGTCTCGGGTACCCTGACTATTCCGGGTCCGGCGGCAAATCCGACCCTTACAATTGTAAAAACAGCCTCGCAGACGACGAATGCCGCCGTCGGCGATACAATTACATATGAATATCTTGTTACGAATACAGGCAACATCACGATCGATGATGTGACGATCTCCGACGTGCATTCAGGTACAGGAACTTTGTCAGCTATTTCCCCCGCGCCTTTAACTCTGGCGCCAGGCGAAAACCAAACGTTTGAGGCGACATATGATATTACCCAAGCGGATGTGGATGCTGGAACGGATATTACGAATACCGCCACACCGACAGGTACCCCGCGCCGGGGTACTCTAAATGCCGGAAGCGATGATGCCCAAGTTTCTATCACCGCTCCGACACCGGAAGCGGTTTTCTCCAAGCTCGCAAGCCCGGATGCGGATTTGGAAGAGGGCGACACTGTTACCTATACATATACCGTTCAAAATACGGGGAATGTCACTTTAACAAATACATCTGTAACCGACGTGCATGACGGAACAGGATCACTTTCATCGATTACTCCATCGGGCGCCAATATCGCCCCTGGCACGTCGCAGGACTTTACCGCGACCTATGTTATTACCCAAGCCGACTTTGATGCAGGTACTGACATTGCCAATACGGCAACTCTGAACACAACGCCGGCTCGTGGAACGCTTGTGGGTACACGGACTGCGGATGAAATTGTTTCTCTTGCGTCCCCAAATGCGGCCGCGACCCTCGTTAAAACTGCAAGTGCAGATACAGGTCTGACAGAGGGTCAGACCATCACATATGAATATCTTGTTACGAATACAGGCGATGTAACACTCAGCAGTGTTTCCGTTTCAGATGTGCACGAGGGTACCGGAACGCTATCCACCATTACGCCGGCCTCTGTTGATCTCGCTCCAGGTGAGAATCAGACCTTTGAGGCAACCTACACGATTACTCAGGATGATGTGAATGCAGGCATACCTATTACAAACATCGCCACACTAAATGCGATGCCGGCTCGCGGATCTCTGCCAACAATCACATCCGATGAGTCCGTCACTGTTATCGACGCGGCACCAAACTCAACCCTTCTCAAGACGGCTTCTAAAACAGCGAACGCCGAAGAAGGCGATACGATTACTTATAGCTACAGATTCACAAACACGGGCAATGTCACATTGACCGGCGTTTCGATTTCTGACGTGCATAGCGGCGAGGGGATGCTGTCCGATATCACCCCAGCTAGCGTTGATCTCGATCCAGGTGACGTTCAAATATTCACGGCAACCTATTTAGTCCTGCAAGAAGACATCGACGCGGGTCTTGATATCACAAATACCGCGACCAGTAGCGCGACGGCGGCTCGCGGAACTTATGTACCAGTCTCAGACGATGAAACCGTTACGCTAGCAACACCGGTCACAAGTGCCACATTGGTGAAAACACCTGATGTGACGACGAACCTTCAAGAAGGTGACACGGTTACTTATCGTTACCGCGTGACGAATACAGGCACGGTCAGCCTGTCCAACCTATCCGTCTCCGATGTGCATTCCGGTGAAGGCAGCTTATCTGCCGTCACGCCTGCAAATGTCGTAACTCTTGCGCCAGGAGATTTTGTTGATTTCGCTGCGACTTATGTCGTTACTCAGGAAGACATAGATTCTGGCGCTCCAATTACAAATGACGCCACGCTCAACGCGACACCTGCGCAAGGCACGTTAGGAGCTGTCACGGATGATGCCTCCGTCACAGTAGAGGCCGCTGATCCCCTTCTGACGATTGAGAAGACAGCGTCCGATACAACTGATGTCTCAGAAGGCGATATCATCACTTATGAATATGAGGTCATGAACACAGGGAATGTCACCATGACAGGTGTTTCTATCTCAGATGTGCATTCTGGCACGGGGACACTGTCTGCGCCATCTCCGGCCAGTGCCGATCTTGATCCGGGCGACAGCCAGATCTTCACGGCGACCTATACGGTGACCCAAGACGACATTGATGCGGGTACAGATATTACCAACACGGCG
>JBDWGH010000005.1:0-375842 GCA_039975855.1 Litorimonas sp. | reverse complement strand
TTCCCCACTGCTGCCTCCCGTAGGAGTCTGGGCCGTGTCTCAGTCCCAGTGTGGCTGATCATCCTCTCAGACCAGCTATAGATCGTCGCCTTGGTGAGCCATTACCTCACCAACAAGCTAATCTAACGCGGCCCCATCTATCAGCGATAAATCTTTCTCCCGGAGGACGTATAAGGTATTAGCAGTCGTTTCCAACTGTTGTCCCTTACTGAAAGGTAGGTTGCCACGCGTTACTCACCCGTCTGCCACTGTCCACTACCCGAAGGTAGCTTCTCGTTCGACTTGCATGTGTTAAGCACGCCGCCAGCGTTCGTTCTGAGCCAGAATCAAACTCTCAGGTTGAGAGTGAAACTGACATATGTCGTTATTCACTGACGTTGAGATGCAAAGCATCTCAGCGTTTGTGCGTTCAAAGAAAATTACGAGTTCCTCAACCTGATAAATCAGGCCAAGCAATGTCATAACTTTCGAAAAGAAACTTCAGACATATGTCGTTCATTTGATGTGCAGCTTGTTGCCAAGTCTGCTCACAGCCGAACGCCGCCTGCGTCTCTCTTCCCAATATTCACGATGTAAAACAGCTGGTTACGGATTGAACCGCTTCCAAATTAAAAGCCCCGCTCGAGGAGAGGGGCTCCGCGTCCCGCCGATTGACTGTGTGTCTCTCAGCGAGGAGCGCTATATAGGTAAACGAATTTTTTTCCGCAACACCTTTTTTCGTATTTCCTGCAGAAAAATGCTTTTACTTGCAGGTCATATGACTTGTGTTACGGAAACCCCCATAAAACCGTGGTTTTCAAAGACCACTTATCCACAAGGACCCCAAAAATGGCCGCCAAAATTCAACATATCAAACGCTTTGCAGCGTTTTTATGTCTTTCGACCGCTCTTTTGCAGATCGGGTGTGTAGCAGAAAATCAAAAAAATAGCAATTCGGGTGAGTCTTCGACCCAAATCACCTCGAAAAAAAATGCTGATTCAGGTGAAAAAAGTTCAGTCGCGACTCATAAAAATTCCGATTCGACTCCAAAAAACATCATTGTCTTCATCGGTGACGGTATGGGAATCTCGACAATCACCGCCGGACGCATCTTTGTTGGTCAAGAAAGAGGCCTGAAAGGCGAAGAACATCAGCTCTCTTTTGACAAATTTCCGCAGCTCGCGCTGATCAAGACTTATAATACGAATGCGCAGGTCCCAGATTCAGCCGGGACAGCCACTGCTATTCTTTCTGGATATAAGACAAATATCGGGGCGGTGAACGTTCGGCCAAGCACAGACATAAGAGATATGGTCGTTGAAGGATGCGGCGGCGAGACCCTTCCGACACTTACGGACAAGGCCAAAGCCGTCAATAAGGCCGTTGGTGTGATTTCCACAGCACGCCTGACGCACGCCACGCCCGCCGTGATGTACTCTCATTCAGCGAGCCGAGACATAGAAGCCGATAAAGACCTCTCAGTTTTGCCGGAATTTCTGCCCTGTAAAAGTATTTCACAGCAACTCATCGAGAGCGACGTCGACCTTGCGCTTGGCGGCGGACGAAAAGAATTTACAGATGCACAAGTCGCAGCCTGGCCCGGAACCGTTGCCAGTACAAAAGCAGAGTTAATGGCGGCGCCCACCGATCAGCGTGTATTGGGCCTATTCAACAGTAGCCACATGTCATTCCAGGCTGATCGCGCAGGAACGGATGAGCCTTCACTCGCGGAAATGACGACATATACAATGGACCGCCTCTCCAGCGATAAAGATGGATATGTTATGATGGTCGAAGCCGGCCGCATTGATCACGCCCATCACGGTACCAATGCGTATCGCGCACTAAAAGATCTTGAGGCCTTGGATGAAGCGGTAGCAGCGGCCGTTGCCAAAGCTGGTGACGACACTCTCATTCTTGTTACGGCCGATCATAGCCATGTCTTTACAATGGCGGGTTATCCAGTTCGCGGAAATCCAATCCTCGGCTTGTCCCGCGGTGTGGACCGAGAAACAGGCGGCCCCGCGGAGGAGTATAATCTTGATGAGGACGGAAAGCCCTATACGACACTTGGATATCAAAACGGCCCAAACGTCCGCGAGGCCAACTCGGATGTATTGACCGACAACATGGTTCAAGCTCCGGATTACAGGCAACAAACGGCTGTAAATCTGGGCAGTGAAACACATGCTGGCGAAGATGTGGCCTTGTTCGCCACGGGCCCCGGATCGGCACTTTTCAATGGCGTGATGGAGCAGGACGAGATCGGGCAAATATTGGCTGACCTAATCAGCAAATAAGCCGCCCCTTTTATACATTATATATGTCGTTAAAAAACACACCTGAATTACGGGGTCCCCAGCGGCGAAAATTGCTACGGATACCCCTATTTCCGTGGGAGATTCGAGGTCTGCCAAAGACCCTGGCGCAGGCCAAAGCAGATGTTGACGGAAACCCGCCCGTTATTGTTGTCCCGGGCTTGTGGGCCGATGATAAGACGATGCGGGTTCTGCGACGCTTTTTGTCGAAGTCAGGATATGACGCTCAGGGCTGGGAGATGGGTAGGAACCTGGCCGGAAGAGGCTGGACCGGGCGAATTTCCGACCTGTCTGAAGGCTGGGCGAAAGGCGAGCGCGATCGACCCAATCGCGGTGAAGGGTCTGTCCCTGCCCTCTGTGATCAATTCGGCGCATCCGTCAAACGGCGAAGCGAAGCCTTGGGCCGCCCCATTGCTTTGGTCGGTTGGAGCTTGGGCGGATTTCTCGCACGGGAAGCCGCTCGCGACTATCCTGATCATGTCAGCATCGTTATTAGCCTCGGCAGCCCCTTAATTGGCGGCCCGAAATATAGCTTTGTGAACGGGCGCTATCGCCGGCGTGGATTAGACGTAGATTGGATTGCTGAGCAAACCGTCAAGCGGCACGACACTCCCATTCAATGTCCGGTGATTTCTATTTACTCCAAACATGATGCAATCGTGCATTGGAGCGCGTCTATTGACCGGTGGACACCGCAAGCCAAACAATATGAAGTCAGCTGTACCCATACCGCATATGGGTTTCACCCTCCGACCTTTGCAATCATCAAGTCGGAACTTGATCGCCTTTATGGTTAGCCCCGACACATTCATAGTCCACAGCTATAACGATCATAGATTCTTTATCGCCTGACTTATAAAAATTCATGCAGCCAAGTGTGAGTTAGCGGTGTAAGACTACTCCAGAGACTATGAATTCCCAAAGACCTTCAGGTTTGAAAGGAACGCATAGAAAAATCAGCAAGTAAAATTGCACTGGAAATAACGGTTGGATTCACTAAGAGCGCCCCCGCCAAATCTGCCAGAGTTTAAATAAAGAGGGTATCATGATTTCAGAAGCCGACGTCATCGCAGCACAAACCGAATGGGGTAACGGAATCGTTGAGATTTCCAGCACTCACTCTGCCAAAGGGGATTTTAAAGCCCGTGCCCGAAAGCATATCGAGACGCTCTACGCCTATGACGAGACAGCTGTTATGTTCAAACCGACAATGGCTGCTCACGACCAATTTCGTAGCACATTCGAGGGAGCGCTGTCTTACTTTATCGGCACTGAAGGAACCGAAGATAGCGGATTTGCAATCAAAGGCTGGACAAATGTTCGCTGGGAAAGCAACGGCATTTACACCAATGATCAGTCCGCAATGGCAATGGGTAATTACTTCTTTACGGGACCAGATGGGTCGGAAACTAAAGTTGAATATTCTTTTGGCTATATCCTTGATGATGCAGGTAAATTGAAAATCAATCTCCACCATTCTTCGGTCCCCTACTCTGGCTAGGACGTCACCTAATCAGCCGCCAAGGGATTATGAGATCCATTTGCCAAAGACAAAATGACCTCCTGCAGCGGACGCTGAAGGAAGTTATTAAGTAACATAAACTCAATAAAAACAACCGTTTCGCTTTATATTGCGTAACTAGACCATTCGCCGCACACTGCGTTCACATTGTTACTATTTTGAAACGAGACTCCAATGAACAGATTTTCAAAAACAACTCTCATTTTAAGCGTCGCCGCGCTCGGCTTAACCGCCTGTACTGCAACAGAATCAACTAAGACAGACATGGCGGACAAACCAGAAATGGCGTCCGCATCCGAAGACCTTTGTTTGACAATGGGTCCACAAACGCCTCGCGATATTTCTTCAAAAGTCGGATTAAACACGACCATCTTTGATGTGGCACCGGCCAGCACGGCTTTGAATTTGTGTAACATCCACTCTCACACAAATGCGGAGCACAAGGGTCCAGGTTTCAACGTCTTTGTAAATGACACTGACTATGGCGGCTATGCTTGTAACGGCACTGAAGACCTAACCGCCGCGGAGCTCGCGCCTTATGAAGGCAATGATTACGGCAAGGTTGTGCCCGGCAATACGATTGAGGTTCACTGGGTCCACACATCTTGCGACACAGAACCTGGCGAGAGCCTTGCGCCTTGCGTCTCTTGCGACAATCCGGCCTTGCGCGTGGAAACTCAAGTCTTCCTGGTGGTGAATGATCGCAATGCGGCAGACTTTATGGATTATGCTTATGCTGGAAATAAGGTTGGTGGATTGCATCAACCAAAGGCCTTGCCAACGGGCACGGGAACACCGGTTCAATTCTTAGGGTCAACAACAGGGCCGAGCTACACGCAATCGGTGTGTTCACCTGCACAAGTCACATGGTCCGTCCGTCCGCAATGTCAAAAGCTCGACATCGCCTCCCTCGATGCGTGGGCGGAAAGCGGCAATGTCTTTAACGAAACAAAGAGCCACGGCGTCCGCCAACTCGTAACAGCGCCAGAGCTTCTGTCCGAAATTAAATAAGACAATCGGACAGTGAAATTCCGAGCCTCGCTTGGCGGAAAGAAAACACGCCAAGCGAGGCTCATCCAAACTCGACAATTATATTGAAAAGGGTGAGTTTATTCATCTTTTTCAATACAGGAATCTTAACCGCACTGTGGTGAATTTCCACCGTCGCTGAAATCGCAATTAACTAAATCATCAATCGCTTCACTTGTGATAGCAACCGTTAAGCCTCCTAAAAGCAGTGCCCCTCCCGCTACATAAAGTATCGTTTTCGATTTTTCGGGGGAGACAGACTCTTCACCAGAATCCGCCCTCATCTGAGAGGGATCAAATATAGGTGCGTAAATGTTTTGTCCTATCAGCATCATGTTGGGCTGTCCATTTTCGAAAAAACCTAGCTCCAGAACATTAGTAGACTGGGCCGATGAGAGACCACCCAAGAGCCTCTGGGAGGGGCTATCAACGGACAAGGTCCAACCGAAACGGGCTTTCTCCTTGTACGAGTCATTTTTGGCGCTGAACGGGATCGTCAATTTCACACCCGAACTTATGCCCATATGACCATCCGTTTCTCCGAGAGAATGCGAGCCCCGGAAATCGGAATTTTGAGCCATGGCGGACGTGCTAAACAGCCCAAAAAATAGAATAAAAATAATTGTTTTGAGTTTCATAATCTTTCTCCTTGCTTTCTTGAAGTAAAGTTGCCCATACGAAAATAGGAGTAAATTGCCGAAAATATATGATATGACATACAATAATCGATGAACTGGAAAACAACACATTTTGATTGGAATCATGCCCGAGGGTTCCTTGCCACAGTTGAAGGGGGGTCCTTATCGGCTGCCGCCAGACTTTTGGGCGTAACCCAACCAACATTGAGCAGACAGATTTCAGCGCTTGAAATAACCCTCGGTGTAACACTATTCGAACGAGGTCACCGTTCATCCGCCTTGACCGAATCCGGGCTTGAACTTGTTGATCATGTTCGTGCGATGTTTGAGGCGGCTGAACAGGTATCCTTGGTCGCGGCTGGGCAGGCTCAGTCCGTGAAAGGGCGTGTTGTTATTACGACAAGTGATATGATTGCCTGTTACTATCTTCCAGCAATATTGAGGTCTTTGCGGGATGTGGCACCAGACATTCAAATTGAACTCATCGTATCAAACACGCTTCAAGACCTTAAAAAACGCGAAGCTGACATTGCCATCCGTCATGCCCGTCCAACACAGCCAGATTTAATTGCGAAACGAATTGGTGACCTGACGGCGCATTTTGCTGCAAGTAAAGGTTATCTAGATAGACGCGGGCGTCCGAAAACCCTTGCCGATATGAACGGGCACGATTTCATTGGATTTGAAACACCCCAGCGCTCCGTTCAAGTTTTCAATCAATTCGGACTCAACCTAACTGAAAAGAATATTGTAGTCTGCTCAGAAAGCGGTGCAGCTGCCGCGGCACTTGTTAGTCACGGTCTTGGAATTACAATACCAACGAAAAACCTAATCGAGCATTTTGAAGAGCTTGAAACATTGGATGTGGGCTTACCCACTCTTCCCGTTCCGGTGTGGTTGGTTACACATAGAGAGCTACACACAAGTCGTAAGATCAGAATTGTCTATGACCATATTTCGACTGAATTGAAACCTCAGCTAAAATTGGACCTTTGAATTTACGACCAAGCCAGTTCCCCAATTTTCGTATTGCAGGTCCAAGTTTTTCGCCAATTTATAAACGATTTCCGCATGTCTAACCTCTGGTAAATCAAAACTGGAGATCAAAATGCTTACGAATTCAAATACGTTTCCCCAATCTACTTTCAGCAATACCAAGGCCATACCTATCGTATCTCAGTGGTTTGGCAGTTGGAATATCCAACTTGGCCGCCGTGCCCATACAGCAGATGAGCTATCAAATCGCTATGATGCGATTGCCACGATCTGGGACAAAACACTCAGTAAATTCGAAACACCTGAAGCTTACCGCATCTTACTTTCTAAAGCCCTCCCCGATAGTGTTTTGCTTGATGATGTGGCTTCGCCGCGCATTCTTGATTGCGGAGTCGGAACGGGCGCATTTCTTGCGGCCTGTGCGGATATGGTAAATGGGAATGCCGAGCTGCACGGGCTGGATGTGTCCAAAGCTATGCTAAAAAAAGCGCGGGAAGCCCTAAAGACTCGGGGTTGGAAAGGCTCTTTTTCGAAAGGCGATATTCGGCAGTTACCATACCCAAATAATTGTTTCGATATTGTACTGGCTGCTCACGTGATCGAACACATATCCGATCCTCAAATAGCATTAGCTGAGATGGTTCGCGTTCTTAAACCCGGCGGAACTCTGCTCATATGTGTAACACGAAAATCTGTTATAGGACGGGCTATACAATTTCGCTGGCGCACACATGCAATTGATGAGGTCAGGGCCATAGCTTGGCTTGATCAGGTTGGGCTGAAGGCTGTCCGCCCAATACGAGCCCTTAGTACGGGAGACTTCGATAAGATGAGCATTGCTTGCGCAGCCCAAAAACCCTTTTTTGAGGACACAAAACATGACTAAAAAAGACGCGCGCTTTTGGAACCGCATTGCGAAAATGTATTTCACAAAGCCAATAGCAAACCAAGATACCTATCGTATTAAGCTCAAGACAACGCAGGAATATCTCCATCCAGACATGGAGGTTCTTGAACTTGGTTGTGGATCTGGTGGTACAGCGTTAACCCATGCCGCTTACGTCAAACACATCGATGCGACGGATATCGCGGATCGCATGATTGATATCGCGAAGAGTCAACAAGCGGAGCGAGGCATTACCAATGTCAAATTTAGCCAAGCCAGTCTGAATGATTTGAGTAAAGAGGGTAAACACTATGATGCGATATTGGCTTTATCCTTGATCCATCTTTTGGAAGACCCTGAGGCTGCGATATCCCAGGTATATGACCTCTTGGAACCTGGGGGAATTTTCGTTGCAAGCACACCCTGCCTAAAAGGAAAACTCGGTCTTATGAGGCCAGTTCTAAAACTCGGACACATTCTCGGTATTCTGCCACGCATTAATAGCTTTAGTGAAGTCGAACTTACAAATTGGATGGAATTGAAGGGCTTTAAAATTATCCATATTTGGCAACCCAAAGAAAGCGACTCCGTATTTACAATCGCACGGGCTCCGCAAACGAAGTCCCTAAAATCATGACAAACTTTATGGATAAGGTCTTTATTTCAATTGGTCTAGACAAGGCGGAGTTGGAAGTAAGTGATCATCGCGGTCTATTATACGTGGGCATAGTTTTCGCATCAGGTCTCGCAACGGCGTTCTTAATAGTGATTTTGCTCGGTTAATATCAGCAACAAACATGTTCTCGCATCAACTTCGCAACCCAAATTTGCCAGCATAGTGAAACTCAAAGAAGCAACCTGCAGTTCTTATAGTGCCTTTATACCCAATCCTTGTTTTGGATAGATCGATGGCATCTAAAGTCTCTGTTTTTCAATCGCTTAGAATTTTATTCAAAAGATGCATCCGCGTTTTTGTTTTTGTGCCGCATATTTATTCTTGTCTTCTTTCAACGGGCGACCATGTGCACGCTGGCTTGGTCGGAGAGAAGCGACGCTTGTCATTGGACGAAACGTGGTAACGCTTGTGGAGTTGGGTGGCCTGATGCGAGCTGTTTACCCCTCGACTGGGTAGCTCGGCCGTCAGCGCAGAAAGGCGTCGTCGCGTGGGATTCCTCTGACAATGGATGTTGGAAGGGCTCGAAAACATATTATTTACGCTCGTTTGCACGAGAGCCTGACCACCCACGCGAACATCCCCACTCATTTAAACTGAGAGACACACGAAACGGCAGACACACAAACTCACGAGAAATGGCGACGGTCAAAGCATTGAGCCATTTACAAATCAGATCATATGTTTGCGGCTAATGTCCCGTTGCGGAATCAAAGCTGGGTGTTCGAAAGAGCCCTCTTGGCGCCATGCGCCTGGGCTTGAGCCTTCGGCTTATGCGCCGGATGCCATCTCTAATTTGCGGAGCAGCTCATCTGTGACTTGTCCGGTTTGCGGCAGGCCGTTGACGGCTTCGAATGATTTGACCGCATCGCGCGTTTTCGCGCCAGCAATTCCGTCTGGCGATCCGACTTGATAGCCGAGTTCACTCAACAGGGTTTGGGCTTCGCGAATTTTTATGATCTGTGCAGATTGAGCCGGCGATGCTGAACGTGCTGTTTTAGACCAAGGTACGTTCCTGAAGACGCCATTCGCGGCCTCGTCGACAGGTTTTGGATTAAATCGGTCCGCCCGAGATTGAATGCCGGCGATCGTGGACGCATCGAGCTGCTCGCTGAGAATGGCGATGCGGTCAGGGGCGCCCTGGTCGCCTTGACGGGCCGCGACGAAATACCAGAACAGAGCGGTCTCTATATCAGCCGGCACACCTTCATTGCCTTCACGCAGGAAAGCGACGTTAAACTGGCTGTCAACAACGCCGCGATCGGCGGCTTTGGTGAACCAATCAAGGGCTTCGCCCATATCGCGGTCCAAACCGCCTTGACCATAGGCATGGTAATTGCCGAGATCATGCATGGCGATCCGGTTGCCGCCGCGCGCCGCGCGCTCAATAAGTTCTCGCGCCGTGATAGGGTCTTTGGCGATACCTGTACCCGACTCATAGAGTTTCGCCAGACGGTATTGGGCGGCGGGCTGATTGCGATTTGCCGCCAGACGTATCAATCGTGCGCCTTCTTCCATTTGTCCGGCCTGCAATTGGACGAGACCTTTCTGGAATTGTGCGATCGGGTTTCCGGCTTGCACGGCTGCGTCCAAGGTATCTTGTGCACCCGCGGCCAATGTTGGCGTTTGGGTTTCCGCATATTCGCCCAGTGGCGGCGTCGCGACGAGAGGCTGGTCTTCGATCTGGTTCGGAAGGTTCAGCTCTGCGTTTTGAATTCTCTCTTGTGTAGGGGCAAAAGTCGGAACTTCATTTCGCGCTTCCGTTGAGGTTGCTTCAGGACCGCCCAAAACCATTTTTGCAGCGAGTAAGCCAACCACCCCGACACCGACCGCTAAAGCCGCAACGCGAAGGTTTCGGCCAGAAATTGGAAGACTTGGTCGTTTTGAGGTTTGACCGCCAATGCGTTCGGCGCGCATCTCGTCGCCTTCTGCA
Organism: Litorimonas sp.; assembly: GCA_039975855.1. Lineage (GTDB taxonomy): Bacteria > Pseudomonadota > Alphaproteobacteria > Caulobacterales > Maricaulaceae > Litorimonas. The sequence continues at coordinate 365,867 of JBDWGH010000005.1, read as the reverse complement.
TAGGCAGGATCATCATAGGTCGAGACAGGCAGCGGCGCAGGCATGAGGGGTTCATTCCCCTGAACGGCGTCAGGCGCCGGCGCAAACGACCCAGTGCTCGCCATTGGAGGCGCCAATGGCGGAATTGGCATAGCCGGCGGAGCCGCTTGGGCGGGGGATGACGGCGCAGTCAAAGGTGCAGGAGCCGGGATTGGCGCAGGAGGCGGTGTAAATGCCGGTGACGCGATTGGCGGCGCGCTAAAAGCTGTAGGATCAAATTCTTGTGGAATGTGCGAGTCCGCTGCAGGTGTTGTCTGGACCGGCGTCGCGGCCTCTACGGCCACCTGCGGTAATGCTGTCTCTGATGCGTTAACTTCGAGCGCCCGAACGGCCGCGGCATATGGGTTGTCTTGCGCCACATTCATTGGAGCGGGCATTGGCACCACATTGTTAGGTGCGACAATGGCCGGATCTTGAATCGACGCCATACGTGCATGCATCCGGCTCAACTCATCTTGTAGGGCCTGAATCATCTCACCCATTTGATCAATGCGAGGATCGTCGGCATTCGCTGGAAGATAGGGGTTCGCGGCGATTAAAGCGTGTTGATCAGAAGGCGACCAATTGGAGGCGATCATTTCCAAAGCTTCCAAACGTGTTGTCACATCCGTCTGGACTGAGTTGAATTCAGACTGTGTCTCTTGCGCTAAATCCGCCAAACGCTCAGCCGTATCCACGTCAGACATCTTGGCTCTATCTTCGAGTATGTCTGCGAATTCTGAGATTTTTGCACCTACCGCTTGCAGAGCATCGGCTGTATCTTGCTCAACCTGATCAACGCGGGTTTCGATTCCGTTTCGGACAGCATCGATCTTCGCTTCTAAAGCGGCGGAGGCCGCCTCGCGCGCTTTCGTTTCACCGATTAAGCGGCGCTCTACAGAGGTAGCGAGATCCGCGATGTGACGATTGAGCCGTCCTAAAGACTCTCGCTGCGCGGCGTCCAAATCGTCCAACCGGCCATGCGCCGCCTGTAAGGCGTGCTCTAATGTGGAAAGGTCAGACCCTGCCGCCGTTACATTCGCTAACTCTGACCGAACGCCCGCACGCGCCTCTGAGACCGCACGGTCCAAATAGGTCTCCATGCGGATTTCAATTTGATTAAGTCCACGCGTGAGTGCGGCCTTTTGGGTGGTCGTGCTTTGATTGGCGGTCGTCTTTATGTCTTCAACGACACTCTGCAACGCCTTCAAGGCATTCCGGTTCTTAGTGTCTGCGCCTTTGAGACGAGATTCGAGAGATTTCAGGTTTTGAGCCAAAGTTGCGACAGTAGTACGCTTTGGCGCAGCCTTAACCGCAGACTTGCTGGTCTTCCCAGCCGTCTTTTTCGTCGGTGTTTTCGCGGCTTTGCTTGGCATCAGCGCAGTCTTCCCCAATGGCATCGCCCGAATGCTACCGGAAACATAGAATATGAATCGACACAATTTGGGCTATGGTTTGTCTCGTTAGACCCCGAACGTAGTTAACGCGACGTTAAGCCGTTAACCTTTTTACTGCAGCTTTAGAGGGCTATTCTGTCAAAGTGTCGCAAAGATTCGATCGACGTTAACGTTGACGTGAACGTTAACGTCAGCTATCTACCCATCATGGAAAGTAAAGAACATCAGAAATGGGGCATTAAGACCTTCGCTGAAATTTTCAGTGTTACGCCGCGCACTATTCGTTTTTACGAAGATAAGGGTCTACTGACTCCAACACGCGAAAGCGGTGTGCGGGTTTTCGGCCCGCGCGATCGTCTGCGGTTCGAAAAAATTATGCGCGGCAAACGTCTCGGTTTTTCTTTAGAAGACATTAGAGCCGTTTTGGACATTACGGACGGTGTTGTAACAGACCGGGCTGAAATCCAGCGCCGTAAAAATAACTTTCAGGCCATTTTAGACGGACTAGCAGAGCGGCGCCGGGATTTGGATATCCTGCATAGGGATATGACAGAAGTCATTTCTATCGCCGAAGAAGCCCTCGCCAGCGACCCTGGTTCTGGCACGATTGCTGACTTGGCCGCCCGCTACCAAGCCGCCCTAGACGAAGCCGTTACAGGCAACCCAATCGATTTCTTATCTGGCTCTCCAGACACTAAATCCACACTTGCACTCCCTTAATAGGACTAACGACCATGCCATCTTATAACGCTCCCGTTCGGGATATGAAATTCCTGCTTCACGAAGTTCTCGGCTTTGAAGACCTCACAAAATATGATGCGTTTTCAGAAGTTGATTCTGATCTAGCCGATGCCATCATCGACGAAGCCGCAAAATTTGCTGAAGAAGTTCTCACGCCGCTCAATGTTGTCGGGGACCATGAAGGCTGTAAGCGTCATGTTGACGGATCAGTCACTACGCCAACAGGCTTCAAGGATGCTTATAAGCAGATGACAGAAAATGGCTGGACGTCATTATCTATGGACCCCGAATATGGTGGCCAAGGCATGCCGGGTATGTTGCAAATCGCAGCCTCTGAAATGTGGACATCGTCTAACATGGCTTTTGCCATGTATCCGGGCCTCACAGGCGGCGCGATCAAAGCCATCCAAGTTGGCGGCTCGCCAGAGCAAAAGCAAACTTATTTGCCAAAGATGATGTCCGGTGAATGGACGGGCACAATGAACCTGACCGAGCCACATTGCGGCACTGATTTAGGTATGTTGAAAACCAAAGCTGTTCCAAATGGTGACGGCACTTATAAAATCTCCGGCCAGAAGATTTTCATCTCCGCTGGTGAGCACGATATGTCCGACAACATTGTCCACTTGGTCCTCGCGCGTATCGAAGGCGCGCCCGCTGGAACTAAAGGCATTTCTCTCTTTATCGTGCCAAAGTTCAAATTGGACGAAAATGAAAATCCGGGTGAGCGCAATGCTGTTTCTTGTGGCTCCATTGAGGAAAAAATGGGAATCCACGGCAACTCAACTTGCGTCATGAATTATGATGAAGCTGAAGGCTATTTGATCGGCGAAGAGAATAAAGGTCTACGTGTCATGTTCGTCATGATGAACGAAGCCCGTATCGGTGTTGGCCTGCAAGGTCTTGGCCAATCCGAAGTCGCTTATCAAAATGCGGCGATTTATGCGAAAGACCGCATTCAGGGTCGCGCCCTAACAGGTCCGCAAAATGCCGATAAGCAAGCAGACCCGATTATTGTGCACCCGGATGTGCGCCGCATGTTGATGGAAACAAAAGCCTTTAATGAGGCCGGACGTGCGCTCCTTTATTGGGCTTCCAAACATGAAGACATGGAGAAGCATTCCGGCGATGAAAAACTGGCCGAAAAATGTGATGATTATCTCGGTCTATTGACGCCAGTCGTTAAAGGCTACCTCACTGACATGTCCATGAAGACAACAATTGATTGCCAGCAAATTTTCGGCGGACATGGTTTCGTTGAAGAATGGGGCATGAGCCAATTTGTTCGCGATAATCGTATTGCCCTAATTTATGAAGGTGCCAACGGCATCCAAGCGCTTGACCTGGTCGGCCGTAAACTCGCCCGAAATGGCGGACGCGCACTCATGACATTGAACCAAGAAATCGCAGCCTTCTTGTCCGAACATAAAGACAATGAAGATCTTGGCGTTTTCACATCCGGTTTGGGCGATGCACAAAAGAAGCTCACCGAAGCGACAATGTGGTTGATGCAAAACGGCATGTCCGACCCGAACAATGCCGGTGCGGGTTCCGTCGACTATATGCACATGCTGGGCCTCGCGACCCTCGCCTATATGTGGACGAAGATGGCTGTTGTCGCTCAAAGCAAAATCGACGAAGGCAGCAATGATCAATTCTACCCGAATAAGATCATCACAGGCCGCTATTTCATGCTCCGCATGTTGCCGATGCTCGACAGTCACTTAGCGAAAATCAAGACAGGCGCAGAACCAGTTATGGCACTGGAAGCAGCTGCGTTTTAATGAAGAGAGTTTTTCTCTTACCTTTAATCTTTTCACTCGCGTCTTGTGGCGCGAGTGAAACGGAATCTAACGAAACCGTTGAGGTTGCCTCAGTGGAGGCCAATAAAGCTGAAAGCTGCGAAATCTCTGACGCGAATATTAATATGCTCCGAGATCAATTTCGTAGTTTAGCAAAACAACTTCCCGACATTATTGAAGCCGGTTCCGAGGTGAAACGGCCACCACTAGAATACCCTTTCATTGAGCCGCCTACTGTAAAGCTTAGTGTAGGACAGAACCCAACAACGATTGACTATAGTTGGGTCGTAAGAGCGGAAGACGGATGTAAGAGAGAAAGCTCCACTTTCGAATCTGTAGAATTCGAGATGACGTTTCGCGACAATGGGCGAACAACAACAGACACTGCAAATATAAAACTGAAGAATAAACTCTAGGGAGAGACACAATGGCCGCAATCGATTTTAAAAATCCGGACTGGTACGATGAGGAAGATATCAACATCTTCCGCGAGGCGGTTCACGGCTTTTACGCGCGAGAAATGGCGCCGCATTCAGAAGAGTTCCGCAAGAATAAAAAGGTCGACCGCAAATATTGGAATATGGCCGGCGAGATGGGCTTGCTCAATTGCGCCATCCCAGAAGAATATGGCGGAGGCGGCGGTGATTATCGCCATGAAATGATCATTATGGAAGAGTTGGTGAAAGCCAATGTCGACGGTTTTGGTCTGTCACTCCACAATGCGATTGTTGCGCCTTATATCCTGAACTTTGGGACGGAAGAGCAGAAGCAAAAATGGTTGCCACGTATGGCATCAGGCGAGCTGGTCGGTGCAATCGCTATGTCGGAACCAGGAACAGGCTCTGATCTTCAAAATATTAAAACCAACGCCAAACAAGATGGCAATGGCTGGGTCGTTAACGGGTCAAAAACCTTCATCACAAATGGCGGTACCGCGAACCTTATCCTCGTTGTTGCCGATACAGGCGGCGAAGGCAAACACTCCAAGTCGATCTTTGTTGTGGAAACTGATGACCTAGAAGGTTTCCGCCGCGGGCGTATTCTCGACAAGGTCGGGATGGATGCGCAAGATACGGCCGAGCTTTTCTTTGACGATATGAAACTTCCTGCTGATGCGTTGCTGGGGCCAGAGCCTGGTCATGGGTTTATCCAATTGATGAAGGAACTACCGCAAGAACGTTTGAACATCGCTGTTCAGGGCGTCGCCCAAATGGAAGCTGCGCTGGAAACGACCATCGAATATGTCAAAGAGCGCAAGGCGTTTGGTAAGCCAATTTTGAGTTTCCAAAACACGCAGTTTGAGCTCGCGGAATGCAAGACGATTGTCCACATCGCCAAGACCTTCACCTATGATTGCGTTGAAAAACATCTGCGCGGAGAGCTGGATACGGTCACCGCGTCTATGGCGAAATATTGGGTCACGGATAAAGAGTGTGAAGTCATTGATCGCTGCTTGCAGCTTCACGGCGGCTACGGATTTATGAATGAATATCGCATTGGCCGCATGTATCGCGACAGCCGCGTACAAAAGATTTACGGCGGCACAAACGAGATCATGAAAATGGTCATCGCGCGCTCTCTCTAAAATAAATTAACCCCGGTTTTGCTGGGGCTTCTTTTCATGCATTATCCGCCCCCATATTATATCGACGATAATCCGGAGTATACAAACCGGATTATCGACACCTATGGTTTTCCGCTATTGACCTCATCAAATGTCGACGGACCACTGGCAACGCATCTACCCATGGTGCGGGAGGGCGAGTTCCTTTACGGTCATATTGCGGCGAATAATCCGATGGCAGGTTTCATTGGAACCAGCATGATTTTCCTCGCCGCGTTTCATGGACCACATGATTATATTTCCGCGACCCTTTATGACAAACCCGAAAAATCTGTGCCGACCTGGGACTACACCGCTGTGCATGTGCACGGCACAACGCGCGCTTTGTCGGCCGAAGAAAGCGTTGACCGGATGCATGAGTTAACCGAGACTTATGAACCTGAAGACGGCTGGGCCATTGAAGATGCAGCCGCCTACGCCTCACGATTATTCCAGCATATCCTCTATTTCGAAATGCGCATGGACACCGTCCGCGGCATCCGTAAATTAAGTCAGAATAAGAATGCTGAAACACAAGCCCGCATCATCAAAGATCTGCGCGCCCGGGGAAATAACGACCTCGCCGATGAGATCGCCCAAATACAAAAACCCAAGTAAAATAATAAGAGTATAAGGAAGATATAAGATGGAAAAACTTACCTACACATTTAGTGATGGTGTCGCTGTGATTGCCATGGATGACGGAAAAGCGAATGCCTTGGGCTCTCAAACTTGGGCTGAGTTAAATGAAGCTCTAGACATGGCTGAAAAAGATGATGCAATTGTCATCATTACGGGCCGGGACGGCATGATGTCCGGTGGGTTTGATCTCAAAGAAATGGGCAATGGACCGCAAGATGCTTTAGAGCTGACATCCAAAGGTTCTAAATTTGCGCGCCGTATCATGGCCCATCCTCGGCCCGTCATTATGGCCGCGCCAGGACATACGATTGCCATGGGGGCATTTTTGGCGATGGCCTGCGATTACTCCATGATCAAAGCCGGTAGTTTTAAGGTTGGTCTTAACGAGACATTGATTGGCATGACCATGCATAATTTCGGTATCGAAATGGCGCGCTATCATTTGACAAAGAGCCATTTTAATCGCTGCTGTATTAATGGAGAGATTTTTGACCCTAAAGGGGCAATGCATGCCGGGTTCTTCGACCGCGTTGTTCCCGAAGAGCAATGGCCGATGGCAATTCCTATGGCGGGTCAAATGTTTGGACAGGTGAACGCTAAAGCCTTCCGCGAAACAAAACTCCGGTCACGCAAAGAAATTTTCGCAATCCTCGACCAAGCAATTGAGGATGATTTGGACCCGGCAAAGGTTCATGCGCTATAATTCAACTACCCCCAGTCGTTATGGAACACCGCACATACCCGCTTCGTGATGGCACACTGTCTGCCCTACATTTTGGCAATACGTCAGAACCCGTACGCCTGGTCTTACTCCACGCCAATGGATTTAATGCGCAGTCCTATCGCGCGATTTTAGAACCGCTTGGGGTGCATGCCGTCGCCTTTGATATGCGAGGGCATGGGCAGAGCCGAACCATGCCGCAACCGATGAGCATGACGAATTGGCATATATTCCGCGATGATTGTGTTGAGTTTTTTGATCGCCATTTGCCGGGATTAACGGACCGCCCCGTTGTATTAGCGGGGCATAGTTTTGGCGCAGTTTCAGGAATTTTGGCCGCGCCATTATTGAAAGACCGCATCTCCGGTTATGCCGGATTTGATCCTGTTTCCGTTCCGCTTCTATTTCGCCTGACCTCCGCCATGCCCGGCGGACGAAGCTACATGAAGAAGCGTGTCCCGATTGCCCGAAATGCCGGACGCCGAAAGTCCGAGTTTGAAAGCCCAGAAGCCGCTTTCTCGCGTTGGCACGGCCGCGGGGCATTCAAAGGCATGCCCGATGATGTACTTCGGGATTACATTGCGGGAGGTCTTTATGAACGTGAAGACGGAGTATGGGAATTGGCTTGTCATCCGAAATGGGAACAAGCGATCTTTGTCGCTCAATGGCATAATCTATTTAAAGCCGCGTGCGATCTACCGGATAATTCGAAACTTATTTATGCTGGCGGACGAGTTCCTGTTTCAACCAACGGTACACGACGCGCTGTACAAAAGGCGCAGCCCAATATTGATGTGCAGTTCGATCCTAAACTAGGGCATTTGTTTCCGTTCATTCAAACGGGTCTGGCTACGCAAGCCTTAAAGGACGTTCTCAGCGCGGCTTAAGCGCTCACGCCCTCGACTCGTCCTCTTTCTAAAAGCTCCAAATCGGCTTCAGTCGCCTTGACCAACTTCCGCGTCTTTAAATCAAATTTGCAGCCACTGGCTTGCATGGACACCCAGCTTTCCCCGCTGACGGAATCAACAATATTATGAACGAATTCGCGGGTATAAGGATTAGCTCCAATCATCGCGGGCAGATATTTATAGGCATCACCACGCCCTGGATATCGGTGAATAACAGCGCGCATTTCCAATAAGGCGGCACTCATTCCACCCGCTTGATAAGACGGATCTTCAAACTCTGGCCAACCCTCACGGAACCAAGCAATAGACGATGTGGTCCGGCCAAAGAAACTCCCCATTGTGACGCGGTTTGTAACATCGAGTTCAGACGCACCAAACACCCCTGCGCCAACAACTGAAACACCAGCTGCCTCTAATTCAGACAGGCTCATCCCTTTGAATGGCTCGGTTGTGTCTACATTTCTCGCCTTTGCCGGGGTCGGAATATCAGCTGTGAATTTCGGCGCAATATCTCGAACGCGTTCTGGCCAAGGAAAAATTTTGTCTTCTGGCAGGTAAACATGTTCCACGGTTTCAACCATTGTTGCGGCAATGCGGCCATCCCGATGGGTCATGATATGGCAGAGCCGCGCGGTGGAGTCTCCAAGTTCCAATATAGCCGAGTCGATACGCAACGGATTCCCTGGGCGCGCCTCGCCTTGATATTTAATATGAAAGTCACGGCAACGAACTGTGCTGACGACACCAGCATTAAATGCGCGCGGCAAACCAAGCCTAACAATCAAGCCGCGGCGGGCTTCATCCGTTTTATGAACGTAATGGCGCATATTCATATGCCCCAGCTCATCACATTCCCAAGCGGAGCATTCGCCCGCCCAGGTTAAGGTGAAATCAGCCAATAGATCGTTTTTCAAACCGCGTTCAATTCCTGTTTGTTGAATATCGGAAATTCAGCGAAACGAACCCAATTTCCAAAAGTATTTTGATGTATAGCTGAGACGGTAGTTGAGCTAAGCTGCGCAACTTGCGCAAACGCCATAATGTTCCACAACAGACCGCGAAATCGCAAACCCGTCTGGTTTGCACTCCGCGTGATCATGCGCGTGACGCTCTTCAACATCATGACATGTTTCGCAAACAAAGAACTCCGCAAGATGACGATGCGATCCATCACCATGATCATGGGCTTGATCGTGAATATGGTTATGGTCACAAGCGATAAAGGCATTCAAGGCTTCAACCCGGTGGATGAGGCCGTGCCGCGAGAGAAACTCCAATGCACGGTAAACGGTGGGAGGCTTCGGGCTCCCGACATCTGGCTTCAATCGATCGAGCAAATCGTAAGCCTTAACCGCTTTTCCATCCTCAATAATCAATTCCAGTACATGGGCGCGAAGTGGCGTAAAACGTTCTTTCGCGCCTTCTACGATTGCGCGAGCTTGGCCTATTCGCTCAGATATGCTGAGCTCAGGATGGTCGTGGCTATGAGTATTGGTCATGGAGGTCTTATAGGTCAAAGCGGCTCACGGGTCCAACAGCAATCCAGTGTTGATGAAGGGCCTTCAGTCCGCTAAGGGCGCGGCTTAGTTTTCAATGTGCGGACTAGGTTCCGCAAGAATGGGGAAAATCATGGCCACGAAACAAGACGACGCACCTAAGGTCTCAGGGAACGTCATGTTCTACGAACAACCTGTCCCGCTAACCAAGGACAACCACGCAAAATATGGCGTAAAACAAGTTGATAAGCCGTTTCAGTTCATGGCCAACCAACATTTCATTCCTTTGACAGCGCCCGAGTTTGGTGCGGCGGCGGCCTCTATGCCAATTATTTTCGCTGGTGAAGAACGCTCACCTCTTGCGGTTATGGGCATTCGCTCAGGTGAAAACCTTTTCGTCAACGATGGTAAATTTGAGGTAGACTTCTATCTACCAGCATTTGCACGTCGTTTTCCATTCGTTCTAGCGGGTGACAACGCCAATGACCGTTTCGTCGTCTGTATCGATGAGAAGGCTGAATGCGTCACCAACAAAAATCCTGAACAAATGTTCTTTGATAATGATGACACAACACAGTTCACAAAAGAAGCGTTCCAATTCCTCCAGAGCTTTGAACGTGATCGTCAGGCCACACAAAAAATGGTTGAAGAGTTTAAAGCCTTGGATCTGTTCGAGCCGAAAGAAATGAATTTCCAAGGTAACAACGCAGACGGAACACCGGCGCCGCGTCAGAAGATTGCGGATTACTTTGCAGTGTCAGAAGAAAAGCTGAAAGCCCTCCCGGACGCCAAGATCGCTGAAATGTCTAAGAATGGATATTTAGCTGTTGCTTATGCCCATCTCGTAAGCCTGGGTAACTGGCAGCGTTTGGTCAATATTACTCTGCGCCGCTCAAATAATGAGGCGTCTGCATAGAGTTTACCCAAACCGAAATGACTTCAAAACCCGCCCGGTGCACTTCGAAACAAACGAATTGCACGGAGCGGGTTTTTTTATGTCAAAAAATTAGCGCGGCGGGCGTCCCCCGCCCCGGCCTCCGCGTTGCCCTGACTCGCCGCCCCTTTGGGCACGGCCGATGGGGGCTTGATAAGCGACGATCATTTCTGTCCGGTCGAGCAAACCATCGGCATTTTTGTCAAAATCCTTAAAAAGGCGGTCAAACTGCGCTGTGAACTCAGACTTCGTAACAACGCCATTAAAATCACGATCAAAGCTCATGAATGTCGGATTTGCATCCGTTGAACCTAGAGCCTTGAGGCTCCAGTTCGTAAAAGTGGTCGCACTTGGGTTTCTATCGAAACTTTCCCACTCCTTTTGAACACCCGTCAACATTTCTGCCTGTGAGGTTACCTTGTCTTGATTGCTATCCATATCCGCAAACAACAGCGCGGCGGGTTGAACGAAGGTTCCTGAAGTTCGGGCAGGACGGTCTTGTCTGTCACCCTCTCTAGGCGGTCTTTCACGATCGGGTTTCGTCGCACACGCCGAGAGAGTGAGTGCGGAAATGGTCAGGATGAGAGAAGACACCCGTAGAGAACGACTGGATATTGAAGTCATTTGAAGCCCTTAAAATTTGTTTGATTGCTCTTTGGCAATTAGGGGCCCCTTAGGACCGGCCTAAAGGCCGCTCAAATTACAGATTGGATAACGACAAATTTGTAATCAAATGGCGATATCCCCGTCATATTTGGGAGGTGCTACCATTGCCATGCCCAAGATTTGGACGCACAGTCCTATCCACACAATTGGAGCCGCACCCATGTCACTATCCCGTCGTAACCTCTTACAATCCGCTTCCGCATTTGGCGCCTTAGGCTTGATCGGATGTTCGGACGCGGACGTGAACTCTGTCCCATCCGTTAAAGCAAATGATGCCGCTCAAGCCGTTTTGGATAGCGCGAAGACTTTCATGCTGGAATCATATCCTGAAACCGCAACGTCTATGGGAATAGATAAGGGCGAATATGCGGGTCTTCGTGCTAAATTGACGGACCGCACACCTGAAGGGCAAGCCGCAATTGCCAAACAAACACGGGTGATTTCCTCGAAATTGGCTAGGATCAATACGGATGAAATCACCCCTGAGCTCGCGCTGGATATTGATGTTGTGGCGGCGACATTTGAACGGAGCGTCGACGGATTTGATTTTCCTTATGGCGACATGGCACTTCTGAATTCCAATCTTTCTTATCGGAATAGCCCTTATGTCGTCGCGCAAAATACCGGGGCCTTCATCGAAATCCCGACCGCGCTAGATTCATCACATAGCATTGATTCCGCGGGCGCAGCCGAAGATTTTCTTTCTCGCATGAGTGCTTATGCTGGGCAATTAGATGGTGAAACAGAGCGTCTTCGCCGAGACGGGGAACGTGGAATGATCCTTCCGGACTTCTTGATGGCGAAGACTATTGACCAATTGAAAACAGCGCGGGCGCAATCTCCCGAAAGCTGGAGCATTGTAAATTCGCTAACCTCACGCGCGAGCGCGTATGGATCATTTGATACAGAGGCCATTCGGATAGCCACTGAGGAAATCGGCCCAGCCATGGACCGCCAAATTGCAGCGTTGGAAACGCTAGCGCCAAACACCAAACCGGAAGCGGGTGTCTGGGCGAGGCCTGAGGGTGAAGCTTATTATAATTGGGCACTTGGCGCGGGCACGACGACTAATATGAGCCCCGATGAGGTTCATCAAATGGGGCTTGATGAGCTGGCCAAGCTTCACGCGGAGATGGACCCCATCTTACGCGATCTTGGATACACGGAAGGCGGCGTTGGACAACGCATGACCCAATTGGCCGAAGATCCACGCTATCAATTTGCGCCGGGGGATGAAGGCCGCGCAGAGATTATGAGTTTTATTCAGAATGTCGTTGATGACATTCGCGGCCGTATGCCCGACGCGTTCGAAACGCTTGTCCCCGGATTCTTAGAAGTCACGCGCATTGACCCATCCGTCGAAGCCGGCGCGCCGGGGGCTTATGGCGGGGCGGGGTCGGTGGACGGAACCAAGCCTGGTCATTTTTGGATTAACTTGCGCAGCACGGATTTACACACGAAATTCGACCTTGCAGATCTGACCTATCACGAGGCAATCCCCGGTCACGTCTGGCAGGGCGAATATACATTTAAACAATCACTCATTCGATCGATGCTTGCTTTTAACGCCTATTCAGAAGGCTGGGCGCTTTACGCTCAACAGATTGCGGCAGAGCTGGGCGTTTATGAAAATGACGCGGCGGGTCGTTTGGGATATTTGCAATCGCTAGGCTTCCGCGCGTGCCGCTTGGTGGTCGACACGGGCCTGCACGCGAAGCGCTGGACACGGCAGCAAGCCAATGAGTGGTTTGTCGAAAACAATGGATCCAATCCAGATGCGGTGCGCGGCGAGATAGACCGCTATTGCGCGTGGCCAGGACAAGCCTGCGGCTACATGGTTGGTCTAACTGAAATTAATCGCTTGCGAAATAAAGCACAGGCAGAGTTGGGCGAAAAGTATGATTTCCGGCGCTTTAACGATGCGGTGGTGCTAGGCGGCGCGGTTCCGATGACGGTCCTTGGCCGAATTGTTGATGGATATATCGCCCGCGATTCTTAGACATTTTGTGTCCAAGGAGGAATGCTCACAGAGTTGTGAAATCACACTTATTGACCGTTCAGTCCATATTCATATATACATTCTCCAACACGGAGAGAAACCATGACAAATTTGATTGATAACTACTTGTTGAAATCCGGAATGCCCGCTGAAGAGCTTTGCATTATCGGGCGTGCGAAACGGGCATTTTATTATTATGGCATGCTTGCAATGGCCGTATTGGGTCTGACCCTTTTAACCGTTGGGCTTTTTAATATTATTGGTTAGGAGGCGGTCCAACCCGTTCGCGTTTTATAGGTAAACTGACCCTGATCATTAAGGCGACGACTCACGACACCACGCGCCTTCAAGCAATTCAAATGCGCGATAGATTCGCCCACCGCCATAATTCTATTGCCGTCATTGATTTCACGTCTGAATAATACCGAATAGACCCCCGTCGCCAGTCTCGGCGTCCGACAATGTTCCGCCAATCGGTTCAATGCCTTTTCGTGATGTTCAATCAGTTTTGACAATCGGGTATGTGCACCCCGAAACGGGATACCATGAGCGGGTCCGATTAAAATATCTTCCGGAAACTCAAGCATTAATTTGTGACACGATTGTATCCAATCTTCGAGTGGATTGCTTTCGGGTTCTGTTGGCCAAACGGACACATTCGAGCTGATATTCGGCAAGAGCTGATCTCCCGTCAAAGCCAGGTTCAATTCCGGGCAATATAGGCATGCATGTTCTGGTGAATGACCTGACCCAATAACGACCCGCCATTCTCGCCCACCAATCTGTCCCAATTCGCCGTCTGTTAGTCTGTCATAACTTTGAGGTAGGGGGACAATGGCCTTACCAAACCCACCAAACCGCGCTTTGTACAGTTCAATTTGTGGATCAGAAAAACCGGCCTTTTGATAGAAACGGACCCCCTCTTTCGGCGCCACTTTCCCGGTATCAGCGGCCATAAGCCGGCAGAGAAAATACTCGCCCCGCGTCATCAAGAGCGGCGCGCCGAAACGGCGACACACCCAACCTGCTAATCCGGTGTGGTCAGGATGTAAGTGTGTACAGATAACGCGATTAACGGGGCGACCACCCAGCAAACCTTCAAAATGAGTCTTCCAGATTTCACGGCTGATTTTGTCGGCAATTCCTGTGTCTACAATAACCCAACCATCGCCATCTCGTAACGCCCATAGGTTTATATGATCCAGACCGCGCATCGGCAGCGGAAAGCGAAGCCAAAACACACCTGGTGCAATCTCAGTCGCGCTTCCGGATTCCGGTGTTTCTTCAGTGATGAAATGCAACCCTTTCCCTTCATAGCCGCTTTCGCGAACGAGAGATTGATCAGCAGGTGTTCTGGTTGAGGATGGGCTCATACGCGATAGATAGTCGATTATAGCGCAATTAACAGCATTGAATTTGCGGAGGAGGTGAACGGGATTGAATTCTCAAACCCACAACGAATCTGCCAAACGAGAAGCCATTAGGGCTCAACCCAGGTCAATTCGTTGAATGGAGAAGGAAAATAAGCTCCCGACCACACGGGGCGCAATGGTGGCCGAGAGCTGTCAGGCAATCCGAAGACTGTCCTGAAGCCTCCTTTAACGCAGTCTCCCCGAATGTCACCCCCTTAGGGTGTTATAAACGGTGAATCTGGTTAAATTTTTCCATAGAATTTCGTCACATTTCCGGGAGCTGGGCGTTGACGAGGCGAAGATTCTACCTCTGTCGTGCCGATATAGACATAGCCCGCAACCCGTTCCGATTTACTGAGACCTAAAGCTGCGTTAACGGCATTCTCATATGCATACCATTCCGTCAGCCATTGGGCGCCAAATCCATGTGCTTGGGCAGCCAGACACATATTAAAACATACGGCACCCGCAGATAATTCCTGCTCCCATGTCGGCGTGCCGCGCGGACAGACAACGGGCGAGGAAATTACGGCAACGACTAGGGGAGACCGTGTCAGGCGTGCGCCTTCGAATATCGCACGATCAGCGGGGGCTCTGGGATTGGCTGCCATAAAAGCTGTAGAGATGTGTTGCCCGAAGTTTGCTCTGTCATTCCCCTCAAACACAACAAAGCGCCAAGGGGCCAGCTTTCGGTGGTCGGGGACACGCGCAGCAATTTCTAGAATTTTATCACGAATGTCCGCGTTCGGACCAGGCGCATCCATGGTCTTGGCCAGATTGGATCGGCGCGTTGCAAGAAACTCAATGAGCTCTGGACGGTGCGTTGGGAGTGGGAAAGTGGTTGGCCTGTCTGTCATAGCACAGCATATAGGATGCAAATCATACCCTTGAAAGAGATGTACACCATGACTGCTGAAAATAAACTCGCCGCATTAGGTTTGACATTACCGGTGCCGGCCGCTCCGGTCGCTAATTACGTCCCTTATGTGATCAGCGGAAACCTCGTTTTCATCTCAGGACAGATTTCGAAAATTGGCGAGAAAGAAGTGAAGGGCCGATTAGGTGAAGGGATGAGCGTAGCACAAGGCCAAGCCGCCGCGCGCCTCTCAGCGCTAAATCTCATCGCACAAATGAAAGCTGCCTGTGACGGTGATTTATCCCGTGTGAAACGCATCGTAAAACTGGGCGGTTTTGTGCAAGCTACCACTGACGCGACGCAGGCCAATATTCCAAAGATCATAAATGGATGTTCTGATCTGATGGTCGACGTATTCGGCGATGCGGGACGACATGCCCGCTTCGCAGTTTCCGCGCCAAGCCTGCCACTGGATGTCGCGGTCGAAATTGATGCCGTAGTGGAGATTAGCGCGTAAGCAGGCATATGCCGTCACCCCATTTCACTGCCACAATCATATCGCAGATCAGTGATGTTTCCGCATCTGATTGGGATGCGCTACTGCCTGCTGGAATTCATCCATTTCTATCGCATCGCTTTCTTCTGGCAATGGAAGAGAGCGGATCGGCAACAGCCGAGACAGGCTGGATGCCGCGCCACATATGGGTCGAGGATGAGTCAAGGAATGTCGTCGGTGCTGCACCGCTTTACGTAAAATCTCACAGTCAAGGCGAGTACGTGTTTGACCATGCTTGGGCCAATGCCCTCGCGCATGCGGGAATAAATTATTATCCCAAGCTGCAATGTTCCGTACCTTTCACGCCAGCGACTGGACCAAGGCTTCTGGCTAAAACACCCGAAAGCAAACTGGCCGTCGCTGGCGCCATGATGCAGGCGTGCGCCGAATGGGGCATGTCAGGGGTTCACTTGACGTTTCTACAAGAAGAAGACCGTACGGCGTTAGACCAACTGGGCTTTGCTGCCCGAGAAGACCGACAATTTCATTTTATCAATCGCGGTTATGCAGATTTTGACGCATTTCTTGCCAGCCTTTCCTCCCGCAAACGAAAGAACATTCGAAAGGAACGAAAAGCCGCCCAAGATGGCGTGAGTATTAAACGCCTAATCGGAGATGACCTTAAAGATGAACATTGGGATGTGTTCTACCGCTGCTATCTGGACACAGGAGAACGCAAATGGGGACGGCCTTATCTAACGCGGCAATTCTTTGATCAAATGCAACAAACCATGCGCGATGATATTTGTTTGGTAATGGCGTCTATCGACGGAACCCCCATTGCTGCAGCGTTGAATTACATTGGATCAGAAGCTCTATACGGCCGGAATTGGGGCGCCTTAGTCCACAAGCCATTTCTGCATTTTGAGCTATGTTATTATCAAGCGATTGAAGCCGGGCTCGAACTTGGTTTGCCGCGCGTCGAAGCTGGCGCTCAAGGTGAACATAAACTCGCCCGCGGATATGAACCTGTCGTCACCCATTCCGCCCATTGGCTGACCCATCCGGGTTTAATGCAAGGGGTGGAAGACTATCTGGTCCGCGAACGCGCGGCAGTGGAACATGAAGTCGATATTTTGGCCAAACATACGCCATTTCGAAAAAACTAAGGTGATGCAATTAGCGGCCATATACAATGATTGGAGCCAAGCTCTTGTCGTGACGTCCTGTTTGGAATCCTACGGCTTGCACCCCCTCATACAAGACCAATACCAGCTACAAGTTAATCAGTTTAAAATTATCGCCTTTGGCGGCATACGAATTTCTTTGCCTGAAGACGAAATCATGCTCGCGAGAGAGATATTAGCGACACAAGCTGATCTTGAGATTACCGATTATGATCCTGTAAAACCCATTATTTGGCGTCGCAAATTTAAGGCACTGCTCTTTTCTCATGACGTTATTTTTGCGCTCATTATTTTCATTCCTGCACTTTTCGTTGCCTTACTCTGGTTAGCCTGGGGATTATATATCGCCATTGCGGGATCTTGGGACCATTCAAGCCTCTTAAGTGAACGAGGCATTTTTACCTTATTGGCGTGGGCAATGAATTTCATTCCGGTGACAATCCTGCTACATGCCGAATATGTTGCGGTACCTAGACTGCGGAGATTGAAAGACAAACTATGACGTTACACAACGCCTATGATGACCAAAATATTTTCGCTCAAATCCTACGGGGTGAAATGCCCTGCGCGAAAGTCTATGAAGATGGCGGGACACTGGTGATTATGGATGCTTTTCCGCAATCCAAAGGTCATTGCCTCGTCATTCCGCGCGGTCCTTCCGTGAATTTGCTTCAGGTAAAACCCAAGGACATTGGACGGCTGTTTGGGACCGTTCAGCGTGTCGCACAAGCTGTCGACAAAGCCCTCAATCCGGACGGTATTGTCGTGACACAGTTCAATGGCGCGCCCGCAGGACAGACGGTGTTTCATACCCATGTCCACATTATCCCACGATATGACGGACAAGCTCTTGGAGGGCATGGCGGAGATATGGCGAATATGGATGAATTATTATCCCTCGCGCAGCAAATCAGAAATGAATTGGAGAAATAAATGCGGAAACTTCTAACAACAATATCAACTGGCGTTCTCCTCGCCGCCTGCGCATCGGTCTCGCCCGTAGCCAACAGTGAATATAATATTGAGCGCCAATATGAGAAGTTTGCCGAAGTTCAAATGAATCCAGATGTTTCATTCCTGACGGCGACGGAACGCAGGGTTGTCAATAAACTGATTGAAGCGAGTGACTATCTTTCCAAAATATACCTCCTGCAACGCGGAGCCGATTATCCCACTCGCCGCGCAGAAATCGTGAAATCAGGATCGTCCATAGAGTTGGCTATGTTCGATTTGCATTACGGCCCCTGCGACGGGTTGGAAGATGACAATACTGTTTTTGTGGGTGAGACGCCCTGCCCGGCTGGCGGCGGATTTTACCCAACCAACATGACAAAAGCGGAATTCGAAAAATGGGTCGCCGATCATCCTGACGACAAAGAAGCCTTCATATCGGGCTATACCGTTATCCGCCGCGCCGATGATGGCGGGTTGAAAGCCGTGCCTTATCGCGTGGAATATGCGGAATATCTGAAACCTGCGGCCGCACTGATGCGGGAGGCCGCTGAGATTTCAGAAAACGCCAATCTCAAGAAATTCCTGAACCTACGTGCGGACGCGTTTTTGTCTGATGACTATTTTGAAAGCGAAATGGCATGGATGGATTTGGACGGTCCGATTGAGATCGCGATTGGTCCGTATGAAGTCTATGATGACGGGTTATTTGCTTACAAAACCGCCTATGAGAGCTTTGTAACAGTTAAAAATCCAGACGAGTCGGCGGCGCTGGCGAAATACAAAGACTTCCTTGTCGATATGGAAAAGAACCTTCCTGTTCCGGAACGCTATAAGAACTTTGCCCGCGGCTTCGAAAGCCCGATCGCTGTAACCTACCAAGTGCATGGCGGCGGTGATAATGAAAACGGCGTTCAAACAATCGCGTTTAACCTACCTAATGATGAACGTGTTCGAGAAGCCAAAGGCGCCAAGAAAGTTATTTTGAATAACGTATTGGGCGCGAAGTATGATCGCATCCTAGCCCCGATCGGCGAGCGAGTCTTGGTGCCCGACCAAGCTAAACTCACAGCAAAAAAGTGGATGGGAAATAATACGCTCTTCCATGAATTGTCTCATTCACTTGGACCAGGAACAATCATCGTGGACAGCGAAAAGACGACAGTTAACGCCCAGCTCAAAGAACTCTCTTCCGGATTGGAGGAAGGTAAAGCAGACGTCATGGGCGCTTATAACATTCTGTATATGATGGACCGCGGAGAGCTTCCGATTTCAGAAAAAGAAGCTTATTTGGCAACTTATTTCACCGGCAAATTTCGTTCAATGCGATTTGGAACAGGCGCGGCTCACGCCAAAGGGGCAGCGTTCCAATATAATTATATTCGCGAAGTTGGCGCCGCTGAATGGTTGCCGGATGAGAAACGTTTCCGATTGGATTTCGACAAGCTTGAACAAGCCATTTCAGATCTCACTGGAAAGGTTGTCATTATTCAAGGCGACGGCAGTTATGATAATGCAAAAGCCTTTTTGGATAAATATCTGCCATTGGATGATGCAGCGGAAACCGTCCTAAATAATCTGGATGATATTCCTTATGATATCCGCCCCATCTATCCTGAAGCCCTTTAGTGAAAAACCGGCGACTCTTTAACCAGGGTCGCCGATAACCCTAACCCGCCTGTGAAAAACGCAAATCGGCGCTGCCGACAAATTTGACCTTATCTTCACAGCTTTCCTCACCGGATGTGCAGCGAATTTCCGGGATAGTGATGGTATCAAACGCATCACAACTCTGACCTTCGACAATGACTCGGGCTTCGGAAACACCGCCGGGTTCTGCGGCGCGCGCAAACATATTGCCTTTGGCAGCCTCTCCCGGACCACTCAAATCGAACGCAATCATTGTCACGCTCGTCGGGTTGGCCAAACCGTTTTCAATACGGATTGGAAGGATACAAGCGCGAGGCTCTGAAACCGGTTTATTCAAGCGTAAAACCACAGCATTGTCTTGAACAAGATCCGCAGACTCAGTTTCCAGCACTTCGTCGCCTATTGAAACATCCGTATCACCCTCCACAGGCTGACACGCGGCTAAAAGCACGGCCAATAAAATATAACGTTTCATAGCGAGCCTTAAGTCTAAACTGGGATTGCGTTGCGCGTACAGTAATCCTGTACGATCTCGCGCAAGGAAGACAAGCGCGATTCCACGCTCATATGCGGCAGGAGTTCATCAGCTAAATCTTGGGCGTTTAATTTCAACAGCGCCGCTTTCACTGGGCCGATACCTGTTACCGGCATGGATAAAGTCCGATACCCAAGAGCGGCTAAGGTCACGGCCTCAAGAGGACGGCCTGCAATTTCCCCGCAGACGGAGACAGGAGTATTGTTCAAGGCACACCGATCCGCGATGAACTTTAGCACAGACAACGCAGCGGGATGCATCGGATCATAACGATCGGACACCCGCGCATTATCGCGGTCAGCTGCAAAGAAAAACTGCATGAGATCATTAGCGCCGACGCTGACAAAATCCGCGTGATCACAAACGGCAGATACCTGCCACGCAAGTGACGGTGTTTCCAACATAACACCTACTTCTATCTTTTCAGGTAGATCCAAACCCAGGGATGAAGCTCGGTCGACCTCGCGGTCAAATAGGGCGCGAGCCTCTATCATCTCGTCGACGGTCGTCACCATTGGGAACATAACCCGTAAGTGCCGATTGGCTCCGGCCGCCACGAGAGCCCGCAGTTGATAACGCATCAACCCAGGGCGATCCAAAGCAATTCGAATGGCGCGCCAACCAATTGCCGGATTTTCTTCAGGAACGGGGTCAATATAGGGCAGGATTTTATCACCGCCCAAATCCAAAGTTCGGAATGTTACGGGTCGCGTCCCGCCCGTTTCAATTGCCTGGCGGTAGAGCGCGGTTTGCTCTTTCAGTTTTGGCATAAAATCACTGACCATAAACTGAAACTCAGTTCTGAAAAGACCAATACCGTCGGCACCGACCTGATCTAACTGCGGTAGATCAACCAAAAGGCCTGCATTTAATTGTAGTGACATGGACTGCCCGTCTTGGGTCACGCTCGGCTGAAATTTCAAAGCGTCATAGGCCCGTGCCAATTCGCCTTTCACGTTCATGCGCAAAGCGAAACTATCTTCGACGGAGGTAAGCGGTCGGATGTGGACAACCCCAGATTCGCCGTCGACTAAAACCGAGTCACCCGTTTCAATGAGGTCCAATATCCCATCTGCACGGCCCACGAGCGGAATGCCTAAGGCTCGGCAAATAATTGCAGCATGGGATGTGGCAGAGCCATCCTCCAAAACTATACCACGGAGTTTTTTCCGATCATAATCAAGCAGTTCCGCCGGGCCGAGTTCACGCGCGAAAAGGATTGCATCATCTGATAACTTGCGATTACCAGGTCCAAGCTGCTCACCGCCCAAAGCCCGGATAAGGCGGTTTGCTAAATCTTCTAAATCATGAAGACGGGCTCGAAGATAAGGGTCATTCGCTTTCATCAGCCGCGCACGATGCTCATTCCGCACACGTTCAACAGCCGCTTCGGAGGTTAGGCCTGAAGAAACAGCCTCGCGTAAACGTCCAACCCATTTTCGATCATAGGCAAACATCCGGTAGGTCTCGTAAATTTCTTTCGAAGCCCTAGAGAGTGACGCCGCTTCGCCAGACACCATCGCGTCCACACTCGCGCGCAGAATCTTGATACCATCTTCCAAGCGGTTTTGCTCAACGGAAATATTCTCAGCGAGCAAATTCGCGGGGGCGACAGGCGGCAAATGCAAATGTGCGGAGCCACGCACCAAACCCGGCGCGAAAGCTTTTCCTTCAAATCGTTCTGGTTTTACGGAGGCGAGTGTGATGCCTTTCAGAGCTGCTTTTTTACCCCCGACGCGTTCATCATCTATAATGATTTCAGCCAGCACCATAGCCACTGTGAGTAGGTCTTCGAGTTCGGCCTCTGTAAAGGTTCGTGCGGTTTCACTTTGAACAACCAAAACACCTAATGTCCGGCCGCCGCGCAAAATCGGAACAGCAAGGAAGCTCTTAAACGGGTCTTCCCCTGTTTCGGGACGGTAGGAGAAGAGCGGATGGCTGGGTGCGTCCGCCAAATTTAACGGCCGCGCCGTAAGGGCCACATGCCCCACCAAACCTTCGCCCGGTTTCATACGTGTTTTATGGACAGCGGATTTTTTCAAACCTTCTGTCGCGGACAATTCTAGCTCCGACCCTTGGCGTAACAGATAGATGGACGCCACCTTCACGCGCATTGAAGAGCTTATCGCTGCAACGAAATCATTAAGACGTTCTTGGACGGATTCTGTACCGGCCATAGCGAGGCGGATAGCCTGCATTAATTTCGGGGGCGTCGTCTTTATGTTGGCGTCCATTGTCATAAATTTACCTTAGCAGGCCAAGCGAAGCAAATCCCGTGAAATTCTGTGCAGAATGGTTAAGGGCGTCGTGAATATCGATAAACGCCTGTCCCATGGGCGAAGAGGGTGTCAGATATCCGTTTCTGCGTCATCTTCAGGTGGTTGGTCCTCAGAACTTGGCGCGCGGCCCATGACCGCTTCTTCGATATAGATCACAATGCGGCCGGCCTTGATATCAACTTTTGGAACGGCGATTTTTGTGAAAGGGTGAAAAAAGCTGTTCTGATTTTCTGCAGACTTACCGGGTTTGATTTCTAACATCGTACCAGCACCAAAATCATGGACATTGAGGACTGTACCGATACGCTTTCCGTCCGTGGATTTCACGTCCAATCCAACGAGATCAGTATAATAGAAGTCATCTTCCTCAGTTTCCGGAAAAGCACTGCGCGGAACAAAAAGCTGTGCCCCCTTCATCGCCATCGCTTGCTCTCGTGTTTTAATTTCGGGCGAGCGCATTGTGAAAGCGTTGTTGATCGGACGCGGGTTTTTCGGAGTCAGTATCACGTCGCCGTCCTCATTGAGTAACGGGCCATAGATTGAGAAATCTTCCGGGTTCTGCGTGAAGGATTTAACCTTCACTGCCCCATGCACACCATGCGCCCCGACAATAATCGCGACACAGGTGAGAGGTTTTGACGCGGCGCTCAAAGTCGCGCCTTGATTTCATCAACGAGGTCGATTTTTTCCCAAGAAAACTCGCCATTTGGTCCGGGTTCACGACCAAAATGTCCATAGGCAGCAGTTGGAGCGTAGATCGGCTTGTTCAAATCCAAGTGTTTCCGAATGCCGCGCGGTGTCAAATCCATAACTTGGCGGATAATAGCTTCAATCTTATCGCCTTTGATCGGGTTATTATCATCGACATTCACATAGATGGACGTCGGTGTTGCGACACCAATTGCGTAACTCACCTGGATTTCGACCCAAGGGGCGACACCTGCAGCGACGAGGTTCTTCGCTAAATAACGGGTCGCATAGGCAGCTGACCGATCGACTTTTGTCGGATCTTTTCCTGAAAACGCGCCGCCGCCATGTGGTGCCATGCCGCCATAGGTATCGACGATAATTTTGCGGCCCGTTAGACCTGCGTCTCCGTCCGGACCGCCAATCACAAACTTACCCGTTGGATTGATATGATAAATGGTATTGTCCGTCAGCCAGCCTGTTGGCAGAACCTCTTCGATATAAGGCTTCACACTTTCGGCAATAGCGCGGCTATCCAGCGAGGCATCCAAGTGTTGCGTCGAGAGTACAACAGCCGTTGCTTCTACTGGGCGGCCATTATGATATCGGACGGTGACTTGCGATTTACTGTCGGGACCTAACCAATCTTGGCCTTCGGACTTACGAGCCCGTGCAAGACGTTCGAGAATTTTATGCGAGTAGTGCACAGGGGCGGGCATAAGCGCGCCAGGAACATCGAGAGACGCATAGCCAAACATGATACCCTGATCGCCAGCGCCTTCTTCGGAATGAAGCCCTGCACCGGAGTCGACCCCTTGCGCAATATCCACGCTTTGCGGATGCAGCAGAACATCGATATCAGCGTGCTTCCAATGAAATCCATCCTGCTCATATCCGATGTCCTTTATCGCGTCGCGTGCCAAAGCTTCAATTCGATCAGGCGTGATAGAAGACGGTCCGCGCGTTTCGCCCGCGATGACGACTTTATTTGTTGTCGTTAAAGTCTCTGCCGCAACCCGCACCTGCCACGGGTCCATGCCTTCTTTTATGGCTTCTCGAAAAAACAGATCGACAATTTCGTCTGAAATACGGTCAGAAACTTTATCCGGGTGACCTTCTGAAACTGATTCAGATGTAAATTCGTAAGATTGGCGGCTCATGGCTCGCTCCTCGATTTTAAGGCTCTACGCTTTTTATTATTATTTAGAGGGGTTTGAGACGGTCCGGAATTGGACCGCCGAATTTTTAATCTGTTTTCTAGTAGCGGTAATGTTCAGGCTTATACGGGCCCTCAGGTTTAACACCGATATATTCCGCTTGCTCTTTTGTCATTTCGGTCAGTTTCACCCCAATACGCTCGAGGTGCAAACGAGCAACTTTTTCGTCCAAATGCTTCGGCAACATATAGACTTTGTTCTCGTATTTTCGAGATGAGGCTTTTGAGTCCTCCCACAATTCCATTTGCGCGAGAACTTGGTTTGTAAAGCTAGCCGACATAACAAATGAAGGATGACCTGTCGCATTTCCTAAGTTCAAGAGACGACCTTGAGAGAGTAGGATCATGCGGTTGCCGGACGGGAAAGTGATCATATCAACTTGATCTTTAATGTTCGTCCACTTGTGGTTCTGAAGGGCGGCAACTTGGATTTCATTGTCAAAGTGACCGATGTTGCCGACAATCGCCATGTCCTTCATTTCGCGCATATGCTCGATTCGGATAACATCTTTATTCCCGGTTGTGGTGACAAAGATGTCGGCGGTTGCAACGGTGTCTTCTAAGGTCGTGACCTCGAACCCATCCATAGCCGCCTGCAATGCGCAGATTGGATCAACTTCAGTAACTTTCACGCGTGCACCAGCACCCGCCAGTGACGCGGCGGAACCTTTGCCCACATCACCGTACCCAAGAACGACCGCTGTTTTACCAGCCATCATCGTATCTGTTGCGCGGCGGATGCCATCCACAAGCGATTCTTTACAACCATATTTATTGTCGAATTTCGATTTGGTGACGGAATCGTTTACGTTGATCGCCGGGAAAGGAAGTTGGTCTTTCTCAACCAGCTCATACAGACGGTGGACACCCGTTGTTGTTTCTTCAGACACGCCGACAATTTGATCCCGCATTTTCGTGAACCAGCCAGGGGACGCCGCCATGCGCTTTTTGATTTGAGCGAAAATTGCGGCTTCTTCTTCAGAACCTGGCTCGCCTTCAACCAGTTCAGGCTCGCCATTTTCCACGCGCGCGCCCAAGAGAATATATAGCGTTGCATCGCCCCCATCATCCAAAATAAGGTTTGGCCCCTCTGGAAAGAGGAAGGACTTATCAAGATAGTCCCAATGCTCTGTCAAAGATTGCCCTTTGATCGCAAATACAGGTGTGCCGCCCGCGGCAATCGCCGCCGCTGCATGATCTTGGGTTGAGAAAATATTGCAAGAGGCCCAACGGACATCAGCGCCCAGAGCCGTCAATGTTTCAATCAGCACAGCCGTTTGAATCGTCATATGCAAAGAGCCAACGATGCGAGAGCCTTTAAGGGGCTTACTCTCACCAAATTCTTCGCGAAGGGACATTAATCCCGGCATTTCGGTTTCTGCGATGTCCAATTCCTTACGGCCAAATTCAGCGAGGGAAATGTCTTTAACGATATAGTCTTGTGCGCTCATGATGCTTGTCCTGATCGGCGGCAGTACAACTGCCCGGAATTTAGGGGGCCAATACGCCCTCACCCCGGTTTCGTCAACGCGATATAACGTTTTTCTTATATGATGTTACAAAGCATTAGTTTCGCTTTTGATTTCGGGAGGGACTATCGCTCCACGCCAAGTCTGATAGAGTCTCGCCCGTGTCTTCACTTTCCACAAAACCTGATGTTTCCGTCATCATTGTGAATTACAATGCGGGAGAACACTTACGGCGCTGTATCGAAAGCGTGGCGACGCAAACACTTACCAATTTCGACTGCATCATTCTTGACAATGGAAGTACGGACGGCTCCCTCGGAAATATGCCTGAGCTGGACGATCGATTTAAAATTATCGAAGCAGGAGAAAATTTGGGGTTTTCTCTAGCCAATAACCGCGCCGTTCAGCACGCCTCGGCGGATTGGATTGCATTGTTAAATCCAGATGCCTTTGCCCATGCAGATTGGCTAGAAAAAGGGCTCGCCGCACGGACCTATCTTCCAAAAACAGCCATGATCGGCAGCACGCAATATCTTGCTTTAGAGACTAACAAATTTGATGGGCTGGGGGATGAATATCACGCTTTTGGCGTCGCTTGGCGGGCTGGGTTTAGTAAGCCTGTTGAAGATGTTTTTCACCGCGAAGCCTTTGGTCCATGCGGCGCGGGCGCCTTTTATGATCGCTCAGTGTTTCAATCCTTAGGCGGTTTTGACGAGAGTTTTTTTTGCTACCATGAAGATGTCGATTTGGCATTTCGTATGCGGCTCGCTGGATATAGATGCGTTCAAAGTGCTGATGCTAAAATAGACCATATCAGTTCCGCAATTTCAGGGCGGGCTTCTGAATTCGCGGTTTATCATGGCACACGGAACCGCATTTGGACGTTTTTTAACAATATGCCAGGGCCGTTACTCATTCTACTGACCATCCCGCATATTTTGTCCAATGTTGCCTTTCTCTTGGTCAGTCTAAACCGCAAGGGTAGATTTAAGTCGACCTTTCGCGGTATGCGCCACGGATTTTTTACGCGTCCCAAAAGCCGCCCCAAAAAAGTCGAGAGAAGTGTCTCTCTCCTTACCCTTGTAAACGCGATGGGATGGAACCCATTGACTGTTGTCAGACGTGCCCCCGTCAAGACTGAACGATTGGTAGATGAAAGCGGTTCTGGACCAGACGTCAATTCCTGATAGAAAGCGCGAAAACCAAAAAGTGCCAGTAAGGCCGGAGTGGGAAACATGCAGAACAAACTGACTCGTCGCGGCGTGATGGGACTTACAGCTGGCGCTGGATTGGCGGCCTGCACGGCACCCGAATCTGTCGTAGGAAAAAATGACCACGTCATAAAAGCGGGCGCTTTTGCGCATGGCATTGCGTCTGGTGATCCTTTTACAAACAGCGTTGTACTATGGACACATGTTTCAACGGAGCTTGAAGGTGACGTGGAGGTCTTATGGAAAATGGCTCTTGATGCCGAATTCAAAAATGTTGTGAAGTCTGCGACGGTTACTACAAATGCGGCCCGAGATTTTTGCGTTAAGGTCATCGCTGATGATTTAGAGCCCGGGCAGACTTACTATTACTGTTTCCATGCCGGCGACGCAGTTTCAGAGATTGGGCGCACCCGAACCCTACCCGAGGGTGAGACAGAGCAATTACGGTTTGCCATTGTCTCTTGCGCCAATTGGCAACACGGATATTTCAACACTTATGACGCGATTGCCAAACGCGCCGAAAAGCAGCCTTATGATGCGATGATCCATTTGGGTGACTATTATTATGAATACGGAGAGCTGGATAGTCCCCGTCTCCCTGATCGTATCCATGAACCGAAACATGAAATCGTTGAACTCAGCGATTACCGTCAGCGTCATGCGCAATATCGATCCGACACCGCCTTACAGGCCGCAACGTCAGCTATGCCGCTCATCGCAGTGTGGGACGATCACGAAACATCAAATGACAGTTGGCTGGCGGGTGCACAAAACCATCAAGCCGGAACAGAAGGTGATTGGGACATACGCAAGCAAGCGGCCTTACGGGCCTATTACGAATGGATGCCAATACGCGAGCCTAAAGCCGGACGTGTGCGATCTGACATTTTCAGGAATTTCCGTTTTGGCGATCTAGCCAATCTGACCTGTGTTGAAACACGACTAACGGCCCGCGCTGAGCCAATTATCGTGGAAACGTATATTGAAGAAATTTCTGCTGAAGGCGGAGCCGAAAAATTCCGCGATGAGGTATTATATAATCCAGACCGGGAAATGTTCGGGGCCGATCAGCAAGACTTTATAATCAAATCACTGAGCGAGTCCAAAGCAGACGGCGTGCCATGGCGCTTACTTGCAAACCAAGTCATCATGGGGCGTTTGCTGACACCGGATTTTACGCCCTATATTGACGAGGCCTCTGTCCAACGCATTGAAGTTGATTGGCCCGAAGTTCGCGACTTCCTGACCCTTAGCAAATATAACATGCCAGTTTATCCCGACAGTTGGGACGGGTATCCCGTCGCACGGGAAAATTTCTATGCCGCGCTAGATTCAGCCGGATTGAACGACATGCTTGTCCTGACGGGCGACGCTCATGAATTTTGGCTAAATGACCTAACAACTGAAACAGGCACAAAAATGGGGGTTGAGGTCGTGACAAGCTCAGTCTCTTCCGAGACGCTAACAGCTTATTTGGGCGACGGAACCGCAGAGCATAACTTACTCCTTACGCAAAGAAATGCGGATGCACGCTATTATAATGCAACGCGGAGCGGCTTCATTGATCTGACGCTAACCCCTAAAAACGCAGCCGTGATCATGTTCAATGTCGATACAGTTTTATCACGTGAGTACACATTGAGCGAAACCGCAAGCTTCACACTTCGCAAGTCGAATGACACCATCAAAGCAACCTCCCCAAAGGGATTGTCTGTCACGCAACGCGCGCTTTTCCACGGTATCGGATAGTCGTCTAGTCAGGCAGTCCCGCAGTGCCTGCTAAATGCGGGTTTTTCGCGACATGCTCGGCTTTAATATGAGCGGAACTTTTTCGCGACCCGTCATGTGACCAACCCGGCGGTGCGACAAGGTATTTAAGGCGTTGGCCAATGGTTATTTTTGGCGTGAATACATCTTTTAACGCACCCCACATTTCCAAGAACGCCACTTTAAAAGGATTGTGAGTTTCAATATTCTGGACAAGTCCATAGTTAGGTTTCGTCTCCTCATCCTCGGGTACAAATGTTCCAAACATTTTGTCCCAAATAATTAGTATACCCGCATAATTTGAATCTAAATATTGCGGATTCGTTCCATGATGAGCCCGGTGATGAGACGGCGTATTGAAAACAGCTTCAATCCATTTCGGGAGACGGTCAATCGCTTCCGTATGGATCCAATATTGATAAAGTAAATTCAGCGCCCCTACGAATCCCAACAGTAAAGGATGCACGCCTAAAAAGACGAGCGGCGTAGAAAGCAAAACAAAACCCGTAAAATGGTTGTTCCAAGGCTGCCTTAACGCAGTTGACAGATTGTAGTATTGGCTGCTGTGGTGAACCACATGCGCTGTCCAGAACCAGCGTATTCGATGAGCAGCACGATGTTTCCAATAATAAAGAAAGTCCTGTGCAATCAATGCGAGAACGATAATCGGTAAGCTAACGCCCAAGTCCAACACCCGAAACTGCCAAGCCCACATGAGAATGGCGATACTAATAAACCCCATTGAAATATCGGAAATCAGGTTTCCCAGGCCCATCAACATCGATGTCAATGCATCCTTAGTCTCATAGGTTCCGGCCAATTTGCCTCGACGAACCCCCCACCATTCCAGCGCAACCGTCAGTACAAAAAACGGCGCAGCAAAAGCTAGAACCATAGGGAATGAAGGTGCATCAATTGGCATGGAGTTTTGTCGCCGCCCGTGGGCGCTCTGTCAATGCGCCAAGGCGCGCAACACACCATGCGGAAACACATGAATTACTTTGGCGGATTGATAACCATGACGCGAACTTCTTTTATGTCCACATTCAAGAGTTCTGCCGTATCACCCGGCCAAACAGACGCATGATCCAGACCTTGAGCAGCTGTCAGTGCACCTGGTCGAAATTCCAGCACATACTCTGACCAATCTGGTGTCAGCGTCTTTCGTTTCCATCCACTATCTCCAGACCCGGCCGAAAAATACCCAATATCAAACGTCTCAAGCGGATTTAGTCGTGAGGCCCGCGCCGTTATTGTCATGCGCAAATTTCGCGTCGCAAAGGCACGTTCATATCGAGGTCCCAAAGGCGCAAAGACACCCGGACCGGGCGGCAGACTGTCCCGTGCCGCCGTGCTTGTCAGCCGAGCATAGGCAGGTTCACCGCCCGCAGCCGCAACGAAAACGGCTTGCGTTCCCGGCTGTGCGGTTAAACGGACAAGATCTTCGCCGGACATTGTGTAGCCATCTCTCCAGACATCGACATCCGTGAGATCAACGCGGTCACCAAAAGAGAGAGCAACGGCAATCATTAGTGCCACAATTAAGGCTGCCAGAGGATAGAAAATTTTGTCTTTCAACATGAGTGCGCCAAAATAAAAAAAGGGGTTCCATCATCAATTCAGGGAACGTTCAGGCGGCTGCTATCATAACTTGCGCGTGAAAGGCCACAGGATTTACTGATGCGTCACATCATTTTGGGAGCCCCCATGCCAAGCCCACATCGTATTCCTCTCGTTTTTTTGACGGCCCTTTGCCTGGCTGGCTCCGCTTTTGCGGCTCCACCTGACGTGAACACAGACGCTGAAGTTCTATCAGAAAAAATAGAAGATAAGCTTTCGGAACATAAACTCGAAATTGCCAAATCCACGGCGCGGCTAAAACGCAAGTTGGAAAAAGGTCAATCCAAAGCCGATGGCGATATTTCTGAGGAAATCGAGGTCGTCATGGATGTTTTGGAAGAAGCTTTCGCTGATGATGGCCTATTTCGAGATTTAGCCGCTATGTTCGGCGACTTCGCGGCAGATTTGGATGTCGAAACGGATGACGGGAAAACAACTCTTTCCTTTGACGGCGCGAAAATCGGTGAAATTCAACGAGAGAAAAGCCGCGATAGTGAAGACAGTTTTTCTATTTCAGGATTGGGTAAAAACCTAACGCTTGACCGCGAGACCATCATCAAAGACGGCAAATCAAAAACAAGGATTGTTATTGATATGGGCGACGGCGACGAAGTCGACATTACTTTACCCAAAGTGGATTAGACCAAGAAGAGAACGGCGCGCTCATCGGCGCGTTCCCGCAAGGCACTGCCTAGCATGTCATTCAATTCGTCCGTAAATCGCTCGGATGCGGCATCCGTCCAAGCCTGTTGCACGGCTTTGATCAAATCCGGCCGCTGTTTATTGACAGCTGACCGCACGCGTCCATCCGTCAAGATTTGGCGCGCAATAACGGGAACTTTCGCGCTCCGCATTTTCCCTGATAGCGCTTTACGGCCAAACAAATAAGTCCCTCCGGCGAGAGCGCCGCCAACAAGAACGCCTAATGGATTAAGAAAAAGTGGCGCAAATAAATTTGCATGCGCCAAAAGTGACCCAATCAAAATGGCCGATAACGTCGTTCCGACTAAGGCCGTATCTGATTCCATCGAACCTACATGCGGCATTGCCAAGGATAGCCCTTCCAGATGGCGAGAGACATGTTGCGAGTCTGTCAAGGACAAGACCATCGCAGGTAAACCATGATCGCGGCATAAAGGATCCGTTACCGTCTCGATATCGCGTTGCAACCCGGCGAACCAAACATCAATGACGGGTCGCAAGGCAGCCTGCGCTGCCTCAGATGCAAGCCAGTCTGCTACTCTTGTATTTAACTCAGCTTCCACATCATCCAGACTTTTGATCTGACCGCTTCGCCAATCCCGAAACGTCGGCAATATGCACCCTTCCGTGATGGCGTCGACCAAAACAGGAGCGAGTGTACGACCTAGATCCCGTGAAGACTTTTCGGCTTTTACCGATATCTCTCCGCCGGCACGCGTATGATTGTCGACTTCGGATTTAAAACTGGCGTGAAGATATTCAAACCGGCCCAACCAAGCCAATCCGCGTGCAATGGCGAATTCAGGCTCGGCGCCACGTACAACGCGCGCCTTTGGAAAGGCGGTTTTTGTAGCAGGCAACACAAGCGGTAGCCGCGACGCCCCGCCCGTCAACAGGACCGTATCAGGTGACATTCCGCCAAGGTTTTCAATTGTTTCTTTCAAGGCATAATCAAATGCTGTGCGCCAGCTATAGCCGTGCAAAGCGTCGAGCGGTTTATCCAAAATTGCATCTGCATCCGCTTTGTCGATCCGAATATCGAAAACAACACCGCGCCCTATAGGGAGCCGTTTCAACAACTCCACTGGGACGTCTTCACCCGTAAAATAGGCTTCTTTCGCTTCCCGGCACCAATACTCCATAATGGGGCGATAATGCGGATATTTCGCGATAAGCTGTTCGATCTTCTTGCGATCTTTTTGGCGCTCCAAGTTCAGCTTAAATATTTCAGTATCGAGCAAGCCCGACCCGAGAACATTATGGCCAACGTCTTTAGCATCCAAATCTCGACAATATGTAAAATCCGTTGTGGAAGACCCAATGTCGACAATAAGAACAGATGCCCGGGTGTCCTCAATTGAGAGATAGCCTTGCTCCAATGCTGTCATTAGAGCCGCTCGAGATTCCGGCACGATGCGAACCGAAGCAAGGCCCGCTTCTTGGAACACGTTCTGGTAATCCGCACGATCTTCCGCCGTCCATCCGCTTGGGCAACCTACGATGAATTGGCTATCTTTTGGGCCTAATATCGTGCTGTCGGCTGTCAAACCGTCAATGAGAGTTTGAGTGAAAGCCAGTGTCGGCTCACGAACAGAGGCGATATCCAAGTTCCGGGATTTAAATTTTACCGCCACATTCGCTTTTGGACCAAGGGCCGCGAGGTTAAGGGCGTCCGCCCCGATTTTTAGGCCCGATCTATCTTCTGCAACAGCGGTGACAAAACTGCGGCGCCCCCGCCATTCCAATATTTCTGGTTCTCGCACGGTTGCGCCAAAAGCTCGGCCCAGCGCAGTCTCGCCGTGACCCAAATCATAACCGATGAATTCCAGATGCTTCACGACCGCACCCATATTGTGCCGCGCCGCAGCAAGCTACCGTCCTCACGCAAGAGCGCTGGAGCCGCCATTTCAACTTTCGGTCCGTCACCTATTCCAGGTAATTCGTCGAAATAGTTTGATGTTTTTTTGGAATAGCTGATGACTGAAATACCACTTGACCTAAGTAAACTGGGCAGTTCTTTTTCAATCAATTCCAGTGCAAAATCGCTATCACCAGCACCGCCAGCTTCCAGCAAATTTTGTAACATAGCAGCCAAACGTGGGGTATCTGCCCAATGGGTTTCTGTCGGCGGTTCTGCCAACCGCGATAAGATATGGTCCGCCGTCTTCAAAGCGTCCTCGATTTGTCCAATCAACCCAGCAGCATCGACTGTCAATCGTGCCTCGGCCGTAAATTGTCGACCCCTGTGATCTTCTAGGGCTGCTGGAGGTTTCGTTCGAGGCAATAGGGCCATTAGCTTTTTCCAGCGTTTGGGCTCGAGAGTGTGCAGTCCCGCCAAGACAGCCGCAGATAAGATCACAAGTCCTGTGCCCTGGATTAACCCTACAACAGCCAGCAATCCTGCCGCGCCGTAGAATAGGGTCGGTTTCCCCAAAATTCCCGATACTCCCGCCGATGGTGTGCCCGTTTCCACATAAGCAATATCAGCGGTCACCGCACGGTCCAAAACCCCTGCGCCTGATTTGATCACCTCAATCAACCAGAGTCCTGCTTTCTGCAAAGCTGGGTCTTCCGTTGTGCGTGCAAAGGCTGCACCTGTCCGGTCGAGCGCGCTGCGGATCGCGCTGACAGTTTGAGCCGAGGATAAAGCGTTCTCACCACGCACAGATAATGTCTTCTCTAACGCCGCCCTTTCCCGCGTAAACCCGGGCAAAAGCGACGGCGTAGAGACGCTCGTGGGTACCGGACGACCGGGCAATGTAGATGAGCTAGCCATTGCCTTCGATGTTGGGGGTACATGCGGGTGAGTCAAGCCGTGAGAGACCTCCGATTTTTTCCGTTCATATTCTGGTTGGGTTTCATCTTCACAACCGACGACACGCATTTGTGCATCGTATTTTCATCTTTAGCGGATTAGACAGAAGAATGTTTCGTGTTTTAATCCTCGCATTCGCGTTTTGGCTGACGGCTAGTTTCGCTCAGGCGCGCCAAAGCTTGCCATTAGATACGGGCAACACCGAAATTATGCTCATTTCTGGGGCAGATACCGTAACCCCAGGACAGAGTTTTACGGTCGCACTTAAAATGAAATTCGACGGAGACTGGTATACCTATTGGCGCAATGCAGGCGATAGCGGAGAACCAGTGAATATCGTATGGGATTTACCAAAAGGCGTCAGTGCCGGACCCATCATGTGGCCCGCGCCAGAGGTCAAAACCGTTGGTCCAATTGTGTCCTATGCGATGGGCGGAGAGGTTTGGTTACCTGTCAAGATATCGGTTGACGCAACGGTTAATCCTGACCGAGCCATAACGCTAAAAGCTCATGCTTACTTTCTAGTATGTGATGAAATTTGTATCCCCGAGGACGGCGCTCTGTCGTTGCCGATGGGCTTAGGGGCTTCAAAGATCAACGAGGTGCACGCAGCCCAAGTTACAGCGGCAAAAACAAAAATTCCGCAGGCCGCTGAAGCTATTGGTTCAGCAAAGCTAGATGCTGGAAAAGTCCTGTTTAATGTTACTAACCTCCCCAGAAATTTTGGAAACCCAGCTCTATTCCCACACGCTAACCCTATTATCGTTCATAGCGATCCCGTCAATTTGGCCCTCGCCGAGGACGGCATCCGCTTCTCCGCCAACCCCAGTTACGGATGGGATGACGGAACGCCAGATAGCTTTTATGCCACGCTGGTCTCATCAGATGGACGCGCCATTGTCGTACCAATCGCAACGGATGGTCTGGTCGAGATAGGTCCCGTAAAAGTAGGAAGCGCCTCCGCAAATGTTGGAATACTGAGTGCGATAATTGGCGCATTTTTGGGAGGCCTAATTCTCAATTTGATGCCCTGCGTTTTTCCGATCATTTCTCTTAAAGCCCTCTCTTTAGCCAAAACAGCGCACGGTGAACGCGGAGCAGTCCGACGAGCTGCCTGGGCTTATGCAACCGGGGTTTTAGTCAGTTTTGCCGTTTTAGCTGTCATTATTATTGGATTGAAAGCCGCAGGCGCGTCCGTGGGATGGGGTTTCCAATTGCAATCGCCATGGTTGGTTGCAGTGCTTTCTCTCCTCTTATTCGCAATCGGCTTAAACCTCTTGGGAATGTTTGAACTAAGCGGGCGCTTACAAAACATCGGCGCCGATAGCGTTAATCGCGCAGGACCTCTTTCTAGCTTTTTGACTGGTGTTCTGGCCGTCATCGTTGCAACGCCCTGTACCGCGCCGTTCATGGCAGGCGCAGTGGGATTCGCTCTAGCAAGCTCATTCCTCACAACTTTGATTGTTTTCCTGGCTCTAGGTTTGGGTTTCGCTTTACCGTTCTTGCTGGCCGCTTATATCCCCGGCTTATTAAGCCGCTTGCCAAAGCCAGGCGCATGGATGGAAACTTTCAGACAATTCTTGGCGTTTCCAATGTTCGCCGCCGCGATATGGCTGGCGTGGGTACTCAGCCTTCAAGCTGGCACGACCGGAATATTAAAACTCCTACTGGCTGGTTTAGCCCTTGGCTTCGGTATTTGGGCTTTGGGAAAAACCGGAGGCCTCTCAAAAATCCTTGGCGTGATTGCGCTGCTCTTGTCGATTACTTTGCCATTTACCCTTTCTGCTGAAGATGGCGCTGAGATTTTGAAGTCGAAGGCGTGGTCTGCGCAAGCTGTTGAAACCGCCCGCGCGGAAAACCGGCCCGTCTTTGTTGATTTCACAGCGGCTTGGTGCGTCACATGCAAAGTCAATGAAGCACTGGTGCTGAATAAAAAGAAGACCGCCCAATTATTTGACCGAACCGATACAGAATTCCTAGTTGCAGACTGGACCAATAAGAATGATGTAATTGCCGCAGAGTTAAAACGGTTTGGACGGGCGGGCGTGCCGCTTTATCTCGTCTATAAACCGGGGGCGGCCGAGGCAGAAATTCTACCTCAAATCCTGAACCATGACATATTGAAAGAGGCGCTGGAATAAAGGCGCTTATTCGGCGGCAGCTTTGACCTCTTCGTCGGGCTCGTAAACCAAGATGTCTGCTGGCTGACAGTCCAGCTCACGGCAAAGCAAATCTAGTGTCGAAAAACGCACAGCGCGCGCTTTACCCGTTTTCAGGATTGATAAATTAGCCAGCGTAATACCAACGCGTTCAGCCAGCTCTGTGAGCGACATTTTCCGGTCCAGAAGGACTCGATCGAGATTGACCTTAATCGTCATCAGATCGTCAATTCTTGGTCAGCCCGCAGGGCCGCGCCATGACGGAACGCTTCGGATATCACAACAATCACAAAAATGAAAAACCAAGTTCCAAGACGAATATCAAGGTGAGACCCGCCCTCTACCTGACCATCACCGCCCATAAGGAAAAATGCGATCATTCGGAAAACTTCTGTCACCGCGAAAATAATCCAGATGTTGCGCAATCGGGCAATGTTCTGAGGCAAAAACGGATCACCGTGAATAACTGCTCCAACAACACCTCGCAGCAATTTTAAGACAAAGAACCATCCTACAGCCACGACAGCGCCTGCCAAACAACGCCCCATCAATACCGTTGGATCAATTTCAGTGGTAGATTCAGCTAAGAGACTAGCTCGAAATCCGCTAGGCACAGCCATGATAAAGGCCATCAATAGGAAGAGAACAAAGAAAACACCAAAGACCCACTGAGCCACCATCAACAAAGGTGACAACAATTTGGCCATGGGTGTATCCGCATGCACATCGAATTCAGTTTCAGTCATCATCGAGTTATTGATAAACAATAATCTGATACATGCAAGTATTGCGGACACGCAGTCAGACGCCTAAGCCGCTTCCATGACCAAAAAGAGACTCACCCCCGGGACAAAAATTGTTGTTGCTTCCCACAATGAGGGCAAAGTGCAAGAGATTCGCGACCTTTTGAAACCATTCGGATTACAGACCGTCAGCGCGGCAGAGTTAAATCTCCCTGAGCCGGATGAGACGGAAACAACGTTTTCCGGTAATGCGAAACTCAAGGCTGTTGCGGCAGCGGTTGCGTCGGGATTTCCTGCGCTTTCCGATGACAGCGGGTTAGCGGTTGACGGGCTGGGCGGGGAACCCGGAATCTTTGCGGCCCGTTGGGCAGAACTCCCAAAAGTAGAGAAAGAAATTTATGGTCAGCGCCGTGATTTCGACATGGCCATGTGGCATGTGAACGACCAATTGGGCGATAATGACAACCGCCGCGCCCGGTTCATTTGCGCGCTATGCCTCGCGTGGCCTGACGGTAAAACTTCCGTTTATGAAGGCACGGTCGAGGGAGAGATGGTTTGGCCACCTCGCGGCGATAAAGGGTTTGGCTATGACCCAATGTTTCAACAGCTTGGCGAAACGAGAACCTTTGCGGAAATTGACCCCGCTGCGAAACACGCGGTCAGCCACCGGGCGGATGCTTTTTCAAAATTCTTAGCGGATCAATTCCCAAATCAGAATGAATAAGCACGGAAGAGATAAACTCGCGGTCTACATTCATTGGCCTTTTTGCGCACGCATCTGTCCATATTGCGATTTCAACGTCTATAAACGCCGTGAAGATACTGCTCTTTTACCGGCCATATTGGCGGACTTGAAACATTGGCGAGAGTTATCTGGTCCCCGCGATGTCACGTCCATACATTTTGGCGGAGGGACCCCCTCCCTTATGAAGCCGGCGCAAGTTAGCGCTGTGATTGACGAAGTGAGTTCGCTTTGGGGCGTAGATAATATCGAAATCGCTTTAGAAGCTAACCCTCATGAAATGAATGCTGAGGATTGGCATGATTATGCTTCCGCGGGATTAAACCGTCTCTCTTTGGGCGTCCAAAGTTTTCATGATGAGGCGCTTTCCTTTCTGGGGCGCGACCATAATGGAGAGACGGCTCGTGCGGCCCTAGATCTCGCCATGGACACCTTCTCCACCGTCTCGACGGATTTGATTTTTGGCTGGGCCGGTCAAACGAATTCGGATTTGTCCGCCGACCTATCAACATTGCTGACTGCGGGCGCTCCGCACATTTCGACCTATCAGCTAACTATTGAAGACGGTACAGCCTTTGCCAAAGCGGAAGGCCGTGGCCAAAAGCGGGCGGTGAACCCTGATCTCTCCGCGGACCTTTACGACCAAGTAAGGGAAACGTTAGGTGCTTCTGGCTTTGACCATTATGAAGTCTCGAATTTTGCCAAACCCGGTCACCGCTCCTGTCATAATCTCGCTTATTGGCAAGGATTGGATTACGTCGGTGTTGGTCCCGGCGCGCATGGCCGGATAACGAAAGACGACAAGCGGACCGCTACGATCGCTCACCTGACACCTGGAAAATATGCCCGAGCCGTCACCGAAAGAGGCACTGGAATTGGTAGCCTTGAGGCCTTGACCGGGATGGATTGGGCGACGGAGTATTTGTTGATGGGACTGCGGATAGAAGACGGGATCTCATTGAACCGATACACGCAACTTTCTGGAAGAAAGTTAAATGCATCAGAGATGAGTCACCTCATTCAAGGCGGTTTATTATTACAGCAAGGCGACACTCTAAAAGCGACAACAGACGGCCGATTAGTTTTAAACGCAATCACTGAGCGTCTTTTGTTGTCATAAAAAAACCGGGCCATCAGGCCCGGTTCTAAAATCAAACTCTGTGTTCAGCGTTTAGTTGTTTTTAGGCGCGAGAACCATCGTCATGAGACGGCCTTCTGTTTTAGGCTCAAACTCAACTTTGCAATCTTCAGCAAAGTCTTCTTTTACACGCGCCAACAGGTCCATGCCGCGATCCATATGAGCCATTTCTCGGCCACGGAAACGGACTGTTACTTTCACCTTATCACCACGGTCAAAGAATTTCCGCATAGCTTTGGTTTTCACACCATAGTCATGCACGTCGATATTCGGACGCATCTTGATTTCTTTCAGTGCTTGGGTGCGCTGGTTTTTCCGGTTTGCGGCCTTTTTCTTTTGATTTTCAAAGCGCATTTTACCGTAATCCAGCACCTTGCAAACAGGTACGAGGCCCGGTGCGACTTCGACAAGGTCGAGTCCGGCATCGCGGGCAGCGGCTAAAGCTTCACTGAGAGGGACATTCCCTCGTTTTTCACCATCGGCAAGAATGAGCAGGACATTATCGGCGGTAATGTCGCGGTTTATGCGCGGGCCTTTGGGTTTTTTGGCGGGTTGGGCCGAAAGGGGTCTTCTAGCGATTGGGGTTCTCCTAAAGTTGTTTCAATCGATTGGTCTGTTGAGGACGCGATATGGCGGGTTTATACCGCATATACAAGGGAAACCCCCCAAAAGGCCTAAGGTTTTGATAAACGCGTATAGACCCGCATCAACGCTGTTTGCAGGGACAATTTAGAGAAATTCACGGCAATTCGGTCGCGCGCATCTTTAACTCCGGTTAAATCTTCAACCCGACCAATGGCTTCAGCCAGCGCTTTCGCATCACCGGGGGGCGTACGCCACCCCGTGACGCCATGATCGACAACTTCAACCGCGCCGCCATGGTCAGATGCAATTACCGGGCGGTTCATTGCTTGGGCCTCAGCAGCTGTTCTACCAAAGGCTTCTGGGTCTGTGGACGGGCATAAAATAATGTCCGCCGCCGCATAAATCAGATTCATATCGGTACGGTGACCAGCAAAAACGACATCGAGGGATTTGGCCTGCGCCCGTAATTCCGCGACATAATCTTCTCGCCCTTGAGCATCTCCCACGAGAATAAGCCGGTGTCCCCCACCTCTAATTCGTAGAGCCTCTATTGCAACGGACTGACCTTTCCACCGGGTCAGGCGCCCGGGTAGCACTAGGACAGTTTCATTGGGCTTCATCCCCCATTCGGACCGGAGAGCTTTAACAGCTTCGACGGAAATTCTATCTGGGTCGAACACTGTAATATCCACCCCGCGCGGAATGACGACTATGCTTTCCGGCGCAGTGCCGTGTTCTCGGATAATATGGTCACAGGTGAAATCTGAATTGGCGATAACGACATCGCCTTTCGCCATAACCGAGTTGTATCCCCGCTTAAGCGCCGACTTCGCATTGTAAACGCCGTGATACGTCGTCACGAAAGGCACGCCTTCAGCTCGCGCAGCAAACATCGCTGGCCAGGCAGGCGCGCGAGATCGGGCGTGGACGATATCAATTTCATGCTCCGCAATGAGACGACGAATGCCCGCAATCCGCCACGGCACAGACAAGATATTTTTGGACCCAATATCAGCGGTATGATGCACCCCGCCCATCGCTTCGAGTTCAGGGACAAGACGCCCCCCATTCGATAGCACATGCGCACCATGACCCTGGGCGACCAAAACCTCGACCGTTTCTAAAACGGTGCGTTCGACACCTCCGGCATTGAGGTCTGGCAAGATTTGCAGCACATTCATGCAGTCCTCTTAACCCAATCGGAATCATAATGCCCGACTTTCTGACAACT
This sequence comes from Litorimonas sp., assembly GCA_039975855.1. Taxonomy (GTDB): domain Bacteria; phylum Pseudomonadota; class Alphaproteobacteria; order Caulobacterales; family Maricaulaceae; genus Litorimonas. Next base: position 325,489 of record JBDWGH010000005.1, on the reverse strand, counting down.
ACTGACGGTGAAAAAATCGCCTATGAAAAATCGGAGGGCGTTGGCCCGACCTTAATTTGGTGCGGGGGGCTGAAATCCGATATGGAGGGCTCGAAAGCGACGCATTTACATGGATGGGCGGACGCGCGCGGTCAGAGCTTTATCCGCTTTGATTACTTTGGACACGGGAAGAGTAGCGGAGATTTCATCGACGGAACAATGTCACGTTGGGCGGCAGATATAGGATATATTCTCAACGAACTCTGTGACGGTCCAATTATTTTGATTGGTTCGTCCATGGGGGGATGGGCCGCGCTTTTGGCGGCGCTCGACAATCCGCCGCGCATAGCTGGATTAGTTCTGATTAACCCTGCGCCTGATTTTACTGAAAAACTGACTGTCGCGGGTTGGACCGAGGAGCAGATCAAAGCCCTCGAAAATGATGGGGTTGTCTATGAGCCTTCCGGATACGAAGAACCCTATGCCTATTCCAAGGCTCTCATTGAAGATGGCCGTGCGCGTCAAATCTTGGATACGCCTATCCCGCTCACCTGCCCTATTCGAATCTTACAAGGCTATGAAGACACTGTTGTTCCTTGGACCCATTCCAAACGTCTGATCGATATGCTTACTTCGAGGGATGTGACTTATACGTTGATCAGCGGCGGGGACCATAGTTTGTCCCGAGAAAATGATCTGGCACACATAGAAAATGCAATTTCTGAAGTAACGCCGGCATGAGTGAATTCATGAATTCACCGTGGTTATTTTTACCGAGCTTTATTGTATTCTGGTGCTTTATTTGTTTTTTCCTTTCCAGAGTCAGTGGATGGGCCTCACTCGCGACACATTATGCTACATCAGAAAAACCGCGTGGGGAAAAGTATTCGGTTCAATCTATCGGTTTAGGGTATAGCGATTTTTTCGCAGTAAGTTACAGTGGTGTTGTGACATTCCATTTGTCAGATGAAACTCTACATATGAAGGTCATGCCGTTATTTACTGTCGGGCACGCCAAACTTTCAATTCCATTGGCAGACATAGAAGCTGAACCCAGCCGTTTTCTCTTTTCCAAGAACGTCAAGATTTCGTTCAAAAAGTCTGGTAACATTAAAATGCGAGTGTTTAGAAGTTTAGGCAAAAACATTCTCCACGCAAAATTCTCTCGCAGCATTTAAAATGGTCACGCCCCTCGATCAACGCCCTCGCTCTGGCCCTTATTCAGGCCTGAATGCCCGCTCCGCAAAGCGGTTTTTGACACAAGCCTTTTCTGAAGCCGGCCTTCCTTTTGCCGAAGAAGACGCGCTGGAAATCGTGTTGGCCGCGACAGGGTTTGATAAAACGGCGCTGATGTTACGCGGCGCGGAGTTCCTGGAACCCGAGGTTTCCCAGACCATACGGGAGAATATGAGCCGGCGACTATCCGGAGAACCCGTTGATCATATTTTGGGATGGCGTGAATTTTTCGGACGGCGGTTTCAAATTTCGGGCGACGTTCTTTCCCCGAGGGCTGACACCGAAACACTGATACGCGGCGCGCTAACGCGTTTGAATCAAGCACCCAAAACCCGTTTGCTCGATATGGGGACTGGCAGCGGCGCAATTGGTCTTACTTTGCTTGCCGAAAGACAAGAAGCCGAACTTTTATCAACTGATCTTTCTGATTCAGCGTTAGAGATTGCAAAAATAAATGCGAGATCGTTGAACGTTGCTTCGCGTGTGTCCTTTGCCTGTGGGAGTTGGTGGGAGGCAGTTCCCACAGACCGCATTTTTGACATGATCCTGTCAAATCCACCTTATATCACGGACGCTGCGATGGAGAATTTAGAAACCGAAGTCATCGCATATGATCCGGATTTAGCCTTGCGGGGTGGGACTGACGGATTAGACGCTTACCGGATCATTATAGAGGGCGCGCCCACGAGATTGGAGTTAGGCGGTTGGCTCGGGTTGGAGATCGGGTTTGATCAAGCAAAATCTGTCACAACTCTCTTGAAAACAGGCGTTTGGGACGCTGTTTCTGTCGAAAAAGACCTAAGCGGATTAGCCCGAGCTATCTGGGCACGAAAAATCACCTGAAAAACCGCTTTGCATTCGCGTCATGCTTTGCTAGGCGAAATTTGCAGATTGGCAAAATCGAGATACGAAAGCCGCTGCTAAAGCCGACAGATCGAGGGCCTTGCACGACTTTCCGTGCGTTTGGATGCCCTGCCAGCTGTCACCCCATTTGAGGAAGACCGATGAAGCGTCAACGCGGCCGTAATCGCAATAAAAATAACAACCGAAACAATAATCACAATAATCACAACCGGTCGATGGACAGCCAGGGTCCGGGTGTGAAGGTGCGCGGAAACGCGTCGACCATTTATGAAAAATATACGACCCTAGCGCGCGACGCCAAGATGGGTGGTAGCCGGGTCAATGCAGAGAATCTTTTGCAGCATGCAGAACATTATTTGCGCTTAATGAATGAGCAGGAAGCTCAAAAACGCATAGCGCAAGAGGCTCGGGAAAAAGCGGATGCCGAACGTGCAGCACGCCGTGCTGAACGCGGCGAAACAGACGGAGATGATGAAGGCGACGAAAGTCGCAATACTCGCCGGAATAATAACCGCAATAACAATCGCCGGGGTCGTGATGAGTCCCAGCCCGCCGAAGACAAGACCGAAGCGCCTGCTGAGCTCGACGTAGTCGAACCAGAAGCGGTTAAGCCCAAAAAGCCGAAGGTCAAAAAAGCCCCTAAGGCGGAAACCGTTGATACAGAAGACGCGCCTAAACGTCGCCGTAAAGCGCCAGCTCGTAAATCCGAAGACACGGTTGAAGCTGCAGAATAATTTGATTTTGGGGTCCGGCGTCTTTCATTGGGGAAGTCGCCGAACGTTGAAACCTCTCTGTCTTGAAACGTGAGACTGAATTCCTATCTCGGACAGGAAGCGGGCGAATTTCGTCCCAACCTAATTCCTGACCGAGGTCACACATGGACATTCAAGCCTATACCCAACGTGCACGGAGCGTCATACAAGCTGCACAAACCGAAGCCGTTACCCGCGACCACCAACAGCTCGTGCCGGCGCATATTTTACGCAGTCTTTTACATGAAGATGGGGGATTGCCCCGCAATCTGATCCAAATGGCGGGCACGTCACCCGATGCAGTCGATACCGCAGTCAATCAAACCCTAATTAAATTGCCCAAGGTTGAAGGCGGGTCAGGCCTTTCTTTATCCAAAGCCGCGACCAAGGTGTTCGCCGTTGCGGAAAAAAGCGCCAAGGATTTTGGTGATGCCTTTGTCACATTAGAACGCTTGTTACTCGCGACAGTCACGCAGGCGGACAAAGGTTTACGTGATGCGCTTAGCCTTTCCAATTTGGATGCCAAGCGTCTTGGCGAAGCGATCGCGTCCGTTAGATCGGATGATCCCGTGACATCAGATTCGGCAGAAGATCAGTATGAAGCGCTTTCAAAATATGCTCGCGACTTAACTCAAGCGGCGAGGGACGGAAAACTGGATCCTGTGATTGGACGGGACGAAGAAATCCGCAGAACGTTGCAAGTGCTAAGCCGCCGTTCAAAAAATAATCCCCTCCTTATTGGGGAACCCGGAGTTGGAAAAACCGCGATTGCCGAGGGCCTCGCCGTGCGCATCGTCTCTGGCGATGTCCCCGAATCCGTGCGCGACAAAAAATTGCTCGCACTCGACATGGGCGCTCTTATCGCAGGCGCAAAATATCGAGGTGAATTTGAAGAACGTTTGAAAGCTGTTTTAAAGGAAATTGAGAAAGCCGACGGCCAGATCATTCTTTTTATCGACGAAATTCACACCTTGGTTGGCGCAGGGAAAGCGGACGGGGCAATGGATGCCGCGAACCTGCTAAAGCCCGCCCTAGCACGTGGCGAATTGCACTGTATCGGCGCGACGACATTGGACGAATATCGTAAGCATCTGGAAAAAGACGCCGCCCTCGCCCGTCGTTTCCTAACTGTCTTCGTCACTGAACCCACCGTTGAAGATACGATTTCTATCTTGCGAGGGTTGAAGGATAAATATGAAGTCCATCATGGAATTCGAATTTCGGACGCAGCGATTGTTTCTGCGGCACAGCTTTCCAATCGATATATCACCGATCGTTTTCTGCCTGACAAAGCCATCGATTTGATGGACGAAGCCGCTAGCCGTCTGAGGATGCAAGTGGACAGCAAACCCGAAGCCTTGGACGAAATCGACCGCCGTATCGTGCAACTTCGCATCGAAGTCGAAGCGCTGAAAAAAGAGAAAGATGACGCATCGAAAACTCGACTGGAAAAACGTCAAATCGAAATTGATGAGCTGCAATCGCAATCCGATGAAATGAGTGCGGCGTGGCAAGCTGAGAAAGCCAAACTCGCCAGCGCTACAAATATTGTCGAAGACTTAGATCGGGCGCGGTTTGAACTGCAAGATGCGGTGCGGCGCGGTGACTACGGAACGGCAGGTCGCTTGCAGCATGAGGATATTCCCGCACTGGAAGCCAAAGCGGCTGAACTAGAAAAACAATCAGACGAACCGAGCCTCGCGAGCGAAACCGTCACGGCGGAAACCATCGCAACAGTCGTCTCCCGTTGGACAGGCGTGCCTGTCGAGAAGATGTTGGAAGGCGAACGTGAAAAACTACTCTCGATGGAAAGCGTTTTAGGCGCACGAGTCGTAGGGCAAGAACGTGCTGTTGAGGCCGTCTCTGACGCCGTTCGCCGCGCACGCGCAGGACTGCGCGATCCGCAACACCCCATTGGCAGTTTTATGTTTCTCGGCCCAACTGGAGTCGGCAAGACAGAACTGACCAAAGCTTTAGCAGAATTTATGTTCGATGATGATCAAGCGATCACGCGTATGGATATGTCCGAATATATGGAGAAGCATTCAGTCGCGCGTTTGATCGGCGCTCCTCCTGGTTATGTGGGATATGATGAAGGTGGGGCTTTGACAGAAGCCGTTCGCCGTCGTCCATATCAAGTTATTCTGTTTGATGAAGTTGAAAAAGCCCATCCAGATGTTTTCAATATCTTGCTGCAAGTTCTAGACGATGGCCGGCTGACGGATGGCCAAGGCCGAACTGTCGACTTCCGCAATACTCTAATCATTATGACGTCTAATATCGGTGCGCAGCACCTGCTTAATCTAGCTGATGGGGATAATGTTCAGGCAGCGAAAGTCGGTGTTATGGCTGAAGTCAACGCCCATTTCCGCCCTGAGTTTTTGAACAGGATCGATGAAATATTGTTATTCGAACGTTTGAAACCCGAACACATGGGCGCAATAGTCGATATCCAAATGCGCCGTTTGCAAGGCTGGTTAAAAGACAAGCAAATCATTGTCGAGCTCTCTGACGCTGCGCGTGAGCATTTAGCGAATGCAGGTTATGACCCAAGTTTTGGAGCGCGGCCTTTGAAACGCGTCATCCAAAAACGCGTGCAAGACGAACTTGCTAGAGAGTTACTGGGCGGCCGCATTGAAGATGGGGATACTGTCAAAGTCGATGCCGCGGGCGGCAAAATTCGTATCAGCGTCGGTTAGCCGTTTTTCGGGTGCGGAGGTTTTGCAATCCCGCATCCCGTTTCTGCTCCTTCTGAAAATATTAAAAACCCACTATAAGAACGCATGGCAAATGCGACGACCTTTGGAAGACAAGCTGCAAAATATGCGAGAGGCCGTCCCGGTTATCCACCTGAACTCTATCAATGGATTGCCGACAACAGCCCCGCGCATAATCAAGTCTGGGATATTGGAACAGGATCTGGTCAGGCCGCTAAATCTTTAGCGGATTATTTTAAAGCGGTTCACGCAACAGATATCTCGAAGGCCCAAATCGCTGCCGCAATACGGCATCCCAAAATTTCCTATCACACGGCGCCAGCTCATATGTCTGGTCTCGAGGCCCAATCCGTGGACTGCATGACCGTCGCAACAGCCTTGCACTGGTTTTCGGATAGTGTCTTTTGGAATGAAATCAAAAGGGTTGCGACCAAGAACGCATTCTTCTGCGCATGGACCTACCAATTGCCAGAATGCGAGACGGAGGTTCACACGGATTTCCTTGATCCGCTTTTTGCCCTGATTGATCCCTATTGGGCGGATGGAAATCGTATTTGTATGGCGGGTTATTCAGCTGAAGTTTTGAATTGCCCGTTCCCAACAATTGCGTCCCCGGCTTTTGATGCGGGCGGCCTATGGACTGCGCAACAACTTGTCGACTTTGCGGAGAGCTGGTCCGCACATTTTCGCGCTAGAGAAGATGGATTGACGGAGGACCTCAATGCGTTGTCTGCAAAATTCGTAACGAACATGAGAAACAAAGGTATCAAGTTTAGCTTGCCGATAAGTGTCTTGGCTGCGCGAATTCCATAAAAAAAGCGGCCCGACGGACCGCTCAATATAATCAATTTAATGATGTCTTACGACTTCTTTGGTCCAGGCTTTTTGCGTGGCGTTCCGTCTTTCTTCAACAAATTCCCATCTGCATCACGCGGTACCTTGGCACCCGGCTTAGGTCCTCGCTTTTTAGCGGTCGTTGATTTTGCTGTTTTGGCTGCAGGTTTTTTATTCTTCGATCCTGCCGGACGTCCACGTTTTTTAGGTGCCGTTTTCGTTTCAGCTGGCTTTGACGCAGCAGTTTTAGGCTTATTTTTGGATCCCGCTGGACGACCGCGTTTTTTCGGTGCGGAAGGTTTCGCCGTTTCAACAACCGTCTCGGTTTTTTCACGAACGGAAGCTGTCGCGGATTTAGCCTTCTCTTGCACGCTGTCGCTCATCTCTCCAACATTATCGCGCATGGACTTTGTGGCTTCGCTAGCTTTTTCACTTACAGAACGTGTCGCTTCGCGTGTCCGCGCTGCCGCCACCTCAGCGGCCTTTCTCGCTTCGGCGATTGGGTCAATATCTGCGAGTTCTGACTTACCGCCATCGGGTGACAAATTATCGTTGATACGGAAAATCGCCACGGCAAGCTCACTCACAATTCGAATGAGAACAATCGCAAATAAAATTGAAATCCAAAATTGAACGAAATTTATGACCGACGCGATTGGTCCCAGTGAAATCGATTTCATCGCAGTGGAAGAAAATCCAAGCCCGAATGTAATTAAAGCCAACCAAAAGAATGGGACGATGAGTTTCTCTTTAAATAACTTATCAAAAGAGAAAAAGAAGTTGAGTAGGTTTTTCATGAGCGTTCCGAATTTCTATTCATTCGGAAATATAACTAACTCCAAACACACTCCTTCGCAAGTCAGCGATTAAAGTGAGGTTTATTTGCCATTAAGGTGGCAGAATTAATAAACACACCAAAACAAACTATTCAGGTAAGGCCGCCGTTAGAACAGTCGCGCCAACTTGGGGACTTGGAGAAATCGTCTCAGAGTTGGCTCGCATTTCTTCAATTTTTTGACGCTGTTCGTTAAAAGCCGGCTTTTGCGATTTTGAGAGCGGCTTTCCTGAGAGTTGAGACAGGCGGCGTGGGTTAATTTTCTTTCCATTATGAATAACCTCATAATGCAAATGCGGGCCAGTAGATCGGCCGGTCGTCCCAACATAGCCGATAACCTGATCCTGTTTCACATATGCGCCAGATTTTACACCGCGCGCAAATTTTTGAAGGTGAGCGTAAGCTGTTTTATATCCATCCGTATGGCGAATACGGATGTAATTCCCAAAGCTCCCATAACGGTTAGCGCGTTCAACTGTGCCCGACCCGGCAGCCAAAATCGGCGTGCCCCGCGGCGCCGCAAAATCCACGCCTGCATGCATTTTACGGTACCCCAGGATTGGATGCTTTCTGCGGCCAAATGATGATGACAGGCGTGCGCCATTCACGGGTGTCGCCCGGAGTTTTCGCTTCGCTGTTTTCCCAGCAGCATCATAAAAATTCTCTCGGCCCTTTTTATCTTCGAAGAGCCAATATTCAGATGTTTTCCCACGCGGGGCGAACGAGGTGTAAAGCAGATCTCCTGCTTTGACGATTTCGCCTTTTTGATCGCGAGCGACTTCGAAAAACATTTCGAATGCATCGCCAGGCTGGATATCTCGTTGGAAATCGACTGAGTATTCATAGATGTTTGCAAATTGTACAACCACCTTATCAGGGGCGCCCAGACGGGTCGCATCAACATAAAGCGAATTTTCTACTGTCGCCTTTACGGCAATCGTTTCATATTTGAATTCAGCATTGATTTTGCGAGCCGTGTAATTTTCACCCGTCCTGTCAACAAAGACAGTCGTTTCGACATTTGGCTTAAACGTGAGATGGTCAAGCGTATCGCCGGCGAAGTGTAAATTGAAATCTTGTCCCGCGCGTAGATTGCGGGGCTTATAGACCTCACCAAAAGCTTGGGTAACGCGGTAAGCTTGCTGTCCTGTTAATCCATTTCGTTGTAAAAGCGGACCAAGATTGTCACCAGGTTTAAGCGTCACAGTTTTAATAGTCGTCGGAGCAGTGAAATCGGCGTCCAACCCCATATCAAATCGTGAAATATCGAGTGTTGGCAATGACACCATCTGAACATCAGCTTCAACGATGTCTGCCTCACCCTTATTTGGTAAGGCGAATAGACCTACCATTCCGATAACGGCGGCGGCGGCTAGAAAGCGATGGCGGTTTCGTTTTGGAATCACCGTATGTCTGAACCTTGCAAAGGCGTCAGCTCGCTCATGCAATGCGCTCATCGCATTTTGTGCCATGGGGTCTCGCTGCGGCTGGACATCAAGGTCTTTTTTGTCGTTCATGGTCACAGCCCGGCGCATAATAAGGTTAGGAAATATTCTGGTGCGCCCTTAATGCCCTGACCTTCCCTAAATCAGGGTTAACGCATTCTTACATAGCCTGTAAACTGACCGATTTGTAAGGGTCGGTTTTGTTGGTCTTAGGCCAGAAGGTCCTCTATGCCGAACTGGTAGGAGGTCGGGCCATTTCTGTGCAAGACGAAATTACAGATAGCACACACACCGCCCGCCCTAAAAAGCGGTGGTTTAAACGCTGGTGGGCGTGGCTCCTTTGGATATCGCTAACTTTAATCCTGATCTGCGTTGTCATCGCCGTGTGGGCTTGGACCCAACGCTACGCGCTGATGGAGGACTATGTTGTCGACACTTTGGCTGAATCCGGTTTTGACGCAGATTTGGATATTGTTTCGGTCAGCCGCACGCAGGCTCAAGTTAAAAACATTCGTTTACGACGGGGCGGACAGGAGTTTCTAAGGGTTCAGGATTTGCGTGCTGATTACATTTGGCCAGATGTTCGCGACGGCAAGCTGAAACAATTGCAAGTGGATGGCACGACGGGTCGGCTCAAACTCGGTGAAGATTGGCAACCAACAGAAAGCTGGATTCAGGATTTGCTGAGCGGCGGCACAGGCGAAGGTGGCTCAGGTAAGTTTCCAGAAAATGGTGTGCGCCTGACAGACGGTACACTAATCCTGACCTCACCTCTGGGTGAAGCGACGCTCTACATAGACGCGACCGTGCCAACCGCCTCAGAGTTCAAATCTGAAATCACGCTGGCGCCGTCTGATCTCTCCTATGCTGGTTATTCTGCGAAAGGGGCAGGATTTGTTACGCTAGAAAAAACGGAAGCTGAGCTGCGTGTGATTGGGCAGACGCAAACGGCGACATTATCCAATGGCAAGCTGGACATCACCGACGCACATTTACAAATCGATGGTAGGTTTGATCTAGATGCAATGGTCTATACAGGCAGCGTGTCTCTGGATGGCGACAGTTTATCAAGCGACCTCTTCGCATCGGGACCTGCACGTCTGGCCTGGGATGGAGAAGTTTCACCGCGCGGCGATTTGCGTGCAGACGGAACATGGTCGGTCTCGGCCCAAAACGCACGTTCCCCTCGCCCAGCGCGCGCCGCCGAAGTCGCGGAAACGCTATCTCTGTTTCCGGTGTTAAGCGTTGTCCCCGTAACGGAGCATTATGCTCCTCAAATGCTAAGTACCGTTGAAGACTTCATTCTGGGTTCTGATGTCTCAGGGCAAGGTCGGCTAAGTTATGGCCCTGACGGATTTACGGTCAATCCAATCGGACCATTCGGTGTGAATTCTTCTAAAAATCAGCTCAGGCTTCACGCCCGAACCGGAAAAGACTTTTACGTCTTCGATCAATCAACTGATCTGATTTCTGCAAATATGGATGCCGTGTTTGACAATCCAGTCGGTCTGACACTGACGGATACTCAGCTGCAAGCGGAATCCAATAACGGTCTTCAGCTTAACGGTATCCGAAAATTTGAAACAACTCTCGCGACGCAATCCAACTGGCACGCAAATGATGACATGGGTCGCCCCGTGCGTTTGGGCCCCCTCGAGGCGACAATGCAATATAACGCTTTGGGTGCGCCGCGGCGCCTGTTGATTGACACTGCGCTGGATTATGATGGAGAATTACCCGGTGGATATGTTGAAGGCCTAAATCTCGACGGCCGGTTGGATGTTCGTCTTTATAAGGGACGACAGGTTCTAGGCTTTGCTCCACGTCGCGGCAGTGTTGTAACATTGAGGTCCTTGGATACGCCCACCAATTGGCAAGGCGAAAATATCAGTTTTACTCTGCCCACAACGACGAACCTGTTCACCCGCACAGGCAAATCATCAGTTTTATCGGCAAAGCTGACGGCAGCGAATTTCACCCTCACACATCCCGCAACAGACAATGCCGAGCCACAGCAATTGGACATTGAAGCGGAAGAGATGAAACTGAGCGGTACGCTTTTCCCGGATAAGACGCAGGATTGGACAGTCGATTTTACACAAGCAGGGTATGCGAGCGAAACCCTACCCGGACCGGGCACAACTGGATCCACGGCAGAGGCGAGTTTGACCGCCCGCCTTCAGACCGATCAATCACCGCAGATCACGTTGAAAAGCCCCTCGGTTACAGGGGAAACACCGATGGTTCGTTTGTCCAATATCGGGATCGATCTGCGCGGCACGCCAAATGCCTATAGAGTGAATCACACAGGCGGCACTGTCACCATAATTGGATCAGAGTTCGCGGAAACCGCAAAGAAAGCGGGACTCACTCGTTTCCCCGCAAACGGAACAGTGGAATTCGCAGATGGAGTCTATCGCGGGCAAGCGAACCTTCGAGTGGCCAAGGCTAATAATGCAGACGTCAATGTCGATTATTCGTATCAGGGTGGTGTGGGCACCGCCGAAATCGACGTCCCATCCATCCTATTCACACCCAAAGGCCTACAACCGCAAACCCTCATCCCCGCCTTCCGCGGAAAGGTCGCGCGAGTTGAAGGCGAAGCACAGGCAAAGCTTAAAATCGCATTCTCTGACGGCGCGATTACGGACTCCAAGGGTACGGTCCAACTGGTCAATATGAGTGTGGGTACCGCCCCGGGCCCTATTACGGGTTTAAACACAACCATGCGATTTTCGTCGCTGCTTCCCCTCCAGACCGATGGCCCGCAAACCTTGACGATGAAGAGCTTCAACCCTGGCTTTCCTCTCGAAAACGGCGTTGTTACATTTAACTTCGTACCGGAAGGGGTGAAAGTCGACGCGGCCGATTGGCCGATTGGAAACGGAGCTTTCGCCCTGGATCCATTTACGTGGGTCTATGCCGCAGAAGAGAACCGCGTCACGATGCGCGTTAAAGATGTCGCCTTGGGGGATTTCCTCGATGATATAGGCAATCAAAAAATAGAGGCGACCGGCAATGTCGTTGGCGTGTTCCCGATTGTTGTGCGCGGCATTGAAGTCTTGATCGAGAACGGACACGTCTCTGTCCCTGATGGCGGTCTCATTAAATATGATCCTGGTCCTGGCGTTCAAGCTTACACGGAGGAAGAAGCCATCAAAGTCTTGCGCGAAAGACGGACCAATGAATATGCCGCGCTCGCGCAGGATGCCTTACGTGAATTTCGCTATCGCGAACTAAGCGCATCCCTAGACGGTCCTATAAATGGCGACGTCGAAATCGGGTTGGTGTTTGATGGATCCAACAAAAAGGTTTTGAATCAACAGCCGTTCCGTTTTGACATCACTGTGAAAGGCGAGCTGTTTAATATCGTGCGGAGTTTTAATTCTAATGCGCAGGTGAAATCAGAGATCCTTCGCAACAATGGGAAGCTGCCTGAAGGCACTGTGATCGGGAAATAATTATCCGGGACCAGAGCTATTCGGGGCACTCGTCCCGATAATATCATCCGCCACAAACGCATTGTCTTTGCGTTCACCGCCAAATGTTCCCATCGGCCCATGCCCGGGCACAAAACGCATGTCATTGCCAAGCGGCCAGAGCTTTCCCGTAATGGAATCGAGGAGTTGTTGGTGATTACCTTTTGGGAAATCCGTTCGTCCGATGGAGCCGCGGAACAAGACATCACCGACAAAAGCAATTTTCATATCTGAATTATAGATCACGACGTGGCCGGGCGTATGTCCCGGGGTGTGCAATACATGGAATTTCACACCGGAGAGTTCCAGCACGTCGCCGTCTTCGAGATAACGGTCTGGTATAACGGCGCGGCCCATCCCAGGATGGCCATATTGCGCCCATTGATCGGTAATGCCGTCCATCCAAAACTGGTCATCTTTGTGAGGCCCAATGACCGAGACCCCTAAAGTTTCGCGTAGTTCATCGGCGCCGCCAGCATGATCTAAATGTCCATGCGTCAACCACATCTCTTTCAGTTTAATGCCAAGCTCGTCCAAGGTCTCTTTGAGACGAACGGCTTCCCCGCCTGGGTCAATGAGGACACCCTCTTTTGTATCGACATCATAAAGCAACGAACAGTTCTGTTGGAACGGAGTTACAGGGAGGAGTTTTAGATCAAGGCGGGCCATAAGGTCATCTGTGTCGGTTGCGACCTGAGGTCAAGGACGACCGCCATGAAGAGGTCTAAAACTGTGACGCAAGTTTCATGCAAATGTCACGTCCTTGTCACATGAACGCTGCAAGTATGGGTCATACACAAAAGCGTGTACCCCCGACGACCAATGCCCTTCTCTTTCCCGGAAGCTGGCTTTGGAACCTGGGCCGCATCGCAGACACCCCCCTTTCCCCTCGGTATTGTCTCGCGCTGCGGCCCAAATTTTCTCGCACCCTCATAATCTGAACTCTTTGTCATGAATTGGAAAAGGTTCCGACAGGTTAGGTTTGGCATGAGAGGCTTATAAGGTTCGTAGGCTGCGGTGGTACCTCCCCCAAACCCAGCACTGACAGTCGCTAAACGACCTGTAACGAAAAGACCCGCACCGAGTGATCGATGCGGGTCTTTTTTATTCTGATATTTAGGAAACGTTTATGCCGCTTTAACCTGGCGCGTCTCTTTCAGATAGTTCAGCATCGTTTCGGCATCCGAAACTTCAAATGGGTCTGTTGGACAATCATCCATAAAACCATCTTCTTTGAAGATTTTTTCGATATTTCCGTCAACAACCAACATGGAATATCTCCAAGACCGCTCACCGAAACCAAGGTTATCTTTCTTGACCAACATACCCATTTCGCGGGTAAAGCTCGCGGATCCATCCGGGAGAAGTGTGATGTTCTTGTTTCCTTGATCCAAACCCCATTTATACATGACGAAAGCATCATTCACGGAGATACAAGCAATCTCATCAACGCCGATTTCTTCGAACTCGCCAAAGAGCGCATCATAACGCGGCAAGTGAGAAGAGGAACAAGTTGGCGTGAATGCGCCAGGTAAAGAAAAGACGACAACGGTACGGCCTTTAAAAAACTCGCCTGTTGACAGGTCTTTCCAATCAAATGGGTTTGGGCCTTCAATGGACTCGTCGCGTACACGTGTTTTCAAGGTGACGTCAGGGACGATAGTCGGATGTTCAGACATAAATATTCGCTTTCAAGTATTCGGTTTCAAAGTGTGAAAAACGTGAACCGTTCCTCATGAAACGGCACGGACCCGCCCTGTATGCGGTGGGTAAAAAGGTTCAAGGGGTGAACTGCAGGCAAGGCAAAGTTTCCTGTGTACACAGTTAGCAGCTCAGTTTTTAGTCACCAATATGACAATAGAAATGCAGACTTAGACGCTTATAAGATCACGGATTACTTGAGCGACATTGATTTGGGCGCCAAGCCGCGTCGCGAGCATATACATGCCGCCTAATTTTCGTTGAAGGAAAACCGTTTCTGGCGGCGGGACGTGCCAAAGCTCTCGATTGCCAGCTATCTCCAAACCTCTATCGCGCAAATCTAAGGCCATTTTATTCTTACCGAAATCAAAGACTTCGTCCTGCCCCAATGGCGCAATGGACATGGCAATCATATCGTGAATTACCCTGCGTGGTTTGGCAGACATGTCTGCAGGTATAAGGCCCATTTTTGTGATATGCGTCATGATATTGTCGACATCACCCGACAAACAGGTTTTCATCAATGTGCGGTACTCAGAAGACAACTCATCACTGATCTCACGGGTGGCCCCGAAATCAAGCAATACAATTTGTTCTGTCTCCTCATTATATCGATAATTCGCGAAGTTCGGGTCCGTTTGCATCAGCTTGAATCGGAATAATTCCTGCAAAGTGAGCGACATCAGATTTCGAACAATCCGGTTCCGCACGTCCTGCGGGGCGTCCATCATCTCCTCAATGGGTCGGCTTTCAATATAGGACATGGCCAGAACTTTGTCTGTCGACAGCTCCGGATAAAATTCCGGCACTTGGAAATTCTCATCATCAGATAGAAGCATTCCGAAGCGGCAGAGGTAATCAGCTTCCCGAATATAATCCGCTTCTTGATGAAGTTGGCGACGACCTTCTTCGATAATGGGTTTAACGTCCATGGTGGCGGGAACTAGACCTGACATCTTTAGAAGCGAAGCGACATTTTTAACGTCGCTATCAATACTCTCACGCACGCCGGGATACTGAACTTTAACCACGACATCATCGCCATCGGGAAGGATAGCGCGGTGGACTTGTCCGATAGACGCCGCTGCAATCGGGCGGGTTTGAAAATGCTCAAACTGCGTCAGCCAATCTTTACCCCATTCCGCTTTCAAGACTTTGGCGAGTTGCGCCGCCGGCATATGCTGCGCGCTGGCCCGAAGCCGCGCCAAAATTTCAGCGAGTTCTTTTGGCAGGAAGTCCCCGCTATCCATGGAGATCATCTGACCCAACTTCATCGCGGCACCGCGCATATTAGACAGCTGTTTTGTGAGCTTCATCGCATTAGAAGGCGTCAGAAAAAGATCGGACGCTTTGGGTCGTTTCCCGCTCGCCAATTGCTTTGCGCCGTTCAGGGCCGCACCGCCCGCAATGCTAGCCGCGACACCTCCTAGCCCCATAAGACGTGACATTCGCCGGGACGGGACGGCACGACCATCATCTTTATCCATATCGTCCTTCATTGGCTCAGCCCTAATGCCAACCTTCGAATGAAACTATCCGAAAGCGCTAACTCTTTACGTGTGGAGTTAACTCGCAGGTTTATATGTTCCGATTAAGGCGCCTCAAACAAAGCAGGGTTCTCCGCCACGAACCGTTCCAATGTGGCGAAGAAATTTAGGATATCCTCAGTCTGATTGGTGGCGTTTATTGTCACCAAACGAATGAAAGTATCCTCTCTGAATGAGCCATACCCTACCAAGAGCTGGGAATGCTCATACAGTAAGGTGCAAATTTTATCGGCTGGGATGTTCTTATAATTGAAACAGATAGAGACTGACTCGTCGAGGCTGTAATCGGTATAATCGGGATGATCACGAACATAATTACGGGCAACATCCGCAAGTTCAAACTGCTTATCAACGATAGCTTCCAGACCCGCAGTCCCAACACTTTTCCAGAGCACCCATAGTTTCAGTGCGTCATTTCTGCGGCCACATTGCAGCGACATCTTCCCAAGATTAAATTCGTCGTGATCGGTTTGGTAGAGATAGCTTGCATCATTCGAAAAAGAATCATGCAGGTGTTTTTTATTTTTCACAACAATCAGAGAACACCCCAATGGCGTGCCCAGCATTTTATGCGCGTTCAGGGTGAAAGAATCCACTTCTTCGACACCATCAATGAGGTGTTTGTATTTGCCGCTGAGAATAACTGAACCACAATATGCGCCGTCCACATGTAGCCAGATATTGAACTCTTTCGCAATCAAGCTGGCATCGCGAATGTTGTCAAATCCACCCAAAACGGTCGTTCCCGCCGTACAGTTAATTAAAATCGGATGCAGACCTTTCGCAAGGTCAACTTCAATAGCTTTGCGTAAGGCAGTCATATCCATTCGGCCTTGCGAATCCGTTGCAACCTTCCTGACGTTATCCCGTCCGATACCCGCAAAGGCAGCATTTTTAGGTGTACTGTAATGACTCTCCACAGAGGTATAGACCGTCATTCTTTGATGGACACCCGCATGTCGGGTTGTCTCATTATAGGCGTCTCGCGCCATGAGCATGCCCATGAAATTCGTCATCGACCCACCAGGCGCCAAGGTTCCGTCAGACGTTTCATCCCATCCGATCATATCGCAAATTTCTCGAATAATGACTTTCTCGACGCCAACTTGCGGGCCTGCGGCCTTATAAGTGTACATACTGTTGTTTAATATAACCGACAGTAAATCACCTAGAATGGCGCGTTCTTGCCGGCCGCCAAAAAGCTGATTGAAAAAAGCATTCGTCGCCGTGCGCGGCGTCGTGAAAATAAGGTTTTTGAGAGAGGCTTCAAGCTCCGCCGCGCTGATGCCATCTTTCTGGAGTTTGAGATCAAGACGATCATATAGATTTGCGGAAGATATATGTTCCGCAACAGGGTTTTGAGCTTCATCCGCTAGTAGCTCCCGCACCAGCCGATCAAAAATCTCTAAACTCTGTTCCATATTTGAGATGCCCTAATCCTCTGACTGACTATTCGGTTTGGAGATTATTTCACCATGCCTCTGTCGGGAATAAACCACTGACCCTGCTATAAATAGTGCGCAAGAAGTCATAACGCAAAAGATACCAAAAAGTGTTCCAATAGTCAGATATAGAATTTCATGAGCCCCAAGAGTGTCGCCCTTAGATAATTGCAACTTCAGCCAAATCAGGCAAAGCGCGCCCCCTCCAAAATAGACGAAATATAGAATCTTATGAAAATTCTGATTTTGACTCGCGACACTAATCGGGGACAGGTATCCAAGAGCACGAAAAACGGACCACCCCTCTGAGGTTTCAACGAAAACAGGTGGCATCATCCAGACTAACCCGCCAGCATCGCTTTCACGGCGTTCACCCAATTTCCGCGCGCAACAGTTTCCTGAGCCGGGCGAGAAGATTTCCATTCCTCATTGGATTCGATTGCAGCGGCAGCTTTCGCGCCTTCGTATAAATCCTTGAGTGTAATCTGGCCCGCTTCCATTTCGTCACTACCCATCAGGACGGCGATTTGTGCGTTACGACGGTCCGCATATTTCATTTGTTTGGTGACATTACCGGAGCCAACGAAGACTTCGGCGCGAATGCCTTCCGCGTGTAGCTCTCCCGCGAGTTTGAAATATTCACCCATCAAAGAACGGTCAAAGGCGCAAATCACAACGGGAGGTTTTACCTTGGCTTCGAGAGCATCCATACGCTCCAGCGCCGTTAAGAAACGAGACACGCCAAAACTAAAGCCTGTTGCAGGGACGGCCTGTCCACGGAAACGCGAAACGAGATCATCGTAACGACCACCGCCGCCAACGGACCCAATCCGAACAGGGCGGCCTTTGCGGTCTTTTATCTCGGTCAGCAGTTCGGCCTCAAAAACCGGGCCCGTATAATATCCGAGGCCCCGCACAATGGAGGTGTCGTAGGCGACACGATCATTGCCAAATCCAACGGCGTTTAGAATGCTGTCAATTTGGATCAGCTCATCCACGCCGGACCGTCCCCGTTCGGATTGACCCACGAGTGTTTCAAGCGTTTGAATAGTGTCGCCACGGTTTTCCGCAGAGGCGGTCGTAAATCCGAGAACGGCTTTAATTCCCGCCGCGCCGAGTTTCGCGCCCTCTGTATAGTCACCGCTATCGTCTTCACGGCCTTCGCCGAGCAAAGCTTCGACGCCGTCTGCGCCAAGGCGGTCCAGCTTATCAATGGCACGCAGGACTTGCAGACGTTGCTCTGCGCCCGCGTCTGTATTCGGCACACCGGAGCTTTCCAAAATTCCGTCGAGGAGTTTTCGGTTGTTTACGCGGATGGCATATTGCCCATCTTTCAATCCGGCTGCGCGCATAACGTCTGCGGCCAGCATAATCATTTCAGCATCAGCGGCCGGACCTGCGGCACCAACACTATCGGCGTCGCATTGTGTAAACTCACGGAAACGTCCAGGTCCCGGTTTCTCATTCCTGAAGACGCTTCCTGCCTGATATCGGCGATAAGGTTTGGCAAGCGCGTCATAATTTTCAGCCACGAAGCGAGCGAGCGGCGCTGTCAAATCATAGCGCAGGCTCATCCATTGTTCGTCATCATCCTGTAGCGCGAAGACACCCGTATTCGGACGGTCTTCATCTGGCAGGAATTTCCCCAGCGCATCCGCAAATTCAAAGGCCGGTGTCTGTAGAGGTTCGAATCCACGCAGGTCATAAACAGAGAAGGCTGCCTGAATGAGGCGGGCTTCTGCACGCAACACATCGGAGGACCTATCTTCAAATCCACGCGGTCGGCGGGCTTTGGGGCGAAAGGGCTTATTTTTCTTCTTGGACATAAGCGGCGCTCTCCCATAATCTCGGGTTTGCGGCAAGTCGGTTTGATAGCCACTGATCATTCAATTTATGAAAGCAAACCCAATGAAACTCTACGCCTCTGCCTCTCTCGCGATACTCTTGGTCACCGCAAGTTCATTAACGGCGGAGGCCAAGATGAGTGTCAACCAAGCACAAGAATGCCAAGCCGTTTTAGACTTTACGATTGAGCGCGTAGAATCTGTTGGCAAATACAACAAAGCTGATGTGAAAACCGTGACAAAGGGCTTACGCGCCTATGAGGCATTTTTACAGAGTGAACACGTCACACCAGCACTAATGGTCTTCACAAAAGGTGATCAAAAAGCGGCTGCAGATTATCAAATTCAAATCGATGCTTACAAAGCGCAGATCGTAAACGGACTAAAGGCCAAGCATCCGCAAGAGCGAATTTTCACCGACCAAGCCGTCGCGATTAATAATTGCTACACAGCAGCCCCAATGAGCGACGACAAACTACAAATGATGACAGACGCTGTTCAGGGTATTGTGGTACTGGCGAAACAGGGGTAATTATTTTCGGTAGGCCCGCGTGATAATGACCGGGTCTTTCAGGATCTGACCTTGGGTTACGGCCTCATCGGATTCAACCGCCGTCTCCATGTTTTGAATAGTACGAGCAATATCTAATCCATCGGTGACGCGGGCGAATGTCGCGTAGCCTTGACCGTCCGGGTTTCGCGACCCGCCCGTGTCCAGAAAATCATTATTTCCGATATTGATAAAAAAGTAGGTGGCGCTGCCTGTCCCCGGCTCTAGACGCGCGATCGCAACAGCGCCGTCCGAATTACTGATCCCTGTATCGGTCGTCAGCTCATGTGGGATAGGATCGAACACCATTTCCTGATCCAGTCGACCGCCTTGGATAAGGCTCATGCCCATATCGCGAGGGTCATTGTCCGCACGTACAACACGGTAAAACCCCTGCCCGTCATAATGTCCGCCGTCCACATAACGTAGAAAGTCGGCGGCGCTGATTGGCGCCTTGTCGGGATAAACGGTGATCTCAATAGGACCCGATGTTGTCTCTAAAACGACAACAGGTTGGCTGACCTGCGCGCTGCACGCCGAAACCATCAATCCCAAACCTAAAATCCCCAATAGCAAAGCACATGTTTTCATGAACGCATGATGAACCCTATCACGGCCTGAGTCGAGGCGTTCAGATTGCGTTCAGGCAATTTTTCTTAACAGACGTCAAGGTCGCTGGCGTACACATCTGGGGGGATGAACGCAGGCGACCTGGGCAGGTTGAGTGGCGCTGGTTGCCCCCTAAGCCGTTCCCTGCCCGCCCCTTCTTTTACAGAATTTTCTATCCCAGGTTCGGGCGCAGAATAGAACGCGATCTAAACCATTCCCATCAGGGCCGTCGTAGAAGGATCGTGATTTCCTGATGTCCCTGCTTCCATTTCATCCAGGATTGTTGTCGCCAGAACCTTGCCGAGTTCTACACCCCATTGGTCGAAACTATTTACATTCCAGATGATGCCTTGGACAAAAGTCTTTTGCTCATAGAGCGCGATTAAATGTCCAAGCGCATTGGGTGATAACTCATCCAAAGTAATTGTTGTAGATGGACGATTGCCCGGGAAAGTTTTCTGAGGTGCAAGCGCGTCGATGTCAGCGCGGTCGGCATTCTCTTCGCGGACATTGGCTTCGGCCTTGCCCAACATCAGCGCCTCGGACTGTGCGAAACAATTCGCGAGCAGTGCGGCCTGATGCGCCGGACGGCGTTCATGATCTTTCAGGACGGCAACAAAATCAACGGGAGCCCCGCCATAGCGGCCTTCGCTTGGTCCTTGATGTAGCCATTGAAAAAATGCGTGTTGACCATTCGTACCTTCATCACCCCAAATAACTGGGCATGTCAGTGTCGTTGCCTCACCATCGCGCGTCGCAGATTTGCCGTTACTCTCCATTTCCAACTGTTGCAGGAAGGCTGAGAATTTACGCAAACGACGCGCATAGGGAATGACCGCCTGGGACCCATATCCCAAACCATTGCGGTTCCACACACCAACCAAAGCCATCATCACAGGCAAGTTTTCCTGCAAAGGTTGATCGCGGAAATGCAGGTCCATGGCTTTCGCTCCGTCCAGAAAGTCACTGAACACATCCGGCCCATAAGCGATCTGCAAAGACAGTCCGACAGCCGACCAAACGGAGTAACGTCCGCCGACCCAATCCCAAAAATCAAAGATGTTTTCCGGTGCAATACCAAAATTCACAGCACGGTCGCGGTTCGCGGTCACGGCAATCATATTTGTGCCGCCATACGCACCGAGCCATTCACGAACGCTCTCTCCGTTCATTTTTGTTTCCTGTGTCCCAAATGATTTAGACACAACAACAGCTAACGTCTCAGCAGGGTTCAATCCTTTGATTGCATCGTTAACAGATGCGCCATCTACGTTTTCTGCAAAACGAAGGTTTAGACTCTGCTCTGCCGATGCTTCGAACGCATCCGCGACCAGACGCGGCCCAAGATCAGAACCACCAATTCCGATATGAACGATGTTTTTGAACTTGCCTTCAGCGCGAATGGCGTCCGCATAATTCGCCATGCGCAGACGCATCTCCGCAACTTCTTTCTGGTTTTCATCGGTTCCGCCAACACCGCGCAAAGCCATATGTAAAACCGCGCGATCTTCAGATGTGTTTACGCGCTCGCCAGAGAATAATTTCGCGCGCCATTCTTCCAAATCACATTTGGCCGCCAAATCCAGCAGTGCATTTAGGGCTTTTCCGTCTAGGGCTTGTTTCGAGAAATCCACCCGTAATGGACCTTCCCGCATCACAAAACGTGAGAGGCGGTCCGGTTCGGAGGCAAAAAGGGACGCGATAGAAATATCACGATCAGCTTCTGATGCGAGCGCTGAGAGAAGAGTTCGGCGATTGGTCATAGGGCGACATAACGCCAATCTATTGACGAGGTAAGACCTAGAATAACCCTTTTTCCTATTTTTCGTCCTTAACCACAACTCAAAGATATTTCCGCTTATGAAAGATTAAATTTTGATACTTAAGAGAATTTCTAATAGGTGCTTTGAATCTCGAGCCGGAAAGTTGCACTCTCCGAATTGGGTTAGCTTTGCAGAAATCTGCATTTCTAACATTTGACGGTAGGGGGCTGTACCAGCTGCGTAGTCACGTTTTATATCAAAAGCTCGGTCGAGAGGCCAAACACAAGGTCGTCCATCAGCTTCAGTCTCAATTTGTTTATAGAAAGCTGGTGACATAATTTGCGTACCAAAGAGCTGCTTGTAACCCAAAGACATCAAATATCTATCAATGGTGACTTGTTGGAGACCGTCTACATTAACAGATAAGGTATTTGACGAATTCTGCGTACTCATTTTTAAATCCGCCGCTTTATTCGCATACACTATCGCTTGCAAAAAATGCGCAGGCAATTGACCATGTTGGTAAACTAGGGCGGCCATCCAATAATCATCTTGATCAAATAAACAGCCTTTAGCGGCGAGCTTGGAGACCCTCTCTCTACGGTCCAAATCACGCGCCATCATATCTTCAACAAAGGCTTTACGATCACCCTGATCGGCTTCGTAAATTTTTATGAGTTCAGCCTTTGCCAACATATAATCTTCCGCAGGGCAAAAAGACTGCCTGCGGAGCACGTCGATCTGGGAGAATAATTTCCACTCGGTTGTAACTTTAAGCGATTTGGTCGCTTCCGCCTCTTGCGCGAAGGCTGACAAGGGTGATGCCAATAGAAACATGGACACAGTTATCGAAAATTTGAACATACCCTTCGTCCTCACCTGCGCAATATTCCCCCTAATAACTCAAGGCAGATAAGGTTATGTTATATCATTGATAATAAAAAAGCAAATCTCTACTTGATTGCGGCTTGTTGCATTGCGCAAAGTTCGCCAATGCCTTTTACAGCCAGGCGGGTAAGTTCGTTCATTTCATCAGCCGTAAACGGGGTATCTTCGGCACTGGCCTGGACTTCGATGATGCCGCCCTTATCCGTTAGAACGAAGTTGGCGTCGGCCTGCGCCGCGCTATCTTCGGTATACTCTAGATCTAGTCGACACTCGCCTTCGACAATGCCGCAACTCACAGCTGCCATATTCGCAAACATCGGATTTTCAGTTAGCTCCCCATCTTTCACAAGTTTCTCACAGGCCAGCCATAGCGCGACCCAGCCACCGGAGATTGACGCTGTGCGCGTTCCACCATCAGCCTGCATAACATCGCAATCGACAATGATTTGACGTTCGCCGAGTTTTTCCAAATCAATCACTGCCCGCAGAGACCGACCAATCAAACGCGAGATTTCAACTGTGCGTCCACTTTGTTTTCCGCGCGCAGCTTCACGAGAATTCCGCGTATGAGTCGAGCGAGGCAACATACCATACTCTGCCGTCACCCAACCGCGACCTTTACCTTTAAGCCAACGGGGTACACCCGCATCAATCGAAGCCGTGCACAGAACATGTGTTCCACCAAACTTGGCGAGGCAGGACCCTTCTGCGTATGCATTCGCGCCGGGTTCAAAAGAGACGTCACGGAGTTGGTCGAGAGCACGGTCATTTGGGCGCATGGGAAATCCTATTTGTTTTCTAATCGAGTGAATTTAAAATAATGGCAGGGGCGGCCTTCGCGCCCTGCTTTCGCTTCATACCGCGTGCCAGGCCAATCTTCGCCGCGCACGCGCCAGTCGGAATTTTCGGTGTGAGTGAAGTCCCAACCGCCATGTCTTTTTAGGCGTGACAACGTCCAATCCACATAATGAATAATATCGCTGGCAAACCGTAACTCGCCGCCAGGTTTTAGAACGCGGTGCAGTTCTGCGATGAATTTGGAGCGCAATAAGCGGCGTTTGTGATGGCGGACCTTTGGCCAGGGATCAGGGAATAAGATAAATATTTTGGACAGGGACCCATCCGGCAGGGCTTCCAACAAATCCCGAACATCGCCGTGGTGAAGGGACAGGTTTTTCAAATCTGCATCATGTGCGCCGCGAACAGCCTTGGCCACGCCGTTCAAAAACGGTTCTGCGCCCACAAGGTGAATGTCTGGGTGCTGCTTCGCTTGCCAAAGCAGATGTTCCGATCCGCCAAAGCCGATTTCGAGCCAAAGCTCTTGATCAGGCAACGGCGCCTCCATATCCCATTTCAACTGAGCAAAGGTCGAATCCCAAATCGCCTGCATGTGCGGCGAAAGGTTACGACCTTTGGCTCTGCCAAAGGTACGGAATTTATCAGATTCACGGTCGAAGCTCATTGCCGCGCCTATAGGCGGCGCAGCACAAACTATAAAGTGCTATTCGTCTTGATTTTCACCCAAAGAGCGGGCGAGTTCCAATATCTGACGACGGACCGCTTTATTTTTGATTTTCAATACCGCCTTGGCGAGGCTGACCCCGTCTGTAGAATTGATAAAATCATAAACAACTGGCGACTGATCCGGTGATTCAGACAAAAGCGCCGAACTATCAGACTGGCCACCATATTCTGTCGATAAACCGTCATAAAAAAAGCTGACCGGAACATCGAGAACTTCTGAAAGTTTCCAAAGGCGGCTAGCCCCAATACGGTTCGCACCGCGTTCATATTTTTGAACCTGCTGAAAAGTAACTCCCAGCTGATCGCCTAATTTTTCCTGACTAAGTCTTAGAATTTTCCGTCTCAATCGCACGCGTGCGCCAACATGCACGTCGACCGGGTTTGGCGACCGCGGGCCAAGTTTTTCACTCATGTTTTTCCCATCTACGTTCGGTGCCTGACGACAAGCCGCCCATGGTGCCCCCACCAAAAGAAAACGAACGTTAATCTAGTTGTATATAGTTAGACGCGCAGTCCCACACCGCGCGGCCTAATGAGGGACGTTATGACGCATATTAACAGACTTATCAATAGCAGCGCCAAATCGACAAATTTAATTTTGTTGTTGAATTTCAGAGGTTTAAGTAACTTCATGTCAATATACTGCGTTTCCTCACTCACAACCTCTCCGTGAATCCTGCCGTAAGGATCGATCTGACCGCTTATTCCATTTGATGCGGCACGGATGATGGGCAAGCCCGTTTCTATGGCGCGATAGCGTGCAATATTCGCATGTTGTGCGGGACCTGCGCTTTTTCCAAACCAAGCATCATTGGATTGATTCAAGATGAATTCGGCATGTTTTCCATCTCCGCTCGGGGTCAAGCCAGGAAAGGCAACCTCATAGCAAAGCTGTGGTGACAGGCGCGGTAATCCTGGAAAATCGGCGAGGGTCTTTTTCTTGGCTGGTGAGATTGATGCGAGGTTTGTTGAGATCAGAGGAAACTGCACATCTTCGAACCAATCCATGAAAGGAATATGCTCTCCAAACGCGACGAGTTTGCGTTTGCGGTTGCTGCCGGCGACGGCTGGGATACCATTTTCGTCAAACGTCACCGCAACCGAAACATTGTAGTAGCGCAGTCTGCCGTTTTCTCTTTCTGTTTGAAGCGAATTCATCAACCACACAGGCGGGGTGGCGTCTTCATCTGCGAGAAGTCCGCCCACCGCATAAAGCAGATCTGGATCATCCATGGCGGGGCCCCTAAACCCTCGAACGGCACCCTCTGGCCAAACCAAATGCGTAATATCTTTTATACCAGGTTTAATGCTGGCGATGATGAAGTCATTAGTGATCGCAATTGAACTATTTTGCGCCATCATTTCGGATTGTTTAAATGGAACAGAAACAATCCGCATAGAAACATCGGATTGATACTGTAATTCCGCATCTGACAATCTCACATGTCCAATGCTGTAAAGTCCGATAACAGAGAGTACGGCAAGTGCCGCAGGCCAGATTCTTTCTCGCCAAAATATAGCCTGTCCTATGGCTGCACTGATCAGCAAGACCAAACTGGAAAGGCCATATGCCCCGATCCAACGGGCACTCTGTGACGGGCGAGACCCCGCCTCAAAAATGTAAGCTGGCAAGTTCCATGGGAAACCGCCAAAGATATGACCGCGTGTTAACTCGGCTAATGTGAAGGCTGCGGCAAAAACCAAAATCGATAAAAGCCCCATAAGTTTGGCTCGGGCGAAGAACATTCCTGCTAAGCCCCAAAAAACAGAGAGCAATACGGCGAGGCCCGCCACCATAAACGGCATAATCGGAATAAATTCGGGCCCGCGTTCGACAAAGGCTGATCCAACCCAGAACGTCCCCGCAGCGAAATAGCCCATCGCCCACCACATGGCGGTACTGAATCCGCGGCGCCCAGGATGATCTGTTTTCGCCGCCCATTGCAGACGCGCGAACAGACATGCGAGTGATAGAAGAGCAATTGGCCATAGGTGAAAAGGTGCCTGCCCCAATACAGCTAACGCACCCAAACCCAATCCAACGCCGCGTCCGATCCAACCTTCGGTACGAAGTAAGAGTGGTGTTTTCATTTACGCTTTTGGGCTCGAGTCAGCTTGCGCATCCTTCGCCTTTGATTTTGGCTTCTCAGGTAATTCAGAGGTCTTTCGACGCGAGTCCGCAATCCGCACACGTTTTACCCGGCGAGAATCAGCGTCCATTACTTCAAATTCTACACCTGAAGCATGACGGATTATTTCTCCGCGTTCTGGAACGCGGCCCGCCAAGGTGAAGATCAACCCGCCTAGCGTATCGACGTCGTCTTCTTCATCAGGTGTCGCAAAATCCCGGCCCAATGTTTTTTCAAAATCATCGATCAGGACTCGTGCATCAGCTTCCCAAACCGTGCGGCCGCCCTTGCCGGTGACAATTTGCACTTCGGGCTCTTGTTCGTCATGTTCATCGTCAATATCGCCGACGATAGTCTCTATGAGATCCTCGATCGTCACAAGGCCATCCGTCCCGCCATATTCGTCCACGACAACCGCCATATGAATGCGACGTCCTTGCATTCTGCGCAGAAGATCCTGCGCCAGCATAGAGGGCGGTACAAAAAGAACTTCGCGCCGAATATATTGCAGGACTTTTTTATCGGGATAGGTCTTATTTGTCCGTCCTTTGGCGTCCAACATCAAGTACGGCAGCAGGTCCTTGATATGAACCATGCCCGTTGGTTCGTCCAATGTCTCTTTATAGACTGGCAAGCGTGAATGTCCCGCTGCCTTAAACGCAGCCGACAATTCAGTCAGCGTGGACGTACTGTCCACGGATACGATATTGGCGCGCGGCACCATTACATCGTCCACACGTAAACGGTGAAAGCGGGCCGCTGCCGTGACCATACGGTGCTCTGATAGGTCTGACGCTTTTGGCGTTGTCGGGGCATGAGCCGTGTTGCGTTTAAGAAGGTCACGCAAGCGGCGCTTGGGCGGCGATGCGGTCGGAGTGTCGTCTGTCATGATAGGATTAGTCGTCACTCACCTGATAAGGGTTGTCAATGCCCAGCGTCGCCAGTGCGGCAATTTCAATGGATTCCATCTCAGACGCTGTCTCGTCCGTTTGATGATCAAAGCCCTGTAAATGTAGCCAACCATGCATGATGAGGTGGGTTAGGTGGGCCTCAAATGAAGCCCCCTTATCTTTCGCCTCGCGAGTAATAGTTTCCCGCGCCAAAATAATATCACCAAGAAGCGGGCCCGATTGTGGGAAAGATAGTACGTTTGTGGGCTTATCTTTATACCGATAGTCCCGGTTCAAAACGGTTACCTGCTCGTCATCAGACAATACAAGTGATAGTTCGCCCAAGCGCGGTCCGTCCAACTCTGCCGCAACAGCCGCAACAGCCTTTGCCGCAAGGTCGGCGCAATCCGGCCAGCCTTCTGCTTGGACGGCAATGTCGATTAAGTGTGTCATCGCGCGCCCTTTATCGGACACGGAATAAATAGGGAAGCGTCATCCGCTCATGACCCACCGCTACCCAGTTTCTTGCCCATACTGGCTTCAGGCATTTTTGTGTTGGGCCGCACTGCAATCACGAACACGCCGCCCAATGAAATAACGGAGCCAAGCACGAGCTGTGGGGTGATCGCTTCATTGAGTAAAACGATACTGAGGATCACACCCCAAATCGGCGTCATCAGTGTCAGCGGAGACAACAGTGAAATATCATATTTTTTGATGAGATGATAAAATCCGCCATGACCAATAATCGACACACCGACCACAGCAAAAACTGTCGCGATCCACACCCACCATCCTCCAGCAATATAACTGTCCACCTGCCCTCTCTCAAGAAAAGCGGACACGACGAAAAGCGGCGCAAAAGAAAATAGACCAATCCAGGCTTGGCTTTGCAGAGCGGTGATGGGCGACATACGTTTCATCAATATTCCGCCAACCGAGGCGACAAACGCTGCGGCGGCAATATAGAGTAAACCGAAAGACACCGTGAAACTTCCCGGGTCTACCGCAATGAGAAGCACGCCCGAAAAAGCGAGCATAATCCCTAGCCCCCGACGCCAGCCAATTGTTTCACCCAGAAACGCCATGCTCATCAAGGTCGCAAAAGGCACGCCCAATTGCCCAACGACAGCCGAGGCGGAGGCTTCCGCATTTGCTAATCCGTAAAAAAGCAAAGCAAAATGTCCTGACCCAATGAAAAAGGAGATGAGGAACAAGGTGCCGAGGTCTTTGGGAATTGGCCTCAGAAACGGGATCAGAATTAACGCTACACCCAAAAACCGAAGGCCCGCAAAAAACACGGGCGGGACCGCCGCATCAAATACAACCCACCGCGTGATAACGATATTGAGACCCCAAACAAAACAAATGGTAAAAAGCAGAAGAAAATCGCGGAAGTTCATGGAAATGCGCTAGCAAGATTTCTGAACGATGTCGCGATGATGATTGCACAAAATTCTTTCTTTATGCATTCGATGATTCGTCCCAATGCCGTCCAATCAACAATCGAAGATTAAAATTCTATTCAGAAGATTATTTCATTTACTTCGAACCCTATCTTATGAAAAACGTCCTCCGACAAAAAACTAAGTGTCTGCAAACAGGAAAGACGTCAGGAACTTTATGCTACAGGCTAATGTTGACCCAAGCTCACTCAAAGAAGCTCAACGTTTATTGGTCGAAGGAAATTTGACTAAAGCACGACAAATTTGCGAAACCTTTGTTTCGAAAGACCCCAAGGCTTGGCCTCCGCATTTACTCCTCGCCAGGGTCGCACTGAAATCAAATCAGATTGAAGATATTGAGAATCACATTGCGCTAGCAAAAGAGCGCGGCGCTCCAGACCTGCCACTCGTCAAATTTCGAGAACAGGTCGCTTCTCGAAACGGCGAATTAGACTTACAAACACAGCTTTTAGATCAAATTATAAAAGCTGAACCGGATGTCGAGCGGTGGCATCTTCGCCGAATTGCAGCCCTTCTTTCGCGCCATAGACATTCCGAAGCCTATGTAACTTTGGAAGAGCTTTTAACGCGATTGCCAGAAGTCGAAATTCCGGCGAGTCTTTTTGATGAAACAACCGAAACGGTTGGTGCCTATACCATTCCGGCTCGCATTTCAGATTGGGTAGATTTGGCACCTAAAAATTGGTCTTTGCGGATAATGCGAGCCATTCATTTAGCCCGCCTGGACAAAATGAGTGAGGCCTGGACTGAAATTGAGTCCGCCTGTCAGCTAAATATGGAGCGCCTTCTCCCTAACACCTTAAACAAAGAAATCTTACGACATTTCGAAATTTCTGATAAATATTATGGAAAAATTGGGAGGGTTTTTAAGAAGTTTCCGCGTTCGCCATCATTACTCTGGCTTTGGACAGCACTCCTTGAAAAGACTGGTCAGGAAGCCAAATTTCGCAAGATAGTTGAAGAAAATTGGGAATGGGCTTCAACGCAAAACCCGCCGGCCAATGCAATTTTGTATATGCAAAATATCTCCGCTAACAACATTCGAACCGAAGACCTACGCGGCAAAAAACTTTATCGCTCCTTGCTCTTTGCCAATGATTTGGAGAATGCATTTGATGCTGCGCCAAGAGAGATACATAGAAATTTTCTCCGTCAGGTCATGGATATTCGCCAGACTAAATATCCCGTTGAGAGGATTTCAGATCATTCGAAAGACATAACTATCGCGGGCCCAGAGCGGCCCAATGGAATTGTTCTAGTTTTTCGCGGTCTCGGGGATAGAGGACATTTGCCCTCACATGTTCTGGATGTTTTTTTTGCGGAACTAGGCCTAACCGCAATTTTTTTAAACGATTTCAAACGTCTGATGTATCTGGATGGCGTTAAGTCATTGGGGGAAACTCTTCCCGAAACTATAGACGCGCTACGTGAAATCATCAAAGGTTTAGGGCCAGAAAAACCGCTGTTCACATTTGGGAGTTCGGCTGGTGGTATGGCGGCAATACTTTACGCGGCAAAACTAAATGGCAAATCAAGCCTTGTTTTCTCGCCTCCTGCTACCGTTAATCCAAATGACTTGGCTCTTTTCGGTGAGCAGCGCTCCCCTATCGCCGTGCGACGGTTGATTGAGGAATTAGATCATACAAAACTCGATTTACGAGAAATTCTGGATCACGCGCCAGATGACTATAATGCTACGGTCTATGTTGGGGCAGGGAGTGATGCTGACCGTCCCCACGCCAAACTTCTTGCAACGATGAGGCATACCACGGTTAATTTTGTAGAAGGCATTAATCAGCACGGTGTTTTTGTTCCGCTCGCCAGTCGTTTGGGTGCACTTAATATTATTAAGGACGCCTTCGGACTCTAAAGATAGGAAGCCGCGTCAAATTAGTCTTATAGCCAGCCGTCGGTAATGTCGTTAATTGGAAATTCGCAAAGGCGAAATTGAATCTGCGATCCCGGCGAAAACCCCCTCGAGATCACCCGTACGGGCATCGATGTAATGGGCCCCCGAACTCGCACATATTTTCAATGGGTTTTCGTGTTTTGAATTATTAATGTTGTATCCAACTGTGAATAGCTCAATGCCATCCTGCTTGGCCTTCTCACACAGGCTATAGAAATTGGTCAACGAATTCGCATAATTAATCCGCGTTTTTCTTTTAGAGTTAAATGGCGGAAGGCCTACTTTATTCTGATCACGAACATAGTGTTGGGATGTAATCCCTCCATCGGTCATAAAGACTAAGACCTTCTTGACGGTGGAATTATTCGCGGCTGGTGTGTCTTCCAATCCTCCAGGGAGTTTGTTTTTCCAAGCTTCATTGAGGGTTTCATAACCCCAAAGCATCCCGTGATCAGATCCCGTACCATCGGACAAAGACAGCATGTCAATCTTTTCCTTTAAACGATCGGCGTCATCTGTCAGCGGGACCATCTCATTCCCTTCCAGCGGGCACCAAGGGTTCGTTCGGTTCCAAGACCAGAAATCGGGAAGAGGTCGGAACGTATCCTCTAGATCGATACCTTCTCTGACGTCATCGATGTCAAATTCAAAACACTGATTCCACTTTCCATCAATCCAATTTTTGGAATAACTCTGTAGTCCTTCGTCTGGGGTTTCGAGTAAGTACTCCATTTCAATCGGAACCCTTACCGTTCCGCCAAACGGAACAAAAGATATTCCAACACGCCCATTTAGGCTGACGTCGCTAAAAATTTGATCAATAAACAAGGCCGCTGAC
Organism: Litorimonas sp.; assembly: GCA_039975855.1. GTDB lineage: Bacteria > Pseudomonadota > Alphaproteobacteria > Caulobacterales > Maricaulaceae > Litorimonas. The sequence goes on along the minus strand of JBDWGH010000005.1, from coordinate 294,248 downwards.
TTTTTGGCTTCCGTTAACCGGTTTCCCCGCATCGAGGAGGAAATATCTATAACCAATGCAATTTCAATATCCGACAGGCCAACCTGAACCGAAGTGTCGACAGAAACTGTGTCCAACTCATGGTATCCGTTCAACATCATTAAGTCGAAGCCAACGTTCACATTCGCATCCAAGGATAGAAGTTCGTCTGTCTTTTTTATATCGACGGTTGTTGTGACGATAGACCCATCTTCCCCACTCGCCTTCGCGACTAAGTTTACATAATCGACGAAGAAATCTTCTTTCTCTTGAATCGTCCCGTCATATTGCAATGCGGCCAATGCAGCGGCGTCGGTCAGATTCTGAAGCTTTGATTTTGAGCTATACATCAGAGACAAATCGAGGGCGGCACCGATCACAATGAATGTCGCCATGAAACTCACTGCGAACATCAAAGAAACGTTTCCATCATCATTTTCTTTTAGATTCTGGCATCTTTCGCGAAATCTAATTTTAGCAGCCATCATTTCGAAACCTCAAACCTGCTTGGCGGAGAAACCAAACCTGGGGGTTTATAATTTAAGGTAGTATAATTTATTTCACTCAAAGAAATAGAGTTAATAAAGACCTAAAATGCAGAAGCCGGCGAAACCCATGATTAGAGACCAATTTGATGGCCTCATTCATTGGAACCCGGTCATAAATACGTCTCAGTAGATCCGTACGTTCCTGATCAATGCGCACTATTTTCTTTTAGTCCGAGGCCCTGCGCGCTAACGATTTTCATATGGAAGATTCTGTTGGTGTGCTCTCATTATTACCGCCGATTTTGGCGATTGGACTAGCTCTGTGGACACGGCAAGTGTTTCTGGCCCTGTTTCTTGGCATCGGATCCGGATTTTTAATCCTTGCAGACGGAAATCCGCTCCAAGGTGCGATCCAGACGATGGGTGGTTTTGTCGCCGTATTTGAAAGCAATTATAATACAGAGATTATTATCTTCACCTTACTGATTGGGGCCCTGATCGCCCTGATTCAACGCGCCGGCGGGGTTGAAGGGTTTGTAAATCGCGTATTGGCGTGGTTGCAACGCAAAGCAGCGACTGCCGATGGTAAGGGTCAGCGCAAACGGGTTGAACTTCTCGCCGTTCTGACAGGTGCTTTAATCTTCGTAGAGAGTAATATTTCGACCCTAACGGTCGGAACGCTCTATCGCCCCGTCACGGATGAGCTTAAAATTCCCCGGGAGAAATTAGCCTATATCGCGGACAGCACCTGCGCACCCATTTGTATTCTCATCCCCCTAAATGCCTGGGGAGCTTATATTATGGGGCTGTTGGGGGAGCAAAATATCGAAAGCCCGATCTCGACCTTGGTTGGCGCAGTCGCATTGAATTTTTATCCGATGCTGGCAGTTGCGTTAGTCATTTTGGTGATCGTAACAGGACGCGATATTGGCGAAATGAAACGCGCGGAAGCGCGGGCTGCTGACGAAGGTAAACTCATTCGCGACGGCGCAGTGCCCATGATTGCCGGCGAGATTACGATGATGGAAGCCAAGGAAGGTGTGCGCCCTAAAGCCCGAAATATGGTTTTGCCATTAATTACGCTCGTTATTCTCATGCCCATCTTTATGCTCTTCACGGGTTGGGACAGCGGCGGTGCAAACGGTATCTTTGATCTAGCCGACCGCGCATCGGGTTCCAAATCCGTCCTCTATGCCGTTTGCGGCGCGATCCTTGTCTCCATTATTATGAATAAAGCCCAAGGTATTATGGGCGTGCGCGAAATGGTCGATGTCGTTCTGAAAGGCATGTCTGGCATGTTACCCCTTGCACTGCTGATGGTATTCGCCTTTGCGCTTGGTACTCTTTGCGGAGATTTAGGAACAGGCCAATATGTCGCCGATCAAACCAAGCCATTCCTTTCGCCCGCGCTCGTCCCGGCACTGGTGTTTTTGATTAGCGCCTTCATCGCCTTCTCGACCGGGACTAGCTGGGGGACTTTTGCGATCATGATCGCGATTGCTGTTCCGCTGGCGCAGGGCCTGGACACAAATGTGACACTGGCAGTGGCGGCGGCCCTTGGGGGCGGGGTTTTCGGTGACCATTGCAGTCCAACGTCCGACACCTCGATCATTACATCTATGGCGACAGCCAATGATCATATCGACCATGTCCGCACGCAGCTCCCCTACGCGCTTATCGGCGGTGCGATTACGACAGTCCTCTATCTAATTCTGGGAGTCATTGGTGCGTAGATTACTAGGACTTGCCGCTTTTGCTCTGACCGCTTGCGCGGTAACGCCGGAGCCCGTTACCCAGAGCTATTTGGGCATTGAATATGCCACTGCGCAAAGATGGGAATTACCTGAAGTCAATGAGGAATGGAACGACGCCGAGCCGTTTGACACAATGGGGCCTCCTTGCCCCCAAGATGGGCAATCCGTCATGATCGAAGACTGCTTATTCCTGAATGTCTTTTCGCCAAGCACCGCTAAACGCGCACCCGTCCTCATCTGGTTTCACGGCGGCGGTTTTCGAGCAGGTTTAGGTGGAGACGGTCCAAAAACCTTTGTTGATGACGGAATTGTCGTGGTGACATTTAATTACCGTCTCGGGAAATTGGGCTTTCATGATTGGCCCGGCTGGGATGAAAATGACCCGCGTAATTTTGGACAAGCGGACATGGTCGCTGCACTGGATTGGGTGCAAAAAAACATCGGAGAATTTGGTGGTGACCCGAAAAATGTGACACTCGCCGGACACAGTGCTGGCGGAATGGGCGTACAGCTCATGCTGACCGATCCCCGCGCGTCAGGGAAATACGCGCAAGCTTGGGCTCATGCCGGATATGGGGCTTGGCCGTTTCCCAAAGCCTATAATCCTAGCCCTGAAGAACGCGCCCGCATTCGATTTGGGGCATTGGAAACGGAACGTTCGGCCGCCGAGATCGTCGCGCAAACGCCTTTCTTTCATTTGCCCTATATTGACGCGCCCTATCTACGCGAACAACCGAGCGCGCTTTGGCAGGCAGGGCGAATTATGGACGTCCCGATTGTGACGGGTTGGAACTCCTATGACGGGGCCGGTACGCTAGGCGGGGCTGGATTTTCAGTTCAAGACTTTATCAAACGAATAGACAGTCCAGACATTCGCGCAGCCTATGCGTCTGACTTTGCCATATCAGACACACAAGCCGCTCAGCGTATTTTCGGAGACATGCGGTATGGGTTTTCAAGCTTGGAGCTCGCGCGCCAATCTGATGGGCAAATTTTCTATTATGACGCTCGGCGAGACGGCGCGCCCGGTGCATATCATGGGCAACAATATGAGGGGGTGTTTAATGGAATCCCCTCTGATTACCGCAACGCACTTTTACAGTTTATTGAAACCGGAAACCCGGGGTGGGACGCTGGCGAGATTGGGGTGCTCTCACCAGAACTAACGTTAGAAACCCACGTTTTATCAGACGCCAAACGCAGCGCTCTTGCGCAAGCTTTGGAGGCTATTCAATGATACGGTCCTGTTTCATCACAGCCTCACTTTTACTCTCCGCTTGTGCTGCCGACGCGCAAGGTCTGGAACCAAATGTATCTGGTGAATGGGCGAATGAACGCGGCTCTTCCGTGACATTTGTAGAACATGATGGATTGCTTTCAGGGTATTACAATACGCAACTTGGCAATCCCGATCCGGCCTCACGCTTTCCATTGACCGGTTTTATCGAAGGAGATCAGGTGACCTTTACGGTCAATTTCAAAGGCTATGGTAGCCTAACCAGCTGGACCGGACAAATTAGTCAGGATGCTGATGGTCCATTTATTCGTACGCTTTGGCATCTCACGCGTGATGTTCCTGATGCTGAGGAAGACGATGACTTGTGGTCATCTATTATTGCGGGGTCGGCTAATTTTCGTCCGGTAGAGCTCAGCCCGCCAACGGAACCTTAGGCAGCAGGTTCAACATCTCTGGGGTTAATATAGATCGAGATAGCGGCTCCCAGAATCATACTCGCGGTCACAGCAATTAACGAGGCCTTCGTGATATCAACAAAGGCATAAAGACCTGCATCAATCGCAGGCGGAATCGCAGAGAAAAATGCTGCAACCAGACTTTCCGTGGAGATTTGATATGCGGAAAATGTTTGTGCCTTCAAATTCGAGACGAATGCTGGAAGCGGAATAATCATCACCGCCGTTAGAAACCCAGCAATGACTCCGCGCGAGATGCTGTCTCTTTTCAAATGGGTTAGCGTCCAAACAGTGTAACTAATCACTCCCGTACTGACGGAAATCAACACTGCAATTTTTAGAATGTCCGCAAATAAATCAGCCTGCCCACCCAAGACTTGTCCCGTGATTGCAACGCAAAATGTCGTCGCGAAAATCGTCATGAGAGTCGTAAATATGCGGCGTTGGGGAAGGTGTTTCATGAGACGCTAAAAATGTTCCCGAACATCAGGTGCAGGGCGGGCGAAACGCCATCCTATGATAGCCGCTCCAACATATGGCAACCCAAATAAATCTACGTGAATTGAAACGAAGACATCCAAAATGCTCTCTAGGCCATTAAAGTCAAAAGAACCATAAAATAGAAAATTCAATGATGATAACGCTAAGGAAAATAGCGTGATACAAAGGCAACTATAGGCAATGGCTCTAATTTTGGAGTTATGATCGCGCCACCATAATGCGTAAGCGGCGACGAATGTGATAACCGCAATTAAAGCCCAAAAGCTAAAATACACCAAAAAAGTCATGTCGACATCGAAACCATATTGAAGAAACAAAATAGTCATCGTGATCGTTGAGTTGGTCAATCCCATTGCAATCGCATACCATCGGCGCCGCTTTTCAGCATCGAAATCAGGAGAAAGATTAGTCAACCAGATCATCCCAGAAGGATTTGGCTTTATCAAAGAAATTTCGACTTTCTGGCGATTCAGAGTGAGTTCCGCCTTCAATCGCAAATTCCTCGAGAAGCTCCTTCTGGCGCTTCGTTAGACCTGATGGTGTCTCCACGGCGAGCTCGATATACATATCGCCGCGTTTGTCAGACCGCAATACGCTCATACCCTTGCCGCGCAAACGCAGACGTTTCCCCGTTTGACTGCCTTCACTAATCTTGATCTTTGACCGTCCGCCATCAATGGTTGGAATTTCAACATCCCCGCCCAGCGCGGCCGTCGTCATAGGAACCGGCGCACGGCAGAATAAGTTCGCGCCATCGCGTTCAAATAGCTCATGTGATTTAACGCCCACAAAAATATAGAGATCGCCGCGCTGTGTGCCGCCCGTTGCACCGCGTTTAGGGGCAGCGTCACCTTGGCCAGTCAGCCGAATGCGTGTGCCGTCTTCAACGCCTGCCGGAATAGAGACGTCCAGTTCAGTTTCTTGCCGCGTTTGGCCAACACCATCACACGCAATGCAGGGGTTAGACACATATTCACCCTGCCCGCCACACGTTGGACACGCCCGTTCCATTTGGAAGAACCCTTGTTGTGTACGTACACGGCCTTGCCCTGCGCAGGTTGAGCAGGTTTCGACACTCGCGCCCGGCTCTGCGCCTATGCCGTCGCAACGCTCGCAGTCTTCGGCGATAGGCACGGTAATATCTATGTCTTTACCCGCGAAGGCTTCTTCGAGGGTGATATCGAGTTCATAACGTAGGTCTGACCCGCGTTGAACGGTTTGGCGCTGACGCCGCCCACCGCCGCCAAACATATCGGCAAAACCGCCACCTGCACCGCCGCCAAAGATCTGACTGAAAATATCGTTGAAGTCCTGGAAACCGCCTGCACCGCCTGCGCCGCCGCCTTCAAAGGCTGCGTGGCCCATTCGGTCATAGGCTGCACGTTTTTGCTCATCCGAGAGTATGCCGTAAGCTTCGTTCAGTTCCTTGAACCGCGCTTCGGCCTCCGGATCGTCCGGATGCCGATCAGGGTGACATTCCATCGCTTTCTTACGGAAAGCAGATTTCATTGTTTTCGCGTCAGCGTTTTTGGCCACGCCGAGCGTTTCGTAATAATCACGTTTTGACATTTACGTCCGGTCCCGTTTTCGCACCACGACATTCATGCGTGTGCGCTTTGTAATTAAATAGTTATGAGCCTGCGTTAGTTCAATGAGCGGAACAGCAGATGTTTCATCCAATTCCAGAATCATCATTTGCGGATGAAGCGCTTCAGGGGCTTGTTCAAAAAATTGAGTAAGGACGGCTAAATCCTGCCCCTCAATATCAAGTTTTAACGCGCCGATATGGTCCAGATTTTTCAATTCACAGAGTTGCAGCAATGTCATCGCGGGGACGGCCTCGCCTTGCGCCGCTATTTTGCCTTCACCGCGATTACCATCACCGTCTGACAAAAACACCTCGCCCGCCTCCGTCGATATGGCAAAGCGAACTAATTCAATATTCGTTTCTGATGCGGCGGCATTTACCGTTAGACGCGCGCCCATCTCTGCACTGGGTTCAACAGCGACAATTCGAATATTCTGACCTGACGCTTGGGCGTAAGCATTCGCAAAGAGTGAGTAGAGACCCACATTTGCGCCTACATCCAGAAAGACGAAAGTGTCCTCTAAAGCGTTAGCTATCGCATTTTGCAGCGCGCCGCGTTCACTGGGGTCCCAGATTTGAACACCACAGAGCGCACGTTTCTCACACCGATTTGTTGACGGGTAGAGACGTGCGTTTACGCCGGGCGCGACGGGAACATCAAAAGGCTCCTCCAAACCACGAATGGCTTGTTTGCGGCTCAAACTAATAACCCAACGACCCAGCCTATCATTACCCATGCGATGGGCGTTAAATCGCCGCGCCTCTCGGGCAGGCGGAAGTGCATAATGCCCAAATGGCGGGTCGATATGTGTTGAGTTCCCCATTCGAAAAAGGCTCCGCGCTATAAACGCAGAGCCCCACTTTTCGTTAGATGCGCCGCGAGTTATGCAGCGTTTTCGTCGTCAACATCTTCAAACTCAGCGTCGACAACATCATCATCGTCATCTGCTTGATCAGCTTGCGACGCTGGGCCGGCATCCGCTTCCGCAGCTGCATTTTCATACATGGACTGACCGACTTTCATGAGGGCTGCAGACAAGACCTGAACCTTATCAACGATGAGTGCAGTGTCTTCGCCTTCTGCGACTTCTTTACATTCCGCGAGAGCTTCTTCGACGGCCGCCTTGTCTTCCTCGGAAATTGCTTCTTCGTGTTCCTTCAGGTCAGACTCAGCTTTGTGGATAATCGCCTCAGCTTGGTTCTTGGCCTCGACCAATTCACGGCGAGCTTTGTCACCTTCCGCATTGGCTTCAGCGTCTTTGACCATCGCTTCAATATCTTCATCGGTCAGACCGCCAGAAGCTTGGATACGGATTTGCTGTTCTTTGCCTGTTGCGTTGTCTTTCGCAGACACATTCACGATACCGTTGGCATCAATGTCGAAAGTGACTTCGATTTGCGGCATGCCGCGCGGTGCTGGCGGAATACCCACGAGATCAAATTGACCGAGAAGTTTGTTGTCCGCCGCCATTTCGCGTTCGCCTTGGCTGACTTTAATTGTCACCGCCGACTGATTGTCTGTCGCTGTTGAGTAAACCTGTGACTTCTTTGTCGGGATCGTCGTATTGCGATCGATCATGCGTGTGAACAATCCGCCTTCAGTTTCGATACCCAAAGATAGCGGCGTGACGTCCAGCAATAGAACGTCTTTAACATCGCCCTGCAAAACACCAGCTTGGATCGCGGCGCCCATGGCAACAACTTCATCCGGGTTCACGCCTTTATGCGGCTCTTTACCAAAGAACTTTGATACGGCTTCCTGAACGGCTGGCATACGCGTCATACCGCCAACAAGGACAACATCATCAATGTCAGACGCGGACAGACCCGCATCCGCAATCGCTTTCTTGATCGGTGCGATTGTACGTTTGATAAGGTCATCGACAAGCTTTTCCAACTTGGCGCGAGTCAACTTCATGTTCAAATGTTTCGGGCCAGTTGCATCGGCTGTAATGAAGGGCAGGTTTACCTCATAGGAAGACGCCGTAGAGAGTTCCTTCTTCGCTTTTTCCGCTTCTTCACGGAGACGTTGGAGCGCCAGCTTGTCTGCCTTTAGATCAATGCCGTTCTCTTTTTTGAACTCGTCCGCAAAATATTCGACGATACGCATATCGAAATCTTCACCGCCGAGGAAGGTATCGCCGTTTGTCGACTTCACTTCGAAAACACCGTCGCCAATTTCGAGAACGGACACATCGAAAGTACCGCCGCCGAGGTCATAAACCGCAATGGTTTTACCGTCTTCTTTGTTCATGCCGTAAGCCAGCGCCGCAGCTGTTGGCTCGTTGATGATGCGAAGAACTTCAAGACCGGCAATTTTGCCGGCATCTTTAGTCGCCTGACGCTGTGCGTCGTTAAAGTAAGCTGGAACCGTGATCACGGCCTGAGTAACGGTCGCGCCGAGATAATCCTCAGCGGTTTCCTTCATCTTCGTCAAAGTCATCGCCGAGACTTCAGCCGGAGACAGTTCTTTGTCACGGCCCTGGACATAGGCATCGCCGCCTTTGCCTTTGACAATTTTATAAGGGACAAGTTTAGCGTCTTTTTTGACAGCTGGGTCGGTGAACGGACGTCCAATCAGACGTTTGACCGCGAAATAAGTATGCTCTGGGTTAGTGACCGCTTGGCGTTTCGCAGGAATACCTATCAAGCGTTCGCCGTCTTCGGTAAAGGCGACAACTGACGGTGTCGTCCGTTGGCCTTCTGCGTTTTCAATAACTCTTGGCTTATCGCCGTCCATAACCGCAACACACGAGTTTGTGGTGCCGAGGTCGATACCGATCACTTTAGACATGTATCATGCTCCAAATTGGGGGCAGGCCCGCTTTCGGCACCTGCATATATTGTAAGACTATAGAAGTTCGCACGCTGCATAAAGCAGACGCTAAAACCCCTTTCCAGCCCGATATGGGGCGGCAAATTGGACTCGCAAGGGTGAAGGTGCGGATTTTTTGGGTGAAGATTACATTATATAGCAACCATCATCAAAAGGAGGGCTTCATAAGCCAAAACTACAACTTTGACTCTAGAGCGCGAATCGCCATTTAAGTTCTAAAGAACATATTCGGAACGGGGCGCACCGATCATGAAACGTATTATTATTTGCTTTGACGGCACTTGGAATAAAATTGACGCTAAAGAGCCAACCAATGTGCTCATGATGGCGACAGGACTTACGCCCAAAACGGCCATTACCGCGAAGTCCAAACTAAGCGTTACTCAAATCATCCACTATGACGAAGGTATTGGAACACATGGCGGTTGGATCAGACGCCACATAGACGGAATGTTCGGATTGGGCGTTTTGAAAAACATGCAAGAAGCCTATCGCTTCCTGATGTTCAATTATGATCCACAGGACGAAGTCTACGTTTTCGGTTTTTCGAGAGGGGCCTTTACGGCTCGATCCTTTGTAGGGCTCGTTCGCAGTGTTGGTATTATTCAGCGAGATCACGTGAAAAACGTAACTGAGGGCATTCGACTATATAAAAAGGGGCTAAAGTTCGATGACCCCAAAATGCTTAGCTTCAGAGCTCTACACTCCCGGCACATTTCAACCTGTGGAGAAGACGAAACTCACAGATGCGATCTTCCCGATTATTTGAAAGGCTCGTCGCTCCCTTTCAAATTTAGATATGTCGGACTGTGGGACACTGTGGAGTCTATCGGGTTTTGGAAAATCGTCTGGGCGAGCCTGATGAAAAGGAAACAAAAGGCTTTTGTCGATAGCGATCACAAATATCATGATCATAAACTAAACGGCATGATAACGGCGGGGCGGCATGCTGTTGCTCTCGACGAAAGGCGTCCGCATTTCCATTCTGAGCCCTGGGGAAAGGTTGCAGACGCAAATGATAGATTAGGGTTTAAAGACACTGACCCTAAACGCCCTATTCAAGAAATGTTTTTCCCGGGGAACCATGGTTCAGTTGGTGGTGGCGGCGATGTTCGAGGTTTATCGGACGGGGCATTTGATTGGATTTTGGACGGCGCCAAAGAGGCTGGATTAGAATTGGACACGTCCCCGACATCGTCCGTCTTTTCGGTATTACCAGATTACCAAGATTCTCTAAGAAATTCGACAACGCCGCCTAAGAAATTTAGTATTATGAATATGCTTGCGCAGACCCGAAACCATAAGCCTAAGGGGCTACACCAACTTCATGAAAGCGTGAAAAGACGGTGGAAACATGGGGGCCATAATGGAGAGACATATCGATCCAAAACCCTGACCCACCTCAGCGAGGCACTCGATAAATTAGATTTCGCCCCGCCGCTCAAGCAAAAACAAGTCAGAGGAAAAACCGAAGCGTCAAAAAGCGAAAAGGCCTTTACATATCACACAATTGTAAAGGGTGAGACCTTGGGAAAAATTGCCAAGCGAGAGCTTGGGGATCCAAAGCGGTACAAAGAAATCTTCGAGCTCAATACGGGTACCCTTCACAATCCAGACAAAATTTATCCGGGACAAGTTATCCGTATTCCTGTCGATGAAACCGAGACTAACTGACTGCCACCCGAAAATGCCCTTTGATCCGATGGCGGAATAGCATGTCGCTTTCCTCAACGCCCCCGCCGATATTGTGGATAATGAGCGGCGTCCCACTGCGTGAAAGGCGGTCTGAAACAATACCGATATGCGGTAATCCACCTCGGCCGCTATTACTATCCAGCCGCCAACTGACAATGTCGCCGGGTTTGTAATCTGACGGGTTTCTCGTAATTGGCAGTGCCTCTCCCGCTCGGGTAAAATAGGCCTCTAAATTCGGAACGCGGCGATGGTCGATATTTTTATCCGGTCGAGTCAGCCCCCAATTTGTGGGATAGGCACTGAAATTCGTTTTCATATCCTCGTGAACGAGCTGTTGTAGGTCGAGGGAATAAGCCTTTCGCAAACTACGAATGACAACATCGGTGCAAACCCCCATCGTCGCGGGGACATCTCCATTCGGGTAGTCCAGCTGCATATAGCGTCCGTCATATATAACGATTGACTTCAAGCGACCTCGCGCGGCCGCGACCAAAGGCTCTGCCGTTGGTGTGGGTTGCACTGAACGTGCACTGTCGCCGCGTATTGACGACTCGAGTCGCGATGTCGTCACCTGGATTTGTTCAGAGTTCGAGGCAAAAACACTCTCTATCTGTGGCTCTGATGGTGTTTCAGCCTCCGAACAAGCCGCACAGCCAAATAACACCACCAGGCTCACAGCGCCGTAGACGACGAACGTCACAAAAACACGATCAAAGAGGAAAAACTTGTCATGGAACAAGCATAAATCCCCGTGCCGAACAGCGCACCTGAATTTTGAGTCATGAATTGTCCAAAAAACGTCTTGTGGGGCTAGACTCGGACGGGCGGGCGGGTCAGGGAAATGACGAAATCCTCTTAGGATAAGTGAAAAGATGACCGACAATCTCCCCAGTTCAAAATTCCAAATGTCCCTAACTGACATATTCCGCCTTTTGGGGGCAATTCTGTTCCTCGTTTTGGTTTATGCCTTTGTCCAACGAGAGTTTGGCGCATTGTCGGGAGACCCAGGCTTTCTAATCTTTGGCGCGGTTGTCGGCGGCTACATGGCTATGAACATTGGCGCAAATGATGTCGCCAATAATGTCGGCCCTGCTGTTGGGTCGGGCGCAATGACATTGGGGGTCGCCATCATCATCGCGTTTATCGCAGAAGCGAGCGGCGCTTTGATTGCGGGTGGAGACGTGGTCTCTACGATTAAAGGGGGCATTATTGATCCTGACTATTTCACGGGCGACCTGCAAGTTTTTGTCTGGGTCATGGCGTCCGCTCTCTTGGCGGCTGCGCTTTGGTTGAACCTCGCAACCTATTTTGGCGCGCCTGTTTCAACGACGCATTCTATCGTCGGCGGCGTGATGGGTGCAGGTATTGCAGCTGGCGGTTGGGCCATCGCAGATTGGTCTGTCGTTGGGAAAATCGTTGCTAGTTGGGTGATCAGTCCCGCGATGGGCGGCGGCATTGCAGCGCTTTTCTTATATTTTGTAAAACGCACCGTCCTTTATCAAAATGATATTGAAGCCTCGGCAAGACGCATTGTCCCAATTTTGGTTGGAATAATGGCGTGGTCATTCTCCACATATTTAATTCTCAAGGGTCTGAAGAAAATCATTAAGGTCGAATTTCTTCCAGCATTAGGAATAGGGTTTTTAATCGGCCTCTCAGTGCTAATGCTGACTGCAATCTTGCTGCGGCGGTCAGCTGAAGTGAATAAAAATACGAAAAAAGGTGTCGACCACCTCTTTATGATTCCTTTGATTGTTGCGGCGACATTGCTGTCCTTTGCCCATGGCGCCAACGATGTGGCCAACGCGGTTGGTCCGCTCGCCGCCATCAATACAGCTATTCAATCCGGCGAGATCGCATCTAAAGCCGGCATTCCTCTCTGGGTCATGTTAGTCGGCGCCATTGGCCTCGCTGTTGGCCTGGCACTTTATGGCCCTAAACTAATCCGAACCGTTGGGTCAGAGATTACAACATTGAACATGACCCGAGCCTTTTGCGTCGCCCTGGCTGCCGCAATTACAGTAATTATCGCAAGTCAACTTGGCCTTCCGGTTTCTTCAACGCATATCACGATCGGTGGTATTTTTGGGATTGGCTTCCTTCGGGAAGCACTCACCGCACGGGAAAAAGCGCGAGATGTTTGGGTGGCCCAAGCCTTTGGCACCGCAACGGATTTCACAGCACGCTATGAAGCTGCCGTGCTGAATGAACGCCGCGGGCTGATGAGGGAATTTGCAGCGCAAACATCGGGGCCGACCGCGAAAGATTGGCGCGCCATGAAGAAAAAACATCGGCCACGTCTTGTTGAACGCTCGCTCTTGATGAAAATCGTCGCGGCTTGGGTTTTGACCGTGCCATTGGCCGGCCTCCTCTCTGCCTTGGTCTTCTATATCATGCGCGCTTTATTTGGCTAAGCTGGCTACAATACCGAAGGGCTTTTCCCATTACCCGCTCTATTTTTCGCCTGACCAGCAATCAGAGCTAATTGCTTGTGTGAAAACCGCGACTGAAACCGCACCGTTTTTTCAACCCACCATGCCCCGCACGGGAACGCCGCTTTCGGTCGTTATGAGCAATTTTGGCGAGTTGGGTTGGGTAACGGATCAAGACCGCGGGTATCGATATCAAAAAATCCACCCCAAGACAGGTGCGCCATGGCCTCCCTTACCGGATTTGCTCGTGAAGCTTTGGCAGCACGTGGCCGATTGGCCTGACCTCCCCGAAGCTTGCTTGATAAATTGGTACCGTGAGGGATCAAAAATGGGCGCGCATGTGGACCGCGACGAATATGCAGTGAACGCGCCTGTCGTGTCTGTTAGCTTAGGGGATCCAGCCATGTTTCGCATTGGCGGGCCGCAGCGCGGCGGTCCAACGCATGGTATAAAGTTGATGAGCGGCGACGTTGTCGTGATGGGGGGTGCGTCCCGTCAATGCTATCACAGCGTCACCAAAGTCTATCACGGTGAAAGCGCGCTTGTCCCAAAAGGCGGACGAATAAATTTAACGATGCGCCGGGTGAACGTCTAGAGCGTAAGCCCTAACGCGTTCAACGCTTGACCAATTATTGCGCGCGGCCCAAAGGCGCGCGTCATGACATTAGATGCAGTTACATTCCCGGACGTTATTGGCCTTATCGGTGTTCTTATAATCCTCATCTCATACGGGGCGCTGACCCTAGAAAAAATGGATCCCAAAGGTTGGCTTTATAGTGCGGGAAACGGGTTAGGCGCTATCCTGATCCTGATCTCGCTTTACTACAGCTTCAACCTCGCCAGCTTCGTCATCGAAATCGCATGGCTCGCCATTAGTCTCTTTGGGTTGTGGAAAGCGTGGCGAAGAGGCTAAGTAGGATTAAACCAACCAAGATAATAAATAGAATTCCCTCTACGGCTTCACTATCCTGAAGCCCCGGGAATTTAGAAATTGTAACGTATGCCCTCACCTCTATTTTCGTCTCTCACCCTCCCCAATGGCGTGAATGTTCAGAACCGCCTTTGCAAAGCTGCCATGGAAGAAAATATGGCCGAAGCCGGACAAGTGCCGGGGTCAGCGCTAATCAATCTCTACACAGCGTGGTCCAATGCCGCGGCGGCAAGTGATGCCGGACCCGGGATTGTTTTATCCGGAAATGTCATGGTGGATCCGACGGCCATGACAGGGCCGGGCGGCGTCGTTTTAGAGGCGGGTACATTGGATGACGTGGACACTCGCGAAAAATTTGAGACTTGGGCCAAAGCCGGACAAGCGGGTGGGTCGAAATTTGTCATGCAGATCTCTCATCCCGGGCGGCAAGTTTTCGCCAATATGGGTACCCAACCCGTTTCTGCCTCTGCCACAAAAGTTACATTGGACGGAATGGCGAACAAAATGTTCACCGATGCCCGGGCCGTCACCGAGGACGAAATCCGAGGCCTTATTCGCCGCTTTGCGGAAACCGCACTGGCTGCACAGGCAGCCGGATTTGACGGCGTGCAAGTGCACGGTGCGCATGGGTATTTGGTCGCGCAATTCCTTTCGCCATTGACGAATTTACGAGACGACGCATGGGGCGGCCCGTTAGAAAATCGCGCGAGGTTCTTGCTGGAAATTATCCGCGCCATCCGTGACCGCGTGAATGCTGATTTCATTGTTGGGGTGAAGTTAAATAGTGCCGATTTCCAAAAAGGCGGATTTGATATCGCGGACTCTGAACAAGTCGTGGATTGGCTGAACGCCGAAGCCGTTGATTTTGTCGAAATCTCGGGCGGGAGTTATGAAAGCTCTGCCATGATGGGGAATTCGGAAGACGGGCGCGTAGAAAGCTCAACCGAGAAGCGCGAGCTTTTCTTTTTCGACTTTGCCAAACGCATTTCAAAAACTGCCAATATGCCCCTCATGGTCACAGGCGGCGTGACGAAACGCGAGACAGCAGAAAACGCCTTGAATGAAGCAGGGGTTGATATGGTCGGCATCGGACGCGCCTTTGCCTATAATCCAAAACTCGTCGCCGATTGGCGAGCGGATCAAACCTTGCAAATAACGATCAGCCGAGCCGGGTGGAAAGATAAAGCACTGGGCTCTCTCGCGGGAATGGCGATGACGAAGCAGCAGCTATATCGCCTGGGCGACGGCCTTCCGGTGAAACGCAAGCAAAACGCTCTTTTCGCGCTCATTGGGCAGCAGATGAAAACCGGAAAGCTCACCAAACGCTATAAAGCTTGGCTCGACGCCAGGCTCTAGCGAAATTTACGAAAAACTAACGCTAATTAGACACCTCGCCTTTGCCATTCCCCCCTATAGATACAGTAGGGAGTAACTGGGCAAATGGGCGATAATTTCAATATTCGGGACTTCCGAAATGCGGGCGTATCCGAGGAAGATGTTGCAGCGGAAAAGAGCAATCGCACTTTTTATATGTGCGTCATTGCCATCCCAGTAATCGCTGCCGTTGCGGGTTTGGGGTATAAACCTCTCATGGACCTTCGCGGAAATAATGTCCAAGCCGCCCATCAAGCCCAGCTGGATATGGAGGCAAGGCGGCGGGCTGAAAACCCACTCTACGCGCTGATGAATGGTCCAAAAAATGAAGATGGCCTAATTGATGCAAATGTGCCTATCAATTTCGGCGGAAATAGCGGCCCCTCTCCAGAGGCCAAGGCCCGCAATGAATACGCGAAACGCGCTCTTAACGCCCATGAGTTTCTAAACCGCGTGGATGCGAAAGCCCATGGCTTCAGCCCACTCGAAATGGAAACCTTGAAATATACCCGGACCGTATGGGCCCTTACGACGTGTAAACATTCGGACCTACGAGCATTTTATAAGCGGTCCAATGAATCCAAATATGAAAAACTGAAAACGAAGTCCGACGAAGCTCGTAATGCTCAGCGTGAGGAGCGCATGGCAAAAGTCGACCAATTGGAATTGCCGAAGGTTGAAAACACAGCGCAAGCCATGGCGTTCGTTGCGACAGGCGGCGTGGCAAGACATCAAGAAGCGGCGATGAACACATTCGCGGGTCTGGCCAGCATGACAAGCGACATGGAAAAAAGCGCGGTCCGAACCCGTCGTCAACGATTCAACAAAACAGGGTGTATGAACGTCCGTACGATTGTACAAAGCGGCACCATGAATGTGAAAACGAATACGCGCTTGCGGTAAGAAACCTATATGTCCAAAGGTCAAACATGACCTTGGACGCTCCATTCTTTCTAGAGACAAATCGCCTGCGCATGTCGCCTTGGTCAGAATCTGATCGAGAGGACTTTGTAGCTCTATATGCGGACCCCTTTGCCAGTCGTGATTTTGGCCGCACCTTACGACGAGAGGAATCAGAGGCGACCTTTGAAAAATATTTGGCGGCCTTTCCTGCCTATGGGTTTACGCGTTGGAAGCTAACCCTGAAAGACGGCACATTTATCGGAACCACAGGGGTTTTGCGCGTGATCGATCACCAAGCGCTGGGAACGCATGATGAAATTGGCTGGCGCTTGCTTCCCAAATTTTGGGGCAAGGGATATGCAACAGAAGCCGCCCGCGCTGCGCAAACCGATGCTCAGACGCGATGCGGATTAAGGGACATCATCACTTATACGGCACCTGACAATCCAGCGTCATCAGCTGTCATGAAACGGCTGGGATATATTCGCGCGCCAGAAAGAGACTTCTCCGCGCGCTATTCTACTGTTGTGGGCGTCTGGCATGGCCACGTCTGGAGTGTTCCAAACGCTGAATAAAAACGGCTAGAACTTTGTTCCGCCCTTCATCTGACCACCGCGCCAAATCATAAGAAGCAGCGCCGTTACCCAAACACCGCAGGCCATATAAAATAGCAATGGACCTTCAGAGAGAATTGTCTGTCCGTCTGCGCTCCATTCCGTCGGCGTATCAATACCCAGCGGCGTAAAGAGGTGAAAGACGATCGCGCCGCTCATCACGCCAAAGGCAATTAGCGCACCCAGGAATTGACTACGCGCTGCATTGCGCGGTGATTTCTTGAGTGTGAAAATAAAGGGTAAAACCAAGACCAATAAGCTGGATGCCAGCTCCGCAAGACCAATCAACCAAGGACCCGCAGGATAGAATAATCCAATGCCGGACCAATCTTTCAGTGTTGAAAAAATATGCTCCGGCGTTGGGTGACCGGTGAATTTAAAGCGCAAACTATCAACGAAAATAATCGTTATATAAAGGGCGATCGCCCAGCTCGCATATTTCATAATCTTCGACATGTTCTCTCTCCCGATATTTGTGTCGAATGTCTCACGCTCTGCCAATAAGTCAAAGGAATTCAAGCCTGTGTAGGTCCTGAGAATACTATTCGTGTGAAAATACGCGAAAATTTGTGTGAATTACGTCGCTCTAACAACAACTTGTCACGAGTTTTACTCGAAATTAGATATTCAGCGACAAAAATTTTCCTGAAATTATAAATATCTTTAGATAGATGTGCTGTCATCCTAACATGAAGAGAGTTTACGGTTCAGATTTGAGTAACTTCCTAAGGTTCGCTTCGCTTGCGGCAATCTGGATGATAAGCATCCTATATAGTCAGAGTCTTATTATAGCGGCTCTCTGGGGCTTCACCACATTGCTTCTATTTTGCCTAATTTGGATTTATCGCAAACCAACACGCAATGACAAATCGTCTAAGAATATCCACTGGTCAGAGCTATTATTAATCACGGCCTGGGCATCAGCTCCGGCTTTAGTCGTCTCCTCAGAAATGACAAATAGTGTGCACCTCGGTTTCATCATGATGGCATGCGGATGCCTAATGCTTCTCAGTCTCTACCCAGAAAGAAAACAACCCTATTATATCTCACTGGTTGCATTCGGCCTCACGGTTTGTTGGATCGGTTATGTCAGCTGGGGAACAAGCAATTACGGGTACCTGATGGTTAGCTCAGCGACTATATTGGCTTCATTTGCTTTCGGGGCTTACCATATTCACAATACGTCGGCGGCCTTATTAGAAGCCGGTTTGGAAAAGAAAATTCTTATCGCACGGCTTCAATCCTACAGCTCTGAACTCAAGAACGCTAAGGAAGAGGCAGAAAAAGCTAATGAATTTAAATCACGTTTCTTAGCAAACATGAGCCATGAAATCCGAACGCCTTTGAACGGCATAATCGGCTTATCCAGCGTTTTGCTCAGAGACATGCCTGAGTCAGAGTTTAGAGAAAAAGTAGAAATCATTGAGAGCTGCGGATCATCTCTGAACGGTCTTATTGACGATATTTTAGACCTCTCCAAAATTCAGGGCGGTATGATGACCTTATACCCCAATGACTTTGATCTTTTAGCTACTTTGAAACAGGTGGGTGAACTGTGGAGGCCTGCAGCAGAAGAAAATAAAACAAATCTACGTATCCAAATCCCAAAAGGGTTACACCCCCATATTCGGTTAGACGAAAATCGATTTAAACAATGCTTACACAACCTGATTAGCAACGCGATCAAATTCACAAAATCTGGGACGGTAACGGTCTTTGCAAATATAGAGGACGTGAACGGCCAAAAGAAACTTATTCTAAAAGTCTTTGATTCAGGAATCGGGATAGACTCAGAGGCTCTCAACTCTATCTTCGACGCTTTCAAACAAGCAGAGAGTTCAACATCGCACACTTACGGTGGTACAGGTTTGGGATTGACGATTACCAAATCCCTTTGTGAGCTTATGGGCGGAGAGATTTCCGTGAAAAGTACTTTGGGCAAAGGGACCGTTTTTGAAGCAAGTTTTGATGTTGACCTCGTAGATGAGACCTCGACTGCTCCCAACTCAACATCCGACAAAGATTACAATTTTTTAGACGGTGTCACTTTGCTCTATGCAGAAGATAACGATACGAACGTCTTTGTTGTTAGAGAAATACTAGAGCCTTATGGCGTTACCATTGAACATGCCAGTAACGGCCTGGACGCCACTCGAATGGCTTCTGAATTTAATTATGACTTAATTTTGATGGACATTCAGATGCCCGAGCTATGTGGCGTTGAAGCAACGAAGGCAATAAGACTCAATAAGGGCGGCTATCCAGACGTTCCAATATTAGCGTTGACTGCGAACATTATGGAAAAAGATCGTAGGGAATATATTGAAGTGGGAATGGATGATTGGTGCGGGAAACCTCTCACTCACGACAAGCTAATAGAAAAAGTTAGAAAGCTAATTCGCGTTCAACACTCGTCAGTTTCTAAGGAAACTATTGCCGCTTAATTTCATTGCTTCGCCTTTTATCTCCATATCCCATTTTGCAGTATTAGCGAGGTGGAATTCCCTTTAGTTTTTTCAAAACTCACGAGATTATAGGCCAAATCAACTGACCTCCAAAATTTCGTCCCTCTTTTTAGAAATAATTCTGACATAAATTTCAACCCTTAAAACGATTTCAAGAGATGCGTCCTCATCTTCAGGATTAGGGGGCATGTTTAAGGTGTCTTCTTTCAACGGGCGGCCATGTGCACGTTGGCTTGGCCGGAAAGGAGCGGCGCTTGTCATTGGAGCTTTGGGTGTCACGCCCCGAAAGCTTGGGTGGCTTATCGCGAGCTGATTGAGCCTAGACTGTTCTGTTCGGCCGGTAATGCAAAAAGGCGTCGTCGCGTGGGGCTTTCTGACAATAAGCGTCGGGAGGGCTCGAAAACATATTAATTAACGCTGGTTTGTACCAGAGCCTGACCACCCACGCGAACATCCCATTTTAATTAAAGATCGAAAGAATAACGAAATGGCCTAAGACACACACCGATAAAAAAGCAAAGTGCTAAGGCTCTTGCTTCTCATTATCTAATTATAATCCAATGCTGCGGTAATGCAGGGCGATATCATTGATGGCGCAATAAAAGGCAGCTGTCCGAAGGTCTTCTAGTTCCGGCTTTTCCCGGAGTGTATCGCGGATATTGCGGTAGGATAAACGCATGGTGTCATCGAGGCCTGCCCGAACAAGGTCTAGTTCATCCGCCCCATCCAGAAATTTTGATTTAAAATCGCGTGTAAATTTCATGCCTTGTTTTTCAAGGGCACCAATCAAGGCACTATTCCGGCCTTCTTCATAGCGGCGTTGCAAGCGGCCAAACCGGATTTGGTTGATGTTTTTAACCCACTCAAAATAGGATACGGTCACGCCGCCCGCATTGGCATACATATCGGGAATGATTGTGACCCCGCGATCACGTAAAATTTTATCAGCCTTGGCCGTGACAGGACCATTCGCCGCTTCGATGATGAGCTTGGTTTTTATGTCATGCGCATTGGACAAATTGATAACGGACTCGAGGGCAGCGGGAATCAAAATATCGCATTTATCCGCTAAGGCATTTTTGTCTTGCGAGACTGTACCGCCTTCAAACTCAGCTAGAGGCGCTCCCGACATCATGTGATCTTTTAATTTTTGAATATCGAGACCGTCTTTGTTCCGGATCACACCGTCGCGCTCGATAACCGTTATGATTTTAGCTTTGTCTTCGGTTTGAAGGAACAGCGCCGCATGGAAGCCCACATTGCCGAGACCTTGAACGACAATCTTTTTGCCTTTCAAATCACCGCGGAAACCTGCCGCTTTGACATCCTCTGAATGACGGAAAAATTCTTGAAGCGCGAACTGCACACCGCGGCCTGTGGCTTCGGTTCTGCCCATAATGCCGCCCAAATGCACCGGCTTGCCAGTGACACAAGCAACGGCATCCATATTGTCATTATTGAGACGGCGATACTCATCTGCCATCCATGCCATTTCACGTTCTCCCGTGCCCATATCAGGCGCAGGTACATTGAGGGATGGATGGATCAAATCGCGGCGGGCCAATTCGAAGGTAAAGCGGCGGGTAATGCGCTCCAATTCTTCTTCGTTCCAATCTTTTGGATTAATGCACAGACCCCCTTTGGAGCCTCCAAACGGCACATCCACCAGTGCGCATTTATAGGTCATCAACGCTGCCAGCGCCTCGACCTCGTCTTGGTTCACACCGAGGGAATAGCGGATACCCCCTTTGACGGGCTCTTTATGTTCGGAATGGACGGAACGGTATCCCGTAAAGGTATGAATATCACCGCGCAGCTTAACGCCAAATCGGACGGTATATGTCGCGTTACAAACTCGAATTTTCTCGATCAGCTTATCCGATATGTCCATATAACTGGCCGCTCGGTTGAACATCAGTTCAACGGATTCGCGAAAGCCGAGTTCATTGGGAGACGCATTGGACATGATAGAACCTCTTTGGACAATCCTGGCGTAATTGTCCCTCCGTAACGGGTGGGGTACGCAATTGTAACCTCAATTTTGGGCAGTGCGCACAAATTGTATTCTTCACACAAGGCAAATCGCGCTTAACGCGGCTTTAGGTTTTGGCAACCATACTGAAGGTTGAAAACATGGGACGTGAGCATGACTGAGCCAACACAAACAAATCCAGCGCCGACGGCCGTACCCTGGACGCCTGATATGATGACGCCCACGACGGCGCCGCAAATGGCGGACGCAATCCCAGCCCCCATGCACAACGCCCCCCGGGCTCAACCTCAAATACAGCCGGTCCCTTATCAGCCTGCACCGCAAGCTTATGCTCAACCCGCGCCGCAGCAGCAGGTTCCGCATACCCAAATGCAACCCGTGCAATATATGCCGGCCCCTCACCCCTCGCAGCACCTCCAGCCGCAAGCTCCATCGCAAATGGCGCAATCGCCCCAATATGCTCCGCCGCAACATCATCCCCAGCTGCAACAACACTATGTTCAGCCTGGACCGCCGCCGCTCGCACCCCAAATTCAACCGGCCCCGCACGTTCAACCCGCCTTGGAAGATGAGCCATCAAAGAGTTTCATTGTGAAACTTCTGAAGCGCTCACCCAAACCGCAATCATCCGAACAGAATGTGCAAGCACCTGCCGGGTCGGGGTCGCTGTTTAACAAGAATTTTGCGATTGGGGCTGTGACAGGTCTCGTTGTTGGAGCGTTTATTCTGCCCATGGTTTTGAATTTGATTGGCGGTGATGCACCTGCTCAGTCACAGATCCAATATACGCCATCCTCTATTGTCGAAATTACGCCCACCGCGACAGACGGCGACACATTTATTGATAATGCGATTTCTTCCGACGCCCCTTAGAAATAGGTTTTAAGCCAAAAAGTGGACGTAACCATTTTATACGCCGAATAATCTCGTGCCCAATACCGCAGCCTAATATTGTTGCCGCCATGACGGCGGCGAATTCGGTCCAGACGTTTAAGCCTTGCCGCGTTAGCCAAAACCCCGCCATCACAATGATCGTTTGATGAAGAATATAATATGGAAATATCGCTTCGGTAAGATAAGTCAGTCCACGCCATTTCACAGATACAATTGCCTGTGCCCAGGCTAGCAGGCACAAGATCATTGCCGTGAAATAGAGAACGCGGCCCATGCGGGCGGGAAACAACCACGTTTCCGCTTCCGCAATCGCGTCCCAATTATTCCAGGTCAGCGTCAAGACAATCGCAAGCACCGAGACCAAGCCGAGCAATATCCATCGCCCTCGCTGCAATGTCGCCCAAACCGCTGAGGATTTAGCGATGACATATCCCGTTATGAGCCAGAGGAAACTATGCGCATGGTTCGCCCAATCTCCGGTCAAATCATGGGTTGTCGGAAAATATGGATCTAACGTCAGGCGGATGACGGCATGCGGCAGAAAGATCGCGGTAATGAGGATCAGCACACCCAATCGGCCAAAAAAAAGCCTTTCAAGACTTCCTTCAACTTTTTCGGAAAATCGAGAAAGCAATCTGGAAATAGGGGCCAGCATAAGTGTGTAAACGAGAATGTAAGCCACGTACCAAAGATGGTTCCACGTCGGTGTCGTGATCGAATATTCATTTCGTAAATAGCCGGGATAGAAATCAATCACGCCGCCCGTGAACTCACCGTTTTCTACGAGCTGCAACCAGGCTTGCGGCATGACGATTATGAACATCCCGAAAAGCAACGGCCAGAGTAGCCGCCCCGTTCGAACCCAAGTGAACTGTTTCAAGCTTTCCGATTTATCCATTGCAAAGCGAAGCGCGGCTCCTGAAATCAAGAAGAGTAAAGGCAGCCTCCACGGGTTGAGCAAGCGCATGAGGGCTTCCGCCGCTGGTCCGGCATGAACGCTTTTTACATGCCACCCCCAACTGACATAAAACATGCCGACATGATAAAAAATCAAAAGCCCGAATGCGAATATACGCAGGCTATCTAAATCATACCGCCGTTGAGTCACATTCGTCTCCAATAAATCTCAAGGCGACTGCTGCCGCCCATCAGGTAATTGTGCGATCTGAATGTGACTAATGGCTCCAGATAGTGACGAGATGACGGGCTCTGTGACGAACGGCAGCCACTAGGGACGAAAGGGGCTAGACGATTTAAGAGAGACCTTTATCCTTTCCGACATGACTTCAATTGACCCCAAATCTGATCGTTATGCTTGGGGGATAATTCTCGCATTGCATTGTCTCTCCCTCTTTGTCGAAGGCACAACAGAGCAAATGGAAATAGCTCGGCACGGCGTTAAGGATGTTGGCGGGCTAGCGGCAGAATGGCTTTATGAAATCAGTTCGCATTTCGCGTTAATTTGCGCTGCGCTGACGATCCCTATCTGGTTGAACATTTTTCCTATTTCTCTGTCCAATGCCGCGCGGCGATTACCAATTTATCTTCTGGGTTTTGCCATCTTTTCGGTCCTGCATATCGTTTTAATGGTCGGGATCCGCCACCTCTTCTGGAGTTCAGTTGCAGACGGTCAGTATAATTTCGGGTTGTTTAGGTTAGAGCCATGGGCCTATGAAATCCGGAAAGACGTATTCAGCTATGTGCTAATATTGAGCACTTTCCTGACCGCGCGGCATATCGGGGCGATGCAAGAAGAATTGGAAGCGGCGCGGCAGGACGCCAAGCGGACTGGCCGCCTATCTTTAAAATCCGGAGGTCGAACAATTGCATTGCCCGCGGAAGAAATCGTCCACGCCAAATCGTCAGGAAATTATGTCGAGATCCACACGAAATCCGGCATGCATTTTATCCGGATTACTTTGGCAGAACTCGAGGTTCTTTTACGGGATGCCGCTGCAGACCCTGTACGTCTGCACCGGTCCTATCTGACGACGCGCGAGCACTTACATGCATTTGATACAAATGGCGCTGTGCTCTCAACAGGCGTTCGTTTGCCTATTGGCC
Organism: Litorimonas sp.; assembly: GCA_039975855.1. Classification (GTDB taxonomy): domain Bacteria; phylum Pseudomonadota; class Alphaproteobacteria; order Caulobacterales; family Maricaulaceae; genus Litorimonas. The sequence goes on along the minus strand of JBDWGH010000005.1, from coordinate 270,006 downwards.
GAAAATATAAATCAGGCTTAGCGGCTTAATTATTTTTCCCGGCCTTTCGGTCACGTGCTTTCAACAGACGAAGGCGAAGTGCATTGATTTTGATGAAGCCTCCCGCATCGGCCTGATCGTAAACATCGTCTTCTTCGAAGGTGACGTGTTCTTGGCTGTAAAGTGAGTAAGGCGACTTGCGTCCAACGATATCGACATTGCCTTTATAAAGCTTCAGACGAACTGTTCCTGTGACGAGTTCCTGGGATTTATCGATGGCAGCTTGTAACATTTCCCGTTCAGGCGAGTACCAATATCCGTTGTAAACCAACTCGGCATATTTCGGCATGAGCTCGTCTTTCAAATGGCTTGCGCCTTTATCCATTGTGATTTGTTCAATTCCGCGATGCGCCATAAGCAAAACGGTTCCGCCAGGTGTTTCATAGACACCACGCGATTTCATGCCGACATAGCGGTTTTCTAACAGATCCAAACGGCCAATCCCGTTGGCGCCGCCGAGCTCATTCAATTTGGTCAATATCGTTGCGGGTGACATTTCAACGCCGTCAATTGAAACGGCGTCTCCGCGTTCAAATCCGACTTCAATATAAGTCGCTTTGTCCGGTGCGTCTTCCGGGGAAACCGTACGCTGGTATATATACTCAGGCGCCTCTTCAAACGGGTCCTCAAGAACTTTACCTTCGGATGATGTGTGCAAGAGGTTTGCGTCGACAGAAAACGGCGCCTCTCCACGCTTATCTTTGGCGATCTCGATATTGTGCTTTTCAGCATATTCAATGAGCTTGTTCCGAGAATTCAAATCCCATTCGCGCCAAGGTGCAATCACTTTGATTTCTGGATCAAGTGCGTAATAACCCAGTTCAAACCGCACCTGATCATTTCCTTTACCCGTCGCGCCATGACAAACCGCGTCTGCGCCGACTTGGTGGGCAATCTCTATCTGGCGTTTGGAAATCAATGGCCGCGCGATTGAGGTGCCAAGCAAGTATAATCCTTCATATAGCGCGTTGGCGCGGAACATCGGAAAAACGAAATCGCGGACAAATTCTTCGCGTAAGTCATCAATGAAAATCTCTTTCACGCCAGCTGCTTCTGCTTTGCGGCGCGCAGGTTCTAGTTCCTCACCCTGACCCAAATCGGCCGTGAATGTGACGACTTCGCAGCCTTTTTCTTCTTGAAGCCACTTCAAGATGATTGAGGTGTCTAGACCGCCTGAATAGGCCAAGACGACTTTTTTGGGTGAACTCATGATATGCATTCCTTTAATTCGGCGTCTCCATAGCCCAAACCCGTTTACAAAAGCTACCCACAGCATTAGGCAAATTGCGATTCAATAAGGGGCCAACTGAATGCCAACGAACACAGCCGAATTTCAAGCGATGTTGAACGAATGGGGACAACAACTCCTCGCTTGGGCACAAAGCCCGAGTTTCCTCGCGCAAGTGGGAGCCGTGGTTGCGGCTGTCTTGTTAGCGCCGCTATTTGCGCGGTTCATTCGGAAGGGCATTTTTCTGTTCCGAGACAAACCAGCGGATGATGTGAAATTTCTTCCGGTCCGGCGCGTCATCTTTACCGCGGGCAATTTTCTTCGGGCTTTACTGGTTGTTATCTTGTTGGCGCTCTTTGCAGCAATTCTGAAGGCCGTTCCGTCTCTGGGCCAAGACTGGCTTGTGAAACTAGCTCAATCGCTTGCGATGGTTTTTCTTATTTTTCGGGCGATCAAAACATTTGTCACGGACCCGCTGATTAAGAAAATTGCGATATGGACGTTGATACCTCTTGGGCTGATTATCTCCTTGGGCTATTTTGACGAACTTACCAGCTTCCTTGAGGGTGCAACGGTCTTCCAATTAGGTGACACACCTATCACATTGATGAGCTTGATTAAGCTCGGTATCTTTGGGGCATTGTTTTTCTGGCTCGGCGGGATTTCTAATAAACGCGGTCAAGCCGCTATTCGATCCCAAGAGAGTTTAGACGTAGGCGTACGCGAGATTGTCGCAAAGCTATTTCAGATCATTCTGTTCATTATTATTACGGTCCTCGTCATGGGCGCGGCGAATATACCGCTGTCTGGGCTCGTTGTTATATTCTCTGCTGTCGCCCTAGGTATCGGGTTCGGGCTTCAACCCATTGCGGCCAATTTTGTGTCTGGTCTCATCATTCTTTTTGATCGGTCAGTTCGCGTCGGGGACTTCGTGGTCTTGCCGGACGGTCAAGAGGGTTTTGTTGAAGCGATCAACATGCGCAACACCGTTGTCGAGACAACTGATGGCAAAGACATTATGGTCCCGAATACAAAGTTCACGGAAGATGCCTATGAGAATTGGACCCATAAAGATCCACGTCAACGTTATGAAGTTCACTTCACTGTCGCCTATGATACCGACTTGGATGCGCTTGAAGACATCCTGATACCCAAGGTTTTGGAACACCATCAAGTTTTGACGGAACCAGAGATGCCGGACCTTGAGTTCAGAAGTTTTGGTGAGAACGGCGTCAACATGGCCATCGAGTTTTGGTGTGAAGGTGTTGATGACGGTCCGAATAAGTTTACCAGTGATGTGAACTTTATCGTCTGGCGGGCCCTGCGCGATAACGGAATTGAAATCCCGTTCCCGCAGCGGGTTGTGCATTCAAAGACCTAGGAGCCTGACGATGATCCGTGATGCTGGCCCCGGCGATGCCGTTGAGATCGCTGAGATATATAACCACTATGTCATAAATACAGTTGTTACTTTTGAAGAAGATCCAATCGACGCCGAGGAGATAAAATTACGCATCGCTACCGCTAAAACGGACGGCCTTCCTTACATTGTTTATGAATCGGAAGACGACGGTGTGATTGGATATGCTTATGCCAGTAAATGGAAAGGGCGTTGCGCCTACCGCTATTCTGTAGAGATCAGTGTCTATCTTGCTCACGGGAAAACTGGACACGGCACAGGTAGTAGATTGTACGCTGAGCTTTTTGAACGGCTGTCAGGCTTGGGCTATCACGTTGCCATTGGGGGTATATCCTTACCAAACCCAGCGAGCATTGGATTGCATGAGAAGTTCGGAATGACCAAGACTGCCCATTTTTCTGAAATTGGGTTCAAATTCGGCAAATGGGTCGATGTGGGATATTGGCAAGGTATTTTGCCCGCAAAAAATTAGGGCGGTGAAATACCGCCCCAGTTAATCTTTCAATGTTCAATTTAGCGCGGCGGCATCCGTGCACCGGCATCCGTCCGAATATACTCTGCATTAATATAGGCGTGTTCGGCCATGAATACGGCAACCTCACCGAACTCACTGGGCTGCCCAAAGCGGTTCGGGAATTGCACGTGAGCCCTAAGGCTTTCTTTTACCTCTGGTTTCATCTGCTCATAAATTGGTGTTTCATAAAATCCTGGAAGGATTGTGTTCACACGAATGCCTTCGCGGGCGAGGTCACGTGCCATTGGAAGTGCCATGGAGAGTATGCCCCCCTTTGATGCTGCATAAGCTAACTGTCCAATCTGCCCATCCTGCGCCGCGACGGATGCCGTGTTGACGATTAACCCGCGTTCCCCATCAGGTGCCAATGGTTCAAGCGCCATCATTGCGGCGGCGGATTTTGATGCGCAGAGGAAGCTACCGAACAAGTTGATGTCGAGGACACGTTTATAAGCAGCGACATCATGGGCCATTATCGCACCCGTATCGCGCTTGCGACTTGCGGTTTTCATGCCCAAGCCGATGCCTGCACAATTTATAAGGAGGCGCTCTGTACCATTGGCCGCGCGAACGGCTTCAAATCCTGCGTCAACGCTGGCTTCATCTGCGACGTTTACTTTTGCAAAGACCCCCCCAATCTCCGAAGCGACCATCGCGCCGCGCTCTGCATTCATGTCAAAAATCCCGACTTTGACCCCTTTCGCTGCAAAAGCGCGCGCTGTTGCCTCGCCGAGGCCTGATGCTCCGCCTGTAACAACAGCCGTAATTTCATTGGATAGTTTCATGAGGGTCTCCGCAGTCTCTGCTCGTGTTCAATATATTGATATTGAGCGGAGACCTGCCGATTTGCACCCGCGCAATCAAGCCTAGTTTTCAGAGCGACCCGTATTCAACTTCGCACCAGCTAAAAAGTGAGCAATCACTTACATACACTACCGCATTCAATTTTGTTGCGTGACAAAGAATAAGCAAATGCGCTTAGATTGAATGAGTGATTAATCACTTATTCAGATATTTAGGCGATATACGCGCATTGTAGAGAATTGAGAGGCATTATGCCTGACACTATCATAGAAGAGCGTGGCGTCATCGCAGCAGAGGGGACGTCCAAAGCCAAAATTGAACGTGCCGCCCTTATTCTATTCGTTGAGAAGTCCATCGAAGGTGTCTCGACCAAATCTATCGCTGCGTTTGCGGATGTCAGCGAAGGTCTGCTTTATCGTCACTTCAAATCAAAAGCTGACCTCTCACGTATCTTGATGAAAACTATTCACGATCGCCTGACAGAACTCGTCCGCAGGAATATGGATCAACCCCTCGCGGCCGCAGTTTCAGATATTGTGCGCGATTACGCCGCCCTCGCCGATGAGGATTGGCCCCTTTTCGCCTATCACCTGCTCAACATGCATCGTTTTCCCAATTTATCTGACGACGGGCCTTTATTGGCCGCTGGAGATCTGGTGCGGTTTAATCAGGAAGCCGGGCGCTTACGGGCAGGCATGTCTCCCGACCTGCTGGCGTCTATGGCCTTGGGCGTCGTTATCCAGGCAGCGCATAGTAAATTACTGGGCAGAGATATTGGCGCGCTCTCTGATCATGTCGATACATTTGAACGGGCCGTTATGGCCGTCTTGGAGGATGCGTGATGCGTACCCTTATTTTTAATCTATTCTTCGGACTCACGACCACCATTTATGTGTTGAGCTGCCTCATCGCATCTCTCATCCCTGGTCGCGCGGCCCTAATGGGCACACTCAAACGCTACACCAAAGTTATGGTGTGGGGCATGCGCCGTATTGGCGGCATGGATATTCAGGTTTCCGGCCAAGAAAATATTCCGGCTACTGGTCCCGTAATCATAGCCTCCAAGCACCAATCTTACGGCGACGGGTTTGTTATTTTCTCGGGCTTTGATGATCTATCATTTGTGACGGGTGATCATCTCGAAAAATTTTGGGGCCTTAAACGCATCCTGTCAAAGATGAATGCCGTCGTCATTGATAGCTGCGGTGGATCAGATTCGCGCGAAAAAATGGAAGAGCAAGCGGAAGAGGTTCGGAATGAAGGACGCCGTCTCCTCATTTTTCCAGAAGGTCATTTGTCGAAAATTGGAACCCATCATAAGTACCGTAAGGGCGTTTGGCACTTACAGCAGGACTTTAACTGTCCTGTGATTCCGGTCGCCAATACGCTGGGTCAACGTTGGAATCAGACGGATTGGGCCAAATTTACCGGTAAGGCTTTCATTGAGTATTTGGACCCCATTCCTGCCGGGATGGAGAAAGATGCCTTTATGGAGCTCCTGCAAACCCGCATAGAGAGCCGCTCAATTGAACTTCTCGATCTGGAAAACCCGGGCGCTCTGAATCCATCAGACATTGGACGTCTTGAAGAAAATAAATCGGCGCGCGCCAAAAGAATAGCGCGCGAAGCGGAAGCAGGGTAGGCACACTCATGTCAAACAATAAACTTCTGGCGGTAAAGACACCGCGCAAACCGCTCCTGCTCTCACGGAGGTTTGCTCCGCTCTATATTTTATTTGAAGCGGGGACATTTAACGACAATGCCTTGAAGAACGCCCTCATCGCACTGATAACCTATGTGGCGCTTATCAACCCGGCGTTTGAGTTTTTACCCGGTCTGCCGGAAGCCATGAAAGTTCCGATTGCATCACTAATTTTCACAGGACCATTTCTTATTTTCTGCGCCATCGCAGGACAAATTGCAGATAAGGTTGATAGGGGCGTAATCTTCCGCTGGATCAAACGTGCCGAAGTTCTGATTATGATTTTAGCCGGCATTGGGTTCCTCACGCAAAGTATTCTTTTGCTGGCAATCACTCTGGCAATGATGGGAACTCAATCTGCATTCTTCGCACCAACGAAGAATGCGGTTATGCCGCAATGGCTCGACAGTGATGAGTTAATTCGCGGGAATGCCCTGCTGTCAGGAACCCAATTTGCGGTGCTATTATTGGGAACAATTATTGGTACATTATTAGCTACTACAGCGCCGATGATCCTAGCCGCGCTATTATTTGCACTGGCGATATTGGGTTGGGTGGCAGCCGAAACTTGTCCACCTGCCTCGCCGCCAAACCCAGATTTGAAAGTGGATTACAACCCAATCACCGCCATTTGGAGTGTTTTGAAAAAAATCTTCGAACATCCCGATGTTCTTCGGCCTTGGCTTGGCATTGCATGGTTTTACGGATTGTCGACAATTTTCCTGACGGCCTTCCCCAATTTCATCGCGCGCGTGATGGGGTATAATGCGGAAGTCTTTATGTTGGTCATGGCCAGTTCGACTGTTGCGATATTTATCGGCTCGATCCTGACTATGATCATTGGAAATTGGAAAATCTGGGGACCCGAAGCCATCCGCCTCGTCACATTCGGAATCGTCGGCGTGACAATCTCGGCGCTCCTGATTTACCTGCTTCCTATCCCGAAATTTAGCGGAGAAATGGGCCAAGGCACAATTGCGGATTTTCTGGCACATCCAAATACTTGGCCGTTCCTCGGCGCTGTCATGGGGTCCTCTGTATTCAACGGCATGTTTGTGGTGCCTTTGCAAGCTATGGCACAGCGACGTGCACATCCCCGTATTCGCGCGCAACTCATGAGTGCGGGCTCTGTCCTATATAACTTCGCCGTCAATATCTTGACCTTTGGTTTAATCGGTTTGGCTCTGATGAATATGCCGCCCAAAGCGCCCTTTATGATGGTTGCTGTCGGCAGCGCCATTGTCTCGGCTTATGCAATTTACCGCGCGTTTCATTTAACGGAGCATAAAACCTACACATAGCAGCTGTGTTTAACGCGGGATTAACCGTGCGCGCGGCAGTATCAATCCCGATATGAAACGCTCTTACACGCTCCGCTTTTCCAACGCTTTTGCGCTTGCTGCACTTATGGCCGCGCCCGCATTCGCGCAAACCGCGCCAAAGCTAGCCGGCACGCATGGCGACTGGACGGTTTACACGCGCGGCTCAGGTGCAGAACGTATCTGTTATGTATTAAGTGAAGCTCAGGCTAAATCTCCGTCTTCTGTCAATCACGGCGATATCTATTTTATGGTATCCAACTGGAAAAACGGTGCTGCAACGGAACAACCCTCCTTCCTTGCGGGATATGATCTGAAACCGACCCGTGCCCCGAAAGCCCAAGTTGGCAGTACGTCTTTGACGATGTTCGCGGCTGACAATGAGGCATTCATTTCCGAAAGCGCGGATGAGCGGAAACTTGTCTCAAAAATGCGAGCCGGTTCGACGATGACAGTGTCAGCTGTCTCGAAACGAGGAACGCAAACGCGCTACACATTTTCGCTTAAAGGTGTGACGGCAGCGCTGAAGCAAGCCAAAACCGCTTGCAGATAACCCTCTCTGCGGGATAGAGGCCGCTGCATGAGCATTGAACTTGGAATATTAGGCGCAGATGGGCGGATGGGCGCAGCCGTTATTCGCGCGATTGCAGACAGAGCTGACGTCAATTTGGGTGCGGCGATCACAGCCCCCGGCACGTCTGAGCTAGGTCAAGATGCAGGGACATTATCCGGCGTGAAGCCACTTGGCGTTAAGCTCACCTCGGATCTGAAAAGCGCACTGAACGCCTGTGACGTATTAGTCGATTTCTCAGTCCCAAAAGCAGCCATTGATGCGGCTCTGATTTTATCGGGTACGGGTCATTCGGGTCGTTGCAAAGCCATGGTGTCTGGTACAACCGGGTTTACCGCGGCTGAAGACAACGCGTTTGATGCGGCCGGTGAAAACATTGCGCTGTTACGTGCCGGCAATTTTTCACCTGGTGTGACAGCCCTGTCCGTTCTCGTTGAGCTGGCTACCGAGAAGCTCGGCGCGGGATGGGATATTGAAATATTGGAAATGCACCATCGCCACAAAGTCGACGCTCCGTCAGGAACGGCGCTCTTACTCGGCGAAGCCGCCGCTAAAGGCCGAGGTCTTGAACTTGCAGAGGCGCAAGTGCTGTCTCGTGTTGGGGTGACGGGTGCGCGTAATGATGACGACATAGGGTTTGCCGTATTGCGCGGCGGCGGCGTTATCGGACGCCATGATGTGAAACTCGCCAATCAACAAGAAATGATCACTTTGTCCCATGACGCCTTTGACCGATCCGTTTTTGCCCGCGGCGCAGTCTCAGCCGCGGTTTGGGCCTCTGATCAAGCGCCTGGCCGATACTCAATGCGAGACGTTCTAGGATTTTAACGCCTAGAGACTCTCAATTGCTCCTATGCTAACGGGTTAGAAGAAATCCGTGGGGCAATCATGATCAAACTCTTTTCAGAGCTTAGACGGCGAAATGTATTCCGGGTGTGCGGAACATATGTCGTCGCCGCTTGGTTCCTGGTTCAAACTGCCTTCACGCTAGAAGGCGTCATGAACCTGCCTGAATGGTTTGACGGCCTGGTCTTAGCCGTCGCCATGTTAGGCTTCCCCATTATTGCGATTTTGGCTTGGGCTTTTGAGCTGACACCTGACGGGTTCAAACGAACGGAAGTCGTGTCCGCAGAAGATTCCATCGCCACCCAAACCGGGAAGAAATTAGATGTCGCGATTGTCATTGGGTTGGTTCTGGTCGCCGGTCTATTACTGGCGGATCGATTTAAACCAGCGGCCCCTCAATTTCGTTTAAACAGCGCGTCAGTCGCTGTTTTGCCATTTGAAAACCGAAGCTTGCAAGATTCAGATGCGTTCTTTGCGGACGGGATACACGATGAGCTCTTAACGACATTATCTCGTATCAACGGGCTAGATGTGATCTCTCGTACTTCGGTTATGGGGTATCGCGGAACAGATAAGCGCGTTCCAGATATTGCCGAAGAGCTTGGCGTCGCCGCAGTCTTGGAAGGCGCCGTACAGCGTAGCGGTGACCGTGTCCGTATCACCGTCCAACTAATTGATGGCACGAATGACCGTCACATTTGGGCGGAAAGCTATGACCGCCCGCTGAGCCCTGAGAATATTTTTGATATTCAAGGTGAAATCACAAACGTCATTGCCTCATCTCTAAGGGGAGTTCTGATCGCTAAAAAAGCCCCCCGTCAGGACATAGCAGAAAATCTAGTCGCCTATGACGCTTATATAAAAGCGCGGCTATTAACCCAACCTGGCGAAAACAACTCTGACGAATTACGACTAGCTATCGAGTCTTATGAAGCAGCTCTGGCGGCGGATCCGAATTATGCAAAAGCTTGGGCTGGAAAAGCCTATGCACAATTAGCGCTTTATTGGTTTCATGGGCGCGACGCAGAGATAAAGGCGGCCGGCAAAGCGTCACTCGATCGCGCGAAAGAGCTTGCTCCTAATGCACTAGAAACTCACCTGGCCGATGCATTTTATCTTTATTGGGGCGAAAGTAATTACCGCGCCGCTGAAGCTATATTCGATAGAGCCCTATCTGTTGCGCCCGGCAATGTGGAAGCCATCGCGGGACAGGCTTTTCTAACACGTCGGCTTGGCAATTTTGAGACAGCCTTGACGGGTCTTGAAAAGGCGCACCGACTTGATCCAGCTTCCTTCTATCTACTGCCCGAACTTGCGTTAACACATGTTTTTCTTGGGCACTTCGATGAGGCCGATGCTTTCATTGAGAAGGCTAAAGCGATGAATCCCGATTCCTTGCAAGGACACGGGTTTGCCGCAGCGATCGCTCAGTTTCGCGGAGACGCAGATGCAGCCTTCGACGCTTTCACTCCACTCGCCACCTATGCGCCTTACACCTATGTAAATTATGCCCTGACCACACGAGACGAGAATAAAATCCGGGCGGCTTTAGCTGTTTGGCCCGAAACTCAACGCACAACCCCCGGACAGAAGGCCGAATATGCACTGGCGCATTTACGAAGCGCAGACACTATATCGCTGCCGGAATCAGAGCGAGAAAAACACGAAGCTACTCTACGAGCCCTTTATGATCCCTCTGCGGGGTGGCACGACGCTCCTTATGAATACCCTGTTTTGGTTGCCGCCATTCTCGGCGAAGCTAAAGATATTGATCGATTAGCCAATGCGCATAGATCGATTGAGAAAAACGACGCCATTCAGTCCATGTCAGACTTTAGCGACTTGGCTGAAGGGTATATGCGATTAGATCAGCCGCAACGGGCTCTGGATTACTTTGAAAAGATGGTCGAGCTGACGGGCCCGCATATCTTACGGATTTTTGAGAACGACACGCTTTACGCGCCTTTGAGAACGACTCCTCGCTGGGCAAAATTGGCGAGCAGCGTCGGTTAAAACGTCTCCCCATAATCCTCGTCGCCGTAAAGGTATTGATCCATTTCAAATTGTAAGCTCCCGGGAGCTGTGCGGTGATAACGGCGCGCCGCCAAATAGGCGATACTCACCCAAACTGCGATCATCCCGAAGAATAGAAAAAACTGCCAGACCAAATATCCCGGCTCAATAACTCGGCTTTGGCCAGACAAATTATAGATCAAATTTAATCCGGCTTCGAACCCCAACATAGCAATCGGAGTCACGACCAAAATGGCAAGCATCGCGCCGGCGACGTGTAACGGGCCACGCGGTCCGTGAACCCGACCGTAAATCTGTTCATATGTTTCGCGATTTACGGCATCTGGCACCATACCATTCGCACGTTTGTAGTTGTAATCAGCTCGCGCATCGGTACGCACTTGCCGCCAGCCTAAAAAGGCTCTGACACCATATATCAGCGCAATGGCTCCCATTAGAACCAGCGCCCACATGAAGGATATACCGTCAAACTTTTGCATAGTTACAATATTACAACTTCAATGGTGTTTATCAAGAGGCGCAATTCATTCACTCCAAAACGTTTGCAGTTGCGTATCTAGGCAGATAGGCGTTTGGAAAACCAAATACGCGCTGCAAGACCATACCCGAAAGTGATTTTATGTCTTCTGATACACCTCCAGTGATTGGCTTTATCTGCGGTTCTTTACGCGAAGGGTCAATCAACAAGCGTTTGGAAAAGGCGCTCGTAAAACGGTTCAAACGCGCTGGTTTGAAAACAACGTCCATTAATTTGGCGACATATGACCTCCCGCTTTACCATGGCGACCTGGATATGCCGGCTGGCGTGAAGAAGCTCGCACGTAAGATTAAATCTTGTGACGGCGTCGTTCTCGTCAGCCCTGAATATAATGGCGGCCTGCCGCCCGTCCTGAAGAACGCAATTGACTGGACATCGACCACTGGTACCGATCATTTCAAACAGCCCTATTGGGGCATCGCCTCCTGCACCCCCGGCCCAATGAGCGGTATAATGTGCATGCGCCAAATCAATTATATTCTCATGCGCCTCGGCGCCCATGTCTCTCCAATTCAAGTGGGAGTTGGCAATGCGCACATGGCTTTTGACAATAAAGGCGAATTGATAGCTGAGCCATCCGCGACGTTTGCAGACAATCTCATCAATGACATGCTCGACCGCATTTAATGGCCGCAAAAGAGAAACTTTATAAGGACCTGCCGCGTCCGAAATTAACGCGGGCGCAGATCGCAGAAATTTACCGGCGCCTGTCGATTGAGCGCCCCGCGCCCGAAACTGAGCTGGATTATGTGAACCCCTATACGCTCGTTGTCGCTGTCGCTTTGTCCGCACAAGCGACAGATATTGGTGTGAACCGCGCTACCAAAGACCTATTTCTCATTGCAGATACGCCAGAAAAAATGGTCGCACTGGGCGAAGACACTGTCCGAGATCACATCAAAACCATCGGCCTATATCGCAATAAAGCCAAAAACGTCATCAAGCTCTCTCAGCTCTTGATTGATGAGTTTAACTCCGAAGTCCCGCAAACCCGCGAAGAATTGGTCCGACTGCCAGGTGTCGGCCGCAAAACAGCCAATGTTGTTCTGAACGAGGTTTTCGGCCAGCCCACCATGGCCGTCGACACTCATATTTTCCGCGTTTCCAACAGAACTGGAATGGCCCCGGGCAAAGATCCGCTAGAGGTCGAACTAAATCTCCTGCGGGTCACGCCAGAAGACTATCTCCACGGTGGGCATCATTGGGTTTTGCTTCACGGCCGTTATGTTTGTAAGGCGAGAACCCCGGAATGTTATGCCTGCCCCATTCAGGATATTTGCCGTTTCCCCAAAAAAACGCCCGCGCCGTAACAAGCTTTAAAGCCCAAAACCCCCACGCCTATTGGCTTTTCGGCGGAATCAAGCCTGTATTCAGAAAGCATTCATACAAAGTATGGCTGTTTGCGCTCGGTAACTTTTTATTGACCATAACTTTGCGTGAGTTGAAGCTCCCGCAGATTTTATCCTGGGGGGATACAAAATGAAATCCTATTTATTTGGCGCCGTATCGGCGCTCAGCCTTATCGCCGCTGGTTCGGCATCTGCCAATGAAGACGACGGTTGGTACCTTCGCGGTAACGCCGGTTACGGCATTCATCATGACGCTGAACTAACAGGCGGAATTGACAGCAGCCTTCACGGCAATGGTATTCAAAGCGAAGGTAACGGCGCATTCTCATTGGGTGCCGGCTATGATTTTGGTGACAACTGGCGTCTCGAACTTGATGCGGACAGCTTGAAATCATCTTTAGGCTCCATCAGCCAAACACCGTCTTCAAAGGGCTCGCTCAAGACAGACTCTTTGATGCTCAACGCACTTTATGACTTCGACGACTTCGGCGCGTTCGAACCATATGTCGGTGCCGGCATCGGGCTTGTAAAAGGCAAAGGCCGTTTTGCAGCCCACGACTTCCCGGGTACTCAAAACGAACTTGTCCGTAACCCAACTTGTGTCGGTACGAGATCCGTCGGCCAAGCATCTAGCTGTGAAATTAGCGATTCAGACTCTGGTTTTGGATGGCAATTACTCGCGGGTCTTGGTTACAAACTCTCAGACAACCTGACATGGGATACACATTACACATATCTCAACGCTCCGGATTTGGACCTCCAAGGTCACATTGCGAATGGCAATACGGGCGCATTCGAGAACTTTGATGCGGAGCTTAGCGACGTTGGTGCGCACACTCTCATGACGGGTCTGCGTTACAAATTCGGTCACACCCATTCAAAGCCGAAACCTATTCCGCCAGCACCAGTGCCGACATTCGAATGTTGGGATGGCGCTATGGTCTTTAATTCCGGTCAGTGCGCTGTGAAGCCAGAGCCAGTTGTTGAAGCTATGCCTGAGCCAACCCCAATGCAAACCTGTTGGGATGGATCAATTATCGCGGCTAGCGCGGTCTGCCCATCACAACCCGCACCGCAGCCAACGACCTATTCTTGTTGGGATGGAAGCGTCACTTATGATTTGGCGACCTGTCCGGTTCAGCAGCCTGTTGTTCAACAAGCTAACCTGAACCTGTGTAGCGAGTCTTCTGTTGCGATCTTTAATGTTCCAGCAAATAAGACACCAAAGCAAATGCCACGCCTTGGTACCATGCCAGAATTTGGCGATAGCCACGGCCTGACTCCATCGCAGTTCTATGACAAGCTAAACGCACGTTATAACGACAACGCAACGGACAAAGCCTATTTGAACTATCTGTTTAAATCCATGGGCTACTCCAATGGTTGGTCAGATGCGCAAGCTTATATGTTCAGCGAAGAGGTTCTGCCTGTTGGAACACGCGGCCTGTTGGGTCTGGGTAAACAACATCATTATGAATACTCTATCCTGCCAACGAATGACCGTGATCGCCAAGCGTTCCGCATTCAAAGCGCAAACGGATCAGTGGTTCACTTCATGAAAACATGCGGTAACTACATGTATGCCTGTGAATAGGGTCGATACCTAAAGCACATCGTGCTTTTAGTTAATTCAAGCCCCTCGGATATACGCCGGGGGGCTTTTTTATGCGCGGCTAACAATTGGGTTTTTAGCCGTCTTCATTCAGGCCACTTTTCCTGCAAATTAGAAACCATAAATTCGGTGAATTTTTTAATCCGAGCTGGCTGATGCTTATTCGCGGGACGAATGAGGTTTACATCAAAACTCATATTCACAGCCTCCTGCAAGACCGGCTTGAGCGTCCCATTAGCTAATCCGTCTTGAAGGATAAATTTCGGGAAATATCCGATCCCAACACCCTTAGAAACAAGGCTTCGCAAACTATTGGCACATGAAGTTTGCACCCGACCCTTGACGGGCAAAATAAATCCAATGCCGTCCTTTTCGAAATACCAACCCGGAATTTCTGAAAATATCAAACAATTATGGTTCTTTAAATCCGATAGAGATTGCGGCGCGCCGTGCTTATCCAAATATTCGGGAGTTGCGCAAAGAACCATGCTCATGGATCCAATTTTACGCGTTAAAAGAGAGCTCGGATTTGTCTTCCCCAATCGAAACGCGACATCAACACCTTCAGCGACTAAATCGATAGGGGCTTCTATCCACATCAGATCAAAAGAAATGTCAGGATAGAGATTCATGAATTTGACGATCAGCGGCTCCAATATCATTACGCCATAAAGCATAGGAGCGGTGATACGGATTAAGCCCGTCATACCCAGATTTTCTCCGCGAATATGATCTTCCAGAGCACTAATTTCAGACAATACCCGTTGGCATTCAGAAAAATAGGTTTCGCCAGATTCAGTCAGCTGGAGCGACCGAGAATCCCGATGAAATAATTGCAGACCCAGATAGGTTTCCAAATCAGAAACCGCCTGACTAACGGTTGATTTAGATAAGGAAAGCCGATTAGCGGCCCGCGTAAACTGACCTGCTTCGACAACGGAAACAAAAATCTCCATCCTCCGTAATCGATCCATATCCCATCCCTATTCCTATCCGATTTCACCCCTTGTTCGATTTTATCGAACATTGTGTTCTAGTAAAGCCATCTTGTCGAACACCCACCTATTGTTATCTTGCCGTCGGGCTGTCTTGATAGCCTGGGGTCCGCTTCCATAACGTCCCACATCGTTGGGGGGCGGGCCTTCTAAAACCTGTATTGAAGGCAGGCGAAAAGGTCACCGTCCGCGCTGAAACTTTGGTTTCAGCATAGTGACGGCCTGATCTTGGGTTTCCTATCTAATAGGACTGCCCGCGTGGTCGGTCTCCGCGACGGAGGACCGAAAGAGAAAAAGTGTTTTACGCGAGAGTGACCACGCGGCAGCAGTTGTTGATGCACCGGTTGGGGGTCCTGCAGTTTTGCCTTCCGGTCAGACCTGCCCGTTTTATTGGACAAGACCCGGTTTAAGACAAAGCAGTCAACTCTCAGCGCAAAAGGTCCGGCACCGGTTTGGTTCTCACACCAAACTGCTCAACCCTGCCGTCTTCCAAACCAGCAAGCGAGGCCTCACCTGTCCCATGTCTGAAAGAACCCATTTAATATGCGGGATAAAATAGAAGGTGAGGACGCGAAATGTCCAAAAAAGGTTTGGGGAGCCTTTTTTTATGAAGCGCCGAACGGCTAAGCCGTTCGGATATAACGAAATTTGCGATATGTATTATTTTTAGAGTGAGGATCAAAATCCACTGGAAAATGAGGATTGTTTTTTGGATTTTCCGTAAGGCACTGAAAGATCGCCTTATAATGTAATTTTCGTGAAGCCTAATTTCAGGATCGAATTTAACCTTTGTCACCAAAGCGATCATTAGAAATCTCAATAAGGAATACTAGTGCTATTCATTTGCGTAAGGCTTCAAAAGAAAATCATAAGTTGGGTCGTCGAACCAGGTAATCGCTTCAAAGGGAATGAATATTCGATCAGGTTTACCATTGAAGAATACAGTAACATCTATTCCCAAATTTGTTGCATTCAGGCCTTTGTATTGGTGCTGAATGTGTATCCAAATTGTTTCATTCTTTTCCTTATATGGCTGGAGAATATCCCCTCTTACTATGACATCTTTATGAAATGGGTCGAAACCAATCCGAAACCAATGTCCATGAGGCAAGCAAGGCCAGGTTGATGCTTCCTCTATAATAGCGTGTATTTTATCCTGTGAATTCAATAATTCACCAATAGTACTGTATTCAATTGGTTGGACATTATTTTTAACAAGTCGGGTTTCCTGAACTTTATTGCACACACCACTTCCATATAAATTACTCTCCAATGAGCGCAGTAAAATCAGTATTAACCCCATACCAATAAGGACCAATATTGACAATAGATATGTATTTTGTTTGATGAAATTCATAATTAGCCTATAGTGAAAATATCACTGAATATCAGCAAATAAATCGCCTCCTAAGTCACTTTGGATCGATATATCAAAGAAGCCATCAATTGGGTCGAACAAAACTTGGAGGCACCAGAATTTGATATCAAATTCCCATAAGATACTTTTGTATTTACTCATTAGTTTTATGGCATCTGGAATAATAGACAGCATTTTCCCTGACTATCAAGATTATTATTTTTTACCTCACGCTCTTTTGGTTGGCTTTTTGCTATACTTATGGTGCGGCAAACACGCCGAAGAAAACAGCATTACGCCCCACACGGGAAGCCAAGTTCTATGTGCGCTTATAGGAATTGTTGGCGTGCCGTTTTATTTGTTCAGTACTTTCGGATTCAAATTGGGTGGAAAAAAAGTTATCTTAGGAATAGCCTTCTTACTGGGTATTTATTTGGGATATGAAATAGCGTTCTATGCAACCAAAATTTTGATGTACTGGATTTAACGAGGTAATGAAATTGAATAAAACCTAACGTCCACTGTTACCCCAACAGACTTTAGGTGCCGGAAAATTCTAATGCCTAAAATGCCGCATCCCTGTGAACACCATGGCGAGGCCTTGCTCGTCCGCAGCGGCGATCACTTCCTCGTCACGGATAGAACCGCCGGGTTGGATGACGCAGCTGGCGCCAGCTGAGGCGGCGGCGAGCATGCCATCCGCAAATGGGAAGAAGGCGTCGGAAGCACAGGCGCAGCCTTGTGTTTTGGGTGTGTCCCATCCAGCGGCAGACTGTGCGTCTTCGGCTTTGCGCGCGGCGATGCGCGCGGAGTCAATCCGGCTCATCTGGCCAGCGCCAATACCGGCCGTTGCACCGTCTTTAACATAGATGATCGCGTTGGATTTGACGTGTTTCGCGACTTTCCAAGCCATGCGCAGATCTGCCATTTCCGCGTCTGTTGGGGCGCGCTTTGTGACGACTTTGAGGTCTTCATCGGCCACCGACCCATTATCGCGGTTCTGGACCAAAATGCCGCCAGCGACATTGCGCTGGGTGAGAGAGGGCGCGTTTACATCTGGCAATCCGCCAGCAATTAATAGGCGTAGGTTTTTCTTTTTCTTGAACACGGCGACCGCGTCTTCATCGGCGGAAGGTGCAATGACAACTTCTGTGAAGACTTTGACGATCTCTTTGGCTGTCGCTGCATCGAGATTTCCGTTCAGCGCGACAATGCCGCCAAAGGCCGAGACAGGGTCACAGGCCAGCGCGTTTTTATAAGCGGTGATGAAATCATCTGCGACCGCCACGCCGCATGGATTGGCATGTTTGATGATCGCGACGGCAGGTTTTGCGCCTTGTGCATTGTCGCCAAATTCAGCGACGAGTTCATAGGCTGCGTCAGTATCGTTGATGTTGTTGTAAGACAGCGCTTTGCCTTGGAGTTGGTCTGCGGTTGAAACACCTGGGCGATTAGAGCCATCGGAATAAAAGGCTGCCGTTTGGTGTGGGTTTTCGCCATAGCGGAGCTCTTGCTTTAACGACCCGCCTTGCGCCCGATAAGACGGTGTGCCGTCAACAATATCAGCAAAGTAATTCGCGATCGCTGCATCATAGGCGGCGGAGCGGGCGTAGGTTTTACCAGCAAGCGCGCGTCGAAGCGTGCCGGATGTTTGTCCGTCATTTGCATCCATATCAGCCAGCACAGCATCAACATCATCAGCGTCCGTACACACGGCAACATGAGCGTGATTTTTCGCCGCAGCGCGGATCATGGCTGGTCCGCCAATGTCGATATTTTCGA
Source organism: Litorimonas sp. (assembly GCA_039975855.1). Taxonomy (GTDB): domain Bacteria; phylum Pseudomonadota; class Alphaproteobacteria; order Caulobacterales; family Maricaulaceae; genus Litorimonas. The sequence goes on along the minus strand of JBDWGH010000005.1, from coordinate 251,896 downwards.
CGCACATTTCATAACTACCGCCGCCAGCGACGGCTTGTTCGAACGGATAAAGATTGACGATCAACAGGTCGATGGAAAGAATACCGTGGTCATGCATGGCATCTTTGTGCGAGGCGAGGTCACGGTCGCCGAGCAAGCCGCCATGCACCATTGGATGCAGAGTTTTCACACGGCCATCCATCATTTCTGGGAAATGGGTAAGCTCGCTGACGTCTTTCACGGGGATACCTGCCGCTGCGATTGCCCGGTGTGTTCCGCCTGTAGAGACGAGCTTAACGCCGCGTTCGTGTAAGGCTTTAGCTTGATCGATCAGACGAGATTTATCAGAAACAGAAATCAGAGCGCGCTTAACCGGCGCAAGGCGCGCGGGATCAAATGCGGGTAGGTCTGGATTTGGTGCGGGCATGGCGAGCGAGTCCCTATAAGGTCTTAGAAGACGGATGGTGAAAATTCACCTGCGCCCTATCACGACGTAAAAAGCGTTTCCACTGCGCGTATATTTTCGATTGTATATTTACTCACAAAAGAAGTGCGCTAGCCGTCAGTTCCTGTCTCGTCTTCCACATCATTGGCGACGTCATCCACATCGGCGATATTCGCAACAATCGCGAGTTCGGGTTCATCCAACACATTGGCTGGATCATAACCTGGAACAAGCTGCGCAATAACTTTGCGAACCTCTGCCCGGTCGCGGGTATTCAATGCCTTAATCAGAGATTTCGTTCGGTTCAGCACGGAGGCCGGATCAAGCACGGCGCGGTTATAAAGCTGGATGCCGCCAACACCCGTCGGCGCAAGGTCTTCGTCCTCATAAGATAGAACTTCGGTGAGTTTTTCGCCAGGGCGCAAACCTGTATACCGGACTTCAATGTCTACATCCGGCACCTTGCCGCGCAGACGGATTAGCTGACGCGCGAGGCGGCCAATATTCACAGGCTCGCCCATTTCGAGCACGTAGATGCAACCAGATTCATCGTGGCCGGTGTCTGAATTCTCGCGGCGCTTCGCGCCTAATGCGGCGGATTGCAAGACAAGTGCGGCTGCCTCTTCAAGCATCATGAAATAGCGGTCGACCTCGCGGTGGGTCACGGTCACTGGACCGCCCATGGCGATTTGTTCCTCAAATAGGTTCACGACCGATCCATTGGACGCCAGAACATTACCAAAGCGCACGCAAGACGCCTGTAAGCCAGGCGTTGCGGCCTGACGTGCCAAGGTCATCATTTCGACGACACGCTTTGAGGCTCCCATCATATTTACGGGCGCAACGGCTTTGTCAGTGGAAATCAGAATGAAATGCTCAACATCATAGGTTTCGCACATATCCAAAACATTGGAGGTTCCCATGACATTGGTCCGCAGAACTTCCAGCGGGTTTTTCTGGCCCAAAGGCACATGTTTGAGCGCCGCAGCATGAAGAACAATTTCGGGGCGCTCTACTGCGAAGATTTCGCGCATGCGCGGGGCATTTCGAATATCGCCGATAAATGTCTTCCAACATCTGGACCCGTCATATTTTTGGAAAGGCGCCATCGCTTTTTCGAGGTTGTAAAGATGGAACTCCGAGTGATCGACGAGGATAAGTTTGGATGGGTTAAGCCGCGCAATTTGTTTGGACAGTTCAGATCCGATTGAGCCGCCCGCACCCGTTACTAATACACGGCGTCCCGCAAACATGTCCTGCACCGGGGCAAGGTCCAAGATACGCATTTCGCGTCCGATTAAGTCAGCCGCTTCAAATGTGGAGAGCCCTTGGGTCGGGTCGTTGGAGCGGCGAGAGAGCGGCGCACCAAGTTCCGCCGCGACCTTAACTAGATTGGCCGTTACGCGCCGGTCCGGCGAGGGATCAACCGCAATAATCTGGAGCGGCTTGTCCTGCCGCCCTGTCGTTTTCAAATAAATCTCTCTCAGATTATCAGGACCGCCTAACACGGGTACGGAGCGGATCGTACGGCCTTCATACAGGCCTGAAGTTTCGATCAGACCGACGGGGTTAAAGCCCATATGTTGGTTTGTTCCGGCCCCGCCTTTCCTCGCACGGTCCATCAGGTAATTATAAAGATGCGGCGCAGGGCCAATTAATAATGCGTCCTGCCCATAGGTTGACCGGGTTCGGAATAAAGCGCGAAAGTCACCGTTCTGCAAAAGCATGGCCGTCAGGCGCGAAACAATAATCAATCCAAAGAACATAGCCGCAAAAAGCGGGGGAGCCGAGCGGGGGAAATTCGCGCCGCGATCAAAGAAGAAATATAGAACCAAGGGAACGGCAAGCGCCACAGCCACGATACCAGCACTAATCCTTTTGAAATCATCCAATGTTGTAAAGCGCCAAATCGCGCGATCTTGACGCAATAAAACCCAGATAATTAATGTCGCGGCAGCAGCGATATAAGCTGCTTTGTGATCAATATTTCCGCGTAACGTCTCGTTCAAAAAATCGTAACGCCAGCGGATGACCATCATCATCGAGGCGAGCGCAAACAGCACATCCATCCCGATAAGGCGGAAGCTTCGGCGCATTTTAAATGTAGAGCGGGTCGCCTTGGTCATGTCACCGACTCTATGTCAGATTGCGTGGGTTTGCTACGGGGTTTATCTTCCGCGGGCTTTAATTTGCGGAATGACCAGCGCACGCGATTAGAACGGCTTTCACCGTCACTATCGCAAAACGCTTCTCCGTAAATAACAAGCTGTTGGGTTTTAACTGGCGCAGATCCGGTCGCTAGATAAACAGAATCTTCTAACGCCACTTGACCGCCATCCGTGCGAAAACGCCAGCCAGCCTTACCATCAACGACGAGCAGCGCCGAAGATTTATCTTGTGAAAGACTAACGCGGACCTTGGGATGAATATGGAACCGAATGGCAAATGGAACTTGGTCGCGGCGAATAGGGATAGACCCCATGGGAGCAAACAAACTGTCCTCGCCGCGCACATCATGACCGTCACTTGGCATGAACAAACGCCGTCGATGACTAAGGCCATAATCACCAAGATAACCCTCATGATGACTTTCCAGCCAAATACCGCTGTCTTGCTCTTTTCGCGTGGCTTTCACAGGTCCCGCAACACGCTCAACGGCGTCTCCAACCGCACGGCGCTTCCAATCACTTGTTAGTAAACGTCCCGGTGAGCGGTCATCTAACACCAAAGTTGAATGCGCCGCAGCAGCGCGAATTGGACGCGCCCAGTTTTCAGGTTGCTCCGAATTAAACCCGCAGCTCGTAATCATCGGGCCTTCAGCGGTAGATAAATCCAAGGCCAAAGGTGCCAAATGGGTCCGTGTGTCAAAGGGACGAGGCGGCGCCTCTCCTGTGTCAACAAGCGCGACTGTCTCATTCGCCTCCAGGCGTTGAAATCCAACATGCGGACCATATCCAAAGGCTTTCGGTTCCCCAGGCGCCGCGCGGAGTAGTTCTGCAATATCTGCACTGTCGATTTCACCGCCACCGTGAAACGGTGCAAGCTCGCCGCCTGAACGTCTAAAAAAGGCGACCATTGGCGCGAGGCGGTCAATTGCCCGGGATAATTCGCGAGAGCCTTCCAATCCGCGTTCCGCCAGCAGTAAATCCAGTGTCAGGAGTTCTCGCAGCGCTGCCGCGCTGCTTTCCGGCGAGCGACTGATGTGCCCTCCATCCGGCAAAATTTGTAACGGCAGCTCAACATCCAAAAGGTCCAGCCCCCGCTCCAGAAATTGATTTTTTCCGTCAGTCATGCGCGCGCCGCCTAGAGCGAGTGCGCATCCCGCGGTCAATCGCGGCAAGCCGGGCGGAAGCGCTTTTAGCGATCCGCGTAGGATTGTCAGTTGACGTAGCACGCTATCTCTGCGGCGCTCCAATACGCGGCCACTTCCGCCGATATCCATGTCCGAGTCTTCCAGACCTGACGCTGAAAGCGCAGGTGACCAAAGCGCAAGCCAGTTAAACAAACGCCGCGAAAGACGAACGGGGTCTGAGACAAATTCATTGCCCTTGCCATACGTGTCTATCCACCCATCGACATAAGCGCGGGCTTTTGCGTGATGTTCTTCGCTGTTCACTGCGAGCAAATCTTGCAGCCAATCGAATTCATGCAACCATCCCGCAAAACGGCGCGATGGTGAGGGCGTCGTCCACGGACCAACATCGAGTAATTGATCCGCGAAATGAAAACGTCCGGCCAATAAATCTTCAGCCTTTTCTGCGTCGCCTAACGTCAGAGAAGGTTTGGCTGGATGAAATGGTCCAGGTGTTCTGCCGGGTAATTTGGCAGTTGGGCGGGACGGTAGAAGTCCGCGTGCGCGCTGCGCTACAGCCACAAACGCCGTGTGCGGCGTCGATACACGTGAGTGCGTCGAGAGGTGGCTGGATTTAGCCATGCTGGCTGCTTACGCGGCCTTCGCCGCAGATTGACCGCGCAGAGCGGCAATGTTCTCGGCATAAGTGCCAGCGCCTTTAAACACAGCGGAACCGGCGACAAGAGACGTCGCCCCCGCAGCAATACAGTCTTTTGCTGTGACAGGGTTCACGCCGCCATCAACCTGCAACAGTATGTCTTGCCCACCCGCCGCAACATGCGCGTCAATTTTCGCACGTACAGCCGCGATTTTTTCAAGCTGTGACGGAATAAAGGATTGGCCGCCAAACCCTGGGTTTACGCTCATAATCATGATTTGATCGCAAAGGTCGATAACAGGATCGACCTGTTCCACTGGCGCGCCAGGATTTAACACAATACCTGCTTTCACACCTGCCGCGCGGATGGATTGCAGGGTACGGTGTAAATGCGGTCCCGCGTCAGGATGCACAGTGATGTAATCAGCGCCCGCAGCAGCAAAAAGTGGAACCAGGATTTCTGTTGGGGAAATCATCAAATGTACGTCAAAGGGCTTGTCAGAATGTGGGCGCAAAGCCTTCACAACATCCGGTCCAATGGTAAGATTCGGGACATAATGCCCGTCCATCACATCAATATGGATCATGTCAGCGCCCGCCGCATCAATATCGCGAACGGCCTGTCCCAAAGCCGCGAAATCTGCGGACAAAATGGAAGGAGATATAAGGATTTTATCTGTCATGATAATTACTTAGCGGTTCAAAGACGGACTCGCAAGCCGCCGAAAGAGGTACAAAATTCTAATTTTTCAGGCGCACAAAAAAACCTGCCTCCCGTGGGAAGCAGGCCATATTTTCAGCACGTCAAGAAACCTTACTTGCGGATTGGCAAATAATCTGAGGCACCATAAGAGCCGTCAGACCCATAACCATATGATGTTGAGTTTGTTGTTGTAGATGCGTCACCTGTATAGAGCTCTACTGAAGACCCTGCATAAGACGATGAACCGCCCTGCATGCATGTTCCATCAGCTTGAGCTGTTGTACCAGCTGGGCAGTTTACAGGCTCCATAGACATAGTCGGCGCTGTGTAAGTTGAACTGGAGTATGTGGACGTAGAAGAATAGCTAGATCCCTGCATACATGTTCCGTCAGGCTGGGCTGTCGTGCCAGCTGGGCAATTTACAGGTTCCATAGACATAGTCGGTGCTGTGTAAGTCTGCGATGAATATGTTGAAGAGGAAGAGAAATCTGACCCCTGCATACATGTTCCGTCGGCCTGTGCTGTAGTACCGGCTGGGCAATTGACCGGGGCCATTTGCTGAACAGATTGTGTGTATGTCGGTGCAGGCTGAGTGTAGACGGGCGCTGGTTGAGTATAGACAACAGATGGCTGCGGAGCGCATGTCCCAGCTTGCACGCAATCTACATAGACAGGTGCCGGGTTGTAAGTCGGAGCGGCTACAACAGGTGCGCCGTAGCGTGTGTTCGCAGCGGGAGTTGCCGGCGCAGCAGGCACACAAGCCTGACCGCAGTTTTTGCCGCTTTCATAGTCATAGACATTACCATAACGGCTTTGTGCATTGGCTGTTAAAGTCAGGCCAGCCACACCTACTGTGGCGATCAATCCAGCCCGGAAAAGTTTTGTCGTGCTCATTAGAGCCTCCCATTTTGATACATCTGACGGCAGGTCGTGCAAAGCTTGGACCACATTCAGGTTAACGGGCGATTACCACGTTAACTATAAATCAGGGATGAACCTGGATCGGATCTCACGCCTCGCGCCGAAACGCCGCTATAAAAAAGCCATCCAACCCACCTGATTTAGGCATGTCACAAGGCAGTGTCCGAACCACACCCCCTTCGAAACGCTCACTAGGTAAGTCCAGACCGGGCAATGCTGGAATGGGAATGAGGCGGAAATCAGGCGCATTTTCCAAAAATTTCGTAATGCGCGGTAAGGCTTCATCGGGTTGCAAAGAGCAAACCGCATAAACCAACACACCACCGGGGGCTGTTAGGGCCGCCGCTTTGGGTAAGAGCTTGTCCTGCAAACGCACCAAATCCGCGACGGATTTAGGGCTGCGATTGTGCAGAACATCTGGGTGGCGTCGAAACGTGCCTGTTGCCGAGCATGGTGCATCCAATAGCACAGCAGGGAATTGTTCCGCCTCAAACTCCAGCGCGTCTTTTCGAACAATCTTCGCACTTAAGTTTGTTCGGGTGAGGTTTTCTTCCAAACGCTTTAATCGGCCAGACGACTTATCAACGGCTGTGACATCCATACCAGCAGCGGCAAGCTGCAAGGTTTTCCCGCCCGGCGCCGCACACATATCCAGTACACGCATGCCTTTCACGTCTTCAAACTGATCCATCAGGATTTGCGCGGGTTGAGCGGCTGCCAAATCCTGGGCCCACCACGTGCCGTCATCAAAGCCCGGAAGGGCTGTGACATCGCCAATGGATTTTAGGCGTAAGGTTTGCCGGCCCACAGGGGTGCCGCCCGTAGCTTCAGCGAGGTCTTCGCGCTTATCTGTGACGGTGAGGTCAAGGCCAGGGTCCTTTATCAATTGTACCGCAATTTTCGTCATGGGGATCTTGCCATAAGTGCGCTCCCACTCACCTCTAATCCACCCTGGAATATTTGATTTTGGCGGAGACGCCGCCGCAGTTTGCTTCCCTTGTTCTACAACGCGGCGTAAAACTGCATTCGCAAAATTTGCGAAGCCTTGAGTGGTTTTTCTCGACTTTAATACATCAACCGTTTCGCTAACGGCAGCATGGGGCGGGACATCCATGAAAACAATTTGCGCAACTGCGGTTTGTAGGACCGCTTGAACTGGCGCTGTGGGTTTTTTGCGAACATGCGGTTTCAGCACAGCCTTTATTTGACCCGAACGCCGGAAAACTGTCGCTGCGATCGCGCGGGCAAATGCCCGGTCTCGTGCCTCGAGCCCATTATAATCCTCAGTCTCTGCGAGGGCCAGCTCAAGCGCTTTCCCATTTGCGCTAACATCCATCACAGCCAATGCGGCACAGCGACGGGCTTTCACAGAATCCGTGATTTTCGCGTCGCGTTGTTGTTTGCCGGATTGCCGGGAAATGTGTTCTTTATCGCTCATGCGCGCCGCATAAGCGAAGTGGCACGGAAAGGCGAGAGGGATTGGCGGTGAGGCAGGTGTCTACTCAGGCAATTTTTTCATACGGTCTTCAAATTGCGTTCTGATCTTACCTAAGTCTCTCAGGAGCGTTTCAAAGTCCAAAGGCCCAATGGCGTTGATTTGTGCGGAAAGAACAGGTGCCATATCGAAGATAATTTTATCGCGCATAGCCCGACCTGAAGCCGTAATTTGGACGCGCTTTACCCGTTTATCAGTCGGGTCTGGTTCAAAGAAAATATAAGCTTTGGAGTTCAGCTTTTTAAGTGTGGATGTCATTGTGGGTTGTGTGACTTGAAAAGCAAAAGCGAGCTCACTCACAGTTTCTTTTATCTCTAATCGGGTAAGCCGATTGAGAACGCCAAATTGAGCCTGTGTCATGCCAGGCGGCAATAGGCGCTCAAATTCATTTTTGGCCATGTGAGAAATCATATCGATTTCAGTGAGGACTTTAAAGAAGTCCGGATCAGTTTCGGTGCCCGGTGGGGTTGGGGACGTCATTCAGTAACCTCAATCAATCGCGTTTGAAGCGGCCATCTTGGTGAGGCCAGCGGGGTTTTCGCATAACCTAAACGGAACAAGCCTTGTATTACATTTGGCCTTTTGACGTCTAAAAGATTATGAGCTTCGGCGTAAAGCGCCGACATTTCAGGGAATTCTTGGAGAACTTGGCTCAAGGGTTGAAAAGCTAGACCAGCTCGCGTTGCGGCCAAATGAATACGAAGCCAATCAGCACCCGCTTTTATTTCACTGATCCGGCGGTTATCTGGCGACACTAACCATGCAAATGCTTGAGCCGAATTGATGAGTCCGTTGTAGAATGTACGAGATCCCTCAAAAGCTTTTGAGGTCGAGTCATTCATTTGAGCCTCTGATAGTTGCCCAATCAAGCCTAAGGCCTCCATCATTGGACCTGACAATGAAACTCCATCTGGGTTTGCGTTGATTTCTGTCTCGCCGATACGAGTCAAACTGGTGGATTCATGATGGGTGCGGGGTGTCGTGATTTCGACCTCCCAGCCTTTAACACAAAGGGCTTTGATCGCCTGAATTTCAGCGTTATCCTGAGTGTATTGAAAAGTATTTATTGAGTCAGCCCGGAGACTGCGTGTCAAAGCGTTTAAGGCTGTGGTTTCTACGGGTTTATTTTCAAATTTTTTTCGATTTGTTCGGCGTTCCATTACATATGGAAACAGGCTGTCTTTGGGACGAGATAGGTCGGGACTAAACTGAATGTGGGCGACGGGTCTTTCATCATAAGTCGGGTGAGGCTCCCCTTCTGGAAAATACGTAACCGTGAGTGCCCGTCCGTCTTGCGCGGCCGCCATCTCAAGGAGGTGAATAAATGCGCCAAGCCCAATTGTAATTTGCCTGTTGAAGGGATCCGTTTCCGGCAACAGCCGGGACGTATCGCAATAGAGCGTTAGGCCATCCATGCCTGTTAACTCCACGAGCCAAGGTTGGCGATTATGCGGGCTGGGCGCCAGAACTGCATAGGACAACGCGGTCAAACGATAGTCAGAGTAGGGTTTACCTGCCATGTCCCAAGGTTCACGAGCCTGACTTAAGTCACTGTGTAATCGCGCAGTCCCGACGCCACCGAGAATTACCAATGAAGCCGCGCCGGATATAAGCAAAGTTCTTCGTCGCATGATTTGCCTCCCTTTATACATTGATATCTATGCAAAACAACATAGATGTCAATGTATTTTAGAGGTTGCGATTTATCCTTTAAAACCCCGTCAAATAAAGGGCATGAAATCAAAGGTATGACCCACTTCCTAACCATCATGGTAAACAACTGGCAAAGATGGGATTCACTGAATCTTATCGCTGGTGGTGTATCAGTTTGGTCATCGAGCGGCAATTTGCGCGTTTGACGGGATAGGATCAGCGGGCGTATTGGGGTGGCTATGAGCATCTCCGATACTGAAACTCCCAATGATCCAAAAAAAGTTCTGAGTCCGGCTGCAAAGCGGGCTTTGGCTGAGGCAGCTGAGCGGCGCAAAGCGCGCGGGGAAACTGCACCCGTTGAACCGGAAACAGGCGGCCCGAAAGGTGTCGAACCCACACGCCATGGCGATTGGGAACGCGGCGGAATAGCCTACGACTTCTAGGCTATTTTAACGCATTTCGCACCGAGCAGGAATTTTGACCGGTGTGGAGACAATCTCCCACCTTTGTGACGTGGGAGTGGCACATGCCGACCAAATTGATTTCGAAAGCCCTATTGGGTGCTTTATCTGCGACCGTTATGGCTGCACCGGCTTTTGCGGGTGGAAATTGCGCCAGCGGAAATTGCGGTTCATCCGTGCAAGTGATGCCAAGCTATGCCCCGCAATTTGGCCCGATGACAATTCGTACGGAAAACCCAATGGGCCATTTGCGCTCTGTGAATTTCCAGCGCTCACCTAATGTCTCTATTACACGCATTCACGGCATGGCCCCTACGGCGGGTCTGTCTGATGCCCCTTCCGGATTTACAGGCGGATGCCATCCAACGAGCACAACATATTGTCGTCAGAGCGCAGGCGTTCCTGTACAAGTCGAGTTTAACGCGCCGGCACCAGTCGTTCAGGCGCCGGCTGAACCACGCACTGTTCGCATTGGCGGCGGATACGATCCATCAAAGTTTGCGCCGCGGACATATGGTGATGCGTCTCTGGTTCCAGGCATTGCTTATTTGCCAACGTCAAAAGTTGTTCGTGACCCAGCTGCCGCACAACAAGTTTTAGATACTGGCCGCACACGTCCACAAGACGTTGTTGTTCCAGGAACGGGTACAGCGCCGCATATGGGTATGGTGCGCACACAAAGTGCGCCTTATGGCGGATTGAACTTACCTGGTACATTTAGTCCTCAAGCGTCGTTTAGTGTGAACTTGCCAGGAACATTCCAGCCACGACAACGTCGTAGCCTAAACCTGCCGGGGACATTTAGCGCCGGACAAGTCGCCCCTGTACCACCAATGTCTAACCGCACTTATATGGCGGCGCCGCAAATGCGCGCACCAGGGCTTACAAACACACAAGGTCTTTCCCTTGCGCCAACACGCGTTGGACCAAGCTTCGGTCAACCGAGCACGCCAGTTCTGCAACAGTCTGGACCAATGGCCGGTGCCTATGGGTCATCTGTCGCTGGTGATGGTACATATTGGGAAAAAGTATCTGGACCGACAGCCTTTGGCAGCACAGTCGCAACACAGGTTATCTGTAAGCGCAAACTGCCAACTCAGACCGTCAATCCCGTGATCGGCGTTCCTGTCCCGGTTCCAGTCCCGGTTCAACAAGGCTGTCAAACAGCGCCAGTGCAACACGGACACAGCGCTCCAGGTCGTTGGATCCACTAAGAAAGTAATATTCAGGCATCTGAATAGATGTGGGATTAAGTCCTGCTTCTCAAATTGGGGGGTGGGACTTTTTTATCCCGGGGCCGAATTGAATTCGCCTGTCACGGGAATCGAGTCGCGTTTCTGGCACGCGGATTGCTAGGTAAGATTTAATCAGCGCGAGCTTCGCGCAAGTGAAACAATGAGGTGGGTTATGGTTTCCCGTATTTTTAAAGGCGCAGCGACAGTCGTTGCCACTCTTTCTGTCGCAGGCGCAGCGTCCGCCAATTGCGGCGCAGACATGTATTGCGGCCAAACAACATCGCCGCAACCAATCTCCAGCTGGACCGGACAGTCAACTCCAGCTTATGGCGGCATCAATCTACCGGGTACATTCAGTCCTCAAGCTGCTTATGGCAGCGTAAATTTGCCGGGTACATTCCAGCCATCGCAATCCTATTCAACAATGAGCTCTTACGAAGCTGACAGCACATATGGGACAGGCTCCATCAGCCAAACATATTCTGACACAAATACGTATGGCTTTTCTGGCTCGACGACATCTGTTCCGGGTCTTGGATATAATGAGAGCCTGCGGGCCACAAATTGCCCCGTAAATGTTTTCGGCGCAGGTGAAGGCCGCGTTCTGGGTTGTTACAATGTTGTGAAACCTGTTCCGCAAACAACTTATTACCGCGTTGTACGTCCGGTGATCTATGTGCGTTATCCGGTTCCGGTTGCCGTGCCTTATACATCCCCATGTCACACTGTGACGCATTGGTCGCGTTATGGTGATTGGCACACAGGTGGATATCGCCGCGGTTGCCGTTAGGTCCGAATTAAATTGAATTTGAAAACCCGCCTTATGCATTTCGTGTAAAACGAATTGCAGGGGGCGGGTTTTTTTATGGGAGATGACCGGACATGTTTTCGAAGTAAATCCGCGTCACGTCATCTGCAGGGAAAAACAATTCAACTCTCCGTTCACTCATGGACACATCCTGCGCCGTTGTGAATTCAGCTAGCATTGTAAAGAGAGATAGTTCCTGCCCGTCAATTCGCGCGGTCATTGTCAGGTAAGGGGCATTCGTTGCCAAAGCGTTTTGATCGATTGAAACGAATCGCGGATCGTTAGCTAGTTTTTTGCTCGTTTCTAACAACGTCCCCCCAGAGCCTAACCGCGAGGCTTCCAATTGCAGCCGCGTTAAAGTCCACGTCGCGATCACATCCCAATTCAAGAACACAGGATTATCTGGATCGTCATTCAAAAGCGCATCCACAACGCTGGTCGACCCGTTTAAAGGTAAGAATTGCATCATGTGCATGGCAGGGACATTCCCGCCAACAATCTGCCAATCACCGTCAATAATAATCGCGGGAAAGGGCGCATGATTTTCTAAAATCATCGCCACCGCATCCATCATAGGCTTTAGGTTCACATCACTAAGATCGTGAGCGGGATATTCTGGTGCAAACCCTGCGGCTAATAATGCATCATTGATAATGGGCTTTGGCATTTCCAATACCCGGCCAAATGTTAGGACAGATCCGCGGCTGGGTTTTGAACGGCCCGTTTCAAGAAAACTAATATGCCGAGATGATATTCCCGTCTCCGCAGATAACGTAAGTTGGCTAAAGCGGCGGACGGAACGCCAGTGCCGAATAATGTCGCCGAAGGTTTTTCTCATGAGCCCACTCTACAGATTGGAAACAGGAATGCACTTACCTCCCAGGTAATTGTTTTCAGAATTGGGCGGCCTAAAGTTTGATAAAACGAAGGACCGCATCATGACTTTATTGACCCTCTTACCTATTCTCGCCGTGATACCTGTTTTGATAGTCACATTAGCCGCCATGAAAACAAACGGCCGGATGCCCAAAAACGCCTGGATGGTTGCGGTATTTTTCTGCATCGCACTTACGGCTTGGACGATACCGGCGGTCCTGTCGGAAGGGCTTCTGGGATTTATTCCTGCGCACTCGCAGAGTCTGTGGGGAAATCAAGTTTGGTTTGATCTTCTCATGGCACTGACGATGGCTTGGGTATTAATTCTACCTCGCGCAAAAACTCTCCGAATGAACCTACCATTATGGCTACTCTTCATTCTTTGCACAGGATCTATTGGGTTCTCTGCCATGTTGGCCCGCATGCTCTTTCTAGAGGAAAGGCAAGCTTAAGCTTTAATTGCCGCGCATCTCTTTCGCGATGGCGATCGCCGCTGAACGAGGATCATCTGCTTGTGTAATCGGGCGGCCAATCACCAGATGGGTTGCACCGGATTCCAAAGCACTGGACGGTGTAGCAATCCGTTTTTGATCGCCTGCATCAGCGCCTTTTGGACGGACGCCTGGCGTGACCACTAAGAAACTATCTGGGACCGCTGCGCGAATGGCGGCGGCTTCTAGCGGCGATGAAACAACACCATCAATGCCCGCCTTTAATGCTTGTTCAACGCGGCGCATGACCAGGCTTTCCGCATTATCATTATAACCAATCGCGTTAAGTGCCTGTTGGTCGAGCGACGTCAATACCGTCACGCCAAGGATTTTTAGTGACGACCCCCCTCGTCCTCTTACGGCAGATTGCATCACATCTGGGCGGGCATGGACTGTCAATAAATCCGCATTTAATCCTGCAATCGATCGGGTCGCTTTTTCAACAGTCGCGCCAATGTCGTGAAATTTGAAATCATAGAAGACGTTTTTTCCTAGCGCCTTCAGCCTTTGGCCCAATTCTACGCCGCCAATGGGAAGAAGCTGAAGCCCGATTTTATAACTATCTACAGCATCGCCGAGCGTTTCGACCATAGCTTCGGCCTCAGCCACGCTAGGCAGGTCAAGCGCAACAAAACATCGCGGATCACTGTTTTTAGTTTCACTAGTGGACATTAGTCAGTCTTTCGATAGCGGCCGGAGCCGGAGTTCATCACTTTACGGCCTAGCCAAGGCACCCAACGATTGAGGCGCGCGAGGAAGCGATTAACCCGTCCAGAAATAAAGACGGCCTTATTGGCTTCCAAAGCGTCCGCCGCAAGATGTGCACACACATCGGCTTTCATCACCATAAAATTGGGCAGGCTGTTAATGCCTTCTCGTGTTCCGTTCACATCATGAAATTCGGTTAGGACAAACCCTGGGCAAAGTGCCGAGACATGAACGCCCGTCCCGCCCATTTCAGTGTTTAAGCTTTCTGAGAATTTAATAAGGTAGGCCTTCACCGCAGCATAAAGCGTATGACCCTTTGACCCTGGCATGTGTCCGGCGAGACTGGCGACTTGCATAACGCGCCCAAAACCTCTGTCGACCATCGCAGGTAAAAGCGCGCGGGTTAGCTCAACCGGCACGACACTCATCAAATGATTGAAGCGGCGGTGATCTTCCCAATCGCTGGACAAAAAAGTGCCTGGGTGACCATAACCCGCATTGTTGATCAGGCCGTCAATTTGGGACCCGTCCAGAGCGGACATCAAATCTGGCACAGCTGTTTCAGAGAACAAGTCAGCGGCGATTACACGGCATTGCGTACCATGGGCGGTGTTCAGTTCTGCGGCGAGCGTATTCAACCGCTCTTCTCGGCGCGCAAGCAAAACAAGATCCCAACCTCGCTGTGCATATTCACGGGCCAGTGCCGCGCCTAGACCCGCAGATGCACCGGTAATCAACATGGTTCGTTTCAACGCGCTCTCCTAACTAAATTCTAATTTGACCTAGCCCAGCGGAACGGGTTCTAAAAGCCTCATGATGAAAACTCTTTTATACGCACCTGTTTTATTGCCAGTGGCCGTTCTGGCATCTGGTTGTGCAACAGCCTCACCAGAAGATTATGCTTTCGAGGATTGTGACAACTTGCGAAGCTTGGTGGCCGCTCAGGACTATGCCGCCTCCGTTCGGGGCGTTGAGTTTGAAAATGATCGCGGCATGGAAGAATTACGCCAAGCCTCCGGATCGCCTTGGGCCGGTAAACCGCGTACGCGAGATGAAAGCAATTTGCGGGACGAGCGGCAAGCGGTTCGCGAAGCCTATCGCCGCAAAGGCTGCAAGGCCTAGTCACCCCAGATAAATTCGTCAGTGCAATTCGACGTTCGAAATTTCTTTGCGGTTTTCAGGTAATTCCACGCTAAGGTGACTGTATGACCCAGACGCCTCCAGAATTTTCCGACGCTAAAGACATGAAATCTTATGGGACTAAAGATCACGCAGGAACATACCAGGCCCTGAAAGTCGGCCCGGAGCGCGATACAGCTGAAATCCGTGACGATTTCGACACGCTGATGCGAGACGGATATGTGATCATTAAAGATCTTCTATCTACGGAACAATGCGCGGCAATTAGGTCCAGCGGATTGCCCTTGCTCAACCACACTGGGCGGAATTCTTTCGAAGGCGTTCAAACGCAGCGAGTCTATAATGTTCTCTCAAAGACCAGAACGCTTGACGATTTGGCCGAACACCCTCGTGTTCTTGGTCTGCTCGATCGGCTGTTTCTGCCAAACTATTTATTATCGCAAAGTCAGATTATTAATATCCAGCCCGGCGAGGCTCCACAGGCGCTCCACTTTGACGATGCATTTTATAGAATACCGCGCCCCCGCCCCCCGCTAGGCGTAGGAACAGTTTGGGCGATTGACGACTTCACAGCTGAAAACGGATCGACAGTGATTGTGCCTGGAAGCCATAACTGGGACGCCGACAAATTACCAAACCGAACCGACGCCATTCCGGCCATCATGCCAGCGGGATCAGTCGTGGTCTTTCTTGGAACAACTTGGCACGGCGGCGGCCACAACAAATCCGAAAAAGCCCGCTTTGCGGTCACCCATCAATATTGTGAAGTTTATATGCGCCAGCAGGAAAATTATTTGTTGGAGCTCTCTAAATCGACGGTCAGGCGGATGTCGTCACAAATGCGTGCCCTTGTCGGTTATTCGATTCATCCGCCTTTCATGGGAATGGTCGATGGACGTCACCCTCTGAGCACCCTCGAAGACTGACTGTTGAAGACTTGCAAAGCCTAAGGGTATGGCTTTATGCCCAGTGTATGTCTGGTCTTATTATACTCCTTATCATTCTCGCCCTGCTGATTGTGGGAGTTGTTTTGATTTACAACACTCTCGTGCAGAAACGCGCGCTGGTACAAAATGGGTGGTCGGATATCGAAGTCCAACTCAAACGTCGATCGGACCTTATCCCACGGCTAGTAGACGTCATTAAAGGCTACGCTAAACATGAGCGAGATGTGTTTCGCGAAGTCGTTGAGGCCCGCAATGCGGCATTGACTGCAGGCAATAACGTCAATCAACGCGGCGCCGCAGAATATTCCGTTGCGGCTCAAACCCCTAAACTATTGGCACTCAAAGAAGATTATCCTGAATTGAAATCTAATCAGAACTTTCTAGATCTGCAAAATGAACTCTCTGACACTGAAGACAAAATCGAAATGGCCAGACGGTTTTATAATGGGGCTGTTCGAGAAATGAACATTAAGGTCAAAAGCGTGCCGTCAAATTTGGTGGCTGGGCCATTTGGTTTTCATGTGCAGCCGTTCTTCGAAATTGAACCCGCTGACTACGCCGCGCCAGATGTGAGTTTCGACTAATGCGTCGTAGCTTTTTATTCCAAGCGCTACTGGTTTTTTTATTGTGGGCCGTAAGCGCCGCCGGCTTCGCCCAGGACACGACTAAAGAACATATTGCCCGCGCGGATATAACGGTCACTTTTGACAAAGATGGCAGTTTGAAAATACGTGAAGAGATTGACTATTTTAAACCTGGTTGGGCGGAGAAACGCGGTATTTTTCGGGAACTTCCGGGGAAGGTTCGTGAAGGTGCGATTACATATCGAAAAAACTACCGTCTAACTTTAGCCACGCGAAACGGTGTACCGGAAACCGTCACAAACACCGGCGATAGCGGCACTTTCATTTGGCGATTGGGCCGCTCCGATGTCTTTTTGGAAGACGGTTTGCAGCGATATGTCTTAGAATATGAATCTGATGATTGGGTGGTTAGATTCGACGATCTCGATGAAGTTCGGTGGAATGTTTGGGGCGAATATTGGAACATGCCTGTACAAGAACTGACGGGCCGATTTATTTTTCCAGACGGCGCCTCTCCGAAGCAGACCGCAGCCTATAGCGGTGCGTTTGGCCGAACGGATAATGACATCACCCTCACGGAAACGGACAACATCTTAGAGTTTTCTGCGAATACCCCCGTCGGTCCCTATGAAGGCGTTACGATTTCGGCTGGTTTTGAAAAGGGCGTCTTTGACCCACTCTCCCCAGCAGAAGCCAGTGCAAGATGGTGGCGCGCCAATGGGGCGTTGGTTGGCCTAGCATTCGTCTCTCCAGCGGTATTGGCGTTCTATTTTTTGAATTGGTCCAAAGTCGGGCGCGATCCAGTCAAGCCACCCGTCTTTGCGCGTTATGAAGCCCCGAAAAATTACTCTGCTGCCGCCGCTCACCGCATTTTGAATAAAGGCCTGAAAGGCGATGACCCCCTTATCTCGACCTTGCTCAGCCTCGCTATCAAAAAGCGTATCGAAATTAGTGTCACAAAAAAGCAAACGACTTTGACGCCATTGCCTCGGTCAGAATATGCCGACGCACTGCTAAACCCTGAGGAAAGACTTCTTTTTGATAAGCTCTTTAAGACAAAAATGAGGGCTGTGGTTTTGCGGAAAAAAAAGCCCAATAGTCGGTTTCATACAGCCAATCTGTACTTTCAGAGCCACCTCAACAAAGCCTACTCAAAAGACTACCTCAAACTGAACGGCAAATATATTTTTATGGGCATCGGTCTGACCGTCATTGGCATGATTGCTATTTTTAGTTCCTTTTCGACGCCGTCAACCTTCGCCTTTTGGGGACTCGTCGCGGGTCTCATTTTAGTCAATTTCCTCTTCATGTTCCTGATGCCAGCTCCAACAAAAAAGGGTGCGCAGATCACGTCCGAAATTGAAGGTTTTAAACTCTATTTGGAAACTGCCGAAAAACTGCGGCTCAATTCAGCGGAAATCGGAACAGACCGTGTTCCGCCCATGACTGTCGAGCGTTATGAGGCCTTTCTACCCTATGCGGTGGCCTTGGGTGTGGAGAAACCTTGGACTAAGCATTTTGAAAAGACCCTGCCTGTTGTCGCACAAGACTATAACCCTAGCTATTACAATAGTTATCGCGGAGGCGGATTTGGCCGTGGCGGTGTCGGCAGCATGTCTCGGGATATGGTCAAATCTCTGTCGTCTGGCGTGGCATCAGCGCGGCCGGTTCAAACGAGCAGTAGCGGATCCTCAAGTGGCAGCAGTTTCTCTGGCGGAGGCGGTTTTTCCGGCGGCGGCGGCGGCGGAGGTGGCGGCGGAAGCTGGTAAAGCCCTAGCCTTGCTGGCTAAGAATACGAGTGCTCTGCGTTTGGCTGAGGTAGCTGATAGCGCGCAGCAAATCGTCTTGGCGGACAGGTTTCGTTAAAAACAGATCAGCGCCCGCGTCCATACAGGCGGCATTCGTGCTGGCTGCATTATCGGCTGTCAGCGCAACGACCGGGATATTGGCATAAGACTCTCCGGACCCCCGCAAGCGGTGCAAGGTTTCCACGCCGTCCAACGGCGTCATATGAATATCCAAAACCATGACATCGAAATTCTGGCGCTCCAGCTTGGACAATGCAGCAAAACCATCCGCCGCTTCACTACAAAGATGCCCTTGGGATTCCAGAATAAGCCTCAGGACATCACGATTGGAATCCACATCATCTACGACGAGTATGCGCTGTTGCCCATCTTTTGGGGTGGGGAGAACCAATTCCTCAACGTCATGTAAACTCGGAAACCCGGGATTAGGCTTCATAAGATCAATGACTTCACGCTGCGGAGCATCTGGTCCGTCCAAAACAGGAATATCTAATATCGGGAGATCCGCGAAAACAGGCGTGTCTTCGAAAGGTTTTGAGAAAGTTTCTTCCTTCAGGACTGACTCAATTTTCTCAACATTACCTGTAGAATCCGCAAGAGGGATATCCAGCTTAAACTCAGACCCCCGGCCCTCTCGACTGTTGACGGTTAGGTTTCCGCCCATCATTTTCGCCAAAGCATATGCAATTGCTAGATTAAGGCCTGTTCCCATGTGGGTGCGCTTACGGCTCGTATCCGCCTGCATAAAGGGTTTGAAGAGACGAGATTGGACGACGTCATTCATGCCTTGCCCGGTATCTGCTACAATTGCGGTTAAACCCGTCAAGCCATCTTGTTCGGCATTCTGTCCGGTAATGTGTAAATGTATGCGGCCTGATTCTGTGAATCTTACAGCGTTCTCCAAAAGAATATTTAGGCATTGCAACATTCTGTCTTCGTCGACGTTATGAACTGCAATCGCAGGATCGATAAAGTGTGTGAAAACCAAACCTTTCTCTTCGGCTTTACCGAGCCAGAGGTCAGGGACTTCGGCAAGTGACAGAGACAAATCTGCATCATGGGGCGCAAGCTTCAATTGCCCGGCATCTAAACGCGCCATATCTGTAAGAGACTCAACAACGGAAAGAAGCTCATTACCACTGCGCAGGACAATGCCTGTTTTTTCCCGAATGTCGGGGTCTTCGTGATAATTGGCGAGGAAGTCGGAGATCCCGATAATGCCATTTAGCGGGGTGCGCAATTCATGTGAAATCATACCCAGGAATTCAGTTTTTAGCTTTTCCGCGGAGGCGGCCTCGACAGTCTTTATTTCGAGCTTGCGGACAATTTTTTCACGATATCGAATGAACAAAATTGCGGATAAGGTTCCCAAAGCCAAGAATATAGAAAGCGCAATCAGTGTACGGTTCAGTTTCTTTTGCCGATCAATTGTAAGGGCTTGCAATCGCGTTTCACGGGCTGCGGCTTTTTCGCGTTCGATCTGGCGTTCCCTAGAGTTTTCTAATTCAGCTACCATCGCCGTGGTATCACGAGAGCTGTTCGCTAAGAATTTCTGAGCTGTTACGTCCAATTGTCTATTGTAGAGGTCACGAGCTAAAAGCTCATCTGTTCCGAGAGCGATTAGAAAACCAAGATACAAAACATCACGCCGCGCTTCGTCGCGAAGTAGGTAACTCTCCTCCAAATTTACACCCGCGTCTCTCGCAAAATTGAGTGCCTCTGACTTTAAACCTTTTCCAGCCAAGGCGATTGCGTGATTTATCTTTGCTTGTAACAGGACGCCTGGATGGTCGGATTTACGGATAGCTAATGTAGAATATTTCAAACCCTTATCATAATTTCCAGCCATGTTAGCGGCTTGGGCCACTCGGAACTCTGACAATCCTATGATGGATGCGGGTGATAGTTCAGTAATCACAAGGAGTTGTTCGCTCAAATATTCTAGAGCTACGTGATCTCTGCTTAAAGCGTGCACGAAAACTAAATTATTTAGTAAGTCACTTTCAGTTTGAGGGTCGCTCTCACCCTTTGTGATTTGAAGATATTCGATAGAATTTGAGATAGCAAAATCGATGTTTCCCTGCATCGTGTGTAATTGGGCGAGCTTAGAGGCAATATCCGCTCTCGCAAATTTGGTATATGGATCTTGCGTCTCGACTTTCGGTATGAGTTGAAACGCGTATTGAGATTTTTGCAGCGCAGCTTGTCTTTGATTGACCGCTGCATAAAGATGAGCAGACAATCTCAAGGCAAAATACCTTTCCAACCAACTTCCTGTGGATTCGAATCGCGCAATATCATTTAGTCGGTCTTCAAAGCTTGTGTTTGAATCGTACAGACTCACGTATCGCGTATACATATCGACAATAAGGTTAAGTGACGGCGAGGAGTTTCCTTCGTCAAACTCTTCGAATTCCCGGATAGCTGCTCGAATTTTGTCGGCATTTTTTGAGTATGTTGCTGTCTGAATACGAGATGCCATTTCAATCCGGCGGATAGCGAGATCATCTTCAGGTGATATTTGTTGGGATTGCCTTAGCTCCAAGTTTTGTTGGCCAAGTGCCCTAAGTTCTATTTCTTCGGCAATTTGTATCAAACGAGGATCTATATTCGACTGAACACCTTGAGGTTGTGCATAGCTAGTGCTTAACGCCCCCCCTACAAAAACAAAGGCCGTAATCACTATAAAAATTTTGCAGCAAATTTTAATGCAAAACATGACCAAGTTAACTCCAGGCGGACACATTGCCTCAAAGGTCTTAAAATTTAGTGGTCAGAACACGAATGGCCAAAAAAAACCCGCCTAGACGGCGGGTTAAGTAATAATCGTATATCGAACTAAAGATCGATTACAGTTGGCTCTCCGCCAACAACGACGTCGAGTTCTTCTGTAGACAGTTCACGCATGTCTTTTTCCTTTGTTTAATTTAAAATTACAAAGGCCCCACCCCTTGCAGTACAGTCCCCACATATCCTGCACCTAATATTAAAAGCCATTTTCATGCCAAAGCGCAAGGAAAATGTCTCAATTTCGGGCGCATGATGGTTAACCTACACTATATAAGCGCCAAATTCAAGTTAAGGTTGTGTGAATTGAGGACAACATCCTGTTTTCTGGAGTTTTGTTAACCATAAAGAGCTGTAACGGGCGAAACCCCTATGGCGCGACGCGGATAATTTTGTCGCTAGCCTCTAAAAATGCGGGTCTGTGTGCCACAATAATACGCGTAATTGGCAAATCTCGAATAATTTTGACAATGGCGGCTTCCGTTTCAACATCAAGGTTCGCTGTCCCTTCATCCAAGAACAGAACGGACGGGTTTTGATAAAGCGCGCGCGCAAGTAAAACGCGTTGCCGTTGGCCGCCGGACAACACCGATCCCATATCACCAATTTGGAGCTGGTAATTCATGGGTAGCGCGGCAATGGTATCGTGTATTTGCGCCGCAATTGCCGCTTTATAGACTCGTTGCATATCTATTTCTGGATCAAAGAAGCTGATATTATCGGCAAGCGTCCCTGACAACAGCCTGTCGTCCTGCATTACAACGCCGATTTGGCTACGCCAATCCGAACGGTCAATCTGCCTTAAATCCTGACCATCAATCTTCACTGCACCTTTGGTCGGATCATAGAGGCCTAGCATAAGTTTCATAAGCGTCGTTTTACCACCGCCTGACGGTCCAGTAAGCGTCACCATTTCGCCAGCTGCAATATCAAGATTGAAATCCGTCAGCACGAGCGGGTCGGTGTCGGAATACCGGAAACTCATATTCTCAATAGAAACAGCGCCTTTGAGGTCAGTTAGCTTCTCATCTCCGGATTGGTCTGCATCTGTCTCTTCAAAGATAATATCGGACAGCCGATCAAGATGAAGCGAGAGCAAGTTAAATTCGATACCCTTCTCGAGGAGCTGCACAACAGCATCTGTAAAATATTGGCGATAGGCCAGAAATGCGACAAGCATGCCGAGGGTAAATCCGCTACCCTCGCCCAACATCAAATTGACGGCGGCCCACACAACAAGAACAACCTGCAAGCCCGTTAGTGAGGTTTCAAAAAATTTACGCGCGACAACCCATTTACCGTACCCAACATTGGCATTGATAAAATCCGTATAGAGATTGCGCCAAGCCGCTTCACGTTCTGCTTCTCGGCCAAACATTTTCACGGTCGTGATGGCCCGTATGCTCTCTATCGTATGAGAGTTTTCTAATGCTTTAGCATAAATGCTCTCTTCTTGGGTGCGCCTTAAATGCGGGTAAATAGTCCACGTCGCTAAAACCAAACCCGCCACGGTCGCCAGCACAATTCCGCCCAAAATCGGCGAGTAAAGAAACATCACCACCAACATCAAAATCGCCATCGCGCCGTCAATCAAAACCGCGGGGATAGATTGAGTCAGCGCTTCTTGAATTGGGACCGTGCTGCCCATACGGCTGATGATGTCACCGACATGCCGGCGTTCAAAATATCGTGCCGGCAAGCGGATAAGATGACGGAAGACGTTCCCAACCATCTGTAAGCTCATTTGATTTCCATAAACTAAAATGGCCCAACCACGTACCGCTTCGGCAACTGCCCGCAATATGACCAAACCGCCAAATCCGATAGCAAGGGCCAGCAAGAGCGAGCTGTCCCCGCGCGGCAAAACCGCATCGACAACGAGTTGAAGGTAAAAAGGCGAAAGCAAAACGATAGCCTGAAGAATAATCGACAGAACTAAAGTCTGGGTGATTGCTCGTTTCAATCCAACGAGGCGCGACCAGAGTAGAGATATGCGCGGCTTAATGCGCGCTTGCACCGCTTTGAAATCCGCCTGGGGGGTAAACTCGACGGCAATGCCGGTAAAATGATTAGATAATCGTGAAAGGCTCATCTTGCGAAGGCCGACGCCTGGGTCAATAATTTCAGCCTGATCGCCCTTAATTGATTTGAGAACTACATAATGGTTGAGGTCCCAGTGCAGCATAGCGGGGAGTTGCAGCTTCTCCAGGTGATCCAAATCCACACGCAAAGGCCGCGAAGACAAATCCAAACCATCCGCAATTGCGATAACGGATTTCAAAGATGCCCCGGTCATCGAAACCAAGTGCTTTCGCCGCAAAACGTTCAAATCGATATCATGCCCATGGTAACGCGAAATCATTGCGAGGCATGCGAGACCACATTCGGTCATCTCGGTTTGCAAAATAACGGGTAGCTTGCCGGACATTCTTACGCTTTCGCTCCGAACAACCAATCAATCAGGCGCATCGCACCATCATCCGTCTCAACCTGAAATCCGAAAAGCGCGGCCAAAGTTATCGCGACCAAGGCAACCACGAGCGCCGTGATCATCCACGTCGCTGGCGGTGCCTGCAATCGCACTTCCCCAAACAGAGCACGAGATCGGTGAGCGAGCGCTTCTTTACGGTATAGGTCTGACATGCGTCGGGGTTAGGAAGACGCCGGAGTCTGGTCAAGACGGAAGAGGCCTAGACGGATCAAAAATCCCATCTTGCTCCGAGCTTAGTTTTTCATTTCGCTTTCATAGGCATTGACGATTTTCCCGACGAGCGGGTGGCGAACCACGTCGCTGGCGAGGAACTTAATTTGTTCAATCCCTTTAATGCCTTCGAGAATACCCAGCGCGTGGGCAAGACCTGATTTCTGGCCATGCGGCAAATCGGTTTGCGTCGGGTCACCTGTCACCGCATATTTTGCGCGCTCCCCCAAACGGGTCAGCACCATTTTCATCTGTGGAATTGTGGCGTTCTGTGCTTCGTCAATCACGACAAAAGCGTCCGACAATGTCCGGCCGCGCATAAAGGCTAGCGGCGCAATTTCGATATCACCCGCTGCACGGCGGCGATCGACTTCCTCTTTGCCCAGCACCATATTCAGCGCATCCCATATTGGCTGCATATAAGGATCGACCTTTTCGTTCAGGTCGCCCGGCAAAAATCCAAGCCGTTCTCCAGCTTCAACCGCGGGCCGGCAAGCAATGAATTTCGTGATCTCACCGCGCGCCAAAAGCGACGCACCATAAGCTGTTGCGAGGAATGTTTTACCCGTACCCGCAGGACCGACACCGAAAATAATGGTTTCATCTCGCATCGCATTGATGAATTTCTCTTGGCGCTTGGTTTTTGGAACAATCGGACTGCGGCGCGGAAATGGAATGATCGCATCGACGGTCGCGGCCTTTACTTTACCCTTGCCCATTGCACGAATGAGCGCGCGAATATCGGATGGGCCGCACGGCCAACCGCGCTCAAGACGTTGATAAATTTCTTTGACGAGTTCTCCGGCCCGCGCTCGGCTAGGCGCATCGCCATTGATATGCACAGCAGCGCCGGGCGCTTCGATGTAAACACCAAAAGCCTCTTCGATCAGGGCCAAATGCGCATGGTTAGCCCCGCACAATCGGCGAACCAATTCAGCATCATCAAATTCGAAAATTTCAGTCTGTTTGCTCATAGGTTGAGGATAGGCCGTGCGGAACGGGAATGCGAGCAGAAAGCCAAGCTCGAACGATAGAATAGCAGAATGTCTAGGCGAAAGAACACGCTCTCCTTCCCCCCTTGCGATGCATCCTATTCTCGTCCTAGACAGGAGGCAGATAAATAAGGAATTCGATATGTCCAAGACAGAGGGCGCGGCCCCCACCCCCGCAAAAGATCCTGCCAAAGGCTTCCTTGGTTGGGTAGAACGTACGGGGAATAAACTTCCCGATCCAGTCTTTTTGTTCTTCTACCTGATTATCTTCCTTGTCGTCATTTCAATCATTGTGGCCTTCTTTAACGGGTCTGCCACATTGAGCGAACAAGTCCTGGGCGGAATGCCCGATAGCCAAAAAGCGAGATTTAGTATTGGAGAAGATGGCGTCATCCCAGCCATGAGCCTTTTATCGGCTGAGAATATTAAGCGCCTCTGGGTCGAAATGCCAAAAACGTTCACGCACTTCCATCCATTGGGTTATGTTTTGGTTGTTATGTTGGGTGCGGGTGTTGCGGAAAGGTCCGGTCTATTCTCGAGCGCCATGCGGTCGGCCGTCCGCAATGCACCGCTTTTCTTGCTAACTCCCGTCGTCGCATTGGTCGCCATGGTTGGTAACCACGCTGCCGACGCTGCTTATGTTGTTCTAATCCCGTTAGCTGGTGTTTTATTCGCGAGCGCGGGGCGGCATCCATTAGCCGGTATCGCTGCGGCTTTTGCCGGTGTGTCGGGCGGGTTTTCTGCGAACATTGCGCCTGGTCAACTCGACGCACTCCTTTACGGCATTACCGAAGAAGCGGGTGAAATCCTCGTTGCCGGATATGATGCCAATATCGCGGGCAACACTTACTTCATCATGGCGCTTTTAGTCATCTACCTTCCGCTGATCTGGTTTGTCACAGATAAAATCATTGAGCCACGTCTAGGCAAATGGGTAGCAGATGAAGAAAACGCTCATTACGCTGAAGAAGATAAACCCCTCACAAAGGAACAGCAAAAAGGCTTGCGTATGGCTGGACTGGCAATCCTTGGTGTCATTGGACTTTGGCTACTTATGACATTCGGTCCAGGAACGCCGCTGATCAATGAAGCGGCTTGTCCGAGTGCCTCCGCGGCTGCCGGGGAATGTAGTTCAGTCGCCAATTACTCCGATTTCTTTAAATCGCTCGTAGCTGGTTTCTTGGTTCTATTCCTAGCCTCAGGTTGGGCTTACGGAAAAGCTGCGGGAACGATTAAAGACCATAGAGATCTCGTCGACATGATGACTCTCGCCATGAAAGACATGGGCTATTATTTGGTTCTCGCTTTTGCAGCGGCGCATTTTGTTGCGATGTTTGGGTGGTCCAACCTAGGGCTAATCTCAGCTGTTCACGGTGCGAACGCAATCGAGTCCAGCGGATTGCCACTCCCGATATTATTGGGACTAATTGTGCTCTTCTCTGCCCTCATTAATCTCTTTGTAGGCTCCGCTTCAGCCAAATGGGCCCTTCTGGCGCCTGTAATGGTTCCGATGTTGATGCTGCTGGGCATTAGTCCTGACGGCGCAACAGCCGTCTATCGTGTTGGCGATGGCGCAACGAATATCATTACACCGCTCATGGTTTACTTCCCACTGATCCTGGTCTTCGCGCGCCGTTGGCAGAAAGACTTCGGCTTAGGTAGCCTGACCGCAATGATGCTCCCTTACTCGATTTGGATGCTGATTACGGGTGTTATCCTCGTTGTTGCATGGGCTTTCCTTGGTCTCGATCTTGGGCCAGGTGCACCAATGGCTTACACGCTGCCAGGATAGGGCGTGAGCCACATTAAATTTCTTTGCCCTCCTGAACTGGAGGGTAAAATTCCCACGCCCGAGCGAGCGACAAAGTTTCTACCGGATTGGTTTCGGGACTTGCCGCGCGAAATGGGAATGAAGGACGCGCATGGATTGCCTGCAATGACAGTCCGCGCCTGCCTTCCCGTTGCAGATGTTATGTCATTGGGGTGGATCATTCCCCTGCCATTTGACATCTCAGCCACGCGAGACCCTCAATCTGGACAGGTTGCTTTTGATTGGGATGATGATCTTGCCTTTAAGCCCTTGGATATGCACCACCCTGGCCAGGTTGGTGCAGATAAGCCGGGGCCCTTTTTCGGGCGGTCTGCGCTAAAATTCATAAACCCATGGCGAGTCACTTTGCCGCCGGGTTGGTCAGCAAGCTTCCTGCATCCGATAAATCATTTCGAGCTACCCTTTCGCGCATTCAACGGGACGGTGGATTGCGATGCCTTGGATGTCCCTGTGAACATTCCGTTTCTTTGGACCGGAATGGGGACAGATTTTCTCCTGCCCGCAGGAATACCAATGGTTCAAGTCGTTCCATTTGAACGCGCCGCGATGAAAATAACAGCAGACATCAGAGCTGAAACCGCGGAGGAAACAGAGGTTCGAAAAGCTGCTCTCAATCGGAAATATACAGAAGAATCTGTCTATTCCAGAGAATGGCGACGACGCCACGAACGCGAGACTTAAATAAATCATGGCAGCCGTTCAGCCCATTTGTGTCGGCTGCTTGGCGGGTCTCTGTCAGGTCCGTGGCGGCCCAGTGGCGTGGTCCAAATAGTGAATTCTTATAAGACTATGAGCTGTTCATAGTTTAAAAGGAGACATGACAATGAAGATCGATACAGAAAAATTAAAGCGCTGGAGAGAAGAACGTTTCTGGTCACAGGAACATCTTGCGGAGCTTTCAGGCATCGCCCTGCGGACGGTGCAGCGCATCGAATCTGGCGAGACAGCGTCACGAGAATCTATCACGGCATTAGCTGCGGCATATAATGTAGATGCCGCAGCGCTGACATATTCACCCGCAGATAAGGACGCGGTCGCGGCGCAAGAAAAACTAAATCGGGGACGAGCAGGATTGCGTTTGTCCTTCATGATTTCCTTCGCAAGCCTCCTATTTATTCTCTTGGTGTTTGCCGGCATCAGCCTGTCCGATGGTCCGGGCGGCTATAATATGACGGCACCGGCCATTTGGGTTACCATTGGCGTCGCTGGACATGGCCTGGCCGTTGCGATTGTCGAAATCGTGGCGCGGTTTGGAGAACCAAAATCCAAATAGAACCCGCCCTGCATAAGGCTGTCCCCTTCCTTTGGGAGGGGGCAATCCAGCAGCGCAAACATGCTCAGACTGCAACTCTAGTTTTCTCGAAGGATTATCGGGGTTCAACCGTGTGTTAGATATGAGCTTTCGTTTTTATATCATCAGCTTGTCCCTCTCCCTTCTTTGGGGATGTGGGGGTGGGTCGAATGGGTCAGCTCCCTCTGTCCCGTCGACCCCCATCCCATCCAGTCAAGATTTCACGCAAATCGCCGCCGAGCTGGAACGGTTTGACGTCGATAATGTCTCTCTCATTATTGGCGATGCTTCGGGGGAGGTCTTTCGGGTTTCGAAAGGCAATATACAGCCAGACACAGTTTTAAATATCGCATCCGCAAGCAAACTTTACACTGGTCTGGGCGTTTGGTCCTTGGTCGAGGCGGGTCAATTAGACCCGCAAGCAAATCCCCAAGATCATATTCAAGGCTGGGCAACGGACCCTGATGATTTGCGGTCCCAAATAACGCTGGATGAATTATTGAGTTTCAAGTCTGGGTTTAACTCGCCTCCCGTTTCATTCTCCTGTTCCGGCAATACATCTATCCCACTCCAAGACTGTGTGACCGCTTTGTTTAATGGAGGCTTGGACTCGGTTCCCGGAGACCAATTCGCTTATGGTCCTGACCACATGCAGATCGCGGCGCTTATGGTGAGGGATGCCGCCGGCATGGAGCTGTCGGAAGCCTTGCGTCAGAATATTTGGGATCCGGTCGGGGCCAGCGCTGAAACAGGCTTTCCAACCCATGCAGATAATTCACGCTATTCCGGGGCGATGCAATCGACTGGCGAGGACTATGGAAAAGTCCTGACGGCATTTATGGATGGAAGTTTGTTTAATGATCGAGCGGGTTTCCTTGCGGACCGTACGGGCGATCTCACAGGCGGCGCCTCACTTGGGGCGCTGGATGATGCGGGGCTGGATTGGCATTACGGCTATGGGTTTTGGATCGAATGTAGCTCGTTTCCCTTTGAGGCGAGCTGTAACACGAACCCTCGGATTTCGTCGCCCGGCGCCTTTGGTTTTGTGCCTTGGGTGGATTTAGAATTTGGGTATTGGGCCGTTCTGGCTATGGAAGAACCGATCACAAGACACCCCTCCCGCCTCGCCGTCGAATTTCAACAAGTTCTTTTACCGATGATTGAAGCGCAGTTTGATTGAGAAAAGACAACTAAGTTTTGTAAACGGTTTCCGCCAGCGAGTTCAGTTAGCCAAAACCCCAACCAAAGAATTCCGTCCAGCTTCCTCAATCTTCACATCAACGATCTGTCCTACTAATTCCTCCGGACCGTCAAAATGTGTTCCGGTTAGATAAGGCGAGCGGCCAAAGAGTTGACCGCCTTTGCGGCCTTTGCCTTCAACCAAAACCGATAGTGTCTTCCCAATGAGGGATTTATTATGGGCCTCTTGTTGCGAATAGAGCAGCTCTTGCAAACGGACGAGCCGTTCCTGTTTTACATCTTCTGGCACTTGGCGGTGCATGGATGCGCCGGGTGTTCCGGGACGGATGGAATATTTAAAACTGAAGCTGGACGCATAGCCGATCTCCTCGACGCAGCGCATGGTTTCTTCGAAATCCAAATCGGTTTCACCTGGGAAACCGACAATGAAATCGCCTGACAAAGCGAGCTCTGGACGGGCGGCGCGGATCTTGGCGATCAGTTCCTTATAATGCGCATAGGTGTGATCACGGTTCATGGCCCGCAGAATTTTATTACTGCCGGATTGGATGGGCAAATGCAGATAAGGCATCAGCTTGGGTTCTTCGCCAATAATGCGGATCAGCTCGTCATCCATATCCCGCGGATGGGATGTGGTGAAACGGATACGATCAATGCCCCCAATCAACGCCACATGTCGAATGAGTTGCCCCAAACCCCAATCTGACCCATCAGGGCCTTCCGCGATATAAGCGTTCACATTTTGCCCGATTAGCGTAATTTCACGAACGCCTTGGCGCGCGAGGTCTCGGGCCTCATCAACGATTTGCTGAACGGGACGAGAGACTTCCGCGCCGCGCGTATAAGGCACCACACAGAAGGTGCAAAATTTGTCGCAACCTTCTTGGACGGTCAGAAATGCGGAATAGCCTTTGACGTTTCGAGTCTTGGGTAAATTGTCAAATTTCTCAATCGTATCGAATTCGGTTTCTAAAACCTCGCCAGAATTGCGGTGAACCTTGGCGATCATTTCAGGCAGTTTGTGATAGGTCTGCGGGCCGAGCACCATATCCACGACGGGTGCACGGCGCTGAATTTCTGCGCCTTCGGCTTGGGCGACACAGCCCGCAACCGCGACTTTCATATCGGGTTTGTTTTTCTCTTTATGCTGGCGAATACGGCCCAACTCTGAATAGACTTTCTCTGCTGCCTTCTCGCGGATGTGGCAGGTATTCAAAATCACGAGGTCCGCATTGTCGGGTTCGTCAACGGGCGCATAGCCAATTGGCGACAGGACATCCGCCATGCGTTCGCTGTCATAGACATTCATCTGACAGCCATAGGTTTTAATGAAAACTTTTTTGGTGTTGGCAATTTTATTTTGGGCGGACGTAACGTCAGGCTTGGCCGCGATAATCGCAGCTTGCTCAACATCACGGGGCGCGTTTTTATCGCGGGGTGACATAGCAGACTCCATATATGTTGGCGGGCGTATAGGGGGGTGGGCGCGTTTGGGCAAGTGATTGTGGACAGCGTGACTTTGAGGTGATTACATAACGATATGATATTGCGTTTCATTCTTTCGATCTGTTTCTTAGTCAGCCTCACTTCATATGCGGTAGCGTGCAGCTGTGTTGGTATTTCGAACAAAAGCGTTGGCGAACATATTGGAACAGATGTAGTTTTTGTCGGAACGCCCATTTTGACCCGCCTAAAACCAAATGAAGACCGTTTTGACAATACTGTTGTAACCACCTTTGAAATTGACAGGATGTTTCGTGGGAATCCCGAAAAGCGCAAGGTTGAAATATCACATCGTCAGGACGGTGCAGCTTGCGGAGTTTGGTTCACACTTGGTGAGCGCCAGCTCGTTAGCGCGTATGATACCGATGGAGGATTGAGCACAGGCTCATGTGCAAACCCCCTACCAGACATGGTCGTAATTAATTATTTCGAAAAGCATGAAGATGTTCAGTTGATGTCCCGTTGGTCCTGCGAAGAAAGAGGTTTGCTTCCTAATGAGAACTATGAAACCGAAGACAAGACCTTTTCTATCGCATCAAATCCTTGCCTGCTGTACCGAGATGACAGCCGAAGACGGAATTGGAAAGCTTGGAAAAGCTGGCTCAGACAGCAGAATTTTTAATCGCCGGCTTTAGAGTCTCGTTGACTTTTCGTCCCCGAAACTTCCGAACCAAATAGGTCACCGGGAAATATTGCGCGCGGAAAATATCTTTGGGGGCATCAGAGACGCCTTGCGGGATATCACATGTGCCGGGGTCGTAATGCGTCCCGAAAGCCAGATCCCAAATCACGAACATATCGCTTAGGTTTTTACCATACACAGCCGGGTCATCCGCATGGTGCCAGCGGTGATAATTTGGCGATACAAAAATCTTGCGAAGCCGGCCGTGATCAAAGGGCAGGCGCGAATGCACGTAAAGCCCATACCACCCCCGCAAGAACACAGCGACGGCCAGCGCTGCGGCAGGTAGGCTGAGCCATCCTGTAATCACAACCACAACCATTTTCATTTGGACCATTTCCAAACCATGCACGCGGAAATTCGTCGAGAAATTCATATGCTCATCCGAATGGTGCAGGCTGTGAATGCCCCACATCCAAGGACGGTGCAGCAAGCGGTGTGACCAGTAATTTGTGAAATCCAATATCACGAGCATGACCAAGACTTGCGCCGCCAAAGGCCAGGACCTGAAAGGGTCCAAACGCGTCATACCGAATGTGTCTTCCCAAAAATTGATGAGATATTGATCAAAGACCACGAACAAGGCCGTCCACGTCACGATGTTCAACATCACCAACATGAAATTATTGCGGTAGCTGTAAAGGTCCTCGCCGCTGGGCATGAAATCCGACAAGCCTTTGGATGTCCCGGAGAGACGTTTTACCAAATAAAGCAATGGTGGAAAAATCAGCAATCCCGTGATGATTTGGGGCACGTCGTTAAACAACTCCCAAAGCAAGGATATGAAGGTCAGAAAGTCCATGGCGAGGACTTACGAAAAAAAAGCTAATATTGAGTCAAAACCCTATGGCCGAGCGTGGCTGCGAAAATATGTCCAAGCAAAGACGAAAGGCCACAGATAATTGATAGACCCGAATATACGTTGGGTCAGGCCAGAATACCCTTCTGGGTCGAATCCGTTAAGCAATATCCAGAGATATAACACACCCATCAAACTCACGAAAACCGTTACGCCGTGCAACTTTCGCATCAAGTGCGAATCACGCAAATCCAGCAAGGTCAGAGCTGGCGCCAGCACATTGAATATACCGATTATGTAAATACCGTGCATGGGTGACCCCATCGGCCAAATTCCGTTCCCAATCATCGAAACACCAAAGACGATCCAACAAAGCGCGCCTGCAGCAAATATGCGTTTAGACAATCGCCAGAGACCTAAACCAAATAGAACAAGACTGCCGCCAGCAATCAGCGCAGCTAAATTGGCAATAAAATGTCCAGGCGTATCTTCCAGCGTCATAACACTGACATGGGATGCAATTGGATTGTAATCACCTGCAAAAAATCCGGCGATCGTTGCTAGGATAATCCACGCTGGCAAAACGACGAAGCCGGCGCGCAGAAAGTTAGACATCAATCTTTGATCTTCCGTCCGTAGAGCTCCATACGGTGATCGACGAGTTCATAGCCGAGTTCTTTTGCAATTTTTTCCTGCAGCTTTTCGATCTCTTCATTGACGAATTCAATGACGTCGCCTGTTTGGACATCAATCAAATGGTCATGATGTTCGCCCTCGGCGAGCTCATAACGCGCGCGGCCATCCCGAAAATCATGTGTTTCGATAATACCGGCTTCATCAAACAAACGCACGGTTCGATAAACAGTGGCGAGTGAAATCTTCGGGTCTTTGGCGCTGGCGCGCGTATAGACTTCTTCTGCATCTGGATGGTCTGTCGCTTCCGACAGGACTTGCGCGATGATGCGGCGTTGATCTGTCATGCGCAGACCGCGTTCGACACATTTTTTTTCAAGGATACTTGTCATATTTCTCTAATACTCTGCTGCGCGCCGTATCGCTAGACCTTTTTCGAAAAGGTGATAGCGGCGACTCGGCCATCCTCTCTTCGGTAATATCCGGGGCGACGTCCAATAGGTTGGAAACCAGCATCACGATAAAGGGCCAGCGCGCCAATATTGTCTTCGGCAACCTCCAGAAACAACTCAGCGACGCCTCGTTCGCGTAGAGTTTTGACCGCATGATCTATCAGTTTTCGGCCAAAGCCTTGGCGACGCGCCGTCGTCGTCGTGGCAATTGTCAGAATTTCGGCTTGGTCTGCGGCCGTTGATACAATGATAAATGCAGACAAGGATTCGTTTTGGTCTGCCCCGAGACACAGATCGCGTTGCGTGTGGGTAGCCATTTCAATGGCCTCCCAAGACCGATCAAAACTCTCCGCATGAATGGCTGCCATGTCCCGCGCATCTGTGGCGGCGAGCGCTCTCACGTCTTTGGTTTCGGCAGAGATTTGCCGCCCGGCAATTTCGCGTCAGGGCCGCGAGAATAGAGCGGCTCGGCTGGATGAGACTCCGGGTTTCGGTCCATCGCGAGCCAGGCGAGAATGCGCGTGTCCACAAGAACATCATGGACCGCATCTTCGTCTTTAGAGCGCTCTTCCATTTCATCTTTTGAAATAGCTTGAGGCGAAAAGACCGGGACGCCGTTCTCATAGACAGCAAAGAAAAATTCAGCGCGGCGAATATCTTGAGACACAGCAAGCCGTTTTTCAGACTCTGGGTCCATCCCGATTGCTGTAATCTCCAACGCATCAATGCCAACAACTGGCAATTCTCGCGGCAAGGCGAATCCTTTGGCAAATGAGAGTGCGACGCGAAGCCCCGTAAAGCTTCCCGGCCCCGTACACACGGCGAGACGATCAACATCCGCAGGGTGCAGATCCGCAATGTCGAAGACATCAGCAACCATTCCGGCCAAAACTTCGGCATGGCCACGTCCAATATTCCGGCAAATATGCGCGCGCACAGAGCTATCGTCTACAAGAGAGACTGAGCAATTTGGGCCCGTCGTATCGAGACCTAAGACAATCATTCAAAGATTAGGCCACAGCCTGTTCAACACCATTCACTTCCGGAACATAGTGTTTCAACAGATTTTCAATTCCGTGTTTGAGCGTCATTGTGGAGGACGGGCAACCCGCGCAAGCACCGCGCATTTCCAAAAAGACAATGCCATCCGCATCATCGAAATGTTTGAAAACAATATCACCGCCATCTTGGGCGACGGCCGGGCGTACGCGCAGCTCAATCAGCTCTTTGATTTGCTCAACGATTTCCAGTGTTTCGCCTTCATAGACTCGTTCTTCGACATCGCCAGCTTGCAATTGGTCCAGAAGCGGCGTGCCGCCCGCGACGTAGAAATCCATAATCGCGCCCAAAACCGCGGGCTTTAGATGTTTCCATTGCGCATCTTCACCGCGCGTCACAGAGATATAGTCATTTCCGAAAAAGACGCGGTGAACATCGGGAATCATGAATAGCATTTCAGCCATTGGCGCATCCGCGATATCATCCCCACGCGTATATTCGCGCACTCGCCCGTCAGGGCCAACAACGTCTCGACCTGGAAGGAATTTTAATGTTGCCGGATTCGGCGTATCTTCGGTTTGTATAAACATGACCGCTATGTGGGACACGTCACTGTGATGCGCAAGTCACATTGACGGTAAGCTGGCAATCTGTGCAAGGTGCATAGGTTATGAGTTCGCGTCCCTATTTACTGACTGCCTTGTTTTTAAGCTCCGCCTTAACCGCCTGCGCAGGTCTAGACACGCGCCTTCCCGAAATCACTGCTCCAGATTTGGCCGCGGAAACTCAGTATCAAGAAACCGAAGCATTACGCAAAATCGAAATTGATGCTGGCGTTTTACTAAATGCGGGTTGGCCCGTTCTGACGGCAAACTCAGAACTCTGCCCAAAGGTCCGCGCGGCGATCGGCGTGAAAACACATAGCCTTAAATCCTACCCAAAGCGGCTTCGATCGGCAGCTGGCCAAGTGTTAGGCGCCGATGAAACCGCTCGAATTTTCCATATTGCCGATGGCAGTCCAGCTGCCTTGGCTGGTTTTAAACGCGGCGACGTTATTTTGAATGATGCCGGAGAGCCAGCCAAGTTGGACGGTGATAGCTGGGATAATGTTTTGGCAGATAATACCGTCAATATTCGGCGCGGAAGCGAAAACATTACGATCAAGGTCGAGCCAGTCTCTGCCTGTGATTATAACCTTCAACTGAGGAATAGTACCGTTATCAACGCTTATGCTGACGGACGGAACATTACAATTACATCTGGGATGATGGAATTCACACAAAGCGATAGCGAGCTGGCCCTCATCATCGGACATGAACTGGCGCACAATTCCATGGGACATATCCGAAAATCCATCGGGAATTATATCATCAGTTTCGGCGGCACGCGATATACCCGTCCGTTTGAAAGTGAAGCCGATTATGTCGGTCTCTATTATATGGTACGGGCTGGATACTCACCTGAGGGCGTAGAGGGTTTTTGGCAACGGCTGGCCAAGGTTTCCCCCAAAGGCATTAACCGGGCCAAGACCCATCCAACATTTCCGGATCGCTATTTACGTATCCGGGCGGCACGCGAGGAAATTTTGGCCAAGCAGAAATCGGGCGCCGCCCTTCTTCCCAATTTCATTTCGGGGGATGACCCATCCGGCAGTTAATTCGAAGTTTAGCGCTCGTTATGGTTTTGACGACAGGCTGCGCGGATAGTTCAGCCGCGCCTGAGTTGGAGGCAACACATCAGCCTGCCCCAACCCCTCTGCCGACATCTGCAACGCGCGCAGCAGACACAACCTTCGAAGATGTATTGGCCGAATATCAAGGCCTGAACCAAAGACTGGCCCGTGTTGCTGCGCCGCTGCGTTTGAAAAATGCCAAACTGTGTCCCCAAACTCGGCGTGACCCAGGATTCACAATTCACCGATTGGAAGACTACCCAAAACCCATTCGCCCTATGGCAGAATCCCTCTTGGGCGTGAAGCCTAGCGGAATATATGTGCGGGCCGTGCGGCCTAATACCTCTGCAGCTGAAGCTCGCATTGAGCCTGGAGATAAAATCTTGGCCGTGAATGGAAACCCAATCAGTTCCGAAAAATTGATGAACACCTATAATCGCGCCGTTTTACGAAACGGCTTTGACAGCGTCTTATCCAAAGTTCGCATTCGCACAGCTAGTGGGCAAGAATTCCTAGCGCGTATCCGCCCTGACACGGCCTGCGACATCCCCGCAAAAGTCGTTTTCTCAAATGACATAAATGGGCACACCGATGGGACGGATGTCCTGATTACCTCTGCGCTGATGCGATCCGTTCCGGATGATACAAACCTCGCCCTCGTGATTGCCCACGAAATGGCCCATGTAATTGCAGGTCATATTGACAAAGCGCCCAGCCAGGAATTGGAGCTGGAAGCCGATCGAATGGCCCTCGTCCTGATGGCACGAGCCGGATATGATATTGAAGCCGCAGTGGCCTATTGGGACAATACGGCCCATCCTCACGAAGGCGGGAGTGAAACTGAAAGCTCACACCCCTCCACTCAGGCAAGATATGAAAATTTCCAGACTGAGTTGAAACGGATTAGAAAAGCCGGCGACGTCACATCACTGACATTTTGAATTCGGGTTAGTGCCCTGAATGACTGCCGTGATCCGCGTCACCGCTTGGCATTTCGCCGCGAAGAACAACTGGCGCGACGACTGTCAGATCATCAGCATTTTCAAAATCTAGCGTGAGAACAACCTCATCACCTAGGGCAACACTTGTATCGAACATCATGACGTGGAAGCTGCCGGGCTTGAGAGCCACCGCTTCAACGTGAGGTAAGTCAACGCCGTCAATACGGCGCATTTTCATCACACCGTCTTCATTCAAATGCGTATGAAGCTCAATCCTATCGCTTGCGGACGATGTAATGGCCAGCAAGCGGTCACTATCGTCGTAATTTATCAATTCCATAAAAGCGACGCCCGTCGTTTGACCCGGCAGTGGCGGATTGATGCGCGCGTTGGAAATTTCGATGCCTTCGCCAGGATGGGTGTGCTCACCGCAGCCAATAAGGGTCAGGGCCGCAAGTGTCAGAAGAATTCGGCGCATGTTAGGCTCCTCTAAATCCAATAATTTTACGCACATCTGCAACGATCGGATCAGCGATTGCCGCGGCGTCATCACCAGCCTTGTTCAAAATCGCATCTATCTCATCCGGAGCGGCGAGATAGCGATTCATCAATTCTGTTACGGGACGCAACTTTTCAACTGCGACTTCGGCCAGAGCGGCTTTGAACGGACCAAACTGACCGCCACCATGTTCGTTCATAATGTCGGCTTCTGAACGTTCAGACAATGCGGCATAAATCCCGATAAGATTCGCGATTTCAGGACGGCCCTCCATCTCTTCAGCGTAAGCAGGAACCGCGCCGGTGTCTGTCTTGGCCTTTCGGACCTTTTTCGAAATTTGGTCGGGCGTGTCGGTCAAATTAATCCGAGATCCGTCCGACGGATCAGACTTTGACATCTTCTTAGTTCCGTCCCGCAAAGACATGATCTTGGCTCCAGGGCCCTCAATCAGGGGTTCGGGAATCGGGAAGAAATTTGGCGCATCAAAATCATGATTAAATTTCGCGGCAATGTCGCGAGACAGTTCCAAATGCTGTTTCTGATCTTCACCAACCGGGACATGCGTACCTTTAAACGCCAAAATGTCGGCGGCTTGAAGCACAGGATAAGTATAAAGCCCGACGCTGGCGCGCTCCGCATTCTTACCAGCTTTGTCTTTGAACTGCGTCATGCGGTTGAGCCAACCCGTACGTGCCACGCAGTTAAAATACCAAGCCAGCTCCGTATGAGCGCGAACAGAGGATTGTGCGTAGACGATTGCTTTTTTGGGATCGACGCCAGCCGCAAAATAAGCCGCCGCAATCTCGCGGGTTTGGTCGGCGAGTTTTGTGGGGTCTTGCGGCACGGTGATCGCATGCAAATCTACAATACAAAACACGCAGTCCTTTTCGTGCTGTAATTTGGCGAATTTCTTCAACGCACCAAGATAGTTTCCCAGGTGAAGTGAGCCAGACGGCTGCACACCCGAAAAGACGCGGTCGGGGCCGGAATAAGTCGGCATTTTATTTTCGGACATGGCCTAAGCTTTCGGGGCAGATTTAGAAAACGCCCTGCCTATATCGGCGAGGTCGTAGGCCCGCAAGAGGGTCGCAGCAATACCGTACAGAATTACGCCAGCGACGGAGACAAGTATGAGCCAGAAAAAATCCATCAGAATATTGGACGCGCCAAGTTCCGGCAAGATTGATCGGCCCCACCAAAGCCCTGCGCCCATTACAGCACTAGCCAAGCCAATGCGCGGTAGGTGTTTTGTCAAACTCGCGTCGGGACTCAAATCACCCGACTTTAAGAGTAAAACCGACAAACCAAAGACGTTCACCCAGGCCGCGATTGATGTGGCGAGCGCCAGTCCATGAAACCCAATAATCTGAAACAGGGTATAGCCAAGAGAGAGGTTGATCGCGGCTGAAATTCCGGCCCAAATCATAGGCGTTCGGGTGTTTTCCCGCGCGAAAAAGGCAGGGGTTAGGACCTTCAGCAAAACAAAGCCTGGCAGGCCAAGAGCAAACCAGCGCAATGCTTTTGCCACTTGGAGCGTTGTTTCAGACGTAAAAGCGCCGCGTTGATAAATTCCTGAAATCAAGAAGTCGGGAATAACATAAAGCGCGACCGCCGCAGGCAAAGTTAGAAAGAGCGATATTTCTATACCGCGGTTGAGCGTTGTCTTTGCATCACCTTCGCGGCCCGCGCGAATGGAGCGGGATAAAGTCGGAAGCAACGCCACGCCCATAGCAATCCCGATCATGCCAAGCGGCAATTGATAAAGCCGGTCTGCATAAGTTAGCCAGCTAGCAGCGCTGGCCTCGCTCAGCGCAATAGCGTGGCTGACGAGCAAGTTAATTTGCGTGATACCTGCGCTAATAATGCCAGGAATACCGAGAGTCACCAGACGGCGCACGCCTGGCGTATAGCGTGGACGCCTGAATCCAAATTTGACACCAGCCTTGCGGCATCCCCAAATAACCAACGCCATTTGAACTGCGCCGGACAGAGTGATGGCCGCCGACAAAGCTAAACCGATATTACGTTGTGACCACTCCAACCCACCCGATAGGACGAGGGTTCCGATCATTAGGATGTTCAAAACAATCGGCACGCCCGCCGCGAGGGCGAAATGGTTTCTTGTATTGAGCACGCCTGAGAACAAGGCTGTCATCGACATAAACAGCAAATACGGCATTGTTAGCCATGCATAGAGTACCGCCAAATCGTAAGGCGTCGTGCCGTTTTCCAGCGTGGTTTTATCCATGCTGAAGGCGATAATGTTTAACGACCATGGCATCGTCAACTCAAATGCAATCACCAGAAAAGCGACAACAGCAAACAGCCAGGCGGCTGATTCAGAAGCGAACCCATCCGCAGCAACCTCGCCATCCTGCTCTATGCGTTTCGCGTAAAGCGGAACAAAGGCCGCATTAAAGGCGCCTTCTGCAAACATCCGGCGAAAAACGTTGGGGAGCTTAAAGGCTGTAAAAAAAGCATCCGAAACAACGCCCGCGCCGAGGAAGCGCGCAATTAAAATATCCCGTACGAGCCCCAAAAGGCGCGAGACCAAAGTCAAAGATCCGATAATCGCGGTGGACCGTAAAAGACGCATTAGGCGGCTTTAGACTTTGTCTCGGGATCTCGCAAAATATCGAGAAGTCCGGTCCGCAATCGTTTCTTGGTTTTCTCATCCAACACGGCACATTGGACATAAAAAACGTCAACAGCCATTGCGCCAACAACTTCAATATGAGCAGTAGAAATGTCGAAACCCGCCTCGGTCAAATAGGCGGCCAGCTCGTATAAAAGCCCAGCACGGTCACGGCCCTGCACTTCAATAATACAGGTGTCCTCTGCCTCCGTCGACGGGAATCGAACTTTTGGAACAACCGGGATTGCCCCAGCCCGACGCGACTTTAAACCTATCGGGATTGAGAGCTTATCAGTCTGGCCTTGCGCGGCATGTCTTGAGGTTGCCCGAAGGGCCTCTAAAACGTGAGGGGATTTTGCGCTAAACGCCTCTCCATCCGCACCTAGTAGATAGAACGTATTGATGACCAATCCGTCGGCACCTGTATTCAAACGCGCGCCTGTGATGGAGGCTCCGCTGGCCGTTATCGCAAGTGACAAATCCCGAAACAGTCCGGGACGATTTCGGGTCAACACCCAAAGTTCCGTCACATTCCGCCGTGGATTTACACGTGTTTTTGTCGCTGTATCCGTTTGAGGGTCATGTCCGGATTTCAGCAAGGTTTCAAAAAATCGGGCGTGCATAACCATCTTGGCCATCGAGAAACCAAGCCAATACCCATCCGCTAGATGATCTGTGATAGGCGCAATGGATGCAGCGGTACTTTCAGATAGGCGCTCCAAGAGCTGTTCTTTTCGAGACGCTATTTTTGACGATGGCGCCAGATCAGTATGACCTTCCAGATAATTCTCCGTCGCGAGGTATAGACTTCTTAAAAGGGTAGCCTTCCAGTCATTCCAGATACCTGGACCGACAGCCCGAATATCCGAAACTGTAAGAACGAGCAGCAAATCGAGCCGACGTTTCGACCCCATCAGTTTCGCAAAGTTTTCGATTGTTTCCGGGTCAGAAATGTCTCGGCGTTGAGCAGTTTCGCTCATGTCCAAATGCCGACGGACGAGCCATGCCACATCATCTGTTATGTCTTGCGGAATACCCAAACGGCGGCAGGCTTTATGCGCCAATTGCGCGCCCTCAATACACTGATCGCCTTTTCCCTTACCTGTGTCGTGCAACAAACAAGCAAGAAACATTGTCAGGCGTTGGGTTTGATTGAATTGTCTGGCGACCCTTGTCGCCATCGGAATGTCTTCTTCGAGGCGGCCTTTGGCCAGATTGTCGTAATTATCAATCAAGCGCAGCGTGTGTTCATCCACTGTATAAGCGTGATGCATATTAAATTGGGTTCGCGCGACAATCCCGCCAAATTCGGAGAGATAGCGCCCCAACACACCCGCCTCATTCATGGTCTTTAGCGTTGCATAAGGCGCTTTAGCATTGAGCAGGGTTTTCTGAAAAATTTCAGAATGTTCCGGATTTCGACGGAAGTCCCGGTCAATTAGATTACGCCGAAAATCAATATCGGAGAACGCATCCGGATGGATATCAATATTCCGACGGCCCGCAGTTTCGAAAAGTTGCAAGATTTGTGATGGTTTCTCGCGGATCGTCATAGGGTCCGCAAAATTTAACCGGCCATGGTCAATAAAGAAGTCTTTGTTTTTCAAATTTCGACGGGAACCCGGCAAGAGAGCGTCCAGACTTTTAGGTAGGCGGATGGCTTTCTCAGCTTCAAGTTTTGCGCAAGCAATTCGGGTCAAGGCACCCACCTCTCGCGCATTTGTAAAATACTCTCGCATAAACCGCTCAACCGCGACTTCTACCTCTTCAACGGCATGTCCCATCATTGGCGCCAGACGAACCTGCATATCAAAGCTGAGCTGTTCGGTCGGGCGGCCCGCCGTCCAGTGGAGGTGATGGCGGGTCCGCCAGAGGAAGTCCGCAGCGCGCCTAAACCTTTTCGCAGCGCGTTCATCGAACAGGCCCATTTTAGTGTAGTCCATGGCGCGTTGCGGGTCGGTGATTTTCCCATCCCGATCTAAGAACCGTGTGATCCAATACAAAACATGCAAGTCGCGAAGACCGCCTTTGCCCTCTTTTATATTTGGCTCGATAACGTAGCGGGAATTGCCTTCCTGCGCGTGGCGATTGTCACGCTCTGCTAGTTTAGCAGAAATATAAGCCCGGCCTTTGCCGCGTGTTATTGTTTTTCGAAACTGGCGGTAAAGCAACTCTGATAAATCTTGATCGCCAATCAAGTGACGCACATCCAGAAGGCTGGTCAAAATTGTCTGATCTTCCTTCGCGAGCTTTAGACACTGATCCACTGTTCGCGAGGCGTGCCCGACCTTCAGGCCGAGATCCCACAACATGTATAAAATATATTCTGTTAGCGCTTCGGTGTAAGCCGAGTCAGATTTTTCGGTTGTCAGGAACAGGAGATCCAAATCGGACTCTGGGGCCATTTCACCTCGGCCATACCCACCAACAGCGCAAAGAGAAAACAGTCCGACATCCTCGGAGTTTTCTGAAGCAACAACATGTCGCGTCGTGAATATCCATAGTGCCTTGACGATATCATCGTGAAGGGCCGCGATAACGCGCGCAGTTTCTAACCCATCCAACCGGCCACGTTGAAATCGCTCTCGTGCAAAATCTTTCGATGTCGATAAATGAGACTTTAGATGGGTGAGGACTTGCGTTCGTAAGTTTGACCCTCCCGTCTGACCCAGTTTATCAAGTTCAGCTGACAATTTTTCCAAAGAAAAGCCCGTCGTTGGAGCAATTTCTCGGTCAGGGATTTTTTTCTGGTTTTGAGGAGCGCGGGCCATGTCTATCCTGTTTTATCCTTTGCCTTGCCGTGTAGTTCATAGAGCAAATCAAGGGCTTGGCGAGGCGAAAGGCTGTCAACATCAAGGCGAGCTAAGGCAAGATCAATTTTACTCGGTTCGACTGGTGCCGCGACCGTGGCTGTAAAAAGCGGTAAGCCGACAGGCGCGGAGGCCGCATTTACCGAATCCGATTCCAGTCGCTCCAACACGGCACGCGCACGATCTACTGCCGCGATTGGAAGGCCCGCAAGCTTTGCGACTTGCACACCATATGACCGGTCCGCAGCGCCGGGTTTTACATCATGCAAAAACACCAATTCGCCGTCCCACTCTTTGGCACGAAGAGATGCGTTCTCCGCGCCCTCCAACCCATCAATCAATTCCGTCAATTCATGGTAATGCGTCGCGAACAATGCGCGCGATTTATTCACGGTCAGCAGGTGTTCGACGCTGGCCCAAGCGATGGACAGCCCGTCAAAAGTTGAGGTTCCACGTCCAATCTCATCCAGAATGACAAAGCTGCGCTCCGTCGCTTGATTAAGGATAGCCGCCGTTTCGATCATTTCTGTCATAAAGGTGGATCGACCTTTCGACAAATCATCTGACGCTCCGACGCGCGAGAATAATTGATCCGCAACTCCAATCTCGGCGGCCTCTGCCGGGACATAGCCTCCTGATTGGGCCAAAATAAACATCAACGCGTTTTGTCGAAGGTAAGTCGACTTACCCGCCATATTGGGACCTGTAATTAAAGTCAGGCGCGGCGCAGTTTTAGCGGCAGACGACAGAGCACAATCATTTGAAGTAAAAGCAGGTGCGCCGGATTTCCGAAGCGCATCTTCAACAACCGGATGGCGGCCACCTTTAACTTTAAACTCAGGGCCGTCAGAAATAACGGGGCGAACCGCTTTGCTCTCCTCCGCCCAAACAGCCCAACCCGCCTGTACATCCAAGCGCGCCAAACTCGCCGCCATCTCGCGTATGATATCAACGTGGGTTATGACCCGGTCAACAAAACTGTTAAAGACATCGATTTCCAGCGCGGTTACTCGTTCGGCAGCGCTCGCAATTTTGCTATCTAATTCCGCTAGTTCGACCGTTGTGAAGCGGACCCCTGAAACCAAAGTCTGTTTGTGAATAAACGGGCTTTCGGGTCCCCGATTTAACATTGCGTCTGCATGTTTCGGGCTGACTTCTACAAAATAGCCGAGAACATTATTATGTTTGATTTTAAGCGTCGTGATGTCGGCCAGCTTCGCATAATCCGCTTGTAGCCCTGCGATTAAACGTCGGGAATCGTCCCGCAATGTTTTCAATGTGTCTATCTCTGGCGACCATCCAGCCGCGATAAATCCTCCGTCGCGAGCCAGCATTGGGACGTCGGGTTGAAGGGCTTTGGATAAGTCGCGGACCAAAATAGCGATATTTGCTTTATTAGAGAGGCTAATCCCGTGGATTGCGTTATCTATTGCGACAGGTGGTTTGGTATTTGGTTTCTCTGCAAATCCCGCGACGATGGTTTCACAAAGTTTGAGCGTATTTGCCAAAGCTTGCAAATCACGTGGACCGCCGCGGCCCAAAGCCAAACGAGATACCGCCCGCGCCATATCCCCCGCACCGCGCAAATGCCCGCGAAGGGCTTGGCGCAAACTATCTTCTCTTAAGAAAAAATCGACAGCTTCTAGTCGGGCATTGATATCTGCGACATCCAAAAGTGGACGATTAA
Organism: Litorimonas sp.; assembly: GCA_039975855.1. Lineage (GTDB taxonomy): Bacteria > Pseudomonadota > Alphaproteobacteria > Caulobacterales > Maricaulaceae > Litorimonas. The sequence continues at coordinate 207,578 of JBDWGH010000005.1, read as the reverse complement.
GACGTGCCGATAACTCACGCGCGCCGGGGCCCGTAACCGTACGGTCTATAACAGCCAATAAAGAGCCTGCTCGCGCACCTTTTTGGGTACGATCTATTTCCAAGCTAGCCCGGGTTGCAGGGTCTATTGCAAGAAAGCCGCTGGTTTTTGAGGTTTGGGGAGCAGACAATTGGACGGGCGCGCCTGCTTGGGTGAGTGTCAAATATTCCAGCAGAGCGCCCGCCGCCGAAACTTCCGCTTTCGAAAAATCACCCAGGCCTTCCAGATCACCAACCTTGAACCGTTCGGACAAGCGGCGCTCGCCCGCACGGACATCGAATTTTGTTTCTGGCTGAGGCGTAAGAGCAACCCCCTCCAACGACAAAGCCGACATAGCGTCTGCGTCACGGTAAAACCCTTCTGGTAGAACGAGTTCCCGCGGGCTGAGCGCCGCAATTTGAGCCGGTAGATCTTTGGCTGTTGATGCAGAGGTTTTAAACGTACCATCAGATACATCGGCCCACGCTAAACCATGATCTCCCGCCGCCGTTCTGGCGATCGCCAAAATCAAATTTGATCCGCGCGCCTCAAGCAGCGAATCTTCGGTCAGCGTTCCCGGTGTGACCAGTCGAACAACTTCCCGGCGGACGACGGATTTGGAGCCACGTTTTTTCGCTTCGGCAGGGTCCTCTGTTTGTTCACAAACGGCAACACGAAAGCCTTTTTTGATCAAACGCTGGAGGTAAACCTCGGATGCATGCACAGGCACGCCGCACATTGGAATAGGTTCACCGAGGTGTTTCCCGCGCTTGGTCAATGCAATATCGAGAGCAGCGGCCGCGCGAACCGCATCATCAAAAAACAATTCGTAAAAATCGCCCATGCGATAAAACAAGACGGCCTCGGGCCCAACGCCTTCTTTGATCGCCAGAAATTGCGCCATCATAGGCGTCAATTTATGAGCTTTTTCGGGTTTGATTGGAGCTGTCATTTCGGAGGGGAACGTGTCTCAAAATGGCCTGCGCCGCAAGCGTTTGACGAGGGTAAATTGTCAGTAAGCGTGTCGGTCTTAAAGATTTCGAGCGGTTAAAACTCCGACTTGGAAGCCTGCCACGCTTAGCCTAGAGATATTCCTATGAGCGAAATCAAAACTCCCGAAAAAATGACAACTCGCGCCGCATTGAAACTGGCGCTGACGGACCGACAGGTCTTGGCGATGTTGATCCTCGGCCTTGCATCCGGTCTTCCCTATGTCGTTGTTGGAGGAACGCTAAACGCTTGGCTCACAACCACAGGGGTGAAGCCAGTTGAGATCGGTTTATTGTCCTGGGCAATCTTAGCTTATTCCTTTAAATTCATGTGGGCCGCCGCGCTTCAAAGTCGAAGAACGCCGCTTGGCCTTAAGGTGGGTCCAAGGCGATTTTGGATGTTCCTTTTCTTGGGCATTTCAGTGATTGGGATGGCATTTTTATCAATGTCGGAACCACCCTCGGGGTTGGGTATGATTGCCTTGCTCGCCGTTGGGATCGCCTTCAGTTCATCCTGCTTTGATATTGTTTTAGCCGGCTGGCGAATTGAAGCTGCGCGTGACGGGCAACACCTCGATATCTTGTCCACCGTTGAACAATTTGGATATCGAATTGCTTCTATCATGGGCGGGTTCGTTGCCCTTATCATTGCCGATAACTTTGGTTGGCGACCAACTTTTTTTGCGGCAACGGCGCTTCTAGCATTCTCAAGTATTGGTGTCTTAATAGCAAAACCAACCTCGTTGCCGGAAGAGACCTCCTCAAAATCTCAATTAGCGACAGGATTGACAATTCGTCAAAAAAACATCGCGACACTTTTGGTGTTGGCGGGTTGGTGTGTTGGGTTTTACCTGATCATTGATTTCGCATCGGGTGCATTGGCAGACCCCGAAAACCACAGTGCTATAGCATTCATAAGGAATGAGGGGCGGTGGGTTATTTTCTCAACGGTAATATGGCTTGGCCTTGTATCCGCAGTGATGGTTTGGCTGCAAAGCCGTCAATCCAATCAAGAGCAAGAGTTAGGGCATGGCGCTCTGTCGGTATTGTACGCAGCAATCGTTGAACCAATGATGGAATTAGTGGGAAGGTTAAGGTGGGCTGTTATTTTAGTGATGGCTGTCGTTTTGTCTTACAGGTTTACCGACTTGATTTGGGGTGGGTTTGCTTATCCATTTTATCTTGGAGAAGATTATGGCGCTTTGGGACACACCCTCTCAGAGGTTGGGTTTGCCTCAAAATTGGTTGGCGTTTTTGCAACGATTGCAGGAATCGCCATTGGAGGTTTGGCTATGCTGCGGTTTGGTCGAATGCCGGTGTTTTTCTTTGGTGTGGTTTTCGCCTCAGCGACAAACCTCCTCTTTGCCGATTTGGCAATTGGAGCGGTCTATACCGACCCGGTATTAAAAGCATTGCAAATTGACCATCTCTTCGAGACCTTTGGTATGGATATTCGAATGGCACGGTTAACCAGCGTGATAACTCTAGAGAACATTGCCGTTGGCCTAGCGAGTGCGGCATCAATAGCCTATCTCTCTTCAATCGTTTCAAAACAATACGCCGTCGTTCAATATGCCTTGCTTGCCAGCCTGGTCATGTTGTTGGGAACACTTGGGCGGCCCGCCATTGGCGCAATTATTGAGGAAGACGGTTTTGCAACCGCTTTCGTTATCTGTGCCGGATTTGGCGGGATCGCGAGTGTCTTAGCGTTGATCGAGTGGATCAGGATTGCCAGAAAAGGCGAAGCCTAAGCTGCTTGCATCATCCGGGCTTTGGCCTCGTCGCTTGTCCAGTCGCGGACTTTTTCAGAAAGCTCTTCTGCGCTAACGGGTTTCGTCATGAAATCATTCATACCGGAATCGAAGCAGGCATTCCGATCATCGTCGAACGCATTCGCGGTCAATGCAATGATCGGAAGGGCGCGGCTGACATTTGGAAGCGTCCGGATTTTCCGGGTGGCCTCCAAACCGTCCATGTTCGGCATGCGCATATCCATGAAGATTAAATCGTAGTTGGCGGTTTTCATTGCTTCCACGGCAAGAGCGCCATCTTCGACCGTATCAACCGTGTGGCCTTCTGCTTCTAAAAGCGTGCGCGTCAACAAAGCGTTGATCGCATTATCTTCAGCTAAGAGAATGCGAACAGGTCCATCGTTTGATTGTGTCGGTGCGGGTTCCGCGATTTCAGCGCCCATATCCGGCCCGGCACTTGGTGCAACATCTTCTGCGCCGACGGCTTTTGCGATCACTGCGTCGCGCCAGTTATTTCCTAGAACGGCAGAATCGTCTTCAATCGGAAGCGCGCGGCGTTCAAATTCTCGAGGTTCTTCTTGTATAGGCGCTTCTGGTGTTGGCGCTGCCTGCGGCGCGTCAGTCAAGGCGTAAGCATCGTCAGAAGGAATATCGATGTTTGGTATTTCGATGTCAGGGACTGGAATTTGAGCCGGCTCAGCCTGAAGCATTGGAACATCTGGAATAGAAGGCGCCTCGAGCGACGGAGCTGGGGCTTCTACGGCTGGTGCCTCAACCTGAGCGTGGGCGGGTTCCGCCTCATAAGCTGGTGTTTCATAAGCTGGCATTTGCTCAGCTGGTAAATCGGGCTGCGCGGGAGCTTGGTTTTGCTCAGGTACGACGACATGAGCCGGATCTGGTTCCGGGGCTTGTGTAAAGACGGTGACATTTCTAGCGAGCGCAAAAGCATTGCCGTCTGCCAAGGTCTGTTCCATCCAATCGTAAACCTGTTCGCTGCCATCTGAACCAGGTAGACGTGTTTCAAACCTGTAAGGCGCTGAACCACCCGCTTGTGGAGCCGGCCAACCCCCGACAGCGTTGCCGCGCCAATCTTCAACTTGTCCGCCATAAAGGCCTAAAAAGGCAGCGTTGACAAATAGAACACGGCCTTGCGCGTCACGTTTGATTGCTGGGTCAGGCCAAGGCCAGAATTGCGCCGCAAAAATGTCGTCTGGTGACATGGTACTTCCTCGATCTTGCCTTCACCACAGTTCTACTTCCTCGAATGAGGCGCACTTATGGTTAAGACGTCCTCACCCTTTTGAGGGTCTAATCTAAAAGAACGGTTACCGAAGGCGGGTGAAATACACTTTTTGCGCGCTTTTTTGGAAGGTTTTGTTAAGGTTTCAGCGTTGAAAACCGCGCAATTTACGAGCTGTAAAAGGGGTTTTTCGGAATGCGGGACATAGATTTGGTTGAGGATTGTCTTCCAACAAGCCCTGTTCTGGCGCGGCGGTGAGATAGCGCTTCAGCGATATGCAATCGGTGCACATCCTCAGATCCAGACAAATCCGCCAAAGTTCGAGCAACACGAAGAACGCGGTGATATCCCCGCGCCGTTAAGCCCAAGGTTTCCGCCGCTTGGATGAGCAGCTTTTGGCCTTCTACATCGGGTGAAGAAACTTTCTCTAAAACGACCTGACTGAGAGCCGCATTCACCACCCCGTCATTACGTTCCATTTGTATTTCACGCGCGCCTGCGACACGCGCTGCGATTTCAGCTGTCCCTTCAGGTGCGGGCGGCAAAGCCAGATCAGCGGGCGTTACTGCAGGAACGTCAATTTGAATGTCTATCCGGTCCATGAATGGGCCTGAAACGCGGCCTTGATAATCCGCCGCACAGCGCACGCCGCGCCGACACGCAACGCCATCCGCTCCGGCTGTTCCGCAACGGCAAGGATTCATCGCCGCTATCAATTGGAATCGAGCTGGATAGGAAACATGTGCATTGGCGCGAGCGACAGAAATTTCGCCAGTCTCCAGCGGTTGCCGCAAACTATCCAAGACCTGCGGTGTAAATTCAGGTAGTTCATCGAGAAACAACACCCCTCGATGGGCGAGAGAGGCTTCGCCTGGTTTCGCTTTGGAACCACCGCCAACCATCGCGGCCATGCTCGCGGAATGATGCGGGGACCGGAATGGCCGCGCGCGCGACAACTCGCCTTTGTGCAGCAGGCCCGCCACGGAATGCACCATGGAAACATCCAATAATTCATTCGCAGCTAAGGGCGGTAATAATCCCGGCATTCGCGCAGCCAACATCGACTTACCTGACCCCGGCGGTCCAACCATCAGAAGGTTATGCCCGCCAGCAGCGGCGACTTCGATTGCTCGTTTTGCGGTTTCCTGTCCGCGCACATCACGCATGTCCAATACGCTTTCAGGTTCCACCATTTGACCTGCAATGGGTCGGCCCAAAACTTGTGTGCCCTTAAAATGATTGATGAGCTGTACGAGAGTTTGCGGCGCGAGCAGCGGAAGATCCCCTGCCCACGCCGCTTCTGCCCCATTGGGCTCAGGGCAAATCAATCCGAGGTCATGTGTGTTGGCCATGATTGCGGCAGGCAGCGCACCCGGCACAGCACATATGGTGCCGTCTAGGCTCAGTTCGCCGATTGCTGCAAAACCTTCCACCGCATCAGCTGGAATAGCGCCAATGGCTGCCAGCAGTCCGATTGCGATGGGAAGATCATAATGCGCGCCTTCCTTAGGCAGGTCCGCAGGCGCCAAATTTATGGTAATCCGTTTACCCGGAAGATGCAGGCCAAGAGAAACAAATGCGGCTCGAACGCGGTCGCGGGCCTCTGAAACAGACTTATCCGCCAAACCAACAACGTTGAAAATTTGCTTGCCGCCAGACACGACCTGGACCTGTACATCGACGCGGCGCGCCTCTGTTCCTTGAAATGCAACAGTCGTGATACGGGCAACCATAATGGCCTCAGAATCTATATTAGAGACTGTGTAGAAACCAGAATCACGAGAACAAATCAAGAACTTATGGAATTTTGCACGCTGAGGTAAGCGAATTGCGACAATTTGGCTTGATTAACAAATGTTTAAACCGCAAACTTTCTTCAAGTGCCGCAACCCGCGGCACCGTTAAATATTGGGGAATATTATGGATATTGTTAGTTTAGGTTTAGGACTTCTCAGCGGCGGCGCGGGCGGCTTGCTCGGTGGGAAATTGACAAACTCAAATATGGGAACAGCCGGTAAGGTTTTGACCGGTATTGTTGGCGGCACAGGCCTTGCGGCACTTGCACCTATGATTCCAGGCCTTGAAGGTGTCTTTGCGAGCCCAGCAGATGGCGCAGGCCTAAACGTCTCCAGCATCCTTGGCGGTGTTGTGTCTGGCGGTGTCGGCGGAACTATCCTGTCGTTTATTCTAAGCAAGGTTATGGGCAATAAAGGCTAGAACCTAACCCAAAACATCTATGTATAGAAACGCTCGAACATCTGTTCGGGCGTTTTTTTATTTGTCCGCCAACCCGATACATCGCACCGCACGATAGCCACTAATCCCCGCAGGAAAAATCAATGGTTTTTCACTCGTCCGAAGCGGGTCTCGCATATGATATCCACGCGCATCATGCTTCACAATCATCGCCCAATGTGAACGTCCGTTCGGCAAGTAGAACTGCACCATCGGATACTCACCTCGGCGCATACAGGCATCAATCGTCGGTGCATCCACCTTGTCATAAAACGTCGCTTTCGCGCGCCCATCTGTGACGCGGCGAATGCCATCCCAAATCAACCAACCGTTTTTCGTATAGCTCTTGGTGTGGGTTAGGCGTTTGTTCAAATCCTTCGGGCTGGTTTGAAACCCGAGGTTTGACAATGCCATCGAGGCGGCCGTCACCAGACAGCCATCACTCCCCATTGTATCATTTGTGTTTCCCAAGCGATCTGATTTCCAGCGCGGGTCAATTTGGGAGTAAGCAACGGAATCCCGCAAGACCAGTCCGCCGGATGCACCGCTACCCGATCCGCCAACAGAAGCTGGTTTCGGTGCGGAACCGCAGGCCGACAAAACAATCGCCGACGTCAATATGAGAATTGCCCGTTTCACAGATATCATGCCGTAAAGGCTAAATCTTGGCGGGGCGTTAAGAGGGCCGTAATTCGCCCATCACATTCCTGTCAGATTACCCCTCACCATCCGTCACAGATCCGCTTTGGAGTTGAATATAATTCTGAATTCCCATTTGTTTAATGAGATCGAATTGCGTTTCAAGATAATCGACATGCTCTTCTTCCTCAACGAGGATTGCTTGGAGGATATCACGTGTGCCGTAATCCCGAACACTCTCACAATGCTCAACAGCATCGCGGTACATTGGAATAGCGTGATCTTCGAGTTTCATATCACATTGCAAGATTTCTTCGACGGTTTCGCCAATATGCAGTTTTCCTAGATCTTGGAGATTTGGAAGACCGCCCAAAAAGAGAATACGTTCAATGATCGTATCGGCGTGGTTCATCTCTTCGATGGACTCTTCATATTCCTTCTTCGCAAGTTTCGTAACGCCCCAATCTTTGAGCATGCGTGAATGGAGGAAGTATTGATTGATAGCCGTTAGCTCAGCCTTCAACGCTGTATTGAGCCATTTGATAGTTTTTGGGTCACCGCGCATGTTCTTCTCCATTATTTTTAAACTCAAGATTTCGAGTTGTTAAAATCGTTACGCGGTCCTCACCCAAGTAGATGCGGTTGGTCAACGGAAATCAGTGCAGGTGAAAATCATTCGCGAAGGTTTCTTCGCGGGTGCAAATCAATTGCAGAAAAACAGGGTGTTTTGGGCTATTCAGCGGCTTCCAAAGCCGGATTGGCAATGCGCCACTCGCGTAGGCGGGATTCAATATCCACACGGCACTGTCCACAATTGAACTTGGTTCCGCAAGCCCGTTGAACACAAGCTGCCGTTTCTGCGCCGTTCGCTGCGGCCGCATCGACTTTTGCCGTGTTAATATTATTGCAGATGCAATGGATCATGCGATGTATGTAGGGTAGTTGCGAATGAGTGTCAATAACCCTGCAACTCATTCGCAGAAACAAAGCAGCTATTTGGGTGTGAGGCGCAAGAGCTTTCCGTCTTCACTATCTTCAACCAAGAGCAAAACCGCACCGTCACGCGCAACGCGCACATCGCGGACACGGCCATCCAGATCAGACAGTAAATCTTCCTCACCGACGCTTTTTCCGTTTTCCAAATCCACACGGCGCAAATCGCGACTAGCAAGACCGCCAATCAAAGCATCACCCCTCCACTCTGGGAACATATTTCCACGGTAGATCGCGAGACCTGAAGGCGCGATTGATGGGGTCCAACCGTGAACCGGGTCAACCATGCCCTCGAAGGTTTCATAAGGCGAAATCCGGGCGCCCTGATAATCACGCCCTTCGGTGGCAAGGGGCCAGCCATAATTTGCGCCGGGTTCAATCTGGTTCAACTCATCCCCGCCGCGCGGACCATGTTCGTGCTGCCAAAGCGTGTTGGTCTGCGCGTCATAAGCGAGGCCTTGTGGGTTGCGGTGGCCGATAGAATAGATTTGAGGTTTGAACTCTCGTCCGTCTTTCGATTGCCCGACAAAGGGATTGTTTTGCGGCACGCCGCCATCCCGCGTCAGGCGCACGAGTTTCCCTAAATGCGTATCCGCCTTTTGCGCATCCTCGCGGTAAGCAAAGCCGTCCCCTAAAGTCAGAACCAAAGTATCGTCCGGTAAGAATGCGATCTTCCCGCCGAAATGCGACGCCGCCGTCTTGGGTGGGCTGGAGCGGAAAATAACGGTTGGAGACTTTAAAACATTGCCGTCGAGTTGCGCGCGGAGAAGCGCGGTTCCGTTGGCTTCATCTGTTCCATAAGCATAAGAGATGTAGACGTCTGCACTGGTGGAAAAATCAGGAGCTGTGACAACCTCCAATAAACCGCCCTGCCCGCTGGCATAGATATCCGTTGGTAGACCCTCAATCTCGACGCGGTCGCCCCCATCAGAGATGCTTAGTAGTTTTCCGGATTTTTCTGTGATGAGAAATGCTCCATCAGGCTGTTCAGCAACAGACCAAGGATTCTTCAGACCTGTTTGAATTTCGGTGACACGGAAGTCAGTCGAAGGACGTTGCGTCAATTCCGGCGCGGGTTGCGGCTCCAAACAAGCCGTCAACGCGCTCGCTGCTAGTACAAATCCAACGCTTGTTTTCAATACACGCATTTCCAACTCCGCTTGACCTTATGCCTCATTCCCCTCTAGCCATATCGTTATGGACGGAATTTTCAAACGGATTGGTGGTTGGTTTGCTGGAGTGCTCACCGCGGTTGTGTTGGGTGTTATATTTCAAACTCAGAACGTCTTGGCGCGATTAGATGATATTGGCGCAGATGTTGGTTTTGCTGAACGTCTATCTATGACGCTTTATGACCTGCAACACCTTGGATCACTTTACATCATTTTTGTAAGTATAGCCCTTGCGATTGCTTTTTTAGTGGGAGGGTTAGTTTATCGGTTTGCGAAATTTGGCCGTCCAATTGTGTACTGCGTCGCGGGTGCCGTCGCGATTCTCGTAATGCTCTTTGCGATGAAGGCCAACTTTTTCGATATTCACATTATTGCAGGTGCGCGCGATGCTTTTGGGATCAGCCTACAAATGCTGGCGGGCGCAATTGGCGGGTTTGTTTTTGCACGTATAAGCCGTCCAAATAAAAAGGCCTCCGCGCATAACGCAGAAGCCTCTATCGTTTGATATTCAACTGAACAGTTAGGTGTTCATACTGTCGAAGAAGTCAGCATTCGATTTATTGTCTTTCAGCTTACCGAGTAAAAACTCGATCGCATCCATTGTGCCCATTGGGTTGAGGATGCGGCGAAGAACATAGGTCTTTTGCAGCTCATCTGCCGGGACGAGAAGCTCTTCTTTCCGTGTGCCGGATTTCGTAACGTCAATTGCAGGGAAGATACGCTTATCCGCAACTTTGCGATCAAGCACGATTTCGCTATTACCTGTGCCTTTAAATTCTTCAAAGATAACTTCGTCCATACGCGAACCCGTATCGATTAGGGCAGTCGCAATAATTGTCAGTGACCCCCCTTCTTCAATGTTTCGGGCTGCACCGAAGAAACGCTTCGGACGTTGCAAGGCGTTTGCGTCCACACCGCCGGTCAGGACCTTACCGGAGCTTGGCACAACTGTGTTATAAGCGCGGCCTAAGCGCGTAATGGAGTCGAGCAGAATAACGACATCCTTACCGTTCTCCGTCAGGCGCTTGGCTTTTTGGATAACCATTTCGGCGACCTGTACGTGGCGTGTGGCAGGTTCATCAAATGTCGAAGACACGACTTCGCCTTTAACGCTGCGCTGCATATCAGTCACTTCTTCGGGGCGCTCGTCAATCAACAGGACAAGGACATAACACTCTGGGTGGTTCTTTTCGATGGAGTGGGCAATGTTTTGCAGCAAAACAGTTTTACCTGTTCGCGGCGGAGCAACGATCAATGCACGCTGACCTTTACCAATTGGCGAAACAATATCGATGACGCGGCCGGACTGATCCTTACGCGATGGGTCTTCGATCTCCATCTGCATACGTTGGTCAGGATAGAGCGGTGTAAGATTATCAAAGTGAATTTTATTGCGGGCGTCTTCGATCGAAGAGAAATTGATAGAGCTGACTTCGGACAGAGCGAAGTAACGCTCATTCTCTTTTGGTGAGAGAATTTCGCCGGAGATCGTATCCCCTGTTTTAAGACCGAATTTCCGGATCAATTTTGGGTCGACATAAATATCGTCTGGGCCCGGGAGATAGTTGGCTTCCGGAGCGCGCATAAAGCCGAAGCCGTCTTTTAAAACTTCGAGCACGCCAGAGCCAATTGTCTTTACGTCATCTTCGGCGAGGTCTTTTAAGATCGCAAAGAAGATGTCTTGTTTGCGCATGGACGCAGCATTTTCGATACCGACTTCTTCCGCAAATTTCGTCAATTCTTTGGGTTTTAGTTTTTTCAGATCATCCAATGAGATGGCGGTCATCTCATCGAGGTCTTGTTCGAGTAAATTTGTCATTAGGTATTCTTTTGGTTTGGGAGAGTTTGCCATCCGAAGGAACGCGTTTTGCGTTCAAGTCATTAGAAATGTTGTTCGGAAGTAGCGACAGGACCAGGACGGCCTGTTTCTGAAGCTCATATGGGCTATTTGGCTGATTTCGTCAAGCGCCTACAAAATGGCCGATCGTATGATGAAAGCGACAATACTGATAATAGCCAAACCCATGAGATAAAGCCCGACAAACCACCCCAGTTTTTTCGCCGCCTGCTTCATCAGTGATATCCTTCATCTGGGTCAACCTTCCCACGAAAGACCCAATAGGCAAATGCCGTGTACCCAAGGATAACTGGGATCAGAACGCAGGCCCCAACAAACATGAAGATCTGAGAGCGGTAAGGCGTCGCTGCGTCCAAAATCGTAACGTGAGGCGGAACGATGTAAGGGAACATAGAAATTCCCAACCCGACAAAACACAAAGCAAAAAGAAGAAGCGATAAAATAAAGGGCCTGTATTCGCGATGTTGCGCCCGCATAGAAGCGAGCAAAGTAATCGCAAGTGCCCCGATAACCAATGGCATCGGGATTGTCACAAACAGACCCGGCATTTCAAACCATCGACTATAGTAATTCACGTCCAGGAACGGTGTGGCCAAACTAACCGCGCCAATAAATCCAATTGTCGCCAACCCAAAAAACCAACCCAATTTTCTCGCGCGGGCCTGAACATCATCACCTGTCTTCATAATGAGCCATGTCGCGCCAAGCAGGCCATAACCAGCCACCACAGCAACACCGCAAAGCAGGGAAAATGGCGTAAGCCAATCCCACCAACCACCGCCATAGGCGCGGCCGTCAACAACAACGCCTTGAAGTAAAGCGCCCAAGGCGATGCCTTGTGAAAAAGCAGCCACAACAGAACCGCCAATAAACGCCAAGTCCCAATATTTGAGCCAACGTTTAGTCCGCCAGCGATATTCAAAAGCCACACCCCGGAAGACCAACGCCAACAACATGGCGATTATCGGAACATATAGCGCCGGCATCAAAATGGCGTAAGCCATAGGGAAAGCCGCAAATAATCCGCCGCCGCCCAAAACCAACCATGTTTCATTTCCATCCCAAACGGGCGCAACCGTATTCATGAGAAGATCGCGGTCTTCTTTCTTTTTGAAAAAAGGATAGAGAATACCGAGACCCAGATCGAACCCATCCAAGACAACATATATATAGACCGCGATGGCCAGTAAGCCTGCCCACGCATAAGCCAGCCAGGGCACAACCTCCATTCCAGTGATAGCAACATCTCCCATTACTTATGTTCCTCATCCATATGGGTCTGTTTCTTGACCTGCTGAGCGGGCGTAATGCCAGAGGTTCGAATTGGCCCCTCTTCTGTTCCAATCCCTTTTTCACCAAGCTTTGGTACCTGCCCCATCAACCTCAGGATATAAAACACCCCCGCGCCAAAGACGAAAAAATAGACGATGATAAACGCCATAAGTGATGCACCAACAGCAGGCGCGGACAATGGAGACGCGGATTCACTGGTGCGCATAAGACCGTAAACCGTAAAGGGTTGCCGCCCCACTTCAGTCGTGATCCAACCCGCGAGCACAGCCACCAATCCGCTGGGCGCCATTAAAAAGGCGATGCGGTGTAGCCATTTCGCGTCAAATAACTTGCCGCGGAAACGAGCCCATAATCCAAACAGCCCCACACCCAACATCAGGAACCCAATGCCAACCATGATGCGGAAAGACCAAAAGACAACGGCGACAGGCGGCTGGTCTTCATCTGGTATTGTATTCAAACCAGCGAGCGGCGCATTGAGATCATGTTTCAAAATAAGGGAAGAGGCTTTCGGAATCCCGACAGCGTATTTTAGCTCTTGGTTTTCGTCATCTGGAATGCCGAATAAATAGAGCGGCGCGCCATGTTCATGACTTTCATAATGGCCTTCCATCGCCATAACTTTTGCGGGTTGGTGTTCTAGTGTATTAATGCCGTGCAAATCCCCGAGGAAAATTTGCAAAGGCGCCGTCACGGCGATCATCCACATGGCCATAGAGAACATCTTTTGAACACCGAGATTTTCTTTCCGCCCTTTCAGCAAATGCCACGCCCCGACGCCGCCAACGATAAAGGCTGTTGTCAGATAAGCTGCCGTGAGCGTGTGCGCCAAACGATAAGGGAAAGAGGGGTTGAAGATAATTTCCATCCAATTGACCGGCAGGAATTGTCCGTTCTCTGCGATAATATGGCCTTGCGGGGTATGCATCCAACTATTCACAGACAGAATCCAAGTCGCAGATAAAGCCGTACCAAAAGCCACCATGACGCAAGCGAACATATGAAGTTTCGCGCCAACACGGTCGCGGCCAAAAAGCATAATGCCCAAAAACCCAGCTTCGAGGAAAAAGGCGGTCAAAACCTCATAAGCCATAAGCGGGCCAATCACAGGTCCAGCGCGATCTGAAAACACAGACCAATTTGTCCCGAATTGATAAGACATGGTGATGCCGGACACGACGCCCATGGCAAAACTAACAGCAAAAATCTTGATCCAGAACTTAAAGAGCCGGAGGTAAACCTCGTCTTTCGTCATCAGATAGCGGCCATTCAGAACAGCTAAATAGGAGGACAAGCCAATTGTGAACGCTGGAAAAATAAAGTGAAAAGAGACGGTAAAGGCGAATTGTATTCGCGCCAACATGATCGCGTCAAAGCCTTCGAACATTTTAGCGTCCTCCAGTAAATATCTTCTCTCTCAGTATCTGGACCCTAAGATTACAACGGCATCTACACAAGGCGCCGTTTATGCATATCCGGTTTGCGGACACGGACGAGGCAGACTGTCGCAGCCATCTGAAATGTCTCATAAAACGGGCCTTAGCTTGACTCGCGCCGAATTAGGGTGCTGTTTCCAATTCTCAGGCCTATAAAACAATAAGACGCGGTCCTGTATGGGGCGAAAAGGGGAATGATATGAAACAAATGCAAGGCTTAGACACGGTTTTTGTCGCGATGGAGCGCCCGACCGCGCCCGTACATATTGGCTCTGTCTTAATTTATGATCCCTCTACAGCAGATGGCGGATTTGTCCGATTCAAAGATATTTTGTCTTTTATCGAAAACCGCCTCCACATGTCGGATACGATGCGACAGAAAATGGTCAAAGTCCCATTTGGTATTGATTACCCTTATTGGGTTCAGGACAGTAATTTCGACATTGAATATCATATTCGTCACGTCGCCTTGCCTGAGCCTGGTGACTGGCGGCAGCTCTGTATCCTCGCCGCCCGTATTTTTGCGCGTCCGCTCGATTTGTCTCGTCCGCCTTGGGAGTTCACAGTCGTTGGGGGGTTGGACAATATTCCAGGGGTTCCGAAAGGCGCTTACGCCATTCTAACAAAGGTACATCATGCCGCAATTGATGGTGTTTCCGGCGTCGACCTAATGAACGTGTTACACACTATGACACCTGCAACGGATGGACCCCTTCCCCCGGACACGTGGCGCCCGGAGGCGGACCCAAGCCAGATTGGGATGTTCGCCCGCGGCTACATGTCAAACCTCATCAACCCTTTCCGCCAAGCCAATGCTATGCGGCACGCGGTTCCGGGTATGCTCAAAACAGTCAAAGGTCTTTTGAAAAAAGACTTCGATGTAAAAGCCCTGATCAACACACCCAAAACCCGATTTAATGGAACTGTGTCTCCGCACCGTATGTTCGATTCTCGAACATTTGCTCTCAAAGACATCAAAGCTCTTCGCGCTTTGTCCGAAGGAGCGAAGCTAAACGACGTCATGTTATCGGTCACCGGCGGCGCATTGCGTCTTTACCTTGAGCGCTATGATGAACTCACAGAACATTCTCTGACGACAATGGCGCCGATCTCCGTTCGCGATGAGAGCGAGAAAAACACAATGGGCAATCAAGTATCGGCCATGTTCGTCCCCGTTGGGTCTCACATCCCATCCGCCAGTGAGCGGATGAAATATGTCACGGAAGAAACCGTCAAAGCCAAGGGCATGACCAACGCTATGGGTGCAAGGCAGATGACAGAAATGGCCAAACTTGCTCCAGCGCCCATGATGAATGTCGGCGCGCAGCTTTTCTCTCGATTGAAGCTGGCCGATCACGTAAAACCTGGCGTCAATACGGTTGTTACAAATGTGCCCGGACCGCCCGTGCCTATTTATTCAACCGGCGCAAAACTAATCGGATTACATGGGATGCTGTGTTTGGTGGATGGCGTGAAATTGGGCCATGTCGTGCATAGTTATGTCGACGAGGTCACACTCGCCTTCACGGCGTGTCGCAGTGCGGTCCCGGATCCGGATTTCTACTCGGAATGTATTCAGGCCAGTTTCGATGAGCACATGGACGCTCTAAAGAAACTCAACGCGAATACCCCGAAATCGGATAGCAAAAAGGCCGAAGCCAAAAAAGCCGTTGTAAAATCTAAAACGACGCGAAAGCCGATTAAAACAGACAGAACGCCGCCGAAAGCTCCCGCGAAGTCAGCTGCGAAGCCGAAATCCAACGGAACTGCAAAAAAACGGTAACTAACTGTTATCCAAATCCCCTCAGTGTCCAAATCTGGTTAGGTTTGGTTATCACTCTCTAAGGACACCTTATGTCACTGTCTTTGACGTCATCGAAAATCGCCCCGAAGGGTCTTGCGCAATTAGGGTTGTCCCGCAAAGGACCAGCCTTGTTTTGGACTCTCACCGAGGGCAGCCGCGCAAGTGTTGAGATGACAAGCTTTTTCGTTTTGAGACGCCTTTTGAAACGTCTGCCAAAAGGTGACGGTCATCCGGTCATTTTCTTCCCTGGATTTGTTGCCAGTGACCGCTCCACAAAGCCCATGCGTAAGTTGCTCGATGATTTGGGTTATGAGACATATGGCTGGGGACTTGGCCGAAATCTGAAATTCAACGATACGCGCGAAGCGAAGATGAATTTACTTCTCGAGAAAGTCTATAAAACCCACGGACGGAAGGTCTCACTTGTGGGGTGGAGTTTGGGGGGTGTATTTGCCCGCGAGGTTGCGAAATCAAATCCAGACATGGTGCGCGGTGTGATTTCCCTCGGCAGTCCAATTTCTGGCGATATGGATCACTCAAATGCTGGCCGCCTTTATGAATTTTTCAACGGCAAACCAGACGAGAAAATGGAAGAGCGCCTGAAATCAATCAGTATCGCCCCGCCTGTGCCGACAACATCCATTTATACAAAAACAGATGGTGTTGTTGCCTGGAAAGGCTCCATCCAGCGCCCTGGTAAAACCCCGTCAGAAAACATTTGCGTCCCCGCCAGCCATATCGGGCTCGGCGTCAATCCGCTTGTGATGTATGCTTTGGCGGACCGCCTTGCGCAGGCTGAAGGGAAATGGTCTCCGTTTGAGGCAGAGGGTTTGAAGCGTTTCGTTTTTAAATAAGACGGCCTCAAAAAACACATCTTTCATATGTAATTTTATTCTGTGCGTCCTATAGATGACGTAAGATGAAACATGTGCGCGGCTTTCTATTCTCTTTGGCGTTTATCGCCTTAGCTTGGCTCGCCTTTAATCCGCAGACCGTTGTAAAAATTCAAGGCGCGCTTGGTATTAGCTCTGAAACAAGCGTCCAGAAAGCAATTGCCAGACCACCCATTAAGCCACCTGTCTTACCGGAAACCGCGACGCCAGATTCAGATAATCTTCCGCGCATAAACACTATTGAGAGTTATGCGAGAAACGATCCTTGGATCGGAGAGGCGCCTTGTAGTGTGGACGTTTTTGACGCGCCGGACAGGCTTCCTGGATTGGGTCCGCGTGAGATTGGCCCCATTCTAGATACCCCCCTTTCGGCCAATGACAATTACACCATTAAAGACCAGCCGACATTTTTATATAAAAGCGAGAATGGCGTTACACTTAAACTCGTTCAGCCGGTCTTTGATTATTATGAAGTTTCAGGCCGCCGGTTTAGAGATGCGCAGAAAGATATTTTTGATCGCCAACCTTTGAGAGACCTCCAACGATCAGAAACAATTTCGTCGGACACGCCAGCCCGGACTACAAGAACTCGGTCTGCGACCTTGGCTTTTATCCACTCACCGACATCTCTTACATATATGCTTACGGGATCTCGCGATCGCTATCGTCTCGCTCCGCAACAGACTGTTTTAACCTCGGCCTTTCTTGTCACCTTACCGCGTTGGACATCATATGAAACGGCGCGTCCGTCCGACCAAGCGAGGTGGGATGATTTGTTTTGTAATGCCGCGCATCACGAGCTCGGACATCTTCGGATTCGGTTAGATATTTTAGCGGAAACTCTGGACGGATATGCCAGTCTTCCTCCAGCTGCATCTTATGATGAAATGGAAACAATTACGGTGGATTATCGCAAAGATATTGGTGACCGCGTTCAAAAGCGGCAGGACGCCTATCATGTTTATAATGGCGGTGGTATTCGACGAGGTATGATTGAATTGCCCTATGCGGACCTGCCCTTCCCTTGGTTAGAGTCGAGCCAAGCCGAAGGCTTAGATGATGTTAAAACGGCTGAACAATTGCCAGCACAACAATAACAACCGTCACCAGCGCTGGGACTTCATTGATACGGCGGAAGAATTTTTCAGATTTTGGACGACCGCCATCTAAGAAGCCTTTGCGGGTTTTCGCTAAAAAGCCGTGATAGCCAATCAAAGTGAAGGCGAGCGCCACCTTTACCCAAAGCCACAATGCCACACCGCCGGCATGGGCGTTATATCCTATAAGAACCAGACCCAAAACAAATGCTACAATCATGGCTGGGTTCATAATGATGCGGAGCAATTTGGCTTCTGCCTCTTCCATTTTCGCCTCTAGCTCTCCGCCAGCTTTCGCAACGGAGTGATACACAAAGAGGCGCGGCAAATAGAGCAAGCCGGCCATCCAGAAGATCACAGCGATAAGATGAAAGGCTTTCAGCCAAGGATAAACTATGTCGAACATGCCGTTCACCTAAACCTAATAAATCAAAATGGGAAGACCCGCCGATATAGAGCCCTAGTTTTCAGTCCAGGCCTTGATCGAAATGTTTTTTTAGGACGGTAGGCATTATTTTTGAGAGCCTTAGGACTTAATGGGAGTAGCCAAGCGTGTTAGATTGGACAAATGCACATCCATGACCGCCTATTTATTGATGTGAGCGTTATCAGTGCTGGAAATATATGGACCTCTTAAGCGACATTCTGAACACCTTAGATATGAAAGGTATTTTCTACTTCCGGACCTCATTTGCCGGAAATTGGGGTGTAACCGTTCCGCAATTTGAACAGGCCGCGCGATTTCACCTTGTTGTGCAAGGCCAGCTTCATGTGAGTTTTCCGTCCGGCGAAGCCCTTGTTTTAGGTCCTGGTGATCTCATCCTTATTCCGCATGGGTGTTCGCACATATTATCAGACTCGGTTTGTTCCACCGCGCCTGCCCTTGAAACCGTGCTGACCGATTTAGGGTATGATGGAAACGGTGTTTTGGTAGTTGGTGAAGGGTATGAACATTCGAAAACAAAATTGGTTTGTGGTCACTTTGATTTCAGGAAAGGCGCAGATCACCCGCTCCTAAGAGCCCTGCCCGATTATTTTGTCGTGACCCCATCCATGCGCGCCGCCAATCCAATCTTGGACGACGTCATGCGCATTCTGTTGAAGCAAGTCTTTTCAACGCAAATAGGGTCTACAGCCTCTGTCACAAAATTATCAGAAATTATGTTCATCGAACTTTTGCGAATAAACCTGACGGGAAACAAAAGTTTCGAGAACATAATGGCCGCCTTTACGGATCAAAAAATCAGTCAGGCCATTTCGGTCATTCATGCCCAGCCGGATGCGCCTTGGACGGTTGAAAGCTTGGCCTTAGAGATTGGAATGTCCCGTAGCCGCTTTGCGCATCGTTTTAAAGAACTCATGGGGTTAGGCCCAATGGCCTATTTGTTAGAATGGCGTTTGCAAAAATCGCTATCGCTATTGGATATGTCGAATATGAGTGTTCAGCAAATTTCCTCGAAATCGGGATATAAGTCTTCCGCTGCCTTTACGCGGGCTTTCTCTAGTCAATTCGGAATTTCTCCAACCGAATATCGCAAGAAAGTCGTACATTGATACACATCGTCCCAACTATGATGCACTAAATACCAATTAGACGCCTGATTATTGATAGATAGTCTTTCCTGCGGCACCCCTCCTTTTGCTACAACAAAAGGAAAAATAGCATGAAAAACTTAGTTCTACTTACATCAATCGCCCTTTTAACTTTGGGGGCTCAATCCACTGCATTTGCGGCAGACGAATATAACACAGCCCCAGGATTAACGGCCGCTGGCGCACCCCTGGCTTTGCAGGGTGTTGACCCTGTTGCGTTCCTAACGCTTGGAAACCGCATCGACGGATCCGCTAAATATACAGCGGTCCATGACGGCGTCGCATATTACTTTGACAACAAAGACAATATGAAGACGTTTAAAAAGAACGCCTCTAACTATATCGCGCAGCAGGGCGGGTTTTGTACCTTTGGTGTCTCTGTTGGTAAAAAATTCGACGGCGACCCGCAATATGCAGATATTGTAAATGGCAAACTCTACCTCTTCTTAAATGAAGAGATCTTCAAAATGTACCAAGAAGAGAAAGCCGGCACGATCGCCAAAGCCGCAAAAAATTGGACAAAAATCCAACATATTGCCGCAACTGATCTCTAGCCTTTTTTGGCCGACGTAGAATTCTGCGTCGGCCATTTCTAATTTTAATTCCCGCAGAAATATCGGGAACACAGAGGAAACTCCTATGGAAACCGCATATACATATCTCGCCTTAAGTGGCGTCCTGACTGTCCTTCTTTGGACCCCATATATTTTAGCAAGGCTCTTTGTTTGGGGCCTGCCAACTTTCTTGAATAATTATCCTGAAGGTTTTCCTGCGAAATCACCAGAAGTGCCGCTTTGGGCACAAAGGTCTCAGCGCGCCCATTTGAACATGGTCGAAACCCTGCCAGCTTTTATCGCTGTCATTCTTGCGGCCTCTGTTCTCGCAGGGAGTGAAAGTTATGCTTTGATTGGCACGCTCACAATGGTGTTTTTCTTCGCCCGTATCGGTCATGCCGTTGTTTACACACTCGGGATCCCGTTTGTCCGCACACCCGTTTATTTGGTGTCTTGGGCCTGCGTCTTGTTGATCGGTCTTCAAGCGCTGGTGTAATGAATATTATGAGATAGCTGGGTGGTAAGTTCAGCTATCTTATATTGGAAATAGGAAGAGGTTTCATGGCAAAACCTATTCCCTATCCATGACAGCCGAATTTGCTAAGGAGAACCTCATGGACACTCTCGATTTTGCCCGAAAATTTTTAAATTATCTTCAAAACGGAGATTATGAAAAAGTCCGAGCCTGCTATCAGCCTGATTGTCGTATCTGGCATAATTTCGATAATCACACCCAAACCGTCGATGAGAACATTACACTTCTGGCGCGTATGTTAGGCGCAGCAGACGGCATAGAATATGTCATCAACCGCTTGGAACCGATCGAGAATGGGTATTTACAGCATCACACGCTGAAAATGACAGCCAAATCCGGAAAGATCTATTCGACCGAAGCTTGCGTAATTGCGACACTGACTGACGGCAAACTATCCGACATCAAAGAATGGATAGATACCAAACCCCTCCTACCTGTGTTTACTTGAGAATCAGCGTCTTAGACACATTTCAATTTTAGATATCAACTTAAACTGTAATCGAAGTAAATAGAACAAAATCAGGATTCAAAAATTCAACACGAATGATTAAATATAGGTCTCTTGATCCCAAACTTCTCTAATCAATGGACTAATTCGAAAACAATCCTTCATTTCAGAATCAAATGCGGACCAATACCAAACTTGATAAATATGGGTTGAAAAATTCTCTTTCAAATACTTCGAAATTTCTCCAGCTAATTCAGAATTTAGTAAATCTACGTCAGATTCCTCAAGACATTGTAGAATTATATCCATTAGTGTGAATTGGACGTCAGAATTTTCTTGAAGTTTTAAGGCCTGAAAAAACTCATCCAATCTTTTAGGGTCTGCAACTTCATAGGCCCAATCCTGCATAGAATCATGACTAGGTAGGGAGAAAATCCCTGCCAATATTTCTATAGATTCTTTCGTCCAATATCTTGGCGGTGGTTCAGATACTTTTCGCATCATAAAACATAATTTGGGTCTTTACCCCGAACATGATCAACGACCGCTTGTACGTTCTCTATTTTCACATCCGGTGTGACGCCATGGCCAAGATTGAAGATGTGCGGGCCGCCTGCGGCATCGCGTAGAACGGCTTCGACGGAACGGTAAAGCGGTGTCCCGCCAATGCGCAAAGCCAGCGGGTCGAGATTCCCTTGGAGCGGCATGCCTTCTGGTAAGGTTGCGCGGAAATCATCCAGCGGCATTTGTGTACCCGCCGCAATGGCTGTGATCCCTGTTTCATGCGCATAGCGAATGGCATTGAGACCAGACCCGCGCGGAAAGCCCATAATCGGCACATCAATACCAGCCGCGCGAATACGCGTGATAATATCTCGCGTTGGATTCAAAACTAGACGATCAAATAGATCAGGCGCGAGACCTTCTGCCCAGCTCTCAAAAATTTTGAGAACATTGGCACCTGCCTTGGCTTGGCCAATCATATACTCCGCTGTGCTCTCTACCAGAGCCGCCAGCAAGTCCGCCATAGCCTCTGGATTTTCATAAGCAAAACGTTTGGCTATTTCCTTATTCGGGCTGCCTTTCCCTTCAATCATATAGGTCGCTACAGTCCAAGGACCGCCCGCAAAGCCAATCAGAGCTTTGTCGGCTGGCAGCCCCGCCCGAACACGTTCCACTGTCTCCCAGACGGAATTGATACGATCTGCAGCGCCGTTCACGGTCAGCTTGGATATGCCGTCCACATCGATAGGTTCCAAAACCGGACCTGTGCCTTTGATGAAATCGACTTTGCGGCCCAGTCCAATTGGGATGAGAAGGATATCAGCAAAGAGAATAGCCGCATCCATATCATAGCGGCGAATGGGCTGGAGCGTGACTTCTGCGGCCTTTTCCGGGGTAAAGCAAAAATCGATAAAATTCTTACAGGTCGCGCGTACCTCTAAATACTCAGGTAGATGGCGACCAGCTTGACGCATCATCCAAATCGGCGGTGTTTCGGTACGTTCACCGTTTAAGACATCGAGCAGTTTCATAATTTCATATTTCGCTAAGCGTATTTTCAAGGGAGCTCTTAGGCTTTCCCCCACACATATCCAAGCCTCCCCTTCGTCTCTCTAAAAAGAATCTAAAAAGAGAAGTGGATGTAGAGCCTGTGAAGATGTGGGCGGATTCACCTTTTGTTAGGAGAGTTTAATATGCACGCCTTGAATCTGGACTGGATTCTAATCCTACTGTTCATAGATCAGAAATGTAGTCATTGGGTAAGTGACGATACTTGCGAATAATAGGGCCCAAAGCTTTGGGATAAAATTCGGGATAAAACTTTGAATATCTTTCATCCACGCAATTCACAGTATTAACGCAAGTCGGCTTCACGTGTGGATGTGTGCTGTGGGTTTCTTCAAATTGTGCCCGACTCTCATGGGGAGAAGCGCTTGGAGAGCTTTGGGTGTGGACAGGACAGGGTAAACACGCGACATAAGCGGTATTGATTGTCACTATTGAGATAGAGTTCATTTAAGCTTTTCATGTCAGAGCGTAATCCTAACATTGCGATTTACTTTCACGTTCACCTTGTCTCAGACTCGACGGGTGAAACGCTTGTGGCCATGATGAAGGCATCAACGGCGCAATTTCGTTCTGCGACGGCGTTGGAACATCTTCATGCTTTGGTCCGGTCCGAAGCTCAGATGGAGCAGACCTTAGACTCTATTCAATCTAAACCAGGTGTCGTTCTCTATACATTGGTCAATCCTGAACGCCGGGCGCGGCTGGAGGCGTTTTGTCGTCGCCGTAATATTCCTGCCGTCTCTATTTTGGACCCAACACTGTCAGTTTTGGGCCGCTATCTTGGCGCCGCCATGACAGATGAGGTTGGCGCGCAACGCAATCTGGATGATGCCTATTATTCCCGGATTGAAGCCTTAGATTACGCCATGGCGCAAGATGATGGGCAAAATGTTCAAGGGCTGGCTGAGGCGGAGATTATATTACTAGGTGTTTCGCGAACGTCGAAAACACCCACCTGTATCTATTTGGCGAACCGCGGATATAAGGCTGGGAATATTCCTCTCGTTCCCGGTGCGCCCTTACCCGCTATTTTGGATACGTTCAAAAAGCCGTTCATTGTGGGTTTGGTCGCGGCGCCGGACCGAATTGTGCAAATTCGTGAGCAGCGCCTCATGGGTCTGAGACAAACGTCCCAAACGGATTATATTGATCAAGACCGTGTTCGGGATGAAATGCGCGATGCGAAACGTATGTTCTTGAGAAAGGGCTATAAGGTTATTGATGTAACGCGGCGGTCGATCGAAGAGACTGCAGCGCAGGTTATCAACCTCTATAATAAAGCCCGTCCGATTGAAGAACGGCGCAAAGGTTTGGGATTATGAGCCAGCGAATAATTTTGGCCAGCGGGTCTGCTATTCGGCGCGAGATCCTGGATGGTGCGGGCCTAGACTATGAGGTCATTGTAAAACCCGTGGATGAGGCTGCTATCAAGGACGCAATGCTGGCCGAAAATTCGCGTCTTCGAGATATTGCGGATGCCCTCGCGGAAGCCAAAGCCATGCGGGTTTCTCGTCAGGAACCGGGTTTTGTCATTGGGGCGGACCAAATCATGGTGATGGATGATACGCTGTTCGATAAACCTAAAGACATGAATGAGGTGCGCACCCGCCTTCTCTCTATGCGCGGGAAAAAACATGAGCTTATCGGAGCCGTCGTGATTTGTGAAAACGGTGTGCCGGTCTGGAGGCATATGTCCCGAACGAAGCTTTGGGTGAGATATTTTTCGGAAGACTTCTTAGATTGGTATATCGAAACTGAAGGTGAGGCTTTAACTAAGAGTGTTGGGGCTTACCGTTTCGAAGGACCAGGCTCGCAACTTTTTGAAAAAGTAGAGGGCGGCTTCTTCGCTATTCTTGGCCTCGATCTTCTGCCTGTCTTGGATTATTTGCGGACGCGCGGGGCCGCACAAATATGACGCGTCCGATACCAAAACTCGCGGGTGTATGCGGCTGGCCCATCCATCATTCATTATCGCCTTTACTGCATAGTTTCTGGCTTAAAGAAATGGGTTTGTTAGGCGCATATGTGCCTTTTGCTGTCGATCCAAATACAGCCATCGAAGCCTTTCAATCGCTAAAGAAGACATCAATTTCCGGCGTGAATGTTACCCTGCCTTTGAAATCTGCAGCCTTTCAGTCAGCGGATGTTGCGACGGAAGAAGCACAGAAACTTGGCGTTGCGAATTGTCTTTATAAATCGCGCGGTCAGCTGGTGGCGCATAATACAGACTTAGAAGGTTTCGCCGCGCCTTTGATCGCAAAACTTGGCGCAGACCATATCCAAAATAGTTCTGCCTTGGTGATTGGTGCGGGCGGGGCAAGCCGCGCGGTTTTAGGTGCCTTGCTATCACTGGGCGTACCAGAGATTTGCCTGATCAACCGTACAGACGCCAAAGCGGAAGATCTAGTTGGGCAAGTCGATGTCCCAAGTCTTTATGCTCTACCTTGGGCGCAAAGAGCGGAGGCTGTCTCTCGCGCTGATTTAATTATTAATGCCAGCGCAGCCGGCATGACCGGAAAACCCGATTTGGATATTTCTTTGTCTGGCGGACGCGAGAGCGCTTTAGTTTATGATCTCATTTATACCCCGCGGATGACGAAGTTGATGAAAGACGCCAAGGCAAATGGGATGGAGGTGCTTGGCGGTTTGGAGATGTTGATTGCGCAGGCCCGTCCGAGTTTTAAGCTATTCTTTGGACAGAACCCGCCAATGGAATCCGACCCAACGGAAATTTTGTTTGACGCTTTGAAAACCGGTAAGCGATGAAAATTATTGGTCTGACAGGGTCCATTGGAATGGGGAAGTCAACGACGGCGCAAATGTTCGCTGATCTTGGATGTCCTGTCTTTGACGCCGATGCCGCAGTTCATCAGCTTTATTCAAGAGACGGGCGCGCCGTGCCGTTGATCCGCGCCGTCTTTCCTGATGCCATAGAAGATGGCGCGGTGAATAGAAAACGCCTTGGCGATCATATGCGCTCAGACCCGTTAAACCTGAAAGTCTTGGAGAGTTTTATCCATCCTTGGGTGGGAGACATGCGAGCGAGCTTTCTAACAAAAGCCAAATCAGATAACGCGAAAGCCGTCGTGTTTGACGTTCCGCTTTTATTTGAAACGGGCGGCGATAGGCATGTCGATGCGGCTGTCGTTGTGACGGCACCTGCCGCCGTCCAACGCAAACGCGTCATGGCGCGTGAAGGGATGACTAAAGCTCTGTTTGAGATGATCCTCTCCAAACAAATGCCAGATGCGGAGAAGCGCAAACGTGCGGATTATATCTTGAAAACCGATCAGGGAATGGAGGCTGCGCGGGCACAAGTGACGGATATCTTAGGCCAGATTCTCCACACTTAAATCTAATGGGTGACTGCCCCCGCTCTGCCCCCTAGATATAGTGACAGCATGGATGACCTCAAAAAAAATGTCAGGGAAATCGTATTTGATACGGAAACCACTGGTTTTAACGCCAAGGGCGATGACCGAATTACTGAGATCGGTTGTATTGAGATTGTCGACCTTTTGCCGACAGGCCGAAGCTTCCATAGCTATTGTGACCCGCTTCGCGATGTCCCGGAAAAAGTTGTTGAGATTACTGGACTGACAACAGAGTTTCTGCGGGGCAAACCTTTGTTCGGCGATGTCGCAGATGATTTTTTGGATTTCATTGGCGACGCCACACTGATCGCGCATAACGCCCAGTTCGATATCGGCTTTATAAATGCAGAGTTGGTGAGATCGGGCCGAGACCCGCTTCCGCAAAGCCGGTTCAAAGACACGCTTGCCATGGCCCATGCGAAGTTTCCCGGTTCTCCGGCTTCACTAGACGCTTTATGTAAGCGGTTCGGGATTTCATTGTCCTCGCGAGACAAGCATGGCGCGATTGTTGACTCGGAGCTTCTGGCTGCGGTCTATCTAGAGCTCTGCGGCGGGCGCGCCATGAATTTGGGGCTCGATAAGAAACCCGAGACAACAGAAAATGAGAGCGGTTTTCCGACCGCCAAACAAAGACCCAACCCACTTGTTTTATTGCCAACAGAAGATGAAACAACGGCGCACCGCGAGTTCATAAGCTCCCTGAAAGGCGATAGAATTGTCTGGGAAAAAATCTGGGCCAAACAAGAACGTGGCCGCCCCTAAGCCCATTTATTCTTGGGGTAGGCGTAAATCAGGCGAAGGTGTGAAGAGATGATTAGATCTGTTTTATTGTCGGTGGGCGTAAGTCTTTTTCTGACAGGGTGTGCACAAGCTGTGAATGACACCGATGCGACACAACCGATAAATACCGAGAATATGTCAGAGACTGTGAGGGTTCTTGCGTCGGACGAATTTATGGGCCGTGCGCCTGGCACAGAGGGTGAGGCAAAAACTGTCGCCTATCTTATTGACCGATTTACGGAATTGGGATTGGAGGCAGGGGGTCGTGATGGGGAGTGGACTGACACCGTTACGCTCATCCATTCTAGTGTGATTGATGTGCGAGCGTTGAATGTTCGCCAAGGCGAAACAACCATCAATATACAGCAAGGCCGAGACATTGAAATCAGCTCCGCAAATCCCCAGCGGGCGATTCGTGTGGATGACGCGCCGGTCGTGTTTGTCGGATTTGGAGCAAGTGCGCCGGAACGTGATTGGGATGATTTCGGTGATGTGGACCTAACAGGCAAAGTTGCACTGTTCTTGGTGAATGACCCTGATTTTGGGGTTCCTAATGATCATCCTGTAAGCGGTGTGTTCGGTGGACGGCGCATGACTTATTATGGACGTTGGATGTATAAGTTCGAAGAGGCAGCTCGCCGCGGCGCTGTTGCGGCGCTTGTTATTCATGAGCCGGAGGCGGCTGGCTATGGTTGGAATGTGGCATCTTCTTCACCAGGAGAAAATTATGCTGTCGCCACCCAAGGCCAATCTAAACTCTCTGTTGATTTGCAAGGGTGGCTTCATCAAGACATGGCGCGTCAATGGGTCGAACGCGCTGGGTATGACCTCGGTGAGCTTAAGTCTGCGGCACAAAATCGAGACTTTGAGGCGGTTACCCTTGAGGGCGTAACTTTTAACGCCGATTTGTCATTAGCGGTCAAAACGGTCGAAAGCCAAAATGTTCTTGGGAAAATATCTGGCACAGATCGTCCAAATGAAACGATTATGTTGTCCGGTCACTGGGATGCCTATGGGGTGGGTGAGCCCGACGAGCTGGGCCGCACGGTTATGCCGGGTGCAAATGACGACGCATTGGGGTTGGCAGGGATAATGGAGATAGCGCGGAATTTAAAGGCAGACCCACCTCTGGAGCGTACTGTCGTGATTGCGGCGTGGACTGCAGAGGAGAGCGGGTTACTTGGTTCTGAGGCTTATGCTCAAAACCCTATATACCCTCTTGAGACAACCGTCGCCAATTTGACATTGGATATTTTGCAAACTGCAGGCCCTGCTCATGATGTGATTCAGGTTGGAGAGGGACAAAGTGAGTTGGAGGAGATGATGGCGACGACAGCGGCAAAACAAGGCCGCGTGGTGTCTCCTGAGGGCTTGCCAGAAAACGGCTTGTTTTTTCGCGCAGATCATTTCTCACTCGCTCGACGGGGTGTTCCCGTTCTTTTGATAATGGGTATCGCTGGGGGCTCTGATCTCAAGGATGGTGGTCGTGAAGCTGGAGACGCGTGGGTTAAGGGTTACATCGACAATCGTTATCACAATCAAAATGATGCTTGGGATGCGGATTGGGATCTACGAGGTGCAGCGCAGGACGTTGAGTTGTTTTTGGATATGACCCGTGAGTTAGGTAATTCTGAGGTATGGCCAGAATTAAAGACAACATCTGAGTTTAAAAAGCTAAGGGACGTCAGCGCCTCCTCGCGAAATTGATTTGTCGCAATGAGGTTGTTTGATTGGTCGAGAGGTCGTCTCAAATTTGTAAATAACACCTACTCTGTGAGGCAGGCCTCATATGCTACACGGCTTTGGTTTGTCAGCCCGACAATACCCTCATATCTTTCGGCCTCATCTGTGACCAATATGTCTGCAGGTTGAATCAAGGTATTAAGTGGTGGTTGTCGGTTGGGGTCACCAATGCGTCCGATGATGTAATTACCTTTTGATTTCAATGTTTTAGCGGTGTTTTCATTGCCGACGCCATAACCTAACCAGACCCCGTGATCCTTTTGCGTGGCTTTGGTGGGGTTG
Source organism: Litorimonas sp. (assembly GCA_039975855.1). Classification (GTDB taxonomy): domain Bacteria; phylum Pseudomonadota; class Alphaproteobacteria; order Caulobacterales; family Maricaulaceae; genus Litorimonas. Next base: position 179,279 of record JBDWGH010000005.1, on the reverse strand, counting down.
GAGCGGAGCATATCCGGTGCAAGGCGTTCAAATAGAGCGGCTTGGTCGGGATTATAAGCGATGAGGAGGACTTGGTCCGTCATATCGGCGTCCCGAACGGCTTTTATGACCGCGGTAGGATCGGCGGAGGATTTGAAATCTACCTCCATATACATTTTGCCTTTGGCGGCATTTAGCATGTCCGCGAATAGAGGCGGTCTGTCAGCGGTCAGGTCACCAGAACGAGATTTCAGGAGAATGCTCTCAAGATCAGCTTTGGTGCTGACAGCGATGGGGCCTTTGCCGGTTGAGATTTCATCCCAGACACCATCATGAAATGTGATCAGCGTGTCGTCTTTCAGTCCCGCGACATCAATTTCCGCCATGATCGTCCCGTGCGCGATGAGCGCATTCAAACCACCAATGGAGTTTTCGGCTTGGTCGGCCCAGCGCTCATCCGTTCCGCGATGCGCTGCGATGATGGCGGCTTCGGCTGGAAGGCAAGATAGAGCTTTCCGAATGGGTGCAAGTTTCGATTTTACTTGAGCGGTTTGAGTGGGTTGCGGGGTTGGGCCTGGCGCGGCCTTGCAGGATGAAAGACCTGCCGCGAGCAAGAGGCCTGTAACAGCGATGGAAATGGGGGCTTTGAAAACTGGCGTGTGTGTCATATCCCGCCTCTATGTCAGATGCGCTTCCCCTTCAAGACGAGACGATTTTCGCTCTATCCTCTGCGCCCGGCCGGGCGGGTGTAAGTGTCTTGCGTTTGTCCGGTTTGAGCGCAGCGCGGGCCCTCCGGGTTTTGACAGGTCGCGCCCTGCCATCTCCACGTGCCGCGAGCTTGAGATCTATTTTGGATCGCGATGGAGAGATTATTGATAAACCACTCGTGCTTTGGTTCCCAGCTCCCAAGAGTTTCACCGGAGAAGACTGCGCGGAAATCCATGTCCACGGCAGCGTCGCGATCTTAGAAGCGGTTGCGGCTCGGCTGACGGAGCTAGGTTTGCGTCAAGCTAAACCAGGTGAGTTCACGCGCCGCGCCGTTGAGCACGGGAAGATGGACCTAACAGAGGCAGAGGGTCTCGCCGATTTGATAGATGCGCGGACAGAGGGTCAACGTGTTCAGGCTTTATCGAATATGGGCGGCGCTTTGCGAGAAACCTATGAAGGGTGGCAATCTTTGATTTTGGATGCTCTGGCGCAAATTGAAGGGGAGATTGATTTCGCGGATGAAGCGGATGTTCCAGATGCCCTCTCTCATGCGGCTTACCCGATTTTGACCCAGGCCCTTGAGGGTATGCAGGTTGCTTTGGCCGATGCGGGTCGAGGTCAGGCTATTCGTGATGGGTTGCAGGTGGCGATTATTGGTGTGCCGAATGCGGGGAAATCCACATTGTTAAATGCGTTGGTGGGTCGAGATGTTGCGATCACCTCGCCGCAAGCTGGAACCACGCGCGATATTGTTGAGGCGCAGTCTGTGATCGCGGGATTACCCGTGACATTTTCAGACACTGCAGGTCTGCGTGAAAGCGAGGATATGATCGAAGTTGAGGGCGTTCGGCGAGCCCGCGCCAGGGCTGAAGACGCTCATTTGGTTGTGCATGTGGTTCGGGGTGATGGCGCTCCGGAGCTAGCGTCAGACATTGTTTTTGTGAACACAGAAGACGAGGTTTTTCATCAAACACATCAAGGCATCATGGGTAACGCCCTATCTGGCGCTGGTGTTGATTTGCTTTTGTCTGAAATAGAGCGCCAAATATTGGTGAATTTCTCAGGGCTAGAAAACGCTGCGTTGACCAGAGTTCGCCATGTGGACTGTATTTCTTCGGCTTGCGAAAACCTTGAATTGGCACGCGGAAAGCTAGGGGTTGACCCTGAATTATCGAGCGAAGATTTACGTAAGGCACTGAAAAATATAGAAGAATTGGCTGGTCGGTCAGATATAGAACAAGTGTTTGATCGGATTTTTTCGAGTTTTTGTATTGGGAAATAGAGAGCCACTGCCGAAATGAATTCAAATGTTCCACATGGAACATTCTGTGTGCTAGGGGCGGTGTTTGTTTTTTTAGCCCGGGTGATTTATCGCCCTGAACGCCAAGCTCGACAGATTGCCTCCCTCCCCCTATATCGCCGGCATGAACGCAGTCTCGACATATGACGTGATTATCATTGGCGGTGGCCATGCCGGTTGTGAAGCCGCGGCGGCGTCCGCACGAATGGGTGTGGCGACACTTTTGCTGACTCACAAAGTTGAGACTATTGGTGAAATGTCCTGCAACCCGGCTATTGGCGGTTTGGGCAAAGGTCACCTGGTTCGCGAAGTTGACGCGTTGGACGGTGTAATGGCCCGAGTTGCGGATGCGTCAGGAATTCAGTTCCGCATGCTGAATGCCTCGAAAGGCCCCGCTGTTCGAGGGCCTCGGACACAATCGGACCGTTATCTATACCGCACGGAAATGCAGTCTGCTTTGACGGCGCAAGGTAACCTGACGATTATTGCTGGTGCTGTAGATGACATTATCGTTGATGCGGGCCGTGTTGTTGGTGTTCGAACTGAGGATGGGCGAGAGTTCGCGGCAGGTCAGGTTGTTCTGACCACAGGGACATTCCTCAAAGGGGTGATCCATGTTGGCGACACGCGGACACCAGCTGGACGTTGGGGTGAGGCACCTGCTTTGGGATTGTCCAATCGTCTTTATGGCTTGGGCTTGCGCATGGGCCGACTAAAAACCGGAACCCCTGCTCGCTTGGCGAAAGCGTCCATAGACTGGGATATCCTAGATCAACAAGCAGCGGATGAAACGCCGGTTCCGTTTTCATTTCTGAACCGCGAAATCACTGTGCCCCAAATCACCTGCGCGATTACGCATACAAATGAGGATACACATCGCGTTATTTCCGAAAATATCGAAAAATCAGCGGTTTATGGCGGCGGTATTGCGGGACGAGGTCCTCGCTATTGCCCGTCGATCGAGGATAAAGTCGTACGGTTCGCCGACCGTAACCGACACCAGATTTTCCTAGAGCCGGAAGGCTTACCCGGCAATCCAGATGGCGATACGGTTTATCCCAACGGTATTTCGACATCCTTGCCACATGATGTTCAAGACGCGTTCTTGCGGACCATACGAGGTTTGGAGCACGTTGAAGTTCAACGTTACGCCTATGCGATTGAATATGATTATGTTGATCCGCGAGATCTGCGCGCGACGCTTGAGGTCAAAGTACAGCCTGGATTGTTCCTGGCTGGTCAGATCAATGGCACAACAGGATATGAAGAAGCCGCCGCACAAGGTTTGATGGCGGGTACCAATGCCGCCCTCGCCGCACAGGGCCGCGAGCCGTTTATTCTGGATCGCAGCCAAGCTTATATCGGCGTGATGATCGACGATTTGATCACAAAGGGAGTCACAGAGCCCTACCGCATGTTTACCTCTCGCGCAGAATACCGCCTCTTATTGCGAGCGGATAATGCTGATCAGCGCCTCACAAAGATGGGCGCGGAGATTGGTTTGGTTGGTCAGGCGCGCGCGGACTATACCTCTGAAAAGATTACGAAATTCAAGTCTGCGAAACAGTCTGCGACAGAGATGGTGGAATCGCCTTCAGCCCTCGCAAAGGCTGGGATCAAGATCAATCAGGACGGTGTCCGCCGGTCGGTCATGGACCTTCTGGCTTACCCTGACATAAACATGTCTGACCTGACGCAAGTCTGGCCAGAGCTTTCCGAGCTGGATGCCGATACGGTAGAGTATCTGACGATTGATGCGACTTATGCGGGCTATCTTGAGCGCCAACAGCGCGACATTGAAGCTTTCCGGCGTGATGAAGGCCTGCGAATTCCAGATGCGCTGGACTATTCCAAAATCGGCGGTCTATCCAATGAGGTGCGGTCCAAACTCGTTGCGGCCCGTCCGGCCACTTTGGGACAAGCCTCCCGTATCGAGGGTGTCACCCCTGGTGCTTTGATGGCGGTTCTCGCTCATATCAAAAAAGCGCAAAAGTCCAGCCAGACGAAAGTCGCCTAAATGTCCGACTCCTCAAACCGGACCGCACCCCTCTGGACCAAAGAGGATTTCGCGGACGCATCCAATGTTCCACATGGAACATTATCGGATTATGCGCACTGGTATGGGCTTTTGCGTAAGTGGAATGCGCGGATTAATCTCGTTGCACCCAAGGAAATAGATCAATTTTGGCGCCGTCACGCCTATGATAGCTGGCAGCTTATCGCACATCTTCCAAAGAAATGGAGCCAACTTGTTGACCTTGGATCTGGCGGCGGATTCCCTGGCCTATCCTTCGGAATCTTAGCTAAGCAAAACGGCGCGGGTGAAGTCCATCTTGTTGAATCTGTTGGGAAAAAGACAAGTTTCCTCAAAACAGTGGCGCGCGACTTAAAGCTCCCCGTTACGGTTCACACGGACCGTGTTGAAAACCTAATGCCCCTCAATGCTGATGTCCTGACGGCCCGCGCTTTTGCACCCCTGCCCCGTCTCTTCGGCTATGCGCACCCTCACCTTGCTGAGGGCGCCACGCTCTTGCTCCCAAAAGGAGAAACTGCGGATAAAGAGATAGAGTCCGCCCAACAGGGCTGGCATTTTGCCCACGAGTCTTTCAAAAGCGAGACAGACTCGGCAGCCGCGATCTTGCGTATCACGGACTTACGCCCTAAATGAAGTAATCCACGTGGTAGAGTAATCGATGAACCCTGACCGTATTATTGCGATTGTGAATCAAAAAGGCGGTGTTGGTAAAACGACGACGTCAATCAACCTTGCGGCAGCCTTGGCGGCCAAGGGCCTTCGTGTGTTGCTGATCGACATGGATCCGCAAGGCAATGCGTCTACCGGCCTCGGCATTTCTCGGGCTCAACGGGAAAACACCATATATAATGTCTTAACCGAAGGCCTTGGTGTGGATGATGCCATCCAATCCACCGATGTCTCGAACTTGTTTATCCTGCCCAGCCACGTGGATTTGTCCGCAGCTGAGATGGAAATTGGCCTCACCGAAGGGCGAACCCGAATTTTGCGGGATGCGATTGCCTCTGCGCAGGCCAAATTTGATTATGTGATGATCGATTGCCCGCCTTCCCTGAACTTGCTCACGATCAACGCCCTATCGGCGGCGCGTTCCGTTATCGTGCCATTGCAGTGCGAGTTCTTCGCATTGGAAGGTCTCAGCCAGCTCTTACAAACGGTCGAAATGGCAAAGTCCTCCATCAATCCGGCGCTCGCCATCGATGGGGTTATGCTCACCATGTATGATCGGCGTAATCGCCTCTCGGCCCAGGTTGCCGAAGATGTGCGTAAACATTTGGGCCGCGCGGTGTTTCAGACGATTATTCCGCGCAATGTTCGCATTGCCGAAGCGCCGAGTTTCGGCCAGCCCGTGATTTCATATGCGCCCAATTCAAAAGGCGCAAAAGCCTATCTCGCTTTGGCGGATGAGCTTATTAAAAAACACAAAAACCGCAAATAAAACAATAGGTTATTGCTATGTCAGACAAAAAGAAGACAGCTAAAAAGCCAGCAAAGAAAAAGGCCAGCGATCGCGGTTTAGGACGAGGGCTGTCCGCCCTGATGTCGGATATTTCTGTACCTCTCGAAACAGAAACCAAGATGGAAGCGAAAGCGGCAGAACCGGCTCCTGCCAAACCAGCGCCTGCGCCAAAAATGCCTGTCACGGATAATCCCGACCCATCCTCAAAACAGGTCCAATTCATCGCGATTTCCCGTCTGGAACGAAACCCTGATCAACCCCGCAAAATGTTCAATGAAGCGGATATGGCGGAGCTGACCAACTCGATCAGTCGCAAAGGCGTGTTGCAGCCCATCCTCGTCCGCCCCATCCCCCCCAGCGCGCGGTCCAAATCTGAAAATTCTAAAGCTGACTATCAAATTGTTGCGGGTGAACGCCGGTGGCAAGCGTCATTAAAGGCTGGCCTCGATGCCATGCCGGTTCTCATTCGAGAGCTCACGGATCAGGAAGTGCTCGAAATCGGCGTTGTCGAAAATGTGCAACGCGCCGACCTTAACCCGATGGAAGAGGCGAGGGCCTATCGCGCTCTGATGGATGATTTTGGCCGCACGCAACAGGATGTGTCGGATGCGATCGGTAAATCCCGCAGCCATATCGCCAACTTGTTGCGCATGCTGGACATGCCGCTACAAATTCAACGTTGGTTGGAACTTGGAAAATTGTCATTGGGCCACGCCAAAGCGATCATGCCCATGCCCGACCCAATTGAAACGGCAGAAATGATTATGGATCAAGGGTTGTCGGTGAGGGCGACCGAGGCTTACGTCAAACGTTATAAAGATGGGTCTGTCATCGATACAAACAACAGCTACCGCGCAGCATCCGAAAAAGACCCGAATATTGCAAAGGTCGAGCAACAACTCACTGACCTATTAGGCCTAAAAGTCTCCCTGAAACATAAAGGTCCGGGCGGAGAATTGAAAATTAAATACCGCCATGGCGATCAGCTGGAGGATGTGATGCGGCGGCTGCGGGGGTAGGGACCTTATATTTTAGATTTATTGCCTTTTGTCCGATAGGCGCCCAAACTCAGATTTATGGATTTTCTAAACACCTTGCTTACTGAGACCGAAGTCTATGGATGGGAAACTGTCATCGGCGATTGGTTCTTTCTGTTCGCCTTTGGGTTTTTAGCTATCGAAGTTCTTCGGTATATTTTCACGAAGAAATTCTCTTTGAACCTCGCGGGTGACATAATTACAAATTATCTCACTCTCGTCATGTTTATCGGAATAAATGTATTCCTCCTAACGGGCCTCTATTTGTCCACCTATAGTTGGGTCTCGCAGTTCCAGCTTTTCGATATTTCTATCAGCTGGGGAACGATCCTCATTTGTGTTATTTTAGCTGATTTTGCGTATTATTGGGAACACCGCTTTATGCACCGGGTCAACTTTGCTTGGGCAACCCATTCGGTTCATCATTCATCCCCGTTTTTTAATATCTCCGTCGCCTATCGATTTGGGCCTATGGATGGCGTCTGGCCAATTGTTTTTCATCTTCCTTTGGTTCTTATTGGGTTCAATCCATTTGTGGTCTTCTTCGCAGAGATGTTTGTTCAAATTTATCAAACCATTCTACACACAGAGACAATCAAAAAACTCCCGAAACCTATCGAAGCAACCTTTAACACGCCCTCCCATCACCGGGTTCATCATGGGTCTAACCCCCAATATCTCGACAAAAACTATGCCGGGATATTTATCATTTGGGACAAGATGTTTAGAACATTTGCGAAGGAAGAAGAGGAAGTCGTTTATGGGTTGGTGAAACCCATTAATTCCATAAACCCGCTCGTCGCATTCTTTCATGGGTTTTGGCGATTAGGAAAGAATGTCGTGGGCGCAAAGGGGGCGAAAAACAAATTCATGTATTTCGCTGGTCCCCCGGAATGGGAGGGTGAGGGGTCTGATAGGTAAAACCTAAGGCGATGGCCGAGTTTTTTGGCCATTTTTGTTTTGTGGGAACAAAAAACCAAGACAGCGATGAGATGTGAAGCCCTATTTGTTGTTTTTATATGTAGAGTTTACCAATTTGGCTCTGCGGCGACTTATTGGTACTATCAATCCCGAAGTTAATTGTACCTCTGTTGCGAGCTTTTTTTCTGGGTCAGGCCGTGGGAGTTGGTTTAATGCGACCCACCAAGACCGATGGGTCCGAACGCCGGGATATCCACTTAAAGCGATCACTGCATTTTCCATCGACATCAAAATTAAGTCGTCACCGGCCGAGGTATAAACTCGCAAATAGTGATCTTCGGATTTTAATGCGATGAGTTCCGCGCCGCGTAACTTCGGGGGAAGTTTTTCCGTTAAAAAATTAAGAAGGTCAGACCCACCGCTCTTATGCTGCCTACGAAATAACTCATCCCCGATGAGGATAAGAGGCAGCACAACAATAAAAGAAAACACCAGCCACTTTACGATGCTCAAAGGCCACTCATGCAAGAAGGTTCCCGCTTTTAAAAACCCAATCTGAATTCCAAATGCCGTCACAAAGGCTGAACCGACCACCGCAAAAACTGGCATAATCAGCGCCATTAACAATCGAGGCGATAGCTCCGCAGGCATATATTTCGATGCGATAGCAAACAGGGCTTCCCATAAACCCCAAGGCAAAAGCAAGGCGAGCACCCAGAAACCCACCCTCGGCGCGATCGATAGACTTTCAAACGTTCCATAGGGTCCGCCGACACCCAAAGCGACGCCAAGTATCAAGACAAATAGGCCTTTGAGAACATATGTTTGGGTGAGGGGGCTTTTCACGATAACCGTTCCCGTTTCGTGAGCGGTCTTTCAAAGCCGTTGGCGAAATACATGGCTTTGATCATATCGCTAAGTATTCCCTTGTTGTTTCCCACACTCATACTTGTCTGAAGTTAAAGCAAATATGAGATATTTATGAGCGACATTCTTAACACAGGATATTCCCAACTCCATTTAATAAACTTGGCACTCCATATTGGCGCTGGGACAATCGCAATTGGACTAGGTTTCCTTCAGTATTTTACGGTCAAAGGCTCACCTAGACATATTCGAATAGGCAAGGCTTTTATCATCTTGTTTGCTATCGTCCTGATAACTGCAATCTTCGGAAATATAGTGTTTCGGTTTCGCGCATACCTAGCCGTCCTGACCTTGTCCGCCGCCTATGGCGTTATTTCAGCCATACGCGTGTTCAGAATCAAAGAGATCGGGCCTCAAGCCATTGACAACCTATTGAGCATTTTGTTTGGCGCGACTGCCATTGGCATGATGTTATTTATACCAATACCAGCGGAGGAATCCGCGGGGATCTTTCGAGTTACGCTTGGAACATTAATCGGAATTTGCCTCTATGATTTAGCCCGAAACATCAATGGCGCGGCGTGGCTCCGGCGTTCTTGGCTCAATGAGCATATCTATAAAATGATAGGCAGTCACAGCGCCCTCTTAACAGCGGCGGCTGGAAATTTGTTTATAGAGCTTCAACCCTGGAGCATTATCGCGCCTACAACGATTTGTATGTTCTTGATCATATTTTTTATTCTACGCCATCCTTTATCAAGCCGAAAAAAAACTTAACGTCTGCGCACAATGAATTCTTTGGGAGGTGGCCATGCGCACTGTCTATTTCGCTTTTCAAAATATGATCGGGGTTTTTATAGAATTATGTGTTTTGCCTTTAGGCCTTCAAACGAATGCTGGTTTTCTAAAGGCGCATTAAAACATCCATGACAAAAATCACCGCCATCAATAATCCAAATGTTGCGGCGCCCAAAACGCCACTTCGTCGTCGCGATACAGTTTCCCGGTCATAGTGAAACCCGGCATACATCCAGATCAAAGCTCCCACTGTCGGGAAGATAATGAGGCTATAAAGTAAGGATGGGATGTCATTGCTTCCCGTCGAAAGCCGGATCAAATCAATAACGGCCGTGGTTAAAATCAGCCACGATGTCAAAGTTCCGATCACGTAAAACGCCGCTCTCAGGCTCACGCGAAGCGACCAGCTTTCCCCCGCCCAAGGCTTTAGGCAGGTCCCTAGTAATCCCAAGAAAACCGCCATCCCATAGATAGGCATAATGGTTGAAATGATTTTCCAAACATTACCCTCTGCCGCTGCGGATTGCACAGACACGGCGAGGTCCGGTCCAATAAAGGAGCCATTATAAGCCAAGGTCTCGGGCGTCGCGAGTATGGCGGCTAACGTGAAAGACAGGATCAACGCCAAAGGAAAATAAGCACCAGGTGCCAAAAGCGTACCAATACGTCCGTCTGGATCATCGCCTTCCAATAAGGGCTTCAATCGCCAAGGCCGAATAATACAGGTAAAAAAGGTTGGAATGACAGCGATTATGGAAAGCGCAAAACTCGTCACCAATCGGTCCAATCCGCCGATCGCATTTGGTTTTTCAAAGTCTAAACTTGGCCCCGACATTTGCGTTTGCCTCTCTTTCAGACCTTTGGTTATCTAGGAAACAGGGTCACCGCAATACAGGATGCGGATTGTAAGGACCGGATATTCCCATTAGATTTGCGTGAACCACCTTTAAGGGCCTGAATAATTCCCAAAGTGAAACCCATAAAAGAGACTGATCTCTACGGCCCTGTCAAAGCCCATTTCTCCGCCATGGGGTATGAGGTGAAAGGCGAGGTGGGGGCGGCAGATATGGTCTGCGTGCCCTTTGCCAAAGGGGATGATGAACCCGTCATCATAGAACTAAAAACGGGATTTACACTCTCACTTTTCCACCAAGCCATTAATCGTCAATCCATGACGGACCAGGTCTATATTGCGGTGCCGCGTAAAACAGGGAAGGCGGCCATGGTTGCGATCCGCCGAAACAAAATGCTCTGTAGGCGTTTAGGCCTGGGACTAATTACGGTGCGGTTGAAGGACGGCGCCGTCGTTGTGCATTGCGAGCCGAAACCTTTTACCCCGCGCAAAATCAAAGCGCGTAAAACAAAACTCTTGTCAGAATTTGAATCGCGCCACGGCGACCCAAATATGGGCGGCATGACATCCAGCGGCATGATGACATCTTATCGCCAAGGCGCGCTCCGCTGTGCGAAGGTTCTGCATGATGAAGGCGCATGTAAAGCGTCCTATGTCGCGAAAATGGCTGGGTTTGACAAAGCCCGTAATTGTATGGCTGCAAACCATTATGGCTGGTTCGAGAAAATTGACCGCGGCATTTATGGCCTGACGCCTGCCGGGGCGAAGGCTTTGGAGGATCATAATGAAGCCGTCGCCTCAATGATGTAGATTTTATTTCGGGCGTTCTATCTCGAACTGATCCGTAATGCGTCCATATTTAGACCCACTTAATCGAGAGATGGGCATGAGTTTGTCGAGATCAATTCGCAAGGGATCGAGGCTAGAAACAACATCATTCTTTATGTGAAAATGTATAACCTCGCCGACAATGATGCGGCCGCCTCCGGCAAGCGGCATATCATTAAAGTATTTGCATTCGAAACTCACGGGCGACGCTGTTAGGCGCGGGGGTCGAACACCCAGAGACGGGGTTGTGTCGAGGTCTGCCAGCGCGATTTCGTCAACATCCGCTGGGAGAGAGGCAGCGCATATATTCATTTGCGCGGCGAGGGACTCGTCCACCAAATTTATGACGAATTCGCGTGTTTCCATAATATTATTCGGCGTGTCTTTTTGGGACCCGTCTGCATTGGGCGTGAAACCAATAACCACAACAGGCGGTGCATTCCCCATGGCATTGAAAAAACTAAATGGCGCAGCGTTTGCGTCTCCGTCCGTATTGCAGCTCGTGACAAAAGCAATTGGACGCGGCAGAATTGTCGACGACAATAACTTATAAGCGGTCGCCGGCGTAATATTTTCAGCTTCAAAATGCATGATGCGAAACTAACTTTCAGTCTTCATCGTGACGACACGCAAGGGGAGCGGGACGTCTATGCCCGCCTTTCCTAGAGCCTCGAATATTTCGATCCGCAGAGCTGACGTGCGGTGAAGCCATTGATCCGCGGGTAGCCAGACCCGGCAATGATAATTTACCGCAGTGTCATCAAAACTCATGACAAAAACTTCGGGCGGTGATGGGGCGTTGGCTATGCGATCTTTTGCTGCGGAGAGGGCGTCCATAATAACAGTCTGGGCTTCGCGCAGGTCGGTATCATAGCTAACGCCCATATCCAGACGGAATTGTCGGCTTTCATTGCGATTGTAATTTTGAATCCGGCCCTCCCAGACCTTGGAGTTCGGAACATATTGATAAAGGCCTTCTGCTGTTTTGAGGGTCGTCGCAAAAAGTCCAATTTCTATGACTGTCCCAGATGTCGTGGGCAGATCAACAAATTCCCCGACCTCGATTGGCCGCAATACCAAAAGAAAAATTCCCGAGGCGATATTGGATAATGTGTCTTTTAGCGACAAACCAATCGCCAGACCGGCCGCGCCAAACACCGCAATGAGAGAGGACGCAGGAACACCAATTTTGATAAGCACCGCATAAAGCGTCATCGCAATAATGACGTAGAAAAAGGCCGACGCGATAACAGGTTTTAATGTGGCATCTAAATGCGAGCTGATCTTGGACTGTCGAATGCGTTTCCGAACGTATCGCCCAACAATCATGCCGATAATAAAGATGCAGAGCGCGGAAATTAAATTCACGGTCAGACCCAAAACAAAAGGGAAGGTCTCCGAAGCTGATGTCCAATATTCGAGGACTGTATCCATTATTATCTCCGTTTCGCGGCATATCCCGCGAGGGCTAGCAGGAGGCGCGATACAATCGAATCGATAGGGGCACCAGCTGTTTTGGAGGCACGTTCCGCCGATTGGCATTCGAGCAAGCTCCGCTTCAACATGCGCAAACCCCAAATATCGAGTTGCGCAGAAAAGGCACGTTCCTGCATGGCGAAAACGGGCGGGCGTAAACTCTTCATCGCTTGACCTTTGGGCAAGCCGCTATCCATTGCGATGGCGGCTTCGGTTAGGCGCATAAGCTGACGTTGCAGCCCAAATAAAATCCCGATCGGACTAACCTTACCGGCAACCGCGCGGCGATAACTGGCATCCATCGCATCAATCTGCCCAGACAGGGTTTCCGTCACGATGGTATCAATAGATGCGGATTGTCCGCCCGCGGCCACGGCTTGAATATCGGATAAGCTGACAACCGCGCCCTCCACGGCGCCATAGCCTTTATAGAGTGCCATTTTTTCAATCTCGCCAGCGGCGAGAGCGTGGTCGCCTTCCAATAATGGCAACCAGTTCTCTAAGGCCTCCGGCGTGATCGTAATTTTCAACGCACTTAATCCGTCGCGGACTTGACCGCGAAGATCATTGGCATTGGCCGCATAACAGCCAATCGCGGCAAAATGTTTGGACGCTTCGACGGCTTTTCGGATTGCTGACCGCGTCGTCATATCGCCAGCCTCGATGATAAGTTTGGCTTCCGCACGGGATGGATCTGTATCAAACCCTTTGATCAATTTCGAAATCGCGGCAGCTTGCCGTTCATGGTCCAAACGCAGACGCACTAATCGCCCACCGCCGAGCAAGCTCATTGCGCTCATTTCATCGGCGAGTTTTGCCGGGTCGCCGGATAAGTCATCTGCGGTGATTAATGTAGAGCCAAAAGTCGGGTCGACATCAGGGACAAGAACCTTCGCGAGCGCTGCGCCGCGTGATTTTACCCGGCCGCGATCAGGCCCAAACAACAAGACGCCAATAATATCGGCGGGTGGCGCATCCAGAAATCGGTTTTGGCGCGCGCCGGTAATCTTCATTTTTCAGATCTTGATTTCTTTTTGGCGTAGAGTTTCGCAATTTCAACGACGAGCTTGTCTGCCGTCTCTTTCGCGGCTTGCTCCACACCAACATTATCAGCTGTGATAACGCCATAGGGACCGGACGGTGCACCAAAGGTTACGACGGATGAGGTCCGGCCCTTTTTCAGGCTTTTCCCGGTTGCTGTTTCTATCAAGTCCCATTTGGCCGTGACGGTAATGTCATATCGCGACGCGACATCCCCAACGGTGAGACCCAAACGACTTCGGCGATAGCTTGGTTCGATATTCAGCGTGTAGAGGGAGGTTTCAGGGGAAACACCAATTCGGTCACGCAGGCGCTGCGTCACAAAAAACCCAGCTTGATTATCAACAACGCTCGGACCTTTTTCCATTTGCACATTCATATTGGCAAGCGGAGCCTCCGCATCAGCCGTGGCATGCATAGGTGAAAACCCACAAGCGGTCAGACCACCTGAAACGAGTAGGGCGAAAGGTATAAAGAGAGCGCGCATCATTTGGCCACTATATTCACGATACGCCCCGGCACAATAATGACTTTCCTTACGGTTGCGTCACCGATGGAGCGTTGAACAGCTTCATCTGCCAAAGCGAGTTCTTCAATTTCGTCCTTAGCTAGGTCTTTCGCGATGTTGAGTTCGCTGCGGCGCTTGCCGTTCACCTGCAATGGCAAAGTGATCGTGTCGTCAACCAACATGGCGGGGTCAACCTCTGGCCAAGGTGCATGATAAACCAGCCCATTCCCCATCAGGATGGACCAACATTCCTCTGCCAAATGCGGCATGAAGGGCGCAATCGCGCGGATCAAAATACCGAGCGCTTCGAGGCGCGCAGCATCTTGGCCTTTATATTTGTTCAACGCATTGGTGAGTTCATAAATTTGCGCAACGGAGGTATTGAAGCGGAAGGCTTCGATACCTGCCGTAATTTTTTCCAAGGCGCGATGGGCGAGCTTTCGCAATTCCAGCGCTTCGCCTGATGCGTCTTCGGCAACAACCAATGGCCCGCCTTGGGCTGTTGTGGCTTCAACCGCGCGCCAGACTTTCTTCTGGAAATTCCACGCACCGTTCACACCATCATCTGTCCATTCAACATCACGTTCGGGCGGGCTATCGGATAGGACAAACCAGCGCGCCACATCTGCGCCATAGCCTTTGATGATGGCTTCTGGGTCAACCGTGTTTTTCTTGGACTTGGACATCTTGATGACGTCACCTTTGGTCACGATTTTATTCGTCCCCATCCGAAGCAATTGATTACCGTCTTCAATAACTTGGTCGGGGACAACATATTCACCGTCTTCATCGGTATAGACCGCATGGGTGACCATGCCTTGGGTAAACAGGCCCGCAAAAGGCTCGCCATTTTCAACGTTCAGCAATCCGCAATCAATGAGACCTCGTGTGAAGAAACGGGCGTAAAGCAAATGCAGCACCGCATGTTCCACACCGCCAACATATTGATCGACGGGCAACCATTTACTGGCCGCGTCCCAATCCATATTGCCGTCTTGGTCTAATGAACCGCCAAAGGCGGCGAAATACCAAGAGCTATCCGCAAATGTATCCAGTGTATCGGTTTCGCGCTCCGCCGCTTTACCACATTTCGGGCAAGTGACCCCTTCGGTTTTCCAGGTTGGATGGCGGTCCAGCGGATTACCGGGTTTGTCGAAATTAATATCATAGGGCAGCTCAACCGGCAGCTGATCTTCGGGCACGGGGACAGAGCCGCAGTCGCCGCATTTAATCACTGGAATCGGACAACCCCAATAACGTTGACGGCTCACTCCCCAATCGCGCAGGCGATATTGGGTCACGCCTTCGCCTAAACCCATTTCAGAGATTTTGTGGATCGCCGTTTTAATGCCTTTGGATTTATTTAATCCGTTCAGGAAATCAGAATTAAACAGCTTGCCTTCACCCGTATAGGCCTCATCACCGACATCATAAGTGGCCGCGTCCTCGCCCTCAGGCAAAACAACGGGCGTCACAGGCAAATCATATTTCCGCGCAAAATCCAGATCGCGCTGATCATGGGCAGGACAACCAAAGACCGCGCCCGTGCCATATCCCATCAAAACAAAATTCGCGATCCAGACGGGGAGGGTTATAGACGGATCGAATGGATGTTTGACACGTAAGCCTGTGTCGATGCCAAGTTTAGGTGCTTGGGCAATTGCCTCTTCGGAAGTTCCGACTTTTGCACATTCTGCTAAAAAGTCTTTCAAGATGTCATAATCTTTGGCTGCTTCTTTTACCAACGGGTGGTCGGGAGAAATCGCAACAAAAGAAGCCCCGAAAAGGGTGTCTGGCCGTGTTGTAAAAACAGAAACTCCGTCTTTGTAAGTTCCAAAAACTGACTCAATAAGAGCGCCTGTTTCAAATTTTTCAGTCGGGGTTTCTTCCCGTGTTAGATCCATTGAAATGCTGACTTTATCTTCCCACTCAAATTTCATGAGAAGCCCCTCGGACTTCCCAATCCAATTGGCTTGCATAGTCCGCACTTTTTCGGGCCAACGGTCGAGGGTTTTTAATCCGTCGAGCAAATCTTCGGCGTAATTTGTGATTTTGAAAAACCACTGATCCATGTCGCGTTGTTCGACGGTTGCGCCGCTGCGCCAGCCTTTGCCGTCAATGACTTGCTCATTGGCGAGGACTGTATTGTCGACGGGGTCCCAATTCACCTTGGCAGTCTTGCGGTAGACCAAACCCTTTTCCCAGAACTTCAGGAAAATCTGCTGTTGGGTTTTGTAATACGCGACATCGGAGGTCGCGAACTCGCGCGACCAATCCAGTGCAAAGCCGAGGCGCTGCATGGGCGCGCGCATTTCGTCAATATTATTATAGGTCCAATCTTTCGGATGACCGTCCGTGGCGATGGCCGCATTTTCCGCCGGCATGCCGAAACTATCCCAGCCCATGGGATGCAGCACTTCAAACCCTTGCGCCTTTTTGTAGCGCGCGACGACATCGCCCATCGCGTAATTGCGCACATGGCCCATATGGATACGGCCCGATGGGTAAGGGAACATTTCCAGCGCGTAGAATTTCGGCTTTTCGCTGTCGTCATAGGCGCGGAACACGTCGCGCTCGCGCCAGACACGCTGCCAGCGCGGCTCTACATCGGACGGGTTATATTTTTCAGTCATCGGAACAGGGCTCGAAACGTAAATCAGTAAAAAACGCCTATAGCAGATAGGGGCAGGGCGGCTAGTACATTTCCTGCCTAGAGGTGGTCATGACAGAGACCCAGAAAATACAAATTTCAGTACAAGTTTAGTCATAATTCTCTGACATCCCTATCGTGGGAGGGCGCTATGATGAAAGCCGGACAAGAGATGAAAATGATGCCGGGGGCTGTGGCTGCCTGTTTTTTGCCTGTCGGTTTGGGCTTGCTCTTTACTGTCTTCTTATTGTCCTCCGGACCGGCCGCAGATCAATTTATGACCCTCCCGATTTCGCTGTGTTTTGTTTTCGGGACCCCGCTCTCGGCATGGCTGGCTTGTCGGCGCTTGCGAAAAATTGACGATGCCAATCGCTTGTCGCGGTGGGGGATATCTTTTTGGGCGGGGCTATTGTGGTCGAGCGTCGTTCATTTCGCCGCTGCCTTCATCTATACAATCGGATTTATGTTTTGGGCGGCACGCGATGCGGCCATCAATGAAGTGCCAATCGGCGAGGACCTCTTCTCGATTTTCTTTATGTCGGGATTTATTAATCTGATGCTGTGGTGCGTCCTCACCCTGCCATTTGCCCTAATCAGCGCGAGCGTGTTTTGGCGGGTGTCGAAATTTCCGAAAGATGTGTCGGTGTTTTGATCAGCTTAGAACGACGCTATCGGGGTCCAATATCCCCGAACCAACACCGCGAAGAATGGCTGAAGGCCTATCGGTGACACCCATTTTTTTCATAACATTTCGAATGGTTTGGCGGACCGAGTCGATGGGCGCGCCAACGACAGCGCATATAACTTCATCGCTAACCCCGTGAGCCAGGCTTTTTAAAACTTGAAGCTCCCGATCACTCAAAGTGAAGTCTTTGGGCAGGTTAAAAATGGCAATTTCACACCACCGCACATGAAAGCTCTGCGCGATCCAGTGGACGCGATTGATCTGAAGGGCGCCCCAATCTTCCAGACCTCGATCTGTCCGCCCGATGCCGACATAGCCGATGCGTCCGCCGGGGCCAAAGACAGGAAGCCCAAGACCGTCACCTTTTAACCAGCTGCGGAGGTCTGCAAGATAAGCTGTCTGTGCTGGGGTTAGGGAAACGATTTGGTCGACTTTGCTCCAATGCATTGGCCGCACGCGAGCCGAAAATACTTGCGTGATGGGGTCCGTTAAATGCTGTTTCTTTCGGACATAGGACTCAACCCAATCTTCAGGAAACCCGCGAGCGCGGACCGTCACATTATCTTGCCCAGGCGCAGAGCTAGTGAGCTGGTGGTGATAGGAAAGCAAATCCATCTTCATGGAGTCGGCAAACTCTATGAGCCGATCCCACAGCGCATCCAAAGTGTCTGCGTTCAAAAATTGATCTAATGCGTGAAGGGCAACCTTTGTATCGTGGCCAAAGCTCTCGATCTCCTCTTTCGAGGCTCCAGAATTCAAATTTTTTGGCGCGCCCTCCGTCAAACTTTATCTGGCGTCTTCAGTCGCGATATAAAGTTGGCGTGCACGTGTGAGGATTGAGTTTTCGATCTGTCGCGCGGTGTCGGCGTCGACATTCGCGTCTTGCCATCCACCGACAGTTTGGTTTTGCTTAAAGATAGAGACCTTTAGGCCATCCGCACGCAGGTTTGTGTCGAGGATATAAACCGTCGCTTTGAAACGTTCCGTCGGGGCGGTTGGATTGGCGTACCAGTCTGTGATGATAACGCCTCCGAAAGGATCAACTTGGTCTAAAGGCATAAAGTCCAGTGTTTCCATAGACGCACGCCAAAGATAGCTGTTCACACCGAGGTTTGGTGCAG
Organism: Litorimonas sp.; assembly: GCA_039975855.1. Classification (GTDB taxonomy): domain Bacteria; phylum Pseudomonadota; class Alphaproteobacteria; order Caulobacterales; family Maricaulaceae; genus Litorimonas. The sequence goes on along the minus strand of JBDWGH010000005.1, from coordinate 161,013 downwards.
CTGTCGTAGAGTTTGAGCTCGCCTTGGATTTTGAGGCACACCCACCCAAAAGGACAGTCGTGGCAAGAACGGCGGCGATAGCGGTTTTCAAAGTCATCTTAGGACATCCCAAATGCAAATCTGCGAAAAACAGGTCCTGAAACAGCCAAAGGCGACATCAGGTGAAAGTGTCCTTAAACCGCTCTGCGTCCCACGACTAGGCTGTGATTCATAAATTTGCGGCAAGATTTGCGCTGATTATCGTCAAAAATCAGTCTCTGACACCAACCAACCTAAAATTTGGACATGGTAAACGCGCGTTAACACTTTTTTAGGGGGCACACTCCAAAGGTTAACGCGACGTCAATTTCTTTGAGACCAGGGCCTTGTCCATGCCTATAAAGCGCTTTTTATCGACAGCTGCACCGCTGGCTATTCTGGCTTTGGCTGGGGTAGGGTTAGCGGCGGCCCAGTCAAGCTCCCCCTTTGCTTCAAAATCGCGAGTTCAAGCGTGGGAACAACAGCCGGCTGCGCCATCCGCGCCGCAAACAACGTCAACCAATTGGAATATACCCGCGCAAACCACATCCTATTCCGCGCCGTCATATGCGGCGCCCGCTCAGCCGGCACCTTATCAAGCGCCGGCCACTGGTATCCCGGCCTCCGCTGACGCACCCATTGCCACGACACCCCGTCGTTCGGCGCCCATGAAGTCTTATTCTTCAACGACGCCTCCCAAAACGTTCGGGGGACAGGCGCCGTCGCAATATCAGGGATATTCTGCGCCTAAGATGGCGGGCGCTGCGACCCCGCCGGCAGGATCGGATTACGTCTATACGCCGCCGCGCACTCGTGCTGTGGCGCAAGCCCCTGATTTCGGATCACCGACTCCGCCTCAACCCAAACCAGCCTCGCCATATGCAGCCCCTACATCTGGAAGCCCTTACGCGCCGCAATCGGGGCAACGCCAACAGGCCTGGGAAACGCAGCCAGCGGTTCCAAACGCAGCGCCCCCTTACCAGGCGCAACCCTATCAAACTCAGACCCCGTCAAATTCCTATGCCCCAAATGGATACGTGCCCTCGCAGCAATATAATGGCTATCAATCCTCGACACCGCCAACTGGCGCGCCCTATCCTGGCGGGCCTTATACCTCTGCCCCGCAGGCACCCCGTAGTTGGACCGAACGCTTGGGCCTCGGAAATATCGCGACTTTGATTAAAGGCAAACTCACCTTGGGCGGCGCGGCGACCTACCGTGAACAACCACCAAATCAGTTTGGCCCGGATGATGGTTGGTCTGATGATGAAATTGCCGATGCTGAACTTGAAGTCGAAGTCAGCGCCATTACGGATGGCGGTTTGGAATATGGCGTCGTTCTGGGCGCGCGTGCTCAATATGATGGATATCGCCGCGGGTTTGGTGGACGTTTGCCCGATTGCCCAGCGGGCACGGTCGGGTGCTCTGGTACAACAGACGGTCTCCGTGGACATACGTCTGGGTTTTATAGCGTCGGCGAAGATATTGCGAAAGACGCGCAGGTTGCGCTGGAGTCCGCGCATCTCTTCCTGCGATCTGCCTATGGTGATGTCACGGTCGGGCGCGATGACGGCGCGGCTTATCTCTTCTCACTAGGTGCACCGACATTGCTTGCGGTGGGTGCCTCGAACTCGCCCGTGGATTACACAGGCTATGATAGTGTGAAGACCGTCAATGACGCATCAGGCTTTGCCGAGAAAATCACTTATACTTCACCGCGTCTTTTGGGAGACCAAATCGGGTTGGGCGTTCAAGTGGGTGTGTCCTATGCGCCAGATGCAGATGTCTGCGGCGTGGATTATTGTAATGGCCGCACGATTGCAGGCCTCATCCAACCAGAGATCGAAGACGTGTTTGAAGCTGGTCTTGCGCTTGACCGTACATTCGAAAATGGACTGCGCGCAGAACTCACGGGCACTTATGCGCGTGGATCAGAAAAATCTGGCGCGGCGGGACTCGATGATTTGGAAAGCTTTGGTGCGGGCCTCGAATTTGAATATGGCGATTGGGCGCTTGGGGGATCATATCTGCAATCCAATAATGGATTGTTTGACGGTGATTATACGGCTTATGACGCCGGCCTCACATGGAAACCTGGCAAGCTCGGATTTACGCTGGGCTATGGTCATGCAGAAGATGACAATGTTGGCCTGAAATCAGATCAAGGCACATTCGGCATTACCTATGACTTCGACAAATTCACGCTCGGCACCGGCGTTCAATATGTAGACCGCGATGTGCAAGGTCTCGTGGGCGGTATTCCAACCACACTGGATCAGCGCGCAACAAGCGTCTTCGTACAGGGCGGGTTTAAGTTTTAGATCTCCGTCTTAGTCGGACTTGTCACCGCGAAAGTCACTCGTTAACAAAAAGATGATTGTGGGCGATATTTAATTATAGGCGCGCCCATAACATTGGGGGCCAAAATGCGTAATCTTGTCTACATCAAACATGTGTTCCGTGCCGGGTGTGTCGGGCTTATATCATTGAGCTTCACACCTATTTTGGCTGCAGCGCAAACAGACCGCGTTTTTCAATGTCGGATGACGGATGCGCAACTGGCCTCTCCAAAAGCGATGTGGGATTGGGCCATGTCCAAACCTCCAGGACCAAACGCACCCAAAGGAGAGGGACACCAAATCATTGGCTCCATTTGGGGGCGTCACGGTATGAACGCAATCAAACCTTATATCGGCACCCTTGAGATGGATCGATATTTGGAATGTTATGAAAAAGGGAATGATTGCGGTTTTTCACCAAATCCGAAAATGGCCAAAAGTCTAAAGAAGGGAAAATATTCTAGCAAGCATGTGAAGGGCTTTAAGCGAAATGGACCATTGGCTTATGATGAACGATTGACGGGCCATTGTAGTAAAAAAGCTCCGACAGTTAACCAAGATATCCGGAACTCCGGCTTTACTCCGGGCACTTTTGCGCCAGATCAATGCGAGGCTTTTACAAAACTGAACCCCGACAGGTCTTGGTCAAAACAAGACCAATCGGCGTTTCTACAATGGCGAGCGGATTATGAACGGCGGGGCCCAGAACCGGATGGACGGTGTATTTATTTACCTACTGTTTTGGCCAAGCGACCCGATGTTGCGGCCGAAGCTACACGGCTTGGAAAAATTCAGCGCGCCAAAATGGACGCCAAAATGGAAGAAAACGCAGAGAAATTTTGTTTCCACGGGGTTAGCCAATCCACCAGCCGTGAAAAAATTATGAATTCTGTCGCAAGAAGAACCAGCAACCCGTTATACGAAAATGTTACAGAAGAAGCTGTCGGATATCTGGATCCCGGTGACGGAAGAATCACAGAAGCATCCGTTGGAACTGCATTTTCACTCTATGGATTTTACCGAGTTGGTCCGGATCAAATGGGAACAAATATTTCCAGCAGCACCCGACTGAGTAAGTGCTTTAGGAAACCTTCGACGGGAAAGTATGATACATATAATGTTGACTGTGGATTGGAGCCGAATTCAAAAATTGAAGACACGCTTTCTAGTTATTCAAGTGATCCAAAAGATGAAAGAGCCAAATCAGCCGCTATGAAAGAGGGGATCCCCGAAGTTATGACGCCCACCATTCGCGATTTCATTCGCCACAATCTTGGCAATTGCGCAGTCAAAGGTCAGAACACCAGTAAGGCCGAAATAGTGGATAGAGTTTATGCTCCATCGGCAACAACAAAACAGCCAAACTCAACACCGAAAGAGGACCTAGCGGCCTATCGCGCTCGCTGCGTCAAATCCGTCTATACTTGCCGCCCGGCTATAGGGATGACGAATTACGAAGTTTGCGAGTTCACAGATCAGGATGTATGCGAAATTGAACGTAAAAAGAAATTGGGAAGATAAGGGCTTAAAATGAAATTTTTTGGAATTTTTCTAATTGTCGTTTTTATTGGCATTCTAATTTATACGGGCGTCACGATTTCTAATCATGGGCTGAACCTGCTCCCGATTTTTCTTGGCGATATGAAAGAGATGGCGTGGCCGGGGCAGTTTAATTTCGACTTTATGACTTTCCTTGCACTTTCTGCGCTTTGGACGGCGTGGCGAAACAAATTCTCCGCGAAAGGATTATGTCTCGCCGTCGTCGCATTTTTTGGTGGCATGTTATTCTTGAGCGCTTATCTCTTTTATCTAACGTTCAAAAGCGATGGCAGCGTGGTCCATGTCATGATTGGTGATCGTGCAGATGGTGCGACATAAAGGGTCCTGTCATTGCGGCGCTGTGCGGTTTGAAATCACCAGCGACCTTGCGGAACTCACGACATGTGACTGTTCGCTTTGCGTAAAGAAAAATGCGCTGATGGTGAAAGTGCATGAGGATGATTTTCGCCTTTTGTCAGCGGAAGACTGCGTCAGCGAATATCGTTGGAACACAAAAATCGCCCGCCATTATTTCTGCAAAACCTGCGGCATTTATACCTTCCATAGAAAGCAAGCTGCGCCTGATCATTATGGCATCAATATCTTCTGCCTCGACGATGTTGATATGAAAGACATTCCTATCCGCGCAACGGAAGGCGCGAATATGGATGTGGTAGAAAACGGCGCACGAGATGTATGGCCGGGGCCGCGGGTTTCAGACTCAGCTGCAATCTAAATCTTGTAAGTCTTGGTGTGGCGGCAGAAACCACTTAAGCGTTTGAGTTGAAGAAGATGACATCAGGTCATTTTGCGAAGATCAAAAAGGAACAGGCTGGATGCGCATTGATCTTCGTGACGGCATTAAAGATGAGCTCGATACGAAAATCACACTAACGCTTCGGTGGATGTTTCGAATTGTATTCTTATCCATACTCTTGGGGGCGGGGCTCTTTGGATGGACCGTACATAAAACCAAGAGCAAAACGATCGCGGCGGAAAACCAGATTGTAAAATTATTCGATGTGTCCCGCGGCGTCAGCGACACCTCCTATGGCACTTATTGGAAATATTGCGGCGGGTGGTTTACGGCGGATCATGTTCACGAGGCTATGAGCCTTAAAGCCCCTGATTTCGTGCGCGGCGGTGTCGTCCGCGCGCCCGGTGTTATTGACGCGGTTTGGTATGGTAAAAACTGGACCTGCGGCGCGCCCTCTAGCCCCGAATTGGGGATGTCAGTTTACGTGCTTGGTTATCCCGGCGGGAGTGACAAACCCACTTTGCGCCAAGGGACAGTCCACTTTCACCGGACGGAAAGCGGGTCTGAAGGCTATCAAATGGGGACGTGGATCGTCGTGTTTGAGCCGCGCGAAAACGCAGGCATTTCCGGTGAAGCGGTGGTTGTCGGCATGTCGGGCGGCATCGTCACAGACACCGACTTCAACCCTGTCGGCATTCTTGTGACCCAGAACAGCCCCGCCGATTTAAATGGTGATGGGGATCTTGATCAAAGCGTAGACATTGTAGATCTTGGCGATGCCTATCAGGTTTTGATCAAGAATTAAAACCAATAGTTAAGCTCTCACCGCCGCGCGATCTTCTGGATTGCGTTTGAACTTTACCTCTACATAGGGGCAGCCCGGGATGATTTTATATCCCGCAGCTTTCGCATCGGCGACCATGGCGTCATAGAGTTTTCCGGCGACGCCTTGACCGCGCAGCGCTGTCGGCGTGAACGTGTGATTGGCATTGAAAACGCCGTCTCCCGCGCGAACCAATGTCAATTCAGCCTCGCCTGCATCTGTTTCAATAACAAAACGATGGCCTTTTGAAGTCTCTTGCTTTTGGACGTCCATGATTAATCCTTCTATGGCGGCGAGGCCTGCAGCCTTTGATCCGATGAGTTCAAGCGCTGTACCCGCATTCACACCGCCCAACGCAAATATTGGCACGGGCAAGCGTGCAGCTCTATCTTTTAAAACTTCGATTCCTATCGCTTGTCCCGCACTGGGGCTGCGGCTTGGAAAAACGCTGGAGACAAATAGTGCATCCAAGCTGTCCAACGGCCCGAGGTAAGCTCCGTCTTTGAGGCCAGCCATAGTGAGTATCCAATCGGGACGGTTGGCGCGCCATTTAATAGGGTTGCGCAATGTTGCATCGCGGGAAAAATGGACACCATCCGCCTTAATCTCATCGGCAAGCTTGGGGTCGTTTCCAATCAGAAGCTGCCGACCTTGTTCAGCTGTTAAGTCTCGCAGGGCTTGCACCTCCGATGGCTCACCGAAATGCCGATAGATCACCGCGCATTCTTCCGGCAGTCGCCGAACGGTTTCCACGAGGTTCTTTGTTCTCTTGGGGTCCGTCATGAAAACAAGGGGTGAGAGACGGCAAGCAGGGGCATGATGTGCCGCACGAATTTGTTGTGACACGCGCGCGAGCACACTTCCATTTTCGGAATTTTGCGAATAGGACGCGGCCATGTCAGAGATTTCCAATCAACATAAAACCGTCCTAGCCAAATTAAGCGCGGCGTCAAAGCGCGGCGGCCTGCCTGCGGCGGAATTGGTCGCGGTATCAAAGGTGCAGCCTGACCATCGGATTGCCGACATGCTAAAAACAGGACAGCGCATTTTTGGTGAGAACCGGGTACAGGAAGCACAAAACAGATGGGGAGAGACATTTGCCGAACATCGTGAGGGTTTAGAGCTTCGCCTCATCGGGCCGCTGCAAACGAATAAGGCTTCCGACGCCGTGGCCCTATTTGACGTCATCGAAACCGTCGATCGGGAGAAGCTTCTGAAAGCTTTGGTGAAAGCGGTTGGTGATGACGGAACCATGCCGCGTCTTTATGTTCAGGTGAACACGGGCGAAGAGGACCAGAAATCGGGAGTGCTCCCGGCGGATCTACCCGCCTTTCTGAAAACCATGCGCGAAACTTATGATTTGGAACCCGAAGGCCTGATGTGCATTCCGCCAGCTGATGAGGCTGCCAGCCCTCATTTTTGGCTCTTGTCTAATTTGGCCAAGGCGAATGGGATCGAAAAGCTCTCCATGGGTATGAGTGGAGATTATGAAATCGCTGCGGAAATGGGCGCTACGAGCGTCCGTGTTGGCAGTGCCTTATTCGGGCAGCGCGGCTAACACTGCATCGACTGTTGTGACGGTACAGAATTCCTCGTTCAAATTTGAGAGCGTCAATGCGTGGACATCTTCGGCGCGCCAGGTCTTTCCATTCCAGTCAATTTGATCATGTGTGAAACATGCATCACCCAGAAGATATATATCGTAACCTAGATTATGACCGTGCCGCACTGTGGCTTCGATTGAGTTATTGGTCTTCACACCAGCCAAAATTAGAGACTTTGTCCCCGCTCGGGTCATGGCTTCACGTAAGCCGTTCTCAATGAAGGCGCTGTGGACGGATTTTGTGACGATAGTTTCGCCGTCAATCGGCTCCACTTCTGGCTTGAAATCATATCCAATTTGGTTTGGGGCATAATGCGATCCGGGAGAAGATGATCTATGCCTGACATGAATAACGGGCCAGCCCTTCCTGCGCCAAACCGCCAAAATGCGGGCAACCCTATCTTCTGCATCCGGATTATGTCTGCTCCCCCAATCAGGATGATCAATCGCTTTTTGTAGATCGAGGATGACCAAAGGCGTGTTATCGAATTTATTGGTTATTCTAGAGCGGCGCAGTTAAATTTACGCGAGCACGTTCGAATAGGCCGCCCTGTGTTTCTTCTAGTTCAATTAACTCTGACCCAATTAGGGCAAAAACTCTATCGCCGATGAAAAAGGGGCGAGCATTCCCATACCAATCCACGCATGATGTTTCGCAATTATAATTAGGGCTGATGCGTGAGGGATCGCCCTTTACGGACCCAAAGTCCGCTAGCTGACCGAAACTGGATACGCGTGCAAAACTAATGTCTGTTCCGTCGTTTTCGTCATAACCCCAACTTTCAGAGTCTTCGTCGTCAAGATATGTCGGCAAGCCTAGTAAAGCAGAGCCGTTTTCATTTATCCGCATATTCAGGGCTTGCGCGCGGCCTTCGGACTCAAACCGATTGGTTAAGTTCAGTGTGTCGGTCAAGTTCGGAGCGGCCGCTAAATCTATCCAAGACAAACCAAGGTAATCTTCTCCCTCCCCAATCAGAACGGCATTTGCTCCAACCCGGTCAAGACGATCAACTGAATGCGGCACGGAAAGACGCGTTGGTGGAAGGCGCGTGTCTAAATCCATGACATAGGCAAGGTCGTCCTCATCCAGATCGGAAACCGCATAAACAAGGTGGTCGTTAGTGAAGCGAACATTCATTTGATAACGACTTTCACCTGGAAGCGGGATAAAGTCCGAGGGCGATATCGATACCGGTCTTTGAGAAAATTTTGATAGCGTTAGATCGAGCAAGGCGAGTTCAGATTTGACAGATTCGGTCATGGGCTCAGACTTCTGGGGCGCCACAAGTGCCAAGATATTATCTTCCCGCGCCTCAAACGCGAAACGTGATCCAAGATGCGCATTTACTTTAACGGCCTCAACCAGATTTGAGCTAAGGGGAAAGCGGTAAAGTGTTGCTGGCTGAGTTTGATTTGCTGACCCATAATTATGGGTCAAAAAACGGGAGGACCTGGGCGGGGCGACCCAAAGATAACCGTCAGTTTCTGTCACAATCCACTCGGCACGGTTAGCGGCCATGACAGCGCGTGACTTACAATTTAGCCCCTGCGTCAATTTGCATTCTGTGACCGTATGCAGGGAAGGGTCTTCTAAACGAAGTAATGGAGGGTGGATATCCATTGCGGTCAACATGGCGTGTGTTTGCTTTTGATCCTTTTGGCGCAGCACGGGCCAATCCTCGGGCTCTTCCACATCACCTTGCGTATGAAATATCAGTGTGTCGCCAATCATTCGCGTCGCGGAATTGTCGCTGCTGTAATAATCTTCGGATTCCAGATACCACGTTCCGTGGCGTGAAAATTGACCGTCTATATCCAAATCAAAAACAGTGATTTCTGTGGCGTTTTTCCCGTAGTGATATCCTGTTACGACCAAGCGGCGATCGGAGACAAGCAACTCGTCATACCAAATATCCTCATTTATTTCGCTATAAATATCCACACGCGCGGTCAGAGTTGGCGCTGCGCCGGCAATATTCAAACTGAACAAGCGTCCATCCTGCATAAAGACAAGGTGGTCTCCGACAAGTTTGACAATATCGCCTTCATCGACGCCCCTATTTTGAACATTGGTGATATTTGGTCCGGACGAGGATTGTCTGGACCCTGTCACGACAACGATATCGTGTTCATTGTCAAACAGATCGTGCAGGGCTTTCCGACGTTTTCTTTCCAATCGCTTGGCCTGGCGCAGCCAACTTTTAAAATCCGTCTCTGATGAAAAAGGTCCCAGGGTTTCTGACTTCAGTGCGTCATATCGCGGATCATCGGCGACGTGCATCAAGGGCCGTGTGGCACAGGCGGAGAGCGTCAGGGAAACCCCAATTAAGACGAGATGTTTATTCCAATGTGTCATATAACCTTCACCCTCATGCCCATTTTCAAAAGTGGCAATAGCTTTACCATCTCCTCCGGTGCGAGGGCGACACACCCCAGTGTCTTTCGGTCATCGGGTTGGGCGACATGGATGAAGACGGCGCTGCCGAGGTTCGGCTTGGGCGGGCTGTCATTATGGCTCATGACAAGAATTACGTCATAGGCACCGTCTTCACGCCAGAGCTTCTCGTGACTGGGTGTGTAAGGTAGGCGTACAAAACGGTTATAGGCGGGGTCATTCGGCGCGTCGCACCAACCATCATCTTTACGAAGCGCCCGAAAGGTCAATTTCGACTGCGGAGCCGGTAATCGGTCCGCCCGATACAACCCAAAACGTAGATGATATTCGCCCAAAGGTGTCTTGCCATCACCCTCGCGGCCATCGATCATTGGCACAGCACCCGACTTACCAATCCGGCAGGGCAGGTCCAATTCTCCAATCTTCAATCGACTAGCGTTTGTGTTTATGACTATCTGTTCACGCATGTAATCGCATTTTTGTGATGCATTCGGGACAATCCGTTATTAGCATATGATATGTCAGACGTGCATATGCGCGCCAAATTGGAACCCGAACAACTTTCGGTACACCAGAAGGGAATACAACATGGCTGTCAAGAAACGTGTTTTACTTGTCGATGATGATGAAATTTTGCGGGGCGAACTTGTTGCGCAATTCGCGCTTTATGATGAGTTTGAAACGCAAGATGTCGGATCCGGTACGGAAGGCCTTGCTCTCGCAAAAGCTGAAACATTCGACATGATTATCCTCGATGTCGATATGCCGGATATGCAGGGTACAGAAGTCGCGCAGCTCATGCGCGCAGCAGGCATTGCTACGCCGATTGTGATGCTGACAGGGAATACGGGCGAAGCGTCCGAAATTCTGGGCCTGAATTCCGGGGCGAATGACTATGTGACAAAACCATTCCGCTTTGGTGTTTTGCTTGCCCGCTTGCGGGCGCATTTGCGGACCTTTGAACAATCCGAAGATGCTGTGTTCACGATTGGGCCGTATAGTTTTAAACCTGCCACGAAAAAGCTCACCCCGCCGGAAGATCCGTCTGGACGCCCGGTACGCGATATTCGCCTGACGGAAAAAGAAACCAACATTCTAAAATACCTCTACCGCGCAGGCGGCAAAGCTGTCGCACGCGATGAGTTACTTGAAGAGGTTTGGGGTTATAATTCCGGCGTCACGACACATACGCTCGAAACCCATGTATACCGTTTGCGTCAGAAGATTGAGCTCGTCAAAGGCGAAGCAACCTTGTTGCTCACCCAGCCGGGCGGGTATTCTCTAGCGATGTAATAAATTATTGGCCCGCTCAATTGCGCGGGCCGAAACAGGGGCCTATCAACCCTGTATGGTTCCTGTTCTTACCCTTTATGTTTGTCTTGTCATCGGTCTCCTATGGGCCGAGCTGACGCAAAAGCGCTTGGCCCAACTTGTGTTCAAGCCTGCGGCCGCTCTTGGATTTATACTGATTGCTCTCTCCGTTGGGGTTCCAGATGGTCTTTATGGACAGTTGATTTTTCTGGGCTTGGTCGCTTGCGCTTTTGGTGATGTCTTCTTGCTTTCGCGAAAATCTCAAAAGCTGTTTCTAGCGGGCATGGCGGCATTTGCTTTTGGGCATTTCGCTTATTTGACGGCCTTTGTTTTTCTGGAGAGGGATTTGCCCTCAACGATGGACTTTATTATTTCGGGCGTCGTTATTTTCATTGGGTTTGGTGTGCATTCCTGGCTGAAACCACATCTTCCAAAACCGATGCGTATTCCGGTGGCAATCTACTTTTTTATAATTCTGATCATGGTGATAAACGCCCTTCGATTGCCCGCACATGGGCCCTTATTACTCGCGATGATTGGGGCCGTACTTTTCGCAGTTTCAGATGTGTTTGTGGGTCGGGATCGTTTTGTGAGGCCCGATCCAAAAAACGCGCTTGCAATTACACCACTTTATTTTGGAGCGCAGGCGCTCATTGCGCTTTCCACACAAGCTGGAATCTAGCTCGCGGTCAAATCCAGAACTTGCGTCATCGGAACGTGGTCTGATGGTTTGGGGTCCCATGTGCGGCAAGGTACATGAATCTCATGTCCATCCCGTCCCATCGCTTCGACGGAAGGTTTCAATGCGGGGCTGACCCAGATGTGATCCAGACGGCGTCCGCGATTTGATTTCATGACGTCCCGCGCACGGTATGACCACCAGCTATAGAGTTTTTCATCCTCGCCCGCGAATAGGCGTGATGTGTCTGTAAAGTCATGGGTTTTGCGCAGGGTTTCTAGAATTTCGACTTCCAGAGGGGTGTGAGACACGACTTTCAGGAGTTGTTTATGACTCCAAACGTCATGTTCATGCGGGGCGATGTTGAAATCTCCGACAAGGATTTGGTTATCATCGCCGCGACCACACCGGTCTTCGAAATAGCTCCGCATGTTTTCCAAAAAATCTAGCTTATGACGGAACTTGTCATTCACCTCCGGGTCCGCGACATCCCCACCTGCAGGGATATAAAAATTGTGAAATTCGAAATGGCATATGTCGCGATTCCCGCCCGCCACGACCCGCGTCGAGACATGGCGTGCATGACCCAGCGGACAAAAACTGGTGGGTAGACGTCGCATCGGAAGTTTAGATACCGTCGCCGCGCCATGATATCCTTTTTGGCCTTCGACCTCGATGAAATCATATCCGACTTCGCGAAACGCCTCATAGGGAAACTGATCCGCAAGGCATTTGATCTCCTGTAGCCCTAAGACATCAGGTTGCTGGTCTTTCAGGAATTGAATGACTTGATCAATCCGCAGGCGGACAGAGTTGATATTCCAGGTGGCGACTTTGATTTGCATAGGACGAGTCTAGACGCCCCTTTGACAAGTTGGAAGCCCCGCCGGATGTTTTCCTTAGCGGCGGTCGCGGCGATTGTCTTCGCGCAAGATAAATTTGCGCGGATCGATGCGGCCATTATATTGCAGGTTCGACAATTGCACACGCGTTGCACCGCCAAAATCATCCGCAATAATCCAAGTCTGCAAAGCCAAGGTTTCAGAATCAAACACGAGTGTGATCGCACCTTCTTGCTGACCTGATCCATCGCGGGCTGTAACAATCCACTGACCTGGTATTTTTTGTAGCGCTGTGACTTCTGTATCTTCCGCGAGATTGATATTTTCTTTGAGGAAGTAATTCAGCGGTGTTGCGGAAAGCGGCACGCGGTCAAAAGTCTCCAATTGGCGGTCATTCTGCACCAGCGTCACCCCATCTGAGACGATGAGTAATGGACTGGGGTCTGCATACTCAAATCGAACTTTTCCTGGGCGCTGCAGCCAGATTTGACCTCTGGTGACGGCGCCATTGGGCGCGACTTGCATAAAGTCACCCTGAAAGCTGTGTGTGGCGTTCATTGAGGCGTCAATCCGGGCCAGATCCGCGCGTACATTGGCTGGATCTGTAAAAGGCGCTGCGTATTGCGTTTTAGCCGACGGAGCCTGCGCAGGAATTGTTTTTGCTGATTGCGCAAAAGCAGTCCCAATTGCCGTACTAGCTAGGAGGAGGGGGAGAATAAATTTGGTCATCATGCCATGCTCGTATCGGGATTCGCTTTAACAGGGTCTGAATAGAACAGATAACTATGTTACAAGTTCGTAGGACTATGTCGTAGGACTATGTCGTAGGACTATTATGTGAGAGTTTACTCTTTAGTGACATTTCGATAGATAAGAGAGACTCCCTCCAAATCCTCCCCCAGGATATTTTTGTGCCAAGAAACCCTTCGATCCTACGATACCGCGAAGACCTAGTAGGTTTTGCGGATGTCGCCTTTCAGATGTTATCCGTACAAATTTCAGCCAATTATCTGGGTTATATTAAAGCACGTGTAATTCCTGAGCTGGGTGAATTTTCGAGTTCTCCGCTGCGAGAGCTCCGCACCTTGATGACAATTGCGCATTTCGCAGACCCAATTACAGGGTCTCGGATATCTCGAATATTGAGCTATGATCCGGCAACGGTTTCCCGATCGACCAAATGGTTGATTGAGAATGGTCTGGTTAACGTAAAGGAAAACTCAGAAGACGCTCGCTCCGTTCTGTATGGGTTAACGCCCGAGGGGTTGGAACTTTCAGATATGTATCGGGATTTGACGCGGCAGTCGATTGCTGAATTAAATGACGCAGATCCTGAACACCCGAGCCCGAAAGAGATTCTAAAGGCGTTGACTGTTCTGGAAAAGGTCCGTGACCGATCTCAACATGCCGCGAAATTGGGCGCGGAATATAAGCGTCAAAGAAAAAGAAAACTCTAAGCCGCTAAGACCGCGGAGCCGTGGATTGAGATTTGCGCCCCAGCGGGATTTGTCGGATCACGTCCGATCTATGCCTATAGTAGCCATGGTAACCGTTGGGTTTTCGGCGCAAATTAGACACCGTTCAGCACAATGAAAACTTCATAAAAAATCGCCCACCAGGGATGTTGGTGGGCGATATACTTGCAGGTCAGCCCCAGACCTAAATTTTTTGGGCTATGTCAATCGAACTAACTTTGGGAAATCCTTCCAACTGACGCTGCCAACCAAACTAACTTTGGGAATAATACTTCAATTGGCACCTCCTATTACGAAATACAATCTTAGGTGTCAATAGAAAAATAAAATAAATCAAATAAAACAATCGTTTGAAGAATCAACGAAGTGATTGATAGTTCAATCAAATTCTAAGTCGGAGTTTGTTTGTGCTATTTTGAAGAAGAAGCGATATCGTGAATGGGCGTTTCCGGACGTGCGCCGTAATGCTGAATGACCTCCGCCGCAGCGAGAGATCCGAGATACCCCGCATCCGCCCACTCCATACCCATTGCACGGCCAGCCAAAACGCCTGCTGCATATTGATCGCCCGCACCTGTGGTATCGACAATTTTCGATATTGGAGCTGCTGGGACAAGGAAACGGCGCTCATTCGTTTGAATAATGGAGCCTTTTTCGCCCCTTGTAACACATACGACCGGCCGCATCCCGGCTAGGGCGTCGAGCGCCGTGTCTAAACGATCGGTTTCAAATAACGCCAAAAGCTCGTCTTCATTTGCGAACAAGATATCTGTTTGGTGTTCTGCCAATTGGCGAAAGCCTGCTCGGTGACGGGCGACGCAAAAACTATCTGATAAGGTAAGTGCAACTTGCCCGCCGGAAGCCTGTGCAATTTCAGCGGCTTTCACATAAGCCGCTTTTTGATCGTCACTGTCGAAAAGATAGCCTTCCAAATAAATGGTTTTGGCCCGTTCGATTTGGGGCTTTGAAACATCCCTAACGCCGAATTCTGTATTTGCGCCCAAGAAGGTACTCATGGACCGCTGTCCATCTTGGGTCACGGCAATCATACAGCGCCCGGAGCCGGTTCCGCTATTGGTTTGCGGCGTTTCAAATTGAACGCCAGCCTCCCGATATCCCGATATCAGTCTGTTTCCGACGCCGTCATTCCCAATTTTGCTGACATAGGCTGCGCTAACGCCCATTTCCGCGATCCCAACCATCGTGTTGGCGGCGGACCCCCCTGCGATTTCGCGGAGTTCACCCACGGTTTTCAACGCCTTGTTCAGAGACAGCGCACGCGGCTCATCCACCAACGTCATGGATCCGCGTTCAATACTCTGCGCCGAGAGAAACCCATCGGGAACGGGCGCGATAATATCCATAATCGCATTGCCAATTCCGAGAACGTCTATGTCTTTTGCCATGATTTACAGCCCGTGGATTCAAATTCAAATTGCGCGCAAGCCTCTAAGGCATTAGCGCCTAAACTACTATGAGAAAAATCGCTTTGCTTGTTTCCGACAACCTCCTTCCCAGCGCGGAGAATGCTCGACCTGATAGGTTTGAGTTGATTGAAGAGGTCGGAAAATTGACGCCTGCACTGGCGGCGCAAGGGATGGAACTTCATGAAGTGCGTTGGCGCGAAATCGCAGATCGCGCTGGAGAGTTTGCGGCAATCCTTCCGCTCATGGTTTGGGACTATTTTGAAGGTAATGAAGAAGCTTTCTTAACCGCCATTGCCAAGGCCGAACAAACGACACCAGTCTTCAACAATTTCGACATCCTTAAATGGAATGCAGACAAGTCCTATCTGGACGAACTGCATGCCCGCGGTGCACCCGTTATTCGGACGCTCACGGTTGAGCACGTCACAGAAAGAAATGTAGCTCGAGCCTTTGAGGAATTGGACTGCAAGACCCTTGTCATTAAACCAAAAGTTGGCGGCGGAGCGTGGCGACAAGTCCTTTATAAAAAAGGTGACCTATTCCCAGCTGCAGACACCCTTCCACCTGAAGGGGCGCTGATACAACCTTTCTTGTCCAGTGTGACGGAAGAGGGAGAATATTCATTTCTCTATTTTGGGGGACGGTTTTCCCATGCCGCGCGCAAAACGCCAAAACCGGGCGATTATAGAATCCAGTCCATCTATGGCGGAGCCGAAGAAACCTACACACCCACACAAGCCGAACGGGACCGCGCGCGGGATATCCTTGATGTACTGGACGAGACACCCCTTTATGCCCGAGTGGATTTACTGCGCGGGGATGACGGTTCATTGAAACTGATCGAGCTAGAATGCATCGAACCCTATCTCTATCTGCCCCACGCAAAAGGGGAAGGCGGTGAGAATGAAGGGGCTCAGAAATTCGCAAAAGGGCTCAAAGCCCGGTTAGAAAAATTGGAGGCAGCGCGTTCAGATTAGCGTGTTCTTTACTGGGAGATCGATTGACTTATCCGAATATCCTGCTGAGTTTTTTGAACCTTCCCGGGTCTGGTCAAAGGCACCTTAGACCCCTAAGCTATGGACATGCCGCATTTAACTCATGTCACGACGGATACATCCAGCGCTGAAATCCTAAAAATAATAGATAGAGACGGGGCTGTCATAATTGATGCGATTTTATCGCCAACCGAAACGGCGCAATTTGCGGAAGAATTGCGCCCATTATTGGAATCGGCCTCACAAGGACAAGATAGCTTTTCGGGATTTTCTACAACGCGGATTGGAGCCCTAATTGCGCGATCAGAAATTTGCCGCAGCCTTGCGACAAACTCCCTGCTTCTCGACATCGCCGATGGAATGCTTGGCAAGTTTTCCCCCACTGTCCAGCTCTCTCTAACACAAGCTGTCAATATCGCCCCGGGAGAAGGGTCTCAGATTCTGCATCGAGATAGGGGTCTCTGGGGCGGTCATATTTCGCGCCGTATCGAAACCCAATTGGGTACCATGATTGCAATCACGAATTTCACTCATGAGAATGGGGCGACCCGAGTGGTTCCCGGTAGTGCCCATTGGGAGGCTAAACGTCAGGCAATGCCCGAAGAAGTCGCAAGTGCCGAAATGAAAGCCGGCTCCATCCTCGTCTATAATGGTACGGTTATTCATGGCGGCGGTCCGAACTCAACGGACCTTCCCCGCCTTGGCGTACTTTTACATTATACGCTGGGTTGGCTGCGCCAGCAGGAAAATATGTACCTGTCTTGCCCCCCTGAAATCGCAAAAGACTTCACGCCACAGCTCCGGCGTTTATTGGGTTATGCGCAAGGCTCACCAGTGATGGGCTTTTATTCTGATCCGTCTGGTCATTGCGACATTGTATCTCCCGAAGAGATGTTTGGAGATGAGGTGAGCGCCGTTGGTCAACGGGCCAGCGGCGAAGATGTTGTCAATCGAACGACGGGCCGTTCTTCTTAGCCGGCTGAGCGGTTGCCAATCCCACACCAAACAAGACTACTGCACAAGAGATTGCAAAGGGCGGCGTGACGGGCTCGAATACAAAGAACGCGCCGCCAAGCGAGGCAATGACAGGTACAGAAAGCTGGGAGATTGATGCTGTCGTAACGGATAAATCCCGCAAGACATAATACCAAAGCACATACCCTACAGCGGAGGTGACTGTGCCCGATAAAATTGCGAGGGTTAGGCCCGAAAACCCCGGAACCGTTTCGGGTAAACGCCATAGAATAAGGGGCGTTAGCAGAATTAAGATAATCGCAGCCCGAGAGAAATTCCCCGCGGTTCGTCCGATCGCTTTTCCCGGGCCCTTACCCCAAACAGAGTAAACACCCCAGCCGATACCTGACAACACCATAAGAAGGGCGCCGACAGGTGATGGGGATTCCACCCCAGGGGCGAGCAGGTAGATCAATCCGCCGACAGCCAGAATTAGTCCAATAATCTGAAAGGCAGAGAACCTCTCTCCGTGTAGAAGTGCGGCGGCAAGCATCGTCAATTGAACACTGGCAAAAAGTAATAGTGCTCCTGTACCCGTCGCCAGCTCTAAATAGGAGAATGAGAAAAAGACTCCATAAACGCACAGGGCGGCAGCCGCTGGCCAACCTCCAGCATCCCAACTGTCCTTGGCGCGAGTCAGGACCAAGAGGATTAGCGCGCCCGAAACAAAGCGCACCAATGAAAATCCCCAGGGGCCAATGTCAGATCCTGTTAAAGCTAAACGCGCAAGAACAGAGTTGCCTGCAAATGCGATAAGAACAAGACTGGTTAAAAGAGCGAGACGCATCCCGCAGGGGTAGCAGCCTAGAACGGGAATAAACATCACAATTCAGGGAGGGCCTTGCTGGTTCCAAACTCCAGAAGGCGGTTAAAAATCACAGATGGTTTACGCCGTGTGTGCGGGCCTTGATTTATGTGAACGCAGTCGCGATATACGCGCCTTCACAGACACATTCCAAAATAAGGTTTTCCATGATCCCCGGCCAGAATTTTAACGACCGCTTGAAGGCGCAAAAAGAAGCGAAGCTGGAAATGCTGAAGCGCGCTAAAGCTAAGCAGTTAGACCCGGCAGAAAAAGCACGGCTCATGGAAGAGCGCGCTAAACGAAACGCCGCGCGTGAAGCCCGTGAAGCCAAACGCCGTGAAGAGCGCAAACGCCAAGAGGCAGAAGCCGCCGCGTTGAAAGCTGAAGAAGCACGGAAGAAGCTCCTCGCGATTGAAGCGCAGAAGAAAGCGCAAGAAGAATTGAAAAAGGCTCAGAAAGCTCGCCGTGACGCGAAATATGCGGCGCGGAAAAACAAGCGTCGTTAAGCGTAGTTTTTAGACAAATTGAAAATGGGCCGGACATGAGTTCGGCCTTTTTTATTGGTGCTTTAGAGTTTCCATCCCGTGTGCAGCGCCGCAATCCCTGTGCTGTAATCCTGATAGGTCACTTTCGCGAAGCCAGCTTCGCGGATCATTTCGGCGAATTGTTCCTGCTTAGGAAATTTTCGGATGCTTTCGACTAAATATTGATAGCTGTCGCGGTCACCTGTCAGAACTTGTCCCAGACGCGGAATGACAGCGAAACTATAAGCATCATAAAATGCACTGATAACTTTGGCTGGTGGTGTTGAAAACTCTAGGATTGCCAAACGCCCCCCCGGTTTCAAAACCCGCAGAAACTCCCGAAGTGCGGCCATGCGGTCGGTCACATTCCGAATACCGAAAGAAATTGTAACAGCATCAAATTGGTCGTTCTCGAAAGGCAACATTTCGGCGTTTCCGCAAATTCGGGTCAGGTCCATCCCGCGATCTTTTTCCGCATCAATCCCCGCAATCAGCATCTGGTCGTTAATATCGCAGATAACTGCTGAAGCAGGTTTGCCGCCGCGCCGAATGCGAACTTCATCAGCAGCTTTGATAAAACGTCGGGCGATATCGCCTGTGCCGCCTGCTACATCCAAGAGGCGTTCCCCCGGTTGCGGATTAAGCCGCGTAATGGTCATGTTTTTCCAAACGCGGTGAATGCCAACGCTCATGGCATCGTTCATAAGGTCGTAATTCGAAGCGACAGAATCGAAGACGCCTTTGACGCGGCCGATTTTCTCGGCTTCGGGAATCGTTTCAAATCCGAAATCGATTGTTTTTTCAGACATGATTTATCCGGATTGGGCGTCGTCGGAACGAGCTCAGTTTACTCAGCTGCTATGGGCAAGCTCTTAGTCGGAAGTGAGCGTGGCGGCAACATATTCTGGCCAGCTGCGACACCACATCTGCCGCAATCATATTCAGACGTGCTGAGACCTTTGAAGAAGGCTGCATCTTCTTTGAATGCGCCAACAAGATAATCAAAAACAGCGCGAATCCGCATAGACCGTTTCAAGTCTTGGTGAGCCACAAGATAGAGGGATTCCATTTGAACGAAATCAGGCAGAACTCGAACGAGTCCTAAATCTCGATTGATCAGTCCACACATTGGCAACACACCAATTCCATAACCATGGACTAATGCCTGATCGAACGCCCAGATAGAATTGGTATTAAATGTCACGCGTTTGGGCTCGAACATCATCTTACCATCATCATCCATTAGCCAGAGTGATTTGCCGTCCATGATTTGTGCCAAGACGCCGTCATGCTCTGTCAATTCTTCCGGTGTGGATGGCGCGCCATGTTTATCTAGATACTCGGGAGAAGCAAAAAGCGCGAATCCAACTTCGGCAACTTTTCGGCCAATCAAAGAATTTTGTTCACCGGGGCTTCGCCAGCGTAAGGCAATATCAGCTTCGCGTTGGGCGAGGTTAAAACTTTGAAAGCCGATACCTATGTCAACCAAGACGTCCGGATGTTCTTGGCGGAAGCTCCTCATCACGCCGGGCAGCCAGCTTGTACCGACGCCCTCTGTCGCGGACAGACGGACCACGCCTGAAAGAGAATCTTCCAATGTGGCTGAGGATCTATCAATGGCCGAAGCCTCATCCTGCATGCGGCGGATATGATCCAGCATGGATTGCCCAAAGTTGGTCGGAACCAATTGACCGCTCTCTCGTTTGAGCAGTGCCGTTCCGAAGTGATCTTCCAGCGCGCGAATGCGCCGGCCTACTGTCGGTTGGCTCATGCCGAGCGCACGCCCCGCTGCTGTAAGGGAGCCGGCTTCTGCCACGGCAAGGAATATAGGATAGTCAGACCAGTTTTTCATACAGATGTGTATAACTGCCCTGCTGATAAAGTCAATTCCATACGCAAATGTTTAAAAATAAGGAATGAGCGTCATATCAAAGGAGACAATCATGACATTCAACCCCCTGAGTATCCGCTCACTTAAGGCGCTTGCCATCTATTCTATCAGTGCCGCTGCCTTCATCTTGCCCGCCAGTGTCATGGCGGGTGAAACAGCACCAGCAGCACCAACAGTGACGACGGTATCAGCCGACTATCAGGTCAAAACATCCTCAAATGGATTGATCAAGTCCGGCGTAAAGGCGTTCAATAAGGGCAATTTTGCCAAAGCTGTTTCGTTGAACAAGGCTGTAATCCGCAGCCGCCCAAACCGCACCAAAACAGCGATTGCTCAGGCCAATCTCTGCGCAAGCTTGGCTAAATTGGATAAAATCGAGCAAGCGGCGGTCGCTTGTGATGCGGCTCTGGAATTGCGTCCCGAGCTAGAAGTTGCAAAATCCAACCAAGCGCTTTTGCAGGTACGCCTCGCGCAGAAGTAATCTGGATTAAATTCCAGTTCTGAAATGATTGGCCTGTCGGGAAACCGGCAGGCCATTTGTGTTTAGTCGCCGGCTTCGACCGCAAAAGTCAAACCTGCATGAGACTGCAGGCGGTCGATTAGGGTATCTGCCATGGCGGGCGCTGGCGTCATGACGCCGCCTTCGCCTTTAACATCTTGCACTAAAGTCAACGCGGCTTCTGCAATCATCTTGGATGTTGATCCATATCCGGGATCTTTATCGCCTTTGACGGAGGTGATGATCCGCGTGCCGTTCGGTGCGTCACCGATAAACATGACATCGTAAGAGCCGTTTTCACGCTCGTCTTTGGATGGGCCTTCACCGGGCTTCGGCGGGTTGTCCCCAAAGGCGTTCGACTTCGCCATACCTTTGGCGAGCTGTTCGCCTTTTTCTCCCGGTCCAGTCAGAACCATTTCGCCATATTGGAAGTCACGGCCATATTTATAACCAAGCAGCGCATTGGAGCGATGGACGTTTTTGGTGTTGATACTGGCCATAATGAACGGCGTGGCCCAGCTGCCTAGATCGGTTTCTTCCATTGGTTTATGGATGGCGGGTTGGTCTGCGCCAGGTTCCGGTGACAAGGAAAACGGGTCTTTCAGCCATCCCAAGATTTCAGGTTGGACCTGAGCACGTTTCATTGTTTCCATAAAACTAGCGGCTGTTCCGCCGGAGAATGTCCCTTTCATCCCGCGCACGCGACACCGGACCCGAGGGGCTGCGCCGCCGTGGTTTTCGATAGCGTGTTTTTGAAGATGGTAGACGCCGAGATCGAACGGAATTGAATCAAATCCGCAAGACAGGACGATCCGTGCGCCAGATTTTTTCGCGGCATCATCATAGCGGTCAATCATGTCTTTCATCCAAGCCGGTTCCCCGCAAAGGTCGACATAATCGCTTCCGGCCTCAACGCAGGCTTTCAAAAGCGGTTCGCCATAAAGCTGATATGGTCCAACGGTGGTGATGACGGCTTTCGTGCGCGCCGCCATGGCGGATAGGCTTTCGGGTTGGTCGGAATTGGCTGTTACAATTTCAACGTCAGATGACACGCCCATTTCATTGCGGACTTCCGCGAGTTTGGCAGCGTTTCGTCCGGCCATCGCCCATTTCAAATCCGTATCGCCATATTCGGCTTGCAGATATTCAGCGACAAGGCGTCCAGTAAAACCGGAAGCACCATAAATAATGATATCGAATTCGCGATCAGACATAAGAGATCTTTCTATTGGAAGGGACTATTTAGTTACGGGACAGCGGGCCCAACGGACCGTTCCAACATACGGTGCCAAAGCGCCAAAACGGGCGAGCCAAGCTCTAGCACCATTCCCACCATAGCATTTGCCGGCGGCGGGCCGACTTGCACATAGCTATAAAGACGGGCCAAACCGCCGATAAAGAGAGCCAAAATAAGAAAACGTAATACTGTGCCGCGGTTATCGATATCGCCCAACACATACCAAATCCCACAAAAGAGAGAGATGTAATAACCGCTCAAATAACGATATTGATTATCTAGCGCGGCGCTGACCGCCACGCCTTCATTGTTTGCAGCTGCGCCGCCAAATACTCCCGTCACCGCAAAGAAAAGCGGGATGAGCGAGAGGACCATAAGGATAATTTTAAAAGATGTTCGCATGAGGCTTTATTCCTTTATGTTTGTTTGGCTGCAACCCTTCATCTTTTGATGGCAGACCTGCATGATAATGGCGAAGGTCATTTCAAAGCAGGATAAGGTCTCCGCGCCAAATCTGTTTCGTGAAGGCTGGTCACGTAAAGATAACCGTCGTGGACAAGCGCTCCTGTTGCATCATGATATTCTCCTGCTGGGTCTTGGAATGTTCGTAGGACATTTCCATTCGCATCCAGTTGAACAATATGCCCGTAATGTTCGGCTTTGGGCCGCATAGATGGCGGCAAGCGCATGGCCAGTTTCCGCATGCCGGGCTTACTTGCATTCGCGTCAAGCCACTCTGAACGCGGTGATATTAATCCTAAGAAATAGGTACCGTTTGGTCCGGGGTTAATATTGTCCGGAAAACCCGGAAGATTTGCGACCCAATCCGTCATCCGGCCAGTTTCTGGGTCAATTTTTAGGACGCGGTAACGACCCGTTTCGTTTACCAGCACACTTCCGTCAGGATGCATGGCCACACCGTTTGGAAAAACCAGGCCTTTGGCGATCGTGCGTGTTTGTCGGGTGCGCGGGTCATAAGCCAAAACGCGGCCTGTGCCTTGACCTTCCATAATTTCCAGCAAGGACGCTGCCATCGTCGTGCCATTGTCTTCGGCTCCGAACTTTGTCGAGGCATCCGAAAAATAAATGACGCCGTTGTCAGCGATATCCAAATCATCTGCATATCGAATTGGTGTACCGTCAACTTCGTCCGTCAGGGTTTTCAACTCGCCATTTTTCGTCAAAGACAATAGCCCTTTATGGGCGTCTGCAATATACAGGACGCCATTATTCTCTTCTATTCCCAAAGGCACGCCGCCCGTATTTGCGATAATTTCGACGTCTTTTGTGCTTGGATCTATCCGTGTAATGTCACCTGTCTGAGACGTGGCGTAAATCATGCCGTTTAAAACGGCTGCGTCTTCTGGCCCGACACTTTTACCAACCGAGATACGTTCCAGACTCGCGAGATCATTATTGGGTTCAAACGCGCCGACATGACCGGCGTTAATTGGCGCCTCCCAAGTGCCGGGGTCAATGGGAACTGGCGCAAAACCCAGATAACCAATAAGGATCGCGCAAACGGAGACTGTTCCGAGGATTAGCTTCTTCATATCTACCCTGACTTATTCATCCGATTGGCAATCAAATCATCGACGACGCTGGGGTCAGATAAGGTCGATGTGTCCCCTAGATTGTCGAAACTGTCTTCAGCAATTTTTCGTAGGATGCGCCGCATGATTTTCCCAGATCGTGTCTTTGGCAGGCCTGGTGCAAATTGGATAAGGTCGGGCGTCGCAATCGGACCAATTTCCTTCCGAACATGCGTGACGAGGGTTTTGCGTAAATTCTCATCATCTTTGCTGCCCGGGATGGTCGTGACATAGGCGTAGATCCCTTGGCCTTTGATTTCGTGTGGATATCCAACAACAGCAGCTTCGGCCACCGCCGGATGAGACACAAGCGCACTTTCGACTTCGGCCGTGCCCATACGATGGCCTGACACATTGATGACATCGTCAACCCGTCCGGTAATCCAGTAAAACCCATCCGCATCACGGCGGCACCCATCGCCTGTGAAGTAGTTGCCTGGATAGGCGCTGAAATAGGTGTCTATAAACCGTTGGTGATCCCCGTAAACGGTCCGCATCTGACCTGGCCAGCTGTTTTTAATAATCAAATTGCCTTCGGTTGCGCCTTCGAGCTCATTTCCATCCGCATCGACTAAGGCCGGTTCAATTCCGTAAAAAGGCAGAGTTGCACTGCCAGGCTTCATAGGGGTCGTTCCGGGTAAGGGCACAATCATCGCCCCGCCTGTTTCCGTCTGCCACCAAGTATCCACAATCGGACAGCGTGTTTCGCCGACAACGTTGAAATACCAATCCCAAGCTTCGGGATTGATCGGCTCACCCACCGTTCCCAACAGCCGAAGGCTCTTGCGAGACGTTGCCTTTACGGGCCCGTCGCCCTCTCGCATCAACGCACGAATGGCTGTCGGAGCGGTATAAAACAGCGAGACCTGATGTTTGTCGCAGACTTGCCAAAAACGAGAGGCGTCGGGATAAGTGGGCACCCCTTCAAACATGAGCGTCGTCGCGCCATTGGCCAGAGGGCCGTAGACAATATATGTGTGACCAGTGATCCAACCCACATCTGCACTGCACCAATAAACGTCGTCCTCTTTCAGGTCGAAAACGGCTTCATGGGTCAGGCTCGCCCAGACAAGATATCCGCCAGTTGTATGTAAAACGCCTTTGGGTTTTCCAGTCGAGCCAGAGGTATACAGAATGAAGAGCGGATCTTCGGCACTCAGGGGTTCTGCAGGACAGTCATCCGCAACCGTCTCTAGGGCATCATGTAGCCAGACATCTCGTGATGAATTCCATTCAACATCCGCACCTGTTCGCTGAACACATAAAACCGTCTTCACTGGTTTGCCTGCTTTTGATGCAATCGCGCAGGCCGCATCACAATTTACTTTCAAAGGCACGCGTTTCGTGCCGCGCAAGCCTTCATCCGCTGTGATTACAAAATCACTATCGCAATCGGTGATACGCCCCGCCAAAGCTTCGGGTGAAAACCCGCCAAAGACGACCGAATGCACCGCGCCGATACGCGCGCAAGCCAACATCGCAAAGGCGGCTTCTGGAATCATTGGCATATATATTGTGATGCGATCGCCTTTCTTGACGCCGCGTGATTTCATGACATTCGCAAAGCGGCATACATATCGGTGAAGCTCTTTATATGTCAGCGTAAGCGACTCGCTTGGATCATCCCCTTCCCAAATAATCGCGGCTTTATCGCCGTGCGTTTCCAAATGTCTGTCCAGACAATTTTCCGTCACGTTTAAAACGCCATCCGCATACCAACGCACATGAAGATCATCTTTATCCCATGACACGTCTTTGATCTGGGTTGGAGCCTTTACCCAATTCAGGCGTTCAGCTTGCTCTCCCCAAAACCCTTCAGGATCCTTAATCGAGCGGGCATAGGTGTCCTTGTAGGCGGCCGGCGAGAGGTTGGCCTTCGCTGCAAAACCTTCGGGCACTGGGTAGGCGGTTTCTGTCATGATTTTTCCTAAGGCGATCAAGAATATGAAGCAGATTGGATATGGATGCTGATATATGGCGAAGGCGTCAAGCCAATCTAGGCCTCTTATTGGCTTGACCCAAGATAAAAATGAACGCTATTCAAAAAAACTGAAATCTCGTTCAGGAGTGTCTCATCCCCGAATTTACGTCGAAAGTCATTGCGTCATCTGACAGCTTTAAAAAAAATCGTGCTGAGATGCTGGCGCTAATTGATGAATTATCTGAGCTTAACTCTCGGGCTCCGGCGATGTCTGCCTCGAAGAAGGGGCGGTTTGACAAACGTGGTCAGCTTTTGCCGCGCGAACGGCTTGCGCGATTATTGGATCCAGGCTTGCCCTTCTTGGAAATTGGAAATCTCGCAGGGTACCTCCTGGATACATCTGTCGAGGAAAAATCGATTCCGGGCAGTACGATCATTGGCGGTATTGGATATGTGTCAGGAACACGCTGTGCGATTGTCGTTGATGATAGCGGGATTAGGGCGGGGTCTTTAACAACAGCGGGGGGGTGGCGTTTGGAGCGCATGCAACAAATTGCGCTGAAACAGAAAATTCCTTTCATTCACCTCGTCGAAAGTGCGGGCGGTGACTTGCTGAATTATACTGTAGAGAGCTTTATTCATGGCGGCACTTTGTTTGCGAATTTGGCGCGGTTGTCCAAAGCTGGACTCCCGGTACTAGCGATATTGCACGGGTCTTCCACGGCGGGCGGCGCCTATATGCCAGGGCTTTCAGATTATGTCGTTGGCGTAAAAGGGCGGGGTCAAGCTTATCTCGCTGGGCCCCCATTGCTTAAGGCCGCAACAGGCGAAATCGCGAGTGCAGAAGAATTGGGCGGTGCGGAAATGCATGCGAGTGTTACAGGTCTCGTCGATTATCTCGCGGAAGATGACGGCGAAGCCGTTCTGATGATGCGAGACGTTGTTTCCCGCTTGGGGTGGAAAAATGAATCCAAAGAAAATTCGTTCACAAACCCAAGGCTTTCCATCGATGAAATCGCGGGAATTGTTCCAACGGACTACCGCAAACCTTATGAGGTGCGAGAGGTCGTCGCACGATTGGTCGACGGGTCAGATTTTACGGATTTTAAACCCGACTACGGTGTGTCCACAGTGTGTATTCAGGCCTCTATTTTTGGACAGGCTGTTGGGATTATTTCGAATAATGGACCAATTGACCCGAACGGCGCGACCAAAGCCGCTCAGTTTATTCAATTGATGGATCAAGCTGGTACACCGCTAATTTTCCTACAAAACACAACGGGGTACCTAGTCGGCAAAGCTTATGAACAAGCCGGGATGATCAAGCATGGCGCCAAGATGATACAAGCGGTGACCAATGCGGATGTTCCGCGCATTACTTTGATGATCGGAGCGAGTTTCGGGGCCGGAAATTACGGAATGTGCGGGCGGGGGTACGATCCCGATTTTGTCTTTAGTTGGCCAAATGCAAAGTCGGGTGTGATGGGCGGAGAGCAGGCCGCAACGGTCATGGAAATTGTCGCTGATGCACAGGCTGCGCGGGCGGGTGTGACGCAGGACGAAAAGAAACGGGCGGCCCAACGGGAAAAACTAACCCAGATTTTCGACAGTCAATCGAATGCATTTTATACTTCTGGCCATCTATTAGACGATGGCGTCATTGACCCACGAGACACGCGGAAACTTTTAGGGCTTTTGATGCCAATTGTGATGGAGGGTCGGAAACGTGCCTTGCGCCCAAATTCCTTTGGGGTGGCGCGGTTATGAGTTTTCAGTCCGTTTTAATTGCCAATCGAGGGGAAATTGCCTGTCGCGTCATTCGGAGTTTAAAGGAGTTGGGCCTGCGATCCATTGCCGTTTACTCCGATGCGGATAAAGATGCGCCGCATGTGAAGCTGGCGGATGACGCCGTCCACATCGGCGGCTCACCCGCGTCCGAAAGCTACTTAGCAATCGATAAGATTATTGCCGCCGCGAAAGAAAGCGGAGCTCAAGCCATTCATCCCGGATATGGTTTTCTTTCCGAAAATGCAGACTTCGCGAAGCAATGTGGTGAAGCCAACCTAATATTCATCGGGCCGTCTCCAGCGGCTATCACTTTGATGGGCGATAAAGCTGCAGCGAAGCGCCATATGATCGCGGCGGGTGTGCCTGTTTTACAGGGGTATCAAGATAAGAAGCAGGACAATTCGACCCTGCTCGAAGAGGCCGGCTCCATTGGATTTCCCTTGATGGTTAAAGCCGCCGCAGGCGGCGGCGGGCGAGGTATGCGTCTCGTCACCACGGCGGATGATTTACCAACAGCTATCTCTACGGCGCGGGCCGAAGCCTTGTCTGCTTTTGGGTCTGACACCCTTATTTTGGAACGAGCCGTTATCCGTCCTCGCCATGTTGAAATACAGGTTTTTGGCGATAACCAAGGACATATCATCCATCTCGGAGAACGGGATTGTTCGGTCCAACGCCGACATCAGAAGGTCCTTGAAGAAGCACCGTGCCCCGTCATGACGGACAAATTGCGTGCAAAGATGGGGGAAGCCGCTGTGCAAGCGGCGCAATCTGTCAATTACGTCGGCGCGGGAACAGTTGAGTTTCTTCTTGATGAAGGTGGAGAGTTCTTCTTCTTGGAAATGAACACGCGATTGCAGGTGGAGCATCCCGTCACAGAGTTGGTCACAGGGTTGGATCTGGTGGCTTTGCAAATTCATGTCGCGCAAGGCCATCCTCTGGGGCTAAATCAAGAGGAAGTCTTGCTTCATGGTCACGCGATTGAGGCGCGCCTTTACGCTGAAAATCCATCGCAAGGCTTTCTCCCGGCAGCTGGCCGAGTTGAATATCTATCAAAGCCTGTAGATATTCGGTTCGATGGAGGGGTTGATACAGGGTCAGACATTTCGCCATTTTATGATCCGATGGTCGCAAAACTTGTTGCGTCCGGCCCTGACCGTGAAACGGCGCGGCGAAAATTGGTGCGAGCTTTGGAAGAAACTGTCTTGTTCGGCGTTTCCACGAACCGGCAATTTTTAATTGACGCTTTGAACAATGAAACGTTTGTAACAGGCAAAGCCACAACCGCCTTTATCGATGAAACATTCGCGGAGGATGATCTGGCGCCAATGGCCTTAACTGAAGAGCTCGCGGCCCTTGCTGCCCTAATTCAATATTTGGCGGCTCGCGATAGACTTTCTGAAAATATCCCTGAAGATGTTCTTGGGTGGTGTAGCGCAGAACCCATCAGTTCCCCGTTTGAATATGAGGGTCTTCGCGCGCAAGTGAGGGCTTTGTCTTCGGATAAGTTCAATGTTGAATGCGGTAGGTTTTTTGGGGTGGTCCAAGTTGAGGCTTGGTCAAAGGGCCGCGCCCAATTTGCGTGTGAAACGGGCCGGAAAACACTCTATTGGCACACTTCAAACCCCGCTGAGATTTATATTCAAATGGGTTCAGCAAGTTTTCATCTGACGAATAAACTCGCCCTTCCGGCCGTGCGCGAGATTGCGGCAGGAGAAGGGAATATTGCGGCGCCGCTACACGGAGCTGTAACCGAAGTTTTTGTCACTAAGGGCGAAGATGTTGAGTTGGGAGCGCGTTTAGCTGTGATTGAAGCGATGAAAATGCAACATGATATTCTTGCCGATAAGTCCGGACGTGTTGAAGATGTGTTCGTCAAAACAGGCGATCAGGTTTCGGCTAACGCACCTCTGTTTAAGATAGATTCCTAGGCCGTTACAAAGCGCCGACCACGGGGTAATCGATCCCTAAGTTGGCTCGCTAAATCGACATCGGCAGGAACCAGGTCCAGATCCATAATTTTGTCCGGCCAAACCCATTTGGTGGCCTGACCCTCTTTGGCGCGCAGAAAACCATCCCATTGGCGGCATAGAAAAAGCGGCATCATGAGATGAAAATCAGGATAGGCGAAGCTAGCAAATGAGAAGGGCTGTAAGCAGCTTTCGCAGGGTTCGATATTTAGTTCCTCGAACAATTCGCGCCGAATGGCCTGTTCCGGCGTCTCATCTGCCTCGACCTTACCTCCCGGGAACTCCCATCGCCCCGCATGATCTTTACCCACCGGGCGCTGTGCCATGAGAACACGCCCATCCGCATCAATTAGCGCGCAAGCCGCGACAAGGAGGGTTTTACGAGCGGTAGTCGGCATTGATATCAATATAGCTATGGGTGAGGTCACACGTGTAAACCGTCGCTTGCCCGTCACCGAGACCGAGGTCTAGACGAATGACGATTTCTGACTGTTTCATATATGTCGCGCCATATTCCTCTTTATAACTTGCCGCAGGCTGACCTCCTTCAGCTAAGACATGAGGCCCAATCCAGATGGAAAGGGTATCTCGGTCTGCCGGCTCGCCCGCTTTCCCAACGGCCATGACAATGCGACCCCAATTCGCATCCTCGCCCGCGATAGCGGTTTTTACCAAAGGTGAGTTGGCGACGCTCATTCCGACCCGGTGAGCGGATGAATTGGAAACTGCGCCCGCAACCTCAATCGTCACAAACTTTGAAATGCCCTCGCCATCTTTGACAATTTGTTGCGACAGGTCGAAGAGCACATCGTGCAGGGCCTTTCTAAAGCTTGCCAACATAGGCGTATGTGGGTGATCGATTTCAACATTGTCAGTCGCGCCGCTCGCCATGAGCAATAATGTGTCAGAGGTTGAGGTGTCGCTGTCGACCGTAATGGAATTAAACGTTGAACCAACTTGGTCGTTTAGGAGATCTTGCAAGATAGATTGCGAGAGCTTTGCATCCGTTGCGACATAGGCCAACATCGTCGCCATATCCGGCGCGATCATGCCAGACCCTTTTGCAATTCCGTTAATGGTAACGGTTGTGTCTCCAATTTTAGCCGTTGCCGTCGCGCCTTTGGGATGGGTGTCCGTTGTCATAATAGCGCGTGCGGCGTCCTCCCAACCGCCTGCCTCTAATTTCATATTTGGAAATTGATCGACGAGTTTTGAGGCTTCTAGCGCAACGCCAATCACTCCAGTTGAGGCGAGCTGGACGGTTTCTTGATCTGTGCCAAAAAATTCTGCGGCGCCTTTCGCTGTTTCTTTCACAGCGTCGCGTCCAGCTTGTCCGGCAAAGACATTAGCTGTTCCGGAATTCACGATAACGAGGCGGGGTCCATCGGTTTTGTTTTTCAGCGCTTTACGTGACCAATCCACAGGCGCGCCAGGACACGCATTTTGTGTGAAAACACCTGCGATTTCTGTGCCAGGCTGACCGCGTAAAACCCATAAATCCGTTCTGCCTTTATATTTTACACCGGCTTCGGCGGTGGCCATCTCAAACCCGGCGAGTGGAGGTAGCGTCGGGAATTGTGCGGGGGCAAACGGGCTAATTTTCATGTCACTCATTGTCTATCGTTTCAGGCTCAGATGTTTCCTGTTCGGGGGTGTCAGAATTGTTCTGGCCCTCAGGCTCTTGTTTCGCGGTGGTCTCTGTCAGAATTTCGACGTCCGCGCCATCCCGTAAGTCTCTCAACAAATCTTGTATGGCGTCAAAAGTCATGAAATTTGCGATTTTTGGCTGAAGAGTCTCAAAGCTAGGTTGCGGCGCTGGGCGGCGGTCCAAAATTTCGGCGATATGCCAACCAAATTCAGATTTAATGGGCCCGATGCGTTCGCCTTTTCCAGCATTAAATACGGGGCGCGTAAAACGACCATTTAGCATATCCTGTGTGAAATACCCCAAGTCTCCGCCGCGTTCGGCGCTGCCTTCATCAATGGAATTTGAAATGGCGAGGGCCGCAAAATCTCCGCCACCTTCAATTTCTTTCAGTAATTCATCAGCTTTGGATTTCTCTTCCACCAATATGTGCCGAGCGCGCACTTCGTCGCCTCGCGCGGCCAGTTTGGCTTGCTCCTCATACATCCGGCGGATGGAGGTTTCATTGACGGTCTCGCGCAAATGGCGCTCGACACGGATGTTACCTAAAATGCGTTCACGCGCAGCTGCCAGTCGGATTTTAGCGTCGCGGTCGGCGTTCAAACCTTGGCTTTCGGCGTCCAATGCCAGTAGGCGTTGGTCGATTAATTCATCCATGATGCCACGGTACCGTGCATCTGTTTTCGGAAGACTAATGCCTTCATCGACTAGCCCTTGTTCTTGTGCGGCTAAATCGACATCTGATGCAAAAATCTCCGAACCGCTGACTCGTGCGACAACGACGTCGCCGCCTGCGCGCGCGACGCTTTCGAGTGCGGGGCGTGTTTCGGTCTCTGAAGGGGCGCAGCTCGCGATAAAAATTGCGACGAAAATCGTAGAAATTTGGGTTTTCATACCAGTTCTTCCTCGGACCTACTCTCGCAATTGGCCAATTTGGGGACCCAATTTCGACATCACCATACAGTGCCTGAACGTTGACTTAGCGCGGTGCCATACCTAAGTCGACACAAACCAAAGCGCGGCCTGAAATATGAGGCCCGCCAGCAGCCTTCAGGACGTCTCATGCTCGGCATCGCCAAGAAGATTTTCGGCACGGAAAATGACCGTACGCTTAAAAAGCTTCGCCCTATTGTTGAAAAGATCAACGGGCTGGAGCCTAAGTTTGAGGCCATGACAGATGATGCGCTTCGCGCTCAGACGGAAGTTTACCGTGAACGCCTGCAAACTGGCGAAACTCTGGACGATCTTCTACCCGAAGCTTTTGCGACGGTTCGCGAAGCCGCGAAACGGACCTTGGGTCAACGTCACTATGATGTTCAGCTCATTGGCGGGATCACATTGCACCGCGGTGAAATTGCAGAAATGCGAACTGGTGAAGGTAAAACGCTTGTTTCCACTCTTGCGGCCTATCTGAATGCCTTGAGCGGTAAAGGGGTTCATCTGGTAACGGTGAATGATTATCTCGCCACACGCGATAGCGAGTGGATGGGACAAATCTATAACTTCCTTGGTATGACGGTCGGTTGTATCAATAATCACGACCCCTATCGGGCAGAGCGTAAAGCCGCATATGACTGCGATATTACTTATGGTACGAACAATGAGTTCGGCTTTGATTATCTTCGCGATAATATGAAATATTCCGTCGAGGAAATGGGCCAACGCGGCCATGCCTATGCGATTATTGATGAAATTGACTCCATCCTGATTGATGAAGCGCGGACACCGCTCGTCATCTCAGGTCCAACGGACGATAAATCAGACCTCTACCGCACCGTTGATGCGCTTATTCCAGACATTGCGCCTGAAGGTTATGATGTCGACGAGAAAGCGCGGACAGCGACCTTTAACGAAGAAGGCACAGAGCAGATTGAATCGATCTTGCGTGAACGCGGCATGCTCGAAGGGGAAAGCTTGTATGACGTTGAGAACATCACGGTTGTCCATCACATCAACCAGGCCTTGAAGGCGCATAAACTTTACACGGCCGACAAAGACTACATTGTCAAAAACGGTGAAGTCGTTTTGATTGATGAATTTACAGGGCGTATGATGGACGGACGCCGCCTCTCAGAAGGTTTGCATCAGGCGATTGAGGCCAAAGAAGGCCTAGATATCAAACCTGAAAATCAGACCATGGCGTCTGTAACCTTGCAAAACTATTTCCGTCTTTATGAAAAACTTTCTGGCATGACGGGTACCGCAGAAACGGAAGCGTCCGAATTTGCAGATACTTATGGTCTTGAGGTTCTAATCATTCCAACGAACCGTCCAATCCAGCGGATTGATGATCAGGATGTTCTCTACCGGACTGAGCGCGAGAAATTCCAAGCGATTGTGGACGATATCGAAGAGGCGTCTAAGAAAGGCCAGCCCATGCTGGTTGGTACGGTTTCAATCGAAAAATCTGAAGCGCTCTCGCGCTTCTTGACTGAACGAAATGTTGAACACCGCGTTCTCAATGCACGTTATCATGAAGAAGAAGCGTCTATCGTTGCCCAAGCTGGCGTACCGGGTGCGGTAACAATTGCGACGAATATGGCGGGCCGAGGCACAGATATTCAGCTGGGTGGTAACCTAGAGATGATGCTGGAAGAAAAACTGACAGATGACATGTCGGATTTTGAGCGGGAACAGAAAACCGCGGAAATTACATCCGACATCGCATTCTTGAAAGAAAAAGCCCTGGCAGCTGGCGGGCTCTATGTTCTGGGTACGGAACGACATGAAAGCCGCCGGATCGATAACCAGCTTCGAGGTCGAACAGGCCGTCAAGGTGACCCAGGCCGATCGAAATTCTATTTGTCTATGGAAGATGATCTGTTGCGGATTTTCGGCGGCGAAAAGCTGAAGGCTATGATGTCTAAATTCGGATGGGAAGAAGGCGAACAGATTGAAAACCGCTTCATGACGAAGTCGATTGAAACATCCCAAAAACGTGTTGAAACCCGTAACTTCGATATTCGTAAAAACCTGCTCAAATATGATGATGTCATGAATGATCAGCGCAAAACGATTTTCGAACAGCGCATGGAATTCATGACTGACGAAGATGTGTCAGATGTGATCGAAGACTTCCGGCATCAGTTAATCGAAGATTTGGTTGAGAAACACATCCCGAAACGGGCCTATGCTGAACAATGGGACATTGAGGGTCTGGATAAATCCGTCAAGGAAGCGATCCTTATGGAACTACCGCTTCGAAATTGGGCAGATGAAGAAGGTATTGCGGACGAAGAGCTGGAAACAAAAATTCGCGAAGCGTCTGATACGATCCACGCTGAGATGAC
This sequence comes from Litorimonas sp., assembly GCA_039975855.1. Classification (GTDB taxonomy): domain Bacteria; phylum Pseudomonadota; class Alphaproteobacteria; order Caulobacterales; family Maricaulaceae; genus Litorimonas. Next base: position 126,634 of record JBDWGH010000005.1, on the reverse strand, counting down.
GAAGGATATTAAACCTGAAGACCTTGCCCGCGTTGAGAAACAAATTCTCTTGCAGGTCATTGATAAGAATTGGCGGGAGCATTTGCAGCAATTGGATGCTCTGAAGTCCGTTATTGGTATGCGGGCTTACGGTCAGCGTGATCCGCTGAATGAATATAAGTCGGAAGCGTTCACCTTGTTTGATGGTCTTTTGACTAGCTTGCGCCAAGACGTGACGAAATCCATGATGGGTGCTTTGCTGAATGTGCAAATCCGTCGTCAGCAACAAGCCCAAGAAGAAAGTCAAACGCGGCAGAACCAATTGGAGCAAGCCAAGGCGGGCCTCGCAAATATGCAAGCACAAGCGCAAACAGCGCCGCCTGCGGCTGCCCGATCACCTTTGGATATGGTCAATCAAGGCGCTCCGGCGAAAGCTGAGCTTCCTGCTGGCGCTTTGGACGGTGTATCGCGCAATAGTCCATGCCCGTGTGGTTCAGGCTTAAAAGTTAAGCAGTGCCACGGTAAAATTTCTTAGATCCGGTCCATCACTGTGGCGTTCGCGCCACAGTTTTCGGAAAACCTGCTTTTCATCGGTAAATTTCCCCATTTGCCCATCTGCGCATCATTTTGGTGCGCAAGCCGCACTGATTTGCGCCGCGTCCTGACATCCCAGCCAAATTCGAAGTGACGCTTTGCCATGAGGCCATGATGGTGCGCAAACACCCATCATCAGATTTCATGAAGCGCATCACTCAAACATAACGCGCACATTCGAAGGGAACCGAAAATGAAACACTTTACACTCGCCGCCGCACTCTTGGCCGCAACGGCGATTGCACCTGCCGCTTATGCCGAAGATGCAGAGCTTTCCGTCTCAACAGGTGTTGATTTCACCAGCCAATACGTTTTCCGCGGTGTGTCTTTAGCAGACGATGCTGTTCAACCTTATGTCGAAGCCAGCTACGGGAATTTCACAGTTGGTGGTTGGTTCTCCACTGGCATCGGCGCCAACTCCGTTTTCGCGGGCGACGAATTTGACCTTTACGTCGGTTATTCTGTCCCGCTCGATAGCTCAATTTCGCTCGATCTTGGCGCAACCTATTACCATTACCCTCAGGGCGGCGATTTCTTTGAAACTAAGGACGGCGGCGCAGGTACTTATGAAGTTTCCGCATCTGTGGGTTTTGGTGACGTTCCGCTCGCACCTTCTGTCTCAGCCTATTACGACCTGACGCTCGAAGCTTTCACACTTGAAGGCGGTGTTGGTCACTCAGTCGCGATCGGCGAAGCTCAAAGCTTTGATCTTGGTTTGTCAGTTGGCTTGGTAGATGGCGATGGTTTCTCATATGAGTGGGCCACAGCAAGCGCAGCAGTCAGCCACGGCTTCTCCGATGATGTATCTGCTTATATCGGTGCAAACTTTGCGCTGAACTCAGAAGATGCTCTGGATTTTGACAGTGCTCTGAATGGTGATCCAAAAGGTAGCATGCTCTGGTTCGGAACAGGCATCTCCGCAGGATTCTAAACCCTAATTTCCCTTTTGGGAATGTCTGGGAGGACATTGGCTCGACTGTTTTGGCAGTCGAGCTTTTTTATTGGGCTAATGCCTAAAAGCCGGGCCTTAGGAAATCAGAGAGCGCCCAATACGGAGAAACTTTTCGCGACGGGCTTTTACAAGATCTGCTGGGCTTAATTCACTCAAAGCCTCAATGTTTTTCAGTATCGCAGCCCCAACGGTTTTCATGGCCATATCGGGTGTGCGGTGGGCGCCGCCAACGGGTTCTTTTACGATTTGATCAATCACGCCGAGGCGTTTCAAATCCTTTGCCGTAATTTTCATGGCCTTCGCCGCGTCCTTAGCTCTGTCCCGCGTCCGCCATAGAATAGAGGCACAGCCCTCCGGTGAGATAACTGAATAAATGGAGTGCTCCAGCATCATGACTTTGTCAGCTGTTGCAATGGCTACGGCACCGCCAGACCCGCCTTCGCCTGTAATGACGGAGACAAATGGAACTTTAAGCGAGAGACCGCGATCAATAGAGCGCGCAATTGCTTCTGCTTGTCCGCGTTCTTCTGCACCTCGTCCTGGAAATGCACCGGCTGTATCCACGAAGCTGATGACGGGGAGATTAAATCTCTCGGCCATATCCATTAGACGCACCGCTTTTCGGTATCCTTCAGGATTTGCCATGCCGAAGTTATGCTTTAGCCGTGTCTCTGTATCCGTTCCTTTTTCATGCCCCATGACGACAACTGATTGGCCCCGCAGTTTTCCGAGTCCGCCTAATAATGCATGATCGTCGCCGAATTTTCGGTCGCCTGAAAGTGGTGTGTAATCAGAAATCAAAGCTTCAATATAAGATGAGTAATGGGGTCGTGCCGGGTGGCGGGCAACATGGGTTTTCTCCCAGGGCCCAATTTTACCATATAGCGTTTTCAGTTGTTCTTTCGCTTTCGCTTCCAAATCGGAAACGTCTTTACCCTCCGACAAAGCGGCCTCTATCTGGCTATCCAGTTCTGCAATCGGGCGCTCGAAATCGAGATAAGTGCGGGCCATATGGTCTGCCTGTTAGGTCCGTTAAGTAGGGGACGCACCATAGCGATGCTAGGGCGCGGGTAAAGAGTAGAGGTGGGTCAGCCCAACACTATATCGCGTATGTCTTTGTGCTGACCTCATGGCCGTAACGTTGGACGAATTTTCGTTTGATGCGGCGCTCCCAGCCCGCGCGCGGACCGGGCAATTCTGCTTCCGCGTCCAATACAGCATCCGTGAACTTTTTTGATGTCAGGGGCTTTGACCCTTCCAGCAAATCTGCCGCGCGGACGCCCGCACAGAAATCCCATTCACTGCATAAATCGTTCAGTAGAATATTTAGATCCTCGGCGAGGACAGGGTGCATACGTCTTTCAAAGCCCATTTCGAATGGTCCTAAGCTGATGTTTTCGTAAGGCTGGCCAGAGGATGATGATCCTCGACAAGCTGTTGCATTTGCGCATCCAGCACATGGGTGTAAATTTGCGTCGTTGCAATATCTGCATGTCCTAGCAAAGTCTGAACCGCACGCAAATCCGCGCCTCGCTCCAATAAGTGGGTTGCGAATGCATGCCGTAAAGTGTGGGGAGAGATGCGCGATGCATCAAGGCCTGCATCCCGTGCAAGCTGCTTTAAGAGTTGAGCAAAACGTTCCCGGGTCATGTGGCCCAGTTTTCCAGAACTTGGGAACAAGAACCGGTCCGCCCGATCCTTGGCGACTGCATTTTTAGGTAATGTTTGATCACGGACGGTGACCCATTCCCCAATGGCTCGAACAGCTGCCCCCGTTAACGGGACCAGGCGTTCGCGATTGCCTTTCCCGCGAATTGTCAAACAGGGCGTCGCGTCCGCATGAATAACACGTGCGGCCGAATTTAGTTGTAAGGAAACCAATTCAGTAACCCGTAATCCGCCAGCATAGAGAATCTCGAGCTGGGTCCGAAGACGAATGCCTTTGACAGATGTGTCTGCCTCAACGACAGCAAATAGCGCATCAATGTCGTCGTGAGACAGGACTTTGGGGAGGCCGCGTCCCTGTTTTGGGCCGCGTAAACTATGGGCTGGGTTGTCTTTGCGTAGACCGTCCATTTGCAGAAAAAGACAGAATTGTTTTAGCGCGGAAAGTTTCCGTGCGGCTGTCGACGGCGCTAGGCCTGCGCTCGCCCATTTTGAGAGCACAGCTTCCAAAGCGCCTGTCCCGCAGGTTAATAATGAGGTTTTCGTCTTGGATAAAGCTGCATCCCAACCCTCTAAATCGCGGCCATAGGCGGCAAGCGTGTTCTCTGATGCGCCGCGTTCTGCGGCCATCATTTCTAGAAAGGCATCTATATGGCGAGCCGTCTTCACAGAGCTGCGTCTAACCCGTCGAAGTAAATTTCTGCTGCGATTTGACCGGCAAAGCGCTGAAGTCCGGCTTGCGTTAAGGCAGAAATGAGACGGGATTTATCCGTAGTATTTAATCCACTCCGGGTGAGCAATGTCGCGACAAGTAAGCTGACTTCTGCCTGAGAATTATCGCGAATGGCGGCGTCAAGTAGAAGCAATTGATTTTGTGGCAGCGTCAAAGCCGGAAGCGTTTGTTCCGACAATAAAACACCGGCTGGATCAGAAAGACTTGCGCCCAGCGCGAGGGCAATCTGCGCATCTGTAATAGCTTGCTGGCGCATGAGGGGAACAGCTAATCGGCCCTCAATATCGCGGCCCATGCTTTGCCTGTAAAATCCCCCGCCCAAGGCATCCGTAATGAGGGCTAGTCGAGCTTGCATTTGACCTTCGGGCAGGGCGGCATAAAGTTGTTGAAGACCGGATACGTCGCGGTTCAAAAATGCAGCGCGGGTATAGCGAACTAAATTTGTATTTACGCGAGCGGATGCGGGGAGGGCTTGAATGACAGGTGCTAATTTGGTCAGCGCCAAATCTTCATCAACTCCGGCTCTGATTGCGCGAGATAAAAATGCATCAAATGCGGCGGCGTCGCCGCTTTGACCTAAGACGAACAGACGTGCTGTAGCGCGCGGCGAGGCCTGAGACATGGCAGTTTCTAGATCAAGATCAGGCTCCGCAATATCAAAACTAATATTACCAAAAGTGGATTGGAGCGCCGCAAGATCGAGTGACTCAAAATTATTGAATACAGAAAAGAGTTCTGCTTCCTTCCCGGGAGCAGGTGGCGCATCGACAATTGGCTCTCGAGACGAAAAGAATCGCGTCGCCAGATATGTCACGAGTGCATCTGTTTGATCCGTCTGTGCGGCAGGTGCGCGTCCTGTGAGCAGGGCGTCCATTTGCGCATGATAAGCAGGATTATCATATCCTGATGACCGCAATAGATCGCGGGTCACGTCGGCGGCGCTCATTTCCCCGCGAAGGGCGTGACACGCTGCTCGCAATCTGGCCCATTCAGGACGTCCACGCTCGGTCGTGACAGTGTCAGAAATTTCGCAGGCTCTCTGCCAGTTGCCTTTCGACAAGGCCAAATCGACTTGCGCTAAAGGTGCGCGGGCCAAATCCGGATTACGCGCTAGAAACCCGTCTAGAGTGGTCTGGTCACCTGATTGTCCAGACTCAATCGCGAGGACAGCCTGTAATCGGGAGGTTTCATAAGCTTGCGCATCCGCGGGAGAATTAGCTCTGGGCGGTACGCCCCCTGACAAAACCACGGTTCGAACCATGTCGCGAATGATCGGGTCTTTGCTTTTCAGAGGGGCGTTCGAGAGTAATCGCGCCGCCCATCCTGCGGAGGTCCCTTGCCAAAGGTTCGTCGCCAATGCGCCTTCTTGCAAGATGCCCGCATCAAAATCTTGAGCGGCACCTAAGTCTTCAGATTCAATTTCCGCCGGACCGGAGAGACCGTAATCTTGTGCAAAGGCGACTGCTGGAAGCAGACATACTGCCGTGGCTAACCAAAACGACCTCACAGCTGCGGGCTCACATCAATAGTCTTTACATCCGTCGGGGCCTTGCTGTCTGAAGCACCAGAAAGGGACCAGATAAACAGGCCAATCAGTAAGATGACGAGTGCGCCGCCAATAAATCCGATCTTCTTCATATCATCCTCAATTTCATACTCAGTCTTTTGACGTCCCCTTATCACCTTGGGGCATTTACACTGGGTTAACCAACAACCTGCGCCTTATTGGTTGAGATGTGCGCAGATTGTGACCATATTGCGGTCCAAGACCTGCAATCGCCAACAGAAATTTCAGTTGGTCATTGCTCTAACAATATGAAAGCGCGCTCATGCCGCTGCAAATAGATAAACCCATAGCCCTCGTTGGCTTGATGGGCGTCGGTAAGACAACCGTTGGACGACGGCTGGCCAAACGCTTGGGCCGGGAGTTTGACGATAGTGATGATGCCATTGAACAGGCGTCAGGCCGTACAGTCGCGGGCTATTTCCGTGATCACGGTGAGGCTGATTTCCGTGATGGTGAGTTTCGGGTGATTAAGCGCCTATTGACTGTCGAGCCCCCGCTTATCTTGGCGACCGGTGGCGGCGCATTTATTCACCCTCCGACGCGTGAGCTATTGCAGAAACAAGCGATTGTGGTGTGGTTGAAAGGCGATCTCGATACGTTAGTTGAGCGGGTATCACGAAATGATAAGCGCCCGCTTTTGCGCGGCGTTGATAAGCGCGTCAAAATGCGTGAGTTGATGGAAGCGCGCCATCCGATTTACGCTCAAGCCCATCTCAAAGTTAAAATTGCGCGCGGTCCGCATTTGCGCACGGTTAACCGCGTCATGCGCGCCCTTAAAACCTATGAAGAGCCAAACCGTGAATCCGAATAAGACCTCTCAATCACTGACTGTTGGCTTAGGCGAACGCAGCTATGATATTCATATTGGTGCTGGTCAGCTCGCGAATTTGGGTGGTTTGATTGAACCCTTTGCGGCAACAAAACGCGTGGCCGTCATTACGGATGAAACTGTTCACGGATTATATGGCGAGGTCTTGGCCAAAGCACTGTCTGGCTACAGCACCCACATGATTGTCCGCCCGGCAGGCGAGGCGCAAAAATCCATGACCAATCTAGAAGAAGTTTTGGACAGTTTGTTCCGCGCAGGTTTTGACCGGTCTGATTTGCTGATTGCTTTTGGCGGCGGCGTGATTGGTGATCTCGCGGGATTTGCAGCGTCTATATACAAGCGTGGCATGCCATTTATTCAGGTGCCCACAACCTTGTTGTCGCAAGTGGATAGTTCCGTCGGCGGAAAGACAGCAATTAACAATCAATTCGGCAAAAACCTGGTGGGCGCATTTTATCAACCGCGTGCCGTGATTACCGATACGGACTTACTGTCCACTCTGCCTCCGCGAGAGCTGAAAGCCGGATATGCGGAAGTTTTAAAATATGGCCTTTTAGGTGACGCTGCATTTTTCGAAGAATTGGATGCCGGATTAGGCAAGGGCATTTTGGCGTTAGACCCGGCAGCTCTATCGCGTGCCATATATGTCTCTTGTGCGACGAAAGCCAAAATCGTTGCCCAAGACGAACGCGAATCTGGGGTCCGCGCCTTGTTGAATTTGGGTCATACCTTTGGCCACGCGCTGGAATTGGAAGCAGGATATGATGGCGATCTCCTGCACGGCGAAGCCGTCAGCGCGGGTATGGAAATGGCGTTCCGGTTTGCGGCGTCTGAGGGTCTTTGCAAGACAGATAGCGTGGACCGTGTTTCGGCGCATTTGTCCGCGACGGCCATGCCGAGGATTGCAGATATGACGCATTTACTGTCTGATCCTGATGCATTGTTGCGTCATATGGGGCAGGATAAAAAGAATGAAGGCGGCAAGCTTACACTTATTCTTCCGCGCGCAATTGGTGAAACCTATGTCGAAAAACGCGCCAATCGTGACGCCGTTCTCGGCTTTTTAACGCAATTAAAGGATGAAGCGGCATGAGCACGTTTCTTGAACCCCAAAATTTGATTTTGCTTGGCGTAATCCTGAGTCTTCTGGTTTTCTCAAGTTTCTTCTCTTCGAGTGAAACGGCGCTGACGGCGGCGTCGCGTGTGCGCATGCATGCGGCAGAGAAAGATGGCGACCGCCGCGCTATAATTGTTCAACGATTGATGAATATGCGGGAGCGGCTCTTGGGCGGTATTTTGCTGGGCAATAACCTCGTCAATATTTTGGCATCAGTCTTGACGACGGCGCTTTTCACCAATGTTTTTGGCGCGAGCAATACGGCGTTAGCATTAGCAACAATTGTTATGACCGCATTGATCCTGATTTTCGCCGAAGTTCTGCCAAAGACGTATGCGATTTCTCAGCCTGACAAATTAGCTCTCATTGTGGCGCGTCCGATCAATCTGATTGTGAAGTTGCTTAGTCCTATTGTGTCTGTCGTTCAGGTGATCGTGAACGGCGTTCTGCGGATATTCGGAATTGATACGAATGCGAGTGCTTGGACCGCCGCTGACGAAATTAAAGGGGCGGTCGATTTACACCTGCAAGAAGGCGGCGTGGCGAAACGGGCTCGCGATCAGATTTACGGGGTTCTAGAAATTGGAGAGTTATCAATTGAGGAAGTCATGACCCACCGCAAAAACATTGCGATGATTGACGCGGATGATGCCCCCGATCAAATTATCAAACAGGCTATCGCCTGTGGCCATTCTCGCATTCCCGTTTTCCGCGAAGACCCAGATAACATCATTGGCGTTTTGCACATGAAGGATTTGCTGAAAGCCGTTGTCAAATTGAATGGCGGTGTCGACATGCTCGATGTCAAAAAAATCTCTCGCGATCCTTGGTTTGTCCCTGAAACAACCAGCGCTGTTAAGCAGCTGCGAGCCTTCCAGCAGAAGCGTGAACATTTCGCGCTTGTCGTGGATGAGTATGGTTCGCTTATGGGCGTCATTTCATTGGAAGATATTCTGGAGGAAATCGTTGGCGATATTCAGGATGAATATGATGAAGAATTAGAAGGTGTTTCCCGACTAAAAGAGGGAGGTGCGATTGTTCGGGGCGATGTCGCCATTCGCGATTTAAACCGCGCGATGGATTGGAAACTGCCGGATGATGAAGGCCCAGTCACGATCGCAGGCTTGGTCATCCATGAGAGCCAAACTATTCCAAACCAAGGCCAAGCTTTTGCATATCATGGCTATCGTTTTGAAATTCTAACCAAGCAGCGCAACCAATTGCAAAGCTTGCGGGTTGAGAAAACCTTCGAACCGGATCAACGATCAGAGCGCGATTAAAGCCTGCCCAAGTCCAGAGGTCCTAGCTGCCCGCTTCGAGCTTGTCCGGAAATTACCCACGCCACGAAGTGTTCGCAATTGCGTGTCAGCACGCCATAGCGTTGGCCAATTTTACCGCGTGCGCGCACGACAAGCTGAGTGCCGGATAGGCTGGATCGATGCGGAACTGTGCGAATGGGTTTCCCCCGCGCAAACAGTTTCTCCGACGTTTCCAAAACTTGCCCGTAGCGGCGCGAGGCATGAATAACAGTGCCATATCCGGTGGCGATGCCGACATGGCGGATAACACCATAGGCGTCGGTTTCTAAGATGGTCCCTGCGGGATGGATTTTGGCAAGGCGTTCATATGCAAATCGGCTCATAGAATATATATAAGGACAATTCCTCCAAACGCAAAACGGCCCCCCGAAGGAGGCCGTTTCTTAGCGATATGTATATCGATTTTAGCCTATGAGCGAGACTCGTAGTTTTCATAAAATGTGCGGGATGTACCCTGCTCATAATAATAATACCGACCTGTCACATCGTCATAATAACGTGTCGTTTTATCAAGATTTGGCCGCGAAGTTGTGCCGCCGTTCATGTCTTTGTCTTTTTTATTACCGCGTACTGCGCCAACAATTCCGCCAACGACTGCACCTGCAACCGCGCCTTCACCAACTTTTACGTCACCAGAAACCGCACCCACACCAGCGCCGATAGCCGCGCCAGCAGCTGCGCCGCCCGCTGCGTTACGCTCAACATTGCCCGTTGTTGTACAGGCAGCGAAGGCAACACTCGCGAGGCCGAGTGAAGCTAATTTCAAAATATGCGTCATGTCATGTCCTTTTAGGGCTTCGAAACACTTCGTTTCAGGCAGAGTGAATCAAGCAATTATGGCGTGAATAAGTTCCGAGATGACGGCGGAATTAGGACATGGTAATGTCTAGATCAGTCAGGAAATGATGAAGGGATATATGTCATGGATTTCGGATTAGCTTTTTCTCTAGTCAATCTCAGCGTGATGCCGGCGTGGTTAATGTTGATCTTCCTTCCTAATTGGTCGGGCACCAAAACCCTTGTACATTCAATGTTGTATCCTTTGGTTTTAGGCGTCGCGTATACACTCGGGTTTGGATTTTCGGTGTTTGGGGGTATGGGTGCCGCCGATAGCGGATTTACAACAATCGAAGCTGTACGCGCCATTTTCTCTACAGATATTGGCGTTTTGGTCGGGTGGACACATTTCCTGGTTTTCGATTTGTTTGTTGGAGCCTGGGAAGCCCGCGACGCCCAGCGCCGCGGATTTAGCCATTGGCTACTCATACCGTGCCTATTCTTCACCTTCATGGCCGGACCACTGGGTCTGCTGCTTTATGTCGTCTTGCGCGCCGTAACGAAAAAAGGCGGTTGGAGACTTCAAGAAGCGTAGTCGCGATCCGGCAATTTTTGCGTCACGATGATAAAAAAAGACCCGGAGCGCTCGACCAAAGTTGAGCAGCATCCGGGTTATAAAAGTTTTAAACATCGGGGAAAGTCGATGATGTATTCTAGTTATGTGAGGAAACGGCGAGGCGGTAGCAAAACCTGAATTCCGATGTGATCCTGCGCTGAAACAGTGAAAGCGGGGGCGCAATTGGCACTCATTTGGACAGATTCAGTGCGGTCGCCCCGAAATCTACCCTTAGCGCTCTTCGCCTCATGTCAGTTTTTATCAGGGCTGAGCGATGAAGTGTCATCGCAGAAACTAATAAGACATCGCCAGTGACCATGCTTGGACAAACAATCTTCGAAAGATTGACAAACTTCGCTATATTTTTTTCCGGAACAATACCATGTCGGTGGGACCTTTCCGCAAGTTCGAGGCCGCCCATACCGTCTTTGACATCATCGAACACAATATAAGCAAAGGCGATTTGCGCTAGAACGAAAGCAGGCGGCTCGCAGTGCCAAACACCAGATTTACGTGACCAGTTCTTGAACTCGGGAGCATCAGTTTTGTGAGGTACAGCGATAACACGGTCTTGGTGCCAAGGGAGTGACCAGTTTGAGTCAGAAGATTTGTTGAAGCCGACGGCTCGAAGTGGAGAGGCATTAAAACCAAACTCCGCGAGGCTCTTTTTGAAACCATCAGGTAATGTATTGGAGAGTTCGATCATATCAGTAAGTCGTCGCCCGCGACCGACATGAGGTTCTAACTTGGAAAATGTATCTAATGCCTGTTGATCGAATCTAAAGGGTAGGCGAGTCCAACCTGCTTGTCGAAACTCTGTTAATCCACGGAGCCGACTCATAGTTATTAAGAAAAACTATCCCACAGTACCTGATCATCTCCTAGCCAGCCGTCCGCAATAACTTGTCCAGTATGATCGATGATGAGATTTGTAGGCGCGGAAATGAGTGATAATTGTTGTCCGACACTATCCTCAGGGTCAAACAGGACGCTGACATTTGCCCCTAATTTTTCAAGCTGCGGTTCCATCACGGGCCAGTGCGGTAAATCGCGGGAATGAGCTTTATCCCAAGAGGTGATGATATGCACTTCTTTGAAAACATCTTTCAATTTTCCTAGAGGTGTTTTGGCCCGCAAAAAACCTTCAACATAAGGGCCGTTGGTCCGGTATCCCGACATGACGCTAATGAGTATAAACTCACCGGCTCCAAGCTGTGAAACGCTCTCGCTTAGCGATACGCGGCCTTCCCTTTGGATAAATTTCCGAGTTGGGTCGTGACGGGGTAAGTCATAATCCAATTTTTTACCCAAAAAAGATGAGGGCGGGGACGTTTCTGTTTGGCCCGTTAGACGGGACAGCCGCTTGTATAGAACGGCTGTCTTCGGGGACATCTCTATCGCATGTTCAATATGGGACACCGCTTTATCGATGAAGCCGCGATTTTCAGCCAACATTGAGCGGGTGTATGCCATCGCGGCAAACATGCTCATCATGCCCGAATCCCCACTTGTCTCGAAGTGATCTTCGACAGTTTCTAGCACACGTTGCGCCCGCTCGAATTGACCGGCATGTGCAGCGCATAATGCAAGCCATGCAAAGTTTCCCGGCCAAACAACTGTTTTATGGGCAAGAGGCGATGTGGGAGAGACATTTTGCGGCAAAGCCCCATCATATGGCGCTCCATTACTGTTCAAAATGCGAAGATTATAGGCTTCAAAGTAGGGCCAGAGTTCAGCTAGCGCACCCTCCGGTCCCTCCGCCCAGAATTGATCAATATCATGCAAGTCGGGATCACCATTTCGTAGATCGACCGAAAAGCTGTCTACTGTTTGTCCATATTTTGCGCCAAAGGGGAAACATCGGCCTTTGATTCTGATTTTCTGACGGGACGATGGTCGAAGAAAGTCAAAACTATATGTGCGCCCAAAACGGCGCGGCTGAAAAGTTTTTTGCAAATCGTCGCCATCAAAAATGCCGCCATTAAGCGCGTGCAGGATATCTCCGGCTTGTAAGCCTAAAAGACCGGCGGGGCTTTTAGGGTGAACCTCGCGCAGAACCTGCCCAACCTTTGAAAGCGTAGCTTCGTTCAAACCACCCGCATCACCCATCGTGATTGAATACTCTGCCTCCACCCAATCTTGGACGCTGGCATAGTGCGTTGGTTTTGCCATTATCGCCGCCCACCGTCATCAAACAGTTCAGCCAGCTTTTCCGTCATTGCCCCGCCAAGCTGCTCGACATCCATGATGGTGACGGCTTTTGAATACCAACGCGTAACGTCATGGCCAATACCGATGGCGACGAGTTCGACTTCGCTGCGATTTTCAATTCTATCGATCATCATACGCAGATGGTTTTCAAGCAGGCCTGACTTATTTTGGCTTTGTGTTGCGTCATCGACAGGCGCACCATCAGAAATAACCATAAGGATCCGTCGTTGTTCGGGACGCGACATCAAGCGTTTATACGCCCAATCCAGCGCTTCGCCGTCGATATTTTCTTTCAGCAAACCTTCGCGCATCATCAGGCCAAGGTTCCGTTTCGCGCGCCGCCACGGCATATCCGCGGCTTTATAAACAATATGGCGTAGATCATTCAGACGACCTGGGCGTTCGGGTTTCCCCGCCGCCATCCAATCTTGGAACGACTTTCCGCCTTTCCACGCCCGCGTTGTAAAGCCGAGAATTTCTGCTTTCACGCCGCAGCGCTCGAGTGTGCGCGCCATAATGTCGGCGGTCACAGCCGCGACCATAATCGGGCGCCCACGCATAGACCCGGAATTATCAATCAGGATGGTGACAATCGTATCGCGGAAGTCGGTTTCTTTCTCTTCCTTAAAGGTTAGGGCTGACATCGGGTCAGTGATCACTCGCGTCAGCCGCGCCGTGTCGAGCATTCCTTCCTCGAGATCAAAGGTCCAAGAGCGTTGTTGCTGCGCGAGGAGACGGCGTTGCAAACGATTGGCCAGCCGGGAAATCGCGCCAGACAAGCCTTTCATATGGCCGTCCAGATAACCGCGCAGGCGGTCTAGCTCTTCTGTATCACAAAGCTCCTCGGCCTTGATGACCTCATCATGGTTTGTCGTATAAATATCATAGGGGTCGGGCAGGTTTGTCGGGTTCGGGCGCTGCGCATTTGCGTCGGGCGTTTGTTCGGCGTCGTCTTGCTCGCCGTCAATATTCTCGGCATCGACCATATCTTGCGGTTCGGAATTTTCATCCTCCATCGCATCGGCGTCTGATACCTCGGTTTGACCAGGTTGGTCCTCTTGATCGTCCTGCGGACTTTCGTCTTGATTTTGCTGTTCGTCCTCATTTTCTTGGGATTCGTCGTCTTGGTTCTCGTCCTCTTCGGATGAGGCCATTTCATCACCCAGCTCAAAATCCGCGATCAGATCTTGGACAAATTTCCCAAATGTATCTTGATCATCCAGCGCGGTTTTTAGGTCGTCAAAACGACCTGCGGATTTCAGCATGATTTCTTCGCGCCACGCGCTCATAATGCCTTCGGTAGATTTGGGTAGGGTTCGCCCCGTCAGTTTCTCCCGCGCGTAGAGGCCAACCGCCTCGGCAAAGCTCGTATCGTCTTTGGCAATATCCGGTTTATCAAATCCGCGCCTTTGCGCCCGCGCATCCAGCGCCGCCATGAGGTTATCGCCCAAGCCAGATAAATGCTGTCCGCCTAACGCCTCAATCCGCGCTTGTTCCATGGCCTCGAAAACTTGGCGCGCGGGGCCGGAATTCGGCATATTGCCGGAATGAATGTCTTTGTCATGCAAGGCCAACCGCAAGGCGAGGGCGTCTGCCTCCCCGCGGGCCTTGGCAATGACATGCGGTTTTGGCGCAGGCGGCAGGCTCGGCAACATAACCTGATCCCGCACAATCCCAGCCACATCCCCGCCAAAGGAAATCTCCAACTCAGGCTCACCCGAAATGGCCTTGGTCGCCGCGCCGAGCGCGCGTTTGAAGTTGTCTATGGGCGTGTTGGTCATCAGGCACTGCACCCTTCATCGCCAGCGACGAAGGCGCTTCGTTGCAATCGATTCACAGGATCGATTGCGGGCACTACGCGACCATCACAGTCACCGCGCTTTCTTCCAACTCGCTCCCAAATGCGCGTTGGAAAAACTCGCTGATAATCGGGCGTTCCAGTTCGTCGCATTTATTTAAGAAAGTTAGGCGGAAGGCTTGCGCGATATCTCCGTCAAAAATGCGGGCGTTTTCGGCCCAGTTCATCACGGTCCGCGGGGACATGACAGTGGAGATATCGCCGGCGATAAAACTGTTCCGCGTCATATCCGCAACACGCACCATGGAGGCGAGCAGGTCGCGGCCTTCGGGCGTATCGTAGGCAGGGCTTTTTGCGAGGACGATTTTTTCTTCTTCGTCGTGCGCGAGATAGTTCAACTGGCAGACAACTGACCACCGGTCCATTTGACCTTGGTTGATTTGCTGCGTGCCGTGATAAAGACCTGTCGTATCACCGAGGCCAACCGTATTGGTCGTCGCGAAAATGCGAAAAGCCTTATGCGGCGTGATGACTTTATTTTGGTCGAGCAGTGTCAGGCGGCCTTGCGCTTCCAGGATACGCTGGATCACAAACATCACATCGGGACGACCGGCATCATATTCGTCAAAGGTCAGGGCGACAGGATTTTGCAGCGCCCATGGCAGGAGTCCTTCACGAAATTCCGTGATTTGTTTGCCGTCTTTCAACACGATTGCGTCTTTGCCAATCAGATCAATCCGGCTGACGTGGCTGTCGAGGTTAATCCGAACCAAAGGCCAGTTTAGCCGCGCGGCGACTTGTTCAATATGTGTCGATTTACCTGTCCCGTGATAGCCCTGCACCATAACGCGGCGGTCATAAGCAAAGCCTGCGCAAATCGCCTGCGTCGTACGGCTGTCGAACCGATAGGCTTCGTCAATTTCCGGCACATGCTCGCTGCGCTTTGAAAAGGCCGGGATTTCCATATCGAAATCAACACCGAATGTCTCGCGTGCGGAAACCGTTGTGTCCGGCGCGAACAGGGGAAATTGAGAGTCGGTCATTTTAAACGTCTTTCGGGAGTTTTCTTATTTTATAGCCTACCTGCTGATTACGGTAAATCCAACCTTATCGATTGAAGATATATCGCTTCTGAATGGCAAATGACAGAAAGGGCCAAATGGCGAAAAACGTGGCGGCGATGATCCAAGGATAGATAACGGTAAACCGCAGGCCCGCCTCGACCCATCCGATATTCAATATGACGCCGAAAACCTGCCAGAGGCCAAAGAGGACCAGCGCGCCGCCTGCATTGGCTTTGGACGCGAACACCTATTTATAATTAAGACCAAAGGATATCAGGGTTGCGAGAACATAGAGAACAGCATTTGTCGGCCTAATCGGCAGACCCAGAATTTCCGTGCCGAACCAGACGCCCCCGACATAGAGCCCGACCGTGCCGAGCCCTGCTGTGAGGTAACGTCCGATCTGATTTTTCACTAGCCGAGATTCGTGGTCTTCAAGACTTTCATCGCACTGACAACGCGCTGGAAGCTTTCTTCCGTATTTCGTTTGCCTTGGTTCGCATCGGGGTGGAGCTGTTTGACGAGCTGGGTATACCGTTTGCGGACATCGGATTTTGTCGCTGTATCGTCCAAGCCTAAATCATTGAGCGCTTTTTGCTGCAGCTTTGATAGGCGGCGGGTTGGGGCAGTCGTTTGCTCCTCTTTGCCGTCGCCAAAGATGTTATAGCCTTCTGATGTGGCAGAGGTATGACCTGCGCGGCGTTTCTTCTGCGCTTGGGCGCGCTCGCCTGTGTTTTTGCGAACATCCCAAGTTGGACGGTGACCATGGCGGGCACCGACTTGCCATTCCTGAATGTCTTCATCGGTCATGCCGTTAAAGAAGTTCCAGTTTTTATTATATTCGCGCGCATGCTTGGTGCAAAAGTTGAAGTAGTCGCGCAGACGGTCTGGCGATTTAGGCGCCTTACAACCACCTTTTTCCGCGCAACCAGCCCATTCACAAGGCAGCTCATCTGGCTTCTTCTTCTTTTTGGCCTTTGCAGACCTGATGCTAATATCGATGCCTTTGGGTTTATATTCGTAGCGGGACGCCATAAGTGTATCTTTATTCGTGAGTAAACATTGGGGACCGCGCAAGATGGGCATTTTGACCGAGGCAATCAAGAGAAAACTGGAGGCAAGGTTCACTCCGTCGCAGTTGGATGTGCAAGATCAGTCGCATTTGCACAGCGGCCATGGCGGCGCGGCGGAACATAAGGCGGCATTTCCGGATAAAGACATGACTGCGGAGACGCACATTCATGTCGTCATTATAGCAGAAGCATTTGCAGGAATGAGCACGCTCGCCAAGCACCGCGCCGTTTTGGAAGCCGTCAGCGAGGAGGTAGATCGCCTGCACGCCTTTTCACTGGAGGCTAAGGCGAGTTAGTTTATTCACACGTTTTCAAGACTATTGTGCCATCGTAGGGCATGAAAACGCGCTACACTATCGCTATCGTCGGGGCGCCTCTGATTTTATTGGCTGGGTTCTTCTTTTGGCTTTATTGGATATCTATCGCTTTTGAGCATCGAGAAAATTATAACGGTGTGGGCTATAACGCTTTTCGCAAATCCATTATTCATCATGTGAAGCAGGGCCCTAATCGCTTGAGCGACATGCGAAGTTATGAGGGCACTTGGTGGTTTACACTCAGAGATCAGACATCCCATTCATATAGCGTAACTCTCGGAAGAGATGCTTTTGTTGACGCGAGACAAATGTCCACTTTGAAGTATGGCAGGTTCGTTCTCAATCAGATCGCAGGTCAAGAGTTGCTATGCGAGAACAACTATGGAGAGTCTAAAAGTGTCTTGCTGGAGTTAGAAAACCTAGGTGTATCCGAGCATCAGCCGAGTTCTATGAATGCATTGCTCGTGGGTATAAGTAGACAGGTCACGAATTTCGGCGAAACCTTACCCATGAGTTTTGAAATTGATGGAAATCAGCTCGAAGGTTTTCCTGACTGGCTGCAAATTGATATTGAGCGCCACTCGAGCGATTGCGGCGACGATAATAAGTTGTTGGAGCCACCTACGTTTATAACTTGCCGTCTAATCCAACCTTAAGCTGCCCGATCGATTTGTCTGGGTCACATTATCACCAGGTAACTTGCGCAGCGCTTAAATTTCCTTCAGCACAGGTTAATCCGGTTTTTTATAAGGGACGGCCATGATGAAACAGGTTTTATTGGCATCCACCCTTCTTGCGCTCGGTACTGTTGTCACAGGATGCGCGTCCACTGCGCAGGGGGTGAAGTCCTCTGTCGTTACCCAATCTGTACCACTGGAAACTCTGCGAACTGATATTCCCGAGGGCGGCGTGTTGGCGGTTATTCGTTATCCGGCCATTGTCGAAGCAGATGCTAAAGACGTCTATCACCGTGCCTATGCGAAGCGCGCGATTGGCGGCCAAACCGGACGGGGCGTAACCAACACGATTGAAACAGTCGCTGTGGCCGACAGTATTATCGTAAAATCGAATTACTTCGCTTTGTCGCTCTATAAAGAGTTGGCTGCAAAACTGCCCGAACATGGCGTCCTTTTATCGCCGCATGCGATTAAACTCGGCGCTGGCGGTGAGCTAACATCAGAACCCATCACAGCTGCGGAGGACTTACCGTCAGTCGTCGCCATTGATTTCGCGACCTATAGCTTTCCAGACAGCAAGAAAATGATGGGAGATGTCCCGCTCACATTTGGGGATTTGGTGACGCCTTTAGTGACGGTCCGAACTGACCACCGCGCCAGCGCTCCGACTCACGGCTTGTTATTGGCCTCGCGCCCTTTGGTGTCCCGCGCGGCTGCGGAAGGCCGCGAAGCAGCACTGCAAACGATTGATGCCCTACAGCGCGGCGATCTAGACCCGGTTGTGCCGGAGCTGGATTTTGTTTCTTACATTACCAATGACACGCCGCAGGCCGTATCCGTCCAGTCTCTGGCAACGCGGTCCAGTACAAATGCGGCAATGGTATTGCCTGTTGAAAAGGTCCGCCTTCCTGCCTCCGAAATGTATCTCTTGGAAGGTGCGAGTGACGGCACGGTGGACCCGCTGGATGATATTTATACCGATGCGCTCTCCAGCAGGATTGTCGCGCTGATAAACGGGCTGGATACAGACAAGGCCATCATGATGGGCCGCGCGGCCAGTATTGCGGATTTTGATCCCAGCTTGGCCGCCCTAACTTTTGTGGGAAGCGATGAGGATGATTACACCGCCCGTGTCGCCTATGCGGAACGCCTATTGGATGCGCAGCGTAAATATCTGTCCGTGCAATCCTTGCGAATTTTTGATGGTATTCACAATGGAGAATTGGGCGCGCAAGTTCGCGATATGATTTCCGCGGAACATGATATTTTAGAGACGCGCCGTACATTGGCGCGGCAACAAAATTTGGCGACGGCCTTAGCTGTGGCCTCTGTTGTCGGCGGCGTGGCTGCGGGAACGGGCCGCAGTCAAAACGAGTCTGAACGTCGCCAGCGGAGCGCAGCCAGCTCAATTCTGGTTCAGGCTGGAATTTTTGCTGCCACGGAAGCTTATTCTAAGGCGCAACTGTCTCAACAAGTTGGCACGAATTACTTGAATTCCATTGTCCCGGCTTTGGAGCAACAAACAACCGTAACGGTGGATTTGCTAGATTCTAACGAGACAATTACTGCGATCCGTTATGAGGATTTGCAGGCAAAATTGCAGGATCTTTATACGTCACGCCAACGCTCACTCGACACGGTGGCAACGCAGTGTGCTTATCTTGAGCCCGGCGGTGCGAAGCGCGGTACATGGCTGGGTGTATGTGAAAATGGTCTAGCTAATGGGTCTGGTGCAGGCGTGCTGGAATCCGATGCCGATGTTATGGAATATTATGGTTATGCGAAAAATGGATATGCGGACGGGCCGGGATTGATGATCCGTCATACCTCCATTGGCAGTATTTCTTATGAGGGTAATTTCGTTGAAGGGCGTCCGGACGGTGCGGTCCGCGTGAGCCAATCTGGCCGTGCGGATAAGACTCGAAATTTTGTTGCGGGAATTGACAAAGGGGCCTCAACTCAAGAGGCAGCCTCTCCTTTTGATGGCCTTACCGGCGGATCAATAAACTAATGTTGCGCGCGGCCCTTATTCTCTCAGCTTGTTTGGTTTGCCCGGCGGCTAGCTTTGGGCAGGACGCCGCAACGACGGATGAGCTTTATGGTTTAACGGAGGGGAGGCCTGTTGCAGCGCAAAACCAAGACCGCTGCATCACGCAAATGGCAGAGTTCCCAACCGATGACCCGACGGCCCGCTATCAATTTTTTAAATTAGTTAGCGATGTCGCCTATGGTGCGGATCGGGAAACCCGCGCCTTGTTTGATCATTATGGGCAGCCTGCCGTCAGCGCTGGTACGCCCGTCCTGTCCGTCATCGAAGATATTGCCAACCCCGTTTTACGCCAAGCTGCACCTGAGATCATCGTTTCTAGCATGAATTATCTCGTTGATTTTGCGGTTGCCTGCGATGTTTACATCACGGGACAAACGGACAGTTTATTGGCCTTTGACGGCACATTGGCAAACCCAGACTTAAATACGGCCATTGCAGAAGATGCGTTGTTCTTACGCCAGATTTTATCTGAGAGCCTGTCCCGCTTGGGCGCAGATGGAGATACAAATTGGGCGAATGCAGCAAGCAGCTATTCCCGCAGTCTCGTTGCCCAGCGCGACGCCGTTGAATATGCGGCTTTCGAGACGGATATCGCGGAATTAGAAACTTTATTCATGGATGATTTGGATGGCCGCTTGGCGCGGTCAAACGACGTCATTAATTCTGAGATGGACCGCGAGATTTTGGGTGACGCTATTCAGCTTTCCGACGACCTGAACGAAGCTGCGAAGGAGCGGGCGCGACAAGAACGCCTTTACCGGTTGCTACGTCTCTTCGGCGGAGGACGGTAAGCTGCGGTCGCGAAAGCGTTCAATTGCGGTTTTTTCAATCTCGGCGCTCGATCTGTTCGCGGCGGCGCTAGGGGCGTTTATCCTCATCGTGCTCGTACTTTTTCCCTATTATAAATTGGGCGGCACAGATGTGTCGATGGAGGAGCTTGAAGAACAAGTCCGCAAGCGGCGATTTGCGGCGGAAAGTACGCGCACAGACATGTCCGTCATTCGCGCGCTTCAAAGTGAAATCAGATTATTAGACAAACAATATCTCACCAAAGAGGTGGAGATGAGCGAGACTGAGGCCAAGCTTGCCGAAGTCCTAAAAGCGATTACCGAAGTGGAAATTCCGGACCCGCAGCCACAACCTGACCCCATTCCCGATCCTGCCCCGACCCCGCGGCCAGAACCGCCAGAACCTCCCCGTTCTGTCAATCGCGGCGTGCCATTTTCAATTTTGGGATTGGCCACGGACAAACGTGAAGTCGTCATACTTGTTGATATGTCCGGATCGATGCAGGCACACAGGTCAAAGGTTACGCAGGCGTTGAACGAAATTCTCGCCCAGATGAAACCGGATAATCGTTTTGCGATTATCGGATATCGCGGCGGACCAACCTATGACAGTTTCCCGTCAAATGGGCAGCTCGTTCGAGCCGATGCCGCGACCCTTTCCCGCGCCCGTGCCTTTGTGGACGGTATGCCAAGACGCTTTGGGGGTGGGACGCCGACACAAAGCGCATTAATCCGGACAATGAACTTGCAGCCAGAGGCCATTATCCTCATGAGTGATGGTGCGCCCGATGATGGCAAGCCCGGCGCGATTATAAGAAACGTGACATTGCGAAATCGCGGCCGTGCGGAAATTCATACTGTAGCGATTGGTGACTATACGTCCGATAAAAAACTCACCGTTTTTCTTCAGGAACTCGCCAATCAAAACCGTGGAGATTTTGTGGGGAGGTCACGATGAAACGCCGTGCGTCTCGCGAAATTGAAGTCTTCTCTATGTCGGCGATTGACCTCTTCGCCGCAGCGATGGGTGCTTTTGCTTTGCTCGCAATTATCTTGCTGCCTTATTATCAGAATGAACTCCGGGAAAAGACGCCGGACAATGCGATCGCTGAATTGCTACGCGCCGCTCAAGAAAGCTCTGTCGAAACGGAAGAGAAAAAGAAAGCGCTGGAAATTAAACGCTCGGCGATGGCCAAGAATGTCTCTGATATTAAATCGGACGCGCAGGAGTTACTAAATAAACTCCGTGCAGCAGAGCAAAGCTTGCTAGAAAAAAAGGCCGCCGCAACACCCCCGCCAGCCGTTGTCGTCCCTGAACCCATCGAAGAAGAGCCTGGCCCGCTGCCTGAACCCGCAACTGTGTCGTTCCGATTTTTGGGCATGAACACCACGGCAGATGATGTCGTAATCGCGATGGATATGAGCCGCTGTATGGGAGGCCATGAGACAAGCGTAAACAAAGCGGTCGAACGCATTGTCTTATCTTTGCAAGATAACCATGCGGTGAAAGTTGTTGGGTTTCAGCAAACTGATGCTGGACCGCGTGTGCGTCAGTGGCCGGCGAGCGGCGCCTTACGCCAGATTAATGCGGGCGGGACGAAAACGGCGGCGATTAATTATGCTAAAGGTTTGACCCGAGATTTTGGAGGGTCGGCCTCTATGCTCGATGCCTTTGATAAAATGCTGGCTGGGCCGGGACAGGCGATTTTTCTTGTCAGCGATGGTCTCCCCAATCCGCGGGCGAATGATGGCCTGTCTCCCAACCGGCTAATCTCTGAAATTACGCGGCGGAATAATGGCCGCAAAGAAATTCATTCCGTCGTCGTTGGTAATTATTTTGATTATCGCGGCACGGTTGAATTTATGGAAAATTTGGCAGGCAGAAATAATGGACAATTTATGGCCTTGGCGTCGACCTCGGCTGGGGTCTGTGATTAGGTGGAAATGATATGAATACTTCAACGAATTTGTTCCGTCGGCTCTTTGTGTTGCTTGTGGCAATTATCGGCGCGATCGTGACGATCGGCATAATACGGATCACTGCGCCAGACGCGCTAAAAGAAATCTTGCTCGACGCGGACGCATCCTTCTGGCCGTTCACGGTTCAGAATATTATGTGGGTTGCTCTGTTCATCGGGTTTGGAGAATTATTTTTGAGGTGGTCCGCGGCCAGCGATGAAGAAAACCAGCTCAAGCGCGGTTATCTCCCAACAGATGGACGCTCGCTAGATTTAGATACTTTAGGCCGCATTAAAACGGGGATTGTGGACCGCCGCTTTGGCCGGGCCGCTTTCTTACCGCGTATGATTGAACGCACGATCGATCAATTCCGGATGAGCGGGAATGAGGACCAAGCCATTAGCGTTTTGAACTCCTCGCTTGAGCTTTACATGCATGAAATTGATTTACGTTATTCAATGTTGCGCTATCTCACATGGCTCATCCCCTCCCTTGGATTTATTGGAACTGTGATGGGGATTATGTTCGCGCTGCAATATGCGGGCGTCCCTGCCAATGCCGAAGCGGATGATTTTCTTTACCAAGTCACCTCGCGTTTGGGTGTGGCCTTTACGACGACCTTGCTGGCATTGATAATGTCCGCAGTTTTGGTTCTGTTACAATCCCTCATTCAAGGCAAAGAAGAACGCGCGTTGAATGAAGCCGGACAATATTGTTTGGATAATTTGATTTTACGTTTGGGTGGTGGCCCGGACGGTCAGGCGAGTAAATAGATGGAAGAGTTTACGACATCACCGAAAGGGGATGAAGCAAAGCATTATTTGCAATTCACTGCTGACAAAAAAGCTAG
The DNA here is from genome assembly GCA_039975855.1 of Litorimonas sp. Taxonomy (GTDB): domain Bacteria; phylum Pseudomonadota; class Alphaproteobacteria; order Caulobacterales; family Maricaulaceae; genus Litorimonas. Next base: position 103,699 of record JBDWGH010000005.1, on the reverse strand, counting down.
CCTTATCTTTGCCCTTATTGGTGCCGCAATGTCCTTGTTTTTTATTGCTTGGGCATTGAACCCCGAACTTATCAATTTGCCTGAACTGGCAGAACGAGAAGGGCAACGAAACCGTGGCTTGCGCGGAGTCTACATAGGTATGTCAAATAACAAACATGTTGGGTTGCCAATACTCGCAGCGTTCAGCGTTTATATGATTATTCATAACCTGTTGCGTTATATTCGACCAGCAACTGTCATAGCTGATTTGCAGGGACTAGAAATTACGCGCTTGAGAGGATCTAAATTCTATCCCTGGAGTGAAGTCGGAGATTTTCAAAAGACAAGACGGCTTGACTTTGGGTCAAGAACTAAAACAATTGGCTTTGCTAAAAAAAATCGCCACCTACCGGGACTAATTAAATTTCCGGAAGAATTTGGGTATGATACCTCTACACTCATCAAAATCATGGAGTCTTTTCGGCAAGATGTAATTGCAGACGGTCAAGAATATGAAACTATTTTCGAGCAAGACCTAACGGACCGTAAGCAAACTGAGTTGGCAAAAACTCAGCAAGAAAGTGGCCCTGCAATAAACCAGTTCGACTGGCAGCCTATCGATGACGGTTTTGCCGTGCGGGATGAACAGGCGCCAATATTAAAATACGCCGTTGGGATTTTGGCACTTCTTCTTGTTGGAGGTGGGGCTGTTTGGCTGGCGTCCAAAGTCGTGATTGCGGATGAAGTTCCGGTCATTGAACGGGCGGAAAGACCTGCTGAAGAGGAGAAGCCTCAAGCGCCAAAATCGGCAGATGATGAGGTTTGGGTGAAAGCTTTGGAGACGGATACAGTTGAGGGTTACCGGGCCTATCTAACCGCGTTTCCAAATGGCCGTCACGTTGAAGATGCGCAGCGTCTTATCAATGAGTTTGATGAAGAGGCTTGGTCGCTGGCGGATGAACGCAACACCGTTCAGGGCTATGAAGATTATCTCGCGAGCTGGCCTGAAGGCCTGCACGCCACTGAAGCCCGTGACCGGGTTGCCAAAATAAAGGCCGAAGAAGAAGCCCGCCGGAAAAATGCACAAGAGGCAGCTCGTCAAGAAGCCGCCGCTTGGAAAGCTGCGGCTGAGGCAAATACGATACCGTCTTACGAAGGGTATTTGTCCAAATTCCCAAGCGGTAAAAATGCCGGCGAAGCCCAATCTCGGATTAACCGTTTGCGAGCGAGTGCCGCCGATGAAGGCGCATGGACAGCTGCGAAAGCTGTCGATACCGCTGACGCGTATCAGCAATATCTCACGAGTTTTCCGCAAGGGGCACATGTCGCGGAAGCGATTGCCCGAATCGAGGAATTGCGCCCAGGACCCGGTAAAACATTCAAGGACTGCGCGGCTTGTCCGACGATGGTGACTTTGCCTGCTGGGACAGCCGAATTGGGCGCGCAGGCGACAGACGCAAAAGCCAAACCAAATGAGAAACCAGCGCGCCCCGTGACCTTCACTAATCTATTTGCGATTGGTATTACTGAAGTGACCTTTGCGGAGTACGGCGCTTGCGTTGCCGCAGGGGGATGTAAGTCCATGCCATCTGACAATGGATGGGGTCAGGGTAGTCGTCCCGTCATCAATGTCAGTTGGTCTGATGCCGTTGCCTATGCGCAATGGCTATCCAATACGACAGGTAAAAATTATGGCCTACCGTCTGGCGCGCAATGGGAATATGCGGCACGCGGTGGGAAAACGGACGCTCTTATCGGTGGTTCCCAAAAAGCCGTCTGTGCATTTGCGAACGGTGCATCAAAGGAATCCGAACTGCCTTGGGCAAATGAATCTTGTACGGATTTGGCAGCAGACCGCACTTTGCCTGCCGGCTCGCTATCCAAGAACGGCTTTGGTACGTCCGATATGATTGGCAATGTCAGTGAATGGGTATTGGACTGTAATACATTGAACCTACGGGATGCGCCCGTTGACGGTAGCGCCGATGCGCGTGGATCTTGCAGCCAGCGCATTGTCCGTGGGGGCTCTTGGTTCTCTGGTCCGGATGATTTGCGTTATAGTGCACGTGCCGTTCAGCGCCGGGGCGACACCAATGATTTCACGGGTTTTCGGGTTGTTCGGAACTAGGGCTATTCTAACGGGCTATTCATCCCGCGCTCAGCCGAAATATGCTATGGCATGCCCATGATGATACGTGGTTTGACAGTTTCACTCTTGTTCGCTGTGTTAGCACTTCCAGCCTATGCGCAGGATTCTGCGCCCGAGCCCACGCCGCAGGATAACCCGCAAACGCGTCAAACGGATGAGTCAGAAGACGATTATCGGCGCTCACAACGTCGCCGCGATACAGGCGATATTTTTGACGATATCGATATTAATAGCCGAAGTTCCGGCAGCGGCACGATCCTTGGCCGAGAGGTCAAGGCGATTGATCGGCTTGATCAAGAATCCCGGCGTCACCTAAATAAGCAACGCGCCAAAGCGCTCGCAGAGGCCCGGCCTGGCGAACCTATCGATGCGGCGTATGAGCCATCCGATGTGGCGAAAACCGATGAATATGTCGCGAAGCAAGAAGAACGTGCCTGGAAGGAAATGATGCGCGAAGCGAATAGCGGTTTGGCGGGAACGCAGGGTCAAGGCACGGGATCCGGCGGCGGCCAAGGTGGCGGCCAAGGCGATGCGCAAGGTGATCAGTCCGGCCAAGGCCAAGCTGGACAGCCGGGCCAAGGTAGCTCGGGCGGCGGTCAATCAGGTCAAGGTCAATCCGGCCAAGGACAGGACGGACAGTCAAGCCAGACAAGCCCATCGCCCTTACGGGGCGGATCGGCGAGCTCTGCATCTTCAATCTTGGATCAAATCAAAGGCCGCTCCGGAAGCAGCGGCGGTGGACAAACACCGCAAGGGCAAGATCCAACGGGACAAGCGCCGCAATCTGGTCAAGCCAGTCAAGGCGAGACAAGCGCGCAAGGCCAAGCACAAGATGCCGCTCAATCTCAAACGGGTTCCGATAGTGATGCGCAATCTGCATCGGACGCGAAAGCCGCAGCAGATGCAGCGGCTCAGTCCCGAGCTGCCGCGCAGGCGGCTGCGGATGCCAGCAATCCAAATGCCGCCGCAGAAGCGGCTGCGCACCGCGAAACCATAAGTCCGCTGGAGCGCCTAAAACGTGATCCTGTTGAACGCGATGATGCGGGTGGCCGGACGAGTGCCTCTGATTATTTAAATCGGAAAAAAGATTGATTTAGTCAGCTTATCTCTTTTGCTTGATATAGGTCTCTTTGATGGTCAGTGTGACCCTCCAGATTGAAGGGGGATTATATGACGCGTTTACAGCAACCAATTGGATCTGGTTTCGGTCATGGATCTACCTCCTCAGAAGTATTGAAAGAGCAGGACCTTAACGGAAAGCACTTCGTCGTGACAGGCGGATATTCCGGTATCGGAATTGAAAGCGTGCGCGCTTTGGCAAAGGCGGGTGCAAAGGTAACCGTTCCAGCCCGCAACAGAGACAAAGCCGAGGAAAACCTTGGCAAAGTTTCTGGAGATATTCTGATCGCTGATATGGATTTAGGCGATTTGAATAGTGTTGAAAAATTTACGTCAGAATTTGCCCAAGGCCATTCCAAACTTGATGGCCTAATAAATAATGCAGGTATTATGGCCTGTCCGTTGACCCGCATTGGAAGGGATTGGGAATCCCAATTCGCAACCTGCCACATCGGACATTTTCATTTAACCCAAGGATTAGAGCGTCAATTGAAGAATACTGAAGGGGCTAGAGTAATCGCTCTGTCTTCCACCGCTCATGCCATATGTGATGTGCATTGGGACGACCCCCATTTCCACACACATGATTATGACAAATGGCAGGCTTATGGCTCAGCGAAATCTGCAAATGCGCTCTTTGCTTTAGGGGTGGATGAACGCTGGAAATCTGATGGCGTGCGCGCTTTCTCTGTTCATCCGGGTGGAATATTTACGCCGCTACAGCGTCATTTATCCGACGAGGAAATGATGATCCTCGGATGGAAGAACGCCGATGGAACGGTCCCGCCCGCCGTTGCTGCGATGTTCAAAACCCCCGAACAAGGCGGCGCAACTGCCGTTTGGGCCGCGACGAGTCCGAGCCTTAATGATAGGGGCGGCCTTTATTGTGAAGATTGCGATATTGCGAAGGCCGCGACAGAAGAGAGCCAACGCTATCATCATGCCCGGGACTGGATCGGAAGCTTGGAAAGCGCTGAGCGCTTGTGGAATATGACAGAGGCGATGATCGCGGGATAAATTAGAGAGCGTCCATCATAAGGAACGCCTTTTCCACCAACCCATTCTGCAACTATGCGCGTTTAATAATCCGCAAGAGAACGAGCAGGATAACGGCGCCGATTGTAGCGTTCAGGATCGAGCCCAAAATGCCACCACCAAAGGCGAAGCCGACGATTGGCAATACATAGCCTGCTATAAATGCGCCGATGATGCCGATGACAATATTGCCAAGGAGGCCCATATTCTCACTCTTGACGATCGCGGAGCCGAGCCATCCTGCGACAGCGCCGATGATTAAGAATGTAATCAAGCTTTGCGGTTCCATGGGTGTCTCCTTTTTAACGCTTTCAATTTTTATGGAATTTGTGGATTGTGTCCAGCGCATAAAAAAAGGCCGTCTAACTGGACGGCCTTTTTCATTGTTTGTGTTGCTGCGCTTAGGCGGCTTTGGCTTCCGCTGCGAGGTTACGCAGAACGTAGTGTAGAATACCTTCGTTCTTGTAATACTCATGCTCGTTATCTGTATCGATGCGAACATTTGTTGTGACGATTTTCTTGCTGCCATCAGCCATTGTGATTTCAACATCTAATGTACCGCGTGGCTCCAAGCCTTCAATGCCAGAGATATTGACAGTTTCGTCACCCTTCAGGCCGAGCTTCTCCCAGCTATCACCCTCTTGGAATTCCAGCGGAAGAACGCCCATTCCGATCAAGTTAGAGCGGTGAATACGCTCAAAGCTTGATGCGATAACGGCTTTGACGCCGAGTAGGATTGTGCCTTTAGCGGCCCAGTCACGTGAAGAACCGTTACCGTAAAGGCTGCCCGCGAAAATCACGAGGTCTTTGTCTGCGGCCGCATATTTTTGCGCCGCGTCAAAGATAGGCATGACCTCGCCAGATGGGACGTATTTTGTCACGCCGCCAGTTGTACCAGGGGCCATCAAGTTTTTGATACGGATATTGGCGAATGTACCGCGCATCATCACTTCGTGGTTACCGCGACGGGAACCGAAGGAGTTAAACTCGACCTTTGGTACTTTATTGTCCGAGAGGTAATCACCTGCAGGGCCGTCATGTTTGATGGCACCGGCTGGAGAGATATGGTCCGTCGTGATGGAGTCGCCGAGAAGCGCGAGGATGTTCGCGTTCTTTATGTCTTCAACAGCATCTGGAGTGGCGCTCATGCCGTCAAAATAAGGTGGATTACGGACATATGTGGATTTTGGTTTCCAGTCATAAGTCTTACCGCCAGACACTTTAATGTCGCGCCATTGCTTGTCGCCTTTGAAGACGTCCGCATAGCGTTCGGTGAACATTTTGCGTGTGATGATCTTGCGCACGACCTCTGCGATTTCGGCTGAAGTTGGCCAGATGTCTTTCAGATAGACTTCATTGCCATCCTGATCGACGCCCAATGGATCTGCGTCAAAATCATGGTGCATTGAACCAGCCAGGGCGTATGCGACGACCAATGGCGGTGAAGCTAGGAAGTTCGCTTTTAAATCGGGACCAATGCGGCCTTCAAAGTTCCGGTTACCGGATAGAACAGAGCAAGAGACGAGATCGCCATCTGCAATCGCTTTGGAAAGCGGCGCGGCGAGTGGACCCGAGTTACCGATACAGGTCGTACAACCATAGCCAACAATATCAAATCCGAGCGCGTCCAAGTCATCTTGCAGACCAGATTTCTCGAGATATTCACCAACAACTTGAGATCCTGGAGCCGTAGATGTTTTAACCCAAGGCTTCACTTTGAGGCCCTTCTCGCGGGCTTTTTTGGCAACAAGGCCCGCCGCCATCATAACGGATGGGTTGGACGTATTGGTACAGGACGTAATCGCCGCGATCATAACGTCGCCATGATCGATGGAATAGCCGGCGCCTTCGACTTCGACCGCGCTGTCGCCATCAGGGGTCTTATTAAATTCATCGCGAAGAATTTTAGCGAATTGAACATTTGCACCTTTTAGGTCGAAACGATCTTGCGGACGTTTTGGTCCAGAAATCGCAGGACGCACACTGTCCATGTCCAAGCTAATTGTGCTGGTGAACACAGGTGTGCTGTTATCGCGCCAGAAGCCTTGGGCCTTGGCATAGGCTTCGACGAGATCAATGCGCGCTTCATCGCGGCCGGTTGCTTGTAGGTAGTTCAGTGTGTCTTGGTCGACAGGGAAGAAGCCGCAAGTCGCGCCATATTCCGGCGCCATATTGGCGAGTGTCGCTTGGTCTTCGAGAGAGAGGTGATCGAGGCCCGACCCATAAAATTCGACAAATTTTCCGACCACACCTTTTTGGCGGAGCATTTCAACAACGCGCAGAACGAGGTCGGTTGCCGTTGAGCCTTCTGGCAATTTGCCTGTTAGCTCAAAGCCAACAACTTCAGGGATCAACATAGAAATTGGCTGACCAAGCATCGCCGCTTCGGCTTCGATACCGCCAACGCCCCAACCGAGTACGGACAGGCCGTTAATCATGGTCGTGTGCGAGTCTGTTCCGACGAGAGTGTCTGGGAAGGCATAAGTTTTTCCATCCGTTGTCTTCGTCCAAACTGTTTGTGCTAGATTTTCAAGGTTCACCTGGTGACAAATACCAGTTCCTGGAGGAACAACCGCGAAGTTTTCAAAGGCTGTTTGACCCCATTTCAAGAAGTCATAACGTTCCATGTTGCGCTCATATTCGCGCTTAACGTTTTTCGCTTCGGCGCCTTTTGTTCCGAAATAATCAACCATGACAGAGTGGTCGATAACCAAGTGAACGGGGTTGAGCGGATTGATGGCTTCAGCAGAACCGCCAAGTTTCACAATCGCGTCGCGCATAGAGGCGAGGTCAACAACAGCTGGAACACCCGTGAAGTCTTGCATCAAAACACGTGCCGGGCGGTAGGCGATTTCATGTGTGGATGTTTTTGGGCCAAGCCAATCCGCGATGGCTTGAATATCTTCTTTCTTGACCGTGTTTCCATCTTCATGGCGGAGCAGGTTTTCGAGCAGAACTTTGAGGGAGCGCGGCAGTTTGGAAATGCCTTTTAAGCCGTTTTTCTCAGCCTCTTTCAAATCGTAATAGGTGTAAGTTCCGCCGCGGACTTTCATCTCGCGTTCGCAGTTAAAGCTGTCCAATGATGCCATGTTGGATGGGTCCTCAAATAAGGGGTCAATGTTTGGGGGCCTTATGGCGCAGTGAGGCCGCATTTTCAACGCTTCATAGCTGCACTCAGCTATACATTTGGGCTTGAATCAGGGCGCTAGAGGCTCTGGGCAAACATCCGCCACGCATAATCGCACAAGCGTTTCCCCGCCATGCGGTTCGTTAAATAGGTGTTGAGTGCTTTTTCTTCTTCGGAAAAAGGTTCAAAACGGCCGACATTCTGAGCGGCACGAAGAATATGAAAGTGAAGTTCTTCTTCACCATGCGAGCGATCCCAATCGGAATCTGCTTCAACAGCCTTGCGCACAGCCTCAACTGCTGAGCCTCCGTTCACATCTAAATTCGTTTTCATTATATTCGCCCAGCCCGTCGCACCCCTGCGACAAAATGGCCAATGCCAGCAATTTGCTAGGCTTTCAATACTGTAATTTCGAGCGAACTGTAAAAGAGAAACTCGTCGTTACTAAACATTTAAGATTCTATTCCCGCATTTTTCCATGTTTGGTCAGGAATGGGATTTGGCTAGCCGTGAATAGGATTGTGAGCGGGAGGAAGCCGAATACCTTGAAACTGGCCCAGAATGTTTCTGTTTGTGTTCGCCAAATCAATTCGTTCAATGCGGCCATCGCAAAAAAGAATATCCCCCAACGGATTGCGAAAAAATTCCATTTGGCATCTGGGAGCTCAAATGCACTGCCCATCATCATTTTGATAACGTTCTTCTTGAAAGCGATGCCGCCAATGACAGCAACGCCAAAAATCGCGTTCATCACTGTCGGCTTCATATAAATGAAGCGCTTATCATCAAACAAGAAGGCTGCCAGCGCAAAGGCACCGATAACGATTGTCGAAAAGATCAAGACAGGAGAGGTGTGTTTATATTTTAGCCACGCATAAATTAGAGCGATGGCTGCGGCGACGGCGAGAACGCCCGCCGCCCAAATCATTGCATCATCGGGATTGTCTCGTTTCCAATACATGAAGGTAATAAAGAAAAGCAGCAGCGGACCGAAATCAATCCAGAACGGTAGCTTCTTAGCGCCTCCCGCCGTTTTGGCAGGAGGTGTTGTTTGGTTAGTCATGAGAAGACGGCCTATTCAATATCGTCTTGGTCAATCAGACCATCACTGGCGATCGTGTCCTTGTCGAAATACTCTTTCGCCAATTTGAAGACGACCGGTGACAAGAGGATCAAACCGATGAGGTTTGGCGCTGCCATCAATCCAGTCAAGCTGTCCGCAATCAACCAGAAAGTTGCGACAACAATATTGTCCCCGTCAGATTCGAAGGAGAGAGCATAAGTTGAGGCGAAAACTGCGAGAATCCAGAAGCACCGGAAAACAGGAATAGAACGCTCTTTGAAGATAAAGGCCGTGCAGCGTTCACCGTAATAAGACCAGCCAATGATGGTGGTGAAAGCAAAGATACAAAGACAGAAGGTCACGATATGCTCACCAAACCCTGTGAGGGTGGCTTCGAAAGCGGACGCTGTCAATGGCACGCCGATTTCGCATCCCGCCGGGGTCTTACCTGACTCCAGCAATTCCAAAATGGCTGGGCTGGCCAGACAATCTGCGCCCATAACGCCAGATGTCAGAATGACCAGCGCTGTAATCGTACAAATGATGAGCGTGTCGATAATCGTTCCGAGCATAGCGATCATGCCTTGGTTGACAGGATCATTATTCTGAGCCGCCGCATGAGCAATCGGCGCAGACCCTTGACCAGCTTCGTTAGAGAACAATCCGCGCGCGACACCTTTTTGCATCGCCAACATCATAAGGCCGATTGTGATACCGGTTCCGGCACCTTGCAGGCCAAATGCACCTTTGAAGATCATGCCAAAAGCTGCCGGGACAGCCGTCACATTGGACATAATAACAACAAGGGCAGCTACGATGTATAGAACGGCCATGAAAGGAACGAGTTTTGAAGCAACCGCGCCAATACGTCTAATACCGCCAAAAATTACACCAGCTACGAGGGCTGACAATATAACGGCAACTATGCGTGGGTCGAAATTATAGGCACTCCCAAGGGCATCCCCAATCGAGTTTGCTTGAACGGCGTTACCCGTCGAAAGCGACCCGATAATGCCGAACAGAGCAAAAGCCATGGCTAGCCACATCCACTTCGGTCCAAGGCCGTTCTTAATATAATACATTGGGCCGCCAACACGGTTACCATTGGCGTCGACTTCGCGGTAGCGCACAGCGAGGACGCCTTCAGCAAATTTCGTTGCTGTTCCCAAAATGGCTGTGACCCACATCCAGAAGACTGCGCCTGGTCCGCCAATCGCAATCGCGGCCGCGACGCCTGCAATGTTACCGGTACCGACCGTCGAAGACAAAGCTGTCATTAAGGCGGCAAAGGGAGACACATCTCCGTCTTCGGCTTCGCCAGACCGCTTTTTGAAGAGTTGACGGAAACCATATCCGATTTTTGTAAGCGAGATGAATCGAAGGCCAATTGTTAAGAACAGACCTACACCCAAAAGCAGCAACATCATGGGCGGGCCCCAAACTATGCCGTTCATTGATTCCATCAAGCTATTGAAGGTTTCCATTGTTATCCCCTTTGCCCAGCATTGGGCGGATTATCATTTTGAAGCCTTGTTCCGTGCTGCCGCGGTAAAGGCAACGAAAAATTTCGTCAGAAACTGTCTCAACGGTAGCGGATACATTCAAAAGCCTCTAAGGGGGCGCGTAAACTCAAAAACGGAACACGCTTTCATCATGTTTGAATATCTCGTCCCTCGGGCGCCCGACGCCATCATCGCCCTTATGCAGCAATGCAAAGCCGATACGAACCCGGACAAAATAGATCTGGGTGTTGGGGTATATAAAGATGCGACCGGCGAAACGTCTATTTTACGCGCCGTAAAACAGGCTGAAAAACAGCTCTGGGAAAATGAGACGACCAAATCCTATGTTGGTATTCGCGGTAATGACGATTTTCGCCATTCAATGCTGCATTTGATCCTCGGCGGCGACGCGGGGAAAATTGACAATGCGCTCATGAACCGGATTGCCAGCGCGCAAGCGGCCGGCGGCTCCGGTGCGCTGCGGCTCGGCGCGGAAATCATTAAATCCGCTGCCCCTGATGCGACTGTCTGGGTCTCGACGCCGACTTGGGCAAACCACATTCCATTGATAAGTGCTGCCGGCCTGAAAATGGAAAAATACCCGTACTATAACCGCGAGACCTTGGGCGTAGATTTCGATGATATGCTGGCCCATCTGGATGCAAAGGCAAAACCTGGCGATGTGGTACTTGTTCACGGGTGTTGCCACAATCCAACAGGCGCAGACCTCGCGCCCGCCGAATGGGACCGTTTGGCCGCATTCATGGTGGAGAAAGAGCTGACGCCATATGTAGATTTGGCCTATTTTGGTCTGGGCCGCGGCATGAGCGAGGATTCATACGGTCTCCGCAAAGTGGTTGAGGTTTGTCCTGAAGTTCTCATTGCAGCGTCCTGTTCCAAGAACTTTGCACTCTATAAAGAACGTGTCGGCCTAATTGCCGTTGTCTGCAGAGATGAGGCAACGGCTGATATTGCGCGCTCCCAATTGGGCCTGACGCAACGTAAAATTATTTCAATGCCGCCTGATCACGGGGCAAAGCTCGTGGCTGACATTCTTGGCGACGCGGATTTGCGCGCCATGTGGGTCGAAGAGCTGACTGAAATGCGCGAGCGCATGCGTGATTTGCGTCGTCAACTTTCCGCAGCGCTAAATGTGCAAGGCGGTGAAGTGATTGCTGCGGCCGTGACAGATCAAAACGGCATGTTTTCAACCCTACCGCTGTCTGTTGATCAGGCGCGCAAGCTCCGGTCGGAGTATTCCATCTATATGACAGATAGTGGCCGAATTAATATTGCCGGAGCGAATGATGAAAACATTCCGCGCTTGGCCCAAGCCATTTTGGACGTTCTATAATTTCAAGCAACTGTCATAGGCGCTGCTACGGATGACGTCGGCGCGTTGCATTAAGATGCTGGCGCGTCCGTTGACATAGGAACCGGGCGGGTCGACGCGCCATTTATTCGGGCTTGGTAGAACCGCCGCCAAAAGCGCGGCCTCGCGCTGGGTCAAATCTTTGGCGGATTTTCCAAATCGCGCTTGCGCGGCGGCTTCTGCGCCGAAAATTCCGTCACCCCATTCTGCGACGTTCAAATAGATTTCCATGGTTCTGCGCTTCCCCCAAACTAAGTCGGTATAGAGCGCGAACCAAGCCTCAACGGCTTTTCGGGGATAGCCGCCGCCATTCCAGAGAAAGACATTTTTCGCGGTTTGTTGCGAAATCGTCGAGCCACCTCGTCGGCGTCCGCCTTCTGCATTATCAGAGAAGGCGTTCTTCACAGCTTGGATATCAATGCCGCGATGTTCGCAAAATCGAGAGTCTTCCCCGCCTAAGATTGCGCGCGGCAAGTGGGGTGAAATATCCTCTAATGAAGTCCAATCATTCCGAATGTTTTCACCCGCTATGCCGCGCTGCACCATCAAAATAGTTCCGGGTACGGGGACAACGCGTAAGGCGATCGCATAGAGATGCACGATTACGACAACCCAAAGCCCGGCTTCAAACACGCGCCCAAACCAATGCTTTTTCTGTCGGGGCTGAACGGGGCCGTAAACATCCCCGGGGGACAGGATGTAAGTTTCAGTCAAATTGCCCTCGCCTAGATTTGAAAATCTTCAGGCCTGAATCCAGGATCGGGATATTGCGGATTCATTGTTTCCAAGGTCTCTCGGACGATGCCGGAGATTATCGCGCCGCGCGTTTTGCGCGAATCCGATGGAATGATGTGCCAAGGCGCGTGGTCCGTTGATGTGCGCTGGACCATCGTTTCATAGGCGTTCATGAATTCAGGCCAAAGGGCACGGTCATCCAAATCACCTGGATTAAATTTCCAGCGTTTGTCGGGGACGACCAAGCGATCCCGCAAACGTTCGCCTTGTGTCTCGTGCGAAATGTGTAGCATGAATTTTAAAATAGTTGTTCCGCTTTCAACGAGTAAACGTTCGAAGTCGTTTATCTGATTATATCTTTGATCAACCACTTCGGGCGAGGCGTAACTTTTTACCTTTACGACCAACACATCTTCATAATGGCTGCGATTAAAAACGGTGATTTGGCCTTTGCCCGGCACGACATTATGAACGCGCCAGAGGTAATCATGCGCGAGCTCTTTTTTTGTCGGCGCTTTGAAGCTTGCGACATTTACATTGAGCGGAGGGGTGCGGTGAAAAATAGCGGATGTTGTTCCGTCTTTGCCGGACGTATCCATGCCTTGTAAAACAATCAAAAGCTTTCGGTCTGCCTCCCCGTAAAGACGGTGCGCTAAGTCCGAAACGGCTTTTGCATTTTCTTTTACCGCTTTTTTCGCGGCGTCCTTATCATCAAAGACATTAACCCGGGTTGGGTAGTCGGATAATTTAAAACTTGTGCCGGGTTTGGCCAGATAATCTGAAGACATGAAGGCTCCTGTTAAACAGTGTCGCTCCATCCTCTATCAAGTGCTGCCCATCCAACAAAGCCCAAAACCCCTAAAGCTGTGAAGGCCAAAGGTGAAAGCATTGGAATATTCGCTTGCGTCATTAAACCCCAAAGGCTTGGTGTTTGACTGAGAGCAAGAAGGCCCCCGACACCGCTGGCCCCCGCTAAAACGAGTAAACGTGGTGACTTTTCTTTTTCAGCGCGCTCCAGTGTCGCGGCCGTGAATCCATTATCCGGTACAGGCGCAGCATAGGCTCTGAGCGCGTTTTGAATGTCGTGGCTTTCACTCATGCGAAACTCCTATCAGATTTTCGAGCGGGTGCATATGCTGCTAAAACAGCCTGCAATTTTGCTTTGCCGCGGGTCACGTGACTTTTGACCGTTCCTAACGGCAGGCCAGTGGTGGTTGCAGCCTCTGCTTGGGTCAGCCCATGCAGGAGGCACAAAATTACAACGGCACGGCAATCGGGCGGCAGACTGTCCATCGCGCGTTCAATATCCAAAGCCTGACCGCTTGGCACCGCGGCAGGCTCTGGTGCGACGGCGCCCAACGATAAGCGCCGTCGTCTTTTCTTCTTACGGGCATGATCCAGAAACTCGCGATAGGCGATTCCAAATAACCAACTCCGTATTTTTGTCGGGTCCGACAATTGATCCAGGGCGTGATAAGCCTTGATAAAAGCGTCTTGTGCTAGATCATCCGCCAGGGCTGCATCACTGCATACTCGGCGTAGGAAGGCCCTAACCGCACCCTGGTGGGTGCGGAGTATTGTCTCAAAACTGGGTTCCCCCAAAATAGGCGTTACCCGAAAGTTGCGGGTTCTTTGCGCCCGATAAAGGCCCAAATTCCGACATAGGCTGCGCCAATGACTAGCGGGAACATTGCAATACCGCTCAATCCGCGAATAGCGTCTTCTTCACCAATGATGGCACCCAAAAGGAAAAAGGCAACGGCGAGGGCGATTAGGATAATCCCCGTACGCAGATCGGCATTGCGATTGCGCGGACGGATACCGAGCGCATGAATGACTGCCGGAGAAATTGGCTCACCCTTATGTGTCATGGCCTCCAAAACCTTCATAATGGCTTTCTTGGTTTTATACCGATAGGCGCAGACCGCCCAAACGATGAGGGGAGCAATCGCAAATAATGCAATTGGCACTAATACTTCTTCCATGAGATATCTCCTTTTTTAATCTCTATACCCCCTAGACGTCACGAGAGAGGAGTTTGGATGCAATTTTGTGAGATTTTTTTTGGGGTCACGGTATCTTTAAAAGAATTCACTTGCGCTTTTTCCAGATTTTATGCGTAATTAAGCTATGAAAACCCATATCAAATCTGCTCTTTTCTCATCCCTTATTGGATTGGCCATTAGTCTTTCTGCTTGCTCACAGGCAAGTTCGGCTGAGGAGGCGCAGGCCGTCTCAACAGGCGTGGTCGCGGCGAATTGGGATATTCAGGCTGATGGCTCGCATATTCTATTTTCCGCTGAACAAGAAGGTAAGACCTTTACTGGGGAATTTACGGAGTTTTCCGGTGTCATTAATTTTGATCCGGCCGCGCCGGAAACTGGGACTGTCAAAATTACTGTTCCGCTCAAAAGCGTGGATGCCGGATCAAAGGATCGAACGTCAACTTTACCTGATAAAGTCTGGTTCTCGGCAAAAGCCTTTCCCGAGGCCGTATACACATCTTCCGATATTTCTGCGCAAGGCGACGGATTTATTGCCAAGGGAGAATTGACGTTAAAAGGAACTTCCGTTGCGTTGGATTTACCATTCACCTTGGAAGTGGATGGATCTGTCGCTGTCATGACATCTACCGTCGAAATGGACAGAACGCTGTGGAATGTCGGTGCGGCGCCATGGGATACGGATGAATGGGTTTCGCGGACCGTGAAATTGAAATTAAAAGTGACAGCCAATAAACTTTAGGCATAGATGACACAGGGTGCCTGATGAATTCCGGTGCTGAAACACCAGGCGACAGATCACGGTAATTTAACCAGTGGTTGACTCTCTTTTTATATGAAGTTTCAATCAGTTCGTGAGACCTTTCCGAACATGACCTGGAAAGTTCACAGATTTATAAGACATGAAGGCGGTCAAGTGGCCGTTATCTTTGCGCTTGCTGCTTTGCCATTACTGGCTTTGACCTCTGCGGCCATAGACTATTCGCAAGTGACCAAAGAGCGGTCCGCGATTTCCAGCGCTCTGGATGCGGCGGTCTTGGCGGCAGCCAATAATAACGCGATCAGCAATTCTGAAAAAGACGCTTATGCTGAAACGCATTTCTTGGCGAACTATAGCGGCGATATCCCGCTCACATTGACACCAAGCATGGAATCCGACCGCGTTAGATTGTCCGCGGAAGGTGAACTTGAATTATCTTTTGGAAATTTGGTTGGTATACAGAATCCGACCATGCGCGAGGTGAGCGCCGCGACGATTGCGAATGAAAACACAATTTGTCTAATGGCTCTGAACGAGTCTGCGTCAGAGTCTATTTTGTTTGATGGCGGTATTAGTTATTCATCGCCGACATGTGCTGTTCAGGCAAACTCTTCTCACGAAGCTGCCTTAACGTCCCGGTCGGCCCAGCCTCCGATCGCGCAATCTTTTTGTACTGTTGGCGGCGCAACGGGTGAGTTCGCACCTTATGTCAAAGGGGAATGCAAAGCGGTGCAGGACCCGTACTCCAATGTCGCTCTGCCAATAATTCCGGACACGTGTTCCACGCGTTTATCTGAATTGATTGTGTTTAAAGAAGAGGTCTCTCAAGAGGTGATCCAACAAATGCAGAGAGAGCTCTTCCAGCAGCGCTTGTCTTTCGCATTTTCAGCCTTCGAGCAGACGGGGTCTTTATCAGCGGGTATTGAAGCGTTCTTTAGTTATGAAACTGACCCAATTTACGATACCGATCTGAATGCCAATATTGAGGTTTCACAAAATAGGACAGGTAGCGATGTTGACGTCCTGCCTGGGACTTTCTGCGGCGGATTGACCATTGATGGTATTAATGTTGATTTCCTGCCTGGCGAATACATTATCAAAGATGGCCCGCTTAGTTTCATTAACGGCGCTGAGGCAGTTGCCGAGGATGTAACATTCATTTTGTCGGGGTCCGGCGCTGTTCTAAACATCCAAAGCCAATCTTCATTGAATTTGAAAGCTCCAAGTCAGGGATCTCGAAAAGGCTTGGCCGTCATGGAAGCGATAGATGCATCCGCGCCAGGAAACCGCACTATTGAAGAAAAATCTAGCTTGATCGCGGAAGGTGGGTCTCTCCAGGTTTTCGGCACAGTCTATCTGCCCCAACAAACATTGGAAATTATGGGACAGAACACATCAATTGGATCAATGGCACCGTCGACGAGTTTTATCGCAGATAAGCTTCATATCTCTGGTGGCTATGGATCAAAAATGGTGATTGGCGTCGACCATGTAGAAGCTGACATGCCGCCAATTCTACCGCGGGCAGAAGATGGCGCTCGTCTAGTTGAGTAATATATCCGGCGGACGCCTAAGCGCGGTTAGCTGCAGACTCTAAAACTTCGCATGTGCGATTGATATAATCGCGTCTGACCTCTGCCGTCGTTCCATCGAAATGCATTCGAGTAAATAATTTGGCCGTCGCAAAAATAATCAAGACGTCCGACTCGTCAGCTGTATCTAAGTCTAAAAGTGACGATAAAATCTCTTTTAAGCGTGTTTGAAATGAGAGGTAGCGATCTCTAACGGGGGAAAACGCGACCGACCATGTCAATGTGACCTTCATGATGTCAGGTCGGTTTGCGCACACCTCTGACAATATTCCAGCCATTGCTCGGACCAGTTCAGGCCCCGTTAAAACCATGCCTTTTGGGAGGTGTGTTTTCAAATTCTCTAATGTTTGCTCTACCTCACTCAGAACGGCATCGACTAGAGCTTCGCGCGTCGGAAAATACTTGAAAACAGTTGGGGTGGACACATGTGCGCGGGCTGCGACATCCGCATGGGCGGCGCGCTCTATTCCGGCATCAGCAAAAGCGGATATAGCATGTTCGAGCAATTGCGCGCGGCGTAAATCCGGGTCCAGTCGGCGGCGTGTTGTGGACGCACCCACAATCTGACCTCCTGTCTTATTTGCCATGTCTCCCACCCGTCATCGATACCGATTCCGTTTAATCTGAGTGCAAGAAAAGGCAAGGGTCGCTTTGAAATTGATAAGTTTGTCAATAAGGTTTGAGGTTGTGAATACCCAATCAGATGCGTTAGCTTTGCGCCGACTCTCGCATCACTTCCAATTCCAACCATTCGTCTTCGCACGCCGCGAGTTTCACTTGCGCGTCCACAAGCGCATTAGACTTGGCATTAAAAAGGTCTGGGTCTTTTGCATAAAGATCTGGGTCACTTAGCGCGGTGTTGAGAGTCTCGATCTGGGCCTCAATTTTCTCTATCTCATTAGGTAAGGATTCCAGCCGAAATTTGTGTTTATAGGAGAGCTTGTTTGAGCCTGATTTCGCAGGCGCGGTGTTTGTATTGGTTTTGGATTTTGCCTTAGCGGCTTTCTCAGCTTTACGCGATTGAACACCCACACCGCGTTGGTCAACCATATCGGAATAACCGCCGGCGTAAATTTGCCATTTCCCATCACCTTCATAAGCGAGCGTGCGCGTCACAGTTCGGTCCAGAAAATCCCGATCATGCGAAACAACGATCACAGTGCCGGAATAATCTGCGACGATTTCTTGAAGCAGGTCCAATGTTTCCAAGTCCAAATCATTTGTGGGTTCATCAAGAACCAATAGATTTGAAGGTAGGCGCAGGCCGCGCGCTAATTGCAAACGTCCACGTTCGCCG
Source organism: Litorimonas sp. (assembly GCA_039975855.1). Classification (GTDB taxonomy): domain Bacteria; phylum Pseudomonadota; class Alphaproteobacteria; order Caulobacterales; family Maricaulaceae; genus Litorimonas. The sequence goes on along the minus strand of JBDWGH010000005.1, from coordinate 85,966 downwards.
CCGGATAAGGCATGAACCGGGGTGCGTTTTTGTTCCGGCAGAAACAAGAAATCTTTCATATATCCGATAACATTGCGGGATTGGTCGGCAACAATAACGCTGTCTCCTCCGCCATCCGTTAGCGCATCAGACAAGGTCCAGTCCGGGTCTAAGGTTTCTCGGTTTTGATCAATGACTAAGGGGTCCAGATTTAGTCCTAACTCAACTTTACCGGAGTCGGCGTCCAGCGACCCCATAATCAATTTTAGTAAAGTTGTCTTGCCTGAACCGTTTGGTCCCACCACCCCAATGCGCTCGCCTCGACCAATACGTAGCGAAACAGTGTCAATGACAGTGCGTCCATCGAAGGCTTTGGAGACATCGGTTAGCTTGGCCACTTGCTTGCCGGAGCTGCGCCCTTCGGTGACTGTGACATCCGCGAGACCTTGAACTTTCTTCGCGTTTTTTAGCTCGCTGCGTAAATTACCCAGCTCTTTCATGCGGCGGACATTGCGTTTCCGGCGACCTGAAACGCCGTGGACAACCCAATGCTGTTCACGCACGATTTGCCGCGCGAGCTTGTGACGATCTAGTTCTTCTTGAGCAATAAACTCATCTCGCCAATCTTCGAAATGCGCGAAGCCTTTATCCAGATCGCGAGTTTCGCCTCGATCCATCCAAAGTGTGCGCTTTGACAAGGATTCCAAAAAACGTCTGTCATGCGAAATCAGCACCAAGGCCGCATTCATACTGCCCAGCTCGCCTTCCAGCCATTCAATGGCAGGAAGGTCCAAATGGTTTGTTGGCTCGTCCAACATCAAAATATCAGGTTGTGGGGCCAATGTGCGGACCAGCGCCGCGCGGCGCCTTTCTCCGCCCGACATATGCGAGGGATCTTCCTGCCCAGTCAAACCCAGAGCATCCAATAGATATGGAATCCTAAACCCGTCATCTGCCCCGACCAAACCGTCGCGGACATAGCTTTCGACATCAGCAAAGGCAGATAGATCAGGGTCTTGGGGCAGGTACCGCCAGCTCGTACCGGGTTTTACAAACCGCTCCCCGTCATCAGGTTCAACAATGCCCGCGGCGATCTTCAAAAGGGTGGACTTGCCTGAACCATTGCGTCCAACCAAACACAAACGGTCCCGTGCATGTACAGCTAAATCCGCGCGCTCCAGCAGGGGCGTTGACCCAAATGTCAGGGCAATATCTTTCAGCGTTAAAAGAGGCGGGGCCATGCGTTGGGAGATAGGCGAGGGGCAAACCAAATGAAACCTATTTCCACCGCAATTCATTCATAGTTTCCTCACCTTGTCTTGGCAGAAGCGGATCATGTCCAGATCAGGCCATCATGTTCTTGTTTTTGATTCCGGCGTCGGTGGTCTTTCCGTCGTCTCTGAAATCCGTGCGCGCCTACCGCAGAGCTTTTTGTCCTATGCGGCGGATGATGCCTTTCGTCCTTATGGCAGTAAAACCGAAGCTCAGCTGCGGGCGCGTTTGCCGGGCGTGCTCGCGACATTAGCGCAGATGTTGAAACCGGACGCGCTCGTGATCGCCTGCAATACGGCGTCGACGACGGCCCTGCCTTCCATTCGGGCTGCGGTACAAATTCCAGTCATTGGCGTTGTGCCTGCGATTAAGCCAGCAGCGGAGCAATCCGTAACGCGCGCTATTGGCGTTCTGGGAACACCTGGGACGGTGCGCCGCAAATATGTAGATCAGCTCATTGCGGACTTCGCGCCCGATTGTCATGTTCTGCTTCAAGGGTCGACCCGCTTGGTGGCCCAGGCTGAACGTAAACTCGCTGGGAAAGCCGTGGATATGGATGTTGTGCGCGATGCCATTGCGCCGCTCTTTGCTGGTCGTGTCGGCGCAGATGTTGACGGCGTTGTCTTGGCCTGCACGCATTTTCCGCTCTTGAAGGAAGAACTTCGTGCTGTTGTCCGGCAAAGTGTAAATTGGATTGATAGCGGTGAGGCCATCGCCCGCCGCTTGGAAGATGTTTTATCTGATATTCCGGCGCGCTCGCTTCCGGATCATGCTCAACTGGCGTTCCTGATCGGACCGGATACAGATGAGACCCGCGCGCAAGCTTTCAGGGATTACGGGTTCGACCGCACAATCGGATTAATGCGGGAATAGAGCCTTCAGCCCGAAATAGAGCGCGGCGATCAAGGCAAACAATCCAATCGTGAAGATCGCAAAATTCTCCTTCATCCAACGTTCCGCCATGCCGCCGAACACGCGGACAACGCCGGCAACCATGAAGAAGCGAAGCGTTCGAGACAGAACACTTGCGGCAACGAAAATACCGAAACTGACGTGTAACGCGCCGCTCATGATTGTGATGACCTTATAAGGGAAAGGCGTAAACCCGGCGCCAAATACCCATAGGCCGCCATGCTCATTAATGCTGGCTTCAAAGGTTTCCATGCTTTCCTTCTTCCCCATGCTTTCCAAAATCGGGCCGACCAGTGTTTCAAAAAACAACATGCCCAGGAAATATCCAAAAATTCCGCCCAGCACGGAAAAGAAACTCGCTAAAAATGCGAGGCGCCACCAGGCCTTTGGACGCGCCTGAACCATCGGCATCAACATCAAATCAACGGGGATGGGAAAGAACGAACTTTCGGCAAAAGACACGGCGCACAGGATTGGCGTCGCATGGCGATGCCCTGCAGCTGCTTTGGTGTTTTCATACCATCGTTCTAGGAATGCTAGCTTGCCCTTCATGGGAGGCCTTTATCATCTGCAAGTTAAAATGCGCTTTATGGCCAAAACGGTTGACGCATCAACCTAAATCAATAGAAGGCTGCAACTACTCATCGTCATGAGTTTTGTATGGTATGCGGGTGTGGCGGAATTGGTAGACGCGCGGGATTCAAAATCCCGTTCCTTTGGAGTGTCGGTTCGATTCCGACCACCCGTACCATCTTTCAACCTTGGTTCTTTTTATTGCGTCTTGGCTTTGCTCGAGGCACGGTACTGTTTGAATTTTAGGGGAAGACGATGCTCAATAGATTGATTGCGGTGGGCCTTATTGCTGGATTGGTGATCGGTCTGTTGGCTGCTGCCACGGGAAACTCAATCTTGCACGCGATTGCCAATGGCTCCGCGCCTTTTGGGCAGATCTTTATTAATGGCGTTCGAATGATCGTCATTCCTTTAGTGGTTGCGATTATTTTTGCGAGTATCGCACGTCTTGGCGACATCCGTGCATTGGGACGTATAGGTGGGCGCACACTGAGTTTTTATGGACTGTCTCTTATTCCGGCGATTTTGATTGGGATGGGCATTATGGCGGTGGGCTTGCGGTTTGTACCGGAGCTAACAATGCCTGCCGCCGATGCGGTAACCGTTCCGCAATTGCGCGGATTGACGGAATTTTTCGTTGGGCTTGTTCCGGCCAATGTATTTGCGTCCGCCGCCAAAGGCGCAATCCTGCCGCTCATCGTTTTCACCGCGCTCCTCGCTGCGGCCGCTGGCACATTAGCGAAAGAAAGGCGAGACCGCATGGTTCAAGGGGCCGAAGATATTTCGGCGGCTTTAATCAAACTTGTCTGGTGGGTTTTATATCTGGCCCCGATCGGGGTGTTCGGATTGATAGCGCCCGCAACGGCAAAGATGGGATGGGGGGTTATTCAGAGCCTCGGTGTTTTCATTTTCAGCGTTGTGCTGGCGCTTGGGATTTACCTCTGCCTGATTTATCTACCGCTCCTTATGTGGCGTGCAAAAATCGGTCCTTTGGCCGTTTTAAAGAACCTCTCCGGCGCCATCACTATTGCATTTTCAACGACCAGTACGGCCACCGCTATTCCCGTCACGCGAGAAGAGGTCATCAAAAATTTCGAAGTCTCTGAAACTGTGGCGGACCTTATCGTGCCATTGGGGGCTTCGCTTTACCGACCCGGCAGCGCACTTTTCCAAGGCGCAGCCATTGTGTTCCTCGCGCATATATACGGGGTGCCGCTAGCTATTGGCGCGCTCGGCGCGATATTCTTAGCTGTGTTTCTCGTCTCATTGACAGTGGCACCCGTGCCGTCTTCGGGTGTTGTCACCATGGCTCCTGCTTTGGAGGCCGTCGGAATTCCAGTGGCGGGTCTCGCATTGATCTTAGGCGTTGACCGCATCCCCGACATGTTCCGCAGCAGCGTCAACGTCATCGGGCAAGCCGCCGCAGCGGTATTGGTTGATGAGAAGGAAGAACTGGCGCAGGAGTTATGAGCATAATCATATATGACCCCAGGTTCTCAGCTTGAATTTCAACCCTCTGAAGTTTATGTGAGATACAACACGGCAACTGCTGGCGCATCGGGCGGACGGCTTGCCGGCTTTTGTTTTTGAAAGGCCGCCCGTGACCGCTCTTTTTAGACCCGCGACCGCTGATGATATATCGGCGATTACCCGTTTTACATCTAAGGCTGATTCCGGCCTCACGACTGTTCCGAAGTCCAAAAAGTCGGTAACAGAATATGTCATGGAGTCGCTCGACTTTTTGGCCGAGAAAAAAGGTGCAAACCGCCTTCTATTTGTGGCTGAGCGAGATGGAAATATTCTCGGTATTTCTGGCATTATTCCGCGCTTGGGTGTGGACCGTCCATTCTATTCTTTCAAACGTTCGCGCCATGCACGTAAAGCCTCCCAACAGGATTTGTCGGTTCGTTATGATACCTTGCAGCTGACAACGGATTTTGACGATTACACCGAACTGGCAACTATATTTCTGGCGCCAGAAGCGCGCGGGACAGGTGTGGGGCGGCTGCTCTCTCTCGGACGGCTCGGGTTTATTCACGCAAATCGAAGCCGGTTCGAGGACCGCTTGATGGCGGATATTCGCGGGTGGGTAGATACAGATGGGACGTCGCCGTTTTGGCAGCACTTAACGTCTAAATTTATTCAGACCGAATTTGATACGGCCGATAGATTGTCCGCTGGTGATGCAGCCTTTATTGTTGAGCTGTTGCCCGCCCTGCCGATTATGCTCAACCTCCTCCCGGACAGCGTCGCGAGAAGTGCCGGGAAGCCACACGATTTATCAGCTGGCGCGATGGGTTTGCTCATGTCGGCGGGATTTGAGGATACGGATTTATGCGATATTTTTGACGGCGGTCCGGCTATTCGGTGCCGCACGGACCGTACGCTTATTACGCAAACTGTCTTTCATGCGACCGGTGGCGGTGTGACAGAATCCGACGCGAAATACCTGCATTTCACAGGTGAAGGCACGAGCTTCCGAGCCGCCCTAGGTCCCGCTTATCCGGGAGCAGAAAAAGCTGGCCGAGAAGCGTGTGAGATCCTGGGGACGATTACGCCCCACGTCGCGCTCGCGCAGAACCGGCGGGGGTAACAAGATGTCTGTTGAAATGAATTTCGATGGCCTTGTCGGACCAAGTCATAATTACGCGGGACTAAGCCACGGTAACATTGCCTCGTCGAAACATAAGGGCAAGGCGGCCAACCCAAGAGCCGCTGCTTTGCAGGGTTTGGCAAAGATGCGCAGACTAATTGATCTGGGTTTACCGCAAGCTGTTTTACCGCCGCAGGAGCGCCCCCATGTGCCTGGCCTTCGGGCGCTTGGTTTTAGCGGAACTGACGCTCAAGTCCTGGAAGCGGCCTTTGAATATAGCCCGGCTCTCGTTGCGAATTACAGCTCTGCTTCTTGTATGTGGACGGCGAACGCCGCGACAGTCACGCCCGGCGCGGATAGCCGTGATGGTCGCGTGCATTTCACACCCGCCAACCTTATGGCCATGCCGCACCGTGCTTTGGAGGATGGTCAAACACATCGGGCTTTGTCGATGATATTTGCGGATGACGCTCATTTCGCGGTTCATGCGCCATTGGCTCATACGCCGCTCTTGGGGGATGAAGGGGCGGCGAACCATAACCGATTATCCGCCCGTCACGGCGATGCGGGTGTCGAAATTTTTATCTATGGCCGCGATGCACTGGGATCAAAGACAGATCTAAAATTCCCGGGACGGCAGACCCTGCAAGCGTCAGAATCTGTCGCGCGACTCCACGGATTGAATTCCGCGAACACTGTATTTTGTGCCCAAAGCGCCACCGCGATTAATGCGGGCGCGTTTCATAATGATGTGGTTTGCGTGTCGAATGAGACAGTTTTATTCTTCCATGAAAATGCCTTTGATGATCCCTCTGCGTTAGAGAAAGAGGTGTCGCGCAAAGCGGCGGTGCAAGGTTTCACGCCACATTTTGTGATGGCTCCTGCTGATGCCGTTCCTTTGGCTGATACCATTTCGTCCTATTTATTTAATTCGCAACTCGTAACTTTACCGAGTGGAGAGATGGCGCTTATTTTGCCGACACAGGTTGAGGAGACGCCGTCGACCAAAGCTTTTGTTGATCAAACCCTAGCCGGTGATAACCCGATCACGCAGGCGCATTATCTCGATCTGCGGCAAAGCATGGCCAATGGCGGCGGGCCTGCATGCCTGCGTTTGCGAGTTGTGTTGGATGCGGCGCAACGCGCGGCAGTACATGCGGGCGTTGTAATGAGTCATGCCAAGATTGACGCGCTAGAAAACTGGGTCAAAACCCATTACAGGGACCGCTTAACAATCGACGATTTAGGCGATGCGGCATTTCTTACGGAGACACGCACAGCCCTCGACGCCTTGACCCAATTGCTGGACCTTCCGGCACTTTATGATTTCCAAAGGAGCGGCGCATGAGAGCCGATCAAATACCGCTCGGCGAACTGACCGAGACCGACCAAGCGGCGCTTGACGCTTTGGCGAAACGTCAAGACGCCATGCTCGCCCGCACAATCGGCTGGTCCAAAGTCAATACGGGCAGCTATAATAGCGCTGGCCTGCAAGCCTTTGCGCCAATGCTGGCCGAGGCCTTTGCCGAGACGGAGGCGGTTGTTGAATTAATTGAAACAAAGCCAATCGAAAACGTAAAACCGACGGGAGAGATTGAAGGCTTTCAATCCGGTCCTGTTTTACGGGCTACGGCGAGACCCGATGCGCCGAACCAAGTCGTGCTGACCGGGCATTACGACACGGTGTTTCCTGACGGTACATTTGTGGATGTCACAGACCTCGGCGGCGGAAAATTTAATGGTCCCGGTCTGTGCGATATGAAGGGCGGTATTTGCGTCATGCTCGAAGCGCTCAAAGCGCTGGAAGCTGGCCCGCTGAAAGATCATATCGGATACCGCGTTGTTCTAACGCCGGATGAAGAAATCGGAAACCACGCCTCGAATGACGCAATCATGGAGGCCGCGCGACAGGCCCATATCGGCCTAACGTTCGAGCCGTGCATGGAAGACGGCAGTTTCTCTGGTGCGCGCAAGGGCTCTGCGGTGTGGGACGTCATATTCAAAGGCCGCTCTGCCCATGCGGGACGTGAACCCGAAAAAGGCCGCAGCGCATTAATGGCGGCTGCCGAATTTGCGCTAAAAATCGAAGCCCTGACAGATGTTCGCGAGGGCACCACATTTAATATTGGCTCGATTGATGGCGGCGACGCCGTGAATGTCGTGCCTGCGCTTTGTGTTGTGCGCCTCGGCGCGCGTGCACCGGACGGACCCAGCGCAGACTGGGCGCAAGGCGAGGTGGACCGTATTCTCAATGAAGTCCTGGAACGTGACGGCATCACGGCCCACACCCATGGCGGGTTTTACCGCCCGCCAAAACCACGCAATGCCGCGCAGGAACAGCTCTTTGGAGATGTTGCGGAAACAGCCAAGGCGCTAGGCATTACAATTAATTTTGTCGATACGGGTGGTGTATGTGAAGGCAATAATGTCTTCGCCGCAGGTACGCCTAATATCGATACGCTGGGCGTGCGCGGCGGGCGTATTCACTCGGCGGAAGAATTTATGATGGCCGATAGCCTTTCTGAACGGGCCGGGCTCGCGACGCTTATCCTCCACCGTATCGCGGATGGCCGTATTGATGCCAAAGCGATCAAGGCGCTGATGACGACATGACCCAAATCATAAAATCCATTTGTCCGGCAACGGGTGATGTTGTTTGGGAAGGCGCAGCTGCGTCCGCCGCAGAGGTTCACACCGCTGTCGCCAAAGCACGCAAAGCCTTTGCCGATTGGTCACTGACATCTTTCGACCACCGCGCGCAGATCGCGCAAAAATATGCGGACGCCGTGCGCGAGAAAAGCGAGACAATCGCCCTCGCCATTTCCCGCGATATGGGCAAGCCGCTCTGGGAAGCGCGGACCGAAGCGGGCGCTATGGCGAATAAAGTCGCGGTCTCCATTCAATCTTATGAGGAACGCACACCGACGCGCATTACGGACACGACGCAGCTCAAACATCGCCCCCATGGCGTGATGGCCGTTTTCGGACCGTTTAATTTTCCAGGGCATTTGCCCAATGGTCATATTATTCCGTCGCTCCTCGCGGGGAATACGGTCGTCTTCAAACCGTCCGAACTCACCCCGCAAGTCGCGGAAGTAATGGCGAGGTGTTGGGCAGAAGCTGGCCTGCCCGCTGGCGTCTTGAATATTGTCCAAGGCGCGCGCGATACAGGCGCAGCTTTGCTCGATGCCGATATTGACGGCTTGCTGTTTACAGGCAGCGCCGCGACGGGAACATTCTTTCACAAACATTTTGCGGGCCGTCCGGAAATCATGCTCGCGCTGGAAATGGGCGGGAATAATCCGCTCATCATCCAAGAGCCCGTGGATGTCGACGCGGCCTCTGACCTCGCCTTTATGAGCGGGTTTATCACGGCGGGACAGCGCTGCACCTGTGCACGCCGCTTGGTTCTGCCGACGGGCAAGTTTGGTGATGCGGTGGTGGACGCGCTGCAGGCTAAAATAGCAGCCGTCAAAATTGGCCGCTGGGATATCGACGACATTTTTATGGGCCCCGTGGTCAGCACAGGGGCTGCGGAGGCCGCGAAGAAATTCGAAGCGGATCTTATTGCGCGCGGCGGAACATCGCTGACGGCGCTGGACCGCGACGGGGCGTTCCTGCGACCCGGATTAATCGATGTGACGGGCGTGGACGTGCCAGATGAAGAACTCTTCGCTCCCTTCCTGCAAATCATCCGAACCCCGGATTTGGACGCGGCCATTGCGGTATCTAACGCCACACGCTTCGGCCTCGCCTCAGGATTAATTTGCGATGATGAAATGACGTGGAATTATACGCAGCCGCGCCTCCGCGCAGGGATCGTCAATTGGAATAAGCCCACAACTGGCGCGGCCTCCACGCTCCCCTTCGGCGGCCCCGGCCTTTCAGGCAATCACCGCCCGGCAGCCTATTACGCCGCAGATTACTGCGCCTGGCCTCAAGCGGGGCAGGTGAGTGAGAGGGCGGTCGGTCCGGCTATGCGCGGGTTTAAATAGCCTAAACTGTTTTATTTTCTGATTTGTAATGCGTCTTTTCTCTGGAATGCGGGCTACACTTTGCAAATGATAATTAAATATGCGTCTTTGATCCCAGTCATTTTATTAGCGGGATGCGTCACACCTATGACGGCGGATAATTTTAAACCGAAACCACCTAGTGTCTCCGCAGAAAACAGCCCTATCGTCGGTACAGTGGGATATAGGCTCCGCACATCGGGCGTCAGCACGACGGGATCTACGACCAAGGGTAATTGGGAAATGGGTAATTATTTCGGCACATGGTCGACAAAAGGATCCTCGTCCGACGTTTTCATTCGGAAAATTCACAAATCTAAAACGACCTTCACACTTAATGGAGGGGGTTTTACGCAAACGCTCTCTGCGGAATGTAAAGGCCGCTCGCACAAATCTGATTGGGACTGGTATTCGCTGAAGCCTAATGATCTGAAATATGTGTGTGAATTTGATGATCAAACGACAAAGTTCGAAGTCGTCTTAGAGAATAAGAATAGTGTGATTGGTGCCCTCATCAACTCGCGCGTGGGTCAAATACGCCATGACGGTTCAGAGTTGAGGTTAGAAGAACGCGAAGTTAGCGGTCCAAATTATAAAGCTTCTGATAATGACGGATATTTATTCGAGGCCGCAGGCAAAACCGTGGCCGCATTTGATTATCGCGACCGGGATAATGAGCCCGAGACATACTCTTACGATCACTTCGATGTTTTTTTACCGCCAGAAAATGACCCCAATCACAAAGCGGCCGTTGTGGCGGCCATTGCATTAGCATTCTTTGATGACCCAAAGCGCCGCAATAAATGTAGCGCCGGCGATGACATGCCCGATTATAAAGCCCGCCGCTGTTAGAATTTAAAGACGGGTGGAAAATTAATGCGGATGCTCGCGCCGGTATCGTCAATTGGAATAAACCCACAACAGGCGCAGCCTCCACACCCCCCTTTGGAGGCCCCGGTCTCTCAGGCAACCACCGCCCAGCAGCCTATTACGTCGCAGATTACTGCGCCTGGCCGCAAGCGGGTCATGTGAGTGAGACCGCGGTGGGTCCGGCTATGCGCGGGTTTTAAAAGGCTTGAGCCTAATATTGTCTACGGGGCAATATTTCCAGCTGATGCTTGGTTAGCCCTTTTTTGATTTGCAAGAATTTGATCAAAGCCGATCTCGTTACAATGCGACTCCATAATACTTTTTACTTCGCTTGATGAGGTTGCTTCGCCTGACATTAAAGTTTTCACGGCAACATCACCTGCGGCTTGACCTGCAATTTGAGCATCACCTCCAAGCGCCATCATCGTTTTAATATCCTCTCCATCTAATGCAGATATCAGGCCGCTTGACATCTTTGCTAAAGTTTCAGGGTCTTTTCCACTCATCATATTGACAAAATCTTGCATCGTTAAGGGGAGCATGAAGTCCACCATGACTCCCGCAATTTGGCCGTACATTTTGCAGCCGGCAGCATCATCTACATCTGCAGCAAAAGATGGCGAAGAGAATGAAAGCGCGAATGTTGCCGCTAAGATTGGTATATGTTTCATTTTGTGTTGACCTTGTAGATTGTTCCTAGACTGCTTGTTGCCTTGGTTGCAATTTGTAAACAGCTATCTTCCGTAAGGGTTTTATGATTTGAGCACCCCATGCAAAAGGTTAGCGTAATGAGGATTAGCGGGCCAGGTCTCTCAGGCAACCACCGTCTGGCAGCCTATTGCGCGGCCGATTACTGCGCCTGGGCGCAGGCCGGGCAGGTGAGTGACACGGCGGCAGGTCCGGCGATGAGAGGGTTTTAGAGAAAGATGAGCCAAGTTTATAAAGCAGGTGAGATTTATTCATTCAAAACGTCACCATATTATAATTATGGTACTCAAGACACACAACGTTACGCATGTCTGAAAATACTTGCGCCCGAAAATACTGCCATCCAGTTTTACGATTCAATGGTTACCTATGTTGTGTTGGAGAGCGTGTTTCCCGCGCCACCCACATTGGATGAAGTACGCGGATTGGGTGCGCTCGTTCAAAAACGCTTTATGTTTGGTCAACTTACAGCCTTCCAACGCATGTCAAAGAATCCTCCTAAGAATTTCGCTACCTGTTCAGCCCGGTCAGATTGGGAGCCAGATTTATTAGAATTTGCTCTCGTTGGGTCTTTACCGCTCACGGATGAAGAGAAAGAGTTAGGTGAGAGGAACGCGTCTTACTCCGCCTGGCGTTTTGCGAGCGTAAATGCGGAAGGTGAGTGGAGATGGGAACATGATAAAGAGATGTTACTTTCTGAACATACGCTTCAGAAAGAAGAGAATGAACGGCGAAAACAAACCGAAAAGGTGCGTTTTGAAAACCGCCTTTCCAAGCTAACGTGGGATAAATTATTGGCAGAGGATTGGTTTGAGAGGTGGAAAGAAAGCCCTCCATTTCCACCCCAGCTCTTTAAAGATGAGTTGCGGCAAAGAATTCACCTATCAATTTCTGAACTACAAAGTTTAGGAGAAAAATATCCAAGGGCGAAAGTAAGGAAAATTCTGAAGTTATTAGTGGATGATATTACAGCCTTAGATCAAAAGTTTGATTTCGTGATTGAGACGGAAGAACGAGAAGATATTTATAATGTCTTTGACGACATAACATTTCTTTCAAAACAAAGAGTCTTGATGGCAGAAATTCCTGATTGGCATGATCTCAAATGGTAGCGCCCTAAAACGGATTCAGCGTATATCCCTTTTGCTGCAGCACCGCATGGGCGGTCATGGCGGAGAGGGCCATTTCTACGCCGGGCAGCAGGTCTTCATTTTTAATTCCGTAATAGGCAGCGGTTTGCCCGCAGAGGATGACGCGCACATTCTTCTCCGTCAGGGCTTTGATGATGGCGGCATTCGCATTTTCGGCACCGTCATATTTTGATCCGTAAAAGTCTGAGCTGGTCAGGTCGAAAGACCCTTTGCTGTGAAAGACCACGGCGAGCTTCATATCTTTTTCCGCCACGCCCGCTTTGGCATGCATGTTTAAAAAGCGCGCAGCGGTATTTAGGCTCTTATTGATTTCTCCGGGCTCAGTCGCCGCGGTCGTGTCAAACACCACTTTGAACTTTGTCCGTTTCGGAATTTTGAAATCCGTTTGAACGGGTGCGGTTTGTCCAAACTCTGTGATGACGGGTCCGGTGCCAAACTCCGCATTTTGGGCCTGAGCGGCGGCGGGGATGAGGAGGAGGGTGATGGGGAGGAGTAAGTTTTTCATGAGAATCTTTAGACAGGAATTTTGCGCGCGGGGAAAGTCCCTGATGTTTCCCCGTTTTCTCAGACTTTTTGACCCAGTGATTCTTATGCCTTTCAACCGCTTATAAAAAACCCAAACAACTTCATCCTCGAAACTCCATTTATCCCACATATTTAACTCGTTCTCTTGGACATAGGACAGGCAAGTATACGTGACTTTCCGGTCTGAGGGACGGTGGGGTTGAGCATTTCAGGGTCACGCCTGAGACTGTGCCGGACCTTTTACGCTGAGAGGTGACTGCTTTGTCTTAAACCGGGGCTGTCGCGACCGTTGGAAACGATGGGGTTGGTTTGCGGTGGTAGGAAACGCCAAAGGCTGACAGGTTCGCTCACTCTAACCAAGTGATACGGCCTCGTGGTATGTCTGACCGGAAGGTGAAACTGCAGGACCCCCACCCGGTGTATCAAAAACTGCTGCTGCGTGATGGTCTTCGCGTAAAACAACTTTCTATTTTGGTCTCCATCGCGGAGGTCGTCACGCGGGCTGTCCTTTTCACAAGGCATTCCGAACTTTGGCAGTTTCCAGGTTGAAACTAAAGTTTAACTGAATGGCCTGCAAGCGTTTCGGCTTGCCTTAGCCGCCTTCACTTATCCGCGGAGGAAGAATCCATAGGCCGGATTATCTGTCTCGCGGGCCATGGGATATCCTGTCCCGGAAAGCTGGGCCTCCAGCGCAGGGATGTCGGCGTCTTCCACATGAAACCCGCAAAGGACATGGCCTTCGGCCGCACCATGATTTGAATAATGGAACAAGGATATATTCCACCGCGCGTCGAGCGTCTCCAAAAATTGCGTCAGCGCGCCGGGGCGTTCGGGGAATTCAAAACGATAGATGGCTTCGGCGCGGTTATTACCTCGCCCGCCAACCATATGACGCAAATGCCGTTTGGCCAAACGGTCATGGGACAGGTCGGTGACATGGATATTTTGCGCGGCCATGTCAGAAATGACTTGCGCGCGATCCGTTAAGTCCCGCGTTTTTAATCCGACCAGAACATGGGCTTCGCTGCGATCAGCAAAGCGGTAATTAAATTCGGTTACGGCGCGCTGGCCCAGGGCACGGACAAAATTAAGAAAGGCGCCGGCTTGTTCCGGGATGGTGGCGGCAAACAACATTTCCTCACCTGCGCCAAATTCTGCGCGGTCCACCATATGGCCGATGCGGTCAAAATTCACATTTGCGCCGGAGATGGTGACGACCAAATCGCCTTCAGGCGCTTCGCCGGATTTAATATGTTGGATGACGCCCGCCAGCGCTTGCGCGCCCGCTGGTTCGACAACCGTTCGTGTGGCTTCGAATACGTCTTTGACGGCGGCACAAATCTCGTCATTGCTGACGGCGATATGCCCGTCCACGACGTGTTCGCAAATGGCGTAAGTCAGCATGCCGAATGTGCGCACGGCTGTGCCGTCGGCAAATCCATCGACCCGGTTCAAGCTTACGGGTCGTCCTGCCTCCAGCGCCTGACCGAGGGTTTGCGCGCCTTCGGCTTCGACGGCGAAAACTTTGGCATCCGGAGCGTGGCGATCAAACCAGGCACCAATGCCGGAAACGAGACCACCGCCGCCCGTGCAGACATAAACCGCCGCAGGGCTGCGAGGCATTTGTTCCAAGATTTCTTTGCCGACTGTGCCTTGTCCAGCAATCACATCGCGTTCGTCAAAAGGGTGGACGAAGACTGCGCCTGTGTCTTCCGCATGCCTGATCGCGGCGTCACACGCGTCGTCATATGTGTCGCCAACTAATTTAGTTTCCGCGCCCATGGCTTGAACCGCGCTGACCTTAATGGGCGGCGTGGTGATCGGCATAAAAATCAGCGCTTTGATTTTGTAATATTGCGCAGCCGCCGCGACGCCTTGGGCATGGTTGCCCGCACTGGCCGCCACAACACCGCGCGCGCGTTCCGCTTCGCTCAATCGGGCAATTCGGTTGGCGGCTCCGCGAATTTTAAAGGAAAACACATCCTGCATGTCCTCGCGTTTCAGCCAGATACTACGTCCCAAAGCGGCTGAAAGTTTTGGCGCAAATTGCGTGGGTGTACGCTGTGCGAGACCATAAACTTGCGCAGAGTCTATGCGCGCGCGCAGATCATCAAGATCGGGAGTTGAGCTAGGGTGCGACATTTTCTGCAATCCAAGCGCCGACTTGGGAAGTATTTAGATTACCTCCAAGGTCTGCCGTCGTCTGTTCTGCCTCCAAAGCGCGGGCGACGGCTTTTTCTATGGCAGCGGCTTCTGCGTCTAGGCCAAAGCTCAAACGTAGCATCCATGCGGCGGATAAGATCATGGCCAGTGGATTGGCTTTACCTTGGCCTGCGATATCGGGCGCGCTGCCGTGGATAGGTTCAAACATGCCCATGCGTCCGTCAGATAACGACGCGGACGGAATTACGCCCATAGACCCGCAAAGGACAGAAGCTTCGTCGGTCAAAATGTCGCCGAACATATTCTCCGTCAGGACAACATCAAAGGACTGCGCATTGGTCAACATATGCATAGTCATGGCATCCACGAGCAAGTGTTCCAGCTCAACTTCGGGATAGGACTTCGCGACGTCAATTACGGTTTCACGCCAGAGTCGAGAGGTCTCCAACACGTTGGATTTATCAACGGAGGTAATTTTTTTGCGCCGGCCCATAGCTAGATCAAAAGCTTTGATGGCAATGCGCCGAACCTCGGCTTCACTATAGCGGCACATATCATATGCGCCTTGCGCGTCGCGGCCTTTATCGCCGAAATAAATTCCGCCCGTCAGCTCGCGCATGACAACAAAGTCGACACCGTCCAGCCTTTCGCGCTTTAGCGGAGCGCGGTCGATTAGGGCTGGATAAGGTTTGCAAGGCCGAATATTGGCATAGAGATTAAGACGCTTACGCAGCGGCAAAAGTGATCCCAGTTCTGGACGGTCTTCGCCTTTGAGATGATCCCACTTCGGTCCGCCGACAGCGCCAAGCAGAATTGCGCCGGTCCGTTGGCAGGACTCGAAACTTTCATCGGGGAGAGGTTTTAAGCCCGCATCAATCGCCGCGCCGCCAACAAGGTGTTCTTCGATTGACAGCGTGTGATCGAATTTTTCGGCCACGGCGTTGAGCACAGCAATGGATGCAGCGCCGACTTCAGGGCCGATGCCGTCTCCAGGGAGATAGGTGAAATTGATGTTAGCCACGGGATGCCTCGAATTCTGCAATCGCATTCGATTGATTTTGTAAATACCCCATCTCGTCAACGCCTTCCATGAGGCAGTGACGGGAGAAGGCGTCGATTTCAAAACTATATGTTCCGCCATTGCGCGGTAGATGAACTTCGCAGTTTTCTAAATCCACCGTGACATCCGCGCCGGGGTTATCCAGCAGCCAGTCATGGGCACGCTTTTCGATAATGATCGGCAGGAGGCCGTTCTTCAGTGAGTTATTGCGAAAAATGTCTGCGATTTCGGAACTGATGACAACGCGAAACCCGAAATCAGTCAGGCCCCAAGGCGCATGTTCACGTGAGCTCCCACAGCCAAAATTATGTCCGGCGACGAGAATTTCGCAGGCCTTGCCTTCTTCCGAATTGAGGACGTGATCCGTTTCTGAACCATCCGCAGCGTAGCGCATATTGGCAAAGACATGTTCGCCCAATCCGGCCTTTGTCGTCATAGACAAAAACTTGGCGGGCATAATTTGATCCGTGTCGATATTCGTCGCCGGCAGAACCAGTGTTTTTGACGTGACCCGAGTTAAAGGCTGAAAGCTCATGCCGCTGTCTCCATCTCGCGCGGGTCGGTGATGACACCATTGATCGCCGTCGCCGCCGCTGTTTCAGGCGAAGCCAAAACAGTTCGCACGCCGGGGCCTTGACGGCCCATGAAGTTACGGTTGGAGGTGGAAACGACGAGATCACCCGGCGCGCCAATGTCTCCGTTCATCCCGAGACACATGGAGCAGCCAGCTTCACGCCATTCGGCCCCTGCATCTAAGAAAATTTTATCCAAGCCTTCTTCTTCGGCTTGGTATTTCGTGATGACGGATCCCGGTACAATGATCGTCGTAACCCCATCTGCGACTTTGCGGCCTCGGAAAATTTCGGCGGCTGCGCGGAGGTCCTCCAAGCGTGAATTGGTACAAGACCCGATAAAGACTTTATCAACTTGGGTACCAGAGATTTGTTTACCGGATTCCAACTGCATATAATCTAGTGCGGCCTGGTCTGCATCGGATGCCGCCTTTGGAATGGCTGCACCAATCTTCATGCCCATGCCTGGATGCGTTCCATATGTGACCATTGGCGTGATGTCTTCCGCGCGGATATCGACGGTCTTGTCAAATACTGCGCCTGCATCTGTGGCCAGGCTTGCCCAATCTTCGCAGGCGGCGTCAAAATCTTCCGGCGCGAATTTACGACCGCGAATAAAGTCAAATGTCGTTTGGTCTGGGCCAACCATGCCGCAACGCGCGCCTGCTTCGATGGACATATTACAAACCGTCATCCGGCCTTCCATGCTCATCTCTTCAAAGACATTTCCGCGATACTCTAGCGCATATCCTGTTCCGCCCCCAACGCCGATCTCGGCAATGATGTGCAGAATGACGTCTTTGGGCGTAACGCCGTTGGGCAATTCGCCATTTACATTGATTGCCATGGTCTTTGGCTTCGGCATTAATAGGCATTGGTTCGCCAGCACATGGCCGACTTGTGTTGTGCCAATTCCAAAAGCAATCGCGCCAAAGGCGCCGTGGGTGCTTGTATGGCTGTCGCCACAGACGATGGTCATGCCCGGCTGAGTGGCGCCTAGTTCCGGTCCCATGACGTGGACGATACCCCGATTATCACTCTCCCAACCATGTGTCTCAATGCCGTGGGCTTTCGTATTTTCTAGCAAAGTCTCGACCTGGGTCTCGGCCTGGGGTGTCACATATGGACGAGATCCATCTGCATTGACGCGCGTTGGCGTCGAATGATCAATCGTCGCGAGTGTCCGGTCAGGACGACGGACTTTCAGGCCGCGATTATTTAATTCTGTGAACGCCTGTGGAGACGTCACCTCATGAATGAGATGCAGGTCGATATAAAGCGTCGCCGGATTGGCATTCGTTTCGGGAACAACAACATGTCGTTCCCAAACTTTATCAAAGAGAGTTTCAGGCATAACTAATGCTGCGCCGCGATGGCGCGCTCCCCTGATTGGGCGCGGGATTGTCGGCGCTCAATGCGGTTGATGACGTCAAGATAGGCCAGGGCGCTGGCAAGAACTGTATCGGTATCCGCGCCGCGGCCTTGATAGGTCTCAAATTCTGTCGCGACGCGCACCGTTGCTTCGGCCATGGCGTCTTCGCCTCCCGAGACGGAATTGACGCCGTAATGCTCGAGCTCCATCGGGATTTTTGCAATCTCGCTGATCGCCGCAAAGACGGCATTCATTGGGCCTTTAGCACGGCTGACATGCGTCTCGGTTCGGCCGTCCTCATGGGACAAGCGAACAATGGCTTCGGGTTCTCGGTTGTCATCCGACCCTGCAGATACATAGAGCGAGTCGATTGCCCACGGACCTTGCACGCCCACGGCCTCGCCAAGAACAAGGGCTTCGATATCGGAATCAAAGACTTCTTTCTTGTCATCCGCCAGTGTTTTGAATGCGGCGAAAACAGAGGCGAGCTGATTGTCTGCCAAGGTAAAGCCGAGCCTTTCGGCCCGCGCTTTCAACGCAGCTCGGCCAGAGTGCTTACCGAGCACGAGATTATCCGTGCTGACGCCGACATCTTCGGGCTTCATAATTTCATAGGTCTCGCGGTTCGCCAGAACGCCGTGTTGATGAATCCCGCTCTCATGAGCGAAAGCGTTTTTCCCGACGATGGCTTTATTGCGCGGCACGGCATTGCCCGTGAGGGTCGCCAGGAGTTTTGACGCCGCATAAATGCCTTGGGTTTGAACTCCGGTGGAGACGTCAAAGAAATCTTTGCGCGTCCGCAAGGCCATGACGACCTCTTCCAAGGCACAATTTCCGGCACGTTCGCCGATACCGTTTAGGGCAACTTCGACCTGCCGCGCGCCGCCGCGAATGGCCGCAAGAGAATTGGCAACGGCCAAACCCAAATCATCGTGGCAATGGGCCGAGAAAATAACGTTCTCCGCGCCTTCGACTTCGGTTGTTAGAAACTCGAACAAATCCTGAATTTCTTCGGGTGTTGTGTACCCTACGGTGTCCGGCATATTAATGGTCGTCGCGCCCGCTTTGATGACGGCCTCGCAAACTTGTTTCATGTAATCGCGTTCCGTCCGGATCGCGTCTTCGCAGGAAAACTCAACATCATCTGTATAGGACCGTGCCAGTTCAACGCCGGCCACGGCGCGGCGGAGGATTTCCTCTTTGGACATTTTGAGTTTAAATTCGCGGTGCAGTGGGCTCGTCGCGATGAAGGTATGGATGCGGCCCCGTGCTGCGGGTTTAATCGCTTCGCCAGATGCGCGGATATCGCCCTCATTACAGCGCGCGAGGGAGCATACGACAGAGTCTTTCACCTCGGTTGCGATAGTTTTGATGGCTTCGAAGTCACCGGGGGAGGCGGCAGCAAAGCCCGCTTCCATCACGTCGACTTTGAGAGCTTCCAGGGCCTTTGCCAGACGGAGTTTTTGTCCACCCGTCATGGAAAAGCCTGGCGCCTGTTCGCCGTCGCGTAATGTAGTGTCGAATATTTTTACTTGGTTGGTCATGATAATTATCTCATTTCAAATGGGAGGAAATGAGAGGCGCGCCGCTAGGCCCGTTCCGCTCTTTTACGTCGTCCCACCTTCTCGGCTGAGACGACGTTGTAAAGTCGTTCCAATTGTAGGCATAGCGTATCCAGATCATTTGGCCCGCCCGTATCCTCGACATGAACTAGTAAATCGAAATCGCCGTCCACACGCTGCGTACAATGTACATCGCGGTAATCATAACCGCGCCGCTCAATCGTCCCGAGCGCGCGGATGAGTGTACCGCTGACATCATGCAGGACGACCTTCAGCTTGCCGGACACCCCGGAGGGTTCAAAAGTTTTATCACGTTGGAGTTCTTCGGTCATTCGAAGGCCTTTTTATTCACAAATTTATCACGTCGTTGACGGCTTAGGCGCCGCGAAGATTTGAAAAACGTCCACGCCCCAAAGGCTGGTAAGACAACAAATATCAAAACCATGCCAATGAGAATTCCAACGCCTGTCGTATCTATAAGTCCGAAAGGGGCCATTCCGATAACGGACACAATCACGATAAAACCAAAGAACGCCGCCCATATTCCGAGGGTCAAGGTCCCAACTGTGAGCCAAGCAATTTTTGTGTCCGAACTCGCCGAAGTGCTAACGTCATGCTGCTCGGCATATCGCCCTCTGGATGCATCAGATGGATCAGAAATTTTATCATGTCGGATCTCGGTCATGATTACTCGAAGATAGTTTGGAGTGTTTGTTGTTCATTTTTGAGAACACGAGAGGCGACCAAACATAGACAAGCGATCGTTAAGATTAAGGGCAGCTCTATTCCAAAACCAAATGTATGGAGTGCGAAGGTTTGAACCCTAAGATCTCCATCTACGTCATACTGAGACATCCGTTGGCCACGTAGAAATAGACTTACCCCGAAATTCACGACGGTCGCTACAATTGCAGCCCATCCTGCTACCCTTAGATAACGCCTTAAAAACACTTCCGTCATGCTGAAATGCCTCCCTGCCTTTTGAGCATATAGGCGCCAAAAAAGCACAAAGGCGACAAAGCTAAGTTAGTCGCTCCGCGGCACAGAGATATCACGGCGCTCAGCCAAAGGCTCGGCACACCTTCAGTCTTATATTCAAGGTAAATGCTCGAGGAGTAAATTTCTCCAATCATGAGAATTAGGGCCGCGATTGGGATCATCCAACCAAAAACGATTAGCGTGTTGCGTAAGAAATTCACCCTACCGCTCCATCATGTCGGCATTGCTGCGTCCCGGTGGGACCAGCGGCCAGACATTTTCATTTGGATCGATTTTGACGTGCATGAGCACAGGGCCATCCGTGCCTAAAAGACGGTCAATACCCGCGTCCATTTCGTCGGCTGTGTTGACGGTGAAAGCGTCGATTTGGAAGGCTTTGGCCACCAAAGCGAAATCTGGATTATCGTCCAAATTCGTTTCGGAATAATTCTTGTCAAAGAAGACTTCCTGCCACTGACGCACCATGCCCAGCACAGAATTATCTAATAGAACAATCTTGAGCGGAATGCCGTAGCGGTAAAGCGTAGCAAGCTCTTGAATATTCATCATGATCGACCCGTCGCCGGACACAGTTATGACCGTCCGGTTTGGCGCGCCTAATTGTGCGCCCAAACCAGCAGGAAGGCCAAATCCCATTGTGCCCAAACCACCAGAGGTGATGTGATCTTTCGGTTCATCGAAATAACAATGTTGCGCAACCCACATCTGGTGTTGGCCGACATCGCATGTGAAGATCGCGCTGTCCGGCGCGCGGCGCGACAAATCATGTAATAGCTTTGGCGCATAAACGCCGGGTGCGGCTTTTGCCTGCGCCCCCGCATAGTCCCATTCATGCATCGCGCGGCGAGAGTAACAGAGTTCTGTCCAATCGCTGATGTTTGGGGCAGCCCCGCCGTCAAATGGGTCAAGCGCAGACAGGTTCTTTTTCAGACTGCCATCCAGACCGACATTCACGCGGCGCAGTTTATTAATCTCCGCAACGTCGATGTCCATGTGAATGACCTTGGCATTGGGTGCGAAGGTGTCGAGCTTGCCAGTTGCGCGGTCATCAAACCTCGCGCCAACCACGATCAACAGATCGCATTCTTGCACGGCATAATTCGCTGCTTTCAATCCATGCATCCCCAGCATGCCGAGATAGTTCGGATGGTCGGAAGGCAAGGCACCCAAACCTTTCAGGGTTGAGACACCCGGAATCTGCGTGCGCTCCACGAGTTCTCTGAGTTCTGATACGCCGTCACCCTGGGCGACCCCGCCGCCGATATAAAAGAGTGGCTTTTTGGCCTCCCGCATCAAAGCTTCTGCTTGGGCGATATCTTCGCTTTGGCCCATCTCGGGTTTTTGCTTTGGATAAGGCCGCCACTTGTGGCGCTGCGTGGTCAGGGCGTTTTGCACGTCTTTCGGAATATCAATAAGGACTGGACCCGGTCGACCTTCGGCCGCGATGAAATACGCCTCTGCTATCATGCCAGGCAGATCAGCAGGGTCACGCACGATATAGCTGTGCTTCACAATCGGCATGGTAATGCCGATAATATCGACTTCTTGGAAGGCGTCTGTGCCCATCAAATTTGTTGGAACCTGACCCGTCACAAAAACAACAGGAACCGAGTCCAAATAGGCATCCGCGACCGCCGTCACGAGGTTCGTTGCGCCCGGACCTGATGTCGCAAACGCCGTTCCAACTTTGCCTGTTGCGCGGGCATAACCGATCGCTGCCATCCCGCAGCCTTGTTCATGCCGACATAGGATGTGACGGAGCTGCGGGTAATTCGGCAGTTCATCATAAACGGGCATAATTGCGCCGCCAGGATACCCAAAGATAAGGTCCACACCTTGCGCAGCAATTGACTCAAGCAAAAGCTTAGAGCCGGATTTCGGCTCGCGGTCTGCGATGACTTCTGTCTCTTGACGGTCAAATTGCGTGGCTGTGGTCATATTCTTATCTTAATGGTGGGCCGTGCCGACAATGTTTGGCAAAACCAAACATCGCGCGGCAACTGCGTATGTCGTTAGGCGAAATACACTGACTAGTTTTTATCTTTATCGATGATTTTATTGGCTGAAATCCACGGCATCATCGCGCGAAGTTTTGCACCAACAGTCTCGATTGAATGCTTCTCCGTATTCCGGCGACGTGCTGTCATGCTCGGATAACCCAAGGCGCCTTCCTGGATGAAGCTCTTCGCGTAATCACCATTTTGGATGTTCTTCAAAGCTGTGCGCATGGCTTCGCGGGAGCTGTCATTGATGACCGCTTCGCCGGTGACATACTCACCATATTCTGCGTTGTTTGAAATTGAATAATTCATGTTGGCGATACCACCTTCATAGATCAAATCGACGATGAGTTTCGTCTCGTGCAGACACTCAAAATATGCGAGCTCTGGCGGATAACCGGCTTCTGTTAAAGTCTCATAACCCATTTTGATAAGCTCAACGACACCGCCGCAAAGCACGGCTTGTTCGCCGAACAAATCTGTTTCGGTCTCATCGCCAAAAGTGGTGTGGATGATGGCTGTACGTCCACCGCCAATGGCAGAGGCATAGGATTTTGCGAGTTCGAGTGCGTGACCACCATTAGCGTCTTGCGCAACAGCGATAAGATCAGGAATTCCGCGGCCATTCGTGAATTCATTACGAACCGTGTGTCCGGGTGCTTTTGGAGCTACCATAATGACGTCTAGGTCGCGGCGCGGTGCGACTTGACCATAATGAATGGCAAAACCGTGACCGAAAGCAAGGGCAGCGCCTTCTTTGATATTTGGCTCAATGTCTTCTCGGTAGATTTTTGCCTGTAACTCGTCTGGTGTGAGAACCATGACGACATCGGCGCCTTTGACAGCTTCGGCAGTTGCTTTCGCCGGTAGGCCGTCCGCAATGACTTTCTTGTTTGTTGAACTTTCAGGGCGAAGACCGACAACGACGTCAACACCGCTATCTTTCAGGTTCAGCGCATGCGCTCGGCCTTGCGAGCCGTAGCCCAAAACGGCAACTTTCTTGCCTTTGATGATAGAGATATCGCAATCTTTATCGTAATAAATATCGAGTGATGACATTGGAAATAGTCCTTGGTTTTCTAATTAGGTGTCAAAAGGGAATGAGGTCACTGCGCCTTTGGACGCAGAACCAACGAGTTTAGCAAATTTGGCATAAGCACCAGATGGATAGCGCGGCTTTGGCGGGGTCCAACCCTTCGCGCGTTCAGCAAGATCAGCTTCAACATTAATTGTCTGCGCTTCCACATCGATAGTTACCTTGTCGCCATCGCGCACATGGGCAATTGGCCCCCCATGTGCAGCTTCAGGGGCGACGTGCCCAATAACAAAGCCGTAGCTGGCGCCTGAAAAACGACCATCTGTAATCAGCGCGAC
Source organism: Litorimonas sp. (assembly GCA_039975855.1). Taxonomy (GTDB): domain Bacteria; phylum Pseudomonadota; class Alphaproteobacteria; order Caulobacterales; family Maricaulaceae; genus Litorimonas. The sequence goes on along the minus strand of JBDWGH010000005.1, from coordinate 62,268 downwards.
ATGATCGGCCAAATCTTGACCAACAAGCGCAGCCGTAACGCCCAGCATTTCGCGCATACCGGGACCACCTGCCGGGCCTTCATTGCGGATGATGACAACGTCACCTTTTTTAATGCCGTTGTTTTGGACGACTTCGAAACAGGCTTCTTCGGACTCAAAAACACGTGCTGTGCCTTCAAAGAACAATGCGCCATGTCCGGCAAGTTTTACAACGCACCCCTCAGGTGCGAGATCACCATAAAGGATGCCGTATCCGCCGCGAGATTTCACGGGGTCATCGAACTGGCGAACGACGTCTTGCCCTTCGGTTTCAGTGCTATCGATAATTTCTTCAAACAGACTGCGTCCTGTCACAGTGGGTTGATCATCAATCATACCAGCATCCACAAGACGCTTTCCGATGAGACCTGATCCGCCAGCTGCATACAGGTCAAACGCCATGTATTTTCCGCCAGGTTTCAAATCACCAATAACAGGTGTGTTTCGAGAAATCGTATCAAACGCGTCTATGTCAAACCCTTCGACTTCGGCTTCGGACGCGATAGCCAGCAAGTGCAAAATTGCATTTGTCGATGCTGCCGTTGCAGAAAGCGCGATTGCTGCATTCATCAATGATTGTTTTGTGACCATCTCTCGCGGCAAGCGGTTCTCTTTTACGCAATCGACAACAATTTGTCCGGCGCGGTAAGCGCTGGCGTTTTTATCATCGCTAATGGCGGGTACGTCATTTGCGCCCATTGGCGAAAGGCCGAGGAAGGTCATAGCCATCGCCATAGAGTTGGCTGTGAATTGCCCGCCGCAAGCACCAGCGCCAGGACAGGCGGCTTTTTCGATTTCTTTTAACTCGGCATCATCGATGATGCCCGCCGCACATGCGCCAACGGCTTCGAATACATCCTGGACGGATAAGTCTTTGCCCTTGTGATTGCCTGGCATAATAGAGCCGCCATAAAGGACGACGCCTGGAATGTTCATACGCGCGAGTGCCATGCCCGCCGCCGGTATCGTCTTGTCACATGCGACTAAAATAATAACGCCATCAAGGCTGTGGCCTTTTACGGCCAATTCAATCGAGTCGGCTATAACTTCCCGTGACATTAGCGAGGCGCGCATACCCTCACTCCCCATCGTGATGCCATCGGAAACCGCAATGGAGTTGAAATCAACGGGGGTTCCGCCTGCGGCGCGAATGCCCGCCCGGACAGGCACAGCGAGCTTGTCCAGGTCCATGTTGCAAGGACCCATATTCGTCCATGTGTTGAACACGGCGATCATCGGCCCTTCAAAATTTTCGTCATCCATGCCTGTGGCGCGCAACATGGCGCGCGCTGCGGCGCGGTCGCGTCCTTTGACTATGGCATCACTGCGTTTTGACATTTTCAATCTTCCTCAGCCCAAAAATTTGGAACCCCAAAAACAAAAAAACCCGCTTCCTCTCGGAGCGGGTGGCCTGTGTCTGGAGTGTTCTCCTCACATACCGCCCGCGCTTCGTCCAATCAGGACGACGACAGATAGAATCACGAGGAGAAGGAGGCCACCCATAAGGACAGCATCATTCGCGACCGACTGTTGACGTGCCGCGACTTTCACCTTCACTTCGTTTTCTCGATTTGAGTACATGACTTTCCTTAAACTCGCACTCCGATAACGAGTCAAGCGTCGTCTCTCAAGCGAAAAATTTGCGTGATGCGACCTATTTTTCTTCCTTCAGGGAGAAAAATTGTCTTAAATTTAGGTTTTAGCAGAAAAACCGTTCTCTAAATCAGCTAAAAGGTCGCTTTCGCTTTCGATTCCTACGGATAATCGCAGCAAACTATCGCTAATTCCAGCTGCGCGGCGGGCGGATTCTTCCATACCTCTATGTGTCATGGTCTCAGGCAAGCATATCAAACTCTCTACCCCGCCAAGACTGGCCGCGAGTTTGAATATCTTTAGGGAACGGCAGAACTGTGTTGCCGCTTCAAGTCCTCCCGCAATCTCAAAGGAAAGCATGGCGCCGGCTCCGGATTGCTGGGTTCGGGCCAATTCATACCCGGAGTCATTCGGGAGACCAGGATAATTTACCTTTGTGACGCTGGATTGAGCCTCCAAGAAATTCGCAATAGCCAACGCATTGGATTCTGCCGCGTCCAGTCTCAGGGCAAGTGTCCGCAAACCACGTAGCGTTTGATGACAATCAAAAGCGCTGGCCGTTACGCCAGCGGCATTTGTCCACCATGCCAATTTTTCGACATGGTCTTCGGATTTGGCAACAACGCAGCCTCCAATGATATCGCTATGACCATTGATGTATTTCGTTGTCGATTGCAGGGCAATGTCTGCGCCGAGATCGAGTGGTCGCAGACGTAGCGGTGTCAGAAATGTATTGTCGACGACCGTTATCGCGCCCGCAGTTTTGGCGGCCGTGCAAATCGCTTTGACGTCGACGACACGCATGAGCGGGTTGGAGGGCGTTTCGATCATCACCAGGGCAGGTTTTCTTGCAAGTGCCGCGTCCAAAGCGTTTTTGTCTGCTTGGTCGACAAACTCTACACGAATGCGGCCTTGCTCCGCGCGATGGGTGAGCAAGCGATGGGTGCCGCCATAACAATCATGGGGCGCAACCACTAAATCGTCTGCGTTGATCAGGTTTAAAACAAGGTCGATTGCAGACATGCCAGACGAGGTTACAACAGCGCCAGCACCGCCGTCCAGCTCGGTTAGGGCGTCTGCCAGAATATCCCGGTTGGGGTTATTGCTTCGTCCGTAATCATACTCTCCTTTTTCCGATGGTGATGGCCAAAGATAGGTTGACGATAAATATAATGGCGGCGGTACAGAACCGTGGGCAGGATCAGAGCCAATGCCGGCTTGGACGAGTTTTGTTTTAGGGTCGGTCATTTCTCTTTGGCCTTCTCTCGACGGGCGAGTATTTTCTTATTGCTGCGTTCAATCCGCCAACTTTTTAGAGCTAGCGTGATTGCGAGCAAACTTCCGAAAATTCCGCCGACATAACCCGCATATTTTAGCGCGATAAGAAATCGTTCACTCCAGCTATAGCCCTCCGCCTCAGTCCCAATCGCGAACAGGGCAAGAATGAGGATAGCCGAAACCGCCCAAATAAATGCAATGCACCTGACCGCGAGCCAAAGAAAATCAATGAAGGCTCTCAATTGAATCATATTGTTTTCATTTCTGAGATTTTGCCGAGTTCTCCAAGATGCAAATTTATAAATGAGAGATCCAAAAACACCACCGCTAAGGGTGAGCAACAGTCCTGTGATCATTAATTCGGTTTGTGAAATATCAGAGAATTCTTCAGGTACACCGAAAACTAGACCAGCGAATAGACATAAATATAGAGCCCAGAAAAAGACAAAGAGGGAAATGAAGGAGCGTCTTTTTGCTATGAATTCAAAAACTCGGGTTATCCGCTCCATCTTAAATTAAACCGTCACAAAACTCAGCAAGTCTCGGGTCCATGGCGTCATATTCTTTTAGGAATGCGTCATGCCCGTAAAGCGACGTGAACGTATAAAGCTCACTCGGTCCAGAAAGTCGGTCCCGCAGTTCCCGCATATCTGGCAGCGGGGCGAGCTGGTCGGAAATAGCGGTCATCAAAAGAGTTGGCGTGCTAATACTTTCCGGTTCAATTCGGTGGAGGTCGATGGATTCTGATAATGCCAGAAAACGTTGTGGGTCCATGTTACTTGCGAAGACATCGCCCCGGCTACCGAGGTAGCTACATATATCGAACTGAATGGGATCGCTGCTGACTTCGTCCAAAGTAAATCGGTCCGCAAACTCCACAGGTGTACGGTAAGTTGTCATTGCCAATTCCCGCGCGAGTTTCAGTCCGGCATCAGGTTTTCCTGCCTCCAGCCCCAAACGGACAACGCGCCGTTGTATACCTCGCCATCCGACGCCAATCGGATAGGGGCGATGGGCGGCACCGATGACGCACAGCTGATCAAGCGCATCTGGATAGTCGCGCGCAAAAGCCAGCGCGCACATCCCGCCGTAAGAACTGCCAATGATAGCGGCGATTTTGGAAATCCCTTGGGAATCAAGGAGCGCTTTTAAACGGCGGGCCTGGTCAGTTGTTGTTATTGTTTCAGGGCAAGCCTCACCGCCTTCGTTAGGGGCGAAGTCATACCCAACGACTCTGAATGTATTTAGGTCAATCGCTCCGCCTTCGCGGACTAAACGTGACCACCATCCGCGATCTAACTTTCCGCCGTCGCAAATAAAACGTGTTGCCGAAATTCCTCCCATAACAACAATGATTGGACCGTTAGGGTTTCCGTAGATACGCCCGCGCACAACATCATCCACGAGCTGGCATCCACGCCCCAATGTGTGCGTGCCAAGCTTTGCCTCTATGTCATGACCCAATGCCATTGTTTGTCTTCTCTATTCGGCGCAAATGGAAAAGGGAGGGAACGGTGTTGCCGTTCTGGTCCTCATCTTCGCCGCTTGCATACAAGCTGCAGGATTTGGCACCGTTCCCGCATTTCCTTTGGAATTGCTAGAGGTTGCCCCAGCTTCAAAGGGCCTGTCCCTCTGCTGGTCTTGATGATGGAGAGGCCTATGCGGGCTGGACGCAGTTTCGTCAAGTCAGGAGTCTGTTGTGCCTTTTGCCCAAAGGATTGCCATGAACAGGCCTTTCATTGGCGGTAAAGCTGCCAAAGCGATCACCGTTGCAATAATGCAAAGATAGGTGATGAGCTGCCAGCTCGGCATATCTCGTCCCCAGAACACCAAATGCCAAATCGCGACGGTCAAATGTGCAGATATGGTCATAGCCGCCCAAGCGGGCGCGAGGTCCGCGCGGACATTATCCCAACGCTGTCCACAATTGGAACAGTGTTCTACGGGTTTTAGGAAAGAGCGGAATAGTTTCCCCTCAGCACAGCGCGGACAGCGCAATTTCATCCCGCGCCAAAGCAGCGGCCATATGGAAGCATGCTGTGGTGGCGGGCCAAAATCGTCTGCCTTAGAATCATTTTCCATGCGGGTCTCCGATTGACAGTTGACGGGCGCGGGCCTAGCTGGCCCTCTTAAGTTTTTGAGAGCCTGTCATGCCTGTTCCTGTCATTGTCCTGAACTTCGGTCATTCTGTCCTTAATTCGTTGGAGGACTACACCCAGGCCGCATCCGAAATCTACCGTCATTATCGGCAAGGACAAAATGTCGTAGCGGTGACGTCCGCTCAGGGTGATCAAACGGATGTATTGATGGCTGAAGCGCGCCGCATTGGGCCAGAAGGCGATGCCAAGAACTTGCCTGAATTGCTGCAGCTCGGCGAACGCCGTTCGGCCGCACTGCTGGCATTGGCTTTGGAACGCATCGGCGCCCCTGCTTTTGTCCGCCAAGCTCGGGACTTGGGTCTGACCGCAGAGGGAAGTTTCACAGAGGCCCGTTTGACCGGCTTAAACACGCCGCAATTACTGCAAGACTTGAAAGATCATGATATTGTGGTGATGCCGGGGTTTGTGGCGATTGGCGAAAAAGACCGTGCTGTATTGCTGGGCGACGGCGGAGCGGATTTGACGGCACTTTATGTCGCCAATCAGCTGGGTGTCGAAGCCGTGTTACTCAAAGACGTAAACGGTATTTATGAAGTCGATCCAAAGTCCAACCTGAATGCTGCACGCTATGAAGAAATTTCTTGGGACGATGCGACTCAGGTTGCGGGGCCTCTCATCGCGCCGCGCGCGCTCGGATTTGCGCGTAAGAATGAAGTTCCTTTCCGCGTCGGCACACCGGGTCTGCCGTCTTATACTCGTGTCGGAAGTACGACAGGAAAAATGACGCCCGCGCCTACTCCGCGAAAATTACGCATTGCGATGATGGGTTTGGGCGTTGTTGGAGGTGGTGTGTTCCGCCGTGTTGCGGCTCATCCCGACCAGTTTGAAATCGCAAAGATTATGGTTCGTAACCCGGACAAATATATCGACCAAGGATATAAACCGGATGTTTTGGCGACGGATTTTGCAGATCTTTTTGCGGCGAAACCCGATGTCTTTATTGATGTGTCGGGCGGCGTCGAACCGGCCCTTGGTCATTGCAAAACCATGCTTGAAAATGGCGTCCATGTTGTGTCCGCGAATAAGCAAGCCATTGCAGCGGGCGGGCAAAGTCTGCTCGATTTTGCCGAAAAACATGGCGCGCAATTGCGGTTCTCTTCTGCGGCTGGCGGCGGCATGCCTGTTCTGGAAATGTGTATTCGTGAGAAAGGCCGCATTACTCGGGTACAGGCGCTGTTGAACGGGACAACAAATTACATGCTCGACGAAATCGGAAAAGGCAAAAGCTATGCCGAAGCGTTGAAGGACGCGCAAGATAAGGGGTTTGCGGAAGCTGATCCAACCGCGGATGTTGGCGGTGAAGATGCAGCGGCGAAAATTCGTCTCATCGCCATGCTCGGTTTTGATGAAGCCATTACGCTGGACGATATTCCGCTGGACAGCATTGCTGATTTCAATCCTGAAGCACCCGCGGCGGGCGCGTGGAAACGGATTTCAAAACTCTGGAAAGATCAAAACGGGTTTTCTTCCGCGTTACAGCTGAAAGATCTCTCAAAGAATAATTTCCTCGCACAAGCCGATGGTGAAGAAGCACATGCCGTGTTTGATTTCGATGATGGCGATCAATACCGCATCCGAGGAAAGGGTGCTGGACGTTGGCCAACAACAGAAAGCGTGATGGCAGATTTATTCGATATTTCTGCGACGACTTTAGGTTAGAGTTTGAAACCTTGAGATTTGGACAACGGACAGCGCGTTCCATGCGTAACTAGACCATGTCTAAACAAAACTCCGTCATCGTTTGGTTTCGCCGCGATTTGCGCCTTGCTGATAATCCCGCTCTGCAGGCGGCTATATCCAGCGATAAACCGCTTGTCCTGCTTTACGTCGATGAGTCCAATAAAGGCCGTGCCTTGGGCGGGGCGGCAGAAGTTTGGCTGTATCATTCTTTGACCTCTCTGTCTGACGCGATTGAGAGCAAAGGCGGGCAGTTGATTTTGCGGCGCGGCCAGGCGGCCAAAATTCTTGATGAAGTTATTGAACAAACCGGCGCGGATGAAGTCCATTGGAATCGGCGCTATGAAGGTTGGGCGCGAGAGATTGATGAGGCGATTAAATCGGATTTAAAATCACGCGGCCTGAAGGTTGAGAGCCACAAAGCCAATCTCTTGACTGAGCCTTGGGAAGTGCAAACCAAAACGGGTGGATTTTACAAAGTCTTCACTCCGTTTTGGCGCGCGGCAAAAGCGAGCTTCACTGTTGATAAATCCTTGCCAACGCCGCGATCATTGAATTGCGTTTCGAGCTTATCTTCGGATGAGCTGGATGGCTGGAATTTCCTGCCGAGCTTTCCGGATTGGGGTTCTAAGATGATGGGTTGTCATACTCCTGGTGAAGACGGTGCGATGGACAGATTGAAAAGCTTCCTCGCGGGTCCGGTCGAAGATTATGCCGAGCAGCGGGATCGCCCCGATGATGAAAACGGGACGTCAAAACTGTCCCCGCATTTAGCGTTCGGCGAAATTTCGCCGCGTCAGATTTGGAATAAAACTAAAGATAATGACTATATCTCAGACAAGTTCCTAACCGAGATTGGCTGGCGCGAATTTTCCTACACGCTGCTCTTTTACAATCCGAATTTAGCGTCGGAGAACTACAAATCCGATTTCGATAAGTTTCCGTGGGATAGTGATGAGGCCAAGGTGGAAGCTTGGCGGCGGGGTCAAACGGGCTATCCAATGGTGGATGCAGGCATGCGGCAGCTCTGGCAAACGGGATGGCAACATAATCGGGTGCGCATGATTTGTGCGTCTTTCCTGATCAAACATTTACTGACGGACTGGCGCGTAGGTGAGGCGTGGTATTGGGATACGCTGCTCGAGGCTGACCCGGCATCCAATGCGGCGAGCTGGCAATGGGTCGCGGGTAGCGGGGCGGATGCTTCACCTTATTTCCGTATCTTCAATCCTTTCACTCAAGGCGAGAAGTTTGACCCTAATGGCGAATATGTCAGAAAATATGTCCCCGAGCTGACGAAACTGCCTAAGAAATATATTCATCAACCTTGGACCGCGCCTAAACATGTATTGGCGCAAGCGGGTGTGAAATTAGGAGACAATTATCCTAAACCTATCGTCGATCACAAGGAGGCGCGTGAACGCGCATTGGCAGGTTATAAGGCGAGCCGAGAATAAGCTCACACGCATTACACCGCAACGTGACTGGAACTCTCACGGGCTTTGAAGGATTGTAAGAGCATGAAACATCTACTTACAGCGGCCGCGACCGCAATTTTATCTCTCTCTGTCTATGCCTGCGCACCTGCACAATCGGCGGAGAAAACTGAAATACCTGCCAGCGCGGAGGTTCTGTCTGCCATATCAGGGCCGCAAGCACCGTTTAAGAATACACGTACGGATGGTCTGGAAGAAATGATCATTGCAGGCGGATGCTTTTGGTGTACTGAATCTGACTTTGAGAAAATCACAGGTGTGAAAGAAGCCGTCTCTGGCTATACGGGAGGGACGCTCGATAACCCGACTTATAAGAAAGTTGGAACAAATCGCACGGGTCACTACGAGGCCGTCAAAGTCACTTATGATCCGGCTGTCGTAACCTATCGTCAATTGGTGGATCATTATTGGAAAACGGTTGACCCAACCGATGATCGCGGTCAATTTTGTGATAAAGGCGCGAGTTATCGTTCAGCGATTTTTGTTACGCCGGAACAACGCGTTGATGCAGAAAAATCCCTGGCGCTCATCACTGAAACTAAACCATTCTCAGATGAAATCGTGACTCCCATCTTGCCGGCCGTGACATTTTACGATGCCGAAGCCTATCATCAGAATTATTACAAGCGAAACTCACTTCGATACAAATATTACCGCAATGGCTGTGGCCGCGATAAGCGCCTGAAACAGCTTTGGGGTGACGGTTAGGTCCTGTCCTCTCGGGATGTGCGTTTATACCCCGTCCCGAGGAACACTTTTAAATCGCGTGTTTTACCTGGCCCCAAATTAATTTGAATAGGGGGAAGTTCTGTGAGCGTCTCGAAATCTTCGCGGAAATACGCTTCAAAGTTATGATGGTGGGACAGAATGAGGACTGGCCCGTTTGTGTCGGGTAAGGCCCGTGTCAAATTGGCATGATGGGCGGGTGACGCATTGAGCGACCACATGGCAAGTTCAGTTTCGCCAATGCCGTAATAATTCAAATCATAAAAGACGAGCCGATTATCTGCCGCAACATAAGCATACTCTGCTTCTGCCAATTTGGCTTTAATGGATTCCGCCGTTTCGGGCCAAGCGCGTAATCGTTTGACAGCATTATTCATGCCAATGGCGTCAATTGATTTTTCACTCACCCCTGCGCCGCCTACGACCAAAACAATCACGGTTTGAACAACGAGGCCCCACTTCAACCAAGTTAATCTGCGAGTCGTTTGGGTCGCCCAGAGCGCAACCAAAATCGGCGCTGCGATATAGGCGGTCACCGCCCAATTTGCATTGGCGCGAGAGAGCAGGGCTTCCAGAGTAATAGCGAGTAAAGGCAGCCCCGCCAGAGCCGCTAGCCATTTAGCCGGGCTCCGTAACCGTCCGTTGAACGACGCGAAAATCGCAATGAGGAGCATTGGAAATGGAACAATGCCAAAGACACCAAACTGATCTCCCCAAAATTGAAATACTTCTTCGGGGTTAAATAGATCCTGACCCAAATTGGCATTTTCTGCGGTATGAGAAATGGTCGCAAATTCATGCGCGGCATTCCACATCAGGTTCGGCGTCAGCAAGGCTGCCGCGATACCAGCGACGATAAATCCACGCACGCCCAAAAGTGCCTTTCGACTGGGGGCATCGAACAGCACAGCAAAACACAATACTGGTACCATAAAGGCCATCGCATACTTCGATAGCAGACCCAGTCCTAAAGCGAGTCCCAATTGCAAAACACGCCCCCAGCCGCCCCCGTACCGCAAACAAGCCCATGCGTGTAAGGCTACTGCCCAACATAGCAGCAAAGCCGCATCCGTGCTCATGATAAAGCTAGAAAGCCAGACAGCAGGCATAAGAGTATAAATTAGCGCGGCCCAAAATCCGACCCGCGCATCATAGAAACGCCGTGCCGCTAGGAAGATTATGATCGTTGTCCCCATATGCAGGAATGGCGCAGATAGACGTACGGCCCATTCTGCGTGTCCAAATATGGACGTCGTTGATCCGATAACCCAGGCAATCATCGGGGGTTTCGAAAAATAACCAAAGGCCGGGTCCTGCGACCACGCCCAATATTGCGCTTCATCACCATGCAAGCCCCATGGCGCAACAAAAAGACCGACGAGACGCACAGATAATAATCCAATGAGGATTAAGGCCAGCATTTGAGCTGAATTATGGGAATGCATCTTCACTCCCGCGCTATGGCGTTTTCAAACACGAAAGAAAAGCACGGCTTACGATTTGTAAGACTATATCCATACTGGACATAACACGACCAATACAGTTTGTTGAAACCCTAAGAGATTTTGAAAGCTTCATGATGATCAAACAACTCGCTCTTTCGACCTGTCTGGTTTTTGGATTGGCTGCGCCCACCGTTGCCGCAGATGATATCGCGCAGATCATCTACGCTGGCGCAATGATTGATGTTGAGACAGGCACAGTCCAGCGTGATCGGGTTATCGTCGTAGAAGACGGCGTAATTTCGGCCATTGGGTCAAAAGCGACGATTGATAAGATTGATGTGCCTGAGGATGCGGTTTTAATAGACCTCTCGAACATGACTGTTTTGCCGGGTTTATCAGACTCTCATGTTCATCTCACCAGTGACGCAACAACACATGGTTATAAGCGTCTGACGGTATCGACGCCACGCGCCGCCATTACGGGCGTCGTGAATGCCGAAAAAACTTTGATGGCCGGCTTTACGACGGTCCGAAATTTAGGTGCGCCAGGTTTTGCAGATATCGCTCTGATGCAAGCTATTGATGCTGGTGATGTTCCAGGGCCGCATATGATTCCCGCTGGGCGGTCCATCGGAATTACAGGTGGGCACTGTGACAATAACCTTCTGCCCTATCAATATGGCGTGAAAAGCGGCGGGGTCGCCGATGGTCCTTGGGCTGTGCGCGCTAAGGTTCGTGAAAATAACAAATATGGCGCTAAGGTTATCAAATTTTGTGGAACAGGCGGCGTTTTATCCAAAGGTACCAAGATCGGGGCTCAGCAATTTAGTTTTGAAGAAATGAAAGCCATCGTCGATGAGGCGCATTTATTGGGTTTGAAGGTCGCAGTTCATGCTCACGGAGCAGAGGGCATTGAAACTGCTATTCGGGCAGGTGTGGACTCCGTCGAACATGCCAGCCTGATTTCTGCCGAAGGTCTAAGAATGGCGAAACGCAAGGGTACATTTTTGTCAATGGACATCTATGTCTCCGATTATATTCTGTCGGAAGGAGAGGCCGCTGGTATTCTAGAAGAAAGCCTCGCCAAGGAACGAACCGTTGGAAAAGCTCAAAGAGAAAAGTTTCAGGCCGCGACACGCGCCGGCGTCAATTTAGCTTTTGGTTCTGACGCAGGTGTCTATCCACATGGAGATAATGGCCGGCAATTCGCGTACATGGTCGATTGGGGACTGACGCCTATGAAGGCGATCCAAACCGCAACAATTGGCAATGCAGAGCTCTTCGGCGTTAAGGATGATCGTGGTTCAATAGTGGTTGGGAAACGGGCTGATATCATTGCAGTAAACGGTGATCCATTGGAGAATATCCGGGAATTGGAAGATGTGGATTTCGTGATGAAAGACGGGATTATCTACAAACAAGACTAGGCATTTCGGCTGCTTATTTAGAACTTTAATAACCTTATTGGTTCGTAGGTCCGAAATTCTATTTTGATACGCTCTCAAGCGTTATGCCTAGGGCTACTAAGATATCCTATGATCGTCAGTCGATCCTGTTGAGTATTAGTGCGGCAATTTTTTTATCGTGTGCCGCTTCAATAACGGGACCTCAGGCAAGCGCTGCGATTGACCGCCCGTTCTTTCGCGCCTTGCCGATCGTTATTGTGATTGCCGCGACAGAAGACGAGACCAATGGTGGCGTGGCCCCAGTGGTGGTCGATTTCAACCTCCTGACTCCTGCGTCCTCTGGCTCGGCGGCGACTGACTTGATCGGCAGGAACGGATTTGTCTTCAACTCGAATTCCGGATTCGATCCTGGACATGATATGTCGGGCGGGGCGTCACGCCTGACCGTAGATAACGAAACCTTCGGGGGGAATTTCGGAAACCCAGGCGGCGGCGATATAGATTATTTGGAAGCCACCGACAGCCTATCGGCCTTCGGTTTAGATGAAACGACAGACATCAACACGCGCCGCGCTCGAAATGTCTCTCGCTTTCTTGTCGTTTCCAACACCGCCTTCGATATTTATGCCGAAGCTAGTAATCTTACACGGACAGGTGACTTTGCCACCCTGAATTACGAAAATATTGGGTTTCGATCTCGCCTTAACCGCTCGGGCGGTTCAGGTCTTGGCCGATGGGGTGACGCGGCTCAAAACCCTGCAGTGGGAGGCAGCGGCCTCGATGCTACCTTGGATGATTTGGCGGATTTGAGCGCCGGACCGACAAAAATATTTGACGGCGGCCGAAGGACGGCGCGCACGTCGGGGTCTTTGTTGGAACAGGCTGTCTCGTTCAATATTCGTTATGCCCTCAGCTTGTCGGCAGACGCATCGGATACCAATGCTTACGATTTCTCCATGGGTACGGGGACCATAGGGGCAGATGTAACCTATACGGTGTATACGCCTTAACGCACAGACACCCTTATTTTCTGTGACTGCAGCTCGCGGTTTCATGACTTGCCCCCGCGCTTTGTCCTGCCTAGACCAAGTGGAATAATAATCAGGGGACAAATTATGTCGCGTATTCATAGTATACCATTGCTTTTGCTTGTCGTGATTGCTGCTTCGCTTGCGATTTTTGGTTGGTTGTTGGGCTTTGCGTGGCTCGCGACGGATATTGCGCCCGGTGGGACATATCTTACGAAGTCGATTGCAGGGCTTGCCAAAGATGCGCTCTTTGTGCCGCTCAAACCGTTGATGTATGCACTGATTATTTTGTCTATTGGGTCTAGCCTTGCGATTTCAACGGGCGGGTTAGGTGCGAAATTTTCACGGGTTTTAGGGTTCTTTGTCGGATTTTCTCTGCTCGGAATTTTGGCCGCGACGACGGCCTTTTTGCTTTTCAGAGGGGTGGATATTGGACTGGCCGACCCATCCAGCAGTGCAGGTACTGGAGATGTTACAGAAATTCCTTTTTTAAAGAAAATATATGGTGTTTTAACGTCCGCTCTGATGATTTCGATTTATGCTGGCCTGCTTTTTGGTGCAGCTTTGAAACGTTTGGATTTGGGCCACCAGGCTGACCAAATATCTGATCTCTTCATCAAGGGATTTCGAAAATTCCTACAGTATACAATTCCATTAGCTGTCTTCGGCTCTATTACGCTTGCGTTGAATAGCGAAGATAACTTCAGTCAACTGACGAACCTGTTTAAATTGGTTGTCCCTTATGTTGCAGCTATGGGCTTTATTTGGGTTATTATGATTGTAGTCACCGCATATGTGCAGAAGCGCGGGATAGGGTTTGTCTTGAGAGCCGTATTGCCGCAAGCGCTCGTTGCATTGTCGACCTCCAGTTCTATCGCCACGCTGACCGCGACGCGAGAGGCCTGTAGTCAATTAGGGGCAAATGCAGATGAAGCTACCCCTTTCTATACAATTGGCGCCACCATCAACATGGTCGGGACTCTCATTGGTTTGATGCTTTTGTCACTCTACACAATGCAAGCCTTTGGCCTTGATGTCAGTCTCTTGGATATGTTGACTGTTGGCCTGCAGTCTCTGATTTACGCAACAGCAGCTGCCGGAACACCGTCGGCCTCAATCGTGCTGTTAGAAGAAATTCTCGTCAGTCAAGGTATCTCGCCGGAATATGCGACCTATGTCACGGGAATTATTATCACGATCGATGTACTTATTTTGGACCGCTTGCGTACGGCACTAAATACGCAGTCAGATTCGATGAGTACGGCAAATGGTCTCAAGCTTTACTACAAAACGCCAAAGACACTTGCTGACGAAGCTTAGGCAATAAAAAAAAGCCATCCGGGAATGGATGGCTTTTGAAATATTTGCGTGGAAGGTGGAGTTTAGCTCTTTTCTTCCGGGAAGGTGATGCCCGACCCTAGGTTTTCCAAAACCTCTCGAGCATTGAATGTTCGGGGGTCATTGCTGGATATGTTTCGGCCAAATTTGACTTCGGCAGTGGCGCGGTATTTAGTAATTTCCCGAACATCATAGTCGTCGAAAAATGGATCATAAGAATATCCGAAAAATCCCCGGCGACCAAATCCACGACCTCTGTTAAACCCGGCGAAACGAGAATATCGATAACCACGTGACCAACCGAAACGCGGTCGATAAAAACTATATCCAAAATACGGATCATATCCGAAACTACTGCCGATTCCGGGGGTGACACGGACTTTCTTATCTTCTTCTAGACCCCGCTCTTGAAGGGTGAAGGTTTCAAATCCGCGCTCAATGGCCATTTCAGCCGACCGGTATAAGAGGTAATTTTCAACGGTTTCTCGTTTGGTCAGCGAGTTGCCACCGAACGTAATTCGCGCGCGGTCATTTTCGATCATTTGCTGCGAAAATCCGTCATAGCCGCCTGGCTCTGAAGCAGGTTGATAGGGCGTAGGTGTCGCACAGGCGACCAGTGTCAAAGCCGAAGCCGCGACTAAAAAATGGCGCAGAGTTTGGGTTGGAGATTTAAACAAATTTGTCATGGAGGAACTCCTTTCGAGCGCATTGATACACATCTCTACCTGAATACAGGCTGAAATAATGTGTTAAACTTATGTCATTCTGTCGCGTCAGGCATCTCATTTTGCTGTGAATGTAATGTGTTCTCAGGCGTTACATTCCAATCCAAGACTAGAGATACGATTGCCCAGAGCGTGAGAAGGACGGCTAATCCAGCAATAATCAACCCGCACCAAATCGGCAAAGGGGTATGGGATACCGCAATTGCCCCCAGTCCAACCCAAGGCAACATAAGAAAAACCGTCCAGAGTAAATGGGCGCGTTTTGTTCCGTGACGGTGTGCGCGACGCGCAAATCGAAAGACACATAGAAATGGCACAATTGCGAAAGCGAACAGGATCACGGTGAGGACGAGGGCAGATGTTAAATGCTCGGGTCGAGTGTCATTTTCAGCAAACCCTAGAAAAAACCAGCTCGCCCCGATGATGGATATGGTTGTACCGCAACCTGCAAGTAGCGCGGCTAACATATCCGCACGGCGGCCAAGCGGGGCGGATACCTCTTCCCCTTTGACTATTGGCATTACACGGTCTTCCGTCATGACAATTAGCATAAGCGTGAAATGAGAGCCTGTCACATGAAACAGTTCGAAACATATGGGAAGAAACTGAAACACACGGTGGTTGGACAGAAAGAAAGCTGCCTCTCAGAGTTTGAGAATAAACTGGGAGAGACTGATGAAACATATACTGACATTAATGGGAGGGTTCTGCGTAGCTGCATTAGCAGTTCCGAGCCACGCGCAAATTTCCGATTATGAAAATGCGATTTTGGGTCAAAACGTCGAAGCGCGGGTCGGCGTTACGATACCTTTTGGCGGGGACGGGAAATCTAGAAAATCTAAACCCGAACTCGCATTGATTGGTCGCCGCATTGATTCGGATCGGGCGCCAATTGATTGGGCTCTGCGACCAGATTCAATTCAGACGGGATATGTTGAAACACGTCTGGCTTTAACCCTCTCAGCTGAACCCGAAATAAGATTGAACGGACAGGAGATATATCAATTTCAATCGGGTCAAGAAGACCTCAGCGACGGTGTTAAAACAGCAGGGAAATTTGCTCTTGGTACAGGGCTGGTTGTACTCGCTGCAGCCGTAGTTTTTGTTGGTGTTTTTGCCATCACATACGAGTCGGATGATGAATAAAAAAACCCGCCCCGACCAGAGTTTTCTCTGTGCCGGGACGGGCGCTCTCCCCCTCGCAATTGCTTGCGAAATTTAATGCTCTGATTAGTGAGCGATAACAGCCAATAGTAGCAACGCAATGATGTTTGTAATCTTGATCATTGGGTTAACTGCAGGTCCAGCTGTATCCTTGTAAGGGTCACCAACTGTATCGCCAGTGACGGAGGCTTTGTGAGCCTCTGATCCTTTACCGCCGTGATTGCCGTCTTCGATATACTTCTTGGCATTATCCCAAGCACCGCCGCCGGCAGTCATGGAAAGTGCCAGGAAAAGACCTGTTACAATCACGCCCATCAACATTGCACCGAGCGAGGCTAACGCCTGGCTTGTGCCCGCAATGAAGTAGATCGCAAAGTACAGAACAATTGGCGCGAGAATTGGTAGAAGGGATGGTTTGATCATTTCCTTGATCGCCGCACCAGTCAACAAATCAACAGCCTTGGCATAATCTGGACGGGATGTGCCGGCCATGATGCCTGGATCGGCTTTGAACTGACGGCGGACTTCTTCAACAATAGCACCGGCTGCGCGTCCAACGGACTGCATCGCCCAAGCGCCAAAGAGGTAGGGCAATAGGCCGCCGATAAACAGACCGACAATCACATATGGATTAGTCAGGCTGAAATCGACAGAAACGCCGGATAGCGCATTCCCTTCCTGTGCACTGAAATACAGGATGTCCTGATAATAGGCTGCGAATAATACCAACGCACCCAAGCCGGCAGAACCAATGGCATAGCCTTTGGTAACGGCTTTGGTTGTGTTGCCAACCGCATCAAGTGTATCTGTTGTATTTCGTACTTCTGGGTCTAACTCTGCCATTTCAGCAATACCGCCCGCGTTGTCGGTCACAGGACCGAATGCGTCGAGCGCGACAATCATACCAGCAACGCCAAGCATCGCCGTTACAGCAACCGCAATGCCATAAAGTCCGGCGAGGCTGAAGGTAATGATGATACCTGCTACAATGATCAACGCCGGAATAGCTGTCGCCTCCATTGAGACCGCGAGACCTGCGATGACGTTCGTGCCGTGTCCAGACTCTGAGGCTGCCGCGACGGATTTCACAGGGCGATAGTTCGTCCCTGTGTAGTATTCCGTGATCATTACGATTAAACCCGTAATGACGAGGCCAGTAATTCCACAAAGGAATAACTGCATACCGGAGAAGTCGGTACCAGCGATTTCACCCATTCCGAGTAGGACATGCGTAACTCCGTAAATGGCGCCCGCAGATAACACACCTGTTACGATCAAGCCTTTGTACAAGGCGCCCATAACATTGGTTGAACCCTTACCGAGCTTCACAAAATATGTGCCAACTATAGAGGTCAGGATACAAACAGCGCCGATTGCCATCGGATACAGAGCGAGCTCACCAACTGCACCGAACAAGATAGACCCTAGGATCATTGTCGCGGCAATTGTCACGACATATGTCTCGAACAAGTCTGCGGCCATACCTGCACAGTCACCAACATTATCACCGACGTTATCAGCGATTGTCGCTGGGTTACGAGGATCATCTTCTGGGATACCAGCTTCAACTTTACCGACGAGGTCGCCGCCGACATCTGCCCCTTTGGTGAAGATACCGCCGCCAAGACGGGCAAAGACAGAGATCAAAGACGCGCCGAGTGAAAGAGACACAAGCCCGTCAATAACGCCGCGTTCATCCGCGCCCATTGGACCCGTAAGCAGCATATAATAAACTGCCAGACCCAAAAGGGCGAGGCCAGCGACGAGCATGCCGGTAATTGCGCCAGCTTTAAAGGCAACGTTTAGGCCTGCTCCCAATGACTGACGAGAGGCTTCGGTCGTGCGCACGTTGGCTTGAACAGATACCAACATACCTACATAGCCTGCGATACCAGATAAAACTGCACCAATGACAAAGCCAAGCGGAGCAATGAGGTTTTGGAATAATAAGAATAGAGCGATAACGCCAAATGCGCCAACAATCGCAATCGTCTTATATTGTTTGTTTAAATAAGCTTTTGCACCTTCTTGAATCGCGCCTGCGATTTCATTCATGCGCTCATTACCTGTGGAGGCTTTCATCAACCCCGCTCGGGTGATGATCCCGTAGAGCACGGCAATCAAGCCTGCCCCGATAATTAGATAGAGTGTCATAACAACGTCTCTCCCCTTAAAAGGACGTACGGTCTGGACTGTGCCCTTAGGTCGTCCGTCCGGTTGTGTTATGAAGTTGGCCGCGCCTTTATCTGTCTCCCCGACAGTGGCACGCTTCCCCTCGCGAGTGTGAAGTTGGCCGCCGACCGTTCTTACGGTGCGGGCGCTTCCCTTCGCGTAGGTTTTCTGTGACCTGAGAAAAACGGGGCGTCAAGGGGGTTCCCGCAAAAGGAGTTTTGCAATCCTATCGTAAATCGACTATTTTTGAACAAGGTGTGGGGGCAATTCATTATGTATCTATTTTTTCAATCGACCGAAACGCCTGACCCGGTGCAGGTTTCCGGCGCGGTCTCGCGATTGGTTGAGGTATGGGACAGTCTTGTCGCGATAAGTCCGGCTTTATTGGTTTCATTGATCGTTTTTTTGGTGGTTGCAAGTATAGGTCATTTCCTCGCGAAATGGGCTGGATTTTGGCGGTTGATAACGCGGAATATGTTTCTGGCGGAAATTCTGTCTCAGGCTGTACGCTTAGCTTTTCTGGTGTTGGGGCTCGTACTTGCACTTGAAATGATGGGGGCTGGAAACCTCATCGGCGCTATTTTGGGGGCGGCGGGAATTACAGGTATTGCGATTGGGTTTGCTGTCAAAGACACGGTCGATAATTACGTCTCCTCCTTAATGTTGTCTTTCAATCAACCTTTCCGACCGAATGACTTTATTGAAATCGAAGGGCTTGTCGGACGGGTCATTCGTATGACGTCTCGTGCGACCATATTAATGACACCAGATGGAAACCACCTTCGAATTCCAAATGCCAAAGTTTATAAATCTCCAATCATAAATTACACACGCATCCCTGAACGAAGGTTTGAGTTTTCAATCGGGGTGAAGCCGTCTGACGACCCGCAAGCGGCAATCCAGCTTGGCATAGCGGAAATCTCCAAACTCGATTTCATCAAGGATGATCCGGAGCCAAATGGCCATATCATGGATATGGGGCCGTCCACGATTGACCTGACCTTTAGAGCTTGGATTGATCAGGGAAGCACATCTTTTTCTCGTGCACGGTCTTTGGCTCTGCGCGCAGTCAAATTGGCTTTGGAAGACGCTGGTTTTTCAATTCCTGACCCTTCCTACAACATTACACTTTCTACGCTCACACCGCTTTTGACGGATGATGTCGATGACGGAATTCGGCAAACCCCCCAGCTTCTGGAGGAAAAAGATATCCCGATCAAACTCGATAAGTTCGATTCCAACACTGCGGCGAAAGCAGATCACTTCATTGAAGAAAAGGTTGCGGAAGAACGTAAGCGCCTTTTGGAGACGAACGAACAAGAAGACATGTTGAATGCGGAAAGACCGGAAGAGTGACATCACTATTGGGGCGTGTAGTCTTCTCACAAGGATTTGAAGCGGAATTCCTTTACTTCGGCCTGTTCGAATAGGTACTAAACGTGGCTTCACTCCGTATGAAGGGTAAGGCCAAATTCATTTGAGGGTATTCATCATGCGAGCATTGTTTCTTTCTGCTGCTGTTCTGTCATTGGCAGCTACGTCATCTGCGAAAACTATCACAGGTTCGGCGGGGTCCGAAATCGAAGTGACCGCACTTGAGAGTTTTGACGGGCCTTGGGCGATGACTGTGTTGCCTGATGGTCGTATGCTGGTCACCGAACAAAGCGGCTCGCTTTGGCTAGTAGGCCGGAACGGCAAAAAGCTTGGAAAGATTGGAAATCTTCCATCTGTCACCGAACGAAATCAGGGTGGATTTGGCGATGTTATTCTCGATCCAGATTTTGCGAATAATAAGCGTATCTATATCTCGTTCGTCGAGCGTGACTCTAAAGATGATAGCTTGTCGGGTGCTGTAGTAGAGAGCGCGACCCTTACGGCTTCGGCGCGCGGCGGATCGCTGGTCAATCGTCAACGTATTTGGGAACAATCTCCAAAGGTCACAGGCAATGGTCATTATGGTCACCGCCTAGCCTTTAGTCCCGCGAACGCAAAAGATGGCGGTGGGTATCTTTATATTACATCGGGTGAACGGCAAAAGTTCACTCCAGCCCAAAATATGGATATGAACTTGGGAAAGGTTGTTCGGATTAACGCTGACGGATCTGTTCCGGAAGATAACCCCTTTGCCGCGCAAGGCGGTGTCACGCAGCAAATCTGGACTCTCGGTCACCGCAACCCACTTGGCATTGATTTCGATGCCCAGGGCCGCCTTTGGGTCCATGAAATGGGACCTAAGGATGGGGATGAATTGAACCATATCGTTCGGTCTTCAAATTACGGCTACCCTGTGGTGTCTAATGGGACGCATTATTCCGGTGTTGATATCCCTGATCACGACACCAATCCTGTATTTAAAGCGCCTGCCGAATATTGGGTACCAACAATCGCGCCTGCGGGATTCACAATTTATGACGGTTCCCAATTTAGCGATTGGAAGGGGGACGGTTTCATTGGCGGTCTCCGATCCCAAGCGCTTATTCGCGTTGAATTTGAAGAAGGTAATCGCGGCCCAACAGCCAAAGAAGCTGAACGTTTTGACATGGGCAAACGCATTCGAGAAGTTGAGACCGGCTTAGACGGCGCAATCTATGTGCTTGAAGACAATGATGGCCGTCTATTGCGCATTACGCCTAAATAGCCCTTACGGTTCGACAACGTTAAACCAGAGCTCTGGTGTCTCTAGTGCGGTGAGATAATCTCTCGCCGCCAATGGATTGCCCGAGAGTTTAATATCTCCAGCCTTCATAAGCTCCCCGAACTCTGCTTGTTGGCTGAGCAATTTGTTGAAGGCTTTGCGGGATAGAGTCACAGTGGCTGCTGGATCTTTAGATAGGCCAGGCCTAGCGAGAGCAGTGGAACGGTTTACCTCAATTGTGAAATCTTCTTCGGTATCTGTAAAAATGAAGTTTAGGGTTTTCGGGTTCTTTGAAACCTTTGATCCGTCAAATCTAACTGCCATTGCATCCAACAAGGTCTGGGTCGGAACGGAACGCAACACGTCCGCACTGCCTGGATTAGCAACATTGCGCGCAACCAGACCAACTCTAAGTTCTTGCGCCCCTGTCAGGTAATAGCTGCGCCATGCGCCGCTTTCCGCTTGGTATCCCATTTGCTCATAAGTCGCTGCCAGCCAGTCTTTTCCTGCCTGACCGCCTTCCTTTGAAAATACCAGGTGGTTTAAAACCTCCGCTGCCCAACGGAAATCACCCGCCTCATAAGCCTTTATGCCTTGTTCTAATACGGCATCGGCGCCGCCCATGGCCGCCACATATTTAACAGCAGATTGTTCAGGCGGTAGCTTATGATAATCGGCAGGAACGCCTGACCACCATCCGAAGTAATGTTGATAGACAGCTTTGGAGTTATGATTAAGCGTACCGTAATAACCTCTCGCGCCGAAATCCTCTTCCAAGAATTTGGGGGCTCGCAAATTTTCTGCGGCCTCAATCATTCCTGACCCGCTATTTGCGGCACGCAATGTCGCGTCATGGACATAGCGGTATATGTCACGTTGATTTCGAAGATGCGTTTGTACGCGATCGGTGCCCCATTTCGGCCAGTGATGACTGGCAAGCACAATTTCCGATTTAGACCCATATTGGGCCAGCATTTGGTCAATCCCTTGCGACCATGCCAAAGCATCACGAGATTTTGCCCCGCGCGGAGTCAGGACATTATGAAATGTTCCGCTCGCGACCTCTGCTGTGTGTAGGGCTTTGAAGTCAGGGAGGTAGAATACGAATTCGCTGGGAGCTTCAGTTCCGCCCATATCCATGAATTCAAATTTTATACCGTCAATTACGCGTTTAGTAATGCCGCTGCCGAGTTCTTCAGTGGGTAGGATGAGGCTCACATTGCCCCGCGGTAGTCCGGGCCCCAAACCTGAACTCACATGGCCAGTTGCACTGCGGGGTAGAGTTGAGCCGAACATCAATGT
The DNA here is from genome assembly GCA_039975855.1 of Litorimonas sp. Lineage (GTDB taxonomy): Bacteria > Pseudomonadota > Alphaproteobacteria > Caulobacterales > Maricaulaceae > Litorimonas. The sequence continues at coordinate 40,085 of JBDWGH010000005.1, read as the reverse complement.
CGCCCGGCGCGTCATATGATTGCCAGCTAAAACATTCTCGCTCACGGCTTCTTCAGAAAAGTGCTGAGGCGCAATGACTGGGACATCCCCCGCGCCATTAGGTAGAATACCTTTGGCGCCGCCAAAATGATCGGCATGACTATGCGTATAGAGCAATGCAGAAACAGGTTTTGTACCCAAGGTGTCGTTGGCCAGCTTCAGGGCAGCTCTGGCCGTTTCAACATTGGTTAGAGGGTCAATGATAATCCATCCGCTATCTCCTTCGATTAATGTCATCACCGACAGGTCATACCCACGAACTTGGTACAGACCTGGTGAAACTTCGAAGAGACCGTGTTTGGCGACTAACTCACCTTGTCTCCACAGAGACGGATTGACGGTTTCAGGTGCGTCGCCCGTGATAAAATCATATTGCGCGATTTCCCAGACCAGATTTCCGCCGTCGTCTAGAATAGCAGGCGCGGCAATCGCCGCGATAAACCCTCGCGAGGCATCTTCGAAATCTTGCTGGTTTGAGAGGGGTAGTTTTTTAGCCAGTGCCGTATTGGCTTTTTGGGTGGCTTGGGTGACAAATCCGGGGGCGGGTGCATCCTTGGAAACGGAATTGGAGGGTTCGGGTGATGTTTGTGCAGTGCAAGCCGCTAAGGCAAAGGTTGAGCCAATAAAAAGTGTTCTGAACATAAAAATCCCCATCCGTTTTGGGACAGGGATAACATGATTTAATCACATGAAAAGGTAGAGAGAAACTAGCCTTTGTAGTTCTTGATTCCGTTGAGGATCATATCACCAGCTTTTTCTGGACCTTCCCAGCCGAGAATTTTGACCCACTTATTTGGCTCCAGATCTTTATAGTGTTCAAAGAAATGAGGAATTCTATCCTGCAAGACCTGTGGCAGATCTGTGTAGGTTTTGATTTTATCGTAATAACGCGTGAGCGCGCCGTGCGGGACCGCCACAATCTTTTCGTCCATTCCAGCTTCATCTTCCATAAGCAAAACGCCAACGGGGCGACAGCGGATGACGCAACCTGGAACAAGCGCACGTTGACCCACAACCATGATATCCGTTGGATCACCATCGTCAGACAATGTGTGGGGTAGAAAACCGTAGTTACAAGGGTAACGCATTGAGGTGTAGAGGAAGCGATCAACGAACATAGCGCCCGAATGCTTGTCTAACTCATACTTAATAGGTTCGCCGCCAAGCGGAACTTCAATGATGGCATTGACGTCAAAAGGCGGGTTTTCGCCTGTCGGAATTTTGCTCATATCCATGGAAAAGTTATCCTTCTATTCTCGCGGCCTGATAGCGGGGCCGCCAATCTTTGCAAGGGTTATGCGGTGGAAAGCACAGCAAAAACACCTGAGGCAATCATTATGAGACCGATTAGCACATTGAAGATGCGTCCCGTTCGGGGATGTTGCAAGAAGCGCCGGATCGACTGTGCGGCATAAGCATATAAGGATAAACCAAACAGCTCCAATACCGTAACAGTGACCAACATTGTCAAAAACTGAGGGGCCATTGGGGCTTCGGTCTGAAAATATAATGGTAGTAGCATGCCAAAATATACCAATGGCATGGGCGACGTAATTTGAAGTAGGAACCCCTTAGCATAGAGGCGTCCGCGTTTTGGGGCATCATCTGGGTCGGGCTCCAATCGCGGGAGAGGTCCGAACATCACGGAAAACGCCATCCAACCGAGAACCAAAATCCCAATGACCTTCAGCGCCAAGGTCGCGTTCGGGTAAACTTCAAAAAGTGCGGCCGTTCCACTTGCGGCTAAGCAAAGCCAAAGCACATTTGCTGACGCGACACCTAATGCGGGTAGTAAAGCGGGTTTGAAGCCATAACGAAAAGATGACGCCAAAACGAGCATGACAGCCGGGCCCGGGGTGAGCCCCCCCGTGAAGAATAGGGCGACGAGGCTGAGCCACAACTCCAATTCCATCTTTTGTAGGCCCTAAAATAATCTGAAATTTAACAAAATACGTGCTTGCGCCCTAATGGCGCAGGCCACATTTGTCACGTAATGGATGAAGATATCAACACACAAGCAGATACACCGCTGCAAAGCGTTTTGGATCAAATAGAAACGGCTTTAGATGGGTCGGATTCTGTCGATTTGAAAACTGTGGTGGAAGCCTTTGGTAATCGGTCATTTGGACCGGTGATGGTACTTTGCGGGCTCTGTATGATGACACCTCTCGGGGCGATACCGGGTATCCCACCCGCTTTTGGCGTCATTGTGATCGTCTTTGCTCTACAGCTTTTGTTCCGACGCAGAACGCCTTGGATGCCTGAAGTTTTGCGACGGGTTAAAATTCCGTCTGATAAGCTCTCAAAAGTACAAGCCAAAGTGCGCCCTTTTTTGGCGAAAATCGACGGTGTTATTCGACCACGTTTGCTATGGGCAGTAACTGGACCGATGCAAGTCTTGATCTCTATCGTCGCTATTGTGCTGGCACTTTCGTTCTTCCCGTTAGGGATGGTACCGTTCGGCGTCGTGGCTCCGGCGGCGATCGTATTGATCTTAGGATTGGGAATTACCGCCCGCGATGGCATCTTAACAATAGTAGGTTTATCGCTTAGTCTCGGCGTTTTTGTCGGCGTCGGAATGCTTATTTCAAACGCGCCAATTTTTCCGCTGTAAGTGGATTATATCGGGGCGCGATATTCAGCGACTTTTGGTATAATAGTCTCGCCAAACCGGTCTCATTTTCTTTAGCAGCTTTGTCTCCCGCTTGGGCCAAAAACAGACCAGCTCGTTCCGCGCTCAACCCCGAGATTGCATCGTGAGTTTGACCTAGGCGCACCAGTGTTCGCCGTCGATTATTATCGAATTGTGTGTCAAAAGGGTCGAGCACCACTGCTTTGGTAAAGGCTTTCAAAGACAACTCATATTCATTGGCTATCCAGTGGGACTGACCAATATTGTTTTCTGCTAACCCCGGGCGTGCGCCTGCCAATCCGGCCATAGCGTAGGATTGCCGGGCCGCCATAAATTCTCCTTCAGCATCCTGCAATTGTCCCAGCAATGTCCAGAGCCGCGGGTCGGGATTGTTTTGCAATGTCGTTTTCAAAAGGACTTCAGGGTTCTTTACCAAACCAGACCGAATACGAATTATGACACTGTCTGCGGATATCATGTCGCTCAGATAGGGTAAGGCAGATCGAATATCGCCGAGAGCAATCAATGTGCGGCGGAGGCCAGATCGGGCGGATTCTAGATCGGGGTCGTGCATAAGTACGCTTTCGAACCCGCGGCGTGCTGTCATGTAATCGCGCTTCTTCAAAGAGGCTTCTGCGTCCCTCAATGTCGTTAATACCTCAAAGACATCCGTCGAGTCAGTTTGGACAGCGCGGACTTCCGGTGAAGGGGCTGTGCGCGCTTGGGCTGTCATGGAGAACGTTAAGCACGAACTTATGATGATATGACGATACACTATGTCAATCCGGCCATAATACGAATACCGGCTGGTAACATCAACATCACCATAATCGTCGGAAAAATAAATAAGATCAGAGGTACCGTCAGTTTAGCGGAAAGTGCGGCTGCTTTTTCCTCCGCTTTCATCATACGTTTATGACGCATGTCATCAGAGAATGTCCGCAAGGCTTGACCAACGGAGGATCCCATCTCTTCTGCTTGTTTCAACATAACGGCCAGCGCTTTAGCTTCGTCGAGGTTTAGCCGATCCGCAAAGTTAAGCATGGCTTCATTTCGCTCTCGCCCTGCCCGAAGCTCCAAATTCATAATATCTAGATTTTGTTTGAGCGCAGGATATCGTCCGCCCAATTCATGACCAACCCGGACTAATGCGGCATCCATGCCTAAGCCCGCTTCGACGCAGGCTGTCATTAAATCCATCATATCGGGGAAACCCTTGCGGCACTGATCCGTTCGTTTCCCGGCCTTAAACCTCAAGACTTGTTCAGGCCCAAAAAGACCGACACCAACAAACAAAAAACAAATCGCAACAGCTGGCGTTGTACCTGTTTTGGCGGCAAGCGTACCCCAGAGTGCGAGGCAAATGGCAACTGGTCCGAATAGGCAAATGACACGTGCGGCTAAAAAACTCTTCACAGTGCTACGATCAAAATACCCCGCTTGCGCAAGCATGAATCTTAGACGCGTAATTTCCTTGGCGTCCGGTAATGTGAGGTGCGATCCAAGTTGAGAGAGAAGATTACGTTTAGCGCGTGATTTTGCGCCTATCCCAATATCTGCGTCCTCATCCAGCCGTGCACCACCCGCGAGGCGTCTTTCGACACGCTTGCTTTCCAAAATGGCACCACGAATAGCGATAAAACATAAGACAAATGAAATGCCCAAGAAGGACATCGCAATCAGAATAGCGAGGGCGTTGTGGAAGCTCATATCTTGAAATTTATCATTCTACGCATGACAAGATTTCCAAGACCCATCCACACAACAACACCCCAAAGAGTATAGGTCACGATCGGATTCCCTTTCACTTCCCCATAAAAGTCTGGGCTCATCTTATTGACGGATATGAATAGAATGAGCGGTGCAGCGTTCAAAATTAGGGCGCTCATCCGGCCTTCTGCCGAGGCAGCTTTGATTTTCAGGCGCATCTTTTGGCGATCGCGTATGGTTTTAGCATTTGATCGAAGTAGTTCCGCCAAATTACCGCCTGTGCGTTCTTGCAAGCGGATCATGGCAGAAAATAACTCGAAATCCTCATGTCCGATGCGATCAGACATTTTCTGAACGGCCGCCGAGATTGTGGACCCGAAGCTGACCTCGTCAGATGCTATCCCGAATTCGCTTCCTATGGGGTCAGGCATCTCTCGCGCAACCAAGGCCATAGCTACTGGCACGGGATGACCAGCTGCCAGAGACCGAATTATAACATCCAGAGCGTCAGGTAACTGTGAGACAGCTTTTTTCTGACGTCGTTTGACTAAAAACGAAATCGCCAATGCAGGGAAAATTGCACCGATAGAAAAGCCGATAGCAGCGCCAATCGGGGTGCCTTGAACGAAAAACCCCGTAATGCCGATGGAGGCCGCCATGCCGAGGCTAGCAAAATAGAAACCGTATGGCCCTAATGGTAGTCCTGATTGCATAACAAGCTGAGCAACGCGTGCATTCAAACCCGCCAAATGACCGTCTGACGTCATAGATCTGGCGCGTCTTAGACGCCCAAGGGCTTCACCTTCACTGTCCGCTTTGGCTACACGCCGTAGGCGGTCATTTGCCAAGTGCACGCGTTTTGAGGCTTGTTTGCCAAGCCCGATGATAGCTTGCAGGAAGAGAACTGCCGCTGCGAAAATTAAGCCGTATATGACGAATTTTTGACCTGGGGACATTATCCGACGCGCTCTTTTAACGAGAGTTCAGACAAGCGTCCGGGGTGTAAGACTTTGGGTTCAAATAATCCGTCGGGCAAAGGTATGCCTAACGTGGTAATTTCTTCTAAGCATTTGGGACGAATACCTGTCGCCCGAAACTCACCGATGACTTTATGGTCGGGCCCTGTGCCAGTGCGTGTGTAATTAAATAATTCCTGCATTTGAATGACGGGACCTTCCATGCCGGTCACTTCCGCCACTGATGTAATCTTGCGCTGACCATCTGACAGGCGTGTGGCCTGGACGATAATTCCAACAGCAGATGCAATTTGTCCGGCGACCGCTTCAGGGGTGATTTTCATGTCCCCCATGGCAACCATTTGCTCCAAACGCGTTAGAGCGTCTCGCGGTGTATTTGCATGTAAGGTCGCCATTGAACCTTCATGACCTGTGTTCATGGCCTGCAACATATCAAAAGCTTCTTCGCCGCGAACCTCACCTAAGATGACACGGTCAGGCCTCATTCGCAGTGCGTTCTTAACGAGACCGCGCTGCTTAATTTCGCCGCGTCCTTCAATGTTAGGCGGGCGTGTTTCCATCCGCGCGACATGCGGTTGCTGAAGTTGCAATTCCGCAGCGTCTTCAATCGTGATGAGGCGTTCTTTTTCAGAAATTGACTGCGAAAGAGCGTTCAGAAGTGTCGTTTTACCGGACCCTGTTCCACCGGAAATCAGAATCGTGACTCTGGCTTTGCAGGCAGCCCAAAGGAATTGAGCAACGATATCTGGGATCGCATTAAACTCAATCAGCTTGTCCAAAGTGAGCGGGCTTTTCGAGAATTTTCGAATTGATACAAGCGGGCCATCAACCGCAATTGGTGCGATGGCGACATTGACGCGGCTACCATCTAAAAGACGGCAATCGCAAAGGGGCTGGCTTTCATCAACACGTCTTCCAACCTGCGAGACGATCCGGTTAATAATACGCATTAGGTGCGGTTCATTCGCAAATTTCACCGCGGATAATTCCAGTTCACCTCTGCGTTCAACAAATACCCGTTCATGCGTGTTGATCAGAATATCTGATACGGTCTCATCTTGGAGTAAGACTTCAAGTGGGCCTAGCCCAACCATCTCGTCGTAGACGCCGTCGCCGAGCTTTTTTAGGTCGGCGGAATTCATCTTTAGCTTATCTTCACGCGCCATTTCAGAAACGATGGCGTGAACTTTTTCACGTAATTCATCACTTTCCAATCCGTCCAATTGCGCAAGGTCAATCTCATCGATTAAACGGGAGTGGAGTTTTATCTTTGTTTCCAGCCAAACATTTCCAGTTTCCATAACCTGAGTGTTTTCGTCGACGGAGACACGGACCGTGTCTTGTTCGGACCCGTTTGAAACTAACTCGGGGAGGATCGCAATATTCTCAACGGGCGTTTGATTGCTCACGCCGATCTGTTGATTGTCTTCAATGAATGCGTGCGAAAATCGTCCCATTTTATTTGACTAAGACATAAAATTTAGGTCGACGTTAGGGCAAAGGGTTAACGACGGGTAAATCGGTTTAAAAACGTCTTATGCGACTTTGGCCATTGGGCTGACTTTTTCAGCTTTCAGCACATCGGCCAATTTTCTAACGTCTTTCACAAAGCGAGAGTCTGGTCTGATAACGCCAGCAGGTTCGCCGCAATTTAGAGCTTCCCGAGTTGTATCCGGATCAAGGCAGAGCGTAGATAAAACAGACCGACCCAAAGCTGTTTCGGCATCACCTAAGCGCAGAGTATTCTTAAAGGAACGCCGCTCAAACTTGCTCAATATAACTTGCGCATTAACAGCGCCATTTGCCCTATTCGCAATTTGTGCCAGACGTTCTCTAGCGGCATGGAGTGATGGAATTGTAAGCTCACACGTTAGCCCCAATACATCGACGGCCCGCATGACTGAGAGTGTCCAAGGCTGCTGGTATCTTGGGAGGTCAATGATAACTGTATCGAAGAGATCGGCGGCTGCATCTAATATAGCCATGATTGTTTGAGGATTTACCCGTGCATTTGCACCGATCGTATTTGGAGCGGCCAACAATGACACGCCGCACTCATGGGTAGAGACTAGTGCCTGGGTGAAAGCCGTATCGATTTGATCTGCTGGTCCACATAAATCCTTCATCGTCAGGCTGGGTAATAAATCGAGATGGTGCGCGCAGGCACCAGATTCGAAATCTAAATCGATTAAACACACTCTTGCGTCGCTAGGACGTCTTTTCGAGATATGTTTGGACGCTTCTGCGATTGCAAATTCATGGGCTAATTGCGTCGCTAATGATGTCGTCCCCACCCCTCCCGTGGCTCCGACCAGAGCAAAAACTCGTGGGAAATTTTGTCCGGCCGGAGCGGCTGGGGGAGGTGTCTCTTCGGATTCAGTAAGCTCTGAGTTCGTGATTTCAGGTTCGAATTGGGGGATGGCTAGACTTTGATCTGACTCCGAAATTTCTTCAAAATCCAATGTTTCTGAATTAGTCTCGGTGTCTTGAATCAAGCCATAATCCGCTTTGCTTTCAATACGGTTGTCGCCACGTCGCCGGTTCCATTTTCTACGTCTAACCATTTTTCAAATCCTCTCCCATGAGGGTGGCTTCAACAGGGGGAAGGTGGATCAAGCCATTGAGACCCACCAGGTCGAGAAATACGAAGTTTATTGGTACCTCTCGAAGAGTTACGCTCACAAGCGGCGCGGCGTCAGCTTGGTAACCAGCTGTTCCCAAACCGGAACTTATATAGGCAACATCAACTCGCGCGCGCTGTGTGTCCTCAAACACATCACACATTCCCCGCCGTGATCGCGATGTCGCGGCGCACGTACCGTCTTCATCAGGTCCATAAACGATGCGTTGCATGGCTCGTGCATCATAGCTGCCTTGAGAACAGCTCTTTGTATCTGCGCGGCACGTCACCTCATAATTAGGAAAAACTTCGCCTTGAGAGACTGAATTGGAAAGTCCGGTCATGGTGCTAACAGTCGTGGCAACTGGGTCAGAGGTAGCCGCAATTCTTGCGCCCATCCGAACAGCTTGTTGAGCACTATTATACTGATAAAATGCGTATCCCGCCTCGATCGACCCTCCAGTCAAAATGATGAGTACCATGATTGTCAAAGAGGTTTCGACAGTGACAGCGCCTTCATCACGCTGACAGAATTTCCTAAAAACCCGTTTCATCGTGCACGCACCAATCGTTCTTCATGATCTGTGCGTATGACGACGCGTCCCCCAGAGGCCAATTTGATGAAACCCAAACCCTCATAAGGGTGTGCGGAAGCGAACTCAGCGACTTGGACGACGGCTCCATCTCTATACTGACCCGTGTTTGGAATGTTTCGGATTGTCAGTGTGATTTCCGACTCAGACCACCCCGTCACGCGCGCCTCGCCTGAACCATCCGGCCGTCCCGATAAGGCAATATTCTTAGCCTGTGTGGTTAGCAGTGTTGGTGATTGCGCTCTTGCCAAATAACTTGCCCCCGCAACAAGACCTTGTTCCATCTTGTGAGCCTGGAGAAGCATCATCGACAAATCGATGACGCCATAGCCAATCAAGGCGAGCACTGGAAAAAGTATCGCCCCTTCAACGGCAACGGCGCCGCCGGTGTCTTTGAGATATTTGGTACGAAGAAACATTATCTGCGGACAGCCACGAGATCATTGGCTTCGCCATCTTGTCCCTTAACGACCGGGCCGATTATTTCTCCGTAGAGAACGTTTTGTTGTCCCTTACCCATTGGTTCGGTCAGAAAGACCTTCACAAATGTTTCTACCGGTAACGGGTCTTTTTGTTTGAACATTCCATTTGGGGAATCGGCTTCAATCTTCGCGCAGTTCAAAACCGCCGCCGTGATAATCCGTCGATCCTTCACCGTTGTAGATGGACCTGAGGTGTGGCACTGGGGTAAGCCTTCTTCAGCAGTTACAGCGTGATTTCCATATGTCTCAGCGCCAGGCACGCAATTATTGTCGATTTCCCAGCGGTACATGGCGTAGCGCGAGGGTGGTTCGGACGGTGAGAATTTGCCGTTATATCCCCGACGATAAGTGACGTTTTCAATTGTTATGCGTGTAAATCCTGGATGGTTGACGGCCATATAGGTAGAAAAATCCCAGTCGCCGGTACCAATTCGACTGGAATCACAGCTATCGTCACTAAAACAGTCATCCCTTGGTAACCCGAGAGCCAAAGAGGAAGGGGCCTCCGTGCAGGTCTTATTTGATTTTACTGGAGCCCATCCTTTTACCACGTTCGCCGCTGGAGCATAACGGGGGTCACTTTTCTTTTTCTTGAAAGCGCCTTCATAAATGTCGAATCGTGTATTCACACCATGCCTCATGGAGGCGATGTTTCCTGTCCTCAGGACAACACCTTTCGACTGAGAAAAGCAGGCCGGAGAAATATCAATTGCAATCGCATCCGCAAGGACTGATGCGCCGGAGTTTCCTCCAAATGGATCAAGCCATCCAAAGCTACCACTACCATAGGGATCGCTCACATTATTTGGAGTCTTGAACTTTATCTGTTTGCGTCGAAATTCTTTTGTTTCCATCGCTTCGTAAATGTTAGTCGCTTCCCCTTCCATTGGATTGCAAATAAAAACCGGAGCCGTTCCGCATACAACTTGATCCATGCCAGCTACGGCCTTTGCGCTGAGTGTCGTATCTGTGAGGGTTTGCAAAAATGAAGATGGGAAAATTGTAGATATCTGACGTGGCTTTAATGATACCTCAACATAGCGTGCTTCGCCTGACAAATTTGTGCGGTTTGACGCAGGAATATCTGCGTAATCACTGTCCGGAATTTCATCGAAATAGGTTATTGTATCAATCTCAATGTTTGCATTACCGCGGGCAAATTTTTGATCATGGGATAAAAGATTTAGAATAGCTCCCGAGGAGCGCGAAATCGCATCACTGCGTTGATCCAGTTCTGCAGCGCCCGCGCGGGACAGAGAGTCTGCCGCGGCTTGAAGCTCGGCATCCACATTATAAACACGTGCCGCATCAACAGATAAAGTCGCCCCTGCCAAAACAACGGGAGTAGACAGGGCTGCCCAGATTGCGACAGACCCTGAAATGCCCTGACCCGTTCCTGAAAGATAGGATTTCAGAACGTTTCTGAACGATGTTTTGTGCGTATGGGGGAGGGGCATATATCTATCCTTCATTTTTGGGGTTAGTAGGTAGGGTGTTCGAAATTATTCCGTTGTTTCCACCGAAACAGGTTCTTTCACTGTCCCGTTTTCATAGGCCTCACGAGCCGCTTTCTGGCGCGCATGGTTCGGAGGAATAAAGGTATTGGCTTTGTCTTCAGCCGTGGGCGCGATCCGCTGTGCGGCGATATTCTTTGCAACGGCATCGCCAAACCCAGATGAATGCGACTCCAGAGCAGGCTTAGCTGAGGCACACCCTGTCAATGCAAGACCCAAGGCTATGATTCCGAATTTATTCCATCGCATGGCCAAAACCTCCTTCAATTTTACCAGACAAAAACGCGCCGGCGTCTGACGGTAAGTGAACGTTATCTAACGGTGTGCTCAGTTGACTGCGGTCGGAGACTGGGCGCGCTAAATGAGGCGTCACAATGATAACGAGTTCAGTTTCAGCACTTTGATAACGGGTTGATGAAAACAGAGATCCGATGATTGGAAGTTTTCCAAGCCAAGGCACATTCTCGCGCGTATTCGACGTTTCATTTTGAAGGAGTCCGGCAATCGCGAAACTTTGCGCATTTCTGAGTTCAACGGTCGTGTTGGCCCGGCGCACGCGCAAGCCTGGAACCCGAACTCCGGCGATTTCAACCGTGTTCTGAACATCCAGTTGGGACACTTCTGGGGCGACCTTTAAATTGATAACTCCATTGTCCAATACGGTCGGTGTAAAGGCTAAGCCCACACCGAACTTTCTGTATTCGATCGTAACTTCGCCGAGACCCGAAGACACCGGGATTGGGAATTCGCCGCCGGCCAAGAAGCTCGCAGTCTCGCCCGACATGGATACGAGATTGGGTTCGGCCAAGGTCCGAATAATCCCTTGCTCCTCAAGCGCGTCAATTCGAATATCTAGGGACGCGTTGCCAATGCCGCCACCCAATATGGCGCTCGTTGTCGAGTTGACGAAACCAGTTGTTCCGCCAATGGCAAAATCACCGGGTTCTAAGGGGAGTAAGTCTCCCGCTGCGCTCAATACGCCGCCATTTTGTGAAAGTAAGTTTATGCCGAGCTGTTTGATGGAATCGCGGCTTGCTTCAACAAACCGAACTTCCAGCATAACTTGATGGCTGTCCCGAACCGCCAATCCTGATGTAACACGGGAAGGAGCGTAAGCTTCGGCGATAGACACGGCCCGTTCCGCAACAGAAATACTGGAAACGTCACCCGAGAGATAAATACCACCTGCGAGTGAGCGCACTTCAACGGCTTCTTTTGGGAAAGTTTCGAAAAGCGTTTTCTTAAGACTCGCAACGTCAAAACCAACAGTTACATCTACAATGTCTACGAGTTGATTATTTCGGTCGTAAAGCATGACATTCGTTTTGCCGCCAGCTTTACCCAAAACTTGAAAAGATCGGTCTGATAATACGACGACATCTGCGATCTCCGCATTCGCAACGCGAACCTGCGCGAATGACGTGTCTGTGCGCATGACAAGCGTATCGTCTTTTGTAACGCTCGTCGCAGACCGTTCGCTAGTCTTTGTGTCGACCCATGATTTAGAGAGGGCAGGTGTCGAGATTAACATCGAACATGCGAGGGTCGTAATAAGGGGTTTTAGGGTGCGCTGCATCTTATCCTCCTGCCAATTCGGAATTGGGTGAAGGGGGAAGGGCTTCTTTTCGAACAGAAACTGATTGGGTTTCATCGCCACGTATCACTGTAATCTGCGCAACAGGTGGTGGAGTTTTCTTCGCTGTTACCCGAACCGGCCGACGGGGCTTTTTTGCGGAACTGTTCGAATTCGCCCGCAAATCGAGCTGTTTTGTATCCAAAGACTGTGTGGTTGAAGGAAGCGCCTCACCCACGGCACGCAACACTAAAGATAAGGTACCGCCTTCTTGCGCGATCGCGAGAGCTTGGGCATCCATATGGCTGACCTCCAAAGTTACGGTGCGCGCAACTTCGGGCGTATCTTGATTGCGGTTATGGGATTGATCAATGCCAAGAACGCGAACAGATTGTAGGATGATGTCTGAGCGGTAAACGGGTTTATTTAGTGATGGATTGGGCTCTGACACATATTGGATATCAACTAAGTCTCCGGGGACAATAAAACCGGCGACACCTGTGACGTCATCCACTCGAACCGAAACGGCTCGGTATCCTGACCTTATTCTGGCAGACAATGATCCGCGCCCATTCAATCCTGAAATGCGGTGCGGCAAAATAATTTCATTCATCTGTATATCAGCCAACATAACTAGCGCGCCTGAATTTAAGGCATCATAATCAGCTGAAAAAATTTCAGATGGATCGCTGAATGCATTAAGCGGGACAGCGTCTTCCGGCATATCGACCAAACGTAGGGCACCCGGAGTCAGTTCATCGCCAAAGAGAAGATCCGTGTTCGCGACGAGAACTGGAATAGTTGCCGTTTCTGCGGGTCTTGGAAAGGCAATTTGTGAGGCCGGATGAGAGGGGGTTTGGCGGAACTCGTCTTCTACGGCACCTTGTATCCACCCTCGTGCCAAGATGATGGCCATTACGCCGAAAACTGCGCTGGCGCCAAGTGTGACAAGTGTATTTGTACGCATCCCGGTATTTGCTCCAACCCAAATTCAGTCAAAGGCGACACCACCGATCGGGATCCATCGCCTGCCAGAAATCTATAGGGAATGTGTTGGTAAGGTTTCGTTCAGGAATTGGGTGAACGTATCGGCAATATTTGGCGTAAAGAATGTATGAATGAATGCCATCTGAATGATAGCGAGGACGACAGTGAACTTAAGCCTCCGTTAAGTCTATGAGCATAGCTTCACTGAGCATATTAATTCACCTCGAAGGAGTGACCCCATGTTCATTCGCCGTTTTTCAATTCTGGCTCTATCCGCTGCAGTATTAGCGTCAGGCGTCTCTGCGAGCGCTTTGACGGCCACTCAAAAGGTTGAGAAAGAAGTTACCGTTCAACAAGCGGATGGAACAAAAGTCACTGAGCTTGTGAGCGCTGCCGAAGTCACACCCGGCGAAAAAATTGTCTACACGGTTTCCTATACCAATGACTCTGCTGAGGCGGCCACAGATATCGTTTTGGCTATGCCCGTACCGGCGGATGTTCGCTATCTCGAAGGATCGGCTGATCGACCTGGCGCGGTGGTTCGTTTTTCCGCTGATGGTGGCGCTTCATTTGCCGCGCGCGACGCTTTGGTTTTACCTGCTGTTGGCGGCGGAACCCGCGCAGCCAGTTCAGATGACATCACTCATATTCAATGGCGTATCGCGGGACCTGTTCCGGTGGGGACCAGTGATGAAATAGCTTTTAAAGCCCGCTTAAGGTAGGTTAACCACAGTTTAAAATTCAAAGCCGCGGTGGAAACACCGCGGCTTTTTTATTGGAAGGTTCAAACAAAAATAAAAACTATTTGCCTAACAAAACATGAATTTTCTAAATCCCAAATAACGCTAATCTATTGAAAATAAACAATTAAATATGCATGAACTGAAGGTGAATGCTTTCTTTTTATGCCCTTATTAACCATGCTGCTTGGCATCCATTTAACCATCATCCTGTAAATGCCTCCCGGTCAACTAACTTATGGGAAAATAAAATGACTAAATGCAAGCTTATGAAAGGCTTATTGGGCGCAACTGCGCTTACAGTTCTTTCAACAGGAACCGCTTTCGCGCAAAACTCGTTTACACCGGCTGGCGAACCTGTCTCAAACACATTCACTTTGAACTATGATGTGAATAACACGCCGCAAACTGAGATCAACAACACTGGGACGCCAACGGTCTTTAATGTTGACCGTCTGGTTAATGTAACTGTCAGTAATCCGGGGAATACGTTCGTTGTTGCCGACCAAGACGATGCGCTTTTGCCATTCGTTGTTGTTAACAATGGTAACGATACCCACGCATACCTTCTCGGTTTTGAACAAGCTGGCGGTGATGATTTCAACACAGCCGCTGCAACGACTGCGCCTGACATCATCTTTTATGAAGAGAGTGACGATACGAATGGCGATGGCGTTCTAAGTGAAGCTGAGCGTGCTGCCGGTACTCCACAGAGCTACAACACAACACCAGGTTCTGTGAACGTACCTGTTTTGGGTGCTGATGACCGCGTCTTTGTTTATGTACGTCAGAATATTCCAGCTGGCTTAGCCGATGCTGACGAAGGTGGTATTTTGCTATATGCAGATACTCAAACGATCACAGGTGGCACGGGCGCGACGCTCGTTTACACTGAAACAATGGGTGATGGCGACGGGAACGATGCAAACCCACTCACAGTCGAGAACGTTCTCGCCGATGCAGATGGTCCTGCTACCACAAATGACGCCGACGCAGATGGCGCGCATTCTGCACTCGGAAACTATATCGTTGAAGTTCCAAACGTTACCGCGACGAAGGAGGTCTTCGGCCTAGCAGCTGCGTCGCCAGGTACATGTGATGCAATTCCAGCATCCTATACAAAGCCTACAGCAAGCACGGAATATCACACACCAAATAGCTGTGTGGAATACGTCATTGAGGTTGATAATTCCGGTACGACGAATGCGACGAACATCGATTTGACAGATATCTTGCCAGATCATCTGACATTCCGAGAAGCAGAAGTTCGCGGCGACCTGGTCTTTTTGCCAGCTGACTTAACAACGCCTGCTGCTGCAACTGAATGTGACGGCACCGCAACATGTACTGTCGCATTAGTCGACGCTACATTAGATGCGGGCGAAAGCGGTTACCTCGTAATCCGGGCTACGATCGACTAGATCTCCGGATTAAGTTCTTTGACAATGGTCGTCATTCCAATAGCTGGAATGGCGGCCACGTCAAAACAATGTGGGATGTGCTCTGTCGTGAAAACGATGGGTTTTCCAGTCCTGCGCTGTTAGAACTTAATGGGTCTATGTGATTGCCCCCGCAATCTGTGACACGTGCAACCAAACATATCCCCGGACTTATTGTCCTAGCTGCCACCGCCTGGGTTGGAACGGCTCCTCTTGCTCACGCGCAAGATGATTTGACCGTTCGTAACTTTGGTACGGAAGTCGTCAACGTCGCGACCATGAGTTATACGGTCGGATCTGACACACGTACAACCAGCACTGGCGCTGCTGTTTTTGTTATCCGTCCCGCGGATACACCAGCGGTGATTGAATTTTTCCGTCATGCGCCAACTTCAAATGATCCCATTTTCCGTGATATCAACGGAACAGATTACTCGCCGTCGGGTGAATTAGACGGTCCGTTCAGTTCAATTGGTGCACCCATCACGACTGGCGGAAATCGTATTGATTTGTCTTCCGCGATTCCGCTCATTCCTGCGACGACTTATCTCGCCGGTGAGTTAATGTTCGTTCGTGTTACGGACACAGGTCAAAATCTAGATAGCAATGAGATTGAAACCGTTGTTATCACGATCGAGGCAAGTAACGGCGATATCATTACCCTGCGTTTGTACGAGACTGGACCTGATACAGGTGAGTTTTTTGCCTATCTTCCGTCCTCCACCGGCGCTGGCGAGAAAAACGATAATACCATCAGCGCGGGCGGGAACACGCAGCTGACGGCAACCTATATTGACATTTTTGACAGCACAGATGTGACTGTCGATACCGCTGTCTTGAACCCGTTGAACAGGGTCTTCTCTTCTGCTGACGGGGAACGTTTGGACGACGCTATTGTGACGTTGATCAACGTTGATACGGGAACAAGAGCGACAGTCTTTGGCGTAGACGGATTTTCAACATTCCCAGCAGAAGTTGTGTCTGGTGACGATGCGGTGGATAGTGCTGGATTAGTTTACGCGAGCGATATTGGGGAATTTAGTTTCCCGGTCGTCGAGGCAGGCACCTACCGTGTTGAAGTTCAGCCCCCTGAAGGGTTTTCCTTCTCCTCAATTGTATCTGAAACTGATCTTTATGACTTGGGTGCACAAGAAGGTTTTGTGATTACGGCTGCCTCCATGGGGCAGACATTTACCGTCACCGAACAAGGTCCTTTGCGGTTCGATATTCCGCTTGATCCCGACAGCAATCTGGTTCTTACGAAATCTGCTGATCGTGAGACAGCTGATGTCGGTGACTACATCAATTATACCGTCACAATCCAAAACACTGGTGATACCGCTGTTTCTGTCGATCTATACGATACGCTTCCTATTGGTTTTCGCTATATTCCGGGTACGACCCGCATCGAGTCAACGTTTTCTGATGATCCAGTTGTTGCGGATGATGCAGCGCTGTTGACCTTTGACATGGATACACTCCCGGCTGGTGAAACCATATCGCTGAATTATGCATTGCTCGTAGGTCCGGGCGCGCACTTCGGTGATGCGGTCAATGAAGCCGTTGTTCGCGATCCATTGATGAATCCTGTTTCAAATGTGGCGCGTGCAGGTGTTCGCTTGCGCGAAGATTTGTTGCGATCAACCAGTACAATTATCGGCCGCGTTACGGAGCAAAGTTGCGACGGCGATGCGGATTGGGCTCGTCCCATTAACCGCGGAATCGGGGTCGATGGTGTCCGTCTTTATATGGAAACCGGTGCCTATGTTGTCTCTGATGCTGACGGCTTATTCCATTTTGAAGGTGTGACCGAAGGTACACATGTTGTGCAAGTTGACGAAGAAACGCTTCCAAAGGGTTTCGAGTTGATGACCTGTGAAGAAAACACGCGCTATGCTGGTGTAAACAACTCCAAATTTGTTGACGTCCAAGGTGGCGGAATCTGGCGCGCAAATTTCTATCTCAAGCAGACAGGTCAAACCGAAGAGATTGTCGAAGAAAAGGCGTTTAAAGATACAACAGAACATCTCGATTTTGATGGATTGTGGCTGAATGAACAAGACGCGACTGCGGAATGGGCTTACCCGTCTCCCGATCGTACACCCTCAATCCCGTCAACACATGTTGGTATTAAGCATGCGGCAGGACAGCGTATAAGTATTCGTCTCAATGATCGGGATGTAGAGGGGTATTATTTCCAAGGCGCCGATACGAGCGCGAATGGACAGGTCAAAATTTCACGTTGGCGTGGATTGCCTTTGCAGGATGGCCGAAATGTTTTCCTTGCAGATGTGCATGATAAGAACGGCACAGTCGTTAAAACAATTCGTCAGGAAATCTGGTACGTTAAAGACATTGCTCGCGCCATTCCTATGCCGGATCAATCTGTGTTGGTCGCCGATGGCCGGACATCACCTGAAATTGCTATTCGTCTTGAAGATCAGTCTGGTCGTCCAGTTCATGCAGGCCGTATCGCCCGTGTGAATTTGGAAGAGCCCTATCGGCTTTTTGATGCCGCTGGCGATAATCGTTTGCGCGAACAAACAGAAACACTGATTGCACCGCTGTCTAATCGCCGGGAGTTTACAGTCGGCCGCGACGGTATCATGCGTGTTCCGTTAGAGCCGACCCTGAAAACGGGAAAGGTCACCGTGAAGGTGACGCTAGATACAGGTCGTGAAATTCCGATCTATATGTATCTCGAGCCAGAAAAACGAGATTGGATCCTTGTCGGTCTTGCCGAAGGCACGGCCGCGCTGCAGGATGTCAAAGGCAACATGAATGCGTTTGCCGGTGATGCGGATGATGTTGTCACGGATGGTCGTCTGGCGTTCTTTGCTAAAGGTATGGTCAAGGGCAATTGGCTGATGACACTCGCTGTCGATACAGACAAACGTCGCGGCAACCGTGATACAGGTTTTGAAGGCGAAATAGATCCAAACGCGTATTACACGCTTTATGGTGATCGGACATATCAAGAATTCGAAGGCGTTTCGCGCTATCCGCTATTTTTAAAACTTGAAAAACGTCAAGCTTATGCCCTTTTCGGAGATTTCGATACAGATGTGACAGAAGGTCGTTTGACCAGTTATAATCGCAAACTGACGGGTTTGAAGGCGGAGTATCTTGGTGACAATATCCAGGTCTTAGGCTTCGCGGCCGAAACCAATCAAGGTTTCATGAAAGACGAAATCGCTGCCGAAGGCCTCTCCGGTCCCTATCGCTTATCAAATGATCGTGTGTTGCCGCAGTCAGAAGAGATCGTCGTTGAAACTCGCGACCGCGTGCGCCCGGATATCATTTTGGAAACAAAGACGCTCGTTCGTTATCTTGATTACACATTGGATTATTTCACAGGTGAGATTATCTTCCGTCTGCCTGTTGATGCTACAGACGCCAACTTCAACCCGAATGTTATCGTAGTAGATTACGAAACATCAGAAGATGCGGAGCGAAATATTACGGCTGGTGGCCGAGTTCAGGCACAAATTCTGAATGACAAAGTTCAGGTAGGTTCGACCTTCACGCATGAAAATGGAAGTGCTTTGGCAGCTGGTATGAAGTCAAACCAAATTGGTGTTGATGTTATTGCTCAACTGTCCAGCTCTACAGAACTTCGCGCTGAATATGCTGTGACGGATCAATCCGGTGACGATGCAGGAACAGCTGACGCGAAACTGCTAGAGCTGGTACACACATCCGAATCTGTTTTGGCTGAAGCGTATTTCCGGGAAGAAGAGGCGGGGTTTGGTCTGGGTCAACGCGCGTCAAATACAAGTGGTGTTCGCCGATACGGTGCTCGCGGAACAGTGAAGCTTCAGGAAAAGAATGACTCTGAGACTGGTCGTCGTTCTACGCGCCAATTGGAAGTTGAAGCTTATCGCGAAGAGAACCTGGCAACAGGCGACTCTCGCACAAGCGGTGAAATTTTGGCAATTCAGGACGGTACAAAACTTGATGCGTCTGCTGGCTTGCGGATGACTGAAGACGATCTCGTCAATGGCGATGACCGGACATCACTCTTGGCGGTTGCTCGGGCATCTTACGACATAAACAAACACGGCCTCACAATTCAAGCGTCTGCTGAAACCCCAATCAGTGGACAAGATGAAGTGTCGGCCCAACCGCAGCGGCTTATGCTCGGTGTTGATAAGCGCATCGGAAACATTGCGACAATTAATATGCGTCATGAAATTCTGAATGGCGGTGGGCAGCAATCTGCGAATACAACATTGGGAGTGTCCGCGACGCCGTGGTCTGGCGGTACCGCAACGGTCGCTGCGGATAATCTCTCTAATGAGAGCGGCCGCCGTTTAGGTGCAACTGTTGGCTTGGATCAATCAGTACGTTTAACCGATAAAATCTCCGGGCAAGTTGGCGTCAGAGCCCGCAGAATGTTGCGTCAAGAAGCCGACTTCATTGAAGTCGCGCCTGATGCGGTAATCTCTCCGGTCGAAACAAACGAAGATTTTCAATCTATTTATGTTGGTACAGCTTACCGGAATGAGAAAATGAGCGCCTCCGCGCGTGTAGAAGTTCGTGACAATGATGATGATCAAACCTGGGTGTTGTCCAGTTCGGTCGCTCGTGATTTGTCCGATACGCTGTCGCTTGCTGCGACGGCTCGCGGCCGCATCTCCGACGCCACAGGTACACCTGGAACAGACAAGCATTATGAAGCGCGGGTTGGGGCGTCATGGCGTCCACGCAATGAAGATACAGTTTTCTTTAACCGATTTGATATCGTCAATTCGCAACCGCTGAACGATATCAATACGACGAAACTGGTCAATAATGCGGCTATGAACACAATGATCTCAGACCGCTGGCAGCTTTCGACAAATGTCGGGACCAAATATGTAAAAACCCAAATTGGCGGCACTCAGGCGGCAAATGCGAAGATCGATGAAAAAGTCTCCAGCTTTTCGAACTGGACTCACCTTGTCGGTGCAGAAACCCGCTTTGATGTCACAGAGAGAATTGATCTGGGTCTACGCGGTTCTATTTTGACAAGTAAAGACACCGGAACAGCCTATTCTTGGGGTCCAAGTATTGGTGTCTCACCCGTTGATAATGTCTGGGTCAGCGCCGGATATAATGTTGAAGGCTTTAAAGACGACGATTTTGAAGCCGCAGAATATTCCCGTAAGGGTGCATATTTGCAGTTACGTGTGAAGTTTGACCAAAATACAGCCAGTGGATTGCTACGTAGGATCAGCCCGTCAGCTAATGTCCTTGGACCTGTTGAAAACCGTCAAATCTTAAGCGCGCCGAAAGCTGTCCAAGCTCCAATCGTTTCAAAAATTGCGCCCGCTAAGCCAGCCCAGATTGATGTGCCAGCGCCTGAATTTGTTGTCCAATCTGCTGAAACTGTGACACCAAAAGTGCTTTCTATCATTGACGCTAAACCTGCTATTGCTGCGAATGAGGTTAAAGTTGAGCCAATCGTTCAACCTAAGAACCTAAATCAATGCGCGCGTTCGCCGATTGCTATTTTCAATGTCCCTGTTGATGCTGAACCAAAACAATTGTCGCGTTTAGGAACGCTCCCGCAATTTGGAAACAGCCAAGGCCTGACCCCATCCGAATTCTATGAAAAGCTGAATACACGCTACAATGAGAACGCATCGGATAAAGCTTATTTAGACCACCTATTTGTCTCTATGGGTTACGCTAACGGTTGGGCTGATGCTCAAACTTACATGTTCACAGAAGAAACACTCCCTGTCGGAACGCGCGGATTAATGGGTTTTGGACAACCGCATCATTATAGCTACTCAATCTTACCTGTTGCGGAACAAGACCGAGAAGCTTTCCGAATTCAGAGCGCAAATGGTTCAGTGGTACATTTCATGAAAGCCTGCGGAAACTACATGTATGCGTGTGAATAGCGACGACGTTTAATCGTCCAAAGCTCGGCCAAGATAAGTATATATCTCGGGTAGTAGCCCTGCATCGCCGACAGCAACGACACGTCCGCCATCTGCTGCGCTTCCGCCTTCCCAATTTGTTAACCTACCTCCTGCGCCTTCCACGATGGGGATTAATGCACGAACATCGCAGGGCTTCATTCCGGCCTCGACAATGATATCCATACGTCCTTCTGCCAGAAGCCCGTATCCCAGCGCATCAAGCCCCAGACGCATGAATTTTGTCCCAGACCCGATAATTTTGAAGGCCGCCAATTCGCCAGGACGGAACATCCCAAAGGGTGCCGTACAGCCTAAAATACCGTCTCGAATTTCTGGACAAGGACTGGTTGTCAAATTGTCGTTTGGGTGGGAGTCCCGTTCAACCCAGGCTCGTCGTTCAACGTCATCGGTTCGGCCCACATAGCGCGTTTCGAGAGCAGGCAGATCAATCATGCCTAGAACGGCGTTCTTGTCATGGGAAAGCGCGATCAAGGTACTCCAAACCGGAACACCGGCAACAAAAGCCCGGGTCCCATCAATGGGGTCTAGCGTCCATGAAAAGGAATTTGATCCAATGTAGTCAGGACGTTCTTCCCCTTCGATGGAATCCTCGGGGAAAGCCTTTCTTATGGAGGATCGCAGTGCGTCTTCCGCATCTATGTCTGCTTGGGTAACAGGGTCATAGGCGTTACCTTCAGCTTTATTCTCAATACCTTCCGGACTAGCAAATAAAGGAAGGGTGATGTCGCGCGCGATCCGCGACAAGACTTTGAAATGATCGAGGCGTTGTTGGATTTCAGAAGATAAGGTCATATTGCGCAGCTATCAGGCTGCGCAAAGAGTGTCTATTGGGCAACCAGTCGTAAATTCGGCTTGTTCGCTTGTTCCAATGATTTCGCCAGGTCTAGCAAGTGCTTTCGCGGGGCGTCATCCATGGCATAGTAGGCCCTGACCAGGTCCATTGTTTCTTTGCGCGATAAGACATCGGGGGCAATGACGTCCGGATCAGCCTCTCCAGAAAGCGGATCGTTTGACCCCAAACCTTCGTAGAAATATTGAATAGGGACAGACAGGGCCTCTGAGAGCTCGAACAAACGAGCGGCCGAAACCCGGTTTGCACCGCATTCATATTTTTGGATTTGCTGGAACCGAATGCCAACTTCCTCGGCAAGGGTTTGTTGGGTTAGTCCCAAAAGGCGGCGGCGGCGGCGCAAACGTTTACCGACATGTAGGTCTATATCACTGGTCATCTGGTAATCCCCGAAAGCTAATGGTTGTTCGCTTGTGAGGAGAGCAAGTAACGTGCCAGACATTCGCCTATTGCGGGAAATTCTATGTCGATCTTATTGCGCGGCTAAATCCTGAGGCATGGAAGAGGAGATAACATCCTGTGTGATCTCGCGGATATCTTCCATCAATTGCACATATCCGGATTTTGGCGATAGCGTCACCGGGTTGACGTAAAGATCCCGATTTACTTCAATTTGGATGGCTTCGACGCTTTCATCAGGTTTGCCGTAATGGGATGTCGTGTATCCACCTGCATAGGGATAGTTGATGCCCACACTGTAACCGGCATGCGTAAATAGCTCTCTGAATAAGGCCAGCGTATCAGCATGACAGGATGTTCCAAACCTGTCTCCCAGAATAATGTCCGGACGTCGCGAGCCCATAGGGGCAAATCCCGGCATAGAATGACAATCAACCAGCAGAGCTCGCCCAAACCGATTGACGGATGTCTCGATCAATTCTTTCAAACCTGCATGATAAGGATGGTATAGTCGATTCAGCCTATTTCTGACATCGTCAATATTAGGAAGACGCGTATAGATTGGTAAGGTTTCTGATAAGTATGTTGGAACGACACCTAAACCTGCAGCCGCCCTGGGTGTCGAAGGTTCCGTTTTACAGGCGTCCCGTAGATCTTCCCAATGTGAAGGTAATTCGCTTGCAGCTCTATTTACATCTACAACAACTCTCGGAAATAATGCCCTGATGAAAGGCGCTCCCGCGGCTACAACGCTGTGAAACAGATGGTCGATAAAAATATCTTCGTTCCGGCGAAGTTGGTGCTCAGATAGGTTTGATTGTTTCAGCAAGCTAGCTGGATATATCGCTCCAGAATGTGGAGACGCAAAAATGACGCCTGCTCTCCAGTTTGAGGGGTATTCGATCACGTGACCCGCACCAAAAGCGTTCAGGTCCTCAATCTTGGATTTGTTTCTGAATCTCATATTGTGCGCTTATAGAGCGCAAAATACGGCGCGTCCTTAGACATTTTTAAGTTTGCGGAGGTACGAGAGTGTATTGTTGGCCAGCTCATTGCATGGTGAGGTGCCAATCCAAGAATGAAACAGGACCGGGACACAGTACCATGGCGACAATATTATATGCCGAAGACGACGATGGAATGCGTCGGTTCTTTGAGAAAGCTCTCGAGAAAGCCGGTCATCACGTCATTGCTTGCGCAGATGGCGAGCGCGCCCTTCGCGCTCTAAAATTTGCTGATGGTGCATTTGATATGTTGCTTACGGATATTATGATGCCGGGCATTGACGGGATTGAGCTTGCTAAACAGGCGGAAACACTCTCTCCGGGAATCAAAATCATGTTTATAACGGGCTTTGCGGCCGTTGCGATGAGTGATCAGGATGTAAGTAATCAAACTGTTCTGTCTAAGCCTGTTCACCTCCGTCAGCTTGTTCAAGAAGTTGACCGCCTGATTGCCGCCTAACCACGCTGCGATTACGCTCGGATTAGGGCTTGCCACTCTGGAGAGCCTTGCGTATAGCGCCGTTTCCCGAACGCGGATGGTATTTGCCGACCGCTTCATCGTTCAGGTCTGGACGGGCGATTAGCTCAGCGGGAGAGCACTACATTGACATTGTAGGGGTCACTGGTTCAATCCCAGTATCGCCCACCAGACCAACGAATTTTCAACCAAATAAGCTTCCTATCTTCGTCTGATTGTGCGATGAAACGTGTCCGATATTGCATGTGGGTGCTGATCGGGGATTACAAATACGCTGCAATTTGATGTCGGATATAGGGATACAATGAGCGGACTTTCTCGTCAGTTTAAACATGCCATAAAGAAATTGCTGACGTCTGACTCATTGGACGAAATATTTCGTATGGCACAATCAATTCCGGTGACGCCCGAAGGAAATCTTGAATTCTCGGCTTTTCAAAACCGGGTTTTTGAAGATATATTTCCAGACTTTACCTATGAATTTTGTGCGACAAGTCAGATTAAATTGTCTGAAAAAGGCGATATTCTAGATATTATTACTGTAAGTTGGAATTTGCCGGATGAAAGCCTGGCAAGCTATATGCAGAATTCGCACTTGGACGAATTATCACCCATGGTTTATGCAAACCCAGGCCGCGCTCTAAACTATACCCATGTTATGCGAGCAGAACGCGTTGAAGAACATCCGTTTTTCATCAACCATTGTCTGAAATACGGTATCAATCACGCGATGTCTGTTGGTTTTTTGAACCCCGGGCATGAGAGCACTTTTTTGTCTTTCGATTATTTGGGAGATAAAAATAACGTCGACTGGATACAATTTGATCATATCAAAATTGAACTTGCGTCATTCCCGTTTGCCTTGGCATGGCTGTATCGATCGGGGGTATTTGACGAATTGCGATTGAAGAAAATGTTTCTCCTATTGTCGGGTTTGACTGAAAGTCGTTTGTTGAACCTTCGGAAGTACATAAATTCACCTTTGCTGAGCTTTGATCAGCAAGCATCAGATCTGGGAATTACAGCGAGTACCTTGAAAGAAGATTTGGCCAGTATTCGCGATCAAACAATCCTCAAATTGGGTTTGAAAACTGATCCAAACCGAAATACGCCGACGCGCCTACTTGATCAACATTATGGATTTCTCAGTCTTTTAGGAGATCATACAGCTGAGTTAATCGACGATCGGCCTTAATTTTCTAATCTTGAAACTATCCATTCTGAAACCATTGATTTGGATAGATATTCAGATTTCATTTTCAGTGGTAAACTATCAAAATTTGCGACACTGCCAGTACACCTATCGCTGTTGCATAAGCAATTCTGCAGAACCCAATTCGAATTTTCTGAGCATCTGTAATCCCATGTGAGTTGTTCGCCTGACTTGATCTCCCTGACGGCGTAAATTTCCGTCAAATTTCGAATACTGCAATTGGGGTCACAAGAATGGCATAGACGATGCGCTAAGCCTTTATACCCAAAGACAAACTGTTGAGGCCCGACTTGAATCGCGTGATCTCTCATGATGGCGGGTAATCCCAATGCCGTTTCAGCTTGATAAGTTTCCCCCGTAAAGACAGCGATACGCGTGCCAGTTAAAATGTCAGCAGTCGCATAGGCCGCGAGTCCTAGTTTTCCGTTCGGCTTAACTATAACATTACTATTGTCTGTGGGTTTGGCTTCAAAATACTGAGCACGATACTCCCATTTTTTTCGAACTGCTTTCCGGAGCAGGAAAGACCAATGCTCTTTTTTGTTAATGAAGGGAAATAGAGCTTGAGACACCTGACGGCAGAAAACCAAAGGGTGTCCATTTTTCAAAACCCCAAAAATTATTCGATCGGTGAAAGCAGTGTTCAAAGTATGGGCAGTCCCATGAGACGGTATCTCACAAAGAAGGGGTATCGTTGTATGTTCAGGTCTTGCCTGAAGCGACATTGACCTCATCATCTCGTAAAATACCTCTCCCCCTTGGATTTCGGGACTTAAGACTTGAGCGGATATCGTCATGATTTGATCGGTTGGTTTTAGTCCGAAATGGTACTCCATCTTTTGGAAAAAACGTGTTGGGTCATCTCGTAAACTGTCATCTTGATATTGACTAAATACTAGCGGGTCAGACCATTCTTCACTATAAAAAAGCCTTTCAACAGTTCCCATTCTAGAGTGCAGCAAACCGAGCAATTTTTTGGTTTTATGGTCTCTGACGAGTGTCACGTATCCCGGGTCTGAAAGCCGATCGTGAATGAGAGACCGGCACTTGTCTTTATCTGTCCATAAATGAAAACCATTTGGCAGAATTATCGAATCCAATTTTTGTGAAGGTTCAACTTTCCTAGCTCTTTGATAGGCTGTTTCGCGCAAAGTATCTTGGCAGGCCTTGCGTTTCTCAGGGTCCGAAAGTCCCAAACTGACCGTGTAAGCGTCAAAATCTAACGAGTGCGGTAAGGATTGAAGTGGATCGCTTTCGTGGAATGCAAAATGAAAATACGGGCCAGCACAAAAACTCTGCCTGAAATAGTCGGCGATCTCGTTTGTGACCGCCTTATCGAAGGATTGCGCATCGTAGGTTTGAATGTCTAATTTTTTTTGAGAGGCCTTGCCGCAATCAAGAACGTCAACTTCCTGACCGGAGTCCATATCTACGCCAATAATATTACTCCCGGAAGTGTGGGCGTTTTTTAAGGTGTTTATTATCTTAGGTGAGTAGCGCATTCCGGGAATAATTTCCGGGATACCTGGTGGATATTGCCTTATGGTTGAAGCGGCTATTCTTCCGTCCGCTGAACTCAAAGAAACTCGCTCCGTAGGGGAAACAAACGCATTCCAAGCTTGAATGATGTCACTCGTTTTATCAGTCATGAGGTCGGCATTCCTTCTGTTTGAGGGTCATGTTTAGTGCCTTTTTCAGCAAGAGAATTATGTTATCCATTTGTGTCAGATGGCTGGGAGAACCGCAGAGTAGAAGCAGGGTGGATGACGTGGCTTTTTCAACATCAATCGCAAAATGCTGAGAGAGTGTTTCGGCCCATCGCCGACCATCCAAATCAGAAACCCTATCTACGCTAATTAAAACATGCGTTTGATCATGCGTTTCTGCTTGAACATCGTGAGGTTTGACAATGTGCAGGTTCGGGTGAATTTCATGAATCCGATCGGATAGTATTTTTCCAGCGCATTCGGCTTGTTCAAAGGCCTTATTCCACTCTCCGCGAACAATCTGCTCTAGACGATGCTCTGCTATCATAATTTCTACAAAGGAAACACTAGAGGATCTAAACCCTAGGTCTAAAGCTTCATCCCATAGTCGAGCTATGGCTTCACTCTTTGTGAGAATACAGCCAAGGCTTGATGGCGTGAGGCCACGTTTATGTGGGCTGGTGACCCAGACATCACAAATGGATGATAGCGGGGGTGTTTTAGAATTGGGGTGGCGGAATCTTAGAGCGTCCCAAGCTCCGTCGACAATAACAAATATGCCATGGGATTTCGCATAGTTATAGATTTTTATATCTTCGGACGGGGATCGAAATCCATCATAGGAAGGTAGAACCAAAAGGATCGCTGCAAACCTGTCTGGGCCGTGAAGCTCGATGGCTTTTTTTACGGCTTCAAAGCTTACTGGCGAGACGGTTCCAAGTGTTGGCGTGGTGCGCCTTTCCAGCCGGATTGCCTTCCATCGTCCAAATATCAGACCTCCAATCGCGCTTTGATGACAAACATCATCGAATAAAATGAGGTCTCGATTTGGATGAAGTTTTGGGACAATGGCCGTGAGCAAAGTGAGTAACGCGCCGGATGACCCACCAAATGATAAACTGGCAAACGGTGCGCCATAGAGCTTTGAGAGAAGACCGTTTACTCTATGAGAGGGAGTTTCCCCCAAAGCGGATGGTAATGTGAAACCATGATGTGAAATCGAATGTTCCGCGAAGTCCCATAACCTTGAGTATAATTCGGAAAATGCGGTCGATAGAACTTTCATCTTTTCTGGTCTGAAAAGTGAAACCACTGTCAGTTTAAGCAATGGGCGGAGTGCCATAAATACAAAAGACAGTGTTTGACGACGGCTAACGCGAGAGGCCTCAATGTTATTTATCATCTTTTGCACGAGGAGAATTTACTTGGGGTGCAGAAAGACAACCGCCTTTTAACGAAAAGCGATTTGAAAATCAGGTGCCGCAGTGAGCCAGACTGGGAAAAGGAATGTGGTGACATATTGGTTTCCAAAGTTTGTCTGGATTAACCAAAATTATCTTCACTTGGCCATAAAGTGATCCTAAATGTATACAAACGTTTCGTGCTTATATCACTGAAATCAGACAACTTTTCTACGAAGATTGTCGAATTTGCGTTATGTTTTGGGAAATGGTGTTCTGGATGTTGTCGTTCGGAATATTTCCGAGAGCGGTTTCCATTCCCAAAAATGTGCAATGTCGGAATTGCGCACCGATTTCCGGTGTTGTTTCGTTGTCTCGAGGGAATGAACAGTGCGCAAAGACGCAGCGGTCAAATACAACATTTTCCATATGTGCTGAGAGAAATTCTACATCTGAAAAATGACATTGGGAAAAAGAAGAGTCTGTTAATTCGCATTCGGAAAAAACCACGCCCTGAAACTTAGAGCCTTGGAAAAAACAATCTGAAA
The DNA here is from genome assembly GCA_039975855.1 of Litorimonas sp. Lineage (GTDB taxonomy): Bacteria > Pseudomonadota > Alphaproteobacteria > Caulobacterales > Maricaulaceae > Litorimonas. Next base: position 11,467 of record JBDWGH010000005.1, on the reverse strand, counting down.
AACGCGATTCCAGGACCCGCCACTGGTGAAAGATAGCCTGTTGAAAAACAGATCGGATAAAATTCCCTTTTGTGACTTTGACGTGGCTCCAGTGGGTCATTGCAAAGTTCGAGTCTTCACAGATTGGACTTTCAATGTGGCCAATGCTGAAGCTGAGCTGGCTCATATCTGCTGATTTAAAATGAATGGCTGAGAGAGAGTGTGTTAAAAAAGTCTGTTGTGTTAGGCTTGGTTCAATGAGTGAGCCTAATTGAAATTTAAGCGTATTGGGACGTTGAAAGGATTTTAGGTCGGCCGTGTCAAATCCGCTCATTTTGCTTGGAATAGCGAAATGTTCTTTAGTTCTTTTTTGTCTTTCCAAATTTAGACATGACCAAATGAAATAAAGCAGGCCACTGGCATTCTGCATTTGGGAAATTGAATTTGAGTCCAATCCCTCAAAGTAAATTCCTTTTATACCCTTTCGAATGATTTCAAGAGCTGCATCCCAATCAATGTTGGAAAAAGAGTCATACCGACGGGTAGCCTCTTTTTGGCAAAAGTCTGCCAAGTTTGGGCCATGCTCTCCTTTGTAGGAAAGGGCCGCCCAGCTTCTTAATGCACTTTCAAAATCCTCCGGCTTATCAACCGCGCATATCAAACGGGTGAAGCGATCAAATATAAGCGTGCTTACCAAATACTCGGAAAATGTTTTATGCGTGAACTCAATTGCGATTTCCGCTGAGCGCTGTTCATCGTGTGAGAGACGATAATAAAAAGCCGTTATGGACGCGCCTGCAGGCATTAAGCCCGCATTGTTAGACAGGTTCAATGATTGGAATGCCAGTTTGGTTTCTTGATCTTCAATACGGTCATAAACCGATTTCAAGGGCACGCTGCGGCCACCGCCAGCATGCCATGTTGCAAGAGCCATATGTTGTAGGACTGAAAGGAAGCGATTAGAATCTAACGAATGTTCAATATCATCAGCAAGACGTTGAACAATCATTCCATAAATAGCGTTTTTATTAGAAGCGTAGGTGAATTCATTGACCCATTCGTGAGGCAATTTTTCTCGTGGAGTATTACCAAAATTTTCTAAGGCTGTACGGCATATTAGATAGGTTAGTAGGGGGTCTGATCCGAATTCCGAAAAGTCGTCATAATCTGTCGTTAAAAAATCAGGTAAGCTAGGATCGATAGGTCTTCCCGTTGCAGTCAGATATTTTCTCCACCACATTGGCCGCAAATCTTCACCCAGAATAATTTCTGAATGAAGACCATCATTACGAAACCGACCATCCAGTGAGAGAAGTTCGAAATGTTTCGATCTACCTGAAGTAATTTGGTTTGATGCAAATTGTATATGAGAGTCTCGCCCTAAAGCGAATACGATGAGGTTTTTATCGTGGGCAGCGCAAACGGTCTGTTCTTTTTCGAGACTTGATATGAGTTGATTGAGCGCGTTGAGCGGCCCATGAGATGTTCCACTGATCTCATCTAAACCATCCAAAATTAGACATGCTGTTTTCAAAGAAGACGCTCTGAAGTGCTTTAGGAATGATCCCATTGAGAAAGCGTCAGCGATCAATTTCTCCGGATCGGTGATATCAATGTCAATGTTCGAAAGCCGACTCCCCCTGAGGTATATCGGAAAAATATCTTCTTCACATAAGGCGTTAGCTAAGTGTATCGCGGTCATGGATTTTCCCGAACCGGGACCACCGCTGATAAGTATCCAATCTGTTTCGCTCGATCTTTCTTCAGTTGAAATGACTAGATCAATTACGTCTTCAATATCCTTGGGGGTATAATCGGCCTGTCCACATTCAATTAGTTGGAGAGGAACGTAAATATCGGACGGCGCGAATGGCTCTCTCGTTAGAGTCTCGCTATAGAGACCCCGTATCCATTTTCTATGTTGAAAACATATTGTATCTGAGAGGGGTGCGGGGGCAGGCTGAGGTTTGTTTTGTGTACGTCCGGCTGAATGGAGTGCCCAAACTGTCTCGAAAGCCGCTACCCAGTCCTTTGCAAGGTCTGCCTCTACCACATTTTCGATAAGTTTGAAAAAAGGACCTGAGTAACGCGTCGGAATAACGTCCTTATTCTTCCATTTGTTAATTGAAACAGTGCTTACCAGTTTTCCGCGCGTATAGGCCTGAAATTCATCGCTGAAACTTTCTTCAGTCCAGTGGCCAATCTGAAAGAAAAACCGAAAAAGCTCCGATGGGCTAAAACTGGCAAACTGAGGAGGTGGTGGAACATTGATTGGTTTTCGCACGATATACACCTTTTAATTGAAGCTTTGAATACACAACAAAAACCTATTTCACCAGACGATCGTCGGGTGCGCAAATTTCAATGATCTCATAAGGCTGATTAATACCCCTAGCGGAGGATGAAGCAGAGATACAAGTTTCTTGTTCTTTAAAGGGCTTTTGGGTTCTTTCATCCTCGGTGAAATATGATTTGGAATCCGCAATTCCCACTTTAGAAACGGTACCATCCTGTTTCGGCGGATCGTTGAACCTAAACCGCACCTCCTGAATCAGCGAGGTAGGCCAAATTTGCGTATTGAAACGGGTATATTCGCAAGTCCTGATGGACAGTTTTGCTCAATACATCTGAGTTGAACCTATTGTTCATCAGGACTTGCGCCCCTTTCTCACATGACAATTTGTTTGAGTATGTCTGCGCAAACACATGTTCCGTGTCTTGTTGCTTCGTCTCTCATCACTTATGGCACAAGCGTGTTTGCATCAAACCTCATAAAAGCTGCGGCGTTCTCCCTCTGCTTAGTTGGAATGAGCTCGTCTACGACCCTCGCACGCGAGCTATCCCCGCAAGAGCAAATCGTTTGTTCGAACCTACAGGCCTGTATCGATATCGTTCGCCGGCATGATGGATCAGAGTTTGATTACGATGTGTTGGAAACAGAATTTGGTCGTTTTGGACCTGCAGGAAAGCGGGCGCTTTTTTCGACATTGGAAAGCGATGCTGGTCATGCAGATATCGCACAATTAATCGCGGGCTTGGGTCCTTTGACACCAGCGGATCGTCAAAGAATAAAGACAAACTGGTCTTTGGAAAAGGCAGGGGCTTATCTCCCTTTGTTTTTAGACGGTCACCCTATGTCGCGAGACTTTTTACTATTGAGCCTAGGTGACCAAAATACCGATGTCCGAGAACAGGCTCGTATTGCGCTTATCCGTTTACCGGAATTAGCTAAACGAGCGCCTCTGCCCCAATCGATTAAACAGCCCTTGTTGAAAGCATTATTACTGGACCCGGTTGCCGAGGGGGCGCCTTATCTGGCGCGGTTGAATTCCGCGGGCACCGAAGTTCAATTCGCGGAACTATTACGAAGTGGAGACGCGGAAATTGTGACGGCTTCGTATAGTTCGCTTTACAGAAACAATCCTGCGCAGGCTTTTAATCTTCTCTTGTCTGAGATGAAGCAAATAGAAAGACCCGATCAAGTATACGCAGTAGGGCAAATGCTGGCGAGGCGTCATAAGTCTCGAAAAGACGGATTTTATCAAAAGTTCTCACAAGATATATCAGGTGATTCCAATCTACCCATAGCGGCGCGGGCAAGTGGGTTGCACGCTATTCTGACGATTGCAGATGGGCCGTTTCCTGACGTAACGCGGGAGCGTGTTGAGGCTTTCAATTTCTTGATCAGTGGCAATCCTTTTGTAGTTCAAGATCAATACCTTCCATATTTAAAAAACGATGAGGCCCACGCCGCGATGCGTTTAGTTTGGGAGACAGCCCAAAATGAAAAATGGATAAACCGTGACCGTATCGCGGAGTTTTATGCAGGCCACCCATTAAACGATTCCATTACAACAGCTCTTCTTCAGTCCGATGATTGGCGTTCCTTTTCAGCAGGGCTTCAACGCGCGAAGCCCGTGCATGAACGTCTTGTTCGAACGCAAATCGACCATCCCGTTAACAGGATTGCTAGCGCTGCACGTCAGCATTTGAGACTTTCGGCTTCCGCAAAACGAAACGAAAAATGTCTAATAGATCCTTTTGACCTCGAAGATGTGCGCGCGCAGATGCCGTTCTTCGAATCAGGATGGATGGTTGCACAAAACAATGCACGGGTCGCTTTAAAGCGTTCACACCTGACAACGGCACATCCTAGCTCGACGGGTTGGTTGGCCGGGTATGATTTAGCGAAATCAGGACTTCGTTCTACTTATGACGGTGGCTCCATCTTAAATTACGATAATAAATCAGGAGCGTTTGAGCGTATTGGAATTTTTCAAGGACCGTTGGGTATTCTTCCGGCACTGCCGTTACAGCTCGGGCAAACAACTAATCAATTCTGGGTGGTCGATGCTTGGGGAGGAGACGCATTGGATGTTTCCGTTTACACACTAGATATAAGTGGTGCGGCGCCGCGTATTTCTAACGTTAGTGCTTTACCACTCATGGCTCGAGACTTTTCCTTGGCGGCTAATGGTGATCTTCTCATCACGTTTGATGATCCAGACCAAATGCCAATCCGTCTTTCTAAAACGGGGCAAATGTCTTCAGCTTGCTCAGCGCTTCGTCCTTCTAACGCAATACGTGCACTGCAATAATGACCTACTCCGAAGACCTCGCGCTCAAGGCCCTATCTGAGATAAAGGACCCTTTGAAGGACGGAGATATTATCTCCGCCGGACGGTTGGCGTCACTAGAGTTCGTTGAGGGAACGGTTCAGGCTGTCCTCCAAATTCCACCCCCGCAAGCCGAAGCGTTCTTTCCGATACGAGAGAGCGCCCACGTCGCATTGAAAGCGCTAAAGGGCGTTGCCAAAGCTCAGGTCATATTATCGGCGCATAAGCCAGGGCCGCAAATCGGGGGACGTCCTCGCGCTAATCCCCATCAGGCCAAGCGTCCTGAAGGGGTGCAAGGCGACGGTGAGGTCAAACGTATTCTCGCTATCTCTTCCGCCAAGGGTGGTGTGGGGAAATCCACTATGGCGGCCAACTTAGCCGTCACATTAAGTCAGTCAGGTCTGAAAGTTGGATTGCTCGACGCTGATATTCACGGGCCTAGCTTGCCGATGATGTTTGGCACGACTGGACAACAAGCACGCGCAATCCCTGTTGGTTCGCGAAAAATTATTGTGCCCATAGAGGCGCACGGTATTCAGACCATGTCGATCGCGTATCTGACGCCTGATGACAGCCCGATCGTTTGGCGAGGGCCTTTGGTGCAAGGCGCTATCGCTCGCATGTTATGGGATGTAGATTGGGGGGCGTTAGACGTTTTGCTGATTGATATGCCGCCAGGTACGGGCGACGCGCAGCTTGGCTTGGCCCAAGACATAAAACCAAGCGGCGCGATTATTGTCTCCACGCCTCAAGATCTCGCATTATTGGATGCTCGTAAAGGCGTCGCCATGTTTGAGAAAGTCGATATTCCTGTTTTGGGGTTGATTGAAAACATGGCTGTTTTCACCTGCCCGGATTGCGGGTCGTCACATCATATTTTCGGAGAGGGCGGCGCGAAAAGAGACGCTGCGAAATTGAATATAGACTATTTAGGTGCCGCGCCTTTGGATATGTCCATTCGCGAAAGCGGAGATTTGGGTCGTCCAGTCGCTGCCTCAGACGCCGGTATCTCCAAGACTTTTGCAGAGTTAGCCAATGGAGTTTGGCGAAAGGCGCTAGAGACGCCTCAGCGCGAATAGCGTCTGCGGCGAGCGCGTCCCTTTTTAGGGCGAGAGAAAAAATCCAATCCGCCATATCGAAGTTGCCCCAGGATTTCTGCTGGCTCGGGCCAGGTCTTTGTAAGGTCCTTAACGCGCCATTTGAATTTTTCGAACTCCATGACGTTCTCTATCCTCGCATCCAAAAAGGCGCGTGCCTTAGCTTTGTCATCTGATTGGTCAGAGAGCCAAATAGGGAGAGTCGACCCAATCACGGAAGATAATATCGCGCGTTTGGAGTAATAATTCGCATCTGTGGAAGTATCTCCAATCGCTCGCCAAATTGTATCCGCGGCACTCCAGATTTGGCGCATACCTGTCGAGGCGAGATCCGGCAAAATGAGACGGGAGGAAGCACGCCGCGCGGCTTCTTCATGCGGACCAATGGCTTGTAACCTTAACAGCACGCCTTGGGTCACCCGCTCACGTATCTTCAGCGCATCCAGGTCGAGTTGACCAATGTCCTGAGCGGTTTGCGTGTTTAGTTTATCAGACCAGTGATCCAACAAATCCGCTATTCCATTTTCGAAATATAACTCGCCCGATCCATCCGGATAACCAGCATCACGAACGGCGCGTTTAAGCGTGAGGTTTGTCCAACCCTCAAACGGCGCGATTTTTAATGCAGCCTTTAATATGGCGTCGCGGGTATCATTAGGCTGGCTCATAGAGGTTACATAGGAAGCGTAGGCAGAAAAGTCACCTAGGCCTTACGCCGCAGAACCACACGTTTGAACCAGCCGATGACGACTTCTGCGCCGGCACCGGACAACACGCCGAACCTGAAAATTCGCCCGGCCATCGCAATTGTCCCGACGCAGAGTAGCGTCAAGAAAGCTGTTGAGAGTAGCAGCTCCCAAAGCGGTGGATCGGAAGGCAGGCGCACAATATTGGCAAAGGGCGCTGAGAAGGGAATGAATGTTGCGATACGTAGTAACGGGCTATCCGGGTCGGACACACCGAGCGGGATAACCACGACACAAGCCATTAAGATAAAGAGAATAGGCGTAGTCAATGTTTGGGCGTCCTGCATCGATGAGGACAAAGACCCGAGCGCGATGAAGAATGCGCCATAAAGGATGTATCCCAAAATAAGATAGATCATGAGGAAGATAATCATCTTCGCATTGAAGGCAGACACCAAGCCTTTCACCACATCTTGATTAGAGCCGAAGAAAACATAACCAATCACGCCCACAATGCCAACGAGGATGTAAGGCGCCATCATGGAAAGCGTGAGAGCCGCCACACCCAGCAGCTTGCCCAAAATGATTTCCGAGAACCTTGTTGTTGCCAACATCATTTCGAGTAATTTATTGAGTTTTTCCTCCAACATGGACGTCAGCAACATATACGCACCGGAAAATACGGTGAGCCAAAGCATGCCTGCGAGAACAGCCGCAACAACGAATGGGACCGTGTCGCTCTGATTTACATCTTGTGAATCTTCAATCGTTTTTGTGGGGTCAAAAAGCTTTGTTTCGGGGGCTTCCGCGACTCGTCGATCCAATTCCAGAACGTTTAAACCTTGAGGTTCCAAATAACTGATCCGGGTCAACCGCCTTAGGTACCAATCAGCCAGATTGGAAGCATCTTCATTGTTGACGTTAGAAGTCCAATATTGGGTTTCCGGGCGTGCAGGATCTGAGCCCGCTCTAAAGACTATTGCGCCGCCCAAAGGTAACTGCTCACCTTTTATTTCCAAAAGGGATTCGCCTTTTAGATAAGGCATTAGACCTTCCAATGTGTTTGCCGGAGGATCAACAAATACGAAATCCGCGGTAGGGGGTTCATAATTCGCAGAAAGCCCAGTCACATTATCCGTAATATAAGCTTGAGCCGCTTCCGTTCCATCCACTTTTAATATGCGTTGAAACTCGTTTCTTTGCTTTTTATCCTGAATGAAGAAGGCTTTTGCAGATATGACGGCTTTGGCTTTTTCCTCCATCATTTCGTCATAGATTTCCAATAATCCATCTTTGTGCAATCCGGTTTCGTCCAAAATTGTCACCTGCTGGGTTGGACTCAGGTCAATATCCGCCGTGGCCATGAAAAAGCCAAATCCGCCGAAAATAAACGGCAGCAAAAACGAAATCCAAAAGCCCCAAGTTTTGACATATCCAACATAGTCGCGCCGTGCGATGAGGAAGGTTCGTCGTAAGTTCACCTTTGGCAAAATACTCATGCTGGAGCTCCCTCGCTGAGACCCATGTCTTTTCGGACATCGTCGCCGACTAGCTCCACAAACGCTTCATGAAGGGTGGGACGAATAGGTTCGTATTTTGACAACCGCAGGCCTTGTGTAACGGAGCGTTCCAAGATGTCATGAGCTTGCGCACCAGGTTTCAAGGTGAGAGATAAATCTCCGGACGCGTGCGTATCGACAGTTGCCGCGAAAGGTTCAATTAATTCCGTTAAGCCATCCATCTCTGATGCGAGGTTCACACGCCGTGGTGCCTTGGCAAGTGCATCTTCCGTCGTGCCGTCAAACACTTTGCGCCCAGATGCCATCAGGATGATACGGTCACAGAGGCGTTCGGCATGTTCCATGACATGTGTCGAGAAAATGATGGTGCGGTCACGAGACGCAATTTCGCGGACAATCCCTTCTAGCACTTGTTGGTTGACGGGATCGAGTCCTGAGAACGGTTCATCCAATATGTAGAATTCTGGGTCATGCGCAATCGCGGCAAGAAGTTGAACCTTCTGCGCCATGCCTTTCGACATGTCCTTATTCTTCTTTCGCTTTGCTTCGCCAAGACCGTAACGATCCAGCAAATCATCAGCGAGTTTGAAGGCAGGTTTTTTCTTAATACCGTTCAGGCGAGCCATATGGGCGATCGCTTCTCTGGCCGTTTGTTTCTTATACAAGCCGCGTTCTTCGGGCAGGAACCCGACACGGCCAAATGCGTTGTCGCCCGGTGTTTCTCCAAACAATTTCACGGAACCGCTGTCAGGTTTGATGAGGCCTAAGGCCATGCGAAGCGTCGTGGTTTTACCGGCACCGTTCGGACCCAGAAAGCCAATAATTTGTCCTGGCTCGACGGTGAACGAGACATCGCTTACGGCGGGTTTTCCGGCAAAGGATTTTGAAACAGATTCAAGGGAAAGTGGAGCGGTCATAAAGGGTGTCTATTGCAGAGGTTGTATAAGGGCTAGGGTAAAACAGTTGCGCTTTTCACAATTTATTGAGAGCAGTTAATACAACCTCTCTGCCCCCGTTGAGCCATGTATTATTATGTCCTGCGCCCTCAATAATATGGGCGGACTTGGGGCCAGCGTAATCTTCAAATAATTTTCGGCCTTGGGCAATTGGGATGACGTTATCCGAGGTCCCGTGGATCCAAATGAGAGGAACGTTTAGATCCTTCAGCGCTTTGTCGGATCTCCATTTGTCTTTGACTAAAATCGCTGTGGGAAAGAGGGGCATTTGCCGATGTGCCATATCTAGAACGGAATTGAATGGCGCATCGGAAATCAACAGTTCGGGCTGATGTTGGACCGCAAGCTGAACGGCCACACCCGCGCCTAATGACGTGCCGTAGAAAATGATATTTTCAACGCCCATCTTCGAAAGATGCTCATATTGCTCAATGGCTGCCGCAACTAAATTGGGTTGCGTTGGTTTACCCGTCATTCCCGGATAACCGGGATATCCAACCGACCAGACGCCGTATCCTGCGGATTGCAGATCGCGAAAAATGTGCATGTTGCTGTCAATTGATGATGCATTGCCGTGGAAGACCATCACTGTGGGACGGTTGTTTTCTGCGGGACTGTACCAGCCCAGAGCGCCTGAAGCGGTTCTAATTTCTGTCATTTGCGCGGGTGGTGGGTGATAGAAATTCGGCGGAAAATAGAGAATTTTCCGTTGCACGAAAAAAGCGAGGGCCGCCAAAGCGACGTAAAAAATGATTGCTGCGAAAACTATACGGTGAATCCAAATCATCATTGAATGACTGTGCCGCAAAAGGGCGCGCTTGACCAGAGAGCGAAAAGCGGCACAGTTGAAGTATGACACATTTAAAAACACTCCTCGTATCAACATTAATTCTCGGCCTTAGCGCTTGCTCATCCGGAGCTGACGAAACGTCCGATCCTGTCACGGCTCCCTCCTTCGATGTAGCAGCTATGGACAGTTTGCTTTCTAGCGCGGTTGAAAGCGGGGACGTGATCGGCGTTCAGGCGCTCGTATTTGACGACGGACAAACCGTTTACCGTAATAGCTTTGGCCTGGCTGATCGTGAGCGAAATACGCCAGTAAAGAACGACACGGTTTACCGCGTTTATTCCATGACGAAGCCCATGACGTCGGCGCTGATCATGGATTTGATGGAAGAAGGAAAGCTCGAGCTCTCAGAGCCTGCTTCTAAATATATTCCGCAACTGGCCTTGATGAAAGTTGTAAGCATGGGCGAGGATGGAAAACCCAAGTATGAGGATCAAACTCGCCCGATGACGGTTGAAGATTTGCTCCTTCATCGCTCCGGCATGGCTTACGGGATTTTCGGCGGCAACCCGATTGAGGAAGCTTGGCAGGGGGCGGGGCTGTTCGATCCGCAAACTTCCATGGCGGATAATATGGATAAAATGCCGATGCTGCCACTTTTGGGGCAACCGGGAGAGCAATGGTTCTACTCCTATTCCATCGATATTCTGGGACGCATCGCAGAGGTTGTCACTGGGCAGACATTGGGCGAAGCCTTCAAAGAACGCTTCTTTGACCCGCTCGGCATGACGGAGACAAGCTTTCAAGTTTCGGCAGAGCTAAAACCGCGTTTTGCATCCAATTATTTCCTTCAGGAAGACGGCAGTTTTGGATTAGCCGAAGATGGTCAAACGTCGCCGTTCACCATGCCCGGAAAATTTGAATCGGGCGGCGGTGGTCTAACATCTACAACAGATGATTGGCTCAAATTTGCGCGCCTACTTCTCAATGAAGGAGAGTATGAGGGCAAACGGATTTTGGAACCTGAAACGGTACGCTTGATGATGAGCGATCATTTGGGCGACACACCGACTCTGCTACCTTGGATTGGCGGAGAAACGGGCGCTGGCTTTGGCTATGGGGGTTCCATTCAAATCACCAGCACGCCAGAACAGGAAGCGGCGTCTGGTCGCTATCCCGGACAATTTGGTTGGGGCGGCGCGGCGCGCACAAATTTCTGGGTGGACCCTGAAAATGACGCCATCGGAATTATTATGCTGCAGATGTTTAGCGCGGAGGACCCGCAAATTCATGCGGACTTCCAAGCGTTGACGCTCGCCGGAACGCGCGACGACAAATAAATAGAGACCCTCGCAGGATAATCCATTTCGGACAGGCCGTCGCTCTCATTTCGATTGCGGGATAATCTTTGGTGGAATGCCTTGTTTTCTAATTCGCCGTTTCGTGTGTCTCTCAGTTTGAATGAGTGGGGATGTTCGCGTGGGTGGTCAGGCTCTGGTGCAAACCAGCGTAGAAAAATGTGTTTTCGAGCCTTCCCAGCTTTTGCCAAGAAGCCCCACGCGACGACGCCTTTCTGCGCTACCGGCCTAGCTGGACAGTCTGGGTCCAATAAGCTCTCGATAGGCCACCCAAGCTTTCGGGGCGTGACACCCAAAGCTCCAATGACAAGCGCCGCTCCTTTCCGACCCGTGCATTTCTGTTTCATTATAAAATGAGAATCGAAAAATGGGTAAGCTTCACCAAATTTTCGATGCCTCATCAAACAGAATTGCACTTGCCAACGTGCACATGGCCGCCCGTTGAAAGAAGACAAGAATAAATATGCG
>JBDWGH010000004.1:0-621509 GCA_039975855.1 Litorimonas sp. | reverse complement strand
CCGTGCATTTCTGTTTCATTATAAAATGAGAATCGAAAAATGGGTAAGCTTCACCAAATTTTCGATGCCTCATCAAACAGAATTGCACTTGCCAACGTGCACATGGCCGCCCGTTGAAAGAAGACAAGAATAAATATGCGGCACAAAACCCAAAACGCGGATGCATCTTTTGAATAAAATTCTAAGCGGTTGAAACGGTTGGAAAATAGTTCTGCAGAACAGGATTTGAAATGAGGATTAACTTTGGGAAGACCGCTTTGGGAGCAAGGGACATCTTAAAGATGCCAATTTCTCATTGTTAACCCTGCCGTGGTTTTATAATGATGACTATGTCGAATTCGTCCTCGAAACTCACGCTTGATGATATATCCCTTTTAAGACGATATAGATTATCAGCTGCGCTTCGAACGCTTTTATTGATCACTTTGATTATTTGTTTTGGATTTATATTTTTTGACTATGTCTTTGGGTTCGGATTTGTACAAACCAATGCTTCGATGTTGATAGGGGTTTTACTCCTTTTTTGGATCACGCTTTTTTTTAAAAGTCCTCAGAACTATTTAAAGATTATCTCGGATATTAATCATGGTGAAGCCAAGTTTGTAGACGGGTTGATCAATGTGCAAATCCATCGCGGCATTGGTTTAATTGCCCCCCTGAAACAGGTTCTTTCAGTTAATGGTTTGAGGTTAAATACTCGTCTGGAATTACTTCAACTCTCAGGAACTGAGATATCGGCCAAATTCGCTCCGAAAAGTAAGGTGCTATTATCCTACACGATAAACAATGAACGAGATTCAAAGCCTTCTATTGATCAATCCGGAAGCCTTACGGACGGCGAACGTTCACTATTGAGAATGATCGCAAATGGCTTGCCGGACAAAATCATCGCTCGAGAATTAGATTTAGCACCCTCAACTATAAGGACCTACAACTCCAAACTCTTTAAAAAGATCGGAGCGAATAGTCGAAAAGAAGCTGTTGATATCGCGAAAAAAGAAGGGTGGTTGGATGTTGATTGACATCTATCAACACAATCGTGCTTTCATCTGAAAATTCAAAGTGTTTGATACTCCTAAGGAGTATTAAACATGATCCCTCAGAACCAGAAACCCCAATACAAATTCAACCGAAGTAGGCTCAACGGACCTTGGTCATTTAAGCAAGGTTTGATGGTTCTTCTCTCATTCATAGCATTATTTGTATTCCTATCCTGGGGGCATATGGTTTGGATTAAAAATACGGTGGGGTTTGATGCTTATCTGGGAGATGGCCCAAGGCTACCTCCGCACTTATTAATCACCAATCAGCTTATAAAAGCTGCAACACTTTTAGGGGTCATATGGTTGGTTGCGATCCGAATGTTCAATTTGAACTGGAGGTCCGTCGGATTAAAGGCCTTTCATCCAAAGTGGGCCTTAATCGCTATTCTATTTGCGGTTATTGGCGCCTCAGCCAGCCTTATTTTGGCGAAGCTCATGATCGCATTCATTCCTGATTGGTCGGGTTTTTCCGCTTCACGTTATGCGTGGGGTGATGGGTCATTGTTGCAAATGCTCACGCTGATGTTTCTCACAATTATTTTGACACCCATAGCTGAGGAGATTTTCTTCAGAGGTTTCCTGTTTCAATGGATGGCAACTTATCGCCCCATCTGGCTTGCTGTTTTAGTCAGCTCAATAATGTTTGGTGTATCCCATATTATTCCTCCGCAAGTTATTGTCGCAATTTTCATGTCGTTTTTTATTTTATTTCTTTACTTAAAAAGCGGTTCTGTTTGGCCATGTATCATTTGCCATGTAACTAATAATGCCTTGGGAATGGTCTTGGGAATGATGTCGGTGGCATCGCAATTACCGACATGGTTGACGCCTCCTGGTTAAGGTCGGGAATACGTAAGTAGAGAAAGCATCGAGAATATGACTTGGGCAAATTCTATAATATTGGTGTTTACGCTAGGCCTGTTGAGCGGATGTGAGAAATCGCCGGCTACCCCATCAAAATTTGAGATATCGAGTAAGGACTTGGATCAGAAAGTATCTGAGATGATGGAGACGAATGATGTCAAAGGATTGGCTGTCGCGATCATAGACAATGACGAAATTAGTTATCTGCAGACCTTCGGATATCGAAATGTGGAAAATCAACTGCCATTGGAGGATGATACTATCATGTATGGGGCTTCGCTGACCAAGGCTGCATTCGCCTATATGGTGCTCCAACTGGTTGACGAAGGAAAGATCGATCTTGATGTCACCATTGATAATTATCTCCCTAGACCTCTACCAGAATATGATTGGTGGCGATCACTTGATGATAACGAAGAGTGGAAACAACTCACGCCACGGATTATTTTAACTCATACAACGGGTCTAAATAATCTTCGATATTTTGAGCCAGAACGAAATCTCACATTTCATTTTCCGCCTGGAGAGGCTTATGCTTATTCGGGAGAGGGAATTAACATTCTGCAATCCGTCCTGGAAGAAGGCCTGGGATTGAATGTCAAAGAAGAAATGCGATCTCGTCTTTTTGATCCTTTTGATATGCCCAATACCAGCCTACAATGGAGAGAAGATTTTGCCGAAAATCTAGCTGATGGCTATGCGATGGACGGTTCATTCGAACCCCATGACGAACGTAGCCATGTGAGTGCATCAGGATCTATGGACACAACTATTTCCGATCAAGCCAAGCTCTGGCGGGGTATGGTGAATGGCGAATTGCTTTCAAGTGAGATGCGGCGCGAATGGAACCGTCCTGGGTTTCCAGTCCGAACAAAACAGAAGTTTCCGACGATACCGATGTCTGAGACGTCTGACTCCAGAGGCGAGAAAATAAATCTCGCTGCAGGTTTGGGTATCGAAACCTGGTCAGGGCCTAATGATAGCTATTTTGCAAAAGGAGGCCATAATGACTGGACAGGAAATCTAGTGATCTGTGCAGATCGACAGAAACGATGTGTTGTTATGTTGGCCAATAGCGTACGTGCCGAGATCATTTTTCCGCAAATCATTGAAATGACAATGGGTGATACAGCCTATCCTTGGTGGTGGACATATCCGTCTCTTCATGGCGACCTTTGAGCAAAAATTCGGAGTAGAGGCGTCATGTCCGTGAACGGGATTTAACGCGGCTTAACTCCCGCCTGTAACAGTTCTTGGTGCGGGGTCGATCACGACAAACCGTCCGTTACGGATTTGATAGACCGCAAGACCGCGATCGGGTTTTCCGTCAGCGTCGAAACTGACAAGGCCATCAACACCGTAAAATCCTTCCGGATTTTCTGCGCGGTCATAGCGTAGTTTTGGATTTCCGTCAGCGACAAAGGCGCCCATCATAACGGCATCATATGCAAGGCTGGCAAGGTTAGTTGCGGTCTCCCCGTAAGTTCGGTCATAGGCATCCAAGAAAGGCTGCTGCGCGTCCTTATCTGGTCCGGCGAAAACCCCGCGGTTTAGCGCAGGCTCGCGCACTGTGTCTGGGTCGGCCCATCGGGATGTCCCCATAAATTGGACGCGGGCAGGGTCAACTTCGTAATACGGCAGGAGCGGTGCGAGAGATCGCAGAGCCGTTCCGCCTTCGGGCAATAAAATGGCTTCAAAGCTCATCGGGGTTGTGCCGTTATTCGCTTTCGCAAGGGCTTCGCCTTGGGCGTAAAAAGCCGCGAGTTTTTGTGCGGGCGCTTGCATGACGCTGATGTCATTACCTTGATAGGATTCGGCTGCGGTGACCTCGCCGAAATTGGTCTTTATCTTACTTTCGTAAGCTGCCTTTACGCGGCGGCCATAGGCGCTGTCCGGACCCAAGAAGGCAAACCGTGTTGCGCCTGTCCCGGAGACGTAATTTACGATCCGCTCTACCTCGGCCTCCGGCGGGAAGGATAAAAGATAAGTTCCGTTCCCTGCCACAGTTTGATCCGTTGAGAAGGCGATCAGCGGCGTTTTCGTACGCTGCGCTTCGCGGGAAGAGGCTTTCACATTATTGGCTAGGATTGGCCCCAAAATAACATCCGCGCCCGCTTTAACGGCGGCTTTGGTTGCAGAGAGTGCGCCAGCTTCTGTGCCTTTCGTATCCAGCGCAATGAGCAGGACATCTTCACCTTCGCGGTCAAACACAGCCATTTCCGCCGCACGGTACATGGACTGAGCTTCTTGGGCGAGGCGAGAGGAGGTGGTCGAGAAGGGCAGCAATAGCGCCAGGCGTTTTGTATCCCGGCCTGCCATATGCGGCGGGGTCAGGCCGTCGCGATTATTGAAATAAACGCCGTCTTCCGCCACCTGAACATTATCTTGGTCATCCGTGTCCGTTTCGTCTGGGTCCTTGGCTTCGACGTCTTTCGAGATTTCATCATCTTTGTCAGACGTATCCGTATCGGTCGGCGTGGTGCGAACAGGGTCGACGGGACGCTGCACAACGGGTGCACGGTCCTGAACCGTCGGGTTTGTTGTCGAGCAAGCCGCCATCATCGCAGCGCAGCCACTGAGGAGGAGGATTTTTAAAGCGTGGCCAAACGGGTTGGGGTTGGGCATATGGGTGTAACCTTCTTACTCTCGCCATTTCTGGCAAAATCTTCGGACGTCTATTGTGTCAGTTTCAAACTCTAAGGTGGCCGGGCGCGGCCCGCAACACCTAAGCGGGGAATCGCCGCCGCCTCTTGCACCTGGATTATATGTCGTCGCCACGCCGATCGGGAACCTGCGCGACATGACTTTGCGGGCGATAGACGTCCTCGGCGGGGCAGATCGCGTCTTGGCCGAAGATACGCGGCAAACGGGTAAGCTTTTTGAAGCCTTTGACATATCCGCAAAGCTAACGGCCTATCATGACCACAATGCGGCGGCGCGTATTCCTCAGGTCATGGGGTGGCTTGATGAAGGGCAGGCGGTTGCGCTCGTGTCGGATGCGGGGACGCCGCTTGTGTCCGATCCCGGGTTCAAACTCGTCCGCGCGGCCGTTGCAGCGGGACATGATGTTTTTCCGCTGCCGGGCGCGTCTGCGGTGCTCGCAGGTTTGGTCAAATCGGGCCTCCCAAGTGACAAGTTTCTTTTCGCCGGATTTTTGCCCGCTAAATCTGCGGCGCGGAAACGGGAACTTGAAACCCTAAAGGCCGTTCCCGCCACGCTTATCTTTTTTGAAACAGGCCCGCGCATCAAAGCGTGTTTGACGGATATGACCGACGTCTTGGGCGAACGGGACGTGGTCCTGACGCGGGAGTTAACGAAGCGTTATGAAGAAGCGCGGCACGGCAGTTTTGAGGATTTGATTGAATCCGTTACAGATGATCCCCCGCGCGGGGAGCTGGTCCTACTCATCGGACCGCCTGACGAAGATTCCAGTTGGAATGAGGACCGCGTGAAATCTGCGCTGGAGCGGATCATTCCTGAAGACGGTGTAAAACGTGCCAGCGCTCAGGTCGCCGAGATGTCCGGTTGGGCCAAGCGCGATGTTTATGCTCTGGCCTTGAGTTTGAAATAATGGCTCTGACGTAATGGATCGCCGCGAAAGAGAAATTGCGGGCCGCAAAGCGGAAAACCATGTGGCCCGATGGCTGAAAATTCGCGGTTGGAAAGTCTTGGCTGAACGGTTCAAAGTCCCCGAAGGCGAAATTGATCTTATTGTGCGAAAGAAAAACATCATTGCTTTTGTCGAAGTCAAACAGCGCGAACACCTACCCACTCAAGAAGATCTCGTAACCCAAACTAATATCACCCGTGTCATGGATGCAGCGGAAGTTTGGGTCGGACGAAACTTTGAAGCACTGGGCGACGATTTCGAAATCCGCTTTGATCTAGCCATGATTGAAGGCCGCGTACATCCGCTGGCCAAAGTCCAATATATCGAAAATGCTTTTATTGGGTTTTAGGGCGAAAGGCTTCTGACAGGGAGAATGGTAAGGGCTGAATATCGGGGGCTACCCAAACCCGACGAGCTTTGGGTGAGAATAAAACGGGCTTTGTCCAATATTTCAGGATCCAATCTGATGACCCATACTCCGAGTCCAATAGCTTATTCGCAATCTCAAAAATTTTCATAGAATTTGGAGACGTCTCCAAGACATGCCGCGCGGCTAACAGCGAGGCCAAAGTTATCGTGTGATGATATCCTTCTGTATCGGTATTCTGAACTCCTGTCGCCAAATTATAGTTTCGAATAATGTCGGGCAGAGATGAAAAAGGGTCCGCATCGGGGTTAGATAACATGACAATGGCGGCCGCAAAATGTGCGGCATGGGTCCATTTCGGCTTTGGCAAAGCGTGCGCCATAAGCCCTGCCGTTATGTCCGTGAGTTCTTTATCCGTTGAAAATCGCATAGTTCTATCTTTCGTAACGTCCGGCGGATGCTCAAAAGAAAACCCACCGAAAGGGTGGGTGAGTGCTGTTGAAATCCTTGGTCTCTGGGAAAACCTATTCTGATTTCAGTGCGCGCAAAGTGGCCACCATCAAATTTGAGGGTGCTTGATATTGTCGGATATCTGTCTTTGCGAACATGTCGGGCTGATAGAATTCGAGGGTGTTTTTGTCAATGTAAACTGGCCCTAATGGTAACCTTCCGTTCACCCTGTTCGTTTACGCTTCGCGTATGAAACACGTTATCCAACCCGCCCTCATTCTTCTTTTGGCCGCGAGTGTCTCCGGCTGTGCCGTGGCAACGGCCGGAATAAAGAAGGGTGATGAACGCAGCTTTGTCGGATCAATCAAAGACGTCAATGCTGGCCGCGTGATCGAAGCTCGCATGACACGGGCTTATGATTTTAAATTGAAAGGCGTGGATGTCGAAGTCGCAGAAGGCATTGTTTTGCTGTCTGGCAATGTCCCGACCCAACAAGATAAAATAGAGGCTGCACGAATTGCTTGGTCGGCTCGCGGTATTGAACAGGTCGGAAATGAGATCCTGATCAAAGGCAAACAGTCTTTTGTCCGGAATACGAAAGACGGGATATTAGAAAAAACGGTCCGGACGCGATTGACGGCAGATAAGCTGGTTAAGGCCCGCAACTTCAACATCGAAACTCATGACGGCATTGTCTATGTCATGGGCGTCGCGCGCACGAGCGCAGAGCTGAAACGTGCAGCAGAAATTGCAGCGACCACACGCGGCGCGAAACAAGTGATTTCCTATGCTCGGGTTGCAGATCTACCCGCCGAAAAACGGATGGAGCTTATGGCGCAGCAGTCCGGCCAGCCTGCACAACAGCGTGAACTTCCAAGCATATTACAATCCGCGCCGACGGGCCCGATCCCGCAAGCGCCTTCTTACGAAGCTCAATTGCCGGCCCCGATTACCAATGCCCCGATGAGCCAGCCTATTCCTTTCGTTGCGCCAACTGCGCCGCGTGAAATTGATATGGGTGAGCGCTTGGGCAAAGAGCTTCCAACGGACGAAGAACTAGGTGCTTTCCGGACTGGGCAAGCGGGAGAGGCGGTCTCCATCATTGAGAGTGCGCCTTATTACGTCGATCCTGACACAGGCAAAGAAATCCCAATCCGTTTTGACGCGGACGGAAATATCGTCCCGCTCATTATTCGCTAAATGCCATATTCTGCTTGAACGGATTTGGTCCAACCAATCGTTGTCTTGCCGTCGTGTTCTATAACGGGGCGTTTCATCAGCGTTGGATTTTCACCCAATAGGGTGAGAGCCGTATCGCGGTCCAAACCTGATTTTTGTGCATCAGACAATCCGCGCCATGTTGTACTCTTTTTATTGACCAAGGCTTCGTAACCTAAAGCGGCCTCTAATGACTCCAGCACGGTGCTGTCCAATCCATCAGCACGTACATCATGTAGTTCAGGGTCGTGGCCCGCTGCGCGCAGCGCCTTAATAGCTTTGCGGCAAGTGTCGCAGGTTTTGAGGTGATAGATTTTCATGAGGCGTGCTTCAAAATAAACTCAGACATCAGTGCGTAGACTTGCGCCCGAGGGGCGTCATTGTGCATTTCATGCTGGCTGGTTTCATAGGGATGGAAGTCGACTTGTCTGGCAGCATTCGCGAAGTCTTTCGACCCTTGAAAGCTTGTCAATTGATCGGCCTTGGAATGCAGCAGCAGTAATGGACGGTCCCAGTTTTTGGCATCATCGCTTAACCGTTCACCAGTGGAGACTAGGGCTTCGGCCAAACGAAATCCCATCTTTCCGTGATTAAGCGGGTCGTCGAGATAGAGTTTTTGTTCGTCCAGCAAGTTGGAAATCTTGGTTCCGTCAATGGGCTGGGCCATGCCGCCTTTCGGAAGGATTGTCCCCAAGATTTTCGCAAGAGCTCGCAATGCGCCAGGTACCGGTTCCGCAAGCGAAATCAGCGGGGCGCTGGCGATAATGGGTAGGGCGTCTAGTTTCCGCGACCCGTGATCCAAAACGACTCCGCCGCCCATTGAATGCCCATAAAGCGTCACAGGCGTATCAGGATAAAGCGCGCGCGTTTTGGCCAGTAAAGTGTCTAAATCCGCGCGGTAATCCTCATAGGATTTCACAACGCCGCGTTTGCCAGCGCTTTTCCCATGGCCGCGCAAATCTATCGCGACAACAGCAATGTTTTGGGCATTTAGATATTCCGCCATTCCGGCATATCGACCGCAATGCTCGCCAAATCCATGCGTCAGGGCCATGATGGCTTTGGGGGTGTCCACGGGCCAGTGTCGACCAAATAAGTTTGTCCCATCTGCGGAGCTTGTCGAAAAATCGGTCACAGGACAGCCGTTCCATATGCGAGCAGTTCCGCCCCGCCGCCAACATTGGCGCCTTTCGCTGAGCTGCCAACTCGGGAAAATTCAAACCGGACATTATGTACCTCGGTTGACCCTGCAGCTTCGGCTTTTTCCAAAAGCCTCAGCAGCGCCTCTCGGCGTGCGCGGTCCAGCATGTCTTCATACATTGTAATCCGACCCCCAACGAGCATCACAAAGGTCGCAATGAAACGCCGGAAATAATCAAAAGCGATGACGACAGAACCCGTGACCAAAATTGGCGGGTTTCCTGTAGCCGGAAGTGTCTTGAGGTTTGTTACAACGATATGCGCCAGGGCCTCTTCACGCGCTTTCAAATTCGCGATGTGCTTTTTCTGCGCGCGTGTTCCAAAGAACACGCCGATCAAAAGCAGAAGGGCGGAAAATCCTAATTCATACATTATCCGAGCACCACGCCAGTGCCGTAGACATAAAGTTCTGACGCGCCTTGCGTGATGGCGCTGGTTGAGAAGCGGACGTTGATAATGGCATTTGCGCCTTTGGCTTGAGCTTCTGCGATCATCCGCTCAGTGGCCTCTTTACGCGCGTCTTCTAGCAATTCAGTGTAGCCTTTGAGCTCACCGCCGACGATGTTTTTCAAGCCCGCCATCAAATCGCGGCCAACGTGTTTTGCGCGCACAGTGTTACCCTGCACCAAACCGACATGGTGGGTAATGGTGTATCCAGGGATGGTCTCAGTATTGGATAGGATCATGACGTCTCTCTCTTTGTCTCAGTTGTTTCTCACATGAATTGACGGGTGGGTGCAAGCGCGCACGCGACTGTGATTGTTTTAGAGGATTGATTTCAGGCCGCCGCGCCTCCACTTGGGGGGAGAATAAAAATGGAGCCTCTCACAATGAGAAAACACGTCGCCTTTCAAATGGACCCAATGGAGTCCGTTGACATTAATGGAGACACGACCTTTGCGCTGGCCGAAGCGGCGCAAGCCCGCGGTTGGACGATGTGGGAATATGGACCGGAGCATTTATCTTACGCGCAAGGCCATATCCTTGCGCGTGCTCGACCTATGACGGTGCAGCGAGATCCAAACCAACCCGCTATTTTTGGTGAGCGTGAACTGATAGATTTGAAAGATGATGTGGACGTCGTCTGGATGCGTCAAGACCCGCCTTTTGATATGTCATATATCACGGCGACACATATTCTTGAGCGGCTGGAAGGTGAGACCCTTGTTGTGAATGATCCTAAATGGGTCAGGAACTGCCCCGAAAAAATTCTACCGCTGGATTATAAGAGTCTTATGCCTCCAACGCTGATCACGCGCGATCGTATCGCGATTGACTCATTTCGTGACCACTACAAAGACATCATACTTAAACCTTTATATGGGAACGGCGGCGCAGGGATTTTCCGTATTAAGGAAGAGGATCCGAATTACAGCTCTATTCTTGAGATGTTCATGGAAAGCTCACGTGAGCCGATCATCGCACAGGCCTTCCTCCCCGATGTTTCGAAAGGGGATAAGCGAATTTTGATTATTGACGGTGAACCTATAGGCGCCATCAACCGCGTCCCGCAAAAGGGTGAAACCCGCAGTAATATGCATGTCGGCGGTAAGGCCGTGAAAACAGACCTAACTGAAGACGATCTCCGCATCTGCCGCGCTATCGGCCCGATGCTAAAGGAACGCGGTCAAATCTTGGTTGGGATTGACGTCATTGGCGATAAAATGACGGAGATAAATATTACCAGCCCAACAGGCGTTCAGGAGTTGAAACGGTTCTCCGGCATTGATGCGGTTGCGGCGTGTTGGGACGCGATTGAGGCCAAACTTTCATAGACTCGGAGAAAGCTAAGGCGGGAGTTTAATAGAGTCCCTCAGAAACCTTATCCTTTGAACCCAATCAGAAATGGATTATGTGGGTCGTCTAATGGGGGCGTCCATATGACATTTTTTAGAACAATTATATTTATCTTGAGCGCACAATTCATTGTCAGTTGTGCGTCGGTTCAATCGCGTCATCCTGATTTTGGTCAGGATTGTGAATCACTTGCGCCCGCCGGACTGGGACAAGCTGTGGACTGTGTGCGCGTGTTTTATGGCACCAACCGATCCGTGAATTCATCCGGGTTAATGTCTGCAACAACGGAATTGGATGCAGGAAAAATCGATTCTCAAGACAGCGGAAAGCTAACTTTTGGCCGAGCAGATATTTGGCTGCCTAAGCTCGTAGAAGACGGAGGTAGCCGCGAGCTAGGCGACACACCTCTTTTGAAAGGGGATTACCCTGACGATAAAGATGAGCTGAACACCTATGTCTTTGTTACCCGCATAACAAAAAATGGGCGGCAGAACTTCGTTGAGAAACTTGGCGCAGATATGTCTGCCCGCGGTACGGATGGGATCCTGTTGTTTGTCCATGGTTTTAATGTTGGGTTTGAGGACGCGTTGATAAGGTCTGCTCAGCTAACGGTTGACCTTGGAAATGGCACCTTACCTAAGCCGGGATCGCCTGTCCTTTTCAGCTGGCCCTCTGCAGGAAAGATGTCTCTTGGCCACTATAAAAATGATGGCAAACAAGCGGCCAGTGCTGTGCCGCACCTCGAAGCTTTCTTAGACGTTTTGACGACCGATATGGAAATTTCGAAGATTAATATTGTTGCGCACTCAATGGGCAATCGGGTTCTGATTGGGGCGTTAGAACAATACGCTGCCGACTATCTGGAGGCGCATCCAGAACAGGATATTGAATTCCGCATTGTTTTGGCGGCTGCCGATGTGGACCGAGATATATTCGATCTTGTCGCCGGGAAACTAGATAATCTGAAGCCAAATGTTGTCATCTACACTTCGGACGACGACGTTGCGCTGAAGGTCTCTAAACTTATCAATGGCACGCCGCGCTTAGGAGATACGGATAAGAACAAACCCTATATTCGTGTATCTTCAAAATATGAAACGGTGGATGCAACGTCTGTTGCCAGTGAACTGTTCGGATTAGGGCATGGGTATTATTCCAGCAATCCCTTTATCCTTGGCGATATTCGATGTGCGTTGGGCGATCAAATAGCGGAGGATAGAGCTCTCAAACCGCGCCGCTATGATGACAAAGAAGATGGTCTGGAATTTTTTCAAACCGATGAAGAAATAGATCCATTTTTCGAAGACTGTGCGCTGGTTAGGTCTCGTTTGCCAAATCAAAATGGGAGTTTGCGCGTCATTGAACAAAGTGGCAGCGGACGCGGAATAAGCGGAAGCGGGGTAAGTGGTAGCGGAGAAGGTGGTGGCGGTCTCGGGTCCGGTACTGCAACACCTCCTCCTACAATCGGTGCACCGCCTCCAGCACCTGTATTCATTCCTCCGGCTGAACCCCTTCCGTTCGAAGAGACTGCCCCATTACAACGAATTTCCGAAAATATGATCTTTTTCGAAAGTGGACAAGCACGCCTCACCGAAGATCAAAAAAATCAAATTCAGCAACTGATTGATAGTGGAACAATTCAGAGTGTCACGATTCAAGGTTTTACTGATTCATCTGGGAATGCGGACCTCAATTTGAGATTATCAAATTTACGGGCGCAAAATACAGCGAACATATTTGTTGATGCAGGTCTGCCTGTCGAGAGCATTTCGGTTTTGGGCTTGGGGGAGACAGAGCCTCTCGTGGAAACTGCCGACGGCGTAAGCGAAGGCCTTAACCGCCGTGTTGTCATCACAATTATATATCTGGAAGATCGATAGGCGCGAACCGTAAGGGTTCGGTTTTGGAATCTGTTCATGCAATCCTAAAGAGTGTGCCCTAGCTAGCTCTTATGATTACAAAACTGGCGATTTCTGGATATCGATCTCTACGCGACATCAAAATTGGCTTAGAGCAAGTCAATATAGTCACGGGCGAAAATGGAAGCGGGAAGTCCAGCCTTTTCAAAGCGCTCAAGCTTTTAACCGAAACTTCTCGAGGACAACTTTTCACATCTCTCGCTAAGGAAGGCGGATTTCCGTCTACTTTGTGGGCTGGCCCCGAACAATTCTCTCGCGCCATGAAAGCTGGGGAACAACCAATCCAAGGCACTGTCCGTCAGGCTCCAGTTGGGTTGAAATTAGGGTTTGCAAGTGACAGTTTTAGTTATCTTGTTGAATTAGGATTGCCATTTCAGGATGAAACATCCTGCTTTGGGCATGACCCTGAAATAAAGCAGGAGGTCGTTTGGCACGGTGAAATTTTGCGACCCGCGACGACGCTGGCAAAACGCGGCGGACCGTCGGTTTATTTGCGCGATCCGGAAACGCATGAATGGCGAAGTGTAAATACCGAACTTTCTTCATTTGACTCAATGATGACGCACGGACTCGATCCTAGATTGGCACCAGAATTACTAATGTTGCGGGAACAGATGAGGGCTTGGCGATTTTATGATCACTTTCGTACAGATGAAGATGCGCAAGTTAGACAAGCGCAAATCGGGACGCGAACGCCAGTCTTAAGTCCGGATGGATATGACCTGGCCGCGGCAATTCAGACGATAATTGAGATAGGCTATCCTGAAGATTTGGAACGAGCGATAGACGATGCCTTTCCCGGCGGACGTTTGTCGATTGAAGCTGAGGACGGTAAATTCACATTGTTCATGACCCAATATGGATTGCTACGAAAGTTATCTGCGCGTGAGCTATCAGATGGGACACTAAGATATATTTTGCTCGTGGCGGCTTTACTTAGCCCGCGGCCACCGGAGTTTCTGGTTCTGAATGAACCGGAAACGAGTCTTCATCAAAATTTATTGGCCCCATTGGCGCGACTTATTGCGCGTGCATCAGAGATGTCCCAAATTTTGGTAGTTTCACATTCAGACATTCTGATTGATGCTTTGACTACCGAAATTGGATGCCAACTTATTCCGCTTTCCAAAGAATTGAGCGAGACAGACGTGCCACTAGAAAACCGGACAAACTGGACATGGCCGAAAAGATAACCTCCAAAGCACCAAGCCACACACACTAACCCCCCGTTAACCCGCGTCCCCCACACTTCCGCCCATGTGGACCGCGAGGATGACATATTCTCGAAACTGCGTTTTGGCGCGGTTTTTATTCGCCTGTCTGGGAATCATCGCTTTGACGGGACAGCCTGCCTATGCCGAATGGCCAGAGCAGAGCTGCGCCTTCCGCCATCGTATCCCTGTCACGATTACGGCTGGTGCGTCCGGGCATTCAGATGAAATCCGTATTGACCTGACCAGCGCAGATATCCCCGCGAGCTATAGATTCTCTGTTGCGGGGGACGATTCCCGGGTGTTCTTCGGGGATGATTTGACGCCTGTGGATTTCGTTGTGGCGGGGTGGGACAGTGTTGCCCGAACAGCGTCATTTTATGTGCGCCCTCCGGCTATGTCCTCAGGCGCGAGCGAAACGCTCTATATCTACCTCGGTGACACAAGCTTACCGTCCGGAAATAATGCCAGCGCAGTCTTCCCCGATATTGGTGTGCGATTGCGCAGCCGCGTGTCGACGGCAGACCCGATCAGCCCAGCAGACGGCTTAGCCCAATTTGCGGCCGCAACGGTAGATGTCGATAATTCAGTGCGAACTACGATTTCGGGATTAAATAATCGTTCGCTGGGCGGGACAAATGGTAATTATGGGTGGTGCGTCAGCGCGGTCTTGAACGTTACCGCCGCGACAGAAGGCACATGGGGGTTTCGTTATGGCGGCGATTTCGGACGCGGCGGCCACCTTTATGTGCGCGGCGTCGAGCTCGAGGAGCAATGGAATGACGATCTCTGGTGGGCGAATAATTATGCCAACACCAATGAGACGCTAGAGGGCACAGTATTTCTGCCGGAAGGCTGGCACCGTTACGAAGCTTTGGGCTTTGAGGGGTGTTGCGACGGACCAACAGGGTTTCAAGCTATGGCTCCGGGCGGAGCTTGGCAGGATTTGTCGTCGACGAATTTTTCGCTACGGGCGTCACGCTGTGTCGCGACAACAGTGACCGTTGCCAAGGCCAGCTCTGAAAGCTGTAGTACCACATTGGACGCTGCTAAAACGCTAGAGATCGACCCCTCTAGCCCGAGTGACTATTTTATCCCCGGCGCGATTATTCGTTATAATTTGGCAGTCGAAAACCCGGGGCAAAGCGTGGACGCGGGAACGGTTGCACTCACCGATATTTTCCCGCCCGATGTATCATTGATGACGTCGGGGGCTGGCGCATTTGAATTTGTCGATGGGGCCAATTCCTCGGGTTTAGGTTTTACCTATGGCGGTCCATCGGACATGGGTGACGCCGTCGAGTTCTCTACGGACGGAACGGATTTCACGCATGTTCCCGCATCGCCCTTTGACAGCGACGTGACCCATGTACGGTTCTCACCCACGGGAGCGTTCAATCCAAATGATAGCGGTGATAAACCTAGTTTCATTATTCGAGTCTTGGGGCGTTTGGATTAAGGGCAGGGGTGATTTGCCAGAGTGAACAGACCACTTGCCAACCCGTGCGTCTTCACCTACATAGCGCTTAACAAAAACAGTACCCACCGCGCAGGACGCGGATCGGGCGGCCCTCGGGTCGCTTTTTTTATTGCCTAAAAACAGGCAGAAAGGCGCTTCAGTCAATGAAGACCAAAACGAATATAGACGAGCGAATTCTCGCACTGGCCGAACCTATCGCAGACGATATGGGCCTGAACATTGTGCGCGTCCGCGTCATGGCGGGCAAACGCCGCACGGTGCAAATCATGGCCGAGCGGAAATCCGACGGCCAGATCCACGTTGATGAATGTGCGAACCTTTCACGTGAACTGTCCGCGATTATGGAAGTCGAAGATCCGATTGCCGAGGCCTATATGCTCGAAGTTGGTTCCCCCGGTCTGGACCGCCCGCTGACCTCGCTAGATGATTTCACGACCTATGAAGGCTATCTCGCTCGGGTTGAGCTCGACCGCATGGTCGAAGGCCGCAAACGTTTCCGCGGTGTGTTGGCCGGTGTCGAGGACGACCATGTCGATATCAATCTCGACGGTGAGACCGACTCAACGGCGTCCATTCCTTTCGAATGGATTTCCGAAGCGAAACTTTTGATTACCGACGAACTGATTAAAAAAGGCCAAGAGGCCAAAGAAGCTGCGGCGAAAACCGCCGACCAAGATAATTCAACTGCCGATGAAGGAGACACATAATGTCCACCGCAGGAATTTCCGCCAACAAGCTGGAACTTATCCAGATCGCCAAAGCTGTCGCCAGTGAGAAATCCATTGACGAATCCATCGTCTTGGAAGCCATTGAAGAAGCCATCCAAAAGGCTGCACGCCTGCGTTACGGCGCAGAGTTGGACATTCGCGCCAAGATCAACCCGTTGACGGGTGAGCAAACTTTGCGCCGCGTTATCTCTGTTGTTGCTGATGAAGAAGTTGAAAACGAGACGACTCAGGTCGGCATTTCTACCGCCAAGATGGATAATAAGCTGATGGAAATTGGCGACGAAATTTCTACGAATTTGCCGCCGCTCGAATTTGGTCGTGTCCAGGCGCAAATGGCAAAACAAGTTATCATGGGCAAAGTTCGCGATGCCGAACGGGCGCGTCAGTATCTTGAATTCAAGGACCGTGTCGGTGAAATCATCAATGGTATCGTTAAGCGCGTCGAATATGGTCACGTCATTGTGGACCTTGGCCGCGCCGAAGGCGTCATCCGCCGTGACCAAGCCTTACCGCGTGAAAACGTCAAAGGCGGCGATCGCATTCGTGCCTATATTATGGATGTCCGTGAAGAACCGCGCGGGTCGCAAATTTTCCTGTCTCGGGCCCATCCACAATTCATGGCGCAACTCTTCGCGCAAGAAGTTCCGGAAGTGTATGAAGGCGTTATCCAAATTGTTGGTGTCGCCCGCGACCCAGGATCTCGTGCCAAAATCGCTGTGTACTCTAATGATAGTTCCATCGACCCCGTCGGTGCTTGCGTTGGTATGCGCGGCTCCCGCGTTCAGGCTGTCGTGAACGAGCTGCAAGGCGAACGCATCGACATCATTCCTTACACTGAAGATATGGGTACATTCATCGTCAATGCATTGCAGCCTGCGACTGTAACCAAAGTCGTTATCGATGAAGCCAATGGCAAGATCGAAGTCGTTGTCCCAGAGGAACAGCTCTCACTCGCGATTGGCCGCCGGGGTCAAAACGTACGCTTGGCCTCCCAACTGTCCGGTTGGGCATTGGATATCCTGACAGAAGAGCAAGAATCCGAACGTCGTCAAAAAGAATTCCAAGAGCGTTCAGAGCTGTTCATGAACGGTCTCGATGTCGACGAAATGGTTGCGCAACTCCTCGTGTCCGAAGGGTTCGAAACGATGGAAGAAGTTGGTTATGTCGCGCTGGATGATTTGACATCCATCGAAGGATTTGACGATGAAACGGCCGAAGAACTCCAGGCTCGTGCCCGGGAATATCTGGAGAAAGTCGCTGCCGAGCAAGATGCGAAACGTGTTGAGCTGGGTGTTGAAGATGGCGTTCTTGAGATCGAAGGCGTTACATTACCAATGGCTGTCCGCTTTGGTGAAAACGAAGTCAAAACAGTCGAAGATGTTGCGGGTCTCGTCCCGGATGACCTGAACGGATACTCCGAATATAAAAACGGTGAACGTATTCACGAAGACGGCATGATTGAAGACTTTAAACTCTCCGAAGAAGAAGCCACACGCCTCATCATGATGGCCCGCGTCGCCGCAGGTTGGATCGACGAAAGTGCGCTTGAGCCGGAAGTTGTCGAAGGCGAAGAAGAGGCACCGGCAGAAGATGCTGCGCCAGCCGAGCCGACAGCCGAGACGCTCTTTAATTAGAAACTTGTCGCGATATTAAAATTTGAAGCCGTCGTTCTGAAAAGAGCGGCGGCTTTTTTTGTTGGGATCTTATTTCTGTCTTAGCATCGAAATTCCAACCCAAATAAACCAAACAATTTGGCCCAAGCCGAATATGTCGACCAAATCCCCTAATGCGGGAACGACGCTCAATATACCAATGATACCAAGAAAGCCGCCAAAACAGTTGAGGGTTTTCTGAAAATGTTTACCTCTTTGCGCCGCATAGCTCACACACAGAATCCAGACCCCGCCGATTATCTCCGTCCCGCCACCTAAGCCGTCGCTTACGATGCCGATTGTCAGCCATATCGACGTGGCGAGATCAGGGTCTTTTTCAAAAATCTCGATGACACTCTCGGCGCCGATGACAAAAATCATGCCACTAGCAATAACGACACCTGACCAAATAATACCGATAGCCGTTGCGACTTGCATTAGAAATTTGGAATCGGTTTTAATCATTTCATGCAAGGCTAAGACTAAAACGACCTGAATAAGACCGCACACGATATAAATGAAAATCATTGCTGAAAGGATCAGGGCGGTGTTCTCAATCAAAAACTCTATGATGAGAGTTGGGTCATTTGACTCTGGTAGATCCAAAAAGAAAATAAATATCGCAAAGCCCACTATATAGCAGAGGGCTTGGCCTAACGCTGCAATGCCACCTGCTTTTCTAATACTCGGTGTTATAGTTTCCATTGAATTATCTCCTTTGGCGGGGAGGACTATATCCAGGCATAGGAGTATTCTCCCGCGCCTACAGGCTCGGAGGATTTTCTCTTCCCTCAGAATTGAGGTTCAGGCAGATGTGTTGCTTGTTTGAGGAGGCGATAGTGACCGATTCTGTAAGTCTTGCGATTACCACGCTGACGCTAGGTCAAATCCTATTTTGCCTGACGGCACTTATGCTTCGGCCACATTTGAGATGGCTTAGATTGCCCTTGGCAGTGTTTTTCCTTGCATGTGCTCTCATTATTGCAGGTCCTCTCGTCGTGGTTTTTATTCCGATGTTTCAAGTGCAAGCTTTGGTACTGGCCTTGCCCGCAGCCTTGCTTATTGCGCCGGCGCTATATTTTTACGTTGATGGGGTGACAACTGAAACGCCGTGGACGCTTAGGCGACAAGATATCTTGCACGCTATTCCGGCAATATTGGCGCTCATTTGTGCTGGGCTAATATTCGCCCTACCTCAGCAAACATTGGATCAGGTTTTTATAAACGAGAACCTTGGAGGCAGTGCTTATCTAGGCGTCTTGTTTACCGTCGTGTTTTGTCTCGTTATATTTATCGCTGTTCAGTCAGGAGCTTATCTTCTGAAGATATTCCAAAAACTAAATCTCTATCGCGGACGAGTAAAAGAGACATTTGCAAATTTGGAAGGTCGTGATTTGGTATGGATCTATGTTCTCATGAGTTTTCTAGCGGCCATTTGGGTTTTGGTTTCACTAGGGATAATAGCAGAAAACTTAGGAGTGAAACCCTTGATTGACCGACGCGTCGCCTCGTTCATTGGTTTAGCGTTGGTCTGGGGAATCGGCCTCAAAAGCCTATCTCAGGCGCCTGGCTTCGAGGGTCAGCACACTAAGAAAATTGATGATATAGCAAGGACGTCAAAATATGAACGTTCAGCTCTCCAAGATGAGCAAGCACAAAGGATCGCTCAAAAGATTGAGCGCGCCATGTCTCACGCAGAGCTCTATCTAGATCCGAATTTGTCTCTTGCAAAACTAGCGGATCATATCGGGACATCTCCAAACCATGTCTCGCAGACCTTGAACCAAACACTTAAGAAAAGTTTTTTTGATTATATCAATCATTGGCGTATCGAAGCGTCGAAAGGAAAAGTCGTGTCTGGAGATGAAGATGTTCTTACCATTGCTCTTAGTGTCGGCTTCAACGCGAACTCTTCATTTTACAAAGCATTCAAAAAGGAGACTGGCCAAACACCACGGGCGTTCAGATTGGCGCATAAGGAATAATGGCTTGCCCGCAATTTGACTCAGCGGGCAAATTGCCTGAGTTTCACATTGTATAATATTGCGGGAGAGATTTTATGTTCATGCACTTGGCTCGACCTCAAACGACGCCGCACACTCCGCGCAAAAACGCGGCTCTGGAAATTGTAAACGTCAGCCGTCGCGGCTTTGTTCTGGGCGCTTCGGGTTTGACATTCACGCTTGCGCTTGCCGCTTGTGCTCCGGGCAACACAGATACGGCCCCTAAAGCGGCAGCGATTATTCCCGATCATTCAGCTGTTGCCAGCGGTCCTCTGGTTCTGATTTCCATCGCAGCAGATGGGCGTACACAAATTACAAACCCGCGTTCGGAGATGGGCCAACAGGTAATTACAACTGTCGCGCAGATGATTGCGGATGAGCTCGACGTCGCCTGGGATATGCTTGAGATTGAACAAGCCGTAGGTGACGGAAAATATGGTGATCAAAACACGGATGGCTCAACGTCCGTTCGAAATCATTTCACACGGTTCAGAACAGCGGGCGCGACAATGCGTCAAATGCTGACACAGGCGGCCGCAAATGAATGGGGCGTCGACATTTCGGAATGTTCCAGCGAATTGGGAGTTATCAAACATACGTCTGGAAAAACGCTGACTTATGGTGATGTCGCCGAAGCCGCGAGCCAGCTTGAGGTTCCGGCAGAAGATACAGTTGCTCTCAAGGACCGAAAAGACTGGCGTTATATCGGCAAGGATCAACCGTCTTTTACCATTCCTAAAATCATTCACGGCGAAGGGGCTTATGGCATAGATGTGCGCATTCCGGATATGCTCTATGCTGTCGTGGCACGCCCGCCGACAGTGTTCGGTAAGATGAAATCCTTGGATGATACCGCGGCGCTTGCTGTGCCTGGCGTCAAGAAAGTTATCCGTCTCCCTGACCCAAAAGGTGAGGCAGCAGCCTTCCAACAGCTTGGCGGCGTGGCCGTTATTGCAACGGACACTTGGGCTGCGATACAAGGTCGCGAGGCGCTGAAGATTGAATGGGAGGCTGGCGCGAATGGAAGCTATGACTCTGATGTATATGGTCGAGCCTTAAAGACCACAGCCCTTAAACCCGGCACGGCAAAATTACAACGCGGCGATGTTGACGCGGCTATGAAGACGGCCTCTAAAACTGTGTCAGCCGAGTATTACGCTGCGCATTTATCGCAAGCACCAATGGAGCCTCCCGCGGCTACAGCGCAATGGACAGACGGCAAAGTCGAATGTTGGGCCTGCACCCAAAATCCCCAAGCCGCGCGCAGTACAGTTGCGGCCATTTGCGGGGTTCCCGAAGAGGACGTGAAAATCAATGTGACGCTTCTTGGTGGTGGGTTCGGCCGTAAATCCAAACCGGATTATGTCGTCGAGGCCGCTTTGATTGCCCGCGAAGCTGGCGCGCCCGTCAAGGTGACGTGGACGCGAGAAGATGATGTTCGTCATGGATATTTCCACTCCGTTTCCGCGCAATATATGCAGGCCGGATTGGATGAGACAGGAACACCTGTCGCAATGCTTCACCGGACTGTTTTCCCGTCGATTAATTCAACATTTGGCCCGTCTGATGAGGGGTCAGATTTTGAGCTTTCTTTGGGCGCGACGGACGCGCCTTGGGCTGTGCCAAATATGCGGGTGGAGGTTGGCAAAGCCAAAGCCCATATCCGTATCGGGTGGCTTCGCTCAGTTGCCAATGTTTATCACGCATTTGCCAATCAGAGCTTTGCTGCGGAATTGGCGGACGCAGCAGGGCAGGACCCAAAAGACTATCTCCTAAATATGATTGGCCCCGATCGACATATTGATCTGTCTAAAGACGGGGTAGGGTACCCCAATTACGGCGCATCAATTGAGGAGTATCCGATTGATACGGCGCGTATGAAGGCTGTGCTAAACAAGGCCGCGAGCATGGCAAATTGGGGGCGCGATGTGCCCGAAGGCCACGGCCTTGGAATTTCGGTTCACCGTTCCTTCCTTTCCTATGTTGCCACTGCCATTGAAGTTAAAGTCGATCGTGAGGGTACCATTACCTTCCCCGGTATATGGGTAGCGGTTGATGCGGGAACTGTGGTCAATCCCGCCAATACGAAAGTGCAAATGGAGGGGGGTACGCTCTACGGAATTTCCAATGCGCTCTACGGAGAAATCACAGCCAAGAACGGCGTTGTTGTGCAAGGGAATTTCCCGGATTGGCGCGTCATGCGAATGAATGAGTCTCCGCATAAGGTTGAAGTTCACATTATGGAAAGCGATGCTCCGCCAGGCGGCGTTGGCGAACCTGGAACACCGACAGCGGCACCCGCTTTAGCAAATGCGATATTTGCCGCTACGGGGCAAAGGCTTCGAACACTGCCATTGCTCGGCCAAAATGACCGCCTAAACATGACGAAAGAGGGGTAGGGCTATGGCGATTACACTCAAAATAAACGGCAAAATTGAAACCGTTGACGCGGCGAATGGTACGCCGCTTCTCTGGGTATTGCGGGACCACCTCGGCATGACAGGGACAAAATTTGGTTGCGGTGTTGCACAGTGCGGGGCCTGCACGGTTCATGTTGACGGTGACCCGATCAGATCCTGCATTACCGCGCATGAAGATGTTGAAGGATTGGAAGTCACAACGATTGAAGCTGCTAATGGCAAAGTCGCCGATGCCATTCGCGGCGCATGGGAGGAACTCGCTGTACCTCAATGCGGATATTGCCAAGCCGGACAAATCATGAGCGCAATTAATTTACTGGAAACAAATAAGTCTCCAACGGATGATGATATCGACAATGCCATGAGCGGGAATATCTGTCGCTGCGCGACATATGTCCGCATTCGTGCTGCGATTAAGGATGCCGCTAAAACCCTTTAGCGGTTTGCTTAAGACTCTGGTCGCGTTTCTTTCGCGACCCAGTGTTTTCGGCACAGAGTCACATAACGATCATTCCCGCCGATTTCGACTTGGGCGCCTCGCGTAACGGCTTTACCTGTTCGGCTGACCCGCAAGGTCATCGTTGCTTTTCCGCCGCACCAACAGAGTGTTTTTATTTCTTTGATATTATCCGCGACGGCGAGCAGGGCGGCGCTACCCGGGAATAACTCTCCGCGAAAATCTGTGCGAAGGCCATAACACATGATTGGAATTTTCATGTCGTCTGCGACTTTAGAGAGTTGCCAGACTTGATCTTTGGACAGAAATTGTGCTTCGTCGACGAGCACACAATCTAGCGGCGTTTTCTTATGTGCAGCGCGAATATGGGCTTCAAGATTGTCTTTCGGTCTGATGACATCGGCTTCCGCTGATAATCCAATGCGAGATGTGATCTGATCTGTGACACCATCGCGGTTATCTATCGCAGGCTTCAAAAGAAGCGTCCGCATACCACGCTCATGATAGTTATAAGAGGATTGCAGCAATATCGTCGATTTGCCCGCATTCATGGCAGAGTAATTAAAGTAAAGTTTAGCCATGTCAGAGATCCCGATTCGCGGCTGAATATGCAAATTTGCCGCAAACGAATCCAGACATCAGTTTGAGAAAATTAAACTAGAAACACTTACCGGTGGATCAGAAGAAAATTACTTTTGAAGCTATCTGGGGATAGGCTTTAAAGCGTCATTTCATAGCCAGAGTGAATCATCTCTCTGACCCAGTCATTTGGCTTCACATCCAAGGTGAGGTTGACGCGTTCTACCGGGCCATGATGCGTGATACGGTGCTGATCCGAGAGTTTCATATACCAACACTCGCCAGGCATCATGGGAACAGGTTTATCGTTTAAATAAAAGGTAACACCTTCTCCGCCTGAAATCGGGATCGTTAGCCGAATGACAGAGTCGGGAATCTCGAGTCCTAACATAGGATCACAATGCTCTCGAACCTCAGCTCCTGGCTCAAGTCTAAGAATGCGACCCAAGCTGACATGGGTGTGCTCATTAAGCGCCTCAATCATGCTCATTATATAAGGGTAAGAAGTGGGCGGGTCGTCAGACGTCCGCTCGTGCGGGAGTTTGAGCATGATCGAGGAGTAATAAATGAAGGGGTGTAGCCCCATATTGTCATATTCCGTCCTCATACGATCAACATCATAACTGAGCGGTAGTTTTACACGGTCTACTATATTTGGATCAAAGTGCTGCGCCATAGTGTGAGCTTAGACGATAATATTTGTCATGAGAATAGTCTGTCTGATGCCAAGGCGCATACATCAAAACCCTGTCTCATGACTTGCCTTTAGGCGCGAGGAGCCCCATATCGCGCCACTTGAACGATCAACCTGACATTATCCTTCCGGCTGAGCTGGATAAACGCGGACATAAATCGCGGGAACGCAAGTGTGTCGCGCGAAATGAAGTGCGCGATCCAGCAGTCATGATCCGTTTTGTGGTGGGCCCTGAAAATAAGGTTTTCCCAGATATCCTTGGAAAACTACCAGGACGCGGCGTTTGGGTCAGTTCCACGCGAGCGGATTTGGACATCGCCATTAGTAAAGGCGGATTTAAACGTGGTTTCAAAGGAAATGTGAACATATCTGGTGATTTGGCCGCGCAGGTTGAAGCCGGACTACGCAAACATACGCTGTCACTGGTCGGTATGGCGAAAAAGTCTGGTAAGCTGTTCATAGGATTTGATCAAGTGATGACAGCGGCGAAAGTCGATGCCTTGGGCTGGCGGATTGAAGCCTCTGACGGGGCGGAAGGATCACGCGGTAAAATACGTACTTTGTCAAAAGCTGTGGCCCGCGAAGTGGAGCTGAAGCTTCCTCGGGTGATCGGTTGTTTCCATAGCTCCGAACTAGGTGCCGTTATTGGCCGAGATTCTCTTATTCATTGCGCCGTCCCGCATGGACGGATCGCAAAATCGCTTGGCGTTTCCGCCACGCGTCTGAGCGGCTTTACGCCGCTAGTACCAGAGGGCTGGGCCGATGCTCAGCACGAAGCTTTCTAATGCGCCTATAGCGCCGCAGCCGGGGCGGTTATGCCCGGAATTTCAAATTGAAAGTTACGGCGATTGGATGTTGCCAAATGCGACAATCCCGTTAAGTTGCGCGAACTCTCCGCGCGAGCAAGGAACATGAGACGCAAAACGGCCTGCCGGCTTTATGACCCGGCCCCGCTTTGCAGGACAAAGATATGACAGATAACAACAACAACAAACCCGGCGCCAAACCTGGTGCAAGGCGTCCTTTGACGCTCGGCCCTAATCGCGGCGGTCCGCGCCGCTCCAGTAACCCGTCCGCCGTGGTTGTGGAAAAGAAGAAGAAGGTAATTGTCCGCCCGGGCAAAACCTCCGCTGGTGCGACAACAGCGAAATCAACGATTTCTCCGCCTAAGACAAATATGGCGCCGACTAAACCGGCACCTGCGGTTAAGCCGAAGATCGCACCAACTAAGCCGCGCGCCAATGTTGATGCGGCTGCAGAGGCGGCTCGCAAGCTCGGATTGTCAAAAGCGGAATACCTGAAACGCCAAGCAGCGCTTAGCTCTGCTCAAAAGCAGCAGGAAGAACGAGCTGAACAACGTAAGGCCGAAGAAGAAGCGCGTCTTGCCCGGGTTGAGGAAGAGCGAAAATTGCTCGAGCAAAAACGCGCAGAAGCTGAAGCTGAAGAAATGAAGCGTTTGGAAGCTGAAGAAGCGGCCAAGAAAAAGGCTGAAGCTGAAGAAGCTGCAAAGCTTCAGAAAAAGGCGGTCGGTGCGCCAAAGCCAAAAGAAGAAAAAACGGATACTCGCTCAGAGCTCGAAAAAGCCGGTGGTCGTGTCAAGAAGAAGCGCAATACGCCGCCGCCAACACGTTCCAAAGGTGAAACCAAGCGCCGCCGAGGTAAGCTAACAATCGTGTCAGCCCTCTCCGGCAATGACGAGCGCCAACGATCCCTCGCGTCCATGAAACGTGCTCGCGAGCGGGAGAAGCAACGTCAACGTGGCGGTGGTCGCGGTGGTGATAAAGTCCAACGCGAAGTTACCATTCCCGAAGCGATTACAATTGCCGACTTGGCAAACCGCATGTCAGAACGCGGCGCAGCGGTTGTGAAGTATTTATTCCAACAAGGTGAAATGCACACTGTAAATGATGTGATTGATGCAGATCTCGCCCAGCTGATTGTCGAAGATTTTGGTCATACCGTGAAACGTGTTTCTGCGGCGGATGTTGAAGATGACTTCCTGATTGATGATACGCCATCTGACGAAAAAGACCGTAAGCCTCGTGCTCCGGTTGTCGCGGTTATGGGTCACGTTGACCACGGTAAAACATCACTCCTAGATGCCTTGCGAACAACAGACGTCGCATCGGGGGAAGCCGGTGGGATTACACAACATATCGGTGCTTATCAGATTGAGTTGAAATCTGGTGATAAGATCACGGTTCTTGATACGCCGGGCCATGCCGCTTTCTCTGAAATGCGGACACGCGGTGCGGAAGCTGTTGATATTGTCGTCTTGGTTGTAGCTGCCGATGACGGCGTCATGCCGCAAACGATTGAATCCATTAAATATGCGCAGGCTGCCGATACGCCAATCATCGTCGCCATCAACAAGATGGACGCCTATGAAGCCAATCCGCAAAAAGTCGAAACTGATCTTTTGCAGCATAATATCATCACCGAAAGCATGTCAGGTGAAGTCCAAGCCATTCCTGTCTCCGCTAAGGAAAAGACAGGCCTGCAGGATCTGGCAGAGGCCATTGTAAACCAGGCTGAATTGATGGAGTTGAAAGCCAACCCATCCCGTAATCCAGATGGTTTGGTCATTGAGTCCAAGATCGAAAAAGGGCGTGGTGCTGTTGCGACGCTGCTTGTCAAACGCGGTACATTGAAACGTGGTGCTGTTGTTGTGGCAGGCGAGTATTGGGGCAAAGTTAAAGCCATGATGGACGAAAAAGGCAAGCAGATGAAAGCTGCCGGACCGTCCACAGCGATTGAGCTAATGGGCCTCGACGGCGCCCCTATGCCGGGCGAACCTTTTGCTGTTGTCGCTGATGAAGCGAAAGCGCGTGAGATTACAGAATATCGTATTCAGAAACGTAAAGATTCAGACATTTCTGCACCATCCGCTATGGCGTCGATGGAACAGATGATGGCGAAGTTGCAGAACAAAGAAACGTCTGAACTTAATCTCTTGGTGAAAGCCGATGTTGAAGGCTCTGCGCAAGCGATCAAGTCGTCACTTGAAGGCCTCGGCAATGACGAAGTCCGCGCACGGGTCGTTTACTCGGCTGCCGGCGGTATTTCCGAAAGCGATGTCCACCAAGCTAAGACATCCGGCTCTCCGATTATTGCCTTTAATGTTCGTGCTAATCGTCAGGCCAAGGATCTAGCGGAGCGCGAGGGCGTTGAAATCCGATATTACTCAGTCATTTATGAGTTGCTGGACGAAATTAAAGGCGCGCTTGAGGGCATGCTTGCGCCAGAACGCCGTGAAACCTTTATTGGTTACGCTGAAATTCTCGAAGTCTTCGATATCACGAAACTCGGTAAAGTCGCTGGGTGTAAGGTCACAGAAGGCCGCGTCGAAAGAGGCGCGGGTGTTCGCTTGCTTCGCGATGATGTTGTCATTCACGAAGGTTATCTCTCAACCCTCAAGCGCTTCAAAGACGAAGTGCCTAAGGTTCAAGCCGGTATGGAATGTGGTATGGGCTTTGAAGGGTATCACGATCTTCGCAAAGGCGATCAGATCGAGTGCTTCACCGTTGAGATGCTTGACCGCACGCTAGACTAATCATGAACTAGCGCTCTGCTTATACTACTAATGTTAAAGCCGCTTCGTGCAGTTAGCGCGAGGCGGCTTCTTTGTCTTTGCTTCGGTCTAGACGGCACGAGAAAGAACATCTCGACAAAGCCTTATCGGGTGGAGGCGATGATTGCGGAGTTATTATGCGGTTTCAATCGTCTCTAAATGCGCTTCTACGCCGTCAAAAAATCGACCGGGCGGCACGTCGAATACCTTGCAGAACCCCCAAAGGCGGCTGGCGCCGATGCGGTTGGTGCCGCGTTCATATTTTTGGATTTGTTGAAAAGTTACGCCGACTTGATTTGCCAATTCAGTCTGGCTGAATCCAGCCGCTTTTCTTAAGACTTTGAGTTGGGCGCCAACAAATGCGTCAACTTCGGTTGCGGTTCTTACATCACGTTTCATATGTGCACCCCATTTTATATCATCTCTCTTAGCTTCCGCTAAAGGAGTGACTTTATCTGCTATCTTTTTCCAAGCTTTTACTAGTGATATTTGTGTTACCATGTCCAGTGACCATTATGTGAAGGTGTAGGTTTGTTTCGTGACTCTCACGTGAGGAGTTTTTTACCGCAGCTGGTCGGTGAAGAGACGGGTTGGAAAAACCGAGATAGCACATTAGGGAGTGTCCCATGTCTAAAAACCGTCCTCCCTCACAGCGCCAACTCAAAGCTGGCGAATTAATCCGCCGTGCTCTTGCAGAGATTCTGAACCGCGAACATTTACGCGACCCGGATTTAAAAGGTGTGTCAGTGACGATTTCGGAGGTGAGGGCCTCTCCGGACCTCAAACATGCCATTGTTTATGCCGCGCCTCTCGGAACGGAACATGATCCAGATGTTGTTATCAAAGCGCTGCAACGTTGTGGGTCGTTCCTTCGCGGGCGTTTGGGCCGCGAAATGGAAATGAAATCCACACCTCGCTTGCGGTTTATGAAAGATGAGAGTTTTGACACGGCTGAAGAAATGACGCGATTGTTGCAGGACCCGCGAGTCCAGCAGGATTTGGATAAGAAGGCTGAGTCGTGAAAATTGCGTCTTGGGTTTTCTTCTGCATTTACACTTTAGGGCTGATTTTATCTACTCTTCCTGTCCTCAAACTTGGTGCAGTTTGGGGTATGTTAGCGTTGGGGTATGTGGCGTTCGCTCAATATTGGGTTATACACGTGAACAAGAACGCGTTTAGAGGGTTCTTTAGGTCGTCCATTTTTCATCTAATTCCGCTGGTAATTCTGGCGTATATCGTGGTGTCTCAAACAGTCTATCTTCTGCTGAGTGAAGGCACGAATATTAAGGCTGTAGAATTCCTGATATCTCTCCTGAGTCTGTTTTTACCTGTTGTGGTCATATTAGGTCAATATTTGCTCTTTCGGGCTGCGTATAAACCTCACGGAATCTTGACTGACGTTGATTAAGGTATCTTGCAAAAATAAAGATGTATTTTTAACAATAACACCCTTGCAAAACCTTCATGTTTCAGAAAATAGACTCGGGAACCACATTCTAAGGGGAACGTTCACATGAAAAATACTTTTATATTATCGCTGACGGCAGCAGCACTTGTTTTGTCTGCCTGTTCACACACAACTAAAGTGGCAACAGTCAAACCGACAGATTCTAAGTTAACCTGTGAAGGTATCAATGAAGAATTTGCTGAACTAGATACTGTCCTTCGCGAAGCCAAGAAAAACAAAGGCGCGTCAGGCTCTAACATTGCTGCTGCTGTCTTCTTCTGGCCTGCTGCTGTTGGAAATTATGTCGACGCAAAAGACGCTGAAGAACTCGTTGAAGAGCGCCGTATTAACCTCACAAAGCTTGCTGAGACAAAAGGCTGCTAGTCAGATTAATAAGTCTTGATTTAGAGCGCGTCCCTTTGGGGGCGCGTTTTTTTATGGGATAAACTTGCATGGATCCGAACGGACGAAAACGACGCAAAGGCAACCCCGTGCATGGATGGGTCGTGCTGGATAAGCCCTATAGGGTTGGATCGACGCCTATGGTAGGCAAGGTTCGGTGGCTATTCTCTGCTGCGAAGGCTGGCCATGCAGGGACATTAGATCCACTCGCCACAGGGATATTGCCGATAGCGCTTGGGGAAGCGACTAAAACGGTTCCGTTTATGATGGACGCCGCGAAGTCTTACACATTTGAAATCACTTGGGGGGAGACCCGCAGTACCCAAGACGCCGAGGGTGAAGTAACGGCTATGTCTGATGTGCGTCCGACGACGGCTGATATCACAGCGGCTTTGCCGGAATTCACAGGTGAGATTGAGCAGGTTCCGCCCAAATTCTCAGCAATTAAGATTGACGGAAAACGGGCTTATGATCTCGCGCGGGCAGGCGAGGCGGTTGAAATCAAATCTCGACCCGTCCGCGTTGATAGATTTGAGCTTACGGAGACGACCAAAGACACGGCTATGTTTGATGTGGATTGCGGAAAAGGGACGTATATACGATCATTGGCGCGGGATTTAGCGGCCGCTCTCGGGGCATGCGGATACGTGTCAGTTTTGCGTAGAACACGGGTAGGGCCATTCACGCTGGCGCAGTCAATAACACTGGACGAACTGGAGAAGATGTGTGATAGGGCGCGCGTCTCAGAGGGGCTGCTCTCTGTTTCGACCGCTCTGGACGACATCCCGGTGCTGGCCGTAACAGACCAAGATGCAATCGATCTGAAACACGGACGTGGAATTACCGCGCCATCCGACCTTCTGAACCACGAATATGTGCGCGCAGAATGGGATGACGTTTTGATTGCACTCTGTCAGCCGCGTGACGGAATTTTGGTTCCGAAGCGTGTTTTCAATATGTAAAAATCTTTACGGAGAAATACGATGTCGATCACACCCGAGCGCAAAGCCGCTTTGATCAACGAATACGCAGTGCAGCCTGGCGATACAGGTTCCCCAGAAGTTCAAATCGCGATCCTCACAGAACGCATCGTCAATCTGACGGAACACTTCAAAACAAACAAAAAAGACAATCACTCACGTCGTGGTTTGCTTTTGATGGTCAATAAGCGTCGTAGCCTGTTGACTTATGTCCAGGGTAAAAGCGAAGAGCGTTACCAGGACCTTATTAAACGATTGGGTCTGCGCCGCTAAGCGCTCCAATCAAAGAAAGATTAAAGGTCGCCGCATGGCGGCCTTTCGCGCATCTACCGTTGTGAAAAAAAGTGTTTTCGAACGATGACGCGCATCCTCCATCCAAGCGAATGACCGCCGATGGAACCTGCCAAGAGGCAGATAATGTAAGTACGATGAAAGAAAGAAACTCTACGTATGTTCGATAAGAAAACAGTATCAATCGATTGGGCTGGCCGTACGCTAACCCTAGAAACCGGCGGCATGGCCCGCCAAGCCGATGGCGCAGTCTTTGCGACCTATGGCGACACAAAACTCCTCGCAACCGTTTGTGCTGCGAAATCACCAAAGCCGGGACAAAGCTTTTTTCCACTAACAGTCAACTACATGGAAAAATTCTATGCAGCTGGTAAAATCCCAGGTGGCTATTTCAAACGTGAAGGCCGCCCAACAGAGCGCGAAACACTGATCTCCCGCCTGACTGACCGTCCAATTCGTCCATTGTTCCCAAAGGGTTTCAAAAACGAAGTTCAGGTCGTCATCACAGTTCTTCAACATGACCTTGAAAACGAGCCAGACATCATTGGTATGATCGCAGCCTCTGCGGCTTTGGCGATTTCTGGTCTTCCATTCATGGGTCCAATCGCGGCATCGCGTGTTGGCCTTATCGATGGTGACTATGTTCTAAACCCAACCCTACAAGAGCTGGAAGAGTCTGAACTCGACCTTGTTGTTGCGGGTACGGAAGACGCCGTCATGATGGTGGAATCACAAGCGGACGAGCTCACAGAAGAGCAAATGATCGGCGCCGTTATGTTCGCGCATGAGTCATGCCAAGACGTTATCGATGCGATCATCGAATTAGCCGAAGACTCTGCTAAGCCAGCTTGGGATTTTGAATCACCGGATTACTCCGCTGAGAAGAAAGCCATGAAAAAAGTTGCCGAGAAAGGCATC
The DNA here is from genome assembly GCA_039975855.1 of Litorimonas sp. GTDB lineage: Bacteria > Pseudomonadota > Alphaproteobacteria > Caulobacterales > Maricaulaceae > Litorimonas. The sequence continues at coordinate 590,208 of JBDWGH010000004.1, read as the reverse complement.
AAAGCGGCTTACAAGAAAACAGACAAAATGGAGCGCCAAGAAGCGCTACGTGTTGTCCGTGCTGAAGCTGAAGCTGAGCTTGTAGCCTCTGATGACAATCCGGATGGCATGCAATCAAACGTTTTCTCTGACGTATTTAAGTCCATCGAATCCGCAACGGTTCGCGGCAGCGTCATCAAAACTAAGAAACGTATCGACGGCCGTAAACTTGACCAAGTTCGCCCAATTGAAAGCCAAGTTGGCCTTTTAGAGCGTACACATGGTTCGGCGTTGTTCACACGCGGTGAAACACAGGCTCTTTGTGTTGCAACGCTCGGTACATCTGATGACGAGCAATTCGTTGATCAGCTGACTGGCACGATCAAGAACAAGTTCCTTCTGCACTATAACTTCCCGCCATATTCTGTCGGTGAAGCTGGTCGTATGGGCGGTACATCGCGCCGCGAACATGGTCATGGTAAGCTCGCATGGCGCGCGCTTCAGGCCGTTCTGCCAACACCAGAAGACTTCCCATATACTGTGCGTCTCGTTTCCGAGATCATGGAATCAAATGGATCATCTTCAATGGCGACAGTCTGTGGCTGTTCACTGGCTATGATGGACGCAGGTGTTCCGTTGAAGCGTCCGGTTTCCGGTATCGCAATGGGCCTCATCAAAGAAGAAAATGGCATTGCTGTTCTGTCTGATATCTTGGGCGACGAAGATCACCTTGGCGATATGGACTTTAAAGTTGCTGGTACATCAGAAGGCATCACATCCCTTCAAATGGACATCAAGATCGCCGGTATTTCCGAAGAGATCATGACAACTGCTCTTGAGCAAGCCAATGCAGGCCGCCTCCATATTCTTGACGAAATGAACAAAGGTCTCGCCGAGTCCCGTGACGAAGTTGGTGAGTTTGCACCGCGCATCGAAACGATGAAAATCCCGGTTGATAAAATCCGCGACGTCATCGGTACAGGCGGCAAGGTCATCCGTGAAATCGTCGATACAACTGGCGCGCGCGTCTCTGTTGAAGATGACGGTACAATCAAGATCGCATCGACAGACAAGAAGTCCATCGATGCCGCTCGCGAATGGATCCACGGCCTGACCGCTGATCCGGAAGTTGGCGCGATCTACAAAGGTAAAGTCGTGAAAGTTGTCGATTTCGGCGCATTCGTGAACTTCTTTGGCAAGAAAGACGGCCTTGTGCATGTCTCTCAGATCAAGCCAGAGCGTGTGAACCACCCATCTGACTTCCTCGCCGAAGGTCAAGAAGTCTACGTCAAGCTCATGGGCTTTGACGACCGTGGTAAGGTTCGCCTCTCCATGAAATTCGTTGACCAAGAGTCAGGCGAAGAAATCCCGCGCGAAGAAGGCGACAAGTCCGACGAAGACGAAAAGCCAAAGCGCTCTCGTCGCCCGCGTAAGCGCCGCGAGGACTAATCGCTGACGCGATTAGCTAAGAATAAAGAAACCCGGTTCGAGAGAGCCGGGTTTTTTTATTGGGGGAACGGAGCGTGAATATGTTTGCGAAGTAGATCAGGACATAGGAATTGTGAGATAAACAGCCGCTTGAAATAAGGGCGGCGTTTCATTTTTGGATAGATAAGAGTGCCCTCCGCGAAATATGCCGCTTCTCTCAGCATGGCAGCCGCGTCCTCAAATTTCATCGTTCTTAGCTGGTCTATGGAGGCGATCAGCTTCTCGATTTCCCTTATGTCCTCTTTTGTGTCTGCGTAATCGAACGCAAAGCAATCAGCCTCCGCGTGCCAGTCTAAATCGTAGAGTTCTTGATCGGTGATTAATCCGTCGGCCCACTTTTCTGTTCCCTGCAAACCATTTCGTAGCCCCTTTTGAGGAATGAGGTGTTTGATTCTCCAACTACAAGCTATGAAATACCTGTGGAGTATTGGTGTCAAAGTTTGGAAATAGTCAGGGTTTTGAGCTCGTAATGCTTCAAGCATCGTTGGGGCGCTTGTTGATGCAGCCCATTCTTCATTAGTCATATAATATGCGACGAAATTCGCGATAGATGAATTGATATGGTAAGCATTCCACTAGTTTCGAATTCAAATGAGCGCAATTTTTTTCTGACTCCCGTCATTGCAAGACTTGTTCTTGCAATCCATCTTTAGCTACCCTTGGATCACGAGAACAAGTCTTGTGATGACGAGATAAATATCCAGAATTCAAAAGGACAACTCATGACTGGCATTCCTCCTAAAGTCATCGGATTTCACTACACCCTAAAGAACGATGCGGGTGAGGTGTTGGACACCTCCGAAGGGCGTGACCCGATGCTGTATCTCGTGGGGAGTGGACAGATTTTGCCTGCTTTGGATAAGGAAATGCAGGCTCTATCTATTGGCGATAAAAGGTCCGTCTCTCTGCCTGCCAAAGATGGCTATGGTGAGGTGAACCCAGCTTTAAAAATGAATGTGAAACTCGGACAATTTCCGCCGGGCACGGATGTGAAACCCGGGCTGCAATTCAAAATCAACGGCGAGCCTGGCTCACCCATGTTTCGCGTCATAAATGTTCTCGGCGAGGAAGTCTTTATCGACGGCAATCATCCGCTGGCTGGGGTGAACCTAAATTTCGACGTGGAAATTACAGAGAGCCGCGATGCAACGGCCGAAGAACTGGACCACGGCCACGCGCACGGCGTGGGTGGTCATCACCATTAAAGATGGGTATCCCATCCTTTGATAGGTTCGGTACCATATGAAAAAGTCATACCCATTAGCGGTCGCCAGCGTTTGTATTTTGATCGGCTGCACCGAAGCGCCCGCTTCTGAACCAGAATCCTCTGACATTGGGTGCAGCATTTCACTTGCAATTCTTGGCACCGCTCAGGATGCTGGAAAACCGCAAATCTCCGTACATGATGATACTGCGTGGACGGACCCGTCCAAAGCCAAACTGGCATCCTCGCTTGGTCTCATCAATAAGACGACACAAAAGCGATACCTTTTTGACGCATCACCAGACATCCGCCAACAAGCCTATGATCTTGATCAATTAGATGATGGACGCGGGTTCGCGCTGGACGGTGTGTTTCTAACACATGGTCATATGGGGCATTATCTCGGCCTCGCTCATCTAGGCCGAGAGGCGATGGGCGGGAATTCTATTCCGGTTTATGCGATGCCAAAAATGGCGGAGTTCCTGAGAGGAAATGGCCCATGGGACCAGCTTGTTGCGCTGAAGAATATCAATATTCAAACGCTATCTGATGGTGATGGCATTCAACTCTCCGCGAATTTGCGGGTCACGCCTTTCCAAGTTCCGCATCGCAGCGAATATACCGAAACAGTGGGTTACCGTATAGTTGGGCCGGAGGGCAGTGCGATTTATCTTCCCGATATCGACAGTTGGACTGCTTGGGAACTGCAAGGGGGATCGCTCGAAACTCTAGTTCTGGAAAATGACAGACTTTACTTGGACGCAACGTTTTTTAGCGGTGCGGAATTACCAGGGCGCGATATGAGCTTGATCCCGCATCCTACCATCTCAACAACAATGGAAAAACTCTCCCACATGCCGGATGAGGAGCGCGCGAAAATTCACTTCATTCACCTGAACCATTCCAATCCGGTTCATGACCCAAATAGCGACGCATATAAAACTGTTCGATCCAAGGGGTTTGGAGTCGCAGCGGAGGGTGAGGTATTTTGCCTAGGGCGTTAGATAAGTGCCTTTATCAAATGAGCTGCTAGGCAGGCCCGCTAAACATCCTCACAAATAATGAACTGGGGGGCGTCCGCAAATCCCATGAATTGCCCCATGATGGATTGAACCGTTTCTCCAGGCATATCTTCTGACGTGAATCCAGCTAAATCCGGGATGTCGAATATTTCGACATAATCAACACTTGGTTCGCCTTCACCCATTAAGAGGCTTTGGGCGGCATAGGTGTTAAAACTCTTCACACGCGCGAGACCACGCATTGCAGGCTGATCAATCTCTCTCACCCAAGTCTCGAAATCTGATTTCGTGACGCCAGCTTTAAGGGAATAAATGATGATGAGTTTAGACATAATTGCGCTCCGTATTTTTGGAGTCTGCCTTAACTCAAAATCAGAGATTTATAAAGTGGATGATTTTGCGTGCTTAGTTGCGCGCCCGCTGACCCGTTTACGCCACATCCGAAAGCTGCTGGGTTTCATATGACCCCGCATGATTTTGATGACCTCGGGCTCCGTTAGGCCTGATTGCGCAAGGATATTATCAAAGCTGGTTTCATCATCCCACGCCATTGCGACAATTTCTGACGTTGTCAGCTTTCCAATGTCCCTGCGCGGTTTGGCGGGAATAAAATCATTGGGGAAACGTCTGTCTATATCTTTCGCGGTCATAAACTACATACGCATAGGAGCGAACATAAGCCTGTGTTATTACAGATTGAATCATAAAGGACGATGGGATGACAAAAGGTGTAGGCGGATACACAGCGGACGAAGCGCTGGCCAAGCTTTCTGATATGACGGCGGGTAGCGTTCCGATTGCATTGGAGGAGTTTCAAGCGCGTATCGACAAAGCGCAAAGCTTGATGAAAGAACAATATCTCTGCGCACTCTATCTACATGCGGGGTCATCGCTCTACTATTTTACCGGTACGCGGTGGAAAAGTTCAGAACGGATGGTTGGGGCTGTGCTCTTCCAAGAAGGGCCCCCGGTTTATATTGCGCCTGCCTTTGAAAAAGGCACGATTGAGCAATTCATGACCGTGCCGGGCGAAGTCGCCACATGGGAAGAACATGAGAGTCCTTATGGGATAATTGCGGAGCATCTGGGACGGGCCGGTATTCCTGTCGGAAAAATTGGACTAGATGAGGCCACTCCGTTTTTTGTCAGTGACGGCCTCGCGCAATCCTCCCCGCAGTATAGGTTTTCCAATGGTGCCTCCGTAACAGCGGCATGCCGAATGATTAAATCTCCGGCGGAACTAGCCCTGATGAAGCGCGCAAAGGAAATGACCCTTGCCGTGCACAAGGCAACGGCATCAATGCTCCATGAGGGGATAACCACGGCAGAGGTCGGCGCATTTCTAGATGCCGCCCACCGCAAAGTTGGTGCGCCGAATGGCAGCTATTTTAAGATTGTTCTCTTTGGTCCTGACAGTTCCTTCCCGCATGGCGTTCGCGATCCAAAGACTTTGGCCTTTGGAGATATGGTTCTGATCGACACGGGCTGTCAGCTGCATGATTATATTTCCGACATCACACGCAGCTATGTCTTCGGCAATCCAACGGATGAACACCGCCGGGTTTGGGACGCCGAGAAAGCCGCGCAAGCCAAAGCTTTTGATGCCGCCCAAATCGGTGTGCGTTGCGGGGATGTGGATTTGGCCGCTCGCGCAGAGTTGGAAGCGCGTGGTTTCGGTCCGGGATATGAAACGCCGGGCCTGCCGCACCGCACGGGTCATGGGATTGGATTAGACATTCACGAATGGCCTTATCTAAATTGGGGCGATGATACGATTTTGGAACCTGGTATGTGTTTCTCGAACGAGCCGATGATTTGTTTATACGGTGAGTTTGGCGTTCGTTTGGAAGACCATTTCTATATGGGCAAAGAGGGTCCCGTTTGGTTCACAGAACCAAGCCACAGCGTCGATGATCCGTTTGCGGGTGTTTGAATTTAAGGAAAATGAAGATGAGATATTTACAAGTTCTATTCGCCGCGTTCGTTCTCACGGCCTGTTCGATCGAGGGTATGGTCGAAAAGGCCGTCCCAGAAGATATCAGAGCAGACCATATGGCCCATATCGACCGTATTTTAGAAAAGGATACGTCGCGTATTGAGGCGGCTTTTGATCTGGATATCAATGATCCAGATATTCAGAAAAGCTTGCAGGGTATTTTGGATAATGTTTCGGATGGGAAAGAAATTCGCCGAGATTATGTTGGCATGAATTCGGCGTCTTCCATCAGCGTAGGTGAAGGAAAAACCCGCGATATTAGTCTGGTGACAGAGATACAAACCGAAGGCGGATATATGACCGTGACGGGACAATATGCATTGGGTGCTGATGGAAACTGCTGTGTTCTGACGAACATTAATGTCCTCAAATCAGACACCTCGCCCATGCGTGAGGGATTAGAGGCGTTCAAGAAAATAGCAAAGATCGCAGGGATGATTATCTTGCTGCTAATTGGCGGATTGGTGTTTTTCCTTGTCCGGAGAAAGCGGAAGAAAGCTGCAGCTTAAAACGCTTCTTCCTCTGGCAGGAAAATTTCGCGTTTGCCGCCTGACCCCGCGGCGCTGATCATGCCTTCGCCCTCCATGCGCTCAATCAAATCTGCGGCGCGGTTATAGCCAATAGACAGTTTGCGTTGGATATAGCTGGTCGAGGCTTTCCGGTCCCGCGCGACAATCGCCACGGCTTGGTCAAAGAGCGAACCGCCCTCGCTACCGCCGCCTGCAAGTTTGGGATCGCTTGGCGCTTCTTCGCGTTCTGTTGTGATATCTTCGAGATAGCTTGGCGCGCCTTGGGCTTTCATAAAGGCCGCGATGCGTTCGACCTCGCCGTCACTGACGAATGGACCGTGGAGGCGGCGTGGACGTCCCGTACCGGCAAAGAGCATATCGCCATTGCCGAGCAGGGCTTCGCCGCCTTGCTCGCCGAGGATAACGCGGCTGTCGATTTTGGAGCCAACGCGGAAACAAATACGGGCCGGGAAGTTAGCTTTGATTGTGCCGGTAATAACATCAGTCGACGGACGCTGAGTTGCCATGATCACGTGAATACCCGCAGCTCGCGCCATTTGTGCAAGACGCTGGACGGAGCCTTCAATATCCTTTTTGGCGACCATCATCAGGTCAGCCATTTCGTCGATAATCACGACGATATATGGCATCGGCTCGAATTCAAGTTCTTCTGTCTCATATTCGGGCTCGCCGGTTTCCTTATTATAGCCTGTCATGATTGTCTTGGTCATAACTTCGCCGCTGGCCTTATGTTCCGCGACTTTCTCGTTGAAGCCCGCCATGTTGCGGACGTTCATTTTGGCCATTTTGCGATAGCGGTCTTCCATTTCTCGCACGGTCCATTTCAAAGCAACGACAGCTTTCTTCGGTTCCGTAACGACGGGGGCCAGAAGATGCGGACATCCATCATAGACGGATAGCTCGAGCATTTTCGGATCGATCATGATGAACTTACACTGCTCAGGTGTGAGCGTGTACATCAGGGATAAAATCATTGCGTTGACGCCAACCGACTTACCGGAACCGGTTGTACCCGCCACGAGCAAATGCGGCATCTTTGCAAGATCAGCAACGAATGGCGTGCCGCCAATATCTTCTCCAAGAATGAGTGGCAATGAGGCCTCGGAGTTTTGGAAAATTGAGCTGGCGAGCATATCGCGCAACCAGACCATCTCGCGTTTGCGGTTCGGTAATTCGACGCCCATTGCATTGCGGCCGGGCACGACAGCGATACGTGCAGATTGCGCGCTCATGTTGCGGGCGATGTCGTCAGACAGATTGATGATGCGTTGGGATTTCACGCCAGGCGCGGGTTCAAATTCAAAGAGGGTAACAACTGGGCCAGGGCTAACTTGGCCCATTTCGCCGTCAACGCCGTAGTCACCCATAACCTTATGAAGTTGCTCAGACGCACGGCGGAGGGCGCCTTCATCATGGATAGTGGAACGAGGGGGCGGGGCCTTCAAAAGATCAAGCCCAGGGAGGACGTAATCCTCATTGCCGGAAAAGTCGAAACTTGGCTGTGGTGGCTTTTTGGGTGTCTTGCGTTTGGTCGCGCGCTTTTTCGGCTTAGGTTGAACGACAGCAACCGGCGCTAGCTCGGGAGTATAGGTGACAGGTGCGGGCGCAGGCGTATCGGGAATATCTCGGTAGAGGGGTTCTGCTGTCATTTGAGCATCCATTGGCGCTTGATACCCTTTGCGGAATAGGCGCACGATCCACGCAGAGAAACGATCGACCCAAACGCGGATATAAGCCCAAACAAGAGTCGCAGCGTCGGCAATATCCAAAAGATCTTTCGTTACCACACCCAGATAAAGCGCGAGCAAATAGGCAGTCCCAGCGAAAGAAAGTAAGGCTATCCAAAGTCCGGAGAGGGGAACGTTAAATGCGTCGAGCCAGCCTTTGGGCGTCAAATGCATCATATCGCCAATCCAACCGCCAAGGCCGCTCGCCATGGGCCAGCTCTGCGGAATAGGGAACGCGGAGAGTGTCATCGTGCCGAGCAGGATCGCGCCAAAACCAATCGCCAGCCGTTTCCATTTCATGGCACGCCTACGCGGTTTAACGCGGCCCATTAATCTTCGAATGCCGGAAAGGAAAATTAGTCCGCCAAGCAATAGTCCGCCCCAGCCAAGTGTCTGCATCAAGAGGTTGGAGATATTCGCGCCAAAGGTGCCGAACGGGTGACGCCCAATACCAATACCTGCTGTGTCACCCGTGGGATCAAATGGGTTATAGGCCAGAACGCTAATCAGCACGATTGCGCCTAGTGCACACATGAGAATTGCGCGAACAGCTCGCCAAAATGCGTTACCTTGTTGCGCCGTGACTTCGGCCATCATCGCATGGATATCTTCAGGAGCGTACTGGTAGCTCGTATCATAATCAGCGGTGGCGGACGGCGGTGGAGTCATCGGGACCTCTTGGGCAGGGTAAAACGCTTACCAAAGTGTAAATAGCAAGCGTGAATGAGGTGTTAAGGCGAACCACTGAATTCAGAGGAATTTGACGCGATATGCCGCCTTTTACTTCCACTCTATGAGGCTTATGGGAAAGATATGAATTCCGAGTTTGATATCATTGTTGTTGGTGCAGGTTTAGTGGGCATAACCACCGCACTGTCTTGTGCGGATAGCGGCGCAAAGGTTGCACTTCTAGATCGATCTGAGATTGTTACGGGATCAGATGGCCGAGCGTCAGCGTTATCAACGACGTCTCTGCAGTTATTCGAAAACTTGGGCGTTGATCTCTCTAAAAAACTACAGCCAATTTGCGATATGCTCGTCACAGAAGGCGAGCCCGACAGTCCGTGGCGCTTGCATTTTGAAGGTGATGGCGACGGCGCAGATTTAGGGGCGCTTATTGAAAACCCAGCTCTCAAAGCCGCACTCATTAAACGGGTCGAAGAGGTAAAATCTGTTCGGACATTTGCGCCCATCGCATTACGTGGTTTTGAAGAAAGCGCCGATGGAGTCGTTTTAGACACGGATCACGGTCAATTATCGGCTAAGCTTCTTATCGCGGCTGACGGACGGAATTCGGTTCTTCGCCGAAAAGCAGGAATCACCGCTCAACGATTTGATTATGAGGCATCCTCTCTCGTCACGACGATTTCTCACGCATTACCTCATGACGGACTCGCGTGGCAGCGTATCATCAAAGGCGGGGCTTTGGCTGTTCTTCCTTTGACCGGTAACCGCAGCCAGATCGTTTGGTCCGGTCCAACGAAAGCTGTTCAAGCAGCTAAAGGAGTGAGTGAAACGGATTTCCTAGCTTTGCTGTCCGAGAAGATGGATGGCTATTTGGGGGAGATGAATTGCCTTGCGCCCCGGCAAACATATCCACTTCGCTTACAAGTCGCGGATGGTTTTTCAAAGGGTCGTATCGCGCTGGTCGGCGACGCAGCGCATATCATCCATCCGCTTGCGGGGCAGGGGTTAAATCTTGGATTGCGCGACGCGGCAGCGCTGGCTGACGGCGTGAAGACAGCCATTGAAACGGGACAAGATATTGGAGTTATTGCGCTTCTAGATTACGACTTCTGGCGGAGTACAGACACACGATCTTTAGGGTTTTTGACCCACCTTATCTCCGAAATTTCAGGCACAAAGAGTGCTGCACTTAGTCATGCAAGACGCTTGGGCTTGGCATTGACGAACAGCTCAACGGAACTCAAATCCGCGCTCGGAAAGCGCGCCTCTGGCAAGGGACGGGAGCTACCACGCTTGATGCAAAACCGCTATTGATTGGCGTTCATCATGTATTCATGTTAGGTTCCTCAGTACGCCGCCACGACAGGATCGATGCCGGACAACTGCGCCCCGTTTCGGTATCGTAGCCCCGTCTTATGCTTTGCATAAGGCGGGGCGCTTTCGTTTAAGAAAGCTGTCCTTCACTGACGCGTAGGATTTGCGCTTGGTCTCCAAAATCAGAAAAGAGCGTTCGATCTGTTCCGGTCATGAATACCTGCAAATCTATATCCAAGAGTTCTTTTGCCAAGGCTGCGCGGCGGACTGAATCCAAATGCGCAGCAACTTCGTCGAGCAATAAGATAGGGGACTTTTCTGCCAAAGCGCGTGCTTGAGCGAGGACGAGCCCTATCAGTAAGGCTTTTTGCTCGCCAGTTGAGCAGAGTGCCGCGGGCATAGCTTTCGATTTATGTGTGATGTGAAATTCGGAACGATGCGGGCCATTTAGAGTGCGCCCTGCCCGGAGGTCAATTTGACGGTCGAGTGAAAGTTGTTCTCTATACGCCTCCGAAACAGTTGTTAAATCTGACCCATTTTGAAATTGGTCTTCAAGCATTCCGCTGAGGCCGATGAGGGATTGTGGGAAAACCGTTTCTCGTGCGGCAATTTCTATCTGCAAGTTTTGAATAGTTGCTGTGCGGGCTTGCGCGACTAAGGCACCAAATTTTGAAAGATCTATTTCAATGGCCTCATACCATGCCCGATCTGTGATGCCATCCGAGAGAAGCCGGTTGCGTTCTGTGCGGGCCTTTTCAAACCGTATCGCATTGGAGCCGTGATCCGGTGCAAAAGCCAAAGCAAAGCGATCAATAAACTTACGACGATCTGACGCCGGCCCCGTGAACAACCTATCCTGGGAAGGCGTAAGCCAAAGCATAGACAGACACCGCGCTAGCTCAGGACCGGTGGCGGCCCGACTATTAATTTTTAGCTGTCTGCGCCTCGGATATTCCGGGACTTGCCCAATAGAAATGCGTGTTGGCTCGTCATCTAAACCCTCGTGCAGGGTTGCATTTATCCCCCAAGCGGGCCGCGATTTGCCGTCTTCAACGCGCGCGAGTAAGTCGGTTTTAGCGCGGCGTAGTCCTCGTCCCGGTGAAAGTAGAGATATAGCTTCCAGCAGGTTTGTCTTGCCTGCCCCATTGGGGCCGTAAAGGGCGATAGCCCCTGGTTGGAATTCGGCATCTAGTGCGGAGTAAGATCGGAAATCAATCAGCCGCAAAGAGGCAATGGACGCCACAGCCTTTGGGTTAAACGCGCAAGGGCATCAACACAAATAACGCATGCTCGTCTTCGCTGTCTTTGACCAAAGCAGGAGATGCCGGGCTGTCTAAGAAGAAAGTCGCGTCACGGCCTTCAATTTGACCCGCGACATCCAATAAATATTTGGCATTGAATCCGATCTCAAGTGGATCCGCGGCGTAGTCAACCGGAAGGTCTTCATTTGCATTTCCGCTTTCCGGATTATTCACGGTCAGCGACAGATTGTGCTCTGTCAGGCTGAGTTTCACGGAGCGAGATTTCTCTGCTGAAATCGTAGCAACACGATCAACGGCACCTTTGAAGACCTGATTGTCAATTGTTAGCTCTTTCGTGTTTCCTTTTGGAATCACGCGCTCATAATCGGGGAAAGTCCCGTCGATTAGCTTTGATGTCATCACGGCGTTGCCCGTTTTAAAGCGAATTTTAGCTTCGCTGACACTGACGTGTACGTCGCTATCCATACCATCAATAAGCCGCCGAATTTCAGAAACGGTTTTGCGTGGAATGATAACGCCCGGCATGGTTTCTGCACCTTGTGGTGCAGGGCTTTCTGCCAGTGCTAATCTATGACCATCAGTTGCAACAGCGCGGAGCTTTCCGTCATGGCCGTGAACATAAATGCCATTCAAGTAATAACGGGTCTCTTCTGTGGAAATCGCAAAACGGGTTTTGTCAATCAAGCGGGAAAGCTCTTTGGCTGAAATTGCAAATTCATGCGTAAATCCGTCAGCCGTCATTTTCGGAAAATCTCCCGACGGCAATAGCGGAAGTGTAAAGTGCGAGCGGCCTGCATCTACGTCTAGTCGGTCATCCGCGTTGATTTGAAGAACGACCTGAGAACCGTCGGGTAGTTTTCGCGCAATATCATAAAGCGTGTGCGCCGGTGCGGTGACTTGCCCGGGGGCAGAAATATCTGCGTCGGCGGTTTCGGACACCTCAATATCCAAATCTGTTGCGACGAGGGATAACTGACCATCCTCGGCGCTCATCAAAACATTGGAGAGAATTGGGATAGTGTTTCTGCGTTCGACGACGTTCTGGACGTGTCCCAAAGCCTTTAAAAGCGTAGAGCGTTCAATAGAGAGGCGCATGACGAACCTTGAAAATAAATTTTAGTCACAAAGTCATACCGAACTCCGCGCGCATGTGAAGACCATCAGGCATAAAAATACCCGCTTCAGAGGCCTGAAGCGGGTATTGAAGTGGATAGATTGCCCTTGAGGTATTGAGGGGCTTAGTTGACGCCAGCTTCTTGTGCGCGGCGCATCATTTCATCGCGGAACATGGCGGTAAAATCAGGCGGATCCAGAAGGATAGGTGGGAAGCCACCGCTTTGCGTCATGGAGGCCATAATCTGGCGCGCGAATGGGAAGAGGAGGCGCGGACACTCAATCATGATGAGTGGCTGAATTTCCTCTATGCCAACACCTTGAAAGGCGAAGAGGCCCGAATACTCAAGCTCTGCAATGAAGGCGACGTCGTTCTCGCGGCGGGCCTCGGCTTTGAGCATGAGGGTGACTTCAACTGTATCGTCATCCATCATCTGGCGACCGATCTCGATGTTCACGCCAATTTGCGGAGCGGGGAGGCCTGAGCGCAGGCTATTTGGGGCGCCAGGATTTTCAAAACTCTGGTCTTTGGTGTATTGCGCTAATACCGACAACATAGGGCCTTGCGGGGCCTCCTGTGTGGGCACAGCAGCTTCGCCTTCGATTGATAAACTGTCTTCTGCGGGTGTCTCTTCACCCTTTTTAGGTTTCTTCGCCATAATGCTCTTTCCTTGAAACGGCTTGCGACGCACCTTAGCTGATAAATTCATTAGCTCAGACGGTCTGTTGAGCCGTATATAAGCAGGCAATTCGCAAGATAAAGGTCTTCCATGTTCGACGTCATCATTTATGCCGCTTTAGCTACGGTCGTTGTGGTCGTTTTCTACTCAGTTTTGGGGAAGCAAACCGGATTCGGTGGTGTGCCAGAAGAAAAATCCGACCCTGTTGATTTTGGGATGGAGGACCCTAACCGGAAACCCGTTCCTGAAGCTGACCCTGAGGTCGAGCGTTTAGGCTTATCCGGCATCACCCGCTTAGACCCATCCTTCTCTATCGCGCACTTTATGAGCGGAGCGACTGCCGCATACTCTATGATTTTGGAGGCTTATGCCAATGGCGACCGCGAGCTTCTGAGCGATCTGCTAACCGATGAGACTTACGCGATCTATGATGAGGCCATCACAGCCCGCGAGGACGCCGGACAGACCCAAATCACGGATTTGGGACGCTTGCGCAAAGCCTCCATCAAAGCGGCGAAGACTGAAGGCTCAATCGCTCATATTTCTGTTCTTTATGAAGCCGACCTTACGTCTGCTCTTCGGGATGCTGATGGTGAATTGGTTATGGGCGACCCTGATGTGCTGTCCTCTGTGTCTGAGGTTTGGGAATATACACGCGATATGAAGGGTAATGATTTGAATTGGCGTCTCGCCAATGTGGAACCGAGTGAGGGCGACGAATTGGAGGCGGATCCGTCTCCTGATACAACTGCCTAATCATGCGCCTCTTTTTTGGTTTAATGTTGATGAGCAGTTTCGCGGCCGCGTGCACGACTGTTCCGAATGGTCCAAACTATCCTGACCCTGATGTCGAAAATCCTGGTGTTCTGACAGAAGCGCAACCTCTGCCAACGCCGCCTCCAGCGCCGAGAGTACAGACGCCTCCACCCGCGCCGACAGAGCCGCCGCCCGAACCCGTTATCGAGGCTCCGGCTCCGTCGGGTTTTGCGACACTGGCATTTTGGGCAAATCATGATCCAACGCCTGCCTTGTCCGCGTTTGTGCGAGGGTGTGAAACTTGGGTCAAAGCTGATGATACTCAGTATTTGAACCCGAACCTGCCGCAATATGGAACCTATGGGGATTGGCGCCTCACATGCCAAAGTGCAGCCGTCTTAGAATCAGTTGACCCAAGGCCTGGGGATGCGAGGCAGTTTTTCGAAAGCTGGTTTACTCCTGTGTCTTTGACAACGCCGGCAGCCGCAGATGGTCTTCTGACGGGATATTATGAGCCAGAGGTTGATGTGCGGCTGAGTGCGACGACCGAGTTTTCAGAGCCTATTTTGGCAAAACCCAAATCAGATGCCGCAGTAAAGCTGCCGCGTGCCCAAGTTAATGCCAGTACATCACGAGTTATCGCTTATGGGCGGCCTATCGATGTCTTCTTTCTGCAGGTTCAAGGTTCAGGACGTCTAAAATACGCGGATGGCCGAGTTTTGAGAGCCGCCTATGCAGCTAATAACGGGCAGCCTTACCGGTCTATTGGCGGTGTGTTGATCCGCCGCGGAGAACTGACCCGGGAGCAGGCTTCAAAGCAATCTATCGCGAATTGGATGCACCGCAACGGACCGAAGGCTGCGCGGGATTTGATGAATGAGAACCCTCGCTACATTTATTTCACTGAGCAATCCATCCGTCCGGGTGAAGGGCCGCAGGGTGCAATGCGCGTTCCTTTGACGGGTATGGGGGCCATTGCAGTTGACCCGAGATATCATCCCTATGGCAGTTTGGTTTGGCTTGAAACGACACTGCCGGCTCAACCCGGTGATTATCGGGGGCAGGCGACGGGTATTCTTGTTGCCGCCCAAGACACGGGCGGCGCCATTAAAGGCCCGCTTCGTGCGGATTTATTCTTTGGCTCAGGGGATGATGCAGGCGATCGGGCCGGGGTGCAAAAGCATCGTGCGCGATGGACTATTTTATTGCCGCGAAATATTGCAGGCCCACTAATCTCATGACAGATCGCCCCCTCAAACCGGGCGAGACCAAGATTTGGCGCCACGTCTCAAAAACAGTCAGTCCGCGGCGTCGGCCCAAAGGCAAGGGGAGTGCAAAACCGCTGCCCACCAGAGAGGATTTCGCCAACATGTTGCGAATTCCAGCAGCAGAAGCACCGCGAGCAAAGCCTTTGCCGCAATCTCTTGACGTTAATCAGGATAAACGCGTCCGTCGAGGACGTGTCGAAATTGACGCCAAAGTAGACCTGCATGACATGACACAAAATATGGCGCGTCCTGCATTGCATCGAGCAATTATGCGCGCGTCTAATCGCAATAAGAAATGCTTATTAGTTGTGACAGGAAAAGGCTTGCGCGGTGATGGGGTGTTACGGCGAAACTTCCCAACTTGGATTGCGGAACCGACCGTGAGACCTTTAATTGCTAGCTATGCACCCGCCCATATTAAACATGGCGGGAGCGGCGCATGGTATGTGTTTTTAAAACGATAAAACCTACCCGTGCTGTATCGGGTTGACGGGCAGGTTTCTCTCTAGTGGCAGGAAATCGGTTTACAGATTGGCCCCACCCCAAAGCTTGGAAAATGCCTCACAATGGATCAGGATGGAATTGAACTGTGCGAGATCGACATTATCAGGAATGATGTAGTCTTGGCTGCCTTTATTTGATTTCAGGACGCCCAAGCGGACTGCATTTTGAGTGGCGGTTGCGCCCGTCGCGTCGTCAACATTATTGCGAGACAAAAAGAGTTTGAGGTCAGGTCCGTTCTTTGTTTTGAAGTCCTCTGAAACACGGAAGATTGTTTGCCCGTTTTCTTTGACAATTTTCCAGTTACCATTGATGTTAAATGAGCTCTTTTGAAAACTGCCGGATTGTGCGGTTTCCACCATTGCAACTGCGATAGCAGGCTCGGCTGCGTGTGCGATGCCAGCGGCCCCCAAAGTTGTCATGGAAACGCCGCCGTAAAGGGCCAGGCTGGCAAAAGCAGTTTTTATGAGAGTTTTTGTTTTCGTATTCATAGTCATTTTTCAATCTTCCTTTGTTGTGAACCATTTGGTCCAAATCTGGTTAAATATTTAGGCCGCCGGGTTGAGCGAGGGAGGGGAGAGCTGCCCGGCGGCCTTGATTTCTAAATACAGTACTTGACCATTTGGTCAACAACAACTATATCACAACAATGAGAGCAAGATGTGAAAGAATAAAATATGGCCAGACCTAGAAAATTCGACGAGGCAAAAGTTAAAAATGCTTTGCGGGATGTATTTTGGCAGCACGGCTACGACGGTGCATCCTACGCTGATATCATGTCCGCGACCGGGCTGAATAAGGGGTCTCTGTATGCCAGTTTCGGAGATAAACGCGCGCTCTACCAACATGCCATCTCAGACTATAACCGCGAGAATGTTTCGCCGGGTATAGCCATGTTGCGGGACAATACCCTTACCCCCAGAGAAAGACTAAACACCTTTTTTACGTCTCTTGTGAACGCTGCAGAAACGCGTGAGGGACGCTGGGGATGTTTGCTTTGCAATGCCGCTATCGACCAAGCCCCGTTTGATCAAGATGTCGAAGAGACCGTATCTGCTTCTCTTGCACGCATTCGCAAAGCCATAAATTATTGCGTAAAAGATACACCTGCTGCCGACAAAGCTGATTTAATTTGGACGTCGTATTTCGGCGGACATGTCATGGTAAAGGCGGGATATTCGAAGGCTGTCTTAAAGAAAGTTAGAACGCAGATCGTCTCGCTTTTATAGGCCCCGACTACAAAATAAACTTGCTGAGGTCTTGGTCCCTGGCCAGGGTGCCCACGTGTTCGGTGACATAGGCTGCGTCGATAACAAATGTCTGACCAGCTTTGTCTGATGCGGTAAAACTGATTTCATCCAGCAGGCGTTCCATCACAGTATGAAGACGACGCGCGCCTATGTTTTCAACGCTCGCATTAACTTCGGCAGAAAGTTTAGCGATTTCGGCAATCCCGTCTTCTGTAAAGTCCAACGTCACATCCTCTGTAGACATGAGGGCAGTGTATTGCCTGATAAGGCTGGCTTCGGGTTCGGTTAGAATTCGAACGAAATCTGCTTCCGTAAGTGCGCGCAGTTCGACACGTATTGGCAAGCGGCCTTGTAATTCGGGCAACAAATCTGATGGCTTGGCAACATGGAAAGCCCCGCTGGCAATAAACAAAATATGATCGGTTTTAACTGGACCGTATTTTGTGGAAACCGTTGTACCTTCGATCAGGGGGAGTAAGTCTCGTTGAACACCCTCACGGGACACATCTCCGCCGCGGGCATCAGATCGCGTCGTAATTTTATCAATCTCATCTAAGAAAACGATACCGTCTTGCTCGGCACGTTCAACAGCTTCCCGTTTTATAGCGTCATCATCTAGCAGCTTATCCGCTTCTTCCGACAATAGCGGTCCATGCGCATCGCCTATGCGCAGTTTAACGGTTTTGGTTTTCCCCATCTTTCCAAACATAGATGATAGATCCAGCATCCCCATACCGGACCCAGGCTGTCCGGGAATTTCAATCCCCTGAAACGGTGAGCTTGTGTCGGAGAGTTCCAGTTCAACTTCTTTGTCGTCTAATTCTCCCGATAGTAACTTCTGACGAAACTTCTCGCGTGTTGTATCTGATGCACTTTCGCCAACGAGGGCACTAATAATGCGGCTTTCCGCGGCTTTCTCCGCTTGGGCCTGGACTTGGGCACGTTTCTCTTCTCGCAGCAAAGAAATAGAAGCTTCGACAAGGTCGCGAACAATCTGTTCTACATCACGACCAACATAGCCTACCTCTGTAAATTTTGTGGCTTCAATTTTTATAAAGGGAGCTTGGGCGAGTTTCGCAAGACGGCGGGAGATCTCGGTTTTTCCGACGCCCGTTGGCCCAATCATGAGAATATTTTTTGGTGTAACCTCACCGCGTAAATCCGCAGCAACGCGCCGTCGTCGCCACCGATTGCGTAGCGCAATGGCCACGGCGCGTTTGGCACCGCCTTGCGCGACTATGTGCCTATCTAGTTCGGAAACGATTTCGCGGGGAGTAAGAGAGCTGTCAGTCATGAGACGTAAATGGGATGAGTGGAGGTCGGGTTCAAGGCGTAGAACTGGGCAAAGCAATAAGTTGATTTGCCAGCGTGCCGGTGACTCAATAGTTCAGTTAAAGTCGTTTAAATGAGGATTGTTATGATTGTAAATATCGCAAAGTTGGTTCTCTTAGTTTGTTTAACCGGTCTGATAACGGCTTGTGCTTCGACGTCCAAACAATCTGTTGATCTAAAGACGATCTATGATCGGTCAGCACAATATCACGCGCCCGACCGAAATCCGGTCATCGTTATCCCCGGCATCCTGGGCAGCCGCCTCGTTGATGATGCCTCAGGTCAAACAGTTTGGGGGGCATTCCGCCGGCAATACGCAGATCCGAACACAGCAGATGGGGCGCAGCTCATTTCACTTCCATTGAATAGCGCAAACCCAACATATTTCGGCGACGTTCAGCCGGATGGCGTTTTAGAAAACTTAGAGCTTAAACTCGCTGGTATACCAATTTCTATCCAAGCCTATTCTGGAATTCTGACGACTTTAGGAGCTGGCGGTTATCGGGATGAAACCCTCGGGTTAAACTCAATTGATTATGGCACGGATCACTTCACTTGTTTTCAATTCGACTATGATTGGCGAAGGGACATTTCTTATAATGCTGCGCAACTAAAATCATTCATTGCAGAAAAACGAGCTGAAATTCAGGCGCAATATAAGGAGGAGTACGGGATCGAAAACGCGGAGGTGAAATTCGATATTGTCGCGCATTCTATGGGCGGTGTTTTAACGCGATATTTCCTGCGATATGGAGACGCCCCGTTAAGCGAGGAGGAAGCGCTTCCGGCTCCAACGTGGGCCGGCGCCGAAGATGTGGAACGTGCCATTTTGGTGGCACCCCCAAATGCAGGTTCCTTGGAAGCCTTGGAACAATTAGTTGAAGGATTTAATACGGGCCGACCGCTCTTGCCGCATTATGCCCCCGCGATATTGGGGACGTTTCCGTCAGTGTATCAACTCCTTCCGCGGGCTCGTCATCAAGCTGTTATTTGGGACGAAGATATGTCTAAACCGATCGCCAATCTTTTGGATCCGCAACTTTGGCAGGCCAACGCATGGGGGCTTAGCGATAATAGCGAAGAGACGCAGCGTATTCTCTCTCAACTCTTGCCCAACACTTCCGATATAGATGAAAGACGGGCGCTCGCCTCTGCGTTTCAAGCACATGCCTTACGCCGGGCTGCGCGATTCCACGAGGCTTTAGACACGCCGTCTGCGCCGCCAAAAGGCTTAGACCTTTTCTTGGTTGTCGGGGATTCTGTGGATACGCCCGAAGTGATGAGCGTTGACAGCGCAACTGGGGAAATAAGCGTCTTTAAAACTGGCGTTGGCGACAAAACGGTTTTGCGCTCCAGTAGCTTGATGGATGAACGCGTGGGCGCGGATTGGAAGCCGACATTGCAAACGCCTATTCAATGGACATCCACATTATTTGTTCCATCGGAGCACCGCAAAATTACAAGTAATCCGGTGTTCGAAGATAATGTTTTATATTGGTTGTTAGAAGACCCAAGACATCACGAACATCAAAACTAATTGCTCCGAATGTCTCCGTTGGTCTCTTTATCGAAGGAATAGCATGAAGGTGTGTCAATCGTGACCACGGCGGCGAGACCTCCCCCTGCTGTCCTTAAATTAGTGGTCTGACCTTGATAGATGCGCGCGGCATAAAGCAGCGGATGACCGTCATAAGTATAGACTCTAAAATCAAATTTTAGGGCAGCTTTGTTCCCATCTATAGTCACAGCCCTGACTGGGGGCGAGATGAGATCTTGAGCGATGTATCCACCTTTCAAAATATCCGCCCATACTTTTTTCGTGAGTTTTGCACCCCTGAACGCGCCGCGGCTTCCAAAGCCAGCCTGTGGTTTGAAAAAAAGCTTCCGCCGTTTTTCCCACATTTCTAAAGCTCTATCAGGTGTCACGGCAACGGTCTTGGGTATGGCTTTCAATATGTCTATATCGCCCTGAGATGCTCCCAATTCTTTGAGGCTTGCCGGGTCACTCAATAAAATCAAATTACGCTTATCTGCGTACAATGCATGATGATGCGGTGCGGGCGTTACAACGGCGGCGTCGTTTTCGTATGCCTGACGAATGAGCGCGTTATCTTTTTCAGACAAGTCGAAATCTGTTAGGCGGTTATAGACAAGGTCAATCGCGGTATTCTCATAACGAAGTCTTCCATTCCCGAAGCTTAGGTCTTTCGGGTCAACTATCACTACCTTCAACCCTTGGCTTTCCAACATGGTCTTGGCTAGGCACATATCAGGGTAATGATACTGCGCCTGAGGGTCACCGTCGACGATCGCGATAGTTTGTAGCGGCGCTATCCGCCCCGCTTTTTTCCATTCGCTTTGAAACATATCCAATATGCCAAGAGAGCCTTTGAGGCTTGACCCCCGCACGGCCTGCTCAATCATATTCACAATGAAAGCACCGCCCGCATTAGAATTAATCTCAATGAGGCGCGGTCCATCATCCGTGATATGGAAATCATACCCCATAAAAGCGCCGTCGGTCAGGCTTTGATGAGGCCAGTCGTTTGAAAAGGCACCCCTTCGCCGAACCATCTCAATGTATTTGGGTGATCTAACAACCGTCTCAATTGCGTGAACTTGCCGGCTCATTTGCTCTAAAACATTTTTCGCCAAGAATATTGTAGTGCTAGCGAAATAATGCGGCCGATCTGAGAGCAAGGCCTCCATATGGGGCGATGCGTTCTGCTGCAAAATTTGTTTTATTATAAGTTCACGCGTCACGGGCCAACAATAGCAATCGGCGTTGAGAGCAAGTGCTGCGGGGTCAATCATCAAGATAGCCCTTACAGCAATCATCCATTAGAAAAGATATTAGTCGCTGGAATTGGTTGTATTGCGCCTGATAAATCATTTGTTTTCCGTTTCGACTGGCCTTCACCAGGCCGCTATTGGATAAAACGAGCAGTTGTGCAGAAGCTGTGCTGGCATTTATTTTCTCTGCGGCGGCTAACTCGCCTGAAGACATGCCTGATGGCCCTGCTTTGATGAGGTGGCGCATGAGGGATAATCTCCCGTCATGCGAGATTGCTGAAAGGCATTTTATAGCTGAAGCTTGTTTCATAATTTAACATTCCATGATATGATGGAATATATCAAGCTCTTTATTTACCGGATTCTTGTGCTCGCATGAGCATACTAATAACGCGTCATTCAGGAAACTTATGCCTGGGGTTTGAACCTAAAGCTCACCTCAACTCAAAAACATCCAATGAGTCCAGCACAGTCTGACCCTCCCCCATCCCGCCTAATGTCGCGAACCGCCAATCGCCCAAAGAAATTAAACCGCGGTGGTCCATCGTTGGGGTGGGTTTATCTTCATATACAACATAGTGGCCAGCGGCTGTGTCATAGCCCCAGACATGAGCGCTAGGGGCGCTTGGGTCTTTATTGTAGCCGATGCCATTATAATTATAGGCATTGTCGCTGCCTCCTGCGAAAATAACCAGGTTTCGATCCGGGACCCCTATGGCCGCCATGCGGTAAAGGCCATTTCCAGGAAGTTGTGGAAGGCGGGTCCATGTAATGCTTGTTATATTTTCTGGATCAATCTCACCGCGCCAGCATGCCGAAATCGTCTCAAATGTTCGGCGGGAACTTTCGTCTTTCGGTGGAATAATCTGCACGCCATCACAGATGACCATCACATTTCCAACACCGCCGCCAGCATGTCCGAAAACAGGCGCGCCAGGCCAATCCGTACCGCGTTGCCAGCTATCGGTGAGAGTGTCGTAAATTTGGACATCCGCGACATTTGTGTCCTTATGCCAGCCTGAAATCAGATATATGTAGCGGTCTCCATAGACGAAGCTGACACTATCATCGACAGGTACGGGAATATCCTTGCGCCGTTCATATGATTGTTTTTTAGGGTCAAAGGCGAAAACTTCAGGCGTAGAGATTTCGCTATGATCTTCGGCAACAGTGTAGCCTCCAAAAATGAAAACCTCGTCGCCCACTGACTGTGCTGTCGCAGCAAGGCGGCCTTTCCCGTCAGGTAGAGGTGGCAGTTCTTCGCAGCTAGATTTTTCGATATCGCATTTGAATGCTTTGGCATGGACATCCGTCCACGCCTTGCCGGCCCCTAACCCAGCAAAGCTATATATAGATCCGTCAAAATAGGCGACGGCGTTATTGGCTACTGGTTCCGGTAGATGCGCGGTTTGATTTTGGCAGGCGGCGAGAGAGATTGCCGCCGCAGGCCATAGATATTTAATAAAGGGACGAGTCATTTACTCGCGGCACATGGCACAAATTTTATTGCCTGACGGGTCAGACAGATACGCTAGATAAAGACGCATGCCATTCCCTTCACGCCAACCCGGTGCGTCCTCAATCGCCGTCCCGCCATTGGCGAGGCCCGCTTGGTGAAAAGCGTCAGCTTCTTCTGGCGTACTGGCAGCGAAACCAATTGTACCGCCATTTGCTCCGTGCGCGTCTTTGCCATTAATGGGCTGTGTTAGCATAAAGATGTTATCGCCATGCATATACATGGCTCGGCCTTTAGAATCTACGCGGCCTTCTCTGACGCCTAGTGCGCCAAGAGCTGCATCGTAAAATGTTTTTGACGCGGCGACATCATTTGCCCCGATCATAAGGTGGCTGAACATATTAAACTCCGCTTTTGTTTCTGTCACTCTCTTGAACAGGAAGCCGAGTGAAAAATGAAGACCTAACACTGCATGCTGGGTTCCTATTCTCGTTTAGATTAAAATTACGACACATGTCGTTTTGAGGTAGATATTACGACAATTGTCGTATAACAAAATATTATAACATCGGGAAAGTAGATATGTCATTCGGGTCAAAATTTAGGGGTGTAATGTTGTGTACAGTCGCTGCTTTGGCGTCTGCCCATGCAGTGGCTGGCGAGATGGAGACGGTTGTCGTCGACAAAGTGATCGAGGGTTATGGCGGCCAAAAATTCAAAAATTTAAAATCTATTCTCATTGAAAGCGACCTTCGGTTTGGCTGGATCGGCCAGGGACACACTCCCGATTTTGTTGAGTTAGAGCCGATGAGGAAAATCCATCAATTTGACTTGGTCAATCAGCGGGCCAGTGAAGAAGCTTGGGGAAACCATGGCGCCTATAGTGAGCATGTCTTCTTTGATGAGGCAGGGCAGACGGAGGTCAACTTTATCGATAGCACGTATGAGATAAATGCTGACGCCGGTTATTACGATCATTTCGGTGGAGAGATCAGAACAATAGATACGATGATAGCGCGCGAACTGTTAAAACAGCGCGATACGGCAACCTATATCAGGGACGAGTATTATCGGGGTGACCTCCACCATGTTATAGACTTTGATATGCTAGAAACGACCGTCGATCCTACTTTATGGATCCATGCGGAAACCGGGCATATTTCTCTCATGAAGCGCGAGGTGCCTGACTATATGACCTATAGTTATGCATTCGAAGATTTCCGACAAACAGGCGGCATTTCCTATGCCGAAGATTTCGTACTCTATGCGGGAAGGGATGTTATCGAGTATACCAAATCCCGATCCATCAAACCAAACCGAGTGAAATCTTCTCTCTTCACTGTTGGCAGAGGAATTAGCCCGGCACCTGAAAGCTGGGATACATCAGAGATGACGGTCGAGGGCGTCACATCTGATCTATATCAAGTTGGGCAGGGCGGCAGTTATAGTGCGTTCCTGGATGCGGGGGATTATCTGATAGGGTTAGGCGGCTACGGTGGATTGAAAGATAGGTACAATGCCTATGTCGAAGCTTTTGGCGAAAAACCTCTGCGCTATCTCGTACTTACACATCATCATTCGGATCATATTCAAGGGGCCGCAGATGCATTGGAGTTGGGCGCGACATTAGTTATGCCCGAAACGGCTCGCTACAATGTAAATACGGCTGTTGGCTCAGAGGTTCCTGCAGAGAAGCTAATGATTTTGGCAGACGAAAAAACGACAATTGACGGAGTGGATATTCACATGATCTCTACGCCTCATGTGCAAAATTATGCCTTGCTTTACATTCCATCTTCCAAGGCAGTGTTTCAGGAAGACTTATATAATAATAACATCAAAACCCGAGCAGCCCGAGTGACCAAAACATCGCTCTCACTCAAAACAGAAGTAGATCGCCTTGGGTTGGATGTGGAGCATATCTTGGGAGCGCATTCCAGAAAGGTTGAAAGCTGGGCGGATTTCGCCGTGCAAGCTAACATTCCAGTTTTGGGGCCTTGCCCATCTAAACGTCCGATTTGTAGTTAGCTCTTTATCCGCCAACCCTTTTTGAAAGCGGTCAAGACGGCAATAAAGAGACACAGATTGATCAAGGCAGCTAATGCGACCCCGATCATAACATTTCCGTCGCTTTCGCCTAAAAACCCGTAACGGAAACCATCAATCAAATAGAAAAGCGGATTGAAAAGGCTAATTTTGTAAAACAAGGGCGGAAGAATATCGATATGATAAAACGTCCCAGAAAGGTAGGATAGCGGCAGGATTATGAACTGATTGACCACAGCCAGTTGATCGAATTTTTCAGCCCACATCCCCGACAATATCCCGACCATCCCCATCATCACAGCGGCGGATAATCCAAAGTAAAGCACTGCCCAAAGCTTCACGGGTAGGAGCGGCGTAAAGAATATAGACAATGCGATTGCGGTCACGAAAGCGACTAAAACCCCGCGAGTTGCCGCGCCGCCAATATACCCGAGTGCGAGCTCAATATAAGAGAGCGGCGTCATCAAAACATCATTGATCGAGCCCATAAGTTTACCCGTCATAATAGACGAGGATGAGTTTGAAGACGCATTATTCAGAATGCCAAGCATTACCAAACCGGGTGCAAGGAAGACAACGAAGTCATCCGTCGCTGCACCTGCGCCAATGCCGCGTGTTTGAGCAAAGGCCAAAACGAAAACGGTCATAAAAAGAAGATTGGAAATAATGGGAGCAAGGATTGTTTGCGGCGCGATCCGCCAAAACCGTTTTACTTCTTTCAAGTAAAGCGTTCGTAGCCCCATCCAATTCAGCGCGCCATATTGGCGTCGCTGAGGTTCATTGGCAGAGAGGTTTAGAGCGGGATCTGTCGACATGCTAAGCCATCTATGCCCCTTGGTGGGCTTTCGCAAGATTTAGTCAAAATTTTCGAGTTCTCCACAGCAAATCGAATCAGTGACCGTCATAAGCTGTGGAGAACCTGACACTTCATCTTGTGGAGTAAGCCTTGGGCCTTACGATATATTGTGTCGGGAGGGTTCCATTTCTCCCTTTGAAATAACAAGCATGTGGGACGAGACTTCGGTTTTTGCCCCACGCGAAAAAGCAAAAGAGGTAGAACATGGCTTGGACTGAAGACCGCGTCGCAACGCTAACGAAATTGTGGGCTGATGGTTTATCGGCGTCTCAAATCGCCAAGCAATTGGGTGGCGTGACCCGCAATGCCGTGATCGGTAAGGTTCACCGTCTTGGCCTTTCTGGACGGGCTAAACCTTCTTCTCCTGCACGGAAAGCTGCCGCTCGAAAAACAGCGGCTAGTTCGTCTTCTCGAACAAGTGCTGCACCAAAACCCAAGCCAAAACCGTCTCGTGCTCCCTCAGCACCGCGTACGCCGCGCGTAATTGCTCAAGCCCCAACGCCGCCACCTCCACCGCTGGAAGCCAAGCTTCAAGCGGATGGAAGTTTCGCGACGATTCTGACGATCACGGACCATATGTGCAAGTGGCCCATTGGTGATCCGGGTTCAGATAATTTCCGTTTCTGTGGACGCAAAACGGATCCCGAAGAGCCTTATTGCGTTGCCCATAGCCGCGTCGCTTATCAGCCGTCTCGTCGAAGAGGTGCGAGTTCCAATACAAAAGCGCTAGGTCCGCAACCGACCAGCCGGAAACGTCTGCGCTAAGAGTCAGTCATATTTAATAAATAGAAGGCCCGATTAGTGCATTTCGCGAAATAGTGAATTGCGCCAATCGGGCTTTTTTTATGAGATGAACAAGGTCAATTATTCGGGGGCGGTTATATTGGAATAAGTGTCTCGAAGGGACCGTTTCAAGATCTTTCCCGAGGCATTGCGCGGGATGACGTCTGTGAATTCAACGCATCTAATGCATTTAAATCCGGCGAGTTTTGCTTTGGAAAGCGCTATCAACTCTGCTTCCGAGACATTACTCCCCGGCGCGCGGACGATAACGGCCATGGCGCTTTCGCCCCATTTCTCAGAGGGGATTCCGATCACTGCAGCATCAGCGACGCCTGGATGCGCCAACATAACATTTTCGATCTCAGCAGGATAAACATTCTCCCCGCCTGAAATGAGCATGTCTTTCA
Organism: Litorimonas sp.; assembly: GCA_039975855.1. GTDB lineage: Bacteria > Pseudomonadota > Alphaproteobacteria > Caulobacterales > Maricaulaceae > Litorimonas. Next base: position 563,758 of record JBDWGH010000004.1, on the reverse strand, counting down.
ATCTTTCGACAATTTTCACAAATCCTTCAGCATCTGCAACACCAACATCACCACTGTGTAGCCAGCCATCGACCAGAGTTTCTGCGGTCGCTTCAGGTCGGTTCCAATAACCGACCATGTTATTTGGTGCGCGCATACAAACTTCGCCGGAGACACCAGGAGGGCATTCAGAGCCATCTGGCGCAGTGATGCGTATATCCGTGTAGAAATACCCTTTGCCGCAGGAGCCTGGGCGCGCTGCGGCGTCTTCGCCGAGAATTAAGCAACCCGGCCCGCAGGTCTCTGTCATGCCGTAGACCTGATTGATAGAAATCCCCATCTCCGCGAAAGCTTCAATCATAGAGACAGGTACAGGCGCTGCACCAGACACCATTGACCGCATAGAAGAGGCATCATGTTTGGACGGGTCATAAACGGCCTTCATCGCTTGTAACATCGCCGGGACCAGCAAGGTATTTGTCGCCTTCTCGTCGCGAATGATTTCCCAGCTTTTGACGGGGTCAAAACTGCGCGTGATGACGAGACGAGCTGCAGAATAAATACTTTGGAACGCGGGGGTTAGTGCCCCAACATGGAATAGGGGAAGGGAAAGTAATGTTGTCTCATCCGTGCCTGCTTCATTCGTTGCCATCATATTTGTGATGGCGGCAAAGACAGTTCGGTGACTGTGCATGACGCCTTTCGGAAGTCCAGTTGTGCCTGAGGTGTACATAATGAAGAGCAAGTCATCATCACCACCTGCCAGAGTTGGTTCTGTGTCGGATTGCGCCGCCGTTAAATCTTCGAAGTTCTCGGCAAATGCAGCCGTGTCTCCCCCGAGTTGAATATAGCGTTTCAGGTTCGTCTTTGCGCTGCGTGATTGAATATCCGCGACCTGACCCCCAAATTCCGGACCGAACACCAAAGAGGTCGTCCCGCTGTCCTTTAGAATAAACTCCAGCTCATCTGGAGTAAGGCGCCAATTGAGAGGAACGAGCGTTGCGCCGATTTTGGCCGTCGCAAAAAAGGTCTCAACAAATTCCGAACCATTCATCAACAAGATGCCAATCCTGTCTCCTGCACCTGCGCCAAGCGACAACAAGGCATTTGCCAATTGGTTCGTCCGCGCATTAATTTGCTCATAGGTAAATCTGCGGCCGCTATCAGTTTCCACCAACGCCTCGCGGTTTGGCATACGTCTCGTGCGGCGAGTTAATGTGTCGCCAATATTGATTGTCATATTATTCCCCTGTTCGCAGGCTTGGGCCCATCTCCAGCATGAGACTATGTTAGCTCCGGTATTAGGTCTATAGCTAGGAAATTCAGGGCCCTATGCTCCGTTTATCGTCATAAGGTTTTCATATGCGCCTTCAGAACTACCTTTCACGTATTGGTCTTGACCAAGCGCCGAGGGCCTCATTGGATGCACTTCATCTTTTGCAAGATACCCATATGCGGCATGTACCTTTCGAAAACCTAGATGTCTTAATAGGTCGTCCATTGGATTTGTCTCCAGAGGCGCTTTTCGAGAAAATTGTGTCTCGAAGCCGAGGCGGGTATTGTTTCGAATTGAATACCCTTTATGGGGCCTTGTTGTCAGAAGTTGGATTTGATCCGGTTCCAATGTTGGCTCGGGTTTGGTTGCGAGATCCTGTCGAAACCCCGCCTCGAACGCATCTCGTTAATCGTGTGTCCATGGACGGACAAGATTGGATTTCTGATGTTGGTTTTGGTGGCCGCGCCGCGAGATACCCTCTGAAAATTGAAGACGGGTATGAAGTTGATGATGGCGATGGTCGTATCCGCATTATCAAAGATGCTGAATTTGGGTATCGTATCAGCCGCTTCCAAGACGGTGTATGGTCAGACCAGTACACGGTCGAAACTGAGGCCGCACACATGGCTGATATTTTGTCCGGTAATCATTGGACAGAATACCATCCGGAGTCACATTTCAGACATGGTATAGGTGTCGGACTGTTCACAGTTGAGGGACGTACGAGCTTTTATGGCGGTGTTCTAACGCATCGTGGTGAGGAAACAGTATCCAGTCCGGTTTCCGGACTGGAGGATGCCCTTGAAATTCTGAAAGCAAAATTTGGTATAGCGATTAATATGACTCAAGAAGAGCGGGCTCGCTTGGAACGTTTTGCCCTCTAGTAGCGCGGGATCGCATTGCTGATGAGGTTCAGCGGTACCGCCGTTGTGTCTTTGCTTTGACGCAAAACAATTCGACTCTGAACATCACTAATCAAGTCAATAGACAACAAAACCTCGCGTAAAAATGCTTCATAGGCATGCATATCGGTTGTTACTATTCGTAACATGAAATCGACGGCTCCCGTTACAACGGCGCATTGAACGACTTCTGGCATTCGCGCGACGGCTTGTTCAAATTTTTCCATATTTGTCCGGTTAGGCAATGCCAATTTGACCGCAATAAAAACTTCAAAATCCAATCCCAATGTTTTGCGGTCTAAGAGTGTCACCCGGCCTTTGATTATACCGAGTTCTTCCATACGCTTTATACGCCGCCAGCAGGGCGATGAAGACAGTCCGACCTCTTCCGAAATATCAGAAACAGACAGGCTGGCATCAGACTGAATGAGGTGGAGAATTTTTGCATCGATATTGTCGAGTTTGTCGTTTGTTTTACCCACCATGTCTCAATCTCTCACGTAATAGCGGTTTTTACCACAAAAATATCTATTGTTGGAAATTCCTCCTACCATTAACGTATAATTGGTCAATGAAAATTTGCTATTCTTTGTCTATCAGGGCAGAAATTAGCGTATAGGGAGAAGAAGATGTCTTCTGAACCCTGACCTTACGCCTCCATTACTACCTGAGAGAGACATGGCCAAACAGTCCGGATCAAATAAGTCGCGCCTTTATGTGCCCGAACCGCCATTCCGTCCCGGCGATACGCCGGACTACTCTCATATTGCCGTTCCGGTGGCTCATACACCGCCGCGTCCCGACCCGCTTTGTGAGGCTCATGAAACTACACCCCACGCAACTTCACTCATCCGGGTCCTTCGCTTTAATGGCGAAGCGGAAGGGGATTGGGCACCTAAAATCCCTGCGGAAACTCTTCGAAAGGCTTTGCGCGATATCGCGATGACACGCGCTATGGATGAGCGGATGTTCACCATGCAGCGCCAAGGCAAGATGAGCTTTTATATGAAGTCGACCGGCGAAGAAGCCGTGTCCGTTGGGCATTCACTTGCTCTACAAGATTCGGATATGGTGTTCCCAACTTACCGTCAGCAAGGCATTTTGATTAATCGCGGCGCCAGCATGAAAGAAATGATGTGTCAGTGCCTGTCAAATTCAGGTGACCCGTTGGATGGAAAATCTATTCCCGTTCTTTATTCTTTCAAAAAGCATGGCTTCTTTTCAATTTCTGGCAATCTAGGGACGCAGCTTATACAAGGTGTAGGGTGGGCGATGGCGAGCGCCTATAAGGATAGTGACGAAATTGCCTCTGTATTTACGGGTGAGGGGGCAACGGCGGAGGGTGACTTCCACTATGCGCTCAACTTTGCATCTACCTATCGAGCACCTTGCATCATCAATGTTGTCAATAATCAGTGGGCCATCAGTTCCTTCCAGGGCATAGCGGCCGGTGAAGGCGAAACCTTTGCAGCCCGTGGCACGGGCTATGGTCTGGCAACATTGCGTGTTGATGGAAATGACGTTCTGGCCGTCTATGCCGCCACTGAGTGGGCTGCAGAGCGCGCCCGGCGGGGAGGCGGGGCAACCCTGATCGAGCATTTCACCTACCGGAAATCCGGACATTCCACATCGGATGACCCGTCCAAATACCGTCCTGAAAATGAACCTGAGGTTTGGCCGTTCGGTGATCCTTTAGAGCGCCTAAAAACACATCTTGTCTTGATTGGAGAGTGGGACGAAGACCGTCACACTGCCCTTTTGGAGGAGTGCAAAACAACTGTCCGAGAAACTTATAAATCTGCTGAAGCTATGGGCAATCTTTCAGGGGAAACCAAAGTGAATGATTTCACTATGTTTGAGCAAGTCTATGAGCATGCTTTGCCGCATCTTGACGAGCAGAAGCGTATGTTCGCAGCAGAGCGGGATTAAAGACATGCCGCAAATGAACATGATAGAAGCCGTCCGCGATGCGCTGGATGTAAAGATGAGCCAAGACTCAGATGTCCTCGTTTTCGGCGAGGATGTTGGCTATTTCGGTGGTGTGTTCCGCGCAACGGCGGGATTACAAGAGACACATGGTTTGCATCGTTGTTTTGACACGCCAATTTCCGAAGGGGGCATTGTCGGCATTGCGATCGGTATGGCCGCTAATGGTTTGCGCCCCGTCGCAGAAATCCAGTTTGCTGACTATATCTATCCCGCCTATGACCAAATCGCATCAGAGGCGGCACGTTTGCGTTATCGGTCCAATGGCGACTTCACCGCTCCCATCACTATTCGCACACCAGTCGGCGGCGGTATTTATGGCGGCACAACCCACAGCCAATCTCCGGAGGCGTTGTTTACGCACATCGCAGGCTTAAAAACGATCATTCCCTCAAATCCCTACGATGCCAAAGGTATGTTGATCGATGCGATTGAAGATAACGATCCTGTTCTCTTCCTAGAGCCCAAACGTCTCTATAATGGTCCGTTTTACGGTGATCCGCACGCGCCGGCGAAGACATGGCGGGGACATGAACTGGGTGAGGTCCCAAGTGGGCATTATACGGTACCTATAGGAGAGGCTCGTAAAATTTCCAAAGGCGGTGATGTCACTATCTTGGCCTATGGTACCATGGTTTGGGTTGCGCAAAAGGTCGCTGAGGATATGGGTCTGAACGCTGATATTTTAGATCTGCGTGCGCTTCTTCCTTTGGACATTGAAGCGATTGAAACATCTGTCAAGAAAACTGGGCGATGCGTAATCTTACACGAAGCAACCCGTACCTCTGGATTTGGTGCGGAGCTCGCGGCGCAAGTTCAAGAACGCTGTTTCTATGCGCTCGAAGCGCCCATTCAACGCGTCACGGGTTGGGATACGCCTTACCCCCATGCGCAAGAATGGGCTTATTTCCCTGGGCCTAAGCGTGTCGGCAATGCCTTGCGCAAAGTGATGGAAGGGTAAGTTATGGGAACGCATTTCTATAAACTTCCAGATATCGGCGAAGGCGTTGTTGAGGCTGAAATCACGGCTTGGCATGTCGCGATTGGGGATACGGTTTCTGAGGAAGACCCCATTGCCGATGCAATGACGGATAAAGCAACGATTGAACTGACATCACCCGTCGATGGTGTGATAAAATCAATAGCTTGCGAAGAAGGTGACATGCTCGCCGTTGGGGCTGTTCTAGTCACTCTAGAGATAGAGGGAGAAGGGAATTCTGAACCTGAGGAAATATCTGCGCCTGAACCCGAAAAACCTGCACCACAGTCTCCGTCTGAACCAAAAGACACTCAGGCAGATTCTGTCCCTTCAGCGCCGGTGTCTCGCTCAGTCACAAGTGGTAAAGTTCTGGCATCTCCTGCAGTCCGTGGTCGGGCAACGCGGTTAAATATTGATCTTGCGGTTGTCCCTGCGGAGGGCGCAAGAGTGTCACATGCGGACCTAGATGCCTATCTGATAGCCGGTTCAGCGTCCGTCCCCCAAGCTTCATCCCCCCAGATGAAGCCGTCTCCTGCATTCTCCAAGATGCAGGAGACACCTCAAACACAAGCCGACGATCCAGTGCCTGGCGAGACCCGTCAGAAAGTTATTGGATTGCGGCGCGTCATCGCCACACGCATGGCTGAGTCAAAGCGCAATATTCCGCATTTCACCTATGTCGAAGAAATGGACGTGACTGCGTTGGAAAAGATGCGGTCCCGCATGAATTCGCGCCGCAGCGAAGATAAGCCGAAGCTCACTGTTTTGCCGCTTATCATTCGGGCATTGGCCGTAACCATCGTAGATTGGCCTCAGTTTAATGCGCGTTATGAAGATCAAAAAGGTTACGTCGCGAGGTTCGAGGACTTAAATCTCGGCATAGCCACGCAGACGGATGGTGGCCTGATTGTGCCTGTTGTTAAAGCGGCGCAATCTAAAACTATTTGGGAAATAGCGAGAGAGATTGGACGCTTGGCCGAAGCGGCACGCACAAACCAATTGGCGACGGAAGATTTGTCTGATGCGACGACGACGCTAACTTCACTTGGCCCGCTTGGCGGAATTGTCACAACCCCCGTTATCAATCGGCCAGAAGTTGCCATTTTTGGACCGAACAAAATTCGAGAGAAATTGGTCATGACCCAGGGCGAGGTTGAGGTTCGCAAAGTTATGAATTTCTCCGTGTCCTGCGACCACCGCGTTATTGATGGTTATGACGCTGCGAAAATGATGCAGGATATGAAGGCTCGTATCGAAGATCCGACGAGTATGTTCCTCCTCTAGAGGACCCGAAACGCGTCTGACCGAAATTTGACGGATATTTACGCTTGGCAGTGCCGCATAGCTGTCTTATAGGGCGCGGCACTGTGATAAACAGTCACGACGGATGGTGAGGTAGCTCAGCTGGTTAGAGCGCAGGACTCATAATCCTGAGGTCGAGAGTTCAAGTCTCTCTCTCACTACCACGTCGTATTTTCCCTGAAAGAATAGGACCAAAACTGCTGTCGCCGAGCTGCGCTTTCAATGATGGGCGTTTCTTACGATCATGTTTCGGTTCATGGTGTAACAACTCCCAGCGTCCGTCATGATGTTCGGCTAAGGCAGTGCAGCTCTCCACCCAATCGCCGTCATTCATATAAACGATTCCGTCGATTTCGCGCATTTCCGCAACATGAATATGGCCGCAAATTGCGCCGTCAAAGTCTTTACGTCGGCAGTAATCTGCAACTTGTTCTTCAAACGATTGAATGAAATTCATCGCGCGTTTGGTGCGGGTTTTCAAACTTTTGGAGAGGGACCAGTATTCAAGGCCCAACCTCCGCCGAACTGCATTTAATTTCGTATTGATCCAGAGCAGCAAATTATAGGCATTGTCGCCGAGATGCATGATCTATTTCCGGTCTGCGCGCATCAACCCGTCAAACATGTCGCCATGCACAACTAAGTAATGACGTCCATCGACGCCGATATGCGTTTCTTGGTTGGAGAGTTTTACTTCTCCGAATTTCATTTTGAAACTCAGAAACCCGCGAAGGAATTCATCGTGATTGCCAGCAATATAATAAACGTCTGTGCCTTTTTTGGCCATGGATAGAATTTCTTCGATGACGTTGGTATGAGATTGTGGCCAGAACCATTTTTTCTTTAGCCGCCATCCATCAATAATATCCCCGACTAGATAAAGTGTATCGGCTGTGTGCGTATCAAGAAATGCACAAAGCGCTTCGGCTTGGCATCCCTTGGAACCTAAATGGACATCACTGATAAACAATGCGCGGTAATGTTTAGGTGTTTCGGACATGTCCACCCCACTAAAACCCTAACATGCGAACCCTCAAGCGCTCCCAATATAAGGGAGCATTCGCTGAAAAACCCAAAACATGGCAACGCTTGAAAAAGCGTATACGAACCATGTTTCTGTTGCTTTACGCCAGTTTTGTCCCAGTTTTGTGACGCTCCAAAGAACCATTAATGACAAAGCAATAACGGCAAATTGACCCAGTTCTACGCCAATATTGAAAAGAAGAAGCGCCAAAAGTTCCGTGCCTTGAGGCAATCCGATTTCTGATAACGCGCCGGCAAACCCAAATCCGTGGATTAACCCAACCGCGAATGCGATAAGGTAGGGTCGTCTGGCACCAAGCGTATCTTTGCCGCGTCGCTTGCGAAAAACTTCTATCCCTAAAAGAACGATTGACCCGGCGATTAAAATTTCGACGGGTCGAGAGGGAAGAGTGATACCGCCAATTGCCGTTGCGGCTAAAGTGATAGAGTGGGCTAGGGTAAAGGCAGTCGCGACGCCCCAAACCCGTCGTCCGCCAACCAACAGGGTCAGTCCGATGACGAAAAGTAAGTGGTCCCATCCGAAAATGATGTGTTCCACGCCAATGATAAGATAGTCTTTGGCGGGGCTGGCTTTGGGTCCAGTGAGCGAGAGAGCGGGATCCGCAGGTTTGAGAAGCGCCGAGCGAGCCGTTCCGTCAAGATATGAAATCTCAACGAATGCATCAGTGAGTGTATTTTCTAGGCCCGGTAAGGAAACAATCCCGTCGCGTAAATCGCATGTGATTTTAAATCGTTCCGCTACAGTGTCTCCACTGCGGTCTAGACGAGGTTCGGTCTGATTGCATTCGCTAGGGAAAGTCGGACGGATTCGAAGCCGTTGGCCAGATAAAACGGGCTGCTTCCAAACGACATTAAACTCGCCCGGCAATGTTTCTGTTGCGCGTAGAAAGGCTGGTCGGACTTCGTGGGCAAAGGTCGCCGTTGCGGTGCACCAGAGAAGGAGAGCCAGTACGAGGCGTATCACTCCGCAACCTCAACGCGGTATTTACCGATGAGGGTCTTCAGGGCTTTCTCATTCTCCGACCGCTTGGAATCATCAAGCCAAACAGCTTCGACTTCGGCCTGTATGGTCCCAAATTCCGGCAGAAATTCGGGGGTAACATCAGTTAACCGGACAAGGTGAACGCCAAAGGCTGAATTAATAGGACCTTGCCAGTCCGAGGTATTGGGCAAGGCAAAGAGATTATTTGCGAAGGCAGTACCGAAATCACGCTGGACGGCAGGTTGGGCCAAACGCGAGAAGGTCAATCCCGTCATAAAGGGATCGCTTTTTTCGCGCCAACCGTCTTCTATACCGGGATCGGCAAGTAAGTTTTCTGCCTCAGAGACGACCGTATCGGATCGACCCTTGGGCGACAGGTAAACATGCTCAAAACTGCGCGTTTCGGGGCGGATAAACCGGTTAGGATTTTCCTCAAACCAAGTCTTTAGGTCTTCGCGAGGAGGTATCTCAACGTCGCCTATATCATCAATCATGAACCGCATTTTCTGGGCAAGCCTTCTGCGGATAATCGTATCGTCTGCATCCAGGCCTAGATGTTTCGCCTCCCGCATCAAGGCTTGCTCTTCGATATAAGCGAATAGCAGACCTTCTATGTCCGCATCCGATGGAGGTCTTTTGTTTTCGCTGGCAAATATCTGTGCCTGACGTTCCATTTCCGCAGGGCTAACAAAGATCGTACGATCCGTTTTTTCAACATGCTTTTGCCAAACGGAGTGACCTGCAAATAGCAGTCCGCCCAATAGGACGAAATGAACGAAAGGCTCGTGAATTAGGTTTTTCATTTAATTAGATGATGTCCAAATTGGCGAGGACCAAGCCCGTTCCTTAATGGTTGTTGGGAGGTCAGGATGGAATTCGGTTCCTGCTTTCAATGCGTCCCAAGTCGACCAACGGCAGGTTGGGTTTTCTAGCACGCGGACATAGTAGGCTGCGCTTTCCCCTGATGTATAATCGGGGTCTGTCCAGACGGCTTTTAATTCAGGATCACCCTGTTCTGTGGACGGCGCGCAATTTTTCAAATCCACGCTGGCTCCGTTGTCCGGACAGCGATTCGTGTCGGGATCAGGTTCGCTCCCATCGGAACAAGCCATGTCGTAAACAGCTTCCTGCGGGCCGCTTGTCGTGTTCCATGATTTTATGATTTGAATCCGATCAAGTGGCGCGCCACGAGGATCGCGCGCAGCCCATGCCATAAAGGTTGGGGCCGTGTCGGTCGTCAAGTTTCCGCCCATCGGGACGCCTGCGCTATAACCTTGGTCAACCATGGTTGGAGAGGTCAACATGTCAGCATGCATATCGCCGCCAAAAAAGCGTAGCTTAATGCGTGGACCGGAGGTAGCGTAAGTTTCTTTTTGGCGCATGCCGTTAAAAATGGAATCGCGCGTATTTTCTTCTGCCCAGACCGCTGCGTAACCTGCAGCACTCCATCTTGAGAACCAATTTTCAGCATTTAGATCGCGTTCCACGCCTTCCCATGTTTTGGCGCCGCCAGGTGGGACAGATCCCCGAGACTCGGCAGTGCCGTCCACGACACCCACCTTAGACCAATAGTCTTTTTCATCATATGAGCCGCCGGCGACATGACTATCTGAACTGCCAATTAGTCCGAAAGCGTATGGGTTTGTTCCAGTTGCCTTTTCCAGAGCCAGTCCGCGCGCGAGAGCTTCACGGATGTAAGAGCCGTTGATTTTGCTCTCGATGTTAGAGGCTAGTAACTTGTCGTAAATTTCAAACGAAGCGAATTCGTCATTGGGCGATAGGGCAGGATGCGTTTCGGATGTCCCTTTGACCTGAGACATTTCGACGATGGGTTCATTGCGAATACGTTGAGAGGTGTAGTCGCTGTCAATTACGCCGCCTCTATAGTCGACCATATCGAACATTTTCCCGTCCGAAACATTTGAGTTGTGCGGGATGGCCATGACGTCGCGCCCAGCGGCTCGTTCCTCATCCATCCAATCCCAAAGGTTCTCAGGGTTGGGCGACTCCAACACACTGAATAATCGTTTGGGTGCTTTATTTTCAAACACGACATTGCGGTGTAAATTTCCGCCCGCGAATGTGCCTTCGCTTCCGCCTCGTGTTGTTACCGCCGTATACTCATAGGCGGCAAAAGTTGTCAGCTTTCCTGGCTTGTAATAACGGTCGGCGGTTGCAACGGCGTCTTGCCAGGTCCGGTCAACGAGATCGCGGTCATATAAACCCTCAATCGGTTCTCCGGTTCGGACGGATTGTCCAATAGTCTGGAAGTTTCGGATGATGGAATCTGGGTCGTTTGCCGCGAACATTTTTTTTGAAAGTTCAAGTTTAGACAATGGGTTGGACGGGTCATCCATGGCAGGCACGACACCCATATAGGCGCCGTGATCTGTTGCTGCGACAAAATCGAGTGGCGGTCCAGAAAGCGTTATATCAAAACCAGCTGGGTGCTTCAGTGTGTCTCCATAGGCAAATCGATAGACATCTGCCGGTGTTGTCCGCACATTGAAAATATAAGCGTCAAAGCTGTTTTTCGTGTGGATGTGTAGGTCTCCGAAATAGACATTTTTGCTGGGGTTATAGCCTGCCGTTTGTTCAAGTTTCGTGGTTGGAGTCGTTGTTTTTTCGTCAGCATTTGAATTGTCTGCTGGGGCTTCCATACAGGCGGCCAACAATATCAGTGGGGCTGATCCCACCATCCAATTCATTTTCATCGTAATCCCCTTTTTGTGCGTTGTGGCGCAACGCCGCACAACTGTCAAAAAACTCTTAGCCTATGTCAGACGTAAGCATACTAACATCGCGCCTTATATCGGCTAAGAAAGCAGGACATTGCAAAATGGCTCTATTGGAATTGATCTATACAAGTCTCGCTGAGGCAAAGAATGATACGGATGATGTTAAGGCAATCCTAGCATCTTCAGAGCGCAATAACGTTGCGACCAATATAACCGGACTTCTCTTATTTGATGGTGAGCGTTACATTCAAATCCTTGAAGGGGACGTCGAGGATGTAAACGGCCTGTTTGTAACGATTAGCGAGGACTCTCGCCATCATAGTCTAGAGTTGCTGCATAAGGGGGAGATTGCGGGACGGTCTTTTGAGACATGGCGGATGGCCTATGAGGCCTTACCAAAAGGCCTATTGAGTGACCTTGCCGAAAATATGGCTGTGTATTCCATGGAATTGGATGATCAGCCGCTCGACGTAGGTGAGAGCTTTGGCGCGAAGCTAAACGGTATGTTTATTGATGCGATTGCAGCAGAGTAACTTGTAAAACCAAAACGCCACGTCCTGAAATCATCAAGCGAGGTATATGTCTGGTCTGGGGGTGAGCCAGACGATTGAGGGAATTATTTTGGTGCGCGTTTCGCGAGAATACGCTGCAGAGTCCGGCGATGCATATTTAAGCGCCGAGCTGTCTCAGACACATTCTTTCCGCATAATTCGTAAACGCGCTGGATATGTTCCCAGCGCACTCGATCGGCACTCATCGGATTTTCCGGAGGCTCTGGCGCTTCATCACGTTCGGCCAACAGGGCTTTGCAGACGTCATCCGCGTCAGCAGGTTTTGCTAGGTAATCGACGGCACCACGTTTTACTGCGGAAACGGCAGTCGCTAAATTTCCATATCCCGTTAGCATAACCATTTTTGAATCGGGTCGGCGTTTGTGAAGGAGGTCAATGACATCCAGACCGTTTCCATCTTCCAGCCGCATGTCTAATACTGCGAATGCTGGGGGTTTATCCCGGACAATGTTGCGGGCCTCTGCCACCGTTTCGACGGCATTCACAGTAAACCCGCGTTGCTCCATAGCTCGTCCGAGGCGAATTCTGAAAGGTCCATCATCATCCAAAATCATCAATGATGCATCGCTTGGCAGGGCGTATTCGGTCATTGTTTAACTCCTTTTCAATTTACATACGTGTGAAGTTGGAGGTTGATGCTGCTTTTAGTGCGGAAATGTCGCGGACAATCTATCCCGGGGTAGGACCGCTAAAATCCTTGCGCCGCCCAGTGGGGAGGTAAGGTAGCGGACAGTTCCTCCAGTTTGTTTGATAAGCCTTTCTGAGATAAAAACGCCCAATCCCAAGCCTCCGGCCGTTTTGGCTCTGCGGCGCGTGCTGGCATAAGGTTGCCCCAACCGACTTTTAAGGGCGGGATCAAACCCCGTCCCATCATCATCCACTTTTATTGTGACGGTATCGGCACTCCATTCAGCAGAGAGTTCCACCCGAGACTCCGCAAAATCGACAGCATTATCAATATAGTTTTTAAGAGCGTACAGAAGTTCCGGTCGACGTTTGAGTGCGGGCTCGTCTCCATCTCCTGCGCAGATAATTACGATGTCTTTTTCGCGTCCAATAAACGGTTCGGCGGCTTCCTCAAGCAAGTCCTCGATGGATAACACGTCGTGTATGATGTCGCCTTCATCACCACGCCTTGAAAGTTGTTCTAGAATGTCGCGGCACCGTTGCGCTTGCGAGAGTATCAGAGCGGCATCTTCACCAAGCGGCGTGTCGGCGGCGACTTCTCGGCTCATTTCCTTTGCGACGACTTGTATTGTGGCGAGCGGGGTCCCCAACTCATGTGCGGCCGCTGCGGCCAAGCCGCCTAACGCGCTGAGCTTTTGTTCATGCGCTAGCAAGGCTTCTGCTGCGGCAAGGGCGAAGGCCATCTTCCGGCTTTCATGGGTTGACCGCCAAGCATAAAATGACGTGAAACTGGCGCCTACTAAAATCGCCATCCAGATTCCAAGTTTCAGAATGAGCGGGAGATCAAAGCTTCCTGCTGGCGCCCACGGCAAAGGGTGATGATAAAATACTAAGCCAAATGAGAGCGTCAGAGCCATACCACCCAAAGCGAGAACAACCCAACGAGATAGAGTCGTTGCAGCTGTGACAACTGGCGCCAAGAACAAAATAGAAAACGGATTAACAATACCGCCCGTCAACCAGAGTAGACCCGCCAATTGCCAAAGATCGAAACCTAATTGCATATAGGCTTCAAAGTTAGAGACGCGCCGATCCAAGGGTAATTTGAGTGTGACAACAATATTGACAATCACCGACGCTAGGACCGTCAAACCACATGCGAGAAGCGGATATTCGAATCCCAAAAACTGGCTAACGATTATCAGTGCCAGAATTTGTCCAAGCACTGCGCCCCATCGCAAGGCCACGAGGGTCTGCCTCCGCAATGACCCCAAACTCTCCACCTGTTCGTGTCCTTGGGTAGCCGCAAGACCACCAAATCCACGCAATGTCGAGTCGACAATGGTGCCCATATTGGGTCCGCTATTGTTTAACACTGCGGCGTTATGCGCTTTCACATCCGGCTCTTTCATTTATAGGGTCAGCTCACCTTACCACTTCTAAGCAGAGCATTGCAGTATGAGAATTGCGACAAAATTGACGGCGAGCATTTTGGCCTCATTCACGTTGATGGCCTGCCAGGCGGAGGCGCCGAAGACGGCGGGTGTATCAGGTAAAACTGTGGTGAGCACGGGGACCGCGTCAATCGGCGGGCCTTTCACTTTGGTTGATGACACGGGTTTGACTGTCACAGAAGCTGATCTGCTAGGAAAACCACATCTCATATATTTTGGTTTTGCATATTGCCCTGATATTTGTCCGACGTCTTTGCAAAAACTCGGGGCGGCTCAAACCCTCTTGGGAGATGCAGGGGACGATGTGGGCTACATCTTGGTAACCGTTGATCCAGAACGGGATACGGTGGAGAAACTCGCGCAATATGTAACATTTGAGCCTTTCCCGTCAGGTCTTCGCGGATTTACGGGCAGCTCAGATCAGATTGAGACGGCTAAAGTTGCGTATAGAATCACGGCTACCAAAAGCGCATTGGACGGTGGTCCAGTTGAAGAAGGATCAACTGATTACACTGTTAATCATTCGGACATTATCTACTTCATGGGTGCAGACGGAAAATTCGCGGATTTCTTTTCGTCCCGCTCTACCCCGCAGGATATTGCCATCCGGGTTCGCCAAGAATTGATGAAATCAGAGAAATAATTGATTATATTTGGTGCCTAAGCCTAACGGTTTTGGCCGGGCACCCATTTAACATCTGACGCGCCTTGGTCATTGCACCACCGCGCAGCGACGAACAAAAAATCTGATAGGCGGTTGAGATAACTCAGTGCATGTGGATTCACAGGTTCTTCTGAGGCCAAAGCCACACAGACGCGCTCCGCGCGACGTGACACCGTGCGGGCTTGATGCAAATAAGCTGCGGGCGGATGCCCCCCTGGAAGAACGAAGGAATTTAAAGGTTCCAAGTCAGAGTTCAGCGCGTCTAGCTCTGATTCTAATCTCAGTGTTTGAGACTTTATCATGCGCAAGGCATACTCACTATCAGCTTCGCCCTCAGCAGGCTGAGGTGTCGCGAGATCTGCGCCTAAATCAAATAGATCATTTTGGATGCGCGACATCATATCGTCTAGACGGCGGCTTTCCAAATGCAGGCGAACTAAACCAATGATGCTATTGGTTTCATCAACATCGCCATAGGCTCTCACGCGCAATGCGTCTTTACTCAAGCGAGATCCGTCAACCAATCCAGTTGAGCCGTCATCCCCTGTGCGGGTGTAAATTTTGTTCAGCTTGACCAATTATGCGCCTTTGGACTTCATATAGACAGTGAGGATCAACAATAAGACGGTTGCAACTTGCGCATAAATTCGGCGCCACATCCAGTCATTGGACTTTTTTCGACTCTCTTCGTTCTTTTTGCTCATAGCGACCCCGCCCATCACGAGTGTCAGCACAACACAGGCAAATCCGAGGCCTGTCAGAATATAAAGAATGATCAACATGATTTGGGTCCAATGGTGAGGTCGTCTTGCGACTGTATATACGCATCAGCTCAGAGTTCGAGCTAAATAGGGTGCATGAGCTTCAGTCCATCCACAATTTTTGACAGGCTTCGCTCTGTTGGACTCAGTTTTACGGCGCTATGTGACGGGTTCCAGTTTCCAGTGACCAAAGAGTTTTGACCATGATGAGTGATTCCGACCGTGCCGATCAAATGGGCCAAGCCACACGTGAAAAACTACGTCAATTCATTGCTCGGATTGAGCGGCTCGAGGGTGAAAAAGCAGAGCTCGCTTCTGATATCCGCGACGTTTATGCCGAAATGAAAACTTTTGGCCTCGACACAAAAGTCATGCGAAAAGTGATCGCACTGCGGAAACAGGACGCAAATGAACGTGCCGAACAAGAGGCTTTACTGGATCTATATATGGAAGCGTCTGACGGCGTTTAAAGTCTACCTCTAATTTTTGTTCGCTTTTCGTTCTCATTGTGGTAGTCAGACATATGTCCGATTACGACCGAGAGCAATGGCAGGCAGAACAAGCTATCCAAGATCAAGCGCAGAGCGCTTATCGCGATAAAATGGCGAAAGCGCGGGAACGCTCTGCATCCAATGCAAAGCGCAAAATCGCGCGGCTGCACACTAAGCTTACAGAGCTGGGCCATATTTCTGATTTCGAGGATGAATTTGGTGAGAGCGTTTTGGAACGCCTCGAGAAATTTGGATCGGCTTTTCATGATTTAGAGAAAGGCCGGGCAGGCGATGCCTTATCGATTGCGCAAAAGCAGGTTGTGGCGCGAATGAATAAGAAGGTTAAGGATCTGAAGGCCAAGCAAAAGGCCGCAGATTTGGAAGCGCCTAACCCTGATGCCGATTATGTTCGGACGGCTGATCGTTGGAAAAATGAATCTCGAAAGACGGGCGGTTTTAGGTCGAAACGAAAATCCAGTTTCACACCACGGGTTCGCAATATTGAGGACGAGCTAGTCGAGGATGAACCCGTACAACGTCCTATTAATCCAGCACCGCCTAAGCTTGCGAGTGTGACAACTCTTCCTCGAAAACTTAAAGCTGAGCCCTATATCCCGGAATATACTCCGCCGCCAAAACCTGAGGCCGCAAAGCGTCCATTTTTACGAATTGTACCAAAATCTCCCGAATAATATGAGCGGGTAAATTAGAGGGCGTGCGAGAGTTTGGTTTTGCGGCTCCAAAAAAAGACGCCGACCAGAGTTTCTCCGGTCGGCGTTTGGGTTGACTTTAAACGGGATGCGCTAGTCGATATCTTCGGATTCGGTCGTTTCAAGGCCGATGTCGTCTTTCATCTCAATCTCATCGTCCAAACTATCGGGTTCCAAATCGAGTTCCGGACTGAGGTCCGATCGTTCAATTTCAACCTCTTCAATAGGAGTGACGTCGTCCACGATACTGTCTCCCAGGGTATCCGCGGCGTCCTCAATCGATGTTTCGACTTCGCCCGCGACGGCCGGATCAACATCCATGGCTTTTTCCATTGTGACAGGCGCAGGCAGATCTTTCATGTCTGGTGTGTACAGCGATTCCTCAGCTTCCTGAACATCTTCAATTTCGACGGGAGGTTCTACCATTTCCTTTGCATCGGGGGACGTTTCGACAGGCTCAACAAACATCATAGGCTCATAGTCCGCAGCAGCAGATTCTACGCCCAATGGTTCGCTGACGAGACCTGGTTGCAATGCATAAGGTTCGTCTGCCAACGCTACCGCTAAGAAAAATTCGTCCTGAGTAAGGACAGCATCACCCTGCGCCATACGTGTAAATTCTTGCGCGGCCAGCGTGACAGTCTTGCCCTCTGTTAGCGCGACAGATTTATATTCATCAAAGCTGACTTGTCCGTCTGTATTCGTATCTAATGTGGCAAAGTCAGCAGCCAGAGACGGGCCAGCAACCGCAAACATGGCGAGTGCGGATAAAGTTGTTTTCATCGTTTTCATATCTATCTCCTTGGTGTTGCTCGATATGAAGCGACAGGAGACCTATGAAATGCGGCGCGATTATGCCCGAATTCGGGCAAAGCCTTACGATGCAGTCAGGTCGCAGACAGGTGCGAAGACTGTGCTTTAGGGTGTAAAATCCGGGTCCAAAATCGCTTGCAATGCGGACTTTGCGTCTCGATTGCGATCCCAAAGTAACGGCGCATTTGTTCGTGCAATAGGCACATCATTCAACCATGACTGCGCATCAGAAACGCCCCATAATGAAACCGAAGCAATTGATGGTCGTTCCGTGAAACCATTGAAAAGAGCCCGATAGAGCTCTGCTTGTGATGTCAGGATAGAGTCCGGGATGTTCGCGCCATAATCTGTCCGACATCCCGTTTGATCCACAAAGCAGCTTCCTGGGTCTGGGTATAAAGAGATATCCAGTTCAGTGACGTGCTGTTCTAAACCCATAAATTCATTGTCAATCGCATCGATGGCGGCCAAGGCATCGCTGGCTTGCGTTTCTACATTGAGGTGCATTTGATGCCCGACTCCGTCAATGGGAACGCCGCGATTTACAAGATCCCGGATGACCTCGATATATCGGCCGCGTTTCCCTGAAAAACGGGTGCTGTATTCATTGATAAAAAGAAGGCATTCTGGGTCAGCGGCGCGCGCCGCATTAAAGGCCCAATCGATATAGTCGGCGTTTCCACCCGAAGCGTCCCACCAATTTGAGCGACGGTAGGGATCAGTTGCAGAATCATCATCTGTAATGACTTCGTTGACGACATCCCAGGCGAAGACACGACCCTTGTAGCGGGTTACAACTTCAGTCACATAATTTTCCAACCTAGCGCGAACTTCGGCAGGGGTACCTTGTAGAAAGTAATCAGGTGTCGATAGATGCCAAAGTAATGCATGACCGCGAACGACCATGCCATTGTCTTCGGCAAATTGCACCAGAGCATCAGGGACTGACCAATCGAAAACCCCTTCTGAGGGAGCGATGATATCGGGCTTCATCTGATATTCCGCCGTTATCGAATTGAACTGGTCTTTCAGAATTTGAACATCGTCAGATGTGTCCACAATTTGGTTGTCTT
Organism: Litorimonas sp.; assembly: GCA_039975855.1. Classification (GTDB taxonomy): domain Bacteria; phylum Pseudomonadota; class Alphaproteobacteria; order Caulobacterales; family Maricaulaceae; genus Litorimonas. The sequence continues at coordinate 545,405 of JBDWGH010000004.1, read as the reverse complement.
GAATGGCGGCTCCAATTTGGAAATTTGTTGCGAACGTGTTTTTGAACTGGCCGACTTCCGGGACGAACGTAGTTGGTGGCGGGGTAGGAGGAGGGGTAACGACAACAGGAGGTGTGGGGGTTGAGGCTCCTCCGCTTCCGCCGCCGCAACCTGCCACCAATGCAGCCGCTCCGCCGGCAAGAAGTTTCAATCTATCGCGAGCTGTGAAGTGGCGCATATGAATTTCCCCTGTGTCGTGCCGTTCTTTGACAGCGTTGTCATTTTCTTAGCGATAATTTGACAGCGCTGTCAACTCACGATCCAGAGCTCACAAAAAAGAGGCCACACGCTCCCCCGAACGTGTGGCCTCGAACCTGCGCAAAGCTAAAAGCTGCGCGCGGGAGTAAGGGATTTAAGAATTCCCTGTTCTGTATTTGCTGGCTTTAAAAGCGAGCCTTGAAACCCACGTTTATCGCGTGCGCTTCGGTTTCATCATTGCTAACCTGTTGAGGCGCTACGAAGGGAATGAAGCCCTTATTATAGACATACTCAGCTCCGAACTCGAGATAGTCATTGAACGGATATTCAACAGACACAGCATGTTGCTGATTTTTCTCGAATGTAGTTGGCTGTCCAAAGGCGAAGTTGCCTGTGTCATCGCTGATGTTGCCCCAGCTGCCGACAGCGGCGATAGACATCTGACGTCCAGCGACCCAAGGTTTAATCCTGGCTTGCGCGACGAGAGTCGATAGCTTTTCATCAAAGTTGATATTGTCGATGTCGGTTGTTGAACCTGCCGGGTCGATTAAGAATTGAGGAAGTGGTGTTCCGTCAATTGTTTGCGGAATGGCGGCGCCCCAAGGCTTAAGCGTTGTGGTATATTCCACCATCGCATCGAAAAATGGCGAGTTATACTCGGCAAACCCATTTACGGCGCTGTTTCTATACTCGATAAAGTTCGCAGGCGGCGTTCCATTTGTGCGGCCTTGGAAGGTGTGAGCCGTCCAGTTATCGCGGTAAATGGTGTCATGAAGATATCCACCCCCAACAGTAAAGGCCTGACGTTTATTTCGGCCAAAGCGGAATTCTTTCTCCGCGTTAAAAGCATAATTTCCAAGGTTATTTTCTTCGCCGGCCAAAGCTACCCGCAATTGTCGTCCTGCTGAGAATGCAGATGCAGTCGCTTTGAAACCGTTCGAATAGAAACCAGCTTCAAGAACGGGTTGATCACTGACAGCGTGGAAATAGTGCGCACCCTCATTGTGAGTGAAGGCATTATAACTATCGAAATTACCGAAATCGATCGTCTTGCGACCAAAGGCGGCATAGAAAGGCGTCTTCTCTAAATTACCAAAGACGACAAAAGCTTTACGAAGCTGGAATTCATCTTGATCCGCGCCATATTCCGTTTCGGAATATTCAGGCTGTAAGTATACCGTTGTCCAATCCCCAAAGGTCGATGTGAAAGATAAGGCCGCGTTATCAATTGCAAAAACACCGGCTTGACGATCTGTGCGGTCAGAAAAGAATGGGAAACGCGACAGAAGCGGGAATTGCCCTGCGACCTCAGTTGTTTGCCATTTCAACCCGCCTTGGAATCCCGCGCCTAAATAGACGGAGTTCGGCAATAAGGTCCCATTCGCGCGATTAGCCAATAGCGTCATCGTTTTGCCGGTTGTGTTTTCCTGCCAATCCAACATGTCACGAGTATGTAAAGCATTGGTGCGAACGGTTACGCCGCCGACATTGTGATTTCGGGTGAAAGACTGAGCTGCAGCCCGATCATACTTCACCGAACGCGGAGTAGAGAGGCCGCGAAGACCGGATAGAAAGGACCGCTTTTTCTTTTTTGGTGTAGTTTCAACGCGAACATATTGCGGCGCGCTTGTGTAACCATGCGTTGGTTGAGGCATGTAATATTTATTTTGCCTCGGTGCAGCATATGAGCCTTGTCCGGACTCATATCTTTGCTGGGCTGTGAGTTGAGCTTGCAAGCGTTGTTCCTGCCATGACCCAGCCGCTACATAGTTTTGTCCACTGACGCCTTGTCCAGAAAAAGACCCGCGCAAGCCATGGCTTTGGTGCGTCGCCGTCACAGGTACAGCGACCAGAAGGGCGAGTGCGGCTGCGCTCGCGAGATATGTTTTACGTTTCATTTTTGAAGTCCCCACGACTCTTCTTTTAAGCGGACCGGACGTTTTCGACGTCCAGTTCATGCTCTCGCACTTTGCGGTAAAGGGTTGATCTGCCAATCCCGAGACGACGGGCAACTTCCGACATGTGGCCGGAGTAATTGGTGATCGCGAATTCAATCAAATCGCGTTCAATGTCTTCTAAAGTCCGTAGATGACCTTCACGATCTAGAACAGATACAGCCGAGTCTGGTGTCGTCGGCTCCTGACGCAAGTCAGCCGGAACTAGGCTGTCTATCGGATCTTCTACTTCTGTCTCTGTCTTAGACAAAAGTCCGGGCATAAGACCTGAAATTTGAGGAAAATCCTGCGGGCGCAATTTATTCCCATCAGACAAAATCATGGCACGGAAGACAGTGTTCTCCAGCTGGCGGACATTCCCTTTCCAGTCGTGAGCCTTCAACAGGTCAAGCGTTTCAGACGTTGCTCCCGTAACATTTAGACGTTCAGCGGCATTTATCCGGCGAACAAAGTGTTCAACAAGGGCAGGGATATCTTCGCGTCGGTCACGTAATGGAGGGACAGCGATTGGGAACACATTCAGGCGATAGTATAAATCCTCGCGGAATGTTCCGTCTTTAACCGCTTCGGCCAAATCGCGATTGGTCGCGCTGATAATGCGAACATCGACAGGGACTGTACGCTTGGATCCAATCGGGTCGACTTCACCTTCTTGCAAAACGCGCAAGAGTTTGACTTGCATTTCTAAAGGTAGCTCTCCGACTTCGTCCAAGAAAAGCGTTCCTGTATGGGCTTCCTGGAATTTACCTAAATGTTTGGAATTTGCGCCCGTAAAAGAGCCTTTTTCGTGACCGAAGAGAATGGATTCCACCAAACTTTCCGAAATTGCGCCGCAGTTGACGGTGATAAAAGGTTTGTCGGAACGTTCTGACGCGCTTTGGATGGCCCGAGCGATCACTTCTTTACCCACACCGGATTCGCCTGTGATCAAAATAGGAATATTGGCTTTGGCGCCGCGCTCACCCATGGCGACAACTGAACGCATAGAGGAGGCATTGCCGATCAGGTCATCAAACGACAGACCGCCTTCAGCTGTTTTCTTGAGACGTTTTACTTCGCCAACCAAGGTCTTCATATCTAGAGCATTTCGGATAGACACGATAATTCGCTCAGGCGCCGCGGGTTTAACCACGAAATCGCGAGCGCCAGCCTTCATGGCTTTGACAACGGCGTCGATGGAACCTTTCCCTGTTAATACGATAACGGGTAGGTCGGGACGTTTCTGGGCGAGCTCTTGCAAAGTTTCCATGCCGTCGCGACCTGGCATTACCAAATCCAAAAGCATCACGTGAATTTTATCTTGTTCAGAACCGAGCGCCATCGCTAAGGCGGCATCGCCATCACCGGCCTGGAGGGTTGAGAATCCGGATTTTTCGACAACGGCCTGCAACAGGCGACGTTGAGTCGGATCATCGTCCACAATCAGAACAGTTTTTGACATAAATTCACCCGGTTTTTTCACGAGAGAGACGGTTACCCCCGAATCTCTCTCTTCCCGGAACATGACGCAGGGAGGTGAATTTCAGGTTTGAATTTATGTTTAAGAAAAGATTAATTCTCTGTGGGGCCAATATTCCGTTTTTGAGGTAAAATATTGCGTGACACCCTCGAAAATAATTGCATAAGACTGAAATGCGGCTGCTTGTCTCCATCTTTGCCGCATGATAGCCCTCCGGCTCAAACAAATCGCTATTACAAAAGACAGGATAGGGACATGGCAGGCGGACACTCCGATTACACCCACGGCACAATGAAAGTTGATGCGCAATCCGGTACATTCTCAGGTTTTATGGGCGGAACGAAATATGGCGGGTCTGCAATTGCACTCATCGTGATTTTACCAACTCTGATCTTTGGTGTTGGTATGGCATATTTTCCGGCCCTTATCGCGACATTGATTGTCGGGTTCCTAATTGGTTTAGGTTTAAAGCTTAAAGGCGGATGGTATGTTGGCATGGTTGGAGCCGCAGTTTTAACAACCGTTCTGGTCGGTCTCGGCGCGCTTCTAATCTCCCTCGTCGCGTAAACCACATCTTCGACAAAGGAAGACCCGCGTGAAACTTACAGTTCTGAATGATGTCGCCTCTCAAAGTAAAGGCGGTGCGGAAGCTCGCGTTGCTGCCACTCCTGATACTGTCGCCGGATACGTAAAAGCCGGGCACAGCGTTACCGTTGTCAAAGGTGCGGGCGCAAAAGCTGATTTTGCAGATGCTTTATATAAAGACGCCGGTGCCTCCCTCTCAGCCACAAACCTCACTGCGGTTAAATCCGCTGATCTAGTTTTGTCCGTAACGGGCGGAACAGAGAAATTGGTGGCGGCCATGAAGAAGGACGCCGGTATTACCGGTGTTCTCTCGCCAACGGATAACCCTAAATATGCGGCCGCTTGCGCAAAAGCGGATGTTACGGCTTATGCGCTGGACTACATTCCGCGTATCTCGCGTGCCCAGTCTATGGATGTTTTGTCCAGCCAATCCAATCTCTCCGGTTACCGCTCCGTCGTCGAAGCTGGCGGAATTTACGGACGCGCTTTTCCAATGATGATGACGGCTGCGGGTACCGTTGCTCCAGCGAAAGTCTTTATTATGGGTGTGGGTGTCGCGGGCTTACAAGCCATCGCGACGGCTCGCCGGTTGGGAGCGGTCACCACGGCGACGGATGTTCGTCCCGCTACTAAAGAGCAAGTCGCTTCCTTGGGCGCGAAATTTATCGCGGTCGAAAATGAAGAGTTTAAAGCCGCTGAAACCGCTGGCGGATACGCCAAGCAAATGAGCGCCGAATACCAAGCACTACAAGCCGAGCTTACTGCGACACATATTGCCAAACAAGATATTGTTATCACGACGGCACTTATACCGGGCCGCAAAGCCCCGGTATTGGTTTCGAAAGCGATGCTCGATACAATGCGTCCTGGCTCGGTTTTAGTTGATTTGGCTGTTGAACGCGGCGGAAATGTAGAAGGCGCAAAGCCTGGCGAAATCGTAACCACAAAAAATGGCGTCCATATTGTTGGGCACCTGAATTGGCCGTCCCGTATGGCAGCGGACGCGTCCAATATGTTTGCTCGCAATATTAAAAACTTCCTCCCGTTGGTGACTGCGGAAGACGGGGCATATGCTCCGGATTGGGAAGATGAAATCATTCAAGGCTGCGCGCTCACGCGTGGCGGTGAAATTGTGCACGAGAGGCTCAAATAATGTCAGCTGTTCTCATCATGGCAGGCGGCGCAGCCGTTTCGCCTCTAGTCTTTCAACTCGCAATTTTCGTTTTGGCGATTTTCGTTGGTTACTACGTCGTCTGGTCCGTAACGCCCGCTTTGCATACGCCATTGATGGCTGTGACAAATGCGATTTCCTCCGTGATTATCGTCGGCGCGCTGGTTGCAGTTGCGGCAGGTGTCAAAGGTGGCTCTGGAATTTCAACCTGGACCGGCTTCGCAGCCGTCGCCCTCTGCGCCGTAAACATCTTCGGCGGCTTCCTCGTCACCCAACGTATGTTGGCGATGTATAAAAAGAAGGCGAAATAATTATGCCTACGCTTTCTGCAGACATCGCGGCGGTGCTTTATACGGTTTCCGCTGTTCTTTTTATCCTCGCTTTGCGCGGATTGTCTTCTCCCGCGTCGTCCCGTCGGGGCAACGCATTCGGTATGGTTGGTATTGCGATCGCGATTGTTACGACTTTGCTGGTCGCCGGTATGAATGGCACAGGCTTTATTCTTTCTGCGGTCGCTCTTGCCATTGGCGGCGCTCTTGGTGCGATCATCGCTAGAAAAATTCCAATGACGGATATGCCTCAACTCGTGGCAGCGTTTCACTCGCTTGTCGGTTTGGCGGCCGTGCTTGTCGCGGTGGCTGCGTTCTTTAGTCCTGGTGATTTCGGGATTTTGTCGGACGGTCAGATCAAAGCCGGTTCGCTGTTAGAGCTAGGGTTAGGCGCGGTGATTGGTGCCATCACCTTCTCGGGTTCGGTAATCGCATTCGCAAAACTAAATGGTAATATGAGTGGATCGCCAATTATGCTCCCGGCGCGGCATCTCATCAATATCGCGCTTGGCCTTACAATCGCGGTTTTGATTGGCATGTTGATGAAATCGGGTGGCAGCGAACAATGGATGATATGGGCGTTGCTAGCAGCAGCGTTTGTGATCGGGTTCTTGCTCATCATTCCAATTGGCGGCGCTGATATGCCCGTCGTTGTCTCAATGTTGAATTCATATTCAGGATGGGCCGCGGCGGCCCTCGGCTTTACGCTGGGAAATCTAGCGTTGATTATTGTTGGCGCGCTTGTCGGATCATCCGGGGCGATACTGTCTTACATCATGTGTAAGGCCATGAACCGGAGTTTCATCTCCGTAATTCTTGGCGGCTTCGGCGCCGATGCGGCAGCAGCAGATTCGGGTGACAAGGAACAACGTCCTGTGAAGCAAGGTTCTGCTGCGGATGCTGCCTTCATTATGAAGAACGCATCTAAAGTTATTATCGTACCTGGCTATGGTTTGGCTGTGGCTCAAGCGCAGCATGCCACGCGAGAAATGGTGGACGCGCTGAAAGAAGAAGGTGTCGAAGTTGTCTACGCCATCCATCCTGTTGCAGGCCGCATGCCGGGCCATATGAATGTCCTTCTGGCAGAAGCGAATGTTCCATATGACGAAGTGTTTGAGCTTGAAGATATCAACTCTGATTTTGCCAACGCCGATGTGGCGTTTGTGATTGGCGCGAATGACGTGACTAATCCAGCGGCTAAAACGGATCCGCAAAGCCCAATTGCCGGCATGCCGATTCTCGATGTTGAGAAAGCTGCGACAGTTCTCTTTGTGAAGCGCTCTCTATCTCCGGGCTATGCTGGCATCGATAATGATCTCTTCTACCGTGATAACACGATGATGCTCTTGTCTGATGCGAAGAAGATGGTCGAAGAGATTATTAAGTCGCTTTAGATTGGACGCAGCTAATTTCGGCGATCTCAATCTGAAATGGCCCGTCGATTCCATCGGCTAAAATGATTCCCATTTCTTGGACTTGTGCCGCGTCAAATGATGCGGCTGTCACCTCATAACCAAAAATGGATGTACGGAAATCGGTGAGAGGCAACGTTATCTTTGCCCATTCGCCCGTCCGTGTCTGCGGTATGGCAATCTGATAACTCACAGAGCGTCCGCGGAATCTAGCATTCGTTCGAAAGGTCAATCGGTATGCACGTCCATCTTGCCGGACGCGTAGACGCAGCGCTTCAGCGCCATCCATAGAGCCGGGTGCAAGGGGTCTGCGGATAGATGAAAACCCGCCGCCATCTGTATTTATGCTACCCTTAAAAACCATATGCCTGTTTTGGGAAAAGCGGTTGCCTGTTGAGCGTCCGCCCATCACGCCGTCTAAAACTGTCCGCCAGTTAGACACTTCTCCTTTCTCGATCATGTCGAGTTGCATGATGCATGGTGGGCTTGGCATATTATCTGTATCCGCAAAGGCTGAACTAGTTGGCAGCGCTAAGGCCAATACAAAACTGATATAGATTTTCATGAGAATAGGGTCTCACGCGCTGTATCGATCAAGTTTATCATTCTATTGATACGGCGTATTGCCAAAATACGTTCATTGCTGTGGCAGTATGACTATTTCGTCAAGACACCAACACTAGGCAGAGTCGATCTCGGTCGGACGACAAAAAAATTTAAGCACGAGACCTTTTTGACATGTACATGGCGCGGTCAGCGCGGGCGAGAACCTGCTCAACGCTATCTCCGGGTTCGCATGGCGCAACCCCCCATGCCGCGCTGATACTGATGGAGCCTGTCGGCATATCAACGGTTTGGTCCGCTATGCGGCAACACAAGGCTTGTGCTTTCGCGCGCGCGACATCCAAATCTGATTTGAACAAGAGGATACCGAATTCGTCGCCACCCAATCGCGCAACCATGTCACAATCACGTACGCCATCTTGCAGGACGTTGCCGATCATTTTCAGGAGTTGGTCGCCGACGCCATGCCCAAACCTATCATTGACGGATTTGAATTCATTGAGATCAAAAAAGATGATGGTGGAGAGCATGTCATAACGATCCATCACGTTTTGTGCTCGGGCGATTTCACGCAGAAAGGCGCGCCGATTATAGACGGGGACGAGCGGGTCTGTATCCGCTGCATGCTCAAGTTCTAAAATTCGCAAGCGGAGTTGAGCGATTTCCACCGAGAGTTCCTGATTGGCTTTGACCAATACGGCGTCTGCCTCCGCACTGCGTTGATGCAATGGCGTGGCCGCGTCTTGTAATACGCGCGTAAGGCGGGAAGGCTTCATGTACTAAGACTCATTGATCAGTTCGTGACTAGATTTCACGCATTATAGGCTGCGCGTTGTTAAGATTTCACCAATGTAGCGCGAATGGACATTTGACCCCTGCAACAGGGCGGGTAAAGTGCATCGCTTCCAGCCTGATGGGCTAAAAGTGGGAGCGGGCACAAATGGCCTCATCGAAAATCGCTATTATTATGGGTTCGACCAGTGACTGGCCGACTATGGAGTATGCCGCCACCGTGCTCGACGCCTTGGACGTTGCCTATGAAGCGAAGGTCATTTCTGCACACCGAACGCCGGACCGCCTCGTTGAATTTTCCAAAACCGCGGAAGCCGAAGGGTTTCATGTTGTCATCGCGGGCGCGGGCGGAGCGGCCCATTTACCAGGCATGTGTGCCTCCATGACGCAATTGCCTGTTTTAGGCGTGCCTGTGCAAAGCGCCACACTGTCTGGGATGGATAGTCTATTATCTATTGCCCAAATGCCGGGCGGTGTGCCCGTAGGCACTTTGGCGATTGGCAAAGCTGGCGCGAAAAACGCCGGTCTTATGGCCGCATCGATATTAGCGTTGTCTAACCCAGACCTTGCCGAACGTCTGCGTAATTGGCGGGCGGCACAAACTGCTTCAGTCGCTTTCGATCCTAAAGGCTAGGTGATGAATACTGAGACAACGCGCAACCCAAGTAAAACCCTCGCACCCGGCTCCACGATTGGCATTTTGGGCGGAGGGCAACTTGGCCGAATGTTGGCGGTAGCGGCAACGCGCTTGGGGTTGAAAACGCATATATACTCTCCCGAAGCGAACTGCCCGGCAGCAGTCGTTGCACAGAAGATTAGCGTTAGTGAGTTTGATGATCTGGATCTTGTTTTGGAGTTTTCTAAGTCTTGCGATGCTGTGACGTATGAATTTGAAAACGTCCCGGCCATGACGGCTAAAACGGCCGCCTCGGTTGCGCCATTGCGTCCTGGTGCGCGGGCGTTGGATGTCAGTCAGGATCGCTTGGTGGAAAAGTCCTTCTTGCGCGCACAATTGGGATTGGATGTGGCCGGATTTGAAGACATCAGTAACGTCCATGACCTGCGCCGCGCGGTAAAGCGATTGGGCTTACCATGCGTTCTTAAAACCCGCCGTTTTGGTTATGACGGTAAGGGGCAAGTTATCATCCGGTCAGAAGCGGATATTGAAACAGCGTGGGAGGCACTCTCGCCAGCCCCGTCAATTCTGGAGGCCTTCATTCCGTTTGAACGCGAAGTCTCTATCGTTGCGGCTCGGGGTTTGGATGGTCAGATTGCGGCCTATCCGTTGACGGAAAATGTGCACCTTAACCACATCCTCCATACCAGTAAGGCGCCCGCCCAACAGGATGATGGAAGCGCCGCGCGAATGGCGGGACAAATTCTGGAGCATTTGGACTATGTAGGCGTGATGGGTGTCGAGTTTTTTCAAATGGCGGATGGAAAATTAATCGTGAACGAGATCGCTCCACGCGTTCACAATTCGGGTCACTGGACACAAGATGCAGGATGCACAGATCAGTTCGAACAACATATTCGGGCTGTTGCCGGCTGGCCCCTAGGTGATGCGCGGCCGCGTCATGGCGTGGTCATGACTAATTTGATAGGGGATGATGTTTCAGAATGGAAAGCGCTGGCCGCAAAGCCCGGAACCCATATTCACCTCTACGGAAAATCAGAAATACGTCCGGGTCGAAAAATGGGACACTTTAATCAAATTAAATAAGCGCATGGGTCTTTTCCCGCTGCTCTTGCTCGAACTTTAATTTCGACAGATGAACCACGGGGTCCAATTTTAGGCAGGGCTAGGCCGGGACGTTGATTTTTCTGACATATTGCCTGTGGAAAGTGGAAGTATTGTTGTTTGAGCGATCGAAGTGTTGATTGATGACCAACGCCTCGGCCTTCGGTTTGAGCTATTTCGCTCTGCTGTCACCAATGTTGTCGATCCTTAATCTAACACAAACGTGTGATTCAAATGTATTTCAATATTCGATTTAAGTCGTAAATGACCAAGATGAGCATTTTAATCGATCCCGAGAAATTCAAGAATCCGGATGTCACCGCTAAAGGTGAACGCCGGGCGTCTGTTTTCTTTAAAACGCTAAAAACACTTTGGCTCAATTCAGGTAGCCTGTGCAATATTGAGTGCGCGAACTGTTATATAAAGAGTAGCCCTACTGCGGATCATTTTGTTTATCTGACGCCTGAGGATGTTGCCCCATATCTCGACGAAATTGACGACTTGGGTCAGGGGCCTGTTGAAATTGGCGTGACGGGCGGTGAACCTTATCTGAATCCGCATATGATAGAGATCAGCGAAATGGTTCTCGAACGCGGTCATAGTCTGCTGGTCCTGACGAATGCCATGAAACCAATGATGCGCCCGCGTGTTCAAAGGGGTCTGCTGGACATAAATGCGCGCTATCCTAATAAAATGACGCTCCGTGTCAGTCTCGACCATTTTAGCCCTATTGAACATGACCGGGAGCGTGGGCAAGGCAGTTTTGATATTGGCGTCAAGGGGCTGGATTGGCTCCAAGAAAATGGATTTGCAATCAACATTGCCGGTCGAGCGATGTTCGCGGAATCAGAAGCAAATGCGCGCGCCGGATATAGCACTCTAATCGAAAAACACGGTTGGAGTATTGATGCCAATAATTCGATGGATCTGTTGCTGTTTCCTGAAATGGACGAAACTGCTGATGTGCCAGAAATTTCAACCGCCTGTTGGGGGATTTTAGGTGTCCATCCAGACAATATGATGTGTGCATCATCTCGTATGGTTGTGAAACGCAAAGGTGAAGATCGGGCGGCGGTTTTGGCCTGCACGCTTTTATGGGATGACCCTCAATTTGAGATGGGGAAAACCCTGAAAGAGAGTCTAAACCCGGTTGCGCTTAACCATCCGCATTGTTCTCGGTTTTGTGTATTAGGCGGTGCTAGTTGTTCCGCTTAGATATTTTTAGAAAAAGGATTCCGATATGGATCACAATGTAGTCAAAGAATATTATGGTGAGATATTGCAAGGATCATCAGATTTGAAAACTGATGCTTGTGTAACGACGGACATGCCGCCGCTTTATGTGCGCCAGGCCCTTTCTGAAATTCACGACGACGTGGCCAGCCGCTATTATGGCTGTGGTCTTGTGATGCCACCATCTATCGAAGGACTCAAAGTGCTTGATCTGGGCTGTGGTGCCGGCCGCGATGTCTATGCGCTTGCGAAGCTGGTCGGACCGAAAGGCCATATCACTGGAGTTGATATGACCGATGAACAGCTGACGATTGCTCGGCAATATGAAGATTGGCACGCTGAGAAATTTGGATATGACACACCCAATACACGTTTTCTCAAAGGCTATCTTGAAACACTAGAAGATTTAGATCTTGAACCCAATTCCTTCGATTTAATAATCTCCAATTGCGTCATAAACCTTTGCACCGATAAACCCGCTGTATTCCGTGCGGCGCACAAATTGCTGAAACCCGGAGGAGAGCTGTATTTCTCTGACGTTTATGCAGATCGCCGTATGCCGGAAAGCTTGATTAAAGACCCAGTGTTATACGGCGAGTGCCTCTCCGGCGCGCTTTATTGGGGCGATTACAATTCCATCGCAAAAGAGGCTGGATTTAAAGATCCGCGCGTTGTTGAACATCGCCCACTCGAAATCCTTGATCCGCGCCAGAAAGAAAAATTGGGCGATATTCGTTTTGCCTCTGTTACGGCGCGTCTTATGAAACTCGATAATCTTGACGCGGCCTGTGAAGACTATGGTCAAGCTGTAATATATAAAGGCGGTATTGAGGGTATGGAGCAAAAGTTCGAGCTAGATATTGAGCATCATATTGAAGAAGGACGGGTCTTTCCCGTATGCGGTAATACTCTCGCTATGCTCAAAGACACTCGCTTCGCTCCATATTTTGATGTCGTGGGATCAGGGGATACCCATTTCGGTCTCTTCCCAGGATGCGCCGCGCCCGATGTATTTGCTGCGGTGACGACGGCCACTGACGCTGCGCCCGTGGGTGGCTGTTGTTAGGCTATTAACTTAGGTAAGAGAACTTCACATCATTTCACGATAATTTTAGTAGATACTCACTGAGAATTAGGAGACCCGTCCCCTTTAAATAATTAATTGGTGGGTCCGTTGGAAATTCTATTTTTTATAGTCGTGGCGAGTTTAGCTTTTGCTAATGGTGCGAACGATAATTTCAAAGGCGTCGCCACCTTATGGGGCGGGGGCGATCTCTCTTATCGACAAGCCTGGTTCGTCGCAAACGCAGCTACTCTTTTTGGGGCGTGTGTAGCGGTTTACCTCGGCGCAGAGGTGGCGAAGACTTTCTCTGGTAAAGGTGTTGTTGGACAGGATGTTTTGGACTCCCGCACCTTTGCGATTGCCTTTGCGGCCGGAGCCGCGGCAACAGTATTTTTAGCAACGTTTTTACGTTACCCAATTTCAACAACGCATTCTATTCTGGGGAGCCTAGCAGGAGCAGGTGTCGCTTTGGCGGCGGGGGATGTGAATCTACAGCCCCTTATCCAAAAGGGAGCCATACCTCTTCTTATGTCCCCAATGATTGCGGCAGTCTCAACTTTTATCCTTTGGAAGATTGGGGTAAAAGTTTTCAAGCCTTCTGTATTTACCGAAAAAGTGGACAGTTTCACACGGCCCATACATATATTGTCTGGATCAGCCGTTTGTTTTTCCCGGGCCGTCAACGATACACCTAAAATCGCCTCAATTGCATTGCTTGGAAGCGCCTCAGGAATGTCGCCTGCAGTTGTCTATGTTTCGATCGGCATTGTTATGACGTTAGGAGGAGTCATTTTTGTTCGGCGTATTGCTGAAGTGATAAGTCAGAAAATTACGAAAATGAATAGTAATGAAGGGCTAACGGGAAATCTCGTCACAGCTTTTCTCGTGATTATCGCTTCGAAAATGGGCTTAGCTGTATCCACAACGCATGTATCTGTTGGAGCCCTTTTCGGTATCGGTGCCGAAAACGGTAAAGCTGATAAGGGAAAAGTAATCGAGATTGTTTTATCTTGGGTCCTAACATTGCCCACTGCTTTTATTCTTGCCTTTTGTATCGCAAAAACTTTAGAAAATCTGCTCTAAATACGACAGCCTTTGCTCACCAGAAGAGAGACATGTGTTGACGTTTGGTGTGGCGATAAATTTAACTTCGCCAACCTATCGAAAATCAGGCTTCCGCTTTTCCAAAAAAGCTCTGAACCCTTCTCCAAAATCTTTGGATGAAAATCCAGCGGCGAACTGAGCGTCTGTTTCTGGCGTGTCGGTTCGCTGACCTTTGCAGTAAGACGTTATCATGGACTTGGTGACAGCGAGGCTTTCTGGAGATAACGCTGAGACCCGAGCTGCGACGTCCATGACCTTGGTCTCCAGCTCGTCAACTCCAACCGCCGCGTGAACAAGGCCCATTTTTTTGGCTGATTTGGCTTTGACTAATTTACCCGTCAGCAAAACCTCATTGGCATTGGCAACGCCGACTGCGTCAATCAGACGGGCGATATCGCCAAAGGGATAGACGAGGCCGAGAGACGCTGGCGCGATTTTAAACTTAGCTGTGCGGTCTGCAATTCGGATATCGCAACAAAGGGCGAGACCACAGCCTCCGCCTACGCAGGCGCCTCGGATCATGGCAATGGTTGGGACGCGTACAGCCGCCAGGGCGTCGAAACCGCGTTGAATATCGGCGCTAATTTTCGCGGCAGACTCAGTTGTCGCATAAAGGGTTTCAAATTCGCTGATATCTGCACCGGCTGCAAAGTGATCTCCGTCCCCTGTCACGATCAGCGCACGTAAGCTCTTATCTGTCTGAACCTCCGTTAATACGGACGGCAGGTTATTCCACATTTCTGCGGTGATAGCGTTACGTCGTTCTGGTTGGGATAAAACCAGCCGTGCAGTTCCGGGGGCAGGCCAGTCAATGATCATGTTCTTCATGGTGCGTTTCAAATTATCAGGAGTGAGAGGGGACCGAAACCCGCCTTGGCTTAAGCCGGAAGCTAGCCTATCCCTGTCCTCATAATAAGGGGACAAGAGCATGTCAGATACCACGATCGTGTTGATTACTCTAATCGCATATAAAATTGTTCTGCTCGGCGTTGGGTGGTGGGCATCAAAGCGTGTCTCCGATGATTCTGATTTTTTCCTCGCCAGTGGCGGCGAGGGCGGCGGGTTGGGTGCGTGGACGGCAGGTTTGTCCTATGCTGCATCAACGAGCTCGGCTTGGGTTCTGCTGGGGTTTACCGGCATGGTGTTCACCCAAGGCGCGGTTGGGCTTTGGCTGGTTCCAGGAATTTTCGGAGGTTATTTGATGACTTGGTTGGTCATGGGGCCAAAGCTAAATGCGGAGACAGCGTCTAAGGGTCATATTACGATTGTAGACTTTATAACGGAGGGTATGGGCGGGCCTTTGAAGCGCGCGACTGGTTTGCTTTGTGCTGGCCTTATTCTGTTTTGCTTCGTGTTTTATATTTCCAGCCAATTCCAAGCCGCTGGCAATGCACTGGATGAAGTCTTTGGCTTGGGCATCGCGGAAGCCGTAATCTTGGGTGCGGTCGTGATTGTTATCTACTGTTTGCTTGGCGGGTTTTGGGCCGCCAGCATGACAGATGCCTTGCAAGCTGGCGTAATGATGTTGGCGTGTATCTTGGTGCCTGTAGCCACTGTGATGGCGGCAGGCGGCGTAGGTGCGGTAATGGAGACGCTTCACGCTACGGAGCATCATGACTACTTTAGTTTCACGAGAGGGGCTGCCGGGATGGCGGGTATAGGCGTGGCGATGGGGCTTTTCGGGACAGGCCTTGGCGCGCTGGGGCAACCGCAATTGCTTAATCGGATTATGGCGGTGCGGACACAAGCTGAACGCAAAAAAGCGGCAGCCATAACGATTGGCTGGGGTGTGGTGATTTACACGGGTCTGGTCTGTTTGGCCTTCTCTGGGCGGGCACTACAGGTTGATACAGGTGGGGAAAGCTTGTTTTTCGCTGCGGCACAACTTTATCTCCCTTCGGTCATCGCGGGTGTTGTCATTGCGGCTGTGCTCTCCGCTGTCATGTCGACAGTGGATAGCTTGCTTTTGGCAGCGGCCTCTGCGGTGTCTCATGATAGCGGAATTAAATATGAAAACCCGAAACGCGCGCTCTTGTTTGGGCGATTGGCTATGGTGGGCGTCGCGGTGGTTGCAGTCTTTTTGACCTTGTTCCTGCCACAGGAAATTTTTAGTCGCGTCCTGTTTTCATGGGTTGCGCTTGGCGCAGCATTCGGACCGGTCATCCTATTAAGTTGTTTGGGTGTGAAGGTCCAAGATTTGTTTAAGTTCACCGCGATTATCGCTGGTTTTGGCATAGCGGTGGCGGCTTACGGCGTTGACGGAACAACAGCTGATGTTGTCGAAAAATGGGGCAGCTGGGCGGCTGGGTTGTTAATCCTATTTATGGGCCGACAACGTGATATCAAAGTTTCTGCCGCTAATTAGGGGCGTGATTGCATGGCTTCGGCCCGGAGTTTCTTCTTATCAATTTTCCCAACAGGAGTGAGGGGAATGGCGTCAATAAATATGACTCTCTTCGGTACCTTATAGGCCGCCATATTCTCACGAATCCAAGCCGTTAACTCCGTTCGCAATTCATCCTCATCACGACCTCGGTAATCAGGTGAGAGCGCGACATAGAGGTTGACGATATCATTGCCAGGTCGCCGAGTGTCTGGCGTACCAATAACGGCTGATCCGGCCACCATGGGTAATGCTGCCAGCTTGTCTTCGACCTCGACAGAGAAGACTTTGAAGCCGCCAACCACCAACATGTCCTTGGCACGATCACATAGGAATACGTAGCCATCCTCATCCATATATCCGACATCGCCAGTAAACATCCAACGCTCGCCGTCAATTTCGCGTAAGGCGCGCGCGCTTTCATCTGGCAGGCCAAGGTAGCCTTTCATGAGCTGCGGTCCCGCAGAACATATTTCACCGATTTCTCCTAACGGCATATCTTGATTGCCTGTTTCCACATCTCGGATGCGAATTTTCGCACCCGCACAAGGTAGTCCAACAGACCCCATTTTGGGTGCGGTGACTGGATTAGATGTGTGGCAAGGTCCCGTCTCCGTCATCCCAAAAATATCGGACATGACGGGTTTGCCAATTAAATTGGTGACGGCTTCATGCGTAGATTTTGTCATCGGCGCGGCACCCGAGCAGGCCATCAAAATGCGGGAAAAATCGCTTTCTGCGAATTTAGGATTTGCCACGAGCATATCATAAAGCGCAGGTACGGCGGCGAAGCGAGTGACAGGGCGAGCTTTCAGAACGTCACAAATGCGGTCTGTATCACGTGGATCAGGCAGGCATTCATATGACCCTCCGGTCATCACAGCCATTAAGCCGAAACAGAGCCCTGCAATATGAAACAGTGGGAAAGCCGTGACAAAGGTTTCATCTCCTTTGCGAACTTTGGGCGCGAGGGCCAAGGTCTGTACCGGATTATGGAGCAAAGTGCGATGTGAAAGCATGGCGCCTTTTGGTTTGCCAGTCGTCCCGCCAGTATATTGAATCATGAAAGTATCTGTAGGTTCCACTTTTATAGTTTCAAATTCAGGCGAGGCTCCGTACATTGCCTCACTAAAACTCATCGTTTTCACATCCCCTATTGTGGGAAAAACAACATCGGGTGCGTCTAAAGTGTCACGTCCGCCGCAGATAATCACGCTATCTAAACAATCAGGTGCAGACATGGCGTCGACCGCGGGGCCAAGAGCCTCGAAGCTCATCAAGACTTTGATTTTCGCGTCCGAAATTTGATGAGCAAGCTCCGGCGGCGCAAGAAGCGGTGACACGCCTGACCCAATCGCACCTAGTTTTGATACAGCGATTAAACCTAAATAATATTGCGGGATATTAGGCATGTGAAAGCCGACGACATCTCCTCGCCCGACGCCCAATCTACGCAAGGCATTCGTAATCCGGTTGGTTTCCGCATCTACTTGCGCGTAAGTCCAGGATCGGGTGAAGTAATGTAAAGCGGAGGTATCTGGCCGATCTCGGGCATGTTGATGCACATAATCGGCGAGTGTTAAATCTGCAGGTTGGTCGACCTGAATGCCAAGCTTCTCATACGTCGTCAGCCAGGGTGTCTGTAACATATTGAATACTCTCCGTATGAAACTAGAGGTCTTCTTTCCTCATCTGAAACGAGGTCGCAAGGGAGTGAAGCATTTTCGAATTGTAAACCGAAAAAGACTTTCCCCTTTACAGATCAGGGCATACACCTTCGCTATGATAGATCTTCTACCCGGATACCGCATTGGCCAAGCCCATGATGCGCAGGTAAAAACCGGCGTCACCGTTATATTGCCTGACCAACCCGCTACGACTTCAGTTGACGTCAGGGGCGGCGGACCGGGAACCCGAGAAACGTCAGCGCTACAGTACGGCGGACTAATAGACCAAGTTCACGCTATCGTTTTGTCGGGTGGTTCTGTTTACGGGCTTGCCGCTGCAGATGCAGTTACGTCCTGGTTAGGCGCACAACGCATGGGTTATGCACCCGGCCCTGCACCTATTCCGGTTAGCCCAATCGTCCCGTCGGCCATCCTTTTCGACAATGCGAATGGCGGGGATAAGGATTGGGCAATGCAACCACCCTTCAGAGACCTTGGGCTGGCGGCGTGTGAATCAGCGGCTAATCAAGCCACAGAAGGCGCGGTTGGTGCAGGGCGCGGCGCGACAGCGGGCCTCTATGCTGGAGGGCTAGGCATTGCGACGGAAGTCATAGACGGCCTTAGTGTTCAGGCTGTCATCGCGGCCAATCCCGTTGGCTCACCTTTTCTTCCCGAAACCGATTGTCCGCAGGCTTGGATATACGAGCGCGGCGGCGAATTTGGAGGTAAGTCCCCACCAGCAGATTATGCTTGGTCTCAACCCAAGGACACAAAACTTGCTTTTCTTAAATCTGCGGGCCAATCCACCGTGATTGGAGCCGTTTTGACGGATGCCAAACTGTCCCAGAAACAGCTCAAGCGCCTCGCCATTATGGCGCAGGATGGTATCGCAATGGCAGTTCAGCCATCACATACACCATTGGATGGAGACACGTTATTTACGCTCAGCGTCGGAGATAAACCGAGTCCCCGTCCCGTTGATCTCGCCGAACTTGGTGCGGCCGCTGCACGGGCTGTGGCGCGCGCGCTCACCCGGGGGGTTTTAAAAGCGCAATGATTAAAGATATTAGGCCAGAGCATCACAAAAGAATACTCAAATTGAATGCAGAGTTTGTGTATTGGCTCTCCCCACTAGACCACGACGAGCTATCGCAATTATTATCACATGCGGATTATGCGCGGCAGGCGGATGACGCAACCGGGGTGTTGATTGGATATGCGCACGATGTCGATTATCCAGACCATTGGAATTTAGAATGGCTGAGGCCGCGCCTTCAGAATTTCTTCTATATTGACCGAATTATTATTGACGGCACGGCACAGGGGCGAGGCTTGGGGCAAGCCCTATATGCTGATGTCGCCGAGTATGCCCGTTTACGAGGGTATTCTTGGCTAGCCTGTGAGGTAAACACGGTGCCCGATAATCCGGGCTCACATGCGTTTCATCTGAGAGATGGTTTTCATAGTCTGGGTGAGCAGTCCTGCGCGGGAAAAGACAAAGCCGTTCGTTATTATGCGAAAGCCCTAGATTGACCGTAAAAAGCGCTTGCGAACAGATGGGTTTTCCGCTTTAAGGCGCGCTCGCAAGAGATTGCGACCTTCCGCGGACTTGTCCGCACTCTACGCACCGGTAGCTCAGCTGGATAGAGTACTTGACTACGAATCAAGGGGTCGGGGGTTCGAATCCTCCCCGGTGCGCCATTATACTCCTACCACGCACATCTAAGTTATTGGAATACCTGCGTTTTCCTGCACCAACCTTTGGCTGCCTTCAATAACTCGGAATTTGTGCAACAGATTGTGTAACAACAGCGTGGTACAACATGGCCGAGATGAAGAGCCTAGACCAACATTTGCAACGCCGAGGTGGACGTTGGCATTATATCAGGCGCATCCCCGCACGCTTTCAGGCGCTGGATGGGCGCGGTACTATCCGCACGGCACTTGATACATCATCATTGCAAGTCGCGCGCGCAAGACGTGACGCCATGGTTGAGGCCGACGATCAATATTGGGCGCACTTAGCTTTTCAGAATGAGCAACGCGGCACGGTTGATGTGAGCCGCCAGCGATACGAAGCAGCCAGAACACGTGCCAAAGCGCGAGGCTTTATCTATACGCCACTACCGGAATTGACGGCGACGATTGACGTTGCCGACTTGCTCAAGCGTTTAAGCCATGCCGTGAAGCACGAGCCAGAGGCCGCAGAAGTTGAGGCTGTCATGGGAGCTGTGCCGCCCGTGTCAGATAGCATCCGGGAGGCTTTCACGTTCTATTGCGACAAGCTAGCCGTGAGTGAGCTTGCCAATAAATCTCCTGACCAAAAGACGAAGTGGAAAGCGACCAAGAGCCGTTCGATTGAGCACTTTATCAAGCTTTGCGGCAATCTAACGATGGACAATATCACGCGCGATCATGCCCGAAAATTCTATGAGTGGTGGGGTGACCGCATTCACCCGAAAGATACCAACGGCGGCAAGCTTAAGACTTATCGTCCAAACAGCGCGAACCGTGAACTTGGAAACTTACGCAAACTCTACCGCGAGTATTGGACATATCAGGGCGAAGAGAACCGCGAAAATCCATTCCGAAATCTGCGTTTCAAGGACAAAGCGAACATCCCCACGCCAGCTTTTTCAAGCGCATGGGTACAAGAAAAACTGCTAAAGCCGAACGTGTTTGACGGCCTCAATCCAGAAGCCATCCTGCTTACATATGCCCTTATCGAGACGGGTTGTCGTCCTAGCGAGCTAGCCAACTTACAGCCACAGAACATCGTCTTGGATAGTGATACCCCGCACATACGCATCCGCGAAGCGGTAGATAGAGAGCTTAAGTCGAACGCATCGAGCAGAGACATTCCGCTTGTTGGTATATCCTTAGAGGCGATGAAACGCGCACCAAATGGCTTTCCGCATTACAGAGACAAGAGTGCTTTGTTATCCAATAGTTTGATGAAAGCGTTTCGCGCGAGAGGGCTTTTGCCAACAGACGCACACCGCATTTACAGCTTCCGCCATGCGTTTGAGAAACGGATGTTAGAGGCTGGCTTGGACTATGGATTGCGCTGCACCCTCATGGGTCACAAGAACAATCGTCCGCAATATGGCGATGGGGGTTCGATGGAGTATAGGCGCGGAGAGCTTTTGAAAATCGTGCATCCCGTTAGCGTAGAGACTATCCGAAGTTTACCTGATTTGACCGCGTAGCGTCGCCATCCAATAGCTTTGCGATTAAGGCTTCGCGCTTTTCCATCACGTCTATTTCACTCTGAAGGCGCTCAACTATCGGCCAATATATTGCTCCATAACGCCGAACCAAACGCGCTGCGTTGACCATACCTTGCTCTAATTCTTCTAACGAAACTTCGTTGGAGTGGTATTCTATGGTCTTGTTTTTTGATGTGCTGATGCCTGTATTCATATCGGAAATATAGCAAAAACCACCCTGGTTTTCGCTTGAGGAATTGAAAGAAATGAGAGGCTCATGAGACTTACTAAGTCACTTTTTCAGTCGCTCAGCTTAGGGCATTCGTAGCGTAAGCTACAAACGAATGGCCTGCCTGTCTGGCGAGGACGCTATTCATTTTATCGGTTTCCGATGGGATCGATGGCCCTTCTACCAAGCTTCAAAATATATCTTAGAGTTCGTCTTTCGCCGCTTTGCGGCGAGTCCAACGCCCCTGCCTCCGCTCGTGTGGGCGGCTCCAGCAGGCGCGTCGGACGGCTCTGTTTTGAGAGAGCGTAATTAATTAGATAAGATTGGCGCTTGAGGAGAGGTTAGGAGAAAAAAGAGCTTTAGCAAGATAAAGCGAACCGCCCTTTTGGGCGCACTTCGACGCTAAAGCTCTGTTTTTGCTACGCGAACGGTGGGCACAGTTTTTGACGAACTCATGTGCGGTGTGTACAAAGTGCCTCTATCTCTAGAACCTTTAGAATCCTCTTTTCACCTTTAGTTATTGAGCGGCTTCCTTCGAGACAAACGTGCCAGTTTTGCCCGATTGTGAGGCATGTCAGATGAAGATGATTTCCGCTTAAAAGCTCAGCCTCGCAAATCCCACAGCCAGTCTACCGAGGTGTATATCCCGGCGAACTACAAAGGGTTTTACCAAGAGGCTCGCATTGCGCTTGTGAGAGGCAAGGCTGTATCTGGACGACGGACACTGACGAAACCTGCCAAACCGCGCACAGGGCGCTTCAACGCACGAGGTAGAGGCCGTGCCGCGTTAGAGCGCGGTATTGGCCCGAAGCAAGGCTGGCGCGTTCACAAGGCGACGGGTGACCGCTACCGCGCCCGACGAGCCATTGTGAAAGTGCGTGTGGTGAAGCTGCGCAATGCTAAGTCATCTGTCTCCCGTGGACACTTGGCCTACCTCCAGCGTGAAGGCGCAGGTGTGGAGCGAGCCGAGGGGCTGGAAGGCCCAACAAAAAGTAATGGAGAGCTAACCCCGACGCGCGGCCAGCTATACGGCCCAGACGAAGGCGTTGAGATTGACGGGCGGGATTTTGTGGCCCGCTCACAAGAGAGCTTTGACGGACGCGGCGACCCTCACCAGTTTCGGATAATGATCTCGCCAGAAGACGGGGCAGAGCTGGCTCGCGTGAATGGCGACGGAACGCCGAACCTCAAAGACACAACGCGGGCGCTCATGGCGCAAATGGAAGAGGACTTGGGAACGCGGCTCGATTGGGTGGCCGTTGACCACTTCGACACGGCCCATCCGCATACACATATCATCGCGCGCGGCGTGACCCATGACGGCAAAGGCTTGAACATTGCAGGGGAGTATATCTCGCGCGGTATTCGCGGACGGTTAGAGGAAGAGCTCACCCGCGAGCTAGGTTGGAAGTCCGAGCTAGCCATCCAGCAGGAAATGAAGCGCAAGATGACCGCGATGAAGGTCACCACCCTCGACCATGAGATTGCACGTGGAGTGAACCCAATAACAAACGTTATTGATCTGCGCGCAGGTTCAGCGGCCAGTACGTTTAGCAAAGACTCTCCTTTGAATCGTCACCTGCTGATTGGACGCATGAGACATCTCAAATCGGTTGGCTTGGCAACGCAGGTTGAATCGAACTCTTGGCGGGTCGACAAGGACGCCTTCAAAACCCTTGGACAGATTGAGCAGCGCGAGCAGCTTACGAAAGAAATCCACGGCGCAATGGCGCGCGCAAACATAGCGCGGCCTATCCGTCTAAATGACGGACTCAAAGGCTATGACGGCAGTCTCACCAACAAGCGCGTCATTGGTCGCGTGATAGCCAAGTCCCACGGTAATGATGAAGGTATGGATGCGAGCCAAAAAGGCGGCGGTAAGGTCAGGTTCATTATCGACGGCAGTGACGGTTACGTCAGCACAGTTGAGACAGGCATGGACACACGAGCAGGCGAAGCCGCCAAGGTCGGCTCCATTATCGAAGTCTCGCCGCCCAGCCTTCGCAAAGTTGACCGCTCTATTCGCGATATCGCGCAAGGCACAGACTATCAAGGCAAGCCCAATAACGGCTATGTTGGAATATTCGATATCCATATGAGTGCAGGCAATGGGTGGAGAGACCCAAGTAAACGGCAACTTGCTGCGCATTTGCGGTCTCACGAGTTACGGTTAGCTAATTTGACCAAAGCAGGCATTGTCACAGCGGTCGAGCATAGTGATCAAGATGGCAAAGCTTTGGCGTGGCAAGTGCCGGAAGACTTTGAAGTGAAGGCAATTGCTCTCGACTTAAAACAAGGCCGTGCGTCAGGCGTGAAGCTACTCTCGCGTCTAGACTTGAACGCACAGCTTGAGAGTCCCGGCGCGACGTGGCTTGATCGTGCGCAAGTAAGCTGGGGGAGGGGCGGGATGAAGGATGTCAGCTCAAAGATGAGCGTATTTGCGAAAGAGATAGACATCGCTTTCCAACAGCGGCGTACTTGGTTGATTGAGCGCGGTTATGCTGAGCTGCGCCAAGACGAACAGAAGACCTCTATTATCTACAAGCGCGGCTATCTGAAAGCGTTAGAAACGGAAGGGTTTAATGCCGCGACTGAAAAGTTGGAAAGCCTGACAGGTAAGGCTCACGTTGCTACGCAGGCAGGGCGATTGATTGAAGGCACGGTCGCGCAGAAATTTGAACTCCCACACGGCCCCCACACGATGATCGAGACGCAGCGCGCTTTCTATCTTGTGCCGTGGGAAAGCCATCACGCCCAGAAGTGGGGCAAACGCATCAAAGGCCGTGTGCTTAGCGGCAGCGGCATTGATTGGGATGCTGGGCGGACAAGAGGGATTGGGCGGTGAATCAAGTTTAAGCGAGTGCAGTGGTTTTGCCGGAATATAAAACCTTGAGGTAAGTCGACACATTGTGTTCAAATTACTCCAATGGCCGCGACAGGTCCAAGAAATAGACCTCAAAATCAACATAGTTCCTAATGAGTTCGACTTTAGCTATAAGCATACCCAGATAGCAATTAGTGCCAATGTTATACTAAAGCCACGCCTTACTATTCGTCTATAAGTTGGGTTTTCGAGAAATGGCTTTAGCGCACCAGCTAAACTAACGATCAAAAGATGGGCAAAAGTAGCAATCGCTATAGAAATGGTAGTTAAAACGAGAGCTTGTTGAAGAACAAATCCGTTTGGATCTATAAACCCTGGTAAAATTGTTGCATAAAACACGACGGCTTTTGGGTTTAAGACATTTACCAAGAAACCATGTCGGAAATAGGCTCTCTTTAGCCCTACATGATTTAAATTCTGTGAGATGTTGGGGTCTTCGTTTTGCCACTCTATCCAAGCTAACCAGAGCAGGTATCCGGCACCTGCGAAACGTAGTCCATGATACAAGATTGGAGTATTTGACAATACGGTTGCTAAGCCTGCGGCGGAAACAAATCCGATGAAGGCGAGACCTAAGGTCACACCTAAAACAGTGGAATACCCAAAAGATCTTCCTTTTGTTGCGCTCACAATTGAGAGAAAAGCCATGTTAGGACCTGGCGTAACTTCTATAACTAGACAGACGAGAAGAAATGGAAGCAAATTCTCCCAAGAGATATAGGGTGTGAAATCCATTCAGCTAATTTCTATGATCTCAGTGGAAGCCTTTCAGTTTGACAATAGAACGGGGCAAGGCATTTGGGCTAAGGTCCTATTTGTTACTCCTCCGAAAAAGTCCTCTCTCAACCTAGAGTGCCCATAGGCCCCTATCACGAGCAAGTCAGCTTCTTCAGCTTTTTCCAACAGAGCAGAGGGGATTGAGGCTTTGGTTTTAGTACTTACGGCTTCTACATTTATGCTATACCGAGAGAGTGATTTAGCTAATTCTGATCCCGGTGTATCACCTGACATTTGGCGTTCTTTGTGCGCGTTAATGCAGGTAATTTCAGTCTTATCACTCATTTTAAGAAGTGGGATGGCATCAAACGCTGCGCGAGCCGCTTCGCGCGACCCATCCCAACCAACAATTGCTTTCTTAATTCGAAAGTCACTTCTTGTGGAGTTAGGAACAATTAGTACTGGGCGACCTGTGCTTTGAACGATACGTCCTTCGAACTGCACATCAGTATTGGTTGAGTTATCATCTCCCAGAATAATAAGGTCGGCTTCTCTTCCATGGTCAATAATCGCGTCACTGACAAAGTGCCCCAGTGAACTTGTTTTACGCCATTCCGCACTGAGTCCTTCTTTCTCAACCCACTCAATAAAGAGACCTTCTACTTCGCTCGCTTTGGACCGATAGAAGCGATGTAATTCAGTAAAATTTATTGGCCCTCCATATCCATATGAAGCCGTATAGACTATGGCGGATGGTACAACATAGAGACCAATAATATGACTTTCATATTCACGAGCAATTTGAGTCGCCATGGCCATATTATTGTCAAAAAACTGAGGACTATTTAGAGATACGAGAATAGTTTTAATTGATCGATTCATTTTGAGTCTCCACTTTAATTTGATAGCAATATTGGACAAGGTAAGTTTTTGAGGACGTGTTCGGTTACGCCTCCAAGTATTTGCTCTCTAAGGCGCGCATGACCATATGCCCCGAGCACGAGCAGATCGATGTCATGTTCTTTGACCATGTTTATTATTGCTCTGCCTGTTCGGCTTCTGTTGGAAATACCTTTTGCTGTTACAGGGACTCCATGACGTGCGAGCGCAGCAGCCAATTGTGCGCCTGGTAGCATACCGGCTTTATCCGGCTTTCTCTCCGGGTTGATCCAAGCTAAAACAACATCGGAGGCATTTACGAGTAATGGAAGGCTATCATAGGTCGCCCGGCAAGCTTCTCTAGAAGCATTCCAGCCTATAGCTATCTTGTCCGCTCCAAATGGTGCATTTTTAGCAGGTGGTACAATTAAAACAGGGCGACCAGCTGCCATCAACACATCGGCTATAAAAGGGGTTTCTTGCTTTGCTGACTTTGACCCCGCTTCGTCATGTGCCAAAATAATAAGATCTGCTTCTCGTCCATGTTCGAGAATACCCTTCACTAATCTTGGTTCGCAGCGATGATCCTTCCGCCATTCATATTTTACCCCAGCCCGGCGCATTTGATCTTCGAATTTCTGCTTTACGGAGAGGGAGTTTTTTTCGTAAAATTGCTTCAAGACATCATCGACTGGGTAGTCCCCTAGCGGATAAGCATAAATTGCGAGGGATGCGCGAGGTATTGGGTAGTAACCGATGATGTGGCTATCATTTTGTTGAGCAATGTGAATCGCAGCTTCGAGGACTTCATTAATTCGGTCGATGTGAGCCAGTGATGCTAGGATAGTTTTCATGTTTTCACTCCATTATTTTCTCGGAGAATTGACTGAAAAGCCCAAGGCAAATTGACAACCGTCAAAAAAAGACGATCTTTCAAAAAGGCCTTTTTCATCATGATGTTGAACTTGCATCAAAGTATTAGTTTGAAACCAAAAATAGAGATTGAAGAATCTAGCAAAATTGACTGGGGTCAAATATTCAACAGGTTTGGTAGCTATCGAGGCGGCGAACAACGATACTGAGAGTTACCCCGTGACTGAACAAATCACTCGAGTTTTCATTTGCGAAATGGACTCGGAAAAGTCCCTATCTCAGAAGCTATATTTAGAGGCATCCGATTTCGATGTGGAGATTATTAAAACAGGGCGAGAATTGACCTTGAAGAACTTTAATCTTTCGGATGTAATTCTGTTGGAAATGAGAGTAGAAAATAAAATTTGTTTCGATGTCCTAAATAGAATTGCAAAATTAGAAACTCGCCCTCATTTATTGCTGACAACTCTAGGTTCAGAGATTTTTGAACCTACCGATTTACTTGGGAATTGCTTGATAAAAGTTTTGCTCGAGCCGTTCCTGCCGTCCGAGTTAGCCTCTACCCTCTCAAGCTTTACCAGAAGGCCAATGGCAAATTAAAATCCAACTAGCGGAATAGATAGATTGCCAGATTGTTCTCTAAAGGGAAAAGACCCAAGCTTGGTCATCTTATTAAACCACTTTTCTATGGTCTTGGGTTTTACTTGATCTATGCCGCCAAAATACGTGACACGAACCGGTCCAATTCCTGAAAAATGCAGGATGTTTCGTTTCAAATTTCTTACACCATGTGAAAATTGAAAACCTTGATATGCAACAGTTGGCATCCCCATAGTCACTACAATATCAGCTGTTTTGCCTCTCAGCAATTTTCCTGGAAAGCCTTTCCGAGTATAATCTATCGCAAACCCGGGACGGAAAATTTGTTCCAAAAGCATCTTGAAGCGTCCCGGCATGCTGCCCATCCAAAGTGGGAAAATGAAAAGAATATGATCCGCCCAAGATATAGTATCTTGGCATTGCAAGATATCATGCGGAGTTACACCGTCTCGAAATTCTGATTGAGATGTCACGGAGTTGAATTCCAAATCCGATAATTTTATCATACGGGTCGCATGCCCAGAAAGCTGCGAGGCGTCTTGGTAAGATTTTGCAAGGGCATAACTCAATCGATCACTACTTCCGTCAGGGTGACCATATAAAATCGCAACATTTTTACTCATGGTGTTTTCCAATTCTATTTTGGTATTTAGTGAAATGCCCGAGAGATAAGAAATGCCCCCAGGCAAAGGTAAATGAACCCAAAAATAAGTAGCGCATTCGAGTTGTGTAGAATTTTTCTGGCAATCTTCAGAAGTGGACCCGGTGCGATGATGAGAAGTGCCCCTTCAATCGCGGCAAGCCACCCCAGTATTGTGATAAAAACCCTCCAGTCTATGCACCAAACTTCCACGAACCAGATATTATGAAATGCAATCACGGATAGTCCTCCGGTCATCGCCAAGACGCCTATTAAGAATATAAGAGGAGGACTTTCTATTAGGTCATCCATCAAACTAACCAGACGCATTGGATTCCAAAGCATCGGGATCGCGACAGCAACAATATAGGCCCCAAAGATAAGGGCGAGATAGGCTGAACTTGTCATTTTTACTCCCTGAATTTTGAAAAACTTAACCGATGAACCCAAGCTAATTTTGACTGCCGTCAAAAAAGGACTGGGCTTATGTCGGAAAACAAATTCCTAAGAGGAGATGAAAGCAACATGAGATCAGAGTTTTTGGACAATATCAGCGATTTTCTTAACCGTTTAAGACAAGACACAGAACGTTTTGAAAACAACACCAAATTAGAGGGCCTCATGGAAGGTCTATCAAATGGTGACATAGATTTTCGTTGGAACTTCGGGGGTAGGTTTAAGCTGCATAAGGTTGAAAACTCCAAAAGACCAAACTGGATGTGGGTCCGATGGTTGTTATCTGCCCCATTTATTTACGGAATGATCTTGCCAATAGTCCTTCTAGATATTGCCGTGAGTACTTACCAAGTAATCTGTTTTCGACTATGGAAAATTGCTTTAATAAAGCGAACCGAATATGTTGTTATTGACCGTCACAAACTTAAGTACCTCCACTTCTGGCAAAAAATAAATTGTGCATTTTGCGGATATGCGAATGGAGTGATAACCTATGCACGTATCATTGCCGGAGAGACTGAGAGATATTGGTGCCCTGTAAAACATGAACACGACACGGTTTTACCCCATGAATTCTATATAGAATTCGCCGACTATGGTGACCCTTCAGGATGGGATGCATTACATAATGAAGGTATTTCAGGTTGGGGGAATTCCGATCAAAGCGGAGTTTGGGGTCGTAAATGAATAGGAATGCTCTTATAGGGCATCATGGACATACGTGAAGCTGAGATCGAACTTGATGCCGTTTTAGATACCCTAATTGACGGTGTTGTTATTATTAATGCGAAGGGCACGATGCGGTTGTTTAATCCTGCATGTGTCAAAATATTTGGCTATGCGACTGAAGACGTTCTTGGAAAAAACGTCAAAATGTTAATGCCCGAACCCTTTCATGGTGAACATGATGGATATCTACAGTCATATCATGATACGCACAAAAAAAAGATTATTGGTATTGGCCGAGAGGTGATGGGCCGACGGAAAGATGGGAGTGTTTTCCCTATGGACTTGGCTGTAGGTGAGGCTGATCTTGATGGGGTGCCGTTGTTTGTTGGGATAATTCGAGATCTGACGGCGAGGCATGAACAGCAGAGAAAATACGAACAATTAAAAGACGAACATTTTCATTTATCACGAGTTTCAGCGATGAATGAGATGGGGTCAGCGATCGCACATGAACTTAATCAACCCATGGCCGCCTCGATAAATTATCTGGAAACGGTCAAACTCTTACTTGGCAGAGGTGGCGCAGTTGACAAAGATAAGGTTCTAGACATAGTTTCTAGGGCTATTGAGCAAACTCATCGAGCATCTGATATTATTGCTAGGATGAGAGGGTTTATCGAAAAGGGCGATGTTGAGAAATCTTCTTGCACCCTGAAGGATGTTATTGAGACTGCCAAACGGTTAGCATTTCTGTCTTTTGATAATCAAGATATTGATGTCAAAATTGAGGTTCCAGACACTCTTCCAGAGGTTTTTGTAAACAGCATCCAAATACAGCAAGTTCTCGTGAATTTGATGAAAAATGCTTGCGAGGCAATGGTTGAAAGCCCTTTGAGGAAACTCTCAGTTACCGCAAAAAAAATGCCTATGGAAAAACAAATTGAAGTGCAGGTAGGCGACACTGGTAATGGTCTTTCAGAAGACGACATCCAAACATTATTTGTACCCTTCAGTTCAGGAAAATCAAATGGCATGGGGGTTGGGCTTTCCATAAGTCAGTCCATCATCAGTCACCATGATGGACAAATATGGGCTGGACAGAATGATCCGGTGGGAAGTATTTTTTATTTTACGCTACCTATTTCTGAAGAAGGTTAAGGACATGGAACTCGATGGTTACAATGTTGGAATTGTAGATGACGATCCAGCCGTGACTGACTCGATAAAAATGTTGCTAGAGACAATTGGGTGCCGAGTTACAACCTACAGCAATGGAATTGAGTTTCTTGACTCAGATTTACGGGGATTTGTCGGCTGTGTATTGCTAGATGTACGCATGCCAATAAAGGACGGACTTACGGTTCTCACTGAAGCTTTGACCATTAATCCAAACTTGCAAATAGTTATGATGAGTGGCCATGGTGATATCCCTATGGCCGTGAAGGCTCTTAAAAATGGTGCCGTCGATTTTATTGAAAAGCCATTTCAAGCAACGGTAATATTGGAAACTATGGAAAAGGCTTGCGCGCGATTGAAAGATAAGAGTCAAGATCAACTTTTTGTCACCGAGTCAAAGTCTCGTTTTGCGAGTTTGACAAACCGAGAGTTGGAGATTTCGAACAAGCTTGTCGAAGGGAAGCCCAATAAAATTATTGCGTTTGAATTGGGTATTTCTATTCGAACCGTAGAAACACACCGTGCGAGGATATTGTCAAAGATGCAGGTGCGGTCACTAGCAGAGCTTGTGAAAATGCAGCTGGCTGCAATGGGATGATTGCTAATTAGCTTCTTAAAATTGACGGCTGTCAAATTCCTTTGAGCAGCTTGTCTTAAACGCATTTTATGTTTGAGTCTTGGTGGAATACGGAAATTGGTGTCCTTCTTACATTTGGGATGCAGGCTCTGTTCATAGCCGTTTCAGTTTCTCTGACAGTACATATTCTTCTAAACAAGTCTGATCCTAAGGCGTCATTGATGTGGATTGCATTGGTGTGGTTCGCACCTGTTTTCGGGGCTGTCTTTTATCTTCTTTTCGGGATCAATAGAATTTCGCGCCGGGCTGCTAGACTGGAAGAAAGTCCACAACGTAGCTTTTCTTCATCAACCGAGTACGAACACCCAGCATCTGATCAAGAGGAGAGTCTTGGTTTAGAGTTTCATAGACTTGGGAATTTTGTAACTCGCTCTCATAGAACACTTCACAATCGCATTGAGATTCTCCAAGGTGTGACAGAGATTCATGATGAGATGAGGCGGGCAATAGAAGCTGCAGACACCTCCATCATACTATCCACTTTTATCTTTAAGAATGACACCTTGGGCAAGGAAATCGCACAAACTCTTGTAAGAGCTGCCCAACGAGGCGTTGACGTAAAGGTGCTTTTGGACGGTGTCGGAAGAGGTCCATTTAGTTCTAGAATTCGTAAACGCCTTGAGAACGGCGGTGTTGATTTGCAAAGATTTCTTCATGGTTTCTGGCCTTGGCGCGCACCATTCTTAAATCTGAGAAATCACCGAAAAATCCTAGTCATCGATGGGAGGACCGCTTTCACAGGGAGTCTCAATATTGGTCGGGTTAAAAATCTTGAAACACACTTTAAAATCCATGGACCCGTCACTAAGCAATTCACAGAAACCTTCAAAAAAGATTGGGCCTTAGCTTGTGGAAAGGCGTTACCTGATGACGTCTTGAAGAAAAACTTTGAACGCAGCGGCAATGTGATTGCGCGCGGAATTCGCAGTGGCCCGGCATATGAGAATGAGCGTTTAAGATGGATAATTCTTGGAGCTTTGGGGTGTGCAAAACGTGAGATACGAGTCGTAACTCCCTATTTCATTCCTGATAGAGGTCTTTTGTCGGGATTAACTTTGGCCGCATTAAAGGGTGTGGATGTCGAAATTGTTCTACCCAAACATTCAAACTTCCCTTTTGCGGATTGGGCTGCTGAGCATCAGTTAAAGGGACTGATAGAAGCGGGGTGTAACATTTATCGCAGGTCTGACCTATTCGATCATTCAAAGCTAATGACTATAGATGGGAAATGGGCGTTGGTGGGCAGCTCAAACTGGGATGCAAGAAGTCTTCGGTTGAACTTTGAATTCGACTTAGAATGTGAAGACTCTGAGTTCATAGCTAATTTGAACGAAGTGATTGCGGAACGGCGTGTGAATTCATCCCTCGTCAGATTGGCGGATCTTGAAAACAGCTCAATGATCAAGAGGTTGCGCGACGCCAGTGCTCGGCTCCTTCTACCTTACCTTTAAATCAATCAGTAGTAATACGTAGGTATTTTCCCGAACTAATAATTCTACAGGGATAAAAGTAGTTAAATCTCAACTCTGAAAAACGGAGAGGAGATCATTATGTTTCAGCAAACTCTAGCAAAACCCACTCAAGACGCTGTCACGACGTCCAAAGCGAAACCATACCAGGTTGGTCGGGTTATGCCGAAGAAGACGCCAGTATTTCATCAAGGAGATAATGCGACACATTTCTATAAGGTGCAGAGCGGTGTGGTTATGACCTACCGTTTGCTGGAAGATAGCCAAAGACAGATTACCGGGTTCTGCACGGCAGGAGACTACTTTGGAATGTCTCCGGATGACATTTATCACGATACAGCTGTGACAGTCTCTACATCTAACATTATTAGTCTAACAATGGCGGCTGTTCGAGCTAACCTTGAACTGCAAAACGAGCTTTTTATCCGAACTTGTGGGCAGTTAGAAGATGCGCAGAGTATGATGATGACGTTGTCAAAGAAAACAGCAGGAGAGAAGGTAGCCGCTTTTCTTTTGATGTTAGCCAAACGACAAGTCCGTCGTTCTTCGGGAAGTGTTGAACAGATAGATATCAATTTGCCAATGTCTCGGCTCGATATTGCTGATTACTTAGGACTCTCAATTGAAACTGTTAGCAGACGACTAACAACTTTGAAGACTAAGGGCGTAATCGAATTACCTAGTCGCCACAGGGCGCATGTTCGCCAAATGACAGAGCTTAAAAATTTAGCTGGTGCATTAGCTTAGGGAGTTTGAAATGAAATTTATTACTTCGCCAAAAATAGTGAAACTTGCAAACAATCGCAGCAAAGTGGGTGCGTTAGTAGGTTTGCTTCTCCTAATACTAGCCATTTGGATAACGGCATCCGCTCAGGCTCAAATTTCCTCTGCTGAAAAACCTATGGAGTCTAAATACTCAAAGTCAATTCGACTGGAATTTGCAAAATGCCGTGAGAAAAAGGACCTCGTTTCACAATACCTGTGTAATTGTGAGGTTCTAGCGAAGCAGTGCGAGGCTCCAAGGAGCTTGGAGCATGGCGACTGGAATACGGTAGAATTTTGGCCATCTAACAACCCTTCCGAGCGTGAAGTTCAATTTATATTATTTGCGGAACTTGATCTTTTCGGGGACTTTGCTCCTCTAAACAAAGGTATTGTCATGACATGTATGGCAGGCATTTCTGAAATTAATGTGTTCGTTGGAAATAATGTAAACCCAGATGTCGACTCCACTTTCTTTTTGGGAGAAAAATCTGCGTCAGTTGCATTTGATTTGGAAGATAATATCTTCACTTTTGAGGAGCCGTCTGTTGTCTACGACGCCTTTCAAAGAGGAGAGGATGTATCAATTACATATACCGATACCGAAGAAAATGAACGGGTACTAGAATTTGAGACTTATGGCTTTGATACTGTTTCAAAAGGGTGGGAGGAACTCTGTAGAAAAGCGTCTAGCTAGATCTTTAACCTCGTTGTTAAAGGAAGGTGGTCTGAATATTGTACTGAGTGTACGACGCATTTTTCAGGCATCAATGTCTTTGAAACAAATATGTGATCGATTGCTTTTTTTGGGTTCCAAGATGGAAAAGCGTGGTGATAATCTTCAGTCACCATATCCAAATCACAGTTCTTATCAAAACCCCGAAGAACAGAGCTACCTGGAGTGCAATTGAAATCACCCGATAAAACAACTCTTTTGAATGGGTTTAGAACCGTTTTGATGAACTCGAATTGACGTTTCTGATCAGCTTCACCCAAACTAAAATGTGTATTGGCAAATATTACAGGATTTTTGTGCCCTAAACTTGTGACGAGCAAACCTCTACCCGTTACTGATCCGGGTAGTGGGTAACTTTTAGTGTGATTAATAGGTCTTCGGGACAGGATAATATTTCCATGCAAAGAAAGACGCCCTAAGCGTCGGTTTATTTGAGTTGCAAGAAAAGGGAAATCCGCTCGAGACTTGAGGAATTCTGCCTGGTTTATGAACCCACTTCTCAACCCTCCCATATCCACTTCCTGCAAGCAGACAACATCAAAGGGTCGAATGTAATCCGCTATATTCGACAGATTTTCAATTTTTGGACGCACTGATAAGACTTGTCGGTGAGCTCGCAGAAAATAGTCGCGAGGCCTCAAGGTCCCAATTCCAGCTTGAATATTATAACTCATAAAGTTTAGCATGACGTGTCTTTGCTCAGCTTTGCCGTCGAAAATTGACAGCAGTCAACTTCCGGACGGACTATCGTCCTAACAGCTCCCTATGAACCGAAAACGAACACTTAACCCAGACGTGTCTACGCCAGATATAATAGGTTTCCTAAAAGAGTCAGCCGAAGACCTGCTAGAAGAAAGAATTGTGTTTCGCGATCTTTTAGCGGCACTCGGTCCGAGGTCGTTTGGGGTCTCTATTCTCTTCTTTTCTATTCCCATGATCCTACCCATGCCCCCAGGAATACCTTTATCTGTTGGCGTTGTAATCGTCATTTTAGGTATACAAATTTCTTTGGGACGTCCGCATCTAAGGCTTCCGAAATGGATGAACGAGAAAAGCATTGACCGAAAATTATTATTAAAAGCTTATACCATCACCGACCGATATGTTGGTTGGATGTTTAGATTAGCGAAATACCGACTTCCGCGTCTGACAGGTCCGCTTTCGTTTCGATTGTCTGGTGGGATATTCACCGTGTTAGGTATTCTTATGATTTTACCGATTCCGATTATCGGAAATATTTTCCCGGCGATATCCTGCACAATAATAGCACTTGGACTTACAGATAGAGATGGTTTGATATTTGTTTTTGGGCTTATTTTTACGACTATCACACTTGTGGCTATGTTCTTCATGAGTGCTGGGGCAATTAGCGTATTGGAACGTCTGCTTTAATCCCCAAATGTAACCTTCTCAATATCCGCAATGTAGAACGGAAAGTAGTCCTTAGTCCCAATGAGATGACCCCCCTCAACGTGAGTTGGTAGTCTATATCCGTTAAATTCTTTGAAGGCTGACGGGAAGCCTCCGAATGGCTGCGGGCGATAGCTATTGCTCGGGTTTACATCGCTCCAACGCTGCGTTTCGATTTTTAGAGGCTGGCCATTATCATCGACATGGATCTCGACGACTTGAACCAAGCCATCGTATTTTATTGTCGCGACTGCAGTATCCGAATCTGACGCTGTCCAACTAACAATTTCACTTGGTAGTAACGCACCGGGGGCCCACATTGCGGTTTCCATTGCAAGCCGTCCAAATGCGGAACGCCTATGGTCTGCTTGTCGATGGGATCGTCCGCCCGCCCGGCCGACAGGGATGGATTGCATCAGCCAAAAACGACTCCAAGACTTATCTTTGTAAAGCCCATCAAAACCAGTCAAAACCATTGGTCCACGGCCACTTTTCATTTTCCAAACAAAGCCTTCTGGGAAGGTTAGGATTTGCACTGCGCCCATGTCCATATAGTCGGGTCGATCTTTTGGACCCAAACCTAAACGGCCTCCCATCTCAATTGTTGTTGAACTTTTCAACGGTGTGCCCGGGGTTATCATATATTCAAAATAACGACGAGCAGGCTGGGGCAGATCCGAAACCATATCGATAGAAAATGATTGTTCGGGAAGTGGGGTGTCTACTTTCTCTAATTTTCGCCAGGCAAGTTGCCCCAATAGATCATCATAATTTTTGAGGATTGTAAGACCGATCGACAGCAATACAATGAAGACGATGAAGCTGACAATGACTTTCATTTGTCGATAACTCTCAAGTGGTTTACGATGAAAGAAGCTTGAAAGACATTGGCTGTATTTTATTGATGAAGGTCAAAATTTTTCGGAGAACTAAATCACAATAAATTTGATCTTGGTCACATTTCTTTCTTCTATACGCTTAAGTTAAGAGCATGACTGAATTGGACCATACATCAAATCTGCTCTTCAAAGCCTTTCAGGCTGATCATATCGATCTTGCAGATAACCTATTACTTTTGAGAATGGCGCTATCTGAGGGTCAGCTCGATGATTTGCGGGCCCAAGCTGCCCGAATTATAGAATCTGCAGGGGCCCATATAGCCTTTGAAGAATTTGATTTTTACCCAGTTTTAGAGGCAACTCTTAGCGAAAGTGAAGTTAGCCGGATGTATCTAGAACATGCGGAAGGATTAGCGCTGATGACAAGGATCGCAAATCTAGATGGCGGTGATTTTGGGGCGACAGATTTTTTAACTGAGGTCCTTCAAGGATTGCAGAAACTTGAACATCATGTCGCAGACTGTGGGAATTTATTTGTGGCCGTTGGCAACCTTGATGAAGCTCATTGTGAACGTTTGCTAAACAGTCTCTATGATTGGCACAAACGCGCGCCATCGTGGAGTGAAATTGAAGCACTCTCTAAGGATAACCTGAAGTAATGTTACAGGTGAAACAATGAAGGACAGAATTACCAATACCGAAATTTCGGATATCTTATACCAATTCGCTGAATTGTTGGAAATTGATGGCGCAGACAAATTTCGAATCCGGGCTTATGAAGATGCCGCATTAGCGATCAAAAATAGAGTGAACTCTATTGCGGGAGACGTGGAGAATGGGATCGATATATCTCAATTCCCGAAAATAGGCAGTCATATTCAGGATGCAATAGAGGAGATTGTTTCAACGGGTGAATTCATTCAGTTGATAGCGCTGGAGCAATCTATGTCTCCTCAGATTGTGACCTTATCTCACATTCCGGGAATAGGCGCCAAAAAGGTTCAATTGTTATTGGATATCCTGACTCCATTTAGTTTAAAAAAGGTGATTGAGATGGCAAATCTGGGACTCTTAAAATCGTTACCCGGCATCGGTCCAAAGACAGAGTTGGCGATTAAGACTTTTTTCGAAAATCCACCTAGAGAGTAGATCTGGCATGAAGCTTAATTCAGTATTGTTAGGTAAAGGGAAAGCAATTCGATCGATATTCTTAGCCTAAAGTATAGCGACAGCTAAAATTTTACGAGAGTATTCTCGATCTATGTTGTGCAACCAATTGTGAAACTGGTTGTGTAACATATTCTGCATTGTTTTAGGCTAAATTACTGTTTTTGTGTTATAAATTCTTATGTGTTGACCCATCCCCGGAGCGCCATTTTTTCCTGTAAAGACTTCTAAAAGCCTGCATTTGACTGAAATATTCTAACTCACTGTCCCTGTTTACCTCATTATTGAGCATATTTTGCGCTATAAATTGTGCTACATTTTTCATGTTTTTGTAAATCGAACTCTCAGTGATGAGTGAAACTAGATAGGTTACTACTCCAGCTAAAACTATTTGGGATGAGGATGGAGATTGATCCAGTCCCGAAATACCCACTTTAAAATAGGCATGATCATGTAAGTCATTAGAAAAACGATTATTCCAACGGCTACGATGGTGACCAAGAAGTCCTTGCTAGGGAAAAGCACGTTCAATGATCTCGGAATAAAATAAACGGGAGCCAAGAGGCCGATGAATGTTAAGGTGGCTAATTTGTATTTTGGTGGGTTCTTGCAATCCATTGCTAAGTCTTCCGGTGCGCAAACGCATCAAAGGCCGTGTTGCTTAGTGGCAGCGGCATTGATTGGGATACAGGCCGGACTAGAGGGATTGGGAGGTGACTTAAGCTTGGGGGCAAAGCGGACGTTTGTAAAAAGGTTGTCTATTTGTATTCGACAAATCAAAGATAACCTTAACTACACATATGAATTATACATTTTCAAAAAGAAACCATGCGCATTCTGCATTTTCAATTAGACAGAATATGAACCTCTAAATTGAGAGGGTGATAACCCGGTCGTCTTTTTAAATTGGCGGGCGAAGGTGCTTTGATCTGAATAACCACTATTAATCGCTATTTCCGCTATTGGTCTCACCGTTTCCAGAAGTTGATGTCGGGCTAAATCCAACCTTTTCTTCAGTACCCATCGTCCTGTTGTGAGACCGAAGATATTTTGGATACGGCGATCAAGTTGATAGGGGCTGAGGTCTCCTAGACCAGCTAGATGTTTTATTGATAGGTTTGAAGATAGGTTTTGGCTCACGTATTCAAGTATAGGTGTGACAGAAATGAAATCACTGTGGGACATATTTGGCGGGCGTAAGTCTTGCGAAACACCCATCACGCCAATGACTTCATTTCTTTTTGAGAAAACTGCCCTTTTGTTCGTCATACACCAACCGACGTTGCGGTTTAAGTAAATATGCATTTCAAGTTGGTTACTAACTTGCTTTCCGGAGTTCAGTACAAACTGATCTTGAGCTTCATAACTGTTGCCTAGCTTGTGTCCCATAATAGCCGATGGAGTTTTTCCGATAAGTTCGGATTTATTCTGGCAACCAACTCTTTCTACCAAGGTCTCATTCACCAGCACATATCGACCTTCAAGGTCTTTAACAAAAAAGACCGTGTCGGATAAATAATCAAAAACTTCGGCAATCGGTAAGTTTTGCAGAAGCTCTTCGTAATTATTTTTGAGCATCCAAGCACTCCAATTGTGCAAAAAATCAAGTTTAGGCTGAGTGAACGGGCGAGACAAGCGCCAAAAACTCAACTTTACTAGTTGCGAAATCAGCACACGCATCAGCGCACCCGGAGATATATTCAATGGCCAATCAGGACACTTTTTTTACGGGCTGCATGCCAGCCTTGATGACACCCTGTGATGAAAATGGGACGCCTGATTTCGCGGCTCTTGTTCGGAAAGGCCAAGAGCTCATTGAACTGGGTATGAAGTCCGTTATTTATTGTGGGTCTATGGGAGATTGGCCGCTTTTGACAGATGAGCAGCGCTGCGAAGGCGTGGCTCAGCTTTGCAAAGCAGGTATTCCTGTTGTTGTTGGAACTGGCGCGCAAAATACGCAGCGGGCCGTCGCCATTACCGCTCATGCCGCTTCAGTCGGCGCAGCGGGCCTTATGGTAATACCGCGTGTATTATCTCGCGGCAGCTGTGTTGCAGCGCAGGAAACTCATTTTTCAGCTATTCTTGATGCAGCCCCTGATTTGCCAGCCGTTATATATAACAGCCCGTATTATGGTTATGAAACTAAAGCAGACTTATTTTTTAAACTAAGAGATAAGCATTCAAACCTCGTTGGATTTAAAGAGTTTGGCGGTGCAAATTCCCTGACTTATGCAGCGCAGAACATTACATCTGGCGATGTTAGCTTAGCTCTTATGGTTGGCGTTGACACTCAGGTGTTTCATGGCTTCGTCAATTGCGGAGCTTGCGGGGCAATTACTGGCGTAGGCAATGCACTACCGCGCGAAGTCTTGCGCCTCACAGAATTATGTGTCGAAGCGGCTGCTGGAGATTCAGAGAGCCGACGCCTTGCCCTCGAACTAGATAAGGCCTTAAGCGTACTTTCGACCTTTGATGAAGGTCCAGATCTTGTGCTTTACTATAAACATTTGATGGTTCTCGAAGGTCATGAGGAATATAAATACCAACTTAACTCTTCTGATCAACTCAGCCCAGCGCAAAAAGCTTTTCTAGAACAAAGTTGGAGGCAGTTCAGAGCTTGGTGGGACAACTGGCCTGGCGCTAGAGCTTAAGTCCTCATCATGTTTGTCATTGACTCTCATACAGGTGGTCAGCCTACGCGTGTTATTATAGTGGGCGGCCCTGACTTGGGAGATGGCCCAATTGCAGAACGTGCTAAGATATTTGAAGCCAAGCACGATGTGTATCGCAAGAAATGCGTACTAGAACCAAAATGCTCAGATGCAATGGTTGGCGCATTATTGTGTGAACCTCACAATCCTGACTGCACGGCTGGCGTGATATTTTTTAATACGGCTGGCTATCTTGGGATGTGCGGACATGGAACTATTGGTCTCATTGTTACTCTAGCCCAATTAGGAAAAATTACTCCCGGATTACATTTAATTGAAACACCTGCCGGAATTGTGAAAACACGACTTCTCAGTAGCAATGAAGTCGAAATCGAAAATGTTGAAAGTTATTGCCTTAAGAAGAATGTAAAGCTTGAAGTCGAAGGTTTAGGGCAAGTCACGGGTAGCGTGGCCTGGGGAGGGAATTGGTTTTTCTTGGTAGAAAGTTCGCCAATGGCTTTAACCCCAGAGAATATTCCTGCTCTCACAATTGCTGCGAGCCGCGTCAGAGATGCACTATCAATAAACGGGGTCACCGGAGCTAATAGTGCTGAAATAGATCATATCGAATTTTTCGAAACACCGCAAAATTCTCTGGCGAATAGCCGGAATTTTGTTCTTTGCCCCGGAGGGGCTTATGACCGCTCGCCCTGCGGCACGGGAACGAGTGCAAAACTCGCTTGCCTTTCAGATGCAGGACAATTGGCTAGTCGTGAAGAGTGGGTGCAAGAGAGCATAATCGGTAGTCGGTTCAGAGCCAGATACCATAAGTCACGACATCCTGGCAGAATAATTCCGACCATTATTGGAGAGGCCCACATTTATGGAGAAACTAAGCTTCTCTTTGATCCCGCTGACCCGTTTCAAAATGGTATTGAGCTATGATGACAAGGGCCCATGAGTCCGTCCTCATTATAGGGGCTGGCATCATTGGGATTTCCTGTGCGCATTTTCTATCAAAAGCGGGCTACAAGGTTACCGTTATTGATAAGGGAACGATTGCAGGCGCTTGCTCTCATGGAAATTGTGGCCATATTCTACCCAGCCATATATTGCCGTTGAACTCTCCTGAAGCTTTTAAAACGGGGTTGAAATCTCTGTTTAACCCTCAAGCCCCATTTCGAATCCGGCCGCAATTAAGATCCGATTTTTTAAACTGGTTTTGGCAATTTGGCCGTCGTTGTTTTGGTTCGCATCAAAATTATGTCGCTAAAAACCTTCTCCAATTGCTCGTCTCTTCAGCAGATACTTATGATTCACTCATCCAAGGCAGTGATCTAAGGTGCGACTGGCAGCGTTCAGGATTACTGTATCTTTTCCAGTCTAAGAGTGCCCTAAAAGCGTTCTCTAAAACGAATAAATGGCTCTTGACGGAATACAAGCTAGCTGCTCGACAATTAAGCTCTACAGAAATAAAAGCTGACTTCCCATCTTTGTCAGCTAACCTCACGGGTGGTTTTTTCTACGGACAAGATGCAAGTCTGCGTCCAGATTTATTAGCTCGAGAATGGTCAAATCAGCTCATGTCTGATGGGGTCGCATTTTTTGAGAACTGTGAGTTTCAATCACTCTCGAAACATATGAAGAAAATCGAGACTGTTTACACATCGCGGGGTGAATTTAAGGCTGATCATATCGTTCTAGCCGCAGGTGCTATGAGCACGAAATTTACCAAAGCGTTTGATTGCAAAATTCCCGTGGAGCCCGGCAAAGGATATTCGGTTACATATCGCCGGCCTGCTGAACATACGAATGCCTCAATCGTTATGCCTGAACAAAGCCTCGCCATCACCTCTTTTCAAAATCACCTTAGGATTGGGTCTATGATGGAATTCGTTGGCTTTGACGACAGTTTGCCGCCTCAGAGAATTGCTCAGTTGCGACAATCAGCACAACCTTACTTCAAAGATGAAATCACAGGCCCCGAGGTGGAAAGTTGGTTCGGATGGCGTCCTATGACATGGGACAGCCTGCCGATTATTGGCCGCGCTCCCAAAATTGAAAATGCCTATCTGGCCACGGGGCATAATATGATCGGTATGATGTCAGCGCCAGCGACAGGCCAACTCATTGCCGAGATAATCAGCCAAGAAAAACCACACATTAATTGCGACGCTTACGCACCAAGTAGATTCAACTAATTTCCAAAAAAAGAGACGATCATGACAATGTATAAAAACTATATAGAAGGCGAATGGGTAACCTCTGATGATGTAATTGAGAATATTAATCCCTCTGATACGAATGATGTCATTG
Organism: Litorimonas sp.; assembly: GCA_039975855.1. GTDB lineage: Bacteria > Pseudomonadota > Alphaproteobacteria > Caulobacterales > Maricaulaceae > Litorimonas. Next base: position 503,391 of record JBDWGH010000004.1, on the reverse strand, counting down.
GGGGTTACGCTCAGGCAGATAGAGCGCAAACAGAGCAAGCGGTTGCTGTCGCGTCTCAAGCTTTCAAAAGTTGGTCAAGAAGCGGTATCCAGCAACGCTCTGAAATTCTCGATAAAATTGGGAATGAAATTCTAGCAGAAAAAGCTAAATTGGGTGATCTTCTCGCAAGGGAAGAAGGCAAGACATTGCCAGAGGCTATTGGAGAGGTAACGCGCGCTGCCCAAATCTTTAAATTTTACGCCGGCGAAGCCCTGCGCTTACAAGGTGAGTTTGTTCCTTCAACACGGGTCGGGATAGATGTGGAGATTACGCGAGAGGCACTCGGTGTTATTGGTATCATTACGCCGTGGAATTTTCCGATTGCTATTCCGGCATGGAAAATTGCACCCGCGCTCGCTTATGGGAATACCGTCGTTTTCAAACCTGCGGCTATAACGCCAGGTAGCGCCTGGGAATTGACAAACATTATCTCCCGTTCTGGTCTTCCAAAGGGTGTGTTTAATTTAGTTATGGGGGCAGGTTCATCTGTTGGACAGGCTTTGCTTGATGATAAGCGTGTCAAAGGTATTTCTTTTACGGGCTCTGTCAGTATTGGCCAAAAAGTTGCCGAGAGCTGTAGTCGTCGTCATGCAAAGTATCAACTGGAGATGGGCGGCAAGAACCCTCTAATCGTATTAGCGGATGCCGATATGGAAACGGCTGTGAATTGCGCTATCAGCGGGGCCTATTACTCCACAGGTCAAAAATGTACGGCCTCTTCAAGACTCATTGTTGAGGACTCGGTGCATGATGAATTTGTAGATCATTTAACTAAGAAAATTCAAAGCCTTGTTGTTGATGATGCGCGTAAAGAGGGCACTCAAATTGGTCCCGTGGTTAGCTCAAGCCAACTTAAGCAAAATTTGGAATATATAAATATCGCCACTTCTGAGGGCGCGACCCAAGTAACGGGCGAGAACATTATTGAACGCGATACGCCCGGTTTTTATATGGCTCCAGTCTTGTTCGCTGATACCGATAATAATTGGCGAATAAATCAAGAGGAAGTCTTTGGACCAGTGGCGACAACCATAAGAGCCTCAGATTTGGATCACGCAATTAATATAGCTAATGACACGGCGTTTGGACTCTCTGCGGGTCTTTGTTCTCAGTCTTTAAGTGCGACCAGACGGTTCAAACAAGAAAGCCAAGCCGGAATGGTTATGGTCAATCTACCGACCGCTGGCGTTGACTATCACGTACCGTTCGGCGGAACCAAAGCTTCAAGCTATGGCTCTCGTGAACAAGGAAGATATGCCGCTGAGTTTTATACGTCGGTCAAGACTTCATATATTGGAAGTTAAAATGATAAAATGCGGCAGCTGAGGCTACCTACCCCAACGTGCTTCCCCGAGCACCAGCAGGCTGTTATCGTACTGTCACCCCACGTTTACAGAGGATAGCAGCCTGTGACTTTGATTTTCCCAAAAACACCGCCAGATGGAAGATGAGGACATGGCCAAGACCCGCGATTATTTAGATATTCACAAATCAAATGAGCTTCCGTCTAAACCCTCAATGGGCAGAAAACGTTCAGGCATTGAAAACCCACCGATAAACCTCGGCAAACCAAAACCAAATTTAAATGACTACCATCCCCTCAATGGCCCATTTGAGTCCGATTGAGCGAAGGTTTTGTCACTCGAAGGAGGAGGCCTTTTTGATATACCAAGTTGATTTACAGGCCCTCGTGGAAGAAATTACAGAACATGTATCACGTGAGGTAAACCGTGGAACGGTCGCTGATTACATTCCTACCTTGAGGTCTGTTTCAACATCAAAATTTGGCATATCAATTGTCGACAATGAAGGCAGAGTTTTTCAAGCGGGGGACACTGACACCATTTTTTCTATCCAAAGTATCAGTAAAGTTTTCTCGTTAACCATGGCGTTAGGATCTGTTGGAGATTCATTATGGAAGCGAGTTGGGCGGGAGCCATCAGGTAGCGCCTTCAACTCTATAGTGCAGTTGGAGTCTGAACAAGGAATACCAAGAAACCCTTTTATCAATTCAGGCGCCATTGTTGTCGCAGATGCTCTACTCTCTAGTTATCGGCCTCGGGAAGTTCTTGGGGAGTATGTTAGATTTATTCGAACGATATCTGAAGATGATTCAATCTATATCGATAAGGAGGTCGCCTTGGACGAACAAGCTACAGGATTTCGTAATATGGCACTAGCAAACTATATGCGATCTTTTGAAAATATTGATCACTCCGTTGAAGAGACCTTGGGCACATATTTTCATTTTTGTGCTTTGGCAATGAACTGTACCCAGTTAGCCAAAGCTGGGCGTTACCTTATGTGTGAAGGGCGCCAACAAGTTAAAGCAGATGAAACCATTATTTCATCCCAACGTGCACGGCGTATTCTCTCCCTTATGATGATGTGCGGTCATTATGACGGATCGGGAGAATTTGCTTTCCGCGTTGGCTTACCAGGAAAATCAGGCGTGGGAGGAGGTATTTTAGCGATTGTTCCTGGTATCGCATCCATTGCGGTTTGGTCACCAGGCTTAAACCAATACGGAAGTTCGCAGTTGGGTGCGATAGCCTTAGAGTATCTTGTGCACAAAACTAACTGGTCAGTATTTCGATCAACGGCGTTGTAAAATAGATGTGATTATCTTGTTGAAACGCTGAAAAATTATAGACAAATAGTTATCACTGTTAAAGCACGGTGATTTGAATTCACCTAAACTAAGCCGCAAGGCTAACGTCAGCGAAGGGGATGTTTTGACCTTTTTATTGTGCAACTGCTTGCGCAACTGATTGTGTAACAACTTCTTTCTGAAGTTCTATCAAGTCACTGTTTTTATTGATTAAAAAATATAAATATTGACCCTTCCCCGGTGCGCCATTTTACGTTTTCTACCCAAGTCTGATTTATTAAAGAATCTGAGTTTAATGCTTGTAGGTGTCGTTTTTCAGTGGATAGGGTTTTGTCGAAAGACCCCTAAGGTAAACAGCTCTCGGTTACGCTATTCCATTTCTCCGAATGAAAACACTCCACGACCTCTGCGGTCTCGGTCGCAGCACGGCGAGAAATGGTTGCATGCGCTCCGGGTGTATTATTTAATTCGTCTATGGGCGCCCAGCCCATAACGCGAACATTCCAATCACCATGAGGCATAACAGCGGGGTGAATGCCGAAATTATCGGCGATCTGATTCATCATTGCGTTCTTTTCGGAACGTGTAGGCATCTGGTCAATTTGTTTGCGGGTTTCCGTATGACAGCTCACACAATCAGTATTGAAGAAATGGCTTGCGCTGGCATCGGCTATGACCGCTGAAATCTCGTTGATATCTCCAGACCCGGTAAATGCCGATGCCGTGGAGGTTCCTGCACCCGGAACCTGTGCTGTCACGGCATTTCCGAAGTTCATTTCGCAATCAATCGCCGCCATGTTACGCGTGGCAGGGCTTGGGAACACAGGTGGGGTGTCACCTCTAAAATTAAGCATTTGCGAAAAATTGGCCAGGCGAGGGTCCGAGTTAGGCTGATTGGTTGCCGGACTAGGAATAGGTTGCAGACCGTTATCCGTATTATTCATCGCTAGAAAAATCCAAGGCTCAAATCTCTCAGGGATTCCTGCAATAGATACGGCAAAGAGATTGTCTCTGGTCAAATGTGAGTTGAGGTAGTCTCGTAAGGCGGTTTTGAACTCTGTGCCCGCGACATCAAAGGCGGGGTGAACATTTAGTGGACCCGATGTGTCCACGCTGTGCCTAGTCGCAAAATCATCTTTAATGGCCTTCAAGTCGCTCACAGCATTTGAGAAACGCGCCATGTCTGGCGTATTATGTAAATTGCAGATATTTGCTTGGTCTGGCGCATTAAAGGCATAGATAAGGTGGAGGCTTATATCATCCACGTCTAACCCAGATCCCGTATCTCTTACGGGTTGCGCGACCAACCGAATTTGAGGAGACTTTCCAAACACATCAAAGATATCTTTAGTGACTCCCGGTGCTCCGGGGTCGATGCGTATGCCGGAAATAACCCAATCTTGTCGTTGAGGGTTATTTATAAACCCAATTCTATGGTTTGACCCTCTGACCGCGCCAGTCGGTCCCGTCGCAATTTGCATGGCTTGATCAAATACGTCTTGCGGTAAAACGCGTTCACTATCGAAATCAGTCAGGCGGATCATTTGTGACATATCAGATGGCGAGCTTGGTGCGGGAAAAAGTATCGTTACGTCATTTGGTTCAAAGGCAATTGAGACGCTTGCTGACGTGTCAGTAGCGATCGGAGGTTTTGACGATATCGATGAACTCTCACAGGCCGACACGGCGGTTAAAGTAAATGCAAAAACGAAAGCGGATTTAAACATACGTGGCCCCATGCGTAATGATTACGGCGAGGACCCCATTTATTTAATTTTAGATGCCGCGCCAGCAACACTAATCGTCGATGCCGACTTTAGAGTTGTGTATCCTTTAACATGTAATAAAAAAAACACAAGGTGACATGGCGCGGTTTTAGAGGTATGATCAGCTCATAAATGTGGGGCAGCATTATGAAGTTTATTCTGAATATTATTTTCTGGATCAAGGATCGTATTGACGATCTTATTGAATGGATTGGCGGGTCAGCTCGAAACTTTAGGTTCTTTCTTTACGCTCTCCCAACGTTTTTTGGTCTCTACCTAGGTCTTGTTTTTGTAGGATCATTTACTGGTTTAACTGACAAATATCAGCTCCGAGGTGCGACAGACACCGATAAAAATTACAACCTCGTTCAAAATGATGACGTTCTATATCTCGAACAGGGTTGGCAAGACCGTTACCGCAGCCGATATTATTTTACGCCTCAAGGCTCACATATCCTTCCTTTGGACATCGCTCTAGGTTTGGAAATGCCAGAATCACAAAGAATGATTTTCGGGAAAAATGGCACCTCGGAAACAGATTTTGGGTACCTGCCGCATCCCCAGACGCTCGTTAAAATTGGAACCAAATACGAAAAGACATATTTTTTGACGGGTCAAACACCGACTGTCGAATTTTTAAATAGTATTGGTTTGCCCATAGGCTTTACGATCGATGGAACCCCTGAAAATCCAATGCTCGGAATAAATTGCGCGGCTTGCCACACGTCTAATATAACGCACAATGGAAAGACAATCCGGGTAGAGGGCGGCGCGGCGCTGGGAGACTTTATGGGTCTTTTTGGGGCGATTGATGACAGTCTTTTAGAGACAGCAAAAAACCCAGCGAAGAAACGCCGGTTGGCTGAGCGCTTGGGCGTCGATATGTCAAATGATCAATCGCGAAACGCCTTCGAACAAAAATTAGAACTAACATTGTCAAAACGGCAAGCTTGGCAGCGCAGAAACTCCGATAGTATCCCGGAAGACAACCCTCATGGGCACGGTCGGGTGGACGCTTTTGGCGTGATTTTTAATCAGGTCTTAGGCCGAGACTTAAATCAAGATAAGCTAGCCCCGCCAGATGAGGACCTGGATGCCCCAGCTGGACATCATGCCTTCTTCGAAGGTTTTGGTGATTTTGGTAATGTGCGCGTACCGGATGCACCAGTAAGTTATCCGGTTTTATGGGACACGCCTTTCATGGGACGCGTACAATGGAATGGCAGCGCGAATAACGTTTCTCAAGGTGGAGTGCTGGGCCGGAATACAGGACAGGTACTTGGCGTGTTTGGCGATGTTGATGTAACCGAAAATAGTCATTTACCTGGATATTGCTCGACTGTGAAACGTCGTAATTTGCAGCTCTTTGACCATTGGATAAAGGCTCTGAAATCGCCAAAATGGGAAGATGCGGCCGCAATGGGGGCTTTGCCCCCAATCGACACCGTCAAGGCTGAGACGGGTAAACATATTTATCAGGGAACCGGGGCTTATGAAGGTCGCAAAAATTGCGCCAGTTGTCATTCAGTGCCTGACCAAGACTTTAGAGATAAATATTATAAGGATAAAAATACCTGTGACTTGAAGTTTACAATGGTCGCTTCAGAGGAAATTGGAACTGACCCCAACACAGCAAAAGCGGGTATTCGGACCGGCGCTTTTTCTGGTCCCCTTGCCGGACAGTCCTTCAAGCGTGATCCAGAGAAGACCATCGGAGCCCGGGAAGATAAGGTTACTCTATTAAGAGAGGTTGTGGCGGGTTCCATTGCGGGCTCATTTCAGCCTGTAACTTGTCAAGGTGAGATTGGCCTTGGATCGTTGACCGAAGCGGCTAGTGGGTTCGGAAAATTGGCGCGCGGTCGTTGGCTAAAGAGCACTAAGAGCGGCAGTACCTATGTTGGGGAACATATCAGCGGAGGTTATGAAACCAAAGCGGTTGGACGCGACGATGAATGCGCGAATACGGAAATTATTCGTATGCCAGACGCGAATGAACCCTCTGATGACCCACTGCTTTTAACTTATTCTGCGGATGCTTATCGCGCGCGACCTCTTACAGGTATTTGGGCTTCCGCGCCGTACTTACACAATGGGTCGATTCCAACGCTTTATGACCTTCTATCTCCACCAGCAGAGGCGGATGGCTCATGTCGGTTTGTCCATTGCCGGCCTACGGCTTTTAACGTTGGCAGCACTAATTTTGATGCCGTGAATGTGGGTTTCAAGGATGAAGCTGGGGTCCATACCACAAAAATAGATACATCACTTTCGGGCAATAAAAACACGGGGCATGAAAAAATGATCAACTTAAGTGAAGAAGAACGTATGGCTTTGATTGAGTATCTAAAAACACTTTGATCAACCTAAGTGCTAGCTGAATGATTATTTTTCAAAAGGCGATATTTAACGCGTTCCACCGCGAGGCCATAACGCCTAGTTTAGCTAACACTGGAAACAACTTCTGTTGATCAAAGCTATAGATCGCACCCTTGATTGCTTCCGGGGGGTATATTTGATCCTCCCATAAAGATTGGGTCTTTTGTCCAACCGACACCACCAGCCTTCACTGAATCTGCGGTTCGATGCCATACAGTATACCCATGCGCTGACGACGATTCCACCGTCGCTGCCTGAGTGGATGGCTGCGTAAATGGTGGTTTAAAATTGAAGTAGGTACACTTAGATGAACTTAGATTAGCCTTTGTATGTTTCTGAACACCCCCATTTCCGACAATTGCAATATCCATCATATCTTCAGTTGCGAAGTCGATATATTGGTAGAAATGTTCGTGCCCTGCCAAAAATAAGGAAGGTGCGCATCCTTTGGTGGTGAGGGACGAAGAACAAGGAGCTGTTGTATTTCCCAGCGCGTCCACTAGTTTTTCGCGGGTCTTATCGTCATCTTGGTGCATCCTCCCACCCTGTGTATATTTTTCTAAACTAACCGGCGGCTTGTGCGTCGCCCACCAAGCTGATTTTCCGGAAGAGGCTTTCATCGCGCTTAAAAACGCCCAGTCTAACTTTATACTTGCATCTTGTTTGTCAGGGGCGGTGTCGATGATGATAATTTCGTGGCCGGGAATGTCCGTCCCGTTAGAGTCTGTTTTGGTTGGAAATGTTGCTGTCCAATTCGCTTTTCGGAAATGAGCAGAGCACTGGTTCGTATCGGACGTCGCATTGGCTTGCAGGAAGTAATTAAATCCAATGCCTGAATAAATCGTATTTGAGCTGTAATAATCCCCCTCACAATTTTCATGGTTTCCTCGAACGAATATAAGAGGTGCGCTCACTAGTAATTTTTGTCCGGGTCGAAAAAAGTCTATTTGCCAATTCGCCCAACTATCCGACGAATACTGTTTATGGTATCGATAATCTCCGACATGCAAAATCGCATCTGGTTTTTGACCCGCTGCATGATTGGCTGAATCATGAAATGTCCAATCCGTTAGGTCACACCGATTTCTAGGATCGCTTGTGTTCGTATACTGGCATCCGGAATCACCCAATGTGACTAAAAGCGTTTCATCAACATGTTGCTTACCAACTGAAGCAGGGCCCGGTAGTGTCAGCGCAACGGGAATGAAGTTCCCGTTTTCGTCCTTGCCAGAACTATTCACTTGGATGGGATTGTTTTTTGAGTCGACAATCTCAACTGTTTCCCACGTCTTTCCAAGCGTGCCTTGGCAGACAGTAACAGGAAAAAGTGCCGCCAAGTCTGTATCAACATCATTGGTGTTCCCATTTTTGGAGGGGTTGTTACGCTGGGTTGCAGCTACAGTGTTTGTACTATCGGTGTCTTTGAATTTAAAATCTGAACATGCCTTATCAACACCGTCCAAAATAAAACGGCCCGCAATCCCATCAGTATCAATATATTGAGACCACGCAGCGAGTGCAGTCGTGTTCGGAGTTGTTTGCGAGGCGGCTGCGTAACTTAGCCCGCCTATCACACATACGGTTCCGCCAATTCCTAAGATTATTTTATTCATGATGATTGCCCCTTAAAGGACTACCATGCCACAAAATGGACAATCATTCAAATTGAACGCTTATTCCGTCAACAATGTCGTGTTATAAATCCGCGCCGATTAGAGCGAGGATGACCATGGATTTAACGACAGTAAACATAGTTTTTTGGTTGTACGGGTTGGCTACACTCGCGACAATATTGATTGGATTGCTCTATGCCACGCGGAGGCAGGTCATGCCGTACCATCTCAAGGCTCTCGAAACGTCTTGGGATGATATCGATCCGAAATACCAATTTTTACTCAAAGCGCTGTTGAATGGCGGCGGGTATTATGGCCTTTCCGTTGGATTGTTCATGCTTGTTTTATTGGTGATTCCGTTCCGCAATGGCGAAGATTGGGCAGGGTATGCGATTGGGTTAATTGGGTTGGTCGGTACATTCCCGCTGGGATACATCGTGTATCGGGTCAAAAAACATACAGCAGGAAATCCACCGCTGGGTGTCATGATAGTGATCAACCTTCTTTTGATCGCAGGCTTGATAGCGACTGTTTTAGGGTAAAAACCTGAGTAAGTAAGGCAACTCATGTCAATTTCACCCAGCGCAACTCACAGATAGATGGCGTTTGTTGAAGAGCCAAAGTCATTTATGTTTTGGCCTAAGCTGATTGAAGCAATGGTCACTGTGTGTTGACTGGAGACGCGACAGCTCAGTGGTTTTTGGGTGGCAAGCGGCCTCAATCCCTAGATATGGGAGTCAAAAACTTCGTGGGCCTCATAAGCGTTATTTGACGAAGATTGGGACAAGTTTCTAAAATTTCCCAATTATGGGTGTTTTATGCCTGATATGCCTGGGCAAATAAGGTTCGCCGTGCGATTCGGTAAATCACTGTGGCGAAATTGCTACAGTCAGCGGAATAACGACATTGGTCTTACCAATTCTTACAAATTGGTAGTTTTAGTGGCTTGACATTGACTCAATCATTGGTTCTTTTTGGCTGGTAAAAAAGAGTACCACTAAGAATTCAGTTTTAACTTCAGGGGAAATGAAGAAAATGACTCACCGTACGGCCGATTCCGGCAAATCTAAAATGGCGTGGCTGAAAGGTTCACTCCTTCTCGGCGCCAGCGCATCTATGATGCTGACGCTGGCTCCTTCAGCGTTCGCTCAAGATTCAGAGGATGGCGATGTCGTTATTGCGACAGGCATTCGTCAAGCGCTTGAAACTGCTTTGCTCGAGAAACGCAACGCTGACAGCTTGGTTGAAATTATCCAAGCGGAAGACATTGGTAAACTTCCTGACCAAAACCTCGCAGAAGTGTTGGAAAACATCACAGGTATTCAGATTACTCGAACAGCGGGTGTTGGTACAGGCGTTCAAATCCGCGGTACCAACGCTAACCGCGTTGAAATCAACGGCGTTTCAACAGTGGGTTCTGGTTCCGGCCGGAGTGGTATCGACTTTGAAGACGTTAACGCTTCAATCATTTCTTCTGTTGAGGTCATCAAAGCGTCCGAAGCGAAGACCGTAGAGGGATCTGTCGGTGGTACAATCAACCTCAGAACAATTCGTCCTCTCGCTCTCAAGGAAACTTTGGCTTCGATCCGTATTCAAGGTGAAGACAGCAATTTCAGCACCGAAGGCATTCAGCCACGCGTTTCAGGCGCTCTAGGTAAGAAATGGGAAAATGCACAAGGTCAAGAAATCGGCGTTGTATTGAGCGGTAGTTACACGAAACAAGAATCTGTTTCGTTCCGTCCGCGGACCGATCGCGACAATGTTGCGTCACCTGCGGGAGCAAACCCGGCGGAATTCCTCGGCATTCAGTTCTTGGTCCAAGAGCAAGAAAACTTCGATTACGAAACTTACAACTTCGCAGGGACCGTCGAAGCGCGTCCAACTGACAATGTCCGTCTCTATCTCGACGCGATTGTCAATTCACAGGAACGAAGCCAAGATTCTTACAGATTGCAAGCATCAGGCGTAAGTTCTTTGCGTCAGCTCTCAATTCCAACATCTTTCGAAACCGTCGACTTTGGTGTAGGTCCAGGACAATTCCCAGCCGCGCTTACGGGTACGCTTGAGCCGGACCTTGCAAATGACGATGATGATCCAAATTTGCGCTTCTCAAGCGACACGGGGTCCCGCGTTACAGACACATCCGTTATTTCATTCGGTGGTGAGTGGGAAAAAGATAACCTTACAGCTCGCGCTGAATTCGCTACCTCCAGTTCCGATACGGTTAATCCAAACTTGAGCACGACACTCAACTTCATCAACCCGAACTGCCCTCTGGACGGCGCGGCGACAGGTGATCCGAGCACAAGTAACGATAACTGTGTGCCTTTTATCTATGATCTGTCTAACGACTCACTTTCATTTGGCATCAATTTTAACTCGCCGTTCGCGCCATCTGTTGCAGATTTGACGAACCCAGCGAATGTTGTACTTGATCAGGTTGATATCGGACGAGACACCACAGAGAACCAAGAAAATGCGTTCCGTTTGGACTTCTCTTACAATCTTGAAGATAGTGCAGTTGGAGAGTTCCTAACGTCTATCGATGCGGGTTACCGTTACAATAAATCATCAAGCGAATTTGATGATGTTGGTGATCGTATTGGTGGCTTCAGCCGTCTGGAAGACAGCCCGCGTGGTTCGTTGTTCTCCCAGATCTTAGTTGAAGGGCCCGATAATTATGGTGACGCCGATGGCCGTGACCTTTTCATCAGTAACTTCCTGTTGATCGACCCTGATTTGTCTTTCTCTAACCCGGGCGAAGTTATTCGCGTTCTAGAGGGTGCTCTAGCGGCTCAACGCGTGCTTGAGCCTCAGGCTGACGGGGATCTGACTGCGAATGTATCCTCCAGCCAAAATGCTTTTTTTGATGTAACTGAAGAGACGAACGCATTCTATGCTCAAGCCAATTTTGACTTGGGTATGGTCAAGGGTAACGCTGGTTTCCGTTACCTCGACACTGAAGTTGACTCAGTAGGTTTCGGCCCTGCGGATGCAAGCGGTAATCGTTCACTCCAATCTACAACAGGTGAATATGACTTTATTCTACCTCGTTTTAATGTGAGTGCGACCCCGACAGAGGATGTTGTCCTTCGTGCAAGTTATGGTGAAGATATTCGTCGTCCGAACTTCAATTCTTTGAGCACAGGGTTTACCTTTAACCCTAGCGAAAACGCTGTTGTTAACTTGGGTAACCCCGGTCTCGAGCCTGAGAAAGTCAACTCCTTTGATGTGTCTGCGTCTTGGTACTTTGCTCCGTCCTCAGTAATCAGTGTCGGTTATTTTAATAAGAAAAGAACAAACATTTTTGGACAGGACTTCGAAGGTGCCCTCCTTGTTGCTGACCCGAGCACAACTGGTGGATTTGCGCGCGAAACAGATCCGTCTTGCCCAGGCGGCGGTATCTTTAACCCGACGGTTATTCCAAACCAACTGGGTGATCCTAACTCAACTGGTTTGTGTGTAGACTTTACTCAACCGGGGAACGACCCAGAGTCTACAACACAGGAAGGTATCGAAGTTGCATTCCAGTATGACTTATCCGGTTTTGAAGACAAGCTAGGGTTTGCGTCAGGCTTTGGTGTTATCGCCAACTATACTTACCAAGACTTCTCTGGTGGTTCGGTTATCGATACGACATCTGGTCGAGGTCTGAATGTTTTGGGTGACGTTAGCATTCCACGTGGTCTGTTGGATTTCTCGAAAAACGCATACAATGTTACAGCGTTTTATGAGAAATACGGTCTTTCTGCCCGCGCGCGTTACACATGGCGTGAAGGCTTCCGGACACAAGACTTTGGCGGTGGTGCAAACACATCCGGTAGCTCAACATTCAGCTTCCCGGTTCATACACTGGACCGTGGTCAGCTAAACGCGAGCATCAATTACGACATTACTGAAAAGTTCAATGTCGGTATCGAAGCGACAAACATTACCAAAGAGAACATCGTTCAGCGCTGTGTTTCAGAGACTGGCCCAACATGTTTCGTGGGTTATCCTGATCGCCGCGTCGTATTTGGCGGAAGCTATACTTTCTAAGACGTTCCCTCGTCTCAGAAAAAACTTGAAACGCCTCACTTCGGTGGGGCGTTTTTTTATGCCCGGGTTTGACGTTAGGTTAAATCGCCTGGCTTTTTTTTGAGGTCTCTCAAAACCAGCCCAAGGCGTCTGCAAGAAAAATGTCCTTGAAGGTTCCAAAAAGTTGAGATCTGTCAGATTGAAAACCTGAAGTGCCCCCAAAACTGCGATTAAACTAATCCAAGCTTAATAAGCTTTGTCGGGTGCGGCAAAACAAGTTGCAGTTAGAGAAGTCCGTCATTGGTAAAATTAATCACTGACGGCACGCTCAATACATCCTTTCGACTTTGCACCGGAAATTGCAATCGCGCTTTAAGGGTAGGACGTGAGTGAAGCGTAATCAGTCAAACGGACGAGAAGGCCGTCGTGAACTTTTAGGCTATTGGGAAGGGGCCGTGTCTTCGGCGTAGAGGCTGCTGGATTGAAAAGGTGGAAGCCTAACCTTTGGTAAATCAGTGCGCGAAGCCGCGCACTGATTATATTTATATATATCTGATATATATCTGAGTTACTTTTTAAGTTTCACGAAATAATCGTAAATTTCCGGAACGTTGCCATTGCCCATACCAGCATCGACGGCAGCTTGTAGGCTTTTGGATGTGGCTTCTGCGACCAATGACTGGGAGCCTAAATCGGAAACCATTTGGGCAAAATATCCCAGATCCTTATTCGCATTGTTAATTGAGAAGCCCAGGTCGCTAACGCCGTCTACAGCGTAGTTCTTACAGAACTTCATGAACGGTGAATTAGACGGACCTGATGACATGATATCATAAAGCTGTTGACGATCGACGCCGGCCAGCTCAGCCGCTGCAAAAGCCTGCGACATGGCTGTCACGGTTGTCATTCCCATGAAGTTATTGATGAGCTTGGTTGTATGACCAGCGCCGAGTTTTCCAAGATAGAAAACATTCTCGCCCTGTTCCTTGAGGATGTGCTCATATTTGTCGAATGTAGCTTTATCGCCCGCAGCCATAATGTTGAGCAATCCGTCTTTAGCGTGAGCTGGCGTACGTCCAAGCGGAGCGTCGATCATGCCGACGCTTTTCTTTGCGAGATCGGCGCCGATTTTTTGTGTTGAAGCCGGGATCGATGTTCCGAAGTCAATTAGGACGGAGCCTTCTTTAATGCCAGCGAGAACGCCGTCATCGCCGTATACAATTTTCTCAACAACGGCCGACGTTGTCAGGCAGAATTGAACGATATCGCTTTTCTCAGCGAGCTCCTTCGGTGACTTGGCTTGGGTTGCGTTTCCTCGGGCCAGAACTGCATCAACAGCGTCTTGGTTGAGGTCCATCACGATGACTTCAAAGCCGCGTTTTTGTAGGTTCTCGACCATGTTTCCGCCCATAAGGCCCAGACCGATAAAACCAATTGTTGGTTTCGACATAATTCTAACTCCAAAAGAATTGGTATACAAACTGGCCAAAGCAATTAGGCCAATACTCACAATTCGTCTATACCAATGAAGTTTGTAGATAAAGTGCGAAAGTCGAAATCGTAAGTATTTTCACGGCTGATTTATCAAGGCATGAATTTCGCAGGTATTTCAGTCATTTCGCGCTTAAAATCTTCAAATTTGGAGAAGGTAATCTGACTGCGGGTCTAGCGGGCAGTTTGATAGTTTTTTTTCAAAACAACCCACATCAAGCGTCATTAGGCTTCGAAAAGAAGAAAACCGGCGTTCCGAGGGGGTCAAATTTGCCTGTGACATGAAAGACACTGGTCTGACCAATAATATCATTTTGGTTCTTTTTTTGGCTTGACGGGGTTAGTCCTCTTGGTTCAAAACTTTTGCAAGAAAATCATTACAAATTTGACATCGTAAGGGGATATCAAAATGGCCTACACTTCACCTAAAGGCGTGGATCTTTCGCGTTTTCAAACCAACCTGAAAAGAGGTTTTGCGGCTTCTGCTTCGGTTTTGGCTTTGAGCTTGATGGCTCAACCTGTTGCGGCGCAAGATGCCGAAGCTGACGAAGATACAATTGTCGTCACGGGGTCGCGTCAGGTGATTCAAGATGCTATCGCGCTGAAGCGTACAAACACCCAAATCGTTGATGGATTGTCTGCAGATGAAATTGGTGACATTCCAGCGCTTTCCATTGGTGAAGCGCTTGAGAATATCACGGGCGTTGCATCACATCGTGAAAACGGCGGCGCTACAGAAGTTTCTATTCGGGGGCTTGGGCCGTACCTGTCTTCAACTGTTGTCAATGGTCGTGCCGCGACAAACGGTTCTGGTGATCGTTCCGTCAACTTCTCACAATTCCCATCTGAACTCGTGAACAAACTTGCTGTGTTTAAAACGCAGGATGCCAGCCAGATTGAAGGTGGTGTTGCTGGTCAGATCCAAATCGAGACAATTAAGCCGCTCGATTTCGGTAAGCGTCGTCTTCAATTTGAAGCTAAAGGCAATGTAAACCCAGATCAACTCAAGCAGGATGACACGGAAGCTGGAGATTTTGGGTATCGCCTGACGGGTAGTTACACGGACCAATTTGAATTGGGTAATGGTGACATTGGTTTCTCAATCGGTGTTCAAACTAGTGATATTTCGCAGCCTGAAGCTGAGGCGCGTCAAACAAGTTCTACAAGTTCTTCACGCCCTGCTTGTTTGATTACAAATGGTTTGGCGTCTTATGTTGAGCCGCAAACAAACGGAACGGTTACTGGTTTCTCAAACAACCCTGAAACGCGTCGCCGTGGCGATGATGATTGTGATGATGTCAACGTTGAGGGTTTTGATCTGAGTGACACAAGTGGTAGCGCGAGCCCAACAGCTGCTGAACTCGCTGATTTTCGGAATGGTACGGGTTCTCGTACCGAAGGGTTTGACACATCTTTGACTGCTGATGGCAATCGTGTTGATCTTGATACGCCCTTCGCCTTTGCGCCATCTCAACGGCACTTCCGTCAAAATGATACGCGTGATCAGCGCGATGCAATTTTTGGAGCCGTACAATGGGCACCAAATGACCGCGTTGACATTAACTTAGATGCACAATGGTCCGAGCGTATTCAGACGGAGCAGCGTAGTGATCTTACATTCAATGGCGGCCGTCGTAATGATACAAGTTTGAATGCCGCAGGGTTTAATACGACACTAGATTCGCTCCAAACTACTTCTAGCGGCGCTATTCTTTTTGCGGCTACGGATGGGAACATCGAGGTCCAAGGCGGTGATTACGAGCGTAAAGAAACCTACTTGGGTTTCGGCGGTAATGTGGAGTTTGAGGTCACGGATCGTCTAACTGTCGAAGCTGATTACGGTTTCTCCGAGACTGAGCGCGTTGAAAACAACCGTGAATTCCGCATTCAATCCGACTTGTCACCTGAGATTGTTTTTGATCGTACAAATGGTCCTGTTCCACAATACGGATTATATGGCGGGGATGCGTTTGATGTGAACGATCCTTTTAATTATGTGGACCGTCTTCGTGTTCGCATTGACAATGATGTTGACCGTACAAACACAATCAATTCTGCGCGTTTTGATACGACGTATGACCTTGGTAGCGGCTTCTTTAAAGAGCTGAAAGCTGGTGTTCGTTGGGCAGATCAAGATTATGTTGATCTTGGTGGTTCAGGTGGTGTTGACTCGGGTGACCCTCTTAATGGGAGCCGTGGACGTTTCTCTTTTGAAATCGAAAATGATGGTGAGCTGACAGTTAATAACCGCGAGGTTATCGATGATAGCGATGATGATCTTTATGACACTCCTGCGTTCGCGAACTTCCAGTCTAACCTTGTAAATATTATCGGGTCGACGCGTGATGCGTGTTACAATCCGTTTGTTGAGGAGGGCTTCTTAAGTAGCGTGCGTAGCGGCGACCTTGTCACTATATATAATGATGATGGAACAGTTGCGTCATCCACAAACTCTTGGGCGCAATTTGATGCAGGTTGTGTGGCTGAAACGGCTGTTAACTCGCTAAACTCTATCCTGGGGGATATTAACTCATTCCTGACGAATCCGGATGCGGATGAGAACTCGTTTGCGTTTGCATTAAATAACTTCTCAAGCACTGGTCCTGAGCTGGCAGATGAAAGCCTTGATGTGATTGATGTTGAGGAGGTCACGAAGTCTATTTATCTCATGACGAATTATGAGGGATCCATTGATGGAAGCCTGCCGATTTCTGGTAATATTGGTGTTCGGGTCGTTGAAACTGACGTGACGGCAACCGGATACCGAAGCGCTTTAAATGTCGACACGGGTGATGATGGTGAATTGACCCTTTCATTCGGTGATTTGGAAGCGGTTTCCTCTGAGCATTCTTATACTCGGATCTTGCCAAGCGCGAACATGATTATGGAAATTTCTCCTGAGAAGATTGTACGTCTCGGTGTGTTCCGCGCGATGTCTCGGGCTGACCCTGCTGATATGGGCTTCAGTCGGACAATTTCGTCGAACACTGGCGATGATGAAAATCCAATCACGACGATCGACGGTTTGATTAACCAGGTCACTGCGACCGGTAACCCGGAGATCGATCCTTTGATGTCCTGGAACTATGATGCCAGTTTCGAGTATTATCCGAACCCGGATACAATTCTTGCGATTGGTGCTTACTATAAGCAATTCCAGGGTGGATTTGAAAACATTCGCCAGAACGAAACATTCAGCGTGAATGGTACTGACGTCACGCGTGCAGTTTCTGTATCGCAGACTAGTCAGGACGAAAGTAATCTTTTCGGTGTCGAACTAACTGCGTCTCACGGCTTTACATATCTTCCGGGTCTTTTGAGTGGTCTAGGTGCGAAAATCAGCTATAACTATGTGACATCAAACTTTGAGTTTGAGGATAGCCGTTATGGTGATGCGTTCCAGCGCCAGCTTGATGGGACTGTTATTCAGACGAATGAGGGTATTATCGCGCCAGCGGGTTTGCCTGGTCTTTCAGAAAACACCATCGCCGCACAAGTCTATTACGGAATTGGTGGTCTCGATTTGGCTGTGAACTATAAGTACCGTGATAATTACTTTCAGCCGTTTACTTCAGACGGGACGCGTCTGCGCTACGTTGGTGAAGTTGGTGTCTGGGAAGCGCGGGCGTCTTATACGGTCAATGATAATTTCCGCGTATCGGCTGAAATCATTAACATCGGAAGTGAGCCAAAAGAGCAAGCTGCCTTCGTTATCGATGATATCTATGAAGTGAACGATTACGGTCCGCGTATCTTCTTCGGCATTCGGGGGCGTTTCTAAGCCACCCGCACGTCGCGGACGCCATATCATGCAGACTATACCGATTTGTCTGAGACAGCGATGTCATTTTCAAATCGGTATAGACATGGCCTCGCGTCTTCCTCATAACGCCTTTGCTGCGATGCAAAGGTTGAAAGGGACGAAAAATGTCTGAGCAAAGACTCTATCATACCGTTGCCAACAAATTGTTGGAAATGATTGATTCCGGCGTGTTTCCTCCGGGATCGCGTTTGCCCGGCGAACGGGAATTGGCGAAACGTTTTGGTGTTAGCCGGGTCTCCATTCGCGAAGCCGAGATTGCTTTGCAGGCCCAAGGCCGTGTCGAAATCAAAGTCGGTTCTGGCGTATATGTTCTCGACCAAACCAATCTACCAGTTTACGGATTGCCAAAGGTCGGTCCGTTTGAACTCACTGAAGCACGAGCCTTATATGAAGGTGAGTCAGCGGCGCTCGCTGCCACCATGATAACAGATCAAGAGCTCGATCATCTAGAGCACTTAATTGATGTCATGAATGGGAAGGTGAAGGACGAGTTGACGCCCGAAGAGGCGGATGCAGAATTTCATCTGACGATTGCGCGCTCGACCAAAAATCACGCTATTCTCTTTGTCGTTGATAGTCTTTGGAAAATGCGAACAGAGGCGGCCCAGCTTCAAAAGGTCTATGCGACGGCCTGTGCAAAGGGTGAAACA
The DNA here is from genome assembly GCA_039975855.1 of Litorimonas sp. Lineage (GTDB taxonomy): Bacteria > Pseudomonadota > Alphaproteobacteria > Caulobacterales > Maricaulaceae > Litorimonas. The sequence goes on along the minus strand of JBDWGH010000004.1, from coordinate 485,005 downwards.
GAACGTGACGATGAGCATGAAGATATTCTTGCGGCCTTACGTAAACGCGACTCCTCCGGAGCGCGGACGGCCATGCGAGCGCATTTCACCCGCTTGATTGATGCTCTCCTGACAGAGTCCGAAGAGCAGGCTTATAAAGAGGTTCAGCGCAAGGCTCTGGAGAGCCGATCTCGCTACACAATGTCCCAGCAGCTCTTATAAGCTTTACATTAGACCAATTTAATAAATTGGTTCGAATAACTGGTTGACATGCGCGGTATATGTCGTGCTTAACATATCCAGCTTGCCGAATAACGACTCCAAAAAGGAGGCGGGCGGTTCTGTTATGACAGGGGATAGATTTTGACTCAGCAGACACAAAATTTTGGGCTACGCGCAAAGGGGCGTCCGCTCGCTCTTCTAGGCGTTATGTCAGTGTTATTACTCTCAACGGCGCTTTATGGCTGCTCGCCAGCCGCGACTGAGGTGGCGTCTGACAAGGCGGCGCAAACCGCCGCTGCTGAAGAGGGTCAAACTCTAGTCTCTACCCAAGAAGAATATGCAGAGGCTGTAGAGTCGCTCCAGCCTGGAGATCATATCGTCCTGGCTAATGGGCGCTGGGAAAATTTCGAAATGTTATTCTCTGGAAAGGGCACTGAAGACGCGCCAATTCGTTTGAGTGCAGAAACGCCAGGTAAAGTTCTGATTACGGGCCAATCAAATTTGCGTCTCTCCGGCGAATGGTTGGACGTGTCTGGTCTGGTTTTCACAGACGGTTTTACGCCAACCCGCGAGGTTATTTCTTTTCGCCGTACAAAGGGCGATTTAGCTAATAACTCCCGTGTTCATAACGTCGTTATTGATGACTATAATCCGACAGAGCGCACATCTGCCGATTTCTGGGTCATGATTTATGGGAAAAACAATCGGTTCGACCACAACACATTGGTGAACAAACGAAATCGTGGCGTCACGATGGCTGTTCGCATGGATACTGAAGAGAGCCGCGAGAATAATCATCGCATTGATCATAACTATTTTGGGCCGCGTCCTATCTTAGGATCAAATGGCGGCGAGACGTTGCGTATCGGGACCAGCCATTATTCCCGTAGTGACAGTTTGACATTAGTTGAAAACAATTACTTTGACCGTTGCGACGGCGAAGTTGAGATCATTTCATCGAAATCTGGTGGGAACGTTATCCGTAATAATACGTTCTATAAGTCGCGCGGTACGCTGACTCTTCGTCATGGGAATGGCAGCCTAGTTGAGCGCAATGTTTTCCTCGGTGAGGGCGAAGATCACACAGGCGGTTTCCGCGTTATCAACGCCCGGCAAACGGTACGCGACAATTACATGGAAGGCGTAACAGGAACCCGCTTTGGCGGCGCTTTGGTCGTCATGAACGGCGTTCCTAATGGCCCGATCAATCGGTATGATCCTGTCATCTCTTCCGTGATTACGAATAACTCTCTGATCAATAGCGATAACATTCAACTTGGCGCAGGTAGCGATGCCGAGCGAAGCGCTCCGCCGACTGATACACGCATGGAAAATAACCTCGTCGTCCATGATCAAGGTCGTAACAGCATGACTGTTTATGACGATATGTCAGGCATCGCCTTTAAAGGAAATGTCAGTAACGTCGCGCTTGAGCCGTTGGCAGACAAATTCGCAATTCAAGATGTGAAATTAAAGCGCGCGGAGAATGGATTACTCTATCCAACCGATGATGTTCAGGCCGGCGCACCTCGTGATATCGAGGTTACTAAACTCTCGGATACTGGTGCGTCCTACTACCCAAAGGCCGGAGGCGCGACGGCGTTCGGATCTGGAAAAACGCATAACATTAAGCCCGGCGATGGGAATTTAGCAAAACTCGTGGCCGAAGCTAAAGACGGTGATACGATCCGTTTGCTGGCCGGGACGCATACAGCGGACAGAGTTATCACGGTCACCAACGCACTTAAATTTGAAGGTGTTGGCGACGCGAAGGTTCTTTATGAACGTGATGCACTGTTTGAAATTCAAGACGGCGGGAGTTTACGTGTCGAAGGCTTGACGATTTCGGGCGCTGACACACCGGATAGTGCTGGCAACGTCGTTATTCGGACGAGCCCTTATTCGATGTTGAAAAATTATCGATTAGAAATAGCTGACACAGTTTTCGAAGATCTAGACGTCAATCATTCGTTCGACGTGATTTCTGCGGCTAAAGGCACATTTGCCAACCATATTACATTGGAACGCGTGAAAGTTTCTGATGCGACCGGTCACGTTTTGAGACTTGATCGTGAATTGGATGATAACGGAATTTACGCGTCAGAATATTTGACGATATCTGACTCATCATTTTCCAACATTGGGGGCACGATTGCTAATGTTTACCGCGGCGGTACGGATGAGAGTACTTTTGGTCCTCATGTGACAGTGACGAACTCAAGTTTCTCAAAAATCGGGTCCAATAAGCGGAATAAGACCGGCGGCAGCTTCCTCCTACACGGTGCACAAGTTACGCTTCTTGAGGGTAATACGTTTACGGATGCCCGTCCTATTGTCATTGACCACACAGTCGGTGAGCCAAAAACACGTTTGCTGAATAATAATTTCGGAAGCTCGGCTACGCCGCGCATTCGCGAGTTAAATAGCGACGAAGAAAATACCGCGATCTTGTCTGGCAATACGGGAATGAGCAAATGATCCGTCCTTTACTTTTAACAGCAGCGGTTTTTAGTGTTGCAGCTTGTGCCCCTCAGTCGGCTACGGATGCGCCAACTAAAATGACACATTTAGCAAAACACTCGGAAGGGGCTTCCGGTTTTGATCAAGGGTTAGAAGCCGCCAAAACGAATTTGGCTGCAACAATGGCTGCGCCACTTGCCGTGCCCGTTCCAAAAGATCCAGGCGGCGGATATACGCACGAAACCCATAAAGCGAACGGGTTCCGGATCTATGACGCCGGGCAGCTTTATAAGCTGACAGGCGATAAGAAATATGCCGAATTCGCGGGACAAGCGATGCTGGATTATGCGTCAGTTTATCCGTCTTGGGAGCTTCACCCGGCAAAGAAAGAACAATCTCCCGGAAGAATGTTTTGGCAAAATTTGAACGAGAGTATGTTCTTGCTTAACATCGCTCAAAGTTATGACGCCATCAAAGAGACCCTTACCGCTGAACAGCGTGAGAAGGTTGAAACTGACTTACTCCGAAATATGGCTGACTTCTTATCCGTCGGCGCACCTGAGACTTTCAACAAAGTGCATAATCACGGCACATGGGCTACTGCCGCTGTCGGACTTACCGGCTATGCAATCGGGGACGATGAGTATGTTGAGCAAGCTCTATTGGGGTTAGATAAATCAGGAGATGCTGGTTTTCTCAAACAAATGGATGTGCTGTTCTCACCAGATGGATATTACAATGAAGGGCCTTATTACCACAGGTTCGCTCTAAAGCCTTTCGTTATATTTGCTCAGGCTGTTGAGAAAAATAATCCGGAACGAAAGATATTCGAGAAACGTGACGGCATTCTTAAAAAAGCAATCTACGGCCTTATTCATCAGGCTTATGGTGGGCTGTTTTTTCCAATCAATGACGCCATCAAAGAAAAAGGTATTAAAACAGATGAGCTGCTCCACGGTGTAGCCATTGCTTATGACCTCACGGGTGATACGGGCCTCCTCTCTATTGCCCAGGAACAAGATACCTTCGTCCTTACGCCAGAGAGCCGGAAGCTCTCGGAAGACTTAGCTGCGGGTAAGGCGACGCCATTTGATTATAAGTCCATGCGATTAGGGGATGGCGAGAATGGAACGGATGGCGCGCTCGATATTTTACGCGCGAATGCGGATCCAAAAGGACTGGCTCTTATCGCAAAAAACACCTCTCAAGGCTTGGGTCACGGGCATTTCGATAAAATGGGCATTCTCGTTTATGATGCCGGGCACGAAATCCTACGTGATTATGGAGCAGCTCGTTTCTTGAACATCGAAGCGAAATATGGCGGACATTATCTTCCAGAAAACAATAAATATGCAAAGCAAACGGTTGCGCACAATGCGCTGGTTGTCGATGAAACAAGTCACTTCAACGGTGATGTTCGGGTCGGAAACCGCAACTGGCCAACCCTTGGCACTTTCATAAATGAGGATGGCGTTAAAATCACCTCCGCTGAAATTTCTACAGCTTATGATGATGTCAGAATAGGTCGTACGGTTGCTGTGATTGAGGACGCTGCCTTCTCAGGACCCGTTATTGTCGACTTAATGGAAGCACATGCCGACGGCACGCACAGTTATGATTTGCCATTCCACTACAATGGTCATCTCGTTGAAACGAATTTCGAAGTCCAAGCCGATCCTTTGTCACGGGCTCCATTGGGTACCAAAAATGGATATCAATATTTGTGGAAAGTTGCTGAGGCTGATCCGGTTGATGGGTTGTCACAAGTGACGTGGTTGTTGGACAAAAAATTCTACAGTGTTTCATCCGCCGTACCTGCGAATACGAAAGTCGTATTTACCCAAATCGGTGCCAATGATCCAAATTTCAATTTGAAACCAGAACCTGGATTTATGCTCCGCGCACGACAAGCTGATGGCGTGTCATTTGTCTCCGTCATTGAACCGCATGGGGATTATAATCCAACGCTAGAGTATACGATCGGCAGTCATAGTGCCGTTAAATCTGTCTCGCATTTCGAGACTGGTCCGGATGAGCTTATCGTGATTGAGACGAAAGATGGTCAAACAATTGCTTTAGGTCTCGCGGGGGATGAAGATCCTTCACTGTCTCACAGTGTGGACGCCAATGGTCAGACAATGAGTTGGACTGGAGCTTATAAGCTCTTCAATTCTGAAGCGCATCTAGCGAGTCAAAAATGATCTGTTCCAATACGGTAAGTAAGAAGAATTATAAGAAGGGGAATTTCTCATGTTAAAAGGTAAGTTACGTTGGGCCGTTGTCGGCCTCGTCGCGCTTGCGACCATTATCAATTATATTGATAGGCAAACGTTGAGCGTTTTATGGCCGACGGAAATTGCGCCTGAACTTTTCCCTGATATGGATGCTGACGGGCACAAAGCCATATATGCGTCGATCTCAATTGTATTCGTTTTCGCTTACGCATTTGGTCAAGCGATTTTCGGGAAAATATTTGATTGGGTTGGAACGCGCTTAGGCTTCGTTTTGTCTATTGGTGTCTGGTCCCTTGCAACTATCGCACATGCGTTTGCAAAAGGCGTTTTATCCTTCAGTATTGCACGAGCCGTGCTTGGCGTATCAGAAGCTGGTAACTGGCCCGGTGCTGCGAAAGCCAATGCGGAATGGTTCCCCGTCAATGAACGGGCTCTTGCGCAGGGAATATTTAACTCTGGTGCAGCGATTGGCGGCATTATCTCAATCCCGCTGATCGGATATTTGGCCTTGTTCTTTAGCTGGCAGCTCATCTTCATTCTGGTGGGTGCATTGGGTCTCCTTTGGCTTATTCCTTGGCTCGTTATTGTGAAGGCTCCACCGAAGTATCACTCTTGGATCACTGATGAAGAACGTGATTATATTCTGAGTGGTCAACCTAATGAAGACCTGAACAATGACGGTAACATTGACGGTGGATATAATCCAAATACGTTTGAGCTTCTTTCGCGGAAGCAGAGCTGGGGCGTAATCATTGCGTCAGCGGCAATTGATCCAATTTGGTGGTTATTTATCGTCTGGATTCCAACCTATTTATTCGAAGTTCATGGCTTCAATATGAAAGACTTGGTTGTTAGCGGTTGGGTTCCTTATGTTGGCGCGATGTTCGGTGCTTGGTTTGGCGGGCTTCTCGCGCAAGGCCTGCTCGGTAAAGGATGGTCCGTTGATAAAACGCGTAAGTTTGTCATCACACTTGGTTGTCTGATTATGCTGCCCTGCCTCTTGGCCTTGGCTGTCGCGTCAACCCCAGGGCTGGCACTGACCTTGATGTTCTTGATCTTGTTCGGATTCCAAACAGCGATCGGAAACGTTCAAACCTTGCCAAGTGACTTCTATGGCGGTGGAACCGTTGGTACATTGGCAGGTTTCGCTGGCATGGCAGCGAAGTTGGCTGGAGCCGGGATTATTGCTCTCGTTCCGATTATGACAACCGGCGGGAATTACTTCTCAATTTTCGTATTGGGAGCCGTCATGGCGCTCACTGCGATCGCCGCAATTTGGTTCCTATGTGGACACATAGCGCCACTCAAACCGCGCGGTATGAAAGCCGAATAACGGCGAGTTTTAAACGATAGGGCAGGCGGTAAAAAACGCCTGGCGAATTAAAAACACGTACGGCGTATGCCGTGCGTGTTTTGCTTTACGAAGAGACGACAATGACAAATTTTGATCCAAAACCAATTTCAGACGCGACTTTAAATGCGCGACGAGCTTGCATAGCGATTGATGGGTTTCCTGCTGAACTTCCTCAAACATTGGAGCAGGCTTATGCTGTACAGCTTTGCTCTATCAAAAATTGGGATGCTGACTTGATCGGGTTTAAAGTCGGCGGCGTCCCGCCGAAGTTTCAAGAACAATTCCCAACCATCTGGCAGGCTGGACCGATGTTTGCCGACCAAAAATATGTCGCAAAGTCTGGCGACTCGATTGAAGTTACAGTTTTTGAGGGGGGGTTTGCAGCCTATGAAGCTGAACTCGTTTTCGTACTCAAAAATTTGGATCAGCTGGATCAGCCGCTGGAGACTATTGAGGAAACACACGCCTTTATTTCAAGCGTTCATTTGGGCGCCGAAATTGCGAGTTCACCAAACCCATTCGTCAATGATCTGGGGCCGGGATCCATTATTTCCGATCTCGGGAATAATGCAGGCGTCGTTCTGGGACCCGAAGCGCCGCTTTCTATTCTCGATGATTTTTCAAAGCTCGAGGTCGTACTCCACATTGATGACTTAGAGATTGGACGAGCGACCCCCAACGCTGGAGAAAACGGGCCCATGGGCGCGCTCCGCTTTATCTTGAACCACTTTATCAGTTTAAAGGGCGAAATTGATCTTCCAGAAAATTGCCTGATTTCAAGCGGGGCGATTACTGGTGTTCATTCCTCACACGCTGGGACCAAAGGACATATAAAATTCGGCGATCTAGCTGAATATGAATTACGAATGGTGCCGCGTAAGCCAAAGGCATAAGCCTTAGCGTAAGGACGCTTGCTCTGCGAAATTCTTGACGGTCTCAATAATCGCGTCAGGAATTCCCTTTTCATAGACATGACTTGGCGCGGTGAGACTCATCGCGGCAATTACTTCTCCGTTTAAACCGAAGATCGGTGCGCCGATACACGTTAGCCCACGGGAGATTTCCTCGTCATCAATCGCATAGCCTTGAGCTCGGACCCGTTCGAGCTCCTCGAGCAAGGCCTTAGCATCTGTTATCGTGGCCTCAGTATGCGCCTCAAGAGGACGGCTTAGAACCCGCTCCCGCAAGGCGTCGGACCCATGCGCCAAATGCACTTTACCCATTGCCGTACAATGAAGCGGAAAAGACTTCCCGATTTCCGAATGCAGCCTCAGGCCAAAATCTTGCGGTTCTATTTTGTCGATATAGATCCCGCTTTCATCACCGCATATGCTTAGTGTTACGACAGACCCTAAACTCTCTTGCAGTGCTTTCATGGCCGGACGACACGTTTGGCGTATATCCAGATTAGATGTCACTTGCGCCCCTAAGGCCGCCAAAGAAAAACCTCCTCGATACGTTTTCGTTTCCGGCTCATAGGTTAGCAAGTTTAATGCCGTGAGCTCTTTGACGAGGCGGTGAGAGCTAGACCGCGGCAGGGCAGTGCGATTCAAAATTTCGGTAAAAGTTAGACCGTTCGCTTGCTCGGCGACGACTTTTTCAAGAATGTTCAAAGCATTCGCGAGTGACGACATAAAACACGTTTTCCCATCGATAAAATGACGTCAGAAAGATTGACATGGCTTCCTCTTTTCGTCATTATTCCAAATAAGGAATTAAGTTCCAAATATGGAACTGTCAATAATAAAATGAGTTCAGGGAAAGACGTCGGGCAATGGCCTCATCTTACCCCTATGAAAACAAAACAGAGGAAAGACAGATGAGCGCATTAGAAAACTCTTTGGAAGCCAAACGGGTTGTTCCGTTGGTCCAATCAGAAGACCCGAAAACCGCATTGAAAATCTCGGAAGCGCTTCTTGAAGGCGGTTTGGATGTTCTGGAAGTTGTGTTGCGCACCGACGCGGCATTGGATTGCCTCGAAGCTATCGCCAAAGAATTCCCGCATGCCCATGTCGGCGCAGGAACAGTGCTCAGCGCTGATCAAAGCCAGGAAGTCATCCGCCGCGGCGCAGGGTTTATTGTCTCGCCGGGTCTTGATCCAGCATCTGTAAAGGTTGCGCAAGCCGCCGATATTCCGATCTTGCCTGGGATTGCGACCCCATCTGAAGCTCTACTCGCTCGGAATATGGGTCTTAAAACTGTGAAACTTTTCCCAGCGTCGGTCGTCGGCGGTCCGAAAATGCTCAAGGCTTTGTCTGCGGTTTATCGCGATATGCGTTTCATGCCTACCGGCGGTGTGAGTGCCGCGAACTTACATGAATATCTTGCGGTTCCTGCCGTGCTCGCCTGCGGCGGATCCTGGCTCACACCAGCTGCAGCCATCGAAGCCGGTGACTTCGCGGCCATCACCAAATTAGCTAAAGACGCGATTGCAATCGCAAACGTATAAGAGGAATTTTTAAAATGACTGACTTTCTATCTTTTGGCGAAATCATGCTGCGTCTGCGGACGAATGGCTATGAGCGCTTTTTCCAATCTCCATCTTTCGAAGCCACCTTTGGTGGCGGCGAAGCGAATGTTGCTGTTTCCCTTTGTAACTATGGCCTAGATGCGGGTTTCATCTCCGCATTGCCGGACAATGACATCGGCCAAAACGCGATTAATTCTCTTCGCGCCCTCGGCGTCGATACGTCGAATGTGAAACGCCAAGGTGACCGTGTTGGTATTTACTACCTTGAAACAGGTGCCAACCAACGCCCATCCAAAGTCATTTATGACCGTGCGGCGTCTTCTATCTGCGAAGCTAAAGTCGGTGATTTTGATTGGCCAACAATTTTTAAGGACGCAAAATGGCTTCACATCACAGGTATCACACCGGCCTTGTCTCAAGGGTCAGCTGACCTGTCTATGGAATGCGTGCAAGAAGCGCAAAAAGCTGGTGTAACTGTATCCTGCGATTTTAACTTCCGTGGCAAGCTTTGGAAGTACGGCAAGACGGCTCCCGAAGTCATGAAAGACCTCGTGAAATATGTCGATGTCGGTATCGCTAATGAAGAGGACTGCCAGAAGTCTCTCGGCATTTCAGTCGATGTCGATGTCGAAAGCGGCTCTGGTCACCTAGACCTCAGCAAGTATGAAGAACTGTCTCAGAAGGTTCTCGATATCTATCCAGGAATGTCCACAATCGCGATCACCCTTCGCGCCGCTGTAAATGCCAACATTAATGGCTGGTCTGCTTGTATGCGCGACCGTGAAAACGGATTCTTATCATCCAAGAAGTATCAGCTGACTGATATCGTGGACCGTGTTGGCGGCGGCGACAGCTTTGCCTCTGCCTTTATCGCTGGCCTCAACCTATATGAAGATCGTCAGCAAAGCCTCGAATTCGCTGTCGCAGGCAGTGCCCTGAAACATTCTGTTTTGGGCGACTTCAACCGCGTCAACCGCAAAGAAGTCGAAGCCCTTATGGGTGGTGACGGATCTGGCCGCGTTCAACGCTAAGCCAATCGGAACTCTGGAGGGGAAGGGGCGAGCTTCGGTTTGCCCCTTTTTTTGTGCCCGAAAACAAGGCAAGCACGTTTCAAATTTTGGAGAGATGTATGATTGGTGTTATTGCGAAACTGACTGTTAAAGCCGGCATGGAAGAAGAGTTTGAAACTCACGCCAACGCCCTGGTATCCCAAGTCAATGCGAATGAGCCCGGATGTGTTCTGTATGAACTCTTCAAATCCAAGGCGGGCGGGGAATATGTCTTTATGGAAAAATATACGGATAAAGAAGCCTTGGCTGCGCATGGCCAAACCGATTATTTTCTAGCGGCCCAGCCAAAATTGGGACCATGCCTCGCAGGTGCACCCGATATCCAGACTTATGAAAGTGTGGGGTAGGACATTTCATCCTCGTTTCAGAGAGGCCTGCCGAAGAAAGATTTGGGGAAATTCAATCACGTCTGAGATATTTCAGAAACTCCATCCGGACATCCCTTTTTATACCGCATATTTAACTCGTTCTTTCGGACATAGGACAGGTTAGCGCTTTCTGACTGGTCCGGGAGACGGCAGGGCTGAGCATTTGGAATTTAGTCTCCGAATTGTGCCGGGCCTTCTGCGCTGAGAGACGACCGCTGGGTGTTGAACCGGGGCCTATCTAATAAAACGGGTAGAGTCTGACCGGAACGCCTAACTGCGGGACCCCCGCCCGGTGCATCAACAACTGTTGCCGCAGGTTCACACCCGCGTAAAACAAACTAACTACTTTGGTCTTCCATCGCGGAGACTGAACCTGCGGGCAGTCCTAACTTGCCCAATATGAGACTTTGGCAGTCCCTATGTTGAAACCATAGTTTCAACCGGGGCGGTGTGAGTAAACGCATGGGTGGGAAAACCGTTGGCTTCGAAATTAAGAATTACTAGAGCAGCATTATGAAAGAGTCCCAAAACGCCGCCACAATCTTATCGTCAGGCTTTCAAAAAATATATCTTGGCTTGGGTCTAAGCCTTGCCATTCTGAGTATCTACGTTGTGGTATTCAAAGACAATGAACTCCGTGATACAACAGTCATACTTGCAATATCCTTTGGCCTGTTATTTCTGGGGCGTCCGAAGAAAATGAAACTCACGAAGACTGAGTTTATCGTTCGTAGCTTGGGTGTTCTTAAAACGACCTATTCGCTTGATGACCTAACTTGGGTGTATCTGACCGATGATGGTGGGGCTTTTATATATTTTGGAGAGAAACGGGTCGACTTGGGTGTCGATGATCCTGGATATAAAAAATTCCAAGCGGCGTTCGAAAAAATTGCCAGAGAACGCCTTCCATATTTTGGGTATATGACGACCGACCGCGCCTCGATCAAGCGCGGACAGGTGTCGGGATGTTTGGATTGTCATTCACTCTTTATACCTCAAGAGATAAAAGCATGGACCAAAGTCGAGAAATCTATCTGGAGTGGAGTCAAGAGCGACCTCTTTTATCCGAAATGTCCTGAGTGTGGTGAGCGATGGGTGTTCACCGATAAGGTCAGAGGGGAATCGGTAACCTTAGAAGGCATCCAAAAAATGGATGTATTCCTCGTTAAAAACAAAGCTGGCGATAGGGAAATTCCTTTCGGTCTTCTCTAACCCGCCAAACGATCCTTCAACATCGGCAGTAGGGTCGCATTCGTTACGAGCGGGTCGCCTATATAAGTTGGGTCTTCATCACCACAAGATAGAGACTCGACAACGCATCCGGCTTCTTGGCAGATGAGGACACCTGCAGCGATGTCCCATGGCGCGAGGCCGCGTTCCCAGAACCCATCATAACGGCCTGCCGCTGTCCAGACCATGTCCAGACTAGCTGCGCCCATACGGCGGACACCTGCGGAAGACCCCATAACTTTATGAAGTTCCTTGAGGAATTTCGCGTGTCCAGGGCGGCCCAAAAACGGGATGCCTGTCGCAAAAATACTGTCTTGGAAAATGTCGCGCCGCGCTGGCCGCAAACGGCGATCTGCGCCGCCGCGTGTGCCGTCATTGACGAAGGCGCCTTTGCCCTTTTCGGCCATGAACATTTCGTCCGTAATCGGATTATAGACCATGCCCGCCACGATCTCGCGTGGGTTGCCGTCAATTTCGCGTTCGAGCGCAATGGAGATCGCAAAGTGCGGAATCCCGTGCAGATAATTGGTCGTGCCGTCTAGTGGGTCGATGATGAAGCGATGGGTCTTATCAGAGCCTTCAATCTCGCCGCCTTCTTCTAAAAGGAAGCCGTAACCTGGGCGGGATTCTGAGAGCATTTCAACGAGTGTTTCCTCGCATTGCTTATCCGCCCGCGAAACGAAATCGGCAGGCCCTTTACGAGCGACTTGCAGATGCTCGACTTCGTTAAAATCGCGAAGCAATTTGCGTGACGCTTTACGCGCCGCCGTCTGCATGACGGTCATGATAGCTGACATTCCGGACATCTATTTTTCTTTCTTATACAAAAACTGATCGCCAATTAGGAAAGCGATCCATGTAAGAACAGGTGTAATTAATACGATTAACCAAAGTGAGGCATTGAACGAGAATAAAGCGAGAAAAACGCCGGAAAGAAGAATTGAAAAATGAACTAATTTTGCCTTTGAAGGGTTTTCATAAGTCTCTAAATAGCTTTTTTTGAGTGCTTCTCTTTGGTTCATTAATCGGCTCGCTTCACGTAAGATCCGTCAGTCGTATTGATAACTAGACGTTCGCCAACGCCAACAAAAGGCGGAACAGTTGTTCGCGCGCCATTGGACAAGGTCGCAGGCTTATATGAGTTCGCTGCTGTTTGGCCTTTGACGACAGGTTCCGTTTCCTCGACTTCCAAGATGACTTGTTCAGGTAGCGCAATCGTAATTGGACGCTCCTCATAAAATTCAACTTCGACTTCCATCCCGTCCGTGAGGTATTGCGCTTGGTCACCAATAAACTCAGCTTGTAGCATGATCTGCTCATAGTTTTCAGCATTCATAAAAACGAGCATATCGCCTTCGGGATAGAGATAAGTGTGCTTCTTCTGATCGAGGCGAATACGTTCTACGGTTTCGGCGGCGCGAAAGCGCTCATTGAGTTTACGTCCGTCGAGAAGGTTCTTCAGCTCGACCTGATTAAAGGCGCCGCCTTTGCCTGGTTTTACCGCATTACATTTTACTGCAACCCAAAGCGTATCTTGGTGTTTGATGATATTGCCTTGGCGAATTTCATTGCCGTTCATTTTCATGGTGGCGGTCCTTAAATCTTAGAAGTGAGCGCGCCTTATCAGTGCAGCCCCGTATGGGCAAGGCGCAGCACACAGCCTTGAATATGCTGCCGTACAAACAAAAACAGCCGCCTCTGGAAGAAGCGGCTGTTTGTAAGTTGTTTGGCGTTCAATTAACGCGCGAAAGCGGAGCTTTCGCTAATGGATTGAACATTGTCGTCCACATTGCGCTCCAGCATTAACCGGCGCGGATCAATTGCGATATAACTTGGCTTTTCGTCGAGCTCCAAAGTGATTGTTTGCTCGGCTTCTGAGATCCAAACTCGTTCCAATTCGGTCCAAGCACTCCAAAGTTTCTTTGGTTCTTCGGAATAGACACCGATTTCTAATGGCTCGTTCAAGACTTCGCCGTCAATGCCGGCCCAGCTTTCAGCCGTTTCCATCTCTTCGGTTTTAATGTCCTTGTCCGTCTTGACTGTGAAGGTGACACGCCATTTCCCGTCGGCCGTTTCCGTCAGGCTTGGGCCATCTCCGTCAAAGCTATACTTCCACCACACAACGCGATCCCATTGATCGGTTATGAGCTGATCATATTCTGGACCAGCAGCGTCACGCAGGACATTGGTCAGTGTTTTTGTGGTTGGATAAGGCGGACCTTGTAGGCCGTAATCATCCAGGAACCCTTTCATCGCATCTCGCAAATTTTGCGGCCCGATATAGTTCTTCAGACTCCACAACACCCAATCTGCTTTTTGATAAACGAGATATTGTTGATTGCGTGCCATGGCGAGCGGCACTTCTTTTTCGCTGTCAAACATGGCCATGGCCACCATTTGTTCGATCGTGCCTTTCTCTAATGAATAGCGCGCCTTATCCCACCCGTAATATGCCTCATAGGCATCCATAGCAGCATAAGAGGTTAGGCCTTCTGACAGCACATTGAACCCACGGCTAAATCCAGGGACAATTTGATGGGCGAACCACTGATGTCCCATTTCATGCATGGTTGTCTGCATGGCGTTATCCAGCGTTTTGATGTCATCGGGATCACCAGAGCTCATGATAAAGCCCTGCTCTGCATAGGGAATGGTTCCAGCATAAGCCTGCGCAAATCCAATGAACGGCACTTCCAGAATGCGCACATAATCATATTGATAAGGTGCGAAATGTTCCGTGAAATGCTCCAGGCTAAACTGCGTCGCCTTAATCATCGTGTCGACAGAATAGTCGTGCTGTTCAGCATGATAAACACGGATCGGAATATTTCGTCCATCTGGTGCATCCCAGCTATCTTCGGTGACCGCATACTCACCGGATAGCATAGAGAAGAAATTGCTGATGGGTTGGTCTGTTTTGTAGGTTCGGCAAATCCGATTATCGCCGACTTTTTCTTCGGAGATGAGGTTACCGGGCGCGATAGGCGTTTGCGGTGCATCGGTACAGACACGCGCCTCAAGGTCGATCATATCAGCTGGCCCAGTGAGCAAACCAAACAGATTTAACTCCGTTCCTTCCGCAACAGGCTCAGGCCATTTCGGAAGCTCTTCAAGACCAAGTTTACGTCTCTTATTTGAACTTTGAATCGCAAGATCTGGCGGTCCGAAAATAGGGACAACTCTAGCGCCGCCACCATAGTTGTTAAGGAACGTACCGTTTTTCGAGATGTTGCTGCCATCGGCCAAACGGGGCGCGTGATAGAAGGCTTCATAGGTCACTGTCGTCATTGCGCCATCCGCAAGAGGTGGCTCGAATCGGAATAAGCGTGTGCCATACACATGCATGTCGGAAACTAGGTCGCCTTCTGCATTCATCCCCTTTGCTATTTCTATTTCTTCACCGTCATCGGTCTCAATCACCGTCTCAACGTCGATAACATCTGTCGCTCCAACGATGTTCAGAACTCGCATGTCTTCTTCGTGACTCGTCGGGACTTGCACATAGAGTTCTGTAATCGGCTCACCGCTCGAGTTCTGAAGTTCCATTGTGCCTTTGATCAAGGCTTCTTGTTTCTTCGGGTAAATTTGAACATCGACTTTAACAGCCCGCGTATGGGGACGAGGGTAATCCCGTTCAGAGGCGAAGAGTTTCTCGCCTTTAACTTGTTGGGCTTCTTGGGCTTTCCGGTTTGAATAATCGACGGCGTCATAAGCTTTATAAATAAATGCACCAGCACCGAAGAAGGCAACGATCGCTAAAGCCATAATTCCGGCGGATAACTTACTAATATTGGACCCAATATTATTGAAACGATGAATAATTCCGGTCTGCAAACCTCTGCGCCAGAGCCAAACGCCTAAGACGCCGAGTGCGGTGACAAACATAAGCCAGTAGAAATTGAACCACCGGAACGAAATCCAGTTACCATAAGGAGAAATTTCGGACAAAGCCCCAGGAGACCTTCCACCAAAACCTAGCAAGGGATGATAGAAGGGTAAGCGCCCCAAGAAGAATTCGACGCCAATAATTGCTCCGGCTGCCGCAAGCATTCCTACGATGCGGTTAGGCACAAAAATTTGAACAATCATCGCCAAGCTTGCCAAAAAGAGGTAGTTTGGTAGCTGGTTTAAGAAGGTGAATTTTAGATAGATACCGAGGTTAATTGGGGGGCTGTCCGTTACGAGCTGGACGAACATTCCAATGAACATGCCGATCGTACAAAGCAATGTGACAACACCCATGAGAGCGAGCCACTTGCCTACCATTAGCGGCCAGTTTGATACATTTGTGGAATCCAAAAGCTCATTAAACTTCGCGCCCTTGTCTCGAAACACCATTTCGGCCGAGAAAAACGAAATAATCAAAATCATCGGGATCAGAAGCGATGCAAATCCAACAGCTGACATGAAGAGTGATGTCGGAATGAGTTTCTGCGGTGAGAAGAAAACGGTGATAATAACGAGCAGCGCGAAGAATGCCGCAGCCAAACTTGCCAGTATTGCAAAAGGAACGGATCGGACGGTTGTAAAAAATTCGAACTTCGTTCGCGTTATCAATGCCGCAATATCCGCTGTAAATCCTGATTTCTGCGCGACGCCAGCATAGGCGAGGCCCGTGCCTTCCATCACTGATTTGCTTCGTTTTGTTTTGCCAGTGACCAGGCCGCGTTTGAAACGGTTAAAAACGAGCGCAAGGGTGCCGATTGAAATAACGCCCCAAACCAATCGATTAAGCCCGACATATCCATTAAGGGATAGCAAACGTGAATTACGTTCATCAGTTGACCAGAAATCCGTATCCATTTCATAGGCTAAGCTACCAAAGGGATCGACAGTCGCTTGAAACCATTTTGGAACGTCTAATTCGGTGACCAATCCCGTCATTAGTGTCCAGAAAAACAGACCAATTGCGGAAACGAGAACCAAAACGCGATTCTGAGTTAGGCCAGCTATCAGCGTGAAAAAGGCTGTAACAAATAGTGCATTTACGACGCTGAAGACCAAAAAAGGTTGAAGATAATATTGAGGGCGAACTGGGCCCAAGGTTTCAGAGTCTATATTTGGGCTGAATTGCGCAACAAATTGCGTGAGGAGAAAGACGAAGATGGCAAGGGTAACGATTCCGAAAATCCCAGCCATTCTTGCAAGTGTCATGTCACGAGTTGAAACAGGAGTAGCGTGAACGATCTCCAACATATTGGAAGTTTTGTCTCGCAAAATGCCCGTAACGGTGAAAACGCCGCCGAAGAAAATAATTGGAAGGAAGGCAGATACGATACCGCGTGCGACCATTTGAGATCCGTTGGCCTTGATGCGGGAGCCTGACATGTTGGACCCGAATGCCTCTGGGAACATGACTGTCAGCGCGCCGAATATTACCATAACTGCCAAAACGACCCAAAAGCCGATCTGACGTGTTTGATATTTAATTTCAAAGTCGAGGAGACGTTTAAACATTTACGCTCTCCCAAAAGTTTTGCCGACCAGTCCATTCAGGTGTGCGTGGTAAGCGTCTTCTAAGATAGCATCCGCTTGTTCCCATCCAGCACCCGGAGATCCGTCCGACATGACTGAGACGATAACGCCGCCAGATAAGTGGCGAGATGATAAGAAGTTTGTTTGAGCTTTCACTTTCACGGCTTCGTCTTTGGAGACCTTTTTACGCCAAACGTTATTTGCGATACGCGCAATTAAGTCTTCCGGTGCGCCGCGAGCGACAACTCTGCCATTCCCCATCACGGCCATATCTGTGCAAAGATCCCGCACGTCTTCAATGATGTGCGTAGATAATATAATGATTTTTGTTTCGGCTTGCTCCGACAAGAGATCAAGGAAACGCTGGCGTTCTGCTGGGTCCAAACCTGCGGTCGGTTCGTCAACGATTAAAACGCTAGGGTTTCCTAACATGGCTTGAGCGACACCGAAACGCTGGCGCATACCGCCGGAGTAAGTTGCAACATTTGCCGAAGAATGCGTTAGCAAATTGACGTGCTCCAAAAGTGTCCGAATTTGGGTTTCGCGTTCGGATTTGTTGGTGACCCCTTTTAACACTGCAATGTGGTCCAATAGAGCTTTTGCACTCATTTTTGGATAGACGCCGAAGTCTTGCGGAAGATACCCAAGGGTAGCGCGCATGGCCGTAGGGTTTGACAGGATATCTACGCCGTCGAGTGTGATCTCACCGGTATCTGGTTTCTGCAGAGTGGCTAACGTTCGCATGAGGGTAGATTTACCCGCGCCATTCGGGCCAAGGAGACCGAACAGACCTGGCTTTAAGTCCAGTGACACATCTTGCAGGGCGTGGACGTCTCCAAAACTCTTGGAGATATTTTTAATAGACAGCATGGCATTCCCCCGAACACTAAAATTAATCTGTATGTGAAGCGCCTGTAACATAGTTTTATCGAAAAACAACAAAAAATATCGATTAACGATAATGAATTCTGGGTGGAACGGGTATTTTGGGTCACAAAATTATAATATTGTGCTGCTTTTCAGGGGGCGCACAACAGGTTAGGCTCTACGCCTATGGAAGCCGAAAATACCGTCACATCGCCGCCTTTATCCTATAGCTTCGCGCGTTTGCACGGTGTTGTCGTGGCTGAGGGCGACGGCGGGTTACCCGTACTGGCGCATCGACCAGGAGTTGCTCGGGAAGCCCTGCTAGAAGCGCGACGAGCCTTTGGACGTCCTATTCTGCCATCCCCCATCAGTTCGGATGATTTTTCACGCCTTATCGCAAAAACTTATGCTCAGTCAGATTTGTCGCGATCGGCTGATGCTGCCATTGGTGATCCCGAAGATCTCTCGCAGCTCGCCTCGGGTCTACCGAAGACATCTGACCTTTTGGATGATGCGGATGATGCCCCTGTTATCCGTCTCATCAACGGAATTTTGCAAGAAGCCATTCGGTCTCGTGCGTCGGATATCCATGTGGAGCCTTATGAAGAACGCCTTTCTGTCCGTTTTCGAATTGATGGAACGCTAACAGAAAAACTCTCGCTACCCGCCCGGCTTGCAGCTGTGCTCGTCAGTCGGGTCAAGGTTATGGCCCGTTTAGATATTGCGAATAAGCGGGTTCCTCAAGATGGACGATTTTCCTTCAACCTTGGCGAACGCCAGATTGATGTGCGGGTTTCGACTCTGCCCGCCCGTCACGGTGAGCGCTTGGTCATGCGGATCTTAGAAAAAGATAGCCAAGGCATAGGCCTGTCCGAACTCGGTATGGACGAAACTATGCTCACGGATTTCCAATCCATGTTGGCACGTCCGAACGGAATTATTCTTGTCACTGGACCTACGGGATCTGGTAAAACCACCACACTTTACGGAGCGTTATCCCGTCTCAATGATGGTACTCGCAATGTCCTAACTGTTGAAGATCCAGTCGAGTATGCGTTGGACGGTATCGGACAAACTCAGGTGAACGACAAAGTTGGGATGAGTTTTGCAGCTGGCTTGCGCGCGATATTACGCCAAGATCCAGATGTCGTAATGGTTGGAGAAATCCGTGATCCTGAGACGGCAGAGATTGCCGTTCAAGCTGCGTTGACCGGTCATTTGGTGCTGTCCACGGTGCATACAAATTCAGCCGTAGCGGCAATTGCGCGACTCCGTGATATGGGTGTTGAGCCATTCTTATTATCGTCAACCGTGACAGCTTTGGTAGCGCAACGTTTGGTCCGACGCTTGTGCGGCAATTGTAAACAGGCTTACTCGCCAACGCCCTCTGAGTGTGCGGAGCTTGGCGTAAAGGCTGGGGCGACTTTCTATAAAGCTGTTGGATGTATGCAGTGCCAGAATATCGGATATCAAGGTCGATTGGGATTATATGAAATGGTCATCAATGACGATGTATTGCGGCAGATGATACATGACGGTGCGTCTGAAACAGATATGGCGGCATATGCTTTTCAATCCCGACATACGCTGTTGCAAAGTGGTGCAGATGCCGTGCTGTCAGGGGATACCAGCTCCGAAGAAGTATTGCGGGTTTGCTCCGCTCAAACCGCTGAAAATATTTAAATATGGACGCGTTTGATTACAGCGCAATTGATGCGGGCGGAGTCAAACGCTCGGGCACGCTTATGGCGGGAAGTGCGCGGGAAGCCCGTGATCTTCTTAGGGCGCGTTCTCTAACCCCTCTCGATCTTAACCGGTCCCGTAAAAAGGCGATTAAAGCTGGCGAGATTTCAAACAATAAGAGTTTTGGTGCCGGAAAAATCAAACATGCTGAATTAACCCGCGCTACGCGTCAGCTTGCCATTTTGATTGACGTCGCAACTCCGGTTGAAGACGCCTTGCGCGTTACGGCACTACAATTTGAAAAATCACCGATGAAGAGCGTCCTGCTATCTATCCGGTCCCAGGTTGTGGAAGGTGCAACATTATCTCAGGCTTTACGAAGCCAACCTCAGGCTTTCTCTGATCTCTATACCGCCATGGTGGCGTCAGGTGAAACTTCAGGTCAACTCCCAGAAGTCCTTTTGCGTCTCGCCGATGACCTGGAAGCCGCACAAGCTATTCGGCGAAAAATTGCCGGTGCTACAGCCTACCCCATTGTACTTAGCGCCGTTGCCTTGATCGTTATTATTATACTGATGGTTTTTGTTGTGCCCAAGGTTGTTGAGCAATTTGATACGTTCGGTCAGGAATTGCCGCCACTAACTCGCGCCACAATCTGGCTGTCTGAATTCCTACAAAATTATGGATTGATCCTCCTGGTCGCTATTGTCGCCGTTATTGTCGCATTCCAATATGCATTAAAGAATAAAGCCATAAGGCGGCGTTGGGATGGCATTAAGTTGCGCTTGCCGTTGATTGGTCGTTTGAACAGAGATGTTAACGCCGCCCGATTCTCTCGTACCATGGCAGGGCTAATAAGTGCTGGAACGCCTGCATTGGCGTCAATGGATACAGCTCAACATACGCTTCGAAATTCTGTCATGCGCGAGTCAATTAGCGGTGCGGTCGAACGTGTGCGGTCCGGCGCGCCCATGTCTGCCGCCCTAAAAGAGACGGGGGTATTTCCACCGCTCGTTACGCAAATGGTTATGGGCGGCGAGGCCTCCGGTGATATGGGACAAATGTTTGCGAAATCGGCGGACTATTTAGAAGATGAATTCAACGCGCAAACGACCGTCTTTCTGACATTGCTTGAACCTGCTATAATCATTCTGCTTGCAGGAGTTGTGCTGCTTGTTGTGGCCGCTATCTTCTTACCTATTCTTCAACTCAACACATTGGCGTATTGATTATGACAACTCACAAAAATGAAGATGGATTCACACTAGTCGAAGTCATGGTGACGCTCGTCATTATTGGATTGTTGACAACATTCGTCGTGCTGAATGTCTTGCCGGCACAAGGAAAAGCGCAAGTTCAAAAGGTTAGGGGCGATATTACTGCCATCGAAACTGCGTTGGAAATGTACAAGTTAGACAACTTTAATTACCCGACCGAGCAGGAGGGCTTAGAGGCCTTGGTTGCCAGTGGGATTATCAAGAAAATGTCACTCGACCCGTGGGGAAATCCTTATGAATACCGCAATCCTGGAGAACGGGCACAAATAGATATCTACTCACTCGGCGCTGACGGGGAGCCTGGCGGTGAAGAGCAAAATGCGGATATCGGGAATTGGCAATAAAGACTTCCCAAAAAGAGGCGGGTTTCACGCTCGTCGAAGTCTTGTGCGTGTTGGCGCTACTGGGACTGACCGCAGGGTTGGTTGTATTGAACCTACCTAAACCCGCGCCTGCTTTTCGCACCGAGGTGCAGAGCGTCACAACCCTGCTGAACCTTGCTGCGCGGCAAAGCATCATTGACGGTAAAAGCCGGGGGTTGGATCTGACAACAGCTCAGTTGGATATTCTGGAATATGATGGGGAGTGGGTGTCTGAACGTCAAAGTGAATTCACCGATATTCACGGATTGAATTTGACAGTTGAAGGTTTGGAAATCGATCTCAATGATAGGGAAAAGAAAAAGGAAAAGTCCGATTTGCCACCGCTCATTTTTTTCGATGCGACGGGTAATGTGACGCCGTTCACGCTTTCTCTCAATGGTCGTGAGGAGAGCTTTACGCTAATGCCAGATGCACGCGGGCGTATTGTTATGGAGCCAGTGCCGTGAAACAGGCGGGCTTTACATTGGTCGAAGTTTTGGCTGCCTTGCTGATCTTCTCGGTTGCAATTATTGGCCTGTCTCGCGCGGGTACTCAATCCGTCGCGCATACGCAGCGCCTCACTCATAAAACATACGCCAGTGTGGTTGCGGATAACCAGCTCATTTTCGCGCGTATGCGTCGTCCCGTCGTTGGAACGACTTCCGGCCGCGAGGAAGCAGGCGGACAAGCTTATACGTGGCAGTTGGAAACGTTGGAAACTCCGCAAGAGGGATTATTGGAACTTCGTGTTTCGGTGTCTCAAGACGATGATGTTTATGTCACGCGGCGTGCTTGGTTGTCGGACGGATCGTGATGCGAACCTCCCCTAAAGACGCTGGCTTCACCCTAGTTGAAGTGCTCATCTCATTATTTATCTTCGCCCTTATTAGTGCGGGGACGATGGGAGCGATGCTTCAAACTTTCGCTGCTAAAGACAGACTTAATCTTGCATCTGCGGAGCTTGCCGACATTGCCGCGTTTCGATCTATTTTACGGGCTGATATGAACGCGCTGACGTTGCGCCCTATGCGCGACGGTGTGGGTGGGACCGAAAACTATCTTGTCACAACACAAAACCCAGAAGAAAACTCCGCTATACTTACCTTCTCGAGACTGGGTCGACCCAATCCAGCAGGTGCACAGCGTGGACAAGTGGAACGTGTGCGCTATCTCTTTCGCGATGGACAATTTATTCGCGAAAGTTTGTCTCATGAAAACCCAGCGCAACGTGAGGGGTGGACTGGCCGTGTGCTCCTTGAAGGAATTGAGGACATCGACGTTACCTATCATTCGATCCTTCCTTTTCAAACCGGCCAGCCCGTAGACTTACGGTTGGAGGAGTGGACGATTTTAAAACGTTTAAACGGTCTTCCGAAACTTGAGCAACGCGGCGCGGTAGAGTTCAAACTTACCGATATTGATGGAACAGAAACCGTTCATTTGTTTGAGGTTGGCTCGTGAGCGTTGCACCAAAAGAAACTGAACGGGGTACGGTTCTTCTCACAACGCTCCTCATCATGACCATTATGGCCGCCATCACCGTTGCTCTGATGGACGATATTCAACTGTCTGTAAAACGGACCCTAAATGTTCAGGCCTATGCGCAAGCGGATTGGCAAGCGGTTGGCGCTGAGGATTTCGTCACGGCCTATCTGAAAACAGATTTCGTGGCGCTCGCGCCAGAGGCTAAGACGGCTTTACTTCAATCCCGGACGCCGCTTGTTCTGCCTACACCAGATGGCGTTATTACCCTGACTCTGAAAGATGCCAGTCACTGCTTTAATCTAAACAGTGTTGTAACGGAGACGGGGGGAGAAAATGACACTGCTAAGTTGGAGTTAGGACAACTCGGAGAGCTTTTAGGTCTTCCTCAAAACCAGGCAACAGTCCTTACAAGTGCGTTGATTGATTGGCAGGATGCGGATCAACAACAGTCTACTGGCGGCGCCGAAGACGGAACATATTTGCGCAAAAATCCGCCCTATCGCACGGCTGACACTGCCATGCGCGGCCCAGAAGAGCTGCGCGCATTGCATGGTATGGATGAGGATCTGTGGGAACTTTATCGCCCCTATGTTTGCACGGGCGGCGCAGGTGTCATGCCGAAAGTTAATGTGAATAGTATTTCCGTGGAGCGAACTTTCATTTTGGCGGCGGCTTTGTCGGGTGTGGTGAGTGGTTCGGACGCTGCTCCCGTCGCTCAATCTCTGTTGAGAGACCGCCCGCTAACAGGATATTCTAGTGCGCAACAGATTGATCAAGTTTTAGACACATCTGGAGTACAGGGCTTGAGCCGTGACCGTATAAGCATAGATGTTTCCTCCATCTTTGTTGAAGTTGTCACAGAAGTTGGCCCAGCCGAGCGTGTGCGAACTTATCGTTTTGATGGGGTGGACACAGATACCCCGCGCCTGACATATCGCGGGTGGGGGCGGGAAACTTTCCGACTTGAAATTGAAACCGAAACTGAACAAAATTCGGAAAATGAAGTGGATACACGTTAGTGCATTTTCTGATACATCATATCGGCAATACAGTTCAAATATCGGCGACTGAAACACAGCCTCCGAATCCGAACCATCGAGAATTTTTCTAATGGCCATTTCGACTTTATTGATTTTGCCGGCATTAGAAGACGGCGAGGCCATTCTCGCCACATCCTCGGGCATAGATTATGTTACGCGGCGCGTAACCACTGGTGACCTACCCGCACTTAACATCAGTGATCCAGTTGTCATCATTCCGGGACAATGGGTTCGAATTTTCGAAACTGAATTACCAAAGGCCGGACGTGCGCAACAATTGAAAATGGCGCGTTTTGCCAAAGAGGATGACATTGCGAGTAGCACTGATGACCTACATTTTGCTTTGTCAGATGCACAGCCTCCGCAATTGGCTGTAATTGATACGGCGGCGATGGATGTTCTCAGAGATACCCTCGCGAGTCTTAAGCCGAAAGCAGCTTACGCCGATTACAATCTTCTCATGGGTGATCAGGCTTTGAAAGTTATTGATCGCGCGGTGGAGCCGGGCATTGCGGCATTAGATTTGGATTGGACAGAAGAATCATTGATCCAGCCGTCTGATGGCGAGTTGGCGAAATTGTTCGCTGATGGTTTGGCAGAAGGACATGGGCTAAATCTGCTGCAAGGCGAATATAAATCGCGGTCGGGGTTCAATATCCCGCGCATTCCAGCCATTCGATTGGCTGCGCTTGCGGCTTCTGCGCTCTTAGCGGTCTTCATCTGGAATGGTGTCCAGGATCGCGCGGCATTAGCCCAAGCTCAGGACTTACGGGCACAGACGGCCTCAGACTATTTGGCTGCAACGGGACAACGTGCGCCAACCAACCCTGGCCGAGCGGCTGCACAGAGCCTTCAATCTGGTCCGGCTCCCACGGATGGATTTCTGGACCTTTCGTCGGTCCTGTTTACGGGGCTCTCCACGCTGGATGATATTCGGGTGGATCAGTTGCGATTTAACTCTGAAAATGGAACGCTGCAATTACGGTTGATTTACCCCAGTTTTGATGCGGCAGCTCGCGTTGAAAACTCTATTTCACAGGCTGGGGGGCAACTCACGACTGGCGGAGTGCGAGAGCAGAATGGGTCATTTGTCGGTGAAGCCACACTCAAATTAGGAGATGGATCATGATGACATGGTTCAAATCCCGTGAGCCGCGAGAGCGGGTCTTGCTTCTAATTTTGGCCGGCTTGCTCATTGTTTTTGCCGCATGGTTTGTGATGAGCAGAGACAGGGGACCTGATGGTTCGACTGCCTTGGAAGCTGCGCAGACGGATAGGGAGTTTTGGCTACGGGCTGCGCCGAAGTTAAATTCAAATACAGCGACCGGGGCCCGTGCGGAGTTTACACGTGGGGCCTTGATTGAAACAGCTCGAAAACGCGGCGTTGATCTCTCTCGTGTTCAACCGCAAGCTGGTGGGGGCCTGACGCTTTGGGTTGAGGATGCGTCTACACCAGCGTTTTACGCCATTATACAAGACCTCGTAACAAATTACGCCGTTGATGTTGATACCGCTCTTATCACGGCCGCCGCATCTGGTGGGGTAAATGCTCAGCTGACACTCACGCCTCTTTAGCCTCTAAATCTAGTAATTGGCGTTTGCGACTTAACCCGCCTGCATATCCTCCCAATCCGCCATTTTTGGCGATAACCCGGTGACAAGGAATGATAAGCGCTAGGCCGTTATTGGCATTGGCAGAGGCAACCGCGCGGACGGCTGATGGTTTTCCGATCATCTCGGCTAACTGAGCATAAGACCGTGTTTCCCCGTGTGGGATAGTTTGCAATGCGGCCCATGTTTGTCGTTGAAAATCGGTCCCAGAAGTCGCCAGAGGTGTTTCGAAGTCGGAGAGAGTTCCCGCAAAATAGGCGCCTAATTCAGCTTCTATTTGTTCTGTGATTTTGGTTCGGCCGGGCAGGATCGCGCGGCTTTGAACTTTTCGCAGACGATCAAATTGACGGCGCATATTTTTTCGATTTGTGAACTCCAACAGATAAAGCGCATTTTCGTCCGAGATAGTAATCATGCGGCCCATCGAGGTTTCTAACCAATCAATGTAAAGAGGACTGACTGAGGTATTTTTTGGGGCTGTGCCAAAGACTTTTGCATAAGCGCTCCTAAATCCAGACGCACTCTCGAATCCCGCATCTAATTGTGCATCCAAAACACTGCCTCCATTTGCCAAGGTTTTCGCTGCGAGCGCTAGTCGGCGCGCTCGAGCATAGTCAGTAAAACTCATTCCAAATCGCGCCAAGAACTGACGACGCGCTGTTGATGGATCGATATCTCTTTTAAGGAGTATTGCATTTGTAATCTTGATGTCCGGCTCAGACTCCACGAGGGAGATCAACGTCTTAATCAGTTCTGTGTCTCCACCTGTCGGGTGACAGCGTTTGCAGGCGCGAAATCCAGATTTGAGCGCGTCTGCGGCTGAGCTATGGAAGCTGCAATTCTCGAACTTGGGAAGCCGTGCAGGGCATCCGGGTCGGCAAAATATACCGGTCGATGTGACTCCTAAAAACAAATGTCCGTCATAACGCATGTCTTTATCAGCAAAGACGGCATAGCGCTCAGTATCTGTCGTGTGGGGCGGCGGCGTTAAAAGGTCCATATGCGCTCTATAGCAGTGCAAAATTGTCCGCGTCGCCGAAAAATAGGCAGTACAGTATATTTGCTCGCAAAAGGCTCGCTGCAAAACTTGAAACGAGCAACTGTCCCGACTATGCGGAACGCCAGCCCCTGAAAGAGACATTATGACTGTTCATCTGCATAAAAATGATTTGCCTGACGGGATCGAATTCGGGTCGTCCGTTGCTGTGGATACAGAAACGCAAGGTCTATCGCTTGTTCGAGATAAGCTTTGTCTTGTGCAATTGTCGTCCGGCGATGGCGATGCCCACATCGTACAGATGGACCGCAATAGCTATGATGCCCCGAATTTGAAAAAACTGATGGCGGATCCCTCGGTGACCAAGATTTTTCATTTTGCCAGATTTGATGTGGCAATGATGATGCGAGATCTTGATATCGTTGTGGCACCTGTTTTCTGTACCAAAATTGCGTCCGGACTCGTGCGTACCTATACGGACCGTCATGGGCTGAAAGACCTGACGAAAGAGCTCATCAATGTTGATCTGTCGAAACAGCAACAATCTTCTGATTGGGCGGCAGATGAATTGACAGAAGCGCAGCTGAATTACGCCGCGTCTGATGTGCTTTACCTTCACCAGCTGAAGACAATTTTGTCTGGACGTTTGATGCGTGAAGGACGTTGGGAAATCGCGCAGGGATGTTTCGATTTCCTTCCAACACGGGCAAAGCTCGATCTGCAAGGTTGGGCCGATGTTGATATTTTCTCTCATCGTATGCGGCGTGCCGATTAAAATGAATTTTCGGGGTGCATTACGAAACCTTCAGACGTGTGTTTTAGCAGTCGCGCCAAGGCAAACGCCCCGCTATAGGTCAAGTGCATTATGAACGCGACTGCCAGCATATCGACAACCACTGACCGCCGTGTGTCGGAGGATCTTGGGTTATGGGAGCCTAAACGAGCGCTCACCCTAGAAGCGGCTTTAGCACATACAAAGCGTATCAAAGCTTTGCGTTATGTTTTGATGGCGCTGTCTGCGGCCCTTGTTGGTGTTTTGATCTGGCAGTTTCTATCTGATCGCGGTGGTCCGGATTTTGTGAACGACCCCACTGAGAGCGTGAAGATGTCCAATGTCCGATATTCAGGGCGGACAAGCGATAACCTGCCATTTTATTTGATTGCGGATACGGCAGTACGCCGCATGGCAGACCGAAATACGGTTCTCTTAACAAACCCTATCCTTGAATTTATTCGTGACGAGGGTGTGGAGACGAGCACCGTTATCTCCAAGACCGGCTCCTACAATGACATGGACAAAATTCTAGATCTTCAAACGGATGTTTACCTGGAAACAGATGATGGGAATACGTGTGATACAACCCATGCCCGAATTTTTAACGTCGAAAAACGCATTGAAGGCGACGAAGCTATTTCCTGTCTTGGCGCCTTTGGGACAGTGACGGGTCAAAGTTATGCCATCGAGGACAATTATCGCACCTTTATATTTAAAGATGGGATGACTGCTGATTTGAAGAGCGATGCCGAAGCTGGAAGTGAGGATTCAACATTTGGTTTTGGCGGGGGTGGACCTATTGATGTGAAGGCCGAAACTGGAATTTATCAAGGCGACAAAACAGATCTTCGGGACAATGTACGAGTGGTGCAGGACGGCGCGGTAATTACCTCTGACCAAATGGATATTTTCCGTATTCGCGAGAGCGGTCAATCTGACACTGGTAGCGTTAAATTGGGTGCCATACGTCTGATCGTTGCGACTGGAAATTTCCGTTATAAAACTGATGAGAATGATATTCGCGGAACCAAAGGCGTTTACGAGCGAGATAAAAACATTATGACGGTCACGGGCGATGTCGTGGTTATTCAACCCGGCGGAAATACCGTGCGGTCAGAGAAGATGACGTATAATACTAAGACGGGCAAAATCCGTTTCTTGGGCGATTGCAAAGGTCGCGATTGTAATGGAAACGGGCGGACGCAAATTATTCTGCCCGGAGCCGAGAATTAGGATGTTTCAAATGAAGCCGTTTCTATCAAGCCTATTTGTTTCTGCTGCATTGCTGGCCGTTCCATCGGTAGCCTTTGCGCAATTTTCAACGGATAGCTCAGCGCCGACGATCCTCAACGCGGATGATGCGTCTACGGAGAACGGCGTCATTACGTTGATCGGTCAAGCGGATGTTCGGCAAGGCGACGTACGTCTATTGGCAGATAAGGTGCAATTCTACACAGAAGGCAATGATGGCGGTTTGATCTCCACAACTGGATTCACTCGCATGGTCGCTACCGGAAATTTCTATTACATCACACCTGAACAAGAAGTTCGCGGCGATAAAGGTGTTTACACCCGTGCAGACGAGAGTTTTGTGGTCACCGGAGATGTTGTGCTCTTGCAAGATGATAGTGTGGTTACAGGCAAACGGCTGAATTATAATCTTCAAACTCGGGAAGCCAAAGTTGCCGGGAAATGCAAAGGCCGGAAATGTGGGAAGGGTGAACGCGTCTCCATTCTTATTCGATCAACTGATACGGCCCAAGGCACAAACTAATGGCCGACGCAAATCCGATGACAAAGCCAAAAATTATTACCCCGCCCGCGACAGGTTTGGCGGCGAACAGTATTGGTAAGGCTTACCGTGGCCGTGTCGTTGTTAAAGATATCACGTTGACGGTTCAGCGCGGCGAAGTCGTCGCGCTTATGGGGCCAAACGGGGCAGGTAAGACGACCAGCTTCTATATGATTATGGGTTTGATTGAAGCAGATCGCGGCTCGATATCCTTGGATGGTCAAGACATCACGAAACTACCTATGTATCAACGCGCGCGTTTAGGCGTCGGATACCTCCCTCAGGAACAATCAATCTTCCGAGGTTTGACGGTAGAAGAGAATATCAAAGCAGTTGTTCAGCTGACGGAGAAAGACCGTAGCAAATGGGATGATAATGTTTCTGCTTTGCTGGATGAATTGAATATTGGACATATCCGGAAATCTCCCGCGCTGGCATTGTCAGGCGGAGAACGTCGCCGCGTCGAAATTGCGCGGGCTTTAGCGAGTCGGCCAAGCTTCATTCTGCTGGATGAGCCGTTCACAGGAATTGACCCGATTGCCATTGCGGACATTTCAGAGCTCGTTCTTTATCTCAAGAAGCGTGGAATCGGTATCCTGATTACGGATCATAGGGTTCGCGAAACGCTGGATATTGTCGATCGCGCTTCCATTTTATTCCAAGGCGAGGCCTTGTTCGAAGGCACGCCGGATGAAATCCGGGCTAACCCGGATGTCCGCCGCGTCTATCTAGGTGAAAAATACGCTTAGAATTCTAGTGATAGCGAGATCGATCCCAAACCTGATCGAAGGGTTTTGAGCGGCCTGACGCTTGCACTATCAGCAAATGTTCCCGTTGCAGCTCACGCGGCTCGTCTACACCGCAGGCATGGGCGATGATCTCAACTTCTTTGATGATGTTTTTAATATAGTTATGGACTCGTACCGCTTTATTGGTCGGATCAAGGCCTTTTTGGAGGCGAGGGTTATGCGTGGTGATCCCTGTTGGGCAGGTATTTTTGTCGCATTTAAGAGCTTGGATACAACCGAGTGCGAACATAAATCCGCGAGCATTATTGACCATGTCGGCGCCTGCGCAAAACGCCCAAGCGACATCAGCAGACGTAATTAACTTGCCTGACGCAATAATTTTAACGCGCTCCCGAAGACCAAACTCCATCAACAGATCATCGATCAACGGCAGGCTCTCTCTGACCGTAAGTCCTGTATTATCAATCAACGGTAATGGGGCGGCACCTGTTCCGCCATCTCCGCCGTCAACGGCAATATAATCGGGGGCTGAAGATATGCCCCTATCTTTAATGGATTGGAAGAAATCGATGATGGGGCGAACTTGACCAACACAAAGTTTGATCCCCGTAGGCAATCCTGAGACTTCTCTGACCTGATGAATGAGATCCAGTAATTCTTCCGAAGTTGCAGCGTCTATATGTCGGTTTGGAGAGATCGCGCTTTTGCCTTCTTCAATACCTCTAATTTCGGCAATTTCCGCGTTCACTTTTTTACCAGGGAGAATGCCGCCCTTGCCAGGTTTAGCGCCTTGGGAGAGTTTAATTTCCATCATTCGGATGTGAGGGTTTTCGCAAACCTTTCGAAGTTTGTCTTCATTTAAGGTCGCGTCGGAGTTCCGTGCCCCGAATTTCGCCGTGCCGAGTTGGTAGACAATATCGCATCCGCCTTCCAAATGGTACGGGGAGACGCCGCCTTCACCCGTGTTCATGAAGCAATTTGCCATAGCTGCGCCACGCGACAAAGCCTGAACGGCTGGTTTGGAGAGGCTGCCGTAACTCATGGCTGATATGTTAAATAAGGACTGGGGCATGTAAGGTTTGCGGGTCTGCGGTCCGATTATGAAATCTGGCTTGGGCGGAATATCGTCTTCTAATTTTGGGAACAAACCGTTTGCGAAAATTGGTGTCCCTACATCCAAGTTTTTGGTCGAGCCAAAGGGTACAACGTCGCTGCCGTCTTCACATACATGATCGACCCATTCGCGTTCTGTCCGATTGAAGGGCATTTCCTCCCGGTCTTGAGCGAAAAAATACTGTCTGAAAAATTCTCCCAGATGAGAAAAGAGCGTTCGAAACCTTCCGATAACGGGATAATTTCGGCGCACAGCCGACTTCGTTTGGGTGATGTCGATAATAAACATGATGATCGCAGCGAGCACGCCAAGACCTACAATAAATAGAAATAAGGACCCAAGGAGAGACAGTCCCGACATGGCTAACCCTCCGAACTCCATCATCATGGACGAATCAGAATCGGCAAAAATAAGATGAATAGACATAGAGTATCTCCCGACGTGTTTATGGCTGGCCTGTCACAGGGCTGCAATCCGTTTTTCGTGGTATCCCGTGTTCTCACGGGTTAGGGGGAGTTATGAAATGGTTATTCCGCAGCATCGCGCTTACGCTTTTGGTGTTTATATCAATCTGCTTCGTTGGCGCCTTTATGCCTGCACAACAACGTGTGGATGCGAGTGTTGTTTTAGACAGTGATGTTCTCAGTGTTTACGAGATTATTTCTGATCTTCGTTCCTACCCAGAGTGGAGCGGAGTTGGCGGCCCTGACAGTGAGTGGGTCTTTGGTGGTGCCGACGTAGAGATCGGTCAAACCGCAGCTTGGCACGCTGAAGAGAACTTTGGGTCTTTGGAAATATTCCAAGCCGAGCCAGGACGCTTTGTTGTTGTAAATACGATTGGGCCTCTCGGAGAACAGACAATTTCATTGGCCCTTAGTGAATCCGAGTCGGGTACAAATTTCTTGATCGAGGCCAAACGGGATTTAGGCGGGTTTCCTTATCTAAGCCGAATTGCCTCAATGCGTCAGAAATCTGCGACGAGAAAAGCTCTCAAGAGAGCGACTGATGGTCTGTCGCAAATGGTTGAACCGGGATAATCGAATGAAAGACTTACTCCTCGGGGAGTTTGTCTAAGACCCAGTCTAGCGAATCGTCTTCCGTGTTTTCTGCAGGCGGTGCTTTTAAAGTCCAATCCGTATCAACATTTGTTGGGCCTGATGGCGTCAGCCTGTCGATCAGGCCAGGTGGGCGCGGGCCGTTATTCAGCGGGGTGTTTAAAAACTCCCGATCGAAATTCGTATCTTGGAAATCCAGCGCATTTGTCGAAGGGCCGCCGCTATTCACCGAGGGATCTCCAATGTTGAGGCCTAAAGAACTGCGTGAAGGTATCGTCCGTGAGCTTGAAATACGATCCCCACGGTCCGTTCCCGTTCCGGCCATACCGTCAAAGCTTTCGCGCCCCGTCCGGTCGCGTCCTCTGAATTTCTTTATATACTCTGGACAGTCTGCATGAGTACGACCTTCTTCGCGGCAGCGTATATCTAAATTTATGCCTTCATAGGCTTTTCCGGGTCCTGGGCGTTGCGGGGCAAGTGTCCATCCATCTGCGCCAGGGTTCGTCCGTCCGATTGGCGTGCCACCGCCGGGCGGGGTTGCACCGATACCACCTTGACTGATCGGACCTTCATTGCCGCCACCACTTGGCGGCGCAATGATAGGGTCATTTAATGAGGAATTCCTATCTCGAAGGATGAGATCCATGAACGGATCGCTTTGCTCTTGTGGAACCGCCCGAATTTCCTCCTCGCGGCTTTCAGGTGCGTCGGGGGACGCTAGAACGGTTGGAGCGGTAATAACAAGATCTGGCTCTGGGAGAGCTTCGGGTTCAATTTCTGCAGGCGGCTCTGGAGTCGGGTCAGGAAGGGTTTCCGGTAAAGGCTCTATAATAATTTCAGGTGGAAGCGGTTCTGGCTCAATCATCTCAGGCAAAGGCTCGGCCTCAATCACGCCGGGCGTCGGGGGAAGTTCAGGTTCGATGACGGGTGGTTCTGGCTCAGGTTCTGGCTCTAAGATTGGCTCTGGAAGCGGCTCAAAAATCTCCACAATTGGTTCAAGTTCGGGCTCAGGCTCAATTTCTGGCGTTGGTTCCGGCAGTGGCTCGGGCTCCGGCGGAGGGTCAAAGAGTTCAATAATTGGTTCAAGTTCAGGCTCAGGCTCCGGTTCCGGCTCTGGTTCAGGCAAGGGCTCAGGTTCTGGCTCTATCGTTTCAGGCTGCGCCAGAATTTCAGGAGGCGGTGGCGGGGTGAACACCGGTTCAGGCTCAGGTTCTGGTTCCGGCTGTGGAGGAGGCGTGGGTTGCGGCCGAGGTTGCGGTTTGGGCTGAGGTTTTGGCACCGGCGCAGGCGGCGGCGGTGCAGGCGTAGGCTCAATGAGGATGGGTTCCGGCTCAGGTTCGGGTTGAGGCTCAAATGTCACAATTTCGACCGTGACGGCTTCTGGTGGGGGTGGAGGTTTGAGGTCCGGAACTATGAAACTCCCCGAGAGAGAAAGAGCTAGGCCGACATGTACGAAAAAAACAATTGCAGCATTCGTCGTAATGCGTTGGGCATCATCATCTAGAAAGTCGGAAAGACGATCCTCATCATGATAGGGCGAAAAGCTCGCATCTCTGGATCCGGTGGGCTGCACGCTCTGCCATTCTTTTCGCCGTTCAAGAGAAAAGCCTATGACGGTTTGTGCATGACGCCAAGGTGAAGACGGAAACAACTCCCTTAAATTTCAGTCAGGCAGCTCCGATTTTAAGGCCTTGTCTTAAAGACCTTGAGCGACGAAGAGGAATAATCCCATGAGCGCCGTCCCCATCAACACCATTTTTTCAAATCTCAATTCACGTGTCATGTCATTCACCATTTTGTCTTTGAGTGAATATATGCTGATCAACCATGGCGGGATAATGACGTCTCTATGAAACTTCCGTGACCTTTGCGCGGGCGTCATCATTGTCTTGCGTTCTGTTTCGCCAGAGGATGATTGATATGCCTGAGAGGGTAATGAGTGCGCCTAGGAGCAAAATAGCAGTTGGCGCTTCTTTTAAAATCAACACGCCCGCAGCTACGCCAATGACTGTTGTCATCAAGCCTGACGGGGCAACAGTATGAATGGGCAATCGCTGTAACAGCCAATAATAGGACCCATGCGCGAGTAGGCTCACCAATAAAACCGAATACATAAGCGCCAATCCGAAATTCACACGGGTGTCAGATGCAAAGGCAGACATCTGATTGCTTTCGAATATCAAACTTAGCGGCCAAAGGACGACGGATCCTACGACACCAAACCAAGCTAAAAGCTGTACCGGATTGGCCGTTTTTACGGATTTAACACTTATCGCGCCAACCGCCTCCGACATGGCCGCGCAAGCCATGAACGCTATACCCAACGCGAACCCTGGTCCTGCGGCCTCCGAGGGCGTGCCTAGGCCAATTAAGACGACGCCGACAAATGCCAATACAGATCCTGTAATCCGCCAGGGGCCGATACGCTCTCCTAAAATTAGAACGGAGAGAATAATCGAAAATGGCATGTATAGTTCGATAGTAACGGCTGCGGCGCTTGCTGTGGTAAGCTGCATGGCTGGAAACATGAACGCATAATTGAATGCGCCAAATCCTAATCCGGCGATTAGGATCGCTTTCATTTGACCTTTATGCCAACGCAAGAACGGAAGCAGAATCAGCGCCAAAATTGTCATACGAAGCGCCGCGTAAAATAGCGGGGGCACGCCCATATCGACCACCGTGAATTTCATCACGACAAAATGTAGGCCCCAAACGGTGCAGACCATCATCAACACGCAAAATTCACGCAAGGACATAATTACAGGCTTTCGTAAATGACGTGACGCGCCTATGCCCATCTCATGACCGATACAAGACTTTCAGACCGGATCACCCAGATAGGGACGTCAGCGACCATGGCTATTACCCAGACCGCGCGTGACATGCGGGCTGCCGGGCGGGACGTCATATCACTCTCTGCAGGAGAGCCCGATTTTGAAACGCCGCAACATATAAGAATTGCGGCGACGGAAGCGATGAATTCAGGCGCGACACGTTACACGGCGGTGGATGGAATTCCTGAACTGAAAGACGCAGTTATTCAGAAATTTAATCGGGATAATAATCTAACCTATTCTGCGGCCCAGATTAATGTTTCGCCTGGCGGGAAACCTGTCATTTTTAATGCTCTTGCTGTCACTGTGGGGCCAGGCGATGAAGTTATCATTCCCGCGCCATGCTGGGTTAGCTATCCGGATATGGTTAAACTTTGTGGTGGAAAACCTATCGTTGTGCCATGTGGATCCGCAACAGGTTTCAAAATCACAGCGCAAGCCTTGGCAGCCGCTATAACCCCGCGAACGAAATGGGTGATGTTGAACTCTCCGTCTAATCCAACGGGAGCGGCTTATTCGGCGGATGAACTGCGCGCATTGGCGGACGTCCTAAGAGATCACCCTCAGGTCATGATCCTATGTGACGATATATATGAACATCTCGTCTATGATGATTTTAAGTTTGCAACGATAGCCGAAGTTGCGCCCGATTTGTTTGATCGTACATTGACCATGAACGGCGTGTCTAAAGCCTATGCCATGACTGGGTGGCGAATTGGATATGGTGGCGGTCCAGAGTGGCTTATTGCGGCGATGCGTAAGTATATGGGCCAGACAACATCCAATCCCGCGAGTGTCAGTCAGTGGGCGGCGGCAGCCGCCCTTAATGGAGATCAGAGCTTTTTAGACGATTGGCGGGCGACCTATGCCGCTAGGCGAGACCGCGTTGTAGCGCGTTTGAACGCCATGCCTGACGTGAGTTGTCTGGTGCCGCCTGGTGCATTTTACGCTTTTGCTGACATTTCAAAGGTCGCAACTGATGATGCAGCCTTTGCTTTACGATTACTCGAAGAAACTGGCGTTGCAACTGTACCTGGAAGTGCATTTTATGCACCTGGCCATATACGGCTTAGTTATGCGGCTTCATTGCCCGAATTGGATGCCGCTTTAGATCGTTTGGCGGGGTTTCTAGCTTAGCTTAACCAGCTGTATTGCAGAGGTGTGCTTTTACTACAGCGCCAGCTTTGCCCATATCGACACGGCCCGCATAGCCAGATTTCAACTTGCCCATGATCTTGCCCATGTCTTTCAAGCAGGTTGCGCCTGAATCTTGAACGAGGCCAGCAATAATCGTTTTCATCTCATCCTCGGAAAGAGGTTTGGGCATAAATTCTTGAATGATTTCAATTTCTTCGCGCTCGCGTTCCGCGAGCTCAGGTCGACCATTATCTTCATAAGTTTTAGCGCTTTCTTTGCGCTGTTTCACCATTTTGGCGAGAAGTGAAAGAATTTCTGCGTCGTTGATACCTTCACAACGGTCTTCTGCGCGTGCGGCGATATCTCGGTCTTTTACCGCGGCTGAGACAAGTCGTAAGGTAGACACACGAAGTTTGTCTTTTTCCTTCATGGCCGTTTTAGTTGACTCATTTATGCGGGTACGAAGCGTCGTAGCATCGGACATAGTGTTCGCGATCTCATTACCTCGGATGCCCCAACATCCGTGTCTTTCAAGGGTCGGTGCATACGCCTCTCAAGCGAGCTTGCCAAGCCTTTGACGTGAAATTGGCTAAAGAGGGGATTTTTGTGGGCTAAACACATTGTGGTCTTGCCAATCGCGACGCGGGCTATAAAAGCTCCGACAGTTTGCCTGCCTGACAAATGGATTCTTGCCATGACGCCTTATCAGCCGACCCATAAACCAACCGCCGCACTTGTTCTTGCGAATGGACAGGTCTTTTACGGTGATGGGATAGGACATGTTGGGGCAGCCGTTGGAGAAGTGTGTTTCAACACTGCCATGACGGGCTATCAGGAAATCCTCACTGACCCCTCTTACGCCTCTCAAATTGTGTGTTTCACCTTTCCGCATGTCGGGAATACGGGCACAACAATTGAGGATGAGGAGGCTAGTAGCCCCCGTGCCGAAAAAGCAGCGGTTGGCGGAATTTTCCGCGCGGCTGTTACGCCTGCTTCGAACTGGCGTTCGGATACGGAATTAGGCGATTGGTTGACCACGAGAAAAATTATCGGTTTGTCTGGTGTCGACACGCGTGCGCTGACGGCCTTTATCCGCGAGAACGGAATGCCAAATGGCGTTATCGCCCATGAGCCATCCGGTGAATTTGATATCCCACTTTTGACGCAACAAGCGCAAGATTGGGCGGGACTGGTCGGCGCGGACCTGGCTCAAGTTGTAGCCTCCGATGCGCAATTCGATTGGACCCAAGCGCGGTGGGAATTACCTGGTGGATATAAGAATGTTGAAAACGTCAAACGCGTTGTGCTGATTGATTATGGTGTGAAGCGGAACATCATGCGTAACCTGATCAGTTCGGGGCTAGCCGTTACGGTCGTTCCTGCCAAAACATCTGCAGAGGATATTCTCGCACTTAATCCTGACGGCGTTGTTTTGTCCAATGGTCCAGGTGATCCTGCGGCGACTGGGGAATATGCTATTCCAATAATCCAAGCCTTGGTTGAGGCTGACATGCCGCTGCTTGGTATTTGTCTGGGACATCAAATGCTTGCCCTCGCGCTGGGTGCTAAGACGGTGAAAATGGATCAAGGACATCACGGTGCGAACCATCCGGTCAAGGATCATACGACGAATAAGGTCGAAATTGTTTCTATGAACCACGGCTTTGCTGTCGATAGCGAGAGCCTACCGAGCACGGTCGAAGAAACACATGTCAGCTTATTTGACGGAACGAACTGTGGCATTCGTTTGAAAGGTAAACCCGTCTTCTCCGTACAGCATCATCCCGAAGCGAGTCCTGGCCCGCAGGATAGTTTCTATTTATTCGACAGGTTTGCTGACGCGGTCAAAGCGGCCTAGCTGAAATCCTCGTTAACTTGGACTAAATAACGAGCCGGCTAGATAAAAAATCATAGCATTAAAGATGCCGATGAAGACCACCAAACTCGTTATTCTTATTCGAGGCCAATTCAGGCTCTTTTTTACTTGTTGACCTCTCGTACTGCCTGACATTCCAAATTCATCTATGTTGTTGATTTTAGTTTCTACAAGCTGTGTTGGTGCATTAGTAAGCCATCCTAAAACGCAAAGCTGAATTGCTAACACCAAGAAGACGGATAACCATGTGGCCGAGCTGTAGCCTAGAAAAACAAACATAGCTCTGAATCCTAATTTAAGAGGATTTTTGAGAAGGTGTAGAGATTTAGATGAAAGCACTTAAGTTTCTTGCCTCGAAAGTATGTTAAATCTCTATCTTTCCATTCTCTATTAGGCTTGCGGCAGCGGCTAGAACGGCGTCTTTTGCGGGCCTGGGGATAACGCTCGTCAGGGCCGAAACATAGGCCGCGTCGGCTTCATGGTACGTGCCAACATCCGGCGCAATACTTTTCACGGATTGGTCAAAAACTCCTGCAACTTTCACCAGCCAATTTGACATTTCGCGGGTTGGGAGTTTTGCTTTTGGATAGGCTTCACGCAAGATTGCCGAAATTTCTGAAATCCAAAGTGTGTTGGAAGCAGCCATGAGGCGGCGACCTCCTGCGTCTGCATTTGTCATCGCTTTGATGTGGAGTGATGCGCAATCTCTCACATCTACGATAGGATAAGCAATGCGCGGCATCATAGGAAACTTGCCACTAAATAAACCTTTTATGATCGCGAGCGATGCTCCGCCATTGTCATAAGTGTCCGGGCCAAAGACAAGGCCGGGGCAAATTGTTGTGATACGATTTTTTACATCTTGCGCATCTGCGTAATCCCAAACTGCGCGCTCTGCCCGAGTCTTAGACACGGGATAGGCCGTTAGCGGACGCCAATCTGGATCAGACCAATCCTCTTCTTTGACCAACATATGCTCGTCGCGCCCGGGTTGTCCCATCATAGACACCATCGAAGATGTCATAACCACACGTTCGGCGCCGGCGCCGATGGCTTGTTCAACAACCCGCATCGCGCCTGCTCGCGCGGCCGGAACCAAGGCTTCCCTATTTGATGGAGCCTCTAACGGGAAAGGGGACGCGATATGTTGCACGTAACGGCAATCTTTGACGGCGTCTTTCCAACCCGCGTCCTCTGCAAGGTCGGTTTCGACGAGTTCAAGATTTGATGTTTCGACGCCTTTGGACGCGAGGGTGTCAGCAATGCGCTCGCCTTTGACTTTATTGCGGACCGTGCCACGCACCGCATAGCCTTGTTCCAACAACCCTGCAGCGACATGGGACGCGATAAAACCGGATAGGCCGGTGACGAGTACTGTGTCTGTCATGACGAGTTTCCAATATTTAACACGGAACAATTGTTACATTTGAGAAGACATTCAAAATGCCGCTCGTTATGCGTCCGTGGTTTAGCGTTATGTCCAAAGTGAAGCCTAAAACGACTCCCATATAGATAAGATATGAGAAGCCCCAAAAGCTCCCCATCATCAGTGTGTAGAACCAGTTCTGTCCAAATATATATAGGCAGATCGTCAAGACTGTCGAAAGAAGCAACAAACCCGCCGGGAGAAAAAGGTGGAATCGCGCAGTTGGGCGCACCCAAGCTAAAAGAAAAATCAGAAGGAAGGCGAAAACATTCACACCGGAAAAGATACGAATGTCTCTAACAAGGCCCGATATTGTTGTGTCATATTTTCCCTTAATAAACGACCCGAGCTTTTCTGAAATTTGTACGGCTTCAACATTTTGACTTTTAAAAAAATTTGTCACGAGGTTTTGACGTTCTGGAGATACGGTCTCACACCCGCAAAACCGAGACACGGCTGATGCAACCGCCACATCCATCATAGCGTCCAGCGCTTTCTGAAATGCCTCTCCTTTGGCACCAAATTTGTCGCGTAAAAACTCTGCGCTCTGCAGAAATCCTTCGGTTTCCAGATTTGGGTATTTCGTTTTAACTTCAGCTTGAACCTTCTTTTGAACAGCGAAGACCGCGGCTTTTTCCAGCACAGCGCGGTCTGCGAAAGTGCTCGCCAGCATCATAGAAAAAAACAATATACCCGTAGCTGACAGGGTCATTAGTGCCCATCTCAGCCATCTTTTGCCGAGGTCAGCGATTGTTTTTTCTTTCGCCACTCGGTTTATCTCATCGAGATTTTGGTTGGGCAGTTTTGATTATAAATTGCGATCGCCTCAGGCATCCAAGTTTGGAAATCCGCGACCCGCGTTGCTGGGCTTGGGTGGGTGGATTGAAATTCCGGAGGTGTGGCGCCGCCATTTGCACCCATTCGCTCCCATAGAAGTGGAGCTTCACGTGGATCGTAACAGGCGCGCGCGACAAGAATCAAGCCGATGTAGTCGGCTTCACTTTCGTGCTTGCGAGAGAAAGGCAGCGCATAGCCATATTGGCTGATGCCGCCAAAAACCCCCATAACCGCGCGCTGTGCGCCAGTGTCCATACCGCCCGCGCCAAGTGAAACACCCGCGCCGACAATTCGCTGCATGTTTTGTTGGGCCATACGTTCTGCACCGTGATGGGCAAGGGCGTGGCCAATTTCGTGGCCCATAATGACAGCGATCCCATCTTCATTTTCGGCAATGGGAATCAGGCCTGTATAAATTGCTGTGTAACCGCCAGGGAGTGCGAAGGCATTGGCTTGCTCGCTATCAATGACGTTAAAAGCCCACTCAAAGCCGGGATCCTCCGGCGCGGCAGCCCTTTTCAACCGCTCACCGATTTGACGAACCGCTTGCACCACGGGCTCATTCGGGGAGACAACGCGTGAATCGCCCAATATTTGTTGATAGGACTGCAGGCCAAGTGCCATTTCTTGAGCCGGTTCCATGGTCCGGAGCTGTTTGCGCCCCGTCAATGGAACAGTTTCTTGATTCATAAAATAGTAGATCGCGGCTCCTACAGCGAAAAGCAGCATGATCTGCCACCGAAAACCACCGCGGCGGCGCAATGTGCGGCCTCCGCCCAATTGGCTCATGCCATTTGTTGTGCGTCTTACGGGGCTTCTGCTCCCATATTGTCTGCGATATACCATGATAAGGCCTCTTGCTTTGGGGCAGACTAACGCCTGCCTCGCCTATGTCCAAGCCGAAAGCTGAACTGCTCCTTAATTGGAATTGAATAAAATTAGGCCTGTCCCCAGAATTACCGCAGTTTCAGGCCGCAGAAGTCTTGCACCAATCGACCCACTTCATTATGGCGAGGCAATTTGCTTTTCCACGCGAAAATGGGTCGATTCCATGCCTAAACGTACCGACATAAACTCTATCCTGATTATCGGGGCGGGTCCGATCATTATCGGCCAAGCCTGCGAGTTCGATTATTCAGGCGTTCAGGCCTGTAAAGCGCTGCGTGATGAGGGTTATCGTGTCATTTTGGTGAACTCTAATCCCGCGACGATCATGACCGATCCCGGTATGGCGGACGCGACATATGTTGAACCAATTACGCCTGAAATCGTCGAGAAGATTATCGCCATTGAAAAACCCGATGCGTTATTGCCGACTATGGGAGGGCAGACCGCACTGAATACAGCCCTGGCTTTGGAACAAATGGGCGCGCTGGAAAAACACGGCGTCGAAATGATCGGGGCTAAAGCTGATGTTATTGATAAAGCCGAATCGCGAGAACGTTTCGCCGCCGCAATGACCAAGATAGGATTGGAAAATCCTCGGGCGACGATCATCACGGCTCCTCTGAATGATAATGGCGAACCAAACATCGCTGAAGGCGTTGCAGAGGCAGTTCGAAAGCTCCCTGAGACAGGCCTGCCAGCCATTATTCGTCCTGCCTTTACAATGGGCGGTACGGGAGGCGGCGTCGCTTATAATCAACAGGAATTTGAGGAAATCGTTCGGTCTGGCCTCGCGGCATCGCCAACCAATGAAGTTCTGGTTGATGAAAGTCTGATTGGGTGGAAGGAATATGAAATGGAAGTCGTCCGCGACAAAGCGGATAACTGTATCATTATTTGTGCGATTGAAAACATCGATCCGATGGGCGTGCATACTGGGGATTCGATCACTGTCGCACCGGCGCTAACTCTGACTGATAAAGAATATCAAATCATGCGTGACGCTTCGCTTGCAGTGCTGCGAGAAATTGGTGTGGAGACAGGTGGTTCCAATGTGCAGTTCGGGGTAAATCCAAAGGACGGACGCATGGTCGTTATTGAGATGAACCCGCGCGTGTCCCGCTCTTCGGCTTTGGCGTCAAAGGCAACAGGTTTCCCGATTGCGAAAATCGCAGCAAAGCTCGCCGTGGGTTACACGTTGGATGAACTAGACAATGATATTACGGGCGCAACTCCGGCTGCGTTTGAACCGACAATCGATTATGTGGTGACAAAGATTCCGCGTTTTGCGTTCGAGAAATTCCCGGGCAGTGAGGCGATCCTAACGACCGCCATGCGATCTGTGGGTGAGGCAATGGCAATCGGGCGGACGTTTACGGAATCCCTTCAGAAAGCCCTTCGCTCTTTAGAAACTGACCTTGTTGGTTTGGACCCGACTGATCTGGGATTGGATGATCCAGAGGAGATTTCATCTGCCCTAAAATCCCGCTTATCAATTCAGGCGCCAGATCGAATCCTCGTGATTGCTCAAGCTTTCCGTGCGGGTTTCACTGTTGAAAAAGTTCAGCAATATACGAAATTTGATCCGTGGTTCCTTCGCCAGATTGAAACGCTCATCAAAGCTGAAAACTGGCTCGCCGAAAACGGATTGCCCAAAGATGCTGCCTCATGGCGTGCTATTAAATCTGAAGGATTCTCAGACGTTCGTATCGGACAACTGACGGGTAAATCAGAAAGCACTGTTCGCGCGGCTCGTCACGCCGCTGATGTTCGACCTGTATATAAGCGCGTGGATACTTGCGCGGCAGAATTCGCCGCCAAGACACCTTACATGTATTCTACCTATGAGACGCCAAGTTTTGATGGTGTTGTGGAAAATGAAGCCCGTGTCTCAGACCGCAAGAAAGTGGTTATCTTGGGCGGAGGTCCAAACCGTATTGGGCAAGGTATTGAATTTGATTATTGTTGTTGTCACGCTGCCTACGCCATGGCCGAGCTCGATATTGAATCCATCATGGTCAACTGTAACCCCGAAACCGTGTCGACAGATTATGACACATCTGATCGCCTTTATTTTGAACCTCTCACCGAAGAAGATGTTCTCGAATTAATTCAAGGCGAAATGGCGTCTGGTGAATTATTGGGTGTCATTGTCCAATTTGGTGGGCAGACTCCTTTGAAATTGGCGGAAGCTTTAGAGGCGAATGGAATTCCACTTCTGGGAACAAAACGCGACGCGCTGGATCGCGCGGAAGATCGTGAACGTTTCAAGGATCTTGTCGATACGCTCGGTCTCAAACAACCGAATAATGCCATCGCGCGCAATGCGAAAGAAGCCCAGGCAGCCGCTGACGTGGTCGGGTATCCATTGGTTCTTCGCCCATCGAATGTGCTCGGTGGACGTGGTATGGAAATCGTGGATTCCGATGCGGAATTAAATCGATACATCACAGAGGCCGTGAAGGTTTCCGGAAAATCGCCACTCCTTATCGATCAGTATTTACGGGATGCCGTGGAGGTTGATGTCGACGTCATTTGCGACGGAGAGCAAGTTTTCGTGGCGGGCGTCATGGAACACATCGAAGAAGCCGGCGTTCATTCAGGTGATAGCGCTTGCTCGCTTCCCCCTTACACCTTGTCTGATGATATCGTAGCTGAACTGGGCCGCCAAGCCGAAGCGCTCGCCTTAGAACTGGGTGTTATCGGTTTGATGAATACCCAATTTGCCGTCAAAGACGGTGAGGTTTACCTCATTGAAGTAAACCCGCGCGCGTCACGGACGGTACCTTTCGTTGCCAAAGCCATCGGCCTACCGGTTGCGAATATTGCTGCTAAAGTCATGGCAGGCGTTAAGCTCTCCGAATTTGATCTGAATTTACGTCCGCAGAAATATATCGCGGTCAAGGAAGCCGTCTTCCCATTCGCCCGTTTCCCGGGTGTCGATACCGTGCTCGGGCCTGAAATGCGTTCAACAGGTGAAGTCATGGGCTTAGCCGATAACTTCGGCATGGCCTTTGCCAAAAGCCAACTCGGCGGCGGCGTGACGCTGCCGAAATCCGGTAAAGTGTTCATCTCTGTTCGTGAAGACCACAAGTCAGGTATGGTCGATATGGCCAAAGACTTGATCAACCTCGGGTTCGAGATTGTCGCAACGGGCGGAACAACCAAATATTTGCGTGAGCATGGGGTCACGGTTGAGTATGTCCGCAAAGTCCATGAGGGCCGCCCGCACATCGTTGATATGATGAAGAACGGTGAAATCGCGCTAGTCTTCAATA
Source organism: Litorimonas sp. (assembly GCA_039975855.1). GTDB lineage: Bacteria > Pseudomonadota > Alphaproteobacteria > Caulobacterales > Maricaulaceae > Litorimonas. The sequence goes on along the minus strand of JBDWGH010000004.1, from coordinate 441,060 downwards.
CGACCAGCGGCAAGCAAAGCCTTAAAGATAGCTTCAGCTTACGCCGGACAGCACTCACTCAGAAAATTCCATATTTCACGACTGCGGCAGCTGCTCGCGCCACCGTCGAATCGATCAAAGCGTTAGATCAAGGGGACTATGAGGTGGAGAGCTTGCAAAGCATCGCTGCGGGGTAAAGATCGCCTGGGTACATATGTATGAACTGTATGAACGTCAGCTAACTGGCGGCAGAGCGGCCTTGACACCTCCCCTAAAAACCTCGTAGTTTCAAATGTCTTTGGATTTTCGTCTCCTTTCGATTGACTTAGACAATTCCGGCAGCAGGATGGCACTCCTGCTGCCTTTTTTATTGCCTTGTTCTCATTACCAATAAAAAAGGCCCTCCAAGCGGAGAGCCTTTCGTCACGATCTGGGAGGAGTGACTTAGTTTGTGACGCTCGCATGATAGGTCGTCAATTTCTCATGTCCGGCGTTTTCGATGAAGTCATCGAGTAGATCTGTCATGCAATCGCGCTCAAATTTGCGAACCGAAAAATCACGAGCGGAACTTGTGACACAGGATGCTTCAGCTTTACTCGCTAGGGTGTCGTAAATTTTTTCGACGCCCCAATCCGTTTCGAGGTATCGCGTGTCGATTTCTACGCTGACCGTGTCAGCGGGCGTAGCAAAAGCGGCTGGGGCAACAGCTGTTCCCAATGCAGCCAATGTAATGGCAATTGTCTTAAATGTTGTACGTGCAGTCATGTCAGCTCTCCTTTAATTCGCCTGCCTTTCCCAATGAAAAGCTACCGGCGGTCTGACACCGCGACCAAACCCGGCTGGCACGCTAGGCTCGGAAGCGGGATAAGGCGTTCAGAAGGGGTTATTCGTAAGCCTTATTGTTTTTCGATAAACTACTAAATCTGGTTTGTCCAGAAAAATTTATCGAAAAACGATAATGTAGGATTTTGCCTACATTTGTAGTCTTACAGAGGTAATTATGACAGAAGCCTATCCAGAACCTTTAATTTTAGTTAGAAACGACATTTTTCAGATTGGGCTCTCGGAATTTTCAACTTGACGACGGAGTTTTTGCCCCTATCTGCTTGCGGCTTGTAATTTTGACGTAAAGATAATTTCGCCATGCAAAAATTTCCTATGACTGTTCAGGGCCATGCCGCGCTGGAATCAGAACTGAAACACTTAAAGACGGTTGATCGGCCTGAGGTAATCAATGCGATTGCGGTTGCGCGGGATCATGGTGATTTGAAAGAGAATGCGGAATATCATGCTGCGAAGGAAAAGCAGGGATTTATCGAAGGTCGGATTCAAGAGCTGGAGTCCAAACTGGCTCTCGCACAGGTCATCGACCCGGCATCTATGTCAGGTGAAGTCGTACGCTTTGGCGCGACGATCAAAATCGTCAATGAAGACACGGATGAGGAAAGTACATATCAAATCGTCGGTGAAGATGAGGCAAATGTGAAAGACGGCAAGATCTCTGTCACATCCCCGATTGCCCGTGCTATGATTACCAAAGAAGTCGGCGATGCCTTTGAAGTTATCGCGCCAGGCGGGTCCAAAGGATATGAAATCCTAGAGGTCTATTATAAGTAATGACTCAGCAGGGTGACGCCGAGACACTTCGCTGTCTCGTTCTCTCTGACGGTCGGCGCGGAATAGAAAACCAAGCTCTGGGTTTGGCTGAAGCGTGCGCTGCTCTGCGTCCGCTTGCGATCCAAACTCAACACATCACCCCTAGCAAGACCCTGGCCGCACTTCCGCCGAAGGCGCAATTGCGATTGGCAAAGTTTGATTTACCAGACTGCGATATAGCGATAGGTTGTGGGCGGCAGGCGATTGCACCGCTCTTACATTTAAAACGAAATCGTCCCGATGTAATGACGGTCTATGTGCAAGATCCGCGTATGGACATGGCTAAATTTGATTTGGTCATCGCCCCCGAACATGATGGTATCAATGGACCGAATGTTGAAAATATGATTGGATCGCCCAATCGTATAACAGATACGAAGATTATTGGTGAAACGCTCAGCTTTGCCGACGGTTTATCAAAATTACCCATGCCGCGCACGGCGCTCCTAATTGGGGGCACCTCTAAAACACATAAACTCGATAAGGTATCTCATCAGGCGCATTTGGCTGCCGCGAGGGGATTGACGGCTGACGGGCAATCACTGTTGATCACGACTTCCCGCCGCACGCCGGACTTTGCTATTTTGGATTGGAAACGCTTTGCATCGGATCATGACCATGTCTGGTTACATGACGGGGAGGGGCCAAATCCCTATTTTGCATTCCTAGGTGGGGCAGACATGATTCTTGTGACTGAAGATAGCACCAATATGCTGGCCGAAGCCTGCACGACGGGGAAACCTGTATACCGATTGCCAATGTCGGGACAGCCAGGGAAGTTCGAATTACTTTATAAGGCTTTGGAAACCCGCTGTGGCGTCACGAGGTATAGCGGACAGCTGGCCGGACAGAATTACGAACCATTAAACGAAACCTCACGTATTGCAGAGGCTTTTTGGGAACGTTTTGATAGGCGGGATTAACCAAGGACAGGGCGCCTTTCCTAACCTAGTATCTTTTTATAACTTGGTGATGGGTCTTTATCATGCGTCTTTTTGTAACTTTCGTCCTGAGCTTATTCCTGACTTGTTCGGCATTTGCCCAAGATAATGTTCTTCCGCTTTGGATAGATGGCGCGCCGGGGTTCGAAGATCGAAAAGACATTCCTGAACGTGCAAAGGAGTGGTGGGTTCGTGATATTCACAACCCTTCGCTGACGCTCTTCTCTCCGGGGTCTCCCAATCAAGAGGCAATGGGAACTGCCATTATTGTTGTGCCGGGAGGAGGACACAAAGATCTCGTGTTCAACTCAGAAGGCGCAAAGGCGGCTAAGTTTCTCTCCGAGCAAAATATCACAGCCTTTGCGTTAAAGTACCGTCTCGCGCGTCAACCAGGCAGTGATTATGATATAGAAACTCATGCGGCGGAGGATTTGCGCCGAGCCATACGTTATGTGCGCGCCAATGCAGCGCTTTACAATCTGGATACGAATAAAATTGGGGTGATGGGGTTTTCGGCTGGCGGGGAGCTGGTGAACTTGGTGACATATGGCGAAACAGATGGCGACAAAGAGTCAAATGACCGAGTTGAACGCGTGTCGGCACGCCCCGATTTTCAGATCCAAATTTATCCAGGTCCAATTGGATTGCCGGATCATTTGAAACAGTCTCCGCCGCCGGCGTTTTTCCTATCCGCGTTTGACGATGCAGGTCCGGAGCTAACGATCTCCCGACATCTCGATATGTACCGCGCGGCAGGCGTTGCGGCAGAAGTGCATATATTCGCGCAAGGTGGTCATGCGTTTAATATGGGTGATCGATCTGACCTTGAGACGATCTCCAAATGGCCAGACCGCCTCAAAGATTGGCTCGACGATTCAGGCTATTCTGGACAGCCCTGATTGCTCTCGCTGCGCACCCATGCCATCGCATTTTTCAGCAGTTTTGCATGAGGTTCGCTGTCAAAGGCATCTGTCTTATGACCCAGAGCAGAATACACGATTTTCCCTTGGCCCGGGCATTTGGCCCAGATGATGGGATGATCTGATGGCTCGGGGCCCATTCGCAGGTCTTCTACCCCGTACACTTTGTTGAGCGGGGAATAAGTACTTTCATCCAAGCCAGCGAGAACAACAACGTCGCCAGCAACAGGTCCAGTAAAAGTATACCACTCATCTATGTGCGAGAATTTTGCGCCGAGACCTGCCATAACGGGGTGGGATGAGGCGAGGGAGACAACGTCCGCTTCCTGAAATTGTGGGTCGGCAGGATGGCTAACAAATTCAGTCCCTAGCTGGGTTTCCCACCATGGCCAAAACTCGGCCAAACTGCTATCTCCCATTGCGTGTTGCGCGATCATCCCACCGCCATTCTCAACAAATCTCTCTATCGCGGCTTGTTGGTCTTTGGTCAGGACATCCCCCGTCGCAGAGTTCATCACAATTACGTCGAATTTCTCAAGGTTCTTATCGGAGAAAACTCGGGAGTCTTCAGTAATGTAAATGCCCGTCCCGTTGGTATCGGCCTCCCGCGCCCAGAAGGCTTGAGCGCCCGCGATACCGCTGTCATGCCGCCAATTTGTCGTTGCCGAAAAAACAAGCGTCGCGCCTTCGGGCATGTAATCATAGCTGCGGGGCCAGACAAAACCCGCCTTGGACGTCGTTTCTGTATCGGCAACGGGCGCAGGCTTAGCTGTGGGAGACGTCTGCGCGGCGGGAGCGCAGGCGAAAAATAAGGCGGTAGAGAGGAGGAGTGTAAGATGTTTCATAACGGTCTCCTGCCAGAGAAACTTCAAAATGACAACGCTGTCTTAAAGGGCCTATATCGAATCTCTTTTGATTTCATTTGGCCTTAGGCGGAAAGCCTGTTTTTTACTCTCCACATATACCGTCCGTGGGGGCGTTGCGGGATAGAGGCGGCCTCCCTACATTACGCAAGATAATAACTTGCCTGAAAATTTGAAATGAGTCCCTCATGAGCGAAACAATTCATCACCGCGTGCTGATCGTAGGATCCGGTCCTGCTGGCTATACAGCGGCCGTCTATGCTGCGCGCGCCATGCTAGAGCCTGGCATTGTCGCCGGCCCGCAACCTGGCGGACAGTTGACTATTACGACTGACGTCGAAAACTATCCGGGTTTCCCAGAAGTTATGGGGCCTGACCTCATGGATAAATTCAAAGAACATGCGCTGAAGTTCGGTACGGCGTTCTATGAGGACATGATTACGGATGTCGATTTTTCATCAAAGCCTTTCATGATGAAAAGTGAGAGTGGGAAAACTTATTCCGCTGATTCTGTGATTATCGCGACGGGCGCCCAAGCCAAATGGCTTGGCTTGCCCTCAGAAGATAAATTTCAGGGTTTTGGCGTTTCAGCCTGTGCGACTTGTGATGGGTTTTTCTATCGCGACCGCGAAGTTGTCGTCGTTGGCGGTGGGAACACAGCCGTTGAAGAAGCGCTGTTCCTAACGAATTTTGCGTCCCGTGTGACACTTGTGCATCGCCGCGACAGCTTGCGGGCGGAGAAGATTTTGCAGCAACGTCTGTTCGACAATCCAAAAGTCGAAATTCTTTGGGATACCACACTCGAAGAAATTTTGGGCGACGATCAGCCATTAGGTGTAACTGGCGTTCGTTTGAAAAGTACAAAATCAGGCGAGGTTTATGACCGCGAAACACATGGTGTGTTTGTTGCGATTGGGCACAAGCCGTCGACTGAGATTTTTAAAGGCCATGTCGTTATGAACGAGGGCGGATATATAACAACGGCCCCGGATAGCACCGCCACGAATATCCCAGGCGTCTTTGCAGCTGGCGATGTGTCGGATGAAGATTGGCGGCAAGCTGTTACGGCGGCCGGACTTGGCTGTATGGGCGCGCTAGAGGCCGAACGATATTTAGCTGAACTAGATGCGGCTAAACCGGCACCTGCAGTAGAGGCGGCGGAGTAAATGCCTCACACCCTCGATTGGGATAAGCTAAAGACATTCCATGCAGCGGCGCAGACTGGTTCTCTGACGGCGGCTGCGGATAAGCTTAGGATTTCCCAATCGGCGGTTTCGCGTCAAATCACGGCGCTGGAAGACTCGCTGGAAATGCCGCTCTTTCACCGTCACGCCCGAGGGCTAACCCTTACAGAGCAAGGGCAGATATTGTTTAAGACGGCAGATGAAGTCTCTGTCAAAATTGCTCGGGTGCAAAGCCATATCATTGACTCTCGCCAAAAACCGCAGGGTGTTTTGCGGGTATCGACTCCAATTTCATTAGGGTCGAATTGGTTGCCCTCCGTCTTGCCGGAATTTCTCAAAGCCTATCCCGATATTGATGTTCAGCTTATTCTGGAAGACGAGGAGCATGATCTGTCCGCATTTGATGTGGATTGCTCATTGCGTCCTTGGCCGTCCACCCAAGGAGATTTGATTGAACGGAAACTCGGTCAGATTTCTCAGTCACTCTATGCCAGTCATCAGTATTTATCCGACTATGGTGCCCCAACATCGGCAAAGGATCTCGATAATCATAAGATTGTCGCCTTTGGAGACTTGATTCCAAAGAACTTGCATAGCGCTAACTGGGTGTTGGACGTCGGCCGTGAGGCAAAGGATGGTCCGCGTAAACCGGTTTTGGTTGTCAATAACTTACACGGAATTATGCGTGCAGCAGAGGCAGGGATAGGAATTGTAGGTATTCCGGATTATATGACTGTGCTCTCAAAACGCCTTGTTCGTATCTTGCCAACGGTACGAGGCGAGGAATTTGACCTCTATTTCGTTTACCCGACAGAGTTGCGCGGATCAGTTCGCGCTAAAGTATTCCGTGAATTTTTGACAAATGTTACGCGAGATTGGCCGAAATCGTGATTTTTGCATGAACATGACCCGAAAATGAATAGCTGGGCGCTATAACGCCAATGTCTATGCTTTTTTGCATAGCTCTCTTGCGTTCTCGCTGGTTCCGAACGACGAAGGTTATACCTATATAGTGAGCACGGACGCGGCAACGTCCTCCCCTTTTGTCGCCGCGTTTCAAACCGCATTCACTCTCCCCGATTGATTTGCGAAGACTACACGCGGCCCCTGCTAATTTGCAGAGGGCCGTTTTTTTTTGGTCTTTGTTAACCTTAAACCTAGAGAACAACTTTAACGGGACGATGGCTCCGCTACGGAGCTTAGGGGATTCTTATGCCGATTGATGAGGCAAGCACAGTCGCAGATAAACTCGAGCGAGATGCCGAGTATGCCAAAATTCTGGCCGATCACCTACTCTCAGGCGTGAGTATTTTAGATGAAGACATGAACTATCTGTTCATTTCCGAGTCTGTTTACAAAAATATTGGCGTTACGCATGATGAACTCAAACCAGGGGATCCATTGTCAAAATGTCATGAACTGATGGTCGCAAATGGTCTGTTCACAGCGGAAATGTTGGAGGCACAAAAACTGTCTCCGAACGATCAAATCAAACGCAATAATGCCGGGGAGGAGGCTGTTTCCCGATTGGTGACCTTAGGCGACGGATCGACCCATCGTTTTGTACGCAAGCCTCTTCCGTGTGGAAAAACCGTTTCAATCGCTGATGATGTCTCTGAGTTAGTGGAAAAGGAAAAGCTGCTAGATAAGGCCCTGAAGCTTGGGCAATCTGGATATTGGCAACTCGATCTGAGAACTAAAGAATATACGCTGAGTAATTCCTTGTGCCAATATTTTGGTGAAGAGATTGTCGAAAAAATACTAAATCAAGGTATCATCTATATTATTCATCCTGAGGATAGGCCTGAATTTAGAGCTATCATGAAGAACGCCCACCGCACGGGGGATCGTTTTGAATATACCTGTCGATGCACATCTGGGACGGGTTCAACAAATTGGTTTCAAACATCCGGATCCATTATTCGCGATGAAGATGGAAAAGCCATCCGCTTGGAAGCCTTCGTGAAAAACGTTTCCCGTGAGCGCAAACAATCTGCTGATTTAGAACAGGCCAAAGATGAAGCGATTGCCGCGTCTCAAGCGAAGTCCGAATTTCTTGCCAATATGAGCCATGAAATTCGCACGCCCATGAACGGCATTTTGGGCATGGCAGAACTCCTCAGCAATTCCGCCATTAATGATCGTCAACGTGAATTCGTATCCGTTATCAATAGTTCGGCCTCGGCTTTGCTGACCATCATAAATGATATTTTGGACTTTTCTAAAATCGAAGCGGGGGCATTTGAGATGGATCCGATCCCCTTCGATCTGAAATCTTCAATTAACGATGTGACCTCACTTTTGCACAATACGGCACAGGAAAAAGATCTCGAGCTCATTATCAACTATCCCTCCGATCTCCCGAAGAACTTTATCGGGGATGCTGGACGTATCCGTCAGGTCATTACGAACCTCTTGGGTAACGCCGTTAAATTCACTGAGAAGGGTCACATTACCATCGATGTCGATATCCAGCCAAGCCGAGACATGTTTGTCTGTACGGTCGACGTAAGAGATACCGGCATTGGAATTTCTCCGGAAAAAATGAACCGGATTTTTGAAAAATTCACACAAGCTGATGGATCGACCACGCGCGTTTACGGCGGGACAGGACTTGGTTTGACGATATCAAAACACATCATTGAGATGATGGGTGGACGCATGCGCGTCAATTCCACATTAGGCGAAGGCTCCAGCTTTGGTTTCCGCGTCCCTCTACCGATTGATCACGCTGCAAAAATAGAAGCTTTTGATAGCTCGCTTGTGAAGGGTCGCCGCGTCTTGATCGTAGATGATATTCAGGTCAATCGTGATCTATTTTCGCAACAATTACAGGCGTGGGACATAGATGCGGACACCTCTAATGATGGTGTCGAAGCTCTAACAAAAATAAAAGCGGCTCAGGATGCCGGCCAGCCATATGATCTCGTTTTGCTTGATTTCCTCATGCCAGGAATAAACGGTAAAGAATTCGCGCAGCTCGTAACGCAAACAGCGTCTATCGAAAATCCGCAAATTATCATGCTATCCTCTTGCGATCAGCCTGTTAGCACGTCAGCGTTGGGCAAGATGGGCATTGATAGCTATCTCATCAAACCCGTTCGTGAGCGTCGTCTCTTTGAAACAATCGTGCGTGTGCTTTCAAATCCGGTTGAGCGAGTTTCTTCTGAGGTTGTTAAGAAAGCAAAACCTGAACGGGTCATTTCTATGAAGCAGGAAATCTTGGTTGCAGAGGATTTCGCGCTCAATCAGGACGTCGTTAAACTAATGCTCGCGGATACGCCGTTCAAACCTGTTTTTGCGAATAACGGTCAGGAAGCCGTTAATATATACATGCAAGACACTAATCGCTTTCCGCTAATCCTCATGGATGTATCTATGCCGGTTATGGACGGTTTCGAAGCAACCCGAACCATTCGCTTATTTGAAGCCGGAAATGATTTATCTGCTATTCCCGTTATTGCTTTAACTGGACATGCCTTGAAAAACGACCGACAGGACTGTTTGGATGCCGGAATGAATGATTATCTCACCAAACCTGTTAAACAGGGTGAGTTGGTCGAAAAATTAGAGACCTATTCCGGCAAAGCCATTGATATCCGTAAAACAGCCTGACCTGGAACATAGTATGACAAAGATTAAGCTTCTCATTGGGTCAGCCTGTACTGCTATTGTTTTGGCGGCATGCTCAGGGCCTGAGATCAATTCGCCATTGGTAGGTTTTCAGTCTCATCTGCAAAGCCTGTGCGGGAAAAGTTTCGAAGGAAATGTGACGAGTGCAGATCCTCAAGACGAAGATTGGCGAAAAGAGGTCCTCATGCTTGGTCCTGTGACCTGTCCAAATGAAAATACGACCGTTCTGCCGCTCGCAGTAGGGCCAGATCAAAGCCGAGTCTGGACTTTGAAATTGCAAGATGCGGGGCAATCTCTCGATTTTCGCCATGCACATACATTGAAGGATGGATCACCTGATCCAGTGACAGGATATGGCGGTGTCGCGACATCGGAAAATAGCACATCAACGCGTGCGATTTTCCCGGTGGATGAATTTTCAAAGGCGAATTTTGAAGAAAACGGGCTGCTAGCCTCTATGACAAATACGTGGTCAATCGACATAATTCCGGGCAAGAAAATGACTTATAAATTGTCGCGAGAGAACCGGAATTTCGTTGCCGAGTTTGATTTGACAAACGAAAAATAGACGAAGTTACATTTGCTAGTTTGGGGAAACCTGACTAGAATACCCAATGCATTCGTCATTGGTAGATGTAGACTGGTTAGGTCGCAATTTTGGTGATCCAAACCTGATCGTTTTGGACGCTAGTCCGATCTCAAACATGGCTAATTTGAAGGTTCTGCACCCCGGTCTTCAGATTATTGGCGCAAGACCTTTCAATTTGAAAGATCACTTCTCTAACAAACAAATCGACCTTCCGAACATGATGCCATCTTCGGAGGCATTTACCAAAGCAAGTCAAAGCCTTGGAATTAATACCGAGAGCAAACTCGTCATTTACGATAATTTGGGTCTGTATTCTGCTCCTCGAGCGTGGTGGATGTTGACGGTGATGGGGCACAAAAATGTTGCGGTATTAGATGGCGGATTAAATGATTGGATTTCGTCTGGCGGCGCGACAGAACCTATTTCTAAAGAAGTCTATACGCCGGGCAATTTCGTCAGCCAATTCGACTCGGAGAAAATGAAAACCGCGGAACAAGTACGACAGAACATCGAGTCGAAAGAGTTTGTTGTCGTAGACGCAAGATCAAGTGGCCGTTTTCATGCGAAAGTGCCGGAGCCCCGAGCAGGGTCTAGACGTGGACACATTCCTGGATCGTACAATCTTCCATATACGAAGTTATTGGATGGTGGAAAATTACGACCGAAACAGGAGTTGGAGGCATTGTTTGACCCTCTGGATCTGGGTGAAGCGCCGCTCGTATTTACATGTGGTTCGGGGATGACTGCCGCCATCAATTCATTAGCCGCGACATTAGTTCTGGAGAATGAATTGGGGCTCTATGATGGGTCTTGGAGTGAATGGGGTGCAGCTGATGGGGAGTGGCCTATTCGTTAGAGAGGGGGCATTCGACCCTTATTACGGCACCGTATTCCCAAAGAAAATGATATGAGTTTTCATGACGTCGCGAAATGTCTCGAAATTTCCGCGCTGACCTAACGGTCAGACGGAATTACGCTCGAGGAGAGGGTAAGCGGGTGCAAGAGCGAAGTTGGACAGACGGTATTTTTCAGGATTATCTAAAATGAGGAGCTCAGCTTCCAACCATTTTTGATGCGTTTTAAGGCATTCAATGAGACTTAAGTCTGCGTCGGGATTCATTGTGATATCCTCGGTCAGACAGCTCAGAACGGTTAACTGGGTTTCCAACCAGTCTCTTGCTGTTTCACTAGTGTAAAGTCCGCACATTAGAAGCATTCTCCTGCTGATCCCCCCTAAGTGTTGCTTGATTGGCGATTGGGTAAAAACGATCCATCAATTCTTTAGGGTCCTGGACAGCGTAGTTAGCCAAGAGCAGAACGTCGGCTACGTCTTGCAATGCCGCTTTCAATTCTAATGTCGCGCTCCGCCCCAATAACCAGACGAGTTGCCCTGCAGCGTACTCCTTCTGACAGGTTTGTGCGGCGTAGATCGCCCCAATTAGGCAAACTTCGTCATGTGTAACGCCTAAACAGCCCGGTGCAGATAAATGAAATGTACGGCGTCCAACATTAGAAAATTCGATAGCCAAATGATGTAGGGATTGGCGTGCTTGTTTTGACGCATCTCCTAGCGCGCGTTCAAACCCGTCAACTACAGCCGCGCAGTTTCCATGACCGGTAGCAACGGCTCGAAACCCCCAAACGGCCAAGCCTGTGGCAAAGTCTAATTCGCTAATCCGAAGACCCGTAAACCCATTTGGCGATATTTGGGATTGAATTCCCATTAGAAATTCTTTTGTAATGTAACTGCGGCTTTATAGTTTCGGCCGGGTTCACTGACCCCTTGGAAAACGCGGTCATAATTTTCTTCAAAAACATTATCGACTCCTAAGTCGAGACCTATTCCTTTTAAAGAATCTGGTCGCCAACTCGCATATAAATCGAGGACTCGATAGCGATCCCGGCTTTCAACGACGTCCAACATGTTCTGATCATTTAAGGCTGACCGCTCAAAACTGGACGCGATCTGAAGTCTGGCACCTATCTGCGCATCGACTTCCGGAATTTTCACTCTCGTATCTAAGGTGAAACGATCCGGAGATAAGACCCCAAGATCTTCTCCTGTGGATTTGTCTTCGCCGTCGACGCTGCCATAACTGGCAATCAGAGCGACTCTGCGACTGTCGTAACGGCCTTCAAATTCGAAACCTGACAACTCCGCATCGGCGAGATTGTCACTGACGGTTGTGCCAGCTGTACAAGGTTGAAAACTTAGCGATGCAAAACAGGTTGGATCAAACGCGAAATCAACTCGAATATTGATGAGGTCGGTCACATCACTTTGATAATAAGACCCTTTAGCCCTAAAACTATCTCCCGGTACAACAAGGTCGTCAAATGAGAATGAAAGCCCACCTTCAAAAGTTTTGGCCTTTTCAGGGACCAGTTCAGGGTTTGGAACAAAATTGTTGTTGACGAAGACGAATGAACCAAGCGCCGGATTAAACAAGGTTGGATGCGGCACAGGAAAATGGACACCGTCCAAATAGAGCTCATTGATAGATGGAGCTCGAAATCCTTCGGAGTAAGAGCCGAAAATTCGAATAGACTCAGAGCCTAAGCTGGCCGCTAAACGCGGAGACCAAGCTGTATCTTCGCTCGTCTCCGTTTCGCCAATCGCTTCACCCTCAAAGGAATCATAGCGAATGCCAGGGATGACAAGTAGGTCGATATTTTCGCCCAAAGGTAGGCGCGCCTCGGCTTGTGCGAAAACACCGATAAAACTCGCTTCGCCATCCGGCACGCCATTTCGCGTGCCGTCATCTGTGTCTGTATCTGTGCCAATTTGTTCGTCGCGATACCAATCGCCGCCAATCGTAACCCGTGTTTCTATGCTGCCAGTTTCGAACGTCGACGTATTGCGCAGCCCAACGCCAGTCGTTTGTATGTCTCTTACTGTTGTACGATCAATCGATTGATCAAACTCTTCAACGGAGGTGTCTGTCTGATAGGCTGTAAGCGTGGCATCAATGAGATTATTCTCGGGATTAAACATACCGCTGAATCGAAAGGTATCTGTTCCGATGTCCTTTTCAACGTCATTACCAATCGCAACCCCTTGGCCATTATTCGGTTCAATCGCTGTGTTTTCCAAACGTTGGTAAGATCCTTCGACCCGTAACGCATCAGAAATTGAATACCCTGCTTTCAGGAGGTAATTTTGAATGTCGTCGTCGGATGGTAAATTTGCTCCCGACCCCAAAGCTATGTCTCCCGAACTCCGCAGGCCAAAGCTTCCGACTAAGTCCAAATCACCTTGTTGGGTATAAGCCGTTAACGTCCCAAGATAGTCATCATTCACGGATTGATAGCCCAGGCGTAAACGTATGCCCGCCGTTTCTCCGTCCTCCAAAAAGTCCGCGGCATCAACGGTTTCGAATGCCAGAACGCCCCCAACGGCGCCGGATCCATAGAGGGAGGAGGCAGGCCCTTTCACAACTTCAGCTGTCTTGACCAGGTCAGGGTCCAGAAAGAAACGCCCATCATGCGCAGAGATGAACGACTGACGCGCACCATCTAAAAGGATCAACACGCTTTCGCCGCCTCTTCCCCGAATAGAAGGTGTTTCACCTGTACGGCGCGGCCCGCCAGAAAACTCAACGCCGGGAACATCTCGCAGAGCCTCAGAGATCGAACTTGGAGCGAAAATCTCAATCTCTTCGCGAGAAACCACGCCAACTTGACCGGGGAAGTCGAATACAGAGACTGGGGTCGCCGTTCCGTAAACTGTGATCACATCTTCTTCTGAATTTGCTCTTTTTTCTATCGGCGCGTCAGTGTTTTGAGCGTTAGAGGCTGTCGCGAATGATATCCCGCACAAGATTGTACTCAGAAATAAATAGGGTTTCATAATGGTCTCGTTTTCTCTTGCGAACGACTCGCAATTGCATTAAGCGCTCATAACAAGTTGCGAATGAGTTGCAACAGCAATTATGAAATTTATTTGAAGAGCGCCCTATGACCTATCTTTTTTCTCCTCCTCAGGGCTTTCGGAGAGCTCGAAACTTTTCAATAGCCGTTGTTGTTTCTGGCTGTTCCTTAGCGGCTCTGAACGGTTGCTCAGCGACACCGACTCAAAACGAACTTGGTACAAGATCGACAGCAGCGGTTGTGTCAGAGAATAAGATTGCGGAGGACCGCGCGGCAATAAAAGCCATGGCCGGAAATTATAAGGTTTCGTTCGACTTCACAGAAACAGTGACTCTGAAAGCCGGATATAAACTCAAAGAGCCAAAGCTCTCAGGTGCGCATGAAGTTGTGCGCGTCATCAAAGATGAGCCTGGCTTTATAAGCCTCCAGCATATCTTGGTTGTTGGTGGTGAGCAGAAATTTCCAGTCAAACATTGGCGTCAAGATTGGGTCTATGAACCCGAATATGTTTATGACTTTGTCGGCTTCAACAGTTGGAAAAAGCGAGACCTGTCTTCCGATGAAAGCAAAGGCAAATGGGCACAGTTCGTCTATCAAGTTGACGATAGTCCCAGATACTCAGCGGCCGGAGAGTGGGTTCATGAAAATGGACTCTCGACCTGGACCTCCCCTCAAAACATGCGCCCACTACCACGGCGGGATATGACGACACGAGATGACTATCATGGAATGATGGCGGTGAACCGTCATGTGATAACCCCGTTCGGTTGGGTCCACGAACAGGATAACACTAAACTCATCCTCACGGGCGAAAACCCCAAAGCCCTCGTGCGGGAAGTCGGCGTCAACACTTACAGGAAATCAGATGATTTTGAGATCGATATTGCTGATAACTATTGGACGAATACGAAAGACTATTGGGCAGGTGTTCGGGATCTGTGGACCGATATGGAAACAAAGAATGTTGCGCTCGGCCTTACCGTTCAAGGCGAACCAACAGAATTATACATGCCCGTTATGGAGATGACGGACAAACTGAAAGATAAGGAATTAACGGTGTCTGAAGCCGTCACAGAAGCCTCAAAAATTATAGAGAGCTATGTCACTCTCGATATTGACAGTTCAATAAAGGCCGCCAAACAAGAGGCGATCAATGCAAGTCCTGACGTCCAATAATGCACGCCTCGATGAAGACACTAAAATTCTGGATTGGCCTGATCATCGTTTTGGCCAGTCTTTATGTATATTATTTGGGTCATTCAATTCATCTAATTGATCCAAAGGTTGATAGAACAGGCTTTGTTGCCGCCATATGGAAACATGTTGGCTATGCCTCTCTCCTCTTTGTTCCGGTCGCGTTATTTTTAGTCCTAAAACAAAAATCTGTTGTCCCAATTGCTTATCAGAAATGGGAATTATGGTCGCTTCGTTTTTTTCAAATAACCTTTGGTTTGAAATTGATCACAGGCCCGCTGACGGTTTGGGCGCGTGGGTCGAGATGGAAAGTGTTTGACTGGTTCGGTATTCCTAGCCCGGTAGAACGTATGAACGGGCCCTACGAATTTTTAGAGACATTCCACAAATTGCTCGGATATCCTTTAGTTCTATTTTTCACATTGCTCATAATCATCATGGGTCGTCAGTTTATTCGCAAAGCTAATCCTTGAGTTTTCGGTTTACCTCCAGATCTGCCGTTTCAACTGTGCCCTTCAAACAATCATTTTTAGCATTTGAGTTTTTTCAACTTTTTCAGCCACTTAAAAAAAATCTGAAAACTTCTATCCTCAGCTAGTAATTCATCCCGCATATTAATCGGGTTCTTTCGGACATGGGACGAGATAGACGCGTTATCTATTCTGTATCGAAAGACGGTGTGCTTAGGGCTTTGCGGTAACGCGTAAGGTCCGGGGCTGGTGACGAGAGTTGGACTGTCTGGAACGGCAGGAAATAAATTTTGGCCGTCATTTGAACGCACCGCCGCGCGCCTCGTAATTCGTCTTAGCGAATTACGGGGAGTGCAGATGTCGTGAGACAGATGCACTGGTTAGACCGCGTAAACACAGATGAAAGACCTACCCTTGGCAAGCCTTCGTGGCCTGCCCCGCGCGGACAGTCCTAATTATATACTTTGGCAGTCGCTCAGGATGAAACTAAAGTTTCACGGGGGTTGTGAACCTGTTCGTATGGCTTCAGTTAGGCCGTCTCGCCAAAGAGTTCGCGGCCGATGAGCCAGCGACGGATCTCGCTAGTTCCTGCACCAATTTCCATAAGTTTGGCATCGCGAAGCAAGCGCCCGGTTGGATATTCATTGATGTATCCATTGCCGCCTAGGATTTGAATGCCTTCTAAAGCGACCTGCGTAGCCTTCTCAGCCGCATATAGAATGCAGCCAGCCGCGTCTTTGCGCGTTGTCTCTCCGCGATCACAGGCGGCCGCGACAGCATAGGTATAGGCGCGTGCCGTAGAGAGGGTGACATACATATCGGCAAGCTTACCTTGCATCAGTTGGAACTCACCAATGGCCTTACCAAATTGTTTGCGTTCGTGAACGTATGGCAAAACGATATCCATAACGGCTTGCATGATGCCGACGGAAATTCCGGACAAAACGACACGCTCGTAGTCCAATCCACTCATCAGGATTTCAGCACCTTGGCCGACCTTACCAACAAGATTATCGTCAGGCACAAAGCAATTCTCAAAAACTAACTCGCAGGTGTCGGAGCCGCGCATACCCAGTTTGTCGAGTTTCTGTGCCGTCGTGAAGCCTTCCATTTCTGGAGTAATGATAAATGCAGATATGCCCTTTGATCCGCCACTCGGATCCGTCTTTGCATAGACCATTAGAGTGTTCGCAGTCGGTGCGTTGGTGATCCACATCTTATTCCCGTTGAGCAAGTAACCGCCCTGTGCCGTCTCTGCTTTCAAGCGCATTGAAACGACATCAGATCCAGCGCCCGGTTCGCTCATCGCGAGTGAGCCTAAGTGCTCGCCAGAAACTAGCTTAGGCAGATATTTAGCTTTTTGTTCGGCGTTGCCCCAGCGGTGCAGTTGATTGATACAGAGATTGGAATGCGCTCCGTAAGACAGGCCAACTGAAGCGGATGCGCGGCTAATTTCTTCGACTGCAATCGTGTGAGCAAGATAGCCCATATCAATTCCGCCATATTCCTCAGAAACCGTAACGCCATGAAGCCCTAATGCGCCCATATCCGGCCAAATCTCTCTCGGAAATTTATTTGAGGTATCGACTTCCGCCGCAATCGGCAGGATTTGCTCCTGCGCGTATTTGTGGACTGTATCCCTGATCATAATGATTTCGTCGGACAGGCCATACTGCAATGTCGGGTAAGATGTGGTCACAATTAATCTTCTTTCAGAACAAGTAATATATCGCCGCCGGCGACAAGCGAATTTAGAGAGGCGTCTACGGTTTCAATAATTCCGCCGCGTGGGGCTTCGAGAGTCATTTCCATTTTCATGGCTTCCATGACGATCAATGGATCGCCTTGATTGACGAGGTCCCCGGGTTTGCCGATGACCGAAATAATTTTCCCAGGCATTGGTGCGACGAGGACATTGCCGCCTGCCGCCAATGTGTCAGATAGGGTAACCGCTTCAATCAAATAACTTTTGCCGTCTACGAATACGACGTCACCTTTGGGGCGTTTATAATGCGCGGTATTCTGGCTGGCATTTTGTGGGTTCAGGGGGAGCCGCAAATCCTCACCGTCCTGGCTTTTCATAAAGAAGCTGCGGGCTGGTTGATTGAGGCGCCAACCGTTTGACCTGGCGAATCCTGTTTTGTTTTGTTCAGGTAAAAGGGCGGACGCAATACTATCGATATCACTCTCAATGGTATCTTGGCCAAACAGAACGCTTTCATTCGCGGCGATGAAATTGGTCGAAACATCGCCCGCAATGAATTGTGGATGTGAGAGACAGGACGCCAGAAAACGGGCGTTCGTCTTGATCGGATAGACATGCGTGTTTCTACAAAGTCTATCTAACTCCAACAAAGCGTCTGAGCGTGTATCGGCGTGGGTGATAATTTTTGAGATCATCGGGTCATAATAGATTGAAACTTCGCCGCCTTGTTCGACACCGGTGTCTACGCGGTGCTCACTTGGGAGATTTAGGATCTTGAGTGGACCGACGCTGGGTAGAAAATCATTGGCGGGGTCTTCAGCATAGAGCCGTGCTTCGATGGAGTGGCCGGAAATTTTGATTGACTCTTGGGGCGGAAGGGCTTCGCCTCGAGCAACACGGATTTGCCATTCAACAAGGTCTAGACCCGTGATCATCTCCGTTACAGGATGCTCGACTTGCAGACGGGTATTCATTTCCATGAACCAAAAACCGTCAGTCTTTAACTCACCTGAACCATCGACAATAAATTCGACCGTGCCCGCACCGATATAGTTGACGGCCTTGGCTGCCTGAACTGCTGCATCTGTCATGGCTTTGCGAACGGTAGAAGTCATGCCGGGTGCAGGGGCTTCTTCCAAAACTTTTTGATGCCGACGCTGGATAGAACAATCCCGCTCAAACAAATGGATGACGTTTCCATGCGTGTCGCCAAAGACTTGGACTTCGATATGGCGAGGCGAGGTAATGTATTTCTCGATTAAGACGCGGTCATCTCCAAAGCTGGACTTGGCCTCCCGTTGGCAAGACGCCAATGCGGCTTCGAACTCGCCGGGGTCGTCGACCTTCCGCATGCCTTTACCGCCGCCGCCAGCGACGGCCTTAATAAGGACAGGGTAGCCAATTTTCTTAGACTCGGCGGCAAGGACCTCTGGGTTTTGATTGTCGTCGTGATAGCCGGGCGTTATTGGAACATTGGCCGCGGCCATGAGCTTTTTCGCGGCATCTTTAAGTCCCATAGCTTCCATACTTTCCGGAAGAGGGCCAATAAAAGTGATGCCGGCCTTTTGACAGGCTCTGACGAATGACGGGTTTTCGGAGAGAAAGCCGTAGCCAGGATGAACGGCGTCCGCACCAGTCTCGATGCAGGCAGCAATGATTTTGTCGATTAGGAGGTAACTCTCGGCGGCGGGTGAGGGACCAATATGTACAGCCTCATCGGCTTGACGAATATGTAGAGCATCGCGGTCAGCGTCCGAATAAACGGCCACGGTTTGGATACCCATTTTGCGAGCGGTCCGAATAACACGGCAAGCAATCTCGCCACGATTGGCGATCAATATTTTAGTGATGGTCTGCATTACATTCTGAACACGCCGAAGCGGGTCTCCCGTCGGGGCGCGTTCGCTGCCATGGCTAAACCCAACCCTAGAACCCGGCGTGTGTCGGTTGGCGCAATGATCCCGTCGTCCCAGAGCCGTGCGCTGGCATAATAGGGATGACCCTCACGTTCATATTTTTCTCGGATTGGTTTCTTGAAATCTTCAAGCTCTTCTTCTGACCAACCATCGCTTCCCCGGGTCACCGTCGCCAAAACGCTCGCTGCTTGTTCTCCACCCATTACGGATATTCTCGCATTGGGCCACATAAACATAAGATTGGGGTCATAGGCGCGGCCGCACATTCCGTAATTGCCTGCGCCGTAAGATCCGCCAACAAGGACCGTGAATTTTGGAACTTTCGTGCAGGCGACAGCATGGACCATTTTGGCGCCGTGTTTGGCAATTCCGCCCGCTTCGGCTTCGGACCCAACCATGAACCCTGTTATATTTTGCAGGAAGACGAGGGGGATATGTCGTTGGCTACAAAGCTCAACAAAATGTGCGCCTTTTAGTGACGAATCGGAAAAGAGAACTCCGTTGTTTGCGATAATGCCAACTTTATATCCTTCGATTTTGGCGAATCCGCAGACAAGGGTTTCGCCATAGAGTTTCTTGAACTCGTCAAACTTTGAGCCATCGACAATGCGGGCGATAATTTCGCGGCAATCATAAGGCTTGCGGACGTCCTTTGAGATAATGCCGTTGAGCTCTTCCTCGTCATAAGCTGGAGGCAAGACGGGTTCAGGGGAGTAGGCCGGAATCGGAACGTCGAGACTTGAGATGGCCTCTCTCGCGATATGTAAGGCATGGGCATCGTCTTGTGCGAGGTGATCGACAACGCCCGAGGTTTGGGCATGCAAAAGGCCTCCGCCAAGGCTTTCCGCGTCAATATCTTCGCCCGTGGCGGCTTTCACGAGAGGCGGTCCGGCAAGAAAAATTGTGGCCTGATCTTGAACTATAATACTTTCATCAGCCATGGCAGGAACATAGGCTCCGCCCGCTGTACAAGATCCCATTACGACCGCGATTTGGGCGATACCCTTCGCACTCATATTGGCTTGGTTATAAAAGGCGCGGCCAAAATGATCTTTATCCGGGAAAACTTCGGCCTGGCGAGGCAAGTTCGCACCCCCGCTATCAACCAAGTAGATACAAGGTAGGTGGTTCTTCTCAGCAATTTCCTGAGCGCGACCTTGTTTCTTACAGGCAAGCGGGAAATAGGTCCCGCCCTTAACTGTTGCGTCATTGCAGATGATCATGACGTCCCGTCCGGCGACGCGCCCAATGCCTGTGATCATTCCAGCCGCAGGGACGTCTTCTTCGTAAACTTTATAAGCCGCAAATTGGGAGAGCTCCAAAAACGGCGTCCCGGGATCCAACAGTCGTTCAACGCGTTCCCGTGGGAGGAGTTTCCCTCGCGATAGGTGCTTCTCGCGTGCCCGCTCCGACCCCCCAAGAGAAATCTTTTGAACCTTGGCGCGTAGATCTTCGACCAGCGCCTGCATGTGCGCAGCATTCGCTTGGAATTCAGCCGAGTTCGTATTTACGGAGGTCTTGATCATCTTGACTTTCTAAAGTTTTTCTTTGAGTAAGAAAATTCTACTCTAAAGTCAAATTTTTCTGATTGGACTAAAAATATGGTTTCCGCCGCTTCCATGAAGGCTCCGTTTGATCGAGAAATCCAGTTTGCTGCTAAGAAGAGAGCTGTTATTTTAAGCGCGGCGAGTGCATTCCGGCGGCGCGGCTATCACAACACGTCCATGACAGATATCGGGAAGGCCTTGGGTCTGACCAAGGCGGCATTGTATTACTATGTCCGTAACAAAGAAGAGATTTTGTTTGAATCGCATCTCATGGCGTATGACTCAATGGACGAAATCCTAAAGTCTCCACCTTCTCAGAGTCAAAATGGTCTTGACTATCTTGAGTTCATCTTCCGTAAATTCGTCGATTTATTGACCCAGTCGGGCGTCTCACTTTTAACGGATGTCGACAGCCTCAGCGGTGAATGGAAAACCGAAATTCTTGGCCGGCGCAATGCAATTGAAAAACGCGTCATCCACATTGTCGAACGAGGACAGAAGGATGGATCAATTCGCGGCGGTGATTCCCGTCTTCATGTCTTCTTTTTTATGGGAGCATTGAACTGGTTAAATGCTTGGTTTGACGGCGAAGGGCGGTTAAGCGGCGAAGATATCGCTAACCATTTTGCGTTGCAATTACGTGACGGCATTTCAGCTTAGATTTAGTGGGTTTTGCTGCGAATACTTTCATTTGAAGCAATAATCGCGAGTACTAATTTTTCGAGCAATTCGGTGATGACATGAGGTGTCGTTAACAGCGTGCCGGAATGTCCATCCCTTTTCTCGAATGGACGCTTGTTACCGTGTGGTAACAATGTATAACAATTTCTACGCGTATCATTTTCTGAGATATTTATGCTCATTTTGGGGGATCCATGACTCGTAGCTTTTTCACCGATAAACGCGCTGCATTAAATGGGTATAAGGCCCGATTAAGCGGCGTTAGTTTGACAGCTTTGGCGATGTTGGGTGTCGCTCGCACCGTATCGGCGGCAGAAGCAATGGTGGAAACTCCTCCCGACGGGTTCAAATTAGCGAGCGAGCTAAAGGACTTTCAAAGCGCGAAAACACTGACTGACGGCTCTGTGGAAATTGTCCTCTCGACAGGGGAAACAGTCACCATCGCAGCAAAAGATATTTCGATGATTGGTGGTGAGATATTTATTGCTGAGTCAGCGGCGCAATTGGCTGGACTAAGTTTTGGGTCGGGAGTGTTGACGACGACAAATCTTCTCCTTGGGGCTGCGGCGTTGACGGGGGGCGGGGTTGCGGTCTCGTCTTCGGGAGAAGGCAATGATGCTCCTGTTTTGTCTATTCCTGCGACAGTTACGGTATCCGAAAATCAAACATCTGCGTTCACAGCCTCTGCTTCGGATCAGAACGGGGATGTTCTCACCTATTCACTTTCAGGTGCGGACTCCGGCTTGTTCTCTATTAACCCCTCAACCGGGGTGATTACATTTAATGATGCTCCCGATTTTGAAGCTCCCGCAGATGGGAATTCTGATAATGTTTATACTGTTACCGTCGCCGTCAGTGATGGAGCAGAGTCGGTTTCTCAAACTGTCAATATAACTGTCACAGATGTAAATGAAGCGCCGGCAATTACGGCCGTTGATCCCGTGTCTGTGGCGGAAAATCAGACTGCTGTTGCGACTGTTGATGCGTCCGATGTGGATGGAGATTCGCTGACTTTTGTTTTGTCAGGAGAGGATGCGGCACTCTTTGCTGTTGACGCGGCAACGGGTGCAGTGACGTTCGTCGATGCCCCTGATTTCGAAACTCCGGGTGATGCAAATGGTGACAACGTTTACGAAGTAACGGTTACTGTGAGTGACGGTGATTTGTCTACATCGCAAGACTTAGTGATCACAGTGACGGATGTGAATGAAGCTCCGGTTATCACAAGTGGATCTTCAGTA
Source organism: Litorimonas sp. (assembly GCA_039975855.1). Taxonomy (GTDB): domain Bacteria; phylum Pseudomonadota; class Alphaproteobacteria; order Caulobacterales; family Maricaulaceae; genus Litorimonas. The sequence goes on along the minus strand of JBDWGH010000004.1, from coordinate 418,671 downwards.
TCAGCTGCAGAGAACCAGGCGGCGGCCTTCACGGCAACGGCAAGTGATGTTGACGGTGATACTTTGGTCTATACCTTAACCGGTGCGGATGCGGCCCTCTTTGCGATTGATGCCGCGACAGGTGTTGTCACCTTTATCGATGCGCCTGATTTTGAAGTTCCGGCTGATGCTGATGGCGATAATGTTTATGATGTGACGGTCACTGCGAGTGACGGCGAACTTTCTGCGTCGCAGGATGTCTCTGTCACAGTGACCGACGTCAACGAAGCGCCAGTTGTGACCTCTGGTCCAAGTTTTACCGCTGCGGAGAACCAGGCGGCGGCCTTCACGGCGACGGCAAGTGATGTTGACGGTGATACTTTGGTCTACACCTTAACCGGTGCGGATGCCGCTCTCTTTGCGATTGATGCCGCGACAGGTGTTGTCACCTTTATCGATGCGCCTGATTTTGAAGCTCCGGCTGATGCTGATGGCGATAATGTTTATGATGTGACGGTCACTGCGAGTGACGGCGAACTTTCATCTGCTCAAGATGTCTCTGTCACAGTGACCGATGTCGATGACACCGCACCGGATGCCCCTGTTATATTGTCGGTCGGCTTAATTAATCAATTTGTTCCAAATAATGATGGTAGTGGTGGCGCTTTCCAATTCTTGCCCGCAATAACAGGGACGGCGGAAGCGGGTTCAACGGTTGAGATTTTTGATGGTTCCATCTCGCTTGGTACAACCATCGCGCAGTCGGATGGTTCATTCTTATTCGCGACGGCGCTTACTAGTGTTAGCGGCGACCTTTTGTCAGCAACTGCAACAGATGCCGCAGGTAATGTCTCGGATGCGGGTGTTCTCGATAGTTTGTACGGCTTTAACCCGTCAGGATATTTTGCTGAAAACGATGCACCAACAATAGTTGCTGCTGAGGTTGCCGCGGAGTCCGGGTTAGTCGTTTTCGATTCCGAGGGGGTTCTTATCAATCCTCGAGTCTCGAATGCTGGGGACATAAATAATGATGGCATCGATGATTTTGTCGTTACCTCTTTTGGCGACGATACAAATGGTGAAGATGCCGGACAAGCGGCCATAATTTTTGGTAGTGAAACTGGCTTTGGCGACGTTGTTGATGGTCAAGTCGTGATTGATATCGCGAGCTTGCAAGCCGAAGACGGCTTTATTGTTTTTGGGGAGAATAGCCAAGATTTTCTACAAACCGTTGAGGCAGTTGGCGATTTCAACGGTGATGGTGTCGATGATTTGCTCCTGGGCGCGTCGGGTTCCGATATAAACGGCGTAGGCTCTGGCGCCGCCTATGTCATTTTCGGCGGTGAGCTTGATTTTGGCGAAGTTGATCTCGCCGGACGCCAAGTTTTGAATCTAAGTGATTTAGCGTCCGAGGACGGACTTGTTTTCACTAACGGCGGACTGTCAGGCGGTTCATTCGGTTTTCCGATTGCCGCTCCGGGGGATATTAACGGCGATGGCCTAGGCGATATAGTCTTTGGTGATACTGGTCTCAACGGCGCCTTTGTTGTCTACGGAACGAGTGATTCACTCGGTGTCATTGGAGCGGATGGCCGCGAAATCGTCAATGTCGCGTCTTTGACCGAAGAACAAGGATTCCAGGTCACCGCAGATCCATTGACATCAGATTTCGTTGGGTTCGATGTTAGTTCAGCAGGCGATATTAACGGTGATGGTCTTGCGGATTTCGCACTGAGTGCCCCCGTATTTGAAAATGATTTTGGTCAAAGTGTTCAAGGCGCAGGGTTCATTGTTTTCGGTAGTGAAACAACACCTGGAGAGGCGGATGGCTCTAATGTGTCCACCTTGGATCTTTCAACACTGAGCGCCGCTGATGGATTGCGAATTATTGGGACCGATCCAATTGTTTTCTCCGATGGCGGCAGAGTAGCGCCAATAGGTGACTTTAATGGGGATGGGTTCGATGATTTACTCATCCAGTCCTCCAACTTCTTTACCGCGGATTCGGATGTCACTTACATCGTTTTCGGCGGAGAGGATGGATTTGGCGAAGATGATGGAGCTGGCGGTCTTGTTTTGGACGTATCCTCTCTCACCGCTGAAACGGGTATAACTATTGTCGAGTCATCAGGCGGTCGTAACAGACTCAGTTTTGACGGCGCTGGCGACTTTAACAATGATGGTTTCGACGATGTTGTATTCGGTGGCGGAAGCACTTCAGATGGTGACGGAAATTCGGGCTCAGCCTTTGTTCTTTATGGTGGGTCCAATGTTGGACTAGATATCGACAATAATCAGCGCTTTATCGACCTAACAGATTTGTCTGTTCTGGAAGGCTTTGAAATCACAGGCCAAGTCGACGCCGATAGCGTTGGCAGAATTGTTTCTTTCGCCGGTGACGTCAACAATGATGGTATTCCAGACATTATTCTGAGCACTGCTGGTCTCGTTCCGGGCGCTCCGGCGGCAACTGTCATTTTCGGCGGGTTCTCTCCGGCTGGGGAAGATAGCGAGACGCTTGCGCTCGTGCAGGAAAATACCATAGCGGCATTTGTTGCCACCTCTTTGGGTGAAGGTACAGTGTTTACACTTGGCGGTGAAGATGCGGCTCTGTTTGAAATTAACCAAGAGACAGGACTTGTCAGCTTTATTGACGCTCCGGATTTTGAAGCGATATTCAACGAAGACCGGTTCGCTGAGATTTTGAATGATCTTGACGACCCCGAAGACCTTGAAGACTTCGGATTTGACCTCGAAATTCTAGCGGTAAATGGTGATCTATCTGCCGTTCAAGACGTGGCCATCACGGTCACGGATGTGAATGAATTTGCGCCGGAGTTTATCACAAGTGATACACTTATCAGTTCCAGCGGCTCGTACGTTCTTCGCGCTACCGACGCGGACGGTACGCCGGTTACATTGTTTCAATTGTCGAATGGTGGATTCGGTTTCGATGATGCGCTCTCCTATGAAATTTCAGGTGGTGTAGACGCAGATCTGTTTAATTTAGAGGTTTCGGGCGGCGATAGCGGTTTTGCGGCTGTGTTGAGCTTCTTGACTACGCCAGCCGTTGATATGCCGACCGACGCAGATGGCGACGGGATTTATAATGTTGAAGTTTCTGTCTCGGACGGTGAGTTTGTAACGACACAGACGTTAAATCTGAGTTTGGTTGAGGGTGGGGCGCAACCGGTATTTAGCGGGCCAGTTGATTTCACAATTGACGAGCTTTCAGGGACCCTTGTTGGTGCTTTGACAGCCGTAGATCCGGATGGGGCAGAGGTCGGATATTTTCTCTCCCAGATAGGTGCGAATGACTCCGCATTGTTCTCTATTGATTTTTTTACCGGAGAGCTTTCTTTTAACGAAACGCCCTCATTTGCATTGCCGATGGATACAGATTTTGACAACGTTTACGAAGTAACGGTTGTCGCTGTTGACGGGTCTGATGCCACATTCCAGACGGTCTCCGTTACCGTCAATGACATCAATTTCGCGCCGACGCTTGTCACTGGTTTCCAAACCGAATTTGCTGAAAATGGGATCATATCATTTGGTCGTTTTAGCTCGATTGGCAATTTTTTCGCACAGGATTTAGACTTTGATGATATCACAGGGTCGATAACCGGTGGAGCCGACGCTGATCTGTTTGTATTCCGGGAGAATACTTTCGATTTCAACAATTTACAGGGCTTTGATTTTGTCTCGCTTCAAGCCTTTGATTTCGAAAATCCAATCGATGCGAATGGCGACAATGTTTATGAAATCGAAGTCACGTTTTCTGATGGCGTAAATGAAACTGTAGAACTGATTGAATTTACAATTTTGGATGTGTTCGAGAGTCCAAATGCACCTGTTTTCACGACACCTTCAACAGTTCAAGTCAACGAAGGCGAGCGTTTTGTTATTAGTGTGAACGCTGATGACGCAGATGGTGAAATGCCCACATATTCGATTACGGGTGGTGAGAATTTCTTTGACTTCCTAATCAATCCAACAACCGGAGATATTAGCTTCGGTGGTCGACCACGATTTAATCAACCCGAAGATTTCTTCGATAATTTCTATTCGATTGAAGTCACCGCAGATGATGGTTCAAATAATCTGACAACCCAAATTCTGGAAATAGAGGTTGTCGACGTCGATGTGGCTCCGACATTAAATATTCCTGGGAATTTTTCCTTCAATGAAGGCGTTAACCCATTCTTTGGGAATATTACAGCTTTCGATAACTTCGAGAACCAAGCCCTGACATTAACCCTTCAGGGGGAGGATGCTGCCGCTTTCGTTCTAACCAATCTTTTCGAAGATTTTGGTTTTGCATCGGCGGGATTTGAGTTCGCTGAAACACCAGATTTCGAGATACCTGCGGATGCCAACGGTGATAATATTTATGTAGTCGAAGTTGTTGTAAGTGATGGCGTTAATGCTGTCATCGAAACCATAACGACGACCATTTTGGATGTATTCGAAAGTGCGAATGCGCCCGTATTCACGTCCCCATCGACCATTATTGCGAATGAAGGATCACCGGGAACTCCGATCTTAACTATAACAGCGACTGATGCTGATGGCGAAGCGCCAACTTTCTCCATTACAGGTGGGCCGGATGGGTTCCGCTTTGATATTAATTCTGAAACCGGGGAACTTAGCATTGGAAGGCAGATCATATTTGATCAATTTGATCCGAATGATAACTTTTATACTGTTGAGGTCACCGCAGACGATGGCTCCTCAAATACAACAACTCAAACGATAACCATTGAAATTCAAGACACTGATGTTGCCCCAGAATTTGATTTTGTTCCTGCACAAATTTTAGTCGACGAAAATAATGAATTTTCTAGAGTTTTCCGTGGTCGAGATGCATTTGATGAACAGGAGGTTACGCTAACCATTGGTGGTGTTGATGGGGCTCTTTTCCAATTTTCTGATTTGTTTTCAGGAATAGGATTTGCAAGTGGCGACTTGGAGCTCGTCGCGCCTTTGGATTTTGAAAACCCACTCGATGCTGATGCGAACAATATTTATGAACTAGAGATTATTCTGTCAGATGGCGTGAACATCGTGACGGAGATGATTTCAGTGACTGTAATCGATTTGGACGAGAGTCCAAACGCGCCAATATTCACGACGCCTGATATGATCACTGTCGACGAAGGCCAAGTTTCGCCCTTTACGGTGGCGGCAGATGATGCAGATGGCGATACGGTGACTTTCACTGTCACAGGCGGCGCCGATCAAAATCGCTTACGTGTGGATGACGATGGCCTACTTACCTTCGGAAACGTTGGGTTTGATGGGCCAAACTTTAATGATCCAAGGGATGCCAATGGAGACAATGTTTATGAAGTTGAGATAACGGCTTCCGACGGCGCAAACAACACCGTGCAGTTGCTTTTGGTTACTGTACAAGATGCAAATGTAGCTCCTATCTTCTCCAGTCGGGGAACTGAAGCGACCGTTGATGAGAATATATCAACGGATGATATAATATTTTTTGTTGACGCTTTCGACAATTTCGAGCCCGAAGATATGGTTACACTGAGGCTCTCAGGTATTGATGCTTCGGCGTTTACGTTAGTGTCTCAATCATTCGGAAATTTCGCAGATGGACAGGTCAGTTTTATAGCTTCGCCTGATTTTGAGCTCCCATCCGATTCCAATGCCGACAACGTCTATGAATTTGAGATTGTTGCTTCAGATGGAGTGAACTTCACAACTGAAACCTTTATGGTCACGGTTGAAGACATTTTTGAGTCTCCTAATGCACCCGTGTTTACTACACCTGATACGGTTACTGTTTTAGAGCGTGAGACAGCCGTTCTAACTGTTTCCGCGACTGACGCTGACGGGGACATTCTAACCTACTCTTTAACAGGGGGCGAAAACAGAACAGATTTCCGGATCGATAGTTTAACTGGCGATCTGGAATTTCGCCAACCTGCAAATTTTGAAGAGAACGGCCCAATTTCCGATAACATTTACGTTGTCGAAGTTACAGCAGATGACAGCTCTGGGAACCAAACAGTTCAAACAATCACTGTGAATTTGGAAGATATAAATTTTGCACCGAACTTTGCCATTATAAACAATGCTGGCTCGTTTGATTTGACGGTAGATGAAAATTCATCATTCTCTGCCATCCTTCAAGGGCGAGACAATTTTGACCGTGACAATTTAACGATCATAATAAGTGGAGACGATGCCAGTCTTTTCTCCTTGGATGCTAATCCCTCAAACGCGGGTGTGATATTCGCGGACCTCATTCTAAATACCGTTCTGGATTTCGAGAATCCAATGGATGCGGATGGAGATAATGTTTATGTCTTGGATGTGATTGTTTCAGACGGCGTGAATGATACGGTTCAGCAAATTACAATTACCGCTCAAGATGTCTTTGAAAGTGCGAACGCGCCTGTATTTGTGAGCCCGGACACCGTCTCTGTGGATCAAGGTGAAGGTTCCGTTCTGTTTGTTTCCGCTACCGACGCAGATGGAGAGTCGCCAACATATTCGTTAACCGGGGGAGCCGACCGATTCGAGTTCCAAATAAACTTCACGACGGGTGAACTGACGGTTCCGACCTTCTTCGGGCCGCTACCGCCTTCATTCTCTGGGGACAATTTTTATGAAGTCGAGGTTTCTGCAGATGACGGTTCCGGCAACGTGACGTCGCAACTTATCACTGTCGAGATTGTCGATGTCGATGTTCCGCCAACGCTGAATATTTCTGGATCAAATGAAGTTGATGTAATGGAGAACAGTCAGTTTTCTTTGTACTTATTTGCGGAAGATTTGTTTGAGGGACAACTCGTATCCATTACGCTTGGTGGTGCCGATGCTGATGCTTTTGTTTTTAACGAAGAATTTTTTGGGATAACGGAAGGGACGCTCGAACTTGCATCATTGTTAGATTTTGAAAATCCAACAGATTCAGATGGTGATAATGTTTATGTCGTAGATGTTATTGCTTCTGATGGAGTGAACGAAACAATAGAAACCATAACCGTTACAGTTATAGATGACTCTGACGAAACTGTGAAAACGGGAACCAGCGAAACGGCTCAGGATCCGGCTGAGGTTAGCATTTCAGACCTTATTGATGGGCTAACCAATTTTATTGGTGAAGTGGGGCCGTTGGCTATTCTGCCCCCAACTCTTGAGGTTGATGATGAGGAGACTGTGAAGACGGTTTCGGATGAGACGGCTCAAAATCCAGCTGAGATGAGTGTCTCAGATCTGATTGATGGGTTGACTAACTTCATTGGAGAAGCAGATCCTAAGGATAATGTTCTTGCGAGTTTTGAGGTCGATACGGATGATTCAATCAACTTGAACGAGGCTTCGCCGGACGGTCTTTCTATCTCTGATCTTGAGAATAGTAACTTAATGCCAAGACTCTCAATCAATCCTGATGATGGTGATGATACTATATCTACCCAAGCAGATGCAGTTGCACTGGAAATGCAATTTGCGGCTGACCTCTTAATGCTGCAAGAAAGTGCCGCTGAGGTGGATGGCTAAGACAAATAAGTGTCTCGCTGATTTCAGCTGATGGTGGAAAATTGGGTTGAGCTTGGTGACATTACGGAATTTTAGAAATGTCTCAAAGCTAGCCCTTTGTCTAATTATGTTGACGCCGGTTTTCGCCGGTGCTCAGGACGAGGTTGAGTTTCCCCCGGCCGAGACCCTCGGGCAGTCTAGTGCAGCGTCATCTGCTGTTGTCCAATGTATAGGCTTTAATATGGCTCTTCGTCTTGCGGCGGATAATAATCCGACGGTTGCAATTGCACTTTCTGATTTAGATGCTGCCAATGCAGGTCTAACGGAAGCTAAGTCTCTACGCCGTCCTCAAGTCTCCGCCTTTACACAATCGGGATTTGGGGATGAAGGACTCGTTAATTCTGCGATTGAAAACCAAGTCGGCCTTCGCGCCTCTCAGCGTCTTTTTGACTTTGGCGATTCACGACTCGCGAAGGAGGCGGCAAAAGAGCAAATTCAAGTACAGGAGAGCCTGGTTCTTGATGCTCGGTCAAGGGCACAGTTAGAGGCCGGGCTGTCTTATATTGATTGGTTTGACGCGACTGAAAGACTGCTCGCAACTGTAGATCGGGCCGATTATTTTGCTCAAGAATTATCCGCGTTAGAGATAGCCTTGGAAACGGGCGGCGCGACACGTTCTGAGGTGGCAGAAATCGCTGCAGAGAGCGCAGATGCAGATGCTGATCGTTACGAGTTAGAGTTTGAACGAGAGCAGGCTCTCACACGGTTACAGATTGCGACGCGAACAGATTATCCCCCTTGCCAGCACGAAGGGGCCCGCCTCGATGCCTATGTCAACGTATTATCTGATGGACAAACGACACAAGATTATTTGAGGCAAGCCCTGTCTACTAATGGCGAGCTACAAGCCTTATCGAGCCTTGCGAAAAAACTTGATTTAGAAGCTGAACGGCAGAAGCGGTCTCGCTTGCCTGTGTTAGAGGTTGTTGGAATTACATCTCTGACGACTGATCGAAGATTTGATACTTTCGAATTTAGAGAACGAATCGGATTCGATGCGTCTGTACCGCTCCTCACTGGATCATCGTTTTCCGCTCGCACAGATAGAGCCCAAGCGCAGGCTCGCCGAGCAGGGTACGAAGCCGACGAAGATCGGAAAAACCTCGAAGAACAAGTTCAATCAATTCACAAACGGACGTTATTATTAAATGCTCAATTGGGACGTCGACAAGCTGTTATTGAGTACCGAACTGTAGAATTTGACGCGGCGACGACAGGGTATGAAAATAATATCCGCACGCTGCCCGAACTCGTCGATATTCGTCTTCAATTGGAGGAAGCCCGTCTTGCAGAAATCAGAACGCGCTACACTTATTTTCGGCAAGCTCTTACACTGAAAAGTTTAACTGGGGCTCTGAATTGACATCCAACAACACAGACGTCGCAGCCTTTAAATCGGCGCTCAAACCGTTTCTCGTTGTCACGGCGTTGTTCTCGTTTGTCGTGAACTTACTCATGCTGGTTTCGCCACTTTATATGCTGCAGGTTTATGATCGGGTCTTGTCTTCTGGCTCAATAGAAACATTAGTCATGGTAAGTATTGCTGCGATTGGTCTTTTAAGTGTTTATGGTTTCGCTGAAGCGGCCAGACGAAAAACCCTGGCATTGATGTCAGTGCAAATACAGTCTGAGTACGGGCCTGTTCTTTTCTCGTCCAGTTTTCGAAAACCAAGAGAGGCTCAAAAGCTACCGTCTAAGCTTGCTGATTTGTCGACCGTTGAGAACTTTCTTCGACATGGCTTATTGCTACCGTTCTTCGATTTACCTTTCACGCCATTATTTATTTTCGCGATGTTTTTGGTTCATCCAATCATTGGTTGGATCGGTGTAATAGGCGGCCTTGTATTAATTCTTATCACAATCTTTACAGAATTTTCGACGCGCAAATCAGTTCAAGAGGCCATGCGTGCGGAAAGCCTAAGTAGCAGTTTCGCGAATGAAATTAGCCGAAAGCGATCCGCAATCATTAGTCTGGGTATGACGGCGCCCTTACTGAAAGACTGGATATCCTATAAAGAGCGCGCGAACGAAATGACCTTGGACGGGCTAGGTCGCTCCACCTTTCTTAGCTCTCAAGCCAAAGCTTTGCGGCAGATGCTACAAGTGGCAGCTTTGGGGGTTGGAGGCTATTTAGTATTACAATTAGAAATGTCAGCAGGCGCTATCATTGCAGGTTCAATATTGATGGGCCGAGCTCTGGCGCCAATTGATCAAGCGCTTGGTGCGTGGCGACAACTCATTCGTGCGCGTAGAGCGTGGGAAAGTTTAAATGAGACGGCTTCACAAAATGAAGAGGACAATTCAAATGTGACGCCTATGCCGCGACCAAAATCTGAATTGTCGATTGAGAATTTGGTTGTAGCAAGCGCTGGATCCGATGAGGCATTATTGCCAAAGTTCTCCGTGACGTTGTCTCCTGGCTCATCTGTTGCAATTTTGGGGCCTAGTGGATCTGGAAAAACGTCACTTCTTCAAACTCTTGTTGGTGCTTGGTCTCCTCTTGAGGGTCGCGTCCGACTAGGCGGGCGTGACATGCATGGTTGGGATGCGAATGATCGGGGGAAGTATTTGGGGTATTTGCCTCAAGACGCTGAACTTTTACCAGGTACCATTGCTCAAAACATCAGTCGATTTTCTGAGGCCAAGCCGGAAGACATTATGGCCGCTGCGCAGCAGGCTGGTTTTCATGATATGATTTTACGTTTTCCAGAAGGTTATGATACGCGAGTTGGTCTCGGCGGCCATCATCTTTCACAAGGGCAGCAGAAAGGTGTAGGGTTAGCGCGAGCGTTTTACATGTCTCCTGTCTTATTGGTTTTTGATGAACCAGGGGCGAATCTGGACAATGCGTCTTTCTCTAGTTTTCAAAGCGGCCTGTCAGAAGTAAAAAAGCAAGGCAGTGTTGTGATTTTTGCTACGCACGATACTCGTTTCTTAGCTCTGGCCGATAACATAATTCTTCTTGAGGAAAATTCATTGAAAATGGTTTCAACAAGAGAATACTTGGAAACTTTGACGCGCGCACGGCAAAGAATTTCTAATTCTGGTGTGGCAAGCGCATGATGTTATCACAGAAGAATAATTATAGTGTTCTCTGGGCTAGTAAAACCATTAGGTTGGCAGCGCTGATATGCACGATTGCCTTCGGTGGTTTCCTTGTTTGGGCAAGCTTGGCGCCTCTCGCTGAAGGGGTTGTCGTGACGGGAAAGGTTGCGGTCGAGAATAATCGCAAAACGGTCCAGCATTTAGAGGGTGGAATAATTCAAGAAATTCTCATTCGAGAAGGGGATATTGTGAAGGAGGGCGATCCCCTTTTGGTATTGACCGATGTTAGTGTCGCCGCAGGACGTGACCAGATAGCAAAAGAACTTGCAAATACGGAAGCCAGTATTGACCGATTAGAGGCGCTCTTGAAAGGCAAGGCTTCGCTAATTTTTAGGTCTTTAGATCAAACAATTGTTTCGGAAGATACCCTAAACACAACGCGTTCTCGTCAACGAGAACTATTTTCCCAACAAACTGGAAAGTTTAAAGCAGACATCGATGTTCTGGAAAGTCGTCGGCGGGGGTTTTTACAACGTGCAGAAAACCACGAAGCCCAAATAGAGAGCACAACACGAGCAAGAGATCTCGTGGTGGTAGATATCAAACGTAGTCAAAAGCTGCTGGAACAACGACTTATTCGAGCCTTGGATTTGTCAGGTCTTGAACGCGATGAAGCTCGGTTAAGTTCCGAAATTGCGCGGCTCGTGTCGGAACAAAACACCGCACGTTCACAAGCGGATGAAACCGCACAGCAAATCATTCAAACTCGAGCTGAGTTCAAACAACAAATTAGTGCTGACCTTGTTGTGGCGAGGTCTGAAATTTTGAGTGCGAGAGAGCGCCTAATTTCAGCGCAAGATATTGTAAATCGTACCGTGGTTTATGCGCCTCAATCCGGAGAAATTCTAAACTTGATATTTTCCAACGCGGGGGCCGTAGTTCGGCCGGGCGAGGCGATTATGGAAATTGTTCCTGACAACCAGGATTTGATTGCCACAATTGAAATTCAACCCTCCGACAGGGATTCAGTACATGAGGGTCTGGCCGTTGAAACACGATTGTCTGGACTAAAATCTTGGGACTCCCCGCTATTGGAGGGTGTGATTTCGGATATTAGTGCCGATCTAAAAACTTCGTCTGACGGGCGGTATTCATACTATGAGGGACAAGTGACGATTGGGGAAGAGAAATTGTTGGAGCTGGATATCCCACTGAGCCCTGGCATGCCAATCGAGGCCTTCATTTTCTCAGGTGAAAAAAGAACTTTTTTAGAATATCTCTTGGAGCCGGTTAACGCGACTATGCGAAAAGGCGCGAGAGAATGAAAAATGCAAGAGTGTAAATTGCATTGAAAATTGAATTGCGTTCCAGTTAATTTTTGGGTTCCAAAGTAAGGACAACCGGATTGTCTAATCTCATAATCGTTAAGGGAGGCGGGTCTTGGGAGAAGACTACCATGCTGTTTATGTCGTCCACTATCTGTCCGTCGAGATTTAAAAATTGTACCGTCAAACCGGTCCTTGTTAACTGGTTTTGAGCAATGATTGCATCACTACCTATAGTGTCCGGCATTCTTCGTATTTGTTCAGCTGGTGACAGAGGTACAATTTCAAATGACATTTCAGCTGCCGCCGAACCGGTGTAATTGTATTTATTTTGAATAGTGGGATTGACCGGGGTGGCATAGAGCCTAGGTCCCCGACGCGTAGTCGCCAGTTGCCGGTTGTTTTGTGAAGATTTCTCTTCGCCAACAAAAGAAAGGGCAATTTTCACATTACCTTTCACATTTCGGACACCGTAAAAATTGGGCTGATAAGCAATGCTTTGCATGAGTTCGAGCATGTCGCCCTCGGAATCTGTATTTTCGTACAAGTCCATTGTTGCCTGAAGCGACCCCTCATCAAGTGCCGCTTGAGCCTCAGTGACGCCTTCCCCTACAGATGAGATAAAGTTGTCAAAAGGCATCGCAAAAATTTCACTTAAAAAGGCTTTGGGATCAGTTGCCATAATTTACCTTTCGCGCTGTGTTGTGCGGCTTCGGGATTCTGGCCAATGGCACGTGGTGACTAGTATGCAATGATTTCGATTCCATCCGTGATGGTCATCACGGGACATTAATTAACTTACTAGGAAAGAAATTTGTCTCTTGCTCCAGTGTGTAAAAAATTGCATTAATTTGTAAAAAATTTGCGACACTACAATGATGTCGTCTAGTAATGTTTAGGGAAGATCCATGACTGCAGTAGAAAATGACACTGCGAGCCCACGTGGGTCGCTCAAACCTAACCTTCCATTATTGTCCATTTTTAACATGGCCATTGGATTTTTCGGTTTGCAGATTGGGTTCGCTCTACAGAATGCTAACGGGTCTCGAATTTTTTCGTCTTTAGGTGCGGAACCGGATACCTTGGCTTTATACTGGTTGGCTGGTCCTGTTACGGGGCTCGTCATTCAGCCTATTGTAGGGTATTTTTCGGATAAAACCTGGACTCGATTTGGACGACGTCGGCCTTATTTTCTTCTCGGTGCCTTACTGGCTAGTTTCGCCCTCGTTTTCATGCCTAATTCTTCGGCATTATGGATAGCTGCCAGTTCTCTTTGGATTCTTGATAGTGCCATCAACATTTCTATGGAGCCGTTTCGAGCGTTTGTTGGGGATAATCTGAACACCAAACAGCGCACCCTTGGATACGCGATCCAGGGTTTTTTTATTGGGGCCGGAGGATATGTCGGTTCAAAATTACCGGAGTGGGCAACCGTTTTAGGGGCATCTAATACCGCCGAAGCTTTAGCTGTTCCTGATAGTGTGAAACTCGCATTCCTTATAGGTGCGATCCTTCTGTTCGCTTCGGTACTTTGGACGGTCCTAACGTCAAAAGAATATACTTCAGAAGAGCTTCGGAATTTTGAGTCAGCCGATACATCCACTCTTGCATTGGCCCGGCAGGCCGATCGCGTTGTTCCTCCCGCCCGTTCATTTGGAATCGCGGCAATTGGCTTCGCAGCCCTGTCCATCTTGACGTTTGGTTTGATTGCGGTTGATGTGGCAGAGCGGCAACTTTCTGTTTTTGCTGTTATGGTTGGCATATTAGCGGTTCTATTGGGATATAACGCGCTGCGCCTGAAAGCGGCAAGGGCTCCCGGCATGATCGGAATCTTAATGGATGATTTGGCGACAATGCCCGTTCTGATGAAGCGTCTTGCGCTGGTGCAATTTTGCTCTTGGTTCGCTTTTTTCACGCTGTGGGTATATCTTCAGCCTGCAGTGACATCTTTTCACTTTGCGACTACGGATACCTCGACCCAGGCTTATGGAGACGGGTCACTGGCAGTGAATAATATCTTTGCTGTTTATTCTTTAGTGGCGTGGGGATTTTCGCTTTTAATTCCGCTCATTACGCGCAGCATCGGGCTAAAGCTCACTTATGCTTTGTCGCTTATTGTTGGAGGTCTATCGTTTATTTCGATCTGGCAGCTTCCGCCAAATCTGTTTTGGTTGAGTGCAATCGGTATCGGAATCGTATGGGCTTGTGTCTTAACTTTACCCTACGCCATCCTTGCAGATGCTTTGCCTGCTGAACGGATGGGGACATATATGGGTATATTTAACTACTTCATTGTCATTCCGCAGTTGATTGTCGGGACAATTATGGGAACAGTGCTCACCAAGGTATTAGGCGGAGAATCTGTCCTCACATTGGTTATTGCGGGATGTGTGATGATGATCGGAGCATTTTTGCTAGTTTTTGTGCCGTATAAAGAGGCTGAATAAAGAATGGTCAAAAAAGTCAGATTGGATGACATCGCCAAAGAGGCGGGTGTTTCTATCGCGACTGTGTCACGAGCGCTGGCCGATAACCCCGTGGTCAATAACGAAACAAAACGCCGAATTTGGGATCTCGCACGTGCGCAAGGGTATAATATGCGCGCCCTACCGGTTAGCGCGAATTCATCCGCTGAAGCGACGATCTCGATAATTGTCCCGAAGCCGCAAGGTCGTGATGGTTGGTTGCTCGATCCGTTTTTCCAGGAGCTATTGGGTGGTATTGGGGAGGCCGCTCGGTCGCTACAATGTGACTATCTGGTGAGTCACACCGACCCTCAAAACTATGATGATTTATCTCGTTTAATGGATAGTTCACGGTGCGAGGGAATCATCTTTCTAGGGCAGAGCTTTCTGCATGAGCGGCTTAACCGCCTGGTTGGTCATCCGATGAAATTTATCGTTTGGGGTGGAGAATTGCGTGGACAAGAATATGCGTCCGTTGGGTCAGATAATATTCGCGGAGGCCGTAAAGCAACGGCACATTTAGCCCGCCTAGGACGTCGACGGATTGCTTTTTTCGGGGATACCAAAGCTCCCGAAATTAATCAGCGGTTTGAGGGGTATAAAACGGCCTTAGAGCAAGCCGGATTAACCTTTGACCCTAGTCTCGTTTTCCCGGCGCATTTCGAAATTGAGTCTGCAGCAAATTCAATGCATGCTTTGATACGCCGCGGCACTGATTTCGATGCCGCCGTTTGTAGTTCGGACCTCATCGCAATTGGTGTTATCAGGGCCTTGCGAAAACACGGGCGAACGGTGCCTGGCGATGTGGCCGTTGTAGGTTATGACGATATTCAACTCGCGAGATATATAGAGCCGCCGCTGACGACGATTGGGCAGGACCTGCCGCTCGCAGGGCGCCTCATGGTAATGAAGCTCCTGAATGCTGAGACTCCAGATGATATGCAAACGGAACGTTTGCCCACCGAATTAATTCAACGCGAGAGCTGCGGCGCCTAATTCGCGGAACTAATAAATCCAGAGCCCGCACCTATCACTTCGCCGATTTGTCCGACCGACATTTGAGCGCTTATCGTCCCGTCGTAAGCTAAATCTGTTTCGCCTAAATTGAAAACGCATCGACGCGTTTTTCCTTGATACTCACGATCAAAAATCAGTAAATCGCCCTGGCTCGGAAATTGAATTGTTCCTTGCCGTAAAATTTCGCAGGCATTTCGAAGTGCGATAGCGCCTTTGGTGAAATTCAGAACGCTGTTTGGGTCTTGGGACTGAATCATGACCGAAGCTGTGGCGTGTTTCTCCTGCAGAGGGAGCCAAGGTTTGGCTTCCGAAAAGCCGGCATAGCTATTTGTTTTGCCGTCCCACGGCATTGGCGTTCTAGCACCATCCCGCCCTAAGGTTTCGGGCCAATTAGAAATCGCCTCAGGGTCTTTCAGGTCATCAAAGCCAATCTCACCTTGCTCGAGGCCAAGTTCTTCGCCGTAATAAATAAATCCGTTTCCGCGTAGGCCGGCCATCAACAATGCTAAAAGTTTCGAATATTGATCTGATGGATTTGATCCTTTCCAACGGGTTACAGCACGAGGAGCATCATGATTTTCAAAGGCCCAACTTGGCCAACCTTCACCCGGTGTACCGGGCCATTGATTTTGGGTTTTGCGTACAAGATCGGCTGTAATTTGTTCTGCATAAAGATAGTCGAACGCATATGCGGAACTGAGGCGGCGACCGCCTTGAGTAAAAGATTTCATCTCAGCGAGCGGACGAGGACCGCCCACTTCAGCAACAGTAAATTTCTCTCCGCCAGATTTGCGGATCACATCACCAATCCGTTCAATAAATGGCAAAAGCTCTGGCTGGCTCATATTCATTTCATGACGTTGGAAATCAAAGGGCCGTGTTGGCGGGCGTTTAAACTCTGTCTCAATAGGATTGTCGCGAAGATTGCGATCGTGCATCGCAAAGTTTAAGGCGTCGATGCGGAAACCATCTACGCCGCGATCCAACCAAAATTGAGTGACGTCCAGAATTGCATCTTGAACAACTGGGTTGTGAAGATTCAGATCTGGTTGCTCAACCAAGAAATTATGCAAATAATACTGACCACGCCGTGCATCCCATTGCCAAGCGCCCATTCCAAAAACAGATTGCCAATTATTCGGTGGCGTTCCGTCAGCTTGTGCATCTGCCCAGACATACCAATCGGCTTTATCATTGTCTCGGGAGGACCGACTTTCGCTAAACCATGCATGCTGATCAGATGTATGGCTATAGACTTGGTCGATAATGACTTTCAGGCCAAGTGAGTGGGCTTTTTTGATGAGCGTGTCGAAGTCGGACAATGTTCCAAAGACCGGATCTACATCACAGAAATCCGAAACATCATACCCATAATCTGCCATAGGTGACGTGAAGAATGGGCTAATCCATACACAGGATACGCCTAGGGAGGCGATATAATCCAAGCGTTTGGTTATGCCAGGTAAGTCGCCTATACCGTCCCCATTTGTATCTTGGAAGCTACGCGGGTAGATTTGATAAATCAGCGCGCCTTTCCACCATTGCGCGTCGTCTGAGGAGGCGAAAGACGGAGAAACGTCTTCGACAACAAGTGTATCGACTCCCTCACTCATTTGATGTGTCGCTCCGCTCGGCCATTGCCTTTGCAAACTGTTAATCCAAAAGCTGGCACCGTTACAGTCGCCGTCGCCATGGTCGCAGTTTTCGATGGGCATTCTCCCATCAAAGGACTGAACTCGGTCGTGTTTGGTTCGACGCGGGTATTCACAGTGCGTGGCTTTGACGAGATATTCGCGACCACAAGGTACTCCAAACCGTCAATTGGATCGAAACGTGAAAAAGCAAAGGCATGCCCATCCAATTCCGTCAAACGTGTTTCCATTGCACCGCGTCGAAAACTCAAATGGTTGGTCCTCAGCGCTGACATATCGGCGATGTATCGGTAGAGAGGATGCTCCGTATCAAAGTTTGATTGGGCCGTCGTAGCGTCAGTCCCGATGAGATCATTATCATTGTAGACATCTACGAGGCTTGGGAAGAGTGTTTCGCGTGCAAGCTGATCCCCGCCATCTGAAACAAAGCCTTGTTCGCTGCCGGAATAAATAACGGGAACGCCGCGCATGGTCATCATCATGCCATGTCCAAGCTTAGTGCGAGCTAATAGTTCTGCTTGGCTAATGCCCGGCTTTTCGGCTTTCAATAATCCTGAGAAACGTCCCATATCGTGATTGCCGAGAAAGGTTGGTTGATTTAGCCCTTTTTCTGCACCGGGGCCGTAAACGTCGTCGGCACGTAAAAACGTGTCTAGGCGTGATGTAGGCTCCTTGCCGGAAACGACATCAAAAACTGCAGCTTGGAATCCAAAATCCAGGACTTGGTCGAAACCATCCACCGTCGTGAACCGCGCCAATGCGCCCGGGTCTGGGTCGTAAACCTCCCCAAACATATAGAAGTTTGGGTTACCCAAACTTGCGGCATGTTCTTTCATTGCGGGTAGGAATTGTTGCCAGAATTCAGGATTAACGTGACGAGTGGTATCAATTCGATACCCATCTATTCCGTACTCCGTGATCCAATCTTTGAAGATATCGATCATGCCTTCTACGACACGTGGGTGTGCTGTGAACAGATCGTCCAAGCCTGCAAAATCGCCATAGAGGGAGTTTTCTCCTGCCCAGGTCGTTTCTCCTCGATTGTGGTAATATTGAAGGTCGTTCAACCAGGCTGGCGTTTTCACATTTTCTTCGCCGGCCGGGATATAGGGTGTGTAGGCATAGTTGGGATTAGTGAGTTTCGAAAAATTCTCTGAAGTATGTACGTGCGGTGCGTCACCCAAGAATCCTGCATTTATCGTCGCGCCAGTTGGGCCTCCCTTTGTTGTCCAAGGGTAATCCGCAACAGAGCGGTATTTGCAGACGCCCGTTATTTTGTCCGCGCCGGAATAGTCAGGATCATAGCACTCCCGATAGCTAATGACGTCGGCGGTATGGTTCGTGATAATGTCCATATAGACTTTCATGCCGCGCGCGTGAACGGCATCGACAAATGTCTTTAGGTCTTCCTTCGTTCCTAAATGGGGGTCAGGCGCCGTAAAATCCGTTATCCAATATCCGTGATAGCCTGAACTCTCTTGACCGGGCCCGCCTTGGACGGGCTTGTTCTTGAAAATGGGTCCTAGCCAGATCGCGGTGGTCCCTAGGCCTTGGATATAATCCAAACGGTCCGTGAGACCCTTCAGGTCTCCACCAAGATAGAAGGCTTTGTTGGTTGGATCGAAACCATGCTGAAGCGCATCACCAGGGAAGCCCCCAGTGTCATTAGAGACATCACCATTTTCAAATCTGTCCGGCAGGACAAAATAAACAATCTCATCTTGAGGGATACGATCAAGTTTCACAGCTGACGAGACGGGATTCGTGTCTAGCGATTGGGCATCAACGGATGGCGCACAGGCGGAAACAGATAACAGAGAGCCCCCAAGTAACAGGGCAGCGCAAAAAGATCGTATGGCTGTGTGTTTCATTAATGAGTCTCTTTTAGGCGGTCGGGCGGTTGTGTTTCCCGATCTGTTCTCGAGTCTTTTATCTACAAAACAAAGCTTCTTGCAAGTCTTTTTGCAAAAATTTGCATTAAAAAATCGCATGTTCGGGTCAAAAATCTCGGAAAAATCCAGTATTTGTGACCTAAATGCCACATTTTTGATAGAATTTCGGTCAGTCGAATAAAATATTTGCAAAATGATTGCAAAAAAGTGTAAGGAAATTTCAACGGGGTTTTTCCAAAGAGAATTTGATGCCCTGAACGAGAATAGCGCCGACCAAAATAAACGGCGTAATGAAAAGGGAAAACAAATGAAAAAGTCGATGATCGAATTGTCACCGCTGAGTCGCCAGCTTCTGATGGGAAGTGCTTCAATTGCGATGTTGATGAGCGCGGCACCAGCTTTTGCTCAAGATGTTACTGAGGAAGAAGCGGAAGATATTGTTGTGACGACTGGTATTCGGCAGTCCATCGAAGACAGTCTCAAGCTCAAGCGTGAAAGCGGATCCATCATCGAGGCTATTACGGCGGAAGATATTGGTAAACTTCCGGACGTCTCGATCGCTGACTCGCTAGCGCGCCTTCCAGGTGTTACCGCTCAGCGTGTTCGGGGTCGTGCCCAATCCATTTCAATTCGTGGCCTTGGCCCGCAATTCTCTTTGGCGCTTCTAAACGGGCGCGAAGTTGTTTCCACGAGCGGAAATCGCGGCGTTGAATTCGATCAGTTCCCATCCGAACTTATCGGGCAGGGTGTCGTCTATAAAACATCTGATGCACGCCTCGCGGCTACGGGTATTGCGGGTGCGGTCGATTTGCGCACACGTAAGCCGCTTGAAACTGATGAAGGTTTTGTTGTTTCCGGCAAATATGTGGTCAACGATAATGGTGACCTAAATCCAGATTTTGGCGCAGATGGTTACCGTCTTTTTGGATCAGGTACTTTCCGTAACGACGCAGAAACGATTGGTTTGACTCTCGGCATCACGCATCAATCTAATCCCACTCAAATTTTCCAACGGGACTTAAAGACGCAAGGCACGGGGTTGCTGCCTGGAACAAATACGGCCTACCCATTGGACAATCCACGCCAAGGCGTTGAATCGCGTGATTTTGAACGCACCTCTATTGCAGGTACTCTACAATTTGATCCAGCAGCGGATATCTCGTTTACGTTTGATGGCTTTTATTCTGACTTTGATGACACGGGTATCTTCCGGGGTGTGGAAACTCCGCTTGCGACAGCCTGGACAGGCGACAATCCGCCGACCGTAACGGGCTTTACCGGAACAGGTCCTTTTGTGGACTCCGTCTCATATACCCAAAACCCCGCTATCTTGCGGACAGATACGCAAGGTAATGAAGCAGAGATTTACGCTTTGGGAGGAAATGTTGAATTTGGAATAGGCGAGAAGACCCGTGTCATGTTCGATGCCGGATATTCCGCTGTTTCATCCAATGGGGTCGACTATGAAAGCTACGCTGGTCTCGGCAACAATATTTTATACGGACCTGATAACTTTAATCCCAACTTCCGTGATAACTTCACATTCACTACCCCATCTAGTGGTGAGTACTCAATTGCGACAGGTCGCGATTACACGGATGCGTCCTCTCTTTTCCTAACCGACCCCGGCGGGTGGGGCCAAGTTGGCTTCATTCGTAACAATGAGGTCGAAGATGAGTTGACCCAGCTTCGTGCTGAAGTCACTCGCGACGTCGACTTGCCGTTCATTGACGGTATTGTGGCTGGCGCCCTTTTCACTGGCCGTGAAAAATCAACGAGTGATATTCCAGCGGCGCTGCGAGCGGGCAATGGTTTTACCGACAATACCGCGCCGATCACGAACGTCATTGGGTCAACAGATAGTGGCTCCATCGGCTTTGATATTGTCGCATATGATCCGTCCGATTTAATTGACAACGGTACTTATCGTCTGGACCAATTCGCGACGACGACAGTCGATATTCAAGAGAACGTCACCACTCTTTACGGTATGTTGGAGCTTGGAGAAGAGGGGTCACGAATTAACGGTAACCTTGGCATTCAATACGTTAAGACAGATCAAGAATCGACCGGTCAATTTGGCTCCTTTGGACCGATTGCTGGTACGCAGAGCACGCTCGGTGATGAATTTGAGCACTGGTTGCCAACGTTAAACTTATCGTTTGATGCTTCAGAAGACCTAGTGCTTCGGGTTGGCGCGGGTAAGGCGATTTCTCGCCCGCAGATAAACGATCTTTCGGCAAATTTAGGCGTGAGCTCTAGCGCATTGGTGTGTCCGGATACTGACGGTGACGGACTGCCTGATTCATTTGGAAATGTTAGTGCTGCTACGACAAACACATGTTTGTCATTCGGAGGCGGTAACCCATTCTTGCGCCCTTACGAGACTACTTATGGCGACGTTTCTGCCGAATATTACTTCTCTCCCGCTGGCGCCATTTCGATCGCCGGTTTTGTGAAAGATATTGATGATTACGTTCAGGGGTCGAATACGATCATAAGCGACGCTGGTTTAGCATCCCAATTCTTGGGCGCGGATTTTGTGGCGGCAAACCCCAACGCAGCCTTTATCAATGTCGGCGGGCCAGCCAATGTCGGTACAGGTGAGTTGGCTGGCGTAGAAGTCGCAGTCCGACTACCTTTCGAGGATCTGATCGACAATGAGTTCCTATCGGGCTTCGGCGTCAACGCTGCGTTTACTTACAGCGATGCAAGTGTTGAGTTTAATGGGAATAGCGTAGACATTCCTGGTTACTCTTCTGAAACAGCATCTGGTGAAATATACTATGAAAAGAGCGGTTTCCGAGCTCGACTGAACGCGCGATATCGAAGCGGTTTCCAAGCGGAAATTCTGCAATTTAACGGTCAGAACATCGGGGCAAAAGCATTGTCAGAAACCATTTTGGATGCCCAAATCGGATATGATTTCGATGACCGCTTCGGTGAGTTTATCGACGGAACGTCAATTAATTTCGAAGTTTACAACATCACAGATGAACCGTTCAGAACGACGAATACAACGGCCGCGGGCGAAGATTTTGTTCGCCGCCGCGAAGATTACGGTACGACCTATAACTTCACGGTCTCCAAGAAGTTCTAGATCTACCCCCTGAAAGAGCAGTTCCCCTCAAGTAACTGTTTTACACTGGCCGTTGGCGCACCTTGCGTTGGCGGCCTTTTTTTGTCGCATCCCATGTGATTGCACTTAAGCATTCGAGCGTTAGAGTATCTTCATGACTGAACCTATTCAATCCATTGTCATTGTTGGAGGCGGTACTTCCGGATGGATTGCGGCGGCTTCGCTTTCAAAATATTTGGGTAAAACGGTCAACATAACGCTTGTGGAATCAGATGCTATCGGCACGGTTGGAGTGGGTGAAGCGACGATACCGCAAATTCGAAAATTGAACGGTACACTTGGTCTGGATGAGGCCGAGTTCGTCCGTGCAACTAAAGGAAGTTTCAAACTTGGGATCGAATTTAATGATTGGGGTCGTCTCGGTGAAAGCTATCTTCACACATTTGGCGACCCTGGTCTCGATCTGGCGGGATTAAAATTTCATCATTACTGGTTACGCGCAAAATTAAGCGGCGGCTCGGAGGCGTCCCTTTGGGATTATTCACTTCACAACCGCGCAGCCTATGCTCACAAATTTGCCCCTCTCCAAAAGGTCGGGAACACCCAAATGGGTGGTCTATCTTACGCTTATCATTTCGATGCCGGACTATATGCAAAACACCTCCGTAATTTAGCTGAAAATTTAGGGGTTAATCGCCATGAAGGCCGAGTCGTCGACGTCATTTTGGATGCTGAAACCGGTTTCATAGAGTCAGTAAAATTGGAATCAGGCGATTTCATTCATGGTGATTTATTTATCGATTGTTCTGGATTTCGAGGACTGCTGATTGGTGATGCACTCAACGTAGAATATGAAGATTGGTCAGAGTATTTGCCGTGTAACCGTGCGGTTGCCGTCGCTTGCAAAAGCACAAAGCCCTTACTCCCCTATACGAAATCAACCGCGCGAGAGGCCGGCTGGCAATGGCGCATTCCTCTCCAACATCGCACTGGGAATGGTCATGTTTTTTGCGACGGTTTCACGACTCAGGATGAAGCAACTGATCGTCTTGTTGAGAGTTTAGATGGCGATATTATCGGCTCGCCAAAACAGTTATCTTTCACTACGGGCCGCCGCCGACACTTTTGGTCAAAAAATTGCGTGTCGCTGGGTTTGTCCTCTGGTTTTTTAGAGCCGCTGGAATCTACCTCTATTCATTTTGTGCAAAGCCATGTGTCTCGCCTTTTAGAATTTTTCCCTGACAAAAACTGCGGCTCCGCAACGCGCGCGGAGTATAACCGCATTGTCGGCAAAGAGTTTGAACTCGTTCGGGACTTCTTGGTTCTGCACTATAAGCAGACCAAACGTGACGATACAGAGTTCTGGCGACATTGCAGAGATATGGCTGTGCCCGACAGCCTCATCCACAAAATGGAATTGTTCAAAGAGACCGGTCATATCTATCGGGAGATCGACGATATTTTCCGAGAAAGCAGTTGGGCTCAAGTGATGATTGGTCAAGGATTGATGCCAAAGTCTTATCACCGGATGGCTGATAAGTTGAGCCCAGACCAATTGTCGCGTTTTCTTGCTGACGTAGATTCGTTGATCTCTCAGACGGTTGAACCACTGCCAACTCATGCCGAATTTATTGCCAAGAATGTGACGGCCTAACGCTTTCCTATCAGGTTTTGGATTGCTTGAGGGTGCGACGGCATTACATCTGTCGCGGCAGTAATGGCGTCTTTCACTTGAGCAAAACGTATGTCCACAGGAACCCCGCGCGCCTCGGCTCTTCCTGATAATCCAGGCGCTCGTTTTGGAAATACCCCTTGGCCTATAAGGACAGCGAGCCAGCTAGGTTTACCAAAAAGTTCACGCCCATCCAGAGAGATAACGCCATTCTCACGGAAGTGGTCGATTTTAAATTGGAGGGCGTCCGAAATATCTAAGGCCGCCATTTCTTTCCAGAATGGTTCCTCTCGTTCATTGGCGATATAATGCAATACCAAGAAATCGCGAATACGTTCATACTCTGCCGTTGTCAGACGATTGTATTCTTCAGCTAAAAGCGGTGACATTTCAGTGTCAGGGAACAGCGTCAAAAGCCGCATAATTGCAAATTGAATGAGGTGTAGAGATGTTGACTCTAACGGTTCCATAAAACCTGCTGAAAGACCGACCGCTACACAGTTCTTATTCCAAAATTTCTTCCGCCGACCCGTCATAAAGCGTAAATGCTTTGCGCTCCCGATCGGCGGTCCGTCGAGATTATTCCTCAATATCTGCTCGGCTTTTTCGGGGGTAGAGTACCGGTCGCAATACACGTATCCATTCCCTGTGCGGTGTTGCAATGGGATACGCCATTGCCATCCGGCCTCACGGCAAGTGGAGCGGGTGTAGGGTAACGGGCCGCCTGTGCCTTCAGACGGAATCGCGACAGCGCGATTACATGGTAGCCAATTTGACCAGTCTTCATATCCGGTCTTCATGGCGCCTTCGATCAAGACGCCCATAAAACCTGTGCAATCTAGAAAAAGGTCGCCATTGATTGTTTTTCCGCCATCTAACTTGACGCTCTCAATATGTCCGTTTTGCGGATCTAATAGAACCTCTGAAACACGACCCTGAATACGGTTCACTCCACGAGTTTCCGCGTAGGTTCTTAGGTAGCCTGCGTAGAGTGTCGCATCAAAATGATACGCATAATCCAAACGGGATTGGACTTGTCGCGGATCACGATTTGGGTGGGCGAACCGCCCGGCTTTGGAGGCCGTATAGCAGATGCTGTAATCATCCAATGGTCCGGCTTGTCCACCCTTGACGTAGTCTGAAAGCCAATAATGATGGAAAGGTACGTGCACATCAAAATCTGCTCCGTAGTGTCCGAAAGGATGAAAATACGTCTCGCCCTCTTTGGTCCAACCAGCGAATTCAATACCAAGCTTGAAGCTGCCCTTTGTCGCCCGGATGAATTCAGCCTCTGAAATACCCAGTCGATCATTGAACTGACGGATAGGTGGGATCGTGGCTTCGCCAACCCCAACTGTGCCAATAGCTTCGCTCTCGACCAATGTAATATCTGCGGAATTCCCCAGCGCATTTGATAGGGCGGCAGCGCTCATCCAGCCTGCAGAGCCGCCTCCAACTATGACAATGCGTTTGACCTGGTTAGGTGTATTCATGGACTAAAACTGTCTATTTTTGCAAAATTTGCAACAAAAAAAGCTATATATTACTGATTTAAAGCTCATATCTCTTTAGTTTTTTGCAAAAATTGTGTAAAGGAAGTCAAAACTATAAAGGGGATCTCGAATATGTCCATCCGCATGACAACTCTATTGGGTTCTACTGTTTTACTCACCGCTTGTTTGGGGGCCACCCCTCAATCTGTTGAATCTGCCCAGGTTGAAAGCCAAGAGGCGATGATAAGCAAAATCATGGAGTCAGCGAGCGTTTCCAGTCCTGACGGAGCGATTGAGGTGCGCCTTTTTACGGAAGGCGGTTTGTTGAAATATGCTGTTAGTTTTGCGGGCGAAGACGCCGTGTCAGCTTCGCGTTTAGGTCTACGATTTGCGGAAGGTTTTGGTCCTGATGCAAATATTCAAATTATCGATATTGAAACCAGTGAAGTAAATGAAAGTTGGGAGCAGCCATGGGGTGAACGGCGCGTCGTGCAGGACGTTCACGAAGAGTTATTAGTCAAAGCGAGACGTGCGCCGGACGGCAATGCACCTGACATTCGTTTCAATCTGCGTGTGCGCGCCTTCAATGACGGAATTGGTTTTCGCTATGAGGTGCCCAAGCAAAGTTCCTTACCCGCCACAATTTCCGTGATGGACGAGTTGACCGAATTTAACTTAGGTCAGGAAACAGAGAGTTGGTGGATCCCGTCTCGAATGTATAATCGGTACGAATATCTGTATCAAAACACTCCCGTCTCCGCGATACAGAAAGTGCATACACCTGCCACGTTTCGGAAACCCAACGGAACGCATTTATCCATCCATGAAGCGGCTTTAATCAATTATTCCGGGATGAGTTTAGAGCAGGAGCGAGAGGGCGTTCTTGAAGCGTCACTAGCCCCCAGAAGTGATGGCAAAAAAGTCGTAACCTCCTTACCAATGGTGACGCCTTGGCGCACGATACAAATCGGGGATGAAGCCATCGACCTCATCAACTCTGATATTATTCTAAATTTAAATGAACCCAATGCGCTTGGTGATGTCTCATACTTTGAACCCGGTAAATATGCTGGAATTTGGTGGGACCAACACGTCCGCAATGGAACATGGGGTGCAAAACAAGGCAATATTGAAGGCCTTCATGCCGCCACCACTGAGCGAACCAAAACATACATGGATTTTGCGGCCAAGAATGACTTTGTTGGTGTTTTGGTTGAGGGTTGGAATATTGGCTGGGACGATGATTGGTTCAATAACGGTGACGTCTTCTCCTTCACCGAAACTTATGATGATTTCGACATTGAGGCCGTTGCTGCATATGGCGCAAAAGTTGGGACGCGATTGGTCGGTCACCATGAAACGTCTGGCAATATTTCAAATTACGAAAATCAATTAGAAGATGCCCTGGATTTATATCAAGCCAGCGGAGTTCGGGTTATTAAGTCAGGTTATGTAGCGGATGATGGCAACATCAAGCGTATCGATGAAAACGGCGTCCCGCGCTATGAATATCACGACAGCCAACATCAGGTAGACCACCATTTGAAGGTTGTTAAACGAGCGCATGCTCATGAAATTGCGATGAATCCCCATGAACCTGTTAAAGATACGGGCTTGCGCCGGACTTATCCCAACTGGGTCAGTCGTGAAGGCGCGCGAGGGCAGGAGTTCAATGCTTGGGGCGTTCCGCCAAATGGCCCCGATCATGTAGCGAATCTAATTTTTACCCGGATGCTATCTGGGCCAATGGATTATACGGCGGGTGCGTTTAATTTGCGTCCAAATGAAGTTCCGCCGGTACGCGAAGACTTCCCGCGTAATAGCCCGAAATCTCGAATTGAACACACGCTGGCTAAAGAACTGGCGCTGTATGTTGTCCTATATTCTCCGATTCAGATGGTTGTGGATACGCCTGAAGAATATGCGAAAAGGCCTGACGCATTTCAATTCATCAAAGATGTTCCGACTGATTGGGAAGAGAGTGTCGCGCTTGATGGCGCTGTTGGCGAGTTTGCCGTGATCGCCCGAAAAGACCGCAATAGTGAGGACTGGTATGTCGGTGCCGTGACAGATGCGGATGCCCGCGAGGTTGCGTTTAAGGATCTCTCATTTTTAGACGAAGGTACATATGAAGCTCAGATCTATGCGGATGGGGTAACGGCTGACTATGAAGATGATCCCTATGCGATGGATATACGCAAGCAGGAAGTGACCCAGAATAGTCGTCTTTCGCTTCGTCTCGCGCGCTCAGGCGGGTTTGCTATTCGGTTCCGAAAGATATGAACCGCTGGCCCATCATATGCTTAGCTAGTTTTACGCTCTTGGCCTGTTCTGCGCAGCCAAATCAATTAGGTTTGACTGATGCAGCATCTCTATCCGGCAGCGTCTCCCAAGCGCAAACGCCCGAATGGGCAAAAGATGCTGTGATTTATCAAATAAATACACGGCAATATTCAAAAGCCGGAACTTTTGAAGCGGTAGAGGCCGATCTTGCGCGTATTAAAACGCTTGGCGTTGATATTCTGTGGCTTATGCCAATCCACCCCATTGGCGAGGAGAAACGCAAAGGTTCAATGGGTAGCCCTTATGCGGTCCAAGACTTCCGCAAGGTGAATCCTGAACTGGGCACACTTGAGGACTTTAAGTCTTTGGTCGACGCGGCACATGCCTTGGATATGAAAGTTATTATAGATTGGGTCGCTAATCATACGGCGTGGGACAATCACCTCATTATCGATCATCCGGAGTGGTATACCCGAGATGAAACCGGCCGCATGCAACATCCAGAAGATACCGATTGGTTGGATGTGGCCGATTTAGACTACGAGCAGCATGGTTTGCGCGACTATATGAAAGAATCTTTAGTCTATTGGGTTAGAGATATCGGAATCGACGGCTATCGATGTGACGTGGCTGGTATGGTTCCAACTGATTTTTGGGAAGATGTCCGCCCAGCTTTAGATTCTATCAAACCAGTTTTCATGTTGGCGGAGTGGCAGGAACCCGAACTTCACGATAGCGCTTTTGACGCGAGCTATGCCTGGCGTTGGAAGGAAATCATGCAGGACATTGTAAAAGGCAAGGCCAATGCGGAGGATATAGCAGGGTACTACGTAGACTATCAGCAGGCATGGCCTAGGGGCGCAATGCGCATGGCATATACGTCCAACCATGATCAAAATACGTGGGACGGAATTCCTCAAGATATCTATGGCGACGCCTATGAGGTGGCGATGGTGCTGTCTTTTACAGGTGAGGGGATTCCACTTATCTATAATGGCCAAGAATGTGCCAATGAGAAGAGGTTGGAGTTTTTCGAGAAAGACCTCATTGCATGGCGCTGCGATGATCCCGTCAACTCTGTATTTGCAGATCTTGTAACTCTGAAATCCGAAAATCCGGCCTTGCATAATGGCGTTTGGGGCGGCCAGTTGATTGGTCTTGAAAACTCGAATCCTCAAAACGTCTTTAGCTTTACTCGCCGCAAAGGTGACAGTGAGGTGCTGGTCATGATGAACTTGTCAGACGAGTTTCAGAGCTTTCGTTTTTCGGACGCTTTACCGCTTGAGCAGTATTCATCATTCTCAGCGACTAAATCTGTGAGAATGACGAGGGATGAATTGACACTGCCGCCATGGGGATGGGCAGTCTATGTTCGAGATTAAATACGTTGGACATTCGGAGGAACCAATCGTCATCATGGACGATTTTCACCCTGATGTAAGCGAGTTGCGTGCAACGGCCGTAAATGTGGTTTTTGGTCGGCACGCCGAATTTTATCCTGGGATTCAGGCTCCAGCCAACCCAACACATCTACAGCCCGTCGCTGAACGACTGACCAAGGCATTAAAAGATGTTTTTGCGGTTCAACATGGCGTCAGTCTCGTACAATGTAGCTATTCATTGGTGACAACGGCAGAAACTGACTTAACGGCAATACAGCGGTTGCCACATGTCGATACAACTGATCCAGGACGCTTCGCTCTACTGCATTACTTGAGTGGACCGGAGCAGGGCGGCACGGCGTTTTATCGCCATCGGTCGACAGAGCTGGAGGTGTTAACTGCGGAAACGTACCCTGATTATAGAGCGGGGCTACAGAAAGAGGGTGTGCCCAAGGCAGGCTATATGCGCGGATCTGACGATCGATTTGAAATGATAATGAAAGTGGAGGCAGTTCCTAACCGTGCGGTGCTTTATCGGTCTGCTTTATTACACTCGGGATTCATTCCTAAGATGGCCGGTCTTTCTAAAAACCCTCTCCAAGGGCGTTTGACAATTAATAGCTTTTTTCAGGCCAAAACTACTAAGACCTATCAAAGTGAGGTCAACTGATAGCGCTATGCGCGATCTTTAATCTATCATTACAGTCTCTTCCCCCAAAATATGATAGTCTTTCCCATAGGTTCTAAGAAGATAAGGGCCAGGTCTAAGGGCAAGTTGCTTCTTCGAGTTCGGATGCCGATAAATTATATCTTCATAAGGAGCATCTTCTGGGCGATCTAAATTTATTGCCACAACTAGTGTGTAGTCATCAGAATGCAAACTATCTGGCACCTTTACGAGTTGTCTGTCCATTACCTCAAACAACCAAGTTGGACGTTCGTGTAAATATTCACCCTTTGGTGCGGCAATGATTAGATCATATCCATCACGGGATATTGGTACTCCATTTTTATTGGCTAGTAGGCCATAGCCAAGATGGTTTCCTGAAATCTCTTCTTCAAGATAACACTCGGTTTGACTAATGGTTAAAGGATCTAATCCGCTCATCGACTTAAATCGTTCAGCCATCCACTTTATCCCTGTAACATCATCAGTTTCTTTTACATGGTGGTAGCCACCGAAGATGATGAACTTCCCATTTGGATTAGATGCAACTTGATCCAATATGTTCTGTGCTTGTCCTTGTTCCCTGTATTCTACTGCGCTGTTTACGCCCTCAATGCGATTTACCATGGCCTCTTCATAGGAGAAGAGAGTAAGGTTCGCTGATCCTAAATACTCCGCTACTTGCCCAAAGATTGGATCTGACCAGTAGTGTGCAAGGGATGAACCCTGAACCAAATAGGTTCGATCTCTAAATGTTGAGTTCAACCATTGAGTTTTGTCTACTCCAAACAATTCCGATCCGAAGTGTGAATATCCCTCAGGTATTAATTCCTTAGTGAGTTCCTGTACAAATACACGGTGCAGTGGTTTGAAGTGTGACTCATTGATCATCACCGCTTGTTTCTCTTTCGCAAGTTTCGGAATGACAGCGAATGGATCCAAATAAACGATGTCTTCATCGTCCATAGGACACGGGATATCGCCTGTCTGCATTCTGTAGCCATTAGCGGTAAGTTCTGACGGTCGCCAATCGTCTAAATTACTTCCTTCGGAGCTTTTGAATGTTTCGTTCGCCGATGTGGATGGTGTCTCTAGGCTTGAAGTCAATTTCTCAGGAACATTTTCGTTCGTGCAACTTGTAAGGGGAAGCAAGAAAATGAGTACAAAAGATGAGGTAACTTTGCGAATTGTCTTCATGCGTTGGTATTTAAATTCATGGAGGACGTCTTGTTTTGGTTTTAAGCGGGTTCTTGTTCGGAGTTTGTACGTCTCTAATACTTATCTTTCTTGGAAAAACAGACGCCAGAGCTTTTCTCTTCCGTATACAATGTCAGCATCCAGTGTCATTCCAGATTGCAACGGAAAAGTCTGATTACTTGCCTGTATTTCTTGTTGATCTAATTCAATGATAATTCTGTAAGCTGGTTCGTTGCTTTGAAACATGCCTGAAATTTCGCTGGGTAAAAATATAGTTTTTGAAAATGAATCAACCGACCCCGTCATAACGCCGTATCTTTGATACGGGAAACCATGGTACTTAATACGAACTTTCTGCCCAATCTTTACGAGGCTGGCATCCTTGGATGGAACGAATAGTTCGGCTTCGAGCTTTCCTCCCGCGGGCAAAATCGTGGCCATCAAATCGTTCTGAGCTACCGCTACTCCTTCTGTCACAGGAATTGCTGCAACACGACCATCAATTGGAGAAACTAAGGTGATGACCCCTTGTTGAGCTAAGTTAAACTTATTCTCGCGCAAATTTGAAATTGTTCTGCGTGTCTCCTCCATTGCTGATTGCTATGGCCATTGGCTTTGGGAGTGGGATCTTGACCGATTTTGTTTTTCAAATGATTGAGCATAAAGGAAACATTAAATGTATAGATGCTGGTAGCTTACTAATTTCGGGAGGTCTCGGTGCTTTGGGTGGAGGGCCCAGTGGGGCTGTCGCTAAAAAAGTTTTGGTTAGTAATTTAAAAAAATTGAGCAATACAAGTAAAAAAAATATAGGTGAGTGGTTGTCAAAACAAAAACATAGCTTGAAAGGCAATAAGCACTTAGCTTCTGACAAACAAATATTCGGGAATAATGGACCTAATAAAGCCAGAAATGACCACTTTTTTGAAAGACCCAATGGAACTCAATATCATGTTGAAGCAAAATTCGGTACATCTGGTCTAACCCCTGCTCAACGGATTGCGAAGCAACACTTAGACAGTATAGATCCTAGTTTATATGCCGTTGATTATTGGTCTTATAAGTTTTTCGGTAAAGTTGGAGGGCATACTGGTGCCGCAATTTCAGGAATTGCAGCAGGAGTCGCCGACCTGTCAGACTGTGATTGTTAAATGATGAAAAATGCAAGAGCCCTACTCAAAGCCAAGATAAAGGAATTTGTGTTTCCATATCTTGAAAGCTTGGAATTTGAAGAAATGCCGTCACGAGAAATAGCTGCTGGGGGTGCGTCGCGAACGAGATGTCCATTTGGAACTTGGACAAGGATGAATCCCGATGGATCAGTGGATTTAATAGAGTTCAAATTTGATAAATACGCTCATGCGAGTTTTGAGTTTGATTTTGCACAAATTCAAAAAAACGGCGGATATGGGACCTATGTGCGACACTCACAAGACAAAGCACAAGCCAATGGCGTGGGTGAATATGGGCGCTACCGCCCAAAAATTTTCACGACATCAAATCCTATAAGCCTTTCCTTTGGCAAGCGCTTGCTTAAGAATGAAAGGGCTGCGGACAAAAAAATCCAAAACTGGATGAAAGGCCTTGATCAAATTGAAGATTGGTTTGAAACTCGAAAAGTCGGATCTTACCTTATCACATTTGAACAGGTCTCTAGGGGTGTGTCCATCTCAAGAGGATTTAGAGAAAAACTGATATTTAAATCAACATCGATAGGCTATTTCAAGTCAACTAAGGACAATGATTTTGTCGAGACTTATGAGCAAGCGGTTTCTGTTGCGGAGCAATACTACCGGGAACAGGGAAAAACGCTAAACCTCTCGAAGCAATTTTGGTGGAAATTTGACGGCCTTTGAAATGCTGATTTGGGCAGTCATTTTTATTCAGCTTACCACGCTGAATGTCGTCCATGAGATCTGTATTGATGAGCTACTTCCGCGGAACCTCGGGCTTTGTCACGTTGCAGATGACATCTTAATTGACTCACAGTTCCAATAAGCAGTGACTCAACATACGGAACTGCAATGACAACTTAGTTGGTGCTCAAAGTAAGTCGTTTGATGAAACTTCGAACTAAACATTAGACAGCGTTTTATCTAAGGCAAGGTTTTAGCTATTGTTTAATACAAACTTCCGTGGAGAATAAGTTGTACACTGGGGTTAAACTATGAATCGTCGACAGCCCCCAGAATTATGGGGTGTCTATGCTCGTAGAGTTTCTATAATTAGCTATGCTCAAGATATAACCTCATTTGGAATTTAAATGATAACCTTGCGTCGTTCGGTATTACCAATGCTTGTTGCCGCTTTTGCCTTTGTTATTTCTTATGTGATATTAGCACTGGATTTTAGAATTGGAGAATATCGACTGCAGTCAGACAGATCAACTATTCAACAAGAACAATCATTATCGCCTTTATATCGTGCAAATATCAATAAAAGGGGTGCCTCTCAGGCGAATGAAAATGATATTAACAACACTCAACTGTTTTTATTCCAGATTAAGCATGAGCTTCACTTAGAGAACGAACCGGATAACACACTAAGCTATTACAACCCTGCTTTAACAAATGATGCGCTACTCATTTTTAATTCGGTTCTGGTTCCTAATCAAAATAAGGTTGAGTCTAAATACAGTGTTCCTGTCTACCAGCCAAAACAAGCGATTATTGATATTCCAAGAAATTTTATTCTGCCGAATGATAACATTCTAGACGTACTTATTCAGAAATCAGAAAATTTCAGAGGACTTAATAGAGAGTATTTGGGTCCTAAATCTGATATTGAGAAGGCTGTTCGTACTCAGATTTTTATCGAATCATGGTTTCCTACAATTACGCTATCATTGTGCTTGTCATTGATTTTTATAAGCTTATTCGGCTTTTTGTTTTCTAACGCGCGCATGACATATTTAATAGGTATCAGTTATGCCTGCTTGTTGTGCATCCAGTGCATCGCTACAGGAAATACACCCTTATCAATTTTTATACAAAGCCAGCATTGGGTAGGTATAGCGAGTCCTTTACTCTTCCTTTGTCTACTTATCGGTTATTGGTTTCTCATCAAATCGTCAGTTCCTAGAGTAACTTCAATAGGTTTGGGTCTGTTACTTTATGCTACCACAGGGCCCATTTTGTTTTTACTTAGTAAAAGTATAAACCCTGATTTTTTAGAGGTGATTTTTGCTTCTCAGCTTTTGCTCATCAGTGCATTACCTTTTTTAGTATACATCATTATTTCACGTTCAGCTTTTGACTTGGCCGCTTACGGGAAAAACATATCCACCCTAAAAAGGACCATCGGGAAGCAAAGAAAAGAGCTTGATGAAAAGTCAAAAATTATTGCTGAAGAAATGAAACAACGCGCAATACTAGAAGAGCGTCAGCGAGTGATGAGAGACATACATGATGGTATTGGGGGGCAGCTCCTATCGCTGTTATTGCGTGTCCGCACTGGGAGTTTACAGCAAACCGATGTCGCAAAAGAAATTCAGTCCAGTTTGACCGACCTGAGATTAATTGTCGATTCCGTCGATCATTTCGGAGGTGATTTCGCAACGGCCCTTGCGACTTTTAGATCGCGGGCGGAGCAGCAAATGTCGGCTGCAGGAATCCGCCTTTCATGGTTCCATTCGAAAGATGTTATGGATAGGCAAATGTCACCTGGCCAAACGCTTCAACTCTATAGGTTTATGCAAGAGGCTTTGACGAATATTGTTCGCCATTCAAAAGCCACCCAGGCCTCTATCTCAATAAATTTAAACTCTGAGACAGGGAACACAGATATTATCATAGAAGATGGTGGGGTGGGCATCGCACAGACGGACACATTGAGAGCTGGTAAGGGGTTGAGAAATCTTGAGGTCCGAGCGCAAAAACTAAAAGCAAAATATGCCATTGGCCCCGGTGAGACGGGATCGGGAACACGGGTGTCCCTCTCTATACCTCCCGATACGTCTTCCCAAAAAGAATGAGCCGAAAAGGACGGGCAGGCGGCTAAACTTTAATCCATCCCATTTGCAGGGCCTCGAAGACGGCTTCATTCCGCGAATTTACATAGAGCTTACCGTAAATAGATTTAACATGGTCGCTGATTGTATTCGTGGAAATGCCAAGAATTTCAGCCGTTTCTTTATAAGACATGCCTTTGGCGAAAAGCGTCAGGGTTTCCGTTTCTCTTTTGGTGAGGGTCGAGGAGATTTTTTCTGGCGCGGGTGCGGCGGGTGTTTGGTGCCCTAAATAATGCGCTAATAAATGTGTGGATACACGGGCGCTAATCGGATTTGCCCCCGCCAACGTGTCCAAAATGTGCTGCATGATTTGCGCGGGCTCTGAGTCTTTCAACAGATAACCATGCGCCCCCGAAGAAAAGCCTGACATGACACTGACCTTATCGCCCAAAACAGTGAGTATAAGCGCTTTGCACTCCGTTTTTTGCGTGATGTGGGACACAAAATCCGCCCCATTCCCATCAGGGAGGTCCAAATCCACGAGACATATATCTGGCGCGTCGCCTTGATTGATATGGGCCATCGCCTCGGCGAGTGTCGTCGCGATAAAGGCAATTTTGACGCCCGTTTCCGCGGAGAGAATATGCTCAAGATAAGCCTGCATATCTGGCGAGTCTTCTAATATGCCGATGGTTATGCGCCGCGGTTCATTCATCCGTGTCATATTCCGTCTCGAGGGCCCAGCAATTCCCATAGGGCTCAGTCTTGGCGTGAACCCAGGCTTGGGTCACCGCGGCCGAGCCTCTGGCGATATAGCTGAGCTGGCCACTTAGATTTTCTTGATGTGTCGCCGCGCGGTAGGCGGAGCCAAAATTTGCGGCGCAAAAAGCGTGAACCTCACCTTGATGTTTAAACGTCTCGCCTGTGACGGCGGGGGTGAATTTCACACTGCCCTTAGCCCAAAGTTTTTCTCGGTTCGTTTTAATAATCTGATCGGGTGCTGGGTCACCCGTATAATCAAAACAGGCGAGGGGGAGGGGCGTTGAACATAATGTGTCGCCCTTATAGGGGTCGCAATGATCTACTTGAGTATCGGTCAGGCAGCTCAGCTTTGCGATGTCTTCTGTGCCGGGAAAAGGCGTGACCAAAAAGCTGATGCCTGTTTCTTTCTCTGGGGGCAGGCAAATAGCCGCCCCTATAAAGTCCACGGCATGGTCGTCGCCAATATAGATACCAAGCTGGGCCGTAGGCTCTGGCTGACTTTGAATGAAATCCAGAATTGTGTCATAATCCCGAGGTAATTTCTCGCCGACTTCATTTAAATTATCTTTTAAAACAAGGTCAGAGAATTGCGCGCTATAGGTGCCGCCTTCTATCCGCCAAATATCGGCTTGGCTTATGGAGGCGAAGCCCGTGCCGTAATTATTTCGCTTTTGGGGATATGTGGCCATTTCCCCAATATTTATAGAATCATTTGTTGTCCGCGTGAGGGAGCGCGCCTTGACGAGGAAAAGCCCGTGCACCGTTCGAGAGGGGATAGGCATCTCATCCAAAAGGAATTTATCCATCCCGCCTTCATCATAAGACCGGTTAACAGTGACAGCGCTTTTTTTCCCGTTTCGATTTCGCATATATTCATGCAAATCTGAAAACACGATTGTCTCATCACTATTAGAGTCATAATTATCTTCAACACCGCGTAAGATAAGTTTTTTGCTTTCGGCCTTCATGCACTGATAATCATCTAGAATTTGCATACCTGTTCGTGGCGGCGAGATGACTTTGGCGGGTTCCTCAGTTTCGCTATATAAAACCTTGTTGATGGTAATAGCGCCTAGTGTGGCCCCAATGAGTAAAGCCCCTAACAGCAAAATGGCGAGGTAAAAGCTTGATCTTATACTTTTTTGGGTCGTTTCATCCATGCCGCTTTCCAAGGGCGAAAATACTTAAACTTCTTGAAGTCATGACAGCTTTAAAGTTCGGGTTTTCATATCACAAGTCACGCATTGGTAAATTCAGGTGTGTTTCTACCCCATAAATATGGGGGGCAATTAAAGCTGAAATCTTTAAATCAAATTTCAGACGCAAACCCAAAACTTTGGGATGAGTTTTCGCTCGAAAGAGATGCGAAGCATGTAATGAAAAGAGGGCAAGATGATTTCACAGGCGAAAAACTTAATCACGGGACTATCTCGTTTGACTTTAATGGGCAGCGTGGCTTTGCCCTCCTTTGCTACGGCAGTCATTGGCGTGGGCGCCGTCTCTGCGCCTCTTTTCATAGCGCAACCGGCCGAAGCCGCAGTTATTATTGGAGATCGAAACAGGATAAAGGAAAGGCCCCGCAGAAATTATAAATCCAAAGTGCGTATAGATCGGTACTTGCTTGACGCGAGCGGTGAAGTCTCTGTGACAGGCGTCGTGCGCTTTTTTGCACCAGGCGGCACAGAAGGGCCGGTGAGGGATTTAAATCTGGAACCTGCAGAGATGTCGAACCTTGGTATGGAAAACCCGGTTTTTGTGAGTGCAGCAGGGGCCATGAATAATATTCTTTCCGCGAGCGTGTCTGGCGGAGCATGTGATGGCAGTGAGATTAATGTCGAGGTGCCTTTCGAGTCAAAAGCACCCGTAGATTTCACACTGTGCGAGACAGAGACTGGCACAATCACGGGGACTGCCAGGTTTACCAATAAGGGCAAGCCGCGCGTTAACCTTACTGTGCCTTCCGATAAAGCCGTTCGCTCGGACCTTTATGGCATGATTCTCATCAAGGGTGAGCCGCTAGAGATGGAACGTACGGTCTATACGGGGGATGTGAATGACGTCGAACCCGGCGCGGTTGCAGGCTATACTTATGAACAAACCATCACGGTAAATGACGCTTTCGGGAATACGCTGGATAGTCAAACCGTGCGCGGCATTGTCGGCGAAGATGATGTAGATGTCATGGGCCCCGCTCAAGTGATTATTGGTGACCGTAACAAACTCAAGGAGAAGCCTCGCCGCAATTATAGAAGCGTGAGTGTGACGCGGGATGAGGGGCCATGGTCTAATAGAATATTCCGTATAGATGGGGATTTTGTATATCGCTATGCGGGCGGTGGAGACGATACCGCGCCAGATATTGCCAACACGACCCTGAGTAATCCAGCACGTGTGAATGCGGCCTTTACCTATGGCGAGGGGCCAGATGCGGGCGGTACCTTATCGGGCGGCTTCTGCGGGGGTGCATTCACATTACCCATTGGCGGCGTCGAGGCGGATAGCACCGACATTATCGACGATATGGGCGGGACAGTCATTTCTGGCACCGAGTTGAAAGCCCGCGCACATAAGCGGTTAGACGGAACTCTGCGCCTAAATATCAAAGGGGATTATACGGCGATTGAAAATTGCGAGACGGGCTCTCTCTTTGCCGAAAACACCTCTGGCGCCCCGATTGACAGTTTCGTCAATTACATTTGGGAAGGTGAAATCGACGCGGACCCGCGCACATTTGGCGGTATTACATATGAGCGCACAAGCACGCTGACCGACGACAATGGGGTGGTTTTGGACCGTTTTATCGACTTCGTCACATTTGAACCCCCTGCGCCTGTTTCTAACGCTCCAAGAGGCTATGCGAATAGAATTAGGAGCCGCAAATATAAGGAAAAATCTGGAACCGGCACAGTGAATCCTTATGGGGTGTCAACTGCCTCAACAGGGCCTGCGACGGGTGAGACAAGAAACCTGGAGCAACGGTTTATTCTAGGAAATTTATATAATGAATTTAACGGAAATGTAGAGGGAAATGTCGTCGCGGAACAGATTGCGACCTTACCGTCGCGATCCGTTTATCGTTATGAATTTGCACCCACAGGAACAGGTTCTGTAACGCCTGAGCCATGGTGTGGCCTGACGTTCAATGAACCCTTGCTCATGAATGAAGATACAGCTCTGGGGGATGAAGGTGTTGCGGCGACACTCACGGAAGCCGGCAATGGAAATTACCGCGTGAAAATCGTTGACCCCAATGGAAGTGACGATGCTATTATGTGTCTAACCAACCATCTGCGTGTGAACGGCGTCGACTCTTATGACCTGGGCGCAACGCACACATGGGAAGCCGATTTTCCTGGGCTATATGATGACATATCGCCAGATGCCCCACTTTTTCTACAGACAACTTTGGTCGATAGCCAAACGCAAGAGGTACTATCAAACGACATTAGCCGCGTAACGCTCGATGATGCCCCCGTCCAAGTGCCTCAACTGTCTACTGTTGAGTTAATAACGCGCTATGACCGAGGTGTTCAGGCGGTGTTTGATAGGCGTATCGTTGCAGAAGGCCTTCCGCATGATAAGCCTTTTGAACTCACTAGCCGCGTCGAGGCTTATCAGGATGAGGTCACAGCGGACGGCACTCAGGCAAAAGTCTGCCATATGTTCTCGAACGCAAATGTAACCTTTGCCGACCCCGAGAGTGTGGTGGAGAGTGAATATCTCGTGGAACTTACCGTCAGTAATCCTGAGGGTGATGACTTTGATTACATGGAATTTGATATAGTCGGCGAAGAACGGAGTTCCGAAAACACCGGGTCAACAGTCTCTGGCAATAGCCTCAACGGGACGGCGCGTTTGATACAAAATCCTGACGGCGAAACCTTTGAACTGGCTGTCGGACTATGCGGCGCGCCGCAGATTCTAAGCCAAGCGGCTGTGTTTATGACGCCTCAAGATGGCGGCAGTGAGGTTGATCCAGAAGATTTCACGTTAGAATTTGTCGATAAGCTCGCTTTCCTGACTAGCTCTAATGATATGACTGTGGAGTCTGGGTCGTCTTTCTTCTCTGAAACGCTTTTGACCATCGATAATGAGGCCGTAGATGTTTGTGCGACGTCCCGTGCCCAGTCCGAACCCGATGTACGCTATAGCAATCGCGGCGGGGGAACTCTCACGGTAAATGTCTGCCACCTCAAAGAGGCGCCAGATTATGGCAGCGACGGCGTCAATACCGTCAGTGAAGAGATACGCCGCAAAATGGGGGCTCTGTAAACCTTACCAAAAAACCGAAATGGGGCGCAAAGAGAGGGTTTCTTTCAGAGACCCTCTCAAACCCGTCAGCAGTTTATTACTTTAAACGGTTTTGTCACGTTAACGAGATTGACCCTGGTTTCCTGTATTTTGGAATTTTGCGGACACATTGATGCCGTCGCCAATTCCCATCCTAGATTGGCTTGATGGAGTGACCGATGAGGTTGTAGATTTGGCTGAGAGCTGAGAGCAGTTTTTGAGCGTTTCTTAGGGATCTAAATCTCTGTGATTTTCGTTCTCTTCTTCGTATCGAAACACGTGAACATTCCGCGCGGTTGTTCTTGCGACCTCCAACGTCTTGAAGATGTTTCAGGCATAAAAGCTTAAGTACAGCTCCGTATGAACCAAGCCTGTCAGTCACAATTCGCGTAGGTTTGGTGCCTTGGTTCTGTAGCAGTTTCCGCAGCAAACGTAGCGCAGCTTTCGTATTCCGCCGTCGCTGAACAACAATGTCGAGCACAGTACCTTCGTCATCCACGGCTCTCTAAAGATAAACCATCTTCCCAATAACCTTGGTGAAGACTTCATCTAAATGCCAAACGAGCGAGGGATGTTCGGATCTGGATTTTGACCGCCTTGCATAGACTAACCCAAATTTATCAACCCATCTTCGGATCGTTTCATAGGAAACATCAACACCGCGCTCGACCAGAAGCTCCTCGATGTCTCGGAAGCTCAGATTGAACCGAAAATACATCCAAACGGCGCGGCGGATAATGTCCTCTGGAAGAGGTGCCGAGTGTAGATTGATGTTCTCATTTCTAGAACTTAGCCGAATGTCTGTAAACTGACATTAACGCGACAAAGCCCGGCAGAGCTTCTCATTTGCACGAGCCAAGGCATCACGCCCAGCCATTGCGATTTGTAAGGAGTCTGTATTGAGAGCTGTACGGATGGTCCCTCTCGGGTCCAGATCGCGGTAAACCTCTGGAACACGCCGATGGTAATTCCAGAAATCCTCACGGCAAAGTAGGTACTGATTGAGCCGTTTCATTATCGGTATTTGTATCACATGCTACGTCACGTGTTGTATCACACAATTAGACGAAATCTGAGGTTAAGTAAGGTTTGTTGAGTTAAAACCTAATGATTTCAACAACATATCCGGTTTGTGAAGCTGGAAAATGGTGCCCCCACACGGCACAGCGCTGCGTGGAATATATTATATAAAACAATGACTTAAATTCATCAAATCTTATTTTGTAGCACAATCAATATTGCTTTTGTGGCACATAGAGCCCGGCAATAATTTTATTTTGTAAACTAATCCAACCATATAAACTTATATTCCAGAATCGCGGCTGTCTTAAACCGCTTCTGCATCCACGCGCTTGATCCGCTTGTGGTCGTCTTCGATCAGTCCACGCTTCCAATAGCTGGAGATATAGAGCTTATCTTTTCCGAAGTTTTGTTCAGTACGTAGATATTGGCGTAGCAGTTTCATGGCCTCGAATTCGCATGCAACCCAAGCATAAACCATCTCGTTTATTCCGCTCACGTTACGCGCTGCATTGGCTAATAAATTTGCGTTTGCGCCTAGGTTTGATTCAAATATCCACTCAATTGTAAAGTCATCTGGCATTGAGAGGTCTTGTTGGTCAGCGGCTTCACGAATGAGAATAATAGCGTGTCCTGTTGCATCGTCAGGTAGGTTCTCCAGATTTACTGAAATTGCGGGTAATGCGGTCATATCGCCCACGAGCAAAAATGGACCTTTTCCTTCAGGAAGCGGCTTCGCAGGGCCGGGACCACCAACTAAGATGTCGTCACCCACTTCGGCACCCAATGCCCAGCGTGTGGCAGGTCCAGAGTGTTCTGCGTCGCTTCCATGAAGTGCAAAATCAACATCTATTCCGTGGGCTGTTTGGCTCCGTATCGTGTAGGTTCTTACGATAGGTTTGTCGCCTTCAGGGGTCGGCAACCTAAACTTAATATAGCCACCAGCGCGGTTCTCTGGGAATCCATTCAGTGATTTTCCGCCTAATGTAATGCGATGCATATTTGGCGTGATGCGAACGCTTTTTGTAACCTCAAATCTGCGAGGTTCAGGTCGTGATGGTCGTGCCATGTTTATTTCCTGTCATCTAAAATGAGTGGGTAGAGCAGGGTTGTTAGCCCAACTCAGAAATTTTCTTGCGCGCGTCTTCTAATATTGAAACAGCTTTTTCACGTGCTTCTGAATCAAGGTTCTGACCTTTAAACGTCGATACCGTCGTATGCCGTAATTGGCGCAATGCACCTCGGATATCATCGGGTTCAACGAGTTGTTCCGTGGATGAGAGCGTTTTGAGCCGCTCCTCAATCAACTTGATGGCTTCGCTTTGCTCCAAAAGTTCGGCGTGGCCGGCATCAGTAATGTGTAGAACGCGCTTTCCTTTTTCAGGTTGTATCTGAACCCAGCCCAGGTCTTGGAGAGCTTCTAGGGCAGGGTAGATAACCCCCGGACTCGGCTCATATACCCCTGATGTCAGGGTTTTGATTTCATTGATGAGGCCGTAGCCATGACTTGGTGTTGTCTTGATAATGTTCAGAATTAGCAGGCGTAGATCGCCATGTGCGAGTGGGCGTTTCCGGCCTCCGCGTCTGTTTGCGCCGTTTTTAGAGCCTCTGGGGCCTTTTCCTCGCCCGCCACGCTTTGAACGTAGCTCAGGCATGTCCAGACGGTCTGGACGACTCCCTCTGCCTTTTCTGTGAGGTTTGTTTGTCGTTTTTGTATTTATAGGTTTCATATATTTCCATGTTCATTTGTAATCATGCCGTGTGGCATCGCATATCCCTGTTTAGATATATCTAAAGCGATATAGTTTAGATATATCTAAATGCAAGAGAGAACATAAAACATTTCACTTTTTGAAAGATTGCGCTCTTATAGGAAGCTGAAAAACCACGACTAAGTCGGCAATTGTGTGACAATATTAGCTCAAACAGACGGAGTTTAAATATAGGGAACCTCGCGCAAGGGCAGGTTAAACGACTATATTTACCGTGGCTTCCGGAAGGGCATTCCCATCGACAAAACGCATTGTTACCGCGTCTGCCTCGGTGGGTGAGAGGCGTTGATATATCCAATCACCTTCATTGTTTGGTCCGTTTTCAACATAAAACTGGGTTGTCAGGATTTCCCTGTGGCCGTTGAATAGTTTCACGTGAATATGTTCAGTGCGTCCCGGATACTTTCCAGGTTTGATCGTACGAAAACTATATTCGCCCTTTGCATTCGTGATGTCGTGACCAAAGCCTTGAAAGGCAAAGTCATGTTTTATTCTCTGGCGATCTCGCCTGGACAAATATTTGCCATTTATGTCGCATTGCCAAATTTCAATACGCAGACCTTCGATGGGCGAACCCGTATCATCACGAATAACGCCTTTTAAGGTGACCACCTCTCCGCCAGCCTCGGTGACGATGCCCTCAATTTTAACGAGGTCATTATCTATATCTTCGCGTCTATCGGAACGCTTGGGGTAGTAGGGCCCTTCAATGGCATCAGGCGTCTTAGGCGTTTGGGCATGACTATTACGAAAGGCAAAGAGCATACTGAGCCCTGCACCAAGGCGTGTCAGGAAAGATCTGCGATTTGAATTATTTTCCGCCATCTCTGTTCTCAGCTTAGCAACACACCTTCGTCGTTAACCCCAATAACTCAGCAGCGTTTAGGCCCAAAATCTTCGCCTTATCTTCGTCACTCAAACACTCGTGGAATACAACAGGATCGGGTTCAGCCATATCAAAGGGATAATCCGTACCGAGGCATAGTTTTTCAGCGCCATGCGTTCTTACCAATGATTCAAGTTGGTCTTGATCGAAGACCAATGTGTCCAACCATATTTGTCTAAGATAGCTTGAGGGCTCGCGGCTTATATGCCTGCGGCAATCTTCCCGTGCGTGATAGGCGTGATCCATACGGCCCCAATATCCCGGCAAATATCCACCGCCATGGGCAACACACATTTTGAGGTTTGGATACGCATCAAGGACACCCCCGAAAATCAAATGACTTAGCGCGATGGAGGCTTCGATAGGATTTCCAATTATATTATCTAAGTAGTGTTCTGACAGTCGCTGCCCGTGTGAAAACCCGAGCGGATGCATAAAGACCAAAACGCCGAGCTCTTCCGCGGCAGCAAAGAACGGCCGCAAGCGCTCAGCAGCCAATTCTTCTCCGTCTACATAAGTTCCAATTTCTACCCCGCGTAGTCCTAGATCATTCACGCACCGGCGTAACTCAGTCACCGCCATTTCGGTATTTTGTAAAGGCACTGTGCCCATACCGACGAGACGATCCGAATGACTTGCGACCGCATTGGCTATTCCGTCATTAACGGCCTGTGCTGCTGATCGCCCGAGTTCTGGCGGGGCATAGTAATAGTATTGTCCAGGAGAGGGACTAATGGCTTGGACGTCGATTCCCAGCCGATCCATATCAATGAGCCGATCATCCACACTGTTGAGTTTTTTCCCAATCCCGCCGCCGAACATTTTCCCATTCACCTGCATGGAGTCTGCCGACATGAATTTCATCGGGCTAGGTGGGTTTGGGATGTCGGCCCTGATGAGTTGGTCTGCGGCTGGAATATTTAAATGACAATGTATGTCGACAACCAAGTGCTTTCCGCGCTGCTCAACGGGAATAGGTTTGCGCTCATGGCCGCAGGTCGAGATGATTTCTGTCATGTGACTAGGTTTCTTCTACTTCCAGCATAGCTTGGATGCGCTTTCTGACTTTGAGTGCACCCTTGTCTGATCTGACTAGGAGTTCTCTTTGTAGTTCAGCGGACTCGTCTAGGCGTGCCTCGACGGCTTCAATCGCAACTTTATCTTGCTCCCGGATTTTAGTGTCCGACGCTATCCAAAAATTATCGAGCCCTTTGTCGCCAACGCGGAAGT
This sequence comes from Litorimonas sp., assembly GCA_039975855.1. Classification (GTDB taxonomy): domain Bacteria; phylum Pseudomonadota; class Alphaproteobacteria; order Caulobacterales; family Maricaulaceae; genus Litorimonas. The sequence continues at coordinate 374,051 of JBDWGH010000004.1, read as the reverse complement.
CACGCACCGCGAAGCCAAAATAGTGGCAAGAGTTTTCAGTTTCAGGCGTCATAGCGTGCATGATGTGAATGGTTCCGAGTTTCGGAACACTTTCATCGCCATCCGTTGATCTATGAAAACCTAATCCAGTGCGAATAAGTTCGGGTCCATAAAACGCCGTTTCATTTTCAAACATGGCGACGCCTTCGAACTGCGCATCCTCGCCATAGACCATTTTATGGAACGGATTCCAGGGCACATAGGTGTCGCGGCTAAAATAGTATATACCATTCCGTTCTTCGTCACGGTTATCTGTTTTCGCAAGAGACTCGCCGCCAGGCACATGGTGATGGACATAAGGAAGGTGGGTAAGGTCGAGCAAATTATCGATGAGTAATTGCGTTCGACCTTTAATGTGCAGGTAATTGTAAGAACTGTCATACCAACCATCTTGGCCCATGCCGAAATCTTCATATGGTGGGATGAGGGCGGTATCGCATTTGTCTTCGTCACCCATCCAAATCCAGCAAATAGGTCCGCGCTCTACAACCGAGTATGTTGGCTGACAGAATTTCGCACCAGTGCCTTGCGACGGGATATCGATACAGTCGCCGCCTTTATCGAAGGTGAAGCCGTGATAGCCGCACATGATAGCGTCACCAACCAACTTGCCCTGCGCCAGCGGGAAATAGCGATGCGGACAGATCCCATACATCGCGATAGGGTCCCCACTTTCCGTGCGATAGAATACGACTGGTTTGCCCAGGATTGTTCGCTCCATGGGCTCCCGAGTGATTTCATCGCTGGTCCCAGCCATATACCATCTATTACGAACCATCGTGTTTTTGGTCGAAAAAGGATAAGCCATATTTTGTGCCTCTCGAATGGGACGAACTAGTCGCCCGTTATATCGCAATTTTTGATCATTCGTAAAATTGATTGACTTGATGCATGCGCATAAGTTCTACAAATTTATGTATCTAGACTAAGTTCATTTCAAATGGTCTGCGTGCCATGCAATGTGTTCTCCAAGAAATGTCGAGATGAAATAATAACTGTGGTCATAACCGTCTTGCATACGGATGGTCACATTTTGTCCTGCTGCTTTGCAGGTCTGCTCGAACAGATGGGTTTTAAGTTGCTCCTCGAGGAAGTTATCCGCGAGCCCTTGATCAATTAGGATATGATCTGCGCGTGCACCACTTTGCACCAGAGAGCACGCATCATATTCCTCCCACGCGCGTTTGTCGGAGCCCAAGTAACTACTAAAGGCTTTCTCTCCCCATGGACACTGCATGGGCGCGACAATAGGTGAAAATGCGGAAATGGATTTAAACGTCTCAGGGTTCCGCAAGCCAATGGTCAGGGCGCCGTGTCCACCCATGCTATGACCTGTAATCCCTTGGCGAGACATATCTGCCTTTGGAAACTCCGCGGCGATGATGGCTGGTAATTCTGCTTCTATGTAACCGCGCATATGGAAGTGTTTTGCCCAAGGGGCTTCATTGGCATTGACATAAAAACCTGCTCCTTGCCCCATATCATAACCGTCATCATTCGGGACATTTTCACCGCGCGGGGACGTGTCAGGCGCAATAAATATTATACCATGTTGCGCGCAGGCTGCTCGGTATTCACCCTTCTCAGTAACATTCGCATGGGTGCATGTCAGACCTGAAAGATACCATAGAACCGGAAATGGACCTTCGCCCTCTGGCATGAAGACTGAAAACGTCATCTCTGTATGTGTTGACGCCGAGGCATGGCTATAAACGCCTTGCGTTCCGCCAAAGGCCGTTTGTTCGGAAATAGTATTCAGGGTCATGATAACTCTAATATGTCACTAGGGGAAATACTCGCGGCTTAGAATACAACGACACTACGGATGGATTTTCCTTCGTGCATCAAATCAAATCCTTTGTTGATGTCTTCAAGTTTCAATTTGTGAGTAATCATTGAATCGATTTCGATTTTGCCGTTCATGTACCAATCCACAATTTTGGGAACGTCTGTACGACCTTTTGCGCCGCCAAAGGCCGTGCCTTTCCAGACCCGTCCGGTGACAAGTTGAAAGGGACGTGTGCTGATTTCTTTACCCGCTTCGGCCACGCCGATGACCACAGAAACGCCCCAGCCGCGATGGCAGGCCTCAAGCGCCTGGCGCATAACGATTGTGTTGCCTGTGCAGTCGAATGTGAAATCAGCGCCGCCGTCGGTGAGTTTAACAAGTTCCCCGACGACATCGCCATTTAGATCGTTTGGATTGACGAAGTCCGTCATGCCGAATTTTCGGCCCCACTCTTCTTTGTCGCCATTAATGTCCACGCCGATAATCTTATTTGCGCCAACCATGCGGGCGGCCTGCAGAACATTTAACCCAATGCCGCCTAGGCCAAAAACGACAACATTATCGCCGGCTTCGACTTTCGCTGTATTGGTAACGGCTCCCACGCCTGTCGTGACGCCACAACCAATATAGCATGACGTTTCAAACGGAGCATCTTCGCGGATTTTTGCAACAGCAATCTCGGGCAGAACCGTAAAGTTAGAAAAGGTGGAACATCCCATGTAATGGTAAATAGTCTGGCCTTTATAGCTAAAACGCGAAGTCCCATCCGGCATCAGCCCCTTACCTTGCGTCGCCCGGATGGCAGTGCAGAGATTTGTTTTACCAGACAGGCAGGATTTACATTGGCGGCACTCTGGCGTGTAGAGCGGGATAACGTGGTCACCGGGCGTTACAGACGTAACCCCTGCGCCGACTTCGCGGACAATCCCGGCACCTTCATGACCGAGGACTGATGGAAACAGACCTTCACTGTCAAATCCATCAAGCGTGTAGGCATCTGTATGGCAAATTCCTGTCGCCATGATTTCGACGAGAACTTCTCCAGCCTGCGGGCCTTCCAGATCTAACTCAACAATTTCTAGAGGTTTCTTGGCTTCAAAAGCAACAGCGGCGCGTGTTTTCATGGTATTCCTCAGTCTTATTTAAATAGTCTTTTGTGCCCGAGTTCTAAACGAACGGACCATATGTGAGAGATTTTCCGTTTGTCTCTTCGGCCACAACGTTATTTCGTTGACGTCCAAGATAGGTAATTTCGCTTTCGACGACATCGCCCGGACGCATCCAACGATTACCATGGAAAGCGCCATTGCCAGGAGGTGAACCAGTAATCAAAAGATCGCCGGGAACTAATCTTAGGCGTTCAGAACAATATGAAAGGATCTGCTCCGGCGTGAAAATCATGTCAGAAATTGGCCAATCCTGCATCATATCTCCATTCAGTTTTAACTGAATTTGGACTTTGCTGCGGTCCACAAACTCCTTTGGAACGGCGAACGGACCAAGAGCTTTGAAATTTGGCTGATGCTTGCTGATCCAATCAAACATGAAGCGGACGTCTGAGCGGCGGAATTCATCGACAGTGCCGATGTCGTTACACATGACGTACGCGGCAATAACGTCGTCAGCCTCCTCAGGTTTGAAATAGCGGCCTGTATTTTTTGTTATGACGCCAAATTCGAGCTCCCAATCAGGATGTTCTCCAATTAATGGCAGGATAATATCATCATTCGCGCCACACAGTGACGAATGCAGACCGGTCCAGATGAAGGGCATGCCTTCAGTTTTCCGTTTCTCAACAATGGCTAAGTTGCGAGCATAAAATGACTCGTCGCTTTCGCCGGGTTCACGCTGATCTTGATTGAACTTGTTGTGCGTCATCATTTCTGCGACATGCGCGCAATAGTTAGACCCTGCGCAGAGCATATTGGGATGTTCGACAACGGGTAGGGCGTGAAGATCCTCAAATCGCAGCTCAGGCCGTCCTCGCTTAACGGCCAAATCGTTCAAGCCGTCGACGGCCCGATCCCAATCGGCAAAGATTTCTTGCGTATCGTGATAGGTGTCAGACAGGTCGAAAACTGTTCCATCTGGCAAAACAAGGCCGGGAAACTTCTTTCCATCTTTGGATTTATATGTCCCGATGCCAAAGCTACCTTCGGCAAGCCCAGTCGCTTCATTAAATTTTGTCATTTGAAATTCCTTAAATGAGGTCTTGGCGGTGCAAGTTGCTTACGCGAAATATTTTCCAGCAGGTTCATCGCTCCAGCAATCCATTTCATGTTTAGAGATATCGTGGTGCCCATGGACGTGCTCATTATTGACGAGATCTGTGTCTGTGAACGTTTCAAAGCGATAGCGGTCCGGGTCAAACCAAACATCGAAAACGTGACAGCCCAAGGGATGACGTCCCACGCCCCAATTAAGTTCATGTCCTTGCGAGCCAAGATAGCGATGAGCGCGGAACTGCGCTTCATAATCCTGCGCTTCAAAAGAAATGTGGTGCAAATCCGAACGCTCGTCTTCGGCAAGGAAGACAGAGTGGTGATCCACATAATCTTCGCCGCGGTCGACGCGTAAAAAGCCAACGACTGTTTTCTGAGGCATTCCGGGAATGTGCATGGAGTCAGTCACAATCATGCCAAGCGTATTGACGAACCACTCTGCGTTCTTCTTGTAATCATTCACATATAACCCGAGATGCCCAAGACGATAGAGCGATGCTGGACCCAGCGGGCGGGTTTCCTGTGGCTCTGCAAACCGTGTCCGCTTGGCAGGCGTGTTCAGGCGAAGTTCTGGATGAGGGTCTACGGGTGTTTCGCCCTTAATCCCGTGCACAAGGTCTACTTTCATGCCTTCAGGGCTGGTCAGAGTAACGGCTGACCCACCGCCGGGTGTGTCGAGTTTGCGAATGGGCGTCGCGCCGTGATCTCTAACGGCGTCCTCTAAGTCGCTTTCATTTTCGACCAAAAATCCAAGGCCTAGAAAGCCGCGTTCTCCGCGTTCAATCCTATAGCACCAAGCATCCCCGCCACCCGTTTTCATAACCAGATGGTCGTCGGTTTTTTGCACGGTTTTCAGACCAAAATCCTCGGCAAATTTCTGTGTTTTGTCGAGGTCAGGCAGAGTGAATGCAACATGATGTAGAGATTTAAGGGCCATAATGAGTCTCCTATTTCTTTCGAATTATTTCTGTTCGCGAGCAATCGCAGCTCGGAACGCGGGCATTTGTTCTTGAGCACGGCGATGACGAGCAATATGGTCAAAGCCATCTAAGGAAAACTGGCCTTCTTCGGCTGTTGTGTAACACCAATATAGGTAAGTATCGACGATTGACCAAGCCTCACCATAATACCACTTGGATGTAGCCAGCCGAGATTCGAGATGTTCCATCAGCGGCTTCATAAGGTCCTTACCGCGTTCTCTAACAGGCTCAACATCCCCCATAGTCCAACGGCTTGGCATCTTGTTTGCTCGAACAGTTGGATGCCATACTGATGAAATCCACACGAGGTCAGAGAGCTGCTTGGCTTTCGCTAATGAGCTGTTGACGCGCGGTAGCAATCCAGCCTCCGGATAAGTTTCATTAAGCCATGTTAGTATCGCGACATTTTCGGTGAGAAGGGTTCCGTCTATCAACAGGGCTGGGATTTTCCCACGTGGATTTGTGTTCTTATAGGCGGGTTTATAATGGTCTCCCGCCATCAAGTTAATAACTTGATCTTCATATGGCGCACCAATTGTTTCAAGCGCGACCATAGTCACGCGAGAGCAAGCCCTCGGATAATGAAAGAGTTTTAGGTCGGTCAATCTTGTCTCCATAGCGAGGTCTTTTTGATGTCAGATGACGGTCCGAAAAACTCCACTCGCAACGTAATGCTATAGATTTTATAATAATAAAAATCGATTATTTAGATGTATTTGTATTCAAAAATTATATGTATTGGTGGTGGCATAATTTTATAGCCCCGCTTTGACGAGGTCTTTGAGACTTGAGTCCGCTTCAAAGCCCATACTCTGCGCTTTCAGAGTTCGAACTTCAGGATGTTCCCCAAAGATCGACTGCAGTTCTTTATCCATGGAATACCGAACTTCCGATGGTGACGAGCCCAATTGTCGCCTAATTTCTTGTTCGAGTTCCTGCACGTTTACACACTGGCACGGCATTAATACTGGCCCGTTCTCTAAATTGCTTTTGACCATCCCTGTAGCGGCAAAAGCTATATTTTCAGCGGCTGTTTTGACCGAACAAAGCCAAGTGGTTGCATCTCTTGAGACAGGTATGGTGAAGTCTTTGCCCTCACGGAGCACGTGGAAGAGGTCGCTCAGAAAAGCTGACTTCAGGCCCGATGGAGACTTAGGCCTGGCAATAATCCCGGGTAAACGCAGTGATATGCCTTGAATTTCGCCGCGCCGCGTTTGGGTGGCTATCCAGCTCTCCATCATTAATTTGTGAGAGCCGTAAAGCATGGTTGGGTGTGTTGGCGCGTCGTCGATAACCGGAGTTGAGGGAAGGCGTCCAAATACAGCGATAGAGCTCGCGAAGACGAAATGAGGGCATTCCCCGGTCCTCGCAGCAATATCTGTGAGAGCCATAGTGGCATCGACGTTTACGGATTTTGCAAGGGTTGAATCTATCTCAGCAGTCCCGCCCGGGACGGTAGCAAGATGGATGACGGCGTCACAACCATTTTGAAAAGCTTTCAGGAGAACATCCAAATCCCGCAAGTCACCTTCGACCTTGGTGATGTTGGGTGTGTCTGGAGTGTGTTTTAAGTTTAAATCGATTGCGACGACATCATGCTCGATGAGCTCTTTTAAGACATGCCGACCAACGAAACCCCCAGCACCAGTGACTATGATGCGCATAAACTCCCTCAGTCCGTTAGGTTGCTGATGAAATCAGCCTTCAAATCGGCTTTGATACCACAGCGATACTGTCCGCTGTTGCTTTGCCATTATCTACCAGAGGCCCTTTACCAAGTTGGCCGAGGCAAATGGCTAGGCTGCTTTTGACGATATAGTCACATCGCTCAAACCTGCGGTCGCGATAGTTTTTAAAGGCTTCGATAGGTGTAGCGGCTTTCGTAAGTTCGTCTGCCAAGACAAGAGCGTCCTCAATCGCCAGGCCAGCCCCTTGTCCAAGGTGAGGGGTGGTCGAGTGAACGGCGTCGCCTAACAGAGCTACACGCCCTTTATGCCAATCCCCCTCAAGCATCACCCATTCTAGCGGACGATAAACCACGCCGTCATTATCTGTAATGTCTTCCATGAAATGATGAAGGGTGGGACAAGCCATGCCGAGCCGCTTTCTCATTTCTTCTGCAAGAACCGCTTTTTCGAAGCGCGGGTTTCCCGGCTCTGGCGTGGTCACATACATATATATTTTCTCTTCCGACATCGGCACAAGGCCAACGCCGACACGCCCATTGTAAGCATGTAACCCTTCCATCCCTTCGGGACGGTCAAAGTTATATCGCCAAACCGCTTGCCCGGTGAATTCGGCTCTCGCAGCGTCTGGGAAAAGTGTCTTTCGCGTCTGGGAGTAAATGCCATCTGCGCCAACCACTAAGTCATAGCGCCCTTTGGAGCCGTCACTAAAAATCACATCTACACAATCGTCATGACTTTTTATGGTGTCCGCCGTCAGGCCCAAACGAATTTTTGCGCCTTGCTTTTCAGCGTTTTCAGCGAGGACTTTTTGAAGTGCGGGACGGGCGATACCGGCATTTGCGGGATAGCCTTCTACAAGCGGCTCAATGTCGATGGTTGCGACTTGGTCGCCATTCGGCGCGAAAATTTTGACGTGGTCGAAGCCGTAGCCTGCATCGATGTAGTCATCGATCACGCCCAGCTCATACATCGCTCGAATGACATTGTTCTGTTGAATGATGCCGACCCCGTAAACTGTCCACTCGGGGTCCTTTTCAATCATCTCAACGTAATAGCCTTTTTGACGCAGAGCGATGCCAGCGGATAGGCCGCCAATGCCAGCCCCAATGATAAGAACTTTCCAAGGTTTCTCAGAGCCCTGAAAAGAGGCTTCATTTTTGCTCATGGGTTATACCCTTTTATTGCTTGTGGCTTCTTGGTCTATCGGACCGAATAACGGTTCGCCGTTCTGACCAACGGTTTCCATCCTGACGCGATCTCCGAACGACATGAAGGGCGTTTTGATTTCGCCGAAATGAATCATGTCGATTGCACGCCGTTCCGATATGCATGAAGATCCAACGGTCGCATGATCTTTGTTTGATACAGTACCGGAGCCTATGATCGTGCCCGCAACTAAGTCCCGTGTTGCAGCGGCATGTGCCACTAGTTCATGGAAACCATATTCCATCTCATTCCCAATCGCCTCTCCGAAACGCTCACCATTTAAATCTACTCGCAATGGCAAATGAATTTGACCGTCTTGCCAATCGTCGCCAAGCTCGTCGGGAGTAAGTGCGACTGCTGCCATGCTACAAGCGGGTTTCCCTTGTACCCAACCAAAGCCCGTTTTCATTTCGGCGACTGCGATATTTCGGAGGCTCCAATCATTTAGCTGAACAATGAGTTTGATATGCGCCATCGCATCCTTGGGCGTTGTACCCATTGGGACATGATCGACAATCACGCCAAACTCTCCCTCAAAATCTATTCCTCCATCTTCAGAGGGAAAAGGGATGTCGTCGCCCGGTCCGAAGAAGCGATCCGAGACGCCCTGATACATAAGCGGTTTCCCGCCAGGGATTGGCGGGAGGTTATAGGCCTTCTGCATCAAATGCCCGTGTTGCGGAAAAGCGGAGCCGTCTAGCCATTGCCATGAACGAGGGAGAGGGGCTCGCGCACCCAATGGGTCGAACGATGAAACCCCGTCAGTTTTTCCAAGGTAAAAGTCATTCGCAAGCTCTTTAAGTTGACCTTCAACTGTATTCCAGTTCTCGATAGCCGTCATCATGTTGGGAGCGATATGAGATGCGCTGACGCAGTGTTTATTATCACGCGAGACAATAACTAAAGTGCCGTCAGGGCTGTCAGATTTCAAAGTTGCGAGTTTCATTTACGGACGGCTCCAGCTTACGCTAACTCAGGACTATATTGGCCATCAATCAGGATGAACGCGATACGGCAATCCCGGTCTGATCGGTTTGCCCAGCCATGATTGGTGCCACGTTGGATAATGATGTCGCCTGTCTTACACAGGGTTTCGCCTTCGTCCATAATGAGGACAATTTCTCCGTCGAGGACAATGCCATAATCGACAGTTTCGGTTTTGTGCATATGAGCATGGCGCTGGCTTTTGCCGCCGTCTGCGACCGCGTCCCCAGCTCCAATTTCCGCAAAATGCGCGATGCGTTCTTCCGGTGTCAAATCATCAAATCCGGCATCGTCAGGTGGAATATCCAGAACGCGAATGCGGGTGCCGTTTGTAGGCGGGGCGAGTTTGATACCCTCCTCGTGCGGCTCGCCGCTGGCGGGATCAATTGGCGCGGGCGTCGCTGTGGTATTCCAAACTTCATAGAACATCGGGCCAGTTTCGCCCCCAATGCGCTGAACGCGAGGCGGTGGGCTATCCTCAAGGATAACGGCCAGCCCGTCAGCGTTGTGGCCGGTTACAATCCGGCGAAAAGGTGCTTTTGTCATGACGTTCCCCTTGATTTTTATTCAGTTTGTCCGCCGAGCGTATCGGCAAACCAGTCAGCGATATAATCCCGCCCATATGACATGTTGTCCGCGCCGACATGTTCAATACCGCCTTCGCGAGGGGTGAAGATTTTGAGTTCTGGCTTCGCAGAATTGGTCATTTGCTCGAAGGCTTGGTGCGCATACTTCACATTGATCTGACGGTCATTTTCACCATGCGTAATGAGGAATGGCATATGAATTTTATCCATATGTCCGTTCATGTTCATGCCTTCGACTTTCGCGAAGAAATCTTCTTTGTCCTTAGCGCCAAAGACCCAGTAAACGTGTTTCCAATAATGCGGCACCGGGTTTTCACCCTCACGGTCCAGACGTCCGATTTGGACTTCATGCCAGTTGTGGTTGGCGCCCCACACCGCTCCGGATGCAAAGCGCGGCTCATAAGCCGCTGCTCGCGCCGCGAAGTGCCCTCCAAGCGAGATGCCCGATACGCCAATCTTATTGGCATCAACATCATTCCGTCCCGCAAGATATTCATAACAAGGCGTTGCCCATTCTTCAGCGAACGGCGTTGCGGGCATACCGTGAAGGCGAAGGGTCTCACCTGTTCCGGGCTGATCAACACAGAGTGTAGATATGCCTCGCTTCGCCAACGCGTGTGGGAGCCACGTCCAGAATAGGAGTTCTTTATTGCTGTCCAAACCATTTGTGAAAAGCACACAAGGCGCCTCGCCTTCAACGCCTTCTGCTCGTGTAAAGAGGGCGGGTATCACCGCATCTTTATACGGGATTTCCACCCGCTCGCAGTTCTCTCCGCTATATTCTATGTACTTCTTGAAAGCGTTTTGCGCTTTGGCAAAGGTTTTTGCTTTCTCAGGCGAGGACGCACTCTGCATCCGTTCGGCAGTCGTATAATAAAGGCAAGCTCGGCGTAGCTTTTCGGCAGCCGAAAACTTGCGGCCGCGCTCTAAGTCTTCATCCGCTAGCCCAGAAAGCGTCTCTGCTTTCTTCGCCCATTCTTTCATAAATTGCGGCGTACCTGCATCGGCACCTTCATCCGCAGCCCTTTTTATGGGCTCGCACATATCGACAATTTCGCCCAGCTCTGCACCGCTCGCAACAGCGATAGCCACAGAGAGATTCCAAATGTAATTTGGGAAGAATTCGTATAACGCCATTTTTAAATCTCGACGGTTTTGAATAGGCCTGCATCAGGCTTTGGCTTTGGCATTGTTTCAGGTCCGCCGACTCCGAAGCCCCATTGGTCCATGACGTCTTTGCTGGGCGGATGGACTTTGGCTTCCCAAGTTTCATCGTCAACTTCTTCCAGGTCACAAGTATATTCGACGGCGTAACCTGCTGGGGTGACGTAATATGAGAAGACATTGTTGCCTGCGGTATGGCGGCCAGGGCCCCAAGCAATGTCTCCGTTCGTTTCTCGCAACCGAGCGACGCCCTTCATGATGGCGTCGACGTCAGGAACATCATAGGCCACATGGTTGAATGCAGGCGGTCCCGGTAAAATGGCGAGACGATGGTGCCATTCATTGCAACGCAAGAAGCACATAAAATCTCCGAGCCAATCGGAGACTTTGAAGCCCAAAGCCTCCTCGTAAAACTTCACATAACTTTTGTGGTCAGGGGAATGCAGAACGACATGGCTGATTTTTTCTGGCCGTGCTTCGCCTGCGTTTAAAGTTTCAGGCGTGCGTGTTTCAAAACCTGTTGCAACTTCGATCGTGAACCCGTTCTTATCGAAAAAACGAAAACCGTATCCGCCGCCGAGAGATGAAAGTTCGTCAGGTTCGTTTATGATTTTTCCGCCCGCTTGTTCGACTTGCGGAACCAAGGCATCCACTTCAGCGCGGTCTTTTGCGCTCCAAGCGATAACGTCAATTCGGGGCTCATTAGTTTGGCGTAACCGGACCGAATAGGAAGCCGTGCTCCCGGGAGCGACAAGGTAAACCATATCGTCAGAACTAGGAACTTCTTCTAGTTTCCAGCTTTCGATATAAAAACGTTTTTCAGCGTCGAGGTCGGAGACCCCATAGCCAATATATCGAATGTCATTGACGCGAGCCACAAGCTCTCCTTTTGGTTCCAGTCTGCCCGGAGTGTCGAGAGTGTAGCAATAATGGCTACCAATTCTTGCCCCTCCGTAATTCTCGTAGAATGCTCCACGAGTCTGAGTTGCCTAGTTGGTAGAAGGAATAACTGAATTGTAAAAAGTTATTGTTTTTATGAATATGTATTTGTTTTAGTAATGATGGTTTCTTTGACTTGATCAATCAACCATCTGATCCCGGGATCATCAACGCGGGTGCTGTGGTATTGTACATATTGTTCCAGGATGGGGAGGTCGAATGGTACTGCGGTCATTGCGATAGGGATGCGCTTTTCGAATATTCTGGCTAATTTTTCATGCATTACGGTTAGTCTATCTGTACCAACCACCATCTCGGGCGCCAGATGGAATGACCCCACTGTAACATCAGCCTCACGGGGCTTGTTGCGTGCTTCCAGGATTTGATCTGTCACCGAGAGTGGAATACGGCGACCGAGTTTAACGACGACATGTCCAGACTCATAAAATTCTTGTTCCGTTAAGCCGTTTTTTACCATGGGGTTTGTTTCACACCCGACGATTACGAAGCGTTCTTTAAATAGGAGCTCAGAAGGAAAGCCCTCCGAAAGCATCTGTTTCGGGGCTAATTTAAGGTCAATGCGGCCTTGCCCCAAAAGCTCATGGGTTGAATCAGCCGGGGCGAGTAGTTCCACCTGTAAGTTTGGCGCGGTCGACCTCAGTTTTTGAAAAAGCGGCACGAAGATGATTTGTGTTAAGTAATCGGATGCGGTGATTGTGAATTTGCGGGTCGATGTGTTTGGGTCAAAAAAAGCGGTCTTCGAAATAAGAGAGTCTACGTTTGCCAGAACCCCTTTGAGTTCGTCATGAATTCTGACGGCGTGTGAAGTTGGCACCATCCGTTTGCCATGAAGTTTCAAAATTGGGTCATTAAAATAGTCTCTTAAACGTGCAAGCGCAGCGCTCATTGCGGGCTGACTGAGGTGCAATCGCTCGGCCGCTCTGGAAACGCTTTTCTCATCGAGCAGCGCATCAAGTGCCATGAGTAAGTTCAAATCCAACCCTTTAAATCTCATATTTCTCTTTCTGTGGCGTTTCGAATGAACGCATCGCTTGCTGATGCGAATAACAGGTTATGATGGCGCATGCATCCAAAAAATGAATGCACTATTATAAAAACAATCAATTTTACGGATAAATTAACTCTGCCTACGGTGATTCCAATAAAAATGACGCTCGACGTCTACGAAAAGGGGAATTTTCACGATGCTCAAAACCGTTCTTAATACATCAAGCGCCGCTATCCTAATAGCTGCAATTGGCTCCACCGCAGCTTTTGCACAGACCTCCGATGCAGGCTTGGATGAAATTGTCATCACCGCTCAGCGCACAGAGCAGTCGCTTCAAGATGTGTCTGTCGCTGTCGAAGCCTTTGATCAAGAATCGCTAACGCGAGATGGTTTGGAATCAGCTAAGGATCTTGGGTCTTTGTCACCGGCTCTTGGGATTAGTGCAGGCGGAGGACCGCTAACCAGTATCTTTGTTCGCGGTGTTGGCGCTCTGTCAGTAAACCCATTGTCAGATGCAGCCGTCGCGCAAAACGTCGATGGTGTTTATTTAGGCCGTTCAAGTGGGGCCGCTGGCTTAGCCTTATACGATCTTGAACGCGTAGAACTTCTTAAAGGGCCACAAGGCACACTCTATGGACGTAATGCAACGGGCGGCGTTATTAACTTTATCCCGCAAAAGCCTGTAATGGGAGAGAGTGGAGGATATGTCCAAGCCGAGTATGGACGGTTTAACAAGATTGGTCTTCAGGGAGCCATGAATTTGGCGGTTGAAGATAAGGCGGCTTTCCGTCTTTCCGGAAACCTTTTAAAAAGAGACGGATATTCCGATGACGGAACGAACGACGCAGATTCGTTTAGTCTACGGGGGCAAGCGCTTTTTGAGCTTGGTGCTTCGACAACTGTACGATTTGCAGGTGATTATTCTGAAGATAAGTCTAAGGGACCTGGCGGTGATTTCGTCGGGACATTCAGTAATGACACGGGATCTTTAGATGTTTTCACGGCGTCTGGCATAGCTATTGATTCAGGTCCAAGTTCTCCTGAAGCCAATGCTCTACGAAATACTATTCTTCACACGCCGAGTTTCGCGCCGTTTCCTGACATTCAAACTGAAAATTTATTCCAAGATTTGTCGTTCAAAGGTCTTTCGGCAGAAATTATCCATCAGACAGATATAGGCACTTTTACCATTGTTCCTGCTTATCGAGAGTCTGATCAAAACTATGCATTTGCAGGTCCCGGTTTTGGCCCCGCGAATACATCCGAACAGAATAATCAAAAAAGTATTGAAGCACGGTTTGACACAGATTTCGAAGGCCCTCTTAACGGGATAATAGGCGCTTTCTACATTGATGAAGAGATTTCAACGAGTACGAATTTCAATCAGGCTTATACATCTCCTATCCAAAATTACGATAATGGCGGCGAATCCTGGGCTCTATTTGCAGACGGAACATTCGACGTTTCAGAAACAGTCCGCCTATACGCAGGTTTGCGGTATACAGAAGATACCAAATTCGTTGACGGGGTTAGCGATACATTCGTGACCTTCTGCGGCGGTGCGCCCGCCAGAGGTGATTTTTTGACACCCGGACCGCCATTCATTGCAAACGCCTTCAACCATGGCTGTGCTGTGCCGGGCCTGATACCGAACCACCCAATTACATCGAACCGCAATGAGTTCATTCAGCACTTTGTCGATCTAGGCTTGATTGCGGCGGATTCAGTAGCGACTGTTCCAGGGAATGGGCCACCAACCGTGTATAACTTCCTTATTCCGGGGCTAAGTAACTTCGGCAATTCGCCGGATCAAATTGCGGCAATTGTCAATGTGGGTGATGGCGTAATTTCGAATGACCTTAGCTTTAACGAACTCACTTACAGAGGCGGCATTGAATGGGATTGGGGTGATAATAACCTTCTATATGCAGGTTATGATCGCGGATATCGCGCTGGGGGCGTTGATTTGAGCACTGGTGCTACCGCAGAGTTTGATTCAGAATTCATTGATGCATTTAAAGTTGGCTCTAAAAATCGCTTTTTGGACAATACACTACAAGTGAACGGCGAAGCCTTTTTGTGGAAGTATGATGGGCAGCAAATTTCTTACTTCACGACAATTGATAGTGCTGCCAGCTTCCCGGTTGCTAATGCAGACGCAACGATTATGGGTGCCGAGATTGATGTAATCTGGGCGGTCGCTGATAATACAACAATCAGCGGTAGTGCTCAAATTCTGGACTCAACTTATGACGAGCTGGTTCTTATTTCGGACGAAGGCCGGGGGCGTTTTGGGTGTGAGTCTCTTGGTCTAATTCCTGATGCAGATAGAGAAGCGGGTGTGATTGAGAACTTTGACTGCTCCGGTCAGGATGCCTTATTTTCTCCGAAATTTGGGGCGGATGCGTCGATCAATCATATCGTAAATTTGAGCGATTTTGATTTGTCTTTGACAGCAGACGCCTCATATCGTGGCCAGCAAAGTACAAGTTTTTCTTTCTTGCCAGAAACAGATCGGGACGCGTATTTCACACTTAATCTCGATGCGACTTTGTCACCAGAAGATGCAGGTTGGGCGTTATCAGTGTTTATGCGTAATGTGACAGACGAACGCTTTCTTCAGAACTCCAATGTTCAAAACCGGGGAAGCTTCTATGGGGTCTACAACGCGCCGCAAACATATGGTGCGCGTATTCGAGCAAATTTCTAAGCGAGATTCATCGCTGATAGAATTAGCCCTATCCGAGACAATCGGGTAGGGTTTGTCAATTGAGGGAGAGTGGGCCATGAAGAAAACTATTGTCCAGAGTGCACTCATCACGAGTGCTTTGGTTATGCAAGTCGGCTGTAGCTCAGGGGAGCAAAGCGTCGATCAAAAACTTAACTCTCGTCCCAACGTTCTCCTCATTGTCGCCGATGATTTAGGGTATTCTGATCTTGGCGCTTTTGGCGGGGAGATTGATACGCCTAATCTTGATGGTCTCGCCATGAAGGGTGTTCGGCTCACGAACTTCTACACGGGTCCAACATGTTCGCCCACGCGCGCAATGTTAATGTCAGGCAAAGACTCTCATGCAGTCGGGCTTGGAGCGATGGCGGAAGCTTTGAATACATTCAAAATCCTGCAGGGTAAGCCCGGCTATGAAGGCTATATGCACCCTGAGGTTACAACGATTGCTGAGAAGTTCTCGGCAGCGGGGTACCGGACTATGATGGCGGGGAAATGGCATCTTGGTGATGCGCCCGAGCAAAGACCAACGGCGCAAGGATTCGATTTGGCCTATAGTAGTCTGAAAGGGAACCCTGACCACTTTGGCGCAGGCCAAAACGGTGAGCCCAATATGATTACGGCCAATTATACCGAAAATGGCGCGCCAGCGAATTACCCTGTCGGAATTTATTCAAGCGATTTTCTTAGCGAAAAAATCGTCGACTATATGGGGGGGGAGACAACAGAGGATAAGCCATTTTTTGCTTACCTAGCCTTCACCGCGCCGCATTGGCCTCTTCAAGCGCCTAAAAACCTGATTGCAAAATATGAAGGTAAATATGACGCCGGACCAACAGCTTTGCGTGCTTCCCGCATTGAAAAGATGAAGTCCCTCGGCCTTCTTAGTGATTCTGCCGCGTCTGCGGAGCTCCCTACACTTGTCGATTGGGACGCATTGCCGGAAACTGAGCGGGCTCTTTCTGCGCGTAAAATGGAAATATATGCTGCAATGGTTGACTCCATTGACCAGAATGTCGGCAAAGTTTTGGATCACCTGAAATCGACAGGTGAATACGACAATACGATTATTATCTTCATGTCCGATAATGGAGCGGAGGGAATTCCTCAGCGTCCGCTGACTGCGCGAACAAGCAATACAACGAACCCAAAGTTCAAAGAGAAGGTACTCGCGGATATTGCCGTGGCCAATATTGACCTTGATAGAATGGGGACATCAGAGAGTTTCCTGACCTATGGCGGGGATTGGGCCAAAGCGGCGATGGTACCACTTCGCGAGTATAAAGGCGCAACCGAGGACGGCGGCATTAAGGCACCAGCATTTGTTTCCGGTCCCCGCATAAAAGGCGAAAGAATTGTCACAGGGGCGCTCTCTGTCAGAGATATAATGCCCACGACTTTGGGCCTTACGGGTATTCCCTTTGAGCCGGACACGCCTAACATAGTAGACGGTATCAAAGCTCCTTCGGCAATATCATGGGAGCCAATTTTAGAAGACGGAGCAAACTCTGTCCGCGATGAAAATGATGCCATGGCCTGGGAGCTTTTCTTCAAACGCGGCGTCCGCCTTGGGGATTGGAAAGCCGTCTATGGCAAAGCTGATCCGAGTGCACCGCCTAACCGTGCGGAACGCTCACAATGGCGTCTTTATAATCTCAGCGTTGATCCTGCGGAAAGCAATGATGTGAAAGCGGATAATCCCGAAGTCATGAAACGATTGATGACAGCATGGGATATGTACGCCGAAGAAAATGGCGTCTTTTCTCCCGGTCCGCCGAAAAAGAAACCTAACTAGTTTCTCTAAATGGAATGATACGTTTTAAGCTGACTCAAATTCCTCCGTATCAATGGCCTTCCGCATAGCGTCTGGATAGCGGTGGCCGTTGATCGTGCTTTGATTGATAAGTGCGGAAATCTCATCAAAGGCAGCTTGGTCGACAGAGATATCTAACGCCGCAAAGTTCTCTTCCAAATGAGGAATGGACGCCGTCCCAGGGATGGCGTGGACATGGTCCCCTTGCGCTAAAACCCAACAGAGCGACAATTGAGCTGGGCTGATGTTTTCGCGCTGAGCGATGGCATCAAACTGAGAAATGAGTGTCATATTTTTACCCCAGTTATCGGAATTAAATCTGGGATGTTTCGATCTAAGGTCTTTTCCATCCAAATTCGCAGGGCTCGATACGCCGCCTGCCAATGCGCCCCGAGCGACAGGTGAAAAGGCGACAAAAGCGGTGCCCAGTTCTTTGCAAGTTTCCAAGACGGCAATTTCGGGGTTGCGCGTCCAAAGAGAATATTCGGATTGCATGGCTGCGATCGGATGCTCTTTAGCCGCCGCCCTTAAAGTTGAGGCGGACATTTCGGAGAGGCCAATAGCCCCGATTTTACCTTCTTCAATCAGGCGGGCCAATGTCCCAACGGAGTCCTCAATTGGTGTGTTTCGGTCGCGGCGATGAAGGTAATATAGGTCAATGGAGTCTGTACCCATTGTCAATAGGCTTTTCTCGACGGCGCGGCGGATAGTCTTCGGCTGGCAATCTATTCGTCGATTGCCATCATCAAATTCGATTCCACATTTTGACGTGATGAAGACCTCTTGTCTTCGGGTCTTGAGGATTTTGGCCAAAAGAGCCTCATTGTGGCCCAGACCATATAGCCGTGCGCTATCTAAATGGTCATAGCCAATATCAATGGCACGGTGGAGGAGTTTCTCACCCTCGGCCTCACTCGGAAGCGGGTAATAGGCTTGGCTCAATGACATGCAGCCAAGACCAATCGGCTTCAGGCTTTTACCTGCCAATAAACGTGAGGGGAATGACATGTAAAGGTCCCGTGTTTAGGTAAAGAATGCTAATATAATAAACAGAATACTGCCAGCAACGAGTGCCAAAATTGTAGGGCGACGGTAGTTCTTTGCAAGTACGCCAACTACTAATCCGCCAAATACCACAAGGAACAAACTGAAAGCGGCTAGTATCTGATATTTTTTGAATAATGTTGGGCCATGTCCTTTATGTAGCTCCATCAATTTATATTGCAGGTTAGGAATCTTCAAGCTGGCTTTCAGACCCTCAGGTGTTTGATCAAATTGAACATATGGCCTTGATGTAGGGCGTGTCATTGCAGAGTTACCACGGCTGCGAATGTACTCGAACTTAATGTCGGTATCGGTCTTAGATAGAATTTGTCGGATGTCTTCTTCTAACGATGGGCTTTTAAAATCTAGAACCGCTCCAGCGGGCAATATGATCGGGGTCGTTTCAGTCTCCCCTTTATTGTTCAATAAATAATTGCCTCCTGTTATGGCCACTAGAATAAATATGGGGGCAAGGATGGACGCCAAATACAAGTGGACGAGAATTAAGAAACGGCGGAGTTTAAGAGGGTTCATGAGATTCTCCATTTTCGTAGGGTCAAAGAGGTAAGCCAATATAATTTTCGGCAATGCTCATCTGCGCGGCTTTTGAATTGGCAATATAGTCTAGTTCAGCTATTTGCATTTTACGTCCAAACTCACCTTCCTCAGGAAAGTGGTGCATTAGGGATGTCAGGTACCACGCAAATCGTGATGATTTCCAAACTCTCGCTAAGGCTCTGGCTTCATATGTCTCAATGCCAGTTATGTCCTTATTCTTGAAAAAGGAAATCAAGGCAGGGGCGAGATAGGCAATATCTGATGCCGCAAGATTTAAGCCTTTGGCCCCAGTAGGTGGAACAATATGAGCGGCATCCCCTGCGAGAAACAAACTGCTAAATTTCATTTTTTCGAAGATGAATGAGCGTAGTGGGGCTATGGATTTATCCAATAACGGGCCTGTCGTAATTTTGCTTGAAAATTCTGAACCCAAACGAACTTTAAGTTCATCCCAAATCATCTCATCGGGCCAGTTTTCTAGTTTCTCGTCATTTCCGACTTGTATGTAATAACGGCTACGGGTGTCTGATCGCATTGAGGCGAGCGCAAACCCATTGTCGTGATTGGCATAGACGACCTCATGCGCGCAGGGCGGAACATCAGCAAGTATTCCCAGCCATCCAAAGGGATAGGTTTGCTCAACTGAACTTGAAAACTTCGCAGGGATGGCTTTCCGAGACGGGCCATGAAAACCATCACAACCTGCAATAAAACGTGCATCGACACGGTGTTCTGCCCCGTCTTTTTGGTATGTGACGTAAGGCGTTTCGCTTTCGATGTCGTGTAGCGCCACATCCGCGGCCTCATAGATTGTTTGCACGCCGCGAGAAGAGGCTGCGCCCATGAGATCTTTGGTGATCTCTGTCTGCCCGTAAACAACAACATGCTTGCCCGTCAGTTCACGAACAGGAATTTTTATGAGCTTGTCTCTATCCGTCAGTGAAACATAATCATGCGGGAGCCCTTCAGCTTGTAAACGGCCGTCTAGCCCGAGCTGCGTCATGATATCGATAGTGCCTTGTTCCAAGACACCCGCTCTAATGCGTCCAAGAACATATTCCCCGGACCTTCGTTCAAGGATAATCGCGTCAACGCCAGCTTGCGCCAATAAATGTCCCAACATTAACCCGGACGGCCCGGCCCCGATGATGACGACATCCGTTTTCATGATGCCTGCTGTTTTTCCACCATTTGCTGAATTTTCTCCATGACTTCATGGGTTGCGAGGATTTGTTGAACCGACCCATTGGGTTCACGGTCTTCTGCTATCGCGGAGAGAAACTCGCGCTGCATGAGCTCAATGCCGTTCGTTGATACATCAATCCCCGAAACGTCGACAGTTTCGCCTGTTCCAGTTTTCATGTCGTCATAATAAGCCGTGTAAGTGCCATTGTCGCATATGTAGCGGAAGTTCGTACCCAAAGGTCCTTCATTGTTGAAGGAGAGAGACAGATTGCAAACCTTACCACTCGGCGTGCGCATCACGATCCCCATGTCCATGTAAATACCTAGATCTGGATGAACAGGGCCTGCGACGGCATAGACATCCGAAATTGGTTCTTGTGTCTGATACATAAACAAATCGATTGAATGTGCTGAATGATGCCACAGTAAATGGTCAACCCAAGAACGGGGCTCACCTAGTGCATTTGTATTTGTTCGGCGGAAGAACATGGTCCGAATCTGCATTTGCTGGACGTTGAGCTCACCACTTTTGACCCGATTGTGAATCCATTGGTGGGGCGGGTTGAAGCGGCGCACATGGCCGACCATAGCTTTCTTTCCGGAGGCATTCGCGACATCCACAAGACGGCGTGAATCTTCGATATTGTCCGCCATGGGAATTTCGACGAAGCAGTGTTTTCCGGCCTCTAAGACCTGAATAGCCTGATCGGCGTGCTGCTGTGTAGGCGTTACCAAAATCGCGGCATCGACATCATCGCGGGCTAATCCTTCGGCCAAGTCTAGACCCCAATGCGGAATATTACGCTCTTCTGCCATCGCTTTGGTTGGCTCAGTACTGCCGCCAATAATCGAGGTGACTTCGACACCGTCAATATTATCCAACGCATCCATATGTTTGCGGCCAAAGGCGCCGGTTGCGCCTGCAACTAATAGTCTCATTTTCCATTCTCCAAAACGATATGCCCTAACGCCGTATTGGAGGCCGGGACGTGATAATGACGATGCAATTCTGTGGGATTGGTGAGTGCGCCGAGCATCACAAGCCACATGACGAGCTCGATGCCTTCGGACCCCGTTTCACGAAGATATTCAATATGCTGTATTTGACGAAGACGGTCGGGGTCTGCCGTCAGGTCATCAAGGAACTTCTGATCCCAATCCGCGTTGATAAGGCCAGCACGTGGCCCTTGCAGTTGATGGCTCATACCGCCCGTGCCCCAGACTTGGACGTTTAAGTCTTCTGGAAAGCTCTCAACCGCGCACGAGATGGCTTGCCCGAGACGGAAGCATCTATCGCCAGATGGAATGGGGTAGGTCACGACGTTGATCATGATTGGTACAACCAAGGCGGGCCAGTTTTCGGGTTGTCCGAACATGGCTGAAAGTGGCACGGTCAGTCCGTGATCAACATCCATTTCATTGATGATGGTCATGTCGAACTCATCAATGATCAGGCTTTGAGCAATGTGCCACGCCAGATCGGGATGGTTCTTTACTGTTGGAACAGGGCGAGGCCCCCAACCTTCGTCGGCGGATTGAAATTCTTCAGCGCAGCCAATTGCAAATGTTGGTATGAGGTCTTGCCCGAAGGCTGAAGCGTGATCGTTAAAAATAAGGACAACCACATCCGGTTTATTTTCTGGTTTGCTAATCCAGTTTTTTGTCCATTCGTAACCTTCGAAAATGGGCTTGAAATAGTCCTCATTTTGTTTGCCTTGATCAATTCCGACGCCAATGAGCGGGACGTGACTGGTGGCGACACCTGCTGTAATTTTAGCCATTCTATTTGCCCTCTTTTATGGAGCGAACACCGTCAGGGGAGCGACCGCCTGCGTTCATCATGGCTTTGTAATCATCTACATTCATGCCGGTCATGGTTGAAACTGCTTGCACGAAAGAGAGGCCATCCGTTGAGAAAACCTTGGCGAGATAATAGATGTTACCGCCAAGATCGAGCAGACGGTTATAGTCTCGTGCAAGTAATGCCTCTTTCTGGTCCGCCGTGATTTTCCAATCTTTGAGATAAGCTTCTTCATCAGCGAGCCATTTCTCTCGGTTCTCAGGTTTCATCAGGGTCATGCAGAACTGATTGAGGTGATAACCTTGCCGCGCTCGCTTAGTTGTAAAGACGCGCGTTCCCGGAATATCTTCAAAGGCTTCGGTGTAGTCGTGAAGGCTCTTATCCATTTTCGAGCTCCCTGAGCTTTGAAATGACTTTGCGCGCATGTGCACCGCCTGAATCGATAGATAAGATCCGTAAAGCCATATCGGGGTTGTCCGCGATTGATTTTTGCTGACCTTCCAAAATCTCTATATCTTCGTGGAATATTTTATTCTGTCCTGACCTGATACGTTCCGTCAGCCCCTGGTCCTCAATTCGGAAGTTGCGAGCCATACCCCAAAAATAATGACAGGATGTTTCTGTTTCGGGCGTCATGGAATCTATCACAAACCCACGTACGCCTGAGTCGTGACTTTCAATCGTATCGCCGTTCTCAACGGGAGATACGCCTACATCTATATTTACGGAGCAGGGCTCAAGAAACTCACATATCTGCCACCGGTCCACCGGTACATCTTTCTGAAGCGCATCGCGCCAGAAAGGCGGCGGCGAGATGTTTGGTATCCAGCGCGAGAGCGTGACTTTGTTGCCTTCGACGATGGTTTCAAGAGGGGTCTCTTGCAATTCTTTCTGGCCAATCGAGCCCGCATGCACATAGGTTTCGTGGGTAAGATCCATGAGATTGTCGATGAAAAGCCGGTAGTCACAGCCGACCTGCATGTAGCTGCCATCAAAAACCCAGCCTTCGGCTTCGCAAGGCCAAAAGTCGGGGAGTTTGCTCTCATCGGCTTTTTCTTGATCGCCAATCCAGACCCAAACATAGCGATATCTTTCAGCCGCCGCGTAACTCGGTGTACAGACTTTTTTGTTCACACGTTCTTCTACTAAAGGCATTTCTTCAGGCGTGCCGTCAGGGCCAATAAGCATGCCGTGATATTTACAGCGGATATTGTCGCCTTCGCGTATTCCCATGGAGAGCGGTAAAAGACGGTGAGGGCAGGCATCGCGTATCGCGACGACACTTCCATCAAGCTTGCGGTACATCACAATCGGTTCGCCGCATATTTTTCTGGCGAGCGGTTTATTGGCAACCTCTCCGTCCCATGCCGCGATATACCAACGGTTGCGTATAAAGGTCATCGACCTTGCCCCTTCAATAGCTCATCAAGACGCGGGTAAACACGGCGCGCATTACCTTCGAAAATATTGTGTCGAACCTCTGGGGTGAGTTCGAGGTTTTCGACGTAGCGCTTTGTGTCGTCGAAATAGAAACCAGTCTGCGGGTCGATGCCCCGTACGGCGCCAATCATTTCAGACGCGAACAAGATATTTTTTGGGTCAATTACTTCGAACAATAGATCAATTCCTGGTTGATGGTACACGCAGGTGTCAAAATAAACGTTATTCATGATGTACTCGTCGAGAGACTGCCGCTTCATCATGTCAGCTAAACCGCGATAACGACCCCAATGGTATGGGACTGCGCCGCCGCCGTGTGGTATGATGAAATTTAACTCTGGAAAATCCGCAAACAGATCGCCCGTCATTAGGTTCATAAAAGCATTGGTGTCGGCGGCCATGTAGTAAGATCCGGTCGCATGTAAGCAGTCATTGCATGAGCCAGATACGTGGATCATCGCAGGTACCCGTAGCTCCACCATTTTTTCATACAGAGGATACCAGTAACGGTCTGTCAAAGACGGAGCAGAGAAATGTCCGCCAGAGGGGTCCGGGTTTAGATTGCAGCCGACAAATCCAAGTTCATTGACGCAGCGTTCCAACTCTTCAATCGCGTCTTCTAGGCCAACGGGTTTTCCATCTTTTACTTGTTGCGGGAGTTGGCAAACACCTACAAAATTGTCGGGGAACAAATCGACTGTCCGCTTGATCATATTGTTGCAGGCGTGAGCCCAATCAACAGAGGTTTCGCTGTCGCCAATATGCGGTTCCATTCGGGAGGCTCTTGGAGAGAATATCGTAATATCCGCGCCGCGCTCTTGCTGAAGCTTAAATTGATTGTTTGCGATTATGGTTTGTAGCTCTTCATCAGCATATTCTGGAAGCGATGGGCGATTAAGCGAGGGGTTTTCGAGGCGGGCTTTCTGGGCCTCACGAAAATCTAAATGCGCTTGTGGCACCAATGTTTGGTGGCCATGGCAATCAATGATCAAGCTCATAAGTATCCCATAATTTCGACTAGGCACGATATCTAATCAGTTTCGGGCGTTGAAACGAATTAGGAGTCTACATTTGGTATAAGAAAATGCTAATCAATGGCTATGGAGACTTGGCTTTTTAATATCAGGCACTTGCGGGCGTTTGTAAAAACCGTTGACCTTGGCACGCTGTTATCGGCGGCCCGCGCCGTAAACCTCTCTCAATCTGCCGTTACCCAGGCTATTGCTAAGCTCGAAAACCAGTTGAACGTGAGATTGTTCAATCGACAAAATGAAGGCATGGTTCCAACGGATGCAGCCACGCTAATTTATCCGCGTGTTCAGGATGTTTTGAAACATATTGGCCGCCGAAATGTCACCCATACGCAAATAAAAGCGTTCCTCGCGCTTTCTCAGGGGGGCAATTATGCGGAGGCCTCTCATCTGACTGGTCTGTCTACGGCCTCATTGCATCGGGCTATACGAGATCTTGAAATTGTTCTGGGGCAAGATTTAACCCGCCGAAAAGGACGGGGAGTTGTCCTCACAGACTTTGGCCAAACCCAAGCGCGACGATATGGGCTTGCGGCCGCCGAGTTGCGGTATTTGATTGAAGATGTATCTGCACTCAAAGGCGTGAAGTCAGGTCGAGTTGGTATTGGCGCGATGCCGCTCTGCCGGGCGCGCGTGCTGCCTTCAGCTATCGTTCAATATCAATATAATTATCCTGATATAGACATTAACATCGCTGAGGGTTCGTTCATTGAATTGATGGAACCGTTGCGGAATGGAGAACTTGATTTTCTGATTGGCGCCTTGCGTGATCCAGGGCCCGGGCCTGACCTTGTGCAGTTACCACTTTTCGAAGACGCTCCAGTTATCGTCGCTAGGTCTGAACATCCTCTTTTAATGTCAAAAACCTCTTCGCCTGTACCCGTACAAGCATTGAGCAAATATCCATGGTGCGTCCCGAACTCTGGCGTGCCTTTGAGGGAGAAATGGGAAAGTCTTTTCTCTGAGGAAGGGCTCGCTGTGCCTCGAATCTCTGTCGAATGCGGGTCTGTTATCGCTAACCGTCAGATACTTATGAAAACAGATTGTTTGACCATTCTATCTCCCGACCAAGTCGCTGTTGAATTAGAAGCAGGCTGGCTCTCAATTGTGTGTGCACTTCCGCCGCGCCTGAACCGAATGATTGGTTTGACACATCGGGAGGGCTGGAGGCCCACAAAATCACAAGCCGATTTCATGGAGGTCTTAAAGGGCGTCTGTTAGAACTATTCGTATTTTCTTATGGGTGATGCTGACTTCAGACTGGAACTGGGTGAGTTGAGGAATATAGGTTTAGCAACCAATCTTTCTGTGAGGGATGAGATGACTGAACATGTCGTTGTACAAAATATTGATCGCGTTGATTTGAACGTTGTCGACGGGTTGGGCTCTTGCGGCGTAGCGACTGTATCAGAAGCCCAGGGCAGAACGGGATGTATGAAACCCTATATGCGCCCAATTTATTCGGGAGCACGCGTCGCGGGTAATGCCGTGACGGTTTCAATTCCGCCCGCTGATAACTGGATGATACATGTCGTGGTCGAACAGTGCCAAGAAGGCGACTTTCTTGTTATCTCGCCAACCTCAGAGTCTGATGCAGGCTATTTCGGAGACCTATTTGCGACAGCTTTAAAATTACGCGGCGTACGCGGCTTAATCATTGAGGGCGGGGTCAGAGATTTGGCGGAATTGCAGGAAATGGATTTCCCTGTTTGGTCGAAATATGTGCACGGCACCGGTACCGTGAAGGAGAGCTTAGGCTCGATTAACGTACCAATTGTTTGTGCCGGACAAGCTGTAAATCCGGGTGATGTTATTGTGGCTGATGATGATGGCGTTTGTGTTGTTCCCGGAGTAACTGCTGAGGCCGTTTTGAAAAACTCTCATGCACGCGAAGAAAAAGAAGCCCGTAACCGCGCAAAATTTGCTGCAGGGGAACTCGGTCTTGATGTTTACGGGATGCGTGAGCGGTTAAAAGAAAAAGGGTTGAAGTATATCTGATGCCCAAGGTTCAAGCGCAGCCCCCGACGGAAGGAGCACGTGATGTGCATGCATCGCCCAAGACTCCCGAGTTTCAGGTTCCTGCAGGATCCGTAGATGCACATTGCCATGTGTTCGGGCCGTCCGATCAATTTCCCTATTCGCCTATCCGAAAATATACGCCCTATGATGCGCCAGCTGAGAAGCTATTCGCCCTCCGCGATCATTTAGGCTTTGATAAAAATGTGCTCGTGCAGGCGAGCTGCCACGGCAAGAATAATGACGCCATGGTGGACTGCCTCAATCGCTCTGGCGGCAAGGCAAGGGGGGTCGCGATTGTTGACCCTTCCATCTCAGATGCTGACTTAAAGGTTTTGGATGAGGCTGGTGTAAGAGGCGTTCGGTTTAATTTTCTAAAACGCTTAGTCGATCCAACGCCAAAGTCTGAATACCTAAAAATCGCAAAGCGCGTCGCCGACATGGGGTGGCATGTTGTCGTCTATTTTGAGGCTGAAGAGTTAGCGGAAATCACACCGTTCCTAGAATCTATTCCAACTATAGTTGTCATCGATCATATGGGGCGACCTGATGCTGCGCTCGGTGCAGAGCATGAGCAGTTCCAACGGTTTGTAAAGCTCATGTCCGACAATCCAAATTTTTGGGTGAAAGTGTCATGCCCTGAACGCCTGTCTGTAGAAGGGCCGCCATATGATGATGTCGTACCTTTTGCGCGTCAGTTGGTTGCACGTTTCCCGGACCGAGTTCTGTGGGGCACGGATTGGCCGCATCCCAATATGAAGACGCATACACCAGATGATGGGCTGCTCGTGGACCGTATTCCCCACATCGCACCAACAGCGGATTTGCAGCGGAAGTTACTCGTGGACAATCCAATGAATTTATATTGGCCGGGACATAAAGCATGAGCGGCATTCCGTGCATGTTGATGCGCGGCGGCACCTCTAAGGGGCCGTTCTTTCTGGCGAGGGATTTGCCATCCGATGTCGAAGCGCGAAATAAGGCCTTGTTGAAAATCATGGGTTCGCCAGATGCGCGTCAGATTGATGGTATCGGCGGGGCTCACCCGCTCACCAGTAAAGTTGCCATCGTAGCGCCATCTGAGCGCAAAGATTGTGATGTGGAGTATCTCTTTCTCCAAATTACTCCGGAAACGGACTCGATCTCTGACTCGCAGAACTGCGGTAATATGTTAGCGGGTGTTGGCCCATTCGCCATCGAGAGAAACCTCGTGGATGCAGAAAACGGGGAAACGACCGTTCGCGTTTATATGGTCAACTCTAGGTCCCGTGCGGATATTGTGGTCAAAACACCCAACCGGAAAGTGACTTATGCGGGTGACGCCGCAATTGATGGTGTTCCCGGAACACACGCACCGATTCTACAGAACTATTTTGGGACGGCTGGCGCTCAATGTGGCGCTCTATTACCCACAGGGAACGCAATTGACGTGATCGATGGTGTTGAGTGCACCTTGGTTGATAATGGCATGCCAAGCGTTTTGATGCGGGCGAAAGATTTTGGCCTCACGGGGTATGAAGCGCCACGAGACCTTGAAGGAAATGCAAAGCTAAAAGCCAGCTTAGAGGCCATTCGGTTGAAAGCCGGACAGCTCATGAAATTGGGGGATGTCTCGGCTATGACGATTCCCAAAATGTGTTTGATAGCACCGCCCCGCAATGGCGGAATTATTTCAACGCGTACTTTTATTCCGCATCGGGTTCATCAAGCTGTGGGTGTTCTAGCCGCGGCGTCCGATGCGGCGGGTTGCATGTTTCGGGATGGCGTAGCGGCAGATATCGCGGTGTTTGATGAAACGAACCCCTGCCGCGTCGATGTTGAGCATCCCACAGGAGCGCTGACGGTCGAGTTAGAGTGGGAAAGGGATACGGTTGTTCGAACGGCCCTTCTCCGAACAGCCCGTAAGATAATGGATGGTATGGTTTATTCATGAAAATCGCGATCATTGGATTCGGCGAAGCCGGGCAAATGTTTGGACGACATTTGGCAAAACAGGCAGACGTGCATGCTTATGACGTCATCCAAGATCAGCCTATGCGCGCTAACGGAGATGCTACGGGTGTCACTTTATGTGCGTCATTGAAGGAGGCCGTGAGTGAGGCGGAGTACGTTCTATCGCTGGTAACGGCCGATCAGGCGCCTATTGTTGCTAAACAGGCTGGGGCCTTTTTGAATGATGATCAGTATTTTTTAGAAATGAATTCTGTTGCTCCAAATACGAAATCCGGAAATACAAAGCACTGTAATGGTCTCGTAGATATCGCGATTATGGCTCCCGTCTATCCCAAAGAAGCCAAAGTTCCGCTACTTCTGTCTCACCCTAATGGCGAAGCAATAACGCATTCGCTCAATAGCCTTGGCCTCAATGTTCGCTGCGTTGGGAATGAGATCGGGCGGGCCGCGTCGATAAAAATGTGCCGCTCTGTAATGATTAAGGGCATGGAAGCACTCACACTCGAGTGTTTTCAAACAGCGCGCTTTTACGGCGTTGAGGAAGAAATAAAGTCGTCTTTGCACGGAAGTTTTCCCGGAATGGGATGGGACAAAGACCGCGTTGGATATTGGTTTGAGCGTGTCTCAACACATGGCGCTCGCAGGGCAGAAGAAATGCGTGAAGTGGCTAAGACAGTCACTGATGCTCAGGTGAAATCAAAAATGGCTCAAACCGTTGCGGACACTTTTGATGAGTTTATTCGAAAAACCTGACTTCTGCCTATAAATTTTAGTGTTGGAATATCATAAATGCTATCGATTTGGTTTATTCATTAAATTAGGTGATATTCGACGAAAATTAGGTGATATTCGACGAAAATAAGAACCAGGGGAAATTCCAATGTCTACACACTCAACCACAGAGGCTCGGACGATACACGGTATTATTCTCGTGTTGGCGGCCGTCATGCCGGCCATGGCCATTATTTCCCTCGTGCCTGTCATGCCGCTTTTAGGTAGAGAGTTCGGTCCAGTACCGGGCAGTAAGGCATTAATTCCAATTGCCCTAACGGTTCCTGCTTTATGCGTGGCCCTGTTTTCACCTTTAGCGGGATGGCTTTCCGATCGTATCGGCCGAAAAATGCTGCTGTTTGTTGCTCTGCTTGGCTATGCGGCCATTGGCATCGTTCCTTTCTTTTTGACAGACTTGAAACAAATCATCGGCGCTCGAGTGGGATTGGGTGTTTTTGAAGCCATTATCATGACTGTCGCGACGGCTCTAATTGGGGACTATTACAAGGGGGCAGCGCGTGAAAAATGGATTGGTATTCAGGTCGCTGTTGTCAGTGTCAGTGCTATTTTCTTAATCGCGATCGGCGGCGCACTTGGCGACGCTATTGGATCACGCGGGCCCTTCCTCATGTACCTGTTAGCCGTTCCAATTGCCTTGATGGTCGCGTGGAAATTATTTGAACCAGCCGTTATTGAGAAAGCCAGTGGGCCTAAAGCTTCGTTACCGTGGAAAGCTCTCGCGCCGCTTCTGCTGACCACTCTAGGTGTTGGGATTTTCTTCTATACGACGATTGTTAAGCTTGGCGATATCTTGCTTTTGAGCAGTGAAGTGACCCCCGGTGTCATTGGCGGAGTAGGCGCGCTCTTCAATATCGGCGTCATGCTTGGTACGATTCTTTTTGTGAAGTTGAAGACGAAATCTTCTGGACCAAAGCTCTTAGCGATTGGCATGTTACTGTTTGCAATTGGCTATAGCGGAATGGGCCTTTCAGGATCTTTCCCGATGACGGTGGCCTTCGCTTTTGTCACAAGTTTAGGTGCCGGATTATTGCTGCCGACAATGTTGACTTGGGTTATGAGCATTTTGCCGGGTAATGTTCGGGGTCGAGGGACTGGACTTTGGACCGGAATGTTCTTCCTCGGTCAATTCGTCGCGCCTCTTGTCGCCGTTGCACTCTACAAGCCAGCTGGTGGTCTCAGCAATGTTCTATTGGTCTATGGCGTGATTGCTGCTGTGCTTATGATCATCGCAGGAATTGGTTCTCGCGGCGCAAAGCCCCTTACGGACAGTCATTAGCGCCAGTCTAATATGACACACAGCGTTGTTATTATAGGCGCGTCCCATGCCGCTGCGCAGACCTCTGTGAGTCTACGCCAAGGTGGTTTTGAGGGCGATATAACCGTGGTCGGCGACGAGGCAGTTTTGCCTTATCACCGTCCGCCATTGTCCAAGGACTTCCTGTCAGGACACAAGGCAATTGACGATATTCTCATTCGGCCAGCTGAAAGCTATTCGGACGCTGAAATCGATATGAAGCTGGGTGTTCGAATTCTCGAAATTGACCGAGCGAGTAAGACGGTACGCGCCGATAATGGAGACGTATTGCTCTATGACAAACTTATCTTGACGACAGGTGCGCGTATCCGCCGTCTCCCTGTTCAAGGTGAAGACTTACAGAATGTATTTTATCTCCGCGACACGGCGGATGTGCTCGCTATCAAGGCAAAGACCGAGACATCAAAGAAAGCCGTCATCATCGGCGGCGGCTATATAGGGTTAGAAACAGCTGCCTCTCTGCGAAAGCAAGGGTTAGAGGTTACAGTTTTGGAGGCCATGCCGCGTATCCTCCAGCGCGTCACTGCACCTGTCATGTCTGAATTTTATAAACGTGTGCATGAGGAAGAAGGCGTAGACATTCAAGAGAACGTCATGGCTTCAACAATCGAACAGCACGGGGAACAGTTAAAGGTCGTGACGGCGTGTGAGCAAAGTTTCACGGCCGACATGGTGATAATTGGAATTGGCGTGATCCCCAATACGGAACTAGCGAGTGCGGCAGATCTGTCTGTCGGGAACGGTATTGAGGTGAATGAATTCTGCCAAACTTCTGATCCGGACATCTATGCAGCAGGGGATGTGACCTGGCACTATAACGCCATTTACGACACGCACCTTCGTCTCGAGTCAGTCCCAAATGCGACAGAGCAAGGAAAAACTGTCGCATCCCACATTAATGGCCAAGCCAAACCTTATAATAGCCTGCCATGGTTTTGGTCAGATCAGTTCGATTTAAAACTTCAAATCGCGGGACTCTCAACGGGTTATGATCAGGTGGTCATCCGGGGTGATAATGAAACAGGGCGTAGCTTCGCGGCTTATTATTTTAAGGATCAAAAATTCATCGCAGTTGATGCGGTCAATGCACCGCGAGATTTCATGTTTGGCAAGCAAGCTTTGTCTAAGGTCAGAGCTTTAGATCCGAAAGTTTTGTCCGATCCGGATGCAGATTTGAAAATGGCCATTAAGAGTGATGAGGGAAAGTCATGAGTAAGGTTCATTCTACAGCCCAAGGTGCTCTGAGCGGTCTTTGTCATCACACTATGACCGTCATGTCGGGCGGGTTTGGACTCTGCGGTATTCCGGAAAACTTGATTGCGGCACTTCGCGACAGTGGCGCGAAGGACCTAACTGTGATTTCGAATAATGCGGGTGTTGATGGTTTTGGCTTGGGCCAACTTTTGGAAACGCGGCAAATTAGTAAAATGATCAGTTCTTATGTTGGTGAGAATAAAGAATTTGAACGCCAATATCTTGGTGGTGAGTTGGATTTGGAATTTAACCCGCAAGGTACCTTGGCGGAACGTATCCGTGCTGGCGGGGCAGGTATACCAGGTTTTTATACGAAGACTGGCGTTGGCACTCTTATTGCCGAAGGAAAAGAACATAAGGAATTTGAAGGTGAGACATACATAATGGAGACGGGCTTAAAAGCTGATCTTTCCATTATCAAAGCTTGGAAAGGTGATGCAGAGGGCAATTTGATCTTCAAGGCGACCGCCCGTAATTTTTCACCCATGATGGCGATGGCGGGAAAAATCACTGTCGCAGAAGTCGACGAAATAGTGCCGACCGGCTCGCTCAATCCGAACTTCATTCACACGCCGGGCATCTTTGTTCAGCGTATCGTCGAAGCTAAATGTGAGAAACGCATTGAGCAACGCACCGTGCGGGAGGCATAGGCCATGGGTTGGACAAGGGATGAGATGGCAGCGCGTGCAGCGCAGGAACTTAAAGATGGTTTTTACGTCAACCTCGGTATTGGTATTCCGACATTAGTCGCAAACCATATTCCTGACGGAATTGATGTCACCCTTCAATCTGAAAACGGTATGCTGGGTATGGGGCCTTTTCCGATCGCGGGCGAAGAAGACGCAGACCTGATTAATGCAGGCAAGCAAACCATTACAACTCTCCCAAAATCTAGCTTCTTCGATAGCGCGACCAGCTTTGCGATGATCCGCGGCGGGCATATTGATCTCTCTATATTAGGGGCAATGGAAGTTGCAGAAAACGGCGATATCGCGAATTGGATGATCCCAGGCAAAATGGTCAAAGGCATGGGCGGGGCGATGGATTTGGTTGCGGGCGTCAAGCGTTGTATCGCTCTGTTTGATCACACGAATAAGCGCGGCGAGAGCAAATTTATAAAAGCCTGCACGCTCCCGCTAACAGGCCAAAATTGTATTCACATGATTGTAACGGACCTCGCCGTATTTGACCGGCCTAATGGATCAAACCGATTTGGGCTCATCGAACTTGCACCGGGCGTGACACTCGAAGAGGTTCAGTCGAAGACTGACGCTGATGTTGTTTGGGCTAATTAGGGGTGTGCAGTCACGCATAATATGAAAGTCATTAGGCGTGGCAATAGACTCAAATATTCCGCTTATCGTGACAATGTTGTTTTTAGTATCTGTCGTAGCTTGTAAGGATATTGGTTCTGGACATAGCGATGAATTTAAGAGTGCTTCCCCGGACACTTGCCTAAGCGTAACAGGCCTTAAGGCTCCTATCCAAGCCGGTACGTATCAGATGGGCTCGGAGCGTGATTACCCCGAGGAGCGTCCTACGCGCGAGCTTACGATGGGGCCTTTTGATATAGATGTCACTGAAGTCACGAATGCTCAGTTCGCAGAATTTGTCGAGCAGACCGCCTATGTCACGTCTGCAGAACAAATACAGCCAGGGTTTGAGACCAGCGGGGCCGCGGTCTTTACTCCGCCTGATGTGAAAAACCCGTCATGGTGGCGATTTGTTGAAGGGGCCAATTGGAGACATCCGGATGGGCCGGAGAGTTCGATAGAGGGGCGGGGTGCAGAGCCAGTTGTGCAAGTTTCACAGGCTGATGCAAAGGCTTATGCAGAGTGGGCTGGCCGCGCCTTACCGTCAGAGGCCCAATGGGAATATGCTGCGAAGGCCGGGAGTTATACGCGGTATGTTTGGGGAGAGGCCCGAACAATTGATGGCGTGGAGCAAGCCAATACATGGCAAGGCGCCTTTCCCATTCAAAATACACAAGATGATGGGTATTTGCAGCGCTCGCCTGTGGGTTGCTATCCGCCAAATAGTTTCGGTCTCCACGATATGATCGGCAATGTGTGGGAGTGGACGGACACGATTTATAAGCAAGGTGAGGGCGAGTCTGTCTATGTTATTAAAGGCGGCTCATTTTTATGTGCTGAGAACTATTGCCGCCGTTACCGCCCCGCCGCACGGCAACCACAAGAAGCGGGTTTTCCGACAAATCATATTGGGTTTCGGACGGTGAGTTTAGAGTGAAAGACGTTGATGCTGAAGGGATCGTATTTCTGATGAATTTTCGCAATGGTAGAGGGATTTTAGTAAAATCAGACTACGGAATTTTGACAAATTTTAGTCCCTTTACTGATCCTATTAGAGCATATTCGGTATAAGTGCGTCTCCCTTCGCAAAGCTACGTGCCGGGCTCTTGTGAACCAAGCTCGCTTTGTGGTCTTGGTCATGCGGTGATGATCCCTGACGCGGTCTTTGTGTTTTGATTTTACTGGACAAGCCTTCAGCCTGTTCAGAATTTGGCCCTGAAACTCTCTGCTTTTCAAGGCTAGCTTGAAAACTGAAGCTAAAGGCAGGGTCTTTCAGGCCATAGGCGGCCCAACTTGGCTTGAAGCCAAGCGGACAGGGCGTGAACCAAGTAACAAGGATTGCGTCGGTCAAGGGCCGACCGATCCCCGCCTAGCGGTCCACACGCCTTGTCCCGCGCGGCGCTCTCGGGCGCAATGCGCCCTTCGGAGGGACACGCGGGATTGGTGCGCCGAAATTCTAAATCATTATGAGTGTTTAAACCTCCCATTAGACCTTGAGGCTGGATGATGCTTTCAGCGAGAAGATTTTGGGGATGTCTGAAGATTTTCGTTTCCCCCGGACATGAGGAGTGGGCGGCAGACCGGAGTGGCACAGGGCGGCCGCGCCGCAAGGGCGGCGGGTCTTGAAATCCGTCTTTGCGTCTTTGGTCTCCTACCTTTGCCCTTGCGCCCCGTCCTGATGCCCTGCGCCTGTCCGTCCTTTCTAGCCGCCGACCCCTCCTGCCGGGGGAAACTATGCGGGGCGGGAGAGCAATGGAGAGCGCCGCGTGACAGACCAGACACCAACCGAAACATCAGCACCCAGCCGAGAGAGCGGAGGGGCTTTGCCGCCTAGCGCGATAGGCCTAACCCTTGCGAAACCAAATCCGAGCGGGGACTGTCCCGCAATTTATGTGGCTGCCTTGCGGCTTATAATAACGGGCAGCTGCACGGTGCATGGATTTGGGCCGAGGATGCGGAGGATATGCAAGCCGCAACCCGCAAGATGCTGGCTGCGAGTCCTATAGCGAATGCCGAGGAATGGTCTATCCATGATTATGCGCGGGCGATTTCGATGGACGCCGTATCAAGGGCCACGCGGATTGTTCCGCGCGGATCAATGGATTGGTAGGCCGCAGGGACTCTTCGGTGATAATTCCAGCGGTCTCCGCGACGTTTGAGGTACTGGTTGAGCCGTTTCATCACAAGCATGTTGTAGCACAATAAGTCAGGAAATCTAAGTATCGCGGGATATTTCGTGATAACTATATAACGATTTCAGTGGTTTATCTAGTTTGTGAAGCTAGAAAATGGTGCCCCCACACGGACTCGAACCGCGGACCCCCTGATTACAAATCAGGTGCTCTACCAGCTGAGCTATAGGGGCACTGTCTGGTGTGGCGGGCGTTTAGCGTCGGATGACGCGGCTTGCAAGCGGCTTTATGATAGCCGCCTGCACTTTTTTCACACAATTCCCTTTCTAAGCGTCGACTGCGTCTTTTCCGCGGAACACGGCATAAATCGCGGCCATGAGCAGATAACCTATCAGGATGTGGCCAAAGTCCACCAAAATCCCATTCAGGCTATAGCCATCATATAGGCAGGCATAGGTGAGCAGCGGCGCCGCAATCATCAAAAATAACCAGAATGCTATTTCCAGGCATTTCGGCAACCGTTTCGCGCCCGCAAGATTAATGACCCAAAGGAGGCCTAGCGCTTGTGCGAGTGTAATGAGGAGACCCCAGACAAACATCATTGCGCCTTGGGCTTCGGCCATGGCTTCTGTCTCCGCCAATGTCATTCCGGAGGCTGCTAGCCATATGTCTTGAAACAAGAAAGCGTACCAGACAAAGCCAACCATATAAAATGCAACTGTTGCTAAGATAACAGCCAACCAACTCGTATTAAAAATTTTGGGCATTTTGCCTCTCCCTTTTTTTGAATGCGCCTCTCCCGCGCAGCGTCGTTATAGTGCGTCAGACGGTCGCAGGCAAATTTCACGGAGCTGCGCCCGCCAATTCTGCTTGAATGACGGCGTCACGCGGGTAGAAGGCGCATCATGTCTGATACGAAACCTGATCGCATTCTCGTCACCTCTGCGCTGCCCTATATTAATGGCGTGAAGCATATGGGGAATTTGGCGGGCTCTATGTTGCCGGCCGATGTCTATAGCCGGGCTATGCGTCTTATGGGGCATGAAGTCCTTTATGTCTGTGCGACGGATGAACATGGTACTCCTGCGGAATTGGCTGCGGCAGATGCTGGACTGTCGGTCTCTGAATATTGCGATAAGATGCACACGGCTCAAAAAGAGGCAGGTGCAGATTTCAAACTGTCCTATGATTTTTTTGGTCGATCAAGTTCTGACGCCACGCACAGGTTGACGCAGGAATTTGCACTGGCTTTGGAAGCTAATGGTTTTATCGAAGAACGCACATCTCAGCAGGTCTATTCCGTCGCCGACGGTCGTTACCTGCCAGACCGCTATGTTGAAGGCACATGCCCGAATTGCGGATTTGAAGCCGCGCGCGGCGATCAATGTGACAATTGCGGAAAGCTGCTCGATCCGATTGATTTGATCAATCCATATAGCGCGGTATCCGGAAGTCATGATGTCGAAGTCCGCGACACAAACCATCTGTATTTGAAACAATCCGATATGAGTGGTCGTCTTCGGGATTGGGTGGAAAGCCACCGCGCGGATTGGCCCGCCCTGACGACTTCGATTGCGATGAAGTGGTTGGATGAAGGTTTGCGGGACCGGGCAATTACTCGGGATCTCGAATGGGGCGTCCCGGTGTTGGGGGCTGACGGTAAAATTCGCGACGGATTTGAAGGCAAAGTCTTCTATGTTTGGTTTGACGCTCCAATCGCATATATCGGTGCGACACAGGATTGGGCGAAAGAGACTGGTGGCGATTGGGAGAAGTTCTGGCGTACCGATAAAGGCGCGGACTCCACGCGCTATGTCCAGTTCATGGGCAAGGATAATGTCGCCTTTCACACGCTTTCTTTCCCAACAACGATTATGGGAAGTGCCCAGCCATGGAAGCTCGTAGACGAGCTAAAAGCCTTTAACTGGGTTACATGGTATGGCGGCAAATTTTCGACTAGCCAAAAGCGCGGCGTCTTCATGGATCAAGCGATTGATATTGCCCCGTCAGATTATTGGCGCTGGCATCTTATGGCGAATGCGCCAGAGAGTTCCGATGCAGCCTTCACCTGGGAAGATTTCCAAGCGAGTATTAACTCCGACCTTGCCAATGTTCTTGGTAATTTCGTCAATCGGATTACGAGTTATTGTGTCAAAAAATTCGACGGTGTCGTCCCAGACGGAGGTCAGGAAACTGAAGCGGAAAAATGGATTGAAACCGAGTTGGAGGAGCGCCTTCCGCGATTGGTTTCTTTTTATGAAGCCCGTGAATTCCGAAAAGCAATGGCAGAGACCCGCGCCATATGGGCGGCAGGGAATGAATATCTGACGCAGGCCGCGCCGTGGACACATTACAAAACAGATGTTGACCAAGCGGCGATGGGTGTCCGTGTAGGTCTGAACCTTGTCGCATTGTTTGGTGTTTTGGCTCAGCCCATTATTCCAGATGCCGCAAAGAAAATTCTGGATGCGATGAACATACCGGACGTAAATCGAACGTGGAGTTTCAGGGGGGCAGCAAGTTGTTTGAATGCACTACCAATTGGATTGAGTGTTTCCGCTCCACCTGTTCTTTTCACAAAAATTGAAGCCGACGACATCGAAGCCTGGACGGAACGATTTGGCGGGGCAGGGTAGCCTATCCTTCGGCCGGGACAGGCTCTTGCGCAAGGTTTCAGACGCGCGCTGGATTTCAATGGGCGGTCCCGCCGTTCGGCCTTTTGGTGGTTTGCTTTGTTCGCGACACTCGGCAATGTCTCTTTTGGAATATTGGATGACTTCATCCAAAAGGTATTGGAAATTCAGATGTTTTCAGTTGAGGTTTATATTCTCGCGTACAAATAGCATCTGAAAAGGAAGAATTTATGAATATGGTCGACGCCGTTAAATCGGTACTTTCTCAATATGTAGGTTTTAGAGGTCGCGCCAGACGATCTGAATATTGGTATTGGACGCTGGCGACCATACTTGTCTCCTTCGCCGTAGAGGTTTTCGAAGGATTGATAGGCACCTCTGCGGGAGGTACTGGCCTAATTTCCTTATTGTTCAGCCTTGCTATTTTCTTGCCCGGTTTGGCTGTTTCCTTTCGCCGCGTACATGACATTGGTCGATCGGGTTGGTGGGTAGGTGGATTTTATCTGATCATCCTTTTGTTTTTTGTTGTCCTTATTGCTGCGGCAGGCGGATTGATTGCGACAGATTCAGAAAGTGAGATGGCTTTGGCAAGTTTAGGTGTCTTCTCGATCGTTTTCGGCTTAGGCATAGTCATCTTTGCAATCATATTATTGGTCTTCTTCTGTACAGATAGTCAGGTCGGTCCGAATAGATATGGTCCAAACCCGAAACATGAAGGCAATTACGATGTTTTTGAGTAAAACGTCTGTAGCGTTAGGTGAAGTGTCATGATTGGTTTTGGCGAAGCCATTGGTTTGTTTTACAAAAACTATGTGAACTTTGAAGGACGTGCATCGCGCGCTGAATATTGGTGGCCGACACTAATGCAAATTATAGTCTATGTGGCTCTTTTTATCGCTTTTGCATTGGTCGTTGGTTTTGACGAGTATGAGGCTTCTGGAGGAAATGAAGCAGCAGCTCTGGCGCTGATGGGTGCCGGGTTTTTGTTTGCATTAGTCAATTTACTGCCAGGAATTGCCGTAAAAGTTAGACGTTTTCATGACCTGGACCAAACGGGTTGGCTTGTTTTGGTGTTTTGGGGTGCAAATATATTTATTCCGCTGGTTGAATTCGCCCGGATGATTTGGTTTGCATTTCCTGGTACTGATGGCCCCAATCAATATGGGCCTGATCCTTATGGGTATGATGCGGATATTTTCGGATGATGTTGGATTTCGGAGAAGCCGTTCGTCAGTTTTACAAAAACTATACGAACCCAGACGGGCGTGCGCAGCGCTCAGCTTTCTGGTGGGTGAAGCTATATGAGGTCATTTTAATTTCCGTCTGCGCTATCGTGGTTTTGATGGCGGATGGCGGGTCCAGCTTTATTGAACAGATAACTCGCGTTGTTGAATTCGAAGAGGTAACGATCTTATGGGCGGATTTAGGTTCCAGCGGAAAATTCGCGGTGATTGCTGTTTTTGCTTTCAGCTTGGTCAATTTTCTTCCCGGAATTATGCTAAATATTCGAAGGTTTCATGATCTCGACAGGTCTGGGTGGCTTGTGCTTGGGTTCTTCTTAATAGGTTCATTCCCGGTCATCGGTACCCTGGCTAGTCTTGGTAATCTTGTTTGGTTTTCCATGCCGGGGACCGTAGGTTCCAATCGATATGGTGCGGACCCTCTGGGAAATAATAACGATACCTTCGGGTGATTATTTATCTGACGCGTTCGGCAGTCTTGCCGATGAGTGTGCAAGCCAATCCAATGGAAATGATACCAACGACCGCCGACACACCAACAAATAAATCACCACCTTGGCCAAAATGGCGAACAGCTAAAAATCCTAGGCCCCATATAATTGGGAAGGCGTAAATTTTGTTCATGGCGCCGTGGCGTAAAATATAAATCGACCACCAGAGTGCCAAACCCAATACGGAAAGCGCCGTGGCCGTAATATTCCACCCCATGGGTTCCGCAAATTTCCACACTAAGCCATTTAAGCCCACGAAAATGGCGATTGAGCACCATCCTGCAATCAAGCTAATCGGCGTGAGGACGAGAACCTTTTCTATTCGGTTCAGCGATTCCCTTTCACGCCATAGTTTTATCATGCCGATGACCAAAGCAATCATGGTCGGGAAAAATATGAGTGTCGCCGTAAGCTCAACGATCGTGTCAGGAAGATAGGCGGTTGCCAATCCCCAGGCGGCGACACCCCATAGGCCCGCCGCTATCCACCATCCACTTTTCCGGAAGACATCTCGGGCTTGGTTTTTTGGAAGAGCCTGAATGACACCAAAGGCGAAAATTCCGATAAAAATAGGTAGCCAGATAGAAAATGCGGTTGTCTGTGGGACGAGCCAGTTGACGGTAAGATCTGAGAAATCACTTGGGCTGCGCGCGCTGTCCAAGAAAATACCCAATGACGAGAAAACCCAAATTAGCGGGGTAACAATCAGAATGAGAGCCTGCCGTAGGCGGTCAATAGAGCGGGAATTTGTGTGTGAGGACATGCAGTGTTTACGCTTCAGACACGAAAACGTAGCGAAAAATATTACACGGGCGCTTATTTATGATACGCGGGACGCCTGAGCTAGTTGATACGACAACAGAAAGGTCGCCCATGCAAATTCAAATCGCCTCCAAAGGAATCGATGTTTCACAAGCGCTAAGAGAGCGCATCACAGACAGGTTGGAGGAGATGATGGACAAGTATATCCATCGCGAAGGCGAGGCACAGGTTAGCATTTCCCGCGAAGGATCGGGTTTTAAAACCATCTGTTCGGTTCATTTGCCATCTGGCGCATCCATGGAAGGCCAAGGTGCCGCTCAAGAAGCTTATCCAGCCTCTGATGAGGCACTGGAGCATATCGAAAAGCGATTGCGACGCTATAAACGCCGCCTCAAAGACCACAGCCAGCGCGCTAAAGCCAAAGAAGCTTCTATGTTCATCCTCGAAGACCCAGTTCGTGAGGATCAGGATGAAGATAGCACTGAAGGCGCGCAGGACGAGCCAATGGTCATCGCCGAAAGTACGAAGAAGATTCGCACACTCACACCTGGAATGGCGGCGCTTGAACTTGGCTTGGCAGATTCCGGTGTTGTTGTTTTCAATAACGCCAGGCACGGCGGCATAAACGTTGTTTTCAAACGTGCCGATGGCCACATCGGGTGGATCGACCCGAAAACAGGCTAAATTTCTGCCATTTTCTCCCGAAAGAGGATCAAATACCGGGCTGACTCCGGTATTTGACGTTTCATGGCTCGCTATATATGGCTCCGTCGACTTGAACGGATGTATGACCGGGGCGCGCCGATTTACGCTTCAGCTATCTTGCTTTTGATGCATTCGTAGATGTGAGTTCTATAATGAATACTGTTTTGTTTACAGCCGAGAGTGTCGTCGTTGACTTAAATGTCGGGTCGCAAAAACAGCTGTTCCAAGATGTCGCGACGCGTTTAATCGCCGCACACAACCTCGAAGATGTGGCCTGCCGGGATATCGTCGCTGCGGCCATGGAACGTGAACGTCTGGGATCAACTGGTGTCGGGAATGGCGTTGCGCTTCCACATGCTCGCATAGATGGTCTCGACCGCGTTGTTGCTGGGTTTGCGAGATTATCCGATGCAATGGATTTCGACAGTGTCGATGGACGACCTGTTGATCTGGTCGCGTTTTTGTTGGCGCCTTCTGACGCCGCCGGTGCGCATTTGCGGGCTCTTGCGCGGGTTTCTCGGCAATTGCGCCGAGAGGAAAATCGATCACGTTTACGCTCCGCGCCAGACGCACTTAGTGTTTTCACGATACTCTCTGACGACTCGGTTCAGCGCGCGGCCTAAGCCTCGTGCCCGCTCTCACGGCTTGAAAAACTGCACGGGCGCTGTCATAGAATAGACCCTATTTCTTAAATTGGCAGAGTAGACCTTTTGAAGCCCAACAATCCGTCACGTCTATTTAACCGAGAGTTGTCCTGGCTGTTTTTCAATACACGGGTATTGGAAGAAGCGGAAAATCCAGATGTACCACTTTTAGAACGCGTCCGATTTCTATCTATTTCAGCGTCGAATCTGGATGAGTTTTACATGGTACGCGTTGCCGGTTTGCGAGAGCAGGTCAGGGCAGGGGTGCATGGAGAAGAATCCAGCCCGCTATCGCCCACCAAACAGCTTGAAAAAATTGCGCGTCGCGCTGGAAAAATTATCACCAGACAAATTAAGTGTTGGAGAAATTTGCAGCGGGATTTAGCGAAGTCGAACATAAATGTTTTGGATGTTAGGTCTCTTTCAACATCACAGACCAAAGACTTACGCACGACATTTGATAAAGCTATTTTACCGTTGCTGACGCCTATGGCCGTCGATCCGGCGCATCCTTTTCCTTTTTTATCAAATCTTGGTTTTGGCATCGCTCTACTTCTGGAAAAGGCAGGCAGAGATCCGCTTTTTGGTTTAATAACGGTTCCTTATAGTGTGCCGCGTGTCATTGAGATTGAACCCGGAGGAAAAACCCGAAATTTTGTTCTGGTTGAGGACGCTTTGCGGACATTTGCTCCGTCAATTTATCCAGACTTTGATGTCACGGATTCCGGTGTATTCCGGATTACACGAGACAGCGGAATTGCCATTGATGAACGCGCGGAAGACCTTGTCCGACACTTTGAAAGCCTCTTGCGGAAACGTCGCCGCGGCCGTGTGATACGCCTTGAAATTGACAAAAAAATGAAACCGACTTTGCGTGAGTTTCTGGTGAGCAGTTTCGACTGTGATAAGGAAATGATTGAAGAGGGTGCAGATATTCTGGGTTTGCGGGACATGTCGCAGCTGGTGAAAATTGGTAAGCCAGAACACCTTTTTACGCCCTTCAAGGCTCGCTTTCCCGAACGTATTCGGGAATTCGATGGGGATTGCTTAGCAGCGATTGCCGCAAAAGATATTCTCGTTCACCATCCATATGAAGAATTTGATGTTGTTATCCAGTTCTTGCAACAGGCCGCGCGAGACCCTGATGTTATAGCAATTAAGCAGACCCTGTATCGGACCAGCGATGACAGTCCAATTGTGCGGGCCCTTATTGATGCCGCAGAAGCTGGAAAAAATGTCACGGCTTTGGTCGAATTAAAGGCGCGTTTTGATGAAGCTTCAAATATGCGTTTCGCAAGAGATTTGGAGCGAGCAGGCGTACAGGTCGTTTATGGTTTTGTTGGGTACAAAACCCATGCCAAAGTTAGCTTAGTTATCCGTCAAGAGCATGGCGAATTGAAAACCTACACGCATTTGGGAACAGGTAATTACCACGCGTTGAATGCCAAAGTGTACACGGATCTTGCGCTCTTCACCGCTGATAAAGTGATTGGTGAAGATGTGGGGAAAATTTTCAATTTTGTAACAAGTTATAATGAGCCAAAGGATTTGCAGAAAATATGCGTCGCGCCGTTATCACTGCGCGAAACGTTAGTGGAGCATATTGATCGGGAAATCCTCCATGCTCGCGCCGGGAGGCCGGCTAGCATTTGGGCGAAGATGAATGCACTCGTCGATCCGACCATGATTGAGAAACTATATGAAGCCTCGCAGGCCGGTGTTAAAATTGATCTCGTCATTCGTGGTATTTGTTGTTTACGACCCAATGTAAAAGGCATGAGCGAGAATATTCGTGTAAAGTCGATCATTGGCCGTTTTTTAGAACACTCACGTATCGTTTGTTTTGGAAATGGCGCACCTTTACCGTCTGACCAAGCTTTGGTGTTTATTAGTTCTGCGGATTGGATGCCGCGAAATCTAAACCGACGGATCGAAACCTTAGTCCCAGTCGAAAGTCCGGCCGTGCATAATCAGGTTCTAGATCAAATCATGATGGCGAACCTCCTCGACAATACCAATAGCTGGGAATTGCAATCTACAGGACGATATGTCCGTGTCGCGCCGGAAGAGGGACAGCCTCGTTTTTCTGCCCATGAGTATTTTATGGAAAATCCCTCATTGTCTGGGCGCGGTGCAGCCTTGGCTGACTCAGCCCCCGCGCATTTAGAAGACTCCGATCTTCCACCCTCGCAAATTTTTCACCCAAAATTGGTTGGCTAACACCTTTGACGTTTGATCTTTGCCATAAGCGTGTCGGAAAATGGACGAAAAAGATCCACATTCTGATTCCGAAAAAATAGGAAGTATACTCGCTGTCTACGCAACAAAATTTCCGACAGCTTGCTGTCATTGATATTGGGTCTAATTCTGTTCGACTTGTGATTTATGATGTTTTCGGCGCGCATTTCACGCCCGTTTATAACGAGAAGATTTTGGCAGGCCTTGGCCGCGATCTACGTAAAACCGGATGTTTATCAGAAAGTGGTAAGCGCAAATGCCGCGAGGCCCTGG
Organism: Litorimonas sp.; assembly: GCA_039975855.1. GTDB lineage: Bacteria > Pseudomonadota > Alphaproteobacteria > Caulobacterales > Maricaulaceae > Litorimonas. The sequence goes on along the minus strand of JBDWGH010000004.1, from coordinate 330,082 downwards.
CGCGGTTTTCTCATATAATCGCCGCCCGCGCATTGCCGCCGCCATTAGTTGGGGCGACCGCGGCTTTACGCGTTGCGGAAGATGCGCCTGATTTTGTGGCATCAATTTTAACGGAAACGGGTTTGGATATATCGCCCATCTCTGGTGAAGAAGAAGCCCGTTTTGCCGCTCTGGGCCTATTGTCGAGCAATGATCGCCGGTCCGGAATTGGGGCAGATCTGGGAGGCGCTAGTTTGGAATTGATGCGAATAGACGCGTCTCTCAAAAAAGACGGTGCCGAGGTGCAAGGTGTTTCTCTTCCATTAGGACCGTTTGATGCGATTGGCGGAAACCTATCTGCTTTGACGACTCAAGACTATGCCGACCGAATTGAAGATCTCGATGCGGCTTTGGCAAAAGCGCCTGGCTATTTGGACGGTGAAGATATCCTCTACTTAGTGGGCGGCGCCTGGCGGAATCTCGCCTCTGTCCATCAGCAGCGCATCGATTACCCTATGCGAACGCTGCAGGGCTATCGCCTCTCGGCGAAAGCGGCAGAAAGTCTTGCCCATTGGGCCTGGAATGACGGCATAGAAGACATCCTCAACTGGTCAGGTATGCGCAAGGCTCGCGCTGAAACGCTCCCTTATGCCGGGCTTATGTTGGAACGTTTGTTGAAACGTTTTTCACCAAAACATGTCGTCATTTCGATGGCAGGTCTTCGAGAAGGCTTGGTTTGGAACACGCTGCCAGAACAGATTAAAAGCCGAGACGCCTTGATTGATGGTTGTCGAGATTTTGCGAGAGGGTTTGTGCAAGCCGAACATTTTGGCCTGCCGCTTTATCGATTTTTATCGCCCCTTCTTTCCTCCTTGCCATGTGGATTTGGCGCAAAAGAAGACGCCCGCCTTTTGCAGGCGGCTTGTCACTTGGCGGGCTTGGGGAAAAACCTGCATCCCGATCACCGTGCTGAATTAGTTTTTGAAGATGTCCTTTATGCGCCGGTTGCGGGTCTCAGCCATGCTGAACGTGCATTTTTGTCTCTGTCACTCTTCAGGACATATACGGCTAAAAGAAAGCCTCCTGTAGCAGGTTTAATCGACGAACTTCTGATTCAGGCCCAACGCCATACGGCGGCCTGCATAGGTGAGGCTATCCGCCTCGGTATTGTTGTGACGGGACGAACACCGTCCTTACTGAGCGATTTTTCACTTGCCGTCGAAGGCACAGAGTTACGCTTATCGTGTCAATCTGAACGAGAAGCGATGGTCACGGACCAGGTTCAATATCGGCTCGCAAAATTAGCGAAGCTATTGGGCCTCATCCCCGTGACCTCTTCGGGTTGAGACCTCAGCGAGATAAGACACGCTTGTCAAAGGCTCGTCTTTCTGCGTAGGCTGAGAATCAGTAGAGACAAACTCGGAGAACCGCTTTCAAGATTAGTGTCAGTCCCAAGAAGAGCCAAACCTTATTCGGGGACATCGTAGCATGAGCGCGCTTCCTCGTCATATTATTGACCTCGAAAAAGCTGTCCCCGTCAGTCAAGGGAATTACCCTTGTTTGATCTTGAATGCGGATTACCAGCCGCTCTCTTATTTCCCGCTGTCCCTCTGGTCTTGGCAAGATGCCGTCAAAGCGGTCTTCCTTGATAGGGTAAACGTCATAGATCATTATGAACAATGTGTGCGTAGCCCGTCTTTTGAGATGCAAATGCCGTCCGTGGTCGCGCTCAAAGACTATGTTCCACAAAATCGGTCACCCGCCTTTACACGTTTTAATTTGTTTTTACGTGATGGGTTTGAGTGTGCCTATTGCCGATCTCCCAATGAATTAACCTTCGATCACGTTATCCCTCGGCGGTTGGGCGGCAAGACAAGTTGGACCAATATTGTTGCAGCATGCTCAACCTGTAATCTGAAAAAAGGCGGACGGCTGCCACGTGAGGCGCGCATGCATCCGGCCGTGAAGCCCGTCCAACCCACTATGTATCAGTTGCAAAGCCAAGGCCGGCGTTTCCCGCCAAACCATTTGCATGAAAGCTGGCTTGATTACCTCTATTGGGATGTTGAGCTGAAAGCCTAGACGCGGGAAACCTCATTGGGTAGCAAGGTCAGAACAGGGGAGAGTTTCACATGGCCAACACAGATCCCGGTGCGCCGGAATATGAATATGATTGGCAAAACCCGAACAAAAAGAGCTTTGATGTTGGGCGGGTCGTTTCGAAGACGTTTAGCGCCCTACGAAGTAACTTGTTTCCTTTTTTATTGCTGACCTTCTTCGGCGCGGGTGTACCGATGATGTTATTCTCGATGTGGCCTGTTCTTCTCGGAGTCGGAGAAGGAATAAATATGTACGATCCGACTTGGGCTGAAGATATTGATTGGGAAGGGATAATCGGTCCTGCGATTGCTATTTACGTCGCCTGGCTTTTATTTGCTGTGTTTATGTATGGCGCATTGATTCAGATGTCAGTCACTGCGCTCAATGATCGCTCGGTCCGTTTAGGAGACTCTGTAAAAACAGGTTTGCGGTTATTCTTTCCATTATTAGCGATTTTTCTAATTTATATAATTGGGATGACGATTGGGCTTATGCTTCTTATCGTTCCTGGTGTTTTCATCGCATTTGGTTGGGCGTTGGCTTTGCATGTAAAGGTCATCGAAGGCGGTACAATAACGGGAGCGCTGTCTCGCTCTTGGTCATTGTCCAAAGGTTATAAACGCTGGATATTGTTGATGATGATAATCTTTAGTGTGTTGGGCGCCGTGATCGGACTCGTTTTTCAGCTACCTGTTCTGTTTTTTGGAAACTCCCAAACAGCCATGTTTGAGGGAGGATCGATGACGTTTTGGGTCGCGAACGCGATTGGTACCGGGCTTGCCCAAATGGTAGCGGCCGCTTTGTCTTACGTCGGGTTGACTGCAACTTATCTCGAAATTCGCCGAGTCAAAGAGGGTGTGGATGTAGACAGGATTGCAGATATTTTCAGCTAAGCAGCTGCCTCTTTCTTAATCCGACCAATCATCGCGGCGAGGCCGTTGGAGCGTTGAGCGGATAAATGCTCGGAGAGTCCGAGTTTTGATAAAATAGCATTTGCGTCCAGTGCAGCGATTTCTGCTGCGCTGCGTCCGGAAAATATCTCTAAAACGATCGCGACCAGGCCTTTTACGATATGCGCGTCACTATCGCCGGAAAATGTCCAAATATCGCCCGTCTTTGTGCTCACGAGCCAAACCTGACTTGCGCAGCCTTTGACTTTGTTCTGGTCGATTTGCGTGCCTTCCGGTAGAGGCGCGAGTCCCTTGCCCAGATCAATCACATGCATGTAGCGATCTTCCCAATCCTCAAGAAAGGCAAAGTCGTCAATCATGTCCTGAATGTTCGCGGGATAAGTCATGACGCGCATATAGGGAGGATAATCCCAAATGTCTCACGCAAATGTCTTTGTGAACAACACCTCATTTGGGTGTGTGATGCACGCGAACATGGCTTCAGAAGCGAATAGATTGGCCAAGAGGCTGCCAATTTGCTTTGAACGTCGGAGTTAACCATGTTCAGGCGAGATACCCACGTGTGAGACATTGGCCCAAGGAGTTGGATTTGACGGTTACAGTCCATCAAGCAGACCGAGGCAGTTTTATTGACAGGCAGCCTGTCCTGTTACCCAGTATAGTCTGGCTATTGGCTCTGACGGCAGCATTAGGAGCATTAATGCTGCGTGGATCAGACATTTTGCCGCTCCTGCCTCTCTTCGCAGCGGCCTGCGTTCCAGGAGTGTTAGGGCTTTTGTTTGCCCGAATAACCGATCGCGAATGGGTACAGATTGTGCTCATGCTTAGCTGGGCCGCTCTCGCGTTATTGGCGTGTTTGACTTTAGGTTTCAAACCCATGGCGCTGTTGTTCATTACCGTTCCGGCATTGGCGTGCTTGTTTGAGCGGGAGAAGGTCTTGGAAGGCACTTTGATTGCCGCCTTGATTGCGGGTGTGGTCTGGTTCGCTGGACGAGAAGGCTATCTACCAGAAGCACCTAGCTGGGGCGAAGCCGTCGAAACATGGGCCAAGCTATCTGCTTTAGCTGGATTATTGGCCTTTGGTTTGGCGACGTTGTTTTCCGCTTCAGAGCGCCGTCGTCCGGTTTCTAGCTCTGCGCGGACCTATTGGCGTGATGGAGTCGCGGGCGGCTTGTTTGAATATGACGCGGCGGCCCGGCTGGTTGGTACGAATGAGCAAGGGGCATCGCAATTTTCCGGTACGGTTCCGACGGATTTGCTGGACTTTCTCCCGGATGGCCATGTCGATAAACCCGCCTTTGGTGCAACAGTAGATGCTGCGCGCCGCACAAATCTAGCGCAGGGTTTGCGGGTCTCTCACCACGGCAGCGGGCAATCCGCGAATTATGATCTCCGGATGACGCCACTTGTCTCGAAAGGGTGGCTTATTCATTCGCATGATCGAACGGATGATGAAGCGCAAATGGAAACCTTGCGTCAACGCGGCGCGATGGCGGCGCAGGACAGCACGGATAAAACGCTATTCTTTGCGGGCGTAAGCCATGAGCTGCGGACGCCTCTAAATGCCATCATCGGGTTTTCTGATATGATGCGGTCGCGATTGTTTGGACCTCTGCCCGGGAAATATGCCGAGTATGCAGATCTCATTCATGAGAGCGGTCAGCATATGCTCGATTTGATCGGTGATGTTCTCGATCTCTCCAAGGTAGAAGCCGGACGGTATGAGCTCAATTATGATACATTCGACGCCGCTGATGTCATAAGGTCTTCGGTCAAAATGATCCGACCCGCCGCGGACGCCGCCGAAGTTAGCATTGATATAAATCTCGATCTCGATCAGGCGCTTTTGATTCAGGCCGATAGACGAGCCATGCGCCAAATCCTGCTCAACCTTTTATCTAACTCTGTGAAATTCTCAGAAAAGGGCGGACAAATTGATATAGATGCGCAAGCCATTGACGGTGACTTGGAACTCTCTGTCACTGATGATGGTGCTGGAATGAGCGCGGATGAAATTGCGCGAATTGGAGATCCTTATGCGCAGGGCGAAGCGGCGCAAATGTCAGTTGAGCGAGGCTCTGGATTGGGGCTCTCACTTGTGCAATCTTTAACAACACTCCACGGCGGGAAGATGAATATCAAATCTGCGAAGGGAGAAGGTACACGAGTTAAAATTATCCTGCCTCTCCAAGCGGACTGATTTTTTTTCGACTTTGAAAAGAGGTGGAAAACCCGCCACACCCCGGACCGGGTGCGACGGGTTTAGACCTATCTCTCGGACCAGAGACGGGATTTGAGGGTTTAGTGACGCCCGCCTAAGCGAGAAGCCGGACTGGCCAAGCTCATCAACAATAATACCAGGCTAAAGGCCATTATAAGGATCAAGCCGTATACTGACACGGTCCGATCACCGAGTTGGACCAGGCCTTTACCAGGTAGTTTATCTTTCAAAGTGGTTTTTATATTCCGGCCGGCGGGTTTGACCCGGTCTTGCAATCGATCTGTTGCCTGGGCCACATCATCCAATGTTCGCATATCGGATATATCTTTAGTTTTGGCTTTGAACCAGCGTTTCGTAGCGGACCATTTTACTTTAGTTTCGCGTCGGATGTCTTGGAATGAGTCAATGCGCTTTTGTTTCTCCACCGAAAATTCGAAAGGACCGCGAAGGCCAGAAGTTGATTTTTCAACTTGGTTGAAAGCTGGTTTCAATCTCGGCGTGACATCTGCAATTTTCACAACTTTTTCTGTCGTTCCGAAATTTTCTATTTCGTTTGTTTTGACAGCGGGAACAGAAACCTCGCGCCGTAAAGCGACGGGTTGGGATATCGGTTGCACAGGGCGTGTTGCCTCTGCGGATTTAAAACTTGGCCATTTCACATTCGGGAGTCCAACCTGCGGCATATCAAATTCAGGCCAGTTAATCTCAGGCCAATGTAGGTCCAAATCATCAATTGCTGACAAGCCTAGTTCAGGAAATTTAAACCCAGCTTTTGAGACAGGTTTGGTGATGCCGGTATCGGACTGCGCTGTTTGAGCCATAATCACAGAGGAAGGTGTCCAGCGCGCAACGCCGCCTTGTAGCGCATTCCAATGACTTGGTTTTATCAAGGTTTGGCTGGCTTGGATAAAGCTTGAACCTGGTGCAGAAGATATCACGCCCGTCAATTTGCCATTCCCTGAACTAAAGAGAGTCGCAATGCCGCCGCGATTGATCTTACGAGGCGCAGATTGGGCTGAGGCGTATTTGACGATGGCATCATTGGTACCAGTACTGGCAGCCCGTTCATAAGACGCCTGTAACAGGTTGTCGCCCGTGTTGGATTGACCGGCCATGGCGTCTCGGAAAGCCTTCGGTGCCCCAGCAATGTGCGGCGCGACCATATCGGAAGGGCCAATAATCAAATTGTGTTTGTCAGTCGAGACATCTGATTTGCGCGTGTAATCTGCATAGGTCAGGCCATGACCTGCCGATTTAGCCATACGGCCTAGAATACGAAGTGAGGCTTGATAGTCACGGGTCTCGCGCGGCAGCGAGATGTAGCTCTCGCTCTGCGCAAATAATCCACCCGTGGATGTCAGTTGGGAAAGTTCCGTTACGGGGGAAGGCGACGACTTCGTCACGGTCAGTTTTGACCCATCTCCAATAGCAAATCCGGGATTTATGATGCCGACTATTGGGCAGCTAAATCCGGAGCTGGCGTCCATATCGGGGTCCAGTGTCAAAATATTAGATGTTGCATTTAAGGCACCGGGTTGGATATCGAATGCAACGGACTTCCGTTTTTTGTCTAGCTTGGCGGCGCCCAGCGTCTTGCCGTTTAAGGAAACGCGCAGACGCGAATTCCCTGCTAAGTTATCGGTTGCGGACAAACGCAATAGGACTTCGCCGCCAGTTGCGACGGGGTCAGCCACACCAAACTTATAGGTCTGAGCGCCTGATGCGGCATTTGTGGAAGCAACAGCTAAATCCAAGAGCCCTGTTTTACCGTCAATCTTGAGCGTTCCGCTATCTAAACGGTTTTGTAGGTTTAACTCACCGAGACTTGAAATTGCACGGCGTGTATTGGGAAGTTTGCGGGTCGCAAAAATCTCTAACATGTGAAGGATTTCTGCATCCGTATCGGCCGTAAAAATTAATTCGGTTGGACGGCCACGAGGGACGAAAATACGCGCACCACTAGAGTTCAAAATCATCGGATCGTCGGTGATGTCAAACAAACGGTTTCGTTTGACCATTATGAGATTGAAATCCGTGCCTTTTGTCGTGACAGAGAATTTCGGAACACCTGGTGTGCGTAAGGCAATACCTTGCGCTGCCAAGGCTTGCATATCTGTTCCATCTGGTCCGCGCGCGATCAGTCCAACTTTTTTAGGTGAGAGCGCAGGCTGCTCGAGATAGTCCGTTACTTCGGATAGGCTCATATGGCGGCTCTTCGCACGGCCTGCTATGCGTAGCGTGGATTGCGCCAAATCTATAGACCATGCACCATGGGCGGGAGTCACGCATTCCGCCCCCGCGGGTACGGGATAACTTATACGAATGTTGTTTCGACGGGTACGAGCCTGACCCGCATCCAATGGCAAGCGAGCTTCAAAACCACGTCCATTGGAAAGGACAGGCACTGGTTTCCCATTATTAAATTGAACCTGCAAAGGCGCATTGGGTGCAACTCGCGTCAGGGGGTCAGCGGATAAGGTGAGTATGATTTCGGATGTCCGCTCTGACGGGGGAAGGTCGAAGTAGAGCTCTACGCTGGGCTGTCGCCAATCAAGTGTTCTCGTTGTAATGCCATTTTCGGCCCGAGTCATATCCGCTAGTGAAGATGTATAAGCCGTCTTCGTTCCGCGCTGCACGGTGTCCAGATAGCTGGCAGCCAAACCTGTCTGCGGCAGGGCCGCCGTGCTAAGTAGCGCTATGATTGTCGCGATGCGACCTGTGTTATTGCGAAACATGGTCCAATGCCTCAAGGTTAAGATGAGGTTTCAGACGCAAGTGGGATGCCAGTTATGGGATTACAGCCGAAAAAAACCGAGAAACTTCGCCTGTGGGGTGAGTCCTAAGTGTCGCGCCTCAAGACGCATATACGGGTCTCGGCGATCTTACGCCGTGCGCAGGCGTCAGGGGCCTTTGCAGCAGTTTTGCGGCGAGGTGACCCAGATGCTGGCGCGCTTTGGGTCATCGTCCGTCAGGGGGTAAGCTTAACGCGCTACACGGAACAAATGGCAATGAGCGGCGCACGGGAATGGTATCAGGATGGCCCATTTGACGAGGCCGAGATGACATTGCGGACAAACAAAGCTGTCGATCGTGATCCTGATATCTGGCTAGTGGAAGTTGAAGATGCCCAAGGGCGGGCCTTCCTGGACGGGGAAACCGCTAAACAGGAGTCGGCTGCCGAAGCTGCAGCCAAAGCCTTATTCCAAGGCCGATAAAGGCCGCGACCAATCCTGCGGTCAGACCATACCAGACACCCGTCGCGCCAATTTCTGTGTGCAGGGCCGTGTAATAGGCTATCGGAAACCCTATCGCCCAATAACTGATACCCGTGATGATCATGGGCCATGTTACATCGGCCAGTCCTCGCAAGAGCTGGTTTGCCGCGACCTGGACCGCGTCAAAAAACATAAAACCGGCGGCGATAGGCAAGAATAAAACGACATAATTGAACACAGGCCGAGTCTCACTGGATTCCATATTAAAATAGAATGCGGCGACCCATTCGGGGATAATGGCTACGGGCAATGCGAACACGCAGATGGCAAGTACTGAAGCCAGTATTGTGGTCGTTGCTGCTCGGCGCTCAGCGGGGTTATTCTCGGCTCCTCGGGCTAATCCTATGCGAACTGCGCCGGCCATAGATAATCCATAAGGCATCATAAATGCCAGCGAGGCGACATTGAGAGCGATCTGAAATCCTGCTTGCTCAATCACTCCAACCGCGCCTGCGATTAAGACGCCCGCATTAAACAACATACCTTCGAAGGTAACCGTTACGGAAATAGGCCACCCTATCTTTAATAAGCCGCGCATGCGTTCCCAATCAGGCTTCCAGAGATTGGAAAACAAATCGAATTCACGGGCACGTTGATCCCATTTTATGTAAATGACGAACGCGATAAAACTGTAGATGCAGGCTATTGATGAAGCGATACCTGCGCCGATAAGGCCCAATTCTGGAGCGCCCAAATTCCCAAATATCAGCACCCAGTTCAGAGCAATGTTCACGACCGCTGAGCTTGCAACAAGAAAGAACGGGACGATTGTTCGCTCGATTGTTGCCAAGAAATTGCGAAGCGACATGACCGCCAACGTAAAGGGTAAGCCTGGTGCCAGTACCAAAACATAACCTTGTGCAAGTGATGCCACTTCGGGATCTTGCCCCGCGAAAATCATAATCGTTTCCGTCATCAACAAAAGCGCGATGATCAGGGGAAACATGAGGAAGCAGACCCAGACTGACATGCGTACAGTTCGGCGAACATCTCGCCGCTCGCCTTTGTCCCGCCCCAATGCTTGCGAGACGAGCGGTGTGACTGCAGAAATCGGTCCGCTGGCCATCATCCAAAGCAAGAAGTAAAGCACAGCCCCAATGGCGGCAGCCGCGATCTCAGCGGGACCAATGCGTCCAATCATGAGGGTGTCGGCGACATAGGGTGAGAATTGGACAAGCTGCGCCAGCGCCATTGGGATACCAATGGTCATTAGGGCACGCATTTCCCCAAACCACGTTTCGGGAAGGACTGTTTTCTCTGCTGTCAAATTTTCTGACATCTGCTGCCGCTATCGACTTGATTGCCGATGTGCAAGCATTTCAACTCAATAAGTATCTAACCAGCCGCCAGGATGGCATCAATGGCCGCCATATTTGCGATAGCATCCGGGCCACCCGTGAGCGGTTCAATCTCTCCTGACATGACGCTGACGACATGATCTAATTGATAGGCATATGTTGAGCGTTTCCAGCTTTCGGGGGAGTTCAATAATGTTGTAACTTCGCGCAGGCTGCCGACGTTAATATACATGTCAAAACCAATATGGGGATCCCACCGGTAAGGGTGGACAAACCCACTGAGCTTAGCGACGCCTTTGCTGCCCGCGATTGTGATTGAATTTTCGTAGGGAGCATCGCTTCCCATATTAGTTTCAAGATGTGCAGGGACGCCATTAAAATCCATGGAGGCCCAACTAGCGATCGCTACATCATTATCATCTCGGCCGTGGATGGCTTCATGAATTATTGGTTCCTGCCCCGTCAGGGTTCGCATAGCGTGAAGCGGATAGCAGCCTAGATCCATCAGCGCCCCGCCGCCAAGTTCGGGAAGATATCTCAACTCACCCTGATGGTTCGGAATGTGAACATCAAACACGCCTGAAATTTTTTCAATTTCACCAATTTTTCCGGATTTGATTTCCTGCTCAAACTTCAAGAAGGACGGATGAAAGCGGTAATGGAACCCTTCGATCAGAACTGTCCCTGCATCGTCAGCCGATTGAACCATCCGCCGCGCCTCTTCCGCGTTCATGGCAAAGGGCTTCTCACACAACACGGCCTTACCTTGCTGCGCTGCGAGGATACTGAGATCGCAATGCCGGTTTGGCGGTAAGGCGTTATAAATCAAATCAATGTCGTCTCGTGCAATCAGCGCTTCGTAGGACGTTTCATAATGTGGAATGCCGTATTGATTAGCATAGTCCCGCGCTCGTGCTTCTGATCGGCTGGCGACTGCTTGGATAACACAATCTTGTCGAGCCTGTGCTGGGCGGATGATGGCTTTGGGCGCAATCTTCGATGCGCCAAGAAGTCCGATGCGGATCATGGTTTTAACCTACCTTGGGGGGTGATGGGTTTATTATCGGGAAAATCGTCGCAGGCGATACTCCGAAATCGGGAAGATCGAGCCGGGTCGCTAAATGTTGCAAGACAGCTCTCGAAGTCCGATGTCGCAATACGGTTGGCATTTTCAAGATAGGTGCATTGCGCAATAATTCCGATGAAATAACTCGCCTCAAAGACACCTCTTGGTGGCGTTACATTTGTCTCCGTATCTAAAATATGCATCCAGAATCTATCTATTTGATCGGAGAGTGTATGACTGATTTCGTGTGTCATTGTATTTATAGCGCAGGACTTCTCGACAATGTCGCCTTGTGTATAGCGCGCATAGTGTAGGCGGCCCAATTCGATCTCTCCGGTTTTAGTCCCGATTAGGTTTTTTGGATAAGGACCAGCGCCTGCATTTCTTAAAGCCTCGAAACCAAATCCTCTCCGATCACTTAGTCGCCGCGAGGTTTCTCCATTTAGAACCACATAGGTTTTCGGCCACCAAAGCGCCGACAAATGAGGATCTTGCGTTTTGAGTCGGGTCAGCAAGAGAGCGCTGGGAACGATATCCTGCGTTTTGGAAACATATACTTGCGGATAGGTTCCGCTAGCGCGTTCGAAATTAGACTCAAACTCTTGGGATCTTAGCAGAGATACCGACTCCTCAATCCAATTGGATAAGGCGGCTTGATCAGCCGCATCGACATTTCCAACAACAATGTCTGGATTGATACCTGTTTCGACCTCAATCGTGGGCGTCATGTTCGTTAGATTGTTTGGTGAGCAAGCGGCCAACCCAAGACATATTCCGACAGCTAGCCGTCGAAAGCCCAATATCACTTTTTTTCGCCCGCATATGTTAGTGCCATAAACACATCTTCCAAATCGGCTTCTTCGGTGCGCAGGTCAGAGATTGAGACACCGGAGTCTTTGACTCGGTTCAACATGCCCGTGACGGAATCCGTTCCGCTGCGATATTCAATTACGATTTGTCCGTCCGGTGCGAGCTTCGCATTCAAATCCGACAAGTCATCGGGCAGAGTAGAAAGAGGGTCCACAGGAGAAATGCGGAGAACTTTTTTGTCCAGACGCGACAGCAGCGTTGATTTGGGTTCGTTGGCGACGATTTCCCCTTGATGGATAATTGCAATTCGGTCGCAAAGAGCTTCAGCCTCCTCTAAATAATGGGTTGTGAGGATGATGGTCGTTCCTGCTGCATGTAGTTTTTCTACATAAGCCCAAAGCTGACGACGGAGTTCAATATCAACGCCTGCCGTTGGTTCATCTAGAATAAGAACCGGTGGATTATGGACGAGCGCCTTTGCAATCAATAATCGGCGTTTCATCCCGCCTGACAGCTGCCGGACATAGGCATCACGCTTATCAGCGAGGCCCAAAGCTTCAAGGATTTCCATACTGCGGCGTTCGGATTTAGGAACGCCGTAATATCCCGCCTGCAATTCCAGCGCCTGGAAAGGGGTGAAGAAAACGTCCATCGCAATCTCCTGCGGGACAATACCGATAGACGCGCGGGCAGACCGAGTTTCCGTCGTGATATCAAAACCGCAAATTTTAGCTGTGCCTTCGGTTTTATTGACGAGGCCGGCGAGGATATTGATCATCGTGGATTTACCCGCGCCGTTCGGGCCTAGAAGCCCAAAGATGGATCCACGTGGAATGATCAGGTCCACCCCATGCAACGCTGTCTTGGCAGGGGCCTTTTTTGACGCGGCATAGGTCTTTTTTAGACCTTTTATTTCGATTGCCGGTGCATCGGATTGAGATGTAGGTGACTGGCTCATATTGACCCGACCTTTAGACGTGGCCTAAAGGCCAATTCAACTGTTAAAACTTGCATATCGCTCTAAAGGATAGCTTGAATGGAAAATGGACAAACGACCGTGATGTCAGATGCCGCCTTGCAAGATGAGGATGTTGTGATTGTCACCTCGACGCGCGTAATGTGCGAAGGCTCCGGTGGGGCGCTAGGGCATCCCCGCACATATCTTGATATGGGATCTGATACGTCTGTTACCTGCAAGTATTGTGACCGCGTATTCAAGCTGGATCCAAATGCCTCGCCCGGTGGGCACCACTAGCTTCCTGAACCCCAAATAAATGCGGCGCAGGGCCGCCATGCGAAAACGCGGCTTCACCTTTTTAAGCGGCTGTTTCATCCCTATATCACGGATGAGCAGGCATCCCCCGCCTGTGAATTTGAGTAAAAGAGAGAAATCGATATGTTGCTGACCATGATGAAGGGCAAAATTCACCGGGCCACCGTGACCCAGGCGGATCTGCACTATGAAGGCTCAATTTCTATCGATCAGGATTTGCTCGACCGGTCGGGTATTCTTCCTAATGAGCAGGTAGATATTCTGAACATCACCAATGGTGAACGCTTCACCACATACGCCATTTCGGCGCCTCGCGGGTCGAAAACCTTTGGCCTTAACGGAGCCGCTGCGCGCCGTGTCCAATTGGGTGATAAGATCATCATCATCACCTATTGCCAGATGGAAGCCGAAAAAGCTCGCAACTACGCTCCGAACGTTGTGCTGTTAGATGCGAATAACGAGGTTGTTGTTCCGAAGGTGCATTAACGCATCTTTGGCTACTTTATCGCCGACTCAAAAGTTTGATGGACCCGCTATATTGACCAGTTAAACTGTGTTTGTGTTTCTGAAAGATCCCAAAGTCGTTCCATAACTGGTTTGTCATAGGCAAAGGATTCGAGCGTGCCCTGACCGACGGGACCTACAAATTCCTGGAATCCGGTTGGGCCGTAAAGAGCCCGTTGTTCCAAATCATTCTCGGTCGCGCACATAACTTCTGGCCATGACCCTTTCTCTGCGGATTGGGTAATCGGCAAAATCGACATAAGCTTGAACATAGCTCGAGTGAGGAGATTTCCGCTTGTTGTAATTAAAGATGTTCGCGAAGAACCAGGGTGGCAAACGAACACTTTGACATCAGTATTTACCGCGGCGAGCCGATCTTGCAGTTCATAGGCAAACATCATTTGTGCGAGTTTGCTCTGAGAATATGTTCTATTTTGGTGGTAGTTTTTGTCCCAATTCATATCGTCGAATTGAATGGTTTTTAAGCCCATTTTGTAACCCAGACTTGAAACAACAACGATACGACCCTTAGATTTTTCAATGCGCTCAAACAGCAAACCACAAAGCAAGAAATGCCCATAATGGTTTGTACCAAGCATGCTTTCAAATCCATCCTTGGTGATAACCTGCTTCGGAACCTGGGCAATGGCGGCATTGCAGATAAGCGCGTCAATTCGAGGGACGAACTCCAAAGTCTGCGCGGCCGCCTCTCTCACCGAGTTCAGGTCAGCAAGGTCCATTTGAATGTTGGAAACAGCGGCGTCTTCTCCAAACTCTTCTTTTAACGCCCGGATGGAGGCTTCGGCTTTTTGCGGGTTGCGGTTCATCATGACGACAGATGCGCCTTTAGATAGAAGTGTGCGGGTCGCTTCAAAACCGGCACCAGAGGTGGTGCCCGTTATTAAATATGTTCTTCCCTCCAGTGATCCAATTCGTGCAGGTGTCCAGCCGCTCGGCCCGAACTGATTTTTTGGCATTTCCATATTCCTTCCGATAAAATCGCAATCGCTTTGTGTTTGTAAAGCGATCATAACTCTCATTTTTAATATGAAAAAGCCAAATAGGTCTCGAATAATTGCCTATTTGTATCTACTAAGGGTATTGTTGTTGATTGTAGTCGGGAGTGTGATAGCCCACCCCTATGCTCAAACAGCAAATAAGAGACATTATTGACCGATGTGCTCCAACAGATGGAGTCTTTGAAACTGGTCTACCCGGAGTGCAGCTCTTTCGTGTGGCCTCACCGATAGAATGCGCCCCAGCCATTTACGAGCCCACCATTGTCGCAATCCTGAATGGCTCAAAAGAAGCTATTCTTGATGGTAAGAAACTTACCTATGATAAAGACAAATATCTGTGCTGTACGATGTCGATGCCGGTCGAAGCAGGGACACCACAAGCCTCTCCGGACAATCCGTTAATAGGGGTCACAATCTCTTTAAAAGCACGCGTGATGACGGAGCTGTCTCTCGCGATGGAAAATTCCAGTGGCGCTCTTCGTCAACCCAAAGCGGGGCGGCTCCCTCAAGGTTTGGCTCTTTCGAGTTGGGATCAACAATTTTCCGACGCCTTACTAAGGCTTTTACGGATCATTCCTAATCCAGTGGATAGACAAGTTCTTGGGGAAGGACGGTTGCGAGAGGTCTATTACGCCATTTTACAGGGGGAAGCTAAAGCTTCTGTCAGGCGAGCATTTGGAGTTGGAAATGAAATTGCTCGCGTGATCGAACGTTTATCCGCTCATTTAGATCAATCCATATCTGTTGAAGACCTTGCCAAACATGCTGGGATGAGCCGGGCGGTATTTCACAGAAAATTCAAGGAAGCGACGACAATGTCGCCCCTTCAATTTCTGAAAACCATGAGATTGAATAAAGCTGCTATGCAGATTGCTTCTGGAACAAGCGTAAGTGAAGCCTCACGAAATGTTGGATATACAAGTGCCTCGCAATTCAGTCGCGAATTCAAGCGCACTTATGGTCAATCACCTAAAAAGTGGGGTTTGTCTTCCAATGTACCCTCTGGGGTGTTGTAGGGAAGATATATCGTTTCTATTCCTCAATTCTGGAATTCCTGCTTATATAACGTATGTCGACTGACTTAGTTATAGGCGGAAAACTAACCCAATTGTCTGCCTATCTATTCCCAGTTTCAAATCCAAATAGATTGGCAATATGCACGATAATCATAAATCCAACGCTGATCGCGGCGAGGGCGATAATCATCCATGGCGGACGAACGCGACGAAACTCGGTCTTTTCTTTGAAATTCTGGCGAAAGCCTAAAATGACAAGCCCGGCGCAAACGGCGAGCGCGATGAAACTAATCAGCAGATCGTCTGAATGGGACATAGTCTTGTTTGGTTTCCGGAATGTGTGTCAGATCGGCGGGCCGACTAACACCATGTCGCGTTTTATGCCAGTGGAACCGTTTGTTTTTTAGCTCCGCAAATGCCCGTAACGCAGGTGTGAATAATATGAGCCAATAAAACGGCATTGATATAGCCGATCTTATCAGGCTTGGTTTATTGGCGCGGCAAGCACCTGATACCCCGATGAGACACCCGACTAAAACCGAGAAGAAAAAAGTCAAACTATAGGTCAAGCCAATATCTAATGGGATATTTACCCACCATAAAATAGTGGCCACGATAGGCAGTCCAAGAACGACTGGTGTGTAAAACAAGACTGAAAGTAAGGTAATGCCGAGGGTGAGTTGTAAGGTTAAAAAGCGAAGGACGCCCTTTATACCGCCCGGCGCAAATGGCTGTGTCATGTGGACATCCCAAGTTTGGATATAGCCCTTTATCCACCTTGCACGTTGGAGACGCCAGGCACCAAGCGATGAGACGGCTTCCTCTTCGGTCGGCGGATGAATATAGCCGATTTTGTGACCATGTGCAGCCAGTCTGAATGACAGATCGGCATCCTCGGTGACATTAAAGGCATCCCATCCTCCGACGGCCTCCAAGGGACCTCTGCGCATATGATTACTTGTGCCGCCCAATGGAAAAGGAAGACCTAGGCGAGCTAAAAAAGGAATCCAGACATGGAACAAAGCTGCGTATTCCAAAGCGAATTGCCGTGTCAGCCAATTATCATCATGATTGAAGTAGTCCAGCGGAGCCTGAACCGCGGCCCAATCAGGTCTCGTATTGAAAGCCGCAATTGCCACCAAAATTTGGTCGGGATGCGGGCGGTCTTCCGCATCATAGATCGTTACAAACGCCGCCTGAGACGATTGCAAGGCATAGTTCAATGCTCGCGGCTTGGTTTGCGGTGATCCTATCGGAACAATGACCTGACGGAATGGCGGCCTGAGGGACTTAGCGACGGCTTGGGTTGTTAAAGGGTCCACCTCTTCCGTAATCAGGATGATATCCAATTTATCCCGCGGATAACGGAGTGCATCCAAACCTTGCATGAGTTGATCAATCATTTGCACTTCATGGAATAGAGGGACCAGGACCGCATAAACGGGCAAGTCATCAGACAGCGGAGCAAGCCCGTCATCTTTGGGTTTCGGGGTTAGAATCGCCATGAGCCTGAGCGTAGCAAACATGACGCTTATCCAAGCCATTCCAGCAAAAAGACCTATGAAAGCTTCACGGGGTTGAGCCAATAACCAACCCAAGTAAACCAAAATGAAAATAAGTATTAGGCTATTTGAGAGAGGGCGATGAGCGGCTATATTCGCGTGTTGCAACTCCTGCCGCGGTTCGCGATGTTGTTTCCGATCGTCGCAGTTTGAAATTTTCTTACCCATCCCGTACTTACGGCATGGTTGCATTTTCCAAACCGCAATGAAAGCTTGATTTTAGCTATTTCGAGACAATTGTTCCGACGCCCATTGGGCCGCATCTGCAACTACAGCATCTTCGTGGGTAATGTAGTTTTCAGTCAAATATTTGAGTGATGTCTGTTTGCTATTACCAATCGCGTAAAGAACATTGCGTAAAAACCGTGGCCATCCAATGCGTTTAATTGGAGAACCCGAAAATCTTTGTCGAAAACCAGTCTCTCCCAGGGATACCAAATCTGAAAGGTTTGGCGCGTTTAAATCTTCTCGCGCGGCGAGCTTAATTTCCTGACCAATTTGGGCGAATTTATTCCAGGGACATACAGCTAAACAATCATCGCACCCATAAATATGATTCCCCATTTTTTCGCGGAGATCTTTGTCTACAGCTCCGGCATATTCAATCGTAAGGTAAGAAATACAGCGGCGTGCGTCTAATTTGTAGGGCGCAGGAAAGGCTTCTGTAGGACATATTTCCAGGCAAGCACTGCAGGATCCGCAATGATCTAATTCAGGCGGTGTGGGGGTAAGTTTCGCCGCACTTAAGATTGATCCAATAAATAGCCAAGACCCAAAGTCTCGACTGACCAGATTAGTGTGCTTCCCTTGCCAGCCCAGCCCAGCGGCCATGGCGAGTGGCTTCTCCATTAACGGGGCAGTATCGACAAAGACCTTCACATCCTCGCCAGTGTCACGGGCGAGAAGGCCTGCCAGCTCTTTCAGCCTACCCTTCATTATATCATGGTAGTCTCGCCCCCTTGCGTAGACTGATATTGTTCCAACGCTGGGGTCCTGCAATGTGACCATAGGATCGCTGTCGGGTCCGTAGTTCATTCCGAAGATTATGGCGGATTTCGCGTCCGGCCATAGATTCTGTGGATGAGACCGGCGAAAGGCTGTCTTGGCTAACCACTCCATCGACCCGTGATGCCCCGCTGACACGGCAGCTCGTAGACCTTCGCCCGCCGTCGTGCCGAATGTGGAAAGAGCAACAATATGTGGACGCGTAAACCCAAGCGATTCTGCGCGTTTAGACAGGGCCTTTAGGGGATTGGATGGGCGTGAGTTGACCACATTACTGCAAAGACGCCATGCGGCCCATCATGATGGACATGCGTTGGTCCAATAGGCTGGGGAGCTGGGCTGTGATCGCTTCAGATTCCGCCTCTATTTCCTCGTCTGTTCTGTCAGACATGTAGAGTCTAGCAGTTTTAAGATCGTTATCATAAAGCTGCTGCTCGATATCGAAACTCTGACTAAAGGTTAGCGTCGCCGGTATTACATCGTTTAAAAGCTTGCGTTCCTTATCCGTCAATCGACTATTTGTGAGGTTGTTTCGATAGCTTTCATTTTGGGTCTCAATTTTACGTCTTCCGGTTCGGATTAGATTCGGAATTTCACTCAATGCTGCCTGCATTCGCCGTCCATATTCTTGGCGAATTGATATTGGGTCTACGTACATTTCATACTCTGCCAGCATTTCCATATCGACTAGCGTGGAGTTATTAAGCGCTAACATAATTTGGTGAAAATTCTTATTGGGGGACTCTGATGGCATGGCCGCTGTGAAAGCTTCAAGCACGCGGTTCTCTGACAGTAGGACACGTATACTTGTTTCGCTGATACGACCCAAAATCGCTTGTAAGTCGATTTCTTCCTCATTGGATAATTTGCGGAACCCGATCAGCATATCGTTAGATATTGATGCAAACGCATCCTGGGTATCTTGTAGGTCGGAGTATTGTTGTTGCGTCGCTTTATAAATTCCACGCTCTATGCTGGAAAATAGCGACCGATCAAAATTCCATCTTTCCGGGGCCGGCAGGGCATCAATTCTAGCTTGAGAGCGTGCTAGAATTTCAACACGCGCCTCTT
The DNA here is from genome assembly GCA_039975855.1 of Litorimonas sp. Taxonomy (GTDB): domain Bacteria; phylum Pseudomonadota; class Alphaproteobacteria; order Caulobacterales; family Maricaulaceae; genus Litorimonas. Next base: position 310,972 of record JBDWGH010000004.1, on the reverse strand, counting down.
CATATGCATCAACGGCAAGTCTTAATTCGTCCAGATCAATAACGTCACCTGAAACGGGCGCAAGCAAGGCCCCCAGGAGATCGTCTCCCATTAACGGCATCAATTCTTGTACGACCGCGCCAGACTCTTGCATCCACGCGAGCATGTCTTGAGCTGAATCAATACTGGCATCTGCTCGACCGTCCCTCGTGAGTTGCGCAGAGGCAGGCGAGAGAGTGCCAATAATCATGAAGACGGTGAAGCCAAGAATGATTGATTTTAGGAATTGGCGAAACATAGTGCGAAAACTTTAAATAGCTGAATTTGCAAGAGCTATAGCAGCCTATGCAATTGTGCCAAGACAACTCTTATTAGAAGTCCAAATCGGTATAGTGGCGCGGTGCGCGTAGACCGGGTTGCCGATCTCCTAAAATGGGACGGAACGCTGGCCGAGATTTTATCTTTTGATACCAATCTTTGAGGATTGGGTATTCCCGCCAGGAAACCTCACCTAAAAAATCTAGACAAGATAGATGTGCGGCAGCCGCAATATCTCCAAGCGAGTACCGCCGACCTGCCAACCAATCGCGCTTTTCCAATAAAGATGTTAGATAGGTTAAATGATTTGCCAAATATGCCCGGCCTTCACGCAACACTTCGGGGTCAGCAGGGCCAACATCATATTGCGTTTGCGACAGGACGGCCCGTTCAACTTTTTCTGCTAGAATATAAGCGTCGACTTCTGCTGTGAAGCGCTCGTCGAACCAGGCGCAAAGTCTTCGGGCCTCGGCGCGTTCAAAAGCATCCTCTGACAGCAATGGATTTCGGTTCGATCCGTCATTTGCATATTCGGATATCGCCCGTACGCCGCTGATCGTTAGCGTGCCATGTTGCGTGAGATCAACTAATACAGGCGGCATGCCTTCCGCCGTTAGAGCCGAAAATTCTGGCTCTGGCTCCCATGGGTTTACTGCAGTCTCACGCACCTTCAGCTTTTTTTCGGCCAGAGTAATTCGAGCCATGCGTGAAGGCGGGTGCAGGGGGAAATGATAAAGCGTCCGCATCACATATCTTTAACGCGAACATGGCAAATGAAGCCTTAACGCGCTGTTGTCTTTTTCATCTAGGCCCGCGGGGTCTGAAAACGGACATTCCCATGATTATGGCCGCAACCAGCTGGGTGCGGATAGATGAGCACATCGGCCGCTGGAAACGCATCCATAATCCGTTTTTCTGCTGCCATAACGAGGTCATGCGTTTGGGATAAGGTTAGGCTCTCATCGAGATCCAAGCGCATTTGAATATGCAAATGTGGTCCAGCGGCGCGGGTTCGCAGATCTGTGACGGCGCGAACCGAAGTGTCGGACATAGCGAGACGTTTGATTGCACGCCGCTCATCAGGATTAAGTTCGCGGTCCATCAATTGCCCCCACGCCAATCGTGCAATTTGAAATGCAGTATATAGCAGCCAAAGCGCCATCAGGCCTCCAACGAGGGAGTCTGCCCAAGCAAAGGGGGTATAACTTGCGACGGCAATGCCGATGATGACGAAAATATTCGCTAACAAATCCGCTATGTAATGCGCCCGGTCTCCTCGCACGGCGATTGATCCTGTGGCGCGAACTGCCCAGCTTTGTGCAATAATAAGCCAGAGAGTCAGTGCGATAAAAACGATAAGCACCATTATCGCAGGGCCCGTTTGAGTAACGGGATGAGAGTGGCCCAAGTGACCAAAGACTTCTTGTAGTAAATGTGCGGCACCCAGAACCACAAGGCAGACCTGAAAAACAGCTGAGAAACTCTCGGCCTTCCCAAAGCCAAACCGATATTCGGGATTGGGTCTTCTTGCGGCAAAACGAACGGCTATAAAACTCGCAATTGCACCGAACATGTCGAGCGCCGAATGAACAAGAGACGCTAATATACCTACACTTCCTGTTTCACCCCATAGCCACAATTTACCGACAGCCATAACGATACCCAGCCCAACGGCCAACGCCGTTATCCTGCGCGTGATTACCGCAGAATGATCTGGCGGCAGGCGACCAGGGCGGCCACGCCTGTTGGGTTGATCGAACCGATCATCCGCTGTGGCCTTTAAATCGGCTTCTGATATGTCGCTGTTCGCACTCATTCGCGGAGTGTTATAGCATAACTTTCTAAATAGCGAGTTTGATTTTTACTTCCTATCACGTGAAATTGGCATGATTTACCCGAGACGATGCGATAGGCCGCGCCTAAATAAACTGACAGAATAAGAATACGGGACTATTTTATGCGCTTTTCAAAACTCCTCCTCGCGGCTAGCGCGGCAGTTCTCTTTGCGGCTTGCCAGCCTCCAGCCGATGTAAGTTCCGAAACCTCCGCATCGGCAAAGCAGGTTTTTACAAACATTCCGCATGCGCAATTGCCTGATACGGTGACGCCCAAAAGCTACCGTATTGATATGATGATTGATCCGCAAAAAGATGGGATGTCCGGAACGGTCAAGATTGATATGCTGGTCAATGAAGACACGGATCGTATTTGGATACACGCAAAGGAAATGACGGTTCCATCTGCGCGAATTGACCATGCGGATGGGTCCACGACCGCGCTGAACTTCACTGCCATCCCTTTGGACGAGGCACCGTCGGGTTTGGCCTATTTGACGGCTGATGGAGACATTCCGGCTGGTGAGGGTGTTATCACTTTGGAGTACGAAACGCCGTATAACCAAAATCTCAATTCCGCCTATCAAGTCAAACGTGGAGAAGACGCCTATATAGTCACGCAATTTGAGCCCCTTGGTGCTCGTGAGGCCTTCCCAAGTTTTGATGAACCTAAATTCAAAGTGCCTTTCACGCTGTCCATCACGTCACCATCCGACGAGGTCGTTATTTCCAACACGCCCGAAACTGAAACAACAGAGGTCGATGTAAATGGTGAAACATGGACGAAGCATCAGTTTGCGCAAACGCGTCCCTTGCCAACCTATCTGATTGCGTTTGCCGTTGGCCCTTATGAAATGAATGATTTTGGGACGATCCCGCCAAATTCCGTTCGCAAGACACCTCTGGAGTTGCGCGCGATTGCCGCCAAAGGAGAGGGCAAAAACCTAGACTATGCTTTGAAAGGCACGGAGCCAATTTTAACAGCATTAGAAGAGTATTTTGGGACACCATATCCGTATGAGAAGCTCGATTTGATCGCTGCACCTGACTATGCGTTTGGAGCGATGGAGAATCCGGGAGCCATTGTTTACCGTGAGTATCTTCTCCTTTTGGATGATAATGCTCCTTTGCGTCAGAAGCGCGGATATGACCGGGTTCATTCTCACGAGCTAGCGCATCAATGGTTCGGAAATCTCGTTACACCTGTTTGGTGGGAAGATATTTGGCTTAATGAAGCCTTCGCGACGTGGATGGGAAATAAGGCAATTGATATTGCCTATCCAGATGGAAATTATGACCGAGTGACATTGAACGCGTCATTGGGTGCGATGAATATTGATACGCTCTCAACAACCCGAAAAGTTCGCGAACCGTTGGCGCGGTCTGAAAATGTGATGGATCAATTTGACGGTATTACATACCGGAAGGGTGGCGGAGTGCTGTCCATGTTTGAGAGTTATCTCGGTGAGGACGCTTTTCAAAAAGGCGTTCGCTTGCATATGGATCGCTACGCTGATGATGTCGCCACGGGAGATGATTTTTTCCAATCTATCGCCGATGGTTCTGGTAATCCGGATGTCGTTTCAGCGATGAAGAGTTTTGTAGACCAACCAGGGCTGCCGCTCGTCAAAGCGAATATTTTCACCGATCAAGCCAAAGGCACGGGTGAGTTTACTGGCCTCGTATTGAGCCAATCCCGTTATGCGCCCCTCGGGTCGAACACCCAGCAAGGTCAGAGCTGGGAAATACCTGTCTGTATTGCATATGGTCAAAACGGCACGGTCGGCAAGCAATGTACTTTGCTTGATCAGAATGAGACTGAGATGAATATCCCGGGTAAAGTCGATTGGGTTACGCTTAATCAAAATGGGGCAGGCTATTACCGATTTACCATGGATAGCTCCTCATGGGCCTCTCTGGTTGATAATTTGGATCAATTAAATACCCGTGAAGCGTTGACCGCCCAAGATAGTTTGGTTGCAGCCTTCCGCGCGGGTGAAGTTGAAGCCAGCGTTTTTCTCGACGGTATGAGCGCTTTTGCTGACCATCCCGAATATGATGTGGCCTCAGGTTCCACAGCATTGCTTGGGTTTATGCGTCGTCAGCTCTCCGAAAGCCGTGATGAGCTCGCGCAATATGTGATGAAAACATATAAAGCGCGATATGACCGCATTGTCGGCACAGACACTGTGGAAGGTAATTTACTAGCGCCAACTCTGGCGAACCTCTTGGTTGGTACCGGGAAGGACGAGGACATTACAAAGCTGATGACCAAGGGCGGTCGCCAATATTTAGGTTTGGATGGAGAGACGGATAAGTCGAAACTCGCGCCAAACATGTTGGGCTTAGCGTTACGTGAAACCATGCGAAGTGGCGGAAAAGCAGCTTATCAACCAATGCTCGATATGGCGGCCAGCGGTTCGTCTCTCGAAAAAGGCGCGGCCGCAGGTGCGTTGGCCTCAACACAGGATGAAGAAGTCTATCAAATGCTACTGGCCGACGTTGTCTTGGCGGAAGATAGTGCTTTGACAGGACGCCAAGCCGGAACCGTTTTGAACGGGTTGCTGGCGTCAGAGAAGTTTGGCGACCAGACTTGGGAGTGGGTTAAGGCTAACCTGCCGACTTACGTCAAAAAAGTCCCTGATGTGCGAAAGGGCGGCTTGCCTGGACTTGGCCGCAATACATGCTCAATTGAAGGCCGTGACGACGTGCAGGCTTTCGTCGAAGCGAATGCTGAGTTGATGCCAGGATATGAGCGAAGTCTCCTGCAAACCCTGGAGAGCATTGAGCTCTGCGCAGCTTTGAAAGAGGCGAAAGCAGATGATCTCGCGGCAGCTTTGAGAAAGCGATAGATCTAACTGGATAGCTAATTAAATGAACCCGATGAGAGATCGTCGGGTTTTTTATTGGATGACGATTGCCGGGGTTGATGTTGTCCTTGGTTTGTCTTCGTTTGGTTTGTCTCTCGGTTTTGAATTAAAAAGGGATGTTCGCGTGGGTGGTCAGGCTCTCGTGGAAACGAGGAATAATAGGGATGTTTTCGAACCTTCCCAGCTTTTGCTAAGAAGCCCCACGCGACGACGCCTTTCTCGACTACCGGCCGAACAGAACAGTCTAGGCTCAATCAGCTCGCGATAGGCCACCCAGATTGACGGACGTGACTCCGCCGCTCCCAATGACAAGCGCCGCTTTTCACCGATCAGGTCAACGTGCACATGACCGCCCGTTGTGAAAAGACAGCTTTAAAATGACACAGGTTTGGAGAGTGTGGATTATATTTTTTTTGAAATGAGGACCGAAATATCTAACGCATTGAATTCCAATCCCAAAAATCGGGATGCCGAAATTCTGAAACGTGCACGGCGGTTTTGGCGGCATTGCGGACATCGCGTCAATCACGACGAAAAAATACTAAATGACAACACTCATGACTTCTGCAACGTTTGAGTATGCCTATATTTTCGCCAACACAGCTATCTCGACGTACAGCCGTAAAACTAGCGATGGCCAGCGCACTACTATCTTCATGTGCGCCTAAGACAGAAAAACCAGACAAACATGTCGCAGTCATTGGCGGCGGTATAGTTGGGGCTTCGATTGCATATCACCTAGCAAAGGAAGGCATTAAAGTAACATTGCTTGACCGGAATAACATTTGTACCCGCGCCAGCCGCGGAACATTTGCTTGGATTAATGCGACTTGGGCAAAACAGCCACGTCACTATCACGCTTTCAATCAAGACGGTTTAATGGGATGGAAGCGTGTTCAAGCTGATTTAAATATTCCAATACGCTGGACGGGATCCTTAGAATGGTTTGCCTCCGCTGAACGGCAAGTTAAACTGGCCAATCAAATCGAAGAACAAATTAAATGGGGTGAACCTGCAGAAATGCTGGATCGACAGGGTTTCACAAAATTGGAGCCTCAGGTTGACTTTGGGCCTGTTGATTTAGTGGCTTATTCCCCCAATGACGGGGCCGTCAATCCGGTGCTCGCGTCATCCAAATTTGTTGATGCGGCCAAAGCAATGGGAGCAGTTATCAAGACTAATTGTCCTGTAGATGTTGTGGAAACACTCCCCGATGGGCGATCGGAGCTTATAACGCCCAAAGGGAATGTCATTGTAGATCAATATGTCATCGCAACAGGCTCAGACCCATACGCAACAGAGCAGCTAGCAGGACTTATAATTCCACAACGCTCCACACCTGGAGTTATCGTGGTCACGAAACCTCATAAACGTCTCATAAATCGAATAATCGTGGCACCTGGCGTTCATATTCATCAACGTGATGACGGATGTATTGTTCTCGGCGAACAGGACGGCGCACCACAAACTGAGACCCATAATCAGAGGTTAACTCATCGCCCCAATCAATTCCCGAGCGAAGATATTGCGCAGCAACATGCCTGGCGTATATTGGGCATTGCAGAACAATATGTGCCTGACATTAGCGAGGTTGAGGTTGATAATGTTTATATCGGGTGGCGGCCTCTGCCCTTAGACGGGCATCCCGTGCTCGGAACACATCCTGAAACGCCAAATGCTTATCTCGCGATTATGCATAGCGGCGTATCCCTCGCACCCATTGTGGGAGAGTTGGCAGCAAAAGAGATTGCATTAGGCATAAGCTCTGAAAGCTTAAATGAATATCGACCCACTCGGCCGTTTGAAAAAATTCAGCGGTACTAAGTTTAACGTCCGCTGTGAGGAATATCGCGACACAAAATCTACTGTCTGACACTCTGCCTTTGCTTGCGTGGTAGGCGGAAGCAAAGGCAGATAATCTAATATCCCTTACTCCGCCGCGTCTTGAAGGGGTACACTCAACCTATTGAGCATTTCCTTCGGGATGACTTGCCAGAATTTGGTGCGCGCGAAATCCCATTCTGCGAGGATTTTTTTCGAAAACTCGCTTCCTGTTTGGGCGGCGTGTTTGCGGATGAGGGCGAGGCACTGTTCTTCGTAATGCTCGCTGCCGAAACGTTGCCAGACGACGCTGTCTGGATTGACGGCTTTTTCAAACTCATCGTCGACGTCATAGAGATAGGCCATACCGCCTGTCATGCCCGCGCCAAAGTTATCACCAACAGAGCCGAGCACGACGACAATACCACCCGTCATATATTCGCACCCATTCGTACCAAGTCCCTCAACAACGGTTTCTGCGCCAGAGTTTCTGACAGCAAAGCGTTCGCCTGCGCGCCCAGCCGCCATGAGCGTGCCTTTGGTCGCACCATAGAGGCAGGTGTTTCCGATAATTGCTGATTTGTGAGCGTCAATCGGCGTTCGGCCTTGCGGCGCAACGATAATTTCTGCGCCTGATAGGCCCTTGCCAACGTAATCATTTGCGTCGCCATCAACTACCAAGCGAAGTCCTGTCATGCCAAAGGCACCTAGAGATTGCCCCGCAGAACCGCGCAAGCGCACGGTTAAATGCCCGGCAGGCGCGCCGTCCGCACCAAACTTTTGATAAATGTGGGAACTGGTCCGGGTACCAACCGCTCGGTGGGTGTTCTGAACGGCATAGGTCAGATGGGTTTTCTCGCCACGTTCAAATAACTGGCTTGCGTCTTTGACGATTTGTGGGTCCAGCGTATCCGGAACTTCTATCCGGCCCTGACGACTATCGAGGACACGCGTACTGTCAACTTGGGCCAGAACAGGGTTGAGGTCGAGGTCATCGAGGTTCTCAGCTCCCCGGCTTACTTGTGCCAGCAGGTCTGTTCGCCCGATGATTTCATCCAAAGTTTCAAAACCCATTTCAGCCAAAATTTCGCGAACATCTTCGGCGATAAAGGTCATCAGATTAATGACCTTCTCCGGCGTGCCCGTGAATTTTTCGCGAAGTGCGGGATCCTGAACACAGACACCGACAGGGCATGTGTTAGAGTGGCATTGGCGCACCATGATGCACCCCATGGCGACAAGCGACAAAGTCCCGATACCAAATTCTTCCGCACCCAACAGCGCTGCAATGACGATGTCCCGGCCTGTCTTGAGTCCGCCATCGGTCCGCAATGTCACCGTGTCACGGAGATTATTGAGCGTTAGCACTTGATGCGCCTCAGAGAGACCGAGCTCCCACGGGATCCCAGCATATTTCAAGCTTGTATTTGGCGATGCGCCTGTTCCGCCGTTGTGGCCTGCGATGAGGATCGTATCAGCTTTGGCTTTGGCGACGCCGGCGGCAATTGTTCCGACACCAGAACTCGCAACGAGTTTAACGGCGACCCGAGCCGTCGGGTTAATCTGTTTCAAGTCGTAAATCAGTTGTGCCAAATCTTCGATGGAATAAATGTCGTGATGCGGCGGTGGAGAAATAAGGGTCACACCGGGTGTCGCATTGCGGAATTTCGCAATCATTTTCGTGACTTTAAATCCTGGTAACTGACCACCTTCGCCAGGCTTAGCGCCTTGGGCGACCTTGATTTCTATTTCGCGACACTGGTTCAAATATTCGGCGTTTACGCCGAAACGACCAGACGCAATTTGTTTCACAGCAGAGTTTGGATTGTCACCATTTGGCAGAGGTTTGTAGCGCGCGCGATCTTCACCGCCTTCGCCTGAAACGGACTTTGCTCCGATGCGATTCATCGCAATGTTTAGTGTACCGTGCGCTTCAGGTGACAAGGCACCAAGCGACATCCCCGGTGTACAAAAGCGTCGACGAATTTCATTCACCGATTGAATGCGGTTTAGGGGCAAGGGTTTATCCGTAGGAATGAAATCCAACAGGTCACGGATTTGAATTGGAGCTTGGTTGTTCACCACATCCGCATATTTGCGGTATAGCTCGTAATCTTCTCGCGTTGTCGCTTCCTGCAACATGTGGATCATATCTGCCTGATAAGCATGACGTTCGCCTTTGGCGCGTACGCGGTAAAGTCCGCCAACAGGCAAACGTACGACTGCAGAGTCATACGCCGCCTCATGAGCTTCGACGATTTTAATCTCCAAACCCGCGAGTCCAATACCGGAAATCCGGCTGGTCATGCCCGGGAAATTTTCTCCGACAAGCGCGCGGGACAATCCCAAAGCTTCAAAGTTATTCCCGCCGCGATAGGAGGAAATAACGGAGATGCCGATTTTTGAAATGATCTTGAGCAAGCCGCCTTCGATTGCCTTTTTGTATTGAGCAACAGCTTCATCTGTCGACATGTCTAGGAGGCCGCGACAAACTCTGTCAGACAGAGAGTCTTGCGCCATGTACGCATTGACCGCGGTCGCTCCTGCACCAATCAAGACGGCAAAGTAATGCGTGTCCAGACACTCTGCGGATCTTACAATAATAGAACAAGAAGAGCGGAGCCCTTGATTGACCAAGTGAGTCTGCACGGCCCCAACGCAAAGGATGATCGGAGCCGCGGCTTTAGACTCTCCCGTAAATTCATCCGACAAAACGATATTTTCGACACCGTCTCTTACGGCTTCTTCAGCTTCTGCGTTGATACGGGCGAGGAGCGCTTTCAGTGTCCGTCCGCCAGGTTTGCGTCGCGCTGCCTCTGGGTCGAAGGTGCAATCAATAACGCGAACCTTCTTTTCGCCCACGAGTTTAACGAAACGATCATACATGCCCGTTGTCATAACAGGACTATCTAGGACGAGCATTTCTTTCGTCTGTGTTCCGGCCTCTGCCAGAATATTGCGCAAATTTCGGAAACGCGTTTTTAGGCCCATAACACGCGTTTCGCGCAGGGGATCAATCGGCGGGTTCGTGACCTGTGAGAAGTTCTGACGGAAATAGTGCGAGAGTGGGCGATAGATGTCTGAGAGGACAGCCAAGGGCGTATCATCGCCCATTGACCCAATTGACTCTTTACCCAATTCCGCCATGGGCGAAAGAATAAGCTCTAGATCTTCCAGCGTCTGACCGCAGGACATTTGACGGCGTGCTAAGGCTTCGCCCGAGAGGCTTATATTTTCCGGTCCAGCGAGTTTCTCATCGAGGTTGACGGATTTTTCGAGCCATTTTCGATAGGGCTTTTTATTCGCCAACTCGTCAATAATTTCGGTCGAATTGTAGAACTTACCCTCTTCCAAATCGACAGCAATCATACGGCCTGGTTTCAACGCGCCGCGCTGAACGATTTCGGCTTCATCCATAGGACACATGCCGGTTTCAGAACCAACGGCGAGAATACCATCTTTTGAAAGAGAGTAACGCAGTGGACGCAATCCGTTTCGGTCTAGTCCCGCCATAACCCAACGCCCATCATAAGCGGCGAGGGCCGCAGGGCCGTCCCACGGCTCCATCACGGCATTGCAATACTCATATAATGAGCGCCAGCTTTCCGGCATCAAATCGCCGCGTTTGGAATAGGCTTCCGGGACCAGCAATGTTTTTGCCATCGGGGCTGTACGGCCGGCGCGGACCAAAAGTTCAAATACGGCATCTAAAGCCGCTGAGTCTGAACTGCCTTTTTGAATAACGGGTTTCACGTCAACTGATCGCTCGGCAAACGCGGAAGAGGCCATTTTAATCTCATGGCTCTTCATCAAATTCACATTGGCTTTGAGGGTATTTATTTCCCCATTATGCGCGAGCATCCGGAACGGTTGCGCCAATTTCCATGAGGGGAACGTATTCGTAGAAAAGCGCTGATGGTAGATTGCGGCCCGAGAGACGAAACGCTCATCTTTGAGATCGGGATAGAAATTATCGATGTCCTCGGCAAGAAACATGCCTTTATAAATTATTGTCTGGATAGAGAGCGAGCAAACATAAAAGCTCGGAATGGCGGCCTCAATGACGCGTTTCTCAATCCGTCGACGGACAATATAAAGCTCCCGTTCCAATGTGTTGCCCTTACGGCCTTTTGGATCGCGGAACATAACCTGTTCGATAGCCGGGCGCGTTGCTTTCGCTTTCTCGCCGATTATGGACACATCAATTGGAACCTGACGCCAGCCATAAATATAAAAGCCTTCTTTCAGAAGTTCTGTTTCAACAATTGTTCGCGCAGCTTCTTGGGCTTTGAAATCCGTGCGAGGTAGAAAGATCATGCCAACAGCGATTTTGACATTGGTCGGTTTATGACCGGTCCGCTCGACTTGTGCGCGGAAGAATTTTTGGGGAATGTCTAAGCGAATGCCAGCGCCATCGCCGGTTTTGCCATCCGCATCGACGGCACCCCGATGCCATACATTTTTCAAGGCTTGGATGGATTTTTCGACAACATCCCGTCGAGCCTTTCCGTCAACGGATGCAACAAGACCAACGCCACAATTGGCGCGCTCATGAGCCGGATCATACGCATTCGCCGCAATCAATGCGTCGCGTTTTTCAGTGTAATCTTTGAGCCAATTCGTCATTGTCTTATCCTGCCGTAAAAGCCGCGAGGGCTTCGGCGCCGGTTAGGCGCGGTTGATCTCCAGCGAGATCGTAATAATCGGGTTTTTCGTCGATGAAGATTTCTTTTCCGAGCGTTAGTCCATCGGGAAGTTCGAGTGTTCCGCCTGCAACGCTCCAAAAATTTGGATCGTCATTGAGGCAGTAAAACAAGCTTGTTCCACAAATTTTGCAAAAGCCGCGTTTTGCCCAATCAGAACTTTGATACCACGCTAACCCATCGGTTTTGATCAGCGTAATGCCCGAACGGAAGTCAGCGCCGATAAATGGCCCCCCATTCCAACGCCGACATATGTTGCAATGGCAGGCGTCAATGTGACCAGGTTCCGGTGTTTCGAATTGAACACCGCCACACAAACACTGCCCTTTTATCGGCGCGCTCATTCTGCAGCTTCTAGAACTTGAACTCGCTCTAGACCTCGTAAGTATTTGTGCATGGCAACGGCCGCATCTCGGCCCTCACGGATGGCCCAAACGACGAGACTAGCACCGCGAACGATATCACCTGCTGCATAGACGCCCGGAAGATTCGTTTCGAATGTAAGCGGGTTAACACGCAGGGTGCCCCAACGGGTGACCGTTAGTTGTGGCGACAGCGTCTTCATATCTTCCGGCGTAAAACCTAGAGCTTTGATCACAATATCAGCGTCGACGTCGAATTCTTCACCCGTCGCCTCAGGGGATTGTCTTCCAGAGGCATCTTTCGGGCCCAAGCGCATACGATCAGCGCGAACTTTTGTGGCGTGGCCTTTCTCATCATGGACGGCTTTTGGCGCGGCCAACCATTCAAACGTGACCCCTTCTTCTTGCGCATTGGCCGTTTCGCGGCGGGAGCCAGGCATATTGGCGTGGTCACGTCGATAGAGACAGGTCACGGACTCGGCGCCTTGGCGAACAGCCGTCCGTACGCAATCCATCGCGGTGTCACCGCCGCCGATGACGACGACCTTTTTGTCTTTTGCAGGTTCGTCGCCAACATTGTCGCCCAGACCGCGTTTGTTACTATCAATCAAGAAGTCGAGGGCGGGCACTACCCCGTCCGCGCCGCCGCCTGGGACCGATAAATCGCGCGCGGCGTAAACCCCTGTTGAGATAAGCACAGCTTGATGTTTCTCGCGTAATTTTTCGAAACTAATGTCGACTCCCACGTCGCAGTTCAGCACAAATTCAATGCCGCCGTCTTCAAGGCGTTTCACACGGCGTTCAACGATCGACTTGTCGAGTTTGAAGTTGGGAATGCCGTAAATTAGCAAGCCGCCCGCGCGGTCATGCCGGTCGTAGACTGTGACTTGCCAGCCTTGTTCGCGCAATTGCTCCGCTGTTGCCAATCCAGCAGGACCCGCGCCGATGATGCCAACAGACAGGGCGCGCTCACGTTTTGGCGCGAGGGGCTGAATCCAGCCCTCTTGCCAGGCCGTATCAGAAAGAAATCTTTCGACAGAGCCAATCGTGACGGTTCCGTGCCCGGATTGCTCTATAACGCACGACCCTTCACACAGGCGGTCTTGTGGGCAGATACGTCCACAGATTTCCGGCATATTATTCGTTGCGTTGGATACCTCCCAAGCTTCTTGGGTTCGGCCTTCGGCGGTGAGTTTCAACCAATCGGGTATGTTATTCTGAAGAGGGCAATGATTCTGACAAAATGGCACGCCACATTGGCTGCACCGTGAGGCTTGCTCTTCAGCTTTGGCATCAATGTAGTCGCCGTAAATCTCCAAATAATCTTCATTTCGTACATCTGCATCACGTTTCGCGGGCATGTCGCGCGGCGTGTTTACAAATTGCAGCATTTTTCGTTTCGGTGTTGAGAGTGTTTTTTTTACGTCGGCCATGGTGGCAATTTCCTTGATTTCTGCGCGGCCTATACAGAGTAAAAATAAAACACACAAGATGCGACATTTTGTCCATTTTATATAGAAATTCAAAATAAAAAAATCATAACATACTGAAAATTATATATTTTAACTCCTACGGTGGAGTTTGAAGAAAATTCTCAATTTTTACACTTAGTAAAATATGTCTGAATAAGTTCGTTTGTCCCAGAAAGAACTCTTCAACGTCCAAACAAAGCCTTAACCCTGTTTGCATAAGGCCGATTTATGTCTTGGTTTCACCTTATCATTCTGGCCCTCATTCAAGGGCTAACAGAGTTTCTGCCGATTAGCAGTTCCGCTCACTTAATCTTACCGTCGAAACTTCTGGGTTGGCCCGACCAAGGTCCGTTGATCGATGTCATGGCGCATTTTGGCTCTCTTTTTGCCGTCCTCCTGTATTTCCGCCAAGATGTAGCAAACATTCTGAAGGGGTGTGTTGATCTGATAGGCCGTAAATTGAACACGAATAGTGCGTTGGCCTTAAATCTAATCATTTCCACGCCGCCGGCTCTGCTGCTCGGCTTCCTGCTGGCGTCTCGCGGGTGGGATGATTTGATACGCTCTCCGTTGATTATCGCGTGCACAACCATCGTCTTCGGTGTTTTGCTCTGGTGGTCAGATGTGAAAGCCAGATCGGATAAGCCTGTTCAAGATCTCACCTGGGGCGGCGCGATTACATTGGGTCTGGCACAGTCTTTAGCCCTTATCCCCGGAACGTCCCGGAGCGGTATCACCATGACAGCTGGCCGTACGCTGGGCTTGTCTCGTGAAGCCGCCGCGCGCTTCTCAATGCTCATGAGCTTACCGATCATCGGCGCAGGCGGTCTCTATGCCATGTTAAAACTTATGAAAGCAGAGCCAACTGCGCAGACCGCTACTTTGATGAATGGCGTCGTGGTTGCTGGGCTATCTTTTGTCACGGCATATGCGTGTATCGCGTTATTCATGAAGTGGGTTGGTCGTATCGGATTTCTACCCTTTATGATTTACCGTCTGATCTTGGGTTTTGGTTTATTAATCTGGATATTTGCAACCTAATACATTTGTAATGACGAAGTCTGGTCTTCGCGATTGTTCAACCTTTTAACTGGGATTACACCAAGCTCCGTGAAACGCCTCCTTTTCATCCTGACCTTCTTCTGCGCGACACCTGCCGCTGCGCAGATTGATACGGCAGAGATTGATCGCCGCGCGAACCTTCTGATGAATCAGCTGGAAATGACAGGTATGGCCGTTGCCGTTGTCGAGGACGGTAAAACGACCTTCGCCAAAGGATATGGCGAAGCGCTGCGCGACAGCGGCGAAATGGTTACAGCCGATACAGTCTTCCGCTGGGCCAGCGTGTCTAAAGGCGTGGCGGCGAACACATTACTGTCCCTCGTTGAGGAAGGCGGCTTTGATCTTGCCGACTCTGCGGAGGCCCTCGCACCATCCCTTGATTTGCCTGGCGAGCGGAGCGGGGATGTCAATCTCGTTCATTTGCTCTCTCACCAAACGGGTATCGTTCGGAATGCCTATGATACGCGCATCGAGTCCGGCAGGGCCGCAAAACCCACACGTGCGGCGCTTTCAAAGCTCAACACACTTTGCACTCCCGGCACGTGCCACACATACCAAAATGTTGCCTATGACGCGTCGGCCGAGATCATTGAGCAACAAGTGGGTCTCCCATATAAAACCGTCGTCCAAACCCGCGTCTTTGACCCGTTAGGCATGGACAGTGCCAGCATGACCCTGGAAGGTCTCACCCGTAGTAAAAGCTGGGCGAAACCGCATGGCCGGTTTGGGAAACGGATCAACCGCGTTAAGCCAACCTATTACCGTGTCCCCGCCGCTGCAGGCGTGAACTCTTCGGTAAAAGATCTCGCCAAATGGATGACCGCACAATTTCCAGAAAGCGGACAAATCCCGGTGGACCGTCTCTCTGCGATGCAAACCCCAATTGTGGAAACCCGGGCGGAGCAGCGATATTTAAACCGCCATTACGGCGACATGAAAAACTCTCACTACGGCCTAGGCTGGCGCGTCTATGACTATCACGGCCACAAAGTCGTCGGCCATCGCGGCGGCGTCGAAGGTTACAGGGCGCTGGTCCTGTTTGACCCCGAGAAACAAGCTGGCATCGCCATGCTTTGGAATAGTCCGCATTCGCGTCCCACAGGTTTACAGCTCGAATTCCTCGATCAGCTTTATGGCTTGCCCAAACGCGATTGGTTGCGCCTGAAAGAGGGCAGCTAACCTCTCCGTCACAATCTGCACAATAATGTGAGGTGATGTGAGTTGTACATCGGCCTCGTGATCACTACCTACGGCTCCCCAATCAAGAGAGAGGCCGTCAGCATGGCTGTCTACGATATTCACAGCCCGGCCAAGACGCCCAAAACCACCCGTGTTTTGCACGCGTTCAAATCTGCGAGCGCGAGCCGTTTTACGCGGTGGGCGATCTTCGCGGCGATTTTCGGGTATCTCGCTTTTCAGCTCTCGAAGATCGGGTTCAACGAAATTGCGGCGGCCTTGCCGACATCTCCGCTATTCTATCTCCTATCGATCGGTTTTGTGGCCGTGCCGGTCATGTCCGAGATTTTTGCGTTCCGAACAATTTCGGGCGAAAAAGCTGATGGCGGATATAAGATATTCCTGCGTAAGCAGGTCTTGAACAAAGCCGTCATGAATTTCTCCGGTGATGCGTTTCTGATCCAGAAACTGTCCCAGCAGAACGGCATGAGCCTCAAACGCGCTGCGATCATCCTCAAGGATATGACCTTGATCCGCGGATTCTCGGCCAATCTCTGGATTATTATTCTGGCCGGGGTCGCCGTAATGTCCGGCAATCTGGATGTCCTCCAAAATTTCGCAGCCGCGTCGCCGGGCCTCGTGATTTTCGTGAGTCTGTTTTGCCTTTCTATTGTGGGCGGCGCGATCCTCTTATTTCGTAAGCTCACCCAATTGAAATCTCGTACGGCGTTGAAGGTCGCCGCTATTTATCTGGCGCGCGCTGTCGTCATTGGCGGTATTTTAATCGCCCAATGGAGCCTCGCGAGCCCCGGAACAGCAATTGCGGATTGGTTTATCTTCCTCATCATTTTTTCCCTGGCCAAGAAATCCCCCGTCGGCGGTGAACTTCTCTTCGCCAGTATCGTCGTGTCGATACTGGGCCTTGCCGCGGGCAGCGCCGAAATCGCCGCTATGCTGATTGCGATCGCGGCCGTGACGCAGGTCATCTACGCGCTTGGTTTCCTACTGAGCGCTCAGCGAGACAAACCTGCGGTACCAAAATCGGTTACGGCGTCTTCGCTGTGCTCGCCGTGCTATGGACCGGCACGATATTCTTAATCACGCTCTGCGCGGAAAACACACTCGGATCGTTGGGCACATTAGTTGGCAGCAGGATGACTTCGATTTCCTCAGTCACTTTATCCCCCTCTAGAGCGCGGCCTAAATCCCGCACGCCGAGGTTTATGCCAGAGCGGTTATAACGCCCGCCGCCCAAACCAATCCCGATACCTGTGCTGATACCGCTGCGCGGACCATTATCATAGGTTCCGCCGTTCACGATCCGAAAATGGGAATAGCCTTCATTATCGGCGATTTGCGCGGCGCGGAGCAGGGCAAAATCTCGCGCTTCCAATCCGTCGCGGCTGGTATAGCTCACGCGGAACCGATCTTGTTCAATTTGGGTATTCGTATAGCCGAAATCGGAATTATAGGCCGGGCCAAAAGCTTTGGGCGATGATGCACATCCCGCCAAAAGGAGGATGGCAGCGGCAGAGAGAGCCGGAGAGAGGAGGTGGCGTTTCATGACGAGTCCCTTCGCAAAACGAGATTAAAGCCGTATATTCTTTCGACCCTGAACATGGCGTGACAGGGGCGCAACTAAACTTTCATCAATCAAACGGCTGGCATGCGAATGATCCTGCTGCCCAGTTGAAACTATGGTTTCGACATGCGGGTCAGCCCAAATTTAGTTTTTAAGCAGGACATGCCCGCAGAGTTGTCTTCCCGATGGAATACCAAAGGGTAGAAGAAAGTTGTTTTACGCGAAGACGGCGTCTGCCAATTGTAAGATGACAAACAGACTCTGCGGCGATGGTTTTTGAAGAAGCGGCCCGTTTGTCCTACGAGTTGAGGCATCTCTGGCCTCACGCATCGGCTCTCACTCCTAAAGCCCCGGCACCTCCAGAGTTCTCACACTCCGACGCTCAGACCCATCGTCCCCCAAACCAGCAAGCGAGGCCTCGCCTGTCCCGTGTCTGAAAGAACATCCTCAATCTATCATGGGTTTGGGAAGTGATGATGGAGTTTGTGTGACTGCGGTTTTGTTGGGGAATTGAGGTTTTGAATGCGGGACGGAAGAGGGAATGTCCGCTTTGGGCGCTTAGCGGACGTTAGGTCAGTGGCCTAATTCGCCCAAAATGAGACGCTAGGCGTATCTCCGGTTTGGGATAGTTGACGCTTGGATAAACTCAATTGAGCCCGTAAGTTAAGCTTATGCGCTACACCTCAATATTTCTTCCATTAATATTTTTAATCGGATGCAAAACATCATCTCCAGAAATGGAGGTTGATACGGTTTATAAGAACGGCATATTTTGGACAGGGGTTGAGAACGAGCCTGATGCACGAACTATGGCCATTGATGATGGCAAAATTGTTTTCGTAGGTCAGACCTTGCCGGCTCACATATTCAGCGATGAAACTATGGACCTTGATGGGCAATTCGTCATGTCTGGCTTTATGGATAATCACGTCCATTTTATGGAGGGCGGAGCCGCACTTGCCAGCGTGGAGCTGCGCGATGCTACGACACCAGAGTTATTTAAGCAGCGAATTGTTGATTATGCTGACGGCCTAGCGGAAGGCCGTTGGGTGCTAAATGGGAATTGGGATCAGACCCAATGGGGCGGCGAGTTACCGCATAAAGATTGGATTGACTCTGAGACGGCCAATACGCCGGTTTATGTTATCCGTCTTGATGGACATATGGCTCTCGCTAATTCCGCAGCCCTTAGCGCGGCAGGAATTACAAAAGATACCATTGATCCCAAAGGCGGCGTCATCATGCGTGATGAGCGAGGCGAGCCAACAGGCATACTCAAAGGTAACGCTCTTAATCTGGTGTTGTCCGTTATCCCTTCACCATCTGATGATGAACTGATGGAACAATTTACAATGGCACAAGAGCATGCAGTTAGTCTTGGACTCACAAAGGTTCATGCGGTCACGGCTTACCCAACTGAAACAACTATGCTGGATATTTTCCAAATGGCCCGAGAAAGAGGGTTGATGAAAATCCGTGCACAGGTCTCAACGCCAATTGAAGCTTGGCAAGATATGGCAGAAGAAACCGCGCAGGGTGATACGGGTGACTTCCTTCTTAAATGGGGCGGCGTAAAGGGTTTTATTGATGGTTCATTGGGCGCGCGTACGGCCTGGATGTATGAACCTTATACAGATGCCCCTGACAGCACCGGGTTGCCGCTGAATGACCCTGCTGATTTTACAGCTTGGATGAAAGCGGCGGACCAAGCTAGCTTAGAGCTTTCTATTCATGCACTGGGCGACAGAGGAATTGATACCGTTATTGCAGGGATGAAAGATATTGCTGGGTCAGAGATTCAAGAGCGGCGCTACCGTATCGAACATTTTCAGCATCCGACGGAGGACGCGATAGAGGCATTATCTGAGACAGGCATAATCGCCTCAATGCAGCCTTATCACGCTATTGATGACGGAAGATGGGCCGAAGACCGTATTGGAGCTCAGCGTCTGAAAACTACCTACGCCTTTCGGTCTATTCTTGATGCAGGCGGAATTCTGACCTTCGGCTCTGATTGGCCTGTCGCGCCTCTCTCGCCCATTAAAGGCGTTTACGCGGCGGTAACGCGACAAACCTTGGACAACGCAAACCCTAATGGCTGGATACCAGCGCAGAAAATATCCGTAGAAGAAGCCTTAAGGGCTTATACTTCCACTAATGCTTATGCGTTTAATGAAGAATCGATTTCAGGAACACTTGAAGTCGGGAAGCGGGCTGACTTCGTTGTTCTGTCAAACGACCCACGAAGCATTCCGCAAGAAGAGATTGCCAACATCAGTGTTTTTCAAACCGTCATAGATGGCGAAATTGTGTATTCAGCGCCTACAAAACCCTGGTAGTTGATCGGCCTAAAATTGCCCAAAATAGGATACTCGCCAATGTCTGCTATGGAAAAAATTTTCCTTTGCCTTAATCGCAAATCAGTCAAATTTACGACTCGATGAAAATAGTAGAGTTTCCGAAATTCACTTTTTCTTTTGGAAAAAAATCCTGAGCGCAAACCCTATTATTGCCAGTACAAAGCCAGCCAGCCAGATGTTCAATGGTATAAATAGAGTCAGGCTGAGGCATCCCATTAAGCCTATCCATGAGATCCAAGCCGGGTAAAGTTTGTCAGCCTTGGGCAGGCGAAGGGCGGCAAGATTTGTAATGGCGTAATAAATAAGAACGGTGAGTGCACTAAATGTCCAAGCCATTTTCACCGACCCGAATAATGCCAGCAGTGAGACAGAAAAGCCAATCAGTAAAATTGCGGCTGTCGGTTCGGCGGCGGAAGACAGTTTGGAAAATAGGTTTGGCAAATCACCCCGTCGTCCCATGGCCAAAACAACGCGAGACAAACCTAGTATGAGATTAAGAAGGACCCCTAGCATGGCTGTGACGGCACCTATCGCCAATATCCGTCCGAGCGTGGTTCCGCCCACGGCCTGAGCTGCCGCTTCTAGCGGCGTCGCGCCATTAGATGTCGAACTCGCTAACCCATCTGCGCCAATGGCGAGGAGAGCTGATGCAGAGACGACCATATATAAAATTGCGCTCAGCCCGAGCGTGGCAATGACGGCAAGCGGAATTGTGCGGCGGGGCTCGCGGGCTTCTTCTCCGAGTGTCGCGATACGGCCATACCCCGTATACGCGACGAACATTAAAGCTGTGGCTGTGAAAAAGTCGCGCCATCCATCGGTCTCCGGCAGAACAGGCATAAGACGATCCGAGGCTTCACTGGGGGCCGCGATGAAAACGGATACACAAAGGCTCAGAAGCGCTGTTATTGTCAGCAAAACAATGATGGTGTTTATGAGGCTGGACCGGCGTAGGCCTGAGAGAACAAGCGCCATTGTCGCCAAAGCGATTGCCCCGGCCAAACCGGACCGGATGCTGTCAGAACTCACGCCGATGAGAGCAAGACCATAGGCCGAGGCCCCAATGGCGGCTGTGGCGGCTGAGGCTGTTTTGGCGCAGAGGAACATCCACCCCGCAAGAAATCCGAGATTGGGGTGCAGTAACCGATAGCCATATTCGTAAGTGCCGCCGCTGACAGGATGAGCGGCTGCAAGCTGCGCACTCGATAAGGCGTTACAGGTCGCCAATAGGGCGGCGAGCCCAATGGCCGCCAATAGAGACGGGCCTGTCAGCTCAGCCGCAAGTCCAATGCTCACGAAGATGCCTGTCCCGAGGATAGAGCCAAGACCGAGGAGGGTTGCGCTCGGTACACCAAGTTGGCGGGTTAATCGGGTTGGCGGCGGTGTCTGGGTTGGGGCGGGCATCGAAAATTCTCAATTAAATAGTGACGACCCACTAACCCTTTTGATTATACAATAAACGAATAAATTGATCTGTGCTAAGGTCTGTTCTGAGGATTTGTTCCTCATGGGTTGAGTCCTTTTATTTGGGATAAAACGCCTCAAGATAAAATGTAAGGAATTCTGACAGCATGAAAAACCTTCACCTAATCACAATGTTATTGGCCTTATTCCTCATAGCCTGTTCATCGGAATCGATGAGTTCAAAGGAACACAAGAGTTTTGACCCGATGTCGTCTGCGAAAATGTTAGCGGCCGCGAACATCGTGGATGCCGTAAATGCTAAGAGCGCAGACCAATATGGCCGCGATCTTCATTCCGATGTTCTTGTCAAAATGTATGATGGCGCAGTGGTCCTACGCGGTCGAGACGCTGTCATACAAAATCGCCGGCAGCATTTCGAAAACAACCCTGATGCCCGCAATGAACTTATTCATCTTGTCGAGATAGATAGCCGGGTCGTCATGCATGACAAGGTGTGGCTAGATGGGAATTCCGAAGGTGAGGCGTCCGACATCGTTGAGGTGTTTACCTTCGAAGATGATAAGATAATCCAGATTGATGTCATACAACCCGCAGATCTTTTTGCTGATAGAGCCAGGTAAAAGAGTTACCGAACAACACGGCCTATAAATTCTATACGCCCGCAATGGGGGTGGCCTTTCTTTAATCGAACCCTGTCTATCGCATTGCCCTTCGATCTACACATGGGTTGAGGGATGTTGTTTGTCCGCTCCAAATCTAAGCAAAACTTAATCCAGATTAGCAAAAGTTAAGTGTCCAACCGGCAATAAATTTGTAATGCGACGGATATCACAGTTTCGTGATGACTAGAATATTTTCCTGTAAAACCTCCTAAGCAGGTAAATTCTTTTGGGTTTGGGTCTAAAAGAAAGAGTATTATGAAAAAAATTCTAATTACCTCCGTCAGCGGCCTCGCTTTATGTCTAACAGCTTGCGGTGATGATAATAATTCGACCGGCGGCGTTGTGGACGCGGCAACCAACGTTGCGCCAGTTGTATCGGCGGGTGCGGATCAGTCCGTTCAAGAGCGCGAGCAGGTCCAGCTGAGCGGCTCTGCCACGGATGCGGATGGGGATACGCTTACATTTTCATGGAGCCAGGTTTCAGGTTCAATGGTAGACTTCAGTGACGCCTCTATTGCCAATCCTGTTTTCCGTGCGCCCAACACACAGGACGGCGAAGACGTGGTTTTGCGCTTGACGGTTTCGGATGGGACGAACTCGCCAGTATCCTCAGATGTGACAATCTCGATCGCCGATACCCCGCGTGACGGCGCGTCGCCGCAAGGCATTAATGACGGGAACCGGCGGGATCGACGCGATGATGCGGATAACCGAACAGGCAATCGTCCTATGGTCGGCGGTGTTGAAGTTCGAACCTATGACGGCTCGGCCAATAATCTGACAAATACAAATTGGGGGGCGGCCTTTGAACATCTACAGCGCCTCGCGCCAAATGATTATGCAGATGGTATTTCCGAAATAGCTGGACCGGATCGTGTAAGCGCACGGGTTGTATCGAACCTGGTGCATAACCAGGATGACGGCGAGTCGGTTCCCAACACATTCGGCGCGTCAGATTTTGTCTGGCAATGGGGCCAATTTATTGACCACGATATTGACCTGACAGATGGCGCGGAAGAATCGGCCGATATCATTGTCCCGGCAGGAGATGTGTCCTTTGATCCGGCGGGCACGGGCGCAGTTGTTATCCCGTTCAACAGAGCCCTTTTCGACCCGAGCACAGGAACAGACGTAGATAATCCACGCGAGCAAGAAAATGAGATCACGTCCTGGATAGATGGGTCCATGGTGTATGGGTCGGATGATGAGCGCGCCGAAGCCTTGCGTGATACGACGAACCGGCATTTGCTCGCGACCAGTGACGGAAACCTTCTGCCGTTCAATACAGCAGGTCTCACCAATGCGAACCCCGGAACGGATATCTTATTCCTCGCCGGTGACGTACGCGCGAATGAGCAAGCTAGCCTGACCGTGATGCACACATTGTTCGTGCGCGAGCATAACCGGATGGCCGAAATTCTAATGGATAATAATCCCGATGCAGATCCGGATGATGTTTTTGAAACAGCGCGGCGTCTTCTGGTCGGGAAAATCCAATACATCACCTATAATGAATGGCTTCCGGCCTTAATCGGCGAGGATGCTATTCCAGCTTATTCCGGGTATGATGATAGCATTAATCCGAACATCTATAATGAGTTTAGTGTCGCGGCGTTCCGCCTTGGGCATACTTTACTGAATGAAAATTTCATTCGTTTAGATGCGGATGGGAATGAAGCGGATGGCGGCCCGCTGCCTTTGGCAGAGGCCTTCTTTGCCGGAACAACATTGTTCACGGAAGAAGACGATATGGATTCAATTCTGCGCGGCTTGGCCTCTCAACTCCATCAGAAATATGATGTGAAAGCGGTGACGGATATTCGGAACTTCTTGTTTGGCCCGCCGGGTGCTGGCGGTCTCGATTTGCCGTCGCTGAATATTCAGCGCGGCCGCGATCACGGCGCTCCCTCATATAATGCGCTTAGGACGGCATTGGGATTAACGCCGCGGACAGCATTTAGCGAGATTTCCAGCGATGCCGATGTGGTTGCCGGATTGGAAGCCGCCTATGATTCAGTTGATGATATTGATTTGTGGACTGGCGGTCTCGCCGAAGACGCCGTGAGCGGATCCCAGCTGGGTGAATTATTCCAAACGGTGATGGTACGTCAGTTCACGGAACTTCGCGATGCAGATCGCTTTTGGTACGAAATCTACCTCCCGCAAGCTGACCAGAACATCGTGGAGAATACCTCGCTGGCGGAAATTATCAGAGACAATACATCGATCGGAAATGAAATCTCGGATGATGTATTTTCGGTCCAGTAGACATTTAAGTCTCTAGTAAACTTAACAAAGAGACCGAGCTGTCAACAGGTTCGGTCTTTTTGTTTTTGGGAGGATTTAGCTCTTCACATTATTCTCAATTAAATGGTCCGCTAACCGCTCCGCCAGTGCCATGATCGTCACTGTTGGATTTGCCCAGCCGCCTGTCGGGAAGACGCTACTACTGGCGATGTAAAGGTTTGGGCTAGCATGGACGCGGCAATTGGCGTCAACAACACCGTCCTTGGCGGAGGCGCTCATTCGGGTGCCGCCCATATGGTGGTAGCCTCCAATATGATGCGAAGAGATAAGTGGGTCAATTTTCCAAGGTTCGCCTTCATCATAAAGCCAAGGCGCAGGCTCAACCTTGCCCCATCCAAGGCGTTGATACTCCGCGCCCAAGGTTTCCATCAAAACGCGGACACTACGTTTATCTATTTCGGATAATCGCCAATCCAGATCGACGCGGCGCTGGCCGAGTGCGTCCGTGTCAGCAGACAATGTAATCCGGCTGTCAGGGTTGGGGGCCTGTTCCGCGCGGATAACGGCGTAGAGGCCAAAGGTGTCCGGTGCATGATGTATTTTGCGAACGGACGGTGCGGGCTCTGTCCATTCGCGAAGCTTGATGCCTATACCCTTCAAGCGCTTGTAAGACGTTCGCCAAAATTTTGTGCTGGGCAGGTCGTGTTTCAGCTTATCCTTCATCGCTCGCAAGCCATCTTTTTGCAGCCCTTCGTGGCGGCGGGGCGCAAAGCTTAGAGAGGTGTTGAGAATGCCCGCTTCGCGTTGCAGCGCGTCGGCAGGACGTAAAAATCCAGCATAACGCCGTCCCTGAATGCGTAATGCGCGCGGCAACGCCAACAGGGATTTGGCGTAATCAGGGGTTAGGATTTGCCCGCCGCGGGCATGCGGGTGTTCCATGAAATAACGACCAAGGTGATCATGCTCATTACCCAAGCCATTTGGGCGGCTGGGTACGCTGCCCATCAAAAGGCGCACGGTTTCTATCGTTCCCGATGCGATGACGAAGGTCTTGGCCGTGATATTCGCGGTCTTGCCATTCAGGCTACGCGCAGTAACGGCTCGGATAACCCCGGCTTCATCCGCATCCATTTCCGTAACCGTTGCATTGAGCAGGGTTCGGGCGTTGCCCGTATTTTGAGTGCGAGTGAAGCGTTCGCCATTATCGTCAAAGCTCCAAAACCCGGGGTCCAGTTTGGCCGGGTCAAAGGGCGGTTTGTTCCCCTTTGTTTGGGTCCAGAGGTCGGTATATTGCTGACGCTTAAGCCCAAGAGTTTTGAAGGCTTTGTCATAATATGGGTCGAGGTCAGCTTTGGTAATCGGCCAGCCGCTATGCGGGATGTAGTCACGTTTTTCGAAATCAATCGCGTCGAGCTCCGCACAGCGCCCACCCCAAATTGCGGCCGTCCCGCCATAAAGCCGCAGCCGCGTGGTTTCGAGATCGTAATAGGTTTCCCCGATATTGCGGCCTTCTGCCAGCTTTTGCGTTTCGGAATCAAAATCTGTGCCGCCGCTTTCAATTAAGACAACGTCGATGTTGGCCGCGGCCAAACGAGCGGCAACGGCCTGACCGGCAACGCCTGCGCCGATGATACACACCTGTGCCGACAGCTCAGGGCTATCTGGGAGTTTTGAGAGGTCAAATATCACTGATGTTGAAACTCATACGTAAATTGAAAATGCGCCCGTCGCCGTTCAGCGTTTCTAAACGACGCGGTCTGTCAGTTTCAAATCACAAAGCTTTACAGTTCGGGTGGAGTTATGCTCCCAAACACCATTTCACGACAGCCTTTTGCGCGTGAAGGCGATTTTCGGCTTCGTCCCAAACCACGCTTTGTGGACCTTCTAAAACGTCTGCCGTCATTTCTTGGCCGCGATAGGCGGGGAGACAGTGAAGGAAAAGCGCGTCTTTATTTGCCTTGGCAAGGCGCTCCGCGTCGATCTGATAGGGGCCCAGAGCGGCGAGGCGTTCTTCCTTGTCCGTATCACCCATCGATACCCAGCAATCTGTAATCAGCGCGTCTGCGCCATCTGCCGCATCATCAGGGGACAATCCGTCATGGATAACGCCTTGCTTATCCTGTGCGACTTTAATGAGGCCTTTCGTCTTGGGATTATCTTCTAGGCGATAGCCATCGGGGGAGCTTATCCGCAGCTCAAACCCGAATGCAGGCGCGGCGTTCACGAAACTGGCGAGCACATTATTGCCGTCGCCAATCCAAGCCAGCTTTGACCCCCGCAGTTTCACGCCGCGTTCTTCCAACGTCATCAGATCCGCCATAATTTGACAAGGGTGATTATGGTCGGACAGCCCGTTAATCACGGGCACATCGGCGTTCGCCGCGAAATCAGTTATCGTACTGTGGGCATTAGATCGTATCATGACGGCATCGACAAAGCGGGACAATACGCGCGCGGTATCTTCGACGCTTTCTCCGCGGCCGAGCTGCATATCATTTGCGCCCGCGACGATTGAGCTCCCGCCAAGCTGGCGCATACCTTGTTCGAAAGAAAATCGTGTGCGGGTCGAAGATTTCTCGAATATCATCGCCAGAGTTTCGCCTTTTAACGCGGCGTAGCGGTCGACTGCGCCTTTAGGCAAGCCAATGCGGGCGGCTTTCATCGCGTGGGCATCATCAAGGATGGCGCGCAGGTCAGCGGCAGAGATATCAGCGAGAGAGATGAAGTGCGGCATGGGTGTGCAGTCCGTGCAAAACGACGGGATAGCGAATGGGGAACACATGCGCAAGTTAGGTTTAAAATGCCCATTTAAATTTTCGAAACGGCCCGTTACAGCCAAGCATGCTTGCCCGTCTTAAATCCGCGCTTTGTGTATTCTTCGCGCTCTTCTTTGTCGTGGCAGGTGTCATGCATTTCGTCGCAGTGGAAAACTTTGCCGCAATTGTACCGCCCTTACTCCCATTCCCTAAACTGATCGTGTGGGTGACAGGGCTCATGGAGATTGGGATGGGCGTGATGTTGCTTTGCCCGCATTTCCGCCCGCATATTGGGGTTATGCTCGGTCTGTTTTTACTCGCAGTTTTACCGGCGAATATTTACATGGCGATGGCAGGGATACCATTTGGAAACAGCGTCAGCAGCCCCGCAATGCTGTGGGGGCGGGTGGCATTGCAGTTTCCATTAATTGCGCTGATTTATTGGGCGACTCGTCCTGATATATCCTGATTGGGAACAAGGAGGCATGTAGCGCTCCTGAAAATCTATATTTCTCTGTACCTTGTAGGTAAGCTTGCTCATCACTAAGCAAATAACCACCCAACCAGGACGTTAGAATATTTTTAGGCAGAGGCTCATCATGCATATGAAAACTTTAATTCTCGCTTCGGCCCTTAGTGGCTTAATTTTGTCGAGCTGCCAACAACAGGCTGAAACGACTAAACCTGCAACACCAGAGACAGCATCAGAGGATATGGCGGCATCTGCGGCGGTAAGCACAACACCAATCATTTTACCTGGAGCACCGGGACAATCCTCGCAAACTTTGGCGGCGTCTGAGGCGATTAAAGTCGCTAATAATAGCTATTCCCCGGACGATGTTTCTTTCATGCAGAATATGATCCCGCATCATGCTCAAGCGGTTGAAATGGCTAATCTCGTTGCAGATCGAACGAACCAGACTGACGTCACCGAACTGGCAGGCCGAATTAGGGCTTCGCAGGCCGATGAGATTAAATTCATGGAAGACTGGTTGACCGAAAGAGGTGAGGACATCGCCATGAATGGTCATGCGCATCACGGTGGGCATCACAAAATGGCTGGGATGGCAACGCCTGATCAAATGCAGCAGCTGGCAAATTCTGAAGGCACAGATTTCGATGCTCTATTTCTGCGCCTGATGATTACGCATCACGAGGGGGCTTTGACGATGGTCGAAGATCTGACTGACCAGCCCGGGTCCGCCTATGACCCTGTCCTCTACGACTTCATCACCGATATTGTAAATGATCAGAAATCTGAGATTGAGCAAATGAGCGCGATTTTAGGCTCGCTCTCTTCCGACCCTCGCGCCGTGCTTTCCGCAGGATTTCAAGACGCTGGTGAGGCGATTTTAAATTTAGAGCACATTGCAACGCTCCAGAAACCGGCCGGATTTTTTGATCCGAAAAACCCGTCTGGCTTGCCACCCATTAAAGCGAAAAAGGGCGATGCAGATAAAGCAGAGTCAGATGATGAAGGGCAGAGCCTTGATAACACTGAGTGGAGTGACCGCTCTCCACTCTTGAGTTTTTCCAATACGGATATGGCGTTTCAAGATGATATTATGGTCGCAGGCAGCTATCACGGATTTAACATCTATAAACTCCAGGAAAATGGCACGCCAAAACTCTATAGCTCAGTGGTTTGTCCGGGCGGGCAGGGAGATGTCTCCATTGCAGGTGATCTGTTGATTATGTCCGTTGAGCAAACGCGCGGACGCGTGGATTGCGGCCTGCAGGGTATAAGCGAAGATGTAAGTGCGGAGAGGTTCCGTGGCATTCGTATTTTCGACATCAGCGATCTCGCAAAGCCCGTGCAAGTGGGTCAGGTCCAAACCTGCCGCGGCTCCCATACGCATTCTATTGTTACGCAGGACGCAACCAAGCTCATCGTATATAATTCAGGCACATCGTCTATTCGGGACGGCGAAGAACTCGCGGGTTGCGTTGGCCGTATTCCCGGGGATGACCGCACCGCGCTGTTCCGAATTGATGTCATCGAAATCCCATTGGATGATCCGTCCAAGTCTCGTATTATTGACAGTCCCACAGTCTTTGCTGACGATGAAACGGGCCGTTTAGCCGGGCTGTGGCAAGGCGGTGATCATGGAGAAGATACGCAAGATACCCGTCAAACCGACCACTGTCACGATATTACGGTTTTCCCTGAAGCTAAAATCGCCGCTGGCGCCTGTTCAGGCAACGGTATCATTTTTGACATTTCCGACCCGTTGAAGCCTCAGCGGATAGACGAGGTAGTCTCCGACAAATTTGCTTATTGGCACTCTGCAACTTTCAACAATGACGGTACAAAAGTTATCTTCACAGATGAATGGGGCGGCGGCAGTCGTCCGCGTTGCCGCGTTTATGATCCGAAGGATTGGGGAGCAAATGCGATCTATGATATCAAAGACCGCCAGCTCGAATTTAAAGGATATTACAAACTTCCTGCCCCGCAAACGGATGCGGAAAATTGCGTTGCGCATAATGGTTCGATAATTCCGGTTCCCGGTCGCGATATCTTTGCGCAAGCTTGGTATCAGGGCGGTCTCTCCGTTATGGATTATACAGATTCAGCTAACCCGATTGAAATTGCCTATTTCGATCGAGGACCCATCCATGAGAAAAAATTAGTGCTGGGCGGGTATTGGTCCACCTATTGGTATGACGGAAAAATTTACGGTACTGAAATCGCAAGAGGGCT
This sequence comes from Litorimonas sp., assembly GCA_039975855.1. Classification (GTDB taxonomy): domain Bacteria; phylum Pseudomonadota; class Alphaproteobacteria; order Caulobacterales; family Maricaulaceae; genus Litorimonas. The sequence goes on along the minus strand of JBDWGH010000004.1, from coordinate 281,638 downwards.
TGACGTTTTCTCACTATCAGCAAGCGAATTTCTAAGCGAAAATGAAATTGCTGCGGCAGCGCTTGCGGATCAAGGGGGTACCTTTAACCCGCAGCAACAATTCCCTGTCACATGGCCAGCTGAACCTGTCATTGCCAAAGCTTACCTAGATCAATTGCAACGAAGCGATAAAATATCGGCTGAGAAGGCAGGTGAGTTAACGCGTGCTTTGAATCGCGCTGACGCCTTGTTGAAAAATAACCAGCGTGATGCGGAGCTCTCAGGTGAATTGAACGACATGTTCGAGAGCATTGATCATAACGGTCTTTCCGAAACAGTTTCAGGCATAGCGTCACGGTTGAAATAATAATGGGTGTTCGGTGGGTGCTTTCGAAACAGTTTATCTGCGGAGCGCCCAGAGGCTACTCAGCGAAAAATGAGTAAATCGGAGTAGCGAAAAGATTTAGGACGGTTTGGATCCTCCGCCACCCGGTTTTCCGCGCCGTCTATTATTGCGCCTCCGCTTCGGGGCGCCGTCTCCGCCTGATCCGCGGTTGCCGGATGGTGCAGGTCTTCGGCTCCGGGTTTCGGTGCTGGCACTGCCAGACATCTTCGTGGGCTTATCGCTATTAGGCTTTGCGTCCTTACTTGGCGCCTTGCGGGAGCGCCCTTCTCGTGAGGGCGTATTGCGGGTTGGCGCATCATCACCAGATGGCATCGCGCGAGACGGGTTTCCCCGGCCGCGGGTTTGGCTCGCGCCTCTATTCTCAGTCTTCCGGTCTTGGTCCTTGCTGAAACGCGCTTTCTTTTTCTTCTTAGACTTTCCGCGGCCTTTTCTGGCATCCGGCTTTGGAGCCTCAGGCTTGGGAAGGGGTTTACGCGCGCGCATAGATCTCAGCTGTGCAGGCAAACCATCCGTGGTTTTGCCTTCTGGAATTTTTGTGTTCAAAAGTTTCTCAATGTCGCGGAGGTATTTTTCTTCATCAGTATCCCGTTCAGTCGCGACAAAGCTGATGGCGATGCCTTCAGCTTCTGCTCGTGCGGTTCGGCCAATCCGGTGAACATATTGTTCCGGCACATTGGGGAGTTCGAAATTAAAGACATGGGTGATGTCCGGAATGTCGATCCCGCGGGCCGCGACATCTGTTGCGACGAGGGTTTGGACTTCTCCAGATTTAAACGCGTCCAGCGCGCGGGTGCGTTGGTTCTGGTTTTTATTGCCGTGAATGGCGACGGCGCTAATGCCGACTTTCGCCAGACGTTTCACGACGCGGTCCGCGCCATGTTTGGTGCGCGTAAAGACAAGAGAGCGGCCCACACCATCACGCAAAAGCTCAACGGCGAGGCGGTCTTGTTTGTCCCCACGGGACATTTTGAATATCTTCTGGGTTACTTTATCTGCCGTGCGGTTGGCTGGCGTGACGGAAACGTGGACAGGATCGTTCAAGAACTGCTTCGAAAGCGTTTTGATTTTTGGCGCAAGTGTCGCGGAAAAGAAAAGTGTCTGACGCTGTTTCGGCAGAACTTTCACGATCTGTTTAAGGGCATGGATGAAGCCCATATCCAGCATTTGGTCGGCTTCGTCCAAGATCAGGACTTCAACTTCATCTAGTTTAATGGCCTTGCGATCCATCAGGTCAATCAATCGCCCTGGTGTCGCGACGAGTACGTCATTGCCGCCCGACAAACGCTTGATCTGGCGTGCAATCGGCTTGCCGCCATAAACACAGGCGACGGAGAGATGCGGCATATGCCGGCCATAATCGCGGACACTATCCGCGATCTGACTAGCAAGTTCCCGGGTTGGAGCAAGGGCGAGTACGCGCGCGCCGCGCTTGGGTGGTTCGCGATCTTCGCGGAAGATGTGTGTGAGGGTCGGCAGGGTAAACCCGGCCGTTTTACCCGTACCGGTTTGCGCGATGCCCATGACATCGCGGCCTTCCAATGCCGGCGGAATGGCTTGGGCTTGAATCGGTGTCGGCTTTGAATGACCTAGGTCCGCCAGCGCGCGTGCTAAAGGCTCGGCAAGGTCGAGTTCACTAAAGTTCTTCATGGGGCGTCCGTACGGTCTGGCTGCAAGGCGTTCGTGCAGCATAAGGGCTGCGCATCAGGCGCGCAGTATGTCAAACCTGTTACGGTTATCGATTAAAGAGCGGCGCCTAGGATGCGAATACCGGAACGTCAAGCGATAGGGTGAGTTGACCTCACGAACTCGTTAACACGCCAGTTATTGACCATTTGGTATATAACTCTATCTAGGGGCTGTCCGGGACAGAAACATCGCGACCCGGCGCACAAAATTTATGAGAGTTACCATGACAGATTTCCCAATTCATACTGTTGAGACAGCCCCAGCCGCTGCGAAACCTCGCCTAGAAGGCGCACAAAAAGCACTCGGCTTTGTTCCAAATCTCTACGCCACAATGGCAGAAGCGCCGGCTATGCTGGAAGGTTACCAAACCCTGGCTGAGATTTTCGGAAAAAGCGATCTCTCCGCAACAGAACAGCAAGTCATTTTGATGACAAATAATGTCCTTAATGGCTGCGTATATTGTATGGCGGCCCACACAACATTGAGCCAGATGCAGGGCGTCGCAGATGAAGACATCACGGCGCTGCGCGACGGCACGCCATTCTCTGATCCAAAGTTAGAGGCGCTTCGCACATTCACGACGGTGATCAATGAAACCCGCGGTTGGCCACAAGATGCGGACATTCAAGCCTTCCTCGCAGCAGGGTATACGAAACAAACGGTTCTGGAAGTTATTCTGGGGACCAGTCTGAAAGTACTTTCAAACTACACCAACCATATCGCCGAAACGGACGTTGACGCGGCCTTTGCACCGAATGCATGGACAAATCCAAAGGCGAAAGCTGCATAGTAACATTCCGGCCTCTCCCTAAATACGGGGAGAGGCCCACTCACACTCGACCCTAGCCTTCATTTCAGAACCCCCTTATGCTGGCTTTCATGGGAGAGGGTGTTTTGGAATTTTTAAATGGATTGCTGAGCGAGCTGACGTCTGGGGACCGCCCCATTCTCAGTATTTTGTTCTTTTTGAACATCATCTTATTGGTTTTATCGCGGCCGATCATCAACCTCCTAGCACCTGATCAAGATAATAAAACCAAGATAAAAATTGCGCAGGCCTTGAACCTGCTCGTCCTGCTGTTTCAATTCATTGATTTTGGCATGCGGCAGAGCTTTGACTGGTATGGCGGCGGGTATTTGGTCAATCTGGGCGCAAGCTTGATGATCATTTATACCGGCGTGTTCCTTTACAGTGCTAGCGGCACGTTCACCCGCAAACGATTTGGAAAATCTCGGACGTTTGACGACAAGGTCACCTACATTGAATCTTATAATTCGCGGCTCGTGAACATTGTTTTGCTCGCCATTATTGTTTTGACGATCGTCTATATCTTAATCAAAATTTGGGGCGCAGACAGCCTGTTGGAAACGACGGGTATTATCGGAATTTTATTAGTCTTCCTCGGCTTTACGAGCTCGATTTGGGCCCCTGATATCGTCAGCGGGTTGATCATCCTCAACAGTGAAATGCTGGTCGATGGAGACGTTGTTGTCATTGACGGGCATCCCGATGAGTTCATCATCGCGCGGGTTACGCTGATCTATGCGGTGCTTTATGACGTGCGGAATAATCACCGAACCCTGTTGCGCAATACGCAGTTTATCCAAAGCCGAATTGACAATCTCTCGCGGATTGCAAGCTCAGACGGGATCCGCCAAGCGTTCAAATATAATATTGGATATCCCGAATTCAGCGACAAACGAGAGTCCCGTGAAACGGAATTGGTGGCATTTCAGAAAAACATCGGAGATATGTTCACCCGAAGTTTTGAGGCTTGCCAAGCGAATGACGAGATCAAGATCAATAAAAATAAGCCCTTCGAATGGGCGCTGACGAATGCTGGGGATTATGCACTTGAATATACCATGTGGGTTTATCTGGACCGTATTCCCAATACCAAAGTTACGGCTACTATCCGGCGGCATTTGATGGGCACTTTGTACAAGGTCAATGAAGCGGTTTTTACGGCTTCGGTTGTCGAAGGTGTTGACCTGTCCACGCCTGATTTAGTCAATGCGCGCATTTCGAATACGGCAAACCTTGCCGATCCTGAAAAAATAAGCTAACCAAAAATCCAATTTGGTGAGAGACGATGAATAATTAAATTCGACAATTCGACAATTCGATTTAAATTTATTTACAGCCCGCGATCGGGCTGCTCTCTCACATTGGAAATCTCATGAAACGTTTACAGAATAAGCGATGCCTCGTAACAGGCGCAGCCCGCGGTATTGGCGAAGGAATTGCCGCTGCTTTCATCCGTGAAGGCGCACAAGTCATCCTTTCGGATATTAATTTTGAACAGGTCAAACAAACCGCCGCGCGTCTGGGCGCAACGGCTGTACATCTGGATGTCGCGGATGAGGGGCATTGGGAGCGCCTCGCGCAAGACTATCCGGAAATGGATGTCGTTGTGAATAATGCCGGGATTACCGGATTTGAAACCAGCCCCGCTGCGCAAGATCCTGAACATGCGGCGCTGGACGATTGGAGACGCGTCCACCGCGTCAATACGGACGGAACCTTCCTCGGATGCCGCTACGCCATTCGCGCGATGCGCCAGAGTGGGTCGGGTTCCATAATCAATATGTCTTCCCGATCAGGATTAGTCGGAATACCGGGGGCGGCGGCCTATGCCGCGTCCAAAGCCGCCATTCGCAATCATTCTAAAACTGTCGCGCTTTATTGTGCGCAGGAAGGGCTCAACATTCGGTGTAACAGCGTCCATCCCGCTGCAATCTTAACCCCGATGTGGGAGCCCATGTTGGGTGACGGTCCGGACCGCGAGGCGCGCATGGCGAGCTTTGTCGCAGACACGCCAATGAAACGCTTTGGCACGGTGGAAGAGGTCGCGGCAGTCGCGGTCCTGCTCGCCAGTGACGAAGCCGCCTATATGACGGGTACGGAGTTGACGCTGGACGGCGGGCTATTGGCGGGCAGTGCGGCGTCGCCGGGACGGGATTAAATCATGAGTAGCTTTATCAAATCCATCTCACTCTTAGGTGCGGGGCTTGTCCACTCGGCCTGCGTTATAGACCCCGTTCCTTATGAGCGTCCTCAACCGAAAACCGAGGCAGAAGTTCAATTTATTAAATCTGTATTGGACGGCTTACAGACGCAATCTTTCCGGTCGGCTCGCGAATATTGCGGCATGTTAGTCTTGGACGTTGACGGTAATTTCAATGTCACCGAAATTCAGAAAGGCCGTGCAAGTTCTTGCAAGCCGCCACCATCTGATGAGAGCAGCATTGAAATCGCAAGCTTCCACACGCACGGCGCGTTTTCCGTCGATCATGACAGCGAAGTCCCGTCTTCAGATGACATGGAGGCAGATTACCTCGAAGGAAATGATGGTTACGTTGCCACACCAGGGGGCAGGGTTTGGTATATCAATGGCGCAAATATGACGGCGGTTTTAATCTGCGGGGAAGGGTGCATTCAGGCCGACCCAAATTATGTATCGGAAAACCTCCCATTAAAAATTGGACAACCCTACACGATTGAAGATTTGGAAGATTTATTGGTCTTGGCAGAATAAGCGTCCTGACTGCGTATCATGCACGGTCAATTCATCAACCTATCGGTTTAATCAGAAGGTTTTTACCGAAACCGGGGGTCGCGATTTCGGTCGCCGCGAGGCCCGCGATCTGTATCCGGGCGATGTGTTTTCACGAAAATATCCAACATATCTTCGTGAAAGCTATCACCCTGTAATTTGCCGTTTCGGTCAATCCACTGCACGGCCCAAATCGTGTCGCCGTCTGGACCTTTAATTGTCATCTTTGGGCTGCCGGATTTCAGACGGACAACTTGACCAATTTCAAAAATTTCCATGTGCTAGGCTTTCGCGAAAAGGGAGGAGACGTATCTGGCTCGCCGTGTTTGAGGTCCATTGACCACTTTCGCGGCCAAAGTCCAAGTGAATACTACCGTGACCCTGACTCGCGGATTTCAACCCCCATAAAGAAGCGTTCACAAGGCGTTCATCTACAGATTGCAATCAAAGCTGGCATGAACGGATTTTCAAAAGCAATTGGTGTCATGTGTTGTCTGGGCCTTTTGGGGTGCCAGCCAGCGACCTCGGTTACCCCTCTAGAAGCCCCTGACTTACCTGTGGATTTACCCGAAAGCTATAGAGCCGCGCTCTACGAGAACCCAGAGGCGACCGCCCAGAGATTTGTCGCAGCCTTTGACGGCTTGGCGAAAACCGGTCCGGTTACACGGCGACGCGTTCAGGATTACACAAGTTTGCAGGACGGTTTGGAGCGCGGTCGGTTATTGGGATATGTGCTTGCGCTTGATCTGAACGGCGACACAAATATCACCCAATCGGAATATGAGGTGTTCTCATCCTTTCCAAAAGGCCCCAACAAAATCTTGGCCCTGAAAGATCTATTCCAATCAGATGCCAATCAGGATGAGATAATTTCACTGCCCGAAGCGGTTTTATATAGCCGCGACCTCCATGCGCGTGCCGGCACACAAGATATGCGTCCGATTGAGAGTTATCTGATGTTATATGATCTGAATTCCGACGGTGAGGTCATGCGATCCGAACTCACAGATCAGTTGTTTTCCTTATCCACAAAACCGATGCGGTAATTCGAGGGCCTCTAAGACGAGCTCAAGAAAATTGGCGAGATGGGTGGCCAAGCGGTGGAAAATTCCGATGCGACGCAAATCGAACCCCGACGACAAAAGGCGTCTTACTCATCCGCCGCTTTGCCGCGCAGGAATCCGATATGCCTGCTAGTATTGGAAATCAGGATGGGATGAATTCGGGGGTGCTTTAACTTGGATAGGTTTCGATCATGTAGAGTGGATAACTCTATGATGCATCTTGAGGTGGTGGGAAAAGTTAAACATAGAAGGACATGGATAAAAGATACCAAATTTTCGTTAGTTCAACATTCGCTGATTTAAAGGAAGAGCGGCAAATAATAATGCGAACATTGATGGAGATGGGGCACTTCCCGTCTGGCATGGAGTTTTTTTCAGCAATCGATGAAGAACAATGGCCTTTTATTGAAAAAATTATTGATGACAGCGACTACTACGTCCTTATTTTGGGTGGTCGTTATGGGAGTCTCGCAGATGAGCAGATAAGCTATACCGAAAAAGAATTTGATTACGCGAGAGATAACAACAAGAAAATTATAGCACTTGTTCATGGCAGCCCGGACTCATTGCCCGTATCTAAAACTGACGGTGATAATGCACTAGCCGATAAGCTTAAAAATTTTCGGAGGAAAGTTTGTACAGGTAGAATGATCAAATTTTGGACGAAACCTGAAGAGCTAGCTGGCCATGTGGCTCTTGCACTTCCGAAAACGATTCAACTGTTTCCAGCTATCGGATGGGTCAGGGCAGATAAGGTGGCGTCACAAGAAATACTTGAACAGATAAATAGCCTTAGGACTCGTAATGAGGTTTTAGAGCGAGAGCAATCAAGAAAATCTGGAATATTTAATTTTGATAACATATCTGATCTCGATTCGAAGTATCAGTTTGTCATTCGTGAGATGGCGCGAAAGGATGCTAGGAGTAGTTATGAGGTTTCTCGTGAAGTTGAAATCACAAAGTCTTGGAAAGAGCTTTTTTTCATTATTGCTGACACTTTAGAGAGCGGAGCATCTTTAGGCAGCATTTCTGTCGCTGTTGTTTCTGCGCACAAAATCCCTAAGTACGATGATAGCCTTCAAAGAAAGGGCAGCATAGAAGGAAAGTATTTAAAACAAATAATTTATCAGCTGGAGGGTTTGAATTTGATAAGAAACGAGCAGTACACCCGCGACAGCACAGGAGCGACATTTCGTTCCGGCTTGACAACTGTAAGTAGGTATTTTCTATCAGACATTGGAAAAAGAGTTTTCCTAGACTCCAAAATTATTAAATCTAAGAGCTTCTAACTAAACGAATATTGAAGGTTTACTGCCTAAAAATCTGTTTTCAGAGAGTACTAGCGACGGTTAGATCAACCATCGTCCATTTTCAACGCCGCAATAAACGCTTCTTGAGGTATCTCCACACGGCCGAATTGGCGCATGCGTTTCTTGCCCTTTTTCTGCTTATCCAAAAGTTTGCGTTTCCGCGAGGCGTCGCCGCCATAACATTTGGCCGTGACGTCTTTGCGCATGGCCGCAATCGTTTCGCGGGCGATGACTTTACCGCCAATGGCCGCTTGGATAGGGATTTTGAACAAATGACGTGGGATGAGGTCTTTCAGGCGTTCGCACATCTGGCGGCCGCGACCTTCGGCGTTTTTCCTATGGACGAGCATGGATAGGGCATCGACAGGATCGCCATTTACCAAAATGCTCATTTTGACCAAATCGCCTTCGCGTAGGCCAATGGCTTGATAATCAAATGACGCATAGCCTTTGGAGACAGATTTCAAACGGTCATAGAAATCAAACACCACCTCATTGAGTGGAAGCTCATATTCCACCATGGCGCGACCATTAATATAAGAGAGCGTGGTTTGAACGCCGCGGCGATCTTGGCAGAGCTTCAAAATCCCGCCCAAATGCTCATCTGGGGTCATAATCGTCGCTTTGATCCACGGCTCTTGAATGTGGTCGATTTTCATCACGTCAGGCATATCGGCGGGGTTATGCAGCTGCATCTCGCTGCCGTCGCGCATGGATAGCGTATAAACAACAGACGGAGCCGTCGTGATCAGGTCGAGATCAAATTCTCGCTCTAACCGCTCTTGGATGATTTCCAAATGCAGCAGACCCAGGAAGCCGCAGCGGAAGCCAAAGCCGAGCGCGGCGGATGTTTCCATCTCATAACTGAAACTCGCATCATTCAACCGCAGGCGGCCCATGGCGGCGCGTAGGTCTTCGAAATCTGCAGCGTCGACAGGGAAGATACCACAGAACACAACGGGCTGTGCGGGTTTAAATCCGTCCAACGCCGTTTCCGTCGGGCGTTTATCCTCTGTGATCGTATCGCCCACCGCCGCATCGGCGACTTCTTTGATCGAGGCGGTGAGGAAGCCCACTTCGCCGGGGCCGATAGATTTCACATCTGTTGGGTTGGGCAGGAAGGTCCCGACTTTATCAACGGTATAGCTCGCGCCCGTATTCATCGTTCGGATGCGCATGCCTTTTGAAATTGTGCCTTCAATGACGCGGAACAACACCACCACGCCCATATATGTGTCATACCATGCATCGACGAGCATCGCCTTGAGAGGTGCGTCAGCGTCTTTGGTTTCAGGCGCGGGCAGGTCGCGGCAAATCGCTTCTAAAACGTCCTGAATACCAATGCCGGATTTGGCAGAACATTCGACGGCGTCCGTTGTGTCCAATCCAATAACGTCTTCAATCTGTTGTTTGACGCGGTCAGGTTCCGCAGCGGGAAGATCAATCTTGTTCAGGACCGTAACAATCTCGTGGTCATGCTCAATCGCTTGATACACATTGGCGAGGGTCTGCGCCTCTACGCCTTGCGAGGCATCAACAACAAGGATGGAGCCTTCACATGCGGAGAGACTGCGCGAGACTTCATAGGCAAAGTCAACGTGACCCGGCGTATCCATCAGGTTCAGGATATAGGTTTTTCCGTCCTTGGCCGGATATTCGAGGCGTACTGTCTGCGCCTTAATCGTGATGCCGCGCTCTTTTTCGATGTCCATATTGTCGAGGACTTGTTCTGACATTTCCCGATCGGAAAGGCCGCCCGTGAAAGAGATCAAGCGGTCAGCCAGAGTCGATTTCCCGTGGTCAATATGGGCCACGATAGAGAAATTGCGGATAAGACTTTGGTCAGTAGGAGTAGACATGGACGCTATGTAGCGTGAGCGCACGTTTTAGCAAGCGCGGGTAACGGTCGCAGTTGGTGAATTCAGCCCACAAAAAAGCGCGGCGTCTCTCTTTTCAGGGAAGAGCGAGAGAGGCCGCGCTTTGGGGCGCATATGGCGTTGGGCCAATGGGGGGAGGTCCAACGCTTTTTATTTAATTTCGTCTTTGCGGCTTACGCCAAATCAAAACGATCCGCGTTCATGACTTTTGTCCATGCAGCGACGAAGTCATTCGCAAATTTCTGCGTGTTGTCATCTTGCGCATAAACTTCGGCATAGGCACGAAGGATTGAGTTTGATCCAAAGATGAGATCTGCTTTGGTCGCAGTGAATTTGACCTTACCAGACTGGCGATCCCGCAGTTCATAAGTGTCATTTTCCGCCGGATGCCAGCTATTGCTCATATCCGTTAGATTGACGAAATAATCATTGGACAATGACCCGACATTATCGGTGAAGACGCCATGCGTATTCCCGGCGTGGTTAGCGCCGATGACGCGCATTCCGCCCAGCAAGACTGTCATCTCTGCCGCCGTCAATCCAAGAAGTTGCGCGCGGTCGAGGAACATCTCATCTGCGGAGCCCGTGAACTGATTTTTGGCATAATTACGGAATCCATCCGCCATAGGCTCGAGCACATCAAAGCTTTCGGCGTCTGTCATCTCGTCTGTCGCGTCGCCGCGGCCTGCCGCGAAGGGTACGCTCACATTATGGCCACCTGCCTTAGCGACGGCTTCCACGCCGACATTACCGGCGAGAACAATGACATCCGCAAGGGATGCGCCTGTATCGGCTGCGATCGGCTCTAGAACAGAGAGAACCTTGCTGAGACGAGCCGGCTCATTGCCATCCCAATCTTTTTGCGGTGCCAAACGAATGCGCGCACCATTGGCGCCGCCGCGTTTGTCAGATCCGCGGAAAGTTCGTGCACTGTCCCAAGCGGTCGAAATCATCTCAACAGGGGTCAAGTCCGTCGCCGCAATTTTCGCTTTCACGGCGTCCGCGTCATAGGATGTTGATCCGGCTGGAACCGGATCCTGCCAAATTAGATCTTCTGACGGTACGTCTGGGCCAAGATAATTGACCTTTGGTCCCATATCGCGGTGGGTCAGTTTGAACCAAGCGCGCGCAAAACAATCACGGAAATAGTCTTCATCTGCCATGAACTTCTCGCAGATCGCGCGATAGGTCGGGTCGACTTTCATCGCCATGTCCGCATCCGTCATAACAGGCATTGTTTTCGTTGAGCCATCATCGGTATCGACAGGCATGTCGATGTCTTCGATGTTCACAGGTTTCCACTGTTTGGCACCTGCGGGGGAGGTTGTCAGTTCCCACTCATGACCGAAGAGCATGTCGAAGTAACCCATATCGAATTTTGTTGGGTTTGTTGTCCAAGCGCCTTCGACGCCGGATGTAATGTGGCTGCTTGGCTTGCCCGTGACATTCGGGTTCATCCATCCAAAGCCTTGATCTTCGATATTTGCGCCTTCGGGCTCTCGGCCCAATGCATCTGCATCGCCATTGCCGTGGGCTTTACCAACCGTGTGACCACCAGCGGTCAGCGCGGCCGTTTCTTCGTCATTCATCGCCATACGGGCAAAGGTGACGCGGATGTGTTCGGCTGTGCGGGCTGGATCTGGATTACCGTTTACGCCTTCCGGGTTCACATAGATGAGACCCATATGAACCGCTGCGAGGTTCGAGCCGAGGGTCTCCGCATTGTCGAGATCGGCATAGCGATTTTCCGACGGCGCGAGCCATTCTGTTTCGAGGCCCCAGTTCACGTCCATTTCCGGTGCCCAGATATCTTCGCGGCCAAATCCAAATCCGAAGGTCTTGAGGCCCATATTTTCATAGGCAATCGTTCCGGCGAGGAGCATCAAGTCGGCCCATGAAATGGCATTGCCGTATTTCTTTTTGATCGGCCAAAGTAGGCGGCGGGCTTTATCGAGATTGCCATTATCCGGCCAGCTGTTCAGCGGCGCGAAACGCAAATTGCCTGTGGAGCCGCCCCCGCGTCCATCAGAGGTCCGGTACGTACCAGCAGCATGCCACGACATGCGGATAAACAAACCGCCATAATGACCCCAGTCAGCTGGCCACCAAGGCTGGCTATCCGTCAATAGCGCGTTGACGTCAGCTTTCAGCGCGTCAAAATCTAGCGCTTTGACAGCTTCACGATAGTTAAAATCAGGATCCATCGGATTGGACCGCGCGCCATGTTGATGGAGGATTTCAACATTCAGCGCTTCTGGCCACCAATCCTTCGTGGATGTGGGTTTGCTGCTGGTCGCGCTGCCGTGCATGACGGGGCATTTTCCGCCCGTGCTGACTGTCATATCGTTCATATCTCTCTCCAATGTCGTGTGACGTGATTCTTAAATGTTCGGCTGCGTCCGAAATTCTTGACCCTTCTGAAGATGTTAACGCGATATGTCTAATTGATAGTTTTTATGATTATGATAGGTGCCGTCTATGAATATCAGAGACCTCACTTATTTGCGCGCCCTGTCCCGTCATAAACATTTCGGAAAGGCTGCGGAGAGCTGTAATGTTAGCCAGCCCACACTTTCTGTTCAGCTAAAAAAGCTGGAGGAAGATTTGGGTGTGACGCTGATCGAACGGACAAAACGGGCTGCGCGCCTTACCCCTATTGGCGAAAGCGTGCTGGCTTTGGCTGACGACGCCTTGGGAGCCGTCGATGCAATCCGAACAATTACAGCAGAGGCCAGCGACCCATTTTCAGGACATTTCCGATTTGGTTCAATCCCAACCATCTCGCCATTTCTCGTACCAGACGTTTTGGTGGCGCTCGGCCGAACATTCCCGAAACTCCAGTTAACTTTCAAAGAAAATATCACGGAACGCCTAACGGAGGATCTATTGAACGGGGATTTGGATGCCGCGATCCTCGCGACTCCGCCTGAAACCCCACGCTTATTGTCTATTCCGCTTTATGACGAACCTTTATTAGTCATCCACCCGCTTGGCCATGATTTGGCTGAACTTGACGGGTTGGACCCGTCTGATCTACCGCTTGATCAAATGATATTGCTCTCGGAAGGACATTGTTTTCGCGATCAAACCGTCGATCTCTGCAATATTCAAAGCCGAACGACCCTAGCCGAAACTAGCGTTACTAGTCTGGAGACCATCATTAGCCTTGTGGCTGCGGGGCAGGGAATATCCATTGTTCCGGCATTGGCCAAAGCGACAGGTTGGCTAGATCGCCCGCGCATAGGTGTTCAGCCTTTGCGAAGCCAAGGCGCAAGCCGACAATTAAATTTGACCTTTCGGAAGAGCTCCCCTCGACAACCCCTCATCAAAGCTGTCTCTGAAGAAATAACGGCGCTGCTAGTCTAATCCGTTTTCGCGTGGTAAGAGCGGAATATGTTTGCAGGACACAATTATGAGCGTTTTACCGGATGGCGACTTATCGCCTTGCTGGGGGTCTTCACGGTATATACACTTTGGATGATAGGCCCCGGACCATTTGGCGAATTGGCCCGTCTCGAGAATTACGACTATCTGCAAGGGCGCATTTTTTATAGCGGTTATGATGCGAAGACGGCAATTGACGGACTTGATGATGCGGGTCGGCGATTGAAGTTCACCGCTCTGGGGTTTGATCTCATCTACATGGTTTTGCAGACTTGGGTGTTTGAAGCTGTCATCGCATTCGGGTTGACGTCTTTGGGTCTAATGACGTCGCGTTGGCGATGGTTATTGCTCGCTCCAATGGGGTTTCTGCTTTTCGATTTTCTGGAGGATAGTTCACTCGCCCTCGTCCTCGCGACATCGTCTGAGCTGATTGGTAGCTTTGCCGGGGTTTTCACACTGCTGAAATTTGTGTTCTTTGTCCCCTTAGTTTTCATTTCTTTAGGTCTGGGTGTAGCCGGAATTATGGCCATATTCTTGCGAAAGCGTAAGCGCGCAAAACCTCCAAATTAACGCGTCCTTAACCGTAATGGCCGACATGAATAGCCATGAAAAACGCGATCAAAACCATCCAAAAATACAATCGTTCCGTCTTGGCAACGACAATGTTCTGCGCAGCAGCGCTGACAATCTCGGCGTGTTCCTCTGCCCCCAAAACAAGCAACCCGAATGGATATCCGCAAGGTGAAGTGGCGCCGCCAGTCAGCGAGAAAAACGGATATAACGAATCTGAATTGGTCAATGCGATCTCTGATCATATGGGCGTCACTGCCGAAAGCGCCGCCTCAACACTTGAGCGGTTGTTTAAGAAACAAGGTCGTCCGGTCGGATATATAACGGGCGAAGAGGGGGGCGGCGCTCTGATCTTTGGCGCGAAATATGGCGAAGGTACATTGTGGATGAAGAACGGCGAGACGCAGAAAGTCTACTGGAAAGGTCCAACGGTTGGGCTGGATGCTGGTGCGGAAGTTAGCCGTGTCTTCACGCTAGTGTATGATTTGGACAATACAGATGATATTTTCCGGCGCTTTCCGGGTGTAGATGGATCTGCCTATCTCGTAGCGGGTATGGCTGTTCACTATGAACGGGCCAATGGTATTACATTAGCGCCGGTTCGTGCGGGCGCAGGTGTACGTTTAGGCGCAAATGTCGGCTATACCAGCTATGTGAAAAAAAAGCCTAAGGGCTTTGGTCTTATTCCAATTTAGTATTTTGGATATTCGAGACGAGCGTACAGAAGATCACCGAGCGATCTATGATCTGATTCAGTCTGCATTTGCCGACAAGGAATTTAGCTCCGGAACTGAAGGCCCAATTGTCAACAGATTGAGAACGGACGGCGATCTAACGATTTCTTTGGTGGCTGTCCGCGCTGAGGTTTTGGTCGGGCACATCGCGTTTTCGCCTTTGAGTATTGAGGGCGTTTCAAAAGATATTTACGCATTGGGCCCGGTTGCGGCCGACCCTGAGCTTCGACATCAAGGAATAGGTACAGCGCTAATCAATGAGGGTCTGGCGCGATTACGGTCAATCAATGCCCGCGCTTGCGTGCTGGTCGGCGATCCCAATTATTATTATCGTTTTGGTTTTGTCGGGGATTGTGGACTCAGCTCAGGTAATCTTCCCGCGGAAGTCGTTCAGGCGCTTGTTTGGGGGTCGCCACTCCCTGACGGAGAAATTTCCTTTGCGCCCGCATTCTCAACCGGCTCCAGCCAGCCGTGATATTTACATAGCCGCCCAAATAACGGCGCGATGAGGTCGACATGAAAAACAAATCGACCTTCGGAATCTTGCGTTTCATAGACATCACCGCCTGGCCGTAGAACTTTGGGTAATGGAATTCCAAAAACAGACCAGCCCTTGGTGTGAATGCGTAGATTTCCACTCTCTTCTAAAATGGCCATATGAATGGAAATAGGTCCAAAGCGCTCCGTGACGTGGCGGGACCAGCGACCTGTTCCCAAACTGTGGTGGCTGGTAAATGTCCGACCACCGAAATTGCGGGTCCAACTCTCTCCTGTTTCATCAGGCGTGACCGTCACGCTGACTGGAACATTTTCTCCGCTTTTTGGAAATCCAATGATGGCGGCAACGATGTGAGAGAGCGGGTTTTTCCCGCGTGTCACCTTACATAAGCCAGAAAAGGCACGGCCAGATCCTGTCACGTGCAAATCTTGGACAGCCGGAGACAATCGCAAATAAGCGTCCCCCATTACGCCCTCATAGACTGGCAGGTCGGCACCGTCATATTGCATGCCGTAGGTCACATCTAATTCTGCAAATTCAGGCGAGAGAGATTTTAGGTCTACAATTTGATCTCCGGAGTAGGCGCCTGGGGCAGGAGGCGCTTGCCTTAGAAATTTGCGAACCAGCGCAACAGCTGGAAGCGTCGGAATAAATGGACCATGATCTCCATCTGCTACTAGGTGCCAGCTGGCGGCATCCGAGCTATTTTTTGCATACACAATCATTCCTCCGCGATGTTCACCAAATCGGAAAAATGCCCGGCTTCGATGAAAAACATCAGCCAGAGGTCCAAGCTTTGGAAGACTGCCTTTAGCAACTCCGCGCGACAGGGTGACAAGCAAACGGTGCATCCAGACAGGCCGTGTTCCGGCGCCTGTCCAAATATCTGTGAGATTAATAAAGCTGTGCGGCAATACCTTAGCATCAGGTGCATCTGCGACAGCAAAGGGTAGTCGGGGCAGGGGTGTTTCCCCAGGCACGCAGATGGTTGCATTTTGAATTTCGGTCAGTCCTGCGACCAATATTTGCTTGCCATGGCGCATGGTAGGAACCGTTTTTTGTCCTGCATAAAGCGTGACAGCTGACACAACATTTCGTCCGAGATCTGCTTTGGGGGAAGGCGCTATTCCGATGATTACGTCATTCGCTGGACCGATTTTGGTTTCGATTTCCCGCATTCCGATCGCGCTCAGAACCGGGCAGGTCGATAATCCGGAAACGGCGACGATGTCGGCAGTTTTTGCGCGTGAGTTTTGGGCCAGAACTGCGCTGACAAATCCGCCATCATCGGACAAGTCCGCGTAATGAATGCCGTGATTGAGGCAATAATCCAATACAGGTGAACCTTTATAGGCTTGGAAAGGACCGGACGCGTCAATGATGAGATCGGGTTTAACCGACAGATCAATCGTGTTTCGATCTAGCTTCAGCGGCGTGAAATTTGCCGCGCCAGATAACTTTGAGCAGGCCGCTGTGGCCTTATCAAGGTTACGGCCCGCGAGAACCAACTCCAACTCGGGCTCATCCGACAAGCGTTCAGCGATCCGAAAACCAAAGGTTCCGTAGCCCCCAATGATGAGAACCTGCATCACGGTCCCTTACGTGGTGGTTTGCCTGTCATGCCTCTGCATATCCACTTAGTAGCGCAATTGCGACACCTGCTTCCGCAGAGCGGCATTGCAGTAACGGAGGCCTAAGTTCCGAATAGAGTTTAACCTCTCAGGCGTCCGCCGGCTTTCATCACTTTCTCAACAATCTTACCGCTAACGGCTTCGATGTCAGCGTCGGTTAAAGTTGCGTCTTTAGGCGTCAGGGTCACATCAATGGCGAGGCTTTTCTGGCCATCATCCACGCCTTTGCCGCGATAAACATCAAATAGGCTGACATCGGTAATAAGCTGCTTGTCTGCACCTTTCGCTGCTTTCAAAATATCTCCTGCTTTGACGCTTTCGTCGACGATAAACGCAAAGTCACGGTGAACAGGCATGAGGTCAGACAAGGTGAGCGCAGATTTGGCTTTGCTGGCGGATTTCTTTCGCGGGGCAGGGAGGTTGTCTGGTGCAATTTCAAACGCAACGACGCGGCCTTCAATTCCAAGAGCTTTGAGCGCACGGGGATGAATTTCACCGAAGCTGGCCAGCACATTCTTTGGCCCCAAGCGTAAAGATGCAGAGCGTCCAGGATGCCAATAGCTCCCTACGGCTTCCATGACTTGCAGATTGTCCGTATTCGCGCCCATAACGTTGAGCGCGGCAATGACGTCTGCTTTGGCTGTCAGCGCCGTTATGTCATCTGCACCCGCCCAATTTCGGCCGGGTTCGACGCGGCGCATGCCCGCCAATGATAAGGACTGTTCATCCGGCGCTGTGCCTTGGAAGATAGGTCCCAGTTCGAACAAAGCTGCACTTGGGTAACCGTTGTTGGCGCTGCGTTGCCCGGCCAGCAAAAGATGGATGAGGGCGCTGGGTCGCATCCAATTCAAATCATTGGAAATTGGGTTGTCGAGTGCCAGATTGTCTTGCCCGCCGTCAAACGTGACGGCGTGATCTTTTAAGACAAACGACCAGGTGATGGCTTCGGACAAACCCCGTCCGGCAAGAGCGCGGCGCGCAAGGCGCGTGCGGTTTTGGGTCAGAGTGGCGGTCGGCTCCCGGCGACCCGGTAAAGGCGGTAAGCTAATGGCCTCAAGGTTATGGAAGCCGTGAATACGGGCAATTTCTTCAACGAGGTCAGCGCCCTCAGTCGCGTCGCGGCGGAAAGACGGAATTGTGACTGTCCAATCTGCGGCAACCGAAAACCCAAGGTCAGTCAGGATTTTCGTCATTTCCGCGTCTGATAGTTTGAGGCCCGTCAAACGTTCATTCAGCGCTGTGTCAAATTTAATCGCGGGTGGGTTTGCTGGGATTTCGCCTGCGACCACAATTTCGCTGGCTTCGCCGCCGCAGATGTCGAGCACCATACGTGTCGCCAGTTCTGCGCCGTCAATCAATCCGCCCGTATCGACACCGCGTTCAAAACGGTATTTCGCATCGGAATTTACGGCCATGCGTTTGGCTGAACGACGGATCGTCAGCGGATCGAAATAGGCGCTCTCAATCAGGATGTCGGTCGTGTTTTCATCACAGCCCGTTGTGACGCCGCCAACAATCCCGCCGAGGCCTAAAATGCCGCTCTTATCCGTGATTGCGACATCTGCATCTGTGGCGGTGTAGGATTTATCGTCTAACGCGGCGAACTCTTCTGATTGGCCGCGGCGAACGGTGATGGCACCCTTTACCTTATTCAAGTCATAGAAATGCAATGGCCGTGCGCGGTCATAAGTGATGAAATTCGTAATATCGACGAGAGCCGAAATTGGACGCAGGCCAATGGATTTTAATTGGTCTTGCAACCAAGCTGGTGACGGTCCGTTTTTAACGCCTTTAATGACGCGCCCGACAAATGCGGGACATCCGTCAGCATCTTCAATTTCGATTTTTTGTTCGCACGGGAAAGTGCCCGCAACAGCCTCGATCTCTGGCGTGATTAATTCTCCGAGCCCAACGGCCGCTAGATCGCGGGCGATGGAGTTCACGCCCAGCCAATCTGGCCGGTTCGGCGTGACTTCGAAATCAATGACCGGGTCATTCATGTCCAAAGCGTCAACAATCGGTTGCCCGACTGGATGATCGGCTGGGTTGGCTTCGAAAATACCGTCATGATCTTCGCCAAGTTCCAACTCTTTGGTCGAACACATCATGCCGGAGCTCTCAACGCCGCGGATTTTACGAGGCTTTTTATCCAGGCTGAAATCAAGTCCGGGAATGTAAGCCCCTAACGGCGCATAGGCGACCGCGATGCCTGCGCGGGCATTAGGCGCGCCGCACACAATCTGCTTTTCGCCATCAATGGTTTCGACCTGACAGACCCGTAACTTATCTGCATCGGGATGTTTCTCCGCCGATTTCACATGGGCAATCGTAAAGGCGGAGAGCGCCTTAGACGGGTCGATAATCTCTTCGACTTCCAGGCCAGCCAGCGTCATCGCTTCGGCGACTTGTTCAATCGTCGCATCAGTTTTCAGGTGGCGTTTCAGCCAAGATAAAGTGAATTTCATAGCTTTAGTTCTTCAGCCGTTTCGCGGCAGTTTGGTCAATATAAGTTTGAAACATGTCGACAGGCGCGTCTTCAATACCGCACGTTTTTACGGGCGTGGGAAGTTTGCGGTCGAGATATTCGACAGTCCAGCAATCCTTAAAGACAGAACAGTAACAGACTTCCACGTCTACGCCGTCCATTGGGGTTCCAAACTCACCTCGTAAGTAAGCGCCCAGTTCTGATCCGGCGGCGCCCATTCGGTAACTGCGCGGTGTTACGGTTTCGCCCGCGCGCAAAAAACCAGCAGCAGACGCCGTGGACGGATATCCGGCATTGCTGCGCATACGGCCATTCATGACAGCGAGGTCGAATGTATCGACATCAAGAATGGGTTGACCATTCTGCAACGGGACGACTTTTTGAATATGCGCAATACCTGCGCCGACATTATTCAAGCGAACAGCGAAGACTGCATTACTGCGATCCGAAATATTCTCATACCCTAAATCAATATCGATAATGGGCAGAACAGATGCCTTCTGCGCTTCGAGTGACATTTTTGTCTGCGCCCGCGCGACGAGCAGCGACATAAAGGCAATGAAAACCGCGACAACACCGGTGGTGAGGCCGATGTCAATTCGTTTCAGAAGGGCAGCGGCGGGCTTATTGCCCGTGCCATCATTTGATCCGGGAGGTACTGCCACTAGCTTAGTCCGGTGGCGAGGTTAGCTTGAACAAGCGGGTCAAAGCCGTAATGGCTGAGCCAGCGTGGATCACCTGCGAACATATCGCGTAAGTCTGGCATCCCGTATTTTAACATTGCAAGGCGGTCGACGCCCATACCAAAGGCGAAGCCTTGATATTCATCAGGATCAAGACCACAGGCGCGTAGCACATTTGGATGCACCATTCCGCAGCCCAAAATTTCCATCCATTTTTCGCCTTGGCCGATTTTAATAGCGGCGCCGTCACGTTCATAACGCACATCCATTTCAGCACTCGGTTCTGTGAACGGGAAATGGTGTGGTCGGAATTGCACATCGACATCCGTTTCAAAAAAGGCGCTGACGAAGTCCATGAGAACACCTTTCAAGTGACCCATGTGAATGCCCTTGTCGATGACGAGGCCTTCAACTTGGTGAAACATCGGCGTGTGAGTTTGGTCAGAATCTGATCGATATGTCCGTCCCGGCGCAATGATGCGGATTGGCGGCTTTTGATTGATCATTGTCCGGATTTGAACCGGTGAAGTATGGGTTCGCAAAACCTTCTCACCATCTTCCAAAAAGAACGTGTCATGCATGTCGCGCGCAGGATGACCTGGTGGAAAGTTCAGTGCCGTGAAATTATGAAAATCGTCTTCAATATCCGGGCCTTCGGCGACGGAGAATCCCATGTCGGAAAAAATCACAGCCATTTCTTCCATGACCTGACTGACCGGATGGAGCGTACCCGCAGCGCGTCCGACAGGCAAAGACATGTCCATTGTCTCGCTGGCAAGTGCTGCATCGAGTGCTTCGTTTTCGAGGGTATCTTTGCGGGTATCGACGGCGGCGCTAAGATCAGTTTTCAATCCGTTCAGGGCAGGGCCCATGACTTTTTTCTCATCTGGCATCATCTTCCCGAGTCCGCGCATCATCAGGCTAACTTCGCCCTTCTTACCGAGGCCGGCGACGCGGATATCATCTAATGCGGCCAAATCTGTGGCAGCATTGATTTCGGCGAGGATTCGGGCCCGTACGGCGTCCAGATCGGCGAGAGTGTGAGACATGAAAAGCGGCTTTCAAAAGCGATACATCTAAGCCGCGTCTTTTACGCTCCGCGCGCGTGTCGTCAACCGCGCGAGACCACTGAAATTACTGTTGCTTTTTTAGAGGTTTGCGTCGTTTAGAGGTTTTGTCGAAGGTTGTTCGTCCATTCGGGACTTTAATTGTCTCATCGATTTCAGGCTCAACGACCACTTCGCGTTTCAAGTATAGTCCGGTTCCGTCAATGGCACGGTTAAATCCGAAGTTCATCTGACTAAGATTTTCGCCTTCGCCGAGGATGAGATAGCCATTTTCTTTGACCAATCCCGACAACCCTCGCAATACACGCACACGTGCTGGAGCCGAATAATGTGGTAAGCTGCCGCAGAACATGACGGCGTGAAATTCTTCTAGAGTATCCAATTTTGACAATAGATGGATATCGCGAAATTCGACCATTTCGCGGATGTGGGGTTTGACCGCCCAATCGGCTTCATCAGGATCAAAATAATCTACGAGGTCCTGAATAGGTAACCCGCGTTGAACTTCAAAATGTGTATACCGACCCTGACGAGCACGATCCAAAGCCTGACTTGGATAATCGACGCCAACAATGTCGACTTTCATTCCGTCCAATTGGTCTTTCATACGGTCTAAAACCATCGCCATGCCGTATGGTTCTTGCCCCGACGCACAGCCAAAACTGAGAAGGCGAATGCGTCCACCGCCGCGTTTGCGATGTAAATCCGGAAGGACAATGTCTTCCAGCCGTTGAAAGGCGGTTTTATCTTTGAAGAAATGAGTGTCACGTTCCGTAAGGGCGGAGACGACCTGAACGGCAAGACGGGACCCACCTGTTTTGAAAAGCTCGTCAATCATCGTGTCTAGGGTGACATAGCCCTGTTCACGGGCGAGGCGGGAGAGACGTGTCTCCACAAGGAAGGCGTGATTAGCACCGAGATTGATACCTGCCAATTCAAGCGTCAGGCGTCGAAGGGCATCATAATATGATGGCGCCAAAGAGAGTGCGCCGTGGCGGTCGGCTGCGTTCATACCAAACCAGCCAAAGCAAATTTCGATTCAATAATGTCTGAATCAAATGGCTTCATAACATATTCATCGGCGCCTGCAGCGAGAGCTTCGACAATACGTTCAACATCGCGAACGGATGTACAGAATACGACCGTTGGCTTATCGCCATCAGGTAGGTCTCTCAAATTTTTGACGAAGTCGAACCCGTCCATGACTGGCATAGCCCAATCAACGAGCACAGCGTGAGGCATATCCAGGCGGCATTTATCCAAAGCATCTTGACCATTAACGGCTTCGATGGTTTCGAACCCAAGATCTTTAACAATCCGTCCGGCTACCCGCCGGATCATCCGGCTATCATCGACAATTAGACAGGTTTTCATGACGCTGTCTCATGAAGCGGAATTGGATCCATAAGTGCATTTAATTGTGCGCGTAGGCCTTGTTCGGTTTCGTCAGTGATCAGAGGTTTTGGTGCAGATTTTTTCGGCGCATTTTCAGGATCAATAGCGACACGGACAGCGGTTGTCCCGGCCATGATGTGCAATTGCTCGCCGGCCAAATTAATGTCGATATGACCTACTCGACCTTCTTTCAAAGATTGACGGATGATCTGAGACAAAGCTTGCCCGAGGCGGGACTGGAGATTGGCCGCATGTGTTTCTGAAACGGCGCGGTCCCCCATGTCATAAGACAGGCTAATCGTTCGTCCAACCGTACGCGCGACGGACAACGCATCCGCAATCACGTCGCGCATCATAGCATCAAGCGCAATGGAAGGACCGTCCTCGATTTTCGGTTCAACGGGACGCGAAACAGTATCTTCGGTAGAATTAACTTCGGCCGTGGGTAAAGCATCCAACGGGTCCAAATTTTCAAAAGAGATGCCTTCAACTTCATCAGGAGTTTCGGCTTTTACGAATGGAACAATATCCGCATCCATTAAAATAGGATCTTGCTCGGGCTGAACAGTTTCCAATGTGACAGGCGCGCGCATTAAACGGGACAACATATCGGCGTCATCAGAGGAGGCGATAGGCAATAAGGCGTTCAAATTTTCTCGGGCCATGTCCCATTTGTCCAACGGGGTGGTCGCAGGTGCCGCGTCAGCTATTTGCAACAACTCGTCCAAGCCGCGCGCATATTCGGTTACAAGAGACCCGAGGCTTTCAATGCGGCCTTCTAAGGCCGCGTCATTTTCGTGATGTAAAGCAGATAGAACGCCTTGAGCGCCTGAATAGATATGCCGCGCGCGCAAGCGTTTTGCTCCGCGCTGAACGGTGGTCATCATATCAATTACAACGGAAGCCTCATGCGCCGCACGAGGGTCTTCCATCTCGACCAAAAGGGCCAAGCCATCAGCCGCAGTGCGGGTGAATTTTTGTGCGAATATCAAATCGTCGCCCATGCGTTTCGTCTCGAATCAAAAAAATCTGTCGTTGATTACGGAGACTGCCCTGAAAGAGTTAAGACAGGGTCAAGCGACGGCGGATTTTCATGAAAAAATCGGTTACAGATGATTTTGACGATGACGGGCGTTCAGAGAGGGTATTCCGATGGAGTTGAGAGACAATTGCCGCCGTAGAAAGCCAATGCTGAATTCTATCAGCTTAAGGGTTGATTAAGCTGAGCCAGCCGGGAAATTTGCCTTGAACGTAACGAGCATATCGTCAGCAGACGCCTCAAGTGTGCCGCCAATATCCCGCGTCAAAAGGCTAGCGTAAAGCGGTTGGATCGAGCGTCCGTCAAATCCATCCTCAGGCGCTTTGCCTGCGATAGCTTTCGCAACGGCAGCGTCTAAGCGCACTTTTGGGCCTTCGCTAACGAGCACGAAATTCGCGCCTTCGCCTTGGTCATGACGAGAAACTGTGACCGTGCCGCCACGCGGGGCAGCTTGTATCGCCAACATGATGAGGTTCATCAGAATGCGGGCGCGGTCTTTATCAATGCCATCTGAATCGATGTTCCAGACCAAATCAGGTTTTGAGTCCGCAAACATATTATTCGACAACTTTGTGATTTCTGATGTCGGAATAACGCCAGGCGCAGATCCGGCGGCACCGAAAGCCAGTCGCAAGAATTTCAGCTTCGCGGCTGCTTGACGCGAGGATGTGCGGACCAAAGCCATCGCATCGTCGTGCATGTCGACATTTCCAGCATCATCCAAAATTTCAATCGCTGTGCCGAGTGCGCCAACAGGAGAAATCAAATCATGGCAAATCCGCGCGCAGAGTAATGCTGAAAGTGAAGTCGGGGTCAGTTTTGTAATCGGTGCGGACATGAAGCGGGCCTTGGCGGTTGATTCGTCTAGGTAGAGTTGTGAATCAGATAGCCGCCCATCGCAAAGGGAAAAGCCTGACTTATCCTAACATCCTGTCGCCGTTGGATTGCTGCAGCGCTGATTTTCCTCATATCTTTCACGGTTGGATCGTTCACGTTTGGTTTCAGGCGGCGTGTCATATTGGCTGAGGTCGGTTGAAGGTGAGGCAGACGGATTTGTGCCGCCCGCATCAACAGTGTCAGATGAGCGGTTTGGGAGCCACTGCGCATAAGTCGGTGGTAAAAATCCGCAAAGCTCGTCATGTCCGTAAAACGCATACCAGTTTCCCCAAGCCTGTTCGTCGGCGTTGAGTGTTTCCCGCCCTTCCATATGACGCTGCACATTCGCGCAAATTGCTTCGTCAAAATAGACGCCAATTTGCACTTTGTTGGCTGGAAGATTTTCAGTGGCAGGGCGGCGCCAACGACCACGGACCGTTTTCCGCAATTCTTGTTCTGCTCGACGTGAAGCCGCTCCTGCTAAAAAGATTTTTTCTCTTTCATCTTTTGCGCGTCTTTCTTCCGCTCGCGCAGTTGCGCGGTTGCCCGACTTGCTTTGCCAATCTTGGCTGTCCAATTTGCAGTTTAGTCTGTCTTCTGCCCAATACACCAATTCGTCAGAGGGGGCTTGCAACGCAGCGGGAACAGGTCTCATTGGATCAAACTCTTCCAAAAGCGCTAAGGATTCAGGGTCCTTTGGTAAAAGAGTGCTGATACCTGATCGGAAAAGGTTCTTGATATCATTCCTAGTTTTCAAGTAAGTTTGTCTACCGTCTTCGCTGGGAGTATGGAATGCATCCGACCCTCTATGTTTCCAATCCAAAATAGCTATGGCTTGATTTTGTTGAGCTTTTAACCAGAGTTCATTCCAGTCGGGATTTGCCCCGAGAATAAGGCCTTGTTTTACAGCCCAAAGCCAATCGATCGGACAAGTTTGACGATTTTTTATCAATTCAGTCCGAAACGCTTGGGTCATTTTACGCGCTGCATTGGCATCATAACGGCAGTTCAATTTAGACTCCGCGTCAGAGACTGCGCTTGCGGGAGGCGTTGCAGGAATACCTTTGGGCCGAGGCAGAATTGCGCCTGACCCATTGATAATTGCAGGTCTAGCGTCTCGGTGTGCGTCCTTGTATTTGCGTAATCGCTTGGCTATTTTTTTACTCTTTGGATAACCGCTTTCACCGCGTTGATACATGCGAATGACCCAGAGTGATTTACCTTTAAGGCTGTCGGAATCATTCGGGTGATCTGACCACATGGCATCCCCTCGATCCAACCACAGGAGCGTGGCATAGGCATCCCCACTTCTGCTGTCGCGACCCTGATCAATGTTCATAGAAAGTATATTGCCGAACGGACAGATTTCGATGTCAGTTGGCGGGGCTGATTGTGCGAACGAAAGTTGCGTCGAAATGTAAGTGAAACCCGCAATCAACAATATTCCCATGAATATGCGATGAAAAATACGATATGCCATGCGGTGCGCCCTATTATTTCATTATTGATATCCGCAAATGTGCTTTCACGCAAAGAAAAACCCCGCCTGTTTCCAGACGGGGTTGATGATTCAAAGCTTTAGGTGGGCGTTTATTTGCGCTTCCATACACCGGTTGCGTCTTTCACAAATTGACCGCTCGGAGCTTTCTTGATTGTCTTCTCGCCTGTCAGTTGGGCGAAAATCTGAGTCTGCACGTTCCCATTATCTGCGGCTTTGGTGTACACTGCTTTTCTTGCGATGTTGATTTCAGACATAGCATTCCGAACGGCAGTGGATGGCGACGCGCCGTCGACTACCCCAAGATAGCCATCAATCTGTTCACCAATTTCACCGCGGGCTTTCGCCGAGTCCACAGTCGCCTTCGCAGACGATGTTTGAGCATGCGCGACGTTCTGACCGGTCGTGGTCATCATGAACGTTCCGCCCGCGAGGAGCGAGAGAGCGGCAAAGCCGCCTAAAATTGTTTTCAATGTGGCCATAACAGCCTCCTTGAGTTTTGGACCTAGAAGAGGTCCGGGTTATCCGAAATCAGGTCTTCCACATCCTTATCCAAACGGACGCGGATTTCCTGATTAATGTTGACGTTCAATTCGATTACAATCGGTTTTTCCGAAGGAACGATTTGAACCTTTGGCTGGCAAGCCGCGCACAGTGCCGCGACCGTCAGCGCACACAACAGGGGTTTCATATTCATGTTCTGTCCTATCAAAAGCGTTCTGAACGTCGCATTAATGCGAAACCCGTGCAAGGTTCAGGATAAGTCTTTCAAACTTACATGAGTCTGGCCTTAACCTTAACTGTAAGTTGGGGTAGGAAAGCAACAAATCAACCGGATGGGAGGATTATCCGTGGCTGAACTTCTAACAGCACAAGCGCTGTTTACTTTGCTAATGCTGGTGCTTTTACAAGCCGTTTTGGGTTTTGATAACCTGCTATATATCGCGATAGAATCGAACAAAGTTGGCGACGAGAAAGACGCCAAAAAGGTTCGGAAATGGGGTATCGGAATTGCCGTAGCACTTCGAATTGTCCTTCTCTTCCTGATCGTGAACTTGTTTACTTTGCTGGCGGAACCGCTTTTCGGCGTTAACATTAGTGGGATTCTCGAAGGTGATTTCACGGCGCAAGCCTTGATTACGCTCGTTGGTGGCGGCTTTATTATTTATACGGCCATCAAGGAAATTCACCATTTACTACAAGTGGATCATATCGAACACTCAGAAGGCGGCGGAAAACGTTCTGTTGCGGGTGCGATTACATTGATCGTCCTTATGAACCTTGTCTTCTCGGTTGATTCCATTCTGTCTGCGATGGCGATTGCGAGTGTGAAGGATAGCGTGACGGGCGCAGTTTCATATCAAGTGCCGCTGATGGTGATCGCGATTTTGCTATCGGGTCTCGCTATGATCTTGCTCGCTGACCGGGTGACGGAGTTCTTGAAAAAGAACCGTATGTACCAGGTTTTAGGTCTGTTTATTCTCTTCTTGGTTGGGGTTCTTCTTGTGACTGAAGGCGCGCATTTGGCACATCTTAAACTCTTCGGATTCTCAATCGATGCAATGAGCAAGTCGAGCTTCTACCTCGTCGTATTTGTTCTGGTCGTCACGGACATAATTTCCAACCGCTATCAGAAACGCTTGTGGGCGCAGAAGCAGGCGGAGATTATGGGATTGACGGAAACAGCGGGCCGAGAAGCCGTTGACGCGTTTAAAGGCACTAAGCCAGACGCGCATTAATCCGTGTTCGTGCCAGGGACTAGTTGTCTCTGGCGCTCACCCATTCTGTCAGCGATTGATAGTCGGATATATGTATTCGGCCATATCCGCGTGTGATCAATTTCAAAGTTTCTAACTTGGCCAGAGCGGTTGATAATGTAGGGCGAGACATCCCTAAAGTCGCCGACAAGTCTGATTGCCGCGTATAAAATTCGTTTCCCTGACGCGCCGTCGCAACTAAAATTACGAGTGTTTTGGCGACCCGTTCTAAAACAGGCAGAGACCGCATCGCCTCAATTAGCTCTAGAAGTACATAGTTTCGAACCAGCGAAGTTTGGAGCAATGCCGGCAGCAGTTTGCTGTTATTTTCGCATAGCCTAAGAAACCGTTTTCCCGGTAATTGCCATACCAGCGTTTCGCCTTGCGCGACAATATCGTGCGTTCGCGGCAGATCGGCGAATAAAGTGAATTCGCCAAAAGTCTGCCCGGGACCCAGCATCGATGTAATGACAAACGTGCCGTCTGTTCGAATGACCCCAACACGGACCAAGCCAGAGCGAACAATTGATAAACCAGGTTTATCATCTCCGCGATTATGGATGAGTTCCCCATCAGCATACCGCATTGGAATGGCTGCGGCTTTCAAGGCTTCTAAATCAGAATCAACGAGCTGATCTAGATAGGGGATCGATATATCGCGCAATTTGGAAAGCATATAAAAATGTAAAATATTTTACAATATAATCAAGAGCAACGATGTAGGGTGGATTGTCGGTCTCGACATTGCGCCCTTACGAGACCGACAATTTACAAGGGAATTCTGATGAAACCAGAAATTATTGTCGTTCTATCGATTTTCATTGGGTTCATCCTTTTAGAAGTCTTGTTCACTCAGTTCTTCCGCAAGGAAAAACAGGTCAAAGGCGATGGGTGGGTCGACTTCCTTTCGACCCTCATGCTGACAATCGTTACGCAGCCTATTGTCGTTTTGTGCGGCGGTTTAGTCGCGGCGTTTTTGGTTCCGCAATACGCAGATGTTTTGAAAGGCTGGCATTGGCTGGCCGTCTTTGGGCTGTTTCTCGTATTCGATGATATGACCCAATATTGGTGGCATCGGATTACCCATTCGACGCCGTGGCTCTACAAATTACATCGCCCACATCATCAGGCGGAGTATCTCTCTATTCGCATCGTTTATCGAAATAACATCTTCTACTACTTCCTCATGCCAGGGCTGTGGTTCACGGGTGCGCTTATCTATCTCGGTGGAGGTTGGGTTTATGCCGTATATATCGTGATCAAAATGACTGTGATTTACGGTGCCCATTCAGACATTCGCTGGGATCGTCCGCTCTATAAAATCAAATGGCTTTCGCCCGTCATGTGGGTCGTTGAGCGAACGATTTCGACCTCTGCCACACACAGCGCCCACCATGGTAAACATGCGGCGGATGGCGTGACGAATTACAAAGGCAATTACGGCAACCTGTTGTTCTTCTGGGATATCCTATTCGGCACGGCCAAAATCACCCGTCAGTATCCGCCAGAATTTGGTGTCGAGAATTTGCCGGATACAAGTGTCGCGGAACAGCTGCTTTGGCCCGTGGTGAAGGTGAAACAACCGGTATTGGACCCAGCGGAATAACGCTAAGGCGCGGTTGCCTTCGTCCAAGTTTGACTTTGGCAGAATGGACCGACGCAGCCTTTGACTTCCAACGTACCATCCTCTTGCAGCTGAATTTTGGACTTATAGTCTTTGCCGCTCTCGGCGTCGTAAATTCGTCCGCCCGACCATTTGCTTTTCTTGGCTTCAAATCCCCACAACATACGGGAGCCAAGTAGCGGTTTCTTTGCGAGTTCGGGATCCGGGTTTTTATCATCCAGCACGGCTTCAGGGTTTGGGGCGTCTATCGCGATAAGGTTCCCGCAAGGCGAGCCGTCACCACAGTCTTTGATTTCCACGAGGGCCGTGCCGGATTGAACCTTCCAAACACCGAATACGTCTTTTCCGTCCGCAGCAAAAGCGGGTGAAGCGATCATCAAGATCGCGAATGTCAGAGCGATTTTTTTCA
The DNA here is from genome assembly GCA_039975855.1 of Litorimonas sp. Classification (GTDB taxonomy): domain Bacteria; phylum Pseudomonadota; class Alphaproteobacteria; order Caulobacterales; family Maricaulaceae; genus Litorimonas. The sequence continues at coordinate 252,108 of JBDWGH010000004.1, read as the reverse complement.
TTGTGCTATCAACTTTCTGAAGAGACGTTGTTCCATATATCCATCTGCGGTCAGGCCATTGGCCGCTTGCCACGCCCGGATGGCGCGGCGGCTGTTCGGGCCAATACGGCCATCGACGCCTTTGGTATCAAAGCCCAAATCGGTGAGTTTTTGCTGCATGGCCTTTTTATTGTCGAAGGACAGCAATTCGTCGCCGCGTGGCCAATCCTGCTGGATCCCTGGTTTACGTTCCAACGCATCGGCCAGAACACTGATTCCCATCACATAGCTTGTGGAATTATTGTAGCGCTTCAAGACATCGAAGTTCTTGAAGGTTAGGAACTTTGGTCCCTTTGCCCCGCCTGGCGCAATCAGTTTGGCCTCCAAAAACCCAGCTTCCGTGCTCCAACGCTGGCCGGAGACGGGCTGCACACCTAGGCCTGTCCAATCATTGATGGTTTTCTTCGATCCGTCTGTAACGGAATAATCGAACGCTTTCGGGAGTTTCACCTCTGTCATGACGGGCTCGCCTGCGCGCCAACCGGAGCGGGAGATGTAATTGGCGGCGCTCGCTAGGGCATCGCCAGGGTCTGTCCAAAGGTCTTTATTTCCGTCGCCATAAAGATCGACGGCATAATCGCGGAATGTCGTGGGGATGAACTGCGTCATACCCATCGCGCCGGCCCAAGCCCCAGTGAGTTGTTCGCGGCGCACATCACCTGAGGCCAAAAGATCGAGAATGCCAAAGAGCTGTGTCTCGCCGAATTTTTGACGGCGACCTTCAAAAGCAAATGTCGAGAGCGAGTCGATAATATCGTGTTTCCCAAGAATTCGGCCATAGCTGGACTCCAGCCCCCAAATCGCTGTCAGGACTTCGCGGGGCACGCGGTAGCGCGCCTCAACCATATCCAGAACGGTATCTTCTTCCGTCATCTTATTCTGACCGCTTTGAATGCGGGCCTCGCTGGCGGCGTTATCGACATAGGACCAAACGGGTTTGGTAAATTCCGGTTGATTAGCGTCACGTTCCAGCGCCAGCGGGTTGATGACGGCTGGCGAGATGACGGATCGCACAAGGTCAGGCGAGTAGTTTTTCGCGATGGCACGGTTGATAAAATTGACTTTCCAAACTGCGAAACGCTGCTCTTGCGAGAGCGCTTCCGCTGGCGCAGCAGATAGGCTTTCCGGTTCTGAGCTTGGAACGGCTTGCGCAATAGGCGCTGTCGCGCAGGAGGCTAGAAATAGAGCGGAAGAGAGAAGGAGTGCGGTTTTCATGGATACACTCTAACAAATCCGATAGACGTCCGATAGGCGTCCGATTGTGACAATCTCGATAAGATGGTTAACCTGCGTTAGGATTTGGGGCGTTTTTAGAGTCCACAGTTCCCGCGTTGACAGCTCGGCGACTCGCCCCTATACGCCGCCTTCGAATTCAACCTATTTGATGAAAGCACCGCCATGAAAGTTCGTAGCTCGCTAAAATCGCTAAAGGGCCGCCATCGCGACTGTCAAATCGTTCGTCGCAAAGGCCGTCTTTACGTGATCAACAAGACTGACCCACGTTTCAAAGCCCGTCAGGGTTAAGACACCTGTCAGATTTTGGTCCTGTTTGATCAGGAACTGCATAACCTGACTGAAAGTTTACATGAGGCCCCTTGCCAGAGATGGTGAGGGGCCTCATGCTATTTACGATGCGTATATGTCTCACAGTTCTGATTTTTGCTCTGCCATTCGCGGCGGCGGCTCAAGACCTGCCTGCACCGGAACCCTTGCAGGTTCCGCCGATTGAAATCGAACGGCCGCAAATCGAAATAACCCCGACGCCTGACGAGACGGAACAGCAGACAGAGGCAGAGACGATTGAGGGTGAGGAAGTTATTCCGGACTCCCTGGCACCCGATTATTCAAAACTCTCCCCAAAGGCCGAGCGCGCCGCGCGCTTAAATGATTTGTTCGTGAAATTGGCTGAGCGTGACGATGAGGAGAGCGCAAATCTGGTCGCCGAAGAAATCGTCGCGATCTGGACAGAAAGCGGGTCCGCCTCCGTCAACTTACTCTTACGGCGCGGATCAGAAGCCACCGCGAAAGGGGACGCGAAGCTCGCCCGCAAAATGTATAATTACGCCGTCGATCTTTCACCCGAATATGCCGAAGCTTGGGCGCGGTCGGCGCGTCTCGCGCTCACGCAAAAACAATATAACCGCGCGCTGAATGAAAGTTTGAAAACCCTCCAGCTTGAACCGCGCCATTTCTACACGCTGTGGACCCTCGGAAACGTGTTCGAGGTTCTGAATAGGCAAGATGAAGCCCTCGAAGCTTACCGAGAAGCCAACCGTTTATATCCTGAGCTGAAGGCCGTGAAGGAACGGCTCGAGCAGCTCGAAATCGAAATTGGCGGAACGGTGCTTTAGGCGCCGGATAAGGTCTCTAGATCATTTCGTTTTTGTCTCTCTAAATTCAATATAAAGTGGGATGTTCGCGTGGGTGGTCAGGCTCTGGTGCAAACCAGCGTTAAAGTAATATGTTTTCGAGCCTTCCCAGCTTGTGCCAAGAAGCCCCACGCGACGACGCCTTTTCGCACTACCGGCCGAACAGAACAGTCTGGGCTCAATCAGCTCGCGATAGGCCACCCAGATTGACGGACGTGACTCCGTCGCTCCCAATGACAAGCGCCGCTTCTCTCCGACCAAGCCAACGTGCACATGGCCGCCCGTTGAAAGAAGACAAGAATAAATATGCGGCAGAAAACCCAAAACGCGGATGGAGTTTTGAAAGTTTTTTATAAGGGTCTGCAATCGATTTGTTTTTCCAAACCCTAAGCTAGGTTGAAATGAGGATTAAGTTTGAAAAGGATAGGTTTTGAGGTCCGCTATGGGGGCAAAGCGGACATTAGAAATTCAGTTGCTTTGTCTTATTCTTAGGGAGAACCTGATATATATACCCTCTAACCTTCTTCATTTCATCAGAGCTTATTCCCCAGCTCTCGATAATAAAACCAGATTTTAGATTTTTACGTAAGTAGATACCGTTGCTTTTAGCTATTGAAGCAACGCTCTCAATCTCTTCCCAAGATATGAACTCGCCTTTTCTCGAACCTTTCACACCATCTTTAGTCAGAGAGTAGGCAATCTTAGGGGCGTTCGAATATTCTGAAATACATCCCATTAAAACAATTACTAATTTCACTAAGTATACTGCAAATATGAGGGTTAAAGTGACACATACAATTAGATGTGTGATTTCTCCAACATTCTGGTGTCTGCTTGCTATGAGAGGAAAAAAGAGTGTTAAGTGAATACTCACCCAAACGATCAACCCATAGCAGTGCCACGCTAGAGATCTTCTTAGATGCTTTTTACTATAGTAAACATGAAGCGCCATTTTTGTCTTATACCGATAATTGGTTTGCTAGGCTAGCATCCCGACGAATTAGACTATTAACCAGACGTCCCCTTCAGGGAATATTGTTTCACTAAAATAAGTCTTTCAAAATACGTTTTCGGTCAGTTTTAAAAATCAACCGAATTCACTCTACCGGTAGACTCTCTGCAAAATATCGTCTCACATTTTCGCCCATAATTTTGCGAATTGTGGCTTCGTCCATCCCGGCGCGGAGGAGGGCATCTGTAATTGCGGCGAGCTCTGATGTGTCCAATGTAACGGTGACCGTGCCGTCGTAATCTGAACCTAACGCGACAGCATCTGGCCCGAGGAGTTTAACGGCGTCCATAATCGCGGCTGCAATTCCGTCGGGAGAGATGTCGCAAATTACGCCACTGAAATATCCAATCCCGACAATGCCTTTTCGGGCTGCAATTTGTATCAGAATGTCATCCGGAAGGTTCCGGTTTTTCGTCTTGGGGCAATGGGCAATTGTGCCGCCATGGGAAATGAAGATCGGCGCATCGGTAAGGGCCAAAACATCACGAACGGTTTGGACGCTACTATGGGCGACATCAATCAGGATGTCTTGTCGTACCATCTCGAGAACGGCCTCGCGGCCAAATGATGTGAGCCCAGCTTGGCTGCGACCATGCAAGGACCCGCCCAATTCATTATCAAAGAAATGCTGGAGACCCATGGCGCGATAGCCTTCATCATAGAGGCGTTTGATATTTTTGATGTCGCCCTCGAGCGGATGTGCGCCCTCGGTGAGTAGAAGGCCCAATAGGCGGCCTGATTTCTCCATGTCGGCTGCTGTTCGCACGATATGGACTTCGCCCTTCTTTTCCAGTTTTTGTAAGCGCTGCGCTTGATAGGCGGCGCGCTCATAAATCGAATTCCACGTTCGCCGCGGCCAAAGCTGAGCCTGGGCCAAACGCGTAATGTCATCCGGTGCGTCGGCATCATTACCGTCAAAATTTAAACCTCTTGGGGATTTGGTGACAGTCGAGAAGACTTGGAGCTCAACACCGCCTTCGCGCAGACGCGGGAAATCGACATGACCATGTGCATTGCGTTTGCGGGGATTGCGCCGCCAGAGCAAATTATCCGCATGTAAATCCGCGACCCAGAGCTCATCATGGAGGGTCTGCGCACGTTTTGAAACCGGGTAAGGGCTGTGCGCAATGACTGGGTTCATGTCGGAATCGACCTTAGGCCAGACGATTTTTGACAGGACAATAAACCCAATGACAGCCAAGATGGCTAATATAATTCCGACCCATTTTAGAAAACGTTTCATGTATTAGTCTCCGTGTCTGAAGAGGGTAGGTTCCAGCCAAAATGTAGGGATAGCGCGCGCACGATAAAGCAAATGCCGGCACCCAAGGTCAGGGATGATAAATCGTCCAAACCCAAAGTCCGCGCGACAAAGAAAGCCGCCGCGCCGAGTATGGCCGCTGTCGCGTAAATATCTTGCCGCAAGAGCAAGGGTGTTTCGTTACAGACGACATCACGAATTACGCCGCCAGCTGTGGCCGTCATCGTGCCCATCAAGACGCAAATCCCAAAATCATAGCCAAGCTCCATGGCTTTGGATGCGCCGACGACTGCAAAGAGCGCGAGGCCTCCAGCGTCAATCCATTTGAGGCTACGAATGCGTGAGAGCCGATCTGGTGAGACAAATGCCAATATCCCAGCGAGGGTAGGCAGCCAGAGAATATAGGTATCAGAGAGCCAGAAGACGGGTTGATCGAGTAACAGATCGCGCAGCGTTCCTCCGCCAATTGCGGGCAGAAATGAAATTAGAATAACACCGAGGAGATCAAACTTTTGCCGGACTGCCATTAACCCACCGGACAGGCCAAAAACAAAAATTCCCAGGCCGTCAAAAATCGACAGGATGAGCTCGGGTGTCATTAACTGCGCCAGCGTAGAATGCGGGCTTTGACGGGATTCACGAAGGCCTCGCCGCTCGCATTGGACTTCGCCCAGGCTTTTTTAAGCGCGTAATACCATTTGGCCTGAGTATCGGCGTCGTCGACCAGCATCAGGCGCGGGTCATGTTTCAAGCCCTGCTGTTGCAGGTCGACCATGTCTGAATCTTGACGCAGGAAGGTTCGCGCAAAGCGTCCTAAAAGGGGCGATAAAATTCGGAATGTTGGATGATCGGTAAAGAAAAGCTGCCGAATAAGGGTGCGGTTTTCATCAATTGGCGTCAGGGCCGTAAAGGAGAGGACCTTGCGTTTCCCAATTGTGATTTCCTCTGTCCGAATTGACGGCAGACGAAAGGTGATCTCTGTGACAGGTTTTCCGCCCAGTAGTTTGTAGGCAAAGGAATTCGAGGAAGGCTGATGCGCCGCCATCGCGAACCCGCGTTCTCGAGGTTCAAAAGCTTTTGCCTTTTCGTGGATGGAGGTTTCGGAGCGCCACCACCATTGGCGGTGGACATAAGGTCCATGCGCAGGGTCCATCAGGCCGATGACGGCATGGTCAATATGGCAAGCGAGTTCCACGCCATCATCCAATGTTGCACGGTCTCTCGGGAGATTGATTGCGGGAGGATCAATCGTGGGAGCAGATGTGTCTTTCGGGTCGGATCGTAGGTAAATCCAAATCAGTGGTCCGGTTTGACGGATGGGGTAGGTCCGAACGCCAATGCGGCCGACCTCCATGTTTGAATCCTTTGGCAAAGCGGGGATCTCTTTGCATTGCCCGTCGGCCAGTCCAAAGCGCCAGCCGTGGTAAGGGCACTCCACCGTGCCTGACTTTACGCATCCTGATGAGAGGGGCACAGCCCGGTGAGGACATATATCTCTGAGTGCAAAGATGGTCTCGCCTTCGCGGGCGAGAACCACAGGTTCCCCAGCCAGAGATAGGGCTTTGGTGCCGCCATCAGCGACATCACTGATCAGTCCAGCAAAATACCAAATGTCTTTGACAAAATCGTCCATGCTCCCGCTATAACGCGCCGCGAGCGCGGGACAAGACATCTGCGGGTTTGATACCGCTTTCGCGCAGACTTTGGATCGTGATGTCCTTATCCGATTTGGAGAGCTTACGCCCCGTATCATCCGTGACGAGCGCATGATGATGATAATGCGGCGTGGTCCATCCCATCAGGTTTTGGATCAATATGTGTAGAGGCGTTTGGTCTAAAAAATCTTCGCCTCGGACGATATGTGTCACGCCTTGAAGGTGGTCATCATGCGTCACCGCGATATGATAGCTGGCGCCAATATCCTTTCGCGCAATGATAGGATCGGGATGATCCGACGCTGCCCAAGCGTGCAAGTCAGGGAGAGCTTGGCGCAAAACGCCTTGCTCAAAATAGGGCAGCTTTGCTGGTGTCCGGCGAAGTGCGGCTTTGAGGTCCAGTCGAACGGAAAAGGGCAGGGAGGGAGTCTTTAGCCTTACGGATTTGCGTAGACGGTCGCATACGCGGGCAGCTTCCGCATGGGAGGGGCTGTTGGGACGGATTGTCCGTTTTCCCGCTTTGAGATCGCTGCGTGATAAGACGCATGGATAGGCCAACCCACGCTGCACTAAGTCTGTGACCACTTTCGCATAATCCGAATAATGCTCGCTTTGAACACGGACAGGGGTAGGCCAGCTATAGCCCAACCACGAAAGGTCCTCATAAATACCGCGAGTATATTTGGGGCGGCATCGTGTGTGATCAATGTCCTCTATACGGAGAAGCGCCAAACTCTTTGACGCTTCCGCAAATTTGAAAACTTCAGAGGCAGCATGAGCATGACCCAGGTGCAGTTGTCCCGTCGGCGAGGGAGCGAAACGCGTGATGTTTGGCATCTCAACTAGCGCCGCATTAGCCCGCCCAAAAGTCCGCGTAAGATTTTGCGACCTTGCGATCTGACGATCTGTCGTGTGACGAGCTTTGCTTCATAGGCCAGTGTTTCGCCGACTGTTTTTTTGCGGCGCCCGGACCGGCGCTTCGTGGTTTTCTTTTTCTTCTTTGCGGCTTCGGCTTTTTCTTTCTTAGCGTCGGCTTCCGCCTTTTCTGCCGCTTTTTCGGCGGCCTCTTCGTGGGCTATGGCTTTCGCTTCTAGCTTTTCATAGGCACTTTCACGGTCGATCGTGTCCGTATATTTATCCTTCAAATTAGATGCGGCTATGATGGCAGCGCGTTCTGTAGGAACAGCCGGGCCTAATCGAGATACTGGTGGACGAACCATTGTGCGCCTAACAATCTCTGGCGCGCCTTTCATATTAAGTAAGGATACAAGCGCTTCCCCTACACCCAAATCCGTAATGACCTCTCCCGTATCAAAAGCGGGGTTTTCCCTGAATGAACTGGCCGCCGCGCGAAGCGCTTTCTGCTCTTTTGGTGTATAGGCGCGCAAGGCATGTTGTATGCGGTTGCCGAGTTGGCCCAATACGCTATCCGGAATATCCATTGGGTTTTGCGTCACGAAATAAATTCCGACCCCTTTAGAGCGTATCAATCTCGCCACTTGCTCAATTTTGTCGAGTAAGGCTTTTGGTGCATCGTCAAACAGCAAATGCGCTTCATCAAAGAAGAAAACCATTTTGGGTTTTTCCGGATTGCCGACTTCGGGCAGCTCCTCAAACAATTCGGACAAGAGCCAGAGTAGGAAGGTCGAATATAGGGCTGGCGAATTAATCAGCTTATCTGCCGCCAAAATATTGACGACGCCCCGACCATTCTCATCTGTCTTCATCAAGTCCCTGAGGTCGAGGGCGGGTTCCGCGAAAAATTCATCTGCGCCGGCGCGTTCCAATTTCAAAAGTTGACGCTGGATGGCGGCGACGGATTGGCTGGTAACATTGCCATATTCGCGAGAGATCTCTTTCTTATTGTCACTGATATAATTCAACAAAGCCCGTAGATCTTTCATGTCGAGCAAGAGCATGTCTTGGTCATCGGACAATTCGAACGCAATGGTCAGGATACCTTCTTGGGTCTCATTTAACCCCATAAGGCGCGACAGAAGGGTTGGACCCATTTCGGAAATGGTTGTCCGAACGGGATGGCCATTCTCGCCATATAAATCCCAAAATGCGGTGGGCATGGCTTCATAATCATATTCACCAAGCCCGATTTTCATGGCGCGTTGAAGCAGTTTATCATGTAATTTGTGATCGACGCTACCCGATTGCGAGACGCCGGAAAGGTCGCCTTTCACGTCAGCCGCAAAGACAGGGACACCGGCTTTGGAAAAACCTTCCGCCAAAATTTGCAATGTGACAGTCTTACCCGTTCCCGTCGCGCCCGCAATGAGGCCATGACGGTTCGCAAGCGGCAACCATAAATGCTGCTTTACACCTTGGTCATCTGTACCGACAAATATCCCATTTTTCATGGTAAGAGGTCCTTTAAATTTTCGTGATTTTGTTATGGGGTCGCGGGCTTGAATGCAATATGAGTGTTCTGACGCGAGAGAGGGTTACGACAATGATTACGACGAATGACACCACAATACGGGCTACTTTGCTGTTTTTGGCGGGTATGGCTCTAATTGCGCTGCTTTATCTCACACGCGATCTTTTGGCGCCTTTCGCGCTTGCAATATTTGTGTGGCTAATCATCGATGCTTTTGCGCGATGGATGGATAATTTGTCTTCAAAATTTCCCTATTGGTTGGCGCTCACCATTGCCGTTTTGATCGTTGTAGGGCTCATGGTCGGTTTCATATTTGTGATTGTTGATACAGTTGGCGACGTTGTCAAAGACGCACCTAAATATAACACGCGGCTAACTGAAATCTTTTCCTGGATCGCGGATAAGACTGGGCAAGAGAACATGTCCTTCCAGACCCTAGATGAAAATTTCGGAATTACCGACAAAATCGAAAGCGGCTTGGGAACGTTCGCGGCTACTGTCCAAGGGGTTTTGTCCGAATTCTTCCTTATCGCACTTTATGTCGTTTTTCTTTTCGCAGCTCAGTCCAGTTTCCCGAAAAAAATGGACGACCTTTTTCCAAACACAACACGGAGGGCTCAAGCTGCAAAGGTAGGCGAACGTATCCGTACTTCAATTGAGAAGTATTTGTCCGTCCAAACAATTATCTCCCTAATGCAAACTGTCATCTCTTATGTCGCGATGACGGCGCTTGGGTTGGACAACGCACTGTTTTGGGCGCTTGTGATATTCATACTAAACTACATTCCGATCGTTGGCGGATTGTTCGCGGTTGGTCTTCCGGTTATTTTCGCCTTAGTTCAGTTCGATAGTTTAGGCCGTGTTGGCTTACTCGCAGCTCTTTTGTTCGGAGCCCAAACAATTATCGGAAACACGATCCAACCCAAGATGATGGGTGACAGTATGAACCTGTCTGCCTTGGTGGTAATTCTCGCCCTCTCGGTTTGGGGGGCTTTATGGGGAGGTGTAGGGGCATTCTTATCTGCGCCGCTGACGGTCATCATCATGATTATTTTAGCGCAATTCCCCACAACGCGTTGGATCGCTGTTTTGCTCTCCGCCGATGGCAACCCGGATATGGATGGGGACGGTGAACCGGACGTAAAGGCCGAACCGGTGCCAAGCCTTTAATCTCGCTCACCACACTGTGATACATCTGTTGGGTGCGTATTCATCTTCTGAGAGTTAAGGGAAAAGCATGAAACATTTACTCCTCCCTCTCGCAACGCTGACTCTGGCGTCATTCGCGACCTCAGCCATGGCTTCAGATGTGGCGGCAAAGCCGACCCATGTCGTCGAGCTCTTCACCTCACAAGGCTGTTCGTCTTGTCCACCGGCCAATCGTTTTGTGACAAAGCTCTCAGAAAACCCGGATACACTCGTACTCTCTTATGGTGTGACCTATTGGGATTATTTGGGCTGGACGGATACATTTGGTGATCCGGAATTTACCCAACGTCAGCGCGATTATCGCGATGCTTTTGGCGCCGCCAATATCTATACACCGCAAATCGTCTTGGGCGGCTCAGCGCATAGTCCGCGCTATTCCAAACGAGATGTTGCAGATATGAGCCTACCTGAAAATGATATCGATCTTTCTTTGACCCGTTCTGGGGATACGCTGACGGTCGAAGCCAACACGTCTAAAGACATTATCGTTGATGTTGTGTCTTTTATGCCCGGTGAGCAAAGCGTGAAGGTTAAACGCGGTGAAAATGGCGGGCGGACATTGCGCCTGACAAATGTTGTAACGGATGTACAAAGTTTGGATTGGAATGGTCAGACGGCGTCAGTCACGCTGCCGAAATCCGATACAACGCAATATGCGGTTCTCGTTCATGACAAAGAAAGTGCGAAAATTCTGGACGCTGCCGTCATTGATTAGACCCCTAAAATGACGGTAGCCCGGCTGCGTAATGCGGGGCTGAACGCAATACGGGACCGGGCCACTTAGATAGGATCTCCCTAGGGACAGGGACCCCCATCATGTCAACGTGGGAACGTTAATTGTCGCAGGCCGATCCGGCTTTTGTGTTTCGGGGGCTGGGGGGGCTGATAAATAACCGACCCACATCAACTGCTCCGTCCTGCGACTAGTCTCTGCTAGAGTTGGTTTAAGGTCAAATCCTGCTGCAAATGTGGCGGGAATGGGGCGAGGTATTACAAAGTGGATAGGTTTGCGAGTCTGACTCGCGTGATAAGCGTAGACTTGCCTCCCGAAAAAACGAGTATATGCTGAGAATATGAGCCAAATCGTTCCTTTTCCGTCAGGGTCGAACCGGTCTTCTAAAGGCCCGTCCCAAGTCGCATTTGACCGTCACGAACTTTCGGCGATCCTGAATGTCTACGGGCAAATGGTCAGTAATGGCGATTGGAAAGACTATGCGATGGATTTCCTAAGAGATAGAGCTGTCTTCTCCGTGTATCGCCGGGCCTCGGAACACGCCCTTTATCGGATCGAAAAAGTTCCGGCATTGCGGAAGAAGCAAGGTCAGTTCGCTGTGATTGCTCCGGGCGGTCTCGTATTGAAACGCGGACATGAGTTAAAAACCGTATTGAGAGTTTTCGACAAAGCCCGCTTTCGCAGCGTTTAATCGCGAATTTCGAAAACGTATAAAAGTGTGCGTTGACGGGAGGAGTAGTTATCGTCCGAGATAAGATAGAGACGTGTTGCGCCGCCTGCCGTTTTTTGTACGGCTATGCCTTCAAAATTATCTACATTGAGTGGCGGCGCGAGCTTAAATTCGACATTGGGCCCGCGGATAATATTGCGATTGCCGGCCTCTCGGTCATAGGCGCGAAACAAAAAATATCCTTCATCTGCGCCAACGAGTTTGAAATCAGGTTCCACTGAAACATAGTCTACGGCGTCTGAAACAGTGCCATCTGTTTCGAAAGTGACGAGCGGTGCCCGACCGTCAATCACGGTCTCATATCCGGCGCGTATGTGGTCTTCTGCTGTAATATCTAGGGCCTCGGCACCGTCATTAGCGCCAAGCTTGGTCCCCAGTATTGACTCGGGTGAACCAGAGAAAAGGGTTCCACGGGCTGCGACACCACAACGTTCTAAATTATAGGCCAAAATACGGTGACGACGTTCGAAAGAAACAAAAACCAATCCGTCTTTTAGGGCGAGGCCTTCCGCATCACCTAGTGTCTTGCCTGTGAGAGATCTTCCCTTAGCATCTAGCAGCGGCATAATCGTCGCCTGACTTTTTTCAGGGTCTAGGGTTAAAAAATAGCCTTTGTCTGAGACGGCTAAAAGTTCTCCAGAAGGAAGGACTTTGAGGCCTGAAAGTCCGCCCAATTCGGTATTCGTCGACGTAATGTGCCAGCCGTTTAAGAATTCAACGGAAGGCGGAAGCCCATCCGAAATGTCTTTTGCTGCGCCCAAAGGTGCCACTGACAATGATATGTCGAGCGGCGCTGGTTCGTATCTTACGGTATCAGCCGAGCAGGAACTTTCTGCCAAAATAGCGGATGATATCTCCTTGGCAGGATTGGCAGCCGAACACCCTGCCAGACAACAGACAGCGAAGACGGCATATTTCTTCATTTATGAGGGCAATGGCGCTGCGGGTCCGGCCATGCCTGTACCGCCGCGTTTGGCGCCTTCACCGCGGGAGCCTTCCGTGTCTTTGGCCGGACAAAAGCTTAATACGGTTGAACCTTGGGCACGGAACTCTTGACCTGGCTGAATGAACTCCAGCGTGCCGTCGGGTTTACGCGCCATGATGAGGTCAAGATCATCGCCCCGATCTTTATAAAGATCGTCCAGCGTATATTCCTCTGACAGGTTTGTGGCTCGGAAACGCCATCCACCCCACCAATCACGGGTCAACGCATCAAAGCTACGCCCACGGGACGTTAAGGTGCGACCGCGTGATGTGAACGCAATGCTCTCAGCATCATCTTCATCGTTCTCTCTTGCGCCGACTTGGAAAACGCGGTGACGACCTAATTCGGGCGCAAATTCAACGCAGACCAGTGAGTTATAGGCTTCATTTGGCGTTGCCGCGATGAGCACATTAAAAGCGCTGTGATCGAGCGAGTAATCAGCATTTTCGGACAGGACCTCACCGTAAAATGTATTATGGCCTTCCAGTCTGGCACCGCGCAGGCGCCGCCAATTTGTATCGGCGACAGTCACTTTGATGTGCATTTCTTTGAGTGCTTTCGCGAGGCCAAGGGACCATGGGTTGGCACCAACGATCAAAACACCGTCACCATCGCCGCTGTCCAGCTTCAACATATGGGCCAGTGGTCCGATAAAGAACCCTGCAAACAACACTGTCGCAAATACGAGAGCAAAGGCCAGCGGCACAAAGATCAGCCCGTCTTCGCGGCCGAGTGCGTTCATCTCAGCAGCAAAGAGACCCGCAACAGCTACGGCAACAATACCGCGCGGTGCTATGAGGGAGACGAGCAAGCTCTCTTTCCAAGACACACCTGACCACAAAGTTCCGACCATGACGGCGATTGGACGTACAAGGAACATCATCGCCAAAACAAAGGCAATCACGCCCCAGTCGGAAACAAAGGCTCTCAGGACGGCAGGAGTCAGTGTTGCAGTCAACATCACAAAGACGCCTGAGACGAGGATAATCGCGATGTTCTCCTTGAAGCGGCGCATTTCGACCATGCTGGCAAATTTTGTATTGGCCATGGTCATGCCCAAAGCCGTCACGGCAAGCAGCCCGGTCTCATCTGCGAGTGTGTTCGCCAAGACATAGATCACCAACACCCACGCCAGAACTACAGGTGCTTTCAAATACTCTGGAATCACTCCCCGGCGGAAAGCCCAAGCCATGCCGATTCCTGAAACAATCCCAACAGCTGTTCCAAGGATCGCTGCAAATGCGATACGTCCAAAGACCATCGCCATGCTCGCTTCGATTTGTGTAATTCGAACAAATTCGAAGACAACAACGGCGAATAGCGCACCTAATGGGTCATTGACGATGCCTTCCCACTTTAGAATATTGGCCGGCTTGGCTTGTAAATGTGCTTGGCGAAGCAATGGCATAATAACGGTTGGACCTGTCACAATAAACAGGCCGCCGACCATGGCTGCCATATCCCATCTCAATCCGACAAGATAATGGGCCGCAAGTGTTCCCAAGCCCCACGCGATAGGGCCTGCCAAGACAACCATTCGAATAACTGCGCGCTTGGCGTCGCCTAAATCTTTGAATTTTAGGTTTAATCCGCCTTCGAATAGAATGATGGCCACCGCAATCCCGATCATGGGTCTATAAACATCACCAAAATCAACTTGCGGGTTTAAACGGAAGGGTTCCAAGGCGTCATGGATGAAGGTTGGCATAGGTAAACCTAGAAGATATCCAACCAGCGGGCCAAAAATCAGCCCTGCAATCGCCATCAACACAATGGCGGGGCGTTGGAGTTTCCAAGCCAGCCATTGAGCCCCAATACCCAATGCCCCGATTAGGGCGATTTTGAATGGAAGTGTAGACGCCTCGTGGTGACCTTCACCGCCACCTGCCAGTATGATGTCTACCAACATTGCCGTTTCAAAACCCATAATCATCTCATTTTTCGGCGCGACCTAAGGTTCGCGGGAAATACATCAACAGTTCGAATAGCTGAATCAGCTGTTCAAACCAAACTTAATTCTATGTGCTGTTCAGGGGGGTTATTCAGCCACGCGGTATATATCAAATCCAATGACAGAGGTGCCGTAATCACCTTCATCATATTTCGCAACACTATCTTGGAAAAACGCAAGGATATGGCCGTAAATCAACTCAAATAACGGGGTCATTTGGCTTTCATCCAAGGGTAGGTTGATAGAAATCGGGCTTTCTTTCCCGATGGAAATTTTCATCAACTCACCTTCTTTTTGGCAGTGCAGCTGCAACCGCATGTAGTCTTTGTCCTCGGAGATACGCACAGCAAGGCCGAAGCTGATGGGTTTCAGCGGTAAATATCCTTTGCCGGAGACCGAGTACGCCCCTGATTGATAGTTTTGGGCTTGAAACGGACCCTCTGGCGGAACGAGGTAAACACAAGGTTCTTCCCCTTTGTGTAACCACGCACAGAGAAGGTCGCGCAATGTTTCTGCAAGAGACCGGATTTGCGCGTAATTGTCAAAACTGCGTTCGCCGTAAACTTCCGCCGCCTCCCAGATTTTTATCAACCGTGAGTCGGCTGACGGGTGGACGGGGTCTTTTGTGTGAAATGGCGTTTCAGTCATGACCATGTTGTGCCGTGTTCACAGCTCAAGTCAATTCCCTGTCGCCAGACATTTTTTCAAAGAAACATGCGACTTGGCATGAAGATTGAACCGGAAGCCGCACGGTATCAATGTGAGAGAGTATTATGCGGATCAGAACACTGACAGTCATAGCCCTAACGGGATTAGGTTTGAGTGGGTGCAGCCTTTGGAGCAAATCGGACAAGGCTGACATTGCAACCCAATCTGATGCGAGTCTTCGATCGACACCGCAGCAGGACTATCAGTTTGATGGCCAAGCATATGACGTCGAAATTTACGATACATCCTCTCAATATACAGCCTCCCAATATACAGGCTATGACATCGAGATTTATGACCCATCCCAGTTTTATTATTACGGTTACAACGACAAAGGCCTCAGACCCTTAATCGTCGCAGAAACGACCGATCCAAGAGACGCGGCTTTCGTGAAACTGAACGGACCTTCGCAATCCGTAGATTGGCAGAATTGTGAATCACGTCATCGAGGATATATATTCATGTCCGACTCTGAAATGCGTCTCGATCCTGAATTTGAGGTGTGCATGCGCAACAAGGGTTATGTCTTGAGCACGGAGTATGGTCCGTCTTCTAAAACTGCACTCAGCGCACGGACAGCCGGCTTACGTGGGCGGTTTAGTGATACCGGGACAGGGTCGGCTTTCTTCCGCTAGAATTGCGGTCAATCCGTCTCGGTAGCTACTGAATTTCGGAACCCAACCTAAATCTCGCCGAGCTTTGTCTGCATTGATACGTTTGGTTTCTGCATAAAAACTGCGCGCCATAGTCGAAACCGAAGGGTCGTGTAGGTCAACACGCGGCGCTGGCGGAAGTCCCAATAATCCTGCGGCGTAATCTAACACATCCTGAGGTGGGGCCGGGTGGCCGTCAGCTATGTTATAAATTGTTTGCGGGTTGGGTTTCTGAAGACTTAGCAATAGCGCGCTGACAATATCTTCAACATGGATGCGGTTGACGATATGACCTTCTTTTATGATCGTCCTGGCTTTACCACTTCTGAGCTTTTCAAAAGGGGCTCGTCCGGAGCCGTAAATTCCTGCCAACCGAAAAATATGAACTGGCCAAAGGGTTTCAATCCAAGCCAGCTCTGCTTCCGCACGCGCTTTGCCGCGCTGCAAACTGGGGGAAGGAGCTTCGCCTTCAAAGGCCCATTGACCGGCGCGATCGCCGTAAACTGAGGTCGCAGATAAATAAGCAATCCATTTCGCTGTTGGGGTTAGATGTCCCAACTCCGAGAGGGCAGGATCTGTCGCATCTTTCGCGGGCGGGATTGAGCTGACAATTATCTCGGCATCGACAAAAGCAGATTGAAGATCAGCTGAGGCCGCGCCTCTGAATTTGTGGCAAGTTACATTTTGCAACGTCGTCTCGCCAGACCGCGTGGTGACATGCACATCCCAACCGTCGGCGATGAGATGAGGCGCCAAAGCTCGTGCCACATAGCCTGCACCTAAGAGGAGCGCAGATTGAGGCTTATTAATGTGACGGCTCATTGTCGGTTCAGTTTCCTGCGTTTATGCGAGCGGCATGACACGTATAATTTCTCATGTCGCCTGCCTCATTGGTGGGATGATTCTATTTAGCACACCAAGTCTGGCTGCAGACTTAACAAGCGAATTTGAAGCGCGGCATAAGTCCTGCCTTGAATCTATTGCCGACGATGCCCAAGAGGCATTTGAATCGGCGATGCAATGGCGGGATGAGGGCGGCGGACGACGCGCGAAACACTGCGTCGCTATGGCATTATTCGCCTTAGGACATGAAGATGAAGCCGCATTCCGGTTGGATGCTTTGGCGGCGGGCCCAGATGGTGGTTCCAAAGCGACACGTGCCAAGCATTACGCGGAAGCGGCGAATTTTTGGCTCACGGTAAAAGAGGCGGACAAAGCTTATGCCTCTGCCTCTGCTGGTTTGAAGTTGGAATTTGACCATTTGGATTTGCGGATTGCGCGTGCACGCGCTTACGCGCTTTCCGGTCGTTATGATTATGCCGAAACTGACCTGACTTCCGTTCTCACGCTGGATCCGAAACGGGCTGACGCGCTTCGGTACCGCGCGGATGCCCGGTTTAAACTCGAGAAAATTGAAGACGCTCAAGCCGATGTTGAGGCGGCTTTGGACTTAGATCCAACCTCAGTCGAAACCGCACTTTTGCGGGGGCAAATCCGCGAAGCGGTTCGGTTAGCAGAAACTGAATAGTCTTAAGCTCTTGGTGCGAGCCAAGTCTTATTAACAGATAGCGCGTCAATTCGTTCATTCGCCTAATGGGGAATACAATTGTTTTGTTGGGTGTCAAAGTATCTCCAACTGGAGAGAAATTATCCCAACTATTCCTGAGCTATGGTTTTGGTTTATCGCGGTTCAGGTGCAAGCGTTTCACTAAAGAATTCCAGGATTTGTCTGTCGCGGTGGATACGATTTTCTGTTTTCCGGAACCCATGCTTTTCACCAGGATAGGTTTGAATGCGCAGGTTATGCATATTCTTTTCCTGCATCGCGGCCATTAACTTGATCGAATGTCGGAAGACGACATTATCATCCGCCATACCGTGAATAAGGAGAACCGGTTCCGTGAGGCCATCAAGATATTTAAAGACGCTCCCATCCTCATAAGCGCCTTCAGTGTAATTGGCCGTTCCAGGATTTGGGTCACCCAAATAACGTTCGGTGTAAGCCGTGTCATAGAGTGACCAATCTGTGACGGGAGCGCCGGATACTCCGGATTTATAAAGGTCCGTCTGTGCCAACATATGCAGTGTCATATAGCCGCCATATGACCAGCCATAGATACCCATGTTATCGCCATCGACGAAGTCTTGTTTCGCGAGCCAACGCGCGCCAACGGATTGGTCCGCGGTCTCGATTTGACCCATGGAGCGGTGGAGGTGATCTTCAAAGGCTTTTCCGCGATTGCTGGCTCCACGCCCGTCCAATGTGAAAACAACAAACCCATGATGGGCCAACATTTTAGAAAGGTCCTTGCGCCAGAACCGATTTTGTACGCGTTGTACACCCGGTCCATTATAAACAATTGTGATTGCAGGACGTTTTTCGCCAGGTTTCAGGTCAGTGGGCTTAAACAGCATATAGTCCAATTTCGTGCCGTCATCGGCATCGAGCTGACCATATTCTGGACTAATATGCGTTTTTAAGAAGGGAGCATAGGGATGCGTCTCGTCCAGCTTATTCTCATTCAGCCAGGCCAGCGGTGTCCCATCCGCTTCATAAGCACGTAAATTTGTTGGAGTTTCATCATCGGAATATGTTCCGAGGTAACGTGAGCAATCACCATTGAATCGAGCACTATGAATGCCTGGACCAGACGTAATCTGCGTGACTATATGCGGCGCTTCGACGTCATCTGATTGGGTGATTTTGAAAATATGGTTGGATAGCGGGCTGTCTACCCAGCCGCTGACGAATAGCGTATCATTTGTCCGGCAAGCGATAGTTCGTGCGTTCATGTTTTCGGGAGTTAGCGCCGCGATAAGGCCGTCTGGGTCAATTTTGAAAAGCTGACGTTTATCATTGCGTTCAGAGGACCAGATTAGCCCGCCGTCCTCAGTTGGCGATAAGCGGCTTCGAATGTTTAACCAAGTTGGCGAGGTTTCTTCATAAAACTCTGTTTTCTCGCCAGTCTTGGAGTCAATTTTATAAATGCGATGCGTTTTATTATTGCGCGCAAGAACGCCAACAAAGGCTGTTCTGTTATCTGGTGCCCAAGCGACACGTGTCAGATAAATGTCATCGCCTAAAACGGGATCGTCATCTAAAGCGACCCAGCGTGTTTCGCCGCCAGTGGCCGATACAAACCCCAATTTGACGGTTGCGTTCGCCGTACCGGCAAAGGGATAGCGTTGCGCGATATTTTTGACGCCATCCGCGCCAAAGTCGATCCGGTTCTCAATAGCGATCGCACTTTCATCAATCAGCGTGTAGGCGACAGTCTTGGCATCGCCTGAGACCCAATATCCCGTATTTCGGGCCAATTCTTCCTGCACAACAAAACTGGCTGTTGCATTTCGGATTGTATCCGTCGATCCGTCGGAAAGTTGGCGCTCTAATCCTGTTTTCAAATCTTTGATATAAAGTTCATTATCACGCACATAGGCAACTGTGCTTCCGTTCGCGCTAACTTTTGGATCCGTTTCAAAGCCTTTAGTGGCTGTGACTTGGCGGCTTTCTTGCGTCTCCAAATCGTAGAGGTAAATGTCTCCACCCAAGGGGAAGAGCAGCAAGCTGTCCCCAACCCAGCTATATGAAATAATTCCGCTGCCATACTCACGCGCACGTTCGCGGCGGTTTTTTTCTTCTTCGGAGAGAATTTCGGGTCCTTGCAAGATGTCCGTAGAGCTTACCAGGAGGCGGCCTTCTCCGGTTTCAAGATCATAGGCCCATAGATCATTTTGACGCGCATTATCTTTGCGGCCTTGTAAAACGGTGACAAATTCACCTGAAGGGGCGATTTGAACGCCTGATAACGTCGTGCCGCCCAAAGCCGGAGCACTGTTTATCCGTTCGGGGCTGAGTCCTCCTGGTACCGGAGTCTCGCGAATATAATTGACCGGTGCTTGTATCGCATCGACCTCTTTCTGGGACTGCTCCGCGGCCTGCTGCAATGTCGGCGTGGGATTATCTTTATCCGCGCAGGCCGTTAGCAGCGTTGTGAGAAGGAGGGGCGCGATTAGATGTTTCATGCCCCTTATTGCGACGGGTTATTCTCAAGTTCAAGACTAACTCAGGTCGATAGTCCACTTCCCATGACCTGCAAGGCAGGTTACGAGTTTTTCATGCCAGATTTGCGCCCAGTTTTTTTCGTGATTGGCCTGATGAGTTCCGCCCTCGGTATTCTGATGTTCATTCCGATGTTAGTGGATGTTTTAGATGAAGGCCGCGCATGGCGGGCCTTTGGTATTGCTGGCGGTATCACAACCCTGTTTGGGGCTTTGCTGGCGACGATCACATACACACCACATCCGACATTGCGCGCGCGCGGTGCTTTTGTCTTGACTGTCTTTGCGTGGCTGACGCTGGCTATTCTATCGTCTCTGCCGTTTTTGTTTGAACCTATAAATCTGTCTTTGACGGATGCCCTGTTTGAGGCGACTTCGGGAATTACTACAACAGGGGCGACGATACTGACCGGACTAGATGATATGCCACGCGGTGTGTTGATGTGGCGCGCCTTGCTGCAGTGGATTGGCGGTGTTGGTATTGTCGTTACGGCTATGGCTGTGCTGCCGATGCTGAAGGTTGGCGGAATGCAGCTCTTCCGACTCGAAAGCTCAGACATGGGCGAGAAAATCCTGCCCCGAGCCGCCAGTCTCGCCGGCGGTATTTCCTTGATCTATCTCACCCTGACCATCGCTTGTTTTGTAGGATATATGATAACCGGAATGAACTGGTTTGATGCCATCGCCCACGCAATGACGACATTGGCAACAGGCGGGTATTCGACATCTGACGCGTCTATGGGCGGCTTCATGGACAATGGCGCAGATATTGTCGGAACGGTCTTTATGATGCTCGCAGCCTTGCCATTTGGGGTTTACCTTCTGATGACTACGCGCGGCGATTTGCGGGCCATTATTCGAGATAGCCAGGTTCGAGCTTTCGTGACCGTCATCATCTGCCTAAGTCTCATAATAGCTTTATTCTTAATCTTGTCGGATCAGTTTGAGGTGACAAGAGGTCTCCGATTGGCGGTGTTTAATACCGTTTCTATCGTGACAGGGACGGGTTATGCGACCGCCGATTACAATGCGTGGGGACCTTTCGCTGTCACCGCGTTTTTTGCCTTTATGTTCATTGGTGGCTGCGCGGGATCGACAGCCTGCTCCGTGAAGATTTTTCGATATCAAGTGGCATTCGAAGCTATGCGGAATTATCTTTTCCGCATGCCGCGCCAACATGCTGTTGTGCCGATGCGATATGGGGGGAAGACCTTGCCGCCGAGTGTTGTCTACTCGGTCATGAGTTATTTTTTCGTCTTTTTCCTAACCTTTGTAATCACAGCCGTGCTGTTATCCTTGATCGGATTGGATCCAATTACAGCTTGGTCGGGCGCGGGCAGTGCGGTTGCCAATGTTGGACCCGGCTTAGGTGATATCATCGGCCCTGCCGGCACCTATCAAGACTTACCCGGAAGTGCGAAATGGGTACTGATGACGGCCATGATTATTGGCCGCCTAGAAATTGTAACGGCATTAGTGTTGCTAACGCCGGCCTTTTGGCGGAGCTAAATTTCCGCCAACGGAAATTTATAATCTGTCGCGCAGAACTCGCAATTTGCGGAAATCACACCGTCATCGGCCATGTCTTTCAAAGACGCCTCGTCAAAGCTCTTCAAGGTATTGAGAAGTCTTTCGCGAGAGCATTTGCAATTGGCGTTAACGTCATGGGTTTCGACGTTCCGAACGCCAAATTCATTGAAGAGACGATACAGCAGAGTGTCTGACGAAACATCAGGGTCAATCAACTCTGCGTCGGTAAGTGTTGCAAATAATTGCTGCGCGGTCTCCCAAGGCGGTGTCGCATCCGCCCGGGCTTCATCATCAGCAATCTTTTGAATCGTTATACCGCCGCCGGACCAATGTGAGCCGTTCGCATCAATAGATTGACCACATGCCAAGTGAATTCGCGTGGGGATTTGTTCAGACTGATTGAAATAATGCTCGGCACAACTCGATAGGCTTTCACCTTCAATGGCTGCGATACCTTGATATTGATCCATGTCTGGACCTTGATCGATCGTCATTGAAAATGTGCCGCCCCCCAGCAGGAGATTTGCACCGGGGTTTTTGGAATCTAACTCAATTTCTTTTAGCTTGTCTGCATCCCAGCGCGCATAGCCACGAATGCTCCCATCCGTTGTACAATCGGCCATAAGCAAACTAATCGCGCCGTCATTTGTACCGTGGCATTGAACAACGAGGCGTCCGTCGAATTTGAGTGATTGGGCGACGATCGCACCTGTCATCATGGCCTCACCCAAAAGTCTTGCTATGGAGTCTGGATAGCGTTTCTTGCCACCGGGATTTAGAGCGGTATCTAAAGCAGCACCTAACTTAACAGCGCGGCCTCTAACAGGTTGGCCATCAAGCTGAAAAACGGTGACAAGGTCTGTGGGTGTTTGTGTCTTATCGGTCATGGGCGCTCATGTGGGGTAGGGGCTCGGTTTATGCAAGCTTTGCAGATGTACGGCGCGCACAAAAAAGCCCGCTCCGAAAAGCGGGCTTTCAAATCGATGATATACGCTGATGCGTTACTTGGCTTTCGCAAGAAGATCGCGGATTTCTGCGAGCAGAACTTCGTTTGCTGGAACTTCTGCAGGTGCTTCTTCTTCGGCTTTCTTAGTTTTGTTCATTCCCTTGATGATGAGGAACATTACGAAAGCGACGATGATGAAAGAAATCAACGCATTGATAAACAGGCCGTAGTTAATGGCTGTTTCAGGCGTTGTGACAGTTCCGTCCGCCGCGACGACAGCTTCGGTCATGACATATTTCATATTCGCCATGTCAACACCGCCCATGATTGGGCTGATGGCTGGCATGAAGACGTCACTGATGAATGATGTGACGACTGTGGCAAAGGCAGAACCCATAACAAAGCCCACGGCCATGTCGACAAGGTTGCCCTTCATTGCAAATTCTTTAAATTCTGAGATCATTCCCATGGTATTTTTCCCTCCTGGTAAGATACATCGACCCCCGTCGATGTCTGCGACCAAATCGCACGGGCGCGCCGAGCCGTCAATGTCGTTAATTTTGTGTTGTTTTCTGTTCATCTTCGGTAAACTTAAGAACCCAACTCGAACTTTTGAGAAATATTATGCAATATCTTCATACTATGCTGCGGGTCAGTGATCTTGAGGCTGCCTTGAGTTTCTATTGTGAGGGCCTAGGGCTTCAAGAAACTCGTCGATATGAAAGCGAGAAAGGTCGGTTCACTTTGGTCTTTTTGGCCGCTCCAGAGGATGTAGAGCGTGCAAAACAGGATCAGGCTCCCTTGGTTGAATTGACCTATAATTGGCCAGATGCTGATGGAAAAACCGAAGAGCTCTCGGGAGGGCGTAACTTCGGGCACTTGGCTTACCGTGTGGAGGATATTTACGCGACCTGTGCCCATTTACAGGCGCAGGGCATTACGATTCTTCGTCCGCCCCGAGATGGGCATATGGCGTTTGTCCGCAGTCCAGACGGAGCATCGGTTGAGCTGCTTCAAGCGGGTGAGAATTTGTCACCACAAGAGCCGTGGGCCTCTATGGAAAATACGGGTGAATGGTAGGGTTTAGCCTTTCGG
This sequence comes from Litorimonas sp., assembly GCA_039975855.1. Taxonomy (GTDB): domain Bacteria; phylum Pseudomonadota; class Alphaproteobacteria; order Caulobacterales; family Maricaulaceae; genus Litorimonas. Next base: position 228,781 of record JBDWGH010000004.1, on the reverse strand, counting down.
CTAATATTCAACTATTTTTTGGAGCCGTCATCAATGCGCTGACGAAGTTCTTTGCCTGTCCGAAAAAACGGAACATGCTTACCTGGAACGTGCACAGTTTCGCCTGTACGAGGGTTGCGCCCGACACGTGGATCGCGTTTGCGGACGGAAAAAGCCCCAAAGCCGCGGAGTTCTACGCGTGCACCCGCTTCCAATGTTTGCGTAATCGTCTCTAAGACAACAGCAACCAGTCGCTCCATGTCTCGACGGGTCAAATGCGGGTTTTCTGCGTGGAGAGTATCAATGAGTTCGGATCTTAGCATGGACTGTATAAATCAGCCTTGCCCTTGCCGCGTCAATCAAAAATCGATTTTTCATACGAAAAAAGCCCCTGAAACAGGGGCTTTCATGGTTAATATCAGATTAAGGGACGCCTTAAAACGTCCCATATCGGGACTCTTGGCTTAGTTGTCGCCTTTAAGCGCTGCACCAAGGATGTCGCCGAGAGATGCGCCGGAGTCAGCGGAACCGTATTGTTGTACGGCTTCTTTCTCTTCCGCGATTTCCAGTGCTTTGATGGACAGCTGATAATCATTACGCGCGCGGTTGGCACGAGTGATCATGGCGTCAACCTTATCACCGACAGCGAAACGTTCCGGACGTTGCTCAGAACGCTCACGGGACAAATCACCTTTACGGATGAAGGCTTTGACATCGCCTTCTTCGCCGAATGTGACGTCAAGGCCAGCTTGCTGAACGTTGACGACTGTACATGTGACAGTTGCGCCGCGGTTGGCGCCAGCAGCGCCAGCAGGGGCTGTGTCTTTGACCAATTGCTTGATGCCGAGAGAGATACGCTCTTTATCCGTGTCAACTTCGAGGATTTTCGCCTCAACCGTATCGCCTTTGGTGTAATCTTTAAGCGCTTCTTCGCCGGACTTGTCCCAAGACAGGTCGGAAAGGTGGGCCATGCCGTCGATTTCGCCGTCCAGGCCGATGAATAATCCGAACTCTGTGATAGAGCGAACTTCGCCTGTGACTGTTGATCCGAGCGGGAAACGGTCGGAGAAATCGTCCCAAGGGTTCGATTGAACCTGCTTGATACCGAGGGAGATGCGGCGCTTCTCTTGATCGACGTCGAGAACTTCGACTTCGATTTGCTGAGATGTAGAGACGATCTTGCCTGGGTGGATGTTTTTCTTTGTCCAAGACATTTCGGAAACGTGAACCAAACCTTCGACGCCTTCTTCCAGCTCGATGAATGCACCGTAATCGGCGATGTTCGTCACTGTACCTGTGTGACGTGTGCCTGGTGTGTATTTCGCTGCGGCTGCGTTCCACGGATCTTCCTGAAGCTGCTTCATGCCGAGGCTGATGCGTTGTGTCTCAGGGTTGATGCGGATAATTTTGACCTGAACCGTGTCGCCAACATTGAGGACTTGGCTTGGGTGGCTGACGCGGCGCCAAGACATGTCTGTGACATGCAAGAGACCATCGATACCGCCAAGGTCGACGAACGCACCGTAATCGGTAATGTTTTTGACGACGCCGTCGCGTGTTTCGCCTTCTTGCAGCTCTGAAACCAGCTCTGCACGTTGTTCAGCACGTGACTCTTCGAGGATGGCACGACGGGAAACAACAATGTTTCCGCGTGAACGATCCATTTTGAGGATCATGAAAGGCTGTGTTTGTCCCATAAGCGGGCCAATGTCGCGAACCGGACGGATGTCCACTTGTGATCCCGGAAGGAATGCGTTGATGCCGCCAAGGTCGACTGTGAAGCCACCTTTAACACGGCCAACGATTTCGCCGTTAACAGGCTCTTCGCCTTCGAAGAATTTGTGCATCTTGACCCAAGCTTCTTCGCGGCGCGCTTTATCGCGGGAGAGAACGGCTTGGCCGAGGGCGTTTTCGATACGCTCAAGATAGATATCAACTGTGTCACCGACTTTTGGCATTGTGTCTTCACCTGGAGTGAAGAATTCACGGGCATCGATGCGGCCTTCGGTTTTTAGACCCACGTCAACAATGACGACGTCTTTTTCAATTCCAGTGACAAGGCCGGATACGACTTTGCCTTCTTGCATTGGGGATGCCTCAATTGAGGCTTCAAACATGGATGCAAAATCATCCATTGTTGGGTTCATAGATTCGGACATGTAAGGGAGGTGCTCCAGCAATAAGGTCCTGCCGATCATTCGCATCATTGCGATTTGATGGACTAGCCCGGCCAATCCGGGCGTAAGAATGATGAGACGCAAGACGGTGGAGTGCCAATCCGCAAACTCGCGGGGCCTATAGGTGAGCGGAATTCAGTATGCAAGCTGCAAGTGCGCAAAGAATACTGCGGGACGTAACGTCTTTCTGTTTTAACAATGGGGCAGAAACGACTTCGCTGTAAATCCACACGGAGCGTGAATTTGGCATCCAACCAAAAGATAGCCTGCTTAGGTAAGAATGTGGATCCCGGAGGGCTTAATTGTGAAACTTCAGACCCTTCGATAATGCCCAAGCTTTGATCTCAAAGTACAACGCTCATATCTTTAGCGATGTCCTTTTTCAGATAAGAGGTAGGCGTTGTTCCGATCTCTCTTTTAAAGGCTTTGTAAAAGGCTGATCGAGAATTAAATCCGACACTAATGGCGATAGTCAAAATTGTGTTGTTTCGTTGAGTGATCATTGGAAGTGAGGCCGCAATTCGATATTTGTTGACGTAGTCAAAGAAGCTACATTCAATCGTCTGATTTAGCGTTTGTGATAATATGTTCGTAGACACACCTAATCTCCTAGCCAGCATAGGAAGCGATAAATTGGGATTGAGATATAATTCCTCCGTCTCCATGATCTTTTCAAGTTTCCTAGAAATCCGATCGGCGCGTACCCCATCTAGTCCAGATTTTTCATATTTCTCTTTTTGATCTCTATCAGATGCGGCAATTAGTTTTGGGTCTTCAGATTGGTTAGAGGCTTGCGATTTTTCTACCTTCTCTTGCTCCGTGTAAAGCGGTTCGAATCCAGGACTTTGCCGAAGACCCCAAACTGCCAAAGCAAAAAGAAAAGACATCAAAACCAACTCTTCCCAAACGGCTGAAAATGGACCCCCGAGTTCGTAAAGAGATGGGAAGAAAGAGTTAAGAATAGCGTAGATGCAGGTTAGGCCTAAACATGAAAATAAAACAAAAAGCCAGGTTAATTCCTTGTTCTCTGTACTAGCAAAAACATCTTTCAATCGCCGCCTATATTTGAAAAGACGCCTTAATCCCAAGATCGTATATATGATGAGTTGGAAAAACCAGATTACAATAACTAGGGCCAAGAAAATCATAGCAATGACGGCTAGAGGTGTAATCAGGATGGGGTCATCTTCGCCGAAAAAACTTAATCGTGTTGTTTGTGGAAGTAAGGCCACGAGACCCGCTGCAAGCAAGCCAAATAGGGAGGGGATTAAATGCAACACATGACGTTGGTTGAATCGCCAACGAGTTTCTTGTGTTAAACCCTCTATATAAAACCAGAACATCGGCCAAAGCATAGGCGCGACTATTGAAACGCATATTGTGCTGAGAAAGATATCATACTGAGGCGCCACAAAATTCATAACGGTCGTAAAGTTCAAAAAAGCACACAAGAAAAAGAAGGTCGCTAGAGGCAAGTAAACAGCCGCATTTTTCGACCGAAAGCTCAACAAAGTGCCAGCGAGGGTGCAGAGCCCGATATTTATGGCCACCAAAATCGTGGGTACTGCATCATCCATTGCGTAAATCTCGTCCTTCGAACCTCATATTTGCGGATATCAAATTACGAGGTATTCAAAAGCAAGTAAAATTGCGTCGCTTTTGTCCTTTTGGATAGGGGAGGACATCAACGCGCTCGCGTAAATGCATAAATTTGTCCTCTCCTATCGGTAGAGGCGATTGTCGTTTTAGCCGCTGCTAATGCGCCTTGAATTTGCAATTACAAGGAGACGCAAAATGTTTAATTCAAAAAGTCTGTACACTCTCGTTATAGGTTTGGGTGCAGTTTCATTAGGAGGCTGTGCGAACACTGGCGCGGCTTATATGCCCATAGTAGATGGGCCAACGGGCGCGAAATATGAGCAAGATATTTCTGACTGCAGGAGCCTAGCCGAGCAACGAAAGCTCCTAAATGGCAACTCGAAAGAAACGGCTCTGCTTGCCGCCGGCCTCACGGGGCTTTCCGTATTCGCTGACGATAAGGGCAATGGGTTAGAAGAGGCTTTATTGGGTGCTGTTGTTGGGGGCGCCCTAGGGGCTGGAGTTGGGGCGATGGATGCCCGTGAAGAACGCAAACAAATGATGAAAACCTGCATGTCTGGCCGCGGCCATAGGGTGGTGGGTTAGCGTGCTAAAATACTTCTCCGTATGGTTTCTAGTGCTCGTGATTAATTTCGTGCTTGTGAAACTTGTAAGGCCCTCAGGCAATCATTTCTGAGAAATTTCCAACCCCGATGATCCAATCTTAGGTCTTTGTTGATCCCACAAATCCGCTGGGCGTTTTTAATTTCCTCTTTCATTTCTTTCCTCAAAATTAGGGTGCGTAAATGTACTTTCGTAAATCCAAAATCTCAAAATCAATGCTGCTATTGCCAGCTCTTTTAATTTCAGCTTGCGGAGGGAGTTCAATCAGTCCTCCGCCTTTAAATCCTATTGTGGAACCCGGTGGTTCCAATCAACCAATCCCAGACGGAGTCTGGATTCAAAAAGGCTTTGGCCGAGCGCTAGACGTTCAAGCAGAAACAATTCGACGGTATGACTATTCACGCGAAACATGCTTTGAGATTGAGACGATTACGCAGACTGACCTTACGCAAATCATTGCGATTGATTCGGTGGGTTCGGATGAATTTATAGCGACCGAAGATTCTGCCGCTCTTGTTTTCTCCAAACGTGACGGCTTGCCGCCCGCATGCACAGACAATAGGCTGATTACTGAAAATGGTCCGGTGGCCGCGATCAATCACTTTACTCAAAATTTCAGCGACTATTATCCGTTCTTCGAAGAACGGGGAATATTGGATTGGGATGAGCGCGTGAGAGACGCGAAGATGCGGGTAAGTGAAAACACGACAACCGAAGCACTCGTCAATGAAATGATTGGGCTGTTGTCCGAATTAGACGATAGTCATGTCACGTTGAGCGACGGAGCGAATTTCGAATTCACACCCGGCAGGTCAAATCTCGAGGAAGTCCTAGTAACAGGTTTTGAAAATCAGTCAGAATTTACAAATATCAACGAATATATAGGCGTACAATTTCAACGCCTCGAATCTATCCGAAACAGTTACTTTGATGATGGAAGCGTCGATATGGCAGGCGGGGAAAGTCAGGATGTCTTCCTGTGGGCGACAATCGGAAATGGGCAAGTTGGCTACCTTCAAATCGACGGTATGGGAGGACTATCAGATGATGGCTCCGAAACGGATGTGGATGCAACTGAAGACTTGATGGACAGAATTCTTACAGATTTTGCGAACACTGAAGCTTTGATTATCAATGTATCGATCAATGGCGGTGGAGAACTCTCGGTTGCGGATGCTATTGCGAATAGATTCACGACCGAAAAAATACCGGTAAGTTCTTTCCAGGCGATAAGCTATGATGACTCGCCAATGCCGCAGTTAACGGAACTCGTGCATCGTGATTTAAGCCCAACAGAACGGGTGTCATATGATCGACCGATCGCGACGATTTCGGGGCCCAACACATTTAGTGCTGCGGAACACTTCTTGTTATCAATGCGGGCTCTGAATCACCCCGTTTGTTTCGTTGGTGAGCCGTCAGACGGGGTCCTCTCAGCGATCCTCGACAAGCCCCTTCCAATTGAGACCTTACAAATAGGGCTGACAAATATGATTGTTTATGATCACACAGGACAAAATTTCGAGGTGTCCGGTGTCCCCGTAGACGTTGAAGCCGTTACCTTTGCGCTCGCCGATTCTGAGGCTGAACGCAATCAGGCCATTGATGCATCACTAGAGGCCCTCGGTTTTGGAGCGCTAGCGAATAGTGAATCTCAAGCAAATGACTGCTCACTCACCGAGGCGAGGTCGCGATTAGAAATCAGCGCACCCTAGATAAAATGTGCCGACGTTCAGTTAGGAATGTCGGCACAAATACACCATAACACGGGCCCAATGTGTTTTTGTGGTTCGCGTTAGGCGACTTGAGTCCAAACTCGCCTGAAAAGTGAAAAAAGGGTAGGTTGTCCAAGACTCGTTAGGGGGTGGTCAAAACCGACTCTGCCGCTGCATCGAATACACCGTTATCGTTATTAACTGAACTTACGATCATCGCGCCTTCTAATAGGGAGAGAGCGATCTTTGCGGACTTTTCTGGGTTTGCTTTGCCGAGCCCCGTGAAAACATTGGTCAGCCATAGAATGTTCTCTTCGAAAAACGCGCGAACTTCATTGGTTACGGGTTCCGGCAAGCCAGGAGCTTCCGCGCCTAAAACCGCGCAAAGGCAAACAAGTTGATGATCCTCAAGGGCTGTCCTGTAGAGATTGACGAACACGGCTAGCTCTTCTTCGTGGGTGTCCGTCATAATCGTTGAGTTGAACAAGTTTCGAGAAAAATTCGCCGCATAGCGTTTGACAAGCGCGACGCCCAAATCTTCTTTCTTGGGGAAGTGATAGTGAAGGCTGGCGCTTTTGATGCCCATCTCGGCCGCGATATCGCGGTAGCTAACGGCGTTATACCCCGCGCGGCGCATCCGGGTTTCGGCAATGTCGAGAATTTTAGTGGCACTGCTCATTTGTGTCGGCTCACGTTTTTGTGTGGACGTCGATTTAGGCTTGCAAACCTTCATATTTGATATACCTACCTGTCACTAGGTAGTCAATACGAATAAGGTCGTATCATGCGTATTAATGCTGATTTTTCGAAGCGAGTCGTCATCGATACATCGGCGATGGTTTGGGAAGATTCCCCGATGATTGGAGTGCAGCGACGAAAGTTGGATCGGATTGGCGAAGAAGTCGCGCGAGCGACGTCGCTCGTAAAGTATGATCCGCACTCCTATTTTCCAGAGCACACCCATGGCGGCGGCGAAGAAATACTGGTCGTGGACGGTGTCTTTTCAGATGAGCATGGGGACTACCCCGCAGGAACTTACATCCGAAATCCCATTGGCACGTCGCACACGCCCCATAGTGTGGATGGATGCGTGATCCTCGTGAAGCTTCATCAGTTCGACGAGGGCGACACAGCGCATTTTACAAAGGATACGCGGGCGGCGGAATTTCTACCGGGCTCCGCGCCTGGTCTGACGGTGCTACCGCTACATAGTTATGAAGGCGAATCTTGCGCACTGGTCCGCTGGGCGCCTGGAACGAAATTTAGTCCGCACCGTCATTTTGGCGGCGAAGAGATATTTGTACTTGAGGGCGTGTTCTCTGACGAGAACGGCGATTACCCTAAGGGCACATGGCTGCGCAGTCCGCATATGTCCATGCATCATCCATTCTCGAAAGAAGGTTGCCTAATTTATGTGAAGACAGGGCATTTGCCTGTCGACACATCCGAATAACTTCATCCATCAAAAAGGAAAAACCATGATTGGATACACCACGATTGGCGTCAAAAATTTGGACGCTGCTAAGAAATTCTACACGGAGCTCTTGGATTCCGAAGTCCTCGTCGATGTTGGCCGTCTCGCTATGATCGGAAAATCAACCGACGAACCCATGATTGCTGTTTGTCAGCCATATAACGAAGAAGCTCCATCTCCGGGTAACGGTGCGATGGTCGCGTTCCGCGGCGGATCACAAGCTGGCGCTGAAGCACTTTATAACAAGGCGATTCAACTCGGTGCGACTTGCGATGGCGCGCCCGGCTCCCGTATCGAAGGTGTTTTCTACGGCGCCTATGTAAAAGACCCAGATGGGAATAAGCTTTGCTTTTTCGACTTTAGCTAGAACGATTCTACCCTGGGCTTACACAGTAAGTTCGGAGTTGAACTTACCAGGCTGATCGGACTCGCTTTCAGCCTGATTCGCGCTTACCTTTAGGAAATGAGGTTCGGTGATAATTTTTTAGAAGAGTTGAAAGCGCGCGTTCGGCCGTCCGATGTCGTCGGCCGCCGCGTCAAACTCAAAAGACAGGGCCGCGAATTCGCGGGACTGTCGCCTTTTACCAATGAAAAGACGCCCAGCTTTTTCGTCAATGACGAGAAGGGGTTTTATCATTGCTTCTCCAGCGGCAAGCATGGAGATGCGATCTCATTCCTGATGGAGGTTGAAGGTCTGTCTTTTCCCGAAGCCGTGGAAACCCTCGCTGGCATGGCCGGTATGGAGATGCCTAAGGCTGATCCGCAAGCCGAAGCTCGCGCAGCCCGCAATAAAGAGACCGTCTCTTGGATGGAGCGCGCGCAGGAGTTTTTCGAAAAGACACTATATCGCGGCGATGGTGACGCAGCGCGAGATTACTTGAAAGGCCGCGGGATGAGCAAAACCGCTGCCAAAGCCTTTGGTATGGGGTTCGCGCCAGATAATTTCTCAGCCCTTAAAGACGAATTGATCGCTCAAGGCGCCATGCCTGAACAATTGATTGAAGCAGGCCTATTGGTCGAGCCCGAAGATCGGTCCCGCCAACCTTGGGATAGGTTTCGAGATCGCATCATGTTTCCAATCCATGACGGGCGTGGACGGTTAGTGGCTTTTGGCGGACGGGCCATGGCAAAGGATGCCAAAGCCAAATACTTGAATAGCCCTGAAACGCCGATCTTTCAGAAAAGCAAACTGCTCTATAACTACCATCGCGCTCGCCGGGCGTTTTTGGATCCACAAAATTCTGCCCGCGGATTGATTGTCGCCGAAGGGTATATGGATGTCATCGCGCTGGCTCGCGCTGGTTTTACCCATGCGGTCGCGCCTATGGGAACTGCGCTGACAGAAGACCAGTTAGAGCTTCTCTGGCGGGTTGGACCTGAACCAATATTATGTTTCGACGGGGATAAAGCCGGCATCCGGGCAGCCTTTCGGTCAATTGAACGCGCTTTGCCTTTATTGCGTCCGGGGCAATCCATTCGTTTTGCCATATTGCCGGACGGCCAAGACCCAGATGACCTTATCCGAGCCTCCGGCCCGCCAGCGATGCAGGCGGTTCTAAACAATGCGGTTCCGTTGGTGGATATGTTGTGGCGGCGTGAGATCGAAGTCGAGGCGCTAAACACGCCCGAGGCCAAAGCAGGTTTAAAATCACGCCTCTATAAAGCGTTAGATGAGATCCAGAATGCGGATGTGAAGGCCCTCTATAAGACCGAACTTCTCGCGCGGTTTGATGCCCAATTTGGCTGGCAGGGCGGACGAGGCCGTAAAAATAGGTCAGGAGAGGCAAAAGCGAATAAATCCACCCAAATTGCCTCGGCCAAGAAGCTGGCTTCTAATGCACGGGTGGAAACGACCTTAATCGGGGCTATTGTTGAGTTTCCGGAGCTATTAGAGCGCGTTGATGAACGCCTGTTTGAACTGGATTTTACACATTCGTCCTGCGCCGTTATCCAAAGAGCTGTACTTGATTGGTGGAGACAGACGAAAGCGGTTGAAAAGACTCATCTTCTTGCACATATAGAGGCCGAAGGATTGGAACAGGACTACCGTGTTTTGTCCCGTCAACGGCTCCTGATCAGGGCTGGGATGGGCGGCACGGACGCATCATTGGACGAACGCGCGGCTCTCTGGAATGCCCAGGCCGACACCCTTTTGGGACAAAACCAAACTGATGCTGACCTGAACGACACCCGCGCGCGATTGGTGGAAACCATATCGGGCGACAACTCGGACGGTATGCACCGTGCGATGCGGGCTTCGAAAGAAGCGCGCGACTGAGATATTTCTGGCCTTGTCGGCCCTGTGAAGATCACACGGGAGGCGACGGGGCTAACGTTATTTTAAGGCTGTCTTTACCATAAGGCAGACTTAACTCGTGAAGGTGGCATACACATGGCAAAGACTGCCGCGGCTGAAAAAGCTAAGTCGACTGAAGTCGCAAAACCCGTAAAGCGTCTCGACTTCGATAATATCGAAGTCAAACGCATGATTGTGGAGGCCAAGAAGTCTGGCTTGCTACATGTGGATTTGCTGAACAAGCATCTCGTTATCGAGGGTATCACCGCAGAAGAGATTGAAATTCTTTATGCGCAACTCTCCGAAATGGGCATTTCCGTACATGATCAACGCGATGAGGAAACACTCGGCCCAAAAACTTTGGCGCGAACCTCTACGACAGCGGTCAAGGGCGGTAACTCCAAAGAGGAGCTAGATCGCACGGATGACCCTGTGCGAATGTATCTTCGCGAAATGGGCGTTGTTGAACTGCTTTCCCGTGAAGGCGAGATCGCGATTGCGAAACGCATTGAGGCCGGCCGCGACACCATGATTAAAGGTCTGTGCGAAAGCGCGCTGACATTTGAAGCGATCATGATTTGGCGTGAGGAATTGGCCGAGGGTGAAATCCTTCTGCGCGACATTATTGATTTGGATGGAACCTATAACCGATCAATCGGGAATATTCAGGAAGACCGTTCCGCACTCGCCGTTCGCCGTGAGAAAATCGAGAAAGGCGAATTAGAAAAAGAAGAGGGCGACCTTGAGTCACTCGCTGAAGAACGCCGAACTAAACTTCCAGAACGTACCTATGCACCCGGTCAAAAACCGATCGAGGATGATGAAGACGAGGAAGAAGATAAAACAAATCTCAGCATGGCTGGCATGGAAGCCGCTCTGCGCGACGATATCATGGAGAAGCTGGACCGGATTTCCGAAAACTTCGGGCGGTTCCAAAAGCTTCAGCAAATGCTCATCAAGGCACGCCTCTCAGGCAAAAAACTGCGCAAACCGCAAGCCGAAGAATATGACGCCATCCAAGAGCAGATCATTGTTGAGATTAAAGATCTACAGCTAAACAATGCGCGTATCGACGCGCTGATTGATCAGCTTTATACGATCAACCGTCGCTTTATCTCTCTCGAAGGCAAGCTGATGCGCTTGGCTGATGGTAACGGCGTGCCGCGAACAGATTTCCTCGAAGTTTATCTCGGCAGTGAGCTCAACCCGACTTGGCAAGAAGACCTTGTTGGCCGCTCTGCCGCTTGGGACCGCTTTTTACAACGCGAAGCGCGCTCGATTGAAAAAATTCGAACAGAAATCGGTGGTCTTGCACAAGAGACTGGCGTGCCAGTCGATGAGTTCCGCCGCATTGTTCAAAAAGTACAAAAAGGTGAGCGCGAAGCGCGTCAGGCCAAGAAAGAAATGGTCGAAGCGAACCTACGTCTCGTGATTTCTATCGCCAAGAAATATACAAATCGCGGCCTGCAATTCCTCGACCTTATCCAAGAGGGCAATATTGGCCTCATGAAAGCGGTCGATAAGTTTGAATATCGCCGTGGTTATAAATTCTCGACCTATGCGACGTGGTGGATCCGTCAGGCCATTACGCGTTCGATCGCGGACCAAGCGCGGACCATTCGTATTCCGGTTCATATGATTGAGACAATCAACAAGATCGTTCGGACCTCGCGTCAAATTCTTCATGAGATTGGCCGAGAGCCAACACCAGAAGAACTCGCCGCGAAATTGTCTATGCCGCTCGAAAAAGTGCGCAAGGTTATGAAAATCGCGAAAGAGCCAATCTCTCTCGAAACGCCAATTGGGGACGAAGAAGATAGCCAGCTCGGTGATTTCATCGAAGACAGCAATGCTATCCTCCCGATTGAGGCGGCCATTCAGTCTAACCTGCGCGAAACCACGACCCGCGTGCTGGCGTCACTCACCCCGCGTGAAGAACGTGTCCTTCGGATGCGCTTTGGTATCGGGATGAACACGGACCACACGCTCGAAGAGGTAGGTCAACAATTCTCGGTCACACGCGAACGGATTAGACAGATCGAAGCGAAAGCGCTACGGAAGCTGAAACATCCGTCAAGAAGCCGGAAACTCCGGAGCTTCTTGGATCAATAGAGTTTTCAAAGCCTCGCTTCGGCGGGGCTTTTTAATATGTGCGGCACCGTTTTTACTGTAAAGTGAATGGCATGAAAGACAAAATAATTGGTCCGCTATTAGATGCACTCCCGAACGAAAAACGTCTTGTGATCGAAGCGTTTTTTGAAACTGTAACCGAGCGAATGTTGGAAAACGTTGATTTGGAGAATATCAAGACGTCCCAAAAGGCTGCTTTAGAGGTATCTAATTCCCGCGTGGATGTTGGCAACCGTGGTATCGACCTCAATTTTTTGACTCCTATATCAAATCTTTTGGAAGTTCCCGATCTGCCACAAATGGATTGGGGGGCTCCGGCTCCAGTTATGATGGCCAATGAACATCGTCTATCAATTGGATATTATCTGTCTAATCTCGACGACTGGGATGGAGAGACATGTAAACTGCGCCAACCAAACTTGGATGAAGACCTAATGGTCATATTTTATTTGGACGGCGTAAGTTCATTTTCTCAAAGAGCTACATTGCAACCTAATCACCTTTGCGCATTTTTTGATTATGATGTTGAAGGTTATCCTTCACATGGAGTTTGGGAAGTGAAAACAGGGCCAGCACTGGCTTTTAAGAATAATTTGCTGGCCCATGAAAACGATAAACATTTGATCTTTTCTTTTCATGATACATCAATCGAGTGTTTTTGTTCCGACTATAAATACGATTTTCGAAAGGCTGTTTCGATCGACTCGGTCACCGACATGGCAAAATTTGTATACTCTTAACGTATTACCGCCCCTATTAATTCAGGGGCGGCCTTTTATTGCTAGCCAAACTTCGGCAAATCCGACCTGAGCGGATTGGCCACAATCTGGTATCTATCCTCATAACGAATAGAGCCTGGGTTTTTCGTCCCGACAACTGAGAGCGGCATTCCCGTTTCCTCGATAAGAGCCTTTAGCGCCCAGGCTCTATTTATCATCTGATGAGCACTGGCTTTGAACCAGCAGATGCTGTCCCAATGAAAGTCTCGAACATACCAATATCGAAAATATTTATCATCCGGGCTTGGTAGGTATTCCTTAAACCACTCGAATTCTTCAATAATCTGGGCGTGTAACCAAGTCGGCATATCAACATTATCACGGCAGTGAATAACCGCTTGAAAAAGGCCCATGTGCAAATCGCGCGGACGCGCGCTTCCCCCATGTTTAAGGGGCGATACAAATCGTAAATACATGAATTTTGTCTTTCAAAAGCCTGTCGCTTTTGCGCAGGCGAAACCACAAACCCTGCTCAGTTATGAGCGAGGTACGAAAGACCCGGTAGGGGTCAGACGCTAGTGGTTTGGAGGTCTGAAAAACATGCGCGGCGTCTAATAACCTAATTTCACTTTGTCAAATTTGAGTTGTTCGCCCTATTAATGGCAAGATTTAAGGCTTCCCCCCACGCCCCACTTCCGCCTAATCTCCCTGCATGGAAGTTTTTTTATTGCTTTTCGTCATCGTATTGATTGGCGTTATATTGATTGGCTCTATTTTGGGGCTGACGTCTTCGGGGCGGATCAGCAAGCTGGAGCAACAAAATAGGAATTTGAATGCGCGACTAAAAGTGTTGGAAATGACAGAAGGTCAGGCCCAACTTGCAGACATTGCCGCCGCGCCGAAACCCAAGCCCAAACCTGTTCCAGAAACAGCGCCTGTTGTGCCGCCTACGCCAGCACCAATAGAACCGGCCCCACAACCCGTCGCAGCTTCTGCCGCTGCGCAAGTGAAAACCTTATCTGAGAAGCCGTCTTGGACCCCGCCCAAGCCGCCGAAACCCCAAAAGCCAACACGAAATCTCGAAGAACTCATCGGCGGACAGTGGTCTGTTTGGGTTGGAGGATTGGCATTACTCGTGGGAGCCGTGCTCCTCATTCGCTTTTCAATCGAAGCCGGGTTCTTTGGCCCAACGGCTCGTATTGGTATGGCGGTTGTTTTGGGCGTTGCCCTCTTGCTCGCGGGTGAGTGGCTAAAACGGTCGGATGATAAAGTCCTCAAGGGGAAATTGGGGGAGGCGGCAAAAGCCCTGCAAGGAAATGCCTCAGTACCAGGTCTACTCTCCGCCGTCGGGATATTCACCTTGCTCGGCGCAAGTTACGCTGCGCACGAACTCTACGGATTAATACCGGCCCTCGCTGCATTTGCCGCGTTAGCATTTATTTCTTTAGGGGCGATGGCGTTGTCTTTGCGACAAGGTCCGCTCTTAGCGGCGATCGGATTGCTCGCGTCTTTTGCCACTCCATTGCTTATCCAAACAGACACACCCAGCCTGTTGATGTTGGTTGTGTATCTGGTTTTAATTGGCGGTGCGGCATTGGCTCTGTCTCGTCGTACCGATTGGGGTTGGCTAGCGACAGGGGTCGTTTTCGGTTGGCTAGGCTGGTCCCTGATGTCGAATGAGGCCGCAATTAACGGACAATTGCTGCTGTGGAGTGCGTTCCTTGCGTTGAGTTTTGTTGTCACGATTTGGTTCGCAGAACGAGATAAAACGAAAGATCGAATAGGTTTATCCCTGTTAAACTTCCAGCCCGCCTTGGCTATTTTCTGGGCAGCGTTGGCGGCGGTTCTTGTTAGTATGATTGGAGGACAATCAGAGTATTTAGTTGAGGGACCCCACGTGCCTTCATTCGTTCTTGGCTTAATTAGCGTCGGCGCACTCATTGCCGCCTCAGTGGTCTTTAAAAAACAATCAGCTCATCTCGTAACCGGGGGATTGCTTGCACTTACTTTTATGATCATGTCCGATAGAGATTGGCAGACCTTGATTTTGATGAGTATGATTTTGGGTGTCGTGCTTCTGGCATTTTATAACGTTCAGCGCCGCATTGATAAGGGCGATCTGAAATTTCAGACCGAATGGAGCGTCTTTGCTATTGCCCTGGGACTGTCCAGCGTCGTCGCTCTGGATTTGACGGAAACAACGCTATCGGCCGATAAAACTCAAGCAGCGATAGCTCTTGCATATTCCGCTGTATTCGCAGCCGTAAGCGTCTGGTTTCGCAGACGAGGTGGGGAATGGAAAACCATCGCGATTTCTGTCGTAGGGGCTGGGTTAGGGTGGATCTTGGCCGCGGTTTTGGCTTTCAAAGGCTTACACTTCTCGCTCTTCATGTCTCTGGGCGCGGTAATAGCGGCTTTGACCGTCTGGCGGCTCAGATTGCCCGGTGCCCGCTTGGTGTTACTCGGTTTGGCAGGCCTCGTATTTGCACATGCCTTACTGGTTCAATTTCCATTGGCTGAAACCATTTCGACGCGGCCTGTGTTCAATGCGCTCTGGGGGTATCTGGCGTTACCTACAATCATATTAGGCGCGGCAGCCTATGTGCTGCATCGCCGCGAAGAGGAGGGACCGCTCCCCAAATTTCTAAATGGTGTTGTCGAGGCAGCGGCCTTGGGTGGTTTGGCGTTATTCGCAGTCTTCCAAATTCGTCATCTTTCGAATGGCGGGGAAGTCTATGCCGATAGTCTCGGCCATGCGGAACTTGGGCTGCAGGCGTCTATTGGTCTCTGTTTCACTTTGGCGGGATTGTCCAAACGCTTTGCTGGAAATCTCGTCCTGTCCAAAATTGCAGAGATTATTTCTTATGTGACTTTAGCCGGATTTGCCTTGGGGTCACTCTTTGCCTTTTCACCGCTTTTCGCACGCGGAGAAGAGATCACCGGAAATCTAATATTTAACTCTCTGACGATGGGTCTGCTCGTACCGACCGTCTTGCTCGGCCTTTGCGCCGTCATGGCACGGGGGAAGCGTCCGGAGGTCTACATCAATATTTTGGGCGGATTGGCGTTGGCAGGGGCCTTATCATGGGTCACGGCCATGATCCGGTTTATCTACAATGGCGTGGATATTCGGGTCTGGACTGTCAATTTTAGCGATATGGAGCTTTGGACGATCAGCGCTGTTTGGCTCGCCTTCGGAATTGCTCTGCTGGCACTCGGTGTTTGGCGGCGTGAGCGCGCTCTTCGGATTGCATCGGGTATTGTGATTATTTTGACAGTCCTGAAGGCTTTCCTGATCGACATGGCTGGATTGGAAGGCGTCTTGCGCGCTTTGTCTTTCGTCGCACTGGGTCTTATCCTAATCGTGATTGGCCGCGCCTATCAACGCTATTGGTTATCGGATCAGGCAAAAGAAAAGGAGGCGTAATCGCCTCCTGAAAATCGTTATGTCAGTTTGGTTTTTTTCCGTCGCCGCCAAAACCAACGCGAAAGAAATAGGCCCGGAATGATGATGAAAATCATCCAAGGCAGCAAGGCTGCGAGGAAGCGGATAACGCCAGCCAATCCTTCGGAAACAATTCCGACGAAATCTTTCAGAGCCTCTCCAATGGGAGAGACAGAAGACCGGCTCACCGCGACACGTTCGCTGGTGTAACTCAGATTGACAACAGACATGGATACGCGTGCGCGTAGGGCTTTCAGATTGGCCGTTGCGCTTTCAATCTCGGCTTGGACGCGGGCCAATTCGCGTTCTAATGCCAAGAGATCAGGAAGTTTCGCGTCCCGTGTTGCGAGAAGGTTTTCGAGGCGTGTGCGCAAGGTCGTCTGCGCTTTCAACCGTGCATCCGTATCCAAAATCGCGCGCGTTAAATCTTCGACGGATGTGTTCTCGCTTTCAATGCGGCCGTCGATTTCGGCGATGTCAGCTTTCATCCCAGTGACAAAGGTCTGCAGCCATTCCGGTTCTGCGCGCAGCGAAAGGTTGGCGCGAATGTCTTCTTCGGAATAATTATTCGTATTTGATCCTATTATTTGGCATTTGCTCGTCCCCGCATCGCGGCAGATTTGCATATGCTTGTCTGCGGTCGGTTTGACCGATGCTGACGGCATGACGAGGCCGTAGCCATAGCGGTAAGCAAGGAAGACGCCGGCGGGATCAGCGCTATCGTCATTAACGACCTCTCGTCCGTTGACGACTTTTGTTCTAGCTTCCTGTACAACTACGGACTGAGGGGCTGGCGCAAAATCAGCCTCTGCAAATCCTTGCGGGGGTTCGATCATGTAAGCGTTAGAACCATCTTCACAAGCGACAAGTGTTAAAGCGGATAACCCGATCAATAGATGTTTCGTCATAGTCTTGGTCCTCAGCGATATTGTTTACTCATGTGGTAGGACGTTTCGCGAAACGAAATCCTTGGATTAAACTACTCAATCATCTCCACAGGCAGACCTAAGCTCTTAACCGCATCAGCTTGCGTTTCCGCATCACCGACGACGAGATATTGCATCGCATCCGGCTTGATATGCGCGGCGGCTATGCGTTTGAAATCCTCGAGGGTCATGGCCGAAATCGCTTTGGCATTCTGTGCGCGGTAATCCGGCGCATAACCATAAGCATCAATCTCGCCCAACATGCCGAGCTTATCATTCAAAGTCTCTGTTTTCAGCGCCTGTCCACGCAGCAAAGCTTCTTTCAATTCTGCTAGCTCGGCGTCGGTCGTTTCAGGACCATGTGTCGCCAAAATATTCCGAATGAGCTCCAAAGACTCTTTTGTCACATTGGATCTCACAGAGGACGACACAGCGAATGTGCCATAATCTTTGCCACCATTAAAGCCCGACCGAATGCCGTAAGTATATCCTTTTTCTACGCGCAATTGCGTGTTGAGCTTGGATGTATAGATTCCGCCCAGCGGGAAGTTGATCGCCTCGGCCAAAGCGTAATCTGCATCCTTCGCTGATAGCGCGGGACGGGTCATTCTCAACACAGATTGCTTAGCACCCGGAACATCATAAAAATAAACCCTCGCCTCTGAAACAGCCGTTAGAGGAGAGGCCGCAGAGGGCTTTGCCTCAAGGGCAGGGCCGATATCCGCATTGTCCCAAATCGATCTGACGGCGTTCTGATCATAATCCCCAGCCAACCGCAGAGACGCGCCATTCAACGTATAGTGCGCAGCGTGAAAACCCTGAAGGTCAACCAAAGAAATTGACTCCAGAGCATCGGCGCTACCATATCCAGTTCCGCCTGCGTGATGCAGCGGCGAGTTTTCTGGATAACGTAGTTCAGCTAATTCTCGCCGTGCAATAGCGTTTGGATTGCCTTGTGATTGCGTGATGGCTTGTGTGACTTGGTTTTTCAGAGTTTCGAATTCTTCTTCGTCCCAGCGCGGTTCAAACAGCATTTCCTGTGTAAGCGCCATGGTCGCATCGAAATTGCGAGACAAGGTCGTGCCAGATACAAAAACACCTGTGTCGCCAGCACTCACATTAATCGTGGAGCCCAAGGCACCTATAGCCTCTTCGAGCTCCGCCGTAGTTTTATTGGCTGTACCTTTAGAAAGCATGTCGGCCGTCATTCCGGCCAAGGCTGGTGAAGTGACCGCGTTACGCAGACGTCCAGCATCCAGTTTCATGGAGAAATTGATGACCGGGATTTCGTCACTGTTAAGACCCAGCACATTTAGCCCATTGTCAAATGTTGTTTGCCAAACAGTTGGTGACGGAAGGTCATAGCCTTCGCCAAATTCCGGTTCAATCGTGCGGTCAAAACTCGACGGTGTTGGGTTTTCGATCACGCGCGCGGCAGGGTCAAATTCTACGGCTGCGCCTTCACCTTCAACAATGACTTCTTCCACAACGTCCGCTTTTGATGACCCTTCGACGCCTAATGCGGGTTCGCCTTGCGGGACAAAGCTGGTCATCACCGATGGTTTGTCTTTTAGATAGATCTCATAAACCCGCATAACGTCTTCGCGCGTGACGCCGCGATACCCAGCAAGGTCGTCTTTGTAAGCGCCCGGATTGTCCGTGAAGAGATTATATTCTGACAGCGCAATGGCTTTGTTAAGGGCACTATTAAAATTACCATAAAAATCGACTTCGATCGTGGTCTTAATCCGATCGAGGTCCTTCTGAGGTATGCCATTCGCTTCAAAGCGTCCAAAGGCTGTCTCTATTGCAGGCAGCAAGTCATCCAAGTCTGTACCAGCGTTAGACGGCGCTATCAGGTAAAACTCCCCCGCAATTTCGGATGTGTTGGAAAAGGTGCCAACGCCCGGCGACAGTTTCTCTTCGTCAACGAGAACCTCATTAAATGGGGCCGTCTTGCCGTCGCTCAAATAGCTGCCTAAGATTTCAAGGGCGTAGCTGTCTGGGTGATATTGTTCGACCGTGGGCCAGACATGGGTCAGACGGGGAACGGTCGCGAAATTATCTTCGTGGACCAACTTTATCGTTTCATCCAATTTTCCGGGGCGCGCGCCATAGGGCTCAATGTCTTTACCGCGCGGAATTTCACCGAAGTATTTTTCTACATGGGCTTTGGCTTCGGCGACATCAAAATCTCCGGAAATTGTGACGGTGACGTTGTTCGGAACGTACCAGCGGGAGTAAAAGTCTCGCGTATCCTGAAGGCTCGCAGCATCTAGATCCTCCAAAGATCCAATTACCTGCCAGTTATACGGATGGTCAGTCGGGTAGAGCGCTTTGCCAATGACGTACCAATTATGGCCATAGGGCGCATTATCGACGCGTTGGCGTTTTTCATTTTTGACGACTTGTTTCTCATTGTCGATGACGTCCTGGCTGACGGTTTCGATGAACCAACCCAACTTATCCGCCTCCGCCCAGATGACTTTCTCCAAGGCATCTTTTGGAACCGCTTGGAAATATTGCGTCATGTCATTGGTCGTAAATCCATTCGTGCCTTCGCCGCCAATGCGGGTGTTCATGCTGTCTAAACCGCCATATCCAAGGTTCTCGGAATCGAGGAATAAAAGGTGCTCGAACAAATGCGCGAAACCGGTGCGGCCTTCTGTTTCCCTTGCAGAGCCGACATGAGCTGCGAGGTTGATTGCGACAACAGGGTCAGACCGGTCAACGTGAAAAACAACATCCAGCCCATTGTCGAGCGTGATTTTCTCAAAGTTCAAATCCAGCGCAGCATCAGATTTTTGTGGGGCCTCGGCGCTCTGAGGTTGGCAGGCGATCAAGGCCAGGGGTGCAGCGAAAGCCAATAGGGAATTACGTAAGATAGAAGTCATGGAAAGCTCCGTCCGGTCATCAGGTTTGGGTAATAATAGCGAGACATTCGATGTAGCGTTAGTGTTTTATGGAACAACCCTCCATTCGGGGCCTGTATCCGGTCGGTGACCTTATCGGATTGGTTGGAGCCGTCATTGGCAAGATGATCGTCGTCTAAGTTTTCAACAAGATACGATACTAATCGAACCGACCGGTTTTGACGTTTTTATGTAAATCTTGGGCGGTGAACACGCGGCCATTCATGACGCCGTAAACGCCAGCAGGAAGCAAGCGGGCCGCAATAACGGCTCCGCCGAGATTGAAATTTCCATCTGATCGCCCGAGCGTCCAGGGACGCATTGCCCCGGTCAGGACAACTGTCTTCTGTCCGATTTCTCCGTCCAGTGCCTTGGCCGTCAATTCCATCGTTCCTGTGCCGTGGGTAATCACCAGGCGGTTTTCGGGAGCCGCCTTCACTGCTTTTAAGATTTTTGCACGGTGGGCATCAGTCATGTCGAGACTGTCAATCTGCAGGAGCGTTTCAAACCGAGAGATTTTTGCCCGGCCTTGGGCATAGATATCCGGTACGCGAGTTTGTCCATCGAGTACGAGGCTTTCTGATGCCGTATCATGGACTTTGTCTAATGTTCCGCCCGTAATGAGTACACCGACTGGACCGCCATTTGGAGGATAGGACATTATTCGCTCCGGAAAATATATCGCTTGCGAACACCTATTGCTGGAACGGGTTTGCCGTTCACGGTTTTAGGGTTGAATCGTGTGCGTTTTGCGGCGCGTTCAGCCGCGCGGATAAATTCTTTTTGATACCGTTCAGCTTCAATATCAACAATGTCGACAGAAGCAACGCGGCCTTTATCGTCGATATTCATCGCCACAACAACAATGGCTCCAATATTCCTGCGTTTGGCAGAACGAGGGTAATTGGGGCTACGATTGCGTCGGACGGTAGGTTGTACAACAACGTCCTTTGTTGACGACGAAGGTTGAGTATCGGGCTGAGGTTCGAAGACGGGGAACGTTACGGCCATGCTCGGCGGCGCACCGGCCAACACATCAGATGGAATAGCCTCTGAAATCGGACTCTCTCCAGGATCAAGTGATCTGTCAGGCAGAGCATCAACCGCTTTTGTTTCATCTAAAATATTACGAAGCGACTCGAGTTCCTCACCGCGACCACCCAAAAGGCGTCCGTTCCAAAGCTTCTCATAATCCGCCATTGCGGTTTGTTTGTCTCCCAGCGGTGCGCGTTCGTCATAAACGGCTTGGACTAGGAAGTCCCAATCTTCCAGTTCTGCTGCATTGATAACGTCTAACTGGGTTTCAATCGCTGCGCTCCGGTCTGTATCAGGATATACACGTTGATAGTCCATAAGCCGCGCACGGCGCACGGCTGGGTTTGGTTCGGATAAAGCGGTCAGATAGGCCGCGCGGGATGCAGGGGTCTCCACGCTTACTCCGGGTTCAATTTGCTGTCCTGGGCTCATCAACCAAACGATGAAGAACACGATTCCCGCTAAAACCGCGCCAATCAGGAATGGTAAGACTGAAAACCCACGCCCTGCGGCGAGATCCTCATCATCTTGTTCGTCGATCACTTGATACATATCCCATTTATAGGCGAGAAAATCGGGGGCGCTATTGAAATTGCAGGGTCTGGCGCGCAGAAGCTGCATTATGAGCGCTACAGCCCCGATTGATAAGAACTCCCACGTCGTTTTGGTCGATGGGTCCGCCTATATTTTCAGGGCGTTTCACGCCTTACCGCCTTTGACCCGTAAAACTGATGGTCTGCCGATTGGTGCGGTGGCCGGATTCTCGAACATGTTGTTCAAATTAATGAATAATCAGACGGACTTGGATCGACCAACCCATTTTGCCGTTATCTTTGATGCGTCAGGCAAGACGTTCCGAAATGACATATATGATCTATATAAAGCTAATCGAGGCGAGACGCCTGAAGAGCTAATACCGCAATTTCCTTTAACCCGCGAAGCGACTGTTGCTTTTGGGGCGGCCTCAATTGAAATGACGGGCTTTGAAGCAGATGACCTGATCGCGACTTATGCTCGCATCGCCGACGAAGCGGGTGCGCGCTGCACCATCATCAGTTCTGATAAAGACCTTATGCAGTTGGTGACTGAAAACGTCATCATGCGGGACCCGATGAAGAACAAAGACATCGGGATTAAAGAGGTCGAAGAGAAATTCGGAGTGAAACCGGATCGCGTCATAGATGTTCAGGCTCTAGCGGGTGACAGTGTCGATAATATTCCGGGCGTGCCGGGTATTGGTGTGAAGACGGCCGTTCTGTTGCTTAATGAATATGGCCCATTGGAAGAGTTGTTGGAGCGCTCTCATGAGATCCCTCAAAAAGGTCGTCGCGAGAAAATGATGTCTAATAAGGAAATGGCGCTGTTGTCTAAACAGCTCGTGACCTTGAAAACTGACATTGATTTGGAAGTTCCTCTGGAAGACCTCGCTGTTACTGATCCGGATGTGGATGTTCTATTTGATTTCTTAGAACGTATGACTTTCCGTACGCTCACGGCTCGTGTTCGCGCGGCGTTGGGGGCAGGCGAGACGAATGGTCTTCGTAAAGATGATACCGCACCAGAAGCGACGGCTCCGGGGGATTTAAACGCACCGCAAAATATAGTCTTTGATCGGGATAAATATGTTTGCGTGCAGGACGCCGACGTGCTGCGCGATTGGGTTGAGCGCGCAATGACAAAAGGTGTGGTCGCCGTAGATTTGGAAACAAATAGTCTTGATTCAGCTGCGGCGAAGATGGTCGGAGTTTGCTTGGCGGTTGATGACAATGAAGCCTGCTACATTCCGCTGGCTCACGTCGGTGCAGGGAACACGGAAGCGGGCGGCGATATGTTTGGCGCGGATGCCCCGAAACAAATCCCAATCGATGAAGCATTGGCGATATTGGAGCCCATGCTTCACGCACCCCATGTTCTGAAAATTGGGCAGAATTTTAAGTATGATCTGGGCGTCTTTCACCGATATGGCCTGCACCCTGCGCCATATGATGATACCATGCTTATCTCCTATGCCTTGGAAGCTGGATTGCGCGGTCATGGTATGGACGCCATGTCAGAACTGTATTTTGGGCATACGGCCATACCGTTCAAAGAAATTGCCGGTACAGGTAAATCTCAAAAAACTTTCGATGAAATCGAACTTGATGTTGCGACGCCTTACGCGGCTGAGGATGCAGATGTGACTTTGCGTCTATGGAGATTCCTCAAACCCAAACTCGCGCTCGCGAATGTGGCGACAGCCTATGAAACATTGGATCGTCCGTTACCTGCTGTGACGGCGAAGATGGAAAATGAAGGCATTAAAGTTGATCGTTCCGAGCTAAATCGCTTGTCCGGGATGTTCGCGCAGAAGATGGCCCAACTCGAAGACGAGGCATATGAACTCGCCGGTACAAAGTTTAATATTGGTTCCCCAAAACAGATTGGCGAAATCCTGTTCGACAATATGGGCCTAGAAGGCGGCAAGAAGACGAAGACGGGCGCGTGGAAAACGGGGGTAGATGTTCTCGAAACGTTGGCAGATGCGGGCGAAGCCTTGCCAAGGATCGTTCTGGATTGGAGACAATATTCCAAGTTGAAATCGACTTATACGGATGCGCTTGTCTCGCAAATTAATCCAGAGACTGGCCGTGTGCATACAAGTTACTCTCTGGCTGCTACCACAACAGGGCGATTGTCTTCATCTGACCCGAACTTACAAAATATTCCTATCCGCACGGAAATGGGACGGAAGATCCGTGATGCCTTTGTTGCTGAAACAGGACATGTATTAGTCGCAGCGGACTATTCGCAGATCGAGCTCAGGCTTCTTGCTCACATCGCTGATTTGAAAACGATGAAACAGGCCTTTGCTGATGGGGTCGATATCCATGCATTGACCGCAAGCGAAATGTTCGGTGTTCCTTTGTCAGAAATGACCCCTGAAGTTCGCCGCAATGCGAAAGCCATTAACTTCGGCATCATTTACGGCATATCTGCATTCGGGCTCGCGAAAAATATTGGTATCAGTCGAGGTGAGGCCTCCGACTACATCAAAACCTATTTTGAAAAATTCCCGGGCATCAAAGCCTATATGGAGGAAGCGAAAGCCGAAGCCCGTGAATATGGATATATTACGACGATTATGGGCCGTAAGTGCCATATCAAAGGCATTCGCGACACTAACCAGATGTCTCGGGCTTTTGCCGAACGGCAGGCAATCAATGCACCCATCCAAGGTGCTGCTGCGGATATTATGCGGCGTGCAATGATAAAAATGCCGGACGCGATTAAAGATGTAGAAGGGGCAAGATTGCTCCTACAGGTTCATGATGAACTCGTCTTTGAAGTGCCGGAAACCCAGGCGAATACCCTTATTGATATCGTCGTCCCAACGATGGAAAATGCCCACAGACCTGCAATCGATATAAGCGTGCCATTATTGGTCGAGGCCAATGCGGCAAAGAATTGGAATGATGCGCATTAAATTTGCTTTGCTAGCTTTGACACTGGTTAGTTGTAGTAGTGAGATGAATAAGATGGATTGGAAAACCCTCTCTGGAGACGCTCCGATTGTTATTGCGCATCGCGGCGCGTCTGGCGTTCTCCCTGAACATACACTAGCCGCCTATGAACGCGCGATTGAGATGGGCGCGGATTACATTGAACCTGATCTGGTAATTACCAAAGACGGTCATTTGGTGGCGCGGCACGACCGTTATTTGTCCGGTTCGACCAATGTGTCGGATAAGACTGAGTTTGCGGACCGCCGACGCAGCGATCCGGCGCATACGGGGTTGGATTGGTTTGTAGAAGATTTCACTTTGGCGGAGATCAAAACGCTGAAAGCGCGCCAGCCACGAGACGGACGGTCAAAGACATTTGATGATCAATATGAAATCCCAACTTTCCAAGAAATTTTGAACTTGGTCGACTCCCGCAACACTGCCGCCCGACAAATTGGAATATATTCCGAGACTAAGCAGCCTGCGGCCTTTGCTCGTGTTGGTCTTAGTCACGATGAGTCGTTGCTGAACTTGCTCGCGCTATATGGATATGACGATGCGGATGCGCCAATTTTCATCCAATCTTTTGAATTAGAAAATTTGAAACGTTTGAATGAATTGACGGATTTAAAACTAATCTTCCTTACACAAAGTCTCCCAGATTTTGGATTGATTGCGGAGACAGTTGATGGAGTCGGGCCTTATAAAAAGCTCCTAATTGGAAAAGACGGCGTTGATACGGGTTTCGTCAAAGAAGCGCATTCAGCCGGCCTGGCTGTTCATCCTTGGACGTTTCGCGATGATCAGTTGGATGAAACATTTGCTGATATAGAGACCGAAATGAAGGCCTATTATGAACTCAGCGTGGACGGCGTATTTTCTGACTTTGCGGATACGGCAATACGTGTTCGGGATGCCTTTGATCCAAACTAGTAAGTGATGCGATGTGTCACAAAGAGTGATGCTTGGTTCTCCAAAAATCCCTTACCAAGGGGAAAACAGAGGGAAGCAAGATGAAAAAATTTAAACGCCAAGTGCTCGGAATATCATTAGCTCTTTTGTGTTTGAGCCCCGGCCTCGCGAACGCCCAACTCAATGACGGATTACAGGACCAGGGGTTTGGCGATCTAAATCTGCAGACATCAGTTACATTCTCTATACCTCTGGGCGCAACTGACCATCGCCGACTTGCAGATAAACCTCGTTTCGGTATCGGATTGAGCCTGGCGCGTGATGATTTTAATTCCCCAATTGGACGTTTAGGGGCGGAGCGTTTGAACCTCCTGGATCTTGGCGCATATTCCTTCAAGACGCCGAGCTTGGAGTTTTCTGGGCAGGAAATCTATCAGCCGACTTTCGCAATACTACATGCGGATGAGAATGCTGAAACTGAGGAAAAGAGCCCCGAATCGAAAGAAAGAAATTCTTCTCTTTTGCTTGTTGGGGCCGGTGTAACAATCGTGACTTTGGGGTCGCTGGTTCTGGTGAACGAAGCTGCAGATGACTTTAGTGACTGTTTTCTTGTCTTCACAGATGTTCCCGACAAATGCCGTGATTGAATCTGATCGGGTCAACGGCTAAAGCGGCGCCAATTCTTAAGCTCAACAGGTGCCGCATGACCCAACTCATTCTTATTCGCCACGGTCAATCCCAGTGGAATTTGGAAAATCGTTTTACGGGTTTCCATGACATTGGTTTGACAGAAACCGGTCTGAAAGAGGCAGCGAAAGCGGCTAAATTGATTAAGGAAGAAGGCATCCAATTGGATGTAGGTTTCACCAGTTTCCAGCGCCGAGCGATTAAGACGCTCTGGCTTACGCTGGAAGGCATTGACCAACTCCACATTCCGGTCACGAAAAGCTGGCTTCTGAACGAGCGTCATTACGGCGCGCTGACAGGCCTCAATAAGCAAGAAACACGGGATAAGCATGGCGATGAGCAAGTGCACATTTGGCGCCGCAGTTTTGACGTACCGCCGCCGCAAATCGACGAAACATCGGAATATCATCCTTCTAAGGATCCGAAGTACAAACATATCGCGCCAGACCTGCTGCCAACGGGCGAAAGTTTGAAAATGACGACTGAGCGCGTTCTCCCTTATTTCAAGGAGCAAATCGTTCCACACCTTAAAGCGGGTTCAAATGTCATTATTTCTGCGCATGGAAATTCACTACGAGGGATATTAAAATCCATTTTTGATGTACCAGATGCCGACATTCCAGGATTTGAATTCCCAACAGGCAATCCGCTCCTTATCGATATGAAACACGGCACTCTCGATATTACTGCCGCGCGGTATTTAGACGAGTCGCGCGCGAAAGAACTGCCAACTGTCTAAGTCTGACGAAAGCTTCATGCGGCGCGCGCTAGAGCTCGGCGCGCAGCAATCCGGGCGCACGGCAGAAAATCCGGCGGTCGGATGCGTTCTGGTCAAAGACGGCCAGATTATTGGAGAGGGCGCGACACAAGACGGTGGACGTCCCCATGCCGAAACTGTCGCGCTGCAAGTCGCTGGCGGTGAGGCGCGCGGCGCAACCGCCTATGTCACGCTCGAACCTTGCAGTCATTATGGTCAAACCGCCCCTTGCGCGAATGCCTTAATAGAGGCGGGAATAGCCAGCTGCTTTATCGCCGTCGTCGACCCCGACCCCCGCGTCCATTGGCGCGGTGCGGCTCTGCTCCAAGAAGCCGGCATAGATGTGCGTGTTGGTTTGTGTGGGCCGGAAGCGAGTGAGGCGCACAAGGCGTTTTTTGCGCGGGTGAAGTCATGACCAAAGCAGTTTTTATCCATAACCCTTCTTCAAACTATGATGACGATCCGGCGAGGCATTACCATTTTCCAAAATTGTATTATGATCGCGCGAAATCGACTGTTGGAGATTGGATTGTCTACTACGAGTCGGGAAAAAATCGCGGGCTGAAATCCTACAAAGCTATTGCAAAGGTCCAGAGAATTCGCCCCGACGAATCCCGAGAAGGTCACTACTATGCAGATATAGTTCCAAACAGTTTTTTACCTATGGAACGAAATGTACCGTTTAAGTTGAATGATACCCTTTTTGAAACAAGGTTATCTATACCCGATGGACGAGTGAACGGTGGCCACGCAATTGCCGCAGTTAGAATTTTGCCAGATGCTGATTTCGCTCGCATCATTGAATATGGGCTGCCGGATGAGCAACAAGATCTACCGAGAGTGGATGATTACTTAACAAAAAATCATCAATATGAAGTAGGAGAAACGCAATCTCCGTTCGAGTTTGGTGAAGCAATTAAGCGACCACAAGTTTTTGAAGAAATACTCATGCATCGAAAAGTTCGTGATAGAGCTTTCCGATCTGTTGTGTTGCGGGCGTACAATAAAACTTGCGCATTTACGGGATTCAATTTTATCAATGGTGGAGGGCGTGCGGAGGTACAAGCCGCGCATATTAAACCCGTTGAACACGATGGTCCAGACAGCGTCAACAACGGCCTCGCTCTTTCGGGGACTGCTCATTGGATGTTTGACCGTGGGTTACTGAGTTTGGCCGACGACGGAGAGATTCTTGTCTCACGACATATCAACAACGTGGACGAAGTGAATAGGGTGATCGTTTCGGACCGTCAGGCTCGATTGCCTCCGGAGCTCAAATACCGCCCTCATCCAGACTATTTAAATTGGCACAGAGAAAATTGTTTTAAGAGGTAATACTTTTAATCCACAATCCCATAACTCAAATTCACGCTAACGCTCATGGTCTGCTCGCCGGCACTTATAGGTGTGACGGCGTCGCTCATTTCCATTGCGGAGGCGCGCATCATAACGGGTTGCGGTGTGTACCCGCCGCGATTGCTCTCATTGATTGACAGCAGCGGGCCGAGTTTCACGCCTGCGGCCTCGGCCATCCCTTCAGCCTTTTCTTTAGCTTCGCGAATGGCATCATTGCGGGCTTTATCCATGGCGCTCTTCGGCTCTTTGACCGAGAATTTCACTTGGTTGATATTATTGACGCCCGCACGGACCAAAGCATCCAACATAGGCCCAACTTGTTCGATGTCGTCCGATTTTACCGTTACCGTATTGCGAGCCTCATACCCCTTGATCGTCGGTTTATTCCGGTTCCGATAATCATATTGTGGCTGAAGGGAAAGCTGGCTGGTCGTGATGTCCGATTTGGGAATACCGGCCGCTTCCAGTTCATCAAAGACGGCGGTCATAAGGGTTGCATTGCCCATCATGGCCTCACGCGCTGTTGTGCCTTGTTGGACGACACCCGCGCTGACGGTGGCGCGGTCCGGCGCTGCATTGGCATAGCCTGTCGCAGATACATTCAAAGTCGGCTGCGACGCGCTACCCGTGGAAATATAGGTCGGCGCACCGGGATTGCAGGCGACGAGCAAAAGTGCGGATGATAGCAATGCCATACGGAACATGGGGGACCCTTTCAAAATTGAAGTTCTAAGCTATTCAGATGAACCTTGCGTGACAACCCATGACAGGCGATTGTCAGATTATGAGCTGGCAAAAAGAACTTGATGAACTCTCGAAGCGGCAGGAGATGTCGTTGCAAATGGGCGGGGCAGACAAAGTCGCGCGGCAAAAAGCCCGCGGAAAATTAAATGCCCGCGAACGGCTTGAGGGCTTGCTTGACTTTGACGGCTTCGACGAGATCGGCGGTCTGGCGGGGAAGGGACGTTACACCGAAGACGGTGAATTTATCGAAAGTGCGCCGTCTAATTTCTTATACGGGCGAGGTCGAATCGACGGCCGAACGGTTGTCGCGACGGCCGATGATTTCACGGTTCGCGGCGGGGCATCAGATGCAGCTATCTACCGCAAATTTATCACAGCCGAACAAATGGCGCATGAACTGCGTTTGCCCATTATCCGCATGATTGACGGAACGGGCGGAGGCGGGTCCGTGAAATCGCTGGAGGATATGGGACATACTTATGTCCCGATGGTGCCTGGCTGGGATCATGTCGTAAAAAATCTAGAAACCGTACCGGTCGTTGCTTTGGCGCTGGGACCAACCGCGGGTCTCGGCGCAGCGCGGGCTGTGGCCTCGCATTATTCCGTTATGGTCAAAGGCCTCTCGCAGATTTTTACCGCAGGCCCTGCCGTGGTCGCCGCGCTCGGCGAGACACAAGATAAAGAAAGTCTTGGCGGATCAGCCATTCACACACGCAATGGCGTCATTGACGATGAAGCCGCTGATGAAGAGGAAGCCTTTGCCCGGGCGCGGGCGTTTTTGTCCTATCTGCCAGATTATGCGGGTGCGCCTCTCGAACGCGTGGAACCAAAAGACAAACCCACGCGGCGGGAGGAAAAGCTCCTCTCCATTGTCCCGCGTGAAAAATCCAAAGCGTACAATATGCGCAAAATTTTGGACGCCGTATTCGATAAAGGCAGTGTCTTTGAAATGGGCCGCCATTGGGGAAGGGCGACGATCACGGCTTTTGCGCGGCTCGACGGTTGGCCCGTTGCTGTGCTCGCCAATGATCCCATGTTCCTCGGCGGCAGTTGGACGGCGGACACGGCGGAAAAGGCCAAGCGATTTGTCGAACTTGCAGAGCTCTTTGGGATGCCCGTTGTGAACCTCGTCGATAATCCCGGCTTTATGATTGGGTTAGAGGCTGAACGCACAGCCACCATTCGGCGCGGCGTCGAGGCGATGAACGGGATTTATAAAACGTCAGTACCGTGGGCCTCGGTGATTATTCGCAAAGCCTATGGTGTTGCGGGTGCGGCGATGAGTAATGCGGAGCGCTTCCCTTACCGTGTGGCGTGGCCCAGCGGAGATTGGGGCAGCCTTCCCATCGATGGCGGTGTTGAGGTCGCATATCAGGCGGAATTAAATGCGGCGGAGGATCCAGTCGCAGAACTCGCAAAAATTAAAGCCCGCCTCGCCAATGTCAGCTCACCGTTTAGGACGGCAGAGGCGTTTCATGTCGAAGATATTATTGATCCGCGAGACACGCGAGCATGGTTGTGCGAGTTTATTGGGTTGGTGATGCGGGCTTGATATTCGCTAGACTAGTTTAAGAATAAAAACATATGGTCAAGCTGACTTACTCATAATTCTGACTCCAAAAAGAAATGGAGCTACCGAAGGGACTCGAACCCTCATCTGTCTGGATTTGCAATCCAGTGCGTAACCAATTCCGCCACGGTAGCGTGGTTCCCGTAGCAAGACTTGAACTTGCGACCTATCCATTATGAGGGGATGGCTCTAACCAACTGAGCTATACGGGAGTGTTTATCTCTACCGTATTCGACATCGAAGATTTGGCTTTTTGTCCATGACGCCCAGATATCGAAAAATGAAGTAAACGCAAACATTTATTTTCAAAGCATTTGTTCGGGGAATAGGTTGGTTGCCTGGAAATAGAGGCGGGTTTTAATTAAGTCCGCTTTAAACCAATCCCCTATCCGTCCCGCAGACCTTATCCCAGAACCTAAAATATAATCCGTAATTCCCTTTGAATTTCGTGTGGTGCAGATTGTGGTGGCTGGCCGTTATGATGTGGCGGCCCCACCAGCCTTTGATCCAGCTCTCGGGATAGACTTCCCAGCCCGCGTGATTGAATACGGCGTTGATTGTCATGAGCATCAACACAAAGAGCGCCATGCCGACATGGAGCGGTAGGACAAGCGCGAGGACGGGGAGGAGCCATGCCGAGCTGAGGGCTTCAATCGGGTCAAAGGAAAAACTCGCCCACGGCGTCGGCTGCACGCTGCGGTGATGGCCTTCATGGGTCCATTTAAAAAGTTTGCGGTGATGCATGATGCGGTGGGTGAAATAAAACCAAGTGTCCTGCATAAAGAGATAAATCAGTCCCGAAAGCGGAATATAAAGCCAGCCCCAAACATCTGTTGGCATAGACATATAAAGCGCAGATCCACCGGCTTTCCAAACCTCGATCACAAGTGCTGCGGGCAGGGCATAGATAAAGGCAGATATCGTCGAGAGCTTTATCTCATTGCGGATGGTCTCGCGGGTCGGCTCGCGTTTCGACAGGCGGCGGGCCTTTTTCGGCGTACGTTTCCACAACGCCCAATGGATGGGCCAGACAATTGCGAAATAGCGCGCAATGATAATGGCTGTGAAAGCCAGAAAGGTCAGAACGCTCTGCCCTATTGGGATTGGCGCTAAATTAAAGATATCCCCGAGGTTCATGCCCTATGTCATATGGGCATTAAACCAATCGGTGAAGGTCTTTTGTTCGTCTTGCGACAGATGGACGCCCAGCTTGGTCCGACGCCACATGATATCGTCGGCTTGGGTCGCAAATTCATGATTGATGAGATAGCGGGCTTCCATCTCATACAAGCCTTGTCCAAAATGTTGGCCTAAATCAGGGGTGGTGGTTCCATCCCCGAGTAGGAGCGTGATGCGCGTTCCGTATGTTCGGCAAAGGCGATGCAACAAATCGACATCCAATGCGCGATAGCGTTTTCGCATCGTTTCAAAAAACGCTTCGAAATCCGCGTTCGGAATATCGCCACCCGGTAAGATCGCACTCTCTGTCCAAACTGCAGCTTTACTCCCTAGGACGGGAAGCAGCTTGGAAACGGCGGTCTCAGCCAGCTTACGAGATGTCGTGATCTTGCCGCCATAGACGGACATAAACGGAGCGCCTTCAACGAATTCTTCAAGATCGAGTTTATAGTCCCGCGTGACAGCGGCGGCGTCTTTCGCGTTGTCGTCATAGAGCGGGCGAACGCCAGAATAGGTCCAGGTCACGTCATCTGGCGTGATGTCCTTCTCTAAATATTCCGAGGCTGCGTCGCAGAGATAGTCTATCTCTTCCTGACTGATTTTGACGGGTCCTTCTGATGGATCATAAGGTTGGTCGGTCGTTCCGATCAGGGTGTAATCCCGCTCATAAGGGATCGCGAAGATGATACGATTATCTGCATTTTGGAAGATGAAAGCGAACTCGCCTTCGAAGAGCTTCTTCGTGACGATATGAGATCCTTTAACAAGACGAACTGAATTGTCATTTTTGGTGCGTTGGATTTTCTTTAGAACTTCATCGACCCAGGGCCCCGCAGAGTTCACGACGGCGCGTGCTGTCACGGTTTCAGTCTCCCCGCCATGTCGGATTTCGGCGCTATACCCATCGCCGGATGTTTCTATCGCCAAGACTTCTGTCCGCGTCCGAATGTCCGCTCCGCGATTTTCGGCATCTAGCGCGTTGAGGACGACAAGCCGCGCATCCTCGACCCAGCAGTCCGAATATTCGAACCCCTTTTTTAGACGGTCTTCTAAAATGCCTTTGAACGGTGGTTTGTGTAAATTCACCGTTTTTGTACCGGGAAGTTTTTCTCGGCCGCCTAAGCTATCATAAAGAAATAGCCCAGCACGGAGCATCCACGCCGGTCGAAGGCCTTTATCGTAAGGCAGCACAAATCGCATGGGCCAAATGATATGCGGCGCTGCGCGCAATAGAACTTCGCGCTCGATCAGAGCTTTGCGGACCAGGTTGAATTCGTAATATTCCAGATAGCGCAAACCGCCGTGGATGAGTTTCGTTGAGCTTGATGATGTATGGCTGGCCAGATCATCTCGCTCACAGAGCAGAACTTTTAGACCTCTCCCCGCCGCATCACGTGCAATGGCGGTCCCGTTGATTCCGCCGCCGATAATAAGAAGATCGTAAGTCATGGGCTGCCCTTAGCGGGTTATTTTCTGCTTCGCCACAAAAAGTTCGTTTTCGAACATTGCGGTTACAGTGTTTTCATAGCATCAAGCCGTATGACCGATGTAATTCTCTCTATTGACCAAGGCACGACCTCTTCACGGACGCTTGTTTTTTCGCTTGAGGGCGAGATATTGTTTTCTGCGCAGGAAGAATTTCCGCAGATTTATCCGCAGGATGGATGGGTCGAACATGACCCAGAAGCGATTTGGTCGACCGTTCTATCAACATTGACAAAATCCTATGATTGGGCCGTGTCTCAGGGGATGTCGATTAAGGCGATTGGGATTACGAACCAACGTGAGACAACTCTTGTTTGGGACAAAGAAACGGGTGCACCCATATATAACGCTATCGTTTGGCAAGATCGCCGAACGGCTAAGCAATGCCAGGTTCTGGCTAAGGAACTCCCGGTCGAAGATTTGCGGGCGAAGACCGGTCTCCTTCATGATCCATACTTCTCCGGTTCAAAAATGGCTTGGATTTTGGACAATGTAGAGGGTGCACGTGCGAAGGCTGAGGCGGGCAAGCTTTGCTTCGGTACTGTCGATAGCTTTTTAATCTGGCGTCTTACGGGCGGGAAGAGTCACGTCACGGATGCCACGAATGCCAGTCGGACGAACCTGTTTGATATTCACACCCAAAATTGGGACGACGCCTTACTCAAGCTGTTCAATGTCCCGCGCAAAGGATTGCCCGAGGTTTTAGATTGCGCCGGAGACTTTGGTGTTTGT
Organism: Litorimonas sp.; assembly: GCA_039975855.1. Classification (GTDB taxonomy): domain Bacteria; phylum Pseudomonadota; class Alphaproteobacteria; order Caulobacterales; family Maricaulaceae; genus Litorimonas. The sequence goes on along the minus strand of JBDWGH010000004.1, from coordinate 194,867 downwards.
TCCGTTTTAGACAAAGACATTCCCATCACCGGCGTTGCGGGTGATCAGCAGGCGGCCGCTATTGGCCAAGCTTGTTTCAAGCCAGGTGATATTAAATCGACCTATGGCACTGGCTGTTTCGTTATTTTGAATACGGGCGAAGAGGCGGTGACGTCCAGGAACCGTTTGCTCACAACAGTTGGCTACCGCTTGAACGGAAAAACGACTTACGCCCTAGAAGGTTCTATTTTTATGGCAGGGGCCTCGGTCCAATGGCTCCGCGATGAAATGAAACTGGTCGACGATGCACGAGAAACGGAAGCGATTTGCGAGGCCCTCGACTCAACAGATGGGGTCTATCTTGTTCCCGCATTTACCGGCCTTGGAGCGCCCCACTGGGCACCTGACGCACGTGCTGCCGTTTTCGGTATGACACGCAATACTAATCATGATCATTTCATCCGCGCGACGGTCGAAAGCGTTGTCTACCAAACCCATGATTTATTTGATGCCATGGCGAAGGATGGCGTATCGCCAACAGCACTCCGCGTTGACGGCGGCATGACAGCAAATAGTTGGATGTGTGGGTATCTTTCGGATGTGCTGGACATGCCGGTTTTACGCCCGACTATATTAGAAACCACAGCATTGGGTGCGGCTTATCTCGCGGGGCTTGGCGCTGGGCTTTATACTGGATTGGATGATGTCGCACAGCAGTGGACGGCAGAACAGGAATTTACCCCAACACTTTCTGCAGAGACGCGCGAAACCCGTCTTGCAGATTGGTCAAAATATGTGCAGAAGCTGCTTTCCTAAATCACCCTTTGCGGTCTTTGGGGGGTTAGCTCAATTGGTTAGAGCCGTCCGCTCATAACGGATTGGTTGGGGGTTCGAGTCCCTCACCCCCTACCAAGCTATACCTTTACGTGACAGCAACAGCCCTAATGCCTTGCCTTTCGCGCGCGTTCCCCTATCTGCCCGCCCATGTTAGCGATTTCTGATCTTGATTATGCAGTGCAAGGACGGCCTTTGTTTCGCAAGGCGTCTGCCTTTATTGCGTCTGGATGGAAGGTCGGTCTGATCGGACGTAACGGTACAGGTAAGTCAACACTGCTGCGCCTTATTCGCGAAGAGATCGAAGAAGCCGCGAATGATGCGTCGATACGCCTGAATAAAGGGGCCCGATTGGGCTGGGTGGCGCAGGAAGTCGACGCTACCGACGATACGATTATGGATGTGGTTCTGGCCGCAGATACGGAACGCGCACGTTTGATGAAAGCGTCCGAGACCGAAACCGACCCCGACAAGCTTGGCGAGATATATGAGCGTTTGACGGATATGGATGCGTGGAATGCGGATACTCGCGCCGCGATTGTTTTGTCCGGTTTGGGATTTAAGCCTGATGACTTTTACCGCGCCACGAAAGAGTTTTCCGGTGGGTGGCGGATGCGGGCGGCCATTGCTGGAGTTCTCGTGAGTGAGCCCGATGTATTGTTGCTCGATGAACCAACAAACTATCTTGATCTAGAAGGTGCGGCTTGGTTGGAGGGCTATATTCGCAAATATCCCTATACTGTCATTATGGTCAGCCATGACCGGGAAATGCTCAACCGCTCTGTCACACATACTCTGGCGCTCGAACATCAGCAATTGATGCTCACGCCTGGAGGGTATGATGATTGGATGAAATTGCGCGCCGCAAAGACGGCGCAGTTGACAGCGCAAAAAGTGAAACAGGATAAAGAGCGCGAACATTTGCAGGCCTTCGTGGATAGATTCAAAGCGAAAGCCTCCAAAGCTCGCCAAGCGCAGTCTCGCGTTAAAATGCTCGAGAAGATGCAAGACATTGCCATCCCCATCGCGGAGCGGACGACACCTTTCAAATTCTCCGAACCCAAAGGCAAACTTGCTCCGCCTATGTTGGAGCTAGAGAATGCGGATTTAGGGTATGGCGAAGATGCCAAAATTCTGAGTAATGTATCACTGCGTCTCGACCCGGATGATCGCATCGCAATTGTTGGCGCGAACGGGCAGGGGAAGACGACCCTAGTGAAGTCTATCGCCCAGCGCTTGCCATTGATGACGGGGAACCGGAAAGCGTCCAATAGTTTGAAGATCGGGTATTTTTCTCAAGATCAATTAGATGAACTGACGGAGGGCGAAACAGTCCTCAACCATGTGACGCAAGCGCTGCCCAAAGGCACGGCAGAAAGCCGCGCGCGAGGTGTGGCCGCTCAGATGGGATTCAGCCACGAGAAAGTCGAAACGAACGTCGAAAAATTATCAGGCGGAGAAAAAGTTCGATTATTGCTCGGTCTCATGTCGATTGAAAAACCTCACGTCCTCATCCTCGATGAGCCAACATCCCATTTGGACATCGATAGCCGCGAAGCCCTCATTTATGCGCTCAATGATTTTCCGGGCGCTGTGCTTCTGATTACGCATGATGTTTACCTTGCCGAGGCAACTGCCGACCAGCTCTGGCTGGTCAATAATGGAAAAGCGAAACGCTATGATGGCGACTTGCGGGATTATAAGAAACTAGTGATGCAGGCGGACCGAGCTTAGTTACAAGCTCTTCAAACTTACATCTCATTTTCCCCCAATCGCGACACCTCGCCGCAGATTTATTACGGTGGCCTAACTGACGGATTAAACGCGGGTTAGATTTAATCACGCGCGCGTGAGGTCGGCATCTGATCACGGTTCCTCCGCCGTAGCCTTTTCACTGGACCGCATTATCGGCCAGTGAACTGAAAATGGAGACATCCCCCGATGGAGAGAGCTATCTTTAAACGTGCCGTATTAACAGCGACGGCCCTAACCTTCACACTTGCAACGGCGACCGCCAGTTTTGCCGGTGAATGCAATTCGAAAACAAAACAGTCTGCAATGAACCAATCCGCCGTGATGGGTGCGACGGTAGAAAATGCGAGTCATCATTCCTCCGCGACAACATACACATCAGGAACAATTATTGATGCTGCTGTTGGAACGCCGGATTTGTCAACTTTGACAGCGGCCGTCACAGCTGCAGGCTTGGTTGAGACTCTGCAAGGCGACGGGCCGTTTACGGTATTCGCGCCAACCAACGCTGCATTTGACGCTTTGCCCGACGGAACTGTTACAACGCTGTTGAAGCCAGAGAACAAAGCGATGCTGACAAATATCCTGACATCACACGTCGTGGCTGGAAATCTTTCAGCGGCGGATATTGTCGCTGCTGTTGATGCGAATGGCGGTAAGCTGACCGTCGAGACGCTGTCAGGAGCTAAGCTGAAAGTCATGAAATATGGCGATACGCTAAAGATCAAAGACGAAAGCGGAAATAAGTCGAAAGTCGCGATCGCAGACATTATGAAATCAAATGGCACGGTCCATGTAATTTCGGGCGTGCTTTTACCGAAATCGGGTGGTCACTCTTAAACCTCAATAATCTTACCGGCCCCTGTTGGGGTCGGTATTTTAAATCAAGCTAAAGGGTCAGCCTTGAGCGGGCCAACCTGTTCCGTTTTCTTACCTGATTTGATTACCCGATAGGCATCGCGGAAGGGCACGACATATAGGTTGATGCAGCTATTTAATTCCGACGAATCCTCAACAATTCCAAACTCTACATCCCGGTTATCCTCCGGCATGACATAGGTTTTAAATAGGACATCCCAGACCGGAAACATAAAGGCGAAGTTTTTATCTAAATGGTCCGGATGCCGACTGTGATGGACATGGTGGTGAGCAGGACTTGGGAAGACTTTTGACCACACCCCTGGCCATTTCAACCACATATGAGAATGACGCAGTTGATAGCCGACCAAATTAAACGTGAGATTTATAACACCAATTCCGAATATTGTGATCGCGTCTGGCACAAAGCCAGCTATTGTCAAGAATACACCCCAGATTAGTCCGCTGACGAAATTAACGAAGGATTTATAGAATAAGTTGTCAATCGGATGCTCTCTAAAATTCGATAGAGGGTGCATTACTTCGCTGGAATGGTGGACCTTGTGGAACTGCCAAAGGAGCGGATTTTTATGTTGCAAATAATGTACACAGAAAGCCAGGAAGTCACCGAAAACCGCCATCAAGATTAAGCCTAAGGCAGCAATTACGGACCGATAAGCAATGTTAACGTCTTCTGCACTTCCTAAATTTTGGAAATTCTCTAAGCTCATTGTGTAGGTGATACCTAATACAAACGCGCCGGCAGTTAAGAGATGAACGATGAAATGTCCAATTAATCCGTGGAATAAAAAATAGCGTACATCGAGCCAAGCTGAAGGGTGGTCCCAAACAGATTTCGGAAAAATAAACCTGAACAACCCTTCTTTAGATTTTGACTTTCGAAATAGAATGTAAGCAACTAGAAATGAACTCAATAAATAGACGATGAAAAGTCGATCATTAGGATCTACGAGAAAAGCAAAAAATGACTCGACATAATCGTAGTATTTTTCGCCGAGGGATTTCGATGAATCCACCATTCTACACTCCTGGTTTTTACAGCATACTAAACGAAAATGCTTATGATTCAGTTTATTCGGCTATGGCCTCTTTGGAAGAGGCGTGTAACGCGCCTCTTCTTGTCTTTCGACATAGCGTTTCCAGACGGCGTCGTAGGGGTGGACCGCATCAGTGGTCCCATTGGCATCTATCAAGCTGCGCTTTTCGTTATGCCAACCGAAAATGCCTCGCTCTAGATTTTGAACTGATACTGCGCCCATTTCCATAAGCGCCTTTTGCTCCCGTTCAGCAAAAATAGAAGACCGGCGACCAACGGAACAATAGACAACAATTTTCTTGCCCGTCACATCCCCCATTTGAATGAGCGCTGTTTCTGCGCTTGCATTAGGATTGATCCAAATTGCGCCGGGTAATCGGCTCACCGCATACTCCTTCGGTTCTCTAATGTCTAAAAGAACGACATCAGATGTATCGAGTTTTAGAAAGTCGGTCGGCGCAAGCTGGGCGACCGTGACATGATCTGAAACAATGTCCGCATGAATGGCGCTTAAACCCTCCTCACCCGATGCGCAGGCGGCCAGAAGACTTGAGGTAACGGCAATAAAAAAGGCTAGGTTTCGCATATGCAAAACCTAGCCAGATTTGAGTGAAACGCAAATCGCGTTTTCGAGAGTGTATTAGCCGTCAAGTTCGATACTTGTTGGGTAAGGAATTGTGATTTCATTCTTATCAAACGCTTCTTTGATTGATTTTTTCAAATCGAACATCACGTCCCAATAGTGCTCAGGTTTACACCAGACACGGCTTTGAATGTCCACGGAGCTATCGTTTAGCGTAACAACTTTCGCCCATGGACCATGCGGTTCCGACAATACGTTCGGGTGATTAGCTGCGACGTCGTTGATGACTTTAATCGCCTTATCGATATCGTCGTCATAGTGGATGCCGTAATCCACATCTACGCGGCGTAGACCCAAAGATGAGAAATTCTTGATGGTTGAGCCCCACGCTTCACCATTCGCGATGATGACTTTGACATTGTCGACAGTAGCAAGATTTGTCGTGAAGATATTCACGTCGTCAACGACGCCTTCATTGCCAGCGACTTCAACGTAATCTCCGAGTTTATACGGACGGAAGAGCATGAGCATAACGCCAGCCGCAACATTTCCGAGTGTGCCTTGTAGGGCAAGGCCTATGGCCAACGTGGCTGCGCCTAGCATTGCGACGAGTGACGTCGTTTGAACACCCATTGTTGTAATCGCGATGATCAAAACAAGTGCCGTACCAATATACCGTACGATGGACGCTAAGAAGTTTGACAATGTTGAATCAACAGCCGGGTTTTTCTCGAGGACTTTCTTCGAAAGTCCTGAGACCCATTTGACAATTTTCATTCCGATCCAATAGATTAGAATGGCCCCAAGAACCTTCCAGAAAAGAGGCAGAGCGGATTGCGCATAACCCATAAGGGCCTCTGGGTTCATCAGAGATGCGATGTCGAAACCACCACCTGCGGCCTCTGTTGCGGCCTCTGCGGCATTTGATCCGGCGTCTTGTGCTGCCATGGTTTAGTCCTCCAAGTGTCTTATGCTGTTTTTTTCTTCAAGGCTTTGAACTTAGCTAAGCTGTCCCGGCCTTTTGATTTTTTTACGTGTTGTTTAATCTTCACCTCATGCGGGTAGGGAATATTAATCCCAGCCGCATCAAGGGCCTCTTTCACAGGCTGTGAAATTTCCGTGCTGAGGGCTTTATAATCTCCGGCGTCGCACCACGCGCGCAGTTGAATATCGACTGAGCTATCACCCAAATTCACAACTTTTGCCCAAGGGGCAGGTTCAGTATGGACGCGAGGGTTAGCGGCAGCAGCGTCAGTTATGGCTTTGATTGCCTTATCAATGTCACCATCATAACTGATGCCGAAATCTCTATCGAGGCGGCGGGCTCCCATGGCTGTATAATTCTTGATCGTGCCGCCCCAGACGTCTCGGTTTGCGACAATAACTTCAATATTGTCAGCGGTTTTGAGGCGGGTTGCGGTGAGTTCAATCGTGCTGACTTTGCCTTTTGACCCGCCAACCTCAACTTCGTCGCCGACATTGAACGGACGAAACAACATCAGCATAACGCCGCACGCTAGATTGCTGAGAGAACCTTGCAGAATAAAAGCCAAGGCGGCGCCAGATGCCAAGACGATGCCAGTCACAGACGATGTATCGACACCTAATATTGCGAGAGCTGCCATGGCGATGACAAGCATGAGAAGGTATTTTACGAGGCTTGCAAAGAACCGAGACAAGGACGCGTCCGCATTGGGCGCTTTGTTGAGACTAGCTTCGACTCCTAGGGCAATTTTCTTTGCAATGCGAAAGCCGATCCAGACAAGCAATAATGCGGCGATTGCAGGAAGGGCATAATCTGCCGCTAGAGACAAAATTGTATCTACATTCATTTGCGATCCCCAAATCCCAACTTAGCCTAATCCATATCAACTTCAGGTTCGGGGTCAAATGACCGCTGCAGCTAATTTTCTAGAGTTGCGGCCTGCGCTTTTAATTTGTTCATCTCGTCGCGTAGGCGGGCGGCTTCTTCGAATTCTAGGTTCTCGGCAGCTTCGAACATACGTTTTTCCAAATTGGCCAAGGCAGCTTGCATATTGCCGCCCATATAAGGTTCCGCATCTTCTGCCATTTCCAGGGCGCGAGCTTTCCCCATAGCGCCTTTCTTACGGCCAGATGGCGTGTAGCTATTGGCTTCGTCTTTGATTTTTTGTGAGGCCTCACTGTCGCCAACCATATCCGCAACCCCGCGCAAAACTGTTTGCGGTGTGATGCCATGTTTCTGGTTGTGCGCTTCTTGCCGGGCGCGGCGGCGCTCTGTTTCATCCATGGCGCGTTTCATGGAGCCCGTGATCTTGTCCGCGTAGAGCACGACTTTAGCTTCGGAATTTCGGGCCGCGCGACCAATGGTTTGGACGAGGGAGGTTTCGGAGCGCAAGAAGCCTTCTTTGTCAGCATCCAAAATTCCGACGAATGCACATTCTGGAATGTCCAAGCCCTCACGCAGAAGGTTGATCCCGATAAGCACGTCAAAAACGCCTAATCGCAAGTCTCGTATAATTTCGATCCGCTCCAACGTATCCACATCACTGTGCATATATCGCACTTTGATGCCTTGGTCGGTCATATATTCGGTCAGATCTTCCGCCATTTTCTTGGTCAATGTTGTGACAAGCGAGCGGTAACCTCTCGCTGCGACCTTCTTGACTTCATCAATAATGTCATCGACCTGATTGTGTGTTTTACCGCTCACCGGCCGAATTTCGACAGGCGGATCAAGCAAGCCTGTTGGGCGAATAACCTGCTCTGTGAATATTCCGCCTGTGCGCTCCATTTCCCAATTTCCTGGCGTAGCTGAGACGTGAATGGTCTGGGGACGCATGGCGTCCCATTCCTCAAATTTCAGTGGGCGGTTATCAATACAAGACGGTAGGCGGAAACCATGTTCGGCCAATGTGCCCTTGCGGTTTGCATCGCCTTTACTCATCGCGCCAATTTGCGGCACGGAAACATGACTTTCATCCATAAAGAGGAGCGCGTTTTCTGGAAGGTATTCAAATAAGGTCGGGGGCGGTTCACCTGGCGCGCGGCCTGTAAGGTAGCGCGAATAGTTCTCAATGCCGCTACAAAACCCGGACGCCGCCATCATTTCCAAATCAAACTCTGTCCGCTGCGCAATCCGCTGGGCCTCCAAAAGTTTGCCCTCGGCCTCGAACATTTTGAGTGTTTCTTTCAGCTCATGCTTAATGCCCTTCATGGCGGACTGCACGGTTGGGCGAGGCGTAACGTAATGTGAATTGGCGTAAACACGCACGCTTTGCTTATCTGCCGTAGAGCGGCCTGTGAGCGGATCAAATTCCGTTATGGCTTCAATCTCCTCGCCGAAAAATTCAAAACGCCACGCCGTGTCATCATAATGCGCCGGGAAGAGTTCAACTGTATCGCCGCGCACACGGAAACTGCCGCGTTGAAAAGCCAAATCATTCCGGGTGTATTGAAGCTGCACGATTTGTTGCATCAATGTGCGTTGATCAATTTCCTGGCCGCGCGACAAATCAATTGTCATTTCGGTATAGGTTTCGACCGAGCCAATGCCGTAAATGCACGACACGGAAGCCACGATGATACAATCATCACGTTCCAAAATAGCGCGTGTTGCTGCATGTCGCATGCGGTCAATTTGCTCATTCACTGAACTGTCTTTTTCAATGAACGTATCGGTTCGGGGCACATAGGCCTCGGGTTGGTAGTAATCATAGTAAGACACGAAATATTCGACGGCATTATCTGGGAAGAAGCTTTTAAATTCCGAATAGAGCTGCGCGGCGAGTGTTTTGTTGGGCGCCATGATAAGGGCAGGGCGCTGGGTCTGCTCAATGATTTTTGCCATGGTGAAAGTCTTGCCGGAACCTGTGACGCCCAGCAGGACTTGATCACGTTCAATCGAATTTACACCCGCAACCAACTCCGGAATGGCTTTAACCTGATCGCCCTTGGGCTCGAATTCCGAGACCAATCGGAAAGTCTGCCCACCCTCGATCTTTTCAGGACGTTCGGGGCGATGCGGCTGCCACATGGACAGGTTCGTATCAGATGCAGCGGTGACAGAAGGCTTTGGCATTGGTTTAAGATAGGCCTTTAGGGAACAGTGGCAAGAGGTTGTCTCTGTGGGAGGTAACTCGGAAAGAGCCTGACATTATTTGATTTGTGGGTTTAGGTTTCACAAGCGCGTCCCGCGATGAAAGCGCGGAGGCTTTGGTTTTCATTCGATATGAAGTGTTCACCCGTGGATACCAAACTTTTTACCCTGTCGATACGAAAGCTTCGAAAGTCAGCGCGAAGTTGACACCATGCGGCAAACATCCAGCCATCCGTAAACGACCAGATCGCAAGGGGATGGACACGTCTTGATGAAACCTGATTACCGCCATCTTGATAGGACATGTCTAACACTAATTTGTCACGTATGGCGTTCCGAAGAAGCTTCGCGTGAGCAGATTTAAAAACATCTTGTCGAAATGCGTAGTAAGGCGCATCGACCAACTTCCGGCTCTCTGGATGGGGCATGACGGCTTGTAATTTCGCGCGGACTTCCTGTGCGGCTTCTGCCAAGGCTTGATCACCGGCATTTTCTACAAAGGATAGGCCAATCGCTAAGGCGTCAACTTGATCATAGGTGAATGTCAGGTTTGGGAGATCAAAACCTGGCCGCAAAATATAGCCAACACCTGCTTCCCCCTCAATAGGAAGCCCCGAGGCTTGGAGGTGGGCAATATCTCGATAAATCGTGCGTACACTGATTTCAAAGTGCTCGGCGACATCTTCAGCGCGGCATACACCGCGTGATCGCATTTCATTCACCAGTCTAAATAATCTTTCGGCTCTCCGCATAGGTGCTCCTGACGATTTTATGTCAGGAGCGATGGCGCGAGGTCAATACCAGACAATCTGATTTATGCGCCTGGGAGGAATGCATTTAACTTATTGCCATCTGGATCACGAAAATACCCGGCATAAAATTGACCTCCATTCCGAGGGCCCGGAGGACCTTCGCACGTCCCTCCATTTTTTAGGGCAATCTCATGAAGTCTGTGGACTTGAGCTTGATCTTTCGCGGTCAATGCAACCATCATTCCGTTGCCCACGCTGGCGGGTTTTCCATCATGAGGATGAAGAATGCCTATGCCGGGTTCATTGTTGGGACCGACCCAGGCTATGAAATTCATTTCTTCGCTCCCCATGAGACGGGAAGCGCCCATCTCTTGTGCCAAGGCTTCATAGAAGCGGACCGCTCTCGGAAAGTCCGTCACGCCAATTGTTGTATACCCTATCATGTTTCATCTCCTTGAAGTTATGAAACACTCATACAAACCCTCTCCTGACAGCATTGTGTCAGGAGAGGTATTTGGAAGGCCGTCTTCTTTAATTTGAGTAATCTGGGTGAAATTGACAACAACCGGACACAAGACTAGCGTTTTGGAAATGAATAGCGTCGCGAAATTTTCTCGTCGGACCGTCATCGGAACAGGCCTTTCTGCTTCTGGTATGACATCCATTGGTTTCCTGTCGGCTTGTGGACCTTCCAATTCAGGATCATCACCTACCCCGCCTTTACTTCCTGTGCAGATGGATCCCGAGCCAAGAAGTCTATTGGGTAATATCGGGCCTTTAATGGCCCCTGACGAAAATGGAGTGATGCTAGCGGATGGGTTTACCTCTCGTATTGTAGCATCTTCGGGCGAGGCGCCCGTAAGTTCCTCTTCTTTTATCTGGCATGATGCCCCCGATGGCGGCGCTGTTTTCCCTCTCGATTCGGGAGAGTGGATATATGTTTCAAATTCAGAGATGGGGAGTCGGCGCGGAGGGGCCAGTGCTCTGAAATTTGATGCTTCCGGCAATGTCGTGGATGCTTATTCAATATTATCGAGGACAAATCGAAATTGTGCCGGTGGTGCGACGCCTTGGGGGACTTGGTTGTCCTGTGAGGAAACGTCCAATGGTATAGTATGGGAATGTGATCCTTTAGGGGTTGCCGAACCCATTCAGCGTCCACAGTTAGGCGTATTTTATCACGAAGCTGTTGCCGTAAATCCGAATACAAATATTCTGTATATGACTGAGGATAGGCCTTTAGGTCTGTTTTATAGATTCATACCCGACGGAAATTTGGCCAACGGCATTCCAGATTTATCGCGGGGAAGATTGCAGGCAGCTGTTGTAGATTCGTCTAATAACGCGGTGACTTGGATCGATATTGCTGACCCGCTAGCTCAAACAGAAACAACCCGAAGTCAGGCAACAGGTGCAACAACGTTCAATGGCGGGGAGGGGATTGTCGTCTTCGACAATGTTGTCTCATTTGCGACCAAAGGTGATAATCGTATCTGGGCTTATCAGACAGATAATGAAGTTCTCAGTGTCATATATGATCGCGATATAGCGCCCAATCCTATCCTGAGTGGATTGGATAATATGACTTTATCTCAAGATGGCGAATTAGTTGTCAGTGAGGATCCCGGGGATTTGCAAATCGTGGCCGTTACAGCTTCGGGCGACTTAGTACCTTTGATGCAATTAGTCGGTCATGAAGGATCAGAGGTGACGGGACCTGCATTTTCACCTGACGGAAAACGGCTTTATTTCAGTTCTCAACGCGGCACAGAAGGCCGTTCTAGCGGGGGTGTAACTTTCGAAATACAAGGGCCGTTTCATATCTGAGGTCTTCAGGATGGAGTGAACCGCCGGAATGTCGCCCCACTAACCGGTCATTGCATGCACGCCAATCCTGTTTCTAGGTCGGCGGCACATTGGTAAACTCGGACCCAATCTACCAGCAACTGATTGGGAAGGCTGCTCTCGGCGATACCTGTTTCGTTTAATGGTTCCGGATAGTTTCCACCAATCGCCAAGTTAATGATGAGGTAGAAAGACTCGTCAAAGGGGGCGTTATCATTCTCTGGTGCGGCGCTGGTGAACCATTGGTCATTTGTTTTTGTCGAGTAGAGTTCGCCGTCTAAGAACCACTGTATTATACCTTCGCCCCACTCAACTGCCCAAACATGGTAGGCATCAGCAGGATTGGCATTAGTCGTTAAGTTTGTTCTGTCTCCGGTGGAGCGATTGTCAGGATAGTTATTTCCAAAATGTAGGGCGCTACTCGTTCTGTTTTCGCCGTCCGAACCTGTGCACTCATCACATCGCGCGCCTAGATTGACCGCTTCCATAATGTCGATTTCGCCGAGGAGTGGCCATGTATCTCCATAAACGCCCGACCCGCCCAACATCCAAACGGCCGGCCATGTGCCTTGTCCCTCTGGGAGCTTTGCACGGAATTCAATTCGTCCATATTTCCAGTCAGCCAAGCCCCGGGAGAGAATTTTGCCAGATGTATAGGGCTGCGTTCTTTGTTGTGTGTCGCCCGGATTATTAGGTCCGGTGAAACTTTCCTCAAGCGCGACAATCCGAAGTAAGCCGTTCACCAGTTCAACATTATCGACGCGGTCCGTATAGCATTGCTTTTCATCATTGCCGCCACCCCAGCAGGCGAATTCGGGACTCCATTTTTGTGAATCCAGTTCTGCTCCGTCGAATTCGTCCGACCAATTTAATACCCAACCTTTACCCGATGGGTGAAAATCCGGTCCGTTTGGCGCAGCGTCTGGAACGGGCGGTCGCGTTGGTTGGGTCGCAACAGGCGGAGTAGGGGGAGACACAACAATTGGTGGAGAGCTCATGGAGCTAGATCCGCCGCCACATCCTGCCAGAACCAAGCCTACGGCAATTAAACCTACCTTGAGCGGCGCTCCCAAAAGTTGAAAATTAGCTGGTGATAAAATTAGCATGAATAGCTTCCCCCGACGGCGCATGTTTTTAAGGAGGTATATATGTCAAAATGACAGCGCTGTCACATACGATCAAGAAAAATTGAGACGTTTCCAACAAAAAACCCTTCCAAAAAGGAAGGGTTCTTTTGGGGGTAGGGGAGGCTACCCGGTATATTTATTGAAAGCGGTTTAAGCGCTCATCTTGTTCTTGGACGGGTCACGAAGGACATAACCTCGGCCCCAAACTGTTTCGATATAATGCTCGCCTTGTGTGGCGGCTGCGAGTTTCTTACGCAGTTTACAGATGAATACGTCGATGATTTTGAGTTCAGGCTCGTCCATGCCGCCATAAAGATGGTTCAAGAACATCTCTTTTGTTAGTGTTGTGCCTTTGCGAAGCGATAAAAGCTCCAGCATTTGGTACTCTTTGCCAGTTAGGTGAACGCGGTGATCGCCAACTTCAACTGTTTTGGCGTCAAGGTTCACTTTGATGTCGCCTGTCGTGATGATGGACTGGCTGTGGCCTTTGGAACGGCGGACAACGGCGTGAATACGCGCAACAAGTTCGTCTTTGTGGAACGGCTTGGTCATAAAGTCGTCAGCACCGGTCCCAAGACCGCGGACTTTACTGTCTATATCGTTCGTACCAGACAGAATAAAGATTGGTGTGTTGACCTTGGCCATCCGCAATGTCTTCAACACGTCAAATCCAGGCATATCCGGCAGATTGAGGTCCAATAGGATGATATCATAGTCGTAGAGCTTGCCGAGATCGACACCCTCTTCGCCGAGGTCAGTTGTATAGACATTAAAGCCCTCAGACTTGAGCATCAATTCGATGCCTTGCGCCGTAGCCATGTCGTCTTCAATTAGAAGAACTCGCATTTTTGTCCCCTCCCAGGCGAATCGCAATCCCGGAATTGCCGAGAATATAGTTAATGGAATGTCTGGAGTAGGGCCTTTCCGTAAATCAAGTGTTAACGACATTAACGAGACTGTTAGGAAGTTGCAGATAGCTCATTTCAGACTCGGTTCCGTAACGACTCGTAAATACGGCCGGAGTGGCTTCATATCTACTTAACCACGCTCTTTCACTGAACCGTAAACTTAATGTCGTACACCAGACTTCGAATGGCGAGGGATGGACACGGGGAAAACTCCGGTGCGCTCCTCCAAAAAGTAAGAACGACGGGTATTAGGTGATACCTCAACAGGGTGGAGTGGATTATGGCGCATTCAAGCGAACGGAATATTGCGAAAACGCGGTTTCAGATCGAAGACCTTCAAAAGCGCGTTGCGGTGTTGGAAGCGACCCGCGAAGACCTTGAGCGTCAAATCCGTAAACTTAACGAAAGTGTTCCGGAAGACGAAGTCGACGCAAATGCACAAAAAGAAGGTTATGTTGCTTATGGCAGCTACGCCCAGTCCGTGATTGCTCGTAAAGAAAACCTTCGCCGCACATTGGGCGATATTGGTGCACAAACCGGCCAGCTCGCAGAGCAGCTGAAAGTCTCTCTAGATGCGCTTGATAGTTTTGAGCGGATTAAGGCGCGCCGGATGGCCGCCAAAGCGGAACAAGCCCTCGCGCGCCGCGCAGGCTAACACTCTTCGACAAATGATTTTTGAAAACGACTCCGGAAGGAGCCGTTTTTTTATGTGAGGCTCTCTGTCGTGTCCTTATGGCCTAGCTCCATAAAATGATCAGCGAGGGTTCCGTGTATAATGATAGATAAGAGGATCGTTAGTCCGGCAATTCGCCAAACGGCATCTATACCGTCAATTTCTGTATGGCTCTGCGCATAGGCGATGTAGAAAATCGACCCCATACCGCGAATTCCGAAAAAACTGACTTTCAACCTGTCACGCCAATCTCCGCAAGTTCGGATCATTGAGGCGTAGGCTATGACGGGTCGAACAATGAAAAGTATGGTGAGTGCAATCGCCAGGTCCATCCATGTCCATTGTGCCCATAACTCCGCCCCGATGTAAGCGCCCAACCAAAGCAATAGAATGGCCATGAGTACAGCTTCGATCTGGTCAGCTGAATTATGCGCCATGTGCTCATACGGCTCCGCGCTCGTGTTTTGAGCGAAGACCAATCCAGCGCGCGCCGCCACAAAGACAGATAGAAAGCCATAACCGTTTACAAACTCTGCAAACCCGTAAGCGATAAATGTCGCGGATAGTAACACGATAACGGGATTGCCGCGTTCATTCGTGGCATCCCCCAGGGGGCCGAACAAGACTTTCGTGGTAAACCAGCCGCAGCCGATACCAATTATTACGCCAGCAGCAGTTCGGTAAATCGCGTCATACAGAACCCATTGAGTCCAATCAAAATCACTAACACTAACGACGCCAGCTAACCCGATAGCCAGCCACACGAAAGGGAAAGCGAGGCCGTCATTCAATCCAGCCTCTGAGGTCAAAGCGACACGCGCCCCGTCTTGTTTCTTTCCTGGTCCGCCAACTTGTACTGCCCTCGCCAAAACTGGATCCGTCGGAGCAAGCGATGCGCCGAGTAGAATAGACGCGGCAATGCCCAGCCCCGCAACTTGCCATCCTAGAAAGAATATCGCTGCGATTGTAAGAGGCATGGCAATTCCAATCAGGCACCAACTCGGAATCCAACGCCGCCAATTTGTACCAACATCGATGGCTAGTCCCGCACCGGCTAGGCTGATGATAACGATAATTTCTGATACGCGCTCAATCACTAGAACAGCCAAATCACCGCTGGACGGTGTCAATATCGGCAAGCCAATTCCGGCCATTAAGCCGCCAATCAAAATGTAGAGAATAGGGATGTTGATGAAACGCTTATTCTTAAATGCGGGGCGGACCGACATCACTAAAAGTGACAGTCCAATTAGCGAGTAATAAAACGCGCCCATATTTTCGAGAATTATTTGATCCATTTCGCTCCCTTATGCGTTGCAGGATTAACCGCTCAACGTAAAGGGAGTTCCGAAAAGGTTCTATTTGTGCCGATCTAAAAGCAGCGCCGAAGTCCGCCGCACTTATCGATGAGGCGAAAAGGTTTGTTGCTCAGAAATACTTTTTTCAGTTCTGTTTTACTGGGTTGAGTCTTCACCTTCCACCCAGTCGTAAAGTTCCGAAAACCCCGATCCATCCGCGATCTGTTCCCATTCCGCAGACGTGTCTGATGTCGGTTGGACGATAAAGATTGCAGCCATAACGGCCATGGCCGCGATGCCGCCCATCGACCACCATGGACGCCTTGATACGGTATCATTGGCAGGTTCCGCCGTTTCCGCCGCAGCCAGAATGCGGGCGGATAAATCACTTCGGACAGCCGGAGCTTGGTTTTCAGTCAATAATGTGTCGAGGTCTGTCATTGTCTCAAACTCTCTTTCTCAGGCAATAAACTCAATTTCAGAGCTGCTTTCGCGCGGGAAAGAAGGCTCTCATAGGCTTTCTGTTTTAGTCCCATAACCGCCGCCCCGTCTTTCTGACTGAGGTGTTGGTAGTAGGATAGGACGAGTGCCGCGCGTTGTCGCTCCGGCAATTGCATAATGGCATCTTGAACGCGGTTGGCCGTTTCGCTCCGAACTATTTCTATATCCGCACGCGGAGCAGGGTCTTCGCCTTCAGGAACGAGGTCAGTATACACAGGCCGCATGCGACGCTTTTCGTCGATACATAGCCGTGTTGCGACTCGTCTTAACCAAGTTAAGATTGTCGCATTCCCAGCGTCATCCCATTTGGGCGCCGCCTGCCAAAACCGTAAAAACGTTTCTTGCGCAATATCTTCCGCTTGAAACCGATCGCCTGTCATATGCCAGGCCAAACCGTGGAGTCGGTTAAGGTGCCGATCCATTAGCGTCGATAAAGCAGACGGCTGTCCTGCCCGAAGTCCGGGCAGAAGGTCGATATCTGGATCTTGAGCCAGAGGTTAGCCTCCGCGCTTTTTGCCGCGCTTACCTTTGCGCTTTTTGCCTTCACCTTTGGTGAGTACACCGTCGCCATTGGCATCCATCCGGGCAAAAAGTTGTTCAGTTGCCACGGTGTGTTCTTCCAGAGAGATGAAACCATCGCCATTGGCATCCAGTTTAGGGCGTTCCGCACGCTTGGTTTTGCGGTCTTTGCGGTCAGCTTTTCGCTCGGCTCGTTTTGCTTTGCCCTCAGCCTTCATGACTGTGCGCTCCGCTTCGCTTAATTCGCCATCAAGATTAGTGTCGAATTTCTCGAGTACTTTCGCACGACGTTCTTCCTTACGGGCTTTGCGTTTTTCGCCGCGCGCATCCATTTCAGCTTTAGACAGTAATCCGTCACCATTTGTGTCAAGCGCTGCAAAGCGCTTATCCTTGCGATCTTCACGTCCGGCTTCTCTGTGCGCCTTGCGCTCTTCTTCACTCAGAAATCCGTCACCATTTGTGTCAGTTGCATAGAAGCGAGATTCTGCAGATTGTGTGAATTCGGCCTTGGTAACTTGTCCATCTTGGTTGAGATCGGCCTTTGGGCCTGCCGCTAATAAAAGCGCGGCGCCTGAAGCGAGTAGAGCTGTTTTGAGTACAACATGTTTCATTGTGTGTCTCCTTTACGAGGGGTTTACACTAAGACACACGGATGAGGCAGAAAAATCCTTCGTGGTTAACAGCAGAATTTTAGCAGCTGACGTTAAAGGTTGTTTTAGGCAAAGGCTCTTTGGTCTGCTTGCTCTCGCATTTGTTGCAGCAATCGGGCTTCGACATGTAGGTCTTCTGAGTGACCTGCATAAGGAGGCGGAGCACCCAAATGCTCCCGCGTGGTCTCAGATAACATGAGGGCTGTTTCAACTGCGTCACATTTCTCTCCGGTCGAGAGAATGAAGGGATCAAATTTCGGTGCGCGGCGACGTAAAGCATCGATCATCCAAAATGCCCGCATAAACTGATCGCCTTGAGTATCATACGTCATGACTGAAACGTCAGAGGCTAGGCCCAGATGTACATGCTCAGTTTCGCATCCGGCTTTTGGAACAACGAAAACCCAATCATAAGAGAGTGAAAGCGCGGCCAGCAAACCTAATGCATTTTCCAGCCCGCCTTTGCCAACGGCCCCAGCCGTGAAATGCTCATTTGATGTGACATATAGTGCATCCCGCGCTGTAGCCGTGCCGTTTGCGACGTCATCTAATGTCCGCGCGTAGATAATACCGGCACGGTTCATCAGAGCGCCGTCAATAGCGTCTAATATGAGGACCGTTTCTCCGAGACTTGCTGCTTTACGCCCAAGTTTTAGGGCTAGTTCAGCTGTAATATCGCTCTCACCACTGGCCGTAAACAAGCTTACGAGACGGCAGGCCGGCTCATACGAAGATGTTTTAACCTGCTCATCTTTAGACACAGGGGATGTCAAATTGAATTGGGGCATATCGCCCTTTCCACTCACCTAATACTGATCGGGTATTTGCCCGTTTGAATTAAGTGTAGTGGGTGCGGCCTAAGGTTTGACGAAGAAGCGTGGTAAATTCGAATTAATTCGGTGTTGCGAAACTGTTAAATTCTAGAAAGAGACCGCTCTCTAGGCATAAAAAAACCGCCCTCTCAGGCGGTGTTTTCAATCGTTTAGTTCAAGGGTTTAGCGGTATTGTTGAACCCGCGTTGTTCGCAATCCGGCGATACCATAGCTTTCAATTGAACGCTGCCAAGACATGAACTCTTCTGCGGAGAGACCGTAGCGCTCTAAAGCGCCATCAAGTGTAAGAAGACCACCTCGAACGGCGGCAACGACTTCGGCCTTTCGGCGGATTACCCAGCGAACCGTATTTGGTTTCGGAAGGTCGGCCAGAGTTAAGGGGGTGCCCTCTGGTCCTATAACAACGTTTTCACGTTTAATTTTGCGCTCTGACATGCGTTTGTGCCCAATCTATTCGTCCACCCACATGGACCTGTTTTTGTTCTGTAATCTGGTATGGCGGAAGGGTCTTAAAAACAGTTTAATCAACTCTCAAAAAAGTGTTTAGATACAAGTGTTTACGAAGGTTAATGGAATCGCGATTATTGTTAATAATGGTTTACACGACTCGGCACCGAGTTGATTCTATTGAGTCTTTTGTCAGCGACTTGTGCGGGGCATGTATCGACTTGGGACAGAACGGGGCCTATATCGAGCCCGAATAAAACAGAAATAAAATGACATTTTTTAAAACGGCATGACAAAACCATTGAACAATCAAACAAATTCGCTCGGTTTTGCCAAACCAGAAGGCGAAACGCGCGTTGTTGTTGCGATGAGCGGCGGTGTGGATAGCTCTGTTTGCGCAGCCCTTTTAGCGCGCGAAGGTTTTGACGTCATTGGTGTGACGCTTCAGCTTTATGATCACGGCGCGGCGATCCAGAAAGCAAAGGCCTGTTGTGCCGGTCAAGATATCTATGATGCGAAGCGTGTCGCAGAAATGCATAATTTTCCGCATTACGTTTTGGACTATGAAAGCAATTTCCGCGAGAAAGTCATTGAGGATTTTGCCGATACTTATCTAAAAGGCGCCACCCCCATTCCATGTGTACGTTGTAATCAGACGGTCAAATTTAAGGATCTGTTGCAAGTTGCACGTGATTTGGGCGCGGATTGTATGGCGACAGGGCATTATATAAAACGTGTCGAGGGTGAAAATGGCCCTGAACTTCACCGCGCGTTTGATGGCGGGAAAGACCAATCCTATTTCTTGTTTGCGACAACGCGTGATCAATTAGATTTTCTTCGATTTCCTCTCGGGCACATGGACAAGACAGAAACACGCCGCTTAGCAGTTGAACTTGGTTTGAATGTCGCGACGAAGCCTGACAGCCAGGATATCTGCTTTGTGCCAACTGGGAAATATACCGACGTAATCGAAAAAATCCGGCCGGATGCAGCAAAGCCGGGTGATATTGTGCACATGGACGGTACGGTCTTGGGGCAACATCGCGGCGTTATGTATTACACGATTGGGCAAAGACGGGGTCTTGGTTTGAAGGACGGCTCAGGCGCTGAGCCTCTGTTTGTTGTCGCGATTGATGCTGAAACCAAACAGGTCATAGTTGGCCCGCGTGATGCGCTAGAGCGTGATACTCTGTGGTTGGAAGATATGAATTGGCTGGGTGAAGGTCAGTTTGGCGCCCATTTGGACGGCACGAAAATCCGCGTGAAAGTACGCTCGACCCGTCCACCTGCGCCTGCGCATATAAAGCTGATTGGGAATGAGTTGGCCGTCGTTTTGGAGACGCCAGATATCGGGTTATCTCCGGGGCAAGCTTGTGTCTTTTATGAAGATCGAAACGATGCTGCCCGAACATTGGGTGGGGGCTGGATCACGCGCACCGCGTGATGGAATGAAGATTAAGCGCCGTTAATTGGTCCTTCATATTGGATGTGGCTATAAGACTCCTCTACAAACCTAGAGGAGAGTCCCATGGCCGTAATGAAAACAATCGAAGTGCTCAGCGAAAGCAGCAAGTCATTTGAAGATGCGATTGAAAATGCCGTTGAGCGCACAGGTAAAACTGTCAAGAATATTCGTTCAGCTTATGTCAATGAAATGACCACATCGATTAAAGGCACAAAAATCGATAAATTCCGTGTGAATGTGAAGATTACATTCGAGGTGGGTGAGTAGGCCGCGACCTAACGTCTTGAAAAAATGCTGAGGCTGCTCAATTAAACTGAGCAGCCTTTTTTGTATCCAGGAGAACACTATGAGTGATACTGCCGTTTATATCGTCACGGGCATTCTAGCCGTTATCGCTGTTTTCCTGTTCATGCGGTCCGGTAAATCTAGTTCCTTCACGGAGCAAAAAGAGGCGGAGGTCAAGCGCAAGCGCGCTGCGTTAATTGCGAAACGCAAAAAAGAAGCGGCCGCACGGGAAAAATCCGAAGCCCAAGAATAAGCGAAAACGGTCCGCCTATTGCAGATACGCAAGAATTAACCTCCCGCCATGCGTATCACTTGCTGGTATTGCCCTTTATAGCGCGATAAACGCTCCGCAAGATTTTCAAAGAGGTTCTCTTATGTCCGCTGATTCAGTTGTAATTGTTGGTTTGGCCCGTACCCCAATGGGGGCTTTTCAAGGGGCTTTTTCCGCCGTCAGCGCGCCTGAGCTTGGCTCCGCCGCAATTAAAGCGGCTATGACTGAAGCTAAAGTTGATGCGGCGGATGTGGATCAGGTCGTAATGGGATGCGTTCTTCCTGCCGGACAAGGCCAAGCGCCCGCACGTCAAGCTGCCCTCGGCGCTGATCTTCCGCTATCGACGGAAGCGACGACAATCAATAAGATGTGCGGCTCTGGTATGCAGGCCGCTATTATGGCGCATGATGCCATTAAAGCCGGCTCCATCGATGTGGCTGTTGCAGGCGGTATGGAAAGCATGACAAATGCGCCGTATCTCCTCCCTAAGGCGCGCGGCGGCATGCGAATGGGTAATCAGGCCGTTGTCGACTCCATGATGCATGACGGCCTCACAGACGCCTATGAGGGCGGCGCGATGGGCGTCTTTGCTGACCAAATCGCCTCTGAGTATCAATTCACCCGCGAGCAGCAGGATGCTTATGCCATCGAATCTGTGCGGCGCGCGCAAGCTGCTGAAGAAGGCGGTAAATTTGATCGTGAGCTCACTCCTGTGACGGTCAAGGGCCGCAAAGGCGATACGGTCGTGACCAAAGACGAAGGTCCGTCCAATGCGCGCCCAGAAAAAATCCCATCCTTGCGTCCTGTTTTCAATAAAGAGGGCACGGTCACGGCGGCCAATGCCAGCTCCATCAATGACGGCGCAGCAGCCTTGGTTTTAATGCGCCGCAGCGATGCTGAGAAAGGCGGACATAAGGTTCTCGCCGAAATCGTCTCGCACGCCGCTCATGCGCATGAACCTGCCCGTTTCACGACAGCTCCCGTCAATGCGATGAAGAAGGCGCTCGATAAAGCGGGCTGGTCCAAAGATGATGTCGAGCTTTGGGAAATCAACGAAGCTTTCGCCGTCGTCCCAATGATCGCCATGCAAGAGCTCGGCCTCGACCATGACATTGTCAACGTAAACGGTGGAGGCTGTGTCCTTGGCCATCCAATCGGCGCCTCTGGCGCGCGCATCATGGCGACCTTGATTGCAGAAATGGAAAAACGCGACGCCAAGACAGGCCTCGCCTCCCTTTGCATCGGCGGCGGTGAAGCCACAGCGGTGTGTTTGAAGCGGGATTAAGTCCTTAGTGAGAATCGATAAAGGAAAACGCATTCAAACGCTTCCTGATAGTTGGGTTGAGTTATCGGTTGAGGAACGTCTAACTTTCACTGACGAGCTTAAGAAAGAGCTTTGCCGGTCTCATCGCCTTTTTGGTCGTAAGTTGATGGCTGTCGCCCGGAGGGAAAGAGCTGATGACTTTCTATTTGTAGATGAAGAAAATAACGACCATTGTTTCGTCGTTCATCTTACTTGGCGAAGGGAAACGAAAGCCGATTGGCCTTGGACAACTTCATTCAACGATTATAGTGATTTCGCTAGCAATTGGAGAAAACACTTCGATTAGCGACAAATCTCTTTTGTCGTCATCACAAGACTTGTTCTTGTGATCCGAGAGTAACGACACATGTGGATTGCAAGAACAAGCCTTGCAATGACGAAATTAAAGTTAGGTCTCAACCCGCTTCAACCTAACCTAAAGCCGTTTCAAACAAAGCCAACGTCCGCGCCCACGCCTTATTCGCTGCGGCTTCGTCATAGACCGCGCTGTCCGGTGGGCACCAACCATGTTTGGTGCCAGCATAGACTTCAATTTCAGCGTCATTGCTCGTTGCATCGAAAGCGGCGCGCAAAATGTCTTTGCTGTCTGGATTTCGCTCATCATCATTTTCTGCAATCGCGATGAGGTAATCAGCATTCATTTCTGGGATGAGCAGATGTGGACTATCTGGTTTATCCGTATTGAGACCGCCGCCGTGGAAACTGGCGCCGGCCCGAACGCGGTCTGCCCGCTCATGAGTCGTCAACATCGTCATGGGGCCGCCCATGCAATAGCCTGTTGTGCCAACGCCGCGGCTTGTATCGACGGCGGCTTGCGTGTCTAGCCAATCAATGAATGTGCGAGCATCCGAACGGGTTGTCGCCTCTGTCAGGCTGCGGCGAAGCGGTACGACACGGGCCCGAATTTCAGGGTCGCGGAAGCCTTGTCCTGGCTGCACGAACGGGGCTTGAGCTTGGCGGTAATAGGGATTGACGACCAAGGCCGCATAGCCATCGCGGGCCAAACGTTTTGCCATCATTTTGAACGCCGGACGCAAGCTGACGATATCTGGCCAAATGAGAACGGCGGCATGTGTGCCGTTTGTTGGATGTGCGAAATAGGCATCGGCGGTTCCGTCCGATGTTTCGATCATGACATCGGATTCGGTGATTGGCATTTCGGCGTCCGCGATGAGAGTCTCCCCCGGAGCGCAGCCTGCAAATGCAACAGAGATTGCCGCGCCGCCTGCAAGAAGGCTGAAGTCACGCCGCGTTAAGAGCTTTTCGTAAAATCCCTGATTTTCGAGTTCCGTAATATCGTCGCACATATCTCTCTCCTGATTTGGCTAGCAGGCTAGGGGAGACTGGATAAAACGACAAGTTAGTGGATATCACAGTTTCGTTGTCAAAATGCGTATCTGAAATTTTGGCATACCAGTTACAGGACTCCACTACTCCGTGAAAGCGCTCATTAGAGTTCTCAAATTAAGGCTATCCTACCAACGACAAAACGAGACTAGTTTTAGATATAGTCGATTAATCTAGCGTTCCCAAAGTGGTGGGGAGCCAATTTTTTCAATCAGAAAGTCAATCATAACACGGACCTTACTCGTTAGAACATTCGATTTTGGGTAGACAAGCCATACGGCTGAACCGTCGTTGACCTCATAGTCGGGTAGAACTCGAACAAGTGACCCTTCGCGTAATTCTTTGTGGACGCTCCAGATGGAGTTCATGGATATCCCGACTCCTGTCATAGTCGTCAAACGCGTGCTGGTTCCATCATCACACCGAATTCGTGCCTTAGCCTTAGGTGGCGGAAACTGGCACTGTCGCCCGCCAGATGCCCTTAAATCACGCTTCATTTCTCCAAAAACAACAAGTCGATGACCGTCCAAATCATCCGGTGTCGTTGGCGAACCATTTTGCTCCAAGTATTTCGGCGAAGCGCATAGAATGCGTTTATCGTCGGCTAGTTTTCGGCCAATCATTGCGCTGTCTTCTATTGCTAAGTTCCGTAAGGCGAGATCAAAACCACCTTCAATGAGGTTGGTTTGCGTATCTGAAAGGCGAAGATCCAAGTTAATCTGCGGGAAACGCTTAAGAAACTCAGGCAGAATAGGCGCGATATAAAGCTGAGCAAATGTGCTGGAGCATGCGAACCGTAATGTTCCCGACACTTCTGGATTCCCTTTGCCGAGCGCGACTAGTCCTGCATCTTCTTGAGCGATAATCTCTTTCGCGAAGGGAAGGAACTCTGCACCCTCAAGGGATAAAGAGACTTTACGGGTAGAACGATGGAGCAAGTCCGCGCCTACCTCTTTTTCGAGTTTAGCCAGCCGCGCACCTGCGACGGCAGGGGCTAAGCCCAGCTGTCGTCCCGCCGCGCTAATATTCAGAAGGTCAGCGGCAATCACAAAAAGACGAACAGCTTCCGTGTCCATATTATATCCAATTTCTATATTCTGATTACCATTATTGATAATTTATATTCAAAATAAAATCAATACATAGGGTTTCGAAGGCGAGGCAAACGGATCGTCAAATTAGGATGGAGATTAACAATGCACATCGACGCAAGCGTAAATTACCATGTTAAGAAGCCTAGGCCTCAAGCGTTTGAATTTGATGCTGAGGGGATTATTGGGAATTTGATTTCTCCGGAGCTGGTGACAACCAATGTGAGGGTCGCTGACCTACGCAACGTCAATTGCGAACCTAACTTTCAAAGCGATGGCATAGAATTCATTGAGCAGGCGTCTGGTGTTTCCGACTTTGAAGATGAAGGTAATTGGACTGAAATCTACGAAAAGGAACTGACTGACCTTCTCAAGTCGCGCATCGGCGCAACAGAGGTCATTATTTTTGACCATACCGTTCGCGTTGATGACCCCAAAGCCGCACGCCGTCCTGCACGCAATGTTCACAATGACTATAACGATGCAGGCGCGAAACAGCGACTAATTGACCTCGTGGGTGAGGATCAAGCGGAAGCGTTTTCTAAGGCTGGCTTTGGCTTCGTGAATGTATGGCGTCCGATAAAGAACACCATAAGATCTTCTCCATTAGGTTTTATCCGCCCGACCTCCATGCAGCCAGATGACTGGATGGATATTGACCTTATTTATCCTGACAGGTTGGGGCAAATTCTCGGTGTGGCGGCCAGTGAGGCGCATGACTGGTTCTTCAAGTCTTTTATGACTCCAGATGAAGCCATAATCTTCAATATCTATGACAGTAATGGCCGTCCGCATTTGGCGCATAGCGCGCTCGATCTGCCTAGCGATATCCATGCATCTGTCCCGCGTAAAAGCGTCGAGAGCCGCACGCTCATTCGGTATTCATAAATAAAGAAAAGCACGAAAATCATGTCGACACCTATTCTGATTAAAGCCCGCAGTGTGATCCGTCCATCTCGCGACGCCATGTTACGAAGAGAACCATCAGTTAATCGCTTTTGGAACGATAATAAGGAGACGTTCGAGGCGGCTTGGACGGAATGGGAAAATGAAAATGGTCATGCTGGTATCGCTTTGGACCGCTCTCTTTACGCGCCCACATTACGACGTGCGATTGACGAGGCTTGGAAAAACCCGATAAGAGAAACGTCAGTCAAAGATCTCTGGACGGAAGTTTTTCCTAATGTCTATAAAGCTCAATTCTTTGACCCAGAAAAGCTCCCCATTTTGCGGGATTATCTGGAACGTGTCGCTGATGCGGACATCCCGCTAAGACCGCCCTATGGGATTGTCCTCAATCGGGGCGGCGCGATGCTTGATCCGCGGTCTGAGGGTTATCTAGCGGCGCCAACGTTCCAAGCGTTTTATCAGGATTTGATGGACCGTTATATGCGGCCTGTTTCAAGGCTCTTGTTCCCCGACGTTTATGGCTATGACAGTCAAACCTTTGGTTTTTCTATTGCCTGGCAGGCCGGCAAGGACACAAAGCTACAGCCACATACAGACGCATCCAGTGTGACGTTGAATATCAATTTAAACTTGCCAGGTGAAAGCTTCTCTGGATCAGCGGTCCGGTTTATGGACGCAAATAGCCGCAAGGTCGAAAGTCTGACATTTGAACCAGGAACAGCCCTTATCCATCATGGCCGAGTGCCTCATGCCTCCGAGCCTATTACCAAGGGTGAGCGTCATAATTTTGTGCTCTGGCTTTATGGCGACGGTGGGCAAATCCCCTATCAATATGGCTCGGTCCGTGAAGACGTATCTGCGGAACAGCGTTGGACAATGCCCCAGAAAAGTTCTGACCAATTTGCGCCCTTTTAGAAGTTTCGCTTGTGCGCAAGTTCACACCCAAAACACAGGAAAAGAAAATGACAAAGACAATTTTAATCACAGGTGCCACTGACGGCATAGGTCTCGAGACTGCGAAAATGATGGCTCCAGAAGGTCACACGCTTCTACTACACGGGCGCAATCCAGACAAACTCGTCGCAGCGGCAGAGACCGTATCGAAAATAGAAGGCGCGGGCGAGATTAAAACCTATCGCGCCGATCTTTCAGTCTTGCCAGAAGTCGAAGCTTTAGCAGATGAAGTCAAAGGCGATTTTGAATCTATTGACGTCTTAATCAATAATGCAGGCATTTTCAAAATGTCTAACCCATTGACCAAAACCGGTTATGACGCGCGCTTTATCGTAAATGTCGTTGCGCCTTATTTGTTAATGAAAGCCATGCTCCCAACACTTAGTTCAAATGCCCGCGTGGTGAATTTGTCGTCAGCAGCCCAAGCGCCTGTCGACGTCGAGGGTTTCTTAAATAAGCGACCTTTCTCGGATGGCGATGCGTACGCCCAAAGTAAACTGGCTTTGACAATGTGGTCTTTTGAAATGGCGAAAGAATTAGGTGCAAACGGGCCTATGATTGTTGCCGTAAACCCGGCCTCTTTCTTGGGCAGTAAAATGGTGAAAGAGGCTTATGGCCGAGCAGGTAATGACTTGCGAATTGGTGCAGACATTTTAACTCGCGCCGCGCTTAGTAATGAGTTTGCTGACGCCTCTGGTCGCTATTACGATAATGACCGAAAATCTTTCGCTGAGCCGCATCCAGATGCGCTGAACTCGGTCAAAAACAACCGGCTTATTCAAGCGATTGAACGTCTGATTACGTAAACCGCTTTACCTCCAAACACTCCAAATTTCGGACTGAATTTACAGTCTGATTTAATCGCGCGCCTTTGAGCGTGATCTCTAACTGCACCCTAAAACAAGGAAATATGACATGAAATATGAAGGCTTCACCACATTCAAAGTGGATCAAAAGGACGGGATCGCGACCGTCACATTCGACTTCGGTACCGTTAATGTACAAGGACAAGAAATGTTGGCTGACTTGAACAGCCTAGCAATGCGTCTTGAGCGTGACCGTGAAACAAAAGTTGTCATCTTCCAATCCGCCAACCCAGAAATTTGGGTTTGCCATTACGACACAGAGCTATTGAAAGACATGTCAGATGAGGCCGTTTCACGCGAAGAAGCGCAACTATTGGATTTACAAGCCGTCTGTGAGCGGATCAGCAAAGTCCCGCAAGCGACCATTGCAAAGCTCGAAGGTTTTGCGCGCGGCGGTGGCCATGAATTAGCCTTAGCACTTGATATGCGGTTCGCCGCCCGCGGAAAATATAAATTCATGCAGATGGAAGTCGGAATGGGTATCCTGCCTTGCGGTGGCGGCGCATCTCGCATGGCACGCCAAACTGGTCTCGGTAAAGCACTGGAGATTATCCTGAGCGCGCAAGATTATGACGCCGATGACGCTGAACGTCTTGGGACAATTAACAAGGCTCTAGAGCCGGACGAGATTGGTGAGTATGTCGACAATCTTGCCAAGCGGATCGCTAAATTCCCAGCCGAGTCGATTAATGCCTGCAAACAAATGGTCTATGAAAGCATCGACAAGCCGATTGCCGAAGCTTTGAAAGCCGAGGCCTACTGGCTTTACCAAGCCACGAGCAAAACTCCCGCCCTAAAACGCTTCCAAATTGCTGATGACCAAGGCCTTGAGCATGATATGGAGAACCAGCGGAAATGGGGCGAACTTGTTATGGATGTTCAAGATATCAACTAAAAACTGACAAAAACTGTCTTCAAGCGCCGACCGGCCCAGAGCCGCTCGGCGCTTCACTGCATTTTACTCACGGGGTCAAATGCGGGCGCTCTGCGTTTGTTTCCAACAGATATAAAGCAAAGGCGGTAAGAGAAGTTCAAAACACAAAAGCAAAATAAACAATGCGTGGGGCTGACCAACCATGAGGAGGCTCAGCAAACGCGCAAGGCCACCGGCAAAAAACAAACCAAGTAGAATAGGCACTCTATGACCGTGCCGGGCTAGGTTTCCGGCGGTCTGTACCAAGATAATCCCATACCCAACAAAGAAGACGGAATAGAACCGAAGCTCGCTGTCATCATTGGGCTCGCCCAAATCGCTTAAGGGGCCTGCCTCCATCACAGTATTTATTATCGCTGCGAAAAACCGTCCGACGGATTCAATGCCAAACAGAGCTATCGCGCCGCCAATGAGGATGCCCGCAATACCAATAAAGTATAGACCAGCCTGTAGAAGTTTCCGTGCCATCTGCGCATTATAGCAGAGGCTTACAGCGAAAGATATTGAGGCCTATTGATTAGTGCCCGCCGCCAAAGGCGCCCGTGCGCACCTTATAATCCGTTGCGATTTCATATTCGGGATCATCATCAGAGTCGATCATGAGCTGACCCGCGCGGTTCAGAAGCTTGTGACAATCGCGCGTCAGGTGGCGCAAGCGAATGGCTTTCCCGGCTTCTGTATATTTGGCGGCTAAGCCTTCAATGGCTTGCAGGGCAGATTGGTCGACGACGCGCGATCCGGCGAAATCGACGATAACCATGTCTGGGTCATTTTTTGGGTCGAACAGCTCGTTGAAACCTTCGATGGATCCAAAGAAAAGCGGGCCTTCTAATTTATAAACTTTGGCCTCTCCGTCCATCTCGGTATTGGCGTCGATACGCTTGGCAGCGTTCCAAGCATAGGCCAAAGCGGAGACAATAACGCCGACAATAACGGCGACGGCCAAATCATGATACACGGTGACAACCGTGACCAGCACAATGACCAAAGCGTCAATCAACGGGATGCGGCGCATGATCGTCAGTGACTGCCAAGCAAATGTCCCGATCACGACCATGAACATGACCCCGACAAGCGCAGCCAGCGGGATTAGTCCGATAAGGCCTGATCCAAATAAAATGAAGGCGAGAAGAAATAATGCCGCGCTAATGCCCGACATGCGCGTCCGGCCGCCTGATTTCACATTGATCATGGATTGCCCGATCATGGCACAACCACCCATGCCGCCGAAGAAACCTGTGACAGTATTCGCAAGGCCTTGGGCGACGCATTCTTGCGATGCCCCGCCGCGTTCTTCCTTGATTTCGCCAACAAGGTTGAGCGTCAGAAGGCTTTCAATCAATCCAATGGCCGCCAAAATGAGAGCGTAAGGGAAAATGATTTTGAGCGTTTCAAGATCAAACGGAACGGAGGGTATATGGAATTTAGGCAATCCGCCTTCAATGTCGGCCAGTGTACTGACGGTGGGCACATCGATTTTAAAAGCGATAACAATCGCCGTCACGACGCCGATCCCGACAAGCGGAGCCGGTAAGGCCTTTGTGACTTTCGGGGTCATCCAAATGAGGACCATCGTCAATGCGACAAGGCCTAGCATCATCACAAGCGGTGCGCCGGTGAGCCAGGTGCCCTCCAAAATATGAAACGGCCCGTAATGCTCGCCCGGAATGCGTTCAGGTGGTGCGGATTGGAACTGGGACAGCTGTGCCATGCCGATAACGATGGCGAGTCCATTGACGAAGCCTAACATGACGGGATGCGGGACGAGGCGGATAAACTTTCCGAGTTTAAATACGCCTGCCCCTATCTGCATAATTCCCATGAGCACCACAGTCGCGAAGAGATACTCAACGCCGTGATCTGCAACGAGCGCGACCATGACAACGGCCAAGGCGCCAGTTGCGCCAGAAATCATTCCAGGACGCCCGCCTATGAGCGCCGTGATGAGGCCAACAATAAAGGCGGCATATAGACCGACTAACGGTTCGACGCCTGCGACAAAAGCAAAGGCGACGGCCTCAGGGACGAGGGCGAGGGCAACAGTCAATCCTGCCAGCAATTCAACCTTCACCCGATTGGGTGTGAATGTCAGGGGGCCGGAGCGTTTCCGCGCCGGAATTGAGATGGAGTCGGCAAAAGCCGCGAGCGTTGAACGGATCATGAAATCTTACCAATTGGAAGTTTCGCGCGCCATAAGCGTGCAACCGCCCAAGGGCAAGTCTTTCGCGCGGTAATCAGCCTTCGGGCCGAAGAGCGTAGCCAGCAGACCGGACGGTTCGGATCGGATCTTTCCGGTCAGGCATTTTTAGGGCTTTGCGCAGACGGCCAATATGAACATCGACCGTTCGAACCTCAACATAAACATCATGACCCCAGACGGCATCTAATAGCTGCTCTCTGGCGAAGACCTGACCCGGACGTCGCATAAAATGTTCTAACAATCGGAACTCTGTTGGACCTAGATGAATCTCTTGTTTGCCGCGTGAAACCCGGTGAGCTTTAGTGTCTATTTCCAGGTCACCAACGGTTATTCCGCTCGACAATACATTCGACTCCGTACGGCGTAGCAGTGCCCGAATACGAGCAAAAAGCTCAGGGATCGAAAACGGTTTGACGAGATAGTCATCGGCGCCAATGTCGAGCCCTGTTACGCGATCATCTTCTTCGCCGCGCGCGGATAGCATAATGATCGGGACATCAGATGTGGCCTCCTTGCGCCGCAATCGCCGGCACACTTCGACGCCGGAGAGTTTCGGAATCATCCAATCAAGCAAAATCAAATCGGGTGTGCGTTCTGCCGCCATCAAGAGCGCCATATCCCCGTCCTCGGCCAGGGCGGTTTCAAACCCCTCCTTTTGCAGATTATATTCTAAGAGTGTCGAGATCGCTGTCTCGTCTTCTACTATTAGGACATATGGTGTCATTGAGGTTTCATCCTAGAGCAGGGGAGGTTCGGGTTCGGTCACAGGAAATATAACGCAAAAAGAAGTGCCGTGAATTTTATTTTCACTCTCATCTGCATGTTTCGATCGGACAAATAAGCCGGCCCTGTGCCGCATAACGATGTGTTTAACGATGGCCAAACCCAGTCCGGTTCCTTTTTCCTGTGCGGGAAGGTCACCTGCGACGCGGTAGAATCTTTCTCCAATCCGAGGGAGATGGTTTTTTCTAAAGCCGGGCCCACTATCCGATATGATAACACGCCAAACCGGCTTTACCGTTGGGGCGAGGTTCACAATACGCCTTAGATTTGTACGGTTGCGGTGGGATTCGGGAAAGGCTCGTCCTGTCCAACTTGGAAGGCGTTCCAAAGATACATCCAACGTCGAACCGCTAGGTGAAAGTTTAATTCCGTTTTCCATTAAGTTCAGAAAAAGCTGGATGCATTCATCCGTTTTTCCTGAAGTCGGCGCCGTCTCCTCTGCCGGCAGTGTGATGGACATCGTGATATCTTTTTTATCTGCCAATAAGGTCAAAGAATCGCGAGCGGCTTCTATAGCTTTTCGTAAATCTGCAGTCGCGGACGGAGCTATATGTTCACTGCTTTCTATCCGGCGAAGAGACAGAAGATCTGTCACGAGGCGTTCCATGCGCTCGGCTTGCTCAGCCATGATTTTGAGAAATTTCTCCCGCGCAAAGGGATCGTCTTTTGCGTGCCCTCTTAGAGTTTCAATAATTCCGGTCATTGATGCGATTGGAGTTTTTAATTCATGACTGGCATTGGCGAGAAAGTCTGCTCGCTGCTCTCGGTCAATTCGGGATTGTGTCCGATCGGCTAAAACCGCGAGTACAACGGCGGATCGTTTATCATCCGTATCAATCGCAATCGCCTGAGAAAAATCGACATCTATATAACGTTCCGTAGGTTGGAGAACATGTACGGAAAGAGAAGGTGGGGTTTCACCTTGGAACGCCTGTTCCATATGAGGCCGCACAGATGATGTTCGTAAGTAAGCTCCAATCGGCTTTCCGATGATGTCGGGTGAAACCATTTTGAAGCTTGCCTCATTGGCATATATTACGTCGGCATTCCGATTGAGGACCACAATGGCACGTGGCAGCGCATCGGCTATGCCTTCAATCATTTGCCCACGAATTTCTGGCATATCTTGGAGTGATAATCGGGGTTTTGGGGTCGAGTTGGTTGGTCGTAAGGCTCTGACGTAGAGCCATATAACTGCAACTGACGACAAGAAAACGATCAGTAAATTTCCAAAGCTTGCGCCGGAAATAACTGTAAAAATGATCATTGCGATGGATGCAGTGCTGCCCACGATGAGAGCGTCAGTGCTCAAGAATTTCTGCGTTCGAGGCGATGGCACAGCGAGCTCTAGCGTCCTACTCGTTTTCAGTGGATATATCTGCGGCCTATCGCCAAATGACCGCCCAGCACAAGGGCGTATCGGTCCAGCTTGGGCATTTTCGAGTGCAAAACAGTTTATTTTTAGTGTTTTCCACCAACTCTGTGCAAAATTTCACAAGACCTTTTCAATTGATGTAATAAAGTCATGATTGAGCTAATTATTATCGTTTTTCAATAATTTTTGATTGACTCTCGCTAATAATAGCCTAGGGACAAATCATGCAAAGAACATGTCACATCGTAAAAAAACTTCGCTGTTCGGTCTCGGTTTCCGCCTTGGCGGTGCTGTTGACGGGATGTGCGTCATTAGACTTCAAGCCAGACGCAACGGTTGTTGCGCCTCAGGCTGAAGCGATTGCTGAGGCTCCGCCGCCTCAGGATTGGGTCATTCCTGCCCCCGATGCCCTGCCGACTACGGATTGGGTGCGCGCTTTCCCGGATCCGATTCTAATTGAACTGGTTGATGAAGCCTTGCGTGAAAATACGGACATTGGTGCGGCATATGCTAGACTAGACGCATCCATAGCGCGCGAGAAAATTAGCAATGCGGATCGCCTTCCCAGCCTTTCGGGAAGTGCTGGACTGTCGAGAACAGAGCGTGGGAACTCGCTTGCAGGAGATAACACCAGTATTTCATCTGGATTGAATGCGAGTTGGGAGCCGGACCTGTGGGGACGGATTTCAGATGGTATTGCAGCGTCGGAAATCGAATCTGAAGCCGCTGCGAGTGATATAGCTGGGGCGCGCCTCTCCATTACTGGCCAGGTTGCGCAAAGTTGGTTTAGTCTCATTGAAGCGCGTTTGTTGGCTGATCTTTCGCAGCGAGAAATTGAAACTCAAGAACGTGCCTTGCGTTTGACGCAGCGCCGCTTTGAATCTGGAGTATCAGGTAGTTCTGATGTCCGTTTGGCGCGATCATCGGTTGCGCAGGCGCAAGCGACACAGGCATCACGTTTGCAGCGTTTATCTTCGCTATCCCGCCAGATAGAAATTTTGTTGACGCGGTATCCGGCTAGCGCCTTGGATGCGGCAACGGACTTGCCAGAATTGCCACCATTATCAGGTGCCGGTGCGCCGAATTATATTTTGACCCAAAGGCCTGACCTAATCGCGGCAGAACGACGTTTGGCGGGGCAGGGTTTTCAAATTGACTTGGCGCGGAAAGCGTTGCGTCCAAGTCTCAACTTAACAAGTTCCGTGTCCGCGGCAGGAACTGGATTAAGCAACTTTTTTGATATTGATGCGTTAGTTGCTAGCCTGGCGTCCAGTCTGACAGCGCCTATTTTTCAAGGCGGACGGTTACGGGCGAATGTGGAGGTTCAGGAAGCTGTTCTTGAGCAACAACTTCAATCCTATATCGGTACGGTTTTAGATGCTTATCTCGACGTAGAAAATGCTCTCGACGGTGAAGCTAGGCTAGCTGAGCGTGAAACTGCCCTCCGTATTGCAGTTGATGAGTCTTTAGAGGCTGAAAGGCGTCTTGAATTACGCTATACGGAGGGGCTTGCAACAATTCTGCAGCTGCTTGATGCGCAGTCTCGGCGTTTGTCCGCTGAAGGACAGCTCATTTCTGCCCGTGCGGAGCGTTTGCAAAATCGCGTAAGATTACACGTCGCTTTGGGTGGTGGTGCGTATGGAGAAGTACCCCCCGATGCGTTTCCCGCATTTTTGAGAGATCAAGGTTAGTATAGATGGTCAATTCATCACCGGATTATTCAATTCCTGAAAAACAAGGCGGTTTCCTTAGGAAGCTGCTTGTTATTGCTGTGCCGATCTTAATTATCGTCGGTTTTATCGTCGTAACGTCTATTTTCATTTCCGCAAATAAGAAGCCGAATGAGAAAAAGCGGAGCTTTAATACTCTAGCGGTCATTGCTGATTATGCGAAAGTTGAAGACGTTCAGCTGAAAGTTAGCACGCAAGGCGAGGCTCGCCCTCAAATTGAAATTGACCTTGTGCCTCAAGTGGGTGGTAAGATTGTTTATGTTTCCCCTAATTTTATTGAAGGTGGAATTTTTCGAAAGGGTGAAACCCTTTTGCGTATCGAGGACGCTGATTTTAAAGTCGCCGTTATTCGTGCCGAAGCTGGCGTCGCACAAGCGCAACAAGTTCTCGTGCGAGAACAGGCAGAAGGTGAAATCGCTCGGAAAGACTATGAAGAGCTTGGCCGCGGTGAGCCAAGCCCGCTCGCTTTGCGTCTCCCGCAACAAGCTCAGGCTCGCGCTTCCCTACAGGCGGCCCAAGCCGAACTGGAGTCGGCAAAACTTAATCTCTCAAGAACATCCGTAACAGCGCCCTTTTCGGGCCGCGTCAGAACAAAGGCTTCGGATCTTGGTCAATATGTTACGCCAGGTAGAACCTTGGGACGTATTTTCTCCGCGAATGTTGTGGAGGTAAGGTTGCCATTGTCTGATGCTCAGCTTGCAAAACTTGATTTGCCTTTGGCATTTGTAGCGAAGGACAGAGAAAGTGCGCCGAAGGTTGATTTGAATGCTTTGGTTGCTGGCAAGGTGCGTCACTGGGATGGTCGCATTATGCGTACTGACTCTACTTATGATACAGCTACCCGCGCGCTTTTCGCGATTGCGGAAGTCAATGATCCTTACGGACAGGGCACATCCGAAGATGGTGTACCTTTGGCGCCTGGTCTTTTTGTGGACGCAGACATCAATGGTAAGAAATTCGAAAGTGTCATTACGATTCCGCGCGATGGTCTGCGCCCTCAAGATGAGGTTTATATCGTTGACAATGTCGGCAAGGCCGAAATTCGGAAGGTAAGTGTTTTGGATGCTTCGCCAGAACGCGCTGTTCTCACGGGTGGCGTCGAAATGGGCGAGTTAGTTGTCTTGTCTCCGATGGAGAGGTCTCGCGTTGAGATGACCTTAAAGGTCTTGGATGTGAATGACCCAGATGTCGTTCTGGTCGATCCACCAAAACCCGATTGGATGAAAAAAATGGAAGCCGAGGAAAATGACGGTGAGTCTTCTAAGGGTAAAGAAGCGGAAAACAAAAAGGAAAAGCGGCGCTGGGGCAAAAAGAAAAAAGAAGACAAAAAACCTGAAGACGGCGACGCGAAAGAAGACGACACCACGGATGATCCAGCTGATGCCGAGGAAAACTCGGCAGGGGAGAATTAGTCATGAGAGGTTTAATTGCATGGTTCGTAAAGAACCCGGTCGCGGCAAACTTGCTCATGGTGGCGATGTTTGTCAGCGGCATTTTTGGTTATAACAATCTCGAAAGAGAGTTTATTCCAGGGGTTACCGTGAATGGGATGACCGTCAGCGTCACCTGGAACGGTGCGTCCCCTAGAGATGTTAACGAGCAGATTGTAACCCGCGTTGAAGAGGCAATCGATGGCCTTGATGGGATCGATTATATCGAAGCGACAGCCCGTGAGGGCGGCGCATCCATAAATGTCCGAACCAAGCTCGGCATTGATTATGAAAAGATGCTGGATCAGGTGAAAAACCGCGTCGACGGCATTCAAAATTTACCACCGGATTCTTTCCGACCTCAAGTTTTCCGCTGGGATGCGCGTGCTGATATCATGTATTTGGCTCTCTATGGTCAGGTTGATAGGCTTGAACTACAACGCGCCGGGAATGACTTGCGTTTGAAGCTAACGCAGCTGCCTGGTCTACAGCTTACAGATCAGATTTCTAAAATTCCTGAGCAGGTAACTATTGAGATTTCCGAAGATGCGCTACGTCGATATAATTTGACATTCAGCCAAGTTAGTCAGGCGATTTCCGGTAGCTCCGTCAATTTGTCAGCAGGTACGGTTGAGACGACGGGTGGTAATTTACAATTGCGCGCGCGTAATTTGGCGGATTCAAAGGCTGAATTTGAAGACATCATTATCCGCCAAACGTCTAATGGTGGGATCGTTACGGTTGGAGACGTTGCAAATGTAATCGACGGGTTCGATGATGATAAATTTGCGGCTTCCTTCCGCGGACAGCCGGCCGCTATTTTCCGCGTTCTTTCACCCGACACGATGAATATTACCGAGGCTGGCGACGCTATTCGGCAATTTGAAAAAGAAATAGCAGAAAGCCTCCCATCCAATCTAACATTCAGTATTTGGTTTGATGGTTCGACCGTCTTTGACAGTCGGATGGATCTTATTTCCGGAAACGCCCTTTCGGGTATGATTTTAGTGTTGGTTATCTTGATGCTCTTTTTGCGTCCGAAAGTGGCCATTTGGGTGACAATCGGTATCGCAGCCGCATTTGCGGGCGCACTCGCGATCGCACCGTCAATCGGCATTACGCTGAATATGATTTCTCTTTTCGCCTTCCTCCTTGTGATCGGTATCGTGGTTGATGATGCGATTGTAGTGGGTGAGAGTGTTCACTTCCATGTGGAGAACGGAATCTCCGGCCAGCGCGGTGCGATTGCAGGCGCGAATATGGTCGTAAAGCCGGTCTATTTCGCCGTGATTACGACCATCATGATGTTTGTTCCGATGATGCTTTTATCGGGCCCTATTCGGTCTATGTTTGAGCAGATCAGTTTGGTCGTTATTGCTGTTTTGATATTCTCTTTGATTGAAGCGTTCTTTATCCTTCCAGCGCATTTGCGAAAACTGAAGCCTGTTGATCCGAAAGAGGTCAAAGGGATTTTGAAATTCCAGCATAAGCTGGCTGAGAGTTTAAATACGTTTGCACGTAAAGTGTTCAGACCCGTGATCGCTTTGCTCCTGCGATTCCGATATATTACGGTTTCCGTATTTACCGGACTAATGATCACGGCAATCATGTTGTTGCAGTCTGGGATAGCCCCGTCCGCATTCCTTCCTGAAGTTGAAGGCGATATGATCCAGGTCAATATTCGTTTTCCTGAAGGCACAACATTTGAGCGACGCGAACAAGTTCGCCAGCAAGTCGAAGATGGCATTGCGCGAATAAACGAAGACTCAAAAGAATTGTTTGGAACAGAGGAAGGTATCATTTCTCACCCGGGAACAATTACTGAGGGCCGTGGGGTGAGCGGGTTTTTGGGTCTTCTTGAAACCAGCAAACGTAACAATACATCGACCCGAGATATTGCTGATAAACTAGAAGAATATGTCGGTCCGGTTAGTGATGCGTTCCGCGTGGATTACGGTTTCACCGAAGGTAACTTTGGCGGTGGCGGCGGACTTCGTTACGCAGTTGCCTCTTCCGATGAGGATGACCTTCGCGCCGCTATTCTTGATATCAAAGATGAAGTCGCGACCTATGACGGCGTCGTGGGTACTTGGGATAACTTAGAAAGCTCGGCGTCTGAAATACGGTTCAACATGAAACCGGGTGCAGAGAGCTTGGGTATCACGTTGCAGGACGTGACCCGCCAAGTTCGTCAGGCCTTCTTTGGGCAAGAAGTGCAGCGCTTGCCGCGTAATGGCCAAGACGTTCGGGTTATGGTTCGGTACCCTCTTGCCGCTCGAGAAAGCATTGATAGCCTGAATGATCTTCGAATTCGCAGCGCAAATGGCGTTGAAGTTCCGCTCTATTCCGTAGCTGATGTTAGTTTTGCTGAAGGTGTTTCACGTATCCAACGCCGTGACCGCAAACAGGTCGCTTATACGGGTGGACGTATCCGAGGAAATCCAGAAGCTCAGGGTGAAATTCGAAGACAGTTAGACGAAGATTTCTTTCCGCAATGGGAGCTTCGTCACCCAAATGTTGAGAAGATTACCGTTGGCGATGACGAGGTTCAAACAACATTCGTCAAAGAGATGATGATCAGCGGTATCGCAATTTTATTCATGATGTACGGATTGCTCGCAATTGCGTTTAAATCGTATTCCCAACCGCTTCTTATTATGATTGCCATTCCGTTTGCCTTTATAGGTATGATCTTTGGTAATCTGATTACTGACGTTCCTTTCGGTGTTATGAGTGTCTTTGGTTTCTTTGCGGCGTCCGGCGTTGCGGTGAACGATAACCTCGTGCTGATTGATTATGTGAACCGATTGCGGGACAAAGGAGTCGGAGCGTATCAGGCCATGTTGGATTCTTGCGTCGCGCGTTTCCGCCCGATCTTGTTGACCTCTGTCACGACGTTCGTCGGTATCACGCCAATCTTATTTGAAACCTCTACACAAAGTCAGTTCTTGAAACCGATGGTCGTGGCTTTGGCATTTGGTGTCTTGTTTGACTTCTTCCTGACCTTGATGTTGGTGCCCGCGCTTTACGGTATTGGGGTGGATATTTCACGTTTCTTCAAAGGCCTTTGGACGGGTGTGAAGCAGCCACCGCTGGGTTCAAAATACGATCCGGATATGGTCCTCGCTCTTGAGGGTATGGACATCTCGGACGACTTAGAATCTGTAGAGCAATTCGGAACTGACCCTGTGCCAAGTCCTGCTGAATAAAACGAATAAACGGGAGAGAAAAAATGACACTCAAAACAGCTATGGGAGCCAGCTTTGCTGTGCTCGCCCTATCACTTGCCGCATGCAATAATGCTGCGGAAACAAAAACTGACGACGCGGTGAAAACCGTAGAGGCCACACCTAAAAAAGCCGTTCTCGGCACTTTTGGTATTGCCACGGAGAACATGGACACATCGGTTCAACCAGGTGAAAATTTCTATGAGTACGTTAATGGCGGTTGGCTAAAGAATACTGAAATTCCCGCTGATCGCTCCCGTTATGGGGCGTTCTCT
Source organism: Litorimonas sp. (assembly GCA_039975855.1). Taxonomy (GTDB): domain Bacteria; phylum Pseudomonadota; class Alphaproteobacteria; order Caulobacterales; family Maricaulaceae; genus Litorimonas. Next base: position 155,707 of record JBDWGH010000004.1, on the reverse strand, counting down.
GTTTTGGCAGATCAAGCAGAGAAGCGTGTACGCGGTATTATTGAAAGCGCCGCAACCAACGAAAATCCAAGTGCAGATGAGAAGCGCATTGGCGATTTTTACAATGCTTATCTAAATACTGACCGGATCGAAGAAATGGGATTGGCGCCAATCCAAGGCGACCTGGATCGTATTCGCGCGGCGAAAACAAAAGATGATGTTCTGAAATTGATGGCCGATACGGGGCTGGGATTAGCTGCTCCAGTTTCCCCTTATGTTTATATCGATGCAAAGCAGAATGACGAGTATATCGTTTACCTGACTCAATCCGGGTTATCGCTTCCAAATCGCGATTACTATTTCGATGACAGTGAAAAAGGCCAAGCTATTTTGGCGGGATATAAGACGCTCGTTCAAACCATGTTGACCGAAGCTGGCGTAGATAACGCGGAAGCGCGATCAGAAGCCATCATGGCGTTTGAGACAAGTCTAGCAGAAGGCCATTGGCCTCGGGTGAAACAGCGTGATCGTGATCTCACCTATAATAAAATGAGCGTCTCTGATCTTGCCGAAATGGCGCCCGGGATTGAATGGTCCGATATGCTTCAAGTGTTGGGTCTAGGTGGACAAGATACGGTTATCGTTCGCGAAAAGTCAGCCGTAGAAAATGCCGCTAAAGTCTTTGCCGATACACCGGTTGAAGTTCTCAAAGATTATATGACTGTTAGCCTATTAAACAGCCATTCGGCTTATCTGCCAAAGCGCATTGATGACGCCACGTTCGAATTTTACGGCAAGACGCTTCGCGGACAGGAAGAGCAACGCCCGCGCTGGAAGCGTGCCGTATCATCCGTCAACGGAACACTAGGCGAGGTTGTCGGCAAGGTTTATGTTGCTGAACATTTCCCGCCGGATTCCAAGGCGCAAATGAGCGAACTCGTCGAAAACCTTCGGGCCGCATTTAAAGACGGTATTGACGGTCTTGAATGGATGGCAGACGAGACGAAAGAACAGGCTCAGTATAAGCTGAAGAAGTTCAATCCTAAAATTGGATATCCCGATAGGTGGGAAACCTATGATGGCTTGAATGTCGATGCAGATGATTTGATCGGAACAATACAATCTGCTCGCAAATGGTCTTGGGAAGATTCCATTGGTCAACTTGGTCAACCAATTGATCGTGACGAATGGGGTATGACACCGCAAACCGTAAACGCCTATTACAACTCCATTCTAAATGAGATCGTCTTTCCAGCAGCTATTCTGGATGCGCCTTTCTTCGACCCTGCTGCAGATCCTGCTGTGAACTACGGCGGAATTGGTGCGGTCATTGGTCATGAAATGGGACATGGTTTTGATGACCAAGGCCGAAAATCGGACGGCGATGGCATACAGCGGGATTGGTGGACGCCAGAGGATGCCGAAGCCTATAAAGGCCGGGCCAAAGCTCTTGCCGATCAATATAGTGCTTTTGAGCCGCTTCCTGGTGAAAATCTCGATGGCAATCTTGGCCTCGGTGAAAATATCGGCGATTTGACCGGCGTGACTATGGCATATGACGCTTATAAGCGGTCACTGAATGGCAAAGAAGCACCTGTTATAGGCGGCTTTACCGGAGATCAGCGTTTCTTCATGGCATGGGCGCAAGTTTGGGCCATTAAGTGGCGTGAAGCGGCGCTTTCCGCGCAAATTAAAAACGGCCCTCATAGCCCAGGCGAGTTCCGTGCGAATGGTATCGTTCGAAACTTCGGGCCTTGGTATGACGCGTTTGATGTTCAGCCAGGAGATGCGATGTACGTTCCGCCAGAGCAGCGCGTCAAAATTTGGTAATACAGTCTTGGCGGTCCTTTTGGGGCCGCCATTTTTATTTGGGCTATTTCATGCTGGACTTAAAAAACATCTCTCAAGCTTATGGCCGTAAAACTGTATTGGCTGATTTGACGCATCGTTTCAGTCAAGGCGTTACAGTCATCACTGGACCCAGCGGGGCAGGGAAGACAACCCTCTTACGAATTTGCGCAACTGCCGAAAAACCAAAGTCGGGCTCTGTCACCTGGAACGATGAGCCCGTGCGGAAGGTTTTGCGAAATTTTCGCAGTGGTTTGGGGTATGCACCCCAGAGAATTGACTTTCCCGAAGATATTTCTGCGATGGACTTTCTTCTGCATATCGCGGCCCTCAAAAACTTGAGCCGGTCCGCGGCAGCGAAGCAAGCTGCCGGGTTGTTAGAGAGATTGGGATTGGGCCGAGATGCCAATGGCCGAATTTCCACCTATAGCGGCGGCATGCGCCGCCGCTTGGGATTGGCACAAGCCTGCTTGGGTGATCCCAAGCTTCTGATCTTTGATGAACCGACCGCGGAACTTGACCCTCAAACAGCTGGCCACATTCATGATCTTATTTTTGAGTTGGCCGAGAGCTCGATTGTTCTGATGACGACCCATTTGGCGGACGGGTTGAGCGGACGAGAGATTTCTGAACTTCATATTGCACCGGCATCATGAGTTTGTTTTTTAATCAAATGGCAGTGCATGGGCGCATTCAGCTTTCGCGCCATTTGCGGTCACCTGCGATTTGGTGGTTGGCATTGGCTGCGCCTATCGGCGCGCGCTTTATGGTTCCTGATGAGACAGCGTCATATTCCGTTATGGCCGTCAATGATGCGCGGTTGACTTTAGATAGCGGCGTAATTGGATTACAATTAGGTGTGATCATGGCGATCATTTTGACGCCTTTGGCCTATATATTTTTAAGGGCAGGACCTACGCGGAAGACCCCGTGGCAAGCAGAGAATGTAACGCCTGCACGGCGAAGCGCTATAGGACTTGGTCATTGGATAGCGGATACTTTGGCGCTCTGGATATTAATGCTGGCTTTAGCGGGTGCTGGAGTCGTACTTGCGTTTTTTCGGCTGCCATTGTCGGAAGTAAACCCTTTCCAAATTGTATTCGCTCTCTGCTTAGTAGCGGCTCCGGCACTGGCGGTGATTGCAGCTTTCCGAACAATTTTTTCAACGCGTCCGATGTTACGGAAAGCGGGCGGAGATGTTCTGTTCTTTTTCCTATGGATGTTCCTTATCACGCTATCCTCCATATTCTTCGCTGGTGGTGGAAATGGTGGGTCTCCCTTACTGGATGTCTTTGGGTTTGCCGCGCCGCTCTCTGGCGCTACGGATTACCCTATCGAAACGCTCTATGTTGGCGGAGCCCCTGCGTTCGAAAAAATGATTGAAATTGACGCAATGGCGGGTGTGACGGATTCTGGATTTTTAATGTCTAGATTATTCTGGATATGCGCCGCCGGGTTAGCCGTGTTTTTATCTGGTCTAGTATTTAAGCCGACGGCTATCGGTTGGGTAAAAGACCGTCCTCAAACAAACCCAGGACCTGCAATGTTCTCAGGAGAGGCTATCGCACCTCTCAAAGTGAAAACGAGCGCAATTTTCGAACAGACAAAGTCTGAATGGATGCAAGTCTTGAGGCCAATTTGGTTTGCAGGATTATTACTGGCTGTGGCTATCGCAGGGGCTGTTTTGCCTTTCCGAGGCATGGTCGGGCCAGCGATTGCGATACTTTTAATCTTCCCACTGACACAGCATGGCGCCCGTTGGCGGGGCTTAGAAATGTCTCGCCTGACTAACCTAGCCCCGACCTCAGCGATAGCTCAGGTCTCAACGCGGATAGGTGCATTCGTGCTATTAGGGTTGGCATTGTGCCTGCCGTCGTTTGGCCGAATGATCGTGACAGGTAATTTGACTCAGTTGGGTGATATTGCGGCGGTTGGAGTAGGTCTTCCCGTTCTGGCGTTAGCGTTAAGTCACCTGACGCGTGGTCCGGTTGCCGGCCGTCTAATCTTACTCATACTATGGTATGGGTACCTTAACATAGGTCCCGCTCCGACAATCTAAATCAAGATGTTCCATGAAAGGAATAGGGATCATATGGTTGGCGATTTTTCGCCAACCCTTCGAGTTGATAAACCCTTATAAAATCTTCTTCATTAATCCGATCATCTTACGGGTCTTATCGGTGTAAGGCGGAAAGAGGTTTTTGCCTTGGCTAAATTTGCTTTGAATGAAGACGCCTTTCATATGCGAGAAACTCTTAAAGCCCGCTTCGCCGTGATAGGCTCCCATGCCAGAGGGTCCAACTCCGCCGAATGGGATGTCTTCTTGGACAACATGCCACGCTGTTTCATTGACTGAAACGCCGCCAGAAATGGACTCTCGTAGAACTTTGTCCCGTTTCTTTTTATCTTCGCCAAACCAATACAGGGCCAGTGGGCGTTCACCTTGTTGAATAGTGCCCAAGGCATCATCCAATGTCTCCGCGGCAACCACCGGGAGGAGGGGACCAAAAATCTCTTCTTGCATGATTTTCATGTCGGGCGTTGTATCTGTGACGACTGTCAGAGGAATCCGGCGCTCTTTAGCAAGTTGTTGCTTATCATCGTCGCCAGCGGTTCGGATTTTTGCCCCTTTGTTTTCAGCATCCTCCAAAAGGTCCTGTAATCGCGCGTAATGACCATCTGCTATGATTGTCGTGTAATCGTCATTCCCCGCAACAGTGGGATAAAAACTCTCGGCTTGATCAATCATGGCATCGGCAAAGCCGTTAATCTTGTCTTCCGGCATGATGACATAGTCTGGCGCGACACAGGTCTGTCCAGCGTTCAACAGTTTCCCGTTTGCAATGCGTGGAACCGTCAATTTCATATTCGCGCTATCGTCAATAATGACCGGAGATTTTCCGCCCAGCTCAAGTGTGACGGGCACGAGGTTTTTACCCGCGGCCTCGCCGACAATGCGCCCGACGCTGGTTGAGCCTGTGAAAACTAAATGATCGAACGTCAGAGCCGAAAAAGCGGACGCGACGTCGACGCCGCCGGTTGCGACGAAAACTTCGTCATTGGTGAATCCCTTTGCCAACACATCTTTCAAAAGCTCGCTCATACGCGGTGTGTACTCACTAGGCTTAATCATAGCGCGGTTACCCGCGCCTATCGCTCCCACCAGCGGCATAATCGCAAGCTGAAGCGGATAGTTCCACGGGCTAATAATCCCGATTACACCAAGCGGCTGTGGGATGATTATATTCTTGGCGGGTTTATATTGCATCGCTGTGGGGGCTTTGCGGGTCTTCATCCATTTCGGTGTGTGTTTGATGGCATGTGAAATTCCGCCTTGTATGACGAGAAATTCGCTGATGAGAGTGTCTTCTACTGCACGGTGACCGAAATCATCACTGATGGCCTTCACGAATTCAGCTTCATGTCCGAGGATAAGGTCGCGCAATGTTTCCAGCTTGGCTTTACGAGACGCCCAATCAGAATTAGGGTTCTTGTTAAATGCGGCCCTCTGGGCGGCTAAGACTGCGTCTAATTCTGCTGGTTTTGTCGTGTTGGCACTGCCTGGCTTATTTGGATTGATGCGAACCATTCGTATTCCCCTTATTTATTATATGTCTCTTATATCAAAAAAGGCGCGGTCCGAAGACCGCGCCTTGAATAATTCCTATGCCTTAGTGTGGCTTAGAATGTTTTCCGAACGGTTGCGCCGTACATGCGCGGCTCTTGGATAAAGGCCGAGCGGGATCCTGAGCGGAATACCGTATTGAATGTCACGCCGCGCGTAACTTCATTCGTCAAATTGGTTCCCCAAAGTTCGATGGCGTAGCCAGCATCGTCATTTGTGAGACCAATACGACCGTTGATTTTGGTCGTGCTTTCTTGAATGTCGAATGGGTTTGGAGCGCCAGTCGAGAGAACAACAGCCTGTGTTGATGTACGACGATCACTCTCATACCTCATTTGCGCATTCACAAAGTACCCGAAGTCACCAGAAATATTGCCTTCGTAATTTGCACCGAGGATACCAACGGTTCCGGGCGCATTTGTCAGGTCATTTCCGCATAGTGCGGTGACATTGATACGTGTGTCATCACCAGCACAATCATCAGGATAACTCGCATCCAACAACGTTAGAGCACCATTCAATGTCAATGCGTCGGTCGGTCTTGCAACTGCTTCGATTTCGACACCTTTTGATTCCGCTTTAGGCACGTTGAACGTTGTGAATTGCGCCCCAGTAAACTCAAGAACCTGGAAGTTTTCGAAATTCTGGATGAAACCTGCCACGTTCAGAGTTAGGCGGTTGTCCAAAAGCTTGGATTTCAAACCAATCTCATAGGCGTCCACTTCTTCCGATAAAAAGCTTGGATCTGCGCCGCCAGCAGCAGCTGTAGAGTCCAGGTTAAATCCACCTGATTTATATCCATGCGTGAAGCTGGCGTAAGTGGAAACCGACGGAGCAATTTCATAGCCAATCTTCGCTGTATAGATCAGTTCATCATCCTTGAACTCTTCATTGAAAGTCCGAGGTAATGGGAAGACGGCTGCTTGTGGAAGGTCAGCTGGAGCCAAGAAAGCCAAACACCCAAGACCGAAGACGTTATTCACAAGAGCGCCCGGAACATTTCCTGCCCCGATAGATCCCAGAATAGCAGGGCAAATCTGGTTATTCACATTGGATTGTCCAAAGCTGCCATCCTTACTTTCGTCTGAATAACGAAGGCCTAATGTCAATGACAACTGGTCAGTCACATCGAAGGTGTTATGTGTGAAAACAGAGAAGCTCTTGCTGTCTTGCGCATAATTTTGCTGGATGGATGTGCCTGCCGGATCGATACCGCCGGACAATACAGTCAGTGGGTTCGCGCCAAATGCACCAGCAGTTGGTGCGAAGAATAAGGCTCCAACCAACTCACCATAATCCGCTCCAAGTTGGAAATTCACATCTTGCGTGATGTCTTCATCAGAATAATACGCACCGACAAGCCAGCTTAGACGATCTTCCATCGCAGAACCTTGAAGGCGAAGTTCGTGTGTCATTGTGTCAATTTCGACGGGGCTATTCAGGACATTTAGTACGTCCATGCCTGAGAAATCCGAATCATAGGATTCGATGGCTTCGTAACCTCTAAGTGAACCGATATAGATCAGGTCAGCATTGTCACTGATCGGATATTCCAACTCCGCCACAATACCAGTTTGATCCATATCCGGGTCTGGCAAGAAGTTTGCAGCCCCGACTAGGTTATCGACAGCGGCTTGTGCCCCGGCATCATCACTTGCGTTCAAGGCGACGTCGGGTCCAACCATACCGCCTCGTTGTCCTTGGCCAACAGCTGCGAACAATCCACCAGCTTCGACTGGGGATTGTTGAACTTCAAGGGCCGCGCCAACAGGTGCTGAGCTGCTTTGATGATCAACGATAATGCGACCTTTAAATCCACTATCGCCTTCCCAGCCAACTTGGCCGCGAAGCATGAATTGGTCGATACCGTTTGCGTTTCCTAACTTATTACCGTCGCGGTCAAACAGGCTAATGTAACCATTTCTTTCACGAAAAGCGCCCGTTAGTCTTGCCGCGACTTTACCTTCTACCAGCGGAATATTGACTGCGCCTTGGACGCTCTTGTGATCGTAGGTTCCGAAAGTTGCGTTTACAAATCCACCGACTGAATCCAAATCAGGACGAACATTTGTAATGTTCAATGCACCCGCAGAGGTGTTTCGGCCGAATAGAGTGCCTTGTGGTCCGCGCAGAACTTCAACGCGTTCAACATCGACAAATTCGCCCAGCGCAATACCCGGACGAGACTGATAGGCGCCGTCAATGAAGACACCGACAGCGGATTCGAAACCGATATTGTTAGACGTCGTACCAACACCGCGAATACGTAGCACAACTGTACCGGAAGCGGTTTGGGCTTGGGATGAAGCAAAGCTAGGCGCGACGATAGAAAGGTTTTGGATGTTGACTACACCCTGCTTTTCAAGAACTTCCGGCGCCAGGACGGTGACCGCAATCGGAACATCCTGCAACGCTTCTGGGCGACGTGTCGCTGTGGAAATAATGACATCTTCGCCAAATGATGTGTCACCATTATCCTGCGCAAAGGCAGTTGAGGCGGACATCAAGGCAGTCGTCGACAATAGCGCAAGGCCTGCGCTGGTTAGCTTATTCATAGAACTCTCCCCGAGTGATGTAAGGGCTTCCGGTATTCCGGATAGCTGACCTCTATTGATTGCGATTATTTGCCTTAGCGCAAGGGAGAAATCAGATAAGGGGAGTGAATTGTTGCTGATATGCAACAGTAGCGGGCGGTTTTTGCCCTAGATTCGACCTGCTGTTGTAAAGGCTGCGACCATATGCCTAACTCGCCCTCTGGTTCCGTCTTCGCAAGCTGCGATCTGGGAATAGCGCCGTCTCAACTTTCCAGGGGCATCTCTAAGAGGGCCGACGCCCCATCGTTCTGTTGCCGCATAAAGCCGTGACAAACGGCCTGCCGCGCCAGCAATTGGCACTAAACCAGATACCACTTCACGCGACGCGCTGGCGTAATGACGTTTATACCCGTCTAGCCCTTCGCCCATATCAATGCGGCGATATCCAGTTTCAGGGCTAGCATCGATCAACCCTTCAAGAAGCTGAATTCCGGGCGCATATTCGGAAAGCTCATCATTATACGCGACCATCCAGCTGTGGAACACATCACCGTCAGACAATCCTAAATCGATAGCGGCCAATTGATCCCCGAAATAAAGCGCATGCATATCGCAACGCAAATCGGCCTTCGCCCCGCGTTCCCAAAGGGTTCGGATCAGAGCTTGGGTCCAATCTGCTGACAGAACGTCATATTTTCCGGTCTGCGCGAACTTTTCTCGTTTCCACTTCAGGAGGGACGCATAGACATCGATATCGCGAGAGAAGAGCTCCACACGCTTAGGACCGATGTTTTCTTCCGCTTTTCGTGTTCGGCGGCGATTGGATTTCAAATGGCGGCGATAGGATCCATCGCGCTCTGCTCTCCAAGCTTCCGCGGACGTTGGAATGTCTATCGCTGCAGTTTCATTGGTTGATAGAATTTGGGGGCGGCGTAAACGTTTTACATCCGTCGCACAGCTATAATGATAAGCGCCAATCCCCGAGTTTGACAGCAAGCTGTCATAGGTCACGTCATTCCGGTCCGAAATTATAGCGTGGTAGTCACTCATGGGCGCCCCAACTGGACGGGCAAAGCGTTGCCCTTGAATGGGTAGAAACGCGACGGGGCTGCCGTCTGCATCATACTGGCAGACGATTCGTACATCGGGGCGAAGCTCTGCAAGTAAACGTGTATAATCAGGATGGAAATAAGGAGAGCGTAAATCCGGATTTTGGGCGCGCATATCCGCCCATGCAGTCCAATCGATTGCGCTCATTTGCGCGGCTTGCTGAACAAGTGTTCGCGGCAAAGTCTGTCTAACGGCATGTTTCACAGGGGAGCACATACACCAAAGAGTCTAAGGACGAATTAAAGAGATTGACGCGAATGATGATTTCGCACGAAGAGGGACTATGACCGCGCATTCCCATTCGCACCATGATCACGCCTCGCACGGACATAGCCATGCGCATGGCGAAATGGGGCATTGTCACACACCGAAAGTCAACGAATCCAACCGATGGCGAGTTGGGTTGGCGGCCTTACTGACCGGCCTATTTATGTTGGCCGAGGTTGCAGGCGGGCTGATTTCGGGATCACTGGCGCTACTTGCAGATGCTGGTCATATGCTCACAGATTTTGCCGCGCTTGCAATGGCATGGGGCGCGTTCCGTCTTGCCACACGTCCAGCCAATTCACGCTATAACTATGGTTATGACCGTGTCCCAATCTTGGTTGCTTTTGTGAATGGACTAACCCTTTTTGCTGTTTCCGTTTGGATTATTTGGGAAGCGATTCAGAGGCTTATTGAACCTGGTGAAATATTGGCGGGTCCTATGCTGTGGATCGCGGTTGCGGGGCTCATTGTGAACCTGATTGTATTTTGGATTTTATTGGGGGCCGATCAAGAAAATCTCAACATTCGCGGCGCTGTGCTTCACGTCATTGGAGATTTGTTAGGCTCAGTCGCTGCCATCGCCGCCGCTATCATAATTCTTTTGACGGGGTGGGTCCTGGCCGACCCGATTTTGTCCGTTTTGGTCGCTGCTCTTATTTTAAAGTCTGCTTGGGCGCTCATAAAAGACTCGGGTCATATTTTGTTACAAGGCGCACCTACTGGGTATGACAACCAAACGATCCATCACGATTTGATGGACAGGATCGACGGCCTAAAAAACATCGAATCCATCAAGGTTTGGTCCGTAACACGAGAACATGTTGTTGTTACGCTAGAAGCTTTTACAACGCTCTCAGCAGATCCAGAAACGGTTCGCGAAGCGATTAAGGCCAGACTATCTGAGAAATTCTCTATTGATGACGCGGCAATAGATGTCCGACGTTAGGCTCAATTTAGGTCAAAGCCCTCACGAAAGCTTCGCAGAAACTCGGTTTGATTAATATCTGGCTCGCCTTCTGCGGCGGCGACTTGTTCCAACATTGCCGCTAGCTCTTTGGCGTCATCGCGACCGATAAATTCGCGCAAAATCTTTGTCATGGGCGTAATGGAAGATTCAGGTAGATTTATATCATGGGTTAGGCTGTCCATTTGACGAACTGTCCCATCGGCGTCATCCGCAGACAGATGCATGTTGGTGACGAGCTGTGCTTCTATGACATTGCGTTCGCTCTCATCAATTCGGCGACTAGCGCCGGCGCGTGCTATCATAATCATTAACACTGCTGCTGCCTCAACCGGCGTTTCCACCAGATCAAATCCGTTTTTATTGTGCGCTTTTCGGAACCGTCTTTGACGCGGCATATTTTTGGCTTGGATGACGGCGCCGCGCGCCATGTTTGCTGCGTCGCCAATGTTCTTACGGTGCGCTGAAAGCCGTAAGGCCCACCAGAAACCGGCGCCGAGAATACCCAAAATGATCGCGAGAATATGCATGATGCATTTTTAACGAGAAGTTCTTACGAGTCTATTATCGGCAAGCGTTCCCGGGCCCCATATCAAAATGAAAGTGGTCGCGATGAGCCGCATTATAATCCGGTGAAAGTGTCACGCGAAATAAACCGCAAGCAGCCTGCCGTGCTTCCCGAAGGAAGTTCGCTTTTTTGCGGTCGCCATCCCAGTCTTTTAGGATTTGGATCAGCGTTCCATCTTCTAACTCGAAACTGGCAACATCCCAAGCGTTGGCAAAAGCATGTTCCGACCATTCTCCAGATCCATTCCCTCGCTGGCGACGGCAGGAATAACTGCCGTAGTGATGGATTTTTGAGAGTGGTTGACCGAAGTGTTTTTTTGCTAGGCCGTCGACTTCCCGCTGCCAAAGAAAGACAGCGACTGAGAGAGGGCATTGCATATTGCTTTCACCGGGGGCGAATTTCACGTCATCGGTTCCGTATACAACACGGGCAACATCCCAGCCACAAACGCCTTTACCGGCGCCGGTTGCAGGGCGCTTTGGATCAGCGACAACTGTGTTGAATCCAGCCGTGTCCCTGACCAAATTCATACAGGTCTGCGAAGGCTTTAGGTTAAGCGCGAATAGCTGTTGTTTAGAGGCCAAACCAAGCGGACGGTTCGTATCCAACGGTTTCCAAAACAGGTGTTGGGGTGGCACATATTTGTTCACCGACCATATGAAACCGCCTAAAATCCCAAGGAATAAGAGGGTGACAAAAATGCGCCAAAACTGAGTTTGCCTGCTGGTGAAATCTTTGTCCCTCATAGAGGCGTTAAATCAAACTCTAGCCTATTCGACCAGACAAATAACCTGTGCGACGCGTCTGTCCCGCCGTAATTTGTCAGCGGCAACCCCATAAGTTTCTAATGATAGCGGTTCCACGCCGCTGCCTGGATCTGTGATGATGCCGCGCAGGTAACGCGGTGCCACAGAATACACCCGTCCGCGGCGCGGGGACTCTGCGCTTACCACACCTATGATTTCTCCGTCCTTATCCAGAACAGGCGCCCCAGATAGCCCGCCAAGTGAACCTTTCAGGTTTCGTGATCGGCCTAATTCGGACCAAGCCAAAATCGCTTCATCATTTGTATAACGGCCCCGGACTTTCATACGGTTCCGCGCGATTAGACTTCCAACTACTTCACCGGGTTTACCTTGGGGGTAGCCAAAGAAGTAACCGATTTCACCAATCTGTCTTTGCGACTCTAAATCTGCCGGTAAGGGACGGCGTGTCCACTCCGACCCTAAAACGGCGAGGTCTGAATTTTCGACGATTTGGGTTTGAACGGGAACTATGCGACCTGAACCTATCCGTAAACCGACGCTGTTACAGCCGTCGACGACGTGGCGAGCCGTCAGCCATAATCCATTATTGTTGATCGAAAATGCGGTTCCCATACCGGATTGTGTAGGCGCCACATCCACCAGAACAATCTCATCTCGCGGCGAGTCAGACGGGAGCATGGGGCCCAGGTCAGGACTTTCCGGTACATCCGCGACAACGACATCTTGCTCGACCTCATAAGCGGTCCAGATAAACACCAAAAGAACAAGGCCGTAGATTATCCAATCCGGAAAACTACGTCGTTTCTGCCTTGCGGTGTATCCGCTTGTACGCCGAGACACGGACTAACCCGCGATAGCAAATGCAAGAATAATCGAGCCAGCGAGTTTAAATGACGCCAGAACGACAGTTGGCCCGATTTCGTCGCGTTCAATACGTTCGGGCATACCGCGAAAAATAATATAATCGGTCACGCGGAAGAGGAAGAGTTGCAATAGTAAGGCGAAGGCCGTCCAAATCCCAACGTCATAGAGAGAAAATTTGTTGATGAGACAGGCCGCAACAGGCAGGGCCAAGCTAATCACGAGGCTCGAAAAATGGATAGACGCTGCTACATTTCCAGCTTGGACGAGTTCTAATTCTTTGTGCGGAGTTAGCTTCACATAAATCAGGATCGCCAGAAGATAGATCCCGGCTACCATTAATAGGTAGAATATGAGTTGTGGAAATCCAGCCGCTAGGCTTTCAAATGCAGGCTGCATAAGAGCGTCCATAAATCTGTCGTTGTGCCCGCGACATTCAGACCCACTCCCTGAATATCTCCGAAGGCAGTCATCGAATGTTTTTTTTACCAGAGCAAGTTTTTTGTCTAGTTAGTTGTCAGTTAATTGCTTGCGTTTTTGCTTCTTTGCGAATTGCTGACGCCCGCTTTTTTTCGCTATCGCTTTTCAGCTGACCGCAGGCGGCGAAGATATCTTGTCCGCGTGTTTTACGAATAGGGCTGGCATATCCAGCGGCATTTACGAGATCAGAGAAGTCTTTGATCGTCTCCATATCGGAACACTCATATTCTGATCCTGGCCAAGGGTTGAAAGGGATGAGATTCACTTTCGCTGGAATGCCTCGCAATAGCTTAATCAGCTGTTTCGCGTGCCAAGGTTGGTCATTAATGCCCTTCAACATGACATACTCAAATGTGATACGCCGCGAATTAGATAGGCCAGGATAATCGCGACAGGCTTGCATCAGCGCTTTCAGGGGGTATTTCTTATTGATCGGCATGATTTGTGTGCGCAGCTCGTCATTTGCCGCGTGTAGGGAAATCGCGAGTTGAGCTTTTGTCCGTTCGCCCATTGGGCCAATTTCCGGCACCACACCAGAGGTGGAAACGGTAATGCGGCGGCGGCCAATACCAAGGCCTTCAGGATCACAAATCGTATCCAATGCGTCGCCGACTTTTTCTGTGTTATAGAGAGGCTCACCCATGCCCATGAAGACGATGTTGGTTAGCTTTCGGTTTTCTTGCGTCGTTGGCCATTCACCTAAATCATCGCGGGCAATTATGACCTGCAAGACAATTTCGCGAGCCGTCAAATTGCGGACGAGGCGCTGCGTTCCAGTGTGACAGAATGTGCAAGTCAGTGTGCAGCCGACTTGGCTGGAGACACAGAGCGCACCGGTCTTTGACACATCGGGAATGAACACGCTCTCAACTTCAACGCCGGGTGACATGCGGATGAGATATTTGCGGGTCCCATCCACCGAAATAAGGCGTTCAACGATTTCAGGACGGTCCAGTGTGAACCCGGCTTCCAGTTTTGCCCGTAGTGGTTTGCCGACATTTGTCATTTGGTCAAATGAGGTGACGCCGTAATTATAGATCCAATGAAAAATCTGTTTCGTCCGCATGCGGACTTTCTTCGGCTCAATCCCGATTTTCAATAGCTCTTCGGCGATCTCCTTGCGGCCCAAGCCAACGAGTTCGATTTTTCCATCCGGTCGTCCGGGCGCAGCTGGTGAGCGATCTATGAGGGTCGTTGAGGACATGGCGCGGCCTCTATCATGTTGAACGGAACCCGTGAAGCGGTGACTTCAGCCTTCGAATCCGCTAGCGGGAGAGCATGACAACCAACACGCCCGAATTCACAGTCTCGGAACTTGCCCAATCGCTCAAGCGTACTGTTGAAGATACCTATGGCCATGTCCGTGTGCGCGGGGAATTGGGACGGACAACAATCGCCAAGTCCGGCCATTGCTATCTCGATATCAAAGATGACCGTGCGGTTATCAATTCCATTATTTGGAAAGGGGTTATGTCGCGCCTGTCTATGCGTCCAGAAGAGGGCATGGAGGTCATCTGCGAAGGCAAACTCTCGACCTACCCCGGGCGGTCCAACTACCAACTCATTATTGATAAAATGGAGTTGGCGGGCGCAGGGGCGCTCATGGCGCTGTTCGAAAAACGTAAGAAAATGCTTGCGGCTGAAGGTCTATTCGCGCCGGAGCGCAAACGAGAATTGCCATTTTTACCAAAAACAATTGGTGTTGTGACGTCGCCCACGGGCTCTGTTATTCGTGATATCCTTCATCGTATTACAGATCGCTTTCCTAGCCACGTTTTGGTTTGGCCTGTTTTGGTTCAAGGCGATAAGGCCGCAGAACAAATTGCGGGTGCAATAAATGGGTTCAACGAAGCAGGGGGTTTCCCGCGACCAGATGTGTTGATCGTCGCGCGCGGCGGTGGATCCATGGAAGATCTCTGGTGCTTCAACGAAGAAGTCGTGGCGCGCGCCGCGGCGAATTCGAAAATTCCTCTCATTTCTGCGGTAGGGCATGAAACTGATTGGACGCTGATAGATTTTGTCGCCGATTACCGAGCACCCACACCGACTGGCGCAGCCGAAGTCGCTGTTCCTGTTCGGGCGGATTGGGTGGAAACCGTGGAAGATTATGGACTACGATTGTTACGTGCCTTGCGCCGGACAACGTCGGAGCGGGCAACAACACTTCGGGCGGCGCGCTTACCTCGCATTGACGCAGTGCTAGCCCCAGCCCGTCAACGTTTGGATAGCTCTCGAGCGTCACTGCCGCCAATTTCCAGATTGCTTGACCCAAAGAAAAATGTGCTGGCTCGACATGGGCAAGCTTTGCAATCCGCCATGCGGTTTACCAAACAACGACAACTCACGACGTTGTCGCGCCAAAGCGAAACACTCTCACGTCATGGACGAACCGCGAAAACCGCACTCCAACGCAAACTAACAAATGAGGCTCGGCGCCTCGACCGCGCGGAGAAATTGCTCGACGCCTATTCCTATAAAGGTACGTTAGACCGCGGGTTTGCGCTCGTGCGGGATGAAAAAGGCAATGTTGTGAGATCTAAATCTGCTGCCAAAGCTGGACAGGATGTCAGCTTGATCTTTGCCGATGGTGAGATTGGCGCTGTTATTGCCGGCAAATCCGTACCTAAGCGCCCCCGCAAATCTGCAACTCCGAAGACCGATAAAAAGCAGGCAGACCTGTTTTAATTTCTAACGTTTCCCCCTAAGTCGACACCATGACAGGATTTTTCAAAAATGAGGGCGAAGCCAAAATTCATTATGGCGCGTCGGACTTCACGATCATGGAAACGGGCAGCTATGTGCTATGCGCGGTTACGCGTGAAAAAATTCCGCTGGAAATGCTCCGTTATTGGAACGCAGATCGCCAAGAAGCCTATAAGGACGCTACCGCAAGCTTAGAAGGCTTTAAACGCGCGGGCGCGATCTAAATGCGGGCTTGGCTCGCCATATCTGCAATTGCGTTGACAGCCTGTGCGGCTGAACCAGAGGCTGAAGCGCTACCGACTTTGCGAGCAGACATAGAGACCAAAGTTCAAGAACAAGGTGTGAGGGATGAGATTATTGATGTTTCACAACATCGTACCCCCTCAGATGAAATCGAAACCGCCCTAAAACTCACTCAGGTCGAGGCGCAAGCTGATCCGACACTTGTTATGTCTAGTAGTGCGATTTTTAGCGATGAACCAGTTTTAACGGGAATTGAAAAGTTTTTAGCTGCCAATTCTGAGACAACAAAAGTCTTGTCTTGCCACGGCATCGTCAAACAGGGCGGGTTGGTTGTTTGCCAAACCGAGCCGAATGCCCGCGTCGAAGTTGGCCGTTCCGAAAATGACACTTACACCCAAACCGCCAATAAAAACGGTGTGCTTCTCGTTGGATTTGATCGCGATGAACCTGCAGCCTTCGTCCGTATCGGTGAGGCGCGGGTTGATTTCGATATTACGCCACGAGAATATGATACCTCCCGTATTGACGGCTTACCAAAAAACATGGTCAGCGAATATACGCCTGAAGAATTAGCCCGTATTCGGAAAGCTAGCGCCCTCAAAAAAGTAGGCTTTGCGTCCAAGGTCGAGGAGATCGGATTTAAAGATGGTTTCATTTTTCCTGTCACCGAGCACATCAAAACGACTAATTTCGGCGCGCAACGAATTTTGAATGGCGATCCCAAACGTCCTCATTTCGGCGTGGATTTGGCCGCCCCTAAAGGCACACCTATCCTCGCGCCTGCGGACGGTATTGTTAGCCTCGCCAGCGAAGAAATGTATTTTGAGGGCTCTCTGATCATGATTGATCACGGGCAGGGCTTGATCTCCTATTATTTGCATAATGAAGATGTGATGGTCGAAGAAGGTCAACGAGTCGTCCAAGGGCAACAAATTGCCACAGTCGGATCACGTGGACGTTCAACGGGCCCGCATCTATGCTGGCGTCTCAAATGGCGTGGGCGAAATCTCGACCCAGAATTACTGACGGAGTGGCCCTCTAATGGCTAAACAACCCGAAGATTGTCTGACCATGCTTGAGGTTCGCGAGGGCGTTGACGCCATCGACCGCGAACTGGTCCGCCTGCTGGTTACGCGCCAAGGTTATATGCATGCCGCCGCGCGGATTAAACCAAACCGGGACGCCGTATATGATGCGCCCCGCATTGAGGACGTTGTGAGTAAGGTTCTCGCTGAAGCGAAAATTCAGGGTCTATCTGCTGACATCGCAGAACCCGTTTGGCGAAAGCTCATCGAACGCTGCATTGCGCATGAGTTTGAGGTCTATGATGAGACGCGCGTAAAAAGCGCCTAATTCTCAACGCTTGGATAATACCAAACCCTGCGGATAAGATTGTCTTCTAGTTGATAAACGGTCAGCGCGCTTTGCGATTTCGCCTCTCCAGATGACGTTGACCAATGTGCAGTTTCGGTCACAGCAATGTAATTCCCATTAACGCTCCAATCCCGAAGCGTGCCAGCAATCTTGGTGGGCGACTTAAAAAACTCTTCCATGGATTTGGTCAGGTTCTCGCGACCGGAAACTTCAACCAAAATTTCTGAACCCGTCGCGGTTAGCCACTCTATATCCGGGTGTTCGACCTCTGCCATGGCCTTTGCGTCCTGCACGTTAAATGCCTCAACATGGGCGAGAACAACCGGATGGGGATCAGACGTAACAGCGGGTTTAACCTGAGAACACGCGGCCACAATAAAAGCTGCAGTGATGAAAATAATCCTCATGACTTTCCTCGGTAAAGCGTTTTGGGCCAGCGTCTGTGAACCCAGAACCATTGTGCAGGATTTTCTCGAACCCGGTCTTCCACAAATGCATTGACCTGCGATACACCCGCAAGAACATCCGTATCTCGATCCCCTGTTACTTCTAGCTTTATTGGCGGATAAAAAGTGACTGTGAACTTTGATTTTTTGCGCGTCACAGCCATGGGTAATAAGGGTCGATTTGTCTTTAATGCTAACCTAACCGCGCCCTGCGCCGTCATGGCCGGTTCTCCAAAAAAAGGAACTTCCACCCCCGTATTGAACTTCTGATCATTCAATAGAGCCACGCTCTCGCCGGCTTTCAGGGCTTCAAATAACTCTCTTCCGCCAGCATGGCTGGATTTTTTGACCAGATATTTTGTGCCATAGGCTTCGCGCTGACGTCTTACACGGGTATCAATCAAAGGGTTATTGATTTTTCGATATGTGATCCGAACCGTATGGTCGGATTGTGTCAGAACCGTCGCCATGACTTCCCAATTGGCAAAATGCCCAGTCACGATTATGGCGGGTTGATTAGCTTCATAATGCTCAATGCCGTGAATGGTGACGCGGCTATTCTCTTCGAATGGTCGTAGCCTATGTGTGAGGGGAAACTCGGCAAAAGTCCGTCCCAAGTTGTCCCACTGCGCCTTCATCAGAGATTTAATTTCGGCGTCTGTTTTGTCGGGAAAAGCTGTCCGCAATCCTGTTTCGGCGATGTGGCGTTTAGACGTCAGAGGTCCAATCGTTTTAACGAGACCTGCGCCTAAACCCGATACGAAACCAAACGGCAATAAACGCATTAAGCCCGTTGCAAGGTCATAAGCTATCGCCTCGAAACGATCCTTCATTTCGCCATCTCAATGATGGGATGAAGCAGCCGCCGCAGAGTTAATTCGTCTTCAAATACCACGGAAACAGGCCAAATTTGGACGCCCTTGCGATAGCCCTTGGGCAAGCGGACATAGTCTTTTTCCGTTGTGATTAGACCTGCTTCCATTTCAGAAGCCATAAGGAAAAGGCTCTCAATATCCTCATCCTTATACTTGTAGTGATCGGCGAACCCTTCCGTTTCGACAACATTGGCGCCAGCGCGTTTGAGGCTGTCGAAAAATTTCGCGGGTCGGCCAATTCCGGCAAAGGCATAGAGCTTGCCTTTTGGAGGGTCGATACGCGGTGCAAGATAAGCCGGGATAACGAGTTGCCCTTTTAGCTGTTCGCGCAGAGTTTCTGATATTTGGTAATCCAATGATGGCTTCATTAAGATGACGGCGTCTGTCCGGTCCAAGGCAGCGCCCAAATCCTCCCGCAAGGGTCCTGCCGGAAGAACGCAGCCGTTCCCAAAACCAACTTCTGCATCGACAACCAAGAGTGAGAGTGTTTTTTCTAATAATGGGTTTTGATGACCATCATCCATGATGATGACTTTTGCCCCATTTGTTACGGCTGTCAGTGCGCCTTCATCTCGTCCAGCCGCGACCCAAACAGGCCCGTGCCGGCGCAGGAGCAGCGGTTCGTCGCCGACATCTATGGCCGTGTGATCCGGGTCCACGGCGGTTGGTCCTTTTTCGCGGCCACCATACCCGCGGGATAGACCATGCGCTTCAACCCCAAGACGTCTCATCGATTGGAGGAGATAGGCCACGACAGGTGTTTTGCCTGTCCCGCCCAAGGTTGCATTCCCAACGCAGATAACGGGAACGCCTGGATCAATGGACTCGGTGGTTTCCAGTCGATGCGCTGCCGCTTTAGCGTAGAGCCAACCGAATGGACGCAAGACTGTGCGCAAAGCCGTTTTGGCTTCGGGTCCTGTTCTATGGTTCCAAAAGTCGGGAGCCTTCACAACAAAGCTCTCAATCGCGCAACCGTATAGGCTAAGACGCTATCGCTCTCTTCCGCTAGCAATTTTGCACGTCCGGCCATTTGGCGTGCGGCGGCGGGGTCCGTCATCAGTGCCATCACAGACTTCTCTAATTGTTTTGCGGATGTCACGCGCATGGCGGCATTGTGATTAAACAGCTCTGCATAGAGTTCGGTAAAGCTCCCTACATGTGGTCCTGTCAAGATAGGGACCTGTGCACGGGCAGGTTCTAAAGGATTGTGACCTGTTAAACTATGGTGGAGGGAGCCGCCAACAAAGGCGACATCTGCGAGGTCTAGAGCCAAGCCCATTTCGCCCAATGTATCCATGATATAGATTGAGGTATCGGGTGAGACCGGCTCGCCTTTTGACCGGACAGCGATGTCAGTCCCTACACAAAGTTCAACGATTTCTTCGCCGCGTTCAGGGTGACGAGGAACCCAAAGGAGTAAGGCATTGGCCTTCTGAGCAGGACCAGACGTGTGGGCTTTTAAAATTTCCGCTTCCTCTGGACCATGTGTGCTGGCCGCCAGCCAAACAGGGCGGCGCCCGATAGCTTTTTTGAGGCGTTTGGATTCGGCCGAGTCAAATTCCAAAGCGGGAGCAGCGGTTTTTAAATTCCCTATCTGACTGACAACATTCCCACCCAAAAACTTGAGCGCATTATGGGTGAGCGTATCGGCCGGTAAAATGACGTCGAATGTTGAAAAGACTTGTCGCGCGAAATTGCGCTTGTTTCGCCATCGATCAATCGAGTTTTGGTTCATCCGCGCGTTTATGAGCGCCATCCGCGCGTGACTGGCTTTGGTTTGCAAAACGAGGTTTGGCCATATTTCACTTTCAGCCCAAACGGCGAGGTTTGGCTGCCAATGCGCGAGGAAACGGTCGACAAAATTGGGCCCGTCAAGCGGAACCATTTGATGGAATGCGCGGTTTGGCAAACGTTCTGCCATGACTTTAGCAGATGTCATGGTCCCGCTAGTAATCAAAATATGTAGTTTTGGATCATCGTTGAGTAGCCGCCGAACAAGAGGCAAGAGCATTGATGTTTCGCCAACGCTGGCGCCGTGCATCCAAATCAATGTTCCCGGTGGACGCGCAAGAGAGGCAATACCTTTGCGCTCGCCAATTCGGGTTTCATCTTCTTTTCCTGACTTTACGCGGCGCTGTAGGATGTAACCTGCGAAGGGTTCGAGGGCGGTCATTAAGCGCCGATATGCACCGGCCCAACTCATGCAGGGTCCACCGCGATATGGCCTAACTCAACATCAGCCTCAGCCATGAGGGTATTCATTTCTGTCTCAATGCTCAGTCGAATATTCTCTAAATCGGCGTCCGAAGTTTCCGGCGGAATACTCACCGGGGTTCCCCAAAGTATAAGGCCTTTTCCGAAGGGCTTAGGTAATACGAAACGATCCCAGCTATCGAACTGTTTGCGTCGCGCTACAGCGAATGTGCAGGGCATAAGCGGCGCACCCGTCGCGCGGGCGAGGCGTAAAGGCCCGTCGCCCAAACGTTGCCGGGGTCCGCGTGGTCCATCTGGTGTGATAACGACGCAGCCACCGGATCGAATGGCCGTCACCGCGCCTGCTGCCGCCGCATCACCGCCTTTGGCTTTTCCGGTCTTGCGCGCGCTGCCGCGTAAGGTTTGAAGGCCGAGCGCCTTGCAGGTTGAGGCAACGACAGCGCCGTCGCGTGATCGTGAAATCATAACATATGGGAGCTGGAAATCGGGTTCCCACGCTGCAGTCAGCATCAGGAACCGGGAATGCCACGTCAGGGCAATCACACCTTCTCGTTCGGCAATAATTCCTGCGACGCGTCCGTCGTGGCGCACTTCCCACCTGGTGGTGGCTTTAATCAGGCGCATATATTGCGCAACACACCATCCTAGAAACGATTGAACGCCGGGGCGCCGCAAAAGACGTTTGAACACGCGCGGCCTCCCTGTTAGCCCACTTTAATATGACTGACCTAAGCGATACGCAGCTGGACCTCAATAACCCGCGCCATAGGAAAAAAGCGCGACGGGAGCTAATGTGGGGGGATCATGGCTTTCTGCGCCTGCGATTTCCAAATCGGCACGATTTGGGCGGCGGAATGTACCGCGAAAACCAACCTTCGCCGGAACGGATTGCACTATTTGCCGAAGAAGGAATCAAAACAATCCTGAACCTGCGCGGTGTCTCACCTAAAGGATATTACCTGCTGGAAAAAGAAGCCTGCGAAAAATACGGCATCACGCTGATCGACTTTCGGGTCTATTCGCGAGACGTTCATACGGTTGAGAAAATCAAAGGTGCGCGAGATTTATTTGAGCAGATTGAATATCCAGCCGTCATGCATTGTAAATCCGGCGCAGACCGCACGGGATTTATGGGCGTGCTTTATCGGCATTTCCATATGGGCGACACGATTGCGCAGGCGCTGGAAAGTGAGCTGACGCTGAAAAAACTACATGTCCGTCAAGGCAAGACGGGGATGCTGGATTACTTCTTCGAAGACTATCTGCGTTACGCCGAAACTCACGACATTAGTTTTATGGAATGGGTCGAGACCGTCTATGATCCCGTTGATGTGAAGGCCCGTTTCATGGATCAATGGAGTGGCAATCCGATTACGGAAATTCTGCGGCGGGAGTAGGCATGATCGTTTTTTTCTTTTTGCTTATTCTGATTTTGTTTGGTTTTCCGTTTTTGCAGTGGTCAATATCTAATCAAGAAGAGGCTGCTGAACATGAGAAAAAACATTCACGGAAAAACGAGTAAGTGTCAAACCTGACTCAATCCAGCATAAACGCCGCCGCTTTTTCGCAATTCCTTATCCGTTCCGCTTTCAACAACGCGGCCATTTTCAATCACATAAATCATATCCGCATTTTGGACCGTCGCCAGCCTATGCGCGATGACGAGAGTGGTTCGGCCTTCGCTTAATGTCTCGAGCGCGGCTTGGACTTTGGACTCAGATTCCGTGTCGAGGGCGGAGGTAGCTTCGTCCAGCAACAGGATTGGCGCATCGCGTAAAATGGCGCGCGCGATGGATAATCTTTGTCTTTGTCCGCCCGACAATCCCGCTCCATCTTCACCCAACACCGTGTCATAGCCATCGGGAAGCCGCGTAATGAACCCATGCGCGTCCGCGGCTTTAGCTGCGTGGATAATCGCGTCGCGGTCTGCCTCTAAATCACCGAGCGCGATATTGGCGGCGATGGTGTCATTGAACAAGACAGCCTCTTGAGAGACGACCGCGATTTGCTTGCGTAGGCTGGCCTGGCTAACTTCGCGTACATCCTGGCTGTCTATGCGGACACTCCCGTCGGTTACATCATAAAGCCGGGGGATAAGGTGCATAATCGTCGACTTACCTCCACCAGAGGGCCCAACGAGAGCTGTGGTTTCCCCCGGGGATGCAGTCAGGGTCAGGGCTTCCAGAGCTTTCGTGCCGTCCGGATAGCTGAAACCAACCTGGACTAAATCTATCTGTCCGTTGGTCACATCAAGATCTGTGGTGATAATCGCGTCTGTTAGGGACGGTTCTGTGTCGATCACATCAAAGATGCGTCCGACAGAACTTAAGCTTTCTTGGATAACATTATTCAATGTGCCAAGTGCGCGCAGGCGTGGGGCTAGAGCTAATAATCCCATTAAAACACCAGCAATCTCTCCACCTGTGGCCGTTCCTGCGCCATATTGCCAAACCCCAAATATGACGACCGCGGCGATGACCAGACCGCCAACGACTTCTAAAATCGGGTCTACGCGGGCCTGTTGTGTGATGAGTTTAAGATATAGACGTATTCGCTCGTCAAAGCTTGTGTTTAATCGCGACTGTTGATGTGTTTCCAAGCCATAGGTTTTCACAAGTTGCGCTGCTCCAAGGCTTTCTTTTAAATCCGCCGTCATATGACCGATATGTTCTTGGACTTCTCGGGCGTTGCCACGCAAACGTTTGGAAATGTTGATGATTGGCCAGAGCGCTAGACCAAACACGACCATGAAGACGGACAGTTGCCAGTTCAAAAACAACATGGCCCCAATCGTGAAAATTACTGTCAGGACGTCCTTTATCAAATTTCCTAAGACCCGCACCAGACCAGCAGATATAACGCTGACGTCATTCGTGAACTTTGCGATTAACTCACCTGTTGCTTCGGTTTGGCTGTCAGCAAAGTCGCGCTCGTGAACAGAGCGAAGCATTTGCTTTTGCATTTTTCCGACAGTGTTCAAAGCAATGGTATTCGTAAGGATGCGTTGAACGTACCCGCCAATGCCCGCCGTGAAGGTTAGTCCCAAGATGACGGGTAAGATGATGGCAGCGTAGCTGCGAACTTGCGAAATACCGCCGCCTTCATCAAGCGCCGTTGCGGCGTCGATAATCAGGCTTACAAGATAAACGTAACCCGCGGTCGCGGCGGCAAACAGCACCATGAAAAACACGGCCAGAAATAGCCGTGTTTTTTGAGGCCAGATATAGTCTCGCCAAAGGCGCGAAATGCGCTGGCGATCCGTCATCTGTTTAGCCAATGACACCGTCTCCATCTGGATCCAGGAGATCATGTGCGTGAAGAATGAAATAGCGCATATGCGCATTGTCGACTGTACGTTGAGCGGCGGATTTCCAGGCCTTACGCGCCTCTTCAAAATTGGCGTATGCACCGACGAAGTCGACTTCGGTCAAATCTTTAAATTCGGTGCGGTTTGGATCGACAAGCTCTCCGCCAATGACAAGGTGGAGGAGTTGAACGGATTTCATGTCCTCTTTGGAATTACGGTCTGACATACGGGTCCCCAGAAATTTGAAGTCACGGCCCTTCGCGAATTGGGCCAGATGCGGTTTCACACGCTCCACTAACAAAGCGTGCAAGCGCGGGCCAGCACAAATCACGCCCAGCCCAGATGTGGTTTCAGTGTCGAAATGGGGCAGTTGCCCGCGAATATCAGAAACGATGGCACCAGCCTCCGTTGCTATTAGAGAGGCCGCCGCCACATCCCAGTCCGATTTTGGAGTGAAGGCGAGGGTGGCATCGGCTTGACCGCTGGCGACGAGACACATGCGGTAGGCCATTGAGTTTGCCACGGTGACATCCATTGGAGGAAAATCGAGACGACGGAATTTGCGAGGATAGCCGATCATTCGAATGCCCGCGATTGTGGCAGGATCCGGCGCAGAGATAAGTTTACCGTTCAGCCGGGCTCCACCCTCCAAATGCGCCTCATACATTTCATCTTTCAACGGATTAAAGACAACGCCAGCAATCGCTTTGCCTTTTTCAATAACAGCCACGCAAACGGTGAAGTTTGGTGTTCGGTCAATAAAGGCTCGTGTGCCATCAATCGGATCGACGACAAATGTTCGAGGGCAAGCGTGGCGGGAATGATCGTCTTTTGTCTCTTCGCTCAACCAACCATAGCCCGGCCGCGCCGCGCGCAATTCTTCCAAAAGAAAATCATTAACCGCAATGTCAGCTTCCGTAACGGGGGAACTATCTGCCTTATTCCATTTCTTGGAATTATTGGCTTCAAATGCGGATTTTGCGATCGAGCCAGCTTTGCGAACAATATCGCGAATTAAATCTAGGTCCTCTTCTGGTATGACGCAGCTAGGATCCAGCAAGTGTCAAACCTTCACAGAGCAGGCTCGGCGCATTGGTTACGCCGTCCATTTTCAAATCACTTCCCGGTATCATGCTCTTATACATATCGCGTAAATTTCCAGCGATTGTTACCTCTGAAACGGGGAATGCGCGCGCGCCGTTTTCGATTTTGAATCCTGAAACCCCAACCGAATAATCCCCCGTATTGGAATTCAAGCTTGGGCCAAACATTTCTGAAATGAGGAACCCGTCTCCCATTTTGGCCATGAGTTGTTCCGGTGATTTCGATCCAGCCGCTATCCATGTGTTGGTTGCCGACACTCCGGGAGGAGACCCGATACCGCGCGTGCCATGACCTGTTGGGTCCATACCGAGTTGTCGCGCACTGGACATATTCAGAAGCCAGGTTTTCAATACGCCATCCTCAATGATATGCCGTTTTTTGACGGTTAAGGCTTCGCCGTCCCAAGGACGCGAACCATCACCCCGTGGGAGGAGTGGGTCTTCCAAAACCTGAATATGCGGCGCGAATATCTCGTTACCCAAATCTTCCTTCAGGAATGAAACTCCCCGCGTGATCGCAGGGCCCGCAATGGCCCCCAGCAAAGCGGCGAGAAGGCTGCTCGAAACGCGTTCATCGAACAGGATTGGCAATGCTGCAGATGGGATTTGACGACTACCTAAACGGGCGACTGCGCGCCTGCCTGCATGCTGCCCAATTTCCGCAGGATCTGGGAGAGAGTTGAAATGTCTGGTATTCTCGAAATCATAATCCCGCTCCATTGCGCCGTCTTGTTGTGCGATAGCGGACACAGATAGTCCGTGACGGGAAGCGCGCCACCCGTCGCGAAATCCATGGCTTGT
The DNA here is from genome assembly GCA_039975855.1 of Litorimonas sp. GTDB lineage: Bacteria > Pseudomonadota > Alphaproteobacteria > Caulobacterales > Maricaulaceae > Litorimonas. The sequence goes on along the minus strand of JBDWGH010000004.1, from coordinate 129,638 downwards.
AGCATAGGCGAAAGCGCTAGTTGTCCAACTTGCATTCGCGCCTTCGGCTTGGGCTACGCCGTCAACAGAGAGAGCGGCCGCCTCCAATTCATGTGCGCGGGCCTTCAAAAGGACCGGGTTCATCACGGTATCGTCCCAAACGTCGAGGGCATCGGCCCCGCCCGGTGCCGAGAGCAGACCAGCATCCGGTAGTCCGCAATAGGGGTCTTCTGGTGCCAGTTTCGCCATGGCTACGGCCCGCTCTGCCAAAGCTTGAACGCTGCCCGTAGATAAATCCGAAGACGATACGCAAGCTTGGCGTTTGCCGATCATGACCCGTAAGCCGATATCGCGGCTTTCACTGCTGTCGATATCTTCCAGAGCATTATCGCGCACGGCAATGCCCAAACTTCGGCCATGGGTGGCAACCGCGTCAGCCGATTCTGCGCCGGCCGCTTTGGCGGCCTTTAATAAGGCCTCCAAAGTCGGATATAGCGTTTCGACTTTAATCGGGTCTGACTTAGGAAGGGGCTTGGTCAAAATTTAGCCTGTGAACACAAGGAAGAGAATATAGGCCGCTTGTCCGAAAAAGGTCAGCAGTGTCACTAATGTACCAACAAGGCGTCCTTGGCCAAATGACCCTGCCATTCCCATTGCATGTAAAATGCGACCGATGAAAAAGGCAGCGCCAAAGATATGCAATGCAACTGGATTTGCACCTAACATGGCCAAGCCAACGAGTCCGAGTAAGGCAAGGGGGGCGTTTTCTGTGAAATTACCATGAGCACGAATACGGGATAGCATCAGGTCGTCGCCACCATCCCCAAGATTGATTTTCCTTCCGAGACGGACTTGACCGACGCGGTACATCAAGATGGGTGCAAGGATCATGTTTAGTGCGATGTAAAGTGCGACGATTTGAAAGAGTGTCATATTGGTTTCCCCAGATTTGCGTGATTGGTTTTATGTGTCTTGCGGTTCTAATTTTGCGGCATCGGCCAAGACTTTTCGATGCGTATCTGGTGTTTGCGCGCCCTGAACGGCCATTTGCCCACCATAGATGAATGTTGGCACGCCCGAGACACCTAGGCCTCGGAAAAATAGAATTTCGTTTTGGACATCGATAGCGTCTTTATCACTGTTCATAAGCTCTCGGACGAGTTCAGCATCCATGCCGATGTCTCCGGCAATACGGCAGAGGATGTCTAGATCACCAATGTCTTCGCCATTTTCCATATAAGCGCGGAAGAGATGTTCGGCGCACGCTGGGCCTAGATTTTGCCCTTGCGCCCAGCGCGTAAGGCGGTGCGCATTAAGCGTGTTTGGACGGCGCGTGATCGCTTTAAAGTCAAACTGAATGCCGACATCGGGGCCGGCAGTTTCCAAGTGTTCGCGCATTGCGAGCCAGCGTGAATCTGGTTTGTCGCCAAATTTGGTTTTCATATATTCGCGATAATCTGCACCGCCCTCGGGGACGGTGCCGTCTAGCATATAAGGCCGAAAGGACAGGTTTGGGCGCGGTTTAGTTTTATCCGCAGCCAGTAGAAACTGCTTATATCCCAACCAACACCACGGGCAGACAAAGTCGGAGACAATATCGACTTCAACTGGAAGGTTTGCAGGTTTCGAAGTTTTACGTTTCGCCATCCTCGCGCTCTACCGTCAAGGCGGGGCTATGTCCATTTCGCAAAGCCGTCATCATTATCAAATCGGTGCGTTCAACGATGCAGTTTAGCGTAGAGTTATTTCGAAGGAGTTTTGTAGTAGGATTTCGCTTCGGTACATCGGAGCGCGAAATCAATATCTTCTGTCAATGAGCGTTCCATTTGCTCAGCCATGTTGATGTCCGACGGTTCAAAACCTTCATTTTTGAGTTTTGTGTATAAGGCCGTTCTGTCCCCATTTTGACCGTAAAGACGGATTGCGGCTTTGTGTTCCGCCAAGGTCAGTTCATATTTCATAATATGGGTAACGCACAGGCAAACGGATTTCTCTTGCCCAGTCTGACGGCAGGCGGCTTCCAGCGCTCGGTCACTCTCGAACGTATCCGCGTCACGGGCGAGGGGCGTTTCCAATGAGATTACCGGAACCATTTGCCCCGACGGAGTGCGAGCCTCTGCAGTTAAGGGCAAAGATGCGCTTGTGCTCAATATGAACAGTGCCGCGAAACTTGCGAATGCTAAACTTGTGCTGAAATCTAGATGTCGCCCCACATCTACCTCCCCAAAACTGTCTTATCTATATATTATCTATAATTGAGGCAGAAAAGAGGTGGGGCTTTTACAGACGCCAAAAAGCAGCCTTAAGTGTTATTTTGAAACACTTTTTTTCTGAACATTTCCGACGGATTGCGACAGAAATTTCATGACAGCGGCCGTTTCACCCTCTGTTAGGCCACGAGTGAGTTGGTTATTAAAGTCTCGGAAATCTGCCATGACGTCTTCTCGAACGGACCAACCCTTGTCTGTTAAATGGACTGTTCGCTGACGTCTGTCGCCGTAGGACTGTTTGCGCGTGATAAGATCTGACGCTTCCATGCGATCAACGAGACCTGTTATCGCGGCATTTCGACGGCCCGTTCCTTCGGACAATTCCGTCAATGTGCATCCGTCGTGATAGCCGAGATAGACAAGCACCGCGGCTTGAGCTCGGCCAATACCTGAGCCCTCGGACAGGGCAATATCCGCAGCTTGGGCGATTTGTAAGAAGGTTCGATCAAGTACGAAGAAGAGGCGGCGATCAACGGTGCGGGCAATAGCCATGAATTCATCCAGTTTGGCGACAGATAAAGTCTTTGTGGCTGAAATGTCGTCTAAAAACAACAAAACCCCTGACACAGTATGCCAGGGGTCCTATTTGAAGTTTGGGTCTCGTCAGGCGCAGTGCCTGATTTCAAGATAGATATGTCTTTACCCGCGTTCGATTTTTACGAAGGTGCTGATCTAACAGCTTTGGGAAGACCCCTCAAAACAGATAAACAAATTACACCTCCTCTCATAAACGCGGCTCCACTATGGAACGGCTAACACTTAATATGTGGGACGAGATTCGCGATTTGGCAAGTCCGAAATTTTATGAAATTTACGTCAGAGATCGGGTTTCGTAAGGCTTCGTTAAGCAAAACGGACCGATACTCCCGGGCCGCGCGAACTTAACGCCAAATTAAATCCACTAACTCTCAACGAAATCCAATGCGACGCCGTTATTGCAATAGCGCAGGCCGGTTGGACGTGGGCCATCTTTGAAAACATGACCTTGATGGCCACCGCAACGGGAACAATGATATTCAGTTCGCGCGACGAACAATTTTCTGTCTGTTTTCGTTCCCAACGCGCCGTCGATTGGCTGGAAGAATGACGGCCATCCTGTACCGGAATCATATTTGGCTTCGGATTTGAATAGAGGCAGTCCGCAGCCCGCACAGGCATAGGTGCCAACGGCTTTGTTATCGTTTAGGTCTGATGAGAATGGACGTTCCGTACCTTCTTTACGCAGGACCCGGAATTCCATATCGGTGAGGCGCTCTTTCCACTCGCGCTCGGACAGGTTTGCCCAATCAACATTGGATGCAGGTGTTGTCTCAGTCATTGCGGCCTCCGCAGTGTTAGCGTTACTCTGTGTTTGCGAGCAGGCAGCTAAAGTAAAGGCGCCTGCAGTTAAACCTAATTTACGTCTGGTCAACATGGGTATTCTCCGTATCAGTCCAACCTATGTAGAGTTGATACGTATGAGGGGCCAGACACGATGCAATCACGGTGTGGTGAACGTCGTCAGACGGAAAGCCCCACTAACAACCAAAAGCCGATGGATGAAAACAACCAGAATACAGCTTGCCAAACGTTCGATTTAAAAAGCATCAGGTTTCTCGATGGGTTTTCTTCACTGATTTGTGTGACCTGCCAAAACAAATGCAATGCCGGCATGGCAACGACCACATAATTAAATGGGTTTAATAGTGCTCCAAAATGCAATGTGTCAGTTCTACTATTGCTCCAAATGTGGTGATAGGTTGTGCCTACATTGAGGAGCCAAGCCCAAGTCGCTAAAAATAAGAAAATTGTGTAACAAACTCCAACGCCCAATTTTACCCGACCGCCAAACTTCCTCGCCGTGCTCTTAATCCCGACCATGGCGTCATCTTCCATATCTTGGCAGGCATAGATGGTGTCATAGCCGACGGTCCAAAAAATCAGACCGAGATAGAGGATAAAGAGCGGAAGGCTGACTGTTCCAGTCTTGGCGGCATAGGCGACCAGTACCGCCCAGTTAAATGTCATCCCCAACCAGACCTGCGGAAACCAGGTGATACGTTTCATAAAGGGATACGCTACGACTAAGGGCAGGGCGAGCAAAGCGATGCCTTTGGCGAGGAGTGGTAAGCACAGCCAGATCAGAAATCCGACCGCGATTTGGGCAAATGTCCATTTCCAAGCTTGCCGGGTTGTGACCGTGCCCGCGGGCAGGGGCCGCAAGGCCGTCCGCTCGACCTGCGCGTCTAAATCCTGATCAACAATATCATTATAGGTGCATCCGGCGCCCCGCATCGCAATAGCGCCGATTAAAATCAGAACCGCCAAGACCAAATCCATCCACGCCAACCCATGACTCAGGCCTGCAAAGCTAAGTCCAATCCAACCTGGTAAGGCCAGCAGCCAATATCCCACTGGACGGTCGAGACGCGACAGTTGAAGGTATGGACGAATGCCAATGGGCGCACGATTCACCCAATGGGTTTTTGAACTGTCGGGGATGACCTCTACCATGAGAGTGCTATAGCAGGCTTATGCGCGAAAACTATACGCTTCCACGATTACATGTGCCTGATGATTTGGCGGGGGAAACAACCGTCGATTTGCCGCGTGAGCAGGCTCATTATTTGACAACGGTCATCCGAAAAAACGTCGGAGATTCCGTGCGGGTTTTTAACGGTGAGGCCGGTGAATGGCGCGCCGAAATTGTGTCTGTTTCGAAGAAATCGACACAGCTTGTGGTGCAAGAGCAACTTCGCCCGCCTTTGGCGTCGCTTGATGTTACGCTTCTCTTTGCACCGGTTCGGAAACACCGAACCTCTTTCATTATCGAAAAAGGGACAGAGCTTGGCGTCGCGACATTCCAACCTGTCCTCACCGCCCGCACTCAATTTCCGCGACTCAATGTCGACAAAGCGAGGTCGCAAGCCATTGAAGCTGCAGAGCAGACAGAACGCCTCGACATTCCAGAGGTGAAAACCGCTCGCCCATTATTGGATGTGTTGGGGGAATGGACAGAGACGCCGCTCTTATTCGCGGATGAGGCGGGAGATGCGCAATCGGCATCTGACGTCTGCGCAAATATCAAAGCTCCAATCGGATTCATCATTGGCCCCGAGGGCGGTTTCACAGATGCAGAACGCGCTGAATTACGCGGCATGAAAAACGTACATCCCGTCGCGCTCGGTCCCAGAATCTTACGCGCCGATACAGCAGCAGTGGCCCTCCTCAGCGTCTGGCAAAGTGTGAACGGAGATTGGTGAGGAAGGGACGAGCCTCTTCAAAAGCCCAAAGTAAGACACTCAAGTTTATCAATTAGAACAAACATTATGGACAGGATATCTTTAGACCCCTAGCTTGGCGTAGTGAACACAATCTTGGTCATATCGCTATCGGCGGCACTAGTAACCTGTATTTTCTCAACCCTGCTTCTTTTAAAAAGTCCTGACTTTAAAACTAACCGTACATTAGTAGCGGTTTTTCTAATTTTGAGCGCTGGAGGTATAGATACACTCTTGTCTGTTACTTGGCCATTCTGGTCAGGTTATGCATCAGGAATTTCTTATCCATTTTTTGTATTGTTCGGCCCCATTTTGGTCCAGCACCTGAAAGCCGTGTCTGGCGATCCGGTAGCGGACAAATCAGTTTTGCAGCAATTGCCTATTTTGACTTGGGTGTATTTCGTGCTCTGTAGTTTAACCTATATATTAGTGTATGGACTGAATGCACTGGAAGAAAAATCAAACGCTCTTTATTTTTTTGCCACAATTGTAAGCCTGTCAATTTCTCCTTGGACGATATTTCATATATACAAAGGGATAAACCTTTTACGGTTCCATGATTTGCGTCTCAAAGACTGGTTTTCACGGGTAAATGACAAATCACTGTCTTGGATTAGATACGTTCTGCTGTTCTCTATTGTTGCTATCCTAATCGATTTTATTTCCATGTTTCTGGGGGAGTTCGCGTCAGCTCAAAGTCTTTTGCGATCTATTAATACCATTGTCTTGAGCGTGGTTGTCACATCGTTTGCTTATACAGCGATTTTAAAACGCGCGATGTATAATTTCCCTGAGCAATCTTCAGCTTTGGAAATTTCGAGAAAAACATCATACTCTAATTCTGGTCTCAGTAACGATCGACTTGAGCGCCTTCTTAATAAGCTGGATGCTTTGATGGACGAAAAACAACCTTACTTGGATCCAAATCTCAGTTTGCCTAAACTTGCCAACGCTCTGGGTACGACAACAAACCATCTTTCCCAAGCTTTGAACCAGGGACGAGGGCAGACTTTTTTGACCTTTATCAACATGCATCGAATTGATGAAGCCCAAAGGCTTATGAAGTCTTCGACTTCGAATTTACTGCATATAGCCTTGGCGAGCGGATTTAACTCTCGATCAACATTCAATACTGCTTTTCGCAAACATTGTGGTAAAACTCCGAGTAAGTTTCGTAAGCAAGATTTGTCCTAACCTATAGGATCGGTTGATTGCTCGTGCAGAACGCAAGACACCAAACTCCTATAGTTTTTGGGAGTAAAAAATGTCGTTATATCATGTAATTCTAGCCGGAGTTTTGTCGATTTCACTTAGCGGCTGTGCGACGGCTCAAGATAAGGTTGATATTGAGCCGGCTAGTAATTCTGTAAACTCTAAACGTCAAAAGACACTCGATGCTCTGGATGCGAAAAGCTTATCGGCGATTCAAGTGGTCGAAAACTACTTGGACGCCTATTCAAGACTAGATGTAAGGGGAATGGGCGAATTTTTCCCTGATGATGTTGAGTTTATTGACCAGACGTCTGAAAGTACACCTCTAGCTCCGACTCCGTATATTTATGACAATAAAAAAGATCTTCTCGCCACCATGGGTCGAATAGGTCAATTCTCTGAAGGAGTTGAATTTGATATTGATCGAATTTGGGAGTCGAGTGGTTATGTTGTGGTCGTTGCCGACGTCGTGTGGACTGATAAGGCGTCCAAGGGCCTAGTGGAAGCCCCGAGTCAGATCGTCAGTGTTTTCAAAGTGGAAGGAAATAAAATTACGGAACTTCGTGATTACTTCGACTACAACCAATGGGCTCGTAGATATCCACAGTAGTTAGGTAATTAGTTTTGGACCCATGTTGGTGAGTTCGACTGCCGGAATAGCAGAATAAAATAGAATTTAGGTGGATACCTCAAAATCGCTCCTAGTCAGACACGCATCAGTCGTGCGATTTGCGCCCTCGGGCAGCTTTTCGAATTAAATCCGCGTTTCAAGTATAGGCAATCCGAATAAGTTTGACGTGGTTTCAGGTACTTGTCATTTTTCTCAAAAACTGCGTCCTCACCTTTGGTTTTCCCCCGCATATTAACTGGGTTCTCTCAATCATTGGACAAGTAAGATATCGACTTACCGGTTTGAGGGGCTGCGTGTGAAACGAGCCTGCTATGATATGCTAGCTCGTTATCTTACGGGGATAGGAGCCTGACTTTGGGCTGTTGTGTTCGTGACATGTTGAAACGTTTTCGTTTCAACTGGACGGCATAAGCGGTTTGCAAAGGGTGCAACCAGGCCGGCCCGTAAAACGTCGCAGCTGTAGGGTTAGCCCCGCGTGAAACATAGTTATTCTAATTCGGTACTCCATCGCGGGTGCTAACCCTACGGGCGGTCCTAATTGCCCTATTAAAGCCCTTCGGCGGTTCCCAAGATGGACCGCGCGTATTTCCGCATGGGCGTGTCTTCGTTTTTGTTCACTGACTTGTCTGCAACCTCGTTTTAAGCAGTTTGCATGACGGAACATTTTGACACGGTTATCATTGGCGCTGGTTTATCGGGGGTTGGTGCGGCCTGCCATCATCGCCGTGAATGCCCAGACCGGAGTTTTATCGTGCTCGAAGCGCGCGAGCGCATGGGCGGAACATGGGATCTTTTCCGGTATCCCGGCATTCGGTCTGATTCTGATATGCATACGCTGGGCTATGATTTTAAACCTTGGACGGATGGAAAGGCGATTGCCGATGGTCCTGCAATCTTAGACTATATTAAGGAGACTGCGGCTGAGTTTGGGATTGAAGATCACATTCGATATGACCGTAAAGTCACGGCGATGGATTGGAATTCTGATCAAGCCTACTGGCAATTGACCCTGACATCTAAAGAGGGCGAGACATTCAGTTTGACCGCAAATTTCATCATCTCCGCTGCCGGATATTATAATTACGACAAAGGTCATGACCCGCATTTCGAAGGTCGTGACGACTTTTCAGGTGATATCATTCATCCGCAACAATGGCCCGATAACTATGATGTTTCTGGAAAGAAGATTGTCGTCATTGGGTCTGGAGCGACGGCTGTGACCCTTATTCCAAACCTTGCACAAACAGCCGAACATGTGACCATGTTGCAGCGCAGTCCGACCTGGATAGCCAGCCGTCCAGATACAGATTGGGTTGCGGATATCTTGCGAAAAATTCTACCGGAAAAACTGGCCTATCGGGTGACCCGCGCGAAGACTATTGCCTATACGCGCTTCGTTTATAATTCCGCGCAGAAAAAACCAAAGAAGATGGGAGACTTTTTACTCAAACAAATTCGAAAAGAGCTGGGTCCCGACTATGATGTAGAGACCCATTTCACGCCCACCTATAATCCGTGGGATCAACGTCTTTGTCTCGTCCCAAATGCCGATTTATTCAAAGCGATGAAAGCTGGCAAAGCGGCCGTTGTGACAGACCATATTGAGAAATTCGTCGAAGATGGAATTCTCTTAAAATCTGGGGAAACACTGCCTGCGGATCTGATCGTAACAGCTACGGGCCTGGAAGTTGTCGTCGGCGGACAGGCAAAAATATCGATTGATGGCACGGAAAAGAACCTTGCCGATAGTTTTGGGTATTACGGATTAATGTTCTCTGACATTCCAAATATGGTTTCAGTTTTTGGGTATACGAATGCCAGCTGGACGATGCGCGCCGATCTCATATCTCGCTTTGGATGTCGTTTGATGAACCACATGGAAGCCAATGGATTGGATACGGTCACGCCTAGAGCTCCGGATGATCTGGTGGCCCGCCAATTCATTGATTTTGAAGCCGGATATATCAAACGCGTCGTTGATAAACTTCCTAAGCAGGGTGACCGTGATCCTTGGCAAAACCGGCAAGACTATAAATTCGATAAAGTTGCGTTGATGAAGTCAGCGGTCGAGAATGATGGTCTGGTCTTTACATCCTCTAAAACGAAGGCGGCGGCATGAGCATTTTCAAAGATAAAGTCTGTGTCATCACAGGTGCAGCCTCTGGCATGGGGCGTGAACTTGCGCGGCAGCTTTCGGAACAAGGCGCTGTTCTGGCAATTTCCGATGTCAATGCAGACGGCCTGGAAGAAACGCGAAAGATGATCGGCGCGGGCAATCGTATCCTGGTCGATGTTTTGGATGTTTCAGATAAACAGACGGTCTTAGATTATCCCGCTAAAGTGGAGGCGGCTCTTGGGCCTGCGGATTATGTTTTTAACAATGCTGGAATGACGCGCGTCGGCGATGTCGTGAACACACCCTTGGAAAGCATGGAGCAGGTTATCGATGTGAACTTCTGGGGCGTGGTACGTATGACGAAAGTGTTTCTTCCGCAGCTCATCCAGACGAAAGGCGTTGTCACAAATATATCGTCTCTTTTCGGATTGATCGCTTATGCGGGGCAAGCTCACTACTGCGCCTCCAAATTTGCTGTGCGCGGTTTCACGGAAACGCTCGCGCTGGAAATGGAAGAAACGGGAACGGGCGTCGGCGTATGTTGTGTGCATCCTGGCGGCGTACAAACCAATGTCGCACGAAACGCCATTGTGGATCACTTGCCGGAAGGAAAGAAGAAGTCCGAAATGGATAAAGACTTTGATTCATTAGCCATTACGCCGGTTGATAAGGCCGTTCAGATTATTTTAAACGGTACGGCGAAACGAAAACGCCGCATTGTCGTTGGAAAAGATGCCAAGGTCGCAAGCTTCTTCCAGCGGATGATGCCCGTTAAATACCAGAAAGTTCTGGCGTTCTACACAAAAGACAAATCTGCGCTTTAGCCTCGGTTCACCACTCTAATTGAGGCAATGCCCCTCATGCGGGCTGTCGAGCAAGAATGTTGGGACAATGATGTCGAAACTCTCGCCGCTTTCTGTACGCATTGTATAGGCGCCGCGCATCATGCCGGACGGTGCCGTTAGCGGCGCACCAGACGTATAGCGGAAGGTTTCGCCGGATTTGACCATGGGGGTTTCCCCAACAACGCCCGCAGCTCTGACTTCCTGGACTTGTCCGCTACTGTCAGCGATTTGCCAAAAACGATCAGTAACAGTGAGATCTTTGTCGCTCTGATTGTCAATCTCGACCGTATAGGCCCAGATGAATCGCGAATCTGAGGGATTGGACTGTTCGGCCAGAAACTCTGGTGCAACGCGAACAATAACGTCCTCTGTCCGTTGTTCGTAACGGGGAACTAAGCCGTCAACCGGCGTGTGATCGTTCCCTTGATGCTCTCTCTCTCCCACGCCCCAACTCCGTTTGGCCCCTGTGAAATTGCCCAAAATCAGCAAATTTCGTTCTCTCTGAAATGACCCTGACGAAGGATTGTCGCACCCGCAAGGCCGTTACACAGTGAAAAGTGTGAAATTTTGAAGGCGAAACCATATACAGGTTTATGCACGCAGCCGTTGCGCGGCGCGCTCTGACTGTTAGCAAAGACCTTATGACAAACGGAATCTTACCACGTCAGGATATTGCGCAGCTTGTCGCCTCCGGGGCTATCTCTGGCTTATCCGATGACGCTGCGCATCCACCCTCCATTCAACCCGCGAGCTTGGATTTATGTTTAGGCGAGACCGCTATGCGCTTGCGGGCGAGTTTTTTGCCAGGGCCAGGTAAGACGGTCGCGGATGTCGTAAAATCAGTTGTGATGCACCAAATCGATTTGACACATGGCGCCGTTTTGGAAACAGGATGTGTGTATCTCATCCCTCTAAAGGAGGGCCTCAACCTTCCGAACGATATCGTCGGATTGGCAAATCCGAAAAGTTCAACGGGCAGGTTGGATGTCTTCACCCGCGTTATTTGTGATGGAGGCGAAAAATTCGATACTATTCCGGCGGGTTATTCAGGACCGCTTTACATGGAGGTTGCTCCGCGCACGTTTCCAATACTTGCACGTCCAGGTGATCGTTTAGGACAAATCCGCTTTCGTCGAGGCGTCCATAATGCGCTGGAAACGCAACATGTCAGTATTGATCTTAAGGGAGAGACCAAAGGCGCAATCATCGGCTATCGGGCCAAGCGTCATTCGGGTTTAGTAGATCTGCGAAATTTGAAAGCGCATGCGGCTGCGGAATATTGGGAACCGCTTTATGCGCCCAACGGGACGTTGGTTCTGGACCCAGAAGAATTTTACATTTTAGCGAGCCGTGAAGCTGTCGAAATTCCAATTGATCAAGCGGCGGAAATGGCGCCGATTGCTCCCGAAATTGGCGAGTTTCGTGCTCATTATGCAGGGTTTTTCGATCCTGGGTTTGGCGCGAATGAGGCTGGCGGACAAGGAAGCCGGGCCGTATTGGAAGTGCGCGGGCGAGATGTTCCGTTTCTTTTGCGGCATGGCCAAGCTGTTGCGAAACTGGTTTTTGAACCGATGTCTGAAATTCCAGATACGCTTTACGGTGCACAGGGTAGTCATTACCAAAACCAAGGTTTACGCCTTTCCAAGCATTTCACGACTGACGAACAAAACTAATGTTTGTCAAATCGAAATAATATCGCTGAAATTGCAGTCTGACCCTTGCAGCCTTTGCGTTTTTCGGCTTCCGTGAAACTGAAAAAAAAGAGGGTTTAGGGCTAATGAGAAGAATTTTAAGCAAGCTGGCAAAAAGTGTTGGATTGTCTTTTTTGATTGGATGTAGCGCGATCTCCATCGCTCAAGCTGCCCCACCGCCCGAAGCTTTTGGCGAGCTTCCTCTAGGTTTTGATGCCGACCTTTCGCCAGACGGCAAATACTTAGCTATTATTGTGAACCTCGGAGGCACTTATTTTGCGGCAACACGGCTGACGGCTGATCCACGTGCGAAAATGGAAGTCATCTCTTTGGGTAAGGAATTACGTCCACGTTATATCAAATGGGTGAACAATGAACGTTTCGTTGTCGCTGTGGAAAAAAGCGATTCTCATCGGGGCACACCATTCACAGTGACGCATTTATACACAAGATCACTTGGGGAAGATAAAGGTCGTTTTGTTCTAAAGCCCAAAATTTTTCGCCAGTTTAATGACCGGGTCGTTGATTGGTTGGAGGACGATCCCGAACACATATTGATGGCGTTCTCAAAACAAGAATTTTATCCTTACCCTGACATACATAAAGTAAATGTCGCGACGGGTCGTTCAAAACGAATAGAAAGATCCAAGACCGGTATTGAGTACTGGTATACGGATGACAATGGAATACCGCGTATAGGTCGAGGCCAGAACGAGAACGGTAAAGATTATATGCGAATCCATGATGTAGCGACCGGGAACTGGGATAGCTATGAAAAATATCCGGGGCTCTCACCGAATACACCGATTTACGGATTTTTGAAAGACGGGGCCGAGTTGATTATCGGAGACTATAATGGCCGCGATACGATCGGGCTTTACATTTATGACTTTGAAAAGCGGGCCATTACGCGCTCACTATTCCACAATGACGATTATGATGCTTCTGGTGTTATAGTGAGTTCAGACGGTGAGACAGTGATCGGTGCAAAATATGTCGCCGAGGAAGAAGAAACCGAATTACTCGGCGATTACGGGACATCCTTATCAAAACTTAGAAAACAATTTGATGGTTATTCTGTTAGTTATATTGATCAGACAGATGACTATAAAACAATGATTGTGCGAATGTCTGCGCCATTTGAGCCGGGCGGGCTATTTCTTTACAATCATGGTGATGCAGCGCCGACACTTATTCAAAACCGTTACTCTGGTCTCAAAGCTGAAGAAATGGGAAATGTATTCCCTGTGAAATATAAAGCGCGGGATGGAGAAAAAATTCCAGCTTTCGTTACGCTGCCACCAGCTATTCAATCGCAAGCTGATTTGAAAAATTTACCTTTCATCGTTCTCCCGCACGGAGGACCTTATGGGCGGGATGAGAAACGGTTCGATTACTTTGCGCAGTTTTTCGCGTCGCGTGGTTACGGCGTTATGCAAATGAACTTCCGAGGCTCAGAAGGTTATGGAAAGGCCTTTAAGGAAGCGGGCCGGGATAATTGGTTGGTTATGCAAGAAGACGTTGAAGATGCGACGCGATACCTGCTCGAAAAAGGATACTCAGATCCAAACCGAACCTGCATTGCGGGTTGGTCTTACGGGGGGTATGCGGCGTTGATGGGGGCCGCCAAAGACAATGAAGGTCTTTATGATTGTGTCATCGCAATGGCGGCATTGACTGACATTAATGACGCCAAACGGGATCTTGCGAAATACCGTGGGGGCAAAGCGGCTGCGAAAGAGTTTTTCGGTGATGCTATGAAAGACCGAAGTGTACGAAAGGCGAATTCACCGGTACATGTGGCTGAAAATATTAAAGTTCCGGTTTTCTTAGCTCACGGAGATCAAGACGAGAATGTTCAATTCGATCAGTTCCTTCGAATGAAAAAGGCGCTGAAAAAAGCGGGTGTTAAACATACCGCTATGGAATTTGAAGACGAAGACCATTTTCTTTCACGGCAGGAAAATCGAGAAGCGTTTTTTGTTGGAGTGGATAAGTTTCTACGGGAAGTAAACGGCCGGTCAGAACACATGACTAAATAGTTTAAGCCGAGCAGCTGAGCTCGGCCGCGAGAGCGAATTCGGTGTTATCCCTGGAGCGAGGACTCTGCTATTTTTCCATCGGCAGTTATCCTAAAGACGTCTTTCAGAATAGAATCCGATAACACAGTTCGGGCTGATCCGGTGGCAACCAATCGGCCGGCGCTCAGAACCCATATTTGGTCCGCATAACGCTCAGCTACTTTTAAGTCATGCATGGCGACGATTATGGTTGTGCCCGTGTTCGCGGTTTTGCGTAGAATGTTCATAACTGATATTTGATAATACGGGTCCAGCGCCGTCGTGGGTTCGTCCGCCAGAAGATTGGCGGCCTGGGTTGCGAGGGCGCGGCTGAGATGCACACGCATTTTCTCGCCGCCCGACAGCGTTCCAAATTTTCGGCCAAAGAAGGTCTGTGTTTCGCACGCTTCCGCAGCGAAGATTATGGCGGCTTTATCGGCCTTACTTAATTTAGCCAGTGATCCCAAAAATGGCGTTCTGCCCAATGCGATAATGTCCTCAACTTTGCGATCGTCAGGGGCCAAGCTGTCTTGGGCTAAATAGGAAAGATGCTTCGCTCGGTCTCGTCGTTGTGTTGGTAGAGATGTTCTACCGTTATAAGGAATGAGGCCTGCAATTGCTTTCAGAAGGCTAGATTTCCCTGATCCATTGGGACCCACCAATGCGATAAATTGCCCCGCAGCCGCTTTGACTGATACGTCTTCAACGACTGGCTTTTTCCCGTATCGAATATAGATGTTGTTTAGTTCAATCATGACTGTTGCCACGCAAGCCAAAGAAAGAAAGGTACGCCAATAAGTGATGTGACGATGCCGAGATAAAGCGGCGTTCCGGGGCCGGACGTCGCGCGAATTAGAGTGTCAATCAAAACAAGGAAACTTGCCCCGCCTAAGGCAGATAACGGTATCAACCAGGCTTCGTCTGCTTGGGTGAGGAACCGTAAAATATGAGGCACAAAAAGCCCAACAAATCCGATTGCCCCAGCAACGGCGACTCCTGACCCGATACATAGCGCACAACCTAAAACGATTAGCCACTGTGTTCGACCAATGGAGATACCTAAACTTTGCGCTGTGTCTTCTCCGAGACCAAGCACTCGCAAGGCCGGGCCGGAAACAATCAAAAGGCCAAAGCCCACAAGTGTCAGCGGACCTGCAACCAATACGTCGATACCATCGGCGTTTTTCAATGACCCCATCAGCCAATAAACCAGCTCGGACAAAGCCCAAGGGTTTGGCGCAAAGTTCATAACCAGTCCAGTAATCGCCGTCGCCAAAGCACCGATGCCGATACCAGCTAAAACGAGAGCTGAAGCGCCGGGTTTGTGTCGGGAGAAAACAGTCATCGCGAATGCCCCCATAAGAGCAAAGCTTATCGCTGCTGGCGTGACGAATTTCGGTAAGTTAAAATACAGAGCTAGTACCGCTCCTAAAGCGGCACAGGCAGAAAAACCGAGTAGGCCTGGGGCAGCCAATGGGTTTCGCGTAAACCCTTGCAGGGCCGCGCCTGACGCCCCGAGGCCTGCGCCTACGAGCGCAGCAAGTACTGCGCGAGGCAAGCGGATAGACTGGATTATCGTGTTCACGGATTCTGATGATCGTCCGGACAGTCCCTTCAAAACCTCCACCGGACCTATCAAAGTGGATCCGACAAAGAGACTTAGAAGAATCGTCAAAAAGCAGAAAATCGCTATTAAAACTAACCAAATGCGGAGGCTCATAGTTTAGCCATTTCCTGGCTTAATTGCTCCGTCGCATCGACAAGGCCGGGCCCTGCACAAGGCCAAAGACTTCCGGGGATGTCTATGCGGGGTAGAGACAGAATTTTTGACGTCAAAGCGGCATGTCGTAGAGTCCGATCGTTCACACCTGCATATTCAGAGTCCATGAAACTTGTTAAAATTACATCTGGTTGGAGACCTAACAATGTCTCTGTATCTGGTGATTGCCAGCCAGGGTGAGAAATGATGTTTGTCCCACCTGCTGCTTCTATCACAGCATTTACAAATGTTCCGGGACCTGCTGTCGCGCCCGATCTGTCCATGTACAGAATGCGTGGAGAGGAGGACGGTTTTTCAACTGATGTAAGGCGATTTTTGAAGTCACCGGATGGATCACGGACGTTCAATTCTGAGGATAGCAGAGCGAAATTTTCCCATACCGTTTCGAAATCTTCGCCCCAGAATAAATCAATATCTCCCCGTCCGCCTGCGCTCGAAACTTGAACAGATTTTTCCCAAGTTAATCGTCGTTCAGCATCATCATCGGCCTGAGGTAATGATTGCAGGTGGAGCGGTGTTCGGGACAATGCAGATCGGGATTGCCAGGACAAAGCAGCAAGACGTGTTTCAATTTCCGGTATGGCTTGGAGGTATCCGTCTGCGCAAAGTGTTGTACTGACGATCGCGTTGTCCGGAACCTGCACCCCCGGGGCGCTACAACCTGCCAAGGGAATAAAGACCGATAAAGCGAACGCGTTCAATTTGTCGAACAGATTCAGCATTTAGTCAGATGTGTTTCTGTCCAAAGCCACCTCAATTGCGGCCCGAAGGCCAGATTGCCAATCCGGCAGAGGGTGGAGAAATGTGCGCTCAAAACTCTCAGTGTCAAGAACAGAGAAAGCTGGGCGCTCTGCTGCGGTCGGATAATCCGAACTTGGGATTCCATCAACTTTAACGTCAACTCCAGCCGTTTTGAAAATTGCTTTTGCAAACCCAGCCCAACTTACAGGTTCACCCCCATTGGTGACGTGAAAAATTGAGGTTTCGATATCTGGATTTTGAGCCAAAACTTCGGCGGCCGTCAATATAGCCGACGCCAGATGCCCAGCGAAGGTAGGTCTTCCAATTTGATCATCGACAACAGATATCAAATCTCTGGTCTTCGCCAATCTGAGCATTGTGGTTAGAAAGTTTCGACCGTCCCCATCATAAACCCAAGAAGTACGAAGAATGAGGGCTCGAGCTCCCGAATTCAATACAGCGAGTTCACCGTCTAACTTAGATGCGCCGTATACCCCTAGAGGGTCGGTGTCATCGTCGGGTGAATAAGGAATGTCTGCCTCGCCGTTGAACACATAATCCGTCGAGATATGAATGAGGGGAATATCGTGTTGCGCGCAGGCTCTCGCCACAATAGCGGGCGCGGTCGCGTTGACGGCGTAAGCCGTATCTACTTCCGATTCCGCCCCGTCTACATTTGTGTAGGCGGCCGCCAATACCAAAGCGTCAAGGCCTGAAGGGAGTTCAGAAATTCTAGCTTCGATAATCGATGGTGCAGACGTCAAATCCAGTGTGTCTCGTCCCAAGGCGATGATTTCGTGACCTAGCTCTTCACCTTCGCGAAGAAGCGCGCGAGCCAGTTGCCCGGTTTTACCTATTACAGCGATCCGTAAACTCATAAGGATTTACCATTTTCATTCAGGAATGGGGTTGATTTTGATTTCACGATAATCACCTATCCTGCAGCGGAAGGCGGGGCAATGCGAAGACTTATGTTTCCAAGCAGAAAGGTCACTAAGAATAACCTCTAGAGGGTTTATACATAGTCTTAACTCGCTAGGTCATATCCCTTTTTGCCCAACGATCTTTGCCAAAGCGCGACGTCAATTTGCGAAAGGCTGACTCGCCGAGAGTTGAAGCTAAGTGTCTGGTGGAAAACTAAAAACTGCTATTTTTACTCTTCTTCATTCCTTGCCTGTGGAGAATTAGATGGTATGAAATTTCTGAAGCTTGTCGAGTGGACTGTCGGCGGGAAAGGGTGGAAAGATGACAGGCAAGCGGCAAAAGAGAGGGCTTGATTTGCCTAAGAACTTTTGGTCGAAAATATTTGGGTTACGTTCGAAACGAACTAAACCTCGGGCAGTCCTATCTTGCGTCGTTGATCAACATCCGAAATTTTTAATTCAAGCTTGGATCTGGCTCGTATCAGCGAAGTCTAGTGGCGCATTTAAAGACTGTGACGTCGTCATCCATCACGTTGGTGACGCGCCAGATGTTCTGCGAAAAGCTGCAGCCCGTTTTGGCGCAAGGCTTTATGAAGTTGAATTATTTGGCGAAGGCGCGGCACGTTATTGTAATAAACTACAAAGCCATGGCCCAGTTTTGTCATCGGGTGGCTCAGGCGTTCTTCTGACAGATGTCGATCTCTTTTTCCTCGAATCCCCCATTGCCTGTTTGGACAGTTATTATGTTCAATCAAAGGTCGTGGATCATGCCAACCCCTCCTCAGAAACACTCTCAACTCTGGCTCAGATTTTAAATTTGCCTGTGCAAAAATTCGAGGCGGTCCCGACGTTTAGGCCAGATAGCCGTACTCATAAGATGAACTGCAATGGTGGTTTATATGCTCTACCAATGGCTTGCTTAGAAGCATTAGCTCCTTATTGGCGAGAATATTCTAACCAGTGTCTGGCTGAGACAGGATTATTAGGAAAACGGTTGCATCATTCCGATCAAATCGGTTTCCTGATGTCGATGATCAAGACGGAGCTTCCGTTCCGGGAACTTGATATTCGGTATAATTTCCCAACACATCTCGAAAGCTCAGAGTATGATAGCATTCAGGTGGATGACATTTCTATTATTCATTACCATGATAAAATTTGCTCGAGGGGACGTCTGATAGAAACAGGGCATGCAGGCATCGATACGTTCATTAACCGCGCCAATCACATCCTAAAACGTTATGAGCATCACCCAGAGTACAAAGAAATACAATCCATCTATGCCGCATCACTATGACCGCTAATCGCAAGCTGTGGCTTCATGTTGGATTGCCAAAAACGGCTACAACGGCTTTTCAATCGTGGATGCAGCATCATTCAGATGCATTATTAGAGCAGGGAATTTCTTATCCATCTCACTTCGGCGCGGGAAATGATAAGCACAATTTTCTTGTGGGAGATCTGCGACAGAACCAAACCTTGAACCGACTTCAGGGTATATTGCAGGGGACTGCGAAAGCAGACCATATCCTACTCTCCGATGAAGGGCTTACTAATCATCTAGATGATTTCCATAGCGACGCCCTTGAAGCCTTTCGCGATCTCACACAAGGTTGGGACGTTCATGTGATGCTCGTTACCCGAGACGCTGACACTTGGCTGCGATCTTATCATAAGCAGTGTGTCCTTAATCCAAATAACGGAGCGAGTCCGCTTTGGGGGACAGGCCTCACGGTCTCCCAAGTTGCTGACCACCCACGAATTCGCAGACTTCTTGCGGCTGAAATATTGATGGATGATCTCCGTGCTGCATTTGGCGCAAAAGAGGTGCGCAGATTTGATTTCGATTCCAATAATTGGTTCGCAGCGTGTCTGCGGGCGATTAATTTCGATTCAGAGGGCCCTATTGAACTTCCCAGAACGAACCAATCCCTCCCAGATTGGGCGATCGAAGTTCTGCGTTTGGTAAATTCATCGACGACATCGCAGAAAATTAGAAATGCGTGGAAAGTGGCATTGCAAAACCACCTCAAGACAGATCATACTATTTTGACGAATTTAACCGACACAGTTGAAACTGGTTTAGATGGGAACATTTATGAGTTCGTTTTAGAAGCGATCAACACGGGTTCAGCGGAAGCCCACCCTGAAATGTCTACCTTTTTAGGTTCACTTCAAAATTATTCCAAACCTCAATAAAAAAACCCGAAACCTTACGGCTCCGGGTTTTCTAGCGTGATAATTATGTCTCGAATTAGTCGAGAGATTTCTCAATTTGAGCCAGACGTGTTTCCAGCGCTTTATTTTGCTCATTGAGCTGCGCAATATAGATGTGCGCCTTTTCCAGCTCATTGAGGACATTACCCATATGCTCCGTCAGATTGATAGGTTCATCAGGGCTTGTTGGACCGACAGTTGGCAGATGACGCTTGGCGAACATCGCTTCAGCATGATCTTCAATTGTTGGAAGATCATAATCTGCATCAAATACCGCGTCACAGCCGGAGGCACATGTTGGGCCACTTGATGTGATCGTGCCAAGGACGCTCAAATTCCCTGTATTGCTTAGAATAAAATCGGCGCCAGCAGATGAGCCGGTATTCAGGCCGAATCCATCATCGGCGCGATGGACGAACTCCCAGGGTGCGTTTGTAGCAGAATCAGCTGTTTTAAAGATGAAATCACCGCCACCTGTGCCTTGATCATTAATGGCTAATTCACCGTCTGAGTTACGAACGGCTACGTCCCATTCTCCGATTGATCCGTTGTCCAACCTGACGCCAGCACTGTTACCCGCAGCTTCAATATGAAGAGCGGCTTGGGGACTTGCGTTGCCTAGAGCGACTTGCCCATCGCTGTCGATGTAGAGTGCGTTAGTTCGCGCAGAAGGTCTAATTTTGAAAGGAAGAAGGCTTCCATTCGTTACATCTCGTACAAAGAAGTTCGTTTCATTGCCCGCGATATCCCAGGTCTGAGAGGTGAATCCGGACGATCCATCCTGTTCGAGCCGGACAGTTGGGCTGTCGCCATCTTGGATATGAACCTCGACAACCGGGGTCGCTTCACCAATGCCGATATTCCCCTGATCGTCGACCCATAGTGCATTCGTTGGAGCTCCAGCTTCGATGCGGAATGGAGTTTTAGCTCCAGTGACGTCATCAATAGCAAAGTAACTTAAACCACCATTGTCCGAACTGTTGATTTCGATTTCCCAGTCATTGCTTGGAAAACTGGCAGATGCACTTGTGTCATCGAACCCAATCCGAACGTTGTTTTCTTTGAGACGAATTGTGTCGAAACCGAAACTCTCGCCGTTGACGCAATCATTTCCGACGCAAAGACTAAAGGTAATGATGACATCATCATTTTGCACGATATCGGCAACTGTCGGGATCGCGACTATTGCAGGAGTAGCTAAAAGAAAGGTGGCGAGAGATATTCTGGCGAATTTAGAAATAGTCATTAGTTCGCCCCCCCATCAGAATCATCTTCGACAATTGAGCCTGGCAATTGCACGACGCCATTCACGACACGGAAAGATCCGGTTTCTGTAAAGGATTTACTAACAAATTCAGGACCCAATTCAGAGCGGCCGTTATCGAATCCGGCTTTCGGATTACGAACGCGCTGCTTCGTTGCGCCTGTCAGCTGCCATGTATATTGGCCATCCGGCATTCCTGAATAATCGCTAAGTGATACGCTCGGTGCGCCGAAGCTTGAAGTTTGCTTAGCAGAAAACCCGTCAGGTCCTGACACAGACAGTGTCATGTTGGAGGCGCCGCCAATATTGGAATTGACGGAAAGTTTGCCTGCGGAGACTAAAGCGTCTCCCGCAAATGCCGGACTAGCGAGCAAGCCAAGGCTAGCTCCCGCGACCAGCAGTGTTTTAATTCGGAAAGTCATATCTGCCCCTTAAACGAGCTTAGTGAAAAGCCACATCGTGTAGAAATTTCTAAGGGAGGTTGCTCGTTTGATCCCGCCCCAAGATCAATCAATGCCTTTTAAATACATGAAATTTTAACTAAGTAAAGCGCTCCAGAAATTTCAAACTAAGCGTGTATTTGTGTAATTTTTCCCCTTTTTAAGCCTAGACCCGAAGCGATGACGCTTCGGGTATTCCTATTAAAGGGGGTGTTTCTGAGCTTAGCTGAGGCTTTACTTCAATGATTGCTCAAGATGTTTAAGCCTGGATTCAAACGAGTTTTTGCTTTCCGCTAACTCGGTTTCAAGCGCTTTGTTTCGTTCATTGAGTTGTGCGATGTAAATATGCGCCTTTTCTAATTCGTTGAGAACATTCCCCATGTGCTCTGTTAGATTGATTTGCGCGTCAGGGCTTGTTGGACCAACAGTTGGGAGATGACGCTTGGTGAACATTGCTTCTGCATGCTCTTCAATCGTTGGAAGTTGGTAGTCTGAGTCGAATACTGCATCACACCCGCCGCCACATGTTGGGCCGCTTGATGTGATCGTGCCAAGCACGGACAGGTCTCCATTATCGCTAAGAATAAAGTCTGCTCCCAGAGACGTGCCGATATTTATTCCAAGACCATTATCGGCCCGATGTACGAATTCCCAAGGTGAGTTGTCAGCTGTATCCGCTGTTTTGAAAATAAAGTCCGAACCCATTGTCGAATCGTCATCGATTGCGAACTCACCGTCTGAATCTTGCACAAAAATATCCCATTCTCCGCTGCTACCACTGTCCAGTTTTACTCCCGCATCATCAGCAAAAATATGAAGGGGTGCGCGGGGAGACTGAAGGCCGAATCCAATTTGACTGTCGTCAGCAATAACGAGAGCGCTGGAGTCCGCTCCTGGAAAAATGCGGAAAGGTAATGCACTGCCATTCGATACGTCACGAATGAAGAAGTTCGTCTCATTCCCGGCGAGGTCCCAGGTTTGCGGAGTAAAGCCGGATGAGCCATTTTGTTCCAGACGAAGAGTTGGTGTATCCCCATCTACCGAATGCATATTTGCAACGGGTGATGATGTCCCCATTCCAACATTACCTGAACTCGAGACGAATAGTGAGTTTGAGGGTGCATTAGCTCGAATTTGAAAAGGCATCCGACCAATGCTGGCATCTTCTATGCCGAAATAGGACGCGCCGCCATTTGAACTGGAATTAATCTCAATGCGCCAGTCAGTTCTAGGAAAACTAGCTGCTGTACTCGTATCATCAAAATGAATGCGGAGATTGTTCTCTTTTAGCCGGATCGTATCGAATCCAAAGGCTTCACCGTTCACACAATCCAATCCAACGCAGAGACTGCCGTCGATGATAACATCATCATTATGTACAATATCAGCGGCGGCAGATATTCCAATTACAGCTGGAGATGCCAAGAGAAAAGCAGCCAGCGTGACTTTCATAAACTTGGAATATGTCATCTATCACTCCCTGACTTTTCTTCTTCTTCCTTATCGTCAGGCATTTGCGCCACACCCTTCACAATTCGGAATGTTCCGTTTTCTGAGAAGGATTGATTCACAAGATCTCGTTTCTCGCCGTCTCGCCCATTGTTAAAACTGGACTTTGGATTACGAATTCGCTTGCTCGTAGAACCTGTCAATTCCCATGAGTAAACACCATCAGAGATGCCCTTCTCGTCGCCGAGCGTAACGGTCGGAACGCCCTTGCTAGACTTTTCCGTGGCATTGAAGCCATGGGGTCCGATAACAGTGAGATTAAAGTTCGAAGCCTTCGCGACTTCAGTTTTTACTGTGAGCTTGCCACCCGATACGAAAGCCTCGGCCGCAAATGCTGGGCTGGCGAACAAGCATAAGCTTGCTCCCGCAGCTATTAGTGATAGTTTTTTTGGTCGCATAATTACCCCTTTAACGAGCTCAGCAAGCTACACAGGAAGAGAAAAATCTGGGGTATTTGCTCGTTTAAATTTCCGCCCCAGAAATTAAACAACTTTAGGCTCGTATATCAGAAATAGCGGAAAGTAAAGATTCACAAAAAGTGGTCGAGTTTACACAACGAGACTTGCACTCATTCGAACGGGTTGTCAGAACCATCTACGACTAGGGGCCTAAAAATGTCGACATTGATTTTGACGAAATATAGAACGCGGTTTTTCATAACGTTCGTATTACTTTGCGTGGTGCTCTATTTATTTTGGACGTCCTCACGTTACCCGTCACTTGGTGATAAGGCTTTGATGGGCGGAGCTATCCATCTTGAAGACCCCATGAGTTTTGAGGCTCATTTTCATATTGATCCAGCATATCCCATTTGGAAAAAAATTGGTCTGACGACGCTGAATTGGATCGATACGAACCGTAATGGAATGACGTTTGGCGTTTTGATGGGGACTGTTTTTCTGACGATGTTTCGATACGTCACGAGACTCAGCTTTAAAAACTCCTTTGCGAATAGCGTTTTAGGACTCATCATGGGGACTCCTTTGGGCGTTTGCGTCAACTGTGCAGCACCCATCGCCAAAGGGATGTATGATGGCGGGGCGAGGGCGGAAACAACCTTGTCGACGATGATCGCATCGCCAACATTAAATATCGTTGTGCTGAGCATGCTGTTCGCTCTTTTGCCGTTCTATATGGCCTTTGGAAAAGTTGTGCTCTGTATTGCGGTGATTGTTTTAGCCGTTCCGTTGATCTGTAAATTCCTGCCTAAGGATCAATTGCAGTTAGCCGAGGCTGAACAACGGGCCTGTCCTTGGAGCCCCGAAATGGCGTCTCAACCTCCCGAAGGGCTCGGTATTGCTTTCAAGGGTTGGGTTAAAGATATCGCTGCTGATTTTTGGTATATATTTAAATTGACTGTCCCGCTGATGATTTTGGCAGGTTTTTTGGGCGCTATTGTTGCAACACTTGTTCCGATTGAAACCTTTTCCGGCATCGGGTTCGGGTTGCTTGGGCTTTTCATTGTTGGCCTATTTGGTCTTTTCTTACCCGTTCCCATCGCCTTTGATGTTGTGATCTGCGCAGCATTGCTCGCGGCTGGCGTGCCCCCGGGTTATGTCATGACCTTGCTCTTCACTTTGGGTGTCTTCTCAATTTACTCTGCATTTATTGTTGGAACGACCATTTCCGTTCGGGCCGCGATTTACGTTTCGATCGTAGTTTGGGTCATTGGGGTTGTAGCCGGTCTGGGCGCACAGAATTGGCATGATTATAAAACGAAAACCGCGCTGGATATGTTGCTAAATGGAGAGCCTTCCTCATCGACAGAGATGAATCCGAAGTTCGCCGAAACTAAGTCGATAACTCCCACCTCCACGGCGCGCGGAGAAAACCAGGAATTTGAACTATCTGTTGTTGGAATTCCCTATGAGCCAAAGTCACCAGCAGGTGAGACGCTCTTTACAAAAAAAGAAGCTCACCTGATCGGTCTCGACCAACCTGTTGAGTTTTCATTTAAAGATATGTGGCCTCCTTTTTGGGAAGGTCGAGGTATCACGTCAGGTGATTTAGACCGCGACGGGGATTTGGATATTATCATCGCATCCACTGAGGTTGGATTTCGAACTTTCCTCAATGACGGGACGGGGCAGTTTACGCAGGACGGGGCATTGCCTAATGCGCTGGCAAAATTGGATGTGTTCAATGTAGCGCTCGTTGATATCGATAATGACGGTTGGCTGGATCTATTCCTAACAACTTACATGAACGGCAATCACGTCATATCCAACGCTGAAGGTTCATTGAATTTCGGATCGATACGAAAAGTCCAGAACCGGGTTGATACCCCGCTTACTTTGGCGGCAAGTTTTGGTGATGTGAATCGAGATGGTTATTTAGACCTTGCTGCTGGGAACTGGGCAGCTGGATGGTATCGCCGCATACCGGGAGAGGAGTCCCGTAATCGACTTATACTAAACGATGAAGGCCGCCTAAGCGGAACCCAGTTCACCGATTTGGAAGGGTTGCCTGGCGAGACACTTTCCATACTTTTTTCCGATATCGATAAAGATGGCTACCAGGATCTGCTAGTCGGGAATGACTTTGAATTACCGGATGTTGTTTATCTCGGTGGGAAAGATGGGACTTTGCAGAAAGTCACACGTGCCGACGAGATACTCCCGCATACAACAAACACTACAATGGCTATCAAATCAGATGACCTCAATAATGATCTCGTGCCGGATCTCTATTTCGCGCAGATAGCAGGCCGAGCTTCAGGTATTTCGGATAGACTAAATATGTCACCCATCCGTAATTATTGCGATGGTATTTCTCGGGCAAATGATCGCGAGATTTGTGAACGCAACATGGCGGTCAAACGTTGGTATAAATCTGGGAACAGTTTTGACCCGACATATGCCAGTAAATGTCAGGAAATCGCATCGCCTGACCGCGAGGAGTGTCAGGCCATGCTCGTCAAAGATCTTGCGATTCAAGCTCGCAATCCCGGCATGTGCCGTCTTATTGCTCGTGACCAACCCGAAGCTCGGGCTTTTTGCGATATCCATTTTAAACCCATTCAGAACATCACGACGGAAGATGTCCTGAAGGAGATAAAGCAAATTGATGCTCGTAACGTCCTATTGTCGCGTGGAGAAAACGGTACCTATACCGACACTGCGGTTGATGTCGGTCTGGAGGTTGGTGGTTGGAGTTGGGATACCAAGGTAGGGGATTTCGATAATGACGAATGGCAGGATATGCTGATCGTGAATGGGACATGGGTCCCTACGGAAGCCACACCCGCTAACCTCTATTTCCAAAATCAAGGAAATGGGATGTTTGTCGAACGCGCCATAGAAACTGGGGTTGAAGATTACCTGATGACGGCAGCTGCTACGCGCAGTGATATTGATAATGATGGTGATCTAGATATCGTCACTGTGCCCGTGAACGGACCCTTGCAAGTTTATCTCAACAACTCGCAGGATGGGAATTCTATCAGTTTCGAATTTGACGACGAGATTGGCAATCGCGACGGAGTTGGGAACCGAATAACAATCACCTATGGCGATGGTCGTCAGCAAGTTAGGGAATTGCAATTGGGTGGAGGTTTTATGTCGTTCGATGCCGCGGTCGCGCATTTTGGACTGGCTTCGTATGATTTAATTGATCGTATTACTGTCAATTGGGTCGATGGCGGGAAAACCGATCTAACGGGCCCATTTGCAGCGGGATCACGCTACACGATTACTCGCCGTTTGAAATAGCGGTCTCCAAATCACGTGATAAGGCTTGTGCGGAATTAATCTGAGAGGACGTCATACGTTTGGCTAAACTGTCTCGAACCGACGTCTCTGACAATCCCGCTCCCGCCAAGTTTAACCAAGCATAGGCGCTGACATAGTCCTGCGGGGTACCCCAGCCATTCATGTGTAAATGCCCAAGCACATATTGCGCGCGGGCATCACCCGCTTGGGCGGCGCGTTGTACATCGCGTTTATTGAAACCAGGAGCAGAAACAATTTTTGTGATCTCTTCAGAGTTAGGTAAACCGCTTGCGGTTCGCTTATTGCGCGTTGCTTCCGCAGCTTGGCGGTAGAGAGCTTTGGCTTTGGCTTCATCTAACGGCACGCCAAGCGCACTTTCGTATAGAGAGCCGAGATTGGTCATCGCCTCTGTCGATCCTTTTTCCATTGCTGCTTTAAAAAATTCAGCAGCTTGTTTGGGGTCTTGTTCCACGCCTTCACCGCGCATGAACATGACGCCCAAATTATTTAACGCACGGGCATCTCCAAGCGATGCTGCGCGCTTATACCAAATTTGTGCAACGCTAAAATCTTGCGTAACGATTTCCCCAGTTTGGTAAAGAACGCCAAGATTTGTTGCGCCATCGGCGACACCTTTTTCAGCAGCTCTCTCGTACCAGCTAACGGCTTCTTTGGGGGTTTTATCAGTACCCAATCCTTTTTCGATCATTGTGCCAAGGACCAAGGCAGACTGAGGGTGTCCGGCCGAGGCGGCCGATTCAAACAGACTGAACGCATTTTTTAGGTTTCGGTCTGTCCCCAAACCTTCTGCCGTTAATCCACCTAAGGCAAACTTTGCATCAATTGAGCCATTGTCAGATGCAGTTTTGTACCAAAGGATTGCCTCTGCATAATCCTGCGCTACGCCATCGCCCTTCCGGTAAGCCTCTCCTAAAGAATATTGCGCGACAACGTTACTATTTTCGGCCAGAAGAACTATGTCTTCGAGACTCAATCCAGCTTGAGCACCCGCGAAATTTGGCGTTAGTAATGCCAGTCCTGTTAGAGTAGTCAGCCCGAGTTTAAGGAGTTTTTGCATCGAATTTAGCCTGCCAATCACGGGACAAGTCTTGGGCCTTTTCGATCTGTTCAGGAGTCATTATTTGAGCCCAAATGTCTCGTCGTTCTATCGCGCCAGCAAAGGATTGTGCCGCTGATAGATTGGCCCACATATATGCAGTTTCCACGTCGCGCTCCGTACCTTGACCAACTCCATATGCTTCACTGATGAGGTATTGCGCATAGGGTTGTCCCGACTGCGCATCGTGCTCGACCAGAGAGAATGCTTTGTTGGGGTCTTGTGGAACTCCTTTTCCGTCGCGGTATAAAATGCCGAGATAAGTTTTTGGACCAATAACGTCGGTTTCCGAGAGTTTTTTTAGACGCGTTACAGCTTCTTCATCACCTATGATTGAAGCTCTGTAATAGAACCGTCCAGCGGAGTCGGCACTCTTTTCGACAGCTTTCCCGTGTTCGTAGAGAAAGCCAAGTTGAACATTTGCACGGGCATTTCCGCCCTTGGCAGCCGCCAATAAATACTCAATCCCGCGTGTATCGTCTTGCTCAACACCGTTTCCGTTCAGATAGCGCGTACCCATCATGGCCTGTGCTTTTGTCACGCCTTGATCGGCAGCTTTTTCTAACCAAGTAGATCCGCGTTTTTCATCGGTGACGCCGGTTTTTCCGGTCAAATATATTTCCGCCAGCATCATTTGTGCGGCCGAGTCACCGCTTTCTGCATGCGGCTCAAGAATGGTCAGCGCTTTGCCAAATTCACCTTCTGAATAGGCTGCCAAGCCTTCGGAAAATGGTCGATCAGCGACATTCTCTGTCGTCTCCGACGTACAGCTGGCCAATGTGATGGCAAAACCTGCCATGATTAAAAATGATATGCGCCTCATGATGGTCCTTTAAGTCGGCGCATCAGCGCTGTCCAGAGGTTGCGCGAACGTATTGATTCCCGCTTTTGTTTTCGTGTGGGAAGGGAGTTCGCTCCGGAACGTCCAGATTGAGGAATTCGCAAAGGCGTTCCCAACTGGGTTCGCTTGTTAAGGGCCAAACCAGCAAATCATCCGGACGGTTGGCAAAATGATCCAACACCTCCGTGTTGTGCCTTACAAATCTATCTCGGTAGAGACTTTCATTTCCGACAGGTGAGCCCTTTCCATAAATCCATTCTCGCATAGGGGATTGGGCTGCTCCGAAATAACGAACTGTCCGGGCTATCCAAATATCTGGATCTTCAGTTGTGAGTATGAATTTGCTGCCGGGAAAAGCCGCATCTAGTTCTCGAAACAATGGCGGAAAGGGATTGTCCTGCACAGCATCAAATTTGTTGGCATATTCCAAAGCGAATTCTATCGCAGAATTGGCGATATTTGGATCACGTGCCCCGACTGGGCCGCAGACCTTATATCCAAGTCTCTCTAGAGCTTTGCGTAAGGACTTCGTTCCAGTTTTGTGAAAGCCAATCCCGAATACTTTCTGGCGTTTTTGCATGGGTTACCGATATAGCGGTGTAAATTGCAGTCAAGTCGATTGACGAACCGCACGAGGGGCAGAACGTTGAATACCATTCACCAAATCCATATTAATAAAACTGGCGGGACAACTGTTGGGAAAGCGCTCGGTTTGTCGTTTCGACACGTCGACGCAAATGATCTCATTACGGAACTGGGTGATGACAGGTTTAAACAAGACTTTGTTTTTTCCTTTGTTAGAAACCCCTGGGATCGGGTTGTGTCGCATTATCATTGGCGCATAAAGACCAACCAGACCGGATTAGGGGAGTCTCCAATTCCATTTTCGGATTGGGTTGAATTTTGCTTCGACCGACGAGAATTGCCTTATTATGACAAGCCAAAAATGTTCCGTCAGCAAACGGAGTGGCTGTCTGGCCGGGAACAGCAAATCGTAGATTCCGATATCGATTTTATTGGAAGGTTTGAAAACTTGCGTGAGGATATCTTTAGGCTTTCTGAGATTGTAGATCGCCCAATTGAAGGGGAGATTCCGCACATGAAACCTTCCGATCGTCGGAGTGATTTCAGGTCATATTATAACGACCAAACCGCCGAAATTATCGCAAAGGCATTTGCAGTGGATATCAATAACTTTGGTTACGCCTTCGAGTAAGAAGGGGATCTCGGATTTCCTGTATGCATCTTGAAAAATTATGGCGCACCCTAGAGGATTCGAACCTCTGACCTCTGCCTTCGGAGGGCAGCGCTCTATCCAGCTGAGCTAAGGGTGCGAGCGACGCGCTCCCTTAGCGCTGCAATGACGCGCTGTCCAGCGGTTGAAACGTCTGCCGGGACGGCGCACATACTGTTTTATGAATTGCTTGCTACCTCTTATCGCTATGGCTTCTGTTTTGGTGGCATGTTATCCATCTGAAAGTTCCCGAACTGCAAATGATTCTGTATCCAGCCGTGTGCAAGATGCGCGAATGCGCAATGATGGTCCGGCCATTTGGGTGGCGAAGGATTTCGACTCAACTCTCTACATATTCGGAACGGTTCATTTACTTCCCGATGATTTGGTGTGGCAGCGAGAGGATATGCGCCAAGCATTTGATGACTCTGGAACCATATTCTTTGAAGTCGATACCGGTCCAGCCGGGCAAGTTGATGCAACCGTCTTGACGACGCGTTTGGGACTTAGAAATGATGGGCGCCGCCTGTCCGATCAGTTGGATAATTATCAACTCAATTTGATGGAGGCTGCAGCAAATAATGGAAAGCTAACAATAGCAGCATTGGACGGAATGCGGCCCTGGTTGGCGGCTGAATATTTAACCTTTGCCGCTGCGCAAAATGCTGGATTGTCGGCGGATCTCTCAGCCGATGAAGCTTTAAAATCCCGTGCCGCTCGCAATGGTAAGAATGTACTCTTTCTGGAAAGCCTTGAGACCCAATTACGGGCTTCCGCAGATCTACCTGAGGAAATACAAATCGATATTCTAACCGAGACAATGGAGAATTTTAATACTCTGGGTCAGAGTGCCACCGAAATTGCTGATCAATGGTCTGTAGGCGGTACAGATTTCCTAACAGAAAACCTTGTTCTACCGATGAAATCCCGCGCTCCTGAAGTGTTTAATAGCTTGCTTAGGGATCGAAATCGAGATTGGGCGCCACAACTTTCACGCTTTATGGAAGACAGCGGAACAGGGTTTGTGGCAGTGGGAACAGCGCATTTACTTGGCGAAGAAAGTTTACTCTCAGAATTACAAAAGCAAGGCTATCTCGTTCAGCGATATTACGCGTTTAAGGGTGAGCCCGTAATTGATACGGTCGACGCGAAAATTATCCGGCAGTAGTTAATCGCGGCGCGATAATTCGATGCCAAGCTTCTGGAGAATTTTGCCTTAGATAAAAATTGGACCTCCTACCATTTACAACCATTAGATTAAATAATAAGGTTGCTATGGGCGCATTTTTACAATTTCGATGACTTAAAAATCTTTGTCGACAACATGGAAATCCGCTTCATTGAGGAGAGATTGCCATGAGTAAATTGAAAAAAATCAAAATATACCCCGCGGCGCTTGCGATAATTCCACTATATATCTCGGCGTGTACGCACCACCAAGTGATCGTTCCAATTTCAAATCCTACTGGGGACATGATTGTCGAAAATAGTACCGCGACAATTTTTAAAGGTGGGAAACATACGCTCGTTACAGAATGCGATACCAGTATAATTAACGAAGTCAGCATCAACCCAAATGTCTTTCAGAGTCTTATACACGTGGTTTCACTGGGAACTGTCTCGCCACTCACAATTGAGTATCAATGCGGAAAACCGATTAGTGATATCGGGTCTCTAGATGATGAAGAGTAGGGCACATCATGGTTGCTGATGCTCACCTGACATTTCACAAAACAAAGAAATATATCAATTTTCATGAAACCGAAAATGTTCCGATTGCCGGAGTTTGGCGAATAAAGAACTCGCACAATACGAGACCAGCGCTATCGCGAATGCGAGAAACCGCTACCCGTATTCAGTCTCTAATTGGCCACGCAGTCCAGAAAAAAATGCGTTTGCGGCCTATCGGTAGCAAATGGTCCTTTTCAGAAATTCCGTCTGTCAAAGATGGATGGATTCTGCAAACGGACCGTTTGAATTATAAATTCAATGTCACTCCGACAAATCTTTCCAATGACTTTCTTGGAAACGGACATGAGCTCATTCTAGCTCAATCTGGGTGCTTAGTTTCCGAAATTAACATGGCTCTGGAAACAGGAAGTCGGCAACAAGCTTTACGGACCTCTGGCGCGAGCAATGGTCAAACACTTGGTGGCGCGATCAGCGCGAATACGCATGGTTCCGCTCTTGGGGTAGGGGCTATGCCCAGCCAAGTAGCTGGTTTTCAACTCCTCACCGCAACTCAGAACTTGTGGATTGAGAGCCCGCGAAATCCCACAATGAATGCAAAGTTCGCAAAGAAATTAGGGGCTGAACTTGTCAGAGATGAGCAGCTTTTTCAGACTGCATTAATTGGCTTAGGAGCCGTAGGCATCGTTCATTCCTACATGATGCGATCAACAGGCCGATATCTGCTAGATTCATATCGCCGCCAGATGCGAATGTCGGAGGTACGAAAAGCGCTAAATACACTGGATTTCACGGGGGTTCATTTCCCCATAACGGATCAAAATCCATATTTTTTTCAAGCCGTCATAAATCCAGGTATCGGGCGAGATGATGTCTATGTCACGACACGATTTAAGGTGAACTGTCCCAATAATTACCCCGTGGATTATAAGTTAAAATCCGGGCATGGCTTACATAATGACCTACCAGGAATCATAGGAAAGCTCGTCGGGGGCAATCAAACGATTGGACCAAGCCTAGTAAACGCGCTTCTAAAATCTCAACAGAAAGCAAAAGAGTTTAAGGGAACTCCCGGAG
Organism: Litorimonas sp.; assembly: GCA_039975855.1. Taxonomy (GTDB): domain Bacteria; phylum Pseudomonadota; class Alphaproteobacteria; order Caulobacterales; family Maricaulaceae; genus Litorimonas. The sequence continues at coordinate 97,032 of JBDWGH010000004.1, read as the reverse complement.
AAACCTATGATCTGACGTCGGGAAAGAACGGCGTTATGGGATCTGGGTTTTGCGTTCCGATTGCTCTCACGACTGAGGTCGTTGATATCGTTAGAACTGTTGTGAACGAAAAATTTGCGCCGCTAATCATTGCCTTGCGTTACGTTCAAAGGACTGATGGATACCTATCCTTTACGCGGTTTGATCCGAGTTGTGTTTTAGATATTGACGGCCTGGATACACCAGCGTCCCGCGATGCGATTAAGAGAATTTTGCGCCGTTTCGATCAGGCTGGTATTGCCTATACCCAGCATTGGGGCAAAATTCATGGGCTGACCAAATCCCGCTTGCAGGCGGGATATGGTGATAAGATATTGCGTTGGAAAAGCGGACGAGAGCGGCTCCTTCCGGACTCAGAGGAGAGGTTTGTTTTCTCGAACGACCTGCTCGATGATCTTGGGTTGACCGGGGATTAGTCAACCCAATCTCAATTTAAAAGTCGAGCTCAAGACCAGCGAATATGCCGCGGCCTGCAGACGCATATCCAACTATTTCCTGATATGATTCATCAAGTAAATTTGACCCACGCAAGGTAAGGGCGACGTGATCGTTTAAATCATATCGTGCATTTGCACCAACAAGCGTAAAGCTATCTAGCTCAACATTTTGGAACGTCGCAAAATCAGTATCCAGTTGCTCTCCATTGTGATCGACATTCAGGGTGAAGGCGATGGCTTCAGTAGGTGTCCAAGTAGCCGTTGCACTCGCCAGGAAATCGGGACGACGGATTTCTTCTATATCATCTTGTTCAGACTCGAGAAAACTCGCCGAACCGGAAAGACTAAGGTTATCGGCAGACCAACTTGCCGCTAGTTCAATACCCTGGCGCGCGCTATCCGTCTCAAGGTTGATAACTGTTGATGTGAAGTCGGGATTAAATATCGTTGTGATTTCGTCCTGCAATTCCGATCGGAAGGCATCTATGCTAAGGTCTAGGTTGCCGATAGACTGTTTATATCCAACAGAGAAACCCAAGGATGTTTCCGGTTGTAAGTTCTCATTCCCGGTAAAACGGGAGGCTGGGAAAAATCCGAACAGTTCAATCAAGGTCGGGTTTTTAACACCCGTTCCGATAGATGCGCGGACACGGCCATCCCAGTTAAATCCGTAACCCGCACCTAACCGCCAAGTTGTTGCGTCGTCAAAGATGTCGTTGATATCGTGTCGAGCGGATGCGGTAAGTGTTATGTCATTCTTGGCGAACTGGTAATCACCCGCAAGGCTATATGTCCAATTGTCCGGTTCTGCCCCAGGCTCCGTGAAATTGGGATGGATTTCATATTGCTCATGCTCTGCTTCTGCAAAGGCGGTGAAACTATGGTTTTCACTAAAGTTACGCTTGGCGGCCCAATTTGCGACATGTCTTGATCCGATAGATCTAGACGTAAAACCGCCAACGGTGTCAGTGTCCGTTTCAACCATATGGGCCGTGATTTTGTGATCAAATCCGCCGAGCGTAAAACGGGCATCTACACGGGCAGTCTCGGTTTTGACTTCAGTTTCGTCATTCGTGTTATCGAGACGTCCGTTAAAGTCAGAGTCGGAGTCGAAGTTAGTTTCGCGAACGGATGATCCAAACTTGCCGCTAAAGGTGATACCCCCAAACTCAACATTATTTAAGCCGACGTTTAGTGTGCGGCTTTTTGCGCCGTCTGTTTCTCCATCCAATCCTGAAACATCGAATCCATTTGTTGTGAACGCATTGCCATTGACTGTTAGGGCTGCATCGCCGAGCGGTATGATGGCGCTGACTTGCCCCTCAAAGGTGCCACGGCTGCCGCCTTCTACGCTGGCGCGCCAGTTCTCGGTCGTGCTGCCCGCGCGAGTAATGATGTTGATAACGCCGCCAATAGCGTCTGAACCGTAAAGCGCTGATTGTTCACCGCGTAGCACTTCGATTTTGACGATATCCTCTGTCCGTAACCCGCCAAAATCAAACGCGCCGTCGGACGGGTTGGACACTTCTACACCATCGAAGATGACGACGACATGATTGGCTTCAGATCCGCGCAGGCGGATTTGGGTGAGGGATCCTGCACCGCCATTCTGGCTGACAGAAAGGCCAGGTATAGTGCGGAGTAGGTCGGCGACGACGCCTTGGTTACGGTATTTGATATCTTTTTCTGTAATAATTGAAACAGGGACTGTGATTTCATCTACACGGGTATACCCAAGTCGGTCCGCAGTCACCGTTACTAGGTCGGTGTAAAAAGGCAGTGGGTCGCAGCTTTTAATCAGAATGTCGTCTGTTTTCTTATCGACAGCTGGCCCAGAGCATATACGTTTCGCTTCCTGGTCTCTGTCCGCCTGAACCTGTCCCAAAGCCGGACTGGCCATTGCGACAATTGCCGCGCTCAATAATAGTCTCTTCATGTCACACTCCAAAAGTATCCCGCTCAAACAGAGTCGGGTGACGTTGATTGTGTCGTCATTGGAGTAAGCCAGAATTGGCTATTCCCATTGCGCATCGGTACATCCCGCCCGCGCGCGCTGGCGACTTTGTTGGCAGGTCTTCTGACTTGGCATTCAAACAGTTCGCAACGTCTTCCCGCAAATGCAGTGACATATGTTGCGACCCTCATGCTTCACAGCGGCGGGAGCCGTCGGAGATTCGCACTCCATTCCCATGTTCGCACCCGGCTAAAGGTGACCAACGGCGGCGCTATGGCGTGAACCATATAAAAGCGCAAGTGTTAGATTTCATACATATAACGTTTTCTTTATATACGTTTTGGTTTCACTCTGTTAGACGGCGCGGCGAAGAGGAGATTACCATGTCCGTGTGGGATGAAATTACCGCTGCAAGTGCTGACCGAATTCTTATGCTCGATGGGGCAATGGGGACGATGTTGCAGAAGAAACAGCTGGAAGAAGATGATTTTCGTGGCACGCGATTCGCGGATTGGCCTAGCCCATTAAAGGGTAATAACGACCTGTTGGTTCTCACCAAACCCGAGGCTGTCAGATCTGTCCATGATGCATTCCTTGCGGCCGGTGCAGACCTTATAGAGACCAACTCCTTTAACGCGACCTCTATCAGCCAAGATGATTACGGCATGGCTGACCTTGCACCAGAAATCGCGCTAGCAGCCGCCAAAGTGGCAAGAGCGGCGGCGGATGCTTGGACTGAAAAGACACCTGAAAAGCCCCGCGCTGTTTTAGGTTCTGTTGGACCCATGAATAAAACCCTGTCTATCTCGCCCAAGGTTGAGGACCCTGGATTTCGCGATGTCACCTTTGATGAGGTCAAAGATGCCTATGTTGAACAAGTTAAAGCCATGTTCGAATATGTGGATGCAATTCTAATTGAGACCGTTTTCGACACCTTGAATTGCAAGGCTGCTATTGCGGCCTGCCGCGCCGTGTTTGCTGACTTGGGTAAAGAAAAGCCGATCATTATTTCAGGTACTATTACAGATCGTTCCGGCCGTACCTTGTCTGGTCAAACAGCGGAAGCATTTTACATCTCGATTGCTCATGCCAAACCTTGGGCGGTCGGATTGAACTGTGCGCTGGGCGCCGATGAAATGCGCCCACATATCGAAGCGCTCAGCCGTGTCGCGGAAACCCGTGTTATCGCTTTTCCTAATGCTGGCCTTCCGAATGCGTTTGGCGAATACGATGAAAGCCCTGCGGATATGACAGCGCAAATTTCACCCTGGATTGCGGGGAGAACTGTCAATGTCCTCGGTGGATGCTGCGGAACAACACCGGATCATATTGCGGCTATTGCTGTCGCTGCGGATGGGCAAGCGCCGCGCATGCCCGTGACCCCGAAAACGACTTTGCGCTTGTCGGGTCTCGAACCTTTTCAGATCGCGGTCTAACTCATGTCCTCGAACGCTACACAATTTATCAATATTGGTGAACGGACGAACGTAGCTGGTTCAGCTCGGTTCAAAAAACTCATCGTCAATAACAATTATGAAAAAGCCTTGTCCGTTGCGCGTCAGCAAGTCGAAAGCGGTGCCCAAATAATCGACGTTAATATGGATGATGGTTTGATTGACGGCGTCGCAGCGATGACTCGATTCTTGCAATTGATGGCAGGCGAACCTGATATTTCTCGTGTTCCAGTCATGATTGACAGCTCGAAATGGGAGGTCCTTGAAGCAGGCTTGAAATGCGTTCAGGGCAAGGCTGTAGTAAACTCTATCTCGATGAAAGAAGGCGAAGAGGAATTTCTTTCTCATGCCCGCAAAGTTCGTGATCTCGGTGCCGCTGCTGTTGTCATGGCATTCGACGAAGAAGGTCAAGCTGAGACTGCCGATGATAAGTTCCGAATTTGTGAACGGGCCTATAACCTCCTCGTGGAGAAGGTTGGGTTTCCACCAGAGGACATAATCTTTGATCCGAATATATTTGCCGTAGCGACGGGTATTGAGGAACACAATGACTATGCCGTAGCGTTTTTTGAGGCCTGCAAACGCATCAAGGCGAATTTACCTCATGCACGTATTTCAGGCGGCTTATCTAATGTGAGCTTCGCGTTTCGCGGGAATAATCCCGTGCGCGAAGCCATGCATTCGGTCTTTCTTTATCACGCGATTCCGGCTGGTCTCGATATGGCCATTGTGAATGCCGGACAACTGACCATTTATGACGATATCCCTGATGAGCTGCGTGAGCGAGTCGAGGATGTCATCCTAAATCGCCGTCATGATGCTACGGATCGTTTGTTGGACATCGCTGAAAAATATCGTGGTGACGGAAAAGCCAAGGCTCAAGTTAAAGATGATGAGTGGCGCAAATTGCCAGTTGAAAAACGCCTTGAACATGCACTCGTCCGAGGGATTACAGATTACATCGTTCCGGATACCGAAGAGGCCCGCCAGGCTGCCGCTCGCCCGCTTCATGTCATCGAAGGTCCGTTGATGGACGGCATGAATGTTGTCGGTGATCTTTTCGGGTCAGGTAAAATGTTTTTGCCTCAAGTCGTGAAATCCGCTCGCGTGATGAAAGCGTCTGTGGCGCATTTGATGCCGTTTATGGAAGCCGAGAAAGAGGAGCTTGGCACGGCCGGTTCATCAAATGGCAAAATCTTGATGGCCACGGTGAAGGGTGACGTTCATGACATTGGCAAGAACATTGTCGGCGTGGTCCTGCAATGTAACGGCTATGATGTCGTCGATCTGGGCGTTATGGTTCCGGGCGAGAAAATTCTGGACGCGGCGATCGAACATGATGTCGATATGATTGGTCTCTCGGGTTTGATTACCCCTAGCCTGGACGAGATGGTTTACGTTGGTCAAGACATGCAAAAACGCGGGATGACGATGCCGCTTTTGATTGGCGGCGCCACAACATCCAAAACACACACAGCTGTCAAAATTGAACCTGCTTATAAAGCAGGCCCAACGGTTTACGTGACAGATGCCAGCCGCGCCGTTGGGGTTGTGGGACAACTTTTGGGCGACGGAAAAGCAGAGTATGCTGCCGAATTGCGTGCGGATTACTCAAAGGCACGAGAAGCACATCAACGTGGACAATCAGCCAAAGCGCGCCTGACCATAAAGGAAGCTCGGGACAATCCGTGGACGACGGACTGGGACAGTTACACGCCGCCAAAGCCGTCTTTCCTTGGGACGAAAACTCTAACGGATTACCCGTTGGAAAATCTACGGGACTTCATTGATTGGACGCCTTTCTTTGCGACGTGGGAGTTAAAAGGCCGATATCCTGCGATCCTTGAAAATGAACGTTACGGCGAAGCGGCGCGTGATTTGTTCAAAGATGCAAATGCGATGTTGGACCAAATCATTAGCGAAAAATGGGTCAATGCGAATGCGGTGTTTGGGTTCTGGCCTGCTGAACAGAATGGCGATGATGTTCGTGTTTTCACCGATGAGGCGCGAAGTGAAACCCTGGCAAATTTCCATGGTCTTAGGCAACAAATTTCCAAAGGCACGAAAGCCAAACCAAATTATTCCATCTCCGATTTCTGCGCACCCGCAGGCGATTATATTGGCGGTTTTGCCGTCACGGCTGGACTGGGTGAAGAGGCTCAGTCTAAGCGGTTTGAGGAAAACGGGGATGATTATAATGCTATCCTGTTCAAAGCTCTATGCGACCGCCTGGCGGAAGCTTTTGCAGAGCATTTACATCAACGTGTTCGCCGTGAGTTTTGGGGTTATGCACCAGATGAAACTGCATCTGGCGAAGATCTGATTGCGGAAAAATATGCAGGTATTCGCCCCGCTCCCGGTTATCCCGCCCAACCTGATCATACAGAAAAAGCGACGCTTTTCCGTGTGTTGGATGCAACCAAAGAAACTGGAATTGACCTAACCCAGAGCTTTGCAATGCACCCGGCTAGCTCTGTCTCAGGCTTGTATTTCTCACATCCCGAATCTGTTTATTTCGGTGTCGGAAAAATCGAAAAAGACCAGGTCGAAGATTATGCGCGCCGAAAGGATATGAGCGTTGAAGATGTTGAACGCTGGCTCGCACCGATCTTGAACTATTAAAAAAGCCCGTGCGATGAACACGGGCTTCTTAAATTATTTAACGGCCAAATACCGCGTTTGTCCTCGGCTTTCTATGCGCAAAGCATAGGGACCTTCGCCGGCCGAAATGGCATCCTCAAAGTCATTGAGGTTCTCAATGTTTGTGCGGCCAACGCGGCGGATAACGTCCCCTCGACGTAGCCCAGCTCGATAGGCGCGAGAGCTGCGATCTACTTTTGACACATAGACCCCTTTGTCTCCGCCTCGAAGTTCCAGGTCCGCCGGGATATTCGTGATTTCAGCGCCGTCAAAGGCTTCCATCATGGCGTTTCCTTCGTCATCAAAACCCGCTGTTACGGTTTCTGAATCCACTTCAGGCGCCTCTTCAATTTCAATCCGCGTTGTACGGCGTTTGCCGTCACGCAAATAGGTGACGCTGGCCCGCGTTCCAGGCTGCAACAGACCGACGAGATTTCGTAGGTCATTATTGTCCAAAATATCTTCACCATTAAATTCAATGATGATGTCTTCTGCTTTTAACCCAGCTTTCTCTGCGGGCGTGTCCTCGCCGACTTCTGCAATAAAGGCCCCATCCAGAGACTTCAGACCTAAGGCCTCGCGCAGGTCAGGCGTCACGTTCTGAATAACAACGCCGATACGACCGCGTTTGACTTCGCCGTTCTCGCGGAGTTGGGTCATCACGTTTTTAACTGTGCGAATGGGTACGGCAAATCCAATCCCGTTATTCCCACCCGAACGAGAAAGAATGGCGGTGTTGATTCCAATCAATTCGCCTTTAGAATTCACAAGTGCCCCGCCGCTATTGCCAGGATTAATGGAGGCATCCGTTTGGATATAGTTGGAATAATTATCTCCAGATCGCTGATCACGGCCCAAGGCCGAGATGATGCCGGAGGTCACTGTCGAGGACAGACCGAACGGATTGCCAACGGCGATAACATAATCGCCTACGCGGGCTTCGCCAGTTTCTGCGAGGCGAATTTCAGTAAGACCGCGAGTGTCAACTCTTAACAAGGCGAGGTCTGTTTGTGGGTCGGTACCGACCAACTCGGCTTCGACTTCACGGCGATCATCAAATGTCACTGTGATTTCATCCGCGTCTTTAATTACGTGGTTGTTTGTGATGATCAGGCCTTCAGCGGCATCAAAAATAACGCCTGAACCCAGACCCTGACGCGGGCCTTGGTTCTGTTGTGGTATACGCCCACCAAAAAACCGTTCCATCATTTCCTGTTCAGGGGAGCGGGATGAGCTGGAGGTTTTGACCTCTTGGACTGTGCGAATTGAAACGACGGTTGGTGTCACGCGTTCCAAGAGTGGCGCCATTGTTAGAACGCCGCGTTCCGGATCGACTGTCATCGCTTGTGAACGTGTGTTTATTTGTGCGTCTGCGGAAGTTTGAAAAGCGAGGGGGGAGGCGATGAGAGCCGTAGCGGCTACGCCTAAAAGCAGAATGCGTTTCATTGTCGGGTCCTTATCTTTGACTGACGAATTGACCCAAATTTAGGGGGCTTTTCGCGACGCGCAATAAGTTGGCGCAGAATCTAAACATGAATTAATTGTTACGGAATGGTAAGGTTTTTGGCAATCGCGTAAATCCACTCATGATTACAGCGATTGCCGATATGAAGCCTGCTTCAATAGACGTTTTATTTATTCGGGTTTTTATTCGACCGCGATGAATTATAATCTGTCGCCTTGGTGCCTTCATCATCTGGATCGGGTGTCTCGTCATCTCCGCCGCCATAGGAAATCGAGTCGGCTTTGTTGGATCGCGATGAATTATAGTCCGTTGCGTCTACGGCTTTATCATCTGCTACACCGTCGCAATCTTGATCTAACGCGCCGGAATACATGACGCATCCTTTTGACTCTGAGGTGCTGGTATTTGCTAATACATCGGAACTTTTGGTCCTAAGCGTAGTTTCAGGTTTAGGGGCATCTGTGTCTGCTGGCGCTGCTACCCCGCCAGGCCTTTGATTGGATCGTGACGTATTGTGATTGGCTTGAGCATATGCATCTACTGCGAAAAGCGATATGGCGGTCGCGAGGATGGCGATGGTGTGGATTTTCATTCTGTCTCTCCCAAGATTGAGCCAAGGATTATTTCCTTGTGCTCTTCGTTATGGGCATACCACATTTGAACGCGTTCTGAAATTTTCGTTTAGAGTGCGTTCATTTTAGAGATTTTTCGACACGATGTGGTCTGGATCAAATAAACCACAATATTCAAACGCCTCCATTCGCAACAGGCCGATCGCAATATCGCGCCTTCCAGAGGATGTACCGATTTCGGACTGCGGCGCTGTTGGGTCAAATTGAAGAGCACCAGGTTTTTTCCCAATTTCGTAGAGATGGGTTTCAACGCAGCCGCAATCTTCAGCGCTCGCACCGGCGTCTAAAACGCTAATCGGGCAAGCGAAGCTTTTTGCCTCGGCGCGAGTGAGCCTGTCCGTAGGCGCGACCGAAGCCGTGTTGGCGCACCCCGCGAGAGCCAATGCGAATGTTAAGAGGGTGATAGTGTGTCGTATTTCCATGAACCCTCATTTAGGCTGAGCTTTGATACTCGCGCAACAGATAACGCTAACAGCCCATCATCGGGGTCTGCCAAACCGATTTGGTGGGCAATTAGGACCGCCCGTAGGGTTAGCACTCGCGATGGAGTACCGAATTAGAATAACTATGTTTCACGCGGGGCTAACCCTACGGCTGCGACGTTTTACGGACCGGCCTGGTTGCACCCTTTGCAAACCGCTTATGCCGTCCAGTTGAAACGAAAACGTTTCAACATGTCACAAACACAACAGCCCAAAGTCAGGCTCCTATCCCCGTAAGATAACGAGCTAGCATATCATAGCAGGCTCGTTTCACACGCAGCCCCTCAAGCCGGTAAGTCGATATCTTACTTGTCCAATGCTTGAGAGAACCCAGTAAATATGCGGCACAAATCACAAAGTGAGGACGGAGTTTTTTGGATTTTTTATAAGTGACTAAAAAGATACGCGTTTTTCCAACGTATTTATCCGTGAAATGAGGACGGTTCCTTTGAAAGGGGAGAAGGGCGCGTTTATATCGATCACAGATTTTCTATTTAGAAAATTACTGGTCGCCCAATCGTTTCGATAACTGTTGATGGAAATGTACAATTGCGGGCTCAAAGTGACCGAATGTAAACGTTTCATTTGCGTCTGAATGAAGACTGCGTTGGATCCCCGTGACCATGGCGATGTCTTCTTGTTGACCTGTCCCCATGACGAAAGCGAGATCTCGTTTTGCGTCCTTTAGGGCGATTTCTTTATCAGCTTCAGTCGCTGATTTTGAAATGTAGTAGGACGTGATTTTCGTCTGGCTCACGCCGAGTGGTTCAATGATACCCAGGGTATAATGATGCGAAAGCTCAGCCAAAATTACATTCGGGAACAGATGGGTTACATAGGTTAGCTTGTCCGAGACATCAGGCGCTTCTAGGCAGGAGTCTTTGAGTGTCTCAATTCGCCGAAACGGGAATGTGACACGAGCATGAGGCCCACAAAATTCGATAACATTTAAATTGTCATATCCAAATGGAAAGAAAGTCGTCTTATGAGCCGGCTTGATGTGATACCCTTCGAGGAAGCTTTCCAAGTGTAGCTTCCAATTTGCCTCTACAATCGTTTCTGACTCTTCAAAAATAATTTGATCACTCTTTAAGACCTCCGGTAGCCCGCGTAGCATCTCATGTATCTGTCTTTGATCGATGTTCGGATCTTGTTGGACAATAAACACGATGCCGTTTTTTTCTATGGCTGTAACTTCAGCTAGCCCATTCGCTAATTTGTCCAAATTCGGAAAACCATCCTCATGGGGAACACCTAATAAAGCGCCGTCCAAGCCATATGACCAACCGTGATAAGGGCAGACAAATGCCCCTGCGCATCCAGTTCCTTCGACCAATTGTGTGCCGCGGTGACGGCAGGCATTTTTGAACGCCCGAATTTTTCCGTCTAGGCCTAGGACAACAATGAGCGGGGTATTTGCAGATTTTCTAGCAATAAAATCCCCGGGTTTTTGCAAGGCCGTTGAGGGGCAAAAAGGCGTTGGTACTGATCTGAAAACAGCCAGCTCCTGTTCCAACCGCGCGGCGGATCGATAGCTATCAACAGGTTCTTGCCAGACTTCAGTCCCACGATCCGTGGTATTGTTGGCGATATGACCTAGCACACGGTCAACAACTTCAGAATCCGACATAAAACCTTGCGTCATACAGTCTCCGTTCAATGGGTCTCGGTGATTGGTCGTTTTTTCAGAACTTCAATGCTAATCAAGCATCGTCCTAGTAAGCGATATCGAACATCAGTCACATAAAATAAGATGAACGTGTCCCATGCGGTATCTATCGCTTTGCATGCTTACCCCCTATATCCAACCTATGTTCACTGATCTTTATAATTCGGACATCCTTTCGCTTTCCTCGACTTTGGAAAATGCGGCTTTGTTTTCGCCCGGTGGCACGGCGCGCAAAGTCTCCAAGCTGTGCGGGTCATGGCTCGAGATTGATTTAAATTTAGACGGCGATGTTGTGTCGGAATGCGCTCTGCGTCTTCAGGCCTGCGCATTGGGACAGGCGAGTGCGGCGATATTGAAAGAACAGATTGTTGGGGCGAGCTTGGAAGAGTTGAGCGCGGCAAGAGATGGTTTGAAAGCCATGTTGAAAGAAGGGGCGGAGCCGCCTTCAGGTCGCTTTGCGAAGCTGGCACTGCTATCCGGTGTATCCAAATATCCAGCTCGACATACATCTACTCTGTTGGCTTTTGAGGCTGCAGTTGATGCTTTTGAAAGTGCTCTGGACAAAGCCGCGTGATGGGAAAATTTCTCAGCCTGCCTATTCTGGCCATCATATCCATCTACCGGGTGCTTATTTCGCCCATATTTGTTTTTTTCGGTGTGAGATGCCGACATGAACCTTCTTGTTCATCCTATTCCAAAGAGGCGATTGAAAGTCACGGTCCCTGGTATGGGGGGTGGATGACGCTTGCGCGCTTGCTTCGATGTCAGCCGTGGGGGACGTCTGGGGTTGATAATGTGCCCGAAAACATTACCACACCGCCCAGATATGCCCCTTGGCGCGTTGCCAAATGGCGCGGAACGAATTCGGAATAAACGACATGGTCACTTTGACATTTCCAGATGGTGCAACTCGTGAATACGAGCCGGGCACAACGGCGATGCAAGTCGCGAAGAAGATCTCCAAAGGCCTTGCTAAACAAGTACTGGCAGCAAAGCTGGATGGTAAGCTGGTCGATGCATCCTTGCCGATAAATGATAATGCTCAGATTGAACTGGTAACGGCGAAAGACCCAGAGGGGCTGGAGCTTATCCGCCATGACGCTGCGCATGTTTTGGCGGAAGCCGTGCAAGAACTTTTTCCTGGAACGCAGGTCACTATTGGCCCCGTGATCGAAAATGGTTTTTACTATGACTTCCATCGGGATGAACCATTCAGCGAGGATGATTTCGCTGCGATTGAAAAGAAGATGGCTTTTATCATCAACCGTAATGATAAGTTTGAGCGCCAAGTCATGGAACGCGACGAGGCGATTGCCTTGTTCAAAGGTCTCGGCGAGCATTTCAAAGTCGAGTTGATCGAAGATCTTCCCGAAGATGAAGTGCTCACTGTCTACAAGCAGGGCAAATGGTTCGACCTTTGCCTTGGGCCGCATCTTCCGAGCACAGGCAAGATCGGCAAAGCGTTTAAGCTGATGAAGGTCGCGGGTGCCTATTGGCGCGGAGATTCAAACAATCAGCAACTTCAGCGGATTTACGGAACAGCCTGGGCAACACAAGAAGACTTGGATGCTCATTTGAAACAAATTGAAGAAGCCGAAGCGCGCGATCATCGCCGTTTGGGTCGTCAATTAGGGTTGTTTCATTTCCAAGAAGAAGCTCAAGGCCAAGCGTTCTGGCATCCGAATGGCTGGACGCTCTATACGACGCTCATGCAATATATGGCGCGCCGTCAACGTGAATATGGCTATCAGGAAATCAAAACTCCGCAGCTCATGGATCGTAAGTTCTGGGAAGCCTCGGGCCATTGGGAAAAATACCGCGAGAACATGTTTGTGGCAGAAATCGCCGAGGAAGATAAAGTTCTCTCGTTAAAGCCGATGAATTGCCCATGTCATATTCAAGTCTTTAATCAGGGGCAGAAATCCTACCGTGACCTTCCGGTTCGCTATGCCGAATTCGGGTCTTGTCATCGTTATGAGCCGTCGGGTGCGCTGCATGGCCTGATGCGCGTGCGAGGCTTTGTTCAAGATGATGGACATATTTTCTGTAAGCTTGAGCAGGTCACAGATGAGGTCAAAGGCTTCACTGATATGTTGAAATCTGTCTATGCCGATTTAGGTTTTGATGATGTGAAGGTGAAATTCTCCACGCGTCCGGATCTACGTGTCGGTTCTGACGAATATTGGGATATGTCAGAGGCCGCTCTAAAAGAGGCTGCGGACGCTTCCGGTTTGGAAGTTGAACTGAATGAAGGAGACGGTGCGTTTTATGGCCCGAAATTGGATTTTGTTCTACGAGACGCGATTGGCCGGGAGTGGCAAGCCGGCACAATCCAGTTAGACCCGAACCTGCCTGAGCGTTTGGAGGCTTCCTATATTGGCGATGATGATAAGAAGCATGCGCCCGTTATGTTGCACCGAGCCGTGCTCGGCTCCTTTGAGCGCTTCCTTGGAATTTTGATTGAAAATTATGCGGGCAAATTCCCGCTTTGGCTGTCGCCGGTACAAGTTGTTGTCGCGACGATTACCTCTGACGCGGATGAGTATGCGGCGGACGTCGTCGCTAAACTGAAGGCTGCGGGACTTCGGGCCGAGCTGGATGTTCGTAATGAGAAGATCAATTACAAAATCCGAGAGCTATCCGCCGATCGCAAAATTCCCGCGATTGCCGTCGTTGGCCGAAAGGAGATGGAAGAAGGCAAACTCGCCATCCGTCGTCTGGGCTCCCGCGATCAGACGATATTAACTGTCGAAGAGGCGATAGCTGCCTTTACCGAAGAAGCAACGCCGCCCGATATGCGCCGCGCATAATCTGTGGGGGCGATTGTCAAAACACTCAATGGGGTCGCGCTAGGCTGGCTTTGGCTCTCGGTTTTGTTGATGCCGATTTTGGCGATTGCTGGCGGATTGGGTTTTCAAGCGGCCGGCTTTTTTACGGGCGTGTCCGCCATACTGGCGTGGGCAGTTGATCGAGACGGTTCGCGCTATTTGAAAACAGCTTGGCCTCTTTTTCTTCTTGGATTTGTGGGTTGGGCGTGGCTCTCAACCTTGTGGAGTCCTTATGACGGCGCGATCTTGGGCGGCAATGCTTCGATGCTGTTTGGCCTCTGCGTGGCGTTACTCTTTTTGCCTTTCGTCGTCCTTAAGGCCTCTCCTCGAATGAAAAACGCGCTAATTTGGGCCGTGATTGTTGTAGGTTTGTTGGGTGTCATAATTTTGTTTATCGATGCGGCCAGCGGTTTTGTGCTCTCCCTTTGGGGAGACCCAGTCGCCGCGGGCGACGACCCAATTCAACGACTTAGCGATGCGGAAATGAATTTGGGCCGTGGGCAAGTCAGCTATGTTCAGCTTCTTTGGCCAGTATCGGCTTTGCTAATAGCGCGATTCAAACGCGGTTGGATTTTGGCCCTCGCTGCATTTTTGGGACTTATGGCCAGCGCTCAATTGAATAACCTCTCCGTCGTTATTCCGACCGTAATATTGGCGGGTGGTTTTGCATGTATCGCGGGGGTCAAACCAAACTTTGGGATAATACTAGCTTTTGCTTTCGCAATTGCGGGTTTGGTTTGTGCTCCGCTCTTAGGCCTCGTCTCCTCACTCGTTGAAACGGATGTTATGCGCCAGATGCCTTTGTCTTGGGAACATCGCGTGCGTATGTGGGCCTATAGCTGGGAATTGATACAGCAAGCGCCGCTCTTTGGACACGGATTTGATTCTGCACGCGTTTTCGACGAGATGAAATTTCGTGCGCCGGATGGGCGAGATATCACCGTTATGTCGATGCACCCCCATAATATCGGGCTGCAAATTTGGTTGGAAACTGGCCTTGTCGGTATCATCTTCGCGGTCGCATTCCTCTTCGCTTTACTGAAAACAGCGCTGAAAGTTTGTACCGGTTCTGCCCGCGCATTTGCCGTAGCAGGCTTGCTTGCGACGATAGCGAGTAGCGGTGCCGTAACTGTTGGTGTTTGGCAACATTGGTGGTGGGCGTTGATCGTTTTGGCCGTTAGTTTGACCTGTCTTGTGCCCGTTGCTGGTAAAGTTCAAAATGCACAAAATTTGGGCAAACATCAAAAAAATACTTAATTTTCCTTTACAGTCATAGGCTTGGAGGCCTATGGGGCCCATCCGGGGGTTCTGCTCGTGGGCGCAAGGAGTAAGAATTTGACTAAGATCGTCACATTGTCGGTCGGTAAAACGCATGTTGTTTCATCTGCAGACAACGTTGTTGCTATGCCGCCAGATGCTGCAAGAAAACGCCCAATCAGCGTTGTTATGGTCAGTTATATGACCGGACCTGCTTTGATGGAGGCCATTACGGCTGTCCTCGAGGATCGCGATGTTCATGAATTGATCGTTGTTGATAACGGGAATACGGAAAGTGCACGTGCGCGCTTATCCGAACTTACCGCGAAACGAACCCGTGTGCGCTTTTTACAAGGTCACGGGAATATCGGATTTGCCCGCGCTTGTAATTATGGTGCGAACCTTGCGACCGGACATTACCTCCTATTCCTCAATCCTGATGCTGTGATAGCAAAAGGTGCTGCCCGACAACTTGCCAACGCTGGTGATTGTCTCATGGAGCCTTGGATCACTGGAGGATTGCTTCGCGATGAAAAAGGACAGGAGCAAAGGGGTGCGCGCCGCAGAGCTTTAACGCCGCTTTCTGCCTTAGTTGGCTTTCTGCCTATCCTCGAAGTTATTCCAGGTCTGGCGTCGGTTCACCGCGAAACCGACCCACTTCCGGTGCATCCCGTTCAAATAGATACGATTTCAGGTGCCTGCTTGATGACGGATCGACCAAGTTTCGAAAAAATGGGTGGATTTGACGAGCGTTATTTCCTTCATGTTGAGGATATCGAGATTTGCCGCCGCGCCCGCCAGATGGGGGGACAGGTTGGATTTGTTCCTGGCGCGACCGTTATGCATTACGGCTCAACATCAAACGCACCACGTGTTTGGATCGAAAGGGAAAAGCTGAAAGGCTTCCTGCGCTATTTCTGGAATTACACGCCGGGTTGGATGCCTAAAGTTTTGACGGTGTTGGCCGCGCCTTTCATGGCAATTGCGATTGTCGGTAGAGCCTATGCGCTTTCTCTTAGCTCGGCTCTGCTTGGGAAAGGGCCTCGCAAGGCACCTCCTTCAAAATAACTAAATCAAGGGGATTACCTTTGGAGTAGTTGAATCCTTTGACGGGTTTTGACGTGGCTAGGCATAGGCCTCGTTTTTCGGCTGCGTCTGACAAAACCCGTCCCAGGTTTTCGGTCTCTTGGCGACGCGTGTTCAAAATGACCAAACTACCGTCGGACAGATCGACCTCGCGGGCTTTTAAATGGATGTCCGTGCCCACATGATAAACGAGGCTAGGTTCCGTATAGTGCGGACTATGGATGAGGCTACTTTCTACGTTTGGTGCAAAGCGTTCCAGTTCCGCAGTCAAGTATTCGGATGTTCTGAATTCTGTCAAATTGGGTAATATGTAAGCATAAGCGCCTACCATAGCGATCATCCCGGAAATCAAGGCCGCGCCGAAAGACACGCGGATTTTATTTCCCCAAAGTGCAAACCCAGCCAGAATTGCTACGACACCTGATGCTCCGCAGATTGCATATCCCACCAAAGCTTTTTCCAAATCGCCATAGACACTTTGCGCATAAAGGAGTGCGCCCAATACGAGGGTCGTGCTGAGAATAAAAATCAGGCCGCCAAAAAACCGCGTTTTGGCAAATTCGGTCGTCTGGCTCATTGCCAAAATCGCCGCACCCATCATTAGGCAAAGTGCAGGAAAAACGGGCAGGCCGTAATGTGGTAGCTTGGTTGGCATAATCTCAATGAGAATCCAAAACGGTAGAGCCCAACATATGGCAAGCTTCATGGATCGAATGACGGGGTTTTCCGCTCCAGACCGAACGGACTGAATTGCGTAAGCTAATCCGGGGAGCAGGAATAGGCTGGCAGGCCAAAGTGTCGCCCATATGGCGAAGCCGTGTGATCCAGGCGGCGCGCCGTGGCTTTCCTGACCAGATATGACCTTGCCGCCAAAATCTTTGCCAAGGCTTTCAATATAAAATGCACCGTCGGTGATGACATACATTGCAATGCCCCAAGGCAACCAAATAAGCACGAACAAGACAATAGCGCCCCAATTCAGTAGTGGCCTGGCCCAAGATAGATCACGTTCCCAAATCCAAAGGCAAACTAAGCTCATTATCGCTAAAACAGGGCCAATTGGACCCTTGATCATGATTGACAGGCCTAACGCGACCCAAAACGCCCAAACTTCTCTCCGCCCAGCGCTGTTTCGTAAGCGTCCCAAACTGGCAAACATGACCGTTGTTGAGGCACACAACATCGCATCGGTTTTCGCAATATGGCTTTCAAATACGAAAATCAGTGAGGTGGCCAATAAGGCACACGCCATAAGCGCAGCTTTTCGTCCAACCATGCGAAGGCCACCCCAGTACAATGCGAGTATAGAAAGCAAGCTAGCTAAAACGGAAGGTAGGCGCTGGGCCCAAATTCGATTTTCTCCGTCCCTAGAAAACACCTCAATCATCGCTGTTTGTGCCCAATAGGCGGCTGCTGGTTTTTTATTCCGGGCTTCGTCTTGGAAATTTATATTCAACAGATCATTTGTGTCAGCCATTTGAACACTGGCTTGGGCGAACCGGGCTTCATCTCTATCGATAACGGGAAGGCTGGCCAGACCCGGCAAAACCATAGCCAGCGTCAGCAGTGCTAGAATTATGATGTGCCAACGGCGTTTTTTGAGACGGCTCAACATAGGATGCGCCTAACCTATCAGGCGAGTGCACAAAAGCGTTTTCGCCTTTGATGGGACAGGCTTTTCATGACATGAGGCCGACATGTCGAATACGAAAAAAAATCCTGACCCGTTAATCTCTGTCGTCGTCCCCGCTTTTAATGAGGCGGAGAATGTCGAAAATCTGGCAACTGAGATTGCGAAAGCGCTCGCTTCAACGCCATATGAAATGATCTTCATCGATGATGCGTCGACTGATGATACAATAGCCGTCCTGACGGACATGAAATCCCGTTTTCCACATTTGCGTGTGTTGTCCCATCGTCAAAACTCAGGACAATCGCGCGGTGTCCGATCTGGCGTCCGTGCCGCTCGTGCTCCGCATATCGCGACTTTGGACAGTGACGGTCAAAATGACCCTGCGGACATTCCGGCGCTCTATGCTCAGATGACCCGCGCAGATGCGCCAGAAAATCTTGGAATGGTCGGCGGGCGGCGCGCGAAGCGCATTGATTCAGCTGCTAAGAAAGTTGCGTCGCGGTTCGGCAATGGCGTTCGAAAACGGTTATTGAAGGATGAAGCGGATGATACAGGGTGTGGACTAAAAGTATTCAGCCGTCAGGCGTTTTTAGAACTTCCATATTTCGATCATATCCACCGGTATATTCCTGCGTTGATGATACGCGAAGGATACGCCATCGAATTTGCGGATGTGAACCATCGCGCCCGCGAATTTGGCGAAAGTAAATATACCAACTTTGGACGTCTTAAGGTGAGTATAGCGGATCTACGCGGGGTCATTTGGCTGCGCCGTCGTATGAAGCTTCCGGGCGGCGTTGACGAGCTATAAGGGTTAACGCCTCGTAAACCGTTGAGCGAGTAGGGTTTTCTTAACCCTATTGATTCGAGCTCACACCGTGCGATTTTTTACCGTTTTTCCGCTGATGATCATTCCTGTGGTGATCTATAATATTCTCGCCTTGGGCGGTGCGACTCTGTCCACGGTGGATAGTATGCGGTTGCGATTAGATACCGATGTCTTCGCCGTTCCGATGACCAGCGGAGTCACCTGGCATATAACGCCAGGTCATGCATTGATTTCAGGTGCATTACTGATGCTGTTTTTTGAACTTATTAAGTCAACGGGAATTGGACGTGCGGCCGTAATGAATCACGCATTTTCCCTAATTTTGTTTATTGTCTGTTTGGTTGAGTTCTTGCTTCTTCCGGCGTTCGCGACCTCTGTTTTCTTTCTAATCATGGTCATGACTTTATTGGATGTTATGGCAGGCTTTATGGTGACGATCGCGGCTGCGCGGCGGGACTTTGCGGTCGCTGATGGTTTCGGTGATTGATCCATGACCATGATGGTAAACACTCGACATGGATAAGACCGCGGAGAATGGAGACCGCTCGGAGCACTATTCGGGTGCGCGGGGCCAGGACGCCGCTTTGTCTCTTATGCGCGCGGCACCCTTTCGCATATCTGACCAGACACACCTACATTTTGAACCCGCCACTCAAGCTGCAGATGTCCTATGCAGTCCTCACGTAGAAATTCCTAAAATTGAGAGTGATTGGACGGCACGTATATCGCCAAAAGATGCGCGCGAGCGGCAGAAATCGATCCGCCGGCTGACTTGGGATGGCGCAGAATATAAATGTGTTTACGAATGGCGCACCTATCATGGTGATTTCATCTCCATCGAAGAACAAGGCCGTCGCATATCGGGGAGAGGCGACACGCCTACTGAGATTGAAGGTGTCATCCGGAATGTGACATCGCGCAAACGGACAGAAGACCGCGCAGCCTATCTCGCCAATCATGATGATTTGACCGGCTTAGCTAATCTAGAATCATTGACCCGAAATTTGGATCATTTGGCAGCGCTGAGCCAGCGTCAAAAATGTGATGGGGCATTGTTGCGTCTTCGGGTCACGAACCTAAGGGACATAAACGAGGTTTACGGATTTGAAACCGGAGATCGCGTCCTGGCAAATCTGGCAAAGAGATTGTCACAAGTCGTCAAATTACCCGATATTATTGGCCGCATTAAGGGCGCGGACTTTGCGTTGCTCCTATACGGCGCCTCCCAAAAAGACGTGCAGGCAATCTCAAAACGCTTATTTCTATTCTTGGAGAACTCACCCGTCAAAACACCTCATGGTGAGTTGCGCGGTGAAATATCTATCGGGTCAACGCTAATTCCGACGCAGGCCAGCAACGCAGAAGACGCCTTGTCTCAAAGTCTCATCGCGATAACACAGTCTGCGCCGTCTGCCCTTTGCATGTATGACGACACGATGGCGGTGCATGCGGTGCAAGCAAAACGGGATACGACATCTCAAGATATCTTAGACGCGATTAATCAGCGCCGTATTCAACTGGCCTATCAACCGATTATTGATACGAAAACATCTCAACTTCATCACTATGAGTGTCTGCTGCGGCTACAGCGCAAAGACGGGGAACTGGTCAGCGCAGGTCATTTTATTATGGCAGCGGAGCGATTGGGATTAGTACATTTGTTGGATCGCCGAGCGCTGGAATTAGCATCAGACGCATTGATTAAGGACCCCGGTATTCAGTTGGCGTTAAATGTTTCAGCCGCCACAGTTAAAGACGCTGTTGCCGCCTCAGATTACATTGCGGCTTTGAAAGCGCTTGGTCCCCGAGCGGAGCAAATCACGATAGAGCTGACTGAAACTGTCGCCTTAGATGATCCCGCGCTAGCCAGCGCGTTTTCAAATAGCGTCAGATCGCTAGGCTGTAGTTTTGCAATTGATGATTTTGGATCAGGATACACGACTTTCCGGAATCTTATGGCGATTGAGGCCGATGCTATAAAAATCGACGGAACGCTCATTGAAGGCGTGGCGAGCGACCCCAATAAGCAAACCTTTGTTCGTATGATGGTCGATCTCGCACAGACCTTTGGTGTCGAAACGGTGGCGGAAATGGTCGATGATCGTGCAGATGCAGATATCTTACGCCGTCTAGGTGTCGATTATCTTCAAGGCTTCATGTTTGGGGTCCCATCCGCCGCTCCAAGCTGGCAAAAGCAGGCGTCATAATCTAAGCCAATTTTATGCGCGAAACCGCAACACGATTAGAACAGTTCTATGCCAGCCCATTGGGCGGGGCCGCGCGTGATATGGCGGCGCGGCGCTTGACCTCCTTGTGGCCAGATCTGGCCGGGCAAAATGTGCTAGGTTACGGCTATGCGTGGCCGTACCTCGCCCCTTATGAGGCGGGAACAAACCGTCTTGTCCTGGCTATGCCGGAAGGACAGGGCGCCATCGCCCATGAAGGAAAACGTGGCGTGGCGACCGTGTTGACCCAAGGTCGAGCCTTACCTTTCTCGGACTCCAAATTTGATCGAATTCTTGCAATCCACGCGATTGAAGAAGCGGAAACAACAGCGGCGACACTCGCGGAGCTTTACCGAGTCCTCGCGCCGGAAGGCCGTATTGTGATTATATGCGCCAATCGGTCGGGTATGTGGGCCCGTGCGGATAGTTTGCCATTTGGGGCGGGACGACCATATTCACGGCGGCAGTTAAAGTCGGCGCTGCGAAATGCGAAATTTACGCCAACCGTTGGAGCCAATGCGCTTTACATACCGCCCGTGCGCGCATTTGCGCGACCGAGTATCCTGCGCGGAACAGAGCGGTTCGGCGAAACAGTTTGGCCCGGTTTTTCTGGTCTAGTGCTTGTGGAAGCAATAAAGCGCCTTTATGCGCCTTCAGACATAGGTCATGCGCAAAAAGTTGCCCGGCCAAAATTTTCTGGCGTTCCGGTTTTGAATCGGACCCGATTGACTGAGAGTAGTGTGACCCGTTCCGATGGCTGAAGACATTCCTGATATTGAAACAGTCCGGCGCGAGATTGACCGTGTGGATAATGCCCTACTAGATTTGATCGCAGAGCGGTTAGAGCTGTCTGCGCAAGTTCGTAAAGCGAAAGGCGGAATGCGAGTCTGGCGCCCCTCTCGCGAAGACAGCCATGTCCGGCAACTCGCCTCCACCGCTGAAGGAACCCAGGCGTCTCTTGTATCAACGATTTGGGCTGAGCTCATGAGCGCGAGTTTAGCGGCTCAAGGGCCGATGCGTTTGCACGTCGCCCTTGAAGGGGACGCTCTATCAAATTGGTCTCTTGTACGGGATCGATTTGGCGCAGCGCTCGATGTGTTGACCTATCCAACAACAAGTGCCGCTTTGGCAGCTTGCTATTCCGAAGATGAAGGTGTCGCCGTTTTGCCGTCTCCTGCGCCGCCGCCTGGTGGCATGATAAATTGGTGGACAGCTCTTGGTCCGGGCGGTGCAATGGAAGGCCTGCATATTCTAGCGGGATTGCCCCGAACGGGACATCGCGATTGGCCGCGGGCCGTCGCTGTGGCGGATGTTGTTTTGACACCCTCCGGATCGGATCAAACCTTGTTATGTGTAACGGACGAAGACGCAGCGCCGAGCGGTGCAATTTTACGCGCGCAAAGCGGAAAGTTTCGACTGTTCAGCATGGATGGTTTTCATGAGATTACGCCTACCGCGACCCGAAGGGTCATTGGCTGCCTACCTCGCCCAATTGGACAATAATCATGCGCTTTGAAACCCTTCTTATCGTTGGCGGTGGATTGATTGGCAGCTCCATTGCGCGCGCTGCGCGCGAGAAAGGGCAGTGCCAGACCATCTTCATCGCCGATACGTCCGAAGCTGCCTGCAAAACGATCACACGCCTTGGCATCGCAGATGGGGTCGCAGATGGACCAGCGGATCATTTTGCAGCGCAAGCCGATCTGATTATTTTATGTACACCGTCTGGGCGGCTCGCCACCTCGGCGATGACCTTGATGCCTTCTATGAAAGCGGGAGCTGTTTTAACTGATGTAGGATCGGTTAAAGGCCATTTTGTTGATGCAATGAGCGACCGCGTTCGCGACGATATTCACTTCATTCCCGGCCATCCGATTGCTGGTACTGAAAACTCTGGCCCAGAGTCCGGTTTTGCAGAATTGTTCGAAGATCGTTGGTGTGTTTTGACGCCGCCTAAGGCGACGGATGAGTTGGCGATTAAGGACTTAACGAGCTTTTGGGAAAACTTGGGCAGCGATGTCGCCGTTATGGATCCGTCGCGCCATGATATCGTCATGGCCACAACATCCCACTTACCGCATCTAATTGCTTATACTCTTGTTGGCACTGCCATTGATATGGAGACGGTCACACGCAAAGAGGTTGTCAAATTTTCGGCTGGTGGATTCCGGGACTTCACGCGGATCGCTGCATCCGATCCCGTTATGTGGCGGGATGTGTTTCTAACGAATAAGACCGCAACGCTCGAGGTTGTCGACCGCTTTATCGAAGACCTTACAGCCTTGAAACGCGCTATCCGTTGGGATGATGGTGACACTTTGCTCGATAGTTTTGCCAAAACCCGCGATATCCGACGCCGAATTCTGGACTCTGATCCAGATTAATCTTCGGGAACTTCACTAAGTTCAGGTGGGTTTATGTCCGTGTCACGTCCGCGCGCATAGGCCAGCAGAAGTTTCGAATATTCTTGAAATAATCGTTCAGACCGATCTGCAGATTTATACCATTTTCGACTGTCAGCCCGTTCAACAGGGTAGGGCGTTATGCGAATGCGACCCGCCGCAGCGGCTATTTCAACTTTAGCACGGGGCATATGATAGGCTGAGGTCACAAGGATTATATGATCATACCCCAGAGCTTTGGCCCAACTGGCTGTTTCCCGCGCATTGCCAATCGTGTCTTTTGCGGCGTAGTCCAAATCGAGGCAACATGCTGCCAAGTCTTCGGATAGTCCCGTAATCTCTGCAATTTGTGCAGCCCCATTATCCTCATGAACGCCCGAAATCAGCAAACGTTCCCCTTTTTTGGATTGCAAGAGGTCAACACCAGCTTGTAGACGACCACCCCCCTTACCTGTCCAGACGACAATGCCGTCAGCGTCGGGGAAAGTTTCCGGCGGTTGTATACGATCAACATGTTGCGCGAAGGCAACAAATCCACCGAGTAAAAGTGAGAGTGTACCGACGACAAAAAACGTCAGAAACCGAGTCCAACCTTTTCTTTTGGATTGAGGTTTGATCTCTCGGCGCTTCACAGGCGTTTGCGCTCAAATGCCAATTGGCGTGTCGCAGTAATACCAGCCGCCGCCGCGCAGATAACGGCGAAGACAATGCCTAATCCAATGACCCACAGAATATCTATCAGCGCTGCGCTAAAACCAGTCCAGCCCAAGCCACCCCAATCGCCAAAGATTGAAAGACATAACCAAAGGATCGCTGCGAGAGCTAATCCTATGGCGGCCCCAAATAGACCGCGTCTAAATGCTTGGCCAATGAAGAGCTTTGCAATGAATTTGTCGCTTGCGCCAACTTGAACGAGGACCCGGATAATCTCTTTTTGCGCGGTCATACCTGCGCGTGTCGCGAAAATGTTGACCGACAATCCTGCCAGTAAAATTAGTATAAGCGTTCCAATTCCAATGCTCACAAGGCGTTGTGCTGTTCCACTGAGCTGGTCCGCGTAGCGGGAGTTGTCGTCAATATTCGTTGACAGACCTGCAGCGTCTAAGGCGGATTGAGCCCGCGAGGCAGTCAAATTTTCTCCAGTGACGTTGATTAGACCCGGTACAGGCAGGCTGTCAGGGAGCGTCGCATTTCCCAACCAAGGTTGCAAAAGTGCACGCGCTTCGGATTTAGGCAAAACGGCAATATCCGCCCCAGGGAAAGCAGTGCTTAGTGTGTCTCTGGCCAAGGATGTCTGTTGATCCCACGCACTCGCTTCATCCAACATAACTTGAACGGTGAGGGTGTCGGAGAGTTGCGATTGCCAATCGCCTGATAAGCGCATTGAACCGCGAGCAAAGAGTAATGCGCAGCCTGCCAGTAATGCCATAATGACCAAAACCACCCACAGTGCTCGTGCATTACGTAGTTTTCCAGGCAGAAGCGGAGCTTCCTGCGGGGCATGTCCCATCGCGGTGCTCATTCGGGTTTGCCTTTGAAGACACGACCATCTTCAATCCTTAAGACACGCGCATCAAGTTCATCGATTAAATGGGTGTCATGAGTTGCGATAAGAATTGTTGTGCCCATGCGGTTCATTTCCGAGAAGAGCCTCAATAAACGCCGCCCAATAACAGGATCGACATTTCCTGTTGGCTCATCCGCGATAAGCAGGTCTGGTTTGGCAATCACGGCGCGGGCGATCGCGCAACGCTGTTTTTCGCCGCCCGATAGGGTCGGTGGATAAGCTTGCATACGATGCCCAAGCCCAACCCATTGCAGCAACTCCACGACGTCATCATTGTAGGTGGCCCTGGATTGGCCCGATACACGTAGCGGCAGAGCAACATTTTCATAGACAGACAGATGCTCAATCAGATGAAAGTCTTGTAGTACAACTCCGATCCGCCGTTTGATGGCTTGACGTTCGGGGTTTGACAGTAATGCACTATCGCGCCCAAACATACGGATTAGACCCCGTGATGGAATCAATGAGAGATAGCAGAGCTTCAACAATGTCGATTTCCCAGCACCTGATGGTCCAGTTAGAAAGGTAAAGCTGCCTTGGGGTAAATCGAGAGTGGCATCTGTTAAAACCTCTGGTCCGCGCCCATAACGAAGTGCGACCCGTTCGAAATTAACGAGGTCCGGCAAACTGGACATTTGGGCCTGTTGTGGCACGATTGATCTGTAACCTTTTACTGACTCGGAAGATGTTAGAGTTCTTATGATACTGACCTGTCCCGAATGTTCCACAAAATATATGTCGAAAGACGGCACAATAGGCCCAAATGGACGGTCCGTCCGCTGCGCGCGATGTGAAACCGTCTGGTTTGTGCCAGGCGTTGATCCTGACGCACTCGCTTTAGAGGATAATCAGGCAGTTTTGATAACACCTGAGCCCGACCCCCAACAGGATTTACCATTTGTTCCTAAAACACCGTCCGAGGCGACAGTTGGAGCTCATACTTTATTGCGAGACAAAGCCGATGCCGAAAAAATATCGAAACGTCGGCGCATTATTCGGCAGATTTGGGCGTTGCCGATCCTGATGCTATTGGCAGCGGCTATCGTCGTTTTTCTTAAACGGCAAGCGATAGTGGAAACCTTCCCGCGTACGGCGACCATCTATCAAGCCTTTGGCATAGATGTGAAGGCTAATGGATTGGATGTCCGTGGACTGACAAGCCAGCGTTTGGTTGTAGATGGGGAGCCCGTTTTGCGGGTCACAGGTGAGGTCGTAAATCTGACATCTAAGACAATTTCTTCGCCCCTTATTCAATTGAGGTTAGAAAACAGATCTGGAGAACCGCTCGCAGATTGGTTTGTTGAGCCAGGGACAATCGCTGCTGGAGATAGCGTCAACATCGAAACGGATTACCCGGCGCCGCCAATTGATAGTGTCGAGTTACGCTACCGGTTTGCGACGGACGAATGAGATAATAGGGTTTTTAAAAACGGTCTAAAAGACGTTCTAGATATTCACGTTCTTCGGCTTCACGCTGTTGTTCTGCTGCGCGGCGACGCAATTCTTCCAAAAGCTCTCTAGATCGGGTTGCATTATCTCGATCATCAATATCCGCGGTGTCATTGCCGCTATCAAACCCGTCATCGCTGCGGCCTAATGGGTCATTACCATTTTCTTCTGCTTGGCCCTCGGAAACGGCCTCTGCCAAGGCTTCCCCAGCTTCGCGTAGAGCTCGAATTGCGTCTTGCTGGGCTTCACCCGCTCCAGCATGATTACCTTGTTGCAGGGCTTCCTCACTTCGGCGCATTGCTTCCTCTGCGGCGCCAATGCCTTCGGAGAATTGTTCTTGAAGATTACCCGAGCCGCCTGACCCTGCTTCTCCAGGTTCAGTTCCTTGACCGGGCTCCGCCCCCGGTTCCGTTCCTGCCCCGGGGTCGGTTCCATCTTCACCGGATTGTGCGCCGTCTTGCCCGTTACCCGGCTCACCTTCGCCGTTTTCTCCAGATTCGCTTTGCTCGCCCTCTCCCTCAGTTGGAAGGGTATCGCCCAGATTATCCAAAAGATCCCGTAATTCAGCCTGTCGTCTCGCGAGCTCTTGTGGGTCCAACTCTTCTTCTGACTGGTCATTACGTTCGGCTTGCTCTGTCTCGTCCTGCAGGTCGCGTTGCTTCCCTGTGAGGTCAGCAAGATCTTCCAATTGTTGTTTTTCTTCTTCGGACATATCGCCGCCGGATGGTTCACCGCCGCTACCGCCACCACCGCCTTGGGAGAGTTGGATTTGCATGTTTTCCAGTACTTCAGCCAAGCGGGCGAGAGCTTTACGCGCGCCTTCGGTGTCCCCAGCCGCGTTCGCTTCTTCAATGGCTTTAAGGAGTTCTTGAATTTCGTCTAGGCTTCCAGATTGTTGTCCACCACCGCCGCTGCCGC
Organism: Litorimonas sp.; assembly: GCA_039975855.1. Taxonomy (GTDB): domain Bacteria; phylum Pseudomonadota; class Alphaproteobacteria; order Caulobacterales; family Maricaulaceae; genus Litorimonas. The sequence continues at coordinate 70,066 of JBDWGH010000004.1, read as the reverse complement.
CTTCGGAGACATTACCTTCCTCCTGCGCTTTACGACGTAATTCTTCGGTATAAGCATCAACAGCGAGGTTATAGCGCTCGAACAATGTATCGACTTCGCGCTTGGACGCACGGCGGGCGATGCCTTCCCTGAGGGCAGCTTCGGCTTCTCGCATTTCTTCTAGGGCTGATCCGAGAATACCAAATTCAGCGCGCAAGGCGATGCGCCATAAGTCTTCTGGTAGGCCTTGAAGCTCAACAAGGCTCTCTGCATGCCGCATTTGAGAGCGGGCATGACGTAAACCCATATAAACGGCTGGGTCTTTGAACAGACCTGCGGGCTCATCCGTCACCGCTTCAATCAATAGCGTTGCGCGTTGAATGGGGGCAGGGGCGCGGTCCCAATGCAAGCGCGGCTCATATTCATTCCAAAAACCATCGCTAGGTTCCCATTTAGGTTTGGGTTCAGGTTTATAGGTCTCGTCCAATCCGGCCATCACCAGAGTTCGCTGTTCAGAAACGGCTTTGGCTAAGGGTTCCACAAAAATTTTGTCTGGTACCGTAAACCAAGCTGGTTTTGATAGGCCTGTTTGCTGGGCGCCGTCAGTCGCGATCAAACGGCCAATGACTTTGCGTCCAGCATAGCGAGTTTTGGATAGATCCAAGGCCGCTTTTGCGCTGTCAACCGAGGTTTGGCTTGATGAAGGAAGTGGAATATTCGCTAAAATTGTTGCGTCTTCAAAAGCGGTTTCGGGGTCAATGCCATCCTTAAGTAGACTCATTTCTAGCTGAAGTGTTTCTACACCGAAATCATCTTTTAACCCGTAAACCAAGGTTAGACGGTCACGTTTGTCAGCTTCTGGAGGTTCGACGATTTCGACTTCGGGAGGTAGGTCATCTGAAACATTCAAATCGAATGATTTTCGCGTAAGCCCGACCCGAAATTCGATGTTAGATGTATCATTTATGACTTCGCGGATCTCGAAACTTTTCGCGCCTAAGCGTTTCGGAGTGAGAAACTTTGATCGCCAGCCGGAGCTCAAGCGGGGGCGCGGAGGGGTTTTTACGCCGGAGATTCGGGCAACGAACTCACTGCCAGCAGGCACCGCCACATTTGCACCGTCCTTAAAATAGATTGGTGGACGGCCCGTATAGGCGGGTGGGTCGATCCACGCTTCATAACTGATTTGGTTTGCGCGTATTGGGGATTGCCAGCTTGGTGAGACAGCTGTCCGCAATCGTTCGAACGAAAATCCGGCCATGAAAACCGCCGTAGCCAGAAGAACCAGCGGTAGGATAAAACGCAGATAGTAAGGGTCAATAGGCGCTAATGCTGCTTGAGGCGTCGCTCTGTGGAGCAAACGGGCTTGATTGAGTGCCTTCTTTTGATGAGCCGGCCATATGTCAGCAGAAAGTGCTGGGCGGTCATCCAAAACATCCAGTGGCCGATGGGCCTGTCCAGAATCTAATTCAACGCGTCGGCGGGCATCGGAATATGTTGGCCGCCTGAGGGAGAGCGCGCGTAAAACAGATCGCGCCAGAAAAAACAGGGTGATGCTAAGGGCCATCAAGCGAACCGGATCACCTATCCATTGCCAAAAACCCAACCATGCGCCGAAGATAAAAATTCCAATCGCTAGAAACCCAGGTGCGAGTGTTGGCGCATAGGTCTCCCAAAACAAACGAACCCGTGCACGCGCAACAAGGCGTTTTGTAGACTGGATTATTTTGTCGAAATTCTCTGACATGCCTCTCGACTATAGACGCGGCGTTTTTGCTGTCGCGTTAAATGTCTGTGACATTTTCGTGTTTTGTCAGCCAATCCGGCATGGATTCGGTCTTAAGGATGTCTTCAACGGTCGGTCTGGACCTAATGACGGCATATTCATCGCCGTTGACTAGAACTTCAGGAACGAGTGGACGGGTGTTATATTGACTGGCTTGCGCTGCGCCATATGCGCCGGCTGAATGCAAAACGATTAAATCACCGCTTTCCAAACGCGGCATTTCCCGACCCTTTGTAAAGGTGTCACCACTTTCACAAATCGGACCTACAACATCATAAGTCTCCATCTGGTCCAAATCACCTTGGCGGACGGGTTCGATGTCGTGATAGGCATCATATAACGCCGGACGGAGTAGATCGTTCATGGCCGCGTCAATAATCAAAAAATCACGATCCTCGCCGCGTTTAACGTAGAGAACTTCGGATAGTAAAATACCTGAGTTTCCGGCAATCATCCGGCCGGGCTCAAAGATCATTTCGACGTCTAGGTCAGCTGTTAGCCGTTTAACGAGTGCGGCGTATTCCGATGGCGGCGGCGGTGCAGCGGCGTTGTTTCCATATGGAATCCCTAAGCCCCCACCGATGTCGAAACTCGAAATTTTATGGCCTGCAGCCCTGAGGCGCTTGATTAGGCTACTGACTTTGACGATCGCTGCCTCAAATGGCGCGAGATCTGATATTTGGCTGCCGATATGAACATCCACACCAACAATTTCGATACCGGGCAGGCGAGCTGCTTCTGCATAGGCCTCTTCTGCTTGAGACCAAGCGATTCCAAATTTGTTCTCTTTTTTGCCCGTTGAGATTTTCGCATGCCCGCCAGCCGTTACATCCGGATTTACCCGAAATGCGACAGGTGCCGTTTTGCTCAGTTTAACAGCGACATCATTGAGAACGCGTAACTCTGCCAAGCTTTCAACATTGAAAACGCGAATATTTGCAACCAGCGCGTCGTGCATTTCGGCACGGGTTTTCCCTACTCCCGAAAAGACGATTTTGTTGGCAGGGATTCCGGCCGTTAGCGCGCGTTTTAACTCTCCGCCCGATACAACATCTGCGCCGGCGCCTTGCGCTGCCAGGGTTGCGAGAACAGCGATATTGGAATTGGCTTTGACTGAATAGGCAATCAGGGCCTGGGTGTCTGCGAAACTGTCCGCGAAGACACGGTAGTGGCGTGTGAATGTTGCAGTAGAGTACACATAAACAGGTGTTCCTACCTCAGCCGCGATGCGGGCCAAGGGAACGTCTTCAGCGAACATGTCGCCGTCTTGATAATCAAAGTGCCGCACGACTTATAGGTCCGCCAATGGGTCTTCATCTAAGGAATCAAAATCATCATCAAAGGAACCGAAATCATCTTCGTTTTCGTCGTCCTTGTCTAAGTCGTCGGTCGGGACCCGTTCAGGATCGACTTTGCTCTCCCCACCAAAGACCGGCGGTGGTGTTTTCAAGGTCCCCTTAATGCCACAGCCTGCAAGCAAGCTTGCCGTCAGGAGTGACAGAATGGTTATTTTTAAGCTGGTGTTCAACTTGCTATGGATAGGAAGTGTCATGGTCATCCTCATTGTGATGGGGAGCGCATAACGGGAAAACGATCTGGATGAAATATACAATTCTGCCATTTGTTGTCGCGCTGTTGTGGGTAATGTCTGGCAACGCATTTGCAAATTCCCAGAAGGTACGGGGGGAGACATTTTGTTTTCCAGCTAAACAAATCCCTAAACTCGTGAGCGAGGTGGCTGAAGTAAAGGCCAAACGAAGAAACATCGTTGATGTGCGATTGCAGCCTCGATTTATAGTAAAGGATGACGGTGTTTGGCCAGAGAGGTTTTATTTGGCCAAGGATGGTGAAGTGGTCATCGACCTTCCATTTTCGCGTGAGACCGGTGCTGTTCCAACTTTTATCGAAGCCGCGATAGCGCGTCCAGATACGGACATTTGTGTCGATGACCCCACGCGCGCAGACCGTCCTGAAAACGATGAAGGCCTATATTTTGAAATGGGTCTTTCACCCTTGTTTAAGTCTACGCCGGGTGAGCATAGCGTGGTCGAATTAGAAGAGGCCGCAAGAGACGGTAAGACTTTTTATAAAAAAATGCTGCCCGGTGCCTTTGCGATTTTTATGCCGGATACCGACTATTTCGCAATACGGATGATTGACCGAAAGACGATGCCGACGGTGACCGCGCTCACAGGCGATCTTCGGAAAAAACTAAAGCTTGAAGCCTTCAAGGACATGTGGGTGGTGAGTTTGGACATGATTGAGGGAATGGGTGCGGATCGTATAATTATTGGTGGAGGGGCGTATGATCTTCAGCCCGTACCCTCACCTAAAACTATGAGAAAATTTGGAATAGGGGACGCTGCAAATGCGCAATAAAATTCTTTTAACGACCATGATGTGTTTGGTTGCGTCACCCGCACTCGCGGGCGAACCATGTCGTTCGGCGAAGGACCTGGTTAAGGTCGCGCAAAATTTTTATGGTGATAATCCTGACTTGACCAATATTATCACGCCAGAATTTACCCTTGCCTTTAAAGGCATAAACGGCGCAGCGGATCCAACCGCAATTCTCTATCGTCACGAGGGTAAGGAGGAGGTTCTTCCTATCGTTGAGGGACGATTGAAAGGGTTTGAAAAGGCCGCGAACTGGTCGAGAGATGGTGAGATGTGCAGGTTAGTGGACGGTGAACTCGCCGCAGTAACAGAAGGCGACTCCGTTGAAGCGAGTATGAGTTTTTCCTTTCCCTACAAACGCACTGACGGCGTGTTTCCGATTGATGAGATTATTGAGGGCGCCAAAGATGGATCAAAGGTGATGAATGGTCTTGCGCCCGGAGGGTTAGGATTTGCGGTACCGGGGTTGAAAGCACTTTCTTTGGATCCTGCAGAAGGCTCTGATGTGAATCCTAGTTTTTCATTTTCTCGCAAAGGAGAAGATGTTTCTGTCGCCCATTCACCGATCAGAAACACTGTGTTGTTTCGATTAAAGGACATAAAAAAGTCAAAGGCAGACATGCTTACTATTGCTGGACCCTATAGGTTGAACGCTACGTTTAAATTTGATCCTGAAGCGATCGCACAAGCCGAGGCCAAACGCCTAGCAGAGGCTTCTCAGTCTGAAAATTGATAGACTTGTAGTCTTAGGGACTGGCGTTAACTTAGGGTCATGACGGCGACCATTGATACCGATAGCCCCTGCAAGCTTATTTGCACGCTCGACATCACCTCTGGTGTTTGCACGGGATGTGGACGCACACGCGCGGATATTGCGGGCTGGATCAATTATAGCGCAGCGCAACGCGCTTTCGCCAATATTGAAGCCGCTAAACGCATGCGGGCTTTTAATAAAGAGGGCGAAATATAGTGGACGAACCAAAAACCGATCGTACTGAAATGTGGAAAGCCGTGAAGTGGACTATGATCCTGCTCGTGGCGTTGATCGTTGCAGTAGGTGTATTCAAAGCCTGGCAAGTTGCGACAGCGCCTGCTCGTGCGGTGACTGAGGCCAAAGAATCTGTGAAATCTGGAGCAAGTTCAGTTTTGAACCGCCTTAATGTTCCGATTACAAAACAACGCCGGTTTAATAAAGTCGTCAATGATGCCTTCTCAACTCTAAACGCCTTAGATGAAGACCCTCCGGAAGGCGTGAAAAGCCGCGGTTTCCGTATGGCTAATTTTCGAGGTGCGCAGGACCGCGTATGCGAACTTACTTATGATTTTGGGGCAGGTGACGTACCTGTTTTCATCGCGGCGGATAATTCCGCTCATGAAGCGGCAAAAGCCGTGGCATCAAAGGCGGACCGGCTTATTCGGATTGTGATTGTGAGCCCTGAAGAGACGTTAGGCTTAAATACAGAATTTGACGAAAAAACTGGGCATTGGAGTTTAGATTGGCGTCCAAGTTCAATCAACAAACCTCACCCGGATAGCTGGGCAGAAGGCCCGATCACCGATATTTTGGCCCGCGTGCCTAAAGCCTGCCGTTAAATGCTCTAGTCCAATTCGGCTTTCCATCGGGCGACTTGCTTGCGAACTTCACTCGGTGCCGTCCCACCATAACTTGTGCGGCTACTAGCCGAGGCGAGTGGTGTCAGAACATTATAGATGTTCTCCGTAATGCGGGGTTCTACGCTTTGCATGTCGGGCAATGATAGTGCGTCCAAGGTTAACTCTTGTTTCTCCGCCATAGCCACAATTGTTCCCGTCACGTGATGAGCGTCGCGGAACGGCATGTTTAAGTTCATGACAAGCCAATCGGCGAGGTCAGTTGCCGTTGAAAACGCTGCGCCGGCTGCTTCGGCCAAACGATCTCCATTTGGCGTCATGTCGGAAATCATACCTGCCATTGCGGCCAAGCCGAGCTCCAAAGCATCGAAGGCGTCAAAGACGGGTTCTTTGTCTTCCTGCATATCCTTAGAGTAGGCGAGGGGAAGTCCCTTCATGACAATCGTCAAAGAGGTAAGCGCGCCCATAATCCGCCCGACTTTAGCGCGCACAAGTTCTGCAGCGTCTGGGTTACGCTTTTGCGGCATGATCGAGCTTCCTGTCGTGAAAGCATCTGTCAGGCTGATGAAGCGGAATTGGGCGCTGGTCCAAATGACAATTTCTTCGGACAAACGGGAAAGGTGGGTCGCGCAGATTGTTGCGGCGCTGAGCGCTTCTAAAGCGAAATCACGAGCCGACACGGCGTCCAGAGAATTGGCCATCGGGCGATCAAAGCCTAGAGCCTTGGCTGTCATTTCACGGTCAATGGGATAGGGCGTTCCTGCAAGAGCTGCTGCGCCTAATGGGCTTTCGTTTAACCGGGCGTGGCAATCGGCAAAGCGCGAGCGATCCCGAGCAAACATTTCAGCATAAGCCAGCATATGGTGACCGAAAGTGACAGGTTGCGCGGATTGTAGATGTGTAAACCCAGGCATGATCATGTCCGCATGCGCATCAGCTTGATCGACTAACGCCGTAATAAGTGTCGTGAGTTGTGATTGGAACAATTCAACATGCTCGCGTACCCAAAGACGGAAATCCGTGGCGACTTGGTCATTGCGAGATCGACCTGTGTGAAGGCGCCCTCCAGCTTCGCCAATTTTATCTTTTAGCCGTGCCTCAATATTTAGATGAATGTCTTCTAGTTCGGCAGACCAAGGAAATGTTCCCGCAGCGATTTCTGCGCCAATTTCATCTAGTCCTTTGTGAATTTCATCGCGGTCTGATGCCGCTATTATGCCCTGCGCAGCCAACATATCGGAATGTGCTTTTGATCCGGCGATATCTTGCGCTGCAAGTCGCTGGTCGAAATCAATAGACACGTTAATTGCCTGCATAAGGGCGCCGGGGCCTGCGGCAAAGCGGCCCCCCCACATCTTCTGGCCTTTTCCTGTCGGTTTATCTATTTGGTCGTTCATGACGTCCTCAATCTTCTCACTCGGCAATGCTATTCGCGCAGTTATTCTGGTGGGGCTTTTCGGCGTGTGTTTCGTACTTGTCCAGTCCTGTCAGCCACCCAAGACTGGATTAGATGCATATGCCAAAGACAGTCTTAAGAAACTCAGCCTTCGCGACGCCCCGCCTACACAGCCGACAACTGTCTTTAGTACGGCCGATGGACGAACGTTTACCTTCGATGAGCTGCGCGGGAAAACAGTATTGGTCAATATCTGGGCCACATGGTGCCCACCTTGTATCAAGGAAATGCCATCCCTGGATCGTCTTCAGAAGAAACGCGGAGGAGATGACTTTGAAGTTGTCACAATTTCCATTGACCGCACGAAGTACGAACCTGCCAAATTTTTTGCTGATAACGGTATTCAAAACCTCGCACCATGGCACGATGGATCTTACGGTATTCCGGGGAATCTTCGTCTCAGAGGTTATCCCACAACTGTCATATACAATTCTGAAGGTTTCGAAATTGCGGTGCTTGAGGGTGAAGCGGAATGGGACAGCGAAGAATCTCTAGCCTTGATCGATTATTTGATCTCCAAATAATTAGATTGCATATTATTAAGTGATAGTATAACGTTACACATATGTAAGAGGGAGAATACTATGTCGCGCCGTCTCAACCGAGTGTCTCAATCAGATCGGGATGGCGTTGATATGACGCCAATGCTCGACATTGTTTTTATCTTGCTCATCTTCTTCATTGTGACGGCTGTTTTTCTGGATGAACGAGGTGTGGATTTTACCCAAGCTCAAGGTGATACCCCTTCCGGTCCAGATAGAGCCATCAGTATTATAGTGAACGCTGAAAACGTGATTTCTGTCGAGGGGCGGGTCGTTCCAATTATGTTGGTTGAATCAGAAGTGCAGCGTCATTTAGTGAATCGCCCGGGTGCTGCAATCGATCTTCGGGCGGATAAAACGGCACGACTAGAAAGCGTCGTCACGATTAAAGACGATATGGAACAGGCGGGTAGGGCGGTGAGATTTGAAACGTTCTCGCCGGTTACGCTGTCAGCGCAATTGAATTAGACTTTGCTAATCCAGGCTTTCCAAAACCTCCGCTACGAACTTTGGACCGTCGAAATAATTACCGCGCCAATCATACCCACGTCTAACAATGACCACGTTTTTTGATGGGACAATGATCAGAAACTGACCACGATTACCTAGTGCGGCATAGGTATCATTAGGTACGCCAGGATAGTTCTCATAGCGCCAAAATTGTGCGCCATATCCACGGCCTGGTTCGGTAGCAGCTTTGCCTTGTCGGTTAGCGGGTTGCGCAGAGGCAGGGGCCGCCACGTAATCCGCCCAACCTTCCGGTAAGATGCGCTTGGGTTTGCCATCATAGGTCCAAACGCCGTCATCCAGATAGAGCTGACCCAGTCGCCCTAAATCCCGAGCAGTCGTCCAGACTTGGCTAGAGAGGATAAAGTCCCCGCCCCAGTCCGTTTCCGGAACAGTATTGTACATCCCGATCGGATGGAGGAGGGACTTAAACGGATAGGCGTGGAACTTACGATCATTATCCATTGCTTCTCGTAGGGATCTAACGGCCAACATGGTGTCGTTATTCGCATATTTCCAGCGAGCACCTGGTGGCGCTTCCAGAGGATTGCGAGTGGCCTGTTGCGCCATCAATCCACCACCAAAATAAACTTGATCCGTTCGGTTCCCGCCTTTGCCTGGTTCTGGATCACTATGAAGCCCGCTGGCCATTTGAAGCAGGTGCTCCACCGTTATCTCGGCGCGAGGGTCGCCCTTTCGGGACCATGCCTCCAATCCCGCTTTATCCGTCACGTCCAGAATATCATCCTCAACAGCAGCTCCGATGATGGATGCGCCTATGGACTTAGCGACGGACCATGTCCGCTGTGACGTGTCTTTGTCCCATCCTTCACGATAGCGCTCACCTAAAATTCGGCCGTTTTGCATAACCAGAACCGATGTTGTCGCGCCCTTAAACTCACCCTTGAATGCTCTTCCAATGGTGGCCTCCAATCCGTCGGAGTCGACTTCTTTTGGCGGCGAGGTATTCGGCAGCTGATCTCCCATTGGCCAAGGGACAGACGACATATCGCGTTTGTCCGATCTCAGTTTTACGCGCGGGAGATATTTAACCGCAGATTTTGATGCGCCTTGAGGCAGAGCAGTGCATCCTAAATGCTTCCGCCATGCCGCAAATCTAGGCGGCATGTTTTCGTCAAACTCCACGGTGACGATTTTCGCCGACGCATCTATACGTGTTTCACCAATGGCCTGCATCCCAGAGGCAAAATCAGGATATATGTTATCCAATTCATCCGTTGAGATTTGCTCGGTTGTCTTGCCAGAATTGAAAGTCGCTGAGCAGGTAAACATAGCTTTGTAACCCGCAGCCAAGGCTCTATCTTGAAGACTAGCGTTTTGAGCCAGAGCTGATCCGGCCGTCAAAAGGCTAAGGCAAAGGGCTAAACTAAGTTTCATTTTTAGCTTCCAGTTTATCGAGGATTGAAACCACCAGCTAACATCGTTGTAACTAAGCTCCAAAGTCATCGCAGATCTCTGACACAACAGTATCCATCAGGATATCTTCCGAAATGAGGAGACCAATTCAGGCAAGGATGAGTGTTGCCCAAGGCGCAAACTCCCCGCGGGTCAAGTAGTCGACTATTTTGGTTTTTAGGTCACTCAATGTTAGGCAATTCTCCAGTTGTGGGGGTGTCTTCAATCGTGACTGTTCCCCGTCGGTACCATTCTTTTTGCTCGAGTTTTCCAAATTTTTCCGCTCGTGCATTTAGGAAATCATCTATATCGGGCCCGAGCGCCAGTCGAGAACGAGAGGATGTATCCATATTTGCTGAGAGACGCCGACGTCCGTGGCCTCCAGTAATATCCGCAACTGTTAAATCCTGTTTGTCCAATTTTTTAATGCCATTAGCCGCAAATTCCGCATAGACTTCCGGCCGCATCTTTTTTTGCAAATAGGAGTCAAGTTCATCTGTCATCTTTGGATAATACCAGCCTGAAACCTCATGGACGTAAGGGTTCAAGTTTCCTTCTTCATAACCTCTGAGAGAGTTAAAAAACTCGTAAGCATTACGGGCCAACTGGGTTGACAATTCGGAGCTATTGTATGCGCTATTCGCTAAGGACGGTGAGCTCAGGTGGCCGAGATGAAATGCGTATGGCACATCTTTATTTTTCCAATTTGGGAATACAATTTTTTCTCTTATATCTCTTAAAGACAAAGCGTGGTTGTCAATCTCAATCAGCTTCGCATCATGAAGTAGGGCGTCAGACCCCTCAATGGGTTTTATGAGTCCGGGTTGTCGTCTTGGTCCAGGATAATTTTCCACAATGGTCGATACAACCAAAGCGTTATGAAGATTAATCCAATAGGCTAATTGTTCGTTTCTGGGCAGCGATGGAATATCAATGCGATTGCCTATGTCCACTAGCTCTTCAGAATAGGATTTTATGCCCGACTTCACACTATCGTTCATCAGAGTGTAGAGAATTTTATTCCCTTCCATGCGTAGCCGAGATTTGTTGCCAGTTTGCAGGCGACTGCCGAGTTTTGGTGTATTTCGGGTCGCGGGAGTGCGTGTGCTGGGGCCCATATAAAGAACGGTTTCGGACAACATAAAGTCCCATGTGTCAAAATCCAAACGGGTCGCCACACTTGGCCGCGGTGTGAAATGTGACGAGGCAGTTGATGATTGGCTCGCGACTGGGCTTGTCGATGAAGCATTGGCGACCAGGGGCGATGAAATCGAAATCAGTCCGATCGTGGTAGATAGAATCAGCGGGCGTAGTATGGATATGGGCATATTGTCTCTCCTTTTAGACGGCTATATTCAGTAAGAAATTGCCCCTGGCACGGGGCTCTCACTGAATTTGTAATGTAGCCTTACCACATTCTTACGAGGCTGTGGTGAAAATGTGTTCATGTATTCTCTAATATATAGAACGCTTTGCGCCAAACCGGGCCAAAATGTGGCCGGATTTACCTGTCCTTAACCTTAAATCGCGTTCACTTGAGCGAAGGGACAAACCCGACCACACCTCTCTCAGCGCTGGGGAGGTGTTGGAAAACGGAGAGTATTATGTCCAACGTCAAGACGCTTACAACGATTGCTATCGCCGCTCTTTTTGCTGCTCCTGCTTTTGCGCAGGATGTAGGTGAAGGTTTAATCCTCGAAACATCACCTGACACGGTTGCGACAGATTTCGCTTCTGCAGACCTAGATCAGAACGGTAGTTTGAATGCTGATGAGTTTGTCACATTCGCTGTGATGCGTGCAGAAGGCGGTGATGAGGTTTTCAAAGATATTGTGATGGGTGGCGAATATGACGCTACATTTGCAGCCCATGATGCAGATGCATCGGGAGGTATCGAAGCCTCTGAATTGGCCGTTCATGATGGAGAAAAGCCAGAGTCCGAAATGTTCGAGTCGGAGGGTGAAGAGATTATAGAACCTGATATGTAATCACGAATTCGCCCAGGTCGTGCGATCTGGGCGAATCTTGGGATTTATGGAAACCCCACCTCCGGCATTTCGTAAAAAGCGAATTGCACAAGGCGGGATTTTTTATGCTGTAAACATAATAAGGCCAAAAAAAACGAGGATGACCCGGGTGGGAATGTCGTCAGTCCGGACCATCCTCAAAAGAGAGGGAAATGGAGGCTTCCCCCTAACCCCTTAGATGGTGCAGGCAGGTGGACGCGCTAGGGAACAGTGCGAAACACCTGCCGCACCGGGGTTCCCGATACGCCCCGTCTCGGGACCTTACGATTAGGATGTATTGGTTGTCGTTTGCGTGACGGAGGTCACGTTCAATCCAATTAAGTGAACTTTTATTTCGCTGAACCTCTCTGAGCGTTAATTTGGCCAGGTTATCGCCTTGCGCTAAGCTAAATCTGAAAGACCATTGAATGGAGTCTCATATGTCTCGACTGATAACTCTGTTAAGCTTTGGCGTTGGCGCAGCAGCTATGCCGCAAATTGCCGCTGCTAATAGTGTCACGCTCGATCCTGGCCTTTATGATTACTCTCATGTTGTCATGATGGGCGGCCGTGCTTTGCCTGCCGACGAATACGAGTATTGTGTAGAAGAGGGCCAGAATTCCAAAACCCTAGATGAGCTGGTCGCCAGCCTCGCCGGGGATGGGGAATGCACAGTCAGCAATGTGAATATGACATCCTCTACGGGACGCGCCGATGTGGCATGCACGGATACGGAATTGGGTATGGATATTTCCGGCACATTAGAGGCCGAATACACCTCCAGCTCCTATGACGTCGATACACGGGCAGATATTGGGCCCATACAGATCCTCGTTAAAACCAAAGTCCGTCGCCGCGGCGAATGCCCCGTCGATTGGGACAATCCTGATAATGTCAGTCCTGATTAATTCGGGGCCCATGTGAACGGATTGCTTTTTTCAATTGATTATGAAGTTTCGGTCACATCATGCGATATTGCCTTGTTATTGCCTTAGTCTCGCGTGAAATTCATTCACGTGAACAAAATGGAGAGCTTCATGACCCACTTTAAAACTATTTTGATGACCGCCGCTCTTATGGCCGTGCCGAGCGTGGCCTTGGCGCAAGTCTCAACCGACGCCGTTAAAGAAAAAGCCGTTGATAGCGTCATGGATAATATGACAACAGATGATGCCATCATTGCTGGTAAAACAATGATCAAAGGCGGCTCAAAGGAAGACGCGGCAAAAGCTGTTGTTAAAAACCGTGCTGAAAAGAAAATTGAGTCGATGACAGGCGGCGTCTCAATGGATGATGTCTCCAAAGATGGCGTGATGAAAGCCGGCAAAGAAATGGCTGAAGATAAGATGATGGACAAAGCGAAAAGCTCGGCCACGACTTATACCGATAAATCCAAAACGCACGGCATGAGCGATATGGAAAAAGCGAAAGCTATGATCACGACAGGCGATGTACCCATTATTCAAAAATCAGGTGCGGCAACACCAGCTGCAACGGCGCCTGCCGTAAAAGCTGCGCCAGTGAATTGTCCTGCCGGGACAAAAGACGCAGGTGATGGAACCTGCATGATTACAGGCGACTGGAAGCCATAGAATCCATCACCAGACTAAACTCAAGCTTCGCTGGTCATACGCCGAGCGAGGCTTTTTTATGTGTTCTCGATCGGGATTTTCGAGGCACAATATCTGGACGTCGTCCTCGACTGTAACATGACTCATCGCGACGGATGGACTTCATGCATTTCAACAAACCGATTGACTCAAGCCGCTTAGGTCGTGTTGTTTAGATTAATGTTTCCGAGGATTCCTATGACACGCTTTTCAAAAACAAAATGCGCTTTTTCCGCGGCATTGCTTGTGATGTTTGCTGCGCCGCAGATCACTCGGGCGCAAAGTTCTTCGTCACTGTCCGGTCTTTATGCATGTGAAACGCTGATAGATAAGAACCTACAGCTTTCATGTTTTCTAACTGAGACGGCCAAACTGCGCGCGAAAAACATGCCCGCAACGCCCGAGGCTGCGACGAGTGTCGACCCAACGATTAAAACGGACGCAATTGTTCAGGCACAGGGCTTAGCCGCAGAAAAAGAGCGCCTGGCCGTTGAGAAAGAACGCCTCGCTATTGAAAAGGAACGCGCCGCGCTAGAGAAACAACGTGTTGTTGCGATGAATGAGAGTGACGACAAAAAGTCTCAGAAAGAGAAAGAGAAGAAGACGAAATCCCCCAAAGAGCGCACCGTCGCGATACGAAGTGCCACAGTTACTCCGGGAAGTGGGTATATCCGCTTTACCTTGGAGAATGGCGAAGTATGGCGACAATCTGCACCTGCGAGAATTCGCATGGGGAAAGGTTCGCCAGATGTGTTGGTCATCAAGAAGGCGTCATTTGGCAGCTTTATCGGAAAAGTGAATGGCAAATCACCATCGTTTCGTATGAAACGGGTGAAGTGATTTAGGGCCGTTCCTAAAATTTCTCCGGCATGAATATGGGTGATGAATAAAACCCAAAAAGGGCCACTCTTGCGAGTGACCCCCTGTGTTTAGTGTCGATCATTCATCCATCCGGATTTGAATAATCGGTTTGGATGTTGCGTCAGACTTAGTCCTCAGTCTCTGTGTCTTCCAATAGTTTCGTGCGGAACATGAGGCCCGCTAGGACGGCGCCAATGGCAGGCGCGACAAAAAAGAGCCACAGCTGACCCATGCCCGTAAAGAGCGCTGGACCAAAGCTACGCGCCGGGTTCACAGAGACGCCCGTGACCTGAATGCCGACCAAGTGAATGACCCAAAGCGTGAGGCCGATAGCAAGGCCCGCAAAGGCCGCAGGTGCAGCTTTCTGCGTGGCGCCCAAAATCACCGTGACGAACAAGAATGTTGCGACAACTTCAAAGATCAACGCGGCATGCATGGAGTATTCGCCAAGATAGCCTGCGCCCCATCCATTTTGGCCGAGCCCATTTTCCGCAAGAGAATAGCCCGCTTTACCGCTGGCGATGGCATAGACAATGGCGGCACCGATAACGGCCCCAACGAATTGTGCGGCCCAATATTTGACCATTTCGCCCGCGCTCATACGGCCCGAAACAAAGGCGCCCAGCGAGACCGCTGGATTAACGTGACAACCGGATATCGGCCCAATGCCATAGGCCATTGCAACAATAGCCAAACCAAATGCGGCGGCGATTCCGGCGTGGCCAACCTCGGCCCCCGCCAATACGGCGGTACCGCACCCGAATATAACAAGAGCAGCCGTACCGATCATTTCTGCGATTAATTTTTTCATAGATCCCTCCCCAGGTGTGAAAGGTAAAAGCTTAGTTAAATTCAGATGACTGTCAAATGAACCGAAACTGGGGCCTAAACCCTACCGCCGCGCATCGCGTTTTTCCTGCGCGGAAATGCTGGCGAGCTTATTATAGGGATTGCGGTCCCACTCATCTTGCAACCCGTCCAAATAGACTTTCATCATGATGCCATAAAGATCGCTATCCATCTCGGGATGATAGGCCGGGGGTTTGGACGGCGGGCGCGGCGTGGGGATATCGCCTTTTGTCATGGGCTTACGAATTTGTAGTTCGCCATCGCCCGGCATGGGCGTGATATGGGGCAGGGCAATGCGCTGCGTATCCCATTCCAATCGTCGGAGCTTTACCTGTTTCTCCCGAATTGTGACGGCGAGGCTGAGATTGCGCAGCTCGTCATGGGTTGAGAGGGTTTTCGATGATGGCTTTGGAAATTTGTGGGTGATGCGCGGCATGGCTTTCTTTCTGGCATAGGGGAGTGTTTGCAGGCCATCGAAGGACCTGCCGAAAGTCTATTTGTCGGGCGTTAGCCCTCGTAAAAGAGGACGGCCCGCGTGGTCGATCCTCGCGACGGAAGACCGAAAGTGAAAAAGTGTTTTACGCGAAGATAGACCACGCGGCAGCGGTTGTTGAGATAACGGCCAGTCATAAACCCCGGAGTTGGCCCACTTGGAACCACCGGTCGGCTCTCATTATCAAAGGTCCGGCACAATCCGATTTGTCTCGTGCATTTCGCGAATGCGATTTGCACAATCAGATGCTCAACCCCGCTGTCCTTCGGAACAGGTAAGTGACGTCTTACTTGTCCAATGTCCGAAAGAACCTAAGCAATTTAACACAGCTTTCGGAGGTAAGGACGCATCTCTTGTTTTTTGTGTTAGGGCGCTGAAGTTAAACGGTTTTGATTTTGGCGAAACAGGGACGGAGTTTGAAACAGGGACATTGCGTCGCCGTAGAGCGCCAGCCCGCTCTTAAGACTTGTCTAAGACCGACGCCCTAAAGCAGGGGGATGACGGATGAAGATGCGCAAAAGAAATATGATGAATTGATGGATCGGGGACTCAACGCCGAGACTAAATTCACGCGCATTATAGACCGCGTTTTCGACATTGTCGGTGCGGGCTTTGGCGGCTGGCTGTTTTGGACATTTTCTGGCGCAATGGATGTCAGCCTGTTTCAACAACTATTTTGGACCCTGATCGGAGCCGCCATTGGCGTGGTTGCGATGCGGGTGTTCTTTTTCGTGGGGCAGTTTTTCTGGTAGCGGTTATCCGGCCGTTTTCATAATCCCGTCAATTTCATTCCAAAGCATAGCTTCGGCATCTGACTTTTGTTCCGTTTTGGGCGCCTGTTCAAACGCCTCCAATTCTGCCTTCAGGCGTGGGCGGGCGATGCCCTCTAAATACTCGCTGTCCATCTCTATCCCGATAAAGCGGCGGCCATGGCGCAGCGCGGCGACGCCTGTTGTGCCAGACCCCATGAATGGGTCCAACACGATGTCGCCGGGATTGGTACTGGCCAGCACGACCCGCTCTAACAGGGCTTCCGGTTTTTGCGTCGGGTGACGGCCAAAGGCTTTTTCCGACTTTTTGGTCAGCGGGATATGCCAAACAGAGCGCATCTGCTTATCCGCCTTTTTAATGGCGTCCGTCTCATGCCAATCGCCATGTTTCATGTCTTTATAGTTGAAAACATGTTTATGCTTTTTCGCCGTCCGCGCCCAAAGCAGCGTCTCATGGCTGGCCGTGAACATACGGCAAGACAGATTGGGCGAGGCATTGGGTTTGAACCACGCAATATCATTCAGAATATGCATGCCTTCGACCTGCAAAGCGTATCCGCATTGATAGATTGAATGATAGGTCCCCGAAATCCAAAGCGTCCCGCCGGGCCGCAGCTTGCGATTACACGCCGCAATCCATGTCTGATGGAACAGATAATCCGCCTCAACACCTTGGGAGCGGTCCCAATCGCCCTTATTGACGGACACCATGCGTCCACCGGAACAGGTGAAGCCGTCATTGGAAAGGTTATAAGGCGGGTCCGCGAAAATCATGTCGACGGAATTATCGGGGATCGGATCGGTGATCTTCTCCAAAACGGTGAGGCAATCGCCTTGGAGTAATGTGAAGCGTGGGTTTTCGGCCCACGCCGCCATTAACTAAGTCGTCGTCGCATAAGAAATTAGGAATGCGATCCTATTTTTTGGTTGTCAACGCCATAATGCAACAAATAAGTGCCGAAACATAACGCGAACATCTTGACGCAGAGGGTTCTGACTGATCAGGTTTGAGTGAAATTTGAGAAGGCTGACGAATGAGAGCTCCAGAGAAACAAACGATAAGCAATTTGTTGGGCAGCCATACCCAATTCGTAATACCTGACTATCAACGAGGATATGATTGGAAAGCTGATACTCAACTGAAAGACCTGTTCTTGGATTTAACCGGGGCAATGAATGAGGGAGGCTCAAGTCAGTTATTTTTGGGGACGATGCTATTCGACCATTCGCAGGATAGAACGACACCTAATAAAGATACGGTTGATATTATTGATGGCCAACAACGTCTTACAACAATTCTCATATTGTTGGTCGCTTGTAGGCAATATGCAAAAGACGTTCTTGATTCCGGAACACTAGTCACGGCCTGCCAGAAGAAAATTGATGCTGGGGATGATATCGTCATTAACCCAGAACCTAAGTTAGTTGCGTCTGAGAGCATACGACTTGTTTTTCACAATATATGTAAACAAGATTGGGATGGCACGTTCCCGGATAAGATTGATGGGGTTGGGGCAGTATTTCCAAATCGTCGTATCAAGCCTATCTACGATGCTTGTTTAAAGGAGATTAGACAGTTTTCTGGTGAGGGTTCTGAGGACCAATTTCGAAAGTTTCTAAAGCAAATACTGAATGACACCGTAGTAATTACGATAGGTATTGATGATCAATCTGAGGCATTCGAGATTTTTGAACGCACCAATGCTCGTGGAAAAGAGTTGGCAGTAGAAGATTTACTTAAGAACTTTCTTTTTTCAAAAGATGCGTCGGCTGAAGCTAGCACTAGAGAGACGTGGGAAAAAATCAGCGATAATGCTGGGACCTCAATGCTGCGAATGTTGAAGTATTTTTGGAATTCGCGTGGCGGTTCAACTTCGACAAAAAAGTTGTATCGTAATTTAAAAGAATATCACAGCAAAACTACGACAGATGAATTTATTACTGAGCTACTAGATTTTTCCAAATTTTATAAAGCCTATCAAGACAAAGAGTCTGTTGCCCTAAAACACTGGTTGAAAAAGAATGCCGATATTCGTGATAGTATGTATTTGTCTGAAATGGTTCGAGCAATTAATGCCTTGAAGCTATTCAAAGTCACCCAGGCAACACCTTTAGTTTATTCGACAATTATTTCGCTTTCGAGAAGTGGAGCCGATTCAAAATCGACAAAGAAAGTAATCTCTTTCTTTAGGCTTCTGGAGTCATACCATTATGTGAATAATAAGGTTTGTAATCGCGTAGGGAATGAAGTTGAGAAGCTCTATCAGCTTTATAGTCAGAAGTTCTTCAAGGCTGATAATCCGACAAAGTTGATTACTGAGTTAAGTGGCAAACTTATTGAGAAGATGGCAAACCAAGAAGAATTTGAGGCAGCCTTTAAAAATCTCACATATATTCAACCTTCTGATCGTCCGATTATCAAGTACACGATAGATAAGATTGTGAATGTTGGAGTTAAGCCAGGACAACGCAAAAATCTGATTGATCTCGACGATTTGTTCAATGGGGTGAAGCCTGATCACGACATCGAACATATTTATCCGCAAGCGTCTGCTGAAATAGTAGAAGAGTGGTTACATGAGGTCGGCAATCTCACGGTGATTCCGCGTCAAATTAATGGAATATTGGGAAGTAAATCAGCATTTGAAAAAGCCAAAATTCTACTTAATCCGCAGGACTTCGACAATAATATCAAGCACGTAGATGACTATTTAAGGGAGGTTGCTCAGGAAATCATTTCCTCTGATGCTTGGGATAAACCAGAGGTGCAGGCGCGGACAAAAGCTCTTGCGACCCGGGCCTACAATTCGGCAGTTTCAGGATATAAATACTAACAAAAAAGGCCGCTCCGAAGAGCGGCCTTTTCTTTTTACGAAGATTTGTGACCGACGCCTAAATTTGATCCACTGGATCAAATTCTTCACGGCGACGGGTCCAAATGCTCTAGGAATGGTCGGGTATGACTAAATCGCGAAGCGATTTACATCATTCCTCCCATTCCTCCCATTCCGCCCATGTCCGGCATAGCAGGTCCGCTATCCTTCTTTGGGGCGTCGACGATGGCGGCTTCTGTTGTCAGGATCAGGCCAGCGACGGACGCAGCGTCCATCAGGGCCGTACGGACAACTTTGACCGGGTCGATGATGCCGGCTTTGACCATGTCGACATATTTGTCGTTCTGAGCGTCATAGCCGAAATTGGCTTTGTTCTCAGAGATGATCTTGCCAACAACAACCGCGCCTTCAACGCCAGCATTGTCAGAGATTTGACGGACAGGGTATTGAAGCGCCGCTTTGACGATTTCGATACCGGCTTGCTCGTCATCATTGGCGCCTTCGACGTCGATGAAGCGTGATGCGCGAAGAAGCGCTGTACCGCCGCCTGGGACGATGCCTTCTTCGACGGCTGCGCGTGTGGCGTTCAGGGCGTCATCGACGCGGTCTTTACGCTCTTTCACTTCGATCTCTGTAGATCCGCCAACCTTGATAACGGCAACACCGCCAGCGAGTTTCGCCAGACGCTCTTGCAGCTTTTCACGGTCGTAATCGGAAGACGTCGCTTCGGCCTGTGCGCGGATTTGCTCAACGCGGGCTTTGATGTCTTTCTTCTTACCGGCACCATCAACGATGACTGTGTCGTCTTTTGTGATGTGGACGTGCTTGGACGTGCCGAGGTCTTTCAGGGAGACGTTTTCGAGCTTGATGCCGAGATCTTCTGAAATGACTGTACCGCCTGTGAGGATCGCGATGTCCTGCAACATGGCTTTGCGGCGATCGCCGAAGCCTGGAGCTTTGACAGCTGCGATTTTCAAACCGCCGCGGAGCTTGTTGACGACGAGAGTCGCAAGCGCTTCGCCTTCGATGTCTTCCGCAATGATAAGAAGTGGCTTGCCCGTTTGGACAACAGCTTCGAGGATTGGGAGCATCGCCTGTAGGGATGTCAACTTGCCTTCGTTGAGGAGGATGTATGGATCATCCATTTCGCAGCGCATTTTTTCGGCGTCTGTGATGAAGTAAGGGGACAGGTAACCGCGGTCGAACTGCATGCCTTCAACAACGTCCAGCTCAGTTTCGGCTGTTTTGCCTTCTTCAACTGTGATGACGCCTTCATTGCCGACTTTGCCCATGGCTTCTGCGATCATCTCGCCGATAGCGGACTCGCCGTTTGCAGAGATCGTACCGACCTGAGCGATTTCGGAAGACTTTGAGATCTTCTTGGCTTTCTTGAGAAGGTCTCCAGCGATTTCGGATGACGCTTTGTCGATCCCGCGCTTAAGGTCCATTGGGTTCATGCCAGCAGCAACACGCTTTAGGCCTTCGCGAACGATGGCTTGTGCGAGGACTGTCGCTGTCGTTGTACCGTCGCCGGCTTTGTCATTTGTCTTGGAAGAGACTTCACGGAGCATCATAGCGCCGAGGTTTTGGAACTTATCTTCCAGCTCGATTTCTTTCGCGACGGAAACGCCGTCTTTTGTTGTGCGCGGTGCGCCGAAAGATTTTTCGATGACTACGTTACGGCCTTTTGGACCGAGCGTAACTTTGACTGCGTTGGCGAGGATATCTACGCCTTCGAGCATTTTGGCGCGAGCTTCGCTACCGAATTTGACGTCTTTAGCCGCCATAGTAATTCTCCTAGTTTAATTTTTGCATCCCAATTCAAATTGGGGGCTATATTTTGCGGGGTGTTGGCACCGTTGCGTCCTGCGTTGATTTTTTGCGATGCAAAAATTCAACCTGACGGACGCCGGTGATGTCGAAAAATTTGCTTCGCAAATTGTTCCGACTATCCGATGACACCCATAATGTCCGACTCTTTCATGATGAGAAGGTCTTTGCCGTCAATCTTGACTTCTGTTCCGCCCCATTTGCCGAAGAGGACGCGGTCGCCCTTTTTGACATCTAGCTTGGAAACTTTGCCGTCATCGCCGCGGACGCCGGGTCCAACTGCAACGACTTTGCCTTCGGAAGGCTTCTCTGTAGCCGTATCCGGGATGATGATCCCGCCGGCTGTCTTAGTGTCTTCTTTGACGCGTTCTACAACAACGCGGTCATGGAGGGGACGAAATTTCATGCGTCTTCTCTCTTCTCTAGGGTTTCAAATATAAGCTTGGCACTCTCGTGATGGGAGTGCCAGTGGGCGTCATGTGGGCGAGACGAACGGACTCTTCAACCCGTTAACCGAAGATTCTTTGAAAATATTTTACCCGATGTCTCGCCAAGATTTTAGCCAGTCAGCTCGATGTAGATTAACTGCGACAATGTGTCAGTTTCCTTAATTATACGACAGGTGTCGTAATACCTCTTCAAGATACGACATGTGTCGTCTAACGTGATAACGTCACATTAAATAGGAGAGACATCATGACATCCACATTTCTTAAAATGGCCGCTATCACATCCATCGCCATGTTCGCGAGTGCCGGAACAGCTTTGGCTGGCGGCGATAAAAACTGCGACGAGAAGAAGATGAAAGCCAAACAGACCAGCGCCATGAAAGCGGATCCCGCAGCGGGTCAAACTGCTGTTATGGGTGCGTCGGAAAAAGCGATGAAGGCGAAAAAAGAACGCGTCGTTCTTAGCTTTGACGACGCCATGAAACTTTGCACCGATAAAGGGGTAGATGATTTGCAAGCCTGTATCGATTACAAAACAGGCGTGACAAAAACGTATAAGAAGTCGACCAGCTAAGGCCGAACATTCGATAAAGGCGGCAGGAACCCACACCTGCCAAATTGGACCAGCTCCTTCCAGTAAAGGGGGCTGGTTTTTTGTTTTTCAACCCCCTGCGGTCGAGCCAAATTGTCGAATGATTTTGATTGAATGAACTGGTTGCTATATGTCTTCCGACAAAGGGAGATTATCATGAAGCTTCGTTCGTTATTATTGGCCGGTGCCACGGCTGTAACTCTTAGTGCATGTGGAGAGATGACGCCGGGGTCGTCATCCGATAACACACCTGTGGCGTCCCAGTCGTCAGCCCTCACTATAGACTATGAGAAATTCACGCTGGACAATGGGCTCGATGTTATCTTGCAAGTGGACCGGTCCGACCCGATCGTCGCAGTGACAACGGTTATCCACGCTGGATCCAATCGCGAGAAACCAGGGCGCACAGGCTTTGCGCATTTCTTCGAACATATGGCGTTTAACGACTCTGAGAATGTTCCGCGCGGATGGAACCGCAAAGCCATTCCAGATTGGGGGGGACAGCGGAATGGCGGCACGTGGTCTGATGGGACGATTTATTATGAAGTCGTTCCCAAGGATGCTTTTGATAAAATCCTTTGGATCGATAGTGATCGCCTGGGGTATATGATCAACACCGTTACGACCGCTGCGCTGGAGCGCGAAAAACAAGTCGTGAAGAATGAAAAACGCCAACGTGTCGATAACCGAGCCTATGGGTATACGGGCGAAGTCATTCGCACGGCGCTCTATCCCGAAGGACACCCCTATAGCTGGACCGTCATTGGCTCACTGCCCGATTTACAAGCCGCGACGCTTGATGATTTGAAAGAATTCCATACGGATTGGTACGGCCCAAATAATGTGACTCTGTCGATTGTTGGAGATATCGATATCGAAGACACGAAGCGCAAAGTTGAGCTTTGGTTTGGTGAAATTCCGCGCGGACGGGATGTCGAAAAACCGAAGCCGCAGCCTGTCACTCTGACGGAGACGAAAAACCTTTGGTTTGAAGACAATTTCGCCAGGCTGCCAGAGCTTCGCCTCACATTTCCAACCGTCGAAGGTAATCATCCGGATGAACAAGCGCTCGACATGCTGGCGAGTATTTTGGGCGGCAGTCGCAATTCGCCTTTATATGTAGAGATCGTCGACAGCGCCAAACTCGCGCCGAATGTGTCTGCGTTTCATCGTGCCAATGAAATCGCAGGAGAATTCACTATTCGCGTTCGCGCGAAGCCGGGCGTGGATTTGGATGAGGTTAAAGCCTCTATCAATATCGCCATGAAGGCCTTTGAAATGAGCAGTGTGAACCCGGTTGATTTGCAACGCATAAAGGCAGAGCAAGAAACCATCCTCTATAATAGTTTGTCTACCGTTCTGGGTAAATCAAATGACCTTGCGACCAGCAATGAATTCGCTGGAGATCCAGCCTATTCGGCGAAGGTCGCCAAAAAGGTTCAAGCGGTGACGGCCGATGATGTCCGAGAGGCCTATAACAAATATATCAGGGGTAAGCCCTATGTCATGACCAGCTTTGTCCCAAAAGAGCAGGGCGGGTTAGCGATGAAAGGGGCCGAGCGCGCAACTGTCTGGATCGAGGAAGTGAAGGCCGACGTTGCCTCAGAAGAGGTTAGCGCAGGCGATGTCGCAGAATTCGAAAAAACCCCGACAGAGCATGATCGAACAGAGCCACCATTCGGTGATCTACCGCTTCTGAAAATGCCGGAAATTTGGACACGCACACTTGTCGATGGCGTCACGCTCAGCGGAATTGAAACCAACGAAATTCCATTGGTGCAATTTGATATTACTTTGCCGGGTGGACGTTGGTCCGAAATAGCAGACGAAAACGGGCGGTTGTCCTTATTGGCTGATCTCATGAATGAAGGCACAGCGACCAAGACAGCGGCCGAGTTAGAGCAAGCCATTGGTTTGTTGGGGTCTGGCATTAATGTGTCCGCCAATTCTGAAGAACTCACGATCTCGGCCACATGTCTGGCCCGGAATTTTGAAGCGACCGTCGATTTAGTCGAAGAAATTCTCACCCAACCGCGTTGGCAAGCGGAGGATTTTGATCGCGTAAAATCAGCCGCTTTGACTGGCATTAAAGGTCAGGAGGCGAACCCGAACTCCATCGCAACAAAAGCTTTTAACGGGTTGATTTATGGAACGGATCATCCGCTGGGGAGACCAGCAGGCGGAAGCGCGGAAAGTGTCGGGTCTTTAGATTTGTCGGATTTGCAAGCTGCGCATTTGAAGATACTTCAATCGACGGCACGCTTGCATGTTGTTGGAGATATCGATCCTGACCGTGCGGCGTTGGGTTTGGCGAAGCTCGGCACTTCAGTGTCTCCGTCCGGTGCGCCGCGCGCGACTTTTGACATTCCTGCGCAAGCGAATGCTGGCAAGGTTTTCTTCATTGATGTGCCGGGTTCAAAGCAATCAGTCTTACGTATCGGCAAATTGACGGCTGCAACCAGCGATGCGGATTTCAATAAAATTCGGTTTACGAATGAAAAATTAGGCGGAGGCATTTCTGGTGATCTCGCGCAGGTCCTACGGATTGAAAAAGGTTATACTTATGGTGCCTATTCTAGTGTTCCAAATGGAACCGTTGCGCGGCCTTTCACAATAGGGACGTCTGTGCGTGCCAATGCGACGAAGGCGTCACTAGAAACTATTCGCGACATGGTGCGGGCCTATGGACCTGAGTTTGATGACGCCGCCGTTGAAACGACACAGCAAAAACTGATCAAGGAAAACACGCGTGCCTTTGAAAGCCTCGGCGCAAAGCTTGGAACGCTGCGCAATATCAGCCGATACGGTTTGTCGCCGACTTATGTTGAAGACGAACAAGCCGAATTAGTCGATATGACCAAAGCGGATTTCAAACGTATTGCGGATGAATATCTTCAAGAAAGTGAAATGGTGTATGTCGTTGTTGGAGATAGAGCGACCCAATTAGAGCCCGCATCAGAATTCGCGAAAGCGGCCGGAAAAGGCAGCGTCATTGAATTGGATATTTACGGCAATCGCAGTCAATAATTCGACTAATTAAACGACGGCACCACCATTAATATTGACCGGCGTGCCGTCAAACTTAGTCAAGTTGAACCCAGAAAATTGTTCACGATACGTCCGGCTATAGTCCTGTAGCAAGCCGATGGCTTGTTGCTCTCCGACTTCCAGCCCGTCAATGCCATCAGAACGATAGTGAACCCCAGCCCAGTCGCGTCCCAATGCGATGTTGCTGGCAAGTTTATTTAGCTCATCTCCAATCGTTAGCGTTCCGGAATAAGGGGATAGGCTATCGCCAGTTTGGCTTGCAATAACCGGATCTGGTAGAGCCAAGCTTTCTTCAAAAAATGCCTTTAAGATCGTTGTGCAGGCACCCGCAATCGTTGCGTGACCTGCGGGGTAAGCTGGATGTGTCGGAGATCCTTCCGGGTAGGCCATTGGAAGAAAATAAGACCCAAAGTTGGCGAAGGTCTGAGTAATGGCGTCTGAGTTGACCAATTCAGTGGGGAGCCCATAATCCTTGGCGCCCATAATTTGATTGTGCAGGCGGCCTCCGTAAACTTCCGGGCGTAGGCGACGATGTACAAGCCATTTTTGATACCATGCGCCTGAAAGCGCTAAGTTGCCTGCCTTGGCGACGAGGTCCAGAACGTCCGGCCCGCCTAATGTCGCGAAGCCGCCTTGTGTAACAGACGTATTGTAAACATTGCTTGAGTCAAAACTGCCCGGCACCGTCAGCAAAATGAGAGCCGCGTTGAGGTAGGCTTGGTAGCTATAATCAACATGAACAAATTCACCCAAGGCGCGCGCGTCGCTAATATAGCGGGCAGACCCTTTGACGAGTGGTGCGGGAGAGGTCCCTCTTTGAACGGCCAACCAATCGGCTTCTGAGGTCATGAAATTATCACCCGCCGCTGGGGTATCATAGGTCTGAGTGATGGAGGTATTTCCGTAAGGCACGTCCTTTAACAGGAACTGTGAGATATAGGGACCGACGAGATCGCCCGGTGTATTGCCCCTGAAGATGTTGGCGGATGTAACCTGGCCGCCATCTAAGGGTCCGACTGTTTCTGAGAACCCGTTGAGATCCGTAATAGCGGCTTGAACCAAAGCATTGGTGTCATAGTCAGAAAATGGAACGTCTCGACAAAGGGCTTTCCAATAGAGCTCTCCCATTTCTGCAGCTGTCTCAGCGCTCTCAAAAGCGGGAGCCGGACGCATAAATGTTTTGTGTGAGTCTAACCCGACCAACTCGAAACGATAGGCGGCTTGAGGGTTGGCTAACTTTCGTGTTCCACCCATGGGAATGGCTTCAAAATCTGTATTTTGACCGGTTTCTAGGGCAGCTAGTAAGGCATTATATGCATCCACGTCCACTTCGCCCAAATCGTCATGTGGCAGGCCTTTCGTGAAACTAGCGCGATAATCGGCGAACGCGCCCTCATCACCATTTGTTTCCTGTGTGCCGTAAACGACATTTGCTTGAACGTTCGCGGCCGTCGTTCTGAGAGAAAGGGCTTCCGCTTGTCTGGTCATGATATCGGCTCCAAAAATGGGATGATTGCCGCTTCCTGCAGGCGGTGGTGTAGTTGGGGGCGTTACTGTTACAGGCGTCGTCGTCAGATTGCTGTTGGTGGAGGAAGAGGACCCGCCACATCCTGCCAATCCAAGAACAGAGATGGCTGCCGAACCCTTGAGCATATTTCGGCGGGATAAGGAGCCGCATTTAGGTTGCGGGTAATACCTCGCAACAGGTTTTTGAATCAGCACACCGGCCTCCACAGCAATGTATTCTGTTGCGCGCATTATGGTTAACAAGTGCCTAATTTACGTTTGTTCTTTAGGATATTTACCCAGCGACCCGAACTCTATAGAAACGCAATCTATGCGCGATTACATAAACCTATTGTCTATGCGTTTTTTGGCGACGCTGCTGTGTCCTATTGGTTTGGTGTCTTGCGCCAGCTCTGTGCCATCCAATTTTCAATATGAGACGTCACTGCGAAACCAGCAGGGATTTATCGGGCAGGCGAATAGAATGTCCGCTGCAGAGTCTTTACTGAATGCAGGCGTTGTGACCGATCCGTTATTGGGACTGACAGCGGCCCTGCCGGCTGCCGATATCAAAGTGCGTAACTGGGGATTGCGTTATTTTGGATCGAATTGGTCGCGGTATCAGGTCGCATTAGACGTTGATATTGAACAGGATGACAAAAAAACAAAATGCCGCGAAGTTTCAACGGATACGCCGGTGGGCGCGCCTACTCTCAACGCATTGCTGGCGAATGATGGCTTGGAATTTCAAAGGCAATTAGAGCGCCTGGTCGCCGACTGTGTGGTTCAGTCGAAAGATCTAACTTGAACTTGAGTCGGGCGTTTTCCGTTGGGTCCGTATAAGTTGACTGTCAAGCTAGAAATCGCATGGACAAGAATAACAGGCGAGATTTTTTGTTTCCCCGTCCAATGTATATTCGGAAACCGTTCTAGTATTTTTTCGAAAGATAATCTCAATTGCATTTGGGCAATACGGCTGCCCAGACATTTATGGACGCCGTGACCGAAGGCTAGATGCTTGTCTACATTTGGTCGCATCATATCGAAGGTATTTGGGTTCGGAAAAACCCGCGGGTCACGGTTTCCCGCGCCGTACCACATGACGACTTTCTCATCCTTGGCGATTTTCTGCCCGTTCAACTTAGTGTCCTCAATCGCTGTGCGGCGCATATATTGGACCGGACTAACGAGGCGTAGAGCTTCCTGAGTCATTTTCGGAATAAGGGTGGGGTCATCGATCACCATCTGGCGCTGGTCATCAAACTCCGTCAGTAACCGAATTGTACCCGAGAGAGAGTTTCGCGATGTGTCATTGCCCGCAAAAATAATAAGTAGCCAAGACCCATCCAAAAACTCTTGTGGCAAGTCCTCGCCGCCCAATTGAGATTGGGCAATGACGGTGAGCAAGTCTTCGCGTGGGTTGGCGCGTCGGTCTGCCATGACAGCCTCGCCATACTCAAACATGTCTTTAATGGCCTTGGCGAAGCGGCGGGGAAACATTGGGTTTTTCAACAGCATTCGCATGGGATTTGCCACGAATTGTTCCGCTAACTCGAGATAATGCATCCAGTAGATGATTTTTGGACGGTCAGCTTCATCAACACCAAGCATTTCGCATAAGGTGAACATAGGCACCTCTTGTGAAAACAATTTTACGAAATCGATTTCCGGACCCTGACGTTCAGCATCGTCCAAAAGAGAGTCAATTTTTGCTGCAACTCGCTCACGGACTTTTGCGACATAGGCCGGGATGAAGAAGGCCTTTTGCTGAATCCGCAATTCCATATGTCGTGGCGCGTCCAGATTTATGAGACAATTGAAAGATGCCGGAACCAATTTATCGCCGGGCCATTTGCTGCGCGGGTTCACGGCCATAAGCATGCTGCCGCGTTCTGATGAAAATATTTTGGGGGCGAGTTCGACGGACTTGATATCGTCATATCCGGTTACAGACCAAAAGCCTGACATGTTTTTTCGCATGGGAGTCCACATGACAGGTGCGTCTTCGCGCATCTGTTTGTAAAATTTGTGCGGATGCCCTTTCGTCCAAGAATTCGGGTTTCCAAGCACGAACCCTTTCAACGTCGGAAATACCCTATCGAAACTTGGCAATTTTTTGCCTTCATCGATGAGTACGCTGTCGCTTACGAGGTCCATTTGGCAAGTTCCGATTGGTCGCTAGTTATCGGCCTACAGTCATGCGGATGAGAGTGGGCAAGTCAAAGCGCATTTTTGCATGCGCCTTGACGACAGATGATTAACCGAAACCTATTTTTGTGTTTCGACCCAAGCGTCTATTTCCTCCGCAAGAATATCTAGCGGCATAGCGCCGCCGGATAGTAATTTCTCGTTAAAGAGACGGAGGTCGAAATCATCACCTAATGCAGCTTCCGCGCTTTTGCGCATTTCGATCATGGCAAGTTGACCCGTCTTATAGGCTGTAGCTTGACCGGGCCATACGACGTAGCGCTCAATTTCGCGGGTGACTTCGGCCTCGGTCATACCTGTCTTCGCGACCATATACTCAATCGATTCTTCGCGGGTCCAACGTTTGTGGTGAAGCCCTGTATCGACAACCAAACGGACCGCTCGGAACATCTCTGCCTGTAGTCGGCCAAGGTCACCAAGCGGATCATCGGCGTAAAGACCCATGTCTTCTGCGGCGACTTTCTCTGCGTATAAGGCCCAACCTTCCGAATAGGCTGTGAATAGTCCCAGCTTCCGAACCATTGGGATACCTTCGATCATTTGTGCCCGGCTGATTTGAAAATGATGGCCTGGAGCAGCTTCATGATAAAGTAAGGTTGGTAAGGTCCACCGCGGGTTATCAGCGGTGTCCTTGAGATTGATATAGAATTTTCCAGGACGTTTTCCGTCCATAGACGGCCCATTGTAATATCCACCTGGTGCGCCATCTTGCGAAAACTCGGGAACCCGCAAAATCTCTAAATCTGCGGTGGGCAAGGTTACGAAATACTCGCCAGCAATGGTCATGACGTCCGTGTTCAATTCTTCAAGATAGGCAATCATTTCAGCGCGGCCCTCATCCGTATTTTCAAATACGTGTTCCGGGGCTTCCATCAAACTGCGCACACGGTCCGCAAAAGGGAGATCGGATGGAACGTTTTGTCCGTCCATAATTGCGCTCATTGCGGCTTCAATTCTGGAGACTTCAGCAAGGCCAACATTATGAACTTCATCTGCCGACATGTCGGTGGTTGTATTAGATCGCAATGCCGTTGCATAAATTCGATCTCCATTTGGAATTCGCCAAATTCCGGCATCCGAAGTTGCAGTTTTCAACAACTCCTCTTGTTGCGAGATGAGTTTTTCGTATCCGGGAATGATGCGATCGCCGACGATTGACTTGGCTTCAGCAAGCATTGCGTCACGCTCGTCGGGTGACAGTTCGATTTTGTCCAATTTTTCTGGGAAGGTCGTAACCAGTGGGTTTTCATCAACACCGTTTGCAATGAAATTGCGCATCCCCGTAAGCGTTTTTTCGATGACGAAATCGGGGGCA
Organism: Litorimonas sp.; assembly: GCA_039975855.1. Classification (GTDB taxonomy): domain Bacteria; phylum Pseudomonadota; class Alphaproteobacteria; order Caulobacterales; family Maricaulaceae; genus Litorimonas. The sequence goes on along the minus strand of JBDWGH010000004.1, from coordinate 40,001 downwards.
ACCACACCGGCCTGTTGTGCGCGTTCCACGTTAACATATGTTTCTCCGAGCACGCGCCCAAATTCATTTAATCGCGCCAGATAGCGTTTCGCAGATTTTTTTGAATTGACCGAATGAATATCCGTCAAAAAACTTGGAAGATCGACATGCGGGCCTGAAAGCTGACTGATCGGATATCCGGTAAATTCCAGATCACTATCCGCCATCCAATCTTCAAATTGCCACTGGATTATCCGGTAGGTCAGTAATTCTTGGTCATCTAATCCATCAGGTCCGTATTTTTCCAAACCCTTGCGAGCTTTAGCCAATTTGGCCTTGGAGATTTCTTCTTGTTCTTTTGTGTAACTGGCAAGTTTACCAGAGTGAAAATCAAGAGGCGTTCCGTCCAGAAGTCCGATATAGGTCAGGGCTTCCGGGCTGTCAGAGGCAATTTGAAACGTCGTTTTGTTGACGTAATTGTTGATACCGACCGGTCTTGCCCAGAACCAAATCCACGCTCCGACTAAGACCAGAACAATAAGTGTGAGCAGTCCGAGCCCAATACGCTTAACCCATTTCATGACATTCTCCTTTTTGGCACGAAAAGGAATGTAGCGGAAAAAGAGCTGTAATCCTAGCCACAGGAGATTTTATGGCGAATTACATGCAAGGGATTAGGAAAAACTAGCTAGCGGGCGCGCCTAGAAGCCAATTGAATTTACGGACACGTTTAAACCCAGTCAGACCAGCTTTATTATATGGATCTTGTTCCAACCAGTTTTCAACTATTTCCAAGGTTTCAGCACTGACAATAAGAAGACTGCCGCGCATATCGCCGTCGTCATCTAACCAGGGTCCTGCTGAGATGAGCTGTACCTTTGGATCATTCATCACCCAGCTTAGATGAGCTTCGCGGTTCGCCATGCGAATAGGCAAACTGTCTTCTTTATCTTCGGTATAGATTAGGAAATGCGTCATGACTTGGGTCCCTTTTTTCCGTGGCCGGATTTTGGCGCAGACACTGCGGCTTCGCTGTCTAGTGGCCAACGCGGGCGGGCAGGGGCGTCATAGGCATCGATAAGGCCTGTCGCTAATCGCTCTGCACCAGCCAAAGCAATCATTGCCGCGTTATCACCGCAAAATTTAAGTGGCGGCGCTATGAAATCGAAAGCGCGGCTTTCTGCGAGGCTTTTTAATCCGGCTCGTAACTCAGTGTTTGCGGCAACGCCGCCTGCCACAACGAGGCGCGCTTGGTTCGTTTCGCCTGTTCGCCGGCGATAAAGCGTCATCGCGTGGTTGACGCGGTCCAACATGGTGTCTGTCATCGCCCGTTGAAAACTTGCGGCGAGGTCAGCTTTCGCGGTATCCGATTTATCGCTCGCATCCCAAGCACGGGCGACAGCCGTTTTTAAACCCGCAAAAGAAAAATCCGCGTGATCGCGCCCTTTCATAGGGCGGGGGAGCTTCACAGCATTTGGGTTTCCGCGTGCGGCCCAATTTTGAACCTGTGGCCCGCCTGGGAAACCAAGTTCCATGACTTTGGCAGTCTTGTCGAAGGCTTCCCCAGCCGCATCATCTACGGTGCTGCCTAAACGTTCATATGTACCGAGGCCCGTTACCGATAAGATTTGCGAATGTCCGCCAGAGACGAGAAGTAATAAATAAGGAAAAGCGCACTTTTCTGTCAGTCGAGGTGAAAGGGCATGACCTTCTAAATGGTTCACGGCGATAAGCGGTTTGCCGAGGGCCATAGCGAGACCTTTTGCGCCCATTAATCCCGTTATCACACCGCCAATCAAACCAGGACCTGCCGTAGCAGCAATGCCGTCAATTTCGTCCCAAGAAAGACCTGACGTCTTCAAGGCCTTTGAAATAATAGGTTCAATTTTCCGCATATGCGCGCGAGCCGCAATTTCCGGAACAACGCCGCCAAAAGGACGATGTTCTTCATCTTGACTGGCGACAATATTGGACAACAGGTCAACCCGTCCGTCTGCAAAGCGGCGCAGCACACTCGCGGCCGTTTCGTCACAGGATGACTCAAGGCCCAAAACTGTCAGAGGGGCGTCTTGTTTTCTCAATGATTTAGGGGCATGTGCCATGACCGCTGACCTAAGGATTACTGCGCGATTATGCAATCACCTCCACTCATTATTGGTACACGTGGGTCCCCGCTGGCGCTCTACCAAGCCAATTTGGTCCAACGCCTGATCTGTGAGACGTCCGAACGTTCGCCAGAAGACGTTCTTATCAAAGTCCTAAAAACGAGTGGTGATACGATCAAAGGCGAGCTGAAAGATTTTGGCGGGAAGGGACTGTTTACGCGCGAACTGGAATTGGCTCTGTTGGACGGCACTATCGATTTGGCTGTCCATTCTATGAAAGATGTTCCGACGGTCGGGCATGATGATCTAGTGATTAGCGCAATCCTCCCCCGCGCCGATGTACGAGACGCTTTTATTTCAGTGAAACATAAATCGATTGCGGATTTGCCAAAAGGTGCGCTGATTGGTTCAGCCAGCTTGCGCCGACGTGCGCAACTTTCAGCCTTGCGCCCAGATCTGACATTCTGCTTACTGCGCGGAAACGTGGGAACGCGTCTCAGTAAATTGGAATCAGGAGTATGCGACGCAACGTTGTTGGCTTGCGCGGGCTTGCGCCGATTGGAACAGGATGAGCGTATTACCCAAGCTGTCGAGACTGACGTTATGCTCCCAGCGCCTGCGCAGGGCGCTATCGGGATTGAAGTCCGAAGCGACCGGAAAGATTTGCACCGTCTCACCGCGTCCCTAAATGATCGCGCAACAGAACTAGAAATCACTGCGGAACGGGCATTCCTACGTGCTCTTGATGGGAATTGTAGGACCCCAATTGCGGCTTTGGGTCGTTTGATTGGTGAAAATCTATCCTTAAAGGGTGAGATTTTGTCCAAAGACGGCTCGCTATGCGTTTCGCATGAGGTCGAAGGCAGGGTTGAAACGGCAATCGACGCATATGACCTAGGATTCAAAATGGGCGAAGCTGTGCGTACCGAAGTAGGTGGGCGTATTACATTTGATGAATAGGGTTTGGATTACACGCACGCGCCCCGCCGCAGATGCCAGCGCCGATATTTGGCGGGATGCTGGTTTTGATCCAATTGTTGAGCCTTTACTCGACGTTCAATCCGTTCCTCACCAACCGATTTCTGATCAAGCGGTTTTGATATTCACCTCGAAAAATGGGATTGATCATATTGATTGCGCAGGACAGCGCGCGATTTGTGTTGGTGACGCAACTGCAAAACACGCCATCAAGGCCGGATTTTCTGACGTGGTATCTGTGGATGGAACGTCTGATGATGTCACAAAATGGGTTTGCGCCAATGTTCAGGGTTCGAAATCATTGGTTCACATTTCCGGATGGCATGTCCGAGGATCAATTATCGTGGATTTGCAAGCAGAAGGGTATGCGGCGTCACGCGTGAAAGTGTACCGTTCGATCCCGAGGACTGTCTGGCCTGAATCTCCGTCAGAATTGGTTGCCTTTTATTCGCCATTGGCGGCGCGTACATTTGCTGATCTTGCGGTTGGGCAGTCTCTGTCAGGGCTGTCTGCAATTTGTATCAGTCAGGCGACCGCAGAAGCGCTATCAAATATAAGCCTGAGATCCGTCCATATTGCCGCTCGTCCGCGCGAAGATGAACTGATTATGTCTGCCAAACGGGCTTAGCCGACAACCCATGAAGTGCCCTTGAAATGACAGGGTAAGGCAACCTAAGTTAGCTTCATGGATTATGAAGACATGATCGAAGATGAACCCCAGCCCGCAGCTGAACCTGTTGAACCCGAGGTCGAGGTTGAAGAACAAGAGCGGCGTGCAAAATCGCCGTGGAAAGCCTTTATTCTGACGGGGTTGTTAGCTGGCTTTATTGGGGCAGTTGGTGGCGGTTATGGCGCTTATGCGGCTCTCAAACATTTTTCGCCAGCTCCGACAGTTCAATCCGAAGTCGATTTTTCGCCCTTGGAGGCCGAAATCAAGGGCTTAAATGATCGCGTCAGCGCCACTGAAACGGACGTTCAAAACATATCCAATGATCTCGTGGTCGTCTCTGACCCTATTGATTTATCAGAATTCGAAGATCGGCTCGCCGCCTTGGAAGAAGCACCTTCCCCTGAGATTGACCCAGACGCTATGACGGCGTTGCAAGCCGCACGTGAAGACGGCTTTGAGTGGCCAGATATGTCCGAATTGGAGGATCGCGTCGCCGCGCTGGAAGCAGAAGCATCATCGGATCCAGAACTGCCTGAAGGCCTAATGAACCGCTTGAAGGCATTGGAGGCTGACGTTGAAACTGTGAGGAACGTTGAACCTGTAACTGTTCCTGTTTTGGATGAGGAATTGATGTCCAAAATGGAGGCTCGTTTATCTGCGTTGGAAAATCGTCCCTTGCCAGCGCCGGTCGTTGAACGCATTTCAATCCTCGCATTTCCCAAAGACAAAATGATCGCGGCCGTCGAAGATAATCAAGAAGGCGGAATGATTCAGAAGACACTCTCTCGCCACATTCGTGTCAAAGATGCCAATAATCCTCTGACATTGATCGAAGGTATAGAAACCGATTTAAGCGAAGGTCGTTTGGCTGCCGCTGCTGAGAAATTTGAACGCCTCCCGTCGCCCGTGCGCTCAGCTGGGCAAGCGTGGTATGAAAGTGTGAAAGCCAGTTTATGACAAAATATTTGATCGCGGTTCTCGGCTTTATCGTCGCTTTGCTTTTGCTACTATTCTGGGTCGGCGGGGATGTTTTTCTGACGCTTAAGTCTTCCGCTACATCCGGTATACTAGCGTTTGGGGAGATCAGCTTCTCTTGGCAGGCGGTAATTGTCGCCGGTGTTTTCGGAACATTGGGCCTGATTGGGTTATGGTCGCTTTTCTTATGGCTTTGGCGTTTGCCGCGCCGAGTGAAATCGGGTGTCGGACTGCGTCGCCGTAACCGGGCTTTGGATGCTATGGAAGAGGCCTTGCTTGCTGGTGCTGAAGGGGATGTGAAGAAGGCTCGGAAGAAAGCCGAAGTTGCACGAAATCTAATTGGGTCGACTGAATTAGGTCGCGTGATATCAGCGTTATCCGCCGAGGCCGCGGGCGACAGCGATGTTGCTGTTGAACATTATCAGGCCATGCTTGAGAGCGAAAAGACACGGGCTACAGGTCAACGCGGATTGGCGCAAAACATGTTAGCCACAGGCGACCTACCAGGTGCGATAGAACAGTCTAGAGAAGCCTATATCGCGAACCCTGAAGCGCGCTGGGCATTTGACACTTTATTCAAAGCTGAAGTTGCCAATCACCAATGGTTAGATGCGGAAGAGACACTCGATACGGGTGAGCAGCGCAAACATGTAGAAAAAATTGCAGCGCGCCGTCGCCGCGCTGTGCTGAACACGGCAGAAGCCGATCGTCTCCATGATGCAGGAAATTATGGGCAGGCATTGGAATTGGCCGTTAAAGCCAGTGGCCTAGCGCCGGAATTTGCCCCTGCGGCAGCGTTGGCCTCTAAATTGTATAAAATACAGGGTGACCATAAGGCGGCATCAAAATTAATCGAGAAATGCTGGGGGCATGCGGCCCATCCTGCTCTCTCCCTGTCGTTTCTAGATCTGCTCGACGGTGAAAGTAATAAGACTCGCGACAAGCGTTTGGCGGCGCTCGTGAAACAAGCTCCCGACCATCGTGAAACCAAAATATTGCTGGCTGAAGATCACTTGCGACGCGGCGATGCGGTTCAGGCATGGGCTATCCTAAGCCCGCTTTTGCGCAAGGAAGAGGCCCCATCTTCGCGTTTGTGCCTTTTGGCCGCGCAATCCGAGGAACGATTGAACAATCCAACGGATGCTAGACTATGGCTGCAACGCGCGGCTACTGCGCCGCGGGAAGCGGATTGGTCTGATCTTGATCCTAGCGGGGAGAGTTTCGACTATACGCCGCAAGATTGGCGCAGATTGGTCTTTTCATTCGGAGATACAGGTGAATTGATCCACCCGCGCTTCGATAGCCGTGCACCTTTACGCTTGCCAGGTGTCAATGACTTGAGGGAACCTGAAGATGTGATTGAAGAAGAAGTCCTCGAACCAGTCACCCAGCCCGATGATCCCGGCGCGGCGCCGGTCGAAGGAAAGGATTTAGCGGAGCGTTTGGACAGCCTGTTGGATCGTCCGAAGTCCTAGCTTCTAACCTTTAAGCTAAGGCTGGCAAAATAATGCTCGGAATAAGGTAACGACTGATCCAGTAGAGCAACATAGCGGCGAAGAAGAATCCCATGTCAAAATTTCCGAGCGGCGGAATAATGCGTCTGAACGGCGCAACAATTGGCTCCACCACACTTGCCAAAATGCCATAGACTTGTCGGGCCGTTGGATTGCCCGGGCTCACGATGTTCAATGTGAAAAGCCAGCTAATAATGACGTAGGCGAAGAAGATTAGAAGTATTAAGCCAAGTAATGGTTGGACAAAAAATTCTATCAAGGAAGCGAGAAGGCTCATGAATGGGGCTCTTTGTGGTTTCGCTCTATCTAGGGAGAGCCATGGCTCACGGCAAGGTTTTTAGATGTGCTAATCTATATAGGGTCAGAGCCAAGTAATTTCTGTCTGCCACACCATTGCCCCATTCCGGTCATTACTCCGACGCAGATGGTCCCTAACTCTTAAATGTGAAGAGCAACAGGAGAAGGGTTGAGCCATGCAGACGATGAGCCTAGTTAGACAGAGAGAATATTCACCGCGCCGTGTCGCGGAACGCGCTGGGGAGCGAGCCATGCCTAAAATCTACCTTGTTGATGATGACGAAAACATCCTCACGTCAGTTTCCATGTTCTTAGAAAGCGAAGGATACGAAGTCCGTAAGTTTCATGATGGCGTCAGCGCACTTGAGGCTTTGAAAAGCTCTCCGCCAGACCTCGCGGTTTTCGATGTGAAAATGCCGCGTATGGACGGTTTGGAGTTGTTACGCCGGCTGCGTCAAACTTCAAATCTTCCTGTGATATTTCTGACGTCTAAAGATGATGAATTCGACGAAGCCATCGGATTTAACATGGGCGCGGATGATTACATTACAAAACCGTTTAGCCAACGCTTGCTAGGCGAGAGGATCAAGGCCGTCTTACGTCGGGCCCGATTGACGAATGTCGAAATGCCAGAACCTCAGGCAGGTGATGACAAAGTTATTCGACGCGGTAAGCTATTACTGGATCCGAACCGTCACGCCTGTTCTTGGGACGGGAATGCTGTGCGCTTAACTGTGACCGAGTTTCTAATTTTGGAAGCGCTTGCAAAGCGTCCGGGATACGTGAAATCTCGAGACCAGCTTATGGACGCAGCTTATGATGATCAAATCTATGTAGATGACCGAACGATCGACAGCCACATCAAGCGCTTGCGTAAGAAGTTTCGAAAGAACGATAAAAGCTTTGATGGAATTGAGACCCTCTACGGCGTTGGATATAAATACAAAGAAGCTTAAATTTGAGCAATTTCAGGCGAGACGCCAAATTCTGGCGAGACGTCTGAGTTCCGACCTGATATCAGGGTGAGGTATGTCTGAGACGATCCCATCCGAAAAGAAGCGAAAGCGTCGCCGCCGAAACAGGCGGCGGGGCCCGCGCCGATCCTTGTGGACATCGCGGCTGACGCGAAATATTTTTCTCTCAAACCTCATCGGCCTAATCATCCTTGTAACCGGGGCCTTGGCGATGAACAGGTTCGAAGCCGGGCTTATCAATGCTAAAGTCGACAATATTCAATCTTTGGCCTCCACAATTACGACAGTAATTGGCGAACAGGCCACAGGGTTTGGCGGTACAGCAGAATTAGATGTCGACGGCGCGCGTCAAGTTCTGCGCGGGGTGAATGTTCAAGACGGTTGGCGAATTCGCCTTCATGACAAATCGGGTGACCTCGTTGCCGATACGAAAACGCTCGACGACACAATTACCACCGAAAGCCTTGATCCAATTATTGAAGATCGTCCTGACCGCCCAAAACAAGAGGTATGGCGAGAGAATATTAAAGGCTGGATTGATGACAAATTACATAATTTGCCCTGGCGGAAAGCCAAACGGGACAGCCTTCGTAGAGATCTAAAATCTGAAGTACGTGCCGGATTAGACGGTGAAAGCAGTTATGGTCCCCGTTTTGATGAAGATGACAATCTCATCGTCACTGTGTCTCTCCCTATTCAACGTGTTCAGCAGGTCTTGGGTGTAGTCACCGTAGAGAGCAATGATGTCGGTTCAATTGTGACGGCTGAACGTCAGGCATTGGCTCCTATTATAGCATTGGCCTTTTTGGCAATGTTTCTGACGTCATTTGGACTGACACTTTTTATTAGTTTACCTATGCGCCGATTGGCCCGCGCGGCGGAAATCGTCACGCGAAGTGCTAAGAAACGGGACGCTATTCCGGATTTATCTAGCCGTCGGGATGAGATCGGCGATTTGTCTCTCGTGCTTCGGGATATGACAGAAGGGCTTTATAACCGCATTGATGATATCGCGAATTTCGCAGCCGATGTCGCGCATGAGATTAAAAACCCGCTGACTAGTTTACGGTCAGCATCTGACACCCTCCGTGTTGCAAAAACAAAAGAACAACGCGAAAAGCTAATCAATATCATCCAGCAAGATGTGTCCCGAATGGACCGCTTAATTACCGATATTTCTAAAGCGTCGAAAGTGGATGCCAACCTTGCGCGGGAAACTGCGAAGACTTTGGATGTCGCCGAAATTTCTGAGAACATTGTCGAGTTTTATCAACAAACACGGTCAAAAGATGGGCCGAGCGTTATAAATGCGAGCACAATTGATCCAGACTCGCCAATTTATATCCGCGCATATGAAACGCCCTTTGCCCAAGTTTTGCGAAACTTGATCGACAATGCGCTCACTTTCTCACCTGAGGCCGGAGAGGTTACGGTAACAGCCAAAAAAGACGGCAAAAGAGTCATTTTCACTGTTGACGATGATGGTCCTGGAATCCCCGAAGAAAACCTGGAAACAGTGTTTGAGCGTTTTTATACGCAGCGACCCAAAGGCGCGAGTTTTGGCAGTCACTCCGGTTTGGGTCTCGCCATCTGTCGTCAAATTATCACGGCCCATCGGGGCTCTATCCATGCGGAAAATCGAGTTGACGAAAACGGAAACAAGATTGGCGCTAGATTTACCGTCAACGTTCCGCGGCAGCGTCCTTCTAACGAAGGGTAATTGTTGGGGGCTTACCCTAATCGATCTTTGGATGCGCCTAAGACGATATGTGAGGTGATACTCCCAACCATTGAAAGTGTTCCTAACCGATCCGCATGAAAGGCTTTATAAGCCGAAAGGTCCGCGACCTCGACACGCAAGATATATTCAACGCTGCCAGTAATGTTGTGACATTCCCGCACTTCGGGTGCGTGATCCATTGCGGCCTCAAAGGCTTGAGAGTCCTTTCGAAGGTGTCCGCTCAAACCAACCATAACAAAAATAACCACATCTTGGCCGAGCGCTTTTGGATCAATAATCGCACGATACCCCTTGAGGATGCCTCGACGTTCCAAGTCTTGTACACGGCGGAGACAGGCTGAGGGTGAGAGCCCCACATGTTTTGCAAGATCGATATTGCTCATGCGGCCGTCGCTTTGAAGGTGTTGCAATATTGCGGTGTTATACGTGTCTAATTTCGTCATATGTTGTTCAATTAATCGCCAACGAACACAATATGCAAGAATATTCAGGTCAACTTAGGGCATTCTGTTGCTCAAAGGAGAATCGTCATGCCGATAGAGAGTTTAGAGTCTTATGACATTAGCGAAACGCGGGGGTTCTTGTGCGGGTATGATGCGACAGCCGTTGAGTTGACCGGAGATTGGGCCCGCGCTCGTGATGTTGCCATGCGTCTTCCGCAAATGCTCACAACCGGGCGCGTAAGAGAACTCTTACGCCGGGACTTACCCGGCATTGTTGAATCGGACTTGGATAGTCTATCTGATTCCCAAGCCCGAGCCGCGATGGTCCATTTTAGCTTTATGGTTCAGTCTTATGTTTGGGGCGAAGCCGAAGCCTCCGCTGCATTACCAGAGTGCTTAGCGCGTCCAATGTGCGCTTTGGCTGAACGTTTGGGACAGCAACCACTTCTCCCTTATAGTGGGTATGTTTTAGACAATTGGGGGTTGCACGATCCGGAACGACCGATTGATCTTTCCAATATTTTCGTGATTCAGAATTTCCTCGGCGGGCAAGATGAGAACTGGTTTATCCTTGTTCATGTTGCGATTGAAGCCCGTGCGGGCGCAGCTTTATCAAGAATGAAAGCCGTTATCGACGGTGTTGAAGCTGGCAATGTGGCTGAGGTTACTGAACAGCTGACGGAAATCGCGACTGTATGGTCAGATTTGAAAGGCATTTTTGACCGCATGCCTGAACGCTGCGACCCTTACGCCTATTTTGAACGGGTTAGGCCGTATATTCATGGGTGGAAGGATAATCCTGCCTTGCCGAACGGCGTTATGTATGAAGGCGTGAAATCACACAGCGGGAAGGCGCAAAGTTATCGCGGGCAAACCGGCTCACAGTCTTCAATCGTGCCGTCTATGGATGCACTATTAGGTATTGGTCACGCGGCGGATCCTATGAAAGCCTATTTGGACGAACTTCATATCTACCGCCCACCCGGACACCGCCGTTTCATCGATGACCTTCGTAGTCAGAGTGGTCTCCGAGATTTTGTAGTGAGCTCTGCCGATCAAGATCTATCGCGCGCCTATAATGCAAATGTTCAGGCTGTTGCCGATTTTAGAAGCCGGCATCTCGAATATGCCGCGAGTTATATCAATAAGCAAAGTCGTAACGCGACGGGCAATGATACCGATGTCGGAACAGGCGGGACGCCGTTTATGAAATATCTGAAAAAACACCGAGATGAGACCCAGGCTAATCTCGTTTCCATTGGCTAATTGAGGGCTATGTTAATTCCGCATAGAAGCCTGAATTAACACTTCACAGAACCGTCATAATTTGATTAGGGTGAAACTTCGATAAAGCAAATTGAGGTTCATCGACTTGATCGGTCTCGTAATTGTAACACACGGCCAATTGGCCATAGAACTCCGCCGTGCGACAGAACATGTCGTGGGGCCGCAGGATGCAATGGAAACCATCTGCATTGGGCCGGATGATGATATGGAAAAGCGCCGCTCTGATATTCGCGACGCCGTTGAGCGCGTAGATAACCGGGCAGGGGTGATTTTGTTGACGGATATGTTCGGCGGGACACCATCCAATCTCGCTATTTCCATGTTGCGTGACGGGAAAGTCGAGGTCCTGGCTGGTGTAAACCTACCCATGTTGATTAAACTGGCGGAAGCCCGGGAAACAGCGACGTTAGAGGACGCGAGTATAAAGGCAAAAGAGGCTGGACAGCGCTATATCGCAATTGCCTCCAAAATTCTCGCAGGCGAGAGCTAAGGAGTCATGACCTCGGCCTCTGCTAGATTGACCCTTGTAAACAAGCGTGGATTGCACGCACGTGCGTCAAACAAGTTCATGGAATGCGTCATGCGCCATAACGCGAATGTGCGGGTACGAAGCCATAATGATGTATGCGCAGAAAGCGTTGAAGCCGATAGCGTTATGGAGCTTTTATTATTGGGATCTGCGTGCGGTGAAGACATTACGGTCAGCGCGATTGGCCCTGAAGCCAATGTTGTTGTCGACGCATTGACCAAATTGGTCGAGAATGGTTTTGGTGAGGGCGAGTGAGAAGGTATTGGCTTTTCCTTGCGGCAGGACTGACGGCCTGTGGGTCTACATCTGTTTTTACCCCAAAGTCCGCCTACCCGCCTGATCCTTGGGTCAAAGGTTATTCCGATCCGGATGATTGTATTGGCGGTGAAGCGCTGGCCGCTGTGAAATTTGAAATGCCGAGCTATCCTAAAAGCGCCTTTCGTAACGGCCAACAGGGTTGGACGATTATGCGGTTAGACGTGAGTAAGAATGGCGCCACCGAAAATATTCGTGTTGAGAGGTCTGTGCCGGGCGGAACCTTTGATAAGGCCTCCCTTAAAGCTGTTGAGGCTTGGCAGTTTAGGCCGCCTGCAAGCCCGCTTTCCAATTGCCGAGTTTTACTACGCTACCGCGCAGGCGAAGCCAGCTTGGGTGGTTAATCTATTTTTTAATATTTTATTTACCATGAGGGGTAAGCGGATATTCAAGCCTGTGTTATAAAACACAACTCATGCGCGAAGTGGGAAAAATTGTACCGGTCATTTTATCCGGAGGGGCAGGCAGTCGATTATGGCCGTCTTCACGTTTGGCCGCGCCGAAACAAATGCTGCCACTCGTTACCGAAAAAACCATGATTCAAGAGACCGCACTGCGGTTTGCCTGCGATATGTATCATGCGCCTGTCTTCATTTGTGCGGAAAATCATGAGCCTGTGATTCGCAAGCAAATGCAGGACATAAATATGAATATTGGCGGATTTCTTATCGAGCCTTTCGCCAGGAACACGGCTGCTCCGGCGGTGATCGCAGCTTTACATGCGCTTTCTTTAGAAGAGGATGCTTTGGTACTCGTTGTACCGGCTGATCATCATATCGAAGAAGGTCATGCGTTTCGGCGGGCCGTCGCGGCTGGTGCACCAGTTGCGGCGCATGGTCATTTAATGACGTTTGGGATTACCCCTGAATATGCTGCCACAGGATTTGGTTACATCCGTAAGGGAGAAACCCTGAGTCCAGGTGCATTCGTTGTCGATAGCTTTGTTGAAAAACCACCGAGAGATGTTGCGGAAAGCTACCTCGAATCCGGCGAATATTATTGGAACTCAGGAATATTCCTTTTTCACGCCCAGACTTTATTGGACGAAATGGAGGCCTTTTCTCCACGTGTTTCAGGTCCAGCAAAAGCAGCCTATGAAAATGCTGCCTGCGTCGGTGATATCTGGAATTTAGATGCTGAATTTTTTGTCGAGTGTGAAAGTACGCCAGTTGATAAGGCTGTTATGGAACATACACGCAAAGCAGGTGTCATTCCGTGTCAATTGGGGTGGTATGATATCGGGTCATTCAAAGCCCTGAAAGACTTGAAGGCTGACGCGCAAGGTTTAGCTCTTTCGGGAGATATTCGACTTTCGCAAACTCGTGATTGTATCATTGAGACTGACGGGCCTCTTGTCGCTGCGGTTGGCGTGGAGAACCTCGCCATTATTGTAAAAGACGGCGCCGTTCTGGTTTTGAATTTGGACAAATCTCAGGACGTCAAAGACATTGTCGCGCAACTCAAATTAGAAGATGGAACGCCGTTCCTCTAAAACAACGCGGATTGCAGCGTTAAATTCGCTTATTCCACTACAATCACACCTTTCCCACACGGGTTTGGTTATGTAGACCCCAAATTCAGTGATGCGTAGAATATGGCTCAAAATAGAGCCCTAAGGGGAAGACATCCATGTTTGCAGGCGCCGACATCATGACATGGGTGGGACTGGGCGCAATCTTTGTGGCCTTTGTTTCTATTATGTTTGCGTTACGTCTTTCCATTCGCGAGGGCGCTTCTGCCTCTCGCTGGAAAATGAAAGCGACGGATCTTGATCGTCGTCTGGGCTCTTATGATGCTATCATGGGTGCGTATCCGGGTCTTATTCTTGTTTGGGAAGAAAACACGGTCACATCTGAAGACGGGTGGGGTGATCCAAAAGTTTTAGGCAGTCCGGCCGCTTTAGCGTCCATAATGCGGTTCGCTGATCCAGGACGTTCCAGCCAGTTAGCTATGCGTGTTTTGGATGGGGTGGCAGATTTAAATACGATATCAGAGCGAGCAGATTCGCAGCCCCTTCGGACCTATATCCAAAATTTACGAACTAAGGGTGAGCCATTCTCAATTTCTATTGTCTTGCCGGAAGGCAACATCATTGAGGCGGATGGCCGCGTCGCGGGCCGGCAGGTCGTGTTATGGCTCGAGGATGCTTCTATTCGCGGTGAAGACGAGAAAGCCGCGATCTCCCGATTCGAGAATTCCCGTATTACTTCAGAAACTGATCCCATCGCATTTATAGAAATGATGAGCCGGGCGCCGTTCCCGCTTTGGCGGATGAACAGTGCTGGTCGTATTAACTGGGTAAACACCGCCTATGTCGATGCGGTCGGTGCGTCCGATGTGCGAGACGTAACGAATAATCAAATTCATTTAGATCATCAATCTAGCGAAGACGCGCGGACAGTTTTGTCTGAACAAACATCGCGCGATTCGACACGGCATATTGTTTTAGGTGGTGAGAGGCGTGCGACGTCGATCTCGCTTTTCCCGATCAATGGTGGTTTGGCTGGTATCGCGCTAGACGCGAATGAGATGGAGGAGTTGCGCCTTAAGCTCAGTCAACATGTGGCGGCTCATGATAAACTGCTGAACTCAATGGACGAAGCCGTTGTTATTTTTGGCAGTGATATGAAAGCCAGTTTTGAAAACGAAGCTTTCCGACACATGTTTGAATTGGATGAAGCTTGGTCTCGTGACCGTCCAAGTCATGGCGAGTGGCTCGATCATATGCGTGAACGCGGCCAAGTGCCGGCTCAGCCTGATCACGGTAGCTGGAAATCGGACGAGCTAAGCCTTTATACGGAATGGCCTGCTGAAATGCCGCCAGCACTTTGGCATTTGCAAGATGGCCGCACCTTACGTCTTATCCGTATGCGCGATCCGCAAGGCGGCATTGCATTGATGTTCTCCGATATGACGGATCGCATTGATTTGGAGGGACGTCTTGGCACGCTCATTAACGTGCAGCGCGCGACACTGGATAAGCTATCAGAGGGTATTGCGGTGTTTGGCACTGACGGTCGTTTGAAAATTCACAATAATGCTTTCGCTCGGATGTGGAGTTTGTCCGAGGATGATTTGAAGGAAACGCCGCGTTTTTCTTCCCTCATCGATTTGTGCTTGCCGCTCTATCATGATCGACAGTTTTGGGATGATCTGAAAGCCCGAGCGACGGATTCCAATCCTGAAGTGAGACGCCAGGTTGAGGGCGAAATCCGGCGATCTGATGATAAAATGCTAACTTGGCTTTCCAAACCTTTACCGGACGGCGCGACACTAGTCGCATGGGATGACGTTACATCGGCTCGTAAGACAGAAGCTGCCCTTATTGAACGGGCAGAGGCATTGGAAGAAGCTGATCGTATGAAATCCGAATTTGTCGGTCATGTCAGCTATCAACTTCGAACGCCGCTCACGACAATATCAGGCTACGCCGATTTCCTACAAAACGGCGGTGCTGGTGAAATGAATGACAAGCAAAGCGAATATGTCTTTGCCATTCAAAGCGCGTCCGAGGACCTCGCCAAAATCATCGATGATATTTTGGATATCGCTGCGATTGAGGCAAATGTTCTCGATCTCGATTTGGGTGACGTGGATATCTATGACGTGCTGTCTCACGCGCTGGATTATGTCGCGACCAAAGCCGAAGATACCAAAATATCAATGGAGCTGGATTGCGACCCAGATATCGGCGTTATCCGCGCGGATGAGACTCGGATTAAGCAAGTTGTTTACAATTTACTCTCTAACGCTTTGCGTTTCACCAAACCTGGCGGCTTGATACTTCTGGGCGGCAAACGCGCACCTGGTGGCGGTGTTCAAATTTGGGTCAAGGATGATGGTGTAGGAATTCCATCCGACAAACAAAGTCAGGTTTTTGAAAGCTTTGAGAGCTCCAGAGGTGGTGCTGGCCTGGGCCTCGCGCTTGTTCAACGTTTTGTCGAGCGCCATGGGGGTTGGGTTGAGCTTGAGAGCGACGAAGGGCAGGGGACACATGTTACCTGCTACCTTCCCAAGGAAGCTGCATCAGACGCCGGACATCCGGAGTTGTTTGAGGGCTAGGTCCTAAGCCGTGGAAACCTACTGACTTTCAGGCGTGCTGACTTCAATGCCGTTCAGCTCATCATTCATCAAGATCTGACAGCTGAGGCGGGAATTGTCCTGAACAGCTTCGGCAAAGTCGAGCATGGAGTCTTCCATGTCGTCTTTCTCTTTAAGCTTAGATAAATGCGCTTCGCCGACATACACATGGCAGGTTGCGCACGCGCAGGCACCGCCACAATCCGCATCAATACCAGGAATCATATTTTGAACGGCAGCTTCCATGACGGATGTGCCGTTTTTCGCTTCAACTTCACGGCGTTCACCAGCGTGGTCGATAAAGATAATTTTAGGCATGAAAAGCTCGCATTCGGGTTCAATGTGTTCATCGAATATCTAAGCGCTTGCACCGCGATTGCAAGGCGCTAGACCTGTATCTGTGGAATACCTTACCGTCATAAATGAAGCAGAAATGCTAGAGTTGGGCGCGCGTCTTGGCCGTGCGCTAGAACCTGGCGATACTGTGGCGCTGATCGGTGGGCTCGGCGCGGGGAAAACGACCCTTGCGCGAGGCTTAGTCCAAAGCGTGCTACCGCATGAAACCGTACCATCACCGACCTACACACTTGTTCAAACCTACGACGTGCCGAGGTTTACACTTTGGCATTGCGATCTCTACCGTTTGGAACACCCCGATGAGGCTTATGAACTTGGGTTGATGGATGCCATGGGTGAGGACGTTTGTTTATTGGAATGGCCAGATCGGTTGGGTGAATTGTTACCGGCCAATGTTTTGAAAATCGAAATTGCATTTGAAGGCGAGGGGCGGCGCGTGACCTTGACCGGTTGGGATGGACGCGATGTCTGAACGTGAGGGCCAAAGACGTGCCTTTATTGCGGGTGCCGGATGGTATGGTGCATCTGTCGAGAGTTTTCCAGGTGATGCGTCGTCCCGTCGATATTTTCGACTGACCCGAGGCGATGAGGTTGCAGTGCTTATGGATGCTCCCCGCGGTGCGGAAGCGCCGGCCGAACCGGAAGGGGCGAGCGTCGCTGACCGAAGGGCTTTAGGGTATAATGCGTTGGCCCGTTTGGCGGGTCCTGAACCCGCGGCTTTTGCCTGTCTCTCGAATGAGCTTGTAATTCGTGGATTTTCAGCTCCGAAAGTTCTGGCCGCAGATTTGGAAGCAGGGCTTCTGTTGCTCGAAGATTTTGGGCAGGAGGTTTATGCAAACGTAATTAAGTCAGACTCGTCCATGGAAGCGCCGCTCTATGAGGCTGCTGTCGAATGCTTGGCTGAAATTTATCGTAGCTCCTTTCCTTCAAAAATGTCTTTCGAAACTTCGACGTGGCGGGTGAGGGATTACGATGAAACCGCCTTGTTGACTGAGACCTATTTGTTTTTGGATTGGTACGCCGCGGATAAAGGGGCCGAAGTTTCAGATAATGCGAGGGCGGAATGGGATTCGATTTGGCGGCAACTTTTCAAAGTGTTGGAGTCTCATGCGCCAGGCCTGGCACTTCGAGATTTCCATGCCGAAAATCTGTTTTGGTTACCCGAACGAGAGTCAGTCGCGAAAGTGGGTTTGATAGATTTCCAAGACGGTCTTTTCGTGCACCCAGCTTATGATCTCGTCAGCTTTTTAGAAGATGCCCGTCGAGATGTTTCAAAAGATCTAGTTGATCCGCTTATTTCCCAATTTTGCGAGCAAGCTAAACTCTCTGATGAGGCGGCGTTCAGACAAGCCTATGCGGTCCTCGGCGCACAAAGAAACGCGAAAATTTTGGGTATATTTGTTCGCCTAGCTGAACGTGATGGAAAGCCTGCCTACCGAGATTTAATTCCGCGGGTTCACGGCCATTTTCTTCGAAATTTGCGAGGCACGAATTTTGGCGCGTTACGGGATTGGTTTGATAGGTATTTGCCCGGAGAACTGTCATGATCAAAACGGCAATGGTACTGGCTGCTGGGCATGGCACGCGGATGCAGCCACTTACCGATGACCGTGCAAAAGCCATGGTCGAGGTTGGCGGAAAGCCCTTGATTGATCACATGCTGGATCGGTTGAAAGAAGCGGGCATCGAACGCGCTGTTGTGAACGTCCATGCTCATGCAGACCATCTGGAGGCCCATTTAAAATTACGTACATCTGGGCCTGAGATAATTATTTCAGATGAGCGAAAGAAACTATTAGAAACGGGGGGCGGGATGGTCAGAGCTTTGCCTTTATTAGGAAAAGGTCCTGTTCTGGTCTGCAATATTGACGCGATCTGGCAAGAGGGTGACGCCCCATTAATACCCTCGCTCCTCGCGCGTTGGGATGAAACCATTATGGACGATTTGCTGGCCCTCGCCCCAGTCGAGCGTACCTTAGGCTATGATGGAGACGGCGATTTTCTTTTCGCTCATGATGGGCGGTTAGAGTATCGTGGAGATCGCGACACTGCGCCATATGTCTATGCGGGTGTGCAGATTACAAAACTCGATCGTCTGGCGAAGGAACCGATTGAGCCGTTTACCCGTAAACGAATTTGGGCCCACACCATAGCCGCAGGAACGTTATATGGACATCCGATGGAGGGGTTTTGGATGCATGTTGGTGACCCGCAAGCGCGTGAAGATGCTGAGGCGATCTTACGAGCTGACAAGGCTCAAAATAGATGAGCGCGCCGCATGTTTATAACATGCCATCCGGCGTTCCTTTTCTTGATATGTTGGCCAAGGGCTTACGGCGTCGTTACGGCGACGAACTTCAATCTGGCCTGATATTGCTGCCAACCCGTCGAGCTGTGCGCGGATTGGGTGAAGCTTTTGTCACGGCAGCAACGGAAGATGGCGTTCGTGCCGCCCTTCTCCCTCGTCTGCGTCCTTTGGCAGATATTGACCCTGAAGAACCTCCGTTTGAACCAGGTGAGTTGGTAGGCAAAGTTCGTCCCGCCATTGATGGTACGCTGCGTCGTTTCGAAATGGCGCGGGTGGTGGCCGCCTATCATGAGCGCGCCATGGATTTACCTCTGGATGCGGCGACGGCTCTGGCGATGGCAGATCCACTGCTTGCAATTTTGGACGACGCCGCGCTGGAAGAAGCTAAGCTGACTGAGACGGACGCATGGGCGCGGCTGATGGGGGAGGCTGCTAAACATTTCCAAGACGCAGCCACGCTCTATAAAATTATCCAAGATTTTTGGCCCGCGCGATTGGCCGAGTTGAACATGGAAGAACCACAAACGCGTAAAGTTAAATTACTAGATGCGCTTGTTTCACATTGGACTGAAAATCCGCCAGATCATCCCGTAATTATTGCTGGTTCAACGGGTAGTTTGCGCGCGACGCGTCGTCTTATGCGCGTGGTTGCAAATCTACCGAAAGGACTTGTCGTTTTGCCTGGGTTTCAGGCGACGGATAACGACCAAACTTGGGAGAGTATTGACGAACAACATCCGCAATACGCTATGAAGCTCCTAATAAACGGTCTTGATGTTGACCGGGGCGATGTCCGTGACTTCGTAACCGAGGTGGTTGGATCAGGCGAGAAAGACCTGAATCGTCTCGCGCGGACACGTGTTTTGGAAGAGGCTTTAGTTCCAGCATCACGTACCGCAGATTGGCTGGCCCGGATTGAAAAACTAGAAACTGACTCCGGCAAAGGTATATTTGACCATGCAGTTGAAGGGCTCTCTCTTCTCGAGACCCGATCTGACGCGGAAGAGGCATTGGTTATCGCGCTGATCTTACGAGAGGCGTTGGAAGATAAAAATAAAACAGCGGCGCTAGTGACGCCGGATCAAGCTTTAGCGGGGCGAGTACGCGCGCGCTTGGCGCGCTGGGATGTAGACGTGGATATGTCCCAAGGTGAACCTTTGTCTGAAACCTCAATTGGCGTGTTTCTGGATGCGGTTTTATCCGTGTCACAAAATTCCGATGGACCATTGGAAAAATCGATACTCTTTGGTCACCCCCTGGCGGGGTTAGGGCAAGAACCTAGGAAGGTTCTAGCGGCATGGCATCGGATAGAACGAACTGCATATCGCGTGGAAATTCGCCCAGGTGACCCAAAACGAGAGTTAGAAGAAATTGAGAAGGCTCTGAAAAAGGCTCTTCAGCCTCTTATCGAACTCCAAAGCAAAGCTGCAGCACCTGTATGGGCGTCCGCGCTTATCGCGGCGTCAGAACAAATTACCATGCGCCCGGACAATCACGGCAGCCATTATCTCTGGTGCGGTGAGGCGGGAGAGCGAGCGGCGCAATTGCTTGAACACATAATTGTCTATGGGGATAATCTTCCAGAGGTTGATGCTGAAGGATTTCTACGTTTGATGCGGCAACTGATGACAGGAATTGTTGTGCGCCCACGCGGCGGCACACATCCAAGGCTGTCAATTTTAGGTCCGTTAGAAGCGCGCATGTTGGATGCCGATATCATCATTCTAGGCGGATTGAATGAAGGTACTTGGCCCGCAACCCCATCACCGGGGCCATTTTTATCCCGCGGGATGCGGCGCGATATGAAATTGTCCTTGCCGGAACGTAGATATGGTTTGGCGGCGCATGACTTCTTTGAACTAGCCTCTAATCCAAAGGTATATCTAACGCGTTCTAAACGATCTGATTCTGGTCCAACGATTGCGTCGCGCTGGGTGTGGAGATTGAAAACGCTTTTGCAAGGCGCAGTTGGTGCGGATGGTGTAAAGACCCGTTTAGGAACTTCGGACCATTATTTAAGGCTTGCTCAAAAACTAGATTACGTCTCAGCTAATGATGTAACGCCGGCAAAGCCTCCCAAGCCGATGCCACCCAAAGATAAACGATGGACCACCGAGAAGGGTCGTAGCTTGTCGATTACGGAGGTTAAAACTTTTATCCGTGATCCATATTCAATTTACGGAAAACACGTTCTTGGGCTCAAACGATTGAAAGATTTGGGACATCAAAACGGTGCATCAGAATTTGGTTCGGCTATTCATTTGGGTATTGAGAATTTTCTGACTGCCACCAAAGCGCCTTTCACCGAAGGAGACGATGTTGTGCTGATTGAAGCCTTTGATGAGGCTTTCCGTCTCTATGGCTATACAGAAGAAGTCATCGCGAAGGAACGCGCCAGGTTCAGGGCCATAGCGGAAAATTTACGTATAGAATTGAATTCGCGGCATGCGGATGGCTATCAAGAAAGTGGTTTGGAAGTTTGGGGGCAAGCCGCAATTCCAGATCGAGATTTTTCCGTACGCGGGAAAATGGATTATGTTGAACGCGGCAGAGATGGATATGGCTTTGTCGATTTTAAGACCGGAAGCCCATCTAGTGATGGCGTTGTTGCCGCAGGGTTTGATCCGCAGCTTCCGCTTGCGGCCTTCATTCTGCGCGAAGGCGGGCTGAAGGGGCATAAACCAGCTGACACTGCCCGACTTGGTTACATGCGAGTCAAAGGGTCTAATAACGATTTCAAATATTCGCCCATTGGGAAAAAGAAAACTGTCGATGAATTAGTCGATGATTCCATTGATACGTTATCAAAACTTATAGACCGATTTGATGATCCGCTCACACCGTATGAGTCACAGGTGCGCGCACAATATACGAATAATTGGTCAGACTTTGACGATCTTGCCCGGCGCGCGGAATGGGCAGGAATGGACGGAGGTGAGGGTGATGCTTGAGCCTCTCCCTAACATGACGCCCTTAGAATTCGCGACTCAGGCCCAGCGCATGGCGGCTGATCCGTCGGGAACTCGTCTTGCGGCGGCCAATGCAGGCTCAGGCAAAACCCGGGTACTCGTCGATCGTGTCTCGCGAATATTATTGGGCGGTACAGAGCCAAGTGATATTCTTTGCCTGACATATACCAAGGCCGCCGCGTCTGAAATGCAGGAACGCTTGTTCGAGACATTGGGCAATTGGTCGGTTTTGAATGACGAGAACCTTCGGTCCGATTTAACGACCTTGTTTGGGCAAGCTCCAGAGACGTTAAATCCCCCAGTCTTATTACCGAAGGCACGGGAACTTTTCGCAAAAGCGTTGGAAACACCGGAAGGTTTGAAGGTTCAAACTATCCACGCATTCTGCGAACGCATCTTGTCTCGCTTCCCAATCGAAGCTGGCATTTTACCGGGGTTTGAGCCGTTTGATGAGCCGCAGATGGCAGAACTGCGCCGCAAAGTGGAGACTCAAATCTTAAAAGAGGCAATGGAAAATACCACTGGCGAGGTTGCGCAGGCTTTACAGTATTTGACACTGGAGCGTGCGGACGCGTCTCTGGAGGAATTGTTTAAATGGATGGCTTTTAATCCGCAAAAAATTACGGCTTGGCAGACGGCGGGTTTGGACGTCTTGGCTAAAAACTTGAAATTGGGACAAGAGCGGGACCCATTGAAAATAGCTGAAGCCGTCTGGGATCGCATGACCATTGCCGAGCTGCAGTCGGTCTCTGCAGCATTGAAAACTGGTGGCGCGAACGATGTGAAAAGAGCGGTCTTTATAGACGGCGCCCTAGCGGCAGCCGATGCAGTGAAAGCTCTCGATTTTTTGCAGAATATATATTTCACCCAAGCGGGGAAGGGCCGCGCGAAAATCTATGATGCGAAGACACATGACATAGCGAAAAATTGGATCGATACCCACTCATTGGATATTATGGAGGCAGTCGAAGCAATTCGAGCTGGGCACATCTTCGCGTTGACAGAATCTGTTTTCCACATTTCCGCTCGTTATGCGGATCTCTACACAGAGGTCAAACATCATGCCCGAGGATTGGACTATTCTGACCAGATTTTGTTTGTAAGGCGACTGCTGCAAAATTCCGAAGCTGCCGATTGGATCCGATATAAATTAGACGGCGGGATTAAACATATCCTTTTGGACGAAGCACAGGATACCTCCCCCGAACAATGGGAAATTATAAACATCCTATCGGCGCCGTTCTTTCAACCGGGACCAGATGAAAACCCAAATAAGCCGCGCACACTTTTCGCGGTAGGGGATGAAAAGCAATCCATTTACGGTTTCCAAGGCGCGCGACCGGAGCAATTCCTAACTGAAATTCGGCGACATTCAGAACATGCGACCACGGATATTCGCATGACAATGTCATTCCGTTCGACCCAAGAAGTCTTGAATGTTGTAGACGCCGTGTTGTTTGACTGCGGCGGAATGCAAGCCATGTTCGATAGAGAAACCTTCCCGCCCGCTAGTGATGAAGTTCGCCATATCGCGAATCGAGAAGACAAAGGGCTAGTTGAATTATGGCCAGTCACGCCGCCGCCAGAGAAGCTAGAGGAGAATGCCCCTTGGGACACAACCCCTGTCGATGCGATCGGAGAGGGGCATCAGATTGAAGTTTTGTCCAAGACGATTGCTGCCACCATCAAAGGATGGATTGATGATGGCGATCCAATTTTCGATAGAGAGGACGGCTGTACCCGACCGATCAAACCTCAAGACGTTCTAATCCTTGTCCGTCGCCGTGGGCCATTGTTCGAATCTATTATTCGTCAACTTAAACGTCATGAAATTCCGATTGCGGGGGCGGACAGATTGAAACTATCAGAAGCGACGATCGTCAAAGATCTGATCGCGCTCTCGCGTGTATGCCTATTGCCATCAGATGATTTGTCTCTAGCGGAGACGTTGAAGTCGCCGCTCTTCGGTTTTGATGATAATGTGCTGATGAAAGTCGCGATAGATCGCCCCAGTACACTTTGGGACGCGGTACAAAACCGGGCGCCTGAAACGCATAAAACACTCGTTGATTTTGTTGCCCTATCTCGAACGCGAACTCCCTTTGATTTTTATGCTCGTGTTCTGGATTACAAAGACGAATTCGGCGTTTCGATGCGTGCACGATTTTATCAACGACTGTCTCTTGAGGCACGCGATGCGTTGGAAGCTTTCCTCCACCAAGCCTTGGAACATCAAAGCCGCGCAGCCCCAAGTTTACAAAATTTCCTCCATGCATTTTCTCAAGGTGATGTAGAGATTAAGCGGGAGCAGGATAGCAGCCTGTCCGAAGTACGAGTGATGACAGTTCATGGGGCAAAAGGCTTAGAATCGCCCATCGTCTTTTTACCAGACACGACTAATATCCCGACATTTCGCGACGTTCTACTGCCGAGCGAAGATGGTGGGCAAGTTTGGAATAAAAGTGATGCGCCCTATGTCGAAGACCTAAATGAAGCCGCGAAAACTCGTATCGAACAAGAACAACTTCGTTTGCTTTATGTGGCAATGACGCGTGCCGAGTCGCGCTTGATCGTTTGCGGCCCACATGTGGGTCGAGCCAACGCAAAGCTGAAACCAGGATGCTGGTATGATTGGGTGAAGCGCGGGTTAGAGGCACTAGAGGCCTCGTCCTTTGACGCACCATCTCAGCGGCATGGAGTAGAAAATTCGGAAACGGGCCTGCAATATGGGGCTCCGCCAATGCCGTGCGGAAATGGTGATGTAGATCCGCAGCTTGGGTCATTAGAATTGCCGGATTGGGTCTCAATTAACGCGGCATCCGAAGGTCGCCGCCGCCGAGTGACACCGTCTCATTTACTGTCGAATCCTCCTGTTGAAATGGCAGTTCGGTCACCTGCAGAGTCGTCTGACCCCAATATTTTCAAACGCGGGAATCTGATCCATAAACTACTCGAAGTTCTTCCTGAAATCCCTTCAGCTCGCCGCCAGAGCACAGCAGAAAAAATGTTGTCAGGCTATACGGACCTGCCAGCAGGTTTGAGAGCGAAAATCACAAAAGAGGTCTTTGCCGTCCTGGATCATCCGGATTTTGCGATTTTGTTTGCGCCCGGGTCTCGCGCGGAAGTTAGCCTCGCTGGTTCAGCAAGAGGTTTGCCAGATGGGATGTACTTGAATGCGCAAATTGATCGCCTTTGCGTAACGGACGAGGCTGTGACAATTGTTGATTATAAATCCAACCGGCCACCACCGACAGACCCTTCTGATGTCGCAGACTTATATCTCGGCCAAATGGCGGCCTACCGAGAACTTGCGCGCGAAATTTACCCGGGACGGACAGTAAATTGTGCATTATTGTGGACGGATGGCCCACATTTGATGACTCTCCCGAATGCGTTACTTGATGCCGCCTTGCAGAAAGTCGCTGCACTCCCTATTTCCTGAATCACACAATGATTCCAACCAGGAGAGTCCCATGGCCACTACAGCCGTTACAGACGCCACATTTTCAGACGATGTTCTTCAATCCGAAACACCCGTTTTGCTCGACTTTTGGGCGGAATGGTGCGGTCCTTGTAAAAAAATGGGTCCAGCCCTCGAAGAAGTTTCAGAGGAGTTTGATGGGCGCGTAAAAATCGCGAAAATGGACATTCAAGAAAACCCAGACACACCTGGTAAGTTCCATGTTCGCGGTATTCCAACACTGATGATTTTCAAAGACGGCCAAGTTGTCGCTACGAAAGTAGGTGAAATGAACAAAACGAAGCTGACTGAATGGCTAGCTGAACACGCTTAGGCGCCAACGTATTTATAGGAAAGGCGGTCCCTCGGGGCCGCTTTTTTTGTATTCCGCCTAAGCTGACAGAACTTGACCTGCTAAATATAGTGAGCCGCAGATCAATATTCGAGGCGGGATAACCGGTTCTGTTTCTTCTTGGCGCGATAGCGCTTCGCCCGTATTAATCGCGCGTTGAACGGCATCTGTTAAATTTTTCCCGACTTGACCAATCATGCCTCTGTTTTCCGCTAGTTCTTTTAACGTTTCCGGGGCGAGTGCGGGTGACCCCGGAATATCCACAGATACTACACTGCTGGCCAACCCAGTAAAGGCATCCAAGAATTCTCCAGCGTCCTTATTGCCTAATATACCCATCACAAGGATAAGCACGCGCTCGGTCTTGTCTTGTAGCTCAGCCATAACATTGGCAAGGGCAGCTGCCGCATGCGGATTGTGACCGCCGTCTAGCCATAACTCGCCGCCTGACTCTGCCACCATCTCTGCAAACGGCCCCGTGGTCAGATTTTGTAAACGGGCAGGCCAAGTTACCGTCTGTAGGCCTTTGGAAATGGCTTTGTCAGTTAAACCCAAACTACGAGCAGCGGCGATTGTGACACCTGCATTGTCTATTTGATGGGCCCCTATCAAAGCTGGGCGCGGTAGATCCATCAACACATCGTCTGAGTCGAATACCATCCGATCTTGCTCGCGATATGCCCTAAAATCTTCGGTCAGAAACTGGATGGGCGCGCGATGTTTCGCGGCTTCATTTCGTAGAACTGCGTTGACTAAATCTTCTTGTCGTCCAGCGAAAACAGGAACGTGGTCTTTTATTATACCAGCTTTTTCGCGCGCAATGCCGGCGAGATCACGCCCTAAAAATTCGGCGTGATCGTAATTTACAGGTGTGATGATACTGACTGCAGGGTCAAAGACATTCGTAGCATCATAGCGGCCGCCTAAGCCGACTTCTATCAGGGCGTAATCTGCAGCGTGTTCCGAGAAAGCCAAAAAAGCTGCCGCCGTCGTGGCTTCGAAAAATGAGAGCGGTTCGCCCGCATTTGCTTTCATCACGCGTTCCAGAACGTTCAACAGAATATCATCGCCAATTTCTTTGGACGCTAATTTGATGCGTTCATTAAATCGGACGAGATGCGGTGAGGTATAAATGTGAGCAGTCTTACCTTCGGCTTCTATCATAGCCCGCAAAAAAGCTGTGGTAGAGCCTTTTCCGTTTGTCCCCGCAATATGCACGGCGGGCGGAAGACGTAGATGCGGGTCACCAAGCGCCTTTAGAACACGCTCAATCCGACCCAGACCGAGGTCAATTTTTTTTGGATGCAGCGCAGTCAGCTGCGCCAATACCGTGTCGAGCTTAGACAGGTTCCGCCTCCACGACATGGTCTGCCGTTTGTTTCATCAACACGGCTAAAATATCGCCCAAAACTTTGCGCATCTCGCGACGGTGGACGACGCGGTCGATCATGCCATGTTCCTCTAAATATTCGGCGCGTTGAAACCCATCCGGTAGTTTTTCGCGTATCGTTTCCTCAATGACCCGCGGTCCAGCAAAACAGATTAAAGCGCCAGGTTCGGCTAATTGAATGTCGCCCAGCATCGCATAACTGGCCGTGACACCGCCTGTTGTCGGATCACAAAGAACGACAATGTAGGGAAGGTTGTTCTCACGCAATTCCTGCACGGCAATCGTCGTGCGCGGCATTTGCATAAGCGAAAGGGCGCCTTCTTGCATGCGCGCGCCGCCCGCAGCAGTGAACGCCACCATTGGGAGTTTGTTGGCGACGGCATATTCAGCGGCTTGGATAAATCCTTCACCCGCAGCCATGCCCAGCGAGCCACCCATAAACGCAAAATTCTGGACCAGGACAACTGTCTTGATCCCGCGGATTTTGCCCACTCCGATTGACATAGCATCGTCATCACCGGTTTTCGCGCGCGCTTTTTTCAGGCGGTCTGTATACTTCTGATCGTCTTTGAATTTTAGCGGGTCTTTGGCGACAGCCGGAATATCAACAGTCTCAAACTCCCCGTCATCAAATGTGTATTGTAGGCGAAGTTCAGGGCCAATCCGCATATGGTGTCCCGCAGGCGTAACATGCAACAGCCCCGGCAGGTCCGCGGCAAAAATCATCTCATCGGACTTAGGGCACTTTACCCAGAGATTATCGGGTGTGTCCTTCTTCGTGAAGATCGATTTGACGCCTGGAGGCGTGAGTTTCTGAAGCCAATTCATAGACGAGGTCTCTGACCTATTTTAGGGGTTTATTCAACCCATCAGACCTTCATCGACCTAACTTACAAAGAAAGGATTATGGCCTCACGATGCGACAAGAGGTGTGGGCGTAATGTCATTGCGCTTTTCGCAATTTCTGCTGTAAGGTTGGCGAGACTATGGAAACTAATGACCCGCAAATCCACAAGGAACCTACAAAACCAAAATTGGCTATGAAGCCTCTGAAGGAACATGCCTCTAAAACGGTAAAGGTGTTGTGGACGGGTGTTGGCGCGCTCGCGACGCTCGGAGGTGTGGTTGGTCTCTTGCAAGTTTTCTCTGCCAATAATGCAGGTGGATTATCCGCAGGTGCCAGCTCTCAAGACGTTTTGATGGAAATGGTGAAAAGCGGCGATATCGATGTTGCCGATGCCGAACGTTTGGCTGAACTCCTCTACGGAGAAGATGGGCAGTCCGATAGCGAGGGATTGAAGGACATTGCTGAAGGCGGAACTGCAAGACAAAAAAAAGCGATCGCAATGTTGGCGGAACGGCATACGCGCGAGGAGGGACTTACCCTTTTAGAAGCAGAAGCCAAAACGGGCGCGGATTGGCGCCTTGTGGCTGAATTAGCTTATGGGTTCGATGCCAAGCGCGCTCTTTCAGCGGTCAAGAAAGCCATCGCCCTCGATCCCGAGGATTTTCGTGCTGTGACTTTGATGTCTCAGATTCACGTCCGAACGGGAGATTTTTCGAGCGCGCAGCGGTCTGCTAAAACGGCGGAACTTCTTGCGACTACAACGGCTGAACGGCTGATGGCTGCTCGGTCTAGCCTTAGTATTCTTGTGTCGGCAACAAATGTAACAGATATTCCGTTGGGTATAGAGAATCTCAAATCCGCTATGGAACCGAATGCACTGGATGTGGAAACCACGCCTTTGCCGACGAAATTCGATACGATTCAAGATGCCGAAATTCACCCGCTTTATTTGCAGGCAGTCTCTAGTCGAACCCTTGCGACGGCGAGTTTATACGTTGCCGATTATCCGTCTGTGAAACTCAACTCTGAGAACGCCCTCCGTGACTATGTGATGGTGATGCCCAGAGTCCCCTCAGAGGATAGAGCGAAAATGAAATCGCGTATCGCGGCGGTTTATGACAATCTCATTTACGTTGAATTCATTGGGAAAAATTGGCCAGAGATGATGAGCCTGGCACGAAAGCAGCTCGATTTGTATCGTGAGGCAGCAGAAATCGGCGACAAACGAGCTCAAACCGCTTTGCCTGGAAAATATGCCCAATATGCGGGATATGCGGTCTATAGCGGCGAAAAAGACATCGTACGTTCGGCCTCTCAACGCTCGCTAGACTTAACACGATTGGCTGCGGATCGTCGCCCGGATGACGCGCGCTTGGCGTTGAATGTTGGGCAGGTCGAGCTCAATCACGCAATCCTTATGAGTTCGATAGGTGAGGATGTAGATATATCCGCCTCTTTGGATAAAATGATGACGGGATTAGAAGAGGCGCTGAGGGGCCAACCTGATGAGTCCAAAAATTCGCCCTGGACCCGTTATTCGAGCTTAATGACAAATGTGGTCGGATATTATGGACGGGATGATGTCGTTTTCGATGAAGATCCCAGCGAAGCCATTATGGCGCGCGCGGAGAGCTTCTTAGACTCGGAAATTGCATCACGTCCTGAAGCCCATGATCCACGACATGCCCGAAACTCTCTTTATCTCACCATGGGTGATTATTTAAAGAATGCCGAAGATGTTGAGGGCGCGAAAAAAGCCTATCGGCGAGCCTTTGATGACTCCGCCGAAATTACCCCCACAGAAACAGAACCAGATGTCGTGGCGTTATCCGAATTTGTCGCGCTTCAGCGTTTAGTTGCGTTAGAAGAGGACGGCATTGAGACGAAAGATAAACCAGAGCTAAGAGAGGCCATAGAGCTCGGCCAAAGACTTAACCGTGAGGGAAAACTCACGACACCCTATCAACCGGTTTTGAGCTATCTGATCGCGTTACGTGACGACACATTGCCAGATTACGAAGCGGCTCAATCTGAATGATTAGTTATGCGTTGCGTCCGCTAGTGAGCGGACAAGGTCAAGCGCAGCCTCAGGCCCATCTTCATGAAGCGTTTTAACAATGGCTGTTCCAACAACTACGCCATCTGCATCTTTGGCGACTTCGCGAGCCCTTTCTGGTGTCTTGACCCCGAATCCAACGACAACGGGAAGGTTTGATGCCTCGCGAACGCGAGCAACTTGATCTTTAACAGAACCTGCCTGGGCAAAATTAGCGCCCGTAATCCCAGTCATAGAGACGTAATACACGAACCCTTTAGTCCCTGCGACGACCTTCGGGAGACGATCACTATCAGTTGTCGGCGTCGCCAGGCGGATAAGCGCCAGATCGTGAATTTCGAATGCGGCACGTAATTCCGCGTCTTCCTCCGGCGGTAAATCAACGATAATTGCGCCGTCCACACCCGCGGCTTTCGCAGCAGCGGCAAATTTCGTGTAGCCCAAGTGATGAAGTGGGTTGGCATAACCCATCACGATTATCGGTGTCGTATCGTTTAATTTGCGAAATTCCGTCGCCATTTCCAAAACAGTTGATAGCGTTGTTCCGGATTTTCGCGCGCGAATTCCTGCATCTTCAATGACAGGACCGTCAGCCATTGGATCAGTGAAAGGAATGCCGAGTTCAATGATATCTACACCCGCCTCTGGCAACGCGTTCAAAAAAGCTTGGCTCACTGAGCGATCAGGATCCCCAGCCATCATATAGGCGACGAAGGCCGCTTTACCTTTTGCTTTACGGTCGGCGAATGTTTGATCGATACGGTGTGTCATGAGGCGCGCTATTAAGCCTCACATCAAAGAAATTCTAGCTCTATTCCTCAGATTTAAAACCTTTGAGTAGTTCCGGCTTAAAGTCGGAAAGTGCCGCATATTCCTGCGGCGATAAAGCGCTCTCCGGAACAATGTAAGTATGAATGGCGAAAACTACGGCCAAGCTTTTAGGGAGTCGCCGAAATGTCTGTCGTTCGACGCGGATATATCTTGGTGCGTGAGGGTCGATGGGTTTTGCAATACTTTCGCCCCGCGGTTGATGTAATTCCGGGTCGGTATAGATGAGAAAATTTGCGCGGCCGAGAGGCTGTTCTACCCGAATGGCGGACAACATACGTTCTACAATCCCTGAGACCTCAGAATATTCTGGGACAGGATGGTGAATACTACCCAATGAGCGGCCTATTTTTTCACGGATA
The DNA here is from genome assembly GCA_039975855.1 of Litorimonas sp. Lineage (GTDB taxonomy): Bacteria > Pseudomonadota > Alphaproteobacteria > Caulobacterales > Maricaulaceae > Litorimonas. The sequence continues at coordinate 9,185 of JBDWGH010000004.1, read as the reverse complement.
TCCCAGCTCGACGGGAAACACATAAGGCCAGCCGTCAATACATGGTGGTCACCTTGTTTTTGCAAAATACACAGATCTTCCTGAACATGACTTGCTATGTCCAACAACGGATGTTCGCTACTCGATTTAGGATAGTTTGCCTCGGTGCAGATAATGTCTCTTAATTCTCTGGAAGCGGCTTCGGCCTCCGATGTTGTTTGAAAGACGGCGTCACGAGCGCGCTTTATGAGATCACGACGATAGGCGATTTGACGATGATAAGTATCTGATCGCGATAGCCAGTCTTCTATCGCGACAGGTGCGACACCGGGCAGTCTGGACGATTGGGGATCGAGCCAAGCTTTAATCGGAAGGTGAGAATTCAATATCACCGAAAGTTACCGCACCGAGCCCCAGTAGGTAAAGCGTCGGAGGAGATATTCGAAAGGTCCGCGCGCAAACTTCTTTCGCCAAAGACTGGCAAAACAAAGTGTGAATATTCCGGTGGCCGCTGCAATTCCGATACATCCGGCCGCGCCAATTTTCCCGTAAAGGCCCAAGCCATATCCGCAAAAGATCCACGACAAGATTAGGGACTGAAGGAGATATGCTGTCAGGGTTGCCGTTCCGCCCCGTGCGATAAAGGTGCGCAATCCGCTATCCTGCCCGGCCGCCCATTTCGCGATTAAACCCATATAGCCGAGTGTCGAAAAAGGCGCGCCAATTATGATGAGCGCCATGCCTAAGGTGGCGCCGCTCGAAATCGGGTTCTCAATTGTGGTTGTTAAATAGGCCGCAAAGAGGCTGATCAGGAGGCCAATGGGTAAGGCTACCCAGCGCGCCTTTTTCCATAAACCGGCATTCGGATTCGCGATGGCACCGCTTTTGACTAGGGCGAGGCCGAGAATAAAAAACGCGAGAATACCGGGCATTTGTGTGGGGCCCGCAAAAGCAAGATATCCAACCCAGTCAGTCCATCTTTGTCGAGCGATTTCTGAGAAACCGCCTTCGCCAAAAATGGCATAATATTTTGGGAAATTGGCTTTCATCTCTGTGACGCTTTTCGCCATCTCGTCCGGCGCGTAGGTCTCGCCCGCATAGAGCGCGCCCGCAAAAGCCAGCACAATAAGGATTTGCAAGATGATCAGCGCAATGCCCCACCGCAAAAGCGATTTAACGGGCTTGTTTCTAAATGCGTATAATATCGCACCCATGAGAGCGTACACAATTAGGACGTCCCCCGTGAATGCAAATGTGACATGTAAAACGCCAAGGATTAGTAGACCCAGAAGCCGCCTGATATAGCGCCGTCCAAAAGGTAGGCCGCGTCTTTCCGCACTTTGCATTTGATAGGCCAGACCGACACCAAACATCAGCGAGAAAAGCGTGTAAGCCTTAAACAGGAATAGCGCATTCACACCGAAGTAAGAGGCTGTGTCCAAAGAGGTGATTAGCCCTCCGTCATGGTAAGTGACTTCACCCGGCCAAGCGAGATAGGCGACATTGACGAGGACGATGCCGAGCACCGCGAATGCGCGCGTCAGGTCAGGGAGGATGTGCCGTCCGGCGGCTTGGCTCTCGATAGTGTAGGACATTGGCGCGCTCCCTTTATGGGAAGACTACATTAGATGTTAGGTGCCCGCAAATACTAGTAAATACGTTGGGTTATTCCGTGCGTCGTTTAGTTTCACATATAGGTTCGCTGCCGTTTACAAAAAGGAAAACTCCGTTCGTAATTCCGTCAAGCGATCCAGTCATTTGATAGGCTTCCGATTGAGTCATACTCGCTTGCACCCAACTGATCATGTTCATGTGATAATAGCAGTCTTCGTTCATTGGTTTCACCAGCGAAAATATTTGATTGTCCTCGAACTGTAGAACCCAACCAGAATTTGTCAGTTGCTTTAAATATTCACTGCCCCAATCAACTACACTGTCACGAGTCTGGTTAAATGGATAAGCAACGCAGGCCACATCAGACGTGAAGACAAAGCTCTTTGCTGCCTCGCAGTCGTCTGTGAGAAATGAGCCTTCGATGACAGGGATGTCTATTAAACCGTCGCCGAGAATTACTCTTTCTATTTTGTTATGGGAGGGTTTTCCGCAACCTAAGCCGCTAGCAATGGTCAAGATTGCGGCAAACCTTAGGCCCAGAAGTTTCAACCCTCAGTGCCCGCCGAAATATGTTCCCCCAACGCCTCCGCAATCGTGAAGACATCTTTATCGCCGCGGCCGCACATGTTCATGATGATAAGGCCGTCCTTGCCGAGGTCTTTGGCGAGCTCAACGGTTCGGGGAAGGGCGTGGCTGGGTTCTAAGGCCGGGAGGATACCTTCGAGGCGCGCGCATTCTTGGAACCAATGCAGGGCTTCGTCGTCTGTGGCGCTAACATATTCTGCTCGGCCAATATCGTGGAGATAGGAATGCTCTGGCCCGATCCCCGGGTAATCAAGACCCGCTGAAATCGAATGCGCATCGGCGATTTGTCCGTGTTCGTCTTGAAGAAGGTAAGTGCGATTGCCATGCAAAATACCCGGCGAACCACCGGTCAAAGACGCGGCATGTAGACCTGACTTCACGCCCTTTCCTGCGGCTTCAACGCCGATGAGGCGTACCTCTTTATGCGGAACTAATTCATGGAACAGGCCCATCGCATTTGATCCTCCGCCAATACAGGCGACAGCAGCGTCGGGCAGGCGACCTTCGGCCTCAAGAATTTGCGCTTTGGCTTCGCGGCCAATCACGGCTTGGAAATCTCGAACCATGGCCGGGTAGGGATGCGGGCCAGCAACGGTGCCGATGCAATAAAATGTTTCGCCGACATTGGTGACCCAATCGCGTAAGGCTTCGTTCATCGCGTCTTTCAAAGTCGCCGTGCCGGAATGTACGGCCCGAACTTCGGCGCCTAGGAGGCGCATGCGGAACACATTTGGTTTTTGCCGCACAATATCGACCGCGCCCATATAGACGATACATTCCATGCCGAGGCGCGCCGCAACTGTTGCTGTTGCCACGCCGTGCTGGCCTGCGCCTGTTTCAGCAATGATGCGTTTCTTGCCCATACGTTTGGCGAGCAAAAGTTGACCCATGCAATTATTGATCTTGTGCGCGCCGGTGTGGTTCAACTCATCGCGTTTGAAATAAATCTTCGCGCCGCCCGCATGCTCGGTAAGGCGTTCCGCAAAATAAAGTGGGCTGGGGCGGCCCACATAATGCGTCATGAAGTAATCGAGTTCTTCTTGGAACGCAGGATCGGCCTTGGCCTCCTCATAGGCTTTTTCAAGCTCGAGGATGGGCGGCATGAGCGTCTCGGCGACATAGCGCCCGCCGAAATCGCCAAAGCGACCATTTTCATCCGGAAAAGCCTTATTAGTTTCAGAGTGATTACCCATTGCGAACAGCGTCCATAAAAGCGTTGATTTTCGAGTGGTCCTTTACGCCTGCGCTGGCTTCAACACCAGAGCTGACATCGACGATTGGCGCCAGCGTGGCAGTAATTGCCTGCGCCACATTGTCAGGGGTTAACCCGCCTGCAACGGCAAAGGTTTTGGGCGTCGGCGCGCGAGCGATAATGCTCCAGTCAATGGCGACGCCATGCCCGCCGCGTACGGCTTCGCCTTTCGGAGGCTTGGCATCATAGAGCAGAAAGTCAGCAATCCCTGCGAAGGTTTCGGAGGTTTTCATGTCCTCGCCTGAGGCAATGCCAACGGCCTTTATGATTGGGCATTTCTGGGCAATCTCCGCGGCGCGGGCCGGTGTTTCGTCGCCATGGAGCTGGATGAAGTCGGGTTTCATTTCGGATAGGATCCGGTCAATCAAATCATCATCAGGATTAACTGTAACCGCCACACGTCCGACGCCCGGAATAGGTTGGGCTAGCCTGGCCGCTTCGGCAATGCTGAGCCGTCTTTTGGATGGGCATTCAACGATAAATCCGAGGAAACTTGCGCCGTTTTCAACTGCGATAGCCACGTCTTCAGGTCGGGTTAGACCGCATATTTTTACGCGCGTATTCATAGGCCGCGCTTAGTCTTTAATCGGGAAGCACGCAAAGAAAAATGCCCGCTTGAAAAGAGCCCCAAGCAATTTCCGTGCCGCAAACCAGATATTAAGTCTTCTGTTCTATGGATGCTCTTAAGTCGGGAAAAACCGACATGGTGAACAGATTTAGGTGTGGGTATGGCTTTGGCCCCAAAATTACAGGCACGGCAGGGCGCACAGCTCGCCATGACGCCGCAATTGCAGCAAGCGATCAAGCTGCTGCAGCTTTCTAATATTGAGCTATCGGCCTTTGTCGAAGAGCAATTAGAGAAAAATCCGCTGCTGGAACGCGGCACTGGGGATGAGAATCGGCGCGGCGAAGAGGCCGAGAACGTGTCTGAGGCCGAGACGATCTCCGCTGACACAGTGTCATCCGGCGCGGCTGTGTCAGACATGGACACACCTGATCACGCACTGGACCCAGAATCTACAGCAGCAGATGTTGGCGGATCAGTGGATTGGTCACGTAATAATACGAGCGGCAGTTTTTCAGGTTCCGGTGACTACGACCCCATGGCTAACAGCGCAGCCGACATAACGCTAAGTGACCACATTCAAAGCCAAATGGCGCATTTGCGGCTTTCCGAACGAGACAGGCTTGTTGCTGATTATTTGGCCGGGCAGGTGGATGATGCCGGCTATATGCGGATGAGCACGTCAGAAGCGGCTGAAAATCTTGGTGTGGGTGAAACCCGTATTTCATCGATTTTGTTGCAACTCCAAACGCTGGAACCAACAGGATTATTTGCGACGTCCTTGTCTGAATGTTTGGGCCTACAGCTGCGCGAAATGAATGCGCTTGATACACCCATGCAGTTGCTTCTGGATAATTTGGCGATGCTTGCAAAGCATGACTTGTCGAAACTGTCCAAAACATGCGGCGTAAAGATGGAGCAGTTGAAGTCGATGATTGAGTTGCTGCGGAAATTATCGCCAAAACCGGGTCAAGCCTTCGGTGGAACAATGGCGGGCGTAGTTGAACCTGATGTATTCATTCGCGAAACGCCCAATGGCGGCTGGTCGGTAGAATTAAACGCAGATACGCTACCTCGAGTCTTGGTCAATAAGCGTTATTACAATGAGATTAAGAAGGCGGGAGGTGACAATGATGACGCCCGTACCTTTATCTCTGACTGTCATGCAGATGCGAATTGGTTAGTGAAATCACTAGACCAGCGCGCCCGAACAATCCTGAAAGTCAGTTCCGAAATTGTTAAACAACAAGACGGATTCTTTGCTTTCGGGATTGACCATCTTCGTCCCTTGAAATTGCGCGATGTGGCCGACGCGATTGAAATGCATGAAAGCACGGTTAGCCGCGTCACGTCTGGCAAATATATGCATACCCCGCGAGGCTTATTTGAGTTGAAATTTTTCTTCACGGCAGCGATTCCGAGTCTCGACGGCGGGGAAGGGCATTCAGCAGAAGCTGTTCGGCACAAGATCAAGATTTTGATTTCGGAAGAAACGGCCACAACCATTGTTTCGGATGATAAAATGGTTCAGCTTTTGCGCGATCAAGGCATTGATATTGCTCGCCGCACAGTTGCCAAATATCGTGAAGCGCTCGGAATTCCGTCCAGCGTAGAACGTCGCAGGATTTTCAAGCACGCGTAACTGCCGAAATTCATCTGAGGGATGAATTTCAGTGGAGCGCCGAAGCCATAAGGTTTCGGGTGGGCTTTAGCCCTTCTTCGGCGGCATTGGGAAGAACCCGCTGGTGCGTTCGATATAATCCTGATAATTTTTCCGGCGGCCCATGTCGCGCTCCAGCAGATCGCGGCCTGATACCTTCGTTAGCAGCAACGTCATGATGATGGGTCCAAAAATTGTCGCCCATCCCCACGGTGCCGAGCAGGCCACAATCCAAATCCCCCACCACATACAAGCATTGCCGAAATAATTCGGGTGGCGCGTATATTTCCACAGGCCTTTATCCATCACGGGTTTTTCATCCGCAGGTCCGTCATAGCCCTTGTTCTTTTTGAGGAAGCTCGCGAGTTGTGCATCGCCAATGGCTTCGAAAAGGAAGCCGATTAGCCAAAGGAGGGCACCGAGGATGGTGAGAGTCCCGATTGGTAAAGGTTCGCGGAAGTTTCTTTGGATTTCAGAAAAGCGTTCAGCGCTTATCTGACCATTGCTTGCGGCTTCATCAAAGCCAATAATTGCCTCTGGAAACAACCAACCCGTCGCCATCGCCACCCAAACAGGTGAGCTGACAATCATTATCAACAGGCCTTGTCCCCAATAGACCGAGAGCAGCGTCCGTAAACGCCAAGCCATTTCGCTTACACCTTTTTTGGCCGCTCGTTTCTGCATGTTTACATATCGCTTGTCCTCACCGTGGCCGAGATTTCGTTTCGCAAGGTAGAGCGTCAGGCGAAGACCCCAGATGATTGGCATAGCCGCCAACAAGATGAGGTAAGGTGTTTTCATAGGTACGAGGTAGAGACAGACCGCTCCGACGAGTAGGAACCCAAAGCCCCAAAATATATCGACAAGACTCGCATCTTTTGCTGCAACGCTGATGGCCCAAAGGAGTGTCACTGCGCCGAATACGACAACGGCAGAATGAATGAGATACACTAAAATATCGGATAGCATGTTAGATTTCCCCAAAGGCTTTGACTTATATACGCGCTAGACAAGGTAAGTGGCGCTTTATTTTGCAATACCATCTTTAGACGGTAGGCTGAATATATGAACCCGCTTTCCGCTAACCTCTCCGCTTTTCGGAATATTGCAAATTTCAAATCTCGTGCCTCGCGCAGTGAATATTGGTGGGTATTCGCCACGCTCATTGGCGGAGTTGTATTCGCCGCGATCGTAGAAAATCAATTTTTCTCCGAGGGAGGTGAAGGCAGCGCTCTTTATAATGTGCTGAATTTCATATTTGTTTTGTTCTACGTACCGCTTTTACTGGCAGTCATTTCCGTCACGATCCGACGTTTGCATGATCTTGATATGAGTGGATGGTGGGCGTGCCTGTATTTTCTTCCGTTAGGCTTAGGTTTTGTTTTTATGTGTTTCATCTGCGCGAAAAAAGGAACGCCCGGACCCAATCGCTTTGGCAATGATCCACATTATGTAGATGTCTTTAGCGATGTAGATGAGTTTGGTTGACCTTGAGGTTGTGGTTTCAGTGTCGTAGCGCAAACGCATGACCTTCATCGAATCCATCAAAACTTGCTTTAAAAAATACTTCGTTTTCAAGGGTCGCGCGATGCGGTCCGAGTTTTGGTGGTTTCAGTTGTTCGTGATTGTGACCACTATTGTCGCTACAATGTTCGACAATTTGATTTTGGGATATGATTGGATGGAATCCGATGTCACGCCAATGGCGTTATTAGTTGACACATTGACCATTGTGCCAATTGCGGCAGTAACAGCCCGCCGTTTGCACGATATTGGTCGGTCGGGCTGGTGGCAGCTTCCGAATTTTGTGTTCTATCTACTATATATAGATGTTTTTTTGGACGGTTTTTCCAGTGGCGGGTTTATGGTTGTCCTCATGTTCGCAGCTACGATCTACTGGTTCGGTTTGCTCTTATTCCTTATAAAAGATAGCCAGCCTCATACTAACGCGTATGGGCCAAATCCCAAGTCACCTGAAATGGCCTCGGTTTTTGGCTAGCTCTTATTTTAACCTCGCCGCGCCTCGTACAGCGCAATCCCAGCGGCTGTTGCCACGTTCAAACTTTCCGCTTCTCCTGCTACTGCGCGGCTGCTCATCGGAATTCTTGCCAGCTGATCGCAGGTTTTTCGAACACGATCCCGTAGGCCTGGGCCTTCCGCGCCCATAACGATCACTTGTTTAGTTCCTGGGTGGAGGGCGTCGGATAAATCCAGCTCCGTCTCGCCAGCCAATCCTGTCACTGTCCAGCCTATGCGTTGCAGGTTTAATAACGTGTTGGCGATGTTGGTTTCCAAACAAACTGGGATGGTTTCCAAACAGCCAACTGCGACTTTTGCTAATGACCCAGCCAGTGGCGGGGCTTTGCGGGTCTGCATAACCAGCGCCGTGACGCCGAAAGCGGAAGAGAGTCGGAGCATGGCCCCAACATTATGTGGATCGGTGATTTGGTCGAGGACGAGGATGAGCCCATTATCTGGCGCCGCTTCCGCCAAAACCTCCAGCGCGGGCCATTCCAATGGGGCGGCTTTTAGCGCGATTCCTTGATGAACTGTGCCGCGCGGAAGTTTGCGGTCAATATATTGCGGCTCCACGACTTGAGGTACGATAGCACCCCTGGGCAGGTCGAGACGGTTGGCCGCTGATTCTGTCAGCAAGAGTTCATGGATTGTTCGGCGCGGATTTGACAGGGCAGCGAGGCAGGCATGAGAGCCGTAAATCCAACCAGATCCACCTTCATGCTTGGCATTCCCGCGTTTTTTGGGCGATCGAGGCGATGATGTCGCGCCATGAGATCGCATTCCGGCGGCCCGTTTAGGGCTATCGGGGGCTGCACCTTTCATGCCGCGACTGCGGAGGTTCATTTTTTGGCCGTCAGAACCGGGCTTTCGCCCTGTTTTTCTTTGCGACTGCCTATTGCGCGAGGGATTTTTCATCTTTATAGGTCCGGCGAAGTTTAGACATCGACTCTGTGAACGACGCGGCTAACAGCTTTCACCGCGAAGTGACAGAGCGTTTTTTGTTGGAGGCAAGGAAAGGTCCCGTTTAACCAACGAGACTATCAAATGGAGGGGTGGCCGAGTGGTTAAAGGCGTCAGACTGTAAATCTGATCACTATGTGTACATTGGTTCGAATCCAATCCCCTCCACCACCAGCCTCTAACGAAAAGTCTAAAGCGAGTAAAAATAACACAGCGGGCGTTGTGTAGTGGTAAGACCTCAGCCTTCCAAGCTGATGACGCGAGTTCGATTCTCGCCGCCCGCTCCAAGTTTCTTCTCCATTGTGGAGAGGGCCGGCTCTTACTCCCACTGTCGGGGGTTGGGGTTACTAAATTCTTAATCGACCACGTCACCATGAGGGTGCCAAGGTCACAACATGTGAGTGAGATACGACATGGCAAAAGAGAAGTTTGAGCGGACTAAGCCGCATGCTAACATCGGCACGATTGGTCACGTTGACCATGGTAAGACGACATTGACGGCAGCGATCACGAAGTATTTCGGTGATTTCCAAGCCTATGATCAGATTGAC
>JBDWGH010000003.1:0-719031 GCA_039975855.1 Litorimonas sp. | reverse complement strand
CCGTGCATTTCTGTTTCATTATAAAATGAGAATCGAAAAATGGGTAAGCTTCACCAAATTTTCGATGCCTCATCAAACAGAATTGCACTTGCCAACGTGCACATGGCCGCCCGTTGAAAGAAGACAAGAATAAATATGCGGGACAAAACCCAATGAGCGGATGCATCTCTTGAAGAAAATTATAAGCGATTGAAGAGTTTGGTTTTTGTTGTGTCAAATGCAGCAGCGAAACGAGGACGGAGTTTGAATAACGAGCTTAATTCTATAGCTGACCTTACCGGCGGCTAACTTTGAAGTGAGATAGAACCAGGCATTTGTCGCCTACAGCCAGGTAAAATCGCAAAATTTCAGACTAAAATGAACGCTATCTTCAACTTGCGTTCAACTGGTTTGTATATATCCTAAATAAGAAAAGGAATTAGCGGTACTATTTCCTAAACATGCTGGGGAATAATATGTCATTCACACGCCTTTTCTTATCTGCTGCTGTTATTGTGGTGATCTCGTCACCCGCTTTTGCGCAAACATCTGATCCCAAGGCAGCGCAGTCAGATGAGGTGTCACAGCCCGCAGAAGTCAAAACCTTCGCTAAAAAAGACAATCCCATTCTATTGGACAATTATGCTCAAGTTGCGGCGCCAGTGGATACGGCAACAGAATCATCTTTAGGTTCTGATAAGAAGGTTAAGGAAAATGGGCGCACTGGTCATGTCACCCTTATAAAAAGCGCAGAGGGTGGGGATACCAATAGCGGGGACGCATCCGAGGAAAAATCTACAAAACGGCCGCGTCACGGTGGCGATTTCGATATTTCGGAAATTCGTGGTGGCACTGTTGCACCTGCGGACACTGGAACAGACTTTACAACAATAAAATCAAACACAACTGGAACCGGAAATACGGCCAATGGTTATCAAGCTCTGTCTCTCCAAGGTGCGCCGACCGATACTGGAGGCGATGTAACAGGAAATGTTACAATCCAAAAAAGACGAGTTTTGGACAATCAACCGTCCATTGATATTTCAGAGCATTGCGCAAAATTCAGTAAGGCAGAACTAAAATCAGCCCTTGAGGCATGCGAAACGGAAAGTAGTAAATCGACGATAGTTTGTAGCTGCACGCATCTATAAAAGATACGCCAAGGGTACCCGTCGCCCAAAGTTAATACTACTCGATCGGCTTACTCTATTTAGCTTCTTAGCGGGAGTCCTGTAGTTAGATTCGGGGATGTCGTTAGATCCCGGGCCGAAGGCATGGAATGGTCGACTTTGATTGTTTGGTATTAGCCATAAAAAAACCCGGCCTTTTGATTGGTTATCCAAACAATGGGGCCGGGCTTTAAAACGGTTATGTTCTAAGGTGTTACGCGGATTTCTTCGCGGCCTTGATCGGTGTCGGGGATGCTGATTTGCGTGCACATTTTCCATCAAAGAATGCGCCGTTAGCAATCATCAATTGGTCTTGGACTAGGTCAGCCTGTACATTCGCAGTTTCCGCTAACTCAACAACGTTGCTTTCAACTTTGCCAGTGACTTTGCCGCGTATGTGAACGTTCTGGGCGATGATTTTACCATTCACCGCGCCTTGCTCACCAATTGTTACTGTTCCAGCCTTAATGTTACCGTCAAGTCGACCATCAATCTGCACGTCGCCATCGGTCTTTATGTCGCCTGTTATGGCGATGTCGCGACCCAAAATAGACGGCGCTCCAGCAGACGCCATGCGCGGGGCCGAGGCCGCAGAAGGCGCCTTTGCAGTCGATGACGTTCCAGTTGGGTTATTGGTCTTATTGAACATAGAGTCCTGCTTTCAAAAACTTGCTCGGATCATATGCACGACCCTGAAAATGTACTTCATAGTGGAGATGGTTAGCCGTACTCCGACCCGTTGAACCCATACCACCGATTTTGAAGCCTTTATCTACTTTTTGTCCGCGTTTGACAAACGTCTTATGTAGATGAGCATATCGTGTTTTGAAACCGTGACCGTGATCAATCTCAACCACGCGGCCATACGCGCCGCGGCGGCCTACATAAGAGACAACACCTTCAGCTGCCGCAACGATTGGGGTTTGGCGTTGTCCACCAAAGTCCAATCCGTGATGCATTGTTGGGCGTTTTGTAAACGGGTCTTGTCGGAGACCAAAGCTAGAGGTGCGATAGGTTTCGGCGCCCACTGGATGTCCGAGGGGGAGGGCTTTGATCGCTGTGTCTAATGCATCAACTTCGACGGCGCGCGCTTGGATCGCGGCAACGCGCGAAACGAAGCCGTCTTCACCCGTCATATCGTCTGATACCGGAATGAAAGGTCCGCCTTTGCCTTGTGGCGCGGCCTGGAGGATTGTCTCAATATCCATGTCTGTTGATTGGATGAGCGCGCGATTGCGTTCAATCTTGTCTTGAGTTTCCCGTTCCGCCGAAATTAGGAACGCGTCTTGGGTTGCGCCTAAAGTATTGAGGGAATTATCGAAATCCAAGCCGGTCGAAAGAGAGGCTGTCTTGATGATATCACGGCGAGATTCACGAGGTGTTGTATCACGAGCCGTTGGCGCCATTAGAACGCGGTTTGCAGCATATTCGATTGTTGGTTTTCCGGAGACCGCGACGGCGCTTGTTTGGGTGCCCATAATTTGGGACAGGGTCTGATGTTTTTGTTCTAGCTGCCGCGCCATCGTTTCGAAGTTTGTGCGCTGCTCGGCAAGCATTAGCTGGGCGTTTTCCTCTTTCGCCTTTAGGTCAGCAACCATTCGCTCATAATTGGCTTTTTGGTACTGCATTTCCTGACCAGACGTCCGCAGTGGATTGTTCCCAATCACAAGATTGACCATTGTCCACAGGCACAAAAGCGCCATCGCGGACAAAACACTGACAACGGCAAGCTGCAGCTTTGTTGAGAGGACGTAATATTTTACTTCGCCGCCTGAGCGAAGGTAAATCTGGCGCTCTGGAAAATGGCGCAGGATGTGCGTCCGCACATCGCTTATCACGTCGTTAATCATAGTTCCCCGGACAAAATTTTGTTCCCCCATAGCTATTAATCATAGCTGCACCACTCGCTTCAAGTGCGATTGGGTGAGTTTACAGTTAAATTAATCTTAATTTTGCAGCAAAAACGAAGGTTTACCGCCTAATTGGCGTTAATTTTGTGCCAGAGGTTCATAATATGCGCGTGAAAGCCCGGCTAAGGTTCGTGCTTTTTCATTAAAGGGCGATTTCACCTGACCCTTAAAGTGAGATCTAACCAAGGCATGGAAGTAAGATTCGGGTGATTCTGGTTGTTTTGCGGCGAGATATTTGAACCATCTCGCGCCAATGGCCACATGTCCGATTTCCTCAGAATAAATGACCTTCAGGACCTCGACACTCGCCTTGTCGCCGACACTGTTTAATCGCTCTATCATCCCCGGGGTGACGTCCAAACCTCGTGCTTCGAGAACAAGAGGAGCGATGGCTACTCGCGCAGGAAAGTTGTCGCAAGTCGTTTGGGCGGCTTCCCATAACCCATTGTGAGCTGGATGGTCGCCATATGCCAATCCTAATTCATCCAGACGATCCACCAGCATTAGAAAGTGGCGGGCCTCGTCATCGCAGACAGAGGACCAATCGGAAATGAAATCCGCTCTGTCTTCCACCTCGATGTCAGGATGAAGCGCAAACCTAGCGATCATATCGGCGGCCAAGTCGATGGCGTTGAGTTCAATATGAGCGACCGCATGCAGGAGCGCGCCGCGACCATGCGGGGTGCCCAAACGCCGGCGGGGCACTTGTGTGGGTGCGACGAGTTCGGGCCGCGCGGGACGGGCGGGCTGATCGGGCAAGGGGGCAGAGGGCTTTCCAACCTCGGCTTTTTCCAACCAAGTGCGTCGCATATGGCGGGCAGCCTCTGCCTTTTCCCGGGGGGCAGCGGTCAATAGGACGGCACGCGCATCAATCAATACGCCCATGGTGTTAGCCTACGAGCTTTTTGAGGCTGTCCAAAACCGCTTCCACATGACCTTTTACGCGCACTTTTGGCCAGACTTCAGCGATTTTACCGTCAGGACCGATCAGGAAGGTCGCGCGCTGGATGCCCATATAGGTTTTGCCATACATGCTCTTTTCAACCCAGACGCCGTAATCTTCAGTGACGGAACCTTCGATATCGGCTCCAAGAACGATGCCGAGGTCTTTTTTGGCGATGAAATTATCATGCTTTTTGATGCTGTCTCGTGAAACGCCAATAATCTCTGCGTTAAGCGCAGCAAAAGCGTCTTTGTGTGCTGTGAATTCGATGGCTTCGGTCGTGCATCCCGGTGTGTTGTCCTTCGGGTAAAAATACAAAACTAAATATTTGCCTTTGTAATCCGTTAGGGAGAGCGTTCCGCTTTCACCACTTCCCGGCATAGAAAAATCTGGAGCTTTGTCGCCGGCTGTTAGGTCTGTCAATTTTACTGGCATTTAGGGTTCTCACTCTTTCATTTTATGATGTCATGTTAATGGTCGTAATAATAGATTTATACGGCGTAGGCCTATAGGTCGTGCATAGAATATGAACATAACATCTGACATAAATGCGGAAGAGGGAGTTGAGCCGTCAACTGAGGCCTCAGCCGAAGCCAATCCGACCCGTCTTCAGGATGTTTGGAACGGGCGCCGCTTTGTGTACTGCCGGTCCATACTCAATAAGATTGTGAATAGGCTCGACCGTATCTTCGGTGATCTCATCGCCATTTCCTTGGGATTGGGTATCGTCGGCCTTTTTATCGCGAATTCGGTCTTGGAGCGCCAATCTACAGACCTTACGGTTCTTCGTCCAAATTTGAAAATATGGTTCGCCGAGGCATTTAATGGTCGTGACGCGGAATTCGGCGGGTTGGAACTCGCCTGGCGCCCCGCTGATGGAGCCCTTGTCGCAACAATCGAAGACGCAGAAATCCGCGGATCCGATGGCGAACTCCTCGAGCGATTTGAACTTATACGGTCAACATTCCGGCCAAAATCGGATTTACGCGCCCGTCCAGATTTGATTAACGTCCAGATTAAAGGCGGGGTTCTGACGTATCTTGAAGATGCTGACGGTCAAATAATTGCTGGCCTGGGACCACCGCAAACTGTTGGACGTGTTGGTCCTGTTTATCGCAGCGGGGAGACACGGCAATCCGCTTCTCCTTTGAGAGAAATGCTGCAAGACCTTGAATTCGTTCAAATTGAAGAAGCGGAAATCTATGTTCGAAACGCGATTTCAGGGATTGATTTAAAGTCTGATGTTGAGATTTTACAGGCAAGTTTCTCTGAAAATGGTGATCTGATCCTCGCGGCAATTGGGACTGTGGACCAAACCACGACGCCCATGCCGTTCACGGTCAACACGATTTCAGACGCCGACTTCGATTCCGTAAAACTGCGGTTAAATGTAAGCGGCGCCCGGCCAGATGAAATCGCCCCGACAAAAGGACGGTTTTGGGAGTTTCAAGGATTAGCCGCGCCTGTGGATTTGACTGTTGATGTTGATTTTTCTCGGTCAGAGGGCCTTCGGTCTGCGTCTGTTGATATGGAAGTTTCAAAAGGCGAGTTTACTTTGTTGCGAGAAGAGTCTCCTCGCAAATTCCCACTTCAAAGCCTAGTCGCCCGCGCGTCACTTGCGCCAGGTAATGAGCGAATGGATATTGAAACGCTTGATTTGAAAGCCCCAAATTTGTCTTTCAAGGGGTCAGGTTTTTTAACCCAGCTCGGCAATCTAAGCGATGGAGATGTGAATAGTTCGCCCGTTTTCAATCTATCGGTTCAGAATATTCTGGCAAATATGACGCCGCATTTGCCTGTTGAGACAAAGATCAAAAGTCTGAAAGTCATCGGTCAAGCCGATGTCGATAGCCGAACATTGAACATTTCCAGCGGTAGGTTGGAGGTCTTTGATACAGCGCATGAATTTGACTGCGATATCGCGCTCCAAAGCAATAATTCGATAAAGTCGGCGAAGTTGAACACCACAATGACCGGCGTTTTAAAGCCGGATCAATTCCTGTCCTTGTGGCCTGTAAAAATGTTTGAAGGCGCGAGGGGTTGGATAGAAGGGGCCGTCCTTGACGGAGACATCACGGAGTTTGAGGGGGAGATTGATTTTGATGAAGCGTTTTTCGAAACGCGTGACCTAACGGATGACAGGCTAAATTTGCGTTGGGGCGGTACAAATACAACTGTTCGATATATGCAGACCTTACCCCCCGCGACAGGTGCCTCCGGAAAAGGGCAAATCCTTGGGAACCGTCTGACAATGTCTTTGGATGAAGGCCACGTGGACGCCTTGACGCTGACAGGTGGAACGATTGAAATTCCAAAATTGCGACCTAAAAATGGCGATATAATAATCACCATGGACGGACAGGGCGCTCTTTCCGAATTTGTGCGTCTGGCTGATTTCCCGCCTTTCGAAATCGCCAAACGATACAACATGGATGCCGCTGACCTAGACGGCGAAGGCAATGCGTCCGTAAAAATTAGACGTTCCCTTAGGGCTTTCCTGCCACGCGACGAAATTGACTATCAAATCAATGGCGATTTTACAGGCGCCAGCGCGCCATTTGAATTGGGCGGCTATGAAATAACGAACGGCACTGTGTCTCTTGATGCGAATAAAGAGCGGGTGATTATGACGGGTCCTGTCGATATCGGACCTTGGCGGGCCGATATGCGATGGAATGAAACATTGGGTGTGAATGCGCCGTTGACGCAATATGGCGTATCCGGCCTTGTAGATGCCGGAGTGCTGGATGAACTCGGACTAGCCTCTCGGACTTGGTTTGATGGAAGTGCATTTGTTACAATTGATGCGCAAGGTCGAGGTATGGATATAGCGGAGGCCAAGCTGGATGTTGACCTAACAAATTCTGATTTATCGATTGAGCGTATTTGGATGAAAACGGCTGGAGAGCCCGCAAATTTGACAGGTCAACTAACCCGTGGGGCCGATGGAAGCTACAACGTAGACAATGCGCAATTGACGAGTTTGGGGGTCGATGTGGGCGGCCGTATCAGCCTGGAACCCGATTATAAATTACGTCAAATTGATCTTTCGAACATGTCCATTTCCTCTCTTATTGACGGCGCCGTGAAGATTACTCCGGATCGCGCCGCAGGCCGTATCGATATGGTTTTGGACGCCGATTTTCTGGATGTTAGTCCATGGACTGAAGATTTGTTCGCGGAGCGGCAAAGCAATCTGGATGTCCCACTTACGCTTCAGGGGCGTGTCGCCAGTTTGATACTCGATGAGTATTATCCCGTTACAGAGTCGAACATATATTTCTCGCATACGGGAGAGGTTATTGAGACGGCGCGACTAGAGGCGCTATCGGATGGCAAGCCGCTCAAATTAGAGTTGTCCACCCGTGCTGACCGAAAACGTCAACTCGCGATCAATGTTCCTGATGCATCTAAGGCTGTCTCTGCCTTTATGGGGTTGGATAACACCACAGGTGGGCGCTTAGAGGTGGCAGTGGATTTACCTGCGGCCGGCGAAGAGGGCGCGTATGTTGGTGAAGCAGATATGCGGGACTTTAAGCTAAATGAAGCGCCAGCATTGGCTCAATTACTGTCCTTGGCATCTCTTACGGGCCTTGCAGATACATTGACCGGCGGAAGTATGCAGTTCGAAAAATTCAAAGTGCCGTTTACAATGTTGGGGGATGATATCGCCATTCGGGACGCCCGGCTTTACGGGCCGGCATTGGGCATGACAGGTGATGGAGATATTGATTTAGATCTTCGTGTCTTAGATTTCGATGGCACACTGGTCCCAGCCTATACGGCGAACTCAATTCTTGGGGATATACCTGTTCTGGGCGACCTTTTTGTCCAGGAAAAAGATGGCGGATTATTTGCGCTTACCTACACGGTTAGCGGTACATTTGAGCAGACCCAGATCGCCATCAATCCGCTATCTGCGCTCACGCCCGGCTTCCTTCGCGGTATATTCAAACGGGATAGATCAGAGGCTGACGATGCCATGAAAGAGGCAATCGAGGACGTCCAGCCAAAACCTGCGGAAGGCCCTCAGGCGGAAGAAACGCCTTAAATATCAGTGACTTTCAGCAATGCGTGCTTCTTCTTGCCCACTGAAATTTTAACAACGCCGTCAATAATATCTGACTTTGACAGCGCATGTTCGTGGGTCGTCACTTTTTCATCATTCAATTTCAAAGCGCCTGCTTTGATGTGGCGTCTAGCTTCTCCATTCGACCCTGCGAGACTTACCTTTGTCGCCGCTGATAGGATGCCCATGCCATCCAGTTCTTCAAGCGTGACGTCAACGGAAGGTAATCCCGCTGCGGTTTGTCCGGAAACGAAGGTTTGCTTTGCCGTAGATTCCGACTCTTTTGCGGCGTCAGAACCATGAAGAAGCGCCGTGGCAGCATTCGCCAGTGCAATTTTTGCTTTGTTGATGTCTGCGCCCTCTAGAGCCTCTAACTGAACAATTTCGTTTTCTGTTTTATCCGTGAACAAACGCAGGAATTTTCCAACATCTGCGTCTTCGGTGTTTCTCCAAAATTGCCAATATTCATAAGGGCTTCGGGTAAAGTCTTGGCCTAATGAGGGGTCGCCGTTTAGCCAAACCGCACCGTCCGCGGTTTTACCCATTTTCCCGCCAGATGCCGTGGTGATAAGCGGCGTGGTAAAGCCATAGCATTCGCCGCCTTCCATGCGCCGCGTGAGATCAACACCCGTTGTAATATTTCCCCACTGATCTGACCCGCCGAGCTGCAAACGGCAACCATGACGTTTGTAAAGCTCGACAAAATCATAGCTCTGAAGGAGCGGATAATTGAACTCGAGGAATGTCATTGGCTGTTCGTTCTCGAGACGACGTTTGACCGTTTCCATAGTGACCATACGGTTGATGGTAAATTCGGTTCCGACCAAACGTAGAAACTCGAGGTAACCAAGACCGCTGAGCCAATCATCATTATCGACCATGATCGCTGCATTAGGGCCTTCAAAATCCAAAAATTTTGCGAATACGCGGCGAATGCCATCTTTGTTGGAGTCTATCTTCTCCTGCGTCAGCATTTGCCGGGATTTGTCTTTGCCAGAAGGATCACCGATTTTGGTCGTTCCGCCGCCCAATAGGACAATGGGCGTTCCGCCGCTTTGCTGAAGGTGACGTAACATCATGATCTGCACGAGCGAGCCAACATGCAGGCTGGGTGCGGTGCAATCAAAGCCGATATAGCCAACGAGATTGTCGGAGGTGGCTAGCTTATCCAATCCGGCTTCATCGGTGCATTGATATAGAAATCCGCGTCCGACCAAGGTTTGCATGAATGTTGAGGCATAATTCGTCATAATTTTGGCTTCTAACGAGCAGGGGAGTCGTGTCAAAGCCTTAGGTATGGAAAAAGACGTCTACACTGCATTAGGCCTCATGAGCGGCACCTCGCTAGATGGTGTAGATGTCGCCATTATTGAGACGGATGGCGTCGATATTTTTGGTTTTGGTTTAACGGCGGAAGCTGTTTTTACGCCTTCTGAAAAACAAACCTTAGAAGCCGTTACCCAAGACGCGTTGAAATGGAGGTTCAGTGGCCCGCCTCCTAATAGTTTTTCACAAGGTGAAGACGTTATAGATTCTGCTCACGTTAAGGCCATTGGCGACCTTTCGGCTGATATTGTGGGGTATCATGGACAAACCGTGTTGCACCATCCCCCATTGGACGATGAAAAAGGACAAACGCTTCAATTGGGACGGGGACAAGTCCTAGCCGATAAGCTCAATACCCCTATCGCATTCGACTTCCGTACAGCGGATGTTGAAGCGGGTGGGCAGGGGGCACCCCTAGCACCCATTTATCACGAAGCGCTCGTCCGCTTTTCCAATCTGGAGGGCCGGGTTGCGGTTTTGAATTTGGGCGGAGTCGCGAATGTAACGGCTATCATGGACGGCAAGCTTGTTTGGGCGACGGATTGCGGGCCGGCGAACGGACCCTTGGATAGCTGGATGCAATTGAACGGGGCAGGCAATTATGATGCGTCCGGAACTATGTCATTCGCCGGCAAGGTTGATCATGCAGTGATAAATCAATGGCTTGAAAGGGATTTCTTCAGGCGGTCTGTCCCGCGTAGTGCCGACCGATATGATTTTGATGTTTTGGCAGACTTGGAGGGTGCGTCATTGGAAGACGGCGCGGCAACCCTCGCATCATTTTGTGCGCAAGCCGTTGCGCGGGATCTTGCGAATTTTGACGCGGATAAGGTCATCGTCTGCGGTGGCGGTCGAAAGAACCCCGCTATAATGGCGATGCTAGACATTCACACAGACGCACAAGTCGTCACGGCGGAGCATGTGGGCTGGGACGGTGATATGTTAGAAGCGCAAGCGTTCGCCTATTTGGCCGTGCGAACACTCAAAAACTTACCAATCAGCTTCCCGGAAACAACGGGCGCATTACGCCCGCTGACGGGTGGACGGATTGCTTATCCTGAGAATTATACCTTTGCCGTTATTCACGGCAAAGATGATATTAAGATTGCTGAGCCCGATTGGAAGGCTGTAGAGACGAAGTTGAATGCAAACATCGTAGACAATGAGGTCGCTCTGGCGATGTCGTGCCCAAAGGATAGGGTTCCGGCTGAAGTAGACTTCGACGGGCTAAGAGCTTTGTATATCCCACTTTATCCAGACTATGTCGGTGAAATGATGAAGGTCGCAAAGAAAGACTAGATTTCGGAACACGGAAATTGAATGACCAAAGAGGTCTGGCACGACCAACTTTGTATGTTTACCCCTCCAAAAGCGGAAGATCACGCGGCGGGGAGTAGCGCGGGTCAAGCGTATCATCGAGGTAGTCTTCGATTACATTCATCGCTTGATCTAGGTGATTTGTGTAGAAGTGATCTGCACCTTCAATACGGAAGGTTTCAATCTCATGACCTTTTTGGACACGGATTTTCGAAACAACCCGGTCAACGTCATCGCAAGGGACAATTGGATCTTCTGTTCCGTAAGTCACCAAGCCGGAAGCCGGACAAGGTGCAAGGAATGCGAAGTCATAGGTGTTCGTCGGCAAGCTCATTGAGATAAAGCCCGCGATTTCTGGACGGCGCATTAACAGCTGCATGCCAATCCAAGCGCCGAAGCTATAGCCAGAGACCCAGCTAAACGGGGCGTTTTGGTTAAAGCTCTGCATGTAATCCAGTGCATAAGCTGCATCTTGCAATTCGCCTTGGCCGTTGTCGTAAACACCGACAGAGCGGCCGACACCGCGGAAGTTGAACCGCAAAACGGAGAAACCGCGGCGCTTATACTGCTCATACATAGCAACGGGGATGCGGTGATCCATATGTCCGCCAGCCTTTGGATGTGGCGGTAAGATCAAAGCGCAGGGCGCTTGTGGATCATCTGATGGGTGATAACGGCCTTCGAGACGGCCTTCTGGACCGTTGAAAATGACTTCAGGCATGAGCGGAGCCCCTTTTAATGCGCCAAAATATCGTACTTTTTAACAGCACTTCAATCTTGACTAAATCAGTCGGGATACATAGGTCCCGCGTGATGAATTGGATTTCGTGCGCGCCTCTATCAAGAGCGCAAACAAAATGCCAACAAAACCTGCACTTAACCCGTGATTGGGAGCCGATTAAACCGTGAAACTGACCGCAAAGGGACGATATGCCGTAATGGCCGTGGCCGATTTGGCCGCGCAAGGTCCGAATGCGTGCGAGTCGCTCTCTGCAATTGGTGCACGTCAGGCGATATCAGTGACGTTTTTGGAACAGCTTTTCGGGAAACTACGCCGCGCAGGTTTGGTTGAATCCGTCCGCGGGGCGCAGGGTGGGTACAGCTTATCGCGACCCGCTACATCTATAGCGCTCGATTCCATTATTCACGCTGTAGATGCGGCGCCAAAGGCCCATGGCTGCACCCCTGACGCGAAACTAGCTTGTACGGGCCGGACGGACCGTTGCTTGACCCACGATCTCTGGGGCGCGCTTGAGAACCACATCGAGGGCTTTCTCGCCTCTATTACGGTCCAAGACGTTGTTGATGGACGTTTGCCGCTCGCAACGGATCTGGAGGCGGCGGAATGAGCCTTCTTCCAAAAAGTAAGAATTCTATCTGGTTCTACGAGCATAGTCAGAGCGCATTGGATGCAAATGGTGCGTTGTTCTTAGAAGTTTTTGAAAATTCTCGGGATTTGAGACGTTCATTTAGTGACCTTGAGGTTCACTATTTGGATAGATTGTGTGGTGTTTTGTCTGAACATCTACTGTGCCCACCGAGAGATTGGGGTTGGCAAGAAGTTACCAACCTACCTAATTTTGTTTCCGTGTTTGATCGAATAGCGAAGAAGAAAATTCGTAAACCACTGAAGAAGTTTCCAGTCAGCCGGACAGGGTTACTATATGACAACAAAGGAATGGAAAAAGGTGGTGTGCAGTCCTTGATAATAAAGGCGGTCAACCTGTCGGAGGGATATTTTCGGATTTATAGTGATGAGAAAATTCAAAAATTCTATCTAAACAACTTAGATGGATTTGAAGTCGAGGCTGCGGAATGACAGATCGCGTCTATCTTGATCATAACGCAACGACGATCGTTTGGCCAAACGTCATCGAAGCGATGACGGATGCCCTGAACGTTACCGGTAATCCGAGCGCACAGCATGGTGATGGCCGCGCAGCCAATGCGATCGTGTCCAAAGCACGGGAACATGTCGGTTTGGCGATGGGCGTTTGCGCGCAAGATATTGTTTTTACAAGTGGCGGGACGGAAAGCTGTAACACCGCCATTTGGTCCGCTATCCAAGCTGGAAGTAAACGCCTGTTGATCTCCAGTATGGACCATCCCGCGACCATCAACGCCGCAGAGAATTTCGGCGTGACCTATGAGCTTATTCCTGTGGACCGAGAAGGGCGGTCTGACATGGCCTGGTTGAAGACTCGTCTCGCATCTTGGGGTGAGGTGGATGGCCGTCCATTTGTTTCTATGGTGGCAGCCAATAGCGAAACAGGCGTGATCCAAGATGTCGACACGGCGGTTGACCTTGTTGCTGACGCTGGTGGGTTGATCCTTATCGACGCCACGCAGGCGCTCGGAAAAATTACAATGCCGTCTACGCCAGACTATTTGGCGGTCTCTGCACATAAAATTGGCGGACCCAAAGGTGTCGGCGCTCTCTATGTTGCGCCGTCCGCGCCCTTTACGCCCCTACTGTCAGGTGGCGGACAGGAACGCCGTCGTCGGTCGGGAACACATAATGTGTCTGGAATTGCGGGTTTCGGCGCGGCGTGTGAGTGCCTCATCGACCTCAAACATACGCGGGACTTACGCGATAATCTGGAAGCGCGTTTGAAAGCGCTAGAGCCAAACGTTGTTATTTTTGGGGACGGTGCAGAGCGCCTGCCGAACACATGCTTTTTCGCCGTGCCAGATGCGTCATCTATGACTTTGATGATGGCTTTGGATTTAGCTGGTATCTCCGTTTCCACAGGGACGGCCTGTTCATCTGGCAAGGTCGGGGAAAGCCGGGCGATTGTTGCAATGGGCCGAAGCGCCGAAGCCCCAAAAGGCGCTATCCGCGTCAGTTTTGGAAATAATTCTACGACGCAAGATGTCGAAACATTTATCAGCGCCTGGGCCAAAGTGCGCCGTATTAAGGCTAAAGGAGTCGCCGCATGAGCGAAGACGTAAAAATTGCCAAAGACAGCATTGATGACGAAACCGTTGAAGGTGTTCGCTCGTTAGAAGCCGACAAGTATAAATATGGGTTTGATTCCGACATCGAGCAGGAATTCGCGCCGAAAGGCCTGAATGAGGATATCGTCCGCTTCATCAGTGAAAAGAAGGATGAGCCGCAATGGCTCCTCGATTGGCGTTTGGAAGCCTATAACCGCTGGCTGACCCTGGAAGAGCCGGAATGGGCTATGGTCGATTATCCGAAGATCGACTTTCAGGACATGTATTATTACGCTTCGCCCGTGAAGAAGAAGGAGCTCAACTCTCTTGATGAGGTCGATCCTGAAATTCTTGAGGTCTATAACAAACTCGGAATTTCCCTGAAAGAACAAGAGGTTTTGGCAGGTGTTAAAGGCGCGCCAAAGGTTGCTGTCGATGCCGTCTTCGATTCTGTTTCCGTAGTCACAACATTCAAGAAAGAGCTCGCTAAGCATGGCGTGATTTTCTGTAGCTTCTCTGAAGCCGTGAAAGACCATCCAGAGCTCGTGAAGAAATATATGGGATCAGTGGTTCCGGTCACAGATAATTACTACGCGACGCTCAATAACGCTGTCTTCTCTGACGGATCATTCGTTTACATTCCGCCGGGCGTGCGTTGCCCCATGGAGCTGTCGACTTATTTCCGGATGAATGCCCAAGGAACGGGTCAGTTTGAACGCACGCTCATCATCGCTGATAAAGGCTCTTACGTGTCTTATTTGGAAGGCTGTACGGCCCCTATGCGGGATGAAAACCAGCTTCACGCGGCGATTGTTGAGATCATCGTCCATGAAGATGCGGAAGTGAAATATTCCACTGTTCAGAATTGGTGGCCGGGTGACGCAGAAGGCAAGGGCGGCGTCTATAACTTCGTGACAAAGCGTGCGGATTGTCGCGGCGCGAATTCCAAAGTCTCTTGGACCCAAGTCGAAACCGGGTCTGCTGTCACATGGAAATATCCGTCCTGCATTTTGCGCGGTGATAATTCCCAAGGCGAGTTCTATTCCATCGCGATTACCAATGGGCATCAGCAGGCCGATACAGGCACAAAGATGATCCATTTAGGAAAGAACACCAAATCACGCGTGATCTCAAAAGGGATTAGTGCGGGGAAATCAAATTCGACTTATCGCGGCCTTGTCAGTGCTCACAAAAAAGCGACAGGCGCGCGGAATTTCACGCAATGTGATAGCTTGCTCATTGGTGACCTCTGCGGCGCTCATACTGTGCCCTATATCGAGAGCAATACGCCCACTGCGCAATTTGAACATGAGGCGACAACGTCAAAGCTGTCAGATGATCAGCTCTTCTATTGCCGTCAACGCGGTCTATCTGAAGAGGACGCCGTGGCGCTCCTCGTGAATGGGTTCTGCCGCGATGTGCTCCAAGAACTCCCAATGGAGTTTGCCGTCGAAGCGCAAAAGCTCGTCGCAATCTCTTTAGAAGGGTCAGTCGGATGATCTTCAACGCACCGAATACAAAACGGAACCGAATTGCCGCATTGATTGCGATCGCGCTTGGTTTGGGTGTTGGATTTTACGTTTCGGTATCGGGGAAAGGTGATGCCGATACTCCGGAAAAAATCACGCTTCCCCCAACGCCAACGGCTTCCGAAACTGTTTCGCCGCCAACCCCGCCGCAAACACTACCTGCTGGCCGCTTGGAGGACATTGACTTCAACGCTTACTCTCAGGATTTAGCAGAGCCTTTTGGCTTGGTGATGGGCGAAACACGTCTCGATTCAATTGATAAAATCCGTCTCTACTTCGCCCCCGAACCTGGCGTGAATATGGTGAATATGACCTCGTCTACATTTGAACGCGATGACGGGTCTGTCATGCTTTTCGCAAGGAATAATCTGCCTGACGACGCTGTGTTTGCTCAGGAAATTTATGCCGTGTTCTCTGGTCCCGGAGATGCGCAGAAATTTAATCAAAAACTGGCCGCTTACGGCCTCCGTCTGAAATGCCGTCGCGGTGATAACGCGATGGAATGGACGACAGAACTTTGCCCATAGAGGATTTTACAATGGCTAAAAAGAAACCAACACGTCAATTTGTCAGCTTATCAGAAGGCGAAAAAGCCTATGCTATGTCCCGCGCCGTAGTGCAGGGCGATTGGTGCTTCGTCTCTGGCACTGTTGGATATGATTACTCCGATGGATCCCTGCCTGAGAGCGCAGCGCAGCAAGCCCAAAATACCTTCACCAATATTATGGCTGCTTTGAAAGCGGCGGACTTCGAACTCGGGCATACAATCCGCGTTCAGTATACTGTGTCTGACCGAAAATATGTCAAAGAGGTCCTGCCGATCATCAAAGCCCATTTCGACAATATTTTGCCGGCGGCTACCATGGTCATCGCGGGCATGGTCGATGAGAAGATGAAAATCGAAATCGAAGTGACGTGTTTTAAAGGATAGCTCTCAACCGTCATTACCGGGCTTGTCCCGGTAATCCATTCAGTGGTGAGATATTGGAATGGATTACCGCCACGAGGGCGGTAATGACGAATTAGGCAAACAATGAACCAACCCATCAACATAGACGAGAAATTTTCGAAATTCAGCGAGCACTGGCGCCCCAAAATCGTCGCGCAGCTAAATGGACAGGATTTTAAACTCGCCAAAATCAAAGGCGAATATCCGTTCCATGCGCACGAGCATGAGGACGAGATGTTCTTCTGCTGGAAGGGCGCGTTTATTCTCGATTTTGAGGGCGGCGAAAGCGTGCCTGTGGGCGAGGGCGAATGTATCGTCGTCCCCAAAGGCGTCCGCCATCGTCCCCGCGCCGAAGAAGAGTGCCTCATCTTCCTGATCGAACCGAACGGCGTGAAGAATAATGGCGATACGGATGTTGACGCGGTTTACGACGCTCCGATGGGGGAGTGGGTGTGATGAGGTTGTGGCACAAGATAGTCCTCGGTGTCTTATGCTGTCTGGTGGTTTTACTTGGCGCAACTTGGTTTTGGCTGTCAGGCCCTGATCGTGAAGTAAAGAACAACGAATTTATGAAAGCGATTTCCCATCAAACAACGACGTGGGACCACAGGGTTGCCTTAGTGCCAAGTCCAATACTTGAAGGCTCCTCAAAAGAAGCGGTGGAACAAAAGTTGCTATCTGCTGGTTTCTCAAGTTTTGAAGGTGATGTGCGTCCAACAGGTTGGATTCCAAAAGACGACACTGACCCGTATAAAAACGATTTGAAAAATGAAGGTGAAATTGTTTTCGTTAGAAACCACGGCACATTTGTCTGCGATCTTGATTACATCGTATTTTTGAAATTTGACCAGTCTAATTCACTCATTTCTGCCGAAGGCGTATCTCGCGGTCTCGCGTGTCTGTAAGGAAAAATAATGCTAAAAATAAATAACCTCCACGTCGCCGTTGATGACGGTCAGAAACCAATCCTCACGGGGCTCTCGCTCGACGTTCCCAAGGGTGAAGTTCATGCGATTATGGGGCCGAATGGTGCCGGTAAATCTACGCTGTCTTATGTCCTGACGGGACGTGATGGATATGATGTCACGGACGGTACGGTCACGCTGGACGGCGAAGACTTGTTGGAGATGGAACCGGAGGAGCGCGCGGCAGCAGGTGTCTTTTTGTCGTTCCAATATCCGCTGGAAATTCCCGGCGTTCCGACAATGACATTCCTGAAAACGGCGCTCAACGCACAACGTAAGGCGCGCGGTGAGGAAGAAATGAAAGCCCCGGAATTTCTCAAGAAATCCCGCGCTCTTGCGGCCGAGCTGAAGATGAAACCGGAAATGCTCAAACGTCCGCTCAATGTCGGGTTTTCTGGCGGCGAGAAGAAGCGCATGGAAATTTTCCAAATGATGATGTTGGAGCCGAATTTCATCGTCATGGATGAAACGGATTCCGGCCTCGACGTGGATGCGCTGCGCATTGTTGCGGACGGCGTGAACAAACTCCGCTCGCCTGATCGCGGCATGCTCATCATTACCCATTATCAGCGCCTGCTCGATTACATCGTGCCGGACCGCGTACATGTCCTTGCCAAGGGCGGAATTGCCGCCAGCGGCGATGCAGACTTCGCCAAGACGCTCGAAAAAGAAGGTTATGACGCATATGCCGCTTAACCTTCCAACACGTAGGGACGAAGCCTGGAAATGGACCGATGTCAGCCGCGTTGTGGCTGACGACATGCGCGGGCTGTCTGTTGCCGCGCCTGTGCAGATATTCGTGCCCGAAGGCGTAACTGTCACCCGTATGGATGCCAAAACCGCCGCGAATGATGCGACGCTCTACAGCCTCGCCACGGAACATGCCGGGCAGGTCTATGCGATTGACGTGCCGGCTGGTTTCACATCAGAGCATCCGATCCAAATTGAAGGCCTAACCCACGGTCATGCACAAATTTCCCTGAGCCTCGGCAAAGGCGCACGCATCCAATTGGTCGAGCATTATGACGGCCAAACGGGTGCATTTGTGAATTCGCATTTGAATGTGAAGCTCGCGGAACAGGCTGTGCTAGACCGTGTGATTGTTCAGACCGATACAGAGACCACTGTGCGCGCGGCTACGACCCATGTCACAGCTTGGGCAGGGTCAGAGCTGCTGCAACACACATTGGCTTTTGGCGGTAAACTCTCTCGTTTGGAGACCCGCATGGCCGGGATGGGACAGGGCGTGAAAGCCACCATTAACGCGGCGTATCTTCTCGACGGACAACGTCATTGTGACATGACCAGCTATATCGATTTAGCGTGCCCAGACGGACATATCCGCCAATCGGTTAAGGGCGTCACAGCCGATAAATCACGCGGTGTGTTCCAAGGTAAATTCCATGTTCGCCGCCCCGCGCAGCACACGGATGCGGAAATGCGCCATGATGCGATTATGCTGTCTGACACCTCCGAAATTCGGTCAAAGCCAGAACTGGAAATCTACGCAGATGATGTGGCCTGCGCCCATGGCAATACGATTGGGGCGCTGGATGAGAGTGCGCTGTTTTATATGCGCCAACGCGGGATACCCCTCGCGCAAGCAAGAGCATTATTGACGGAAGCCTTCCTTGGGAGTGTATTCGATACGCTAGAAGATGACGTCATGCGTGAGAGTTTGTTGGAGAAACTTCGTGGGTGGTTGGCGCGTTGAGTCCTTTTGTAACCTATATGCTGGTCTTCGCTCTGATTATCGGAGTAATCGGAATGAACGTTTCGATTGTTAAAGACCCGCGGTTCAAAACGGATGGCGTTCTATATGCTTTCAAGAGCCCAAAGCTCTATCTTTGGTTTGTGCCAATAGCTGCAATTTTTTTCTCGGTGTTTTATTTCAATGTTTGACCTTCAATCCATCCGAGACCAATTTCCGGTCCTTTCCCGAGAGATAAACGGCTATCCGCTCGCCTATCTCGATAATGCGGCGTCGGCGCAAAAACCGACGGCCGTCATGGAGGCGATGAAGGCGCAGTCCGAGCATGCCTATGCCAATGTGCATCGTGGGCTACATACGCTTGCGAATGAGACAACAGAGGCGTTTGAAGCCGCTCGTAAGAAAGTCGCCGATTTCCTCGGCGCCCCCTCGGAAAATAATATCGTTTTCACACGCGGTGCGACGGAAGCGTTGAACCTTTGTGCTTATGGCTTGTCGCATCTGATTGAACCGGGCGATGAAATCATCATTTCTCAGATGGAGCATCACTCCAACATCGTACCCTGGCATTTCCTACGCGAGCGATATGGCGCGGTTATCCGCTTTGTTCCCGTGACTGAGGAGGGCGCACTCGACCTCGATGCGTTCAAATCCATGCTAGGCGAGAAAACAAAGATCGTTTCCATCGTGCATATGTCCAACGTATTGGGCACAGTAAACCCCATCAAAGACATCGCGAAATGGGCCAAAGCGGCTGGCGCGGTGATGATTGCCGACGGCACCCAAGCTGCCGTCCATATGGATGTAAATGTTCAAGACCTCGGCGTGGACCTATTCTGTATGACGGGACACAAGCTTTACGGTCCAAATGCCATTGGAGCGCTTTACGGCACATCCGAGATATTAGAGCGCATGCAGCCATTCAATGGCGGCGGTGAGATGATCTCTGACGTGTTCGAAGACCGCGTAACCTATAATGATGTGCCCTACAAATTCGAAGCGGGCACACCGCCGATCCTTGAGGCGATCGGCCTCGGTGCGGCGATTGATTGGGTTGGGCAATTCGATGCAGAAGATGTACGCCAACATGAAATGGCGCTTTATCATGCTGCGCGGGATGGTTTGGCAGATCTGAACTCTGTCAGAATTTTCGGCACAACGGCCGACAAAGGCCCGGTTCTGTCTTTCAACCTGCAAGGGGCGCATGCGCATGATGTCGCGCAGATACTAGATAAATACGGTGTGGCAGTAAGGGCAGGTCAGCATTGCACGCAACCGCTCATGGACCGCTTTGGGATACATTCCACGGCGCGCGCCAGTTTCGGCATCTACAACACATTGGATGAGGCTGAACGCTTCGTCGCAGCGGTTCGTAAAGCCGCGCTCTTCCTATCTTAGGGTACAAGGACTATATTGACGCCATGGATAACACGATGACAGATCGACAAAGGCAAGCAGAAGCGCTCGCCAATTCGCAGATTCCGGGTCTAACGCCTGAGAATGAAGCCGGTGAAATCAAAGCGGCTGCGCCAGCGAAACGTGATATGCTGGACGTTTCGGGCGCGCCGGTTGAGCCACCTTCTGAGGAGGAGTTAGAGCGCATTACCGCCGATGTTATCAATCAACTCAAATCCGTCTATGATCCAGAAATACCAACTGATATCTATGAGTTAGGGCTAATTTATAAAGTAGAATTAGAAGATGATCGGTTGCTGAAGGTTACGATGACGCTCACCGCGCCTGGGTGTCCTGTTGCTGGCGAAATGCCTGAATGGGTCCGCGAAGCTTGCGAAGTTGTTGCAGGCGTCCGCCGCGTCGAAGTCGAAATGACGTTTGAGCCGCCATGGACACCAGACCGCATGAGTGATGAAGCGCGTCTAGAATTGAATATGTTATGAGCACCGCAACAACCAGAACGCGTCGCCCGCGTCCAAAGCTTGTGACATTGACGGATGCTGCTGCCGCACGGGTAAATGAAATTCTCGAAGAACGCGGTGAGGGCTATCTGCGTGTTGGCGTCAAAAATGGCGGCTGCGCGGGTATGGAATACCTTATGGATTACGTCACCGAGCCTGCGAAGTTTGACGAAGTCGTAGAGGACAAAGGCGTTCAGATCGTTGTCGATGCGAAAGCAGTGCTCTTTCTATTGGGTTCAGTCGTGGACTATGAGGTTGATATCCTCTCATCCAAGTTCACGTTCAAAAACCCAAACCAGACGGATGCGTGTGGTTGCGGGGAAAGCGTGACGATCATTCCCGTCGTTGAGGCGTGAAGACTAACTTCCTCAGACTGAATATACTGAATTTCCTGGCGGCGGTCGTTTGTTTGATATTTTTTCTAACGGGTCAAACTGGAACGTTACCCTTTTTAACTTTGATAGTGGTTCGGACGGTTTTGGCGGGCGTCGTAGTTAACCGCGAGGCGTCACCAAAGCTGACGCACAATGAAGTGCGTAAAGCAGTATTTGCTGAAAATCCATCACTCGTTTGGAGGGTTTTAGGTCTGTCCCTAGGGCTGCCGTTGATCGTTGGTTTGGGTTGTTATTTTCTTTTGGGACTTAGTTTTGAATTGACACTTATCGTATTTTTAGGTGCCTCTTATCTATTCCAAATCCTCGTGAACCTAATTTTATTCCCCTATATTCAAAGATATTTGATGAGCGCTTTTGATTAGGTTTAGTTCTCGCGATAAAAATCAAATGTGACATCCACATTCAAACTTCCCGTTCCCATACTGAAATCATATTCTGGCATTTCATATAGGAAATCGAGGCGGATTGTTTGCTCATCTATGTCGCCATTGCGCTGACGAATGCCTTGTTGACGGCCAAAGTTCATGATCTGCGTTGGAATGCCCGTCAAATCACCAAGGTCATCTACACCACTGACGATTTGAATTTGTGATGTATTGGCGCGCGAGCCAAACTGAAAGCCCCCGTCATTTCCGGACGACGTAAAGCTAGGCGTGAGTTTTATATCACCTAGCTGGATCGTATTCGCAAAATCCCCTGTGGCGTTCGAAATTGAGGCCAAAGCGCGTAAAGAGAAGCGTGTATTACGCGAGGATATGAAAAAACTATGTGAGTAGGATCGGCCGGGACCATCCAATCGAATGTCCGTATTGGGGTTCAGCGTAAAGGCGCCAAAGCTATCGCCGGCATCTAAAAACCCATCGCCATCATCAAAAAGGCTTGTGTTGATGGTATTCCCATCCTGGGTGATTCCAAACATAAAACCTTCATCTGCATCGGGGAGGTTAGGTCCTGTCCCGCCCAGAAGTCCGGTGACATTGGTTTCGCCGGCGCGCACATAGAAATCGATCATCTGGCCACCGACAGGCACACAACAAGAATTGCTTGAAAACTGCCAGTTGTCGTAAATGTCGAAATTCACGCCATCATGAACAACGGCGCAGCCATAGGTGCGGCACCAAAAATCTGTATCCAGAAAACTCGCATGCGCGGAGGATGCGAGCGAGGCGAGGGCAAGCCCCGCCAATGATATGCGCTTAATTCGCAACATAATCCAAAGTGTCGACTGGAACATCCGTTGTACGGAACTTGTTCTGCGGCACGAAAGTGTTGTTGAGATCAAAGTCAATTGTGTATTGACCGGATTCTAATTCTGCGACGTCTTTCAATGCGATGTCATAGGTCCGTTTGCCGCCGTCTAGAATAACGGCATTCAATGGTGTTTCCGTGATGACGTCGCCTTCAGAGTCTTTCAAAAAGGCTGTACCTTGCAGGCGGGCATGGGCATCACCGTCGTTTTTGATTTGCATTGTGACTAAGCCAGGCTTCTCTGAATTTAGGGCCACGCTAGTAACCTCTGGGAGACTTTTTGAGGGAGTCAAAGTGAGGTAAAATAGCGAAGCGAGTTGGTAGCGGTTCCAAACGCCCGATACTTCCCCGCGTGCGTCTAGTTCAGGCAGCATTGTTGTGGCCAAGAGCGCGAAACGATGATCGCCTTTATTCTTGATTTTGTATGGTGCTGCGATTTCAACGGTTACATCTTGGGATGTCTCTGGTTTTAGAGTGACTGAGGCCGGTGAAAAGCGAACCCATTCGGCGGCAGATCGCTCGGTGTCGCCAGGTGCGTCGAGAAGGAGTTTTCCGTTTTCATCTAAAGACCAATCCGCCAGGCCCATTGTTAGGCTGATTGTCTTAGATTTATGGACATTGCCGACGGTCACGATTTGGCGCTGGCGGTCACCGGGCTTAATTGTCATTTCAACGGTGGACGGTTGAACGCCAACACCAAATGAGTTTGCGATAGGTGCGTAAGCCGCCGCAGCTAATAGAGCGGAACCGCAAACTAAAGCGGATAAAGACCGGAAATGAAACATTGAAAAAATCCCTAAGCTAATCACGTGTCAAGAACGTTGCAAAAAAGGCTTTCCGCTCGGTTAATTTTTCGTGTGTGATCGTAGATTAGGGTTTTCGTTCATCTCGCTTTAATCTTGGTCTCCAAGCATGAAAAACCCCGCCCCGTATACTTCATTGGAAGAAATATACGGGACGGGGTGTTGTTTTAGAGATGCCTATAAGGCGGTTTAGTTTAGACCTTTATCCTTCCAAAAGACCCGCAGGCTGAGCTGCAGCAAGCATTGCGGCCTGAAGTTTTTCGAAAGCGCGAGCTTCGATCTGTCTTATGCGTTCCCTGGAAACTTTGTAGATTTTCGCCAATTCTTCCAATGTCATTGGTTTTTCAGCCAAACGGCGCCGTGTGATGATGTCTTGCTCACGCTCGTTCAAATCCGACATAGCGTCTTTGAGAAGGTCCATGCGGGCGTCATGTTCCTGGGCTTGCCCAAGAACCTCTTCTTGAGACTCAGATTCATCGGTCAACCAATCTTGCCACTGTGCAGACCCGTCTTCTCCGCCAATCGTGACGTTAAGGGAGCTATCCCCGCCACCTGACATCCGGCGATTCATGGACGTAACTTCCGTTTCCTTCACGCCTAAATCTGTAGCAATTTTCTTTAAATGTTCGGGCTTTAAGTCACCTTCTTCAAGTGCCTTCATTTCACCCTTCATGCGGCGAAGGTTGAAGAAAAGCTTTTTCTGAGCCGCAGTTGTTCCCATCTTCACAAGGGACCAAGACCGCAGAACATATTCCTGAATCGCAGCACGAATCCACCACATAGCGTAGGTCGAGACGCGAAAGCCCTTATCTGGGTCAAATTTCTTCACTGCCTGCATGAGGCCAACATTGCCCTCAGAGATGATTTCACCGATCGGCAGGCCATAGCCGCGATATCCCATCGCGATCTTCGCAACGAGGCGTAGGTGAGACGTCACCATTTTTTCAGCCGCGGCTGTATCGCCGTCTTCAACCCAGCGTTTGGCGAGGCGAAATTCTTCGTCCTTTTCCAGCATAGGGAATTTCCGAATTTCCTGTAGATAGGAATTCAAACCCTGCTCGGGTGACAACGACACGGACAGTTTCATATTTCCTGTATATGTCGCATCCTTAGCGGATGTTTTTGTCGATATAGTTTTGGTTTCAGCCATGAGACTCATTTCCTCCAGCGCTAATATATAGGTAGGACTTAGCCGGTTTAAAGAGTGTCCAGCTTGAACTTTTATTCACGCTTAGTTGACGGGCAAGTTTTCCAGAACATTGAGAAGATGCTGCATATCTGGCGGGACGGGCGCATCAAAGCTGTGATGCTCTTTTGTAATGGGGTGAATGAAGCCCAAGTGACGGGCATGCAGGGCCTGGCGCTTAAAATTCGCGACTGCGACGCGGACGGCTTCTTCGGCAGGATGATTTGACGTCGCATAGGCCCGTTGCTTCCCATAAAGGGGATCCCCGAGAAGCGGGCTGCCAATGTGGGATAGATGAACACGGATTTGATGCGTTCGGCCCGTTTCTAGCTGACAGTCTAATTGACTGACTTTTGGCGTCCCGACGCTCGCATGTTGTGCGCGGCCATAGCCCTTCACGTAGCGATAATGTGTGACGGCATGTCGTCCGACGTCAGAGGCTTCGATATCATTCAGAGTACCCCTAACGACGGCCTGTTTCTTACGGTCATTGGGCGACCTAGCAAGGCGGGATGCCACGCGGCCAGAACGAGGTTTCGGTGCCCCACGAACGAGGCAAGTGTAAATGCGATCAATGGAGTGTTTTGCGAATTGCTTTGATAACCCTTGATGCGCCTTATCCGTTTTGGCGACGACCATTACGCCGGAGGTGTCTTTATCCAGACGGTGCACGATGCCTGGACGCATAACCCCGCCTATCCCTGATAGCGTATCCGCGCAGTGATAGAGCAGGGCGTTTACGAGGGTTGCACTGCGTGAACCTGGCGCAGGATGAACAGTCATTCCAGACGGCTTGTTTAAGACGATCAGATAGTCATCCTCGAACAGAATATCTAATGGGATGTTTTCAGCTTGAGGTGTGTCATCCACGGGAGGCGGCACACGCACTGCATATTCAATTTCAGGGCGTACCTTAGACGTAACTTTCCCTACGATGTCGCCATTTGCTCTTACATTTCCGGTTTCAACAAGATCTCGTATTCGGGACCGGGAGAGTTCCGTCCAAGAGGATAGCCATTTATCCAGACGTTGACCATTATCGTCCGTCTCGGCGACGCGAGTTTCCCATTTACCGTTTTGTTCAATCATGGCGCGGCCATAGTGGGAGAGGTTGAAAAGGGCAAGCTTCTGTAAATCGGTATGCGGGGTTTACATGACCACGACAGCGCTGTCATACATCACCTAAAACTAGGGGACTCACGTGACACTTTCATTGTTTATGGCCGCTATCGGCATCGCCATTTTACTTTTCCTGGTTTTGCGACAGAAGATGCCCGCATTTTTGGCACTCATTCTTGTTTCGCTCCTTGTTGGCCTGATGACGGGGATGGATCCGATGTCTGTGTTAGACTCGGTAAAAAATGGCATGGGCGGAACACTTGGTTTCGTCGCGGTGGTCGTCGGATTGGGGGCCATGTTCGGTGCGCTATTAGAGCATGCCGGGGGATTAGAGGCGATCTCCTCGCGGCTATTGGGGCGATTCAGTGAAGATCGTGCAGGCTGGGCCCTCGGATTGGTCGGTTTTTTGGTCGCTATCCCCGTTTTCTTTGATGTGGCCTTCATCATGCTCGTGCCGCTGATTCAGCAATTAAGCCGTAAAACTAGCAAAGCTCTGCTGACATACGCTTTGCCATTGTTAGCGGGGCTGGCGGTTACTCACGCGTTTGTGCCGCCAACTCCGGGGCCGATCGCCGTTGCAGAATTGCTATCGGCGGATCTCGGTTTGGTCATTTTCTTTGGGTTCTTGGCGGGTTTGCCTGCTTTGATTTTAGGCGGGCCAGTCCTGGCGAAATTTTATAAGAATACGCCCGCTATGACGGATGGGCCTGTCTTCACGGCTCCGACAGAAGTCCAGTCCATCAGTTTCGGTCATGCGGTTTTTGCAGTGGCGATGCCGCTTGTTCTTATTCTCATGTCGACTTTCCAACAGATTGATCCGACCAGCTTAAATACAGAAGGCCTGTTCGGACGCATTATGAATACCCTGATTGTCGAAGACGCAGGGTGGCAGTCCTTTTTCCAATTCGTGGGGCATCCGTTCACAGCGCTCTCCATTGCATGCGTATATGTTTATGTCGCATTTGGTTTGATGCGGCGAGTTCCACGGGACAAAATCGGTCAAATCATGACTAAGTCTTTGGAACCGGCAGGCGTGGTCGTTCTCATCACTGGGGCAGGTGGTGTTTTCAAACAGGTGTTGATTGATAGCGGCGTCGGTCAAGATTTGGCGGCTGCCGTTTCAGCGACAGGTATGCCAATCGTCCTATTTGCTTTTATCGTCGCCTTTTTGGTGCGCATTGCTCAAGGTTCGGCGACCGTTGCTATGATTACGGCGGCGGGACTTACTGCGCCGGTTGCAGCTGTTGCTGGATTATCTCCAGCCGATACTGCCCTTGCGGTAATCGCGATTGCATCTGGGGCCAGCATGACATCCCACGTGAATGATAGCGGGTTTTGGCTGGTCAATCAGTATCTCGGACAGACGCCTCGAGAAACGCTAAGAAGTTGGACAGTGGCAACATCGGTGATTGGTCTCACGGGTTTAGCCGTGACGCTTACCCTTTCAGTATTGGTCTAACGCAATTCTGGTTTAAGCGCGGCGGCACAAAGCAAATAAGCACGTCCCTCAGGTGATCCGAAAGCGGCGCGCAGCGCGGGAGCCGTAGGAGGGGTGTTGCCGATCATTTTTGCAAAGTCGGCTGTGAAGGCGCGTAAATCGGATTTTAGAACGGCGTCAGCGGCTAGGTTTTCTTTCAAATGCGTCACTGCTTCCGGAAGTTTCGCCGTTACCGCGGATGTTAAACCAGGTTCACCGCTATTGATCCGAGCTTGCGTCGCGTCGACCACAGTCCCCTCATCCACAATTGCGGCAGGCGAAAGTTGAAGGCTGGTCAAGAGCGCGACGCCGTCAATATCGCGTGTTGGAGATGCATCGATATCCAATGCTGCGGGCGCTGATGTCACGTTTTCTGAGCCGTCAGGGCGTTCCAGCGTTCCCAGCATATCCCTCCAGCGCCAACCTGACTTCTCTTCCTTTTCCGTTCGCCGTCCAAATCCTTTACTCTTTGATTTGACACCGATGTCACCGGGGCGCCGAATGACGTCGGGTTCATAATTGATCAGCGTCTCATCTGCAGACTCGATTTCCATATCCATTCCCAAGTTCAGAGGGCTGTCAGCGATCTCAACTGGGTCAGGTTTGATAATTGGACGAGGGGGCTCTACAGGCGGAAAATCGGAGTCTAATGGCGTCAGGTTCAATCTTGATGGTTTTGGTTCATTCTGGGGGAGGTTTGCAGACGCGTCTCGCAAATTATTAAGCTTGGCCTGCAATGACTGAAGGTCGGTTTCCATCCGTGAAAAATCACGTCGCATTTGAGCGAGGTTCGATTGAACCATCCGAGCCGTTTGCCCTTGTGCTGCTAGGGTGTCGTCTTCCGAACGTTTTATCTGGCTGGAAAGATCATCATAGTAAGAAGCAACAGTATTGGTGCGTGTCTCCGCTGAGGTTTTCAAGTCAGCCAACATGTCTTGTCCCTGATTTATTGTCGCTTGGAGATCGGAAATCTGGGCCTGGGTTTGCGCGTTCAAGGTTTGTAGTTTTTCAGAATTTTCTACAAATGTGCTGTCAGTCGAAAGCAAGGTTTCCGTCGAAGTTGACAGGTCAGCAGTCAATGCGTTGGCGGATTCGTCCAGTTTCTGACTGGCGGCCTCGAGGGCGGAGATGTTCTCGGCCATTCGAGTTGATCCTGACGTTACTGTCTCATCAACAATGGCAGAGGCCTTTTCCAATGCTTCACCAGCATTAAGCAGCTTGGTTTCTGCAGCAGAGCATATACCGTCTAAAGCCTGACTAGAATCTGAGATCTGGGTGGAAAGCGTGTTCATTTTGGTATCAAATGTACCGGACATACTTTCTAAAGCCTGCCTTTGCAGCGTCAGATTTTGCCCAACTTCGTCCGAACGGTTGGACAGCGCCAACCCGGCGGCATCTAAAGCTTGGCTTTCCCGGGTCACAGCGGTTTGAATGCCTTGTAGAGCTTCAACTGTATCCGATAAGCCACTGTTTACTTTAGAGATTTGAGCTTGGATACCGCCTGCCAGCGTCTCCGTTCGGCCCAAGGCCTCTAAGTCCGGGGTAACTAAGATCTCTGCAGCTTTGGAGAACTGGGCATTTTGTTGGCTAACTAAGCTGAGATGTCTAAGCGCGCGCCAAAGAAGAAAAAGCAACACTAGTGGCAATGTCAGGAGTAAAACCAAGCCGGCGATAGACAATAATCCCAAAGGTTCCACAACAAGCGGTAAGCCAAAATAAAGCCCCGCACCGATGACGTATAATACGCCCAAACCGATAATGACCCAACCCGCCGCTTTTGTGGGTTTGATTTCATCAATGGCCGATGATGGAGGGGAGGCTAAGGGTCGGACAGCCTCACGGGTGACAAAATCGGGAACGTCTTCCGCGTCTGGTTTCTTATTTCGAGTAAGGCTCTCTTCCGACAAAGGCCGTAGAATATCCGATGTCGAAGGTTCCGAGCGTGAAGGTGCGTCACCGGTTTGCTCAATTGAGAATATTTTCTTTGTTATGTCCGACACGTATGTCCCCTGCGTCCCTGTTATGCCCACCGCTTAACCGGATATTTTCTACTTTGTTGTAACAGAGGCTCAGGCACGGGGAAAGCGGCGAAGACCACATAACGCCCCGGCCAGGTGAATGGGCTGATTATGACGATTTATTCAAATCGTGCAGGGTATGCTGCGCGCGAAATAGAAGCAGAAATGCTAAACTGGCTGAAAGGCGGGTTGGACCGTTCGGATGGTCGTTTGGCAATGTTTGATACATTTGGAGAGCCGGTAAATAAGGCCGTCATTAAATCGGCGATCGCGGCGGGTCTGGCCGAACCTTGGTTTTCGAGTCCTATGCGCCCACAATGGATGGTCTGCCGCATTACGGCTAAAGGGCGCGAGACTTTGAACCTCTCCGCCAGAACCAGATAATAGCAACTAGGGTTGCTAGCACTAAAACTGTTGAAATTGAATCCTTCACGGGATCAGTCCCCGTCAAGAATACCGATGGGGTTGGTAAAACCGAGTTTTCATAATTCATGATGATCGCAGCAAAACAGTTGTTTCCGGCGTGAATGCCTATGGCCGTTTCGAGACCATCATCAATCCAGACAATCAGACACATTGCGAAGCCGAAAAAGAAGTAGCCGCTCATAACAATAGGGAGCGTTCCAGACGCCGACCCCTCTAAGGCTTCGGGGTTGGATAAATGCAGAGCCATAAACGCTAAAGATGTTATCGCGAATGCGATCCATTTCGATTTGAAGAGATGGGTAAGGCCTTGGTTGAAATAACCCCTGAAAGCAATTTCTTCCGTTGCGGATTGAAGAGGAATAAACAGCAGAGACACCAAAGCATATATCCAGAACTTACCCCCTCCGAATACAAATTGAACGTCAATTAACCCAAAGGCTTCTGCGCTAACTGCGAAAGCTCCCAGCACAATCCATGTCAGGAAAAACCCCTGAAACACGCGCAACCAGCGAAATTTTGAAGCTGCAGTGTGAAGTGAAGCAAGTGAACGCGTGTGAATAAATTTTTGGCCAAAATAGAGCCCGGTCAGGGCCGCAGGAAAGGTCAACAAGAAAAGAGCATAGGCGAGAGGTGAGGCACCCATCAGCTGTAAAATCGGATCACGCTCGATCTCTGCTGAAGAAGTAGCGCCTTCATAAAGGTTCACGCCTGCGTTTTCGGCGACAATGCTCAAAGGATAAGAGAGCATGAGACTAAAAAAGAACCACCCGAATACGGTGAGGACAATGACGATGAACCAGGACCACCACCGGGATTCACCGAGTTTTGTTTGTTCAAAATATGACATAAGAAAGCGCTAACATATGCGCGTGGGATGTCTAGTATCGACCCTATGACTGATTCACGAGAAATCGATTTTGACCACCTCAATAAATACGTTGGTGGAGATGCTGATCTCACGCGAGAAGTCTTTGGGTTGTTTCGCAATCAGGTTGAGATGTGGGGTCGGGGTCTCGCGGCTGATGCCGATGACGACATGTGGTCCAACGTCACGCATTCCCTAAAAGGATCGGCGAGAGCCGTTGGCGCAATGGGTTTGGCAGAGGCGTGCGAAACTGCTGAAGGTTTAATTGGGGATGATCGACGTCCCGGCGCTCGCGAAGTTGCTGTGCAAAATTTGGAACAACGCATCGAAAGAGTTTTAAGCGAGATCGTCCGGTGGGAGTATCAGGACGACATGCGCCGCCTACGTTCCTCTTAAGTTTCCAATAAAAAACAGACAAAAGAAAAGGCCACGTCCGAAGACGTGACCTATCCTTTGGAAAAAGCGTGCGTGAGACGCTTTGTCTATTTCCGTCCTATGGGACGAAGATTGTGTAAGTGACGTCTGCTGTGAGGCTACCAGCACCCATAGAGAGGTCGTATCCAGTTCCGTCACCGAATGAGTATGTGTTGTCAAAACGGACAGACTGGTCAGTCAAGCTACCTGGGGAAGCCGCTGTACGAGCAGTTCCGTCAAATACTTTAACACCATTTACGAGGTCAGCTCTCAGAGCGTCGAGGCCTTCGCCTGCAGCAAATGCTGCTTCAACAGCGCCTGGGCTTTGGTTGTTTGAACCCCAAAATGTATCTGTGTCTCCAGCGTCTGGTGACAACTTAACTTCCATGCTCAAAGAGATATCTTCATATCCAATGTTGTTGGCAGGGACTGAAGGATCAAAGTCGCCTGTTCCAGAAAGGTTGTCTGCCGTAGCATAGATGTCGAACGCAGCGTTTGAAGCAACGTAGAAGCTACTTCTGTGCTGATTGACCAATCCATCAACGTCTGTTGAACCGTCAATCTCGAAAGCGGATAGAGAGTCACCAGCATCGAGGACGCCAGCTGTAGTTCCATCGTCAGCAAATCCAGTTGCCGTTACCGCACCTGTGATCGGATCAGTAAAGGTAGCGCTTCCAGCTTCGCCAGCAACGATAGGTGAGAGTGATCCTGTCAATAC
Organism: Litorimonas sp.; assembly: GCA_039975855.1. Lineage (GTDB taxonomy): Bacteria > Pseudomonadota > Alphaproteobacteria > Caulobacterales > Maricaulaceae > Litorimonas. The sequence goes on along the minus strand of JBDWGH010000003.1, from coordinate 687,642 downwards.
AGTGAATGTATCCTGAGCTGTTCCGCCAATAAGGTCAGCACCGGCGTTATTAGAGCCAGTTGTAAGCAAAACGAAGTCAGATACGACAGGTGCGTTAGATGTTGCTGTGTTTCCATCAGCACCATAAACAACAACAACTCCCAAGACTTGGAAGAAAGGACGGTCGATCACGGACGCATACGCCGTACCGGCCATGAGTGAAGCAGTCATGCCGCCCACTAGAGCAAGTTTTTTTAAAGACATTTTATAGTTCCCAAAGTTAGCCCGGGTCATCCTCCCGGTTAGGGATGTTATACTTCGTTGATATTTCAAGGATGTGAGGAAACAAGGTCAACGTCAGATAAAATTATACGGTGAACAGATAGTTTAAGAAAACAGGGGTTTTCTCGACACGCAATCAACACGATGAAAACTCAAGTTAGCCGCAATCCCGTCACGAATCAGATATAGCTGTGCAGCAGTGATAGCGAAGCGGGGTCGAAATGAATTCTACAGTAATAAAGTGTCTGATTGGCATTTCATTTTTTATTCTTGCAGGCGTCTTAGGGTATCATCTCTTCCCATCCACCACGTCTTCTAAAGTCTATGACAACTCCGAAAGTCCAGTTTTAACAAACATACGAGTAGACACCCCCGTAACAGCCGTCAGGGAACCTAAAGAAGATGCGACTGGCTCTGAAACTGTAGATGCCGGCGATGCTAAACTGACGACCCCCGAACCCCTTCGCTATGTCTCACTGCAAACTCAGGACAGCTCGGGAGATATGCAAGCCTGTATGGAGTTTAATTCCTCCTTTGATGAGGCAAAGGAGTCAGCGCTCAAGCCATTTGTACGAATTTCGCCTGAAACACCTTTCTCGATCGATGCGCGTGGCCCTCGCCTTTGCCTACTGGGGTTAGATTACGGCCGTAGTTATGAAGTTGAGATATTAAAGGGTTTAACTGCGGACACTGGACAAACTTTGTCGCGAACAGAAATGCTCACAGTCACTTTCGAAGACAAACCGTCTTTCGTTGGTTTCGCAGGGGATGGCATTATTTTGCCAGAGACTAAGGGAGCCCGCCTTACTCTAAAGACTGTCAATGTAGACAAACTTTCTCTGAAACTCTTCCGTGTTAACGACCGTATTTTGTCTCAACACTCTCCAGACAGCGGGGATAGCGGTACGGCGGATGATTATGTGAGCACTTATGATGCGAATTCCCGCCGAACAGAAGTTTGGTCAGGGGACCTTGATATTACTCCCAACCGAAATGAAGTCGTTGAGACAGCTTTCGATCTACAGGAAAAGATTGGCGATAAAGGTCTTGGCGCTTACATATTGATCGCCGAACATATTGTTGAGGGCGAGCCAGAATACCGCCGTGCCAAAGCGATGCGGTGGCTGATTTCGACAGATTTAGCACTCAGCACATATGAAGGATCTGACGTACTTCATATTTCTGTTCGTTCAATCAAGTCAGCTACATTGAAAGCGGGCGTCAGATTGGATCTGATAGCCTCCAACAATGAAAAGCTGGCTGAAGTTATTACAGACAGCCAAGGGCGTGCTGTCTTTGGAAAAGCTCTATTGTCCGGAACGGGGCCTTTATCGCCTAGAATGATTATGGCTTATGGAGCTGATGGCGATTACGCCGTTTTGGACATGTCTCGCGCCCCGCTCGATCTGTCCACAATGGATGTTCAGGGGCGCAGCGTATTTGGGCCTTTCGACCTTTACGCCTTTACAGATCGCGGCATCTACCGACCCGGTCAATCGATACGTCTGACGACACTGCTGCGAGATAGTAACGCGGTGGCAATTGAAGGCCGAAATCTGACACTTAGAGTTCTTCGTCCTGATGGAACAGAGGAAGAAAAACGTACCCTCTCTGATGACAAATTTGGTGGATATGTCGAAACGATTGACCTGCCGGCGCAGGCTTCTCGCGGCAGCTGGTCACTAGAAATAGGCGTCGAAGGTACCGATACAGCAATCGTTAAAACAGTATCCGTCGAGGATTTCGTTCCTCAACGCTTGAAGCTATCTTTAAAACCCGAGGACCAACCCGTTCTCGCCGCTGGAGAAACCAGAAACCTCACTCTCGATGCTCAATTTTATTATGGCGCGCCGGGCTCCAATCTTGAGACGGAAGCTGAGCTACGGGTTCAACGAGACCCAAATCCGTTCCCCGACTTCAAAGCCTATCGTTTTGGAGACGTCACCGAGTCATTTCGAGAGCGATATGTCGATGTGACAGTTCCGATGACGGATGATGACGGTCAGGGCGTCGCAAAACTTCGTCTTGATAAATCTGATACAACGTCTTCTTTCCCGTTGCGCGCGTCGTTCATCGCCGGTGTTGCGGAACCTGGTGGACGTTATGTACGTGAGAACGTCTTTATTCCTGTGCGAGATAATTCCGAATATGTAGGTTTTAAATCTACATTTGGTGCACGAGCGGAAAGACGGAAGCCAGCGCCAATTGAATTGGTTTCATTGTCTTCCGCTGGGGACCGGGTAGAATCCGAAGTCACATGGACGCTGAACCGTGAAGACAGGGACTATAGCTGGTACCGCTATCGCAACCGTTGGCAGTATCGAAACCGGACAACTGACTTCTTTATTTCAGATGGAACCCTAACAATAGGCGCCGACGCGCCTGCAATTTGGTCTCAGGCTTTGGATTGGGGGCGTTACCGCCTCGACGTTAAAACGAAGAATGGTGAAACAGCTTCTTTCCGTTTCGGTGTAGGTTGGTCAAATTGGGGTGATAGCGATAGCGATGCACCCGACCGTATCATTGTTGGAGCTACGGATCTGCCGACCCAACCGGGCGGCGCCATGACACTAAACCTTAAATCTCCCTACTCGGGACGTGGGGATATTGTGATAGCGGATCATACCGTTCGTTCCATTCGCACTGTCGAAATCCCTGAAGGCGCATCTTCTGTTCGTATTCCTTATGACAAAAATTGGGGACACGATGTATATGCGATGGTCACGCTTTATACCCCGTTGGATGAAAAAAAGCGCCAAGGCGTAAAACGGGCCGTGGGCTTGACTCATATAGGCCTGGATCGTTCTTCTCAGACGTTGGATGTCTCCTTCGACATTCCTGACCGCGTTCAACCCCGAACAACCTTGGAAATTCCAGTTGTCCTCTCAGGCGCTCCGAACGTCAAAAAAGCTTGGGTCAGTCTCGCTGCTGTTGATGAGGGTATATTGGCGCTAACAGATTTTGATTCACCGGATGCGCCTGCGGCTTTCTTTTCGAAAAAGGCTTTCGCCCTAGACATTCATGACGATTACAGTCGCATGCTAAATCCATATGCGGCGGACGGAAAAACCCGAAGTGGAGGCGATTCAATTGGCGGGGCAGGGCTGTCAGTCGTACCGACAAAAACCGTTGCTCTTTTTGAGGGGCCGGTTGATGTGCGCAACGGTAAAGCAACTGTCTCGCTCGCGCTTCCTGATTTCAATGGCGAGCTGCGCATCATGGCCACCGCTTGGACTAAGGCCGCCATAGGTAGCGTATCACAATCGATAAAAGTTAGAGACGCAGTCCCGGCAAACTTGGCCCTGCCAAGGTTTCTTGCGCCAGGGGACCAAGCCGTTGCGACACTGTCATTGGACAACATTGACGGGGCACCGGGCACTTATCGCGCTGCTGCTGCCGGTGAAGGCTTAATAAAAGCGACCCAATCTGCTTTCGATTTATTACCGGGCACACGTGATCAAACCGGACTGCAGATTAGGGCGTTGGATATTGGTATTTATGAGTTGTCGACCAAGATTTCGGGTCCGCAAGATTATTCGGTCAATTCAACTTACCCTATTCAAGTGCGTTCGCCCTATCGTCCCGTTACACGTCGACAGATTGAGACGTTAGAGCCAGGCGAAAGTTATGCTCTGAACACATCTATTTTGGACGGTTATAGTCAGAAGGGCGCGGACATAAATCTAAGTGTATCCAGATTGCCTGGCTTATCGGTCACGCCATACCTCGCATCCTTAAATCGTTATCCTTACGGATGTACGGAACAGACCGTGAGTAAAGCCATGCCGCTCCTTTATGTCGGTGAATTGGGCGGTTTGCGGGACACGTCCGCCGCAGATCTTCGGATGCGCATTCACGATGCGATTGAAAAGGTCGGATCTCGTCAAAGCGTGACCGGGGAATTTGGCCTATGGCGGGAAGGGGACGGTAACCTGTCGCCATGGCTCCAGCTTTATGTTGCCGAGTTTTTAGTAGAGGCCAATGAGAAGGGGTTTGATGTTTCGAGCCAAAGCTTGACCTCAGCATTAAACACGGCGCGTATGCTCTCACGTATGGAGGACTATTCTTCTCTTAATCTTAGCTTTCCCAACGCGGACACTCGAAAAGCGGCTGAGCTCCAACGTGCAGAACGTGCGGCCTATGCGCACTATGTATTGGCTTTGGCCGATAAGCCGGATGCCTCTGGCATTCGCTATCTCGATAAAGCCTTTGGCGACAAATTATCCGATCCAATATCACTGTCATATCTTGGCGCTGCGTTAGCGCGCATAGGAGATGAGGCCAGGGCGTCAGTAAATTATAACCGTGCTTACGACCGCATTGGTGATGAACGGAAGTATAATTATTACAGTTCTCCTGAAAGGGACGCGGCTGCGCTCTTAGCTATTGGTGGTCAAACTCTAAAAGACGACATTAGAGAGAAGATCCTCATTACTCTGTCTGGCTTAGAAGCAGAAGCTACGTCTACCCAGGAGAAAAGCTATATCGTTCGCGCCATGGCTAATTTGGGAACAAGCCAAGAGACCATTTCTGCATCCGCAAAAGGTTTGACCTTATCAAACAACTCGGTTGCATTTTTAGGATCTGCTCTGAACGATAACATGTCTGTGACAAACACCAGTCAGTCTCGGGCTTACCTGACCTTAGACGTGACTTCTACGCCAATACAGTCTCCTGAAACCTTGGCCGCAGGCTTTTCGATCAGCAAATCTCTCTATTCTCTTTCGGGCGATGTTTTGTCGGGCGAGGCAATGAAGAAAGGGGATAGAGCCATTGTCTACATTGAGGCAAAAGCCAAATTCAGGGCCGATAAAATGGTCGTATTGGCGGATTTACTTCCGGCGGGGTTTGAAATTGAGACTCTCCTAACCGATGCGGACACAAACTCTGAAGGACGTTTCTCCTTCCTAAAAAACCTGTCCGATTTTGACATGCAGGAAGCGCGAGATGATCGGTACATCGCATCTGATCGCCGTACGCGTTGGGATCGCGATGACAATACCTTCCGCGCCGCCTACATTGTTCGCGCTGTAACGGCCGGGACATTCACATTCCCTGGTGCGGTGATTGAGGACATGTACCGACCCGCTCGTGTCGCAACGACTGAACATAAGACTTTGCAAATTATGCCTAGCGGAGACTTCTAAGCTGCGCCGCTGGATTGGTTATACGCTTCTGCTCTTTGTTGCAGGGTTGTGTCTGTGGTTGGCGCAATCACCCGTGTCTAAGGCCGATTTGTCATCAACGTCACCTGTTCTTAAGGACCGTCATGGAGCGGTATTGAATGTTCGGACTGTAGAGACTGGCACTTGGCGAATGGCGGTTGATGTTGGTGACATAGATCCGGCCTTTATCGAAGCCTTGCTCTTCATCGAAGACAAACGGTTCTACACGCACCCAGGGGTCGATGGAGCCGCAATTATTCGGGCTCTAGGTAGTTGGAAAGCGGAAGGGCGAGTGGTGTCAGGGGCATCAACGCTGACCATGCAGCTCATTAGGCAATACAAGCCCCGCCCGAGAACGTTTAAGTCGAAGGTTATAGAGAGCTTTGAAGCGCTTCGTTTCGAATTGCATTTTTCTAAAGAAGAAATTTTAGAACAATATCTTACCCGTATTAGTTATGGTGGTAATATCGAAGGCATAGAGGCCGCCAGCCGAATGTACTTTGGAAAACCCCCGCGTTACCTTTCAGATAATGAGATCGCGCTTCTCATTGCTTTGCCTCAAGCTCCTGAGGCGCGCCGTCCAGATCGACATGCTCAAGCGGCAAATCTGGGCCGGCGCCGTATTCTAAAACGGCTTGAGGCTGGAGGGCTAATTGATGAGCTCTCGGCATCACGCGCACAGATGGCGGCGATCCCATTAGAGAAAAAGAAAATTCCTAATCAGGCTTGGTTATCGGCAAGGAAATTGAGCGCGGAAGGCGAAACCGTGCAGAGCTGGATAGACCCAAAACAACAGACGGCTCTTGAAGCGCATCTCGCCCATTATGTTGAACGGCAACCCCAAGCCGTAAATGCTTCTGCTATTCTCGTTCATGCAAAAACGCGCGAAGTTCGGGCTCATGCCGCGATCGGACGGCGTGATCATGATGGGGGATGGCTCGATATGACCGCGGCCATTCGGTCGCCGGGGTCAACATTGAAACCTTTTGTCTATGGGCTTGGCATGGATGATGGATTGATAGGAAGTGAAACTAGACTTCGGGACGCGCCAAGTCGGTTCGGATCTTATAGACCAGAGAATTTCGATCGTCGGTATTACGGGGACGTGACTGTGGCTCAGGCCCTGCAGCATAGCTTAAATATTCCCGCCGTCGGTGTTTTGGATCATGTTGGGGGACGAAGATTAGACGACACATTGCGAGCTGCAGGGGCGCGAACATCACAATCTGGACCTGATACAGATGATACAACGGCTGGATTAGCTCTGGCTTTGGGCGGTACGGGTTTACGTGCAACCGATCTCGCAATGTTATATACCGCCATCGCAAATGACGGAGTGGCCGCTCCCTTGTCATGGATACAAACTGACGAAGAAGATGTGTCGTCATTCGAATTGCTGCAGCCTGATACAGCCAGAACACTTAAGCGGGTTTTGGCCAGTTCGCCGCGACCAAAAGGCGTGATGCCTTCTCATTTGGGCAAAGATATTCCTGAAGTGGCATATAAAACAGGAACTTCATACGGATTTAGAGACAGTTGGGCGGCTGGAATATCAGGTGAGTATGTGATTGTCGTCTGGGTGGGACGACCCGATGGCGGTCCCAGACCAGGTGTAACAGGTCGCGAGGCGGCGGCTCCGCTTCTTTTCAAAATTGCTGATGGTCTTCCCGATAATAGAACGAAGTCTCAACTCGTTGCACGATCAGAGATGACCGAGCGCTTGAAATCGGCAGAAGAAACCGCGCCTGTAATTTTATTCCCATTGCAAGACACCGATATTTTTGTCTCCAAGTTTAAAGATACCTCTGATGCTGTAGATCTGCTCGTTCAAGCCGAAGGAACTGATACGCGCGTTTATGTGGATTCGACGCCTATCCCAAAGACGCGCAATGGATATCGTTTCGTCCCGCCATCTCCAGGGTTTTACGAGATGAAGGTCGTTGATGCGAACGGAGCGCAATCAAAAACGAAGTTCCGGGTGTTAACCTTGGATGATCTCTCTCACCCGGGTCTTTAGTTCGCTCAGTAATTCTGGAAACCAGTCATGACGTTTTATCCAGCCATTATTGCGCCAACTTGGATGAGGGAGGGGAATAAGGTCGGGGCCGTATTCTCTCCACGATTTCACTGTTTCTGTAAGGTTGCGTTTTGCTTGGTCTCTCAAATGCCAATTCACTGCATACATGCCGATTATTAAAGTCAGTTCCGTATTCGGAAGTGCCTCGTCAACAAGGTCCTGCCAAAGCGGGCCGCATTCCCGCCGCGGGGGGAGATCACCGCCTTTTGCATCCTGTCCCGGAAAACAGAAGCCCATCGGCGTCACGGCGATTAGAGACGGATCGTAAAATTCTTCGGAGGTGACACCTAACCAATCCCGGAGTCGATCGCCGGAGGCATCGGTAAATGGACGTCCGCTTTCGTGAACACGTGTTCCTGGTGCTTGCCCGATAATCCGAATTTTGGAGGAGCGAGCGGCCTGAATGACAGGTCTCGGCGTGACGGGAAGCGGAGGTTCAGAGTGTGTACAAGCCGTGCATTGACGAATTTGCCTGAGCAATTCCTCTGTTGAACAATCGGCTTTTGTCATCTGTGGTATCCCTGAAACAAATATGCGTCATCGCGGATTATAAGGGCGTGACGTTTCGTGATGAAGCGCGCATTAAGGTCAAAAGCACGGAGCTCCATATGTCCAGCGCATTTTATGCCGACTTGTCACAAACCTTGGAACAAATTCGTGAGGACGGTTTGTATAAGACCGAGCGCCTCATCATCGGTGAACAGGACGCCTCTATCCATGTTGGTGGCAAAGATGTTCTGAACTTCTGTGCCAATAATTACCTGGGCTTAGCTGATAGTCCTGAACTGGTGGCTGCCGCAAAGGCTGCTTTGGATGAGCACGGTTTTGGTATGGCGTCCGTTCGATTCATTTGCGGTACGCAGGGCCAACATCGAGAGCTTGAGACATCACTCGCGAACTGGTTGGGGTTTGAAGACAGCATTCTTTACGCCGCTTGTTTTGATGCCAATGGTGGCGTTTTTGAACCTCTTCTCGGGCCAGAAGACGCTATAATTTCTGACTCTCTTAATCACGCTTCTATCATCGATGGAATTCGCCTCTGTAAGGCAAAACGGTTTCGCTACGCCAATAATGATATGGCCGACTTGGAGGCGAATTTGATCGAGGCGAAAGAGGGTGGTGCACGCCGTATTATGATCGCAACCGATGGCGTATTCTCAATGGACGGTATCATCGCCAATCTAAAAGATGTTTGTGATCTCAAAGACAAATATGGCGCTATACTCATGGTGGATGACTGCCATGCGACTGGATTTCTTGGCGCGGGTGGACGGGGGTCTGCCGAGTTTTGCGGTGTAGAGGGCCGCGTTGATATTCTAACAGGTACCCTCGGCAAAGCCCTTGGGGGCGCAATGGGCGGTTTCACATGTGCACGGCAGGAAGTTGTCGATATTTTGCGTCAAAGGTCACGACCTTACTTGTTCTCAAATAGTCTAGCTCCACCATTGGTTGGCGCCAGCATTAAGGCCATTGAAATGGCGAAAAATGGGAACGACCTCCGCGCACGGATTACAGCGAATGCGAAACAATTTCGTGCAGGAATGGAGGCCGCTGGATTTACCTTAAAGCCGGGCGAACACCCCATCATTCCGGTAATGTTGGGTGATGCGAAGTTAGCGCAGGAAATGGCATCGAAACTCTTGGATGAAGGCGTTTATGTCATCGGCTTCTTCTTCCCTGTTGTCCCAAAGGGTCAAGCCAGAATTCGCACACAAATGAGTGCGGCTCATACGCCAGAGCAAATTGAGCAAGCCATAAGAGCCTTTACGAAGGTAGGACGTGAATTAGGTGTTATCTCATGACCCAAATCATGAAAGCTCTTGTCAAAGCAAAGGCTGAAAAAGGTCTTTGGCTACAAGATGTTCCCGTTCCGGAAATCGCCCCCGACGAGGTGCTGATAAAGATCGAACGTACTGCGATCTGCGGAACTGATATGCACATCTATGGCTGGGATGAATGGGCACAGAAAAATGTTCCAGTCCCCATGGTTGTCGGACATGAATATGGCGGTACGGTTGCGGCTATTGGCTCTACGGTAAAAAGAGTCAGCGTCGGAGATCGCGTGACAGGTGAAGGCCACGTTGTTGGGCGTCGGTCACGGAATGCACGGGCAGGGCGATTTCATCTCGACCCAGACACAAAAGGTATTGGCGTCAATTTACCTGGGGCCTTTGCGGAGTATCTGGCTTTACCAGAATTCAACGTCATACCCCTTCCAGAATCTATTCCCTTGGATATCGCCGCTATCATGGACCCGCTCGGCAATGCGGTTCACACAGCACTTGCCTATGATCTTGTTGGAGAAGACGTTCTTATCACGGGAGCTGGGCCGATTGGAATAATGGCCGCGGCCGTGGCGGAGAGTGCAGGCGCGCGCCGCGTTGTTTTGACAGATATCGAAGATTGGCGTTTAAATTTTGCAAAAAATCTCACCAGCCGTACGCGCATGGTCAATACGATGAATGAAGATTTGCGTCAGGTGATGACTGAAATCGGCATGAATGAAGGTTTCGATGTCGGTCTGGAGATGAGCGGCGCAAAACCCGCATTTGAGCAGATGTTAGACACGATGTTGATGGGAGGAAGTATTGCCATGCTAGGTATTCCAGCAACGCCTTATCCAGTGGATCTGGGAAAGATTGTCGGGAAGGCTCTAACAGTAAAAGGTATCTATGGCCGGCAAATGTATGAGACGTGGTACAAGATGTTAGCATTACTCGATAGCGGACTGGATATGTCATCTATGATTACCCACCGTTTCCCTGCAAAAGACTGGCAAGAGGCGTTTGATCTGATGGAAACACGCAAAGCGGGGAAAGTTATTCTAGATTGGTCAAAGATATGAGTGATGATCATATACCATTAAAAGGCTATTTGCCTGTCACCAATGAGGACATGTCAGAACGTGCTTTGGATATGCTTAAAGTCTTGGCCACACGCCGCACGATCCGTGATTTCGCTGATACACCAGTACCCCGAGATGTGATTGAAACCGCGATAAAGGCGGCCGCAACAGCGCCGAATGGGGCCAATCAACAGCCTTGGCATTTCGCAGCAATCTCCAATCCTGATATGAAACGCCGCATCCGCTTGGCTGCTGAAGAAGAGGAGCGGGCATTTTATGGCGGCCGTGCGTCTGATGAATGGCTGGATGCTTTAACGCCGTTAGGTACAGATGCCTCGAAACCGTTTCTGGAAACTGCGCCTTGGCTCATCGCAATATTCGCGCAGAAAAAAGGCCCGGACGGAGAGAAGCATTACTACGTCACGGAGAGTGTTGGGATTGCTATCGGGATGTTGATCACCACACTTCATGCCGCCGGATTAGCAACATTGACCCACACGCCCGCGCCCATGAATTTTTTACGAGAAATTTGTGGTCGTCCAAATTCAGAAAAGCCCCTTGTTCTGCTTGTAGTCGGGCACCCGGCCAAGGATGCAACTGTTCCGGTTCACGCGCTTGAGAAAAAGGCGTTCAATCAAATCGCCGAAGTTTGGGAATAAACTTCGAATTTGAGACAGTGACCGCTTGCGGGAAAGGTCACTCAGGCGCATAGCGCGCACATAGGAGACTATCGTGAGCGTCACCCCGCCCTGCAAAGAGAAGAGCCCCGTCATCCCGATCCCTCGATGGGAATTTGTAGCCATGATGGCTGCGATCTTTGGCCTTCAAGCCATGGGCATAGACGTGATGCTCCCTGCATTGGAAATTATTGGCGATCACTATGAAGTCGAGACGGATAATCACCAGCAATATGTGATTTTTGCGTTTGTTTTTGGGTTTGGATTTCCGCAACTTTTGTTTGGCCCAATTTCAGATCGTTTTGGTCGTAAAATACTGCTTCAGTTTAGTCTCGTTGGATATTTTATAACGGCTTTTGCATGCATGATTGCACCGAGTTTTGGCAGTTTGTTGGCATTCCGTTTTCTGCAAGGTATCTGTTGTGCTGGAACCCGCGTTTCCGCCGGCGCAATCATTCGTGATTTGACCAAGGGACGCGCCATGGCGAGTATATTGTCGTTAGTTTATACCGTCTTTATGATCGTACCGATACTCGCGCCTGCGGTCGGAACGGCAATAATGGCGGTCATGGATTGGCAATGGGTATTCGGAAGTTTAGGCGTTTTTTCAGCCGTGATCTTCCTGTGGACTCAGTTTCGACTGCCAATGACATTGGCAGAGGAAGATAAGCGCCCATTCTCTTTTGAACAGGTCGTCGGAGCCTTCAAAATGATCGCCTCTCACCGTGTAACGGCAGGTTATATGATGGCGAGCGGGATTATATTTGGGTGTTTGTTTGCTTTTATTGGGGCCAGTGAACAGGTCTTTGATGAGGTGTTTGGCCGTGGAGAGAAATTCTACCTCTATTTTGCGGGAATCGCGGGTCTTTTGGCAGTCATGAATTTACTGAATAGTCGGGTTGTAGGTCGCTATGGGATGCGGCGCATCAGCCACGCGATCGTTCTGATTTTTATCGTCTTGTCACTTTTCAATCTGCTCTACATGCAATTTTTAGGGCGGAATTTCTGGGTCTTTTACGTGCTGTTTACACTGACATTTGGGTGTTTTGGTATGATGGGAGCAAACTTCTCCAGCCTCGCTATGGAACATATGGGAAAAGTCGCTGGGACTGCCAACGCCGTTTATGGTTTTGTGACCATTACTCTGGCCAGCTCTCTAGGTTTCCTGGTTGCAGGTAGTTTTGACGGCACCGTCAGACCGCTTTTGATTGCCTATGTTTTGTTAGGCGTAGCTAGCCTTATCATCATTCTTATTACGGAGCGGGGCAAACTTTTTGGAGTGGGCGAGGGGAAGGTCTAGCAGTCTATCTCCCCGCAAATGATAATTTGTGATGCTGCTTGCACATTTTCGTCACCCCTTATCTCTCCGTTCTTAATCATAGAGATGAGCTCGTCAGATAAATTGGGGTATGTAGCCTGAAGTTCATCTCCGTAAGTGCTAAAAAACGTCCTAATGCTCTGTTCCATAGCCACGGCATTCATGATTTCGCGTGAGGCCCAGTTCTCGACATAGGCTCGGTCGATGAGATTAAAGAAGAAGCTCGTGCCGTCCGGTTTAGATAGCTGTTTAGATGCCTTAATCATTTTAATGACCTCTGGCTTAACTCTCTCCGAAGATTCGTTGGCCGTGAATAAAACGCGATAAACCATTGGTACTTCGGGATAGTTTGAAGTTCTAACAAACCGTTCAAGGTATTCGAAGTTCTCTAATGTTTCGTCATTTTCAGGCGTATAGGGTCGTCCGACCAAGGTTTGTCCGAAGTGATGTGTCAGCTGCACTAAGGCCTTTTGATCTTTGGGGATTTCCTCACGATACATCCCAAAGATCTCCCGTAAACTATCGACCCGATCAGCTTGAACAAGCGCTTCAACGACCTTTTTTAAACTGACCTCAAACTCGGGGTTATCTAATATGTCGCGTTTGCCTTGAAAGCTTTTGAGGTAATCCACGGCGCCTTGTTCTTGGGCGCGGCTAAATGTGTCGGAGTTAGAAAGCTGATTTGCTAGAACTGCAAATCCGGAAAGGGATATTTTATCGACGGTTTCCGCAGTTGCGAGTTCGACGCGTCGCTCGACTTCATTATTGACGTGACCCGTGACCCATCCGCCAATGGTACCGATACCGATCACACTCAACATTGCGATAACCAAGGACATTTGGCGGAAACGCTTTGCTTCCTGAGCATCGAACCGTCTTTTCATAATAGGTTCAATTTTCTTCTCGATCGTTTCGTCAAGTAAACTTTCGATATTAGATAATGTAACTTCTTTGGTCATAAACCCCCGCTTTCTGATGAGTGTGATCAATCAAACACCCAGATATTTACCGAGGTTTTGCCTGAAACAGTAAAAGGGTAAAAGTATTGAATTGCTTTGGACTCAAGAATTTTCCGGTTTTTTGTTTCCGGATGACGTAAAATCGTCTTTTCTAAAGAGCTCTAGCTTCGATACTTTGCGATTAGGGACTCGATTTCTTTGACTGAATTTTTGTCTAGTAAATTGATATACCCCTTGCGGTCAGGGCGTCCCGTTTCCGGAGACTTGAACATCCAAAGATGGCCGATGTGAAGCCCAACAAGCTTATGCTTTCCTTCGATTACGCGAGTGATTGGCGAGCCCGATTGACCGGGAACTGCCCGGCAATCATGCGTAACGCGATAACGACCATTGTCGAAATCAAGAATGGCAAGTTTGCAGCTCTGCGCGTTTTCGGAGAGGCCACGGGCCTCTGCGAAGGAGAATTCTTGATCCTTGAATGGCGCAAATTCTTCGATAGGTTCCAAGTCATAACGCACCAAGTGTTTGGTCGATATTTTTTCGAACCTGACGATGGCCCAATCCGTTTTTTCACCCGCTTGATATCCATCCGCGAGACGAATTAAATCTACGGATCGTGTCCGACCAGCAAAGTCTTTAACCTCACAAGGGCGTTCAGACGGAATTCCGTGTCCCGTGGCGAAGCCAAAATCATAAAGAGGGTCGCCCACATCCAATACAGCAACCCGAGATTGAATCGTGTTTTTTGGTTCGGCGCCTTCACACATTAGCCGAAGCATGTGTGTCGGAATGGGGTCAACTGTGGTTTGACAACCAACCCCAATCAGAAAAACGAGGCCTGCGCTAAGACGCAGATTCAAGATCAAAGTCTTTATATGTCTTCTTTAATTCTCGTTTCAGAATTTTACCTGTCGCGCCCAAAGGAAGTTCGTCAACAAAGACAATCGCGTCCGGCATCCACCATTTCGCACATTTCGCGCCGATACAGTCTTTGATTTCGTCCTTGGACGGCTCTTTGCCCGGGACGGATTGGACGATTAGCATTGGGCGCTCTTGCCATTTTTCGTGTCGAACGCCGATACAGGCAGCCATTTGCACATCTGGATGATCACAAGCCGCATTTTCAACTTCAATAGAGCTAACCCATTCGCCACCGGATTTGATGACGTCTTTTGAGCGGTCTGTAATTTCCATATAACCACGCGGATGAATCGCCGCTACGTCGCCCGTGGCGAACCAACCATCATCTGTGAAACTGTCAGATCCAGCACCTTTAAAGTATCCGGATGCAATCCACGGTCCGCGAACTTGAAGGTGACCCGTTGCTTCTCCGTCTTGCGGTAGGATTTCGCCTTCATCATCTACGATACGCATATCGACACCGAAGATTCGTCGACCTGCATATAGTTTGTCTTTTACCGTCGCATCATAATCCGACAGATCATCGCCAGGATATGGCGAGTAGGTGGTACCCAACGGAGACGTTTCCGTCATACCCCAACCTTGTTGCATGGCTATACCGAGGTCTAATTCGTAAGCCCTCAACAGACTTTCCGGGAGAGCAGAGCCTCCGACAAGTGCCTTTTTCACGGTTGGCAAGCTGTCGCCAGTTGCTTTGACGTGATTATAAATCGCCAGCCAAACAGTTGGAACGCCAGCCATCAGGGTTACACCCTCTTGGTTGATCATCTTTGTTAGATTGGCTCCATCAAGTCCCGGTCCCGGCATAACCAGTTTCGCGCCAACCATAGCCGCTGAGTAGACAAGACCCCAGGCCGAAACATGGAACATCGGAACAACACCCAAAATCGTGTCGTTAGACCCCCCGCCAATCACGTCATTGAAACAGCCCGCCATTGCATGAAGGATTGTGGAGCGATGTGAGTAGAGAACACCCTTCGGATCGCCCGTCGTGCCGGAAGTATAGCAAAGCGTACAGGCCGTGTTTTCGTCAAATCGTTCCCAGGTTATGTCCTCGGACGCGTCAGCAATGAAACTCTCATAATCATCCGTGGGAATTTTCATGTCAGGTAAGCCCACTTTATCCGTCAGACAGACCCATTTTTCGACAGTCGGACAAAGCGCCCCAACACCATTGATGATTGGCGCGAAAGTCGAGTCAAACATGAGGAATTTGTCCTCGGCGTGATTCACCATCCAGGCAATCTGTTCAGGCTTCAAACGCGGATTGATCGTGTGAACGACCGCACCGATCGAACTGACAGCGTAATAAATTTCGATATGACGATAATTATTCCAAGCGATTGTAGCAACACGGTCGCCTTTTTGGACACCGGCCGCGAGCAGAGCATTGGCGAGTTTGCGAACACGTACAGCGCAGTCAGACCACGTATAACGGTGCTCTGTCATGTTCGTATTAAGTGTGTAAATCTCGCGATCTTTATGGACTGTCGCTGCGTGCTCGATCAGATCACTGATCATGAGCTCGTGTTTCATCATGAGGCCTAACATGGCATCTCCCCGGGTCTATTATTTGACTTGTTGCCAGCTGTATTTTCATTATTCCAAGACAGCGTCAACACAGGACCTAACATGAGCCGAATACCTACATATGCCGATGTTGCAGAGGCCGTGAAACGTTTGGACGGACATGCCGTTAAAACGCCTCTATTGCGGTCCGAATCCATCGATATGCGTGTTGGAAAGCAAGTCTGGTTCAAAGCTGAATGCTTGCAAAAGAAAAATGCATTCAAATATCGTGGCGCTTTCAATCGATTATCCGTCATGAATTCCGAAGAACGTCAACGCGGAGTCGTCGCATATTCCTCTGGAAATCATGCCCAGGGTGTTTCCTGTGCTGCGAAAGAACTCGGCATGGATGCCATTATCGTCATGCCCACGGATGCACCAAAAGTGAAGGTTGCTGGCGTTCTAGCTGACGGTGCAACCATCGTGACCTATGATCGAATGACTGAGAGCCGCGAAGATATCGCCGCAGAGATAGCGAAGCGAGACGGTCGCACCATTGTGCCCAGTTATGATGATCCGTTTATCATTGCCGGGCAGGGCACAATCGGAGTCGAGTTGGCTGAGGCTGAACCTCAATTCGATGCGATGATAACTTGTCTAGGCGGCGGCGGAATGTGCGCCGGTATTTCATTGGGGCTATCGGAACTCTCTCCAAATACTGAGGTATATGGAGCGGAACCGACGGCTTATAATGATCATCAGCTGAGCCTGCGCTCTGGCGAGAGGGTAAGGCTTCAAACCACCGAGCCAACGCTTTGCGAAGCCATTATGACACCCCAGCCGGGAAAGTTGACTTGGCCGATTAATTCTAAATCTCTACGCGATGTGTTCACAGTAAGTGACGAAGAATGCCTACACGCCATGAAGGTCGCGCATGAGGAATTAGGCGTTGTTTTGGAACCGGGCGGAGCCGCGGCCATTGCCGCTACACTCGCAGGAAATCTTCCAGATCATGTAGAGACGGTGGCCGTGATTTTATCGGGTGGAAATGTTGATCCGGAAATTCTGAATCGAGCTCTCCATGGCAACTAAACCAGAACTGGGTGTTTGCTACTATCCTGAACACTGGCCGGAAGAGCGCTGGCCAATAGATGCGAAGCAAATGGTTGAGATGGGGCTTTCATGGGTCCGCATTGGGGAATTTGCATGGAGCCGGATGGAGCCAGAGCCAGGTAGGCTTACCTTTGAGTGGCTAGATCGGGCCATTGCGGTACTGGCGGATGCCGGTCTAAAAATTGTCATATGTACGCCCACAGCGACGCCGCCGCGTTGGATGGTAGATAAATACCCCGACATGTTGGCGTGGGACGAGGGCGGGCTCGTTCGCAGATTCGGGTCACGACGTCATTATGACTTTGCGCATTTGCCATATCGCGAAGAATGCACTCGGATCGCTCGATTATTAGGGGAACGCTATGGACAGCACCCATCGGTCAAAGCTTGGCAGATAGACAATGAATATGGCTGTCACGATACGACTCTGTCTTACAGCCCCATCGCGCGAGACGGTTTCCGAATTTGGTTGAAAGACAAATATCAAACAATTGAAAGTCTCAATCAAAGGTGGGGGACGATCTTTTGGTCGATGGAATACAACCGATTTGACCAAATTGAGTTGCCAAATCTAACGGTCACAGAACCCCACCCAGCACATGTTATGGACTTTAGGCGCTTCGCATCAGATCAGGTTGTTGCGTTCAATAAGGCCCAAACGGATGTTCTTCGAGAGCTAACAGACGCTGATCTTCTACACAATTATATGGGCCGTATCACCGATTTTGACCATTTTGCCGTTGGTCAAGACTTAGACATTGCGACGTGGGACAGCTATCCACTTGGCTTCCTTGAGGACCGGTCCGATAGACCCGAAGCCTTCAGAAAAGAACACGCACGGGAAGGGGATGCGGATTTCCAAGCCTTTCATCACGACCTCTATCGCTCCGTCGGAAAAGGTCGTTGGTGGGTTATGGAGCAACAACCCGGACCCGTGAATTGGGCCCCACACAATCCTACGCCAAAAGAAGGACAAGTTCGCCAGTGGACTTTTGATGCCTTTGACCACGGTGCAGAGGTCGTGTCCTATTTCAGATGGCGACAACTTCCATTTGGGCAAGAGCAGCTGCATGCAGGTTTACTTCGAACAGATGGAGAATTGTCAGAGGGCGGTAAGGCGGTGAGGGCGATCGCCTCTGAATTAGGGAACTACACACCCCCTAAAGACGATGAATCAGAAGTCGCAATTGTGTTTGATTACCCTTCGCAATGGGCCTGGGAAGTTCAGGCGCAAGATACGAATTTCGACTATTTTCGGTTAGTTTTAGATATTTACAAGGGGTTGCGAAGGTACGGGTTTTCCAAAATTGACATCTTGCCATCCAGCACAACTGATTTTGGAGACCGAAAAGCCGTATTCATTCCTGGGCTCTTTGCGTGGACTGACGAATTGCACAGCGCTGTATCGTCCTTCAAGGGGCAGGCGATCTTAGGTCCTCGAACTGGATCTAGAACTGATGATTTCCATATACCAGACGATTTGCCGCCAGGTTTGGAAGGCATCAAAGTCATCGGTATCGATACACTGAGAGCGGATTCTGCTGTTGCGTTATCCGGCGGCGGAGCGGCTCAAATTTGGAGAGAGGTCTTGGAATGCGATTGGGAGGTGACTGAAACAACCGTTTCCGGTGACCCCATTGTCGTAAGGTCCGGAGATGTCCATTACTGGGCGGCATGGCCAGATGAGGAGGCTCTGAGAGCCTGGATCGCGAGTTTGCTACAATAATCGCATAATGATGATTATGAGAAATAATATGTACTGAATTAGCGCCTTCCGGGCATTCTCCAATCCATTAGTTCACTTCTATCCAAGAATATAAACGGAGAGTTTTATATCATAACAATGACTTACGGTTGGTTTGTTACCTCCATTTTACCCAAAGATAAGACCGCGATAATTTCGCATGTGACAAGGGTCATCCATAGCGCTAAAGCCCTGCTTATGAAGGAAACACAGGACAGCCTCGCGATTGGACGTGATGTAATTCGCCGAGAATCTGAGGGTTTAAGAGCGCTCGAAGCCTCATTGGACGCAAATTTTGACCAGGCTGTTAAAAAAATCCTCGCCTGCGAAGGGCACCTGATTGTCGTTGGTTTGGGAAAATCCGGTCATATTGGCCGTAAAATTGCGGCTAGTTTTGCCTCAACAGGAACACCTTCATTCTTCCTGCACCCATCCGAAGCGGCGCATGGTGATCTCGGAATGATACGTGCTGACGCTGTTGTACTGGGATTGTCGAATAGCGGTGAAAGTAGCGAAGTGAATGGTGTCATTAGCTATGCCAACAGCCTCGGGAACGATACGATCGCCATTTCCGGTGCAGCTGGCTCTACATTATCACGCAGTGTAGATATTGCTCTGGTGTTACCGGATGCCGAGGAAGCCTGTCCTAACAATCTTGCACCAACGACCTCGACCACCCTAACCCTCGCGCTTGGCGATGCCCTTTGTGTGGCTGTGATGGAGGCCCGCGGATTTACAGCCGAGGAATTTGGCGAACGACATCCAGCAGGAAAACTTGGGTTTGGATTACAGCGCTTGGGTGATTATTTGGCCGGACAGCCTGATGACGTACCGCTTGTTCAGACGACGGCCGCGATGACTGAGGTTATTCTTGCCATGACAAGTGGCGGTAAAGGTTGCGTTGGGGTGACCCATGATGAACGTCTCGTTGGCATTATCACTGACGGAGATCTACGCCGAGCCATGGGGGATAATATCATGCAAAAGACGGCCGCTGGCATTATGACGACGGACCCCTTTGCTCTTTCTCCGGATATGCGAATGAAAGATGCAATCGCCGCATTTTCACAACGGAAGATTGGAAACGCATTTGTGCTGGATGGTGAGACAATCGTCGGTCTTTTAGATTTGAAAACGGTATTGGCGACCGGAAATGTCTAAGCCTCTTATCGTCATTCCAGCGCGAATGGCTTCTAAACGATTTCCTGGAAAACCACTCGCGGAAATCTCCGGTGTGAGCATGATACGCCGAACAGCTCAGATTGCTGAAAATTTGGTGTCAACAGATTACGTTATTGCGACCGACCATGAAGACATTGCTGCGCATTGTCGCCAGTTCAGACTGCCGGTCGTAATGACGGAACCGGATTTGGCCTCTGGCAGTGACAGGGCACTGGCTGCCGCAAATATCTTTAATCCTGAAGCTGACATAGTCTTGAACCTTCAAGGGGATGCCCCCTTCACTGACCCCACTCATATTCAGGCAATTCTCGACTGCCTTTCAGAGAAAGTCGTCGACATTGCGACTCCAGCCATTCGGCTCGCTTGGGACGCTCTGGATGATCTTAGGGAGTCTAAAACAACGACCCCATTCTCTGGCACGACAGTCATCGAGAAAGCAGGACGAGCTGTTTGGTTCTCTAAGGCAATTATTCCGAGTATCCGCAAAGAGGCATCCTTGCGGGAATTAGGCCCTCTTTCGCCTGTCTTGCGTCATATCGGGCTTTACGGGTTTCGCCGGGCCGCATTGGAGCGTTTCACCGAATTGCCTCAATCGCATTTCGAAAAATTGGAAGGCTTAGAGCAGCTTAGAGCTCTAGAGAATGGAATGAGCATTGGTGTCGTAAGGGTCTCCCCTCCGCAAATATCTTCGCCGGGAATAGACACAAAAGAAGATCTCAAGCGCGCGGAGCTACTCATTAAAACCTATGGCGACCCTTTCACGTCATGAGCGTCGGCCGAGTTTACATTGTTCGCCATGGGAATACCTTCGATAAGGGTGACGTGATTTTGCGTGTGGGTGGGAAGACAGATTTACCGCTTTCCTCGTCCGGACGGTTACAAGCCGAAAGACTGGCAGAAGCCCTCCAAGCCGTAGATTTCGTGGCAGCCTATTCTTCGGATTTGAAGCGCACACGGCAGACAGCGGAAACTCTATTAGGTCAGCAGAATTACCGATTGGCAGAGTTTTTGACGGAAATCGACTATGGTCCAGATGAAGGTCTTCCGGAAACCGAAGTAATCGCCCGTATCGGCAGTGAATCCCTCAAGCGCTGGGATGAGAAAGCTATTCCCCCGGAAGGTTGGAAAGTCGATGTGGACGGTTTAACGACTGCGTGGAAAGCTTTTTTGGCGTCATGCGATCCTAGGTCAAATACATTGGTGGTGACTTCTAATGGTGTCGCGAGATTTCTCTTAGACGTGGTCGCCTCAGATATGGCGGTCCCTCTCAAACTAAGAACCGGGTCTTACGGTATCATCGACCTAACGGCGAAAGGCCCCATTCTGGTGGGCTGGGATATTAGGCCTGAGCCGTAACCTTCATGCCATCATAGGCGGGTTGAATGATGGGGGGCAATTCTTCTCTCAAAGTTGCGTAATCCATATCGATATGTAGATTTGTCAAAACGGCTGATTTGACCTTGGCTCTCGCTAGCCAAGACAAAGTCTTATCCGCATGCGCATGGGTCGGATGCTGGCTGTAACGTAAAGAGTCTACGATCCACACGTCGATATCTCTCAGTCGGGTCAGGACGTCATCACTTACACCCCAAACATCGGGGCTATAGGCAAGCCTGCCATCCACTAAGAAACCAAGTGATGGCGTGGGGCCATGACTGACTTCGAGGGTCTCGATAGAGACCGTTCCACCAGCGCCTTCAATGACCGTTTTTGAGCCATCTGAAATCAATTCCTGCAATGCGAGAATGGCCGGATGGACACGACCCTCTGGCATTTCAAAACAATAATTAAATCGGTCAAAGATATGAGCTTTCGTGTGCGCATCCATATAAGTCGGGATTTGTGCGCGCATGCGATAGGCAATGGCGCGTAAATCATCAATTCCGTGCGATTGATCGGCATGATCATGCGTATAAAAAACTGCATCTAAATGTCGTATATTTTCACGCAGAAGCTGAACACGTAAATCTGGAGATGTGTCGACCAGAACGTTTGTGCACTCCCTTGGATCTGGCTCTCTGTCCCCGATCCACTTTTGGATCAATATCGAACTTCTGGTTCGAGCATTTTTGGGCTCTTTAGGGTCGCAGACACCCCAATCACCGCCAATTCGCGGAACGCCGCCTGAAGATCCGCAGCCAAGTATAATTGCCCGTAAACCCATTAACTTGGCCGTTTCGTTTTAGTGAAAAGATTGAAGAACGCGTTTGTCGTCTTTTCCGCGGTTTCCTCAACAGTCCAGCCGAAAAGGTCTGCCAAGGCCTTGCAAACCTCAACGACATAGGCCGGTTCATTCCGGCGACCTCGGTATGGCATAGGCGCAAGATATGGACAGTCTGTTTCCAACAGAATACGGTCACGCGGCATTGTCAAAATTCGGTCTCGCACGTCATGCGCATTCTTAAATGTCATGATCCCTGAAACTGAAAAATAGAAACCCATTTCGGACGCGGCATCCGCAAGTTTTTGTCCCGACGTGTAACAATGCATAATCGCATCAAATGGCTTTTTTGCGTAGGCCGTTTGTAGCATCTCCATCATGTCCTCGTCAGACTCTCGCGTATGGACGACAAGGGGCAAACCTGTTTCGTGCACCGCATCTATATGTGCTTGAAAGTTCGCTTTTTGAATGTCTCGTGGTGACCAGTCGTAATGATAGTCGAGACCCGTTTCACCAATCCCGACTACCTTTGGGTTCTGCGTGCTGGGTATAATATCTTTTGCGGTGATATTGGGATTGTCTTTTGCATCATGGGGATGTGTTCCGATGGTTGCCCAAATATTCGGATCTAAATTTGCAACACCTAAAACGGCCTCAAAGTCTTTCAGGTGACAACATATATTCAACATGGGTCCAACCCCCGCCTCGCGCGCCCGGAGAATGGTCTCGCTTAGATCTTCAGCGAATTTCTCACCGTGTAAGTTTACGTGACTGTCAACAATCATGAGGCTTCTCGAATGGATGAAAGGAGCTCAAACATTGTCGCCGTCTTATCAAGGTTGATGGCCGCCTCTGCACGACGGACATCTCGCAAACGCGCATGATTGGCCTGCCATGTTTTAGGGCTGCGTTTCAAATTGGCTGGGGTAAATGGACCTTCATAAGCCCCCGTTGCCGCGAACAAAGCATGGGCATGTATTGTATCGTCTAACCCGTCCCAAAATAGATCTCTGGAAATGATATGTCGTTTCTCCGCTAAACGTTTGGCGATAGCCATATCCACGTCGGGCGCTGTGCGGCCCAAGGATTGAATATAATCTGAAATTGATCGTAGTACGACATCTGCGTTCTGCACTAGAGCAAGGGCCTTTCCCGGGGCCCCGCGGGACAGTCGGACAGCGGCATCGATTAAGTCTGGAGAACCCCTCCCATGCTCCGAAAGCCACCCCTTGATCTGATCATCGGGCACGGCCCGTAACTCAAGCGCCATACAGCGCGAACGTATAGTGGGTAGCAATCGCCCCGGGGCAGAAGAAATTAAAATAAACAATGTGTTAGACGGCGGTTCTTCAAGAAGCTTTAGAATTGCATTTTCAGAATTTCGATTCAATTCGTCTGCGCTATCAATTATGCAAACGCGCCACAAACCTGTTTCTGCCGCTGTCTCTTGAAAAAATCCTGAAACTTGTCGCACGCGATCTACGGGAATGTCTTGCCGAAACCGTTTTAGCTTTGTGTCATAGGGCCGCCTGAGGACGAACAGATTCCCGTGGGTTAGCGCTTCCACACGCTGAGCAATCTCATCTGATGCCGGAATATCTAATGAAGTAGAGAGTAAAGAATGACCGCCTAAGAGCTTCCGTGCCATACGGTATGCTAGCGTGGCTTTGCCAATACCCTTTGGTCCAGAGAGAAGCCAAGCATGATGCATACGACCAGATCGCATAGCTTTGAGAAAGCGCGTTTCAGCCGTTTCGTGTCCTAAAAGCGAATAAACTTCACGCGGATGGGGACATCCATCCGCCCTATCCGCTTCGGGTAAGGCCTCCGCATTCTCAATCGTCCGCAATCAGGCCCCCACTTTTCCAGCTAGTTCAGGGAATTGTTTAGTCAATGCAAACAGAATTCGGTTCTGGACGTTACCGCGCGACCCATCAGCATCGACAGTATGTATACGTGATTGATTTTCGTCAGCGATTTCAAGGAATGCAGAGCGTAACGTTTTGTGGAACTCCAATCCCTCTGCATCAAAGCGGGTTAGATGTTCGCCGCGTGTTTCAACGCGTTTTTGCGCTAGAACAGGATCCATATCAAAAAGGATGGTCAAGTCGGGTTCAAATCCACCCATGACAACGTCATGTACATCCTTCACCTGTTTTGCACCCAGTCCTCGGGCATAGCCCTGATAGGCAACACTGGAGTCAGCAAACCGATCGGAGATGACCCAAACGCCCCGCTCTAAAGCGGGTTTAATTAATTTTTCTACGTGGTCGATCCGCGCCGCATACATTAGGAGCAATTCGGTCATACCCGACCATCGGTCAGATGTGCCTTCCAAAACCAGATCTCGTATAGCCTCAGCCCCAAACGTGCCACCAGGTTCGCGTGTTTGCAGGGTTTCGATACCTGCTTTTTCTAAGGCTTCTGCTAGCAGCTCAGCTTGGGTTGACTTCCCAGCGCCTTCGCCACCTTCAAATGTGATAAACTTACCGCGTTTCATTATTCGCCCCTAATATTCGAAAGCAAGCCCGTCCAAGCCCGTGAAAACAAACCCTTACGCTTTACGTCTGCCGTCGCAACCAGGTCATAAGTAACTTCAGGTCGTCCAGGCAAAGATATTCTCAATTCTGCAACCACATCACCTTTGGTAATCGGGGCTTTAACTGAGGTATAGACAATTTCAGATTTTACCTTTTTGCGGTCCGCAACCGGTAACCCTTTCCGAATGTTTTCCGTTAGGGCAACCTCTACGAAGGGCGCCTTGCCCATATAAACCTCAACTTCGCCCAATACGTCACCTTGCGCATGGAGATCGTAAACGCGAAACTGTAAAAACGCGGCTTCCATCAATGTCGTAGCCACGTTGCGTCTGGCGCTTTGAGACTCAAGACCATTGATCACGATGATACGGCGATCATCACCGCGCTTGGCGGATCCAACAAGGCCATAGCCAGACTCTTCCGTCGCGCCTGTTTTTAAGCCGTCTGCGCCCCGTACACGCCCCAAAAGCGGGTTCCGATTAAATTGCCGCGTATTGTTCCAAGTAAATTCCCGTTCCGCATAGAGTGGGTAAAATTCGGGATGCATCTCGATTTGCTTTTGGGCAAGTTTCGCGAGGTCTAAGGCACTAATTCGATTAGGTGGTTCAGGCCATCCTGTGGCATTTTGGAATGTCGCATTTGTAAGGCCCAATTCTTTGGCGCGAGTTGTCATTTGTTCTGCAAAAGCGGCCTCTGAACCAGCCATTCCTTGCGCCAACACGATACAGGCATCATTGCCAGACTGCACAATCACGCCTCTGATAAGGTTTTCGACAGACACGGTTGAGTTAACGTCTAACGCCATGGTCGAGGAGCCTGAAGCAAATCCGCCGCGACGCCAAGCATCTTCGCTGACTTGAAACTCCGTCTCGAGCGACAGAGTGCCTTCCTTCAACGCATCAAATACGAGCTGGGCGGTCATGATTTTAGTCATGGATGCAGGGGGCATAGGATTCCGTGCATCTTTTTCAAACAGAACCTCACCAGTCTCAGCGTCGATTATGACGGCATGAGGGGCCTCAGTTTGAAAACTTGATTGAGCATAAGCGGGCACGGACAGGAATAGGCATGCGGTGAAGAGTGATAGCGGGCGAAACACGATGGGCGTAACCTCTGAAACGACGAATCAAAACGGGACGTTCCTGTAAGAACGTCCCGTTTGGTCGCACGGAGATATGTCAATCGCAAGGCAGGTGCTGCGATTATGAAAGCCTATTTTGTTTCTAGACGCTCTCGTACCAACTTGGCGTTTTCACCTTCGTAATTTGCGACATGAATTGGTCCCTTAATTGTCAAAGTGATTTGACCATCGGGTTGCGCATCGGGTGTCGCAAGTGATTCCGGGGCGGTTGGCATAACAGGAGCAACCGGGACATAAGGAGCTGGCGTTGGCGCAGAATAGGGAATGGCCGGCGCGGGAGTGGATTGGGGTGTATAACTAGGTGCTTCAACGAATTCTTCAACCGGGCGAGCCACCTCAACTGGTGACCGGACGGGCGCGCGATTGGCAGCCATAGGATCCGCGGGTCCGGCGTATTGAACGCGAACTTTACCCAGACCAGTAATACCAAGGGCTTGAGCAGAAGCTTTGGAAAGGTCGATGATACGGTCACCAATAAACGGACCACGATCATTTAAGCGGACCATGAGGGTTTTCCCATTTTCCACATTTGTAACAAATAACATGGAGTTGAGAGGCAGTGTTTTATGCGCCGCAGTTAGGTCGTGCATATCATATGTTTCGCCAGTAGCGGTGGGTTTTCCATGGAACTTATCGCCATACCAAGATGCTATACCCGTCACGTCATAATCAGGTCTATGCTTTGGCGTGTAGGATTTACCCATAATCGTGTAGCGTTTGCCCACGCGTTGATGCTTATAAAGATCTGGATCGACACTGGCTTGATCAAACGTGTCTTGAGCACGCGGTGCTGGCATTGGGCGAGCCGGAATATAACTATCCGGTGTAGAACGCGAAATTGGTGACCGAGGCGTTGAGAGGGAGGCATACTTCGTTGCGCCGTCACCGACCTTATATGTAATAGGAGCTGCTTTTACCGATTTCGTCACGCTAGTGGACGAACAAGCAGACGTTCCCATCGCCAATGCGGCGGTAGTCAAACCCATTAATACAAGTTTCATTTTCAGCATTGTGCTCACCTCTATCTTATAGACCCACGGCCTGACGAGTGACGGTCGAGTCATGTCTTGGACATGACAAGCCGCTTCTCTTCTATGTTTGGTAACCTAAACGGGCAGCCTTAAATCGTGGTTCTGAAACAGAGCTAACGTCTCCTCAAAATTCAAGGTATCTCAAAGGTTAACAAACTAAGCTCACAGAAGGGCTTGAACACAAATTGATTCCGTCATATGCGGCGCTCCGTTGACCATTTTGAATGTCTCCGACTCTTGCGGGCGGGTGGCAGAGTGGTTGAATGCACCGGTCTTGAAAACCGGCATGGGTGCAAGCCCATCGGGGGTTCGAATCCCTCCCCGCCCGCCATTTCTCAGTATTGATGAAATCTCTGTCTTTTGGACTTGAATGATGTTTGTGCCAGTGTATTAGCACGCTAACACAATGACTGACACTTTTTCATATATCGAATTAGAGGCCGCTCTCGCCCGTTTAGATGACCCAACGGCTATTCGAGCCTTTCTGGTCGATCTTTGCACCCCTGCTGAGCTGCGCGCCCTAACCGAACGTTGGCACGTCGCGCAAATTCTGGATGAAGGTGAAAAATCCTATCGAGACATTCAGGCGGAAACCGGTGTCTCAACAACCACCATTGGTCGCGTAGCAAGATTCTTACGCGATGAACCCCATGGCGGTTACCGCGCCGTTTTAGGCAAGAAAGACTGACGATGACTGACCGATTGCGCATAGCGCTTCAAAAAAAAGGCCGTTTAGCCGAGGACAGTTTTGACCTTCTGAAAAAATGTGGTCTGCGCTTCTCTATTCGTGGCGGGGGTTTATTAGCGCGCGTTAAAAACATGCCCGTTGATCTTCTCTTGGTGCGTGATGATGATATTCCATCCTTCGTTGCCAATAACGCTGCTGATATTGGGATTGTTGGTGAGAATGTTCTTGTTGAGGAACAGCTCACCTCTAAATCAGAGTTGGATGCCGAAATAGCCATGCGTCTTGGGTTTTCCCGGTGTAAACTTTGCTTGGCCGCAAGTGATACGGGGAAGGTTCAGTCGCCTGCTGATCTTCAAGGTACGAAAATAGCAACGACATATCCTGGGGTAACTGCGCGATATCTCTCTGAAAACCGAATTGATGCAAAACTCGTTGAAATGAAAGGCGCCGTGGAACTCGCGCCGTCTATCAGTATTGCGGAGAGTATTTGCGACCTAGTTTCATCTGGCGCGACGTTGGAAGCCAACGGGCTATCTGCTTTCGAAACAATTTTGGAGAGCGAAGCCGTACTGATCAGATCTAAACGGGAGCTTTCCTCTGAAAAAGCGGATATTTTAGAGAAACTGATGAACCGAATTGATGGCGTCCTAAAATCAAAAGATTCCAAATATATCATGCTAAATGCGCCCAAAGACGCTGTGTCAAAAATTACAAGCCTTTTGCCTGGATCAGATGCCCCGACAGTCATGCCTTTGGCGGGGCAGGATAATCTCGTAGCAATTCAGGCCGTCTGTACTGAGACGGTCTTTTGGGAAACTCTGGAAGGCCTGAAAGCGCTTGGCGCGCGAGCAATTCTTGTGCTCCCAATTGAGAAGATGATGAGTTGATGAAGCGCCTCATTTGGACAGATTTAGGGTTTGAAGAGCGTGAAACCGCCCTCACCCGCCCAAAGGCCATCTCAGATGAAAGCCTAGTCCAAGGCGTTCGGGAAATCCTGGATGACGTTCGCGAGCTTGGTGATGAGGCTTTGTTACGCCTCACGAGAAAGTTTGACGGGGCTGCACTGGAAACGATTGAAGTGCCTTATGACGTTCTCGAAGCGGCTTGGAAGGCCCTGCCCGCCTCCGACCAATCCGTTATTGAGCGAGCAAGGCGCAACATTAAACGATTTCATAAAGCGCAAATTCCAAATTCAATTGAAGTTGAAACAGAGCCTGGCGTGGTTTGTCGCCGCGAGTCTCGCGCTATTGAAACAGCGGGTCTATATGTTCCTGGCGGGACAGCGCCTCTTGTCTCCACACTTCTCATGCTGGCGGTTCCAGCCAAAGTGGCAGGCGTGCGAAATCGTATTGTCGTCACACCGCCCGGCAAAAACGGTAAGGTTGACCCTACAATTTTGGCTGCGGCGTATCGCTGCAAAGTCAGCCGATTATTTGTCGTGGGCGGCGCTCAAGCCATTGGCGCATTAGCATACGGCACGGAAACAATTCCGAAATGTGATAAAATATTCGGCCCTGGAAACGCATGGGTTGCTGCAGCTAAGTCACTTGTCGCTCAAGAAGCAGGCGGCCCGGCTATTGATATGCCGGCAGGGCCGTCTGAGGCGATGGTCCTCGCAGATGAGGCCGCTGATCCAGCTTTCATAGCATCTGATCTTTTGAGCCAAGCTGAACATGACACTGTGGCACAAGTCGTTTGCGTGGCGTCTACAGCGGATGTTGCCGCTCGAATTGAAGCTGAAATTGAAAAACAAGTTTCTAGTTTGCCACGTAAAGCTATTGCGAGAGCATCTCTTGAGTACGGCCGGATGATTATAGCTGATGGCCGTGCCGATGTTGTCGACATTGTCAATCGGTATGCGCCCGAACATTTGATTGTTCAGCTGCGCAATCCGGAAACATATGTAGGTGCCATCCGCAATGCTGGATCGATTTTCCTAGGGCCGTGGACGCCTGAAAGTGTTGGCGATTATGCTAGTGGCACGAACCACACACTGCCGACCTATGGTGCTGCACGGGCCTACTCCGGTGTAACGCTAGAAAGTTTCATCAAATATGTTTCTATCCAAAAGCTAACGAAGAAGGGCCTCAAACGTTTGGGCCCCGTCGTGGAGCGTTTGGCGGAAATGGAAGGTTTGGAAGCCCACAAACGTGCTGTGAGCCTACGTCTGGAGGCACTACAATGAGTGAGTGGCCGAATTCTATTGCCCGCAAATCTGTTGTGGACATGTCAATATACTCTGCGCGCGGCGGGGCTACAGATGCGCTGCATTTGGATGCGAATGAGAATCCCTACGCGCCGCCGCCCGTTGTGGGTGCGGGCGGGTATAACCGCTATCCGGCGCAACAACCTGAAAAACTGGTCAATCGTCTGGCAGATCTTTACGGTGTAAAGTCTGATCAGCTGATGGTTGGGCGCGGCGCGGATGAAGGCATTGAATGTCTACTGCGTGCGTTTTGTGAAGCAGGCGAGGACAGCATCCTCACCTGTCCGCCGACGTTTGGGTACTACAAAACCTGCGCGGATATTCAGGGTGCGGGCGTTGTCGAAGTGCCGCTGGTCAGAACCTATCAGTGGGACATTCCGGCAATTATTAAGGCCGGCAAACCAGCTGGCGTCAAAATGGTTTTTCTTTGCTCTCCGAACAATCCAACTGGCAACAGCCTGACGCGGGATGCAATCTTGGACGTTTGCGCCTCGCTTCCTGAAACGCTCGTGGTTGTGGACGAAGCATACATCGAGTTTTCCAAACAAGAGAGCCTAACGGACCATATTGATAGCGTTAAAAACCTAGTCGTTCTCAGAACACTTTCCAAAGCCTATGCTTTAGCAGGTGTGCGTGGTGGTGCGTTGATTGCGAACCCGGCCGTTATTGAGCTGCTGCTAAAAGTCCTCCCGCCCTACCCGATTGCCCGCCCTGTAGAGACCGCAATCTTAAACGCGTTGGCTCCATCTGCTATGGCGGTTCACGCCCAACGTTTGGAGGAAGCCCTATCAGAGCGTAAACGCTTAGCTGAGGGCTTGGCACAATCTGATTTTGTTGAAACGGTCTATCCATCAGACGCGAACTTTGTGCTTCTAGATGTTAATGGTGCGGATGCTCTCTTTGCCAAACTGCGTCAGTACAACGTCAAAATACGGGATTACAGATCAACGACGGGACGTGTGCGCGTCTCTGTTGGGTCACCTGATGAGAATACGATTGCTCTCCAGGCCTTCGGCGTGACGGACGCAATAGAGCGGTCAGACCGTATCGGTGAAGTTTTCCGAAAAACGAATGAGACTGATGTTTCTGTTCGCGTAAATTTAGACGATGTCTCGCAGACAAAAATCGAAACAGGCATCGGGTTTTACGATCACATGTTGGAACAAATTTCTAAACATGGCGGTATGGGCCTAACATTGTCTTGCGAAGGTGACCTACACATCGACGCTCATCATACTGTAGAGGACACCGCTCTCGCATTCGGCACGGCGCTGAAGCAAGCGCTCGGCGATAAGGCTGGGATTGGTCGCTACGGCTATATTATTCCGATGGACGAAACACAGGCGCAGGTCGCAATAGACCTGTCCGGCCGTCCGGCAGCCGTCTTCAAGGGAGAGTTTCCAACTGATCACGTCGGGGATTTCCCGGTTGAGATGTGTCCACATTTCTTCGAGAGCCTCGCCCAGACGCTTGGCGCAGCGATCCACATTGATGTGAAGGGCGATAATTCGCACCACATGATAGAGGCCTGTTTCAAAGGTGTTGGACGCGCCTTGCGCCCAGCTTTGGGTATCGTTGCAAACTCGACCGAAATACCTTCAACAAAAGGCACGCTCTAATATGAGTCTCGTCATTGTTGATACGGGCTGCGCCAACCTGGCTTCAGTGAGCTATGCATTTGAACGCTTGGGCGTGACTCCAGTTATCAGCGATGAAGCCGGCGTCATAAAGTCTGCCGAGCGTATCGTATTGCCCGGCGTTGGCTCTGCGCCCTTCGCGATGCGCAATATAGAAGCCAAGCAGTTGAAACCCGTCCTACGTAGCCTAAGCCAGCCCGTCATCGGGATTTGCCTCGGAATGCAGCTCTTATTTGAAACATTGGAAGAAGGCGGAGAGCGCGTTGAGGGATTAGGTCTAGTTAAAGGTGTCGTGTCCGAACTCGATACTGACGCGCTTCCCTCCCCGCATATGGGATGGAACACGCTGACACCTTTGAAAGACGATCCATTATTAAAGAAAGTGACTGCGGGTGACTTTGCTTACTTTGTGCATTCCTTCGCCGCTCCTTTAACGCCTTCGACTTTGGCCCAGACAGATTATGGCTCGCCATTCTCTGCAATTGTTCGCCAAGACAATGTGTGGGGGTGCCAATTTCACCCCGAGCGCAGTTCAAAGACGGGTGCGCAAATTCTCCAAAATTTCTTGGACATAAAGCTATGATTTTTCCAGCTATGGATTTGATGGACGGCGGTTGTGTTCGTCTACTGAAGGGCGATTTTGGCGCGCGGACGAATTATTCTGCCGACCCTGTTGATGTGGCAATGGGCTATGCGGCGGCGGGGGCCGAATGGATGCATATTGTTGACCTCGACGGTGCAAAGAGTGGTCAAGCAGAACAATCCGACCTCATTTTGAAAGTCGCGAATAGCGCAGACATCAAGGTTCAAACAGGCGGCGGGTTGCGGGATCTAGCACAAATCAAACGACTGCTTGATGGCGGTGTGGACCGCGTTGTCATCGGGTCGTTGGCCGTGACCAATCCGCAAATGGTGAAACACTGGCTCCGAGAAGTCGGACCAGATGCAATTTGTCTTGCGCTTGATGTCAACCAAGGCGAGGACGGCGAATATCGTCCAGCAACGAAAGGCTGGACGGAAGCCTCCAAGAAAACGCTTTGGGAGGTCTTGGGGGATTTTATTGGCTCAGGCCTGAAAACGATATTGGTGACCGATATCGGCCGCGACGGGATGCAAACGGGTGGAAACCTAGATTTGTACAAACGCATTCAATCGGAGTTTCCAACATTAGACCTGATTACGTCCGGAGGGGTCGGAACCTTGGACCATGTGAAAGATCTCAAGGCTATCAACCCGTATGGGCTAATTATTGGCAAGGCACTCTATGAGGGCGCATTCACCCTCGATGAGGCGATGACGTGCTGACGCGCCGTATCATTCCGTGCCTGGATGTGCGCGATGGCCGCGTTGTTAAAGGCGTGCAATTCCGCGATCACGAAGATGTCGGGGATATCATCGACCTCGCCTTGCGCTATCGCGATGAAGGTGCGGATGAACTTGTTTTCTACGACATAACAGCTTCGGTAGACGATCGCACAGTCAGCCCCGATTGGGTTGGTAAAGTCAGTCGCGCGCTGGACATTCCGTTCTGTGTAGCGGGCGGCATCAAAACCGTAGAAGCTGCCGGGGCTCGGCTCGCCGCAGGAGCCGACAAGATCAGTATTAATTCCCCTGCTCTCATGCGACCTGACCTCATTAATGAGCTGAGTGAGGCTTATGGCGTGCAATGTATTGTCGTTGGGATTGATACTTTCGCGGATGGCAAAACCTACCGTGTAAAATCTCATACAGGCGATCCTGATAAAACACGCGAGACGGGCCGCCTCACTCTCGATTGGGTCCAAGAAGTTGTGAAACGCGGCGCAGGTGAGATCGTACTAAATTGCATGAACCGTGACGGCGTTCGGAAAGGTTATGACATTGACCAATTGAAAGCCGTTCGCACAGTTTGTGACTTGCCGTTGATTGCATCGGGCGGAGCAGGCGCGACAGAGCATTTTGAAGATGTGTTTAAACAGGCTAATGTAGACGGCGCGCTCGCCGCGTCCGTTTTCCATAAATCCGTCATCGCAATTCCCGATTTAAAAGCTGACCTGCTCGATGCAGGGATTAGAGTGCGGTTATGAAAATAGATTTTAAAAAAGGCGGCGGCCTCGTCCCCGCGATCGTGCAGGATGCTGATTCGCTGCAAGTTTTGATGCTCGGCTACATGAATGCTGACTCAGTAGCGAAAACGCAAGAGACGGGCCTTGTGACGTTCTACAGCCGCTCACGCGAAACGCTTTGGACTAAAGGTGAAACGAGTGGGAATACGCTGGCACTCGTCTCCATGAACGTCGATTGCGATCGAGACACGGTGCTAGTCAAAGCTAAACCGACAGGCCCGACCTGTCATGAAGGCACTGTATCATGCTTTGGTGATGAAGGTCCGACAGGTGTTGGGTTTCTGTCCTATCTCGAAACCTTGATCGAAGGCCGGAAAACGGCTGACCCAGAGAGCTCCTATACAGCTAGCCTCTTACAAGGCCCGTTACGGCGCGCCGCACAGAAGGTCGGTGAAGAAGGCGTAGAAACCGCCCTCGCCGCTGTGGCTGAAACCAAGGATAAATTGGTAAGTGAAGCGGCAGATTTATTCTATCACACACTGGTGCTGTTGGCGGCGAAGGATGTGAGGTTGGAGTCTGTGATTGCGGAGCTTAAGGGGCGGCACTAGCAATTTCGGATAAAAGCTATGGCAACAATACTCCGAAAGGCATTTGAATGTTGAAATCAAAAATTGTCGACGGACTTTTAGTTTGTTTAACGGTCCTTGGCACCATCATAATAGTGTCTAACTTTGCGCCTGATTGGTTAGGCATGGAAGCCCCAATGGTCGTTGGCATGGCTTTAGTTTTTTTCGGTGTTACCTGCAAAGTTATTACCGAGATTAAGCGGCAGAAATAAATTCGCCAATAACCGCGATTCGAGACTAAATCGCTCAGATACATACGCCCTGACGCAAGCATTGTTCGCTTGGTTTTTTGGCGTGACCTCGATTAAGCAGAGTTATCAGCCACAATCCGCTCTCAGTAGCTCGCGGCTTCCTGACTATTTTGCTCCCCCGGAGCAAAATTTGGCTTCGCCAATCGTCAGAAAGCCTCAAACGTCGCCTTGCTTTCAGTACTCACCCATTTGCCATCCACCATGTGGATGCCGCATTCAGTCTTTTCACTGTGACGCCAGCGGCCTGCACGAGGGTCTTCACCCGCAGTGACACGGGTTGTGCAGGGTTGGCAGCCAATAGAGAGATAGCCTAACGCCAACAGTGGATGCGGCGGCAAGTCATGCTGACGCAAATATTGCGTCACATCTTTGGCCGTCCAATAAGCGAGTGGATTCACTTTAGCTTGAGGACCACCCTCCTCTAAAATCGCCATATCAGCACGTTGCGGGGTTTGATAACGTTTGCGCCCAGTTATGCGAGCTCCGAAACCATTGATTACCCCGTCAAGCGGACGAACCTTTCGAAGATCGCAACAGCTATCTGGATCTGACTGATTCAGCTTTCCATCCGGGTCTTCGGCCAAAACTTGCGCTTGATCCGGCGTGATGTTGCGGAAATCAGTCAGGCCAAAGCGTTCGACGAGCTCGTCCCTATAGGCGAGCGTCTCACGGAAGTGCTTTCCCGTATCCAGAAAGATAACGGGGACCGACGGATCTATGCGTGACACCATATGGAGCAATACCGCTGAATCCACGCCCATAGAGGTCGCCAGAACGATATCGCCTTTGTATTTTTTGATGGCTTTTCTAAGCGTCAACTCCGCCGAGTGACCGAAAAAAGGGTCGACCGCCTTTCGCTCATCGAGCGCGGTTAGTCGGGCGTCAAAAACGGAGGTCGCTGGTCCAGCTTTCACGGCATATCCACGCTGATAGGTTAAGTCGAAATCATCGAGGGCTGCATGCCAATCTTCAATCGTGTGACGCTTGAGCGTTTCATCGTCGATATGAACGGCACTAAACCCGC
The DNA here is from genome assembly GCA_039975855.1 of Litorimonas sp. Lineage (GTDB taxonomy): Bacteria > Pseudomonadota > Alphaproteobacteria > Caulobacterales > Maricaulaceae > Litorimonas. Next base: position 652,521 of record JBDWGH010000003.1, on the reverse strand, counting down.
ATTGAAGGGCAAAGGCATATTGATCCGGAATCAACGGACCGTCGGCAATGAGCAGGCCTTCATAACCGTACTTTGTCCGCAACTGCCGCGCGAGAGAGAACCCGCGCCCGTCGGTATAAGCAGGAAAATCAATCAGGATCGTTTCAATCCGACCTAAAGCAGGAGCAAGCGTCTCCAAATCCGTATCATTGGCAATATGGAGCGCATCAATCGTTTCATTGCTCTCAAGCGCTGAAAGGTCTGAAGGGTCAGCAAAACGTGCCGCATCACGAGCGCGCCCGTCCTGAATAAGTGTATGACTAGGCATAAAGCACCTCTTTGAACGGCGCCATGCCAATCCGGTTGTAGGTATCAAGGAAGCGTTCACCGTCTTCCCGTTTTTCAAGGTATAGCTCGACTATGTTTTCTATTCCGTCGAGAAGTTCCTCTTGTGAAAAGCCTGGACCTGTGACTTTGCCGACAGCAGCATTTTCGGACGAGTCCCCCCCAAGCTTAACTTGGTAGAATTCGACGCCAGCTTTCTCGAGGCCCAAAATACCGATATGTCCGACATGATGATGTCCGCAGGCATTGATACAGCCGGAAATTTTGATCTGCATCTCGCCAATTGTGCGTTGACGTTCCGGGTCAGAAAAACGCTCTGCTATCGCTTGGCTGATCGGGATTGAACGCGCTGTGGCCAGTGCACAGAAATCCATTCCTGGGCAGCAAATGATGTCCGAAATAAGGTTTATGTTAGCCGTCGCTAATCCGATTTTTTCAAGTTCTGTGTAAAGAGCCGGAAGGTCCGATTGTTTCACATGCGGAAAGACGAGGTTTTGCTGATGCGTGGTTCTTAGCTCACCAAACGAATATGTATCCGCGAGGTCTGCTGTCGCTCGCATCTGCTCCGCCGTGATATCGCCCGGGGCAAGTTCTTTAGGCTTAAGGGAAATATTTACGATGGCATAGCCATCGGCTTTATGTTCAGCGACATTGTTCTTCGCCCATAACCGGAAGGCTTGATTGTCTTCCATCGCACTTGTGAAAGCCGCTGGATTATTCTCTAATTTTCCAAAATCTGGTGACGCGAAATAGGATGTAATACGCGCACGTTCGGCGCCCGACACAGCGATGTCGCTTATGTCGATTGTGGCATACTCAGCCTCGACTTGTTCACGAAACGCCTCAATTCCAGTCTCTTGCACGAGAATTTTAATCCGAGCCTTGTACTTGTTATCTCGGCGGCCATAGCGATTGTAAACACGCAGGGCAGCTGTCAAATAAGCGAGTAACTCTGATTTAGGTAGGTATTCCCGCAAGGTCTGACCGATGATTGGCGTTCGGCCCAAACCGCCGCCTACAATGATTTTATAGCCAATCTCACCATCCGCATCTTTGACAACCTGAATGCCAATGTCATGCGCCTTTATAAGCGCCCGGTCCTTCTCGGCTGCCGTAACGGCGATTTTGAATTTGCGAGGCAAGAATGTGAACTCTGGATGCAGCGTTGACCACTGACGGATAAGTTCCGCCATCGGGCGTGGATCTTCGATTTCTTCAGCTGTTGCGCCTGCATAAGGGTCACATGTCACATTTCGAATACAGTTTCCAGACGTCTGAATGGCGTGCATTTGGACACTCGCCAGATCATCTAGCATATCCGGTACATCGGGCAATTTTGGCCAGTTATACTGAATGTTTTGACGGGTCGTTATGTGTCCATACCCGCGATCATATTTTTCAGCCAAATGCGCCAACATACGGAACTGGTCGCTGTTTAACGTTCCATAAGGAATAGCAACGCGGAGCATGTATGCGTGAAGCTGGAGGTACAACCCGTTCATTAAACGGAGCGGGCGAAACTCATTCTCGCTCAGACGTCCGGCCAAACGACGCTCTACCTGTCCGCGAAATTGTTTTGTACGTTCGGCAACGAACTGCGCATCAAACTCATCATAGCGATACATTATTTCGCCTCCAACAAATCGGCTGTGTCATAGGACGGTCCGTTCATCCGAAACTTCTCACGATAACGCGCTGGCAATCCAGTTTCCGGTTCAACATCGATAAAATAGGTGCCAACGACGAGATTCTTACCCTCATCCGTTTCAGCCTTTAACTGCATTCGGTCGATCAGGTCTTGATCTTCCGTGCGTAGTGCCTTTGCGTAGTCCCGGGTCCAATCCAGATTTTCATCTAACCAGACATTATACCCATCACGCAGTTCATTCGCGGTCATGGATTGTGGGCCTTTGCCCTTATGTTTTAATGTACTCATATCGCGGCTCTTATCTGCTTTGCTGCGCGGCGTTTCGCATATCCTATCAATAGGATAGCGGGCCCTTTTATTCCTGCTGCAACGATATCGTCGGGCAGATTTTGCAAGGTGGTGAAGGTGATGATTTGGTTAGGCCTTGAGGCATTTTCAACCACGGTGACTGGCCGATCGCTTTCTGCTCCATGCAGGATTAACCGTCCCTGGATAAATCGTGCAGCGCCAACCCCCATGTAAACGGCGGCTCGTCCGCCGGGTCTAGCTAAAGAAACCCAATCCTGTTCAGCAAAACCCTTGGCATCGTGGCCCGTAAGTAAGGATATAGCTTTGTTTGTTCCGCGTGTCGTGAGCGAGGCATTGATCGCAGCCGCCGCAGCCGCAGCAGAGGTTATCCCTGGAATAATTTGGACTGGAATTTGATGAGCTTGCAAAGCGTCAATTTCTTCATCTGCGCGGCCAAAAATAAGCGGATCGCCAGATTTCAGGCGTACAACAGAGAGCCCTTCCGATGCTTTTTCAATCAAAATTTCGTTGATAGCGGCCTGGCCGATAGACGGCTCCCCGGGCGTCTTGCCGACATATATATATTCCGCCTCGCGACGACCTAACTCCATGACGCCGTCGCTAACCAGACGGTCATAGACAATGACATCTGCGGCATGCAGGGCGCGCCTTGCTGCTGTCGTCAACATATCAGGGTCACCTGGCCCCGCCCCAACAAGCAGGACTTTGCCAGCAATCGCATCCTCACCGCTTAATTTAGTTTCAACCTGCGATTCTAGTTCTGTTGGAGTTATACGAAGCTGAGCCGTAAGGTCTTTACCGCCCAGAATACCGGCCCAGAACCGCTGCCGGTCCGCTAGATCTGGCATTAGCGCTTTGACTTTTGCGCGTAGTTCATTGGTTTTACGGGCAAAACGTCCGGTCTCTGGCGGCAAGCGCGTTTCTAGATCGGATTTTAGGGCCCTTGCTAAAGCAGGGCTTGTGCCTTCTGTGCCAATAGAAACAGTTACAGGGGCTCGATCAACCAAGGCCGGTGTGATAAAACGACAGGCATCTTTGTAATCTGCAGCGTTGGCAGGGATTTGACGTTCCGCCGCCTTGTCTGCAATTTCACCATTATATGCGTCGTCTTCGGTAGCGGCATAAACGAGTGAAACACCTTCTAAATCGGAAGACATGAATTCTCGCGAAATATGAGTGAGTTTCCCTTGCTGTGACCAGCGTGAAATTTCAGGGCTAATGACCTCCGCAACCACGCTCAGCTTTGCTTCAGTCTTCAGCAAGGTCCGCAGCTTTGCTTCCGCTGCAGCTCCACCCCCTACGATGAGGATCGAGGCGCCTCGCGTGTCAAAATGTATGGGCAAATATTGCATAATGCGGTCAGCTCATTCGAAATAATGTGTTCACTTGATTGAACGATTGCGTTCTATATATAGAACGACGTGACGTAAATCCACATCTACACGAAAACTTTATGGCCCGACAAAAACGCGAACCCTGCCCCGAAACGGAAGCTCTGTCCGAGAAATTAGGACAAACCATCTTGCGTCTTCGCACTGCTGACAAGATGTCATTGGGGGACTTATCCAGTGTATCAGGCGTTGCCAAGTCAATGATTTCGCAAATCGAGAAAAATGAGACTAACCCAACGCTGGCGACATTATCCCGCCTATCGCAGGCGCTAGGCACAAGTGTGGAGGCTATGGTGTCCGACGCGCCCAATGGGACTGCGCTGGTCCAGCATTCAAGAATTCAAGATACACCACAGCTAAAATCCGAAGACGGATTATGCGAGTTGCGGATAATCGGCTCACTGGAAACGGTTGAGTTTGTGCAGTGGTATGATTTCAAAGCGCAAAGCGGAGGAGTTCTTGAAAGTTCGCCCCACCCTCAAGGGTCAATCGAGAACTTAACCATCCTTTCTGGACAGTTGGAGGTCACGGTTGACGGTGAGACGTGGTCTGCCTCAGAAGGCGAAACATTGCGATACCACGCTGACCGTCCGCACATCATTCGGAACAAGGGCGACACGCCCGCTCACGCTACGATGGTGAATATTCTCGCGCACGCGGTAAGAACGCGGTAAAACCTTGCGCAAATCCTCTTCTAGGCTATGTGAGCCCGCATGAATTACCACTCTAATAAAGACTCATCGATTTCCGCCTCTTTTGGTGACGCGTTACTTGCCAGCCTGGCCCCCGATGGTGGGCTTTGGATGCCTGACGATATCCCTCACTTCAACCTGGACGAAACTGCTAGGTTAGGCGCAATGTCATTTGCGGACTGCGCTGCCGAATTGGCAACGCACTTTACCGATGACCGTTTTCCAACCGATGACCTGCAAGTTCTTTGTCGTGACGCGTATAATTATGACGTACCGATGGTGACATTGTCCGGTGAAAAGCTAGACCCCGCATTAGCACCTGATGCGGAAGACTTTGTTCTAGAGCTATTCCACGGTCCAACACTGGCTTTTAAAGATTTCGCGGCAAGATTCATGGGGCGAGCGGCCAGCCATTTGATGGGATCAACGAAACAAAAACGTACTATTCTTGTTGCAACCTCAGGCGACACAGGTGGCGCGATTGGGGACGCTTTCTTGGATCAAACTGGGATCAACGTTTTCATTCTCTTCCCAAAAGGCGGCGTGAGCAAAGTACAAGAGCAACAATTAACAACAATGGGTACGCGTCATTCAAATGTGAAAGCTATCTCTGTTGATGGAACATTTGATGATTGTCAGCACCTTGTAAAAGCGGCCTTCGCTAACGCTGAATTGACCGAAAAACATAGTTTGATGAGTGCCAACTCAATAAACGTCGGCCGCGTTATTCCGCAGAGTTTTTATTACTTCTGGACCTCGCTGCAAGCTAAAGCCGCTTTCCCAGAAAGACCACTGGTTTACTCCATACCATCTGGCAACCTTGGCAACCTTACCGGAGGTCTAATTGCGAAGAAAATGGGCGCACCAATAGATCGTTTCGTTATCGGCAATAATGCGAATGACCCCTTCGTCGACTACCTCTCTACGGGCGTGTATGAACCTCGTCCGAGTGTTCCTACGCTTTCAAATGCAATGGATATTGGCCGCCCCAATAATTTTCCGCGTATTCTGTCTCTCTTTGAAGACAGTTATGCTGATATCGTTGACGTATGTTGGGGTGCATCTTTTTCCGATGACGAGACAGAGCGCCATATCCGCAGGATACATACCGAAACTGGATATGTGATGTGCCCTCATACCGCTGTAGGACACTTAGCTATGGAAAAATTTGCGGTAGATATATCCCGACCTTTTACACGAATAACTGTTGGGACCGCACACCCGGCCAAATTTGCAGATAGCGTAGAACGTATTTTGCACACCAAAATTCCAATGCCTGAACCGCTCGCTAAAGCAATGAAGAAAAAACAGCGTGTGCATGTCATGGGACCAACCTTGGCTGATCTGTCAGACTATCTGGCAATGCACGCCTAATGGAGCTTTCCCGTGCAGAGTTTGACCGGCGATATGCCGACGATGAGTTACGCATTGCGCTCATTGGCATGTCAAATATCGGAAAAAGTTACACGGGAATGCGCCTTGCAACTGCCTTCGATTTCGAGCTTATCGAGGTTGATAAGCTCATTCGAGAAACACTCGGTCACGACGACATGGACGCTTTCGCGGCATGGCAAGGGCAACCCTATTCTGATGGGTATGAAGCTCGTGAAGCTGAGTCGAGAGCCCTTGAGAGTGTCGCAACCCAAAAGGCCATAGATCAAAAGAGTGGAAATGCGATTTTGGACACAACGGGAAGCGTGATCTACACCGATAAACAAGTCCAAGAAAATCTCGCAAAAGACTGGTTTATCATACATATATCAGCATCTTCTGACGCAGTTGAACGGTTGAAAACGCAATATTTCAAACAACCCAAACCGCTAATGTGGAATGGCCACTATAAAAGAAGATCAGGGCAAGATCCTGATGCGGCAATTTTGGAGTCTTACCCTAACCTGCTTGCGTCTCGTGCGAAAGATTACAAGGCGCTCGCAGACAGCACGATTGCGTCCGATATCATTCTGGACCCTAGCCTCACCATCGAGGATATTTTTGAACGCTTAAAGCCAGCCGTTTAATAAGCGCTCTTTCGCCAGATCCGTCAAAAGATCTAAGTGCGCAGCATCAGCATTTAAGCAAGGAATTGCCGTAAAATGCGTGCCTCCGTGTTCTTCGAAACTTTCTTTTGCTTCTATTGCGATTTCTTCCAGTGTCTCAAGGCAATCAGATGAAAATCCCGGCATCATAACCGCGACTTTTTTCACACCTGTTGCTGGTAGGGCCTCCAGCGTTTTATCTGTGTAAGGTTGCAGCCAAGCTTTAGGCCCAAAACGAGATTGGAAAGTTGCGTAAAGTTCGGCTTCAGATTTACCCATGTGGGCACGTAACAAGGCTGTCGTTTCCAAACATTCGTCCTGGTACGGGTCGCCCTTGTCGACATAACTCTGTGGTAGGCCATGATAGGACGTCATGATCACATCAGGTGTCCAATCAAGCTTAGAGAGATGAGCGTCAACACTGTCCGCTAGTGCCGCGATAAATCGTGGATCGTCGTAATAATGCCTCAAAAACCGAAGCTCTGGAACATCCATTCGCTTCTCAAGCGCCATTGCCACACCGTCATATACAGACGCAGTCGTCGCCCCCGCGAACTGAGGGTATAGCGGAAGAACAGCAATTCTCGTGCATCCTTTTGATTTTAACGCATCCAAACTCGCGCCAATAGATGGATTACCGTAACGCATGGCAATCTCAACATGCACATCATCCCCTAAGCGAGCCTTTACACCAGCAGCCTGCGCCCGAGTAATTCGAATCAAAGGAGCTTCGTTGCCAGGAAACTCGACAGGTTCATGCCAAACGGATTTATAGGCCTCCGCTGATTTTTTAGGCCGGGTCCGCAGAATTATACCGTGTAAAACAGGGCACCAAATCCAACGCGTCGTATCGATTACGCGATAATCGTGCAGGAATTCGGCTAGATAACGGCGGGTGTCTTTAGCCGTTGGCGAATCGGGTGACCCAAGGTTGACGAGAAGTAAGCCTGGTTTCGACATAGTATTGTGTCCTTTGGGTGTCACCCCAACAATAAAATGCGGGATTTCACGAATCTGAAGCCATAGGGCGCAGGAGATGTGTTGAACCTTACCTGCCCTGTGTCTACGACAGATGAAAGCGGAAAGGATTGCCGCAATTGTTGGGTTTTACACCTAATATTGTGCGGTCCTTCATTCTAGGCGAGGACGATATCATGGCGAAAACGAAACTTCTTGGGGCATCGGCACTTACCTCTTTGGCGCTTTTACTCGTATCTTGTACCGAAGCATCGAATACGGAGGTTGAGAAGACTGCAGCTCCAGACGCCGCTGCCGTTGAAACACTTGTCACAGAGGCAGCTACCCGCCCTGGATCCGAATTAATGGCCGCTACCCAGCAAAGTGCCTCTCGTTCGGCACCGACCGTGCAAGAAGCCAAAGAGTTTCTTGAGGCAGCTGAAGAGGAGCTTGCCGAATTCCGGGCTCACGCCTCCAAGGTATATTGGGTCAAAGCCAATTTCATCACCGAGGATACGGCCGCCCTTGAAGCCCGTGTTGGTGAAGAAAGCGCGAAAATGTCTACTCGCCTGTCTAACGAAGCGAAGCGCTTTAAGGACCTGGCTCTACCCGCTGATATGAAACGCAAAATTGACGGCATGCTTCGGGGGTCGAATTTCCCTGCTCCAGATGATGAAGCTGCAGCTAAGGACCTTGCTGAAATTATGACGGCATTAGACGGGGCTTACGGAAAAGGTCGTTTCGAGGTTGATGTCAACGATGAGCGCATCATCGCAATTTTAGACACTGACGGTGATGGAACATTGAAGAAAGAGGCCCCTGACGGAACCATCCACCTTGGCCAAGCCTCAGACATTATTGCAAAATCGGATGATCCTGAGTTGTTAAAAAGCACTTGGGAAGGCTGGAGAACGATATCCAAGCCCATGCTCGGCGCCTATGGCGAGATGGTGAAAATCATCAATAAAGGCTCGGCTGAACTCGGGTTCAAAGACGCAGGAGATCTCTGGCGAGCTGGGTATGACATGGATGCCGAAGACTTTTCCAAAGAAGCGGACCGTCTCTGGGGCCAAGTTAAGCCACTTTACGACGAACTGCATTGCTATGTCCGCGCCGAACTCAACGAAAAGTATGGCGAGGAAATTGTTCCTCTGGATGAGCCCATCCGCGCTGACCTGCTCGGAAATATGTGGGGCCAAAGCTGGGGCAATATTTATGACGATGTGGCACCGGAAGGTGGCGGCAAGGGAGTCGATGTCACTGAACTCTTAGTTGACGCTGGCTATGATGCTAAGAAGATGGTTGAAATGGCCGAACAATTCTTCACCTCTATGGGCTTTGAAGAGCTTCCTGATACATTCTGGGAACGGTCCCTCATCACGAAACCCGAAGACCGTGAGGTTGTCTGTCATGCCTCTGCTTGGAATTTGGACGATCAAGAAGATGTCCGGATTAAAATGTGTACTAAGGTCAACGGTGAGGATTTCTCAACTGTGCACCATGAGTTGGGCCACAATTTCTACCAACGGGCCTATAAAGATCAGTCCGTATTCTACAAAGATGGTGCAAATGATGGCTTCCACGAAGCGATCGGCGATATGATTGCTTTGTCTATTACGCCGGAATATCTCGTCGAAATAGGACTTTTGGATGCAGACAAAGTTCCTGGGGAGGACGCCGACCTTGCGCTTCTGATGCGCCAGGCGATGGATAAAGTTGCCTTCTTGCCGTTTGGCTTGATGGTCGATCAATGGCGTTGGAATGTCTTTAACGGAACTTACTCTCCTTCCGAGTACAATGATGGTTGGTGGGAACTTCGAGAAAAATATCAAGGTCTGAAAGCGCCGGGTGAGCGCCCAGCAGATGCCTTTGATCCAGGTGCAAAATATCATATTCCGGGCAACACGCCTTACATGCGTTATTTTCTCGCTCACATTCTCCAGTTCCAGTTCCACAAAGCCGCGTGTGATCAAGCTGGATTTGAAGGCCCTCTCCACCGATGTTCCGTTTACGGAAACAAGGACGTCGGTGAGAAATTCAATGCCATGATGGAAATGGGAGCAAGTAAGCCCTGGCCAGATGCACTGGAAGCTTTCACAGGAACGCGCGATATGGATGGGTCAGCCATTCTCGAATATTTCGCTCCAGTCATGACGTATCTCGAGGAAGAGAATAAAGACCGCACTTGCGGTTGGTAAACTCCGTCTATTCATTTGACGAATTGTGGTTAATACGCTGGTAGGACTTCGGGCTTAAGTTCGACGTTATGCCCGCCACTGCTTTAGATATTTCGAATGATTCGCAAATTTCAGAGACAGTACGCTCGCGTAAAACGCGGGTACTCATTGTCTCTGATCATCCAATACAAAGTCGTGACGTAACTAAAAACCTTCGTGCTCTTGATTTAGATGTTCAGCTATCACTTTTTGATGGTCAAACTCTCAGCGCCATGCCGACGTCCGTGCCAGATGCGATACTTTGCCATTTAATCGATTACGCTGAACAAGGTCCAAAACTCGCTAAAGTCATTCGCGCACATTTTAAATCTCATCAGGTTCCATTAATTGGAGCAATGTCTCGCCCCTCACCTGACGCGTCTATCGGTTTTGACTCAACTCTCTTCGCTCCCATGCATGCCTCTCAGATTGCAAATCGGGTAAATGCCATGATCCGACTAGGTGTTATGGATAGAGAAATTTCTCGTCGTCTAGAAACATTGAGAGAGAGCTTTGATCAAACGCCGGATATTGGAGACATGTCTCCTGACCGTAAGTTTCGCGTGCTCTTTATTGGCAAAGCCTCACCTAGCTTCATGGTAATTATCAATGCTTTGCAAGATAAGGGCGTCGATGTAACGGCCGCCTTCACAAGCTTTTCTGCCTTTGATTATCTGCATGGCGATCCATTTGATGCGGTGGTTATGAATGCGTTAGAGCAATCAGAACCTGCCTTCAGCATAACAGAAGCGATGCGGCGCAACTCGAAACTCTATCACACGCCTACGCTTTTCTTGGTGAACGCTCAAACTTTCACGGATTATGATGCCGCTTATGAACGGGGCGCACGGGACATCATCGACCGAGACGCTGATGCAGATGAGATTAGCGGACGTATACTGGAACTCGCGAATTATCATCGTATTCATGAGCAAATGAAGTCTGATTTCTTCTCACTTGCCCTCGACGAAGCAGGCGACCCGTCCGGCACAGCTTATTCGCAAGATTTCATGCGCGCTCATCTTCCTCGGGTGTTCGAGGATGCTGCTAAGTCCAACCAGCCTGTAACACTAATCGGATTGAAACTAACGTCTCAATCCGTCGAAGATGTGGCCATTGAGGCAATCAGATCCGCTTATACACAGTCCGGCGAGCTCATTAACAATTTGGTTCGGATGCAAGATGTGGTTTGCAGATGGGATGAAGATAAATTTGTTTTGGCGTTTTTTGATACCTTGGCCTCTGAAGCTAAAATTATCCTTTCGAGGATCAAGGCTCTATTGGATTGCACGGTCTATGACAGTGGAAATAAAGAAGGCGCCCCTTTGGCGGTCTCAGCGCAAACTGTGATTTCTGAAATTTATCCAGCAGCCAATTCAAATGATAACCACCTAGACGCGCTCATTGGGAACTTAGTCCAAGACCCCGATGAAGATTAAGCTGCCTTCACCACGAGTGCCGCAACTGCTTTCTCGGTTCCGCGCAATCTGAATTTTGGTTCACTATAATTACCCATAACTAAAATTGTCTGGTCTGGTCGTAATCGCCAACCGCTATTTTGGGTAATTGCATTCATGATGATCGATGGATCTTTGATATCTTCATGACGCATATGCATCACAACCCCCTTCGGGCCCGCATCTACTTTCGCTACATGAGCCTCCCTGCAGAGGCGTTTGATTTTCATGACTCTTAGTAGATGATCAACTTCCTCTGGAATAGGTCCAAATCGATCAATAAGTTCAGCTGCCAGTGCGTTGCCCTCTGTATCATCGCTGATTTCAGAGATTCGCCGATATGTCGCCAAACGTAAATTGAGGTCTGGGACGTAAGCTTCTGGAATAAGAATTGCCACACCAACATTGACCTGAGGCGTCCAGCTCTCATCTCGAACAGTCTCTTCGTCATCACGAAGTTCCGCGACTGCCTCTTCCAGCATATGTTGATAAAGCTCCACGCCGAGGTCTTTGATATGTCCGGATTGCTCCTCACCTAGAGGGTTGCCGCCACCTCGCATATCCAAATCATGACTGGCGAGTGTAAACCCGGCGCCCAAATTATCTAAAGACTGCAGGATTTTCAGTCGCTTTAAGGCCCCTTCTGTCGCTATCTGCGCCTCCGGCATGGTGAGATAGGCATAGGCTCTAACTTTTGAACGTCCGACACGCCCTCGCATCTGATAGAGCTGTGCGAGACCGAAACGGTCTGCCCGATATATAATCATCGTGTTCGCTGACGGAATATCGATCCCACTTTCGATGATAGAGGTTGAAATCAGGACATCATATTCGCCATCGTAAAATGCCGTCATGATATCTTCCAACGCACCGGCCGCCATTTGACCATGAGCGATAATGTATTTCACTTCTGGAACGGCGTTACGCATAAATTCTTCAATACGCGGAATGTCAGCTATCCGAGGGCAGATGAAGTAAGACTGCCCGCCCCTATATTTTTCGCGTAATAGGGCCTTGCGAAGGCTGACTTCATCCCAAGGCGTCACATAGGTTCGAATAGCCAAACGGTCCACGGGTGGTGTCGCAATCAAGGAGAGCTCCCGAATTCCCGACAATGCCATTTGTAAAGTTCGCGGTATAGGCGTCGCAGTCAGCGTTAAAACGTGAACATCGGCCCGTAGTGATTTTAGACGTTCTTTGTGTTGAACTCCGAAACGCTGTTCCTCATCGACTATCACAAGACCCAGATCAGAAAATTTGACCGTTTTCGCCAATAGTGCATGAGTGCCGATAACGATATCCACACGGCCATTGGAAAGGTCTTCCTTCGTCTGCTTGGCTTCCTTTGCGCCAACGAGACGGGAGAGTTGCCGGACATTGACTGGCCACCCTCTGAAACGCGCCGCAAATGTCTTGAAATGCTGTCTTGAAAGAATTGTTGTAGGCGCAACGATCGCGACTTGTTGTCCTGCCATGGCGACCGCGAATGCCGCGCGCAATGCGACTTCTGTTTTCCCAAAACCAACATCTCCGCAAATCAAGCGATCCATAGGACGACCGCTCGCAAGGTCTTTATAAACATCATCAATGGAATTCAGTTGGTCGTCTGTTTCTGCATAAGGAAAGCGAGCCGCGAATTCGTTATATGTGCTCTCATCTGGTGTGATCGGATCTGTTCTGCGCATCGCCCGTTTAGCGGCAATTTTGATAAGGCCGGCAGCCATCTCCCGAAGTCGACCTTTGGCTTTGGATTTTCTCGCTTGCCACGCGGCGCTTCCAAGACGATCCAGAACCGCGCCATCTCCCGCGCTGCCATATCGAGATAGGAGCTCAATATTCTCAACCGGAAGATAGAGTTTAGCCTCACCAGCATATTCTAGCTCCAGGCAATCATGTGGTGCATCTGAAACCTGGAGGGTCTTAAGGCCTAAATATCGACCCAAGCCATGATCGATGTGAACAATCAGATCACCTGGTGTCAAAGATGCCGCTTCGGCAATAAAGTTTTTCGCTTTTCGCTTACGCCCTCGGTTAATCAGGCGATCACCTAGAATATCTTGTTCGGATAGAACTGAGAGTTTTCCAAGAGTAAACCCGTTTTCTACGGGTAAGATTATCGCCCTGACATCACCTGGTTTGCTATCCAATGCCGCCTGCGAACTAACTTTTGGAACAATCAAATCCTGATCTTCGAAGACACTTACCAATCGTTCTCTTGAACCATCTGTCCAACAACCCAGCCAAATCCGCTGCCCAGAATCTCTCAACGACGAAACATGTTCAGCAACAACATCAAATACATTGACGCCCTCTGTACGACGTTCAGCAGAGAAATTTCGTGCGGGACGTCCTCCAAAATTCAGTGCACCCTCTTCGGGACTCTCAAAGGGAGTGTGCTTTCGAACGCGCTGATTTAAAAGATGTTCGTCCCATATCAACTCATCAAGATACAGACGGTCAATCGGCAGCGGACGATAAAGGCCAGCGTTTTTTGAGGGATCGCCTGAACCCGTATCACGTGCTTCTGCGTGTTCGCGTCGAGAGGTATAGAAGTCTTCAATTAGGTCAATACGTTCGCGCTTTGCCTCCGTAAGGAGACCGTCCAGCGCAATCAAAGTCTGAGGGCCGAGGTAATCGAAGATTGTTTCTACATGCTCGTAAAACAATGGCATGTAATGCTCGATGCCTTGTGGACGTATACCGTCAACGACCGCTGCATAAATTGGATCGCGGCTCACGCCTCCGCCAAAACTGGCGATATAATTGCGCCTGAAACTACTGATGGAGTCTTCCGTCATAAAGACCTCAGACACCGGAGCTAATATCAATTGAGACCTGGCAGAGGTGGTCCGTTGACTATCGACATCAAACTCACGAATGCTCTCTATCTCATCTCCAAAAAAGTCGAGACGAAGGGGATTCTTCTCGGTCGGCGGAAAAATATCGATGATGCCGCCTCGGACCGCAAAATCGCCAGCTTCAACAACTGTACTTGCACGCGAATAACCGTTGTTGGTGAGGTAACGAATAATTCGGTCCCGCTCGATGTTTCTGCCAACACTCGCAGAAAGACCTGCTTCGGAAATAATAGAACGCGGCGGAACATTTTGCATCGCAGCGCTGATAGTGGTCACAATAATATGAGGATTGGACTGGTCTATTGTAGTCAGGAAGAAGAGCGCGCCAGCACGCCGCGCGGCCAACGTACGACTGGGTGAGACCCTATCATATGGCAGACAATCCCACGCCGGCAACATAAGTACCGGAATGTCCGGAGCAAAGAACCTGCAAGCAGATTGAAAAGCAGCAGCGCGAGCATCGTCTCGTGCGATAAAAAGCGCGGGTTTCTTGTCTCGTCGAACCGCTTTCGTAAAAGCTAACGCATCGGCGCCTTCGGGCAATCCAGACGCCGTGATTTGTGCGTCTGGACCGATATATCGGGAGAGTTGGATTTGCATTATTTAATAGGATTGAACGCTCGTAAACGTTCCAAAAGTGGGGTGTCATAGTTGGCAGGAGCTTGAAGAGTGCCCATAATCCAGCCGTAAATATCGTGATCTTTTGCATTGAGTAAATCTTCGAACATCAGAACTTCAGCATCCGTCATCGTGTCAATATGGGCCTTCGCATAACCGCCCAGAATCAAATCGGCTTCTTTAAAGCCTCGGTAATTGGATCGATAAACGAGACGTTTTTTACGCGTATCCATATCCATATTTTTAGTTTCGTCTGTCATGGGGGCGCCATACAGAGTCGTTTGCGTCATGTCACTTGTGCAGAGCCGCTCAAAACGCCAGATAGGGCGATATGTCTCGCGCTACACAGAAAATGACCTCTCGCTCAGGAAAATTGAACGCCTATTTTGCGGATGTAACAACTTTAACCGGCGTAGGCGAGAAAGTTGGCGAAGCTCTAACCCGAGCCATGGGTTCGCGTCTTAGGGATCTCGTCCTAACACCGCCTAGTGGACTAATTGATCGGACGAACCGTCCAACCATAGCCGGCGCTCGCGAAGGTGATATCGCGACGTTTGAGGTCACGGTTGGACGACATATAGCTCCGAATGCGCGGAACCGTCCTTACCGCGTACGCGTCTTTGATGACACGGGTGACATGACTTTGACTTGGTTCAAAGCCTATCCACAGAGTATGGAAAAAATGATGCCGGAGGGTTCAAAAAGGATCATTTCGGGTAAATGCGAAGTCTTTAATGCCGAATTACAAATGACGCATCCTGACTATGTTCTCGCGCCAGAAAAAGCGGATGAACTGCCGGAATTGGAGACCCTTTACCCGCTAACGGCGGGATTGGGTCAAAAGATGGCGCGCAAATCGATCAGCGGTGCACTGGACAAAGTCCTGAATGGTCCAAAATTGGGGAATTGGCTCGACCCCGCTTTTCAAACACAACAAGATTGGCCAGACTATAATGTGGCCCTCAAGCTGCTTCATCGTCCGGAACATCCCGTTGATATAAATGCAGACAGTCCGGTACGACGTCGTTTGGCCTATGACGAACTTCTTGCGAAACAACTTGCAATGGCGCTGGTGAGAGAACGAAACCGCGGATCTGGTGGGCTAGCCTTGTCTGCAAAAGGAGATTATGTGCAGGACGTGCTTAAAGGAGCACCATTCCCGCCAACAAACGCGCAAACCCGGGCATTTGAAGAGATCAAGGCCGATATGGCCTCTCCGGATCGTATGTCACGATTGCTCCAAGGTGATGTTGGAGCTGGTAAGACGTTCGTAGCCGCCCTCGCCTGTGCTTACGCCGCTGAAGCCGGTGTACAGGTTGCTTTGATGGCGCCCACCGAAATTTTAGCCCGCCAACATGTTGAAACACTCCGGACCTTTTTAGAGCCTGCAGGTCTGACCGTGGAAGGCGTGACTGGTCGTGACAAGGGCAAGGCCCGCGAAGCACTCGAGACTGGAATGTCTGAAGGATACATTGACGTTGTGGTGGGCACACATGCTCTCTTTCAGGACAAAACCATTTTCAAAAATCTCGGCCTCGTCATCATTGATGAACAACATCGGTTCGGAGTTCGGGACAGATTGCGTCTCACTGAAAAAGGCGAAGCCACAGACTTATTGGTTATGACAGCAACGCCCATTCCTCGAACCTTGGCACTAACAAGCTATGGCGATTTGGACATTTCGATATTGGATGAAAAACCAGCTGGTCGTGTTCCGATCGAAACAGCAATTTTACCTCTAGCCCGTTTAGACGGGGTGATTGATGCGGTCGGGCGCGCTGTCAAAGACGGCAATCAAGTCTATTGGGTCTGCCCGTTGGTAGAAGATAGTGAGCTTATAGACCTTTCTTCTGTCGAGGATCGACATCGTCAATTAACAGCAATGTTCGGAGACCGCGTTGGCCTTCTCCACGGCCGTTTAAGTCCTCAAGAAAAAGAATCGATCAGTTTGGGTTTCAAAGCTGGTGAATTCGACATTCTGGTGGCAACAACAGTCATTGAGGTTGGTGTAGACGCACCCAATGCAACAATCATTGTCATTGAGCATGCGGAACGATTTGGGTTGGCTCAACTGCACCAATTACGGGGCCGGGTGGGACGATCGGACAAGAAATCATCTTGCCTCCTTCTTTATCAAGGACCGCTATCGGTGAATGGTAAAGCTCGATTGGAAATTATGCGACAAACGGAAGACGGGTTTCTAATCGCAGAAAAAGACTGGGAACTCCGTGGTTCTGGAGATCTATTGGGTGCCGCGCAATCAGGCCTGCCGCGATTTACCTTAGCCAACTTGGATCGTCATAAAGACTTACTTGAAACCGCCACCCAGGATGCAAGACTCCTCGTCCAGATGGACCCGGGCCTCACGAGCCCCCGAGGACTTGCCGCCAGAAATTTGCTTTATCTCTTTGAGCAGGATTACGGCATTGCGATGATGAGAGCGGGTTAGGCTATAGGGAGGGCATTGGCTCTTTGGATTTAACAGTATTAAATTCCAGTCCACCGCCTGCATCCAAAATGTCATTCTGGGCTCCAGAGACCATACCGCCCGAAATGATCATTTTTGCGCCTTCTTCCGGCGTCATATCCAGAATTTGAATCTTATCTTTATGAAGGAACAACAAGAAACCTGAAGTCGGGTTTGGAGTGGTCGGAACAAAGACACAGACCATGTCATCTCCCAGCGCTTCTGCTGGTGGCCCACTTAGATCAGCCGTTACAAAGCCAATCGCCCAAACATCTTTTTTCGGATATTCAATCAAGCAAACATCACGAAACGCCCGATCTTTCTGCGCCGCAACCGTCTGAACTATTTGCTTCAACGCATTGTAAACAGGGCTAACTACGGGAACACGATCTAACAGATTTTCCCCAGACTTAATCAAATATCGACCAATGAAATTTGAAGCGAGCACGCCGAGAATAAAGATCAAAAAGATAGAAATGATAATACCCTGCGCCGGGATTGGGACTCCCAGATAGGTCTCAAGATTTAGTTGCTCTGGAATGACACTAAAGACGCCATTATCGACTTTTTGGATAACCCAAGAGACCAAGAGATAAGTGACGACTATCGGTACCGCGACAATAACGCCCGTGAAAAAGCGATTTCTGACCCATTTGAAGAAATTCAGGGTCGGCGTGCTAAAGCGTTTTTTCTTAACTGGAGAAGGCTCCATGCCAGTTCCTTAAATCTTGGTTTAGTGCGTCATGCGCGCTACCGTTCAGTCATGCAATCCGTTAAACAGCTATAAGACGAAAATAGGACACACGGAATGCGAAAGCTTGATTTAGGCAAATTTAAAACAGTGTTTGGGGCCGTTTTAGGAATTTTGCTGGCCGGACTATTGCTGGCTTACCTCTATCGCGACGATATATTCTCTACGATTCAGGACCCTGGGCAACCATTTCAGACTTATGAACCACCTGCTGCTCCGAACTACGCGTCATTAGATAGCTGGTTGGCCCAACCAGATTTGGGCGTTGATCCATACACACTAACAGCCAAAGGCGATGTTTTTGTCGTTGTGCCGAGTGTGTATCGCGGCGGAAAACACTGGAACTTACCGTCTGATGATTTGAAGCGAAAAAACAAGCTACAACGCATTGTCCGTCCAAATTACGTTTCCCCCTATGGTGAATCTGGTAGACTCTTCGCACCATTTTATAGGCAAGCTTCCCTGTATTCGTTCATCACAAACCGTGAAGACGCGCAGCAAGCTCAAGACCTTGCCTATCAAGACGTGAAGAGAGCGTTTGAAGTGTTTTTACGTCAGTCGCCTCCAGAAAGACCCATAGTTTTGGTGGGACATAACCAAGGGGCTAGCCATGTTCAGCGATTGCTCATCGACTATTTTCAAGGACCACTAAAAAATCGTCTCGCGGTTGCATATGTCATTGACCATCCATTGCCTTTGGAGAGTTTTAATGGCCCACTCAGTAACCTAACACCCTGCGAGGGGCCCAAAGAGACCCAATGCGTTGTCGCATTCGGGTCATTCACTCCAAAAGATAATGTCATCGCGCAGCGTTTCTTGGAACGTTCTTTAGTCTTTAACGGGCGGAAGTATGAATCCATCAACAATCGACCCACGCTCTGCATCAACCCTCTTTTGTGGACACAAGCCGAAGACTATGCCCCTGCCCGTCTTCATCTTGGCGGCGTTGCGGCTGAGGGTTTAGACCCAGATATGACACCAGCATCATTGACCAAACAATCAGGTGTACAGTGCCAAAACGGATTACTTTTAGTGGATACTCCGATCAGTAAATCCCTGCGACGTCCACGCGCCGTTGGAGCAAAATTCAGAACCTTACCGTCCAATCTATTTTATGAAGATCTCAAACAAGATGCAAAACGTCGGGTTCAAAACCTGCTAGATGCGAATGTTTTGCCAGAACGGGCTGGTGCTATGTTGGACGATTTCGAAGTGCAGGAAATTGAGGATTCACCAGTCACACCGCCGGAGGAGTAGAAACGTTTAAAGTCCGAAGGCGGACGCGGTGTGGAATGTTAAACCTGCAGCGACATAAGCCAGAACGAATAAATAACCGAACGCAAAGAGCGGCCACTTCCAGCTATTCGTCTCTTTCTTGATAATCGCAAAGGTCGAAAGGCATTGAGGTGCAAAGACGAACCAAGCGAGGAATGCCAGTGCCGTGGGCATTGTCCATTGCGAAGAAATCAATTCAGAGAGTTTTGTGCCTGCGTCGTCATCCGCTATCGAATATATCGTCGCGAGCGAGCTGACTGCGACCTCGCGGGCAGCCATAGCGGGTATTAATGAAATAGCAATTTCGAGATTAAATCCAATCGGTCGCAATAATGGTTCGATCACGCCGCCAACTTTACCAGCCCAAGTCTGAGCCGTTTCTGTAGCGTTTGTTGGAAAACTCACCAGAAACCAAATCACGACAGACGCTGGCAAAATGATACGTCCAGCTCGGTTCACAAAAATCATGCCTCTATCCCACAAACCAATAAGATAGTCTTTGAATACGGGCATTTTATAACTCGGAAGTTCAATCAAAAGCCCAGAGCTTTCGCCGCGAGTTAGGGTTCGCTTAAAAATCGCAGCCATAATGAGAGCAAATACGACACCAACAATCACCAGACCGAATGCCACAAGGCCCTGCTGCGAAAAGGGCCCAATCCTATTCGCCGGTATAAAGGCTCCAATGATCAGAAAATACACGGGCCAACGCGCAGCGCATGTCATCAACGGGGCTATCAATATAGTCGTCAGACGGTCCCGTTCTTGTTCAATTGTCCGCGCCGACATAATCCCTGGAATGGCGCAGGCAAAACTAGACAAGAGCGGGATAAAGGCGCGGCCATTTAGGCCTACCTTGGCCATCAGTGTGTCCACCAGGAACGCCGCCCGGGCCATATAACCTGAAGCTTCCAAAAGCAGAATGAACGCAAATAGGATAATGATCTGCGGCAGGAAGACGAGAACGGCGCCAACACCCGCTATCATGCCATCAGAAACCAGAGATGTTATCAACCCTTCGGGTAGAATCATCGCCGCCGCAGCTTGCAAAGAGCCAATCCCAGTCTCAATCAAATCCATGGCAGGACCTGACCAAGTGTAGACAGCCTGAAACATTACAAACAGGATCAGGAAAAGAATAACGATCCCCATGATGGGATGTAGAACCCAATTATCAATTCGCTGGGAAAATGTTTCAGTTTTTTCTGCGCGGCTAACTGCGTTCAATGTGATTGACCGCGCCTTCGCTTGTAACTCTTTCAACTCGCCGACCTCTGGGTCCGGAGAAGCGGCAGACCCAAAAGAGACGTCTCCGCCCCATTCGTCCAGATAATCCAGCAAGGTCGCACGGCCAGAGGCCCGAACAGCAACACAGGAAATGACCGGAATGCCGAGTTCGCGCTCCAATTCGGTCAAATCAATCGTGATTCCATCCCGCGCGGCCATATCCATCATGTTGAGAACAAGGACGATTGGTAGTCCATGATTTTTAGCTTGTAGGACGTTATGCAAATGCGTGTTGATGTGGCTTGCATCCATCATGAACAAGATAGCATCTGGCGCGCGTTCGCCTTCTAAATTCCCGCGGACAGCATCCAGCGCGACTCGTTCGTCCATACTATGTCCGCAGTCACCATAGACGCCAGGCAGATCGAGAAGTTCAACTGGTTGGCCGCCAGGGAGATCAAATTCTCCTTTGCGGTATTCGACCGTTACGCCTGGATAATTGGCGACTTTAGCCTTTCCCCCTGTTAGCGCATTAAAGAGCGAAGACTTCCCGCAGTTTGGTGCACCTAAAAGAGCAAAGCGCAGCTTGGAAGGTTCACTCATGACGTTTGGCTTTCATCAGTTTTTTTGAGCTTGATGGCGATTGCATCCTGACGACGCAGGGCAATTAGTGCACCATTTACACGAACCGAAATCGGGTTTTTACCAAAAAGACCAAAATGAAGCGGTGTCACATTGTCCCCTTCTGCAAATCCAATTTCACGTAAACGGGTGCATAGATCTGGGTTAGTGTCATCAAACCCAGTAATAATTCCGGTCTCATCTTTTGATAGGTCTGTCAGCCGTAATCTCATGACGTGGCCATAGTGCGA
Source organism: Litorimonas sp. (assembly GCA_039975855.1). Lineage (GTDB taxonomy): Bacteria > Pseudomonadota > Alphaproteobacteria > Caulobacterales > Maricaulaceae > Litorimonas. The sequence continues at coordinate 631,423 of JBDWGH010000003.1, read as the reverse complement.
ATAATTCGCAAACGCAAAGAAAATGAGCGGCTGGATTCAGATGCAAATTCCCCCATAAACGGTGTGGACAAGGCCAAACCTCACGACTATACGTCCGCCACGCTTTGAGTGCCCGAATAGCTCAGTTGGTAGAGCAACGGATTGAAAATCCGTGTGTCCCTGGTTCAAATCCAGGTTCGGGCACCATTTCCCTGATAAAGCAAATTGCGTAAGCCTCTGAAATGTCTCGGAAAATCTCTCTTTCCTTTATTTTCCACACGGTAACTCTCGCAATTTGCCTCACTTTTTGCCCTACAATGGGCTGCACGGAGATGGCGAAATGAAAGCGATAAGACGACTCGATCAATACTTACGATTACGTGGCGATACATGGCACTATGTGCGGCGCGTTCCGAAAGCGGTCAGACATATTGATAACAGAACTTTGATATACCGCTCACTAGACACCGATAGCCGCAAGGTTGCACGCCAGCGGCGGGATATTTGCGCCGACGAAGACAACCAGCGCTGGAACGAGATAATCCCGAACCGCTTTCAGTCGCCCCCGAAAGTCGCAAGTTATCGCGATGCGAGCCATCGAGCACGCTCTAAAGGTTTCAACTATCGGCCTATGGAAAACTTAGTTTCTCAAAACACTGTTACGGATTTACTGCACCGTCTTATCGCCTTGGAACCACTAAAAGACATCCCTCAAAAGAAGGAAGAGCGAGACGCAGATGCCCTTCTAGGGAGTGTGAAAACGCCTTCCGCGACCATCACAGAGGCTATGGACTTATATCTTTCCGAGATCGTCGCCGACGAATTGGCAAGTAAATCACCGGAGCAAGTAAACAACTTTTCTAAAATCAAACGCCGCGCCGTGGCCAACTTCGTCGTGCTAAACGGCGATATAGACATGCGAGACATTACTCGCGAACACGCCCACGCCGTGCGCAAATTCTGGCACGAGCGCATCCATCCCAAAGACGGTTCCAAGCCCATGAGCGGCAGCAGCGGCAACAAGGATTTGGGTAGTTTGCGCAAACTTTACCGCAGATATTTTGAGCATATAGGCGAAGAAGAGCGTGAAAACCCGTTCCGCAATATGCGCTTCAATGACAAAATTCTAACCAAGGTCATGCCCTTTAAGGATGATTGGGTCAGGTCGCGCATACTTGCACCAGATGTTTTTGAGGGCCTTAATCGACAAGGCGCACTGCTCTGCATGGCGCTGATAGAGACAGGATGCAGGCCAAGCGAGCTGGCTAATATCACGCCAGCAAACATAAGGCTGGATGCAGAGGTTCCGCATATTCGCATACGACCAACGAAAGATAGAGAGCTAAAGTCAGGAGCATCCGTTCGAGATATTCCGCTTGTCGGCGTTGCTTTGGAGGCCATGCGGCAAGCTCCAAACGGGTTCCCGCACTATCGAGATAGAAGTTATTTGCTGAGTGCATCGCTTACCAAAGCGTTCAAGGCGAGAGCATTATTCCCGACAAATCAGCACCGCATCTACAGCTTTCGGCACAGCTTTGAGAGCCGAATGTTGGAGGCTGGATTGGACTTTGGATTGCGTTGCACATTAATGGGACACCGCAATCCGCGCCCTGAATATGGGGATGGCGGGTCACTCGCCTATCGCCAAGATGAACTCTTGAAGATAGCACATCCTGTCAGTGATGAGCTTCTGCAAAGCTATCCATTTAATGGCTGAATTTTATCGGCTTAGGCAGCTTTGTCGGCATCCGAAAGGAGCGAAGCAAGCAAGGCTTCGCGGTCATCCTGCGCGTCATATTCTTGTTTTAGGCGTTCCAAAACAGGCCAATATTTAGGGCCGTATCGCTGAACGAGCTGCGCCGCGATAGTCATACCGCGCTTAATGTCAGCGCGAGACGGCGCTTCTATAGGATGGCTTGATGATATGTTTTGGGCTTTATCCACGTGGAGGTTATAGCTTATCCACCACGATTTTTATGAAGAAAAGAGTTTGATAATTTGGGTGTTGCGGGTCAAGCAATGACGTTGAACACTGGTATCTTTAGAATTTTCTAGGAAGCTTAGTTTCAGTTTTTTCATGGCAAACGCCCTTTGATTTTTGACCTCCACCCGTTACCCCATTAATCCCAGAGCTTGCTATGTACTCTATTTCACCAGTTGTTCTGTCGACAAGGATTTCGACATTATTAGTGACTTGGTATGAGCCCTCGCGCCCCAGTTGCCTATTGTACTGGTAGGAGTTTGAATTCGAAGCACGCAACGAATTGGCCAAGGACAGGTAACTATCAAATCTTTGAAATTCTCTATTGCCTTTATACATGACTAACGGTCCGAGTTCGCTATTTTTAAGTTTCGTTCCTGAAAAATGGAGCTCATAATCGTTCCCAGATTCAAAAGTACACACCAAAGTCAAGCTATCTCCAGCTTGCGCGAAGCTCGAGGTGGTGAAAAATACCGACCAGAGCGCAGTAAAAAAAAGTGCTGTTTTCTTTGACATCATATAATATTCCATCCCCGATAGTTCTATTCTTCTGAGATATAGGTTGAACCGTGTATGAATGGCCTGTTTGCAGACTTGCAAGGTAAGCGTCTCATCTTCTTAAAACAGTTCCATGGCATTAGTTTGTCGATCTGCTACGCGTCGAATTTATGATAAGGTAATAGCGGACATTATATCAGCGGCTTACTTTAAGAGGTATAAGTCGCCTAGCTAGATTACCAATCCTTGCTTACTAAAGACACTTCTCCTCATTCCTTCGCCGCTTAGCGGCGAGTCCAACGCCCCTGCCTCCGCTCGTGTGGGCGGCTCCAGCAGGCGCGTCGGACGGCTCTGTTTTGAGAGAGCGTAATTAATTAGATAGGGTTGGAGCTTGAAGAGAGGTTAGGAAGAAAAAGAGCTTTAGCAAGATAAAGCGAACCGCCCTTTTGGGGGCACTTCGACGCTAAAGCTCTGTTTTTGCTACGCGAGTTGGGGTGTTGCTTTTTAGGTAACTCATGCGCGGTGCCTCCAAAATGCCTCTATCCCGCCAATACCTAGAAACTCCCGTTTCCCTGTAACTTCCAATCGGCTTCCTTCGAGACAAATAACCCTGTTTTGCCTGATTATGGGCATATGTCAGATGAAGATGATTTCCGCTTAAGAGCCAAAGCCCGCAAGACCAGCAGCCGAGGCGCTGAGGTCAATATCCCTGCAAACTATAAGGGCTTGTTCCAAGAGGCCCGCATTGCTCTCGTAAGAGGCAAGGCCGTCTCTGGGCGGCGAACTCTGACGGTTCCCTCCAAACCGCGCACAGGCCGCTTTAACGCCAGAGGTCGAGGCCGTGCAGCCTTGGAGCGAGGAATTGGGCCGAAGCAGGGCTGGCGCGTTCACAAGGCAACGGGCGACCGTTACCGCGCCCGCCGCGCGATTGTGAAAGTGCGAGTGGTGAAGCTGCGCAATGCGAAGTCTTCTGTCTCTCGCGGGCACTTGGCTTACCTCCAACGCGAAGGTGCAGGCGTGGAGCGAGCCGAGGGGCTGGAAGGCCCAACAAAAGGTAATGGGGAGTTGACCCCAACGCGAGGCCAGCTCTACGGCCCAGATGAAGGTGTTGAGATTGACGGGCGGGATTTTGTGGCCCGCTCGGAGGAGAGCTTTGACGGACGCGGTGACCCGCACCAGTTTCGGATAATGATTTCGCCAGAAGACGGCGCAGAGTTGGCCCGCGTAAACGGAGACGGCACGCCAAATCTAAAAGACACAACGCGAGCGCTGATGGCGCAGATGGAAGAGGACTTAGGCACGCGGCTAGATTGGGTGGCGGTTGACCACTTTGATACGGCCCATCCCCACACCCATATCATCGCGCGAGGCATCACCCATGACGGCAAAGGATTGAACATTGCAGGCGAGTATATTTCGCGCGGCATACGCGGGCGCTTAGAGGAAGAACTCACCCGTGAGCTTGGCTGGAAGTCCGAGCTTGCAATTCAGCAGGAAATGAAGCGCGAGATGAGCGCAATGCGCGTGACACAAACAGATAGACATATCGCGGACGGTATGGACAAACTTAACAACACAATCGACTTACGCGCAGGGTCAGCCGCCGCCACCTTCCCCGCTAACTCATCTATGAACAGACATATCCTAATCGGGCGTATGAGACATTTGAAGTCTATAGGCCTTGCAACGCAAATTGGGGCTGGCCACTGGCACATCGAAAAAGATGCGTTCAAGACCCTCGGACAGATAGAGCAGCGCGAGCAGCTCAATAAAGATATCCACGCGGCCATGAAGAGGGCCAACATCAAGAGACCTGTTCGCTTACATGATGGCCGCCAGAGCTATGACGGCAGCCTTTCAACCCACCGCGTCATTGGCCGCGTAATCGCGAAAACTCACGGCTATGATGAAGGCATGGACGCGAGCCAAAAAGGCGGCGGCAAAGTCAGGTTCATCATCGACGGCACTGATGGCTATGTCAGCACGGTTGAGACGGGCATGGACACAAGAGCGGGCGAAGCGGCAAAAATCGGCTCTATCATCGAAGTCTCACCGCCTAACTTGCGCACAGTTGACCGCAACATCCAAGCCATCGCGACGGGTAAGGATTATCACGGCAAGCCTCACAATGGGCTGGTCGGACATTACGCGATAGCCACAAGCGGGCCAGACGATTGGATGGACGGGAGCGGCAGCAGAGGCGCAGCCCATATGCGGGCGCACAGATTAAGGCTCGCAAGGCTAGTTAAGGCGGGTGTAGTGCAAATCGCGAGCAAAGATAAGGACGGCGACCCTAATGAGTGGCGCGTTCCCGAAGACTTCGAACAGCGGGCTATCTCGCTGGACTTGAAACAGGGCCGCGCGTCAGGCGTGAAACTACTCTCACGCCAAGACTTGAATGCACAGCTTGAGAGTCCCGGCGCGACTTGGCTTGACCGCGCGCAAGTTAACTGGGGCAGAGGCGGGCTACTCGGAGGAATAAGCTCTAAATCCAGCGCGTTCGCAAAAGAACTGGACGCAGCCTTTCAGCAGCGCCGCACATGGCTCATTGAGCGCGGCTATGCAGAACTACGCCAAGACGAACAGAAAAACTCTATCATCTACAAGCGAGGCTATCTGAAAGCGTTAGAGGCAGAAGGGTTCAATGCCGCTACCGAGAAGCTGGAGAGCATGACGGGTAAGGCACATGTTGCAGCACAGACAGGACGGCTAATTGAAGGCACTGTTGCCCAGAAATATGAACTCACGCACGGCCCCCACGCGATGATTGAGACGCAGCGGGCTTTCTATCTGGTACCTTGGGAAAGTTCTCACACGCAAAAGTGGGGCAAGCGCATCAAGGGACGCGTGCTAAGCGGCGGGGGTATTGATTGGGATGCGGGGCGGACGAGAGGGATTGGGAGGTGATACAAAAGCAATATCACTTTAGTACACAAAACAAGTCGCAAAAACAAAAATTTAGCGTCGAAGTGCATCACATCATAAGGCACCTGCGTTGATGGAGAATTTCTTGGTTACTAAAAACAAAGGTTCGTTAGGACAGTTACTTTATCATAATCAAGAACGCCTCTTTTCTCACGTGCACCGGACATAATGTCAAAGCCGAATGGATTTATTGTATTCTGAGCATCAACAATATTCGCCGCATGTATGCCTCCGGCGATTATTACTCGCTTGTGCAAGAACTCTTCGGGTATTTTGTTCAAAATACCCCAATCATAACGATGGCCGCTACCACCGATTTGGCTATCAACAATTACATACTGAGCATTCTGCTCCCCTAAGGTAGACTCGATTTCATACTTGAGTTCTTCAGCTGGTTGACCCTTAGCTCGTAATGTTTGGACAATGAGAGTGTTAGGAAATATATTCCGCAACTCTGCAATTTTAAACAGGTCTGCTTTGAATTGGATCTGTAGAGCATCTGGTTGAATGTATTCAACAGCTTTGCTCAACAAACTCACATCCTCAATATGGCAAAGCAAGACCGAGTTAGTCTCTGATTGTTTCGTAATCTGCGCGATATTTTTCGCGTTTTCCCAAGAGAGAATATCCTTATAAGTTTTACTCTCCTTGCTTCGGGCAATTAGCATCCCTATAGCGTTAACTTTTTTTGAAACACAAAACTTAGCGTCGGCTTCGTACCTCAACCCGCATATCTTTAACCAATAAGACATTTTCCCTCGCAACTGAGCATTAAGTTCCTATAAACGACAACACGAAAAACATTATTGACAGGCGCCTTCCCCCTCCCTATAGGCCCGCTCTGGTCACGATTCGGAGTTGAAAGTAAACTTACGATCGTTAGGCTTCCTTTAGCGGAATACCTGCGGGGAAGTAGCGCCAAAAATTCAAAAAAAGACGGTCGGCTTTCGCAGATCGTCTTTTTTATTGTTTATAATGAAAATAGATAAGTCCCATCTCGCTTTACTGAATACGACCAAGATTCAATTTCTCCTTTGGAGTCCAACTTCTCAGACTCAGTATACTTAGGATTATACCTTTGAGGTTGAGAGTAATATACTGGAACGAATGGCTTGTTAGCCTTCTCTGCAGATAATGAAAATAAGCACATTGCAAGAGAAAATGTTTTCGGCCCATATGGTGCGAACATCGAGGTCTTCAAACCAGATTCCGTTGTTTCGCAAAAGTAGTCAAATACCCGCGACACATCGGATGTGTCTAGATGCATGTATCGAATTGGATCAGGAATGGAATTCGTCGACACTTCGCTTTTTGCGAGTCGCTTGATTTTTTCTACCGCACGCCAGTTATCTTTCATTCTCGTTGGCCCAGGAGGGAAAGGAAATAACAGATCCATGCTCGCTGCATCGTATTTACTAAAAAGCTCTAACAGTAAGTGAGTATGAAACCCAACTCCCACAAAGCAACAATCGTGATCATTTCTGGTTGGGGAGGCTCTGAAAGATTGAATTTCTGTCAACGGCTCAGGGTTCTCTGATACAACTTTAGCGTACCCTTTTCCCCGAGTGTAGGATATCATTAGGTTGTTGACAGCATCCGAATTAACTAGACTGCGCACCAGCGGGAAAAACCACCTCTTAGGAAAAGAAGTTATATCCAAAATAACGTCTCCCGACACTGCTGCAGCACCAAGAGCAAGTTCATATATAGTATCAAGAGACGCTTTCAAATCCGCCTCTGATTCCGATAGCTTATCCTTAACCGAGTGTTGATTGAGAATTTTTCTATTTGCCGTGATATATGGAGCATTTATATCTTCATCTTGAACTGCTGGCGGAATTATCCTGACAGCTCTAACCTCACTGGAGTAATTACTAAGATGCATTAGCGACCTAACACTTCTCACCTCAGTAGAAAGACAGCCAATCGTCACCCAATCTTTAGGTGAGCTTTTTTCGCCAATCAGCCAACTTGTTCGCCCCCACGGACGGTAGGGTTTGCTCATGATTCAAAGTAACTTTTCTTGAACTGGAGGTTTCGGGACACCTAACGACATATTATATCCACTGTCGTAAACCCAGGTAATCACCTCGTGGACAGAGGCATATATGGGCTCCTTTGTTCGAGCATAAGGCAACGCAAAATATGGACAATAAATTGGGTTAAAATAGAACTTTTTTCTCGCCAAACGATTGCTCGACTTGGTCTTATGATCCAACATTATTAAGTTGCCATAATCAGCCAATTCCTGCAAAAAATCCTGAAGATCAGGGTAACGATTTAATTCATTTTCAATTACCGAAAACCCACTTCCTCCTGGATAGGCTAAATTTTTATCACTAATTAGCTTTTGCCTCAGATAAGTTGCCATAAACTTGACAAACCTCTGACGTTCAGCGCTTCGACTAGACTCTTGCCCTATCATTTCCACCCATTTGCGACTAGCGTTGTATATGCCAACTGATTGGAAGCGGATCGTAATTTTTGGGACTTTGTAGTTTGATTCATGATGCCTTCGAAGCCAACTATCCCAGATAGCCTGATTCATACCAATAAAGGATAATATACTACCGCCACACAAGGCCAATATTTCCCTTTCCCCACCCCAAACCATCCTTTGATTCGCTAAAGAACAAACTTGCATAAGTACAGCGCGCGCGCGCTCCTTTCGCCAGTAATAGGCTTCTGGGGTTACCCACGGTAAAAGATCATCAGAAACTCCTAAATCAAATCCGTCTCCTTTTTGACGTATCCAAATCTCTCCAAGTTTTGCAGAATATAAATCTGTCTTCGACATCTCTAGTAATTTTGATTTGGTTTCAGGTCTCCAACCCTTATCGAAACGAAGACAGTTATGAGGCTCTTTCAAACCTAGACCGCTATTAATTTTTGTCTTTATAGAAATTGTCTTCCCATATACGAGGGACAGTAAGCTTTCTGGATTCTTTTTCTTTTTCTTGTTTCCAGATTTAGGGCCAATCTCTGCAAGTGGCTCTTCAATCAGGTATTTTGCATAATCCAATCTTCGTTTGAAAACATCCCTAGCGAAATCCTTAAAGACATCTTTTTCATGCTCGGCGCGCTTGAGAACCGAATCTAAATCAACCTTCTTGTAGTGCCTCTCTTCTTCTAAGTTGCCAGATGTTCCATGAATTTTTACGTTCTTTTTCCAAGAATAACCTCGAGTTCCTATCCTGTAAGAGACAAAAGGTGTCCGAGATGCCAAAGCCTTGTTTATGACAGCCCTATAATCAACAGACTGACCAGGAGTTCTTCGTGAAGATATGTTTCCAATCTCCTCATATTGGTCAATATCAACGAATACTTCAGTATCAGCATCAATTAGACTTTCCTCCTTTAGCGCTTTTACAACCTCAATCATTGGTTGACCAATGTACGTCATACTATCTAGAATGCTTTCGCTTAAAGTTTCCGCTTTACCATGTAAAAAATCATCATAGAGCCTCTCCTTCAATTCAAACCTTTTCATTAATTCTGAGTAGGTTTCACATTCAGACAACCAGCCATTCCAAACAGTTAGATTTGCGATCTTTTTTGACACTTCATCCAATAAAGAAGCATCAAAATTCAATCCCACTTCTTTCCTAATGGCTTCATCAGAAATGCAATAGATTTTCAGATTTTTGAAAAAACTACTTACCATTAGGTAGTTTAAGAAATCTCCGAAGAGCAATTCTGTCTCTAGAACATTCTCATCTATCCGGCTTCTATACCCGAAAGCAAAGGCATTGCTTTGAGCTAAATGTACATTTGCCGATAAAAATTTTCTTTGAGCTCGCGGTACAGGAAACTCTATGTCCTGATTATAATACTCAAGCCTAATTTCAGGCTTAAGCAAGCCAAGTAACATGCTCTTGCCACACCCCGTAACTCCGGTAAGGACAACGTTCCCCGGACTAAAGACAGCTCCAATATGATTGACTAAAACGGGGCTAAATAGCTTTAGATAGTCTCTAGAGCTTACTCGCTCTCCAACATATAAATGAAAAAAAGGATTTTCATTCATAGCTGTCGCTCAACACGTGCAAACAACGCTTTCCAATTTTCGGTATTTTTATGATAAATTGGCAAGGTGTTATTGGGGCAATTTGAGTACAAAACTATTTTAGCACCGGTTTGCTTATAGCCAAAAGCAGACTTTGCTTGGTTAAAACCCAGAAATTTATTAAGGCTCACAATAAAACGATCCAAATCCGTACCTTTACCACCCCTATAAGCTTTGTAATCTTGCATCGAGGACTCTGGAAGAACCAAAACAGGTCGGTAACAAACGTTATCGAAATTCGCCATCATTTCAGATAGAACTCTATCTCCGTTTGGGCAAACTATCAATGGGGCTACCAGTATTTTTATATTAGGGAGTGCTCTCGCAGCAAATCTAATCGCACTTTCTACCTGAGTTCCCGAACCGACAAAGTCTTCTAATAGAATTAAGTGCTCGATATCATTCTCCAAAGTGTAATTCGATATTTTTTCAACGTCCGCAAATTTCTCCATTGATCGCCAGTCTGGGCGCATATCTAGGCATGATAAGTTCGTAACCTTCATAAACGCATTGATCCTGAGACTATCAGTTATTGGGCAAATCCAAGCACTATTTACTTTTTCGTGAACCAAATCAGTTAAATTATCTTGGAAAACGCAATAGCCCATAGTATCGATCATCCACCGAAAAACCGGCCCGTGATATAAAGAACGGTAAAGAGACTCAAACTCTTTTCTGCCGACAAAAAACAGCTCCGGAAGCAAACTAAACAGCATTTTTTGCTCTTGCTCATCGGTCAAGTTATTCAGCCAAGAAAGCAGCCTAGTTCGGAAAGGTAAAACCTGTTCTGGTTCGTATTCATCAAATAAATTGTCACCCAAAAATTTCACTAACTGCACTGTATCAGGCTCTAAAATATCCTCATCCCCAGGGGCATCCCACTCAGGGGGGATATCGATTAAAGTGTTCATGTTATTGGAGGCACCCCATGTTAACTTACTTCATCTGAATCAAAGGGTAGGATATAGTAAAAATATCAGTTTCGAGTATTAGTCTAGAGATTTTATTAGGGGGAGAAAAATCAATTACAACCAAAAAACTAGATCCAACCGCACTCAGCTAGCATTCAATTGAATTGGAACCTAACTCGAGATCAGACTCCGAGCGAAATTATGATTTAACCAAGCATTGTCCGTCATCGTTCTCCTCTGTTAGACAAATCGCGATACTCACGGCTTAAAAAGTGATTGCAGATAACACTTAACACACTGAAATTATTCAATAATATTTGAAATATTGACACTTGTCGGGTTCGCTAACCAAAGATGGAAGTTCTAAAATTGTTTGGCAACAGCTGAACAAGAGAACAAATATCCGTGGACGACAAATAGGTATGAAAACTGCCTCACAAACTGTTCACTTTGTGCCTCACAAATGTCTTGCGTGCGCTTCCAAGCCATTGTATTTGTTAGTTTATCAGGACGATGTCTACCCCAGGTTCGGGCACCATCGCAAATCCCCAACAATCAGAATGCGGCTTTTTTACTCACTAACTGTGTTTTCACGGCCTAGTGATTTGATGAATTACTCCGAGAGGCTATTAGGGGGTATGATAAAGTACTCCGTCATCGTTTTCAGCCTAGCTATGCTAGCATCCAGCGCCTTTGCGGGTGATGGTACGGACAAGCCGTTTGTCAAAAAACGCTACTCTATCCACGGCACGGCCAAAGTTGAAGCTGTAGATGGTCAAAAGCAATTAGTCTTCTCTGAGGACTTTAAAACAAAGAACGGTCCAGATTTAAAAGTCTACTTAAGCAAACGCCCCCTCGACTCTCTCTCCGCCCGGGATGTTGACGACAGCGCGATTCGTTTGTCTGTCTTGAAATCTCACAAAGGCACGCAAACCTACGTCATTCCCGAAAACATAAACTTGGATGACTATGAAAGCGTGGTTATTCAATGCGAAGCGTATTCCGTTTTATGGGGTGGGTTTGAACTTTAGGCGTAAAGCCTTAAGCGTGTTCGTATGGTTACGCCCGCACAGCTTATCTCTCACCGTTTTCGCGGCTTCTCACCACATGAAAATACAATTGACGGATTAAATTCCGCGCTAGATTTCGGGGTCAAACAAGTCGAATTTGACATTCGCGTGACGAGATGCGGAACTCCACTAATATACCACGATGAAGCCGCAAAAACAAAAAGTGGGGTGCATCAGAAAATCTGCGATGTAATGGCTCGAGACAGAACGTCCCTTGGCGGTGTTTTTAAGCATATGCCCACAGCAGAAGCCTTGTTTGAAGCCGCCGCCCAGCATCCCAATAAAGCTAAGCTTTTGATCGATATGAAGGATGCAGGTTTCGAAGATATGCTCGTGGCCTTGGCCAAGGCTAATGGCCTGATAGATCAGATTGTCTGGGTCAGTTGGTTGCCCGAAACCCTTTATGCTGTGAGGGATCTTTTACCAGAGGCAGAACTTACACTTTCGCATTGGTGTCAAAATCCGAACGCTGAAGTGCGTAAACTACATGACGTTTTTGAAGCAAAAAATGGGAGCATTCCGCGCCCTCCCCGCTGCCAAGTCATCGGAGAGCGATCAGGCTGGTTTGTAGACGGGCCGCTGCAAGGTGAAATTCGTGACTTAGTTCAAAATGTTTGTTTGCCAGTGAGTATGGTAAAGCGAGACCTTGTAGAAAATTATCAAGCAGATGGCATTAAGGTCTCAGTCTTTTCCTATGTCACACGAGAGGCGCTGGACGCTGCAGAAGTTGAACTTGGGTTAGATGACTACTTTGTTGATGCGAAGGTCGTGTTCGACAGTTTCAACTAATCATTCGCCGGCTTGTACGGATCCGACTCTTCTGGGTTACTATGTTGGTCAGGGCCAGAGTCTTCGGTTGGAATTGCATAACCGCCCGTCAGCCATTGTCCCAAATCTAAATCCGAACAGCGTTTAGAGCAAAAAGGCTTAAAACCCTCAATCACGGGTTTTCGCCTACAATAAGCGCACTCGCTCATCGGTCCGCCTTCACATCCACATCCGCACCTGAAATCAGTTTAAATCGTGCACCAATACGGTCGGCAACCTCAGTTTGCCAATCGAATGGAGCGTCCTTCAACCAGCTTTCGATATCCGGTGTCACAATTAACTCTAACTTCGCCCCAGCGGAGACCGCCGCTTCGCGCGTTAGACGGCGTAGCGCTCGGATAGCTTGGGTTGTAAGCGTCGGTTCGCCGACTTTGGTGTTTAGAATTTCATCTAGCGAAAGGTCTGGCTTAGACCGCGTCATTTCAATTACACCAAATCGGGAAAGCGCATTGAATTTTGTAACATTCGGGTCCGCCCCACAGGCATCTTCAAATGTTCGCTCCAGCGTTTTACGTTGTTTCGGCTGGCGCAAATTTGGGAAATCAACGATGACCAATCCACCTAAGCCACGCAGACGAAGTTGAGACGCGGTCAGTTTGGCAGCTTCATTCGCCGCCGCTGCTGCTGAAATAGCGGCACCTTTATCTACATCAACGGCAAGCAAAGCCTGTGTTTGTTCGATTGTGATGGACCCGCCGCCAGGTAGCGCAAGTGATGTCTCACAGGCCGAATCTACGGCATTTACAGAGGCCTCATCAAAGGTAATTCCCGGAAATCGCTCTAAAAGACGTTCAGGCAGAGAAAGCTTCTTGATTAGCTGAGGTTTAGATTCGCTTTCACCCTGATAACGTAACGTCGCGCCCTTACCGCCAATCTGAGACCTTAGGATACTAACCTCTACAGATTGACCTTCCGCTAATTTAGGCATGTCACGTTGCGCCGCAAACGGCAGCAAAGCCGGTAAGGCGTCCCCTCCGATTTCGACCCAAGCGCCAGCAACAGATGGGTCAATGGACGTCACTCGTCCAATATAAACATCTCCAGTCCGCGGAATTGTTTGCCAAGGACGGTCGACGTGAAGTTCAACCAAACGCCGACCCTCATAAATCGCCGCACGAGTTTCCCCGACTGCATTTTCAATCACCGCGCGACGTTTCATGTGCAAGCTGCCAGTAAGAGATTTCGGGTTTCATAAACAGGCAGACCAACAACACCTGTATATGATCCCGAGATGTGATGGATAAACGCGCCAGCTCGCCCTTGGATACCATAACCTCCGGCTTTACCATTCCATTCTTCACTATCTAAGTAATCGGTGATTTCAGTTTCGCTGAGACGTTTTATTTTTAACCGCGTTTCAGAGACCCGTGATCGAAGAAATCCCTCTTCATCAATTACGGCGACCCCGGTGAACACGCGGTGTGCGCGACCAGACAAAAGCCTCAGACACTCTTCGGCGGATTGACGATTTTCTGTCTTCGGTAAAATTCGACGTCCAACGCCGACAACAGTATCAGAGGCCAGTATTGCCGTACCCGGATGATTTAGGGCGACTTTTTGAGCCTTCTCACACGCCAAACGTAAGGCGTGAGGCCGTGGCAATTCGCCCTCAATAGGATCTTCATTTATATCAGCTGGGATAATTTGTGCCGGAGCCAGCCCTATTTGCGCGAGTAGGTCGCGCCGGCGCGGACTGGCACTGGCCAGGATGAAGGGTTTCATCCCGGGGTGGTTACTTAAAACGGTATGTGATCCGACCTTTGGTCAAATCATAAGGGGTCATTTCAACCGTAACATGATCCCCAGCCAAAACGCGGATACGGTTTTTACGCATGCGTCCGGCCGTGTGAGCAATAATCTCGTGGTCATTGACCAATTTAACGCGGAAAGTCGCATTCGGTAGAAGTTCGACGACTTCACCTTCAAATTCCAATAGTTCTTCTTTAGCCAAGTGTAATCCTTTTAATCGGCGTCATTTATGGGCGCTATATAGGTGGATTCAGGCAGTTTGAAAGGGGTTTATGCGGCTTCATGCAATTCACATTTCTTGAAACCAGGGAATTTACGTCAAAATCGGCAAATAAGACCCAATTCGTGGTCCTTTACAAACGGATTTGCACTAACCGAATTCACGAGCCAGTCTGGCATCAATATTAGAGCGGATGGCGCGATAGTTATTCATAAGCGCCCGCACGTCTAACGATCCCTCGCCTGGATTCGGGACCGCCCAGAGTTCAATTTCGGGATGGCGATCGTCTAGCACAGCCTCTGCTCCGGCTTTTGCACCCGCGGTAAAGGCAATAATCCTATCGAATGTTTCATCTTTTATATCGGCCAAACCAAGGGGTTGATGATCTGATAAATCAATCCCGATTTCCTTCATTATCGAGAGCATAAAGTCATTCGGTTCGTCAGGTGTCAGCCCACAACTTTTTACATTAACCTTATCTCCTAAACGTTTGCGTAATAGACCTTCTGCCATCGGAGAACGAACAGAATTGAGCTGACAGATAAACAGAACATTCATTGGACAGTCCGCCTGTGCAACGCGCAGATAAGGGTGAACAAACGCCGTGTCGTATTGAAATCCATTTCGACCTGATTTCGCAACGAGTCAGTCAACATCCTTGAGCCCTCATTATGAAGACCTCGACGCCCCATATCGATCGCTTCAATTTGAGCAGATGTCGCTGTCCGAATAGCGTTATGATAGCTCTCGCAGATCATAAAGTAGTCTTTGATCACCCGCCTGAATGGCACAAGTGACGTTGTATAGGTTCCGCGAGGTGAACCATTTGTACGGGCGACGTCAAAAGCTAAACGACGGCCATCCTGAAGGCTTAGATTCAAAATATAGGGTCCACGTTCGCTATCTAGCGGACGAAATTTATTTTCTTCGAGCAGGTCAAAGATCGCAACACGTCTTTCATGCTGCATTTCAATAGAGGCGACAGGAAGACTATCCTCATCGATATGCAGCTCTGCGATGTAGTGGTTTTCGCTATCCGTCATGTTTCGGAATACGCTTTGTTGGGCGAGCGTCTCCTCGATCAGCTAAGGTGACGTCAATAGCCTCCGCTGCAATACGGATGGTGCCACCACCTGCGAGATTCAAATAAAACTGTCCGGCCGGACTATCGTCAACCAGGAATTCAAGTCCTAGGACAACAACAAAAGCTTCTCGCTTCTCCATTGCAACGCCCTGGCTGCTGACAGAAACAACTCCGTCAAATCGTAAGCCGGATTCAATACGATTGGGCTTCGCCGCTTCATGCATGTAGCGCGATAAACGGAGCGTAAAGCTACGGCCGTCTCGGTCAAACCGAGTTTGTCCAATCTGGAAAATTGAGTCCTGAACCGCACTCGCAATCACTTCGAGATCAGATACGTTTGCAGCCAGTAGTTTTAACTTAGTCATCTTTTTGCCTCGAAATCCGTGCACCGCACCGTTCCAACTTGCCTTCAATGTCCTCGAACCCGCGGTCAAGATGGTAAACACGGCTAATGTGTGTTTCACCGCGCGCAGCTAAGCCTGCATTAATAAGACAAGCAGAGGCCCTCAAATCGGTCGCCATGACTTGGGCGCCCCGGAATTCTTTCACACCGCGAACAATTGCCTCCCTCCCGGTCACTGTTATGTCGGCGCCCATGCGCGCGAGCTCAGGACAATGCATAAAGCGGTTTTCAAAGATATTTTCTCGTACAATTGATACGCCATCTGCGAGGCACATAAAGGCCATAAACTGGGCCTGCAAGTCGGTTGGAAACCCTGGGTAAGCCATTGTATCCACGTCCACTGGCTTAGGTCGACCGCCGCCGCGCTCAATTAGAACCGACGATTCGTCCAACGATACTTTCGCACCCGCTTGGGCGATTAAGGGCCAAAGCGAACCTAGATGGTCGTGGCGAATATTTTTCAATCGAACAGATCCGCCCGCTGTCGCTGCTGCCAAGGCGTAAGTGCCCGCCTCGATTCGATCAGGCACGACGGCATATTTGACTCCGGATAGTCGTTCAACGCCTTGGATCCGAACTTCTGATCGACCTGCCCCCATAATCTTTGCGCCCATTGCGTTTAAGCAATTGGCTAAATCTGCAATTTCAGGTTCTCTTGCTGCATTATTCAAAACAGTTTCGCCATCAGCCAGAACTGCTGCTAGCATTGCATGTTCAGTTGCGCCGACACTGACAAACGGGAATGTTATATCCGCTCCCTGCAGGCCGCCTTTTGCAGACGCAATGACATAACCTTCGTCCAACTCGATTTTAGCGCCGAGGGCCTCCAGGGCCTTCAAATGTAAATCTACGGGTCGCGCACCAATTGCACAGCCCCCAGGCAAAGAAACTCTCGCTTTGTGTTCACGTGCAAGAAGTGGCCCTAAGACATTGAAACTAGCGCGCATTTTTCGCACTAAGTCATATGGAGCCGTGAGTTCGGTCAGCTTTGGCGCGTGCATTTTCATGACGTCCGCATCACCAGCATCAACCTCAACACCCAAATGGCGCAAAAGGCCCGCCATAGAGCGAGTATCTCGCAAGCGCGGCATATTTGTTAGAGTAACAGGCTCATCCGTCAGCAAGCAAACCGCCATTAATTTGATAGCCGAGTTCTTCGCGCCGCTAATGCTAATTTCGCCGTTTAGCGGGAATCCGCCTTCAATGACTATCTTGTCCATACTGGTCTTTCACCGCTTATTTTTCTGGGTGTTATGCGCGCTCGCAGGCGATTTCAAGGTGAGGATTTGTCTGGATTTAGGCCTTGCTTAGATACAGATTCGGAAGGCGGCGCTTTTACTTTGCGAGCGGCCTGTTTTCGGCGACGAAGATTTGCTCGCAAGTTAGCCGCAAGGCGTTCTTCCCGAGTGGTTTTACCTTGGTGGTCATTTTTCGACATAAATTGAAGTTAGAGAACTAGCGCTAGACTTCAAGTGCAGGTGCTTACGAATGGGTACATTTGATAGTTGCGATAAATGCTGAAATCCATATAGAGCCTCTCACACGGAAGTGGAGATTTGTGTCCCTTTCGATTGGCCGCGGTAGCTCAGTGGTAGAGCGCATCATTGGTAATGATGAGGTCGGGAGTTCAATTCTCCCTCGCGGCACCACTACTCCCACTTGCATTTTTTTGAGTGAATTCACTCGAATTTAACCTGATTTTCGCTTTTTGATGGCAATCGACCCTTAATGTTAAGTGTCGAGGCCCTCAAATATGACTAACATGTCATCCGATATTGTGTCTGAACCTCAAATTCCATTGTCGAAGCTGCAAGCTCTACAATTTGAATGGCTATCACGTGCTGGGCGCTTAGGTGGAATGGCTACCCTGGTTGTTGATCCTGATTTGACCATCAAGTTTTATGATAAGCGTCTCGCTAATATTCTGGAGCTAGATAGCTCCAGAGACTACACTGGTGCCAATCTTTTGGACATTGCAGGAGAACTCGCCGTTCGTGGGGATTTTGGGCCCGGAGATCCGAAGGTATTTGTAGATCTTGTTGAGGCCCAGTTTTGCAAACCCGTCGGACCTGAGGAAGTAACTAACCGAGTTATGAATTTTCTGACACCGTCCGGCCGACGCATACAGTTCAGCCAAGACATTGAAGAGGACGGTTTTTATATGCTGAGCTGTCGCGACGTAACAAAGAGTTATGTCCAAAAACACGCTCTAAAAGTCGCTCTCGACAGCAGTAACTCTGGCTACATCATTTTCGACGTTGAAACACAAAAATTCGAAGCCAATGGAAATCTGTCCGACAAACAACAAAACAGTGGCCTTGCCCACAGATTAATCAATGACGAATTGAAAAACGTTATCCAGTCAGACGATTATAGGAAACTGCAAGCGATTTGGATAAAGGCACACAGAGAGAAAAAGCCTTGGACTGGAACATTTCGAACAAAAGATAATCAGGCAGGAACCATTTGGGTTAAAGTTCAAGCGACACCTCAAATTTCGGAATCCGGGGTGATCACCGGATACATATTTTTCTACACTGAAGTGACAAATCAGTTGCGTGTTCAAGACGACCTTCGCAAAGCCATTGAACAATCGGAAAAATCCCTAAGCGCCAAGAACGCATTTTTGGGCCGTCTATCGCACGAAATCAGAACCCCTATGAACGCCGTCGTCGGCATTGCGGACGCTTTGATACACCATGACGGAAACCCGAAGATTTTACCTAAGCTGGAACTTATTCAATCTTCGGCAGAAAAAATCATTCGTATTGTGGACGAGAGTTTAGAGCACACGAAATTAGCCGAGTCCAAAATCCAACTAGATCCCCACGCCGCCTCACCGCGCGAAGCCGTAGAGTCTGTGTGCGCGCTTTGGGAACAAAAAGCCGTCGAGAACGGAATTGACTTACAGTGTAAGATCGATGCGAGCGTCCCAGATTCTATCATTTTTGACTCTCATCGATATGAGCAATGCCTAAACAACCTAATCTCCAACGCCGTGAAGTTTTCTCCCGCGGGCCGAATACAGGTTGTCCTTACAACCCTGAAAAAAGGCGGCATAAATAACTTAGTGGCCGTTGTGAAAGACTCAGGCATTGGAATGAACAAATCCCAGCTTGCCAGTTTGTTCGAAGCTTATACTCAAGCCGATAACTCAATTTCGGGACGGTTTGGCGGCACAGGCCTCGGCATGAACATTACAAAGCAACTCATTGAACTAATGGATGGTCAAATAACCGCAAGGTCTGAGTTGGGAGCCGGCACTGTTATTGCGCTAACACTACCTATTAAAACGGATAGACGTGAAGAAGACCGTCGCCGCAGGGAAACTAGCGGTGGCCTCGTAGACAATATGCTGGAAAATGCTGCACCACCTGCCTCTGAGTACGGAGCCCTGAAGGTCCTGGTCGTCGACGATAATGCGACCAATCATATGGTTGTTACGTCGCTTCTGGGGTCGATGGTAAAGCAAATAGATGTTGCAGAAAACGGAGTAGAGGCCATTCAGGCTTTGGAACTCGCAGAAGAAGCCAATTCACAATATGATGTTGTTTTGATGGATATTCATATGCCGGTTATGGACGGCATAGAGGCCACCTTGGCTATTCGTGGATCGCAACAAAATTACACTGATATTCCGATCATCGCCCTGACCGCTGACCCTCAGTA
The DNA here is from genome assembly GCA_039975855.1 of Litorimonas sp. Classification (GTDB taxonomy): domain Bacteria; phylum Pseudomonadota; class Alphaproteobacteria; order Caulobacterales; family Maricaulaceae; genus Litorimonas. The sequence goes on along the minus strand of JBDWGH010000003.1, from coordinate 612,040 downwards.
TCAGCAAAGACGATTATGTAAAAATATTGGCATGGATGATGCGCTCGCCAAACCTATAAAACTCACAGAAGTTTTAGGCGCCATGGACCGAGTTTTTGCGGGACGAAACGCTTCGGACCTTGCAGCCTGACCCTGAATTAGGCCATATAGGGTATTCGAAAGTGAGCCCCCTATGCCTGTCCAAAATTCTTTTCTTAGTGCCCTACTCGCCGCATCAATACTGATAGGATGTCAGTCAGAATCTAATTCTGAGTCTCCCAATTTCGCCAGAGCATGGTGTATATCAGGGGGACCAATTTATACGGCCAATGATGAAGTGCCACAGGTTGAAGCTGTCGCCATCCGTCAGGGAATTATAACTTATGCAGGCCCTGACCAGGGTAATTGGTGCGCAGAGGCCGCTGAAGGCAACTCCCAAACCATCGACCTGAAAGGCGCTGCGGCCTACCCCGGATTTACAGACGCACATGGACATTTGCTTGGCATCGGCTTGCGGGAAATGACGCTAAATTTGGAGGGTACAACTTCCATTAAAGATCTAAAAAGTAAGCTCTCTGCTGTGGCCGCAAATACGGCTGATGGCGAAACAATTTATGGTCGAGGTTGGATTGAAACACATTGGCCGGAAGGCCGTTTTCCGAACCGTTCAGATCTAGACGCTGTCACAACATCTCACCCCGTTATTCTGGAAAGATCGGACGGACATGCCGTTGTAGTCAACACCCGTGCTTTGACGGACGCGAACATTACCGCAGAAACGGAAAGCCCATTTGGGGGTGCGATTAATCGCGATGATTCGGGCGAAGCCACCGGCATGTTAATTGATAATGCGGGAAAGCTCGTCGAGCCACTTATGCCCGTTCTAACTGAAGACCGAAGACGTGAAGCTTATATTCGCGGAGCTGAACTTTACGCTGCTCGCGGTTGGACCAATATACACTCAATGTCCGTCGACCCAGCCGATATTTCGATGTTGAATACCTTGGCTCGAAACAAAGAGATTAACATCCGAGTTTACAATTCATTGGACCTGATATCAGGCAGAACTCAGACTTTGGCAAATATTACCAATATGAAGAATGAGCAAAATCAGCTTGTCACGACGCGGGCAATCAAACTTTACGCGGATGGGGCCTTAGGCTCCCGTGGCGCAGCCCTGCTGGCCCCCTACTCCGACGATGAGAAAAACTCAGGACTCATGCTTTTGAAGCAAAGCTCAGCTGAAGCTATTCTCGATGCGGCATTGCGCAATGGGACTCAGGTCAACACCCATGCAATCGGCGACCGGGCTAATAGGATGGTGTTGAATTGGTATGAAGAGGCATTTGCTCGAGTTCCAAAGAATCAATGGACCGAACAAGATCCCCGTTGGCGAATCGAGCATTCCCAGATCATCGAACCTGGAGATATTCAACGCTTTGTCGACCTTGGCGTTATACCTTCCATGCAGCCAAGCCACGCGATTGGTGATTTGCATTTTGCACCGCGACGTCTCGGAAAAGACAGGCTCGCTGGTGCCTATGCCTGGCGAGCATTAATCGACAGTGGATCCATAATTGCAGGCGGCTCTGACGCACCTGTCGAAGTCGGTGATCCGCGAATTGAATTTTACGCAGCGACACAACGAAAAGACCTTAAAGGATTCAGCAATGAAGATTGGAATCCTGGACAGAAAGTTTCAACTCAAGAGGCATTGAAAATGTTCACCGCTTGGCCCGCTTACGCGGCATTTCAGGAAGGTGAAACCGGGACGATTGAAGTAGGCAAAATGGCAGACATTACCGTATTCGGAACCGATATTATGACAGCAGATGGTCCTGAGATACTAAACGCCAAACCGGTTCTAACAATGGTCGGAGGACGACTTGCGTTTGACGGCCGCTAATCTCGGAAGTTCTTGAACTGAACCGGTTGTTCCAATCCCATAGATTTGATGAACGCCATAGTGGCTTGTAGATCGTCGCGTTTCTTACCTGATACGCGAAGCTCTTCGCCTTGAATTGCCACCTGGACTTTTATTTTTTCGCCTTTCACGGCTTTTACGATTTTCTTGGCGGTTTCTTTATCGATCCCTTCTTTGACTCCAATGGTCTGGCGTACGGCCATGCCCGTGGCTTTTTCCTCTTTGCCATAATCAAGCTGCCCAGGTTCGATCCCGCGTTTGGATAGATTACCACGCAGAATTTCTTGAACCTGTTTCAGTTTCAACTCATCATCAGCAAATACGGCTATTCCACTCTCCTTTACCTCGACAGTGGATTTCGAGCCCTTGAAGTCATAACGCGTGGAAATCTCCCGCGTGACATTTTGAACAGCATTGTCAACTTCGGCCATATTGACTTCGGATACGACATCGAATGAAGGCATGGAAAACTCCTGAAAAAGACTTACTCAGATAGTATGGCCGTCGCCTCACCGTCTTTCAAGGTCTGCGCTAAAAGAGTGCCTAGGACAGAACTGTAATCGTCCGTCCAAACTTTAACATGACGGCTCGGCGTCCAATTTTGGAACCTCTCATCGCTTGTCGTAACCCGTTGCATAATAGCGTCTGGGCCCATCAATATCCCAGTCGCGCGGGCACCATACTGCGCATAAGGATTTCCCGTGAACTCATCGATATCAATATAGCGAGCTGTCAATCCTGCATCCTCCGCTAGCCGAGATACAACAGACGTCACGTCCAGCATTTTGTTCGAAGTATGAAAGAAGACGAGACCATCAGAGGTCATACGAGACCTATACAATTCAAGGGCCTCTCGCGTAACAAGGTGTGCTGGAATGGAGTTCGAACTGAACGCATCAATCACGATCATGTCCAATGACTCTTCAGGAACATCATTTAGTTTCTGCCGGGCATCACCAATTCGAATGTCGGCGTTGGGCAAACAACTATCTATATAGCTAAAATACTTTGTATTTCGGGCCAACTCCACCACGGCGGGATCAATTTCGAAATAAATCCAGTTATCATCGGGCTGTTCGTAACAAACCATTGCCCCCGCCCCCAAACCGACAACGGCTACTTTCACCGTCCCACCCAATTGTTCGCGTAACGCTTCGATAGAGACATGTATTGACCCACCTTCGACATAATAAGAGGTGGGAACCTTCTGAAGTTTAGGATCACGTAACTGATAGTTATGAGCCGTATCACCATGTACGAACTTATGGACAGTTCCATGTTCCCGCTCGTTCGATTGCACTGCTAAAAGTGAGTAAAATGATCTATCTTTGTAGAGACTATCGGACCCTAATAAATCGAACACGATGGCAGCAAAAGCGAGGCTGGCGAACAGTCCTACTTTGACGAGAGCATTAAAGTTAAAACGCATTGACGCGATCGCTATTATCCCAACGCTAATAAATATCACGAGTGGGAGTTCTGAACCTGAAGCTAAAAGTAAAACCGCATTTAGGATTGCTGCGACCACACCAATAATAAATAAATTCCAGGGCTTCTCACCTGCTTTGGGCATCTCAATTCCAGTAGGCCTCAAGAAAAGAACCAAGGCAAGAACGAGTATAAATTCGTAAACCGCGTTGAAAATTACCGGTGCGATAAGCGCGTTAAAAATTCCGCCTAAAACACCACCTACAGACATTAGAATATAGAATTCAGTTAACCCCGACGCGGCCGGCCGTTTTTCGACAAGGATCGCATGACAATAGAGAGAAATGAGGAAGTAGACTGCCAATAATAATGGGATTTTTACAATCGGCGGCGGGCTCGTATTAAAGTGATAACCAGCAATTCCCATTGGGTAGTTAGGCGCTATTAACAAAAATCCTACGATCACAACCCATGGAAAGAGTTTTGACAATCCTTTTGCGCTCACGAAAGGCTTCCGAGCAAATACGATGACAAAAGTCAAAAGATACAACGCCAATGGCATAATCCAAAGGAATGGCGTCGAAGCGATATTATTCGTCATGTAAGACGTTACGCCCAACATGAGACTCGACGGCAAGAACGCGAGGAATATCCAGAACGCTTTTTTCTTCCATCCAGATTTAGTGGACTCAGTTTTAGTCTCTATATCATTGGTTTTTGGAGCCAATCGGCGAGTTAAAGTAAAGGCCGTGATTAGGAGCATAATGAGCAGTGATGCATAACCGATTGCCCAGGTTAAAGTTTGCCCTCCCAACCGTGTATTCGGCTCAATGATAAAGGGATATGCGCACAGAATTATTAGGCTGGCAGCGTTACTTGCGGAATAAAGAAAATAAGGATCATGTGCGTCGCGATGGTCAGTCAGGCTGAACCAACGCTGTAACAACGGCGCATTCGCAGACAATGCAAAGAACGGCAATCCAACCGTTACTCCGAAGAGCCCCAATAACCAGAATGTTGGCATTCCGCTCTCTGGCAAAATGAGACCCGCAGGTACCGCGAGCGGCAGAAAGAGAAACCCTGCTGCGGTCACACAGGCATGGACAGCAATTTGTCCTTTTACCGGTAGGTATTTTGAGACCAAATGCGCGTAAACATACCCGCTTAAAAGCATAGCCTGGAAAAAAACCATTGCGGTATTCCAAACATTGGAAGCCCCACCCAAAAGGGGCAAAATTAGCTTTGTGAACATCGGTTGAACCGAGAACAGAAGCGTTGCGGATAGAAAAATAGTGGAAGTAAAAATGACGGCCAATCCTATTGATCGGCGACCTTGATTTTCAGAGTCGAGGCGTTCGGCGTCACTAAAAGTCATGTTTATCCCCCGCAAAGACCTGCGAGGGTATTTGTTAGCTTAACAGGCTAAAAATCCCGTTAAATTATACTTTCTGATTTGTGTATGCGCGGAGTTCTTTTCGAGCGACTTGCATGCGGTGAACAGCGTCCGGACCATCCGCAAAACGCAACGTTCGCATACCAGCATACATGCCTGCTAATGGTGTGTCTTGGCTGATGCCTGTACCGCCAAACATTTGCATGGCTTCGTCAATCACCTTCAGCGCGACGTTAGGTGCTGCAACCTTGATTTGGGAAATCCAAGGGGCGGCTGCACGTGGATCACCTTGATCCATCATCCAAGCGGCTTTTAAACAAAGAAGGCGCGTCTGTTCAATTTGAATGCGACAATCAGCAATAATATCATAGTTCGCGCCAAGTTTCGCCAAAGGACGACCAAACGCTGTTCGCGATACCGCACGGCGACACATAAGTTCTAAAGCGCGTTCCGCCTGACCAATTGCTCGCATACAATGATGAATACGACCAGGTCCAAGGCGGCCTTGGCTAACTTCAAAGCCTCGACCCTCACCGATTAGCAAAGCATCTGCGGGGACCCGCACATTTTCAAACCGCATATGCAAATGCCCATGGGGCGCATCGTCATTTCCGAAGACTTGCATAGCGCGCAATTTAGTGATGCCTGGCGTATCCGCAGGAACAACGAACATAGAATGTTGTTGATGACGTCCCGCGCCGCCATCACGCGGTGCAGTCCGTGCCATCAGAATATAAACCTTACAGCGATGATCCCCTGCCCCTGAGGACCAATATTTTTCTCCATTAAAGACCCATTCGTCACCGTCCTTTACGGCAGAGAAATCGAGATTTGTTGCATCAGAGGACGCTACATCCGGCTCTGTCATCAAATAAGCCGATCGCACCTCACCTTCGAGCATCGGCTTCAACCAACGCTCTTTGTGTTCGTCCGTGCCGTATTTTTCGAACACTTCCATATTGCCTGTATCAGGAGCGGAGCAGTTAAAAACTTCGGGTGCCAAATGAGACCAACCCATTTCTTCGGCTAGATAGGCATACTCTACTGTTGATAGTCCGTAGCCTTTATCAGAGGCAGTTAGGCCCGTTTTGGTCAACCAAAAATTCCAAAGATCTTGCTTACGTGCTTTAGCTTTGAGCGTATTCAAGATTTCCATCTGACGCGGCGTGTGCATCCAACGATCTTCAGCATTATGTGTTTCGGCATGCCACTCATTTTCTATTGGTATGACATCGTTTCGGACGATTTCTCGGACGGCATCACACAGTTTTTCGACGCGATCCGTGCGTCCTAAATCCATTTTGGCCATTATATCTCTCCTGTTTTTATTTTTTCTCGAGCGGTCTCAGCAAGCGCCATGACCATTTTCCCATAACTCTTAAAGCGCTCGTCTTGCGTGGAACCGCTTACATAGCGAAAGTAGATTTGTTGAATGATGACGCATAACCGCCATATTCCGTAGACATAGTAATACGTCATATCAGACACATCATAGCCGGTTCGTTCGGAATAGAATTTTAGTACCTCTTGACGGGTCATCATACCTGGGTTGTTGCTCGGCTGACGCAGTGTCATCTGCATATGGGGTGGATCATCCGCCTGAACCCAATAAGCGAGTGTATTTCCTAGATCCATCAACGGATCGCCTAATGCGGAAATTTCCCAATCAATAATTGCCGAAATTTTTGTCGGATCTTTGGGGTCTAAAATACAGTTATCGATCCTGTAGTCCCCATGAAGAACTCCGACCTTGCCGGAGTCCTTCGGCATATTCCGATCTAGCCAGCTTTGTATATCGTCATAATGCGGCACATCATCGGTTAGAACTTTGTTCCAACGACGGTTCCACCCCTTGATCTGGCGCTCCACATACCCTTCAGGTTTCCCAAAATCAGAAAGTCCTGCCGCGTCAACATCTAACGTGTGAAGATCGCATAATTTTGTGAAAAACTCTTCGCAAAGTTTCCGGTTCTCAGTCTCGCTCCAATTCCATTCTTTCGGGATACTATGCAAAATGTGACCATCAACACGATCCATCACGTAGAACTCTTTACCGATATGACTTTCGTCATCCGTATAATACAGAACCGGCGGGACAGCAGAAAAGACAGGTAGAAGGTCTCTCATAATTCGATATTCACGGAACATATCATGCCCACCTTTTGGGATACTACCAAAGGGCGGACGCCGCAAAACAAGTCTGCGGTCAGGGTAGTCAACGGCATAGGTCAGATTTGAAGCACCACTTGGATATTGAGTGACAACAGCTTCCCCTTCCAGACCCGAAATCGCGCTCTTCAGCAACGGATCGATAATCGACATGTCTAAAGCTTCGCCAGAACGCACCTCAATGGTTGGGTTTTTATCTGCCATGATTAGATGATTGCTCCTGCATCAACGACCATACCTTGCCCCGTGAAATAACTGCTCGCATCACTAGCCATATATAGAACTGCGCCGACCATCTCGTCCGGTTGTGCCATTCTAGAAATCGCGAGATTTTCATCCATATATTTTTGAATCCCAGGGGCAGCTTTTAAGGCGGAAGCCAATTTCGTATCTGTAAATCCTGGGAGCAAGGCATTCACGCGAATGCCATGATTGCCGTATTCCTTCGCCATCCCTTTAGTCATGGATATCAACGCCGCTTTGGTCATCCCGTAAATTACACGGCCCTTCCCAGGTTGAATGCCATCAATAGAAGCAACATTCACAATTGATCCCTTGCCATTTTTCAACATGAGGGGAATGGCCTTCGATGATAAGTAATATGGGCCCTTTACATTCACATCGAAGGTTTTGTCATAAGCCCCTTCCGGCGCCTCATGGGCGGCACCCATATAGGGATTGGTCGCACCATTATTGACAAGAATATCTAGACGGCCATATTTTTCAGCAATCATATCAATCACTTTACCGTGGTCAGATAGCTCACCTAAGTGAAGCTCTGCACTAATCGCATCTCCGCCGGCTTCGCGAATGGACTCAGCAACCTTTTCACAATCCGCTTGTTTGCGACTGGAGCAAATAACAGTCGCTCCGTGTTGGGCGAAACCGTGTGCAATTGCTTCACCAATTCCGCGCGACGCTCCGGCAATAAGGGCCACGCGGCCGGATAAATCGAATCTCTCGCTCATGAGTTAACCCTTACTTGCAAAAGCTCTACCGAGCTTCGCTTTCAATTTACGCAGTCCTGACAAATAGGCATCCGTGTGCATTGCTCTGTTTATAAAATAGTCCTTCACAACTGGGTGGGGGTATACCATAAATTCGTCAGCAATAATCGCAGCCTTTAGTGCATTAGCGACATCCTTTGGCTCCAAAAGTCCATCTTTGGATCCCTCCGCCATTGGCATACCTTTTGTCATATTAGACCGCACATATTGCGGGCATATACAATGGGATTTTATACCCTGATCGCCGTGCTCGATTGCAATGCTTTCAGCCAAACTAACCGCAGCATGTTTCGTGCATGAATATGATGCACTTCCGATCTGATTCAAAAGGCCCGCAGCGGACGCCGTTATCACAAATCGACCATGACCGCGCTCCACCCAATCGGGCATCAATGCGCGGGCCGCATATACAGACCCCATAACATTGACCTGCCAAGCTAATTCCCAACTTTCATTACTAGCGCCAGCAACGAATTGTCCATTACCGGATCCAACGCCGGCATTTGAGACAAAAACATCGATGGCCCCATGATCGTTTTGGACATCTGATATAAAAGATTGGACCGATGCTTCACTAGCAACATCACAAACATAAGCATGGGCACCAATTTCCGAGGCGGTTTCGACAGGCGATTTCAAGTCACTGATTGCGACCTTAGCACCTTCCGCTGCGAACATTTCGGCGAGGCCGCGGCCAATCCCTCCCGAAGCACCGGTGATACAAACAATTTTATTTTTAAACATGGTCTAGGTTTAGACACCTAGGATAACGGTTCAAGACACAAATTTGAATGTTCTCATGTACCTTTTGATATGCAAGAACAGCAATCAGGGAGTACTAAAAATGATGTCAACATCCGGCACGGGCGGAAGTTTTGGGGAAGCAGAAGCTGCGGCTCTTGTCGCTAGCGAGGACCTGCTATCCCGCGACAACATTCCTGACGAAAATCAACAAATTGAGTGTTTCTCTTGCGGTGAGACCATGAGAGGACTGTTCTGCCACAGCTGCGGTCAGAAAAACGACGATTACAGACGATCAATCTGGTCGCTTTTCTTCGAAACCTTTGCTTCAATTTTCTCGTTAGAAAACAGAATGTGGCGAACTTGGTTAATGCTCTTGATAAAACCAGGCCGCGTTTCCCGAGAATTTTCTGATGGAAAGCGTGTAACCTGGACATCTCCCGTCCGCATTTATTTGGCACTTTCCATCATCCTTTTTGGTTACATGAGCTTAACCGAAACACGCATCTTTAGTGTACGGACCGATATTGTTCCGAAAGCCGAATTCGTGGGAGACGTTGACACCCTGGAAGATGCATCTGTTACGCTTAAACCGGATTTTGGGTTTTTCAGGCGACAAGCGGAATTGGATCGTCTTAACGCTGGCACCGACTTCGACCGGGTAGCGCGTTTGATCACAGGTATTCCTAGGCAGGTTTTCCAGCTCAATGACGATCTTTCACTCCTGGGAGAGCTCCCCAGTGATGAGCTTCTTAAATCAAGTGATTCATGGCCAAGCGCCTCTGACCCTGATGAAGACGAAGTAGAAGTAGAAGTCGACGATCAAAGAACTTTAGCGTTAGAAACGTACGCCGAAAAAGTGGCCGAATTGGTTGATAGTTACAACAACCTTCTTTTCATGACGTCAGATCCTGAATCAATCGGAACACGAATTCAGGAAGCAGATAAAGCTGATGAGGTGTTGGATGTCACGGAACAAATACGTTTCGCGGCAACCAAGGAAGTAAGGCAGTTAGCCCAACAAACCCTATTAGTCTTAGATGAGGATCTTGCAGAGCTTGGGTTGACGCGGGCAGACATTCACAAATTGCCCGTTGAAACAACGAATGGGTATGCCTTCAACTTAGGTGCCGGATCTGTAAATGGAGTAAAATTCTCTGAGACGGATATTCAAGAACTGTCAGTCAAAGTTCTCAAGAATCCAGCCCTCCTAAACGAAGGTATTTCGAAATACCTACCAAGAATAATGTTTCTCATGATGCCGCTTGCAGCAATCATCGGGCTTGTATTTATCAGAGGAAAAAACACAGCCCTCCTATACGACCACTTAGTGCATGCGGCCTATATACATGCCGTGACATTTGCTTTCCTTCTTACGCTTATCCTGCTCTCACAATGGACCCCGCTAGGGGGGATGGTTCAAGTTTTCTTCATTGGTATTGCCATTTACCTCCCCCTCAGTGCCAAAAATATGTTCAAGCGAGGATGGTTCAAAACTATTTTTGCGAGCTACAGCATTGCTATTTTCTACGGGTTTAACATGTTTGTTATCGTCGCAATCTTGACGGGTCAGTCGATCGTCCAAGCGGCGGCCCTTGGCGGATAATCCTAAGACGGCACTCGCCTTAAAGGTTTGGGAGCTCGGTCCCCAAACCACCAGAGCGTAGCCGCGGTTGCAGCAAAAACAGCCGCTTCAGCTATCTCTTGATTTTGGGTTCGCAAAAATATCCCAGCCGTAATGATCCAGAGTAAAAACGTTAGCGCGGGCCTGACTAATCTAAGCAAATTTACGATCCACCGACTAGCTTTTCCACTCGCGGCATCTGCTAAAATTGAGGCTTCCAGGCCTTTCCAAGATCCAGCTTGAGCCGCCAATTGGATCTCAATTTCAGACTCTTGAGCTCGAGCTTTCATATTTAGCTCATGCAATCTATATTCGTGAATCCATCGCGCTCGTTCTTGAGCATTCTCATCTTTGCGTTCAAAGAATCCTGCAACGCGCCCCAGAGCCGTTCCAATCAATCCAAAAACACCTCCGGCGGCGGCATCAAACCCCAAAGAAACTAAATCTGCCATAACTGTCTCGCTTTCTGTCCGGACCACCAACGGCGCGGTCGGCCCAAGTCAATGTGAAGGAATGTTTGGTAAAACCCGAACCCCGTAAACCCAGCCGACTCACAGGCCTTCAATAGAAGTTGCCTGTCATGTCCATGAGTTGAGATATCTGCGGCTAGCTTTAAGTGCTGCGAGAACGGTGCGCCGCCAACCCTCGCATTATGCAAAGTACATCGATGACCCGACTGAATAACCAGAGGTCGACCGACATCAAATCGTACATTTTGAATTCGGTCAAAAAACTCTGGCCAGTGATACATTTGACCGCAATGTCGGCATGCAAATTCAGAAGGATCAAAATTCGGCCAACGCCAATCGTTTAGGTGTTTGGTTTTTTCCACCTGTCAAAATTACGCGCATATCCACACATGTGGACGCATAAAAAAAGCCCGCCATAAAGACGGGCTTTTTGCAATTAAATTGCAGGGAAAGGTCTAGGTGAACTTACCCAATTTACGGGCTTTCTTAGCTGCCAAATAATAGAAAGTGACGCGGCTTTTGAAGCGTTCGCCTTTCATCTCTTGGCAAACCTCTTTTACAAGCTCCATTTGACCAGATGTCTTTTCGAGCTTCTTCGTCACGAAACCATTCGCGACAGTTTTCAATTCAGATTCATCTGAACAGGCAACCAGGGATGCGTCACGAGACCTCAAGGAAACTCCGCAATATTTCACAATACCCTGTACAACTGGCTTGCGAGCTTTCGGATCAAACTTCTTCACGTTTGTATAATATTTTTCAAACGCGATTTCAGCAGCACTTGGTTTTGCTGATTTACGAGTAGAACCAGCCTTTGGTCCAGGCTTCTTACGAGGCTTGCCAGCGGCCGTTAAAGCACCGCGTTTTGTACCAGGCTTAGGTCCAGGTTTCTTGCGCGCTTTGGCAGGAGTGGATTTTGCAAAGCCTTTGGCCTGCTTTACCCATTCGTCGCGTTCAATACGGCCGGGAATGGAGTCAATGACACCCTCGACCATTGTAACGTCTTTTTTCTTCCAAGCGCCAATCTGACGGAAATAGTAGATGCCTTTTCCGTTAAGATCTTTTTCGAACTTCGGTCCGATTCCCTTAATGAGTTTCAAATCATCAGGTGCACCGTCGGTCGGTCCGTCTGTGTAAAGAACCTTTGGCTTCGCCGCAGCTTTTGCTTTTGGTTTAGGCGCCGCTTTAGGTTTTGGCTTAGCTTTTACCTTAGGTTTAGCAGCAGCTTTTGGAGCGGCTTTACGCTTCGCCGCAGGCTTCTTAGCTTTTGCCTTAGGGGCTTCAGCGACTTGGCTCTCAAGGTATTTCACACGAGCTGCAAGATAGCGATTTCGCCACTCTAATGCGTAAGTGTCGTCTTCCGCTGCATCATCCGACTTAGCCGCGATAGCTGTTGCCGCCACAGCACCTGCCGCGCCTGCGGCCAGTTTTCCTTTTAAACCGGAAATTTCAGTATCACGTGTGGATACACGACCTTCCAGTTCTTGAACGCGTGCGCGAAGGCTATCGGCTTCAGCCCGTAGAGCACCCTCTCCTTCAACCGAAAGATCACCATCCACTTTTTTACCTCGGAAGAATAACCAACCTAATAGTAGACCTAGAAGCCCAAGCAGCAAAAGCGGCCAAAGCAAGAAACATAGAACGAATGCGATAATATTAGACATTGGGAACTCCTATTGAGCCTGAGTTACAGTAAAGGTGATACGACGGTTTTGCGCACGACCTTCTGCAGTTGAATTAGTTGCACGGGGATTGGACTCGCCAAATCCAATTGCAGTGAGACGGTTTGCCTCGACCTGTTGATCTGAAAGGTAATTTTTAACAGTTGCGGCACGTGCTTCAGAAAGGCGTTGATTAAACCCTTCATCACCCGTGCTGTCTGTGTGACCACCAATTTCAATCCGGAAACTTGGACAACGATTAGCTGCCGAAGCAATAGTATTTAGTAGATCGAAACTCTCGGCGCCCTTAATATTGGCAGCGCCAGTTTCAAACTGAATACGCTTGTCCGACTTCACTTCTTCAAATAACTTTTGGCAAACTGAGACGGACTTAATTTCTCCAACCTCTGGAACCACAATCTCCGGGACATTAATGTCCGCTCTGAACCCTGTTGCATATTTCGCTGGAAGACCTTGTCCGGCAAGATTGATCCGGTCACGGACATTTACGTCTGAAGCCGTCCCTTTTAGAAGACCATTATAACCTTCTTGTGAAAACGTGCCTTTGTCCAAGCTCGCTAACTCAGTCATGTAGCTTTCGGTTACCTTCAAAAAATCTCCATCTGGAGCGCCGGAAGCAACTCTAATCTTTCGATCAATCACCTTAGTGTTAAAAATTCGATTTGCGGCCAGAAGCAGATCTGCCTTAGCTGTTTCTGACGGAACGAAACCATTGACTGTCACGTTTCCATCAAGATTTTTCACTGCATTAAATGTGTAAGGGTTTTGAACAGCGATAGTTTTGAAAGTCATCGCATCCTTCACGACGTGCCATTTCCGCTTGTTCTTACAAGCAGAACATTCCGTGTTCTCGGCAACCTTAATCGCACCTGCTTTTGCAGACTCGCTCATCGCCTCACCTGAAAGCGTTGCGACATTACCAGACATATCGACCTGAACACTTTCGTATCCTTGGCTGTCTAAAGCCGCTCGAATATCTTTTTCCATACTTTCGATTTTTGGCATGCCAAAAATCCAGCCCAGAATGAGCGACGCGATGGCTAATATAAGCCCGGCGCCTAACCACTTCGAAAACATGGGCAGTCCTCCCTAAAATTTGCAACTAACTCTATATGAATCAGCATGTCGCAAACGCATAGGCGATAAAAAGACAGCATGCAATGTTACTCGCCAAAGAATTAAATAAGCGAAGCAGTGATGATTAATGAGATTTTAGCCCAATTTGGATGCTAAAATTTTGCAGGCTTCCACATATTCTGTTTTTAATTCCTCGATAATGTCAGCAACTGGCGGAGAATTTTTAACCGACCCAACTCCCTGACCTGCCCCCCAAATGTCCTTCCAAGCTTTCGCCTCAGTGTTACCACCTGAGCCAAAATTCATAGATGACTTGTCCGCCTCAGGAAGATTGTTTGGATCTAAACCAGCCTTTTCAATTGACCCTTTCAGATAATTGCCGTGCACGCCTGTGAACAAAGAAGATAAAACAATATCTTCGCCAGAACTCTGAATAATTTCGTCCTTATATCCTTCTTCTGCATTTGCTTCGGCTGTCGCGATAAACCGCGTTCCAATATAGGCCATGTCAGCTCCCATAGCTAAGGAAGCGGCGATCGCGCCACCTGTTGCGATAGAACCAGATAGAAGAAGAGGCCCATCGAAGAACTGACGAATTTCAGGAATTAGAGCGAAAGGCGATAAACGTCCGGCGTGACCGCCCGCGCCTGCGCAAACGGCGATCAAACCGTCGGCTCCCATAGAGAGAGCTTTTTTCGAATGACGAATATTTGTCACATCGTGCAATATTATGCCTCCATAAGAATGGGTCGCATCATATACCATCTGGTTGGCCTGCAATGATGTGATAATAATTGGAACTTCGTGTTTAACACAAACCTCCATGTCTTCTTGCAATCGGTTGTTCGAAGGGTGACAGATTTGGTTGATGCCAAATGGTGCAACTTTTTTGTCGGGATTAGCTTTTTGATACTCGTCTAATTCAAGTTTTATTCTGACAATCCACTTCTCTAGCGTTCCGGAGGGACGAGCATTCAGAGCGGGAAAGGTTCCTACGATTCCGGCCTTACATTGCGCTATGACCAGTTCAGGGCCAGAGACAATGAACATAGGCGACCCGATTACGGGTAATGGCAAATCTTGGAGAATGGGTGGGAGAGACATCTAGTTTTCCTTACTATCGCGATATTCTGAATCTGAATTGGCCGTAATCCATGCCATTGCGGCAAAAGCCGCGGTATTCTTTGCCATCTCATTCGGGTCGATTTTATCGAATGTATCATCATGTGTATGATGGAGGTCAAAATAGTCGGTACCATCTTGTTGAAGGCGCATTGCAGGGACGCCTTCGGCTTTAATTGGGCCAATATCCGGACCACCTGACGTATCTTTCTTGATCAAAGGTAATCCTAAGAGATCAGCAAGTGCTTGCATATCCTCCCTACCTTCAGTCCAGTTATAGTGGACTTCATAAGGACCAACCGCACCAAAATCTGACTCCGTCGCCATGACGTGATTGGGAAGATCGGCTTTGTGTTTATCTCGGTAAGCAAAGCCCCCTAGAAGACCGATTTCTTCAGCACCATAAGCTACGACTCGAATCGTCCGTTTTGGCTTCAAACCGGAATCGATAATGACTTTCGCCGCTCCGGCCGAAATACCGATACCCGCACCATCGTCAATCGCGCCAGTGCCTAAGTCCCAGCTGTCCAAATGACCACTGATCAAAACAACTTTTTCTGGCTCTTCGGTACCTACGATTTCACCGATGACATTACCCGAAGGCCGCTGTCCGGTACTAATTGGTGACAGTTTTATTCTTACTATAACCTTTTCACCGCGTTTGAAAATTCGTTCCATTTGGTCGGCATCAGGACTGGACATAGCCGCAATGGGGATTTTTGGAAAATCTGGGGCGTATCTCATTCCACCTGTATGAGGGAATCTATGACTATCGGTTCCAACAGACCGAATAAGTACAGCGACGGCTCCATGTTTCGCTGCCTCAGACGCTCCGATACGGCGTTTCATTCCCGCAGGACCGTATCCGGCTCCATCCGGAAATTTATTCATCCGACCATCGATAAAAGCGATCTTCCCTGTAAGGTCTTCGGTAGTCGCCTTTAGCGCATCCAATTCTGAAAAATAGACGACTTCTGCCTCGATACCTTGAGATGGGGTAGCGACCGAGTATCCCAAAGTCGTTATTTCTAGTTTTTGCGGGTATGGCGCAACAATGACTGCCGATTCTTCACCACGCTCCCAACCTGGGATAGTAAAGGGCTCCACACGCACATTCTCTAACCCAAGAGCGTTGAATTTTGCGACCGCCCAGTCTCGTGCCCTTGCTTCGGCTTCTGTACCTGCCATGCGCTGACCAACTTCAGTCGTAAGGCTCTCTGTTATGTCGTACCCATAAGTACCTGATAACGCTGTTTCGAGCAGCATTGACGCCTGTTTAGTCCGCGTATTCATCGTCGATTCCGCAGGCTGCGTAGCTTCAGCAGTGTTTTCAACACCTGATTCTACATTGCCGGTCTTTGGTTCACATGCCGCAATCGCAAGCGCTGCTGTCAAAATAACTATATAACGCATTCGTTTTTTGCCTCATTCCGTAATTCTTACGCATGGCGTAAACAGTAGCGATTGCACCATTGCAATATCCAATTATGAATGGGACGAAATACGTTCACCTCGTTCGGAGTCTTTTATGACAATTTCTATCAACGCAAAGCTGGCTTCCGCCCTATTGGTATCCACCTCAATTCTACTCGGATGTTCAGCTCAAGAGCCTACTATCCCTGCGGGAGATTTAAGTGCGACATCCTCTGCCTCGGATCTTAGTCGCCGTATCGAAAAGCTCGCGAGTGACGAATTTGAAGGGCGCGCACCATCTACTCCGGGTGGTCAAGCCGCGTCGCAATATATTGCAGATGAAATGGCAGAGGCTGGCCTTGCTCCTTTTGGCGAAAATGGAACTTACTTTCAAACAGTGGAGCTTACAGCCGCAACTGTTCTCCCAAGCTCGAAAATGTCTATTAATTTGGGAGACAATGTCGTCCTCGACGGTAACACAACCGAAAACGCTGTCTTCTGGACAAAGCGCTTGGATGAAACAGTAACAGTCTCTGACAGCGAACTTGTCTTCGTCGGATACGGCGTGAACGCGCCCGAATATGGCTGGAACGATTATTCTGATCTCGACGTCAAAGGCAAAACCGTTGTGATGCTGGTAAACGACCCAGGCTTCGCAACAAAAAATGAAGCCCTCTTCAAGGGCAACGCTATGACATATTATGGGCGTTGGACTTACAAATATGAAGAAGCCGCGAGGCAAGGCGCGAAAGCCGCGATTGTAATTCATGAGACAGAACCCGCGAGCTATGGTTGGGAAGTCGTCTCAGGCTCTTGGACTGGCGAACAATATGATTTGGTGAGGCCTGATCGCGGAGCATCACGAGTCGCTCTCGAAGGTTGGGTAACTTACGAGCAAGCCGATCAAATGTTTGCTAAAGCCGGGCTGGATTTGGCTAAAATGAAATCTGACGCGGCAGTAAAAGGCTTCTCTCCTGTTCCAGCGCCCGACTTGAAACTCTCGGCGACAATTAACCAAAATGTGAAAACGGCAGATTCCCAGAATGTCGCAGGTGTCTTGAAGGGTAAAACGAACCCCGATGAATACGTGCTTTATATGGCACATTGGGATCATCTTGGGATGAGTGAGGATGTCGACGGGGAAGATAAGATTTTTAATGGCGCCGTTGACAATGCAACAGGCACTGCGGCTATCATCGAAATCGCGGAGACAATGGCCGAGAGAGGTGCACCGGAACGCTCTGTTCTTTTTGTAGCTGTAACCGCAGAGGAATCTGGGCTTCTTGGTTCCGCCTATTACGGCGAAAAACCGCTTGTGCCGCTGGCTCAAACTGTAGGCGGCATCAACATTGACGCTATGCTCCCCGTTGGTGAAACGAAGGACATGAAAGTCATTGGTTTCGGGTCAAGCGAGTTAGAAGACTTGCTTAAACGGCAACTTGAAAAACGCGGCATGTATGTTGTGCCAGATGACAAACCTGAGGCGGGTTATTTCTACCGCTCGGACCACATTAGTTTGGCCAAACTAGGTGTACCAATGCTTTATGCCGATCCAGGCAACAACCATGTCACCAACGGACTTACTTATGGCGAGAAATTCGCCAAGGAATATACGGCTGAGCGTTACCACAAAGTTGGTGACGAATATGACAACAGTTGGGATCTTTCGGGTATTGTTCAGGCAACTGATATCATGCTCGACATGGGATATGATCTCGCGAATTCAGACCAATGGCCAAACTGGTATGAAGGCGCAGAGTTTCGTGCCTTACGAGATGAAATGCTCAAAGGCGAATAGGCTCGGATAGTGCAAACTGTCATCTGTATGAAATGGGGGACACGTTACGGCGCAAAATTCGTGAACCGTCTTAACGAAGCTGTGCAGCGTAACACCCAACGCCCGACTCAGTTGGTATGCCTCACGGATGACCCATCAGGCATTGACGACAGCGTTAGATGTGAACCTATTCCGCAGATTAATTTACCAGATGATCTTGTCATCACGCCTTGGCGCAAACTTGTTTTGTGGAAGGCGGACTTGGCCGGATTGTCTGGTGATATACTGTTCCTTGATCTCGACCTCGTGATAACAAGTAATCTCGATGATATGTTTGATTATGAGCCTGGACGGTTCTGCGTAATTGAGAACTGGACCCAGCCAGGCCAAAATATTGGAAACACATCTTGTTTTCGGTGGCGGGTTGGTACCCACACCCACATTTTCGATAAATTGGAAACTGAACAGTCGAGAATTCTGTCAACCTATCGTATTGAACAAGTATATATCTCGCGCGAAGTTACCGACATGGTCTTTTGGCCAAGCATGTGGTGCGCAAGTTTCAAACATAGTTTGCTTCCGAAATGGCCGTTGAATTTCTTTAAAGTGCCTGAGTTACCTGAGGACACCAAAATCGTCGCATTTACGGGCAAGCCAGATCAGGATGAAGCCTTGGTTGGCAAATGGCCCGTTAAATCTCCATGGAAACATCTCTATAAACATGTCCGGCCAACTCCTTGGATTGCTGAACATTGGTGAGCATAGGGCTTTCTATTCTTTCCTGGCGAGGTGCCGAAACCCTCAAGCCAAGCCTTGAAAGCTATGCTTCCGCTGGCCTATTCGCTGAATTCTCGGAATCTCAAGTTTTTCTCCCAGACCCAGATGACTCCGTATTAAGCACGACGAGCACTTTTGATATCAAAATCAATTCAACCCCGAGAAATCTTGGGATTATGGAAAATATGGCGGCGGCAGCGGCAGCTATATCGACAGACTATATTCTCATGCTTGAAAATGACTGCCCGCTGATCGAACCCCTTACCGAAGTCCGACGCCAACTTACGAAATCACTCAAACTATTAGAACGCGATGACGTAATAATGTCGAGACTCCGAAGCGTTCGAGCTCCCGGACAAGCGTTCACAGGCCTGACCAAATACCGTAAGCTCTATAACGGTTCATTGAAGTCCCAAATCATAAACCGCTTCCGGCCGGATAAGCTTAGGCGCCTAACAGGATACGCGCTTTATGACGAACCAGAATCCATAGCCAGACATCCTGATTATTTTGAAAACATTGGAGAGGGCTTCTATCTTGTTGATGCCAAAGTAATGCCGTGGACGAATCAATCCATTTTAATCAACAGGAACAGATTTTTAAATGAAATCATACCTTTGGCCCGTTCTGTTAAGACGAAACGACATGCCAACAAACTACCAAATCTCGAAATCGAGATGAATAAAGCGCTCCTCTGGAGAAACTCAAATTGGAAAATTGCGTGCGGCCCTGGACTGTTTACCCACGAACGAATTGGCGACCGCGGATATGCGTAAGCCTCTCCGTATAAAGTTCCTTTCCAAAACAGATGAAAAGAAAATTGTCTCTCTCTGGTCTCCCTTGATCCCAAATCAGGGGTTTCCTGATGTTCAATTTACATTCGACGCAAAAGATCAGAACTATGACTTCCTAGCGATCTATGAGGGCTTGCCTAAATGGGATGAGCGCGCGTCATCTCAACGATTTGAGACTCTGTCGTGTTCACGCGCAAATACCCTTTTGATAACAACAGAGCCGTCTTCGATTCGAATCGATGGCCCGCATTTTATGCGTCAGTTTGGACATGTTCTTACCAGTAAATCTAAATTACTCACGCAGCACCCAAATCACATCTATGAGACCCCGCCCTTGCGATGGTTTTACGGTAGAACTTTAGAAGAAACCGGCGAGCATTTATCATTTGATGAGTTAACGCGCCCTCCTCCAACAAAGACAAAATCGCTTTCGACGGTTTGTAGCACAAAACGAATGTCCCACACCGTGCATTCCGCAAGGTTAGATTTCATTACGAAACTTCGGCGACGTTTGCCCGAATTGGAGGTTTTTGGACGCGGAATTCAACCTGTCTCAGATAAAGCAGAAGCAATGCGAGATTATCGCTATCACATCGCGATAGAGAACCACATCGAGTCCGGACATTGGACCGAAAAGCTGGCAGATTGTTTTCTAGCGAGATGCTTGCCCTTCTATTTTGGCGATCCTGATTATGCTGATACCTTCCCAGAAAAC
Organism: Litorimonas sp.; assembly: GCA_039975855.1. Taxonomy (GTDB): domain Bacteria; phylum Pseudomonadota; class Alphaproteobacteria; order Caulobacterales; family Maricaulaceae; genus Litorimonas. The sequence continues at coordinate 591,948 of JBDWGH010000003.1, read as the reverse complement.
TCAGTCATACCAATCGATATTTTCGACTTAGAATCCGCAATAACGACCATTCGCGATGCCATAGCCCAAGATGCCTTCTCAAGAAGGCAATCCGAACTCCTCACAGCACGCCGAATGGTTCTAGAAAAGTATAATACATTGGGTTGGGTTGCTCGCTTCGCGCTCGAGAATTTTAAAAGCGGCGCATTAACAATAGATGCTCGAATTTATAATCGTCATGCTTTCCGTCAACGTCATCCATTCAAAGCCATGTCAGACCTTTCATTCCGAACGCGAATGAAGTTCCATCCCTCTGCGCAACCGTTGCAAAGGGTATCTACAACTCCGCGTTAACGCGAATGGCAAACAGGTTTTCGTCCTTTACGGGAATTTAGTAGGTATTTGCTACAGAGTAACGCTACGCTTATCTCAAATCAATTTTCAAGCCTTCGGGAGCCCTCATGTCAGGCATTAAATCCGCGCTCAAATTCGCCAGCATTACAACAATCGGAGCCATGACAGCCTTGGTTATCGGTGCAGAAGCTTTCGCAACGGAAAGTGAAAAACCTAATGTAACAGCTGGCAGCGCGAATGATGCCGCAGCCAAATTCCGTCAGCTAGACCACGTTCTGCCTTCACCCAATGTGTACCGAAGTGCCTCCGGCGCACCTGGTCCAGGCTACTGGCAACAACGAGCTAGTCACACGATGGATATCCGTCTGGATGAGGACGATCGCCGCATCTACGCTGAGAGCGATATTGAGTATACGAATAACTCTCCTGACACGCTAAATTATATCTGGCTCGCTTTAGATCAAAACCGTTTTAAAGACGGCTCTTTGGAGCGCCGCTCTGCTACTGCATCTGCCGCAGGATCGCGCCGTGGAGATGGCGCAGGTGGCGCTGACAGCTACTCCTTTTTCGCCCTTCGGAAAGAGCAGGCCTATGAAGACCGCCAATATGGGTTCGAATTCAACGCTATCATGGACGCAGATGGCGACGCTCTTCCGTACATTGTCAATGATTCCATGATGCGCATCGACTTAGCAGAGCCTCTGAAATCCGGCGAAACTATTACCATCCAAGTCGACTGGGAACACAACATTCTTGACGAAGTCGCCATAGGTGGACGTGGCGGTTACGAGTACTTTGAAGAAGACGATAATTATATCTTCGGAATGGCCCAGTGGTTCCCTCGTCTCGCGTCGTACACGGATTATACCGGGTGGCAGAACAAGCAGTTTCTCGGTCGCGGAGAATTCACTTTGGAATTCGGCGATTATGAAGTGAACCTCACGGTCCCAAGTGACCATATCGTTTCAGCAACCGGTGAGCTTCAAAATCCACGTGAAGTCCTAAGCGCCAAACAGCGCAGTCGCCTTGCTGATATCAATACAGAAGCCCCGATTTACATCGTCACGCCAGAGGAAGCGGAAGAAAACGAAAAATCCAAAGCAAAAGGCGAAAAAACATGGTCGTTCAAAGCCGAAAATGTACGTGACTTTTCCTGGTCGTCTTCCCGTAAATATATTTGGGACGCAATGAAGTTCGAACAAGATGACGCGGAAGTGCCTGAAGTTCTTGCTATGTCATTCTTCCCAAAAGAAGCTGATCCGATCTGGTCGCAATACTCCACACAAGCCGTCGTTCACACAATGGACGTCTACAACAAATTTGCCTTCAACTATCCTTATCCGACAGCGCAATCCGTGAACACATGGGAACGCGGCGGGATGGAATACCCAATGATTACCTTCAATGGTTACCGCCCATCTGAAGATGAGAAATCCGGAGAAACAGTCTATTCACGCAACATCAAATACGGTCTGATTGGTGTCATCATCCACGAAATCGGGCACATCTATTTCCCGATGGTTGTGAATTCCGATGAGCGTCGTTACACGTGGATGGATGAGGGATTGAACTCCTTCCTAGAATACATGGCCGAGTATGAGTGGGAAGAAAACTTCCCAATCAGCCGCGGAACACAGAACCCGCTGGACGTCATTCCGAGTTATATGACGAGCTCCAACCAAGTCCCTATCATGACGCAATCTGACAGCGTCCTGCAATTTGGTCCAAATGCGTACTCTAAGCCTGCCGCTTCACTTATCGTGCTTCGCGAAACCGTCATGGGCCGCGAGTTGTTCGATTTTGCATTCCGCGAATATGCGACGCGTTGGAAATTTAAACGCCCAACTCCTGCTGACTTCTTCCGAACAATGGAAGATGCCTCAGCCGTAGACCTCGATTGGTTCTGGCGGGGTTGGTACTATGGAACAGACCATGTCGACATGGCCGTAACAGGTGTTCGCGAGTACCAAATCTCCACACAAGATCCTGACATCGAAAAAGATATGGAGCGCGAAGAGTATCAAAAGAACCGTCCAGAAAACATCTCGCAAATCCGTAACCGTGAGGAAGGTCTGAAACCACGTCTAAAACGTTACTCTGACCTTGAAGATTTCTATAACGAGAACGACAAATTCACGGTCACCAATGCCGACAGAAATAAGTTCAAGAAGTTCTATGATGGTCTCAAAGACTGGGAGCGCAAGGCGTATGACCGCGCCATGGAGGACGGCAAGTATCTCTACTTTGTCGACTTCAAAAACCTCGGCGGATTGATTTCTCCACTTCCTGTGACAATCGAATATGAGAACGGTACATCAGAAGAGTATATGATTCCTGCTGAAATTTGGCGCCGGAACTCTGAGAGCGTAACTAAGCTTTTCTCTTTGGACAATCGCGTCGCTAGGTTCAAATTGGACGTTCATCATCAAACGGCTGACGCAGACTTCTCTAACAACGCTTTCCCGCCTTCCATTTCGCAAAGCCGTATCGATTTAATGAAATCGAACCGTACATCGACATCTATGATGGCTGACATGTTGCGCGAACTGCATTCCGAGAAGTCCGAAAAAGACGCTTCTAAAGAGAAGAGCGTGCCAATGGGCGAAGCTAAAGACGAGAAATCTGACAAAGCGGCGAAAGAGAAGACATCGGAAACTGACGAAAAAGCTGATGAGACAGAAGATAAAAAGTCGTCTCTTCGCCGGACGCTCGAGCGGATGCTGGAGCGCCGATAGGTGCTTAATCGCCGATCACTTATTCTGACAGCGGTCTGTGCTGTCAGCTTTGCTGCAACATCGCCTGTTAAGGCCCATGAGGCCGCTCGCGTTGAAACTGAGGTCAAACTCGGTCCAAATGAAACATTAGACGTCACTCATGTTCTGCAGCTCTCTGCTGCCCAACGCCTGCTGTTTAAAGCGGGAATTATCGACAAAAATGACATGACCGGCCTAAAAGCCCGCGCGCAAGCCGCACTTTATGCCTCAGAGAGATTTGAGCTGAATGCGAATGATGAGCCCATTGAACTCACCATCCTTGGCGCAGAAGTCCAAGGCGGCCATTTGTACATTTATCAGACTGGCGTTCTCAGTGACCTTCCCAAAAGCTGGTCTGCAAAAAACTCAATATTGCGAGACCTTAGTCCAAGATTTGATAACATGATCAATCTTCCTACCGCGAATGGCATTCAAACGCTGGTCTTTAGCGGATCTGATATCGAAGTTTTGGAAACCACGAATTGAGCTTCGAATTCTGACTTGAAACTGAGGACAACGAGGCGCATCAATGTCTCATGTTAACAGTACACCATCTCAATAATTCACGTTCACAACGGATCCTCTGGTTACTCGAAGAACTCGGCGTCCCCTATCAGATCAAACACTATAAACGCGACCCGGATACAAATCGGGCTCCCGCTGAATTGAAAGCCGTGCATCAGCTCGGCAAAAGTCCAGTCATTGAAGACGGTGAATTGATCGTTGCAGAGACCGGGGCAATCATTGTTTACCTCCTCGATAAATATGGTGATGGGAAACTTCGCCCGGCTAAAGGCACACAAGATTACGTCGATTATGTCCACTTCCTGCATTTCGCAGAAGGATCGGCCATGTTGCCGCTCTTGCTCTCGCTATACACTGGTTATCTCGGAGATGCGGCTGCACCGCTCCAGCCTATGATTATGGCCGAAATTAAAGCCATTCTCGATTATTGCGAATATCACCTCATCAGCAAAACCTGGTTTGCGGGCGACGAAATGACAGGCGCCGACATCCAGATGGTCTTCCCGCTGGAAGCCGCCAAAGCTCGGGGTCGCCTGAAAGGCTATGACGCCTGCAATGAATATGTGGAACGCATCCATAAGCTCCCAGCCTATTTGCGCGCGCTCGAAAAAGGCGGTGATTACGCTTACGGGCCAAAATAGAATGAAAGCAGCCGTCTTCCACCTCGCTGCACCGATTAAAGACATTGAGGCAACGCGTGCTTTTTACGGCGGGCTTCTGGGTTGCGATCAAGGGCGCGAAGCAGAACGCTGGATTGATTTCGATTTCTTCGGGCATCAAGTGAGCTTTCATTTGGCTGATATGGATCAGTCTAATGAACCCACAAATAATGTGGACGGAAAACAGGTCCCCGTCCGTCATTTCGGCGCTGTGTTGGGCTGGGATGATTGGCAAATCCTATCCGAAAGGCTTCGAAATGCGGGGACGGAGTTCATCATCGAGCCCTATATCCGCTTCAAGGGCGAAATAGGTGAGCAAGCCACTATGTTCTTTTTGGACCCAAGCGGAAATGCACTGGAGTTTAAGAGCTTTAAGGATGAGAGCCAGATTTTTGCGGTTTAATTAATCGAATTAGCCTTTTTCTCTGCGCCATTGGCTGCAAACTCCAACACGGGCGTAACATTGCGCACAAAACTAACAATCAGGTCGACAATCCCATCACCTTTCCAGTCATTGCGCCTCATCGGGCGGGTAACAGCAAAATTCTTCATTCGTAACGCCCAAGCTAAGTCATGGTCTGCATGTTGGTTATACCCGCGCGGCATATTCTTCAGAACCTCCTGCTGATCAAACTCAAGACCCGCCTTAGCAAGACCCTCTACAATGCCGTTGAATCTGTCTGGGTCTTTCAAAATCTGATCTCGGATCGCCCCCATACGTTTCGCATTCAAACGCCATGACCCCGCGCCTAGTCGTCCGCCAGAAGGGTCAAGTCTAAGATAAACGATACCGCCCTGCTCATTCTTCATCCCTGATCGGGTCAAGGTCCCGCTGATATGAAAGTTATAGGGGTCCTTGTTCTTTGAAAACCTGACATCCCGATTGAGCCGAAACATCGTTCGTTTTCCACCCGACAATCGGATGGAATGATCTGATAATTCTTGGGTTAAACAATCCAGTAGGAAAGCAATTGGGTCCTGACAATGTTCCGCGATTTCCGCCTTATGGGCGTGAAACCACTCGCGATCATTATTGTCGCGTAAGTCCTCCAGAAGTTTGAAGGATTTTGCCGAAAACCCAATTCCCATTTCTACAGATCAAGCGTCGGATTGATGAGAAACTTCTCGCCCGTTTTCTTAGCATTATAGCGGCGAACCACATCCGCATCTAACGCTTCGGATAGCGATATCTCATCCGTGTAATGACTTGCGAATGTCGTGTGCAGCTCATCCGCAACACGCTTACGCAAACGTACGGCTACATCCATTCCCGCTTTTGCGAGGAAGTTTGGCAAGAGCCATCCGCCAACGCCCCACGCCATGCCGTAAGCCCGATTTAGGACGGTCGGTGTGAAATCCAGGCTTCCGTAGAGATAGACCTGCTTATGCGCGACAGAACCATAAATTGAGTAGGCGCCAGGGGTACGTGCAGCGGCCGCTTCCATCGCCAACAGAATTTTGGACGCCATATCACCGCCGCCAATCGCATCGAATCCTAGCGTCGCACCTGTTTCGTGAATTGCATCTGTGAGCTGCATTTGGAAATCATCATCACTCGAGTTCACAATATGTTTTGCGCCAAGATCTTTTAAAATGTCCACTTGCTCGCTTTTGCGAACGATATTGACGATATCAATACCCTCTGCTTGGCAGATACGGTTCAACATTTGACCTAAATTTGAAGCCGCCGCTGTGTGGACAAGAGCCGTATGTCCCTCGCCGCGCATCGTCTCAACAAAGCAGAGCGCTGTCAGCGGATTTACGAAACAGGACGCTCCATCTCGCGCCGATGCACTTTCAGGAAGAGGTAGGGCCGACATGGCTGGAATGGCGCGATAGCCACCATACATGCCGCCGCCCATGACCGCGACGCGCTTGCCCATGAGTGACTGTGCATAATCATCTGTCCCAGCGGTAACCACTGTTCCTGCGCCTTCATTCCCAACAGGTAGGTCTTGTCCAAGACGAGCCTTCATCCGTGCTAATCCACCCGGCGCAAGGGGGGCCCAAAGAACGCGATCTGCGCCTTCACCTGTGGATGTGGCTTTTGAAATATCCGCCCAACCAAACATGACGCCATGATCAGACGGGTTAATTGGTGTAGCTTCGACTTTGACGACGATTTCATGGGGCTTAGGTTCCGGCATGTCCCGTTCCACGAGTTTCATTTCCAATCCGTCGGCTGTGACCGTGGAGAGCATTTGGTGATATTTTGTCATGGGGAACCCTGTTCTTATTTTCGTTTGTGCAAAGGTGGGATGAACAGGCTGCGAGGTCAAGCGGCCTCAATCTGAGAGGTAGATATGCGAAAATGTTTGCTGGCCATCTTGGGCTCAGCCGAAGTGTCGATTTGGGCAAATAGGACCGCCCGCGTGGTCGGTCTCCGCGACGGAGTACCGAAAAGAGAAAAAGTGTTTTACGCGAAGATAACCACGCGGCTGCGACGTTTTACGGACCGGCCTGGTTGCACCCTTTGCAAACCGCTTATGCCGGATTGTTGAAAAATATGGTTTTCAACTACTCGAACACAACAGCCCAAAGTCAGGCTCCTATCCCCGTAAGATAACGAGCTAGCACATCATAGCAGGCCCGTTTCACACGCAGCCCCTCAAACTGGTAAGTCGATATCTTACTTGTCCAATGCTTGTGAGAACCCAGTTAATATGCGGGGGAAAACCAAAGGTTAGGATGGAGTTTTTGAGAAAAATGATAAACATCTGAAATGACGTCACTTTATCAAAATTAGCTTGGTCTCAAAAGGCTAATTAGGTCAAAAAATGCACTTCAAACAAATTTTCCAGGAACTACTGATGGACCGTTTTGTACGAAACTTCTAGCGAACACACATGGTATTCCAAGCTCGCAACTCCCTGAATATTAGTGACGCCGCGCTGCTTTAAACAAAAATAGAGCACTCAAAAGCATCCAAGGTATTAAAAGGTAACTCCATTTTTGATCCGACTTATGCGAAGCTGAAATCTCTTCATAGGATCTCACTTTTTTTCCATCAATTTCAAGGTCGTAAACCGATCTGCGGCGCCTACCCTCCTCAATGTAACCAACTTTCGCATCTGAACCAGCTTTCATCAAATCTCTAACCGTAATTATAACTCCCGATTGAGGATCGTATACAAATTCACTATTATCGCCGGAAATCGAAAAGCTTAGTGACGAAGGGGAATGGCGAATTCTCTGTTTAAAATTTACATCTGAAAGCGGCCCCTCCGTAAAAAGAAGATCGTCGTATTCGGGGTAGGATTTTTCAAATGTGATTGCTTCGTAAATAAGAAAGATCGCAAGCAAGAATGACGCAACTGCCAAAAAGTAGAGCTTTCCGCTTTCTTTATCCATTCTTTCTAAACCTCACTTTTATTGAATTTAGAGTCCTGCACATACCTGAACCTCTTTCATTTTAATCGTGAAGGTGACTGCTGTTAAAGTAGCGCAAATATGTTGGAATTAGTGTCCGCCCACCTCTATCCTGGTAAGGGAATATACTCATCCTCATCCCCCACAACTTTAGGAAACCGGCCTTCCCGCCAATCGTCTTTGGCTTGCTCCAGCCTCTCTTTACGGCTGGACGCAAAGTTCCAGTCCAAATGACGTTGCCCCAAATGCGCACCGCCAATAAGCGCGAAACGCGTGTCTTGCTTGGCCGTCACGGTCTTTGCATCATCCGTCAGAACAGCCATAGAAAATAGCGGAACTGTTTCGCCGTGAACATCCAATTCCCCCTTCACGACATAAATCCCGCGTTCTTCTGTCTGGGGTAAATCAAGGCTCTCCCCAGCTTTTAGGCCGGCTTCTATATAGATGTTCTCTGAAAACGTTTTGACTGGAGACGTTACCCCATAAGCCGATCCCATCATTACTCGAACCGCAACGCCATTCACGTTCACTTCTGGAATTTCAGACGCAGGATGATGATAAAAAGCAGGGTCTGTTTCCTCGTCAGCCTCGGGCAAAGCGTGCCAAAGCTGCAGGCCATGCATCCTGTATCCGCTGGCCCGCAATTCATCACGCGTTCTCTCTGAATGGGTGATGCCTTTCCCTGCGACCATCAAATTTATCCCACCTGGTTCTATCGCCAGTGCATTACCGAGGCTATCGCGATGGAAAATTTCGCCTTCAAACAAATAAGTCACAGTCGCCAGATTAATATGGGGATGCGGACGGACGTTCATGCCCTCACCAGGGGCAAACTCCACTGGACCAAAATGATCGAAGAAAATCCACGGACCGATAGAACGCTGCTGGATAAACGGCAGAGCGCGCCGAACTTCGAACTCACCAATATCTTTTGCGCGGGGTTTCAGAACGGACTTGATTGCTTTGGTTTCAGACATAATGTGACCTCAACGACATAAGGATTGATGATGATAAAACTCTATGACTGCACAACAGCGCCTAGCCCTCGTCGAACGCGCATGTTCCTCGCTGAAAAAGGCATAGAGTATGAGAACATTCAAGTCGACCTGACCAAAGGCGAGCAGATGAGCGAAGCTTTTCGCAAGATCAATCCCGGCTGTACTGTCCCAGCCATGGTGACAGAAGATGGAAATGTTCTGACCGAGAACGCCGGTATTTCAGTATATCTGGAGGCATTACATCCCGAGCCACCACTCTTGGGAAGAACCCCTATCGAGAAAGCCGAAATCGCGACTTGGAATTGGCGCTGCGAGATGGGCGGCTTGATGTCCGCGGCCGAAGCGCTTCGGAACAGCTCGCCCGCCATGAAGGACCGCGCGCTGCCAGGACCGAAAAATATCCCGCAAATTCCAGAATTGGCGGAACGCGGATTAATGAAACTTGGGTGGTTTTTCAAAACCTTGAACCGACAACTTACTGCAAACGAATATGTTGCAGGAGATTCTTATTCAGTAGCCGATATCACAGCAACAATCGTTGTGGACTTTGGACGTTGGGTGAAAGTGTTTCCGCAAGAAGATCAAACCGCCCTGCTGGCTTGGCACGCACGGATGAAGGAACGTCCTAGCTACAAAGCCTAGTCGTTATGTGCGACAGGTTTTCCGTTCACCCAAGTCGCGGTGACTTTTATGTCTTTTAACGTCTCAGGCTCGACCTCTGTCGGATCTTTATCCAGCACGACAAAATCGGCCCTTTTTCCAACTTCAAGAGAGCCGATATCTTCGTCTTGGAACGCACCATAAGCATTGGTGATGGTCATGGCCTTTATAGCTTCTTCAACGGAGAGCGCTTGATCGGAATACCAACCACCTGCTGGTGAACCGTCTAGTTTCTTGCGGTTCACGGCAAAATATAGCGTCTCCATTGGGGTCCATGGTTCTCCGGGAAGATCAGAGTTCAACATCAACTTTCCACCTGCACCCAGTATTTTCTGCCAGGCATAGGCATCTTTAATCCTGTCAGGCCCAACGCGGTCTTCCGCCCAAGCGCTATCGCCGACAGCATGTGAGGATTGTACTGATGACAACACGCCTAGCTTCGCTGCGCGGTCATAATAATCGGGTAGTACCACTTGCGCATGCTCTATCCGCCAGCGGGCTTTTGCGTCACCTTTCAATGCGGTCTCGTAAATTCCAAGCGTTCGGTTATTTCCTTCGTCACCAATGGCATGAACTGCCATTTGATAACCTTTGTCGGCAGCCTTATCTGCCAAGGCTTGAAGATCCTCCGGCGAAATGCGTTCGGTTGGGCTCGCAGCATCGGGTCTATCCGAATAAGGCGCTGCCATCAGTGCCGTACGAGATCCAAGCGAGCCGTCATAAAATACTTTTATACCACGAATATCTAGATAATCCTTCGCATCATCTTCAATCCCCTGGGCAAACCAATTTGCCATTAGCTTGCTGTCATTACCGTCAAGAAGACCATAGACTCGAATTGGAAGCTCATCCCCCGCGGCGAGCGCTTCAAACGCTTTCACGTCGGCGGACGTCATGCCAGCCTCATGAACGGAAGTGACACCAGCATGCGCCATCTCTGTCAACCCCGCCACAATCGCCTCTTCTAACTTCGCTTGGCTCGGTTTTGGAATGTGCTGATCAACAAGGTCTTGCGCGAGCGTCAACATGACCCCCGTCGGTGAGCCGTCTTCTCTACGCAGGATAACACCCACTTCAGGATCTTTTGTATCGGCGCTAATACCGGCGATTTCCAAGGCTTTGCCATTATAAAACCCGCCAAATCCGTGAAGGCTTTCGAGTGCTACGGGGTTATTTGGAAAAGCCGCGTCTAATGCTGCGCGGTCAGGATATCCTCGAGAAGCAAACGCACCCTCATCCCAACCTTGTCCGATCAACCAAATACCGGGTTCAGGGTTTAGGAAGCGCGCCTGTAATCGCTCAACAATCTCGTCTGCTGTTTCAACACCAACGAGATTGGCTTTGATCCGGTCCATACCAAGTTCTCGAACATGAACATGACTATCTATGAAGCCGGGTAAGATGGTCTGATCAGAGAGATCGATCACACGCGCCGAGTCCAAGCTCGAAATTGAGATGTCGTCACCGATCGCAACGATGCGACCATCTTTAACAACCATTGTCTTCGCGATGGGTTGAGCATCATTTTGAGTGAGTATGTTTCCGTGAATAATAATCGCATTTTCAGGCGCTGACGCGTCGCAGGCCGTTAAACAGGCAGCTAAACATGAAACCACTAAGAACCGAGAAATCATGTGCGCGTCCAGTATACGAATGAATAAGCATTATGCAGACACGGTATAGCTTTGGAAACACTTTTCATGCTAACAAAACTGCATGACCAATGCTCCATATTCCCTAAAATCATTCGAAAAACGTCGACGACGCCCATTGAAGGCGCTTCACCACTTTCGTGAACTGATCAAAAACAAAGAAGATACAACGCAAGTATTTTACGTAATTGACGCCTTAAACGGGAATAGTTTCCAGAAGCATTTTGTGAAATTCGCAAATTCAGAATTGGGCAGTAAGCGCCTGAAAGAAAAGCGTTACCTGCCCAAACTTCTCGATAATCATGACTGGCTAAGGACATTACCCGAAGGCAGCCTTGGTCGGGCCTATTTGCATTTTATGACTTCTGAAGGTCTCACGGCCCAAGGTTTGGTGGATGAATATACCTCTTCCGGTGTGAATCGCGATTTTGGTCACGCCGACATGAATGTTTACGGCGACCGCTTACGCGATACGCATGACATGCTCCATGTGTTGACAGGCTTTGGCCGTGACGCACTCGGCGAAGCTTCCGTGCTGGGGTACAGCCACGCTCAACATGGCGGGCTAGGCGTGCTCTTCATTGCCTATGGCGCCGCTTGGGAAGTTCGCAAAACGGCTCCGAAAGGGTCTCCGGTTTTGAAATCGATCCATGAGGCACGCCGCATTGGCCGCGCCGCAAAAGATATTGTCTTTGAAGACTTAATGGAGTTGCTACCTCTTCCCCTCGAAGAGGTCAGAGCCAAACTGGGCATCGAATTACCAACGCAGTATCATGCCGTTCATGCGAAAATGCGTGACAATGGGATGGACCCCTACGCCGTTATCGGTGCAGATGCGGTTGCCGCCTAAAGGACCGATAGTCATCGAAACAGCGTTTACGTTGACACACTGCGCATTTCTATCGCATCGTTATTCCTGATGGATACCGCGTCGCAATATATTCCGAAATCAGAGGTTCGTCGTCTGGCGAAACGCTCCGATTTATGGGGTGCGTGGCTTACCCTCCATGTTTGGGGAGTTATTGCTCTATCTGTAACAGCCTTCATCATCTTCCCGAACCCGTGGGTCTATGCAGCGGCGTTTCTTATTATTGGATCGCGCCAACATGGTTTAGCTATTTTGGCGCATGACACAGCTCACGGCGTGTTGTTTGAAACGAAAACAGCGAATGAATTGGTCGGGAAATATTTGTTGGCGGCCCCTTATGGCGGCGACATGGTTTCTTATCGCCATTACCATTTAAAACATCACAGGTTCACGCAATCCAAGCAAGATCCTGACCTTCCGCTTTCGGCAAAGTTTCCAACATCCCGTCAGAGCCTATTCCGAAAATTCTTACGTGACGTAACGGGTCTTACATTTCTACGACTACGCTTTGCGGCGTATAAAATGCGGAAAAGCGGGCAAAGCCTACCAGGATCAGAAGCTTTCCAGAAAACGTCCCCGCTGCCTTACCTTGTAAGCAACGGCATAATATTTGGTGTTTTTGTACTAATAGGTCATCCTTGGTTGTTTTTGACTTTGTGGTTGCTCCCGCTTTGGACGTGGTTCTTTGCTTGTCTCCGATTGAGGAATATCGCTGAACACGCTCTAACAACGAATGATGATAACCCTCTCACACATGCTCGAACCACTCACGCCAATGTGTTTGAACGCATCCTTTTCGCGCCCTATTGGGTGAACTACCACGTTGAACATCATGCCTACATGTTTGTGCCTTGCTACCGGTTAAAAGCACTACACAAAGCGATGATTGATGCCGGACATGGACCGGATATGGAAATGCAAAACGACTATGGGGCGATCCTAAAACTTGCCTCAGCCTAAACTAGTTCAGGGGACCCTATGAAACATGTCACACTCGCGGCGGCGTTGCTGTTAACAGCCTGCACCGCTCAAGCCCAAAACGTGACTTACGGTCCACCATCTGAGGTCCAAGATCTATATGATGTCGCCGCGGCACCATCCGCAGACCGCATCCAAGCGGACATCCAGACCTTGGTCGATTTTGGAACCCGGCACACGCTCTCAGAAACCGAAAGTGAAACGCGCGGAATTGGCGCAGCACGGCGATGGATCTTTGATGAGTTTCAAAAAATTTCCGAAGACTGCGGCGGATGTTTAGAAGTCATGTTTATCGGCGATACAATCTCCGGTGAGCGGCGTATTCCAGAGCCAGTTGCGGTAGTGTCTGTTCTTGCAATTCAACGGGGAACAACAGACCCCAACAGATATGTGATGATGAGCGGCGATATCGATAGCCGCGTAACAGACCCGCTCAATGGAACCGATGACAGTCCGGGCGCGAATGATAACGCCTCGGGCATGGCGGGCGCGATTGAAGCCGCCCGCATTCTATCCAAGCGAAAGTTTGCCGGCAGCATAATTTACGCCGGATTAGCAGGTGAGGAACAAGGCTTATTTGGGGGCAAGATTGTTGCCTCGCACGCCCTCAAAGAGGGGTGGGAGATCAAAGGTGTTTTGAACAATGATATGATTTCAAACATCACTGGGATTGATGGGGTTACGAATAACACAACCGTTCGCGTCTTTTCCGAAGGGACCCGCGCAAATGAAACGGAAAAGGAAGCTCGCGACCGACGTTTCACAGGTGGAGAGGTCGATAGCCCGTCCCGCAACCTAGCGCGTTATGTTAAATCTCAAGGGGATCAATATCTAACCAATCTGGACATCATGATGGTTTACCGCCTCGACCGTTTCGGGCGCGGCGGACATCACCGCCCCTTCAACCAAGTTGGTATTCCCGGCATCCGCATCATGGAAACCCACGAACATTATGACCGCCAACACCAGGATTTGCGGACGGAAGATGGGATTGTGTATGGCGACACAATGGACGGCGTCGATTCAGTCTATGCGGCAAAATTGACAGCGTTAAATGCGATTACACTTGCCGGGATGGCAGGCGCACCGCCCTTCCCCGCGAATGTTGAAGCGACAGGAGCCGTTCAGCCGTCCGCCAAACTCACCTGGGAAACGCCGCCTAATGGCAGTAACCTTGCGGGTTATCGCGTACATTGGCGCCTGACGACAGAACCAGAATGGACACATTCACGCTTCATCGGCAAGGTCAATGAATGGACATTTGAGAACCTTGTTATCGACAACTACTTCTTTGGCGTGAGTGCGGTAGCGAAAGACGGAAGTGAAACGCCAGTTGTGTTCCCGGGAGCGGCTGGACGGTTTTAAAATCGACATCCTCCGCTTTACATAGATTATCAAATTAACTTCGCCTTTCCCCTCACAAGGGAAAAGGCATGATTTGCCTCTGCCTTTCCTCCATCTTCACCCCCAAATCCGGAGACATTCTATGACCCTCAAAAATATTCTATTGTCCACGATTGGTCTAACGGCTGCGTCGGCACTCGCCTTCACCGCTTTGGCCGACGAGAAAAAAGAGGAAGACGCAAAATGGGACGTCATGAATCCACCGGGCGACTCGCGTGAAATCGATATCAACGTCGATAACGGCACATGGATGAGCCTCGACGTTTCGCCAGATGGAAAGACACTGGCCTTTGACCTCCTCGGAGATATCTACACAATGCCGACGACAGGCGGCACGGCGAAAAATATTGCCTCCGGCCTCGCATGGGACATGCAACCGCGATTTTCTCCTGATGGAAAGCAACTTGCATTTACCTCCGACCGAGAAGGCGGAGATAATATTTGGGTGATGGATGTGGATGGTGAGAACAAACGTTCCATCACGAAAGAAACGTTCCGTCTCATGAATAATCCGACGTGGTCACCGGATGGAAAATATATTGCCGCCAAAAAACATTTCACAACTAGCCGCTCACTCGGCACGGGCGAAATCTGGATGTACCACATCGACGGCGGAAGCAGCGGCGTTCAACTCGTCAAAAAACCTTCGGAAACACACCAGAAAGAGTTGGGAGAGCCGATCTTCTCCCCTGACGGAAAGTCCATTTATTACTCACAAAACACGACGTCCGGCGGCACATTCATTTATGCGCAAAACAGCCATACAGAGCTCTTTCAAATCAAAAAGTATGATCTTGAAACAGGCGAAATTTCAACGGCTGCTGGCGGATTTGGCGGCGCAGTTCGCGGGGCCCCTTCGCCAGACGGAAAGTCACTAGCGTTTGTCAAGCGGGTCAAGGCTCGTTCAAAACTCTTCGTAAAAGATATCGAGAGCGGCAAAGAACGTATGATTTTCGATGATCTCGATCAAGACATGCAGGAAACTTGGGGCGTCCAAGGCATGTACCCAAATATGGATTGGTCTCCGAATGGGCAGCATATCTATTTTTGGGCAAAAGGAAAAATTCACAAGATCAATGTGAAGACAGAAAGCTCTGAAATTATTCCTTTCAAAGTCAGCGACACACGCACCATCATGGATCCCCCTCGCCCATCCGTCGAAGTCGCACCTGACGAATTCAAAACGCAAATGCCGCGTTTCACACAGGTCAGTCCTGACGGCAAATCGGTCGTCTTTGAGAGCCTCGGTAAGCTTTATATCCGCAATCTCAAATCCAAGCGGGTGAAAAACTTAACGAAGCTGCCAAGGGATCTCCGGGAGCTTTACCCAAGTTGGTCGCGAGATAGTAAAACTATCGTCTTCACAACATGGGACGATGCTGAGCTGGGAGCGATCCACACTATCGACGTCGCGACAGGTAAAATCACGACACTCACCGAAACGCCGGGTCATTACAAACGCCCCCAGCTCGCCCCTTTCGGCGATTATATTGTCTATGAAAAAGGGTCTGGCGGCTTTCTCACGGCGCCGGAATACTCGTCAAATACCGGGCTTTATGTGATGGCACTGGAAGACGGCGAACCGCGCCGCTTTTCTAAATCTGGGTCGGCACCGCATTTTGGCGGCGATGATCTTCGCCTTTATTTCTCAAAAAATATTGACGGCCAAAACACTCTCGTCTCAACAAATTTATTGGGTCATGATGAACGCAAACTTGCGTCCTCAAAGATGGCGCAAAGCTATCATATGTCGCCCGATAGCTCCATGATCGCGTTTCGCGAGAACTATAATTTGTATCTTATGCCCGCTCTGAAAGGGCCTCAAAACATCGCCGTTGCAAGAAGCGGAAAAGCCCTACCGGTTTCCAAAGTCAGTTATGGCGGCGCGACATATCCAAGCTGGACTTCCGACAACACGTTGAACTGGACACTTGGACCGACTCTTTTCTCTGTCGATGCCGACAAAGCAATGGATGACGATTTCGAAGCCCCTCGTGAAGGGCTTGATCTCTCGTACAAAGTCAAAACAGACAAACCCAATGGGAAAATCGCTCTAATAAATGCGCGATTAGTGACGATGGCTGGTGAGGATGGCGGCGTCATCGAAACTGGAACAATTCTAATTGATGGAGATAGGATTTCAGCGATCGGGAAAGACGTCGAAATCAGTAGTTCGATCAAAACCGTAGATCTTGAAGGCAAGACTATTGTGCCTGGTTTTATCGAAGCGCATTATCACGGACCGCAGGGAACCGATGAGCTTGTCCCGCAACAAAACTGGAAAACGACAGCGACACTTGCACTAGGTGTTACAACCGTCTTCGACCCGTCAAACCGCGCGAGTGAAATTTTCGCGGCCGCGGAGATGCAACGTTCCGGAAACCTTCTTTCGCCGCGAACCTATTCGACTGGTGAGGTCATTTACGGGGCGAAAGCGCCAGGCTTCTTCGCTGATATCCAAAAAGAGGAAGACGCGCAGGAACATGTCGCGCGTTTGAAAAACCAAGGTGCGCATGGCGTCAAAAACTATAACCAACCCCGTCGAGATCAACGTCAGCAGGTCGTGAAAGCGGGCCATGACAATAATTTGATTGTCGCCGCTGAAGGTGGCTCGCTTTATCACATGGATATGAGCCTGATCGCAGACGGCAACTCGTCACTGGAACATAACCTTCCCGTTGCCGCGATTTACGATGATGTCATTCAGATGTTTGGTCAAACTGAGGTCGCCTATACACCGACTCTCTCCGTTACTTATGGCGGCGTCCGCGGTGAGGATTTCTACTACCAAGAAGCTAATGTATGGGAGCACCCTATTCTGTCGAAACACGTACCGCCGCAAATGTTGCAAGCCCGTGCCGTTCGCCGGCAGATGGTTCCTGAAGAGGACTATGCCGATGATAATGCTGGTGCAGGCTCTAAGCAGCTAATGGAGGCTGGTGTGCCGGTTTCAATTGGCGGGCATGGGCAACGTGAAGGCCTTGCTTCCCATTGGGAAATGTGGAGCTTCGCACGCGGCGGTATGAGCAACCTACAAGCCTTAATGACCGCTACAACTGAACCTGCACGTCATCTTGGCTTCTCTAAGGATCTCGGCACATTAGAAGTCGGCAAACTCGCAGACTTAGTCATTCTCTCTGAGAACCCTTTAGACGACATTCGTAACACGGATAAAGTTGAACACGTTATGCTTGGTGGACGCCTCTATGAAGCGGACACCATGAATGAGGTTTTCACAGGGGACAAAAAGCGACTGCCCTATTGGTGGGAGGAGTAGAGTTAGCCTGACTTCAAGGTCGCGCTAGAACTCGCGTCGCTCCAACCACTCGACTATCGCGTTGTTTAGCGCTTCAGGCGCGTCCCACATCGCCCAATGCCCACAATCTGGAATGTTCACACGTTCCAGGTCCGGGCACATTCCTACCATGGGCTCCGTCAGCGCCGGCGGGAGGAGTAAATCGCCCTCTGGACTGATCATCAGAACGGGCTGGGTGATACGATTGCTCAACCCTTCTGAAAGCTCCCAATTCATATTGATATTCCTATAGAGGTTCATACCGGTCTCAAATCCCGTTCCCAAATAGGCATCAACAAACCGTTTTCGGTCTGTATCAGGCAGAACCACGCCTTTGAGCGCAGGAGACCCTGCTTTCAGGAACGCCTCAAACTGGGTCGGAATGTAAGTGAATGTATCATCGGCAACAGCGCCGGGAGGCGTCGACCGAAACATAAGTCGGAAAAAACCATCAGCGTCTTTCGCAAACATCTTAGCAACCTCTGACCCACGATCTCGAAACTCCAGAAAATAGTGTTTGGGGCCGTTTCGTTTTTCTATGATTTTTAGCGGCGGTGCGGGCGCTCGGGCTGTGTGCGGAACACAAATACCAATAACGGCTTTCACGCGGCGAGAAATCATCCGGGCGGCATGCCAAACAATAGAACCACCCCAATCATGGCCACAAATTATCGCCTCTTCATAACCGTAGGCGTCCATCACAGATTCCATATCCCCAACCAGCTGCGGCATGGCATAATGGACTGGGTCAGCTGGCGCGGTAGATTTTCCAAACCCGCGCAAATCATAGCTAATCACGCGAAAGCCTGCTTTTGTAAGGTCGGGCACCGTGTTTTTCCAACTATAGGCAATCTCCGGCCAACCATGAACCAGTATGATAGGAGGACCGTCCAAAGGACCATCAGAATAAGTTGCGATCTGAAAGGAATCGGATGGAACAAAATGGGGAGCATCAAAGTTCATAGACCCGATTATGACCTGATTTTACGCCAATGACACCCGAATTCGAAGCCATCTAGGTGCGAATCTGCCCTTTACGACGCGCACTAAACCCTTTAGGGAGCGCTCAACTTACGGGCCTCGCACGTTTACGCGGGGCTTTTGGCTTTTGAACACTAGAAACGAGATAACCGAGCATGGTTGAGATTTACGTCCGTCAGAACAATGTAGACCAAGCGCTGCGTGCGCTGAAAAAGAAGATGCAAAACGAAGGCATCCTTCGTGAAATCAAAGCGCGCAAGCACTATGAAAAGCCATCCGAGAAACGCGTTCGCGAAGCCCAAGAAGCGGTTCGTCGCGCTCGCAAATTAGCGCGTAAACGTGCTCAAATCGAAGGTTTGATCCCTTCCAAGAAAAAGCCAACTCGCCGCTAAGCGCTGAGCTCTAAAAGCCAAATTCAAAAGCCGTCTCTTAGAGACGGCTTTTTTATTGCGTCACGACCGGAGATTCGCATGATAAACTGTCATGACAGTCAAGCGCCGACATCTCTCAGAAACTGAAATTGCCCATTTGCCCGCGAGTTTTACGCAAAGCTTCTCCATTCACGATGTCCAGCTTATCGACCGCGCGCACAACCCTTTCTTCAGGAACAAGATAGTTTGTCGAGGTCCTCGGCTATATTGGCCCAATCATCCAAAGGACTTCACTCGCAAGACCTTGATTATACAGTCTCTGCTCATCCACGAACTCTGCCATGTTTGGCAATATGAAACCGGGCGGTTGACGGCGTTTCGATATCTCATCGATCCCCGAAACTGGATTTATTCTTATGAAGTCAAAGAAAATGCAGAGTTCGACGACTATCCAACAGAGAAGCAAGCGGACCTTCTGCAAGATTGGTTCCTCGTAAATTCTGGAAACATACCCTTACGATATGCCTTACAGGATGGCCTTATCCCGACGAAAGAATGGCTCAACGCCGTCGTTCCGTTCCGTTGGGATGCGCGTTAGCGGGATATTTAGCAATTTGGCGTAACGTCACCCTAAAGTTATTTACGGGGGCAATGATGCCAATGACAAACGCAACACAGTTGATAGCCGATATGAAGGCTGCAAATGCAATGACTGACGCGCAGTTTCTGGAGCTTCGCCGCGCTTTCGGTGCAGATATGTCGATTGACGCACGCGAAGCCGATGCCATCTTCGAATTGGACAAATTAGAAACCAAACCAACGGGTTGGGCAGATTATTTCACGCTTATTTTGACCACATATCTGGTCCATCAAGGCCAACCGCAGGGCTATATCAACGACGCAATGGCCGCATGGCTCATCGCTCGGATTGACCATGACGGAGTGGTGGAAACTGAAACGGAACTTCGGCTTTTGATGAATGTGTTGAAAGTCGCCGAGCAACCCGGCGAGCAACCCGGCGAGCGGCTGGAGGCTTATGCCATTAATCAAGTCAAAGAAGCCGTTTTATCTGGCCGTGGTCGCGTATCACATGGAACATTGACCCCAGGCGTCATTGGGAAAGCGGAGGTCGAGCTTCTGCGCCGGGTATTCTATAGCGTTGGCGGTGATGGCGGGATGGGCATCACACGTATGGAAGCGGAACAGATTTTTGAACTAAATGATGCCACGTCCGGGCGTGACAACGATCCAGAATGGCAAACATTCTTTGTCGGCGCGATCGCCAATCACTTGATGATGATTGCGGCTCCGGAGAAAGTGGACCTTACAGAGATGAAACGACGTGAAGCTTGGCTCACGAATGGGCATGGACGTCGAACCCCCGGTGAAGGTCGATTTGAAGGATTAAGCGTATCTGCCGTTCTTGATGCGTTTAAAGACGTGTTTGGCCTCAAGAAAGTTGATCCAACTGGCGGATTTTCTAACCTTGACTTCAAAGCATCGCAGCAGTCCGAAAAGATAACGTCAGACGAAGCCAATTGGTTAGTTCGCGCTCTTCATTCAGATGGCAAAATTGATGCTAACGAACGCGCTTTGCTCGAATTTATCCGCGTGGAATGCCCCGCAATCGACGAAACGCTAAAACCTATTCTGGACGCCGCCTAAGCTTCGTTATCAGCGCCAACACGCGCGCTCAAAGCTGCGGCCATAAAGTCATCTAGTTTCCCATCCAGAACACCACTCGTGTCGGATGTTTCCACTCCCGTGCGTAGGTCTTTGACCATTTGATAGGGCTGTAGAACATAGCTTCGGATTTGATGGCCCCAACCAATATCTGTTTTGCTATCGGCTAGCGACTGCGCTTCTTCCTCGCGTTTCCGTAGTTCTTCCTCATACAGGCGCGCGCGAAGCATATCCCACGCTTGCGCTCGGTTCTTGTGCTGGCTGCGATCAGATTGGCACTGAACAACGATACCTGTCGGCTCATGAGTAATCCGAACCGCGGAGTCGGTCTTATTGACGTGCTGCCCGCCCGCCCCTGAGGCGCGGTATGTATCAACGCGGCAATCGCTTTCATCGATATCGATTTCAATCGTATCATCGATTTCTGGAAAAACCCAAACGGAAGCGAAACTGGTATGCCGACGGGCAGAGCTATCATAAGGCGATATACGAACTAGGCGATGTACGCCGGATTCCGTCTTCATCCACCCAAAAGCATTTTCGCCTTTGATCCTAAGCGTCGCAGATTTGATCCCTGCCCCGTCGCCATCTTGGGCTTCCAGGAGTTCTGTCTTCATACCGCGTGAGTTTGCCCAGCGCATATACATACGCAGAACCATTTCGGCCCAATCCTGAGCTTCTGTTCCGCCAGCGCCAGGGTGAATTTCAACGAAGCAATCATTGGCATCCGCTTCTCCACTCATCAGAGCAAGAAGCTCAGCCGCATCAGCGGCCTTCTTTGTTTTGATCAAAGCTTCTGCCGCAGCGTCCAGAAGCTCTGTATCGTCATCCATTTCCGCCAGCTCCGCGAGCTCGACATTTTCCGATAGTTCAGTTTCAATCTTTGAAATGGCTTCAAAACTGGATTCCAGCTTTGAACGCTCCTGCATCAGCTTTTGAGCCTCTTGCGGGTTGTCCCATAAGGTTGGATCTTCGGCGAGGTTATTGAGTTCCGCTAAGCGACGTTCGGCAACATCCCAGTCAAAGACGCCTCCTCAGCAGTTCCACTGACTGCTGGATATCGGTTTGCATTTGGAGGATGTCGGCTCTCATAGTCGCGCTGATATGGTCCTAGTAGAGACCGTCGTCCAGTGCTTTCTCGACAGGTTTTTCAGGTTCCGGTGTTGTTTCGGGTGCATCAGAAGGTTCGGGAAGTTCAACGTCTGCAACCTCATCATTCACAGCACGTTCCGCCCGGTCCAGAATATCTGAGAGGTCGGAGTCGCTTTCATCATTAGGTTCAACGGCGTCTTCGGTTGCGGCTTTATCTGCTGTCCCGTCTTCTTCGCTGTCATCTTCAATTATCGCAGTCTCTTCGTTATCTGGTTCAGGTGCCGCTGGCGTCAACCCGAAAAACCCTCCAAGGGAATCTGTTCCTGAACCCACGCGAATTGTTCGGGTAAGGCCGCCAACGGTTGGCTCAGTTCCGGGTTTAAAAGCTTCCAAAATGAAGTCCGGCGCTCCGATATATGACGGCTCACCTGTAGTGCGGTTTACAGGCGCCAAGGTTACACCATCTGGAATCCGGAACGGTACTTTGGATTGGCTTTCGAGAACCGTTTCTAGAAAGTCTTTCACGATTGGCACTGCGGAACTGGATCCAGTTTCACGGCCCATTTGTTCCGGTGTGTCCATCCCCACATAAACTCCAACAACTAGATCAGGAGAGAATCCCATAAACCAATTGTCGAAACTGTCATTGGTTGTTCCCGTTTTACCACCCAATGGGCGTTCGAGAGCTCTCAACCTTGCACCTGTTCCGTTCTGCACAACGCCCTGCATGATATAAGTCACCTGATAGGCGGTCACAGGATCAATAACCTGCTCACGTAAATCTTCGAGCTCAGGAGGCTGCCCGCCATTGTATTCGTCTTGCAGGCAATCCGCACAATCGACCTCGAACGCATTGAACACAGTGACCCCGTTACCGTCTTGAACACGGTCCAAAATACGGGGTTCAACGGCTTTTCCGCCGTTTATCATGGCAGAGTAAGCCGTCGCGAGCCGGAGTAGAGTTGTCTCTCCAGCTCCGAGAGCCCACGCTAGTTCGGGCTTTGCCTCATCGTAAATTCCGAACCGTTGAGACAGCTGCATTACTGGAGCCATACCCATTTCGTTCGCTAAACGAACCGTCATTGCATTACGGGACTTTTCAATCCCCAACCGTAAAGTCGACAGACCATAGAAGTTACCAGCGTTGTAATTCTCAGGCTTATAAAACCGTTCGCACTCATCGTCCTGATCGGCGCTATCGTCTTCTTCCCGCTCTTCTTGACTATCACGCAATTGCAGCGTTCCTAGCTCTGATTCCTCACACTCCACATCCTTACGCTCAATGACAAATGGGGCATCGAGAATTTGATCGGCAGGTGTGAACCCATTTTCCAAGGCAGCGGCATAGACAAATGGTTTGAATGCCGAACCAGGTTGTCGTTTGGCTTGGGTGGCGCGGTTAAACTGTGACTGGTCAAAGCTATATCCGCCAACCATGGCCAAGACCCGGCCCGTGTGCGGATCCATCGCTAAAAGACCGCCATTGGCTTTCGGAATTTGGCGTAGGTTATATTCGGTAGACGGATCGGCACCGGCTTTAACCGGCTTGCGTTCAACAAGAATAACGTCGCCAGTCTTTAGAACTTCTTTAGCTGATTTTAGATCGGGACCGACGGCACCCTTCGCGAGAGCCTTCTTCGCCCATACAAAGTCAGAGAGCGCTATAGTTCCCTTAGCATCAATGTCGGGATAGGTTTCATCTTCTGGAAAATCTGCAAGCTGAACAAACCGGAGCTCCGCGGATTTATCGGAAACTTCCATTACCAACGCGACACGCCAATCGCCAATATCAAGTGGTGCTTTGACCGCGCTTAATTGTTTTTTCCAGTCCGACATAGACTCAAACGACGTCAGCGGTCCGCGATATCCATGACGGCGGTCCATCATCTCAAGACCACGACGTAACGCCCTTCGGCCCTCTAACTGCATTGAAGTATCTAATGTCGTGCGAATGGAAAGCCCGCCTTCATAGAGCTCGTCTTCACCGTACATTTGATAAATTTGCTTGCGGGCCTCTTCGACGAAGTACTCCGAGGCAAGATATTCAGCGCCCTCTAGACGTTTCGTCCAATCTAATTCTCCAACTTTAGCTGCATCGGCCTCGTCTTGCGTGATGTAACCATCCTCGACCATACGGCCTAAAATATAAGCCTGACGATTCTTCGCGCGCTGGTATCCGCGTTCATCATCGAGACGGTAATTGGATGGGCCTTTCGGAACAGCCGCCAAATAGGTCATCTCGGCCAAGGTCAAATCCTGCATAGGCTTGCCAAAGTGCTTGAGAGATGCCGCAGCAACTCCATAGGCGCCTCTGCCAAAGTAAATCTCATTTAGATAAAGCTCTATAATCTGATCTTTGGTGAAAGCCTGTTCCATCCGGCGGGCAATCGCGATTTCACGGACCTTCCGTTTGATGCTGTAATCATCACCAACCAAGAAGTTTTTCGCGACTTGCTGGGTTAAAGTCGAGGTCCCCCCAATACGTTGACCTTTCAGCTTTTTACCCGGCGCAGACAAAGCTGCACGGGTCAAACCAATCGGATCCCAACCATTATGCGTGTAGAAACGCTGGTCCTCTGCAGACACAAAAGCGAGTTGGAGTTCGCGCGGTATCGTATTTACGGGTACAAAAACGCGAGCCTGTTTGGAAAACTCATAGATTAGTTTTCCGTCACCGGCGTGAACGCGGGACATAACAGGAGGCTCATACTTCGACAGGCTTTCGGTGCTCGGAAGGTCTCGCGTCCATTTGACGAACAACACGAATATGATGATTGCACAAATTAGTCCGAGAACGAGGCCAATCCCAAACAGCCATTTAAAGACGCGCCAGAGCTTACTTCTGCGTGAAGTCGAACTTGGGGTTTTATTCGGAGAAATCGTCTCAGTCATAGGTCGAATCATCTGACCGCGGAATGCGGCGTTATTACGGTGTTAGCGGGGCAATAGCTGTATATAAAGGCTTTGGTTCAGACACGGAAAACTCAGCGTTGCGCCATGTAGGTGTCAATCGCTCGTTCTACGCCTGACGTGATTTTATCTCGATATTTCTTTGTTTTGAGCCGCTTTTCATCTTCTTTGTTAGACAAGTACCCCAACTCCAACAGGACCGCTGGAACATCTGGAGCCAAAAGCACGTAATATCCAGCGCGGCGATGAGAGTTTCCGATCAGGTCAACCTTGCCAGTGAGCTCGTCCAATAGAATTTCTGCAAAAGCATCTGACTGGCTTTTTGTTTTTCGTTGCGCCAGATCGACAAGGATATCACCGACGGGGTCACTTTGTGCTGAGAGATCAACGTCCAAAATCCAATTCTGATTGTTCACAATCCGCTTCTGCCGTCCTTTGGCCCGGTCTGCGAGAGTATAAACGGTTGCGCCCTTTGCAGACCTACCTGCAGAATCAGCATGTATGGAAATAAACAGATCAGCCTGCCCCGTTCGTGCAATGCGCAAGCGGTCATCATGATCAACATAACGGTCGTTGGTTCGGGTCAAAATAACCGTGTAACGTCCTGACCTACGTAATCGTGCCGCCAATTCATCAGCCGCTTTCGTTGTAATCGTCTTCTCGTAAGTCCCTTTTATTCCAATGGCGCCGGGGTCAGAACCGCCATGCCCGGGATCGATAACGATCACAGGCTTACGAACCGTTTTGGTAGAACCCGCAGGTTTCAAGACAGGATAAGGTGTTTGAGATTTGAAATAACGTGCACCAGGTGCTCGTACGGGTGTTGCGAACATCTCTGTCCCTGGTTTTAGATTCGGAACGGGCACAGCAGCGCTAGCCTGAAGACCGCAGAAAATCGTCAGCAACAGGGATATGAAAGAGACTCGTAACACTATGGGTCCTGCTATGCAGATTTTATGGTGAATAAAGTCTTATCATCCGCTGAGTCTTCATCGCAAAGACCTGTCGCATGTAAGTAACACTTTATAATCACGGATTGTTTTTGGATCTGCTGACAAATGCTTTGCCCTTTCGACGAAAATGAGGCAGGACCAGAATGAATGCGAGCTATGGCAGGCTGAACCTAACGCCCCCTCGCCAAATTCACGCAGCATCGACAGTTCCGTCCATGCTGCAATTCGAAAGTTTTTATGACCGCCACGCACTTTAACGCAAAGACCGAAGGACCCGCATTGACGGCAGTCCTGTCTGCGCGCGCGGCGACCCTGAACCCTACCCTATCAATTTTTGCCTCGCAGCGACCGACTTTCAGTTGGGGATCCGCGCGAGCGCTTGGAGAACACCATGACAAAACGTATGCTCATCGATGCGGCCCACCCGGAAGAAACTCGGGTTGTGATCGTCGATTCGAATCGTGTTGAAGAACTAGATTTTGAAAGCCGCAATAAGCGGCAACTTCGAGGCAATGTCTATCTAGCCCGCGTCACCCGCGTAGAACCCAGCTTGCAAGCTGCTTTCATCGAATATGGCGGAAATCGCCACGGGTTCCTCGCGTTCTCCGAAATCCATCCTGATTACTACAAAATCCCTGAGGCCGACAAATTGGCGCTCAAGGAACAGGAAGAAGAGGATCAACGTCAAGCAGACGAAGATGAAGAAAAGCGCAAAGCGGCTTCAGCACGGCGCAAGTCCCGTACCAAGCGTGACGAGGATGAATCTGATGATTTTGAAGACGATTCTGATGAGATGGACTCTGACGAAGAGGATGAAGACGAAGACGAGCGAGACGAAAACGTCGACCCCGATGATGACGATGCAACTGATGAAACTGATGCAGAAGTTGCAGATGAGCAGGTAAATGTTGCTTCCAAACGGAGGAAACGTATTTCTCGCCGCCGTTACAAAATTCAAGAAGTGATCAAGCGTGGCCAAATCCTTCTGGTCCAGGCTGTCAAAGAAGAGCGCGGAAATAAAGGCGCGGCGATGACAACATACCTGTCACTCGCTGGTCGTTACTGTGTGCTCATGCCCAACACCCCTCGCGGCGGCGGCATTTCTCGGAAGATCTCAAATGGGTCTGATCGCAAACGTTTAAAAAGCATTATGAACAATCTGGAGGTCCCGCAAGGTATGGGCGTTATTGTTCGCACCGCCGGCGCCAAACGGACAAAGTCAGAAATTGGACATGACTATGATTATCTGTCTCGCCTGTGGTCTGACATTCGCAACACGACGATGGAATCTTCAGCCCCCGCTTTGATCCATGAAGAAGGCAATCTGGTAAAACGCTCGATCCGCGATTTGTACAATAAAGACATCGAAGAGATATTGGTCCAAGGCAAAGATGCCCACAAAACGGCCAGTGATTTCATCAATATGCTGATGCCTAGCCATGCAAAATTCGTAAAGCACTATGACGATCAAATTCCTCTCTTCCTTCGCTATGGCGCAGAAAAGCAGATAGAGAACTCATTAGACGCCACGGTCCAACTAAAATCCGGCGGTTATCTCGTTATTCACCCAACAGAGGCTTTGATCTCCGTCGATGTGAACTCAGGTCGCTCCACAAAAGAGCGCAATATCGAGCGCACAGCTTTAAAAACCAATATGGAAGCGGCTGAGGAACTTGCTCGTCAAATGCGTTTGCGTGATTTGGCTGGACTTATCGTCGTCGATTTCATCGATATGGACGAACATAAGAATAATCGTGCTGTAGAGCGAAAGATGAAAGAAATGCTGGCGAAAGACCGCGCCCGCATCCAAACATCCCGCATCAGCCAGTTCGGCCTAATGGAAATTAGCCGTCAACGTCGCCGACGTTCGCTGCTTGAAGGCTCAACAACATCCTGCCCTCATTGTTCGGGTGTCGGCCGCAAACGGACAATTGAAAGCTCCGCCCTTGCCGCAATTCGCGCCGTGGAAGAGTTCGCGGTTCGCGGAAAAGCCAAGCGTATTCGACTCAAAACATCCCATGATGTTGCGCTTTATCTTTTGAACGAGAAGCGTGACTTGCTAACACAAGTTGACGATATCGCCGATGTTTTCACTGAAGTCGTTGGAAGTGATGATCTCATCCGTCCGCACTTTGAATTGGAAGTTGTGGAGAAACGCGAAGACAAACGCTCTGATCCGCTAATCCAAATCGAACGTGACTTTAAGAAAGAACGTGAAGCCGCCAAGCGCAAGCCAAAGGCCGCACGAAGTGAAAAGTCTAAAGACGAATCCGACGAAACTGAAAATACCTCCCCGGAAGATGAATCGGACGAAGAAAACCGCAAGTCCGGTCGCCGTCGGTCCCGTCGTGGTCGCCGCGGAGGTCGCGGTAGAGGACGTAAGGATGAGAGCCCTCAAAATGAGGACTCGTCGGAAGCTGAAAGTGTAGAAGAGACATCTTCCGAAACCGAGACTGAGGCCAAACCTAAGGCTAAGCGCGGTCGCCGGAGAGCACCGGCGAAAGGTAAAGCCGAGTCAACCAAATCAGAAGAGACGAAATCCGAAGACGCTAAGTCCAACGAGTCGGCTGGGAAAGGCGGACGTCGCCGTCGTGCCCCCAGCAAATCCAAAGACAAACCGGTTGAAGCAGTGGCTGAGACAGTTGAAAAAGTAGAGCCGGAATCGCCAAAGCGACGGTCTACAACCCGCCGCAAAGCGCCATCTCGAAACAAGGAGGCTGCCACAGAAACTTCAGATACTTCTAAGCGAACACGTAAGGCACCAGCCAAAAAAGCTCCTGCGAAGAAAGCCGAAGAGCCTTCCGAAACAGAGGCTAAAAAGCCTACGCGGAAACGCCGTGCACCTGCCAAGAAGACAACGGAAGCGGCCAAGTCTAAACCAGAAGCAAAGACAACACGGACGCGTAAAGCGCCCGTCAAAAAACCTGCTGCGGAAGAAACCGAAGCACCCAAGCCAGCTCGTAAGCGCCGCGCCCCAGCTAAGAAAAAGGCTGAAGCTAAAGTCGACGCTGCGGATACCGAGAAAAAGCCGGCACGTACACGTAAGGCCCCAGCAAAAAAGGCCGAGCCTGCGGAAACAAAAGCGCCTACAAAGAAGGCCGTGAAGAAAAAAGCTCCTGCGAAGAAGGCAGTGGCTAAGGCTTCAGCGGCCGAAGCGGTTGAAACTGAGGTTAAGCCGAAGCGCACACGCAAAGCGCCAGTAAAAAAGGCCACCGCAACTAAAAAAGCTACGGCCAAAAAGGCTGCCCCTAAAGCCGCCAATCCAGCGGAGGCAAAAGCGGCTCCTAAGCGGACGCGAAAAGCGCCTACAAAAGCCCCCGCTGCACCTGCATCCGTTCCTGCGCCAAAAGCAGAGGCAACACAGGCTGCGGAAGCCCCTAAAACAACAGAGAAAAAGTCTAAGGGTGGATGGTGGAAGCGCCGTAAGAAAGACTAAACGCGCGTGATCGGGGTAGTTTCAGCCCCGATCAACTCAGTCTTTGTTCAGCTTCGCTCGCGTAACTGTCAGACAGTCTAACACGGGCGTAACTTGACCGCCCTTTGAAGAGGTAGCACATCGGTCATATGACATTGACGTTTAAATCCTGGGCTCCCGCGATAAAGCTAGCCCTCATCACTACGATTTGCCTCGCATTTTCCGCGGTTCAAGCAAATGCCCAATCTTTGTTGCGCGACACTGAGATTGAAGAAACACTGCGCGAATTTACCGACCCTATTTTGCGGGCGGGTGGCCTCACACCCTCTTCCGTTGACATCTACCTCGTCAATGACCCATCGCTAAATGCGTTTGTTACCCGAGGTCAGAACATTTTTCTTCATTCTGGGCTTATTCTAGAGGCCGATACACCTAACCAATTAAAAGGTGTGATCGCGCATGAAACCGGACACATCACGGGCGGACACATTGTACGCTCTGATTACGGCAATCGCAGCGCTTATGGCTCTATGTTGATTGCGGCTGGTATTGGTCTCGCCGCTATCTTGGCCGGCGAAGGCGAGGCAGGCGCCCTCGTTTTGGGTGGATCGCAACAATTTGGGGTATTGGAGGCGCTTTCTTATTCCCGTGTAAACGAATCGGCGGCAGATCAATATGCTGCTGAATACATGGAGCGCACAGGTCAAAGCGGCACTGGCCTCATCCAGTTTTTTGAAAAATTTCGAGCTCAGGAGGTTCTGAGCCAAGCCAGACGTTACCCATATTTTCGTGGCCACCCACTTTCATCAGATAGAATTGATGCCTTACGCGAACGGGTCCGCGACTCTGAATACACTGAGGTAACGGATACCCCAGAAGAGCTACACAAACATGCGATGATGCAAGCTAAACTTCGCGGTTTCTTAGCTGGACCTGCTGAAGTTTATTCGCGCTTCCCTTTGTCCGACCAATCCAAACCAGCTCGCTACGCTCGAGCCGTGGCGAATTTTAAACAAGCAGACCTTCGAAATGCGATTAAGGAAATTGACAGCTTGATCGAAGAAGAACCGCAAAACCCATATTTTCATGAGTTAAAAGCACAGATTTTATATGAATCTGGCCAAGGTGTAGCAGCAATTGAACCCTCCCGCGAAGCTTTAGAGCTCAAACCTGACGCGCCTTTATTGGAAATCGCGTTAGCGCAAGCCGTTCTGCAATCTCGTGATCCGGGGGACTATGAAAAAGTCATCAACCTGTTGAAGTCGGCCCTACAAACGGAACCCACAAATTCTTATGGCTGGTATCTCTTGGCGGACGTCTATGAGCGTCAAGGCAACACAGCCCTTGCGCAATATGCGACGGCTGAACGGTTCTACGCTATCGGGGACATCAATAGCGCCAGAAGTTTTGCCCAACGCGCTCAGGAAGAGCTTCCCCGCTCTCTGCCCCAATGGCGCCGCGCATCGGACATTATCGTTGTATCCGAAACACAACTTGTCGGAAAAAACCGCCGTCGCGGGCCAAAACCTTTGGTTAGCTTCACTTCACGTTGATGTTATCCATTTAGGAAGTAGTCTCGTATAGAAGACGAGATAAACCTGATTTCGAGAATAGAGATTCACATGAGACCCTTCTTAATGACGTCAATCGCAGCGATTGGCATGATGACAGCGTCCTGCGCCGAAGCTGGCCCAACGACAAATATGAGCAAATCCGAGATCGAAACCCTCGTGAAAGAGTATATTCTCGAAAATCCAGAAATTATCCGCGACGCAATCATCAAGCTCCAAGAAAAAGAAGTCCTTAAAGAACAAGAACTCAACAAAGAGTCGATTGTTTCAGCAAAAGATGCCTTAGAAAATGACCCTCGCGACGCATCCGTTGGCTCCGAGGATGCGAAAGTCACAATTGTAGAGTTCTTCGATTACAATTGCGGTTACTGCAAACGCGCGACGCCTTGGGTTGAAGAAGCTGTCGAAAAATACGGAAATGACGTGCGGATCGTTTTCAAAGAGCTGCCTATTCTAGATGATCGAACAAAGACCTCCCGCATTGCCGCCCGCGCTGCACTCGCTGCGGATAAGCAAGGTAAATATAAGGAAATGCACTTTGCGCTAATGGACCAAAAAAGGTTGAGCGGAGATATTGTTCGTGAAACGGCCGAAAAAATTGGCTTGGATATGAACCGATATGAGGCAGATATGGCTGACCCGACGATCGATCAGCACATCAATGACACACTACAACTCGCAAACCGCCTACCCGCTTTAACAGGCACTCCGTTTTTCATTGTTGGAGATGAGTATGTGTCAGGAGCAGATACGGATCGTTTAGAGATGCTCGTCGATGCCGCTCTAAAGGGTTAGGGCGCGAACACTGTATAAGTGACGTCCGCAGACAGAATACCTGTCCCCATGGAAAAATCGTAATTGGTCCCCGTTATAGGGGAACCTCTTAATCGATATACACTTGCAAATCCGGTTGCTTGCTGGGCTATTGAGCCTGGGATGCGGGCTGTTCTTCGTCCGCCATCATAAACCTTTGTTTGGCCCGCCGAAATATCGTCAAGTGTGAAGCCGTTAAAGTTATTACCTATAACAATACCACTTCCGCCCACTGAGGCGAGTTGAGAACTTTGCCCGATCGAAGAAGAAGCTGGCGAGCGTTCAACAAGTTGATATCCGATATTCTCGAACCCTAATCCCACAAAATCGCCACTTGTCACAAGGTTGGACGCTTCCGCATAAATGTCAAAAGCCGTGTTGCTGACCACAAAAAACCAAGCAAAACGCACTTGCGTGCCAAGTAAGTCGATATCCGTAGACTCATCAATCCCAAACGCAGTGTAACTGTCATTGGCATCCAGCATCTGGAATGACGGATTATTGTCATATTGCCCCCCAAATGTTTGCCCAGTGATCTGAAACGGCCAACCACCAGATGTTCCATCACTGATGGGATCGAACGGGAAGTTCACCGGAACACCATCTTGCGCGATGAGGTCATTTCCCGCTGTGCCCGAAGATACACCATCTAACAGAACAAAGTCATGCGCGAGCGGCGCGGCGCCGTCATTCTCAACAAAGTCACCGCCAGAAAAAATAATAACTAGCGCATTCGCGCGAAAAAACGGTCGATCTACAACAGACGCGTCCGCTTGCATCAACAATGCAGGCACAAAGGCAAACGCCAATCCTATTTTTCGAAGGTCGCCCCACACGACCGATTGCTTAGCCCATTTCACGGCTAGCCCTCCCAAAATTCAACACCATTATCAGCCAAGCTTGGTTAAGATTCACTTACAGCGCCGCTCACGAAATGAGAACAAAGCAGAAACAAATCTTTGACAGAATACATGGAATGTGAAAGATAGCCCCCATGCCAAAGCCGTCGACAATCTTCGTATGCCAGTCCTGCGGGAGCGTTCACGGCAAATGGGCGGGCCGTTGCGACTCATGCGGCGAATGGAACACCTTGGTTGAAGAAACCCAGAGCCAAAACGCAAAACCGGCCCATAAACGACGCAAAGGACGCGGGATGGCCTTTGTTGATCTGGGCGGTGAGTCAAAAGATGTCCCTCGTTTAAAAACAGGGATTGCCGAATTGGACCGCGTAACCGGTGGCGGGTTAGTCCCGGGTTCCGCCATATTAGTTGGCGGCGACCCAGGCATTGGAAAGTCTACGCTTTTATTGCAAGCAACGGGTCAACTCGCAGCAAGTGGGTTAAAAACGGCTTATATCACGGGTGAAGAGTCAACAGGACAAGTGCGCCGCCGTGCAAAGCGGCTAGGTGTCTCAAAACATCCGGTCAATCTCGCTTCGGAAACGTCCCTCGGGCCAATTCTAGACGGCCTTATAAGTTCGAAACCCGATGTCGTCATCATCGACTCCATACAGACACTCTGGACAGACCAGCTTGGCGCTGCGCCCGGAACGGTCGCGCAAGTTCGGGCATGTTCGCAAGAACTCACGCGGTTTGCCAAAAAGAGCGGTGCATGCGTCATCCTTGTAGGTCATGTTACGAAGGACGGACAAATTGCAGGACCACGCGTTGTGGAACATATGGTCGACGCTGTTCTGTATTTCGAGGGCGATCGCGCCCACCAGTTTCGAATATTGCGAGCGCATAAGAATAGATTTGGACCCACTGACGAAATTGGCGTTTTTGAAATGCGCGAAAGTGGTTTGGCAGAAGTGCCTAATCCGTCTGCACTTTTTCTGGATGGACGCGGCGAAGCCTCCTCCGGTGCCGCAGTCTTTGCTGGACTGGAAGGGTCACGCCCCGTTTTGACAGAAATCCAAGCCTTAGTAGCGCCAGCCGCTTTTGGTACGCCTCGACGGTCTGTGACAGGCTGGGATAGCAGCCGTTTAGCTATGGTTCTGGCTGTATTGGAGACCAGATGTGGCGTGAGCTTTGCGGGTAAGGACGTCTATCTGAATGTAGCAGGAGGTTTACGGATTAATGAGCCTGCTGCCGACCTAGCCGTTGCCGCCGCAATTGCCTCATCCGCTTTCGATGTGCCTCTACCATCCGATTCGGTCGTATTTGGTGAAATTAGTCTCTCTGGCGATGTTCGACCCGTTGGTCGAGCTGACGCCCGCCTGAAAGAAGCCGCGAAACTAGGTTTTGACCGCGCAATCACAGCCAAACCTCAGAAACGGAAGGATGGTCGAGATCAAAATGACAACGCACCCCTGCCTATCATTGCAATCAAGGCTTTGCCCGACCTCATCCGCCGTGTAGAGGCGAGTACAGAAAGCGGTCTCGATCACCCTACGAGTTGGGCCGCCTAGCTGGAGACTCGCCCGCCTCATGACTGCCCAAACCCTGTATCTTGTTTCAATCGGTCCTTGGGATTTTAACGGCTTCGATATTGTCGTTCTGATTATCCTCTTGATTTCAATGCTCTACGCCGCGTCGCGCGGGTTTCTAAGAGAAATTATTTCTATCGCCGCACTTCTGGTCGCTGCAATCGCGACATTATTCGTTTGGGGACAGTTTCGATTTGCTGCCCAAGACTTCATTTCCCCGGCCTGGCTGGCTGATGGTGCACTGTTAGTAGGTGTCTTTTTTATCGTTTACCTCATCATGGTTCTAATCATGTCAAAAGTCGGCAAATCCATTGCTGGCAAAGAACCTGGTCTTCTCGACCGTCTATTGGGCGCAGGTTTCGGTATCGCTCGCGGACTCATCATCGCCGCACTCGGTGTTTTGGTTTTAACGGCTGGAAACCGCGCTGCGGCGGAAGCACAGGACTATAAGAAAAACCTTATCGAACAGGGTATTTACGACGAAGTCTTAAATAAAATGCCAAAGTCCATGCGTGACCAAATGGAAGGGGGCCCCAAGCCTTTGCCAGATATGCTCACAAACTCGACCTTTTATCCGCTCTTAGAAAAAATCGGAGCAGGATTAAGAGCCTTGCCATTCGCCAAGGTAAAGACCTATGCCGAGCGCATAAAAGACGGCGATATTGACGGACTAACAGAAGACATATTGGAGTCAGGACAATGAGCAATCCCAGCGCTACCTTTGATCCGAATGATGACAAAATCCGAGAAGAGTGCGGAGTCTTCGGGATTTTCGGTATAGAAAATGCCGCCTCTCTGACCGCTCTCGGTTTGCATGCTCTTCAACATAGAGGACAAGAAGCCTGCGGCATCGCCGCTACCGACGGTCAGCAATTCCGGACTGAACGCCACCTCGGGCTCGTCGGGGATAATTTTACAGGCGATGATCCTTCCGAACGTCTTGGCGGTCATATTTCGATCGGTCATGTCAGATATTCCACAGCCGGACAAACTGTCTTACGGAACGTTCAGCCTTTATTTTCAGAACTTCATACGGGCGGTTTCGCCCTCGCCCATAACGGGCATATTACGAACGCCTACACATTGCGGGAACAGCTCGTAAAAAAAGGCGCAATTTTCCAGTCTACCTCAGACACCGAAGTCGTCATTCATCTTATCGCGCGCGCAAAAGAAGGCGAGTTTATTGACCGTCTCGTCGCCGCTATCCGACAAGTAGACGGCGGGTA
The DNA here is from genome assembly GCA_039975855.1 of Litorimonas sp. Classification (GTDB taxonomy): domain Bacteria; phylum Pseudomonadota; class Alphaproteobacteria; order Caulobacterales; family Maricaulaceae; genus Litorimonas. The sequence continues at coordinate 557,011 of JBDWGH010000003.1, read as the reverse complement.
TGCTTTTGTTGGAATGACAGAAAACATGCTCATTGGAGCCCGTGACAGGCACGGAATTCGTCCTCTTCTTATCGGCCGTATCGGCGACAGCTATGTTTTGGCCTCAGAGACTTGTGCCTTTGACATGATCGATGCGGAGTTCATCCGTGAGGTTGAACCTGGCGAAGTCGTTGTCATTAATGCGGATGGAATCCGCAGCTTTACCGCTTTCCCAAATGCTAAATCTCGCCCCTGTATTTTTGAGTTCGTTTATTTTGCTCGTCCTGACAGCGTCGTTGGCGGCAAATCTGTTTATGAAGTTCGGAAACGCATGGGACAACGCCTAGCGGAGGAAACGCCGGCAAACGTTGATGTTATTATTCCTGTTCCGGATAGCGGCGTACCCGCGGCGCTAGGGTTCTCACAAGCGACGGGTATTCCCTTTGAGTTAGGCATCATCAGAAACCATTATGTCGGCCGAACTTTTATTCAACCGACGCAGCAAATCCGAGACATGGGTGTGAAACTAAAGCATTCTGCCAATCGTGCTATGATCGAAGGCAAGCGCGTATTGCTCGTGGACGATTCCATTGTACGCGGTACGACATCGACCAAAATCGTTCGCATGATCAAAGCTGCGGGCGCCAAGGAAGTGCACTTCCGCTCGGCCTCCCCGCCTATCAAATATCCTGACCATTACGGTATTGATATGCCATCCAAGGAAAAGCTCATCGCGGCGAATTACTCTTTGGAAGAAATGACCTCCATGTTGGAAGTTGACAGTCTCGGATTCCTATCTGTCGAAGGTCTATATTGGGCTATGGGTGAGAAATTTCGTGAGGAAGACGAACCGCAATATACGGACCATTGCTTTACTGGGTGCTATCCAACACCGCTCATTGATCGCGATCGCAAACTACTCGGACGAAACCAACTCTCATTCCTTGTGGAAGTGGCATAGCCCCATGACTGATCATACAGGCCGCATAGTCCTCGTCACTGGGGCCTCTCGCGGAATCGGTTATGCGACTGCGAAACAGCTTGCAGCGGCAGGGGCACATGTCATCGCCATTGCTCGTACCCAAGGCGGCTTAGAAGATTTGGACGACGACATTAAAGCCTCTGGTGGGCAATGCACACTTGTTCCGATGGATCTGAAAGATGGCGACTCTATCGATCGCTTAGGAAAAGCGCTGCACGATCGGTTCGGGAAATTGGACGGATTGTTACTGAACGCAGGTCAACTTGGCGATATCACCCCCCTACCCCACATCAAGCCCGCGGATTGGGACAGCGTGATGTCCGTAAACCTCACCGCAAATTACCGTCTGATTCGCGCGCTTGATCCGCTTCTTCGAGCCTCCGACGCGGGACGTGTCGTTGCGGTTACAAGCTCCGTTGCACAAAGTCATCGCGCCTACTGGGGCGCATATGCCGTCTCCAAAGCAGGCCTGGAAGCCATGGCAAATATTTATGCGCAAGAAACCGAGATCGCCTCGGTGCGTGTCAACATCTACGATCCCGGCGGAACACGTACAGCGATGCGAGCTAAAGCAGTCCCGGGCGAAGATGCGAGCACCTTACCTGATCCGTCAGAGCATTGGTCAAACCTATCAAAGCTATTGAGCTCCGATTTCGCGGAAACAGGGACGCTTTTGCGGTTCAGCTGTTAATCCCAGTCGGGCGCAAAAACGAAAAGCTCGTCAACGCGTTCCCCCAAGACATGCGAGATACGAAATGCCAACTCGAGAGATGGCGCATATTTCTGTGCCTCTACTGCGATAATCGTCTGGCGTGTCGCCCCAACACGTTCCGCCAATGCGGCCTGTGATAGATCGGACCGAGCTAACCTGACTCGTTTGATATGATTGGTAATTGTGGTTTTCTTACCGCCCATTAGCTTTGCGCTTTCTGGAACATCGGTGCGCCTGACCGGCGGTATTTTACACCTGTTGCGAAAGCATAGACAAACTGAGCCAGTAATATGGTCATCAAAACACTATGAAATAATATGTCCCCTGAGGCATGAAAGACGTAAGCAATCAAAGATAAGCTGGCTAAAACAAAAACCATCCAGAATGCTAAGGCAGCACCCTCAGTATGAAGGCGTTTGTCCCGCTCATCTGCCGCCTCATTTGCGGTTCGATTGAAAATGATGGCCGTCGGTACAATTAGCAAGATCGTGAAAAATGTAGTGCACACACCCACGATGATCAAACCCGCAATTGCTGGCAAGCTCTCACCGTCAATCAAGCCGTTCCCCGCGAATACCTCCTGCCCGTAAACGATCATGACGATCATATTCACGACAACAAATACCCAGGCCTGTGCCTCGCGGTAGGATGTTGAACCGATAAATTCTCTAAAAGATGTCATCACACACCTCCTTATTCTCGATGATTGAAATGTATTTTCGAAAATCTGCCGGCGACATTAACGACCATACCCGTGGATCATCACGGCGTGCTTCACGAGGTCTGCAACATAACTTGTCACGATCAATCCAAAAATAATTTGAACGGGATTAGAGAATTGAATCGGCGCTTGATAGTCTTCGCCGATAGCTCCGCTCATCAACATCCCAACCACGACAACACCTAGGCCAATTTGAAGGATGCGGTATCCCCAGAACGCGCCGCGACGCTCAATTGCGATATCTCGTTCATCGCGTCCGGCATCCTTATCCTTAGCTACGAGCTCAAAAACTATCGAAATCACAATATGCAAAGCGACCGTCAGTATAATGATACCGACGACAATCTTACCGAAATTCTGCATATTGTAATCAATTGGTACCGGCGACAGCCCTACCGTCATTTTCTGCCAGAACCATGCGAATACGGCTCCATCCGCCAAAAGCACTAACCAGCTATGGCGCTGGGTGGATGTCATATCTTGAATTTTAGTCATGCCAATCTCCTCTCTTACAACTCGCAGGTTGGCACACCATGCCGAGTCTCTATGTAAACTATGTTTTACATAGAGAGAGAAGCTCGTAATGTAAAGTATATTTTACATTAGTATAATTTGAGACCGAGATTAAGCCGCTAGTCTTTGTCCTTACGGGGATGTTTTTTCACGCGACCAACATCTTCGCGCCCCTTTTTAACCCGGCCCAAACGTTCCCTACCCTGGATGCGTTTGTCCGTATCATAAGGATTGCTGTCAGCCTTGATGTAAAGCCGAATAGGAATACCCCAGAGATCAAAGTCCTCCCGCAAACCATTGACGAGGTAACGCCGATAGGTCTCCGGCAGTTTATCAGCCCTTGAACATTTCAAAACAAATGTCGGCGGGCGAGTTTTGGTTTGGCTAATATATTTCGGCTTGATTCGTCGGCCGTTCACAGCCGGCGGCGGGTGGCGCGCGACCTTTTCCATGAGCCAGTCATTTAGTTCAGATGTTTTGACCTTCACGGACCAATCAATTTGAACCCGTTCAATAGCAGGCAAAAGACGGTCAACGGATTTACCAGTTAACCCAGAGAACATAACAACCGGAATACCCTTTAACTGCGGTAGCAGGCGCGCAGCCGTTTCACGTAGGGCCTTTGACATCTCGGACTTGTTTGGAACCAAATCCCATTTTGTCACGCCGATGATAAGCGCTCGTCCTTCCCGTTCGCAGAGAGAGGCAATTTGTAAATCCTGTTTATCAAACGGACACGTGGCATCCATAAGCAGCACGACAACTTGTGCGAATTTGATCGCACGCAATGTATCCTGAACACTCATTGTTTCGAGTGTTTCATGAACTTTCGCCTTCTTGCGCATTCCAGCGGTATCATGAAACTGTACGCGGCGACCCTGCCAGATGTAATCAATCGTGATGGAATCGCGAGTAACCCCAGCCTCGGGCCCAGTTAATAGGCGGTCTTGACCGATGAGTGTATTGATAAGAGTCGACTTACCTGCATTCGGACGGCCGACGACCGCAATACGCACTGGCGCTTCTGTTGTATCCAGCGGTTCTGGATCGACCTCGAGCTTGACTTCCCGCAGAGCAAGTTCAACCGCATCATCCAAATCAACAATGCCGATATTATGTTCAGCGGCGACTTCAACAGGGTCTCCCATGCCAAGAGAATACCCTTCGGTTACGCCCGTATCCGCTACGCTGCTTTCGCACTTATTTGCCACGAGCACGATCGGTTTGCCTTGCTTACGAACAAAGTCCGCAAAGATTCGGTCAAGCGGAGTGACCCCTTCGCGGGCGTCGTAGACGAATAGCAAAACATCGGCGCCAATCACCGCCTCTTCTGTCTGACTACGCATACGCGCTTCGAGTTTATCGCCCGTAGCGTTTTCGAACCCTGCCGTATCGAGTAGGGTCATATCATGCCCACGTAGACGCGACTTCGTTTCGCGCACATCTCGCGTCACGCCTGGCATGTCATTTACAATTGCGAGTTTTTTTCCCGCCATACGGTTAAACAATGTAGATTTACCGACATTCGGGCGACCGATAACAGCAATACGCGCAGGTCGTGTATCCGCTACTTCGGGTTCATCCTCTTCCTCATAGCGCCGCTTACGAGCCATGGGACTATTTAAAGGCGACGAGCTTGGCTTCGTCGGTCAAAATGTAAACGGTTTCATTTGCGATAACCGGCGGAACAAAGACCCCTGATTTCACTTTCATTTCTTTAACGACAGCACCGGAACGTGGATCGAGCAAGGTCACATTTCCTGCCGAACTAGCAACCACCAGACGATTCCCCGCCAGCAAAGGCCCCGTCCAAACTGTGCGCTCTTTGCGTTTCTTCTCGTTCTTGTAGCTCTCCAATTGCGCAATCCAGAGAACTGTCCCGTCCAACTTGGACAAGGCTGCAACCTGACCCGTGGTCGTAGCCGTGAAGACAACATCACCCGCAATCAGTGGAATGGAGAGCGAACCAGCAGGTACAGACCAAACACGTTGTCCTGTACGCAGATCAAATGCGGTCATAACGCCGCTTTGTGCGGTCGCAATCACATAGCCATCTGCGACAGCTGGGCCACCCGAAATATCGTTCAAGGATGCAAGCGGCGTCAAACGTGCGGTAGATGAAAGCGAGTCCTGCCAAAGCACGCCGCCATTTTGAACACGTAGCGCAATCAGTTCACCGGACGAAAATGGCGCAAGTACAACATCATCAATCACAGCAGGTGCAGGAGCAGTTAACATCGAGGCAGTCTCGATGATCCCCTGATAGGACCACAAAACTTCGCCCGTATTCTCATTAAGCGCGAAAAGTTCATTATCGTCAGAGATGACAAACACACGTCCATTATCGACCGTTGGAATGGAATTGAGCGGCACACGCGTTTGACGCGCCCAAATTAATTCACCTGTTTGAGCATTTAGAGCGACCATTTTCCCGAGGCCGGACGCAACAAAGACTTTATCATTGGCGAATGCAACACCGCCACCTACGCCTTCTTTGTCACTACCGTCACCATCAGCGAATGTAAGCGGGTCTTTGATACGATCAAGAAAGCTAGTTTTTCCCTCACGTGTTGACTCCCGTTGCACGGCTTCAACCTTGAAAGACCACATCTCGTCTCCCGAGGTTTCTTCAAAAGCACGAACCTCATAGCGGGAGTCGACTGTAAAAATTGCACCATTGGCGATAACGGGCGGTGCAACGATACGGCCCTTTCGGCCAGAGCCTTCGCCTATATTGACAGACCAAGACTTGTCTAATGGCCCAGTGGCACCCGTATGTTGAACCACATGTTGAACATTTCCGCCAGCTTGCGGCCAATCTGTATTCACATAGGGATCAGGCAGTAAGATTGAATCAGGTGATGTTGGCGCGACAACTGAAAGTGTTTCAGACAGTTCCAAGATCGAAATTCGTTGGTCTTCGCCTGCAACGGCTCCCTGTTCCGCACGTTTATCAGCTTCTGACTTATCAAAAGGGTTGATTGAATCCAAAGTTGAACAGGCTGACAGCAGACCTGCACTTAAAACTGCCAGAAGGAGTGAATTATTCTTCATCGGTCGCGTCTTCCTGCGTTTCACTTGCCGGCTCTGTGATCGGTTGAGGTGCTGCTAGAGCCTTTTTTGTCCCCATGAGCGCCATTGATTGTTCTGCTCGTTGTTTCACTGAGGCGGGAACCCCAGGAATGGATGTCAAATACGCAAATTGCTCGCGGGCCGACGACTCATCTCCTGACTCCGCATAAGCGAAACCTAAAAGCTCTCTCGCTAAAAACTCGTAAGGCGCTTCGGTTTCCGCAAGCGTTGTCGTGCGGCCGATTACGTCGGAGTAGGCACCTTGATCCGCAAGGAGGTAAGCGGCTTTCAATTGCGCGAGTTGCTTATGTCGTGCTGTAGAAAACTTTTCAGCCGCTTGGTCAAAATACCGAACAGCGCCCAAAACATCGCCTTGGTTCTGACGGATTGCGGCCGCTCGCATAAGAGACAATCCCGCGTAGCCTTCAGGCCCCGTCTCGCCGAGATCAGCGAAAGCCGCAACAGCCTCGTCTGTGCGGCCTTCATCCAACTGCTTGTCAGCCGCTGTATAGACAGCAGAAACAGCCTGCGCCTTTTTATCGTCTGCGTATTTTCGGTATTCAATGAAACCTGTACCCGCGACAATTAGAAACAGAACAACCCCAATAATCGGGCCATATTTTTTGAGAAGACGGTTGTAGTCATCCTTGCGGAGTTCTTCTTCAACCTCATTGATGAAATCGACCACGTTTCGGTCCTTGAATCAGGGGCGTGTAATACGCCGAATAGTTTGAGCAGAACCTAACCTCGCGCAAGAGCCGATACAACAGCTAACGGCATTACGGATGGGTCAGGAAGTGGGCTTCTTAAAATGGTAAAGATTGGCCTCACCGGGGAAACTTCGGGCCTTCACATCAGACGCATATTGTTCAATCGCGTCGCGTGTAGCGTCCAATTGATTGCCATATTTTTTGACGAACTTTGGAACCCGCGCAAATTGGCCCAACATATCAGGCGTAACGAGGATTTGCCCGTCACATTGCGCGGATGCGCCAATGCCGATAGTTGGAATATCGACAACCTCTGTGACGTGATTAGCTAAAGCCTCGGAAACACCTTCGACAACTACAGCGAAACTACCCGCTTTAGCGGCGGCTTTAGCGTTCGCAACGATCTCATCTGCTATTTCAGCCGTTCGGCCGCGCGCTTTGAACCCACCCAATACGTGCATACTTTGAGGACGTAGGCCAACATGGCTCATTACCGGAATACCGCGTGTTACAAGATATTCGATCGTTTCGGCGGCATAGGTGCCGCTTTCGATTTTCACCGCCTGGCAACCCGTTTCCATCATCACGCGGGAGGCCGCGGCGAATGCCTGCTCTTTGCTCGCTTCATAAGCACCAAAAGGCAGATCTACGACAACCATAGCCGTTCGGGATCCCCGCATAACGGCTTTCCCATGAAGGATCATCATATCCAAAGTCACACCGACGGTGGACGGTAAGCCGTGAACCACCATGCCCAATGAATCCCCGACGAGGATCAAATCGACATGTTCATCCATAATTTCGGCTGTGGGAGCATCATAGGCCGTGAGGCAGACCACAGGCTCACCACCCTTACGCGCGGTTATCTGCGGGGCCGTAATCCGGCGCGCCCTTTTGACAGGGCGGGAGTGAGGTTTGTTTTGAGGTTGTGCTGACATTTTATTCCTTTGTGTCAGCCCTTTAGGGCAAAGCCCTAGAGGTCTGCAAGCTGCCCGACCGGGAAATCGAAGACAGGATCAGCTCCTGCACGAATAAAATCAAGTTGGGCACCTGCACGCGGCATAACAGACAGTGCATGATATCTAGCTAGGCTTGCCATTGATTTAGCATGTTCATCCCCAGCGCGCAGGCCATTGGAAACAGCTTTTATCAGGAGAGCCCCAGACAGAACGCTTGCGCAAAGGTTCAAATAAGGCGTCGCAACCGAAAGGGCGTCATCATCTTTTGCATTCAGTAAAATGTCCGTTGCCGTGGTCATCGTCTCGATACCGGCACCCAAAGCCCGCACACAGACCGTCAAATCGGCATTTCCCTCACCTGAATTTTCTTTAGCTAGAGCTTTGATGTCTTTTAGGTCAGATATGAGTTTTCGCATCTCTTCACCGCCATCCCGGCGAAGTTTTCGGCCAACTAAATCCATGGCCTGGATACCGTTTGTGCCTTCATAGATTGGAGCGATACGTGAGTCTCTGAGATGTTGTGCCGCCCCGGTTTCCTCAACATATCCCATCCCGCCATGTACCTGCACTCCGATAGACGCCACATCGACACCCAAATCGGAACCGTAGGACTTTGTAATCGGTGTCAATAATCCCGCGCGCCCATGATCGCCTAAATCATCGGCAGCCGCTGTTGCCATAGCGATTGCTCGCGCGCCCATTAGGCGAGCTTTCATATCGATGAGCATACGTCGCACATCGGGATGATGCACAATTGGTGCACCTCGCTCTTCGCCCGGAGGTGTACCCTGCACGCGGTCGTGTGAGTATTGCAGGGCGGCTTGATATGCCCGCTCGCCAATAGCAACACCCTGAACGCCAACGAAAAGCCTTGCTTCGTTCATCATCGTGAACATGCAAGCGAGTCCTCGATTAATCTCGCCGACCAGCCAACCTTTAGCGCCATTGAACTCCATGACACAGGTTGGGCTTCCGTGAATGCCAAGCTTATGCTCCAATCCAATCGGATAAAAATCATTACGTTCGCCTAAACTACCGTCCTCATTCACGAAGTTTTTTGGACAAATAAAGAGGCTAATCCCGCGTGATCCCGCAGGACTATCGGGTAAGCGCGCTAAGACCAGGTGAATAATATTCTCTGCGCAATCATGATCACCCCAGGTAATGTATATTTTCTGCCCCGTGATCGAATATGTGCCATCTCCATTGTCGATAGCTTTAGTACGGACAGGACCAAGGTCAGACCCGGCTTGTGGCTCAGTGAGGCACATTGCACCGGTCCACTCACCAGTCACCATTTTCGGAATATATATGTCCTTCAACTCTTCTGAGGCATGCGCCTCGATAGCTTTTATCGCCGAACTCGTCAGCATTGGACACAAACCCAAAGCCATATTCGCACTGTAAATCATCTCATTCGTTGCGACCGAAACGACTGTTGGCAGGCCCATGCCACCAATATCCGGACTCATAGCCAGACTTTGCCAACCTGACTCGACGAAAGCGTGATAAGCTTCTTTAAAGCCTGGAGAGGCTGTCACGTCTTTCCCATCCAAAGAAGCAGGCGTTTGATCCCCCGCCCAATTTGTGGGAGCGACGACATCCCGAGCAAATACAGCGGCACCGTTCAGAACATCTCCAATGAGTTCGTCATTGGTATCTTCAAATTTTGACAGAGCCGTAATTTTATCCATATCCACCCCATATCGGAGTAAGAATTGCATAGAATTTACGGGAGCTTGGAACGTCATTTTGGCCTCTTTTAGTATTGAACAAGCCTATGGCATGAACCTCAATCGGGTTTAAGAGCCAAATCGCCGCGCCAAACACAGTTTATACATATGTACCGTGTTCGACTTCATTAGAGTTGCCTTGCAGAATCTCAATGTTTCAGCCAATGAATGACTATGAAAATCATTCTTCCTCTTGTTACTGCCGCTCTTTTAATAACTGCCTGCGGAGGCTCTGAAACGCCTATAGCGGATACACCTGAAAAGGTAGCCCCTGCAAAGCCTGTTGTTGAACTAACTCCTGTTCAACGAGGAGCAAAACTCTACGCTAGATGCCGGGCTTGTCATACACTTGAACAAGACGGAGCGAACAAGGTTGGCCCCAATCTTTGGGCTGTTTACGGGTCAAAAGCGGGTGTTAAAGAGGGTTTCGCCTATTCAAAAGCCATGAAAGCCTCTGATGTCACTTGGGATGAAACGACAATGGACGCTTACCTAGCGAAACCTGCCGAGTATATGCCGGGTAACCGAATGACATTTATTGGCTTGAAAAAGCAAGAAGACCGAGACGCTATTCAGGCGTATTTGAAAGAGAAAACGACGCCTTAATATTCAGTCCATACGCCAATGAAAAGATTGCGTTCTTTGACAATATTTTGTCCCAATAATGACTGCCCAGCCCCCAATTGAATATACCGCCCTGGTTTATATTGTCGGGCGATCGACAGACTTGATGTGAGTTGCGTTTGCTCCGGTACATCAAATCCATCTACTCGGTCATTATTGGAGAAATTTAGATAGGTCTGCGACATGACTAACCAGCGATGTGTCGGCTTATAACCCAAGGTCAATGCCGCCTGAGCGCCATCCAACTGAGCGAAACTTTCAGTGCGAGCCGCAATCTGGGCATCATAGAAAAAATCCCCCAGTAATGTCTCGCGGCTTTGTCCAATAAGACCTCTTAGCTCAATCTGATCCCCACCCCGCAGAACATCGACAGCCCGATTATCAAGCTGGCTATCAATGATGTAACTTGCGCGAATAGCTGATGCAAAACCCTCGCGGGCATAGACCTTAAACTGTCCGCCTAACTCAATATCGTCTAAACCGTCAAAATCGAAACGAGAGTCCCCATCCCGGAAATTGAGGGTTTGGAGACCACCATTTCCAACAAGGGTGAGCCATTCGGTAACGCCCTGCTCTATATAAAGGCGTGTTTCGGTTTTCGTGAACCCGCGCAAAGGCACGGCCTCATAATCATCATTGAATATCTGTCCCGCGTTGCTCCAAGAAGACGTTGAGATAACTTGTCCTTCGCCTGCGCGTTGGTTCCAGGCGCCAGCGTTTGCTTGCCTGCTAAAAAACAGACAAACAACAAAAACACTCATGCGTTGTAAAATTACCCAATACACTATCAGAGATTAAGCTTTGCTCTCCCCCACAGTCAAATATAAAGCGATACCTATGGGACAACAAACCTTTAAAAAACTGGCCTTTGTCGCCTCCGCCCGCCCCAATGCGAAAGAAGCATTGGATGAACTCGTCGCGATGTACGGCAATGTAGATGCAGCGGAAGCCGACGCGATCATTCCGCTCGGCGGAGACGGTTTCATGCTTCAGACGTTTAGGCGCTATCTCCCCCTCGTCACCCGAGGTCTACCTGTTTACGGAATGAATAAAGGAACCGTCGGGTTCCTTATGAACAAGTTTGATCCTGATAACCTGGTTGAACGTCTGGAAAAGGCGACGGTCACGCCAGTTCACCCGCTTTCCATGAAAGCCGAATCGGCAGGAGGCACGTTTAAAGACATCGCCTTCAACGAAGTGTCTGTCTTCCGCCAGTCACAACAAGCCGCACACATTCAAGTCAGCGTGGATGGTAAGGTTAGGTTGGAACGCCTCGTCGCAGATGGTGTGATGCTTTCAACACCTGTCGGGTCTACGGCGTATAATCTATCGGCGCATGGCCCAGTCATACCATTGGGGGCAGACATTCTCGCTCTTACCCCTATTAGCGCATTCCGACCGCGACGTTGGCGCGGCGCGCTATTGTCCGGACATGCAAAAGTTCGGTTTGATGTTTTGAACCCGGCGAAACGTCCTGTGTCGGCCTCAGCTGATAACTCTGAGATCCAGGATTTGATCTCGATTGAGATTCAGCAGGATGAAGACACGACCCTTACAATGCTATTCGACGAAGAACATGGTTTGGCGGAAAAAATCCTGCAAGAACAATTCGCAACCTAAGCCACTTGTCGTAAATTGGCGTGACCATCCAAAATATCCAGCAAATCGGAATTGATCTCCTCAGGGAAGTCCAAATCCAACGTAACTAATCGCTCTGCCACCAAAAGCTGGAACTTCGCCGCTGAAAAGGCTCGGTTTTCTTGCTCAACTGAAAGATAGGTCTGGATACAAGCGGTTAGAAGCTCAATTTGCGGTGTCGTAAATCTTGCGCGCAATGCCAGGGCTTTGAGCCCCAACCCTGAAGACGCCAAAACCATCAACCTCGTCTTCGCCAATGTTTGCCCTGCCAATAAAGATAACCCCATCGTCGCAAATCGAAAATCCCCTCTCCCCGCCGTCCGTAAGATCAAACGTGGTGTGAGCTTACCCGATTTGTCCAAAGCACGCGCATATTCTCGCAATCTTTCTTCCGGCCAAGACCCGCCTATAACAAAGCTCTGTGCTCTTTCTCGCGTATCTTTCGATATTTGCGTGGCCCGATCGTCCGATATTCCGGGAAAGGTTTTCAAGTTCGCGTCAATTTTTTCAGCACTATGATTGATCAATTTTGCAACGACGGACGGCGGCATATCATGCCGGGACAACGCCGCTTCACGTATCAAATCATCATTAGCATGTAAGTCCGCAATCAATTTGGCAGTCTCAGATGAAATCAAAGCCCCATCATTCGCCGCCAGGCGGGCAGTCGCGGCGCCGTCGCCATAGCTAACGATAGCATGGGAAACATGAAGGCTGATGGTCTTACGCTGTGCAATTGCGCGTATCTTATCTGCCGCACTGGACTTTAAAACATTCACCAAATCCTGATCTGTCAGTACCGGAGAGGAAGACAAAATGGGTACAGCAATAGAATCGATATCCTCAATAAGTGCTAGAGCGAGATGGCGCGGCAAGTTTCGGGAATTTTGCAAAGTCACAGACAAGGCGCGGCGGACGAGTGCCGAAACATCGTCACAAATACGATCCATTAGCTTTGTTGCAAAGGCACGTTCAGCTGCATTCATCGTCGCGACGCGAATCTCTCGGCCAAGTTTCTGGACAGCATTAGCACGGTATTCAGCCGTAGACCCTTGTAGAGCCTGCTTTATTGTCGCTTTGCCGAGGCGATTTACGAAACCAGATATAGAAGTCATGGAAAGCCTGTCTTAACTCAGGCTCACTGTAGTCAACGTTCCGTTAACCATGGGTTAGCAACACGATATTCAATGTAAGATTTGAGAGAAATGGTACCGCCTCTTGGTCTCGAACCAAGGACCTCTGGTTCCACAAACCAGCGCTCTAACCAACTGAGCTAAGGCGGCATCCGTATTAAGTGCGCCCGATTAGGGCAGACGGGAAAAAGGTGCAACCCCTTTCCCGCCTTCAATCTGCATTTTGGTTCAACTTGAACCTTATGTTTTGATATTTTGGTAGCCTTGGGACCCCATTTTCTCCTGACGAGCAATATAAGCGGCAAGATTACGCGCCCGATCCGCAGGGTCGGGATGAGTTGAAAGAATGGTCGGTTGACGAGAAGGAGAATTCGCCGCCATTTTTTCCCAGAGTTTTACAGACTGATACGGATCATACCCGGCTTTCTTCATATAATTGGCACCTAGAAGATCCGATTCAGTTTCGTGTCTACGTGAGTAAGGCAAGACCACGCCAAGCAAAGTTCCTAATCCCATAGCTTGCTGTAGCATCTGTGTTTGCTGAGCTGCTTTTTGCGAGCAGCTTCTCTGCTGCTCTGTTGGGACGTTCTTACACTTACTGGAAAGAGCCACGCCCCCCAGAACTGTTCCGCCGACTACTGCTAGTTGGGTTGCCATTTGCATAGACATCCGCTCTTGGGCATGTCTGCCCGCTACATGACCAACTTCGTGACCCATAATGCCCGCAATGGCGTCGTCCGACTCAGCGAAGTCCATCATGCCCTTGTAAAATCCAACTCGGTTACCCGGCATAACGAAGGCATTTTTAGTATCTGTATCAAACACCTGGTATTCCCATTGCTGTTTGGCAAAAGGTGAAACACGGGAAATTCGATTACCAATATTCCGCAATCGCGACGTATAGCGAGGGTCACTTGATGTCGGAATTTTTGCTTTCATCTCATTCCAGCTGGCTTCAGCTGCACCAGACAAATCTCCTGGCGCAAATGCCGTCAGTTGCTTACGCCCAGTGTAAGGATTGGTTGTACAGGACGCCACAGATGCGGCGGCGCCGCCAGCTGCTAGAGCCTTAAGAAGTTTTCGGCGCGGCATAAACGCTTCATGCGGCGCAGCGTCTGGGCCGTGTGAATGGTGTGGATTATTACACATAATAGTCTCCGTTCAGTCATCCCACACGACAGATTGCGTCTGTCTCCTCCTCAAAACGAGAAATCATGGGCTCTATTCCCTATTAACACTGATTACAGTGGAATGTTCAAATAAAAATAGTGCATCGCTAGAAACCCGTTTACGCTCCATTCATGTTAAAACGTATCCTCATTGCTCTAGCGGCCTTCATTATCTTACTTATTGGGGCCGCGTTGGTCCTGCCGGGTTTGGTCCCAACGGACACATACAGGGAAAAATTGGAGGGTGATTTAAGCCGCGCCTTCGCTCGCGACGTTACGATCTCCGGTGATATCGATATTTCAACTTTTCCTGTATTGAAGGTTGAAACAGGCTCAGTGAGTTTGGCCAACCCCGAAGGGTTTCCCCAAGGCCAGTTTGTTGATGTCGAGGCCATGTCAGCAAAAGTTCGGCTAATTCCCCTTCTCAGAAAACGCGTTGAAATTTCCGGTGTGACGCTGAAATCGCCTTCAATTCGTCTGGAACGACAGGCAGACGGCCGCGCAAATTGGATCGGAAAAGAAGATGAAACTGCTGTTGAAAAGGGTCCGTTTAAAAGGGACGGAAGATTCACGGAATATGATCCGGCACTAGCATTACTAAGAATTGAAGCCGGAACGCTCCAATATGTCGACGCAACAACTGGTGAAAACTTCAATTTGGACGGGATCAATTTAGACCTGCGTGCACCAGGGCTTGATCAACGCTTACGTCTAAATGGAGAAATTCTTTTTGATGGACTGGAAACGAAAATTGATGCCGGAATCGACTCTCCAGCAGACTTTTTGAACGGACTGGAAACAGGTTTTTCGGCGGATATTTCTACGCCTGAAGGCGAAATAGATGTTTCCGGTCAGCTGTTACAAAGTGAAGACATTGCCTTTTCGGCCAAATTTAACGCAAATAGTCAAAAGCCGACGGCGTTGGCGAAGCGTTTGCCGCTACCCGATGATTTGGAAATCCCCGCTCTTAATTCAGTCAGCGCAAATGGTGAGATATCTCACAATCCTTCAGCCACCAAATTACCCTCCCTTGAAATCTTGGCAAAAGGTGAAGGCATTGAAACGTCATTCGCGGGAGAAGTTGATCTTGCCGAAGGCGCGAGTAGCTCTGGAGCATTTTCCGCAAAGCTAGATGATTTAGCGATTATTCAGCCTTATCTGGACGAACCTATTGAGGCCTTAGACGTCCTCTCTGCGGTAAATTCCCAAGGCAACGTTCAATGGTCAGGCAATAAGTTCACATTGACGGATTTACAGTCAGCCGTAACTGGGCCTGATTTGACAGCAAGTTTCAACGGCAAGGCCGTTTTCAACGAGACACTGTCTATCACCGGTTCGTTTGACGGAGAGACCGCAGATTTGCCAGCGTTGGCACAAAACGCAGGTCTGTCCCAACCGGATGCGGCCGCATTGAAACGGGTTTCAGCAAAAGGGCTGCTCAATTTCGTAGATGGGAAGGCCACAGTTTCTAATCTCACGGCGGAGACCTCTGAAGGGCTCTTAACTGGCCAATATAAGGGCGACCTTACTTATGGAGAAACTCTAGGTTTAAACGGCAAATTCTCCGGAGAAATCAGCGATTTAGGAGCTTTGGATGATGTTTTGCCTCGCGATATTCCATATTCCGACATCGCCAAACGAATCACCATTTCAAGCGAAATTCAGTCTCAATCTACGGGTTACCAGCTCGCCGGACTAACAGCAAAGCTGCAAGAAGGCCTACTGAACGGAGACTTCACTGGCAATCTGACCCTTGGGGATGCGAGTGATATCTCAGGCGCCTTGACTGTTTCGGCCCAGAGTTTGCGCGCCATCGCGACGAGCCAAAAGATTGCGCTCCCAAACTCTACAGACGTCGGGTCAATTTTTGAGAACTTTAGCCTATCGGGCCAAGTAACCGGGACGCCGGAAAGATTGATTTTCAATTCGGGGTCAATAAAGCTCGATGATCTCTCAGGCACCGGTGATTTCGTGATGGATATGAAAGAGCCAAAACCTGAATTGACCGGGACCCTCTCGCTCAGCCCACTCGATTTACGGCCCTATATGGCCGCCTGGTCTGCACAGAACCCGACTGGGGCTATTCTCCCATGGTCGACAGATCAAATTACGCTGTCAGGCTTGGAATCATTAGATGCTGACGTTGATATCACAACACCATCTATTGTGATGGATAGGCTGGAACTTGGCGCCACCGAAGGCGTGGTAACCTTAAAAAACGGAACGCTCACCGCAGACCTAGAGAAAACCCAGCTTTATGGCGGTGATGCGGAGGGTCAATTTTCAATAAAATCAACAAATGGAATCCCTTTCGTTGAAATAGACGCAACAATCCAATCCGTCGCGGCACAGAAATTTTTTATGGCCTCGGCTGGGTTTGAGAAGGTAACTGGGACATCAGATTTTTCCATGTCCTTCGTCGGGCAAGGTAAAAGCCAAGCTGAAATTATGAAGAGCTTGTCCGGTGATGGAGTGTTCAAGGTTATAAAAGGGCAACTGCTAGGACTGGACGCAGGGACCCTTCTATCTGGCGTCGATCAAGCCATCACAACACGTCAACTTCCTGACGGGATTGGGTTGGGAAAGACGACTGATTTCAATGATATAATCAGCAAGTTCTCACTTACCAATGGACGCGCAACTATCACCGGATTCCAACTTCAGTCCGGCGACCTGCTTATGGATGCGGAAGGTGCAATTGATATCGGGCAACAAACAATTGATATTGGCATCCGACCAAAGTTAGCTGGCGGAAGCGATTTAGCCGGATTTGGAATACCTCTGCGGTTTACGGGTGGCTTCGGTCAAACCAAGGCCAAATTAGACACGGATTTACTCGGAGACATAGCGACCGCCAGGGCCCGTAAAGCGGCAGGCGACAAGGTCAAAGACAGGCTGGGTGGTCCGTTGGGGAATATTTTAGGTGGTGTAATTGGCGGCGAGACACCTTCAGAAGAAACATCACCTGAATCCCCACCTCAAGACGAGCTTTCTCCAATCAATACATCGCCAGAAGACACAGCGACTAATCCGGAAGCAGCTGAAGCCGATGAAACCAATTCTGAGACACCGGAAGAACAAATCGGTAATGCGCTGAAAGGCTTGTTTGGGAGTAAAAAGAAAAAGGAAAAGACTGAATAAACGAAAGAAATTGCCCAGTGCGGCGCGGTAGGAAGCGGTAGATGACCCATTCCAATATTCAAGACCCTGTTGTTTCGCGTCAAACGCCCCGTGCGGATTTCTCTATCGATCAATGCTGGTCCGAGTATACGGTAGACGAACACGCCATATGGGACATCCTCTATGCGCGGCAATCGGACATCTTAAAAGATCGAGCCGCGCCTGAGTTTTTGGAGGGCCTGAAAACCCTAGAATTAAGTCGCTCAGGCATCCCTGACCTTAAGCGTCTAAACCCAGCTCTGAAGGCTCTCACGGGTTGGGAAATCGTTATGGTCCCTCACCTTGTGCCGGATGACGTGTTTTTCACGCATTTGGCCAATCGAAGATTCCCGGCCGGACGCTTTATTCGCCGGCGCGATCAATTGGACTACCTCCAAGAACCAGATGTTTTTCATGATATTTTTGGTCATGTACCAATGCTCGCCAATCCAGTTTTTGCTGATTACATGCAAGCCTATGGCAAAGGAGGGTTACGAGCCCTAACTCTTGGAAACCTCAAAAACCTCGCACGCCTCTATTGGTACACAGTCGAATTTGGGCTGATCAACAGCCCTGAGGGTTTACGAATATACGGTGCAGGAATTGTGTCTTCATTTGGCGAAAGCCAATATGCGTTAGAAAATACAAACCCTAATCGCATCGGTTTTAATCTTGAGCGCATCATGCAGACTGAATATGAAATCGATAAATTTCAGAAAACTTACTTTGTTATCAATGACTACGAACAGTTATTTGATGCCACCCAACAAGACTTTGGCGCAATTTACGAACGCTTAAAGGCCCAGGACAAAACTCATCGAACCGATGAAATCATAGCGGAAGACATCGTTATTCGCTGATGCATACGCCGTTTTCTGCGGCATTTTTTGCCTGTAGGCACTACTCTCGATGTAGCCAGTCGTTCGAATAGGACATCGCCATTAATGTAGCGATGAGATTTCAACGAGCGTTAAGCAATGAGAAGAACGTCACTGCACGGCGCGTGAACCTCAATCCGAAAGACTACCCCAAGGCAAAAACATCAGGACCTTTCAGTTCAGGATTTAGCAGGCAATTAAGTTTCGAAAATTCAGGCATAAAAAAAGCCCAGTCCGAAGACTGGGCTTTCTAATTTGGTGGACTAAGTCCTAGTTGACCATCGCATCGATGGAACCGAGTGTGAGAAGAACCTCAGTACGACGGTTCAGCTGCTCTTTGACGCCGTCACCAGTCTGAACGAATGGCTCTGTTTCGCCTTTTCCTTCAGCAGTGATTGTGCCGCGTGCAACACCTTGACGTACAAGCTCGTTAAGCGCGTCATTTGCACGGCGCTTAGAGAGTGCCAAGTTGTATGAAGCCGCACCAGACGTATCTGTGTGGCCTACAACGCGGATAGCGTCGACTGAACAGAACTGACCTGCATCCAAGATGCGTGTGATCGTGTTACGTGTTTCAGCAGATGCACCTTTGTCGAATTCATAATAGATGATTTCTTGGCGATACTGCTCACCACAACCGGAGACAGGTTCTACCACTGGGCAGTAGTTGATGTCGGAAGTAACGGATCCATCAGGACATGTAACCATAACAGGCTCAACTGGGCACTGAGCCGAGTCGAATACCATGGAACCATCCCAGCAACGTACGTCTGCAACAGGCTCTACAACTTCAGCAGGACACTGACCTGCATTAAAGACCATTGAGCCGTCCCAACACTTATAATCAGCAGTTTCAACAACTGGTGGCTCAGGTTTATCCATTTTTGGAGCAGATGCACCAAAACGATAACGGAAACCTGTTAGAAGTTGATGAGCTCCAACACCGTCAAGCTCTGCTTGGGCAGCTTCAGCGAATCCAGTACCGTCATTAACGAAGGTCCCGTCAAAATCCAGGTCAGCTGCTTGCATGTATCTATAGCTAGTGTCCCAAGTCAGTTTGTCAGTGATATCATACCCCAAACCAGCGAGAAGCTGCCAGCCTAGACCAGTATCTTCGTCTTGGAAATTACAAGAGTAGCTGTTTGCGTCTGCGCGAATGCCGCTACACAGTGGGTTTACCGCCTGAATACCGTTTTGGTCCAAGAAGTCATGGGCACCCAAAGACGCGTCACCGCGGACAATACCAATACCAGCACCAACATATGGGGCGAATTTTCCGAAGTCATTAAAGTCGTAGATCGCATTCAACATTACTGCATCGGTGCGAAGCTTTGCGAAAGATTCTGATCCCTGTGCAATCGCACCGTAATCATTCCACATTGATGTGCCATCGAGCTCAACGCGCCAGTTATCACCAAAGTCATAACCGAGGCCAAGATTTCCGGCAATGTCGCCTTGTGCTTCAACATCACCGTTGATTGCACCTGTGATATCAAGGTCTGTGCCTGCGCCGTAGCCGAGGCCACCTTTTAGGTACCAGCCAGAGCCGTCCTGAGCAGACGCGAAAGATGGAGCAGCCATCAATGCTGTAGCGGCTGCTGCGATAAGAAGCTTATGCTTCATGAGATTTCCTCCAATAAATGGCGACGCCATTTTTTCTAAATAACATTGAAAACCCCATGAGGGGCCCCGATTGCGTAAACCCTTGCTACACAGATAGGTTCCACATTCCAACGCCGAATAGGCCTATTTGTCCTAAAAAGAAAGGTTTTTTCTCGAAAGTTGCTATTTTGCACCACTTTTTTGAAATTCTCGGACCAAACAAATGTTATCCGAAAACCGTCACTTAGCGAAAACCAACAGCATTCCTACCGAATAGGACCAAAGCAAAACTGCAAATCCCCGCTTCACACGGTCTAATTGGGGGGGAATGGTACGCCCTCGCGGATTCGAACCGCGGACATCCTCATTAAAAGTGAGGCGCTCTAACCAGCTGAGCTAAGGGCGCTTATCCAAAGCCGCGCCTAACTAGGGTCGACCTGCGGAGTCGTCAACCCGTAAAACACCCTAATCTCATGTTGTTGGCTTTGACCAGTTCTCGCGAAAATCTTTTATGAAGCTTTCGAAGCTTCCGGCGGCAATAGAACCCCTGATTCTAGACATTAAGTCCTCAAAATACGCAATATTGTGCCAAGACAGCAACATTGCGCCCAACAACTCATTCGATCTGATTAAATGATGGACATAGGCTTTTGTGTAATCTTGTGACGCTGGGCAATTTATTGAGGCATCAATGGGGCTTTCGTCTTCCGCAAATTCTGCACGTTTAATGTTATAAGGACCTGTATCGGTCCAAACTTGCCCATGACGACCTGACCGAGTCGGAATCACGCAATCAAACATATCGACTCCTCGATAGACGGCCTCAACAATATCGATAGGTTTCCCAACCCCCATTAGATATCGTGGTCGATCCTTTGGGAGGTGCGGCGTGGTGAAAGACAGCGTTTCGCACATTGCGGCATGTCCCTCCCCGACGGCTAAGCCGCCAATTGCGAATCCCCCATATCCCCCAGCTGTGTTTTCCCTTATCGACTCTTCCGCTGACATTTTGCGTAACTCAGGGAAGTTCGACCCTTGCACGATTGCAAAAAGCGTTTGGTTGTCTCTTTCACCAAATGCTTCCAACGATCGCTTCCCCCATCGTAGAGACAGCTCCATCGACTGGGCAGCCTTGTCATAGCTAACAGGAAAGTCAGTGCACTCATCCAGTTGCATTGAAATATCAGCACCAAGAAGATCCGCTTGTATTTCAATAGAACGCTCTGGCGAAAGCATATGCTTTGAACCATCAAGGTGACTTTGAAAGGTTACGCCTTCTTCCGTCATTTTTCTGAGTTTTGACAATGACCAGACTTGAAACCCGCCAGAGTCGGTCAAAATCGGCCCATCCCAACCGCCAAACTTATGTAATCCACCCAATCTAGCGACTCGCTCCGCACCAGGGCGGAGCATGAGATGATATGTATTTCCTAAAATAATATCTGCGCCCGCCTGTCGGACTTGGTCCATATAAACGCCCTTAACGGTGCCCGCGGTGCCAACAGGCATAAAAGCTGGCGTTCGGATATCGCCACGTGGTGTACGAAGAACACCTGTACGGGCCTCACCCTCGGTAGCATGTATATCAAATGGGAACTTTGCCATTATGTGGCTTTCCAAATTAGTGAACTGTCACCGTAAGAATAAAATCTATAACCGTCATCAATTGCCGTCTTATAGGCAGCCTGCATCCGATCCAGTCCTGCCAAAGCACTAACCAACATAAAGAGCGTCGATCTCGGCAAATGAAAATTCGTCATCAATCCATCAACGACATGGAATGTCGATCCCGGGGTCAAAAAGATATCTGTCTCACGAGATTGCGCTTTAATTTTCCCGTGCTCCGACGCAGATTCCAATGCTCGTAAGGCAGTGGTTCCGACAGCAATAATTCTTCGTCCCTCGGCTTTTGCCGCATTTAAGCGGTCTGCGACCGCATCTGAGATCGTGAACCACTCGCTGTGCATGTCGTGATCATCTGTGTTCTCAGACTTCACCGGTAAGAATGTGCCTGCGCCAACGTGTAAGGTTAGCGCCTCACGTTGAACCCCCGCTAGATCCAAAGCCTTCAACAATCGATCGGTAAAATGAAGGCCCGCGGTCGGCGCAGCAACAGAACCGCTCTCTTTCGCGTACACCGTCTGATAATCAGAAATATCCTTATTATCGGGCGTTCGTTTACGGGCGATATAAGGTGGTAGAGGAGGAGCACCACATCGCTCAAAACTCGCCAGTAGCTCATCATCTTCGGCGTTAAAGACGAGTGTCAGATCTCCGCCCTCTCGCTTTTCCGCCACCGTCGCGGATAGCGCCTCGTCAAAATGCAAGACATCGCCAATCCGCAAACGCTTAGCCGGTCGACAAAATGCATCCCAAGAAGACTCGCTTCTGGCTTTATGAAGATTGACGGTGACAGATACATCTCCACCGCCGCCTTGAGCTCGCGCGGGACGCTTAGCGGTCAATGCCGCTGGAAAAACCTTTGTCTCATTAAAGACCAAGACATCCCCCGCCCGTAATAGTGATGGCAGATCACTCACAGCTTTATGCGCGAATTCGCCTTGCGCAGGGATATGCAAAAGCCGCGCGCTATCGCGCGGGCTCGCTGGCCGAAGCGCTATAGCGCGCTCCGGGAGATCAAAGTCGAAAAGAGAGACGTCCATGGCGGCCGTCCTATTTTGTAGGGTTATGCAACCGTCATCTTGACGATTTTACCAGGCATGCGTGGCGGCTCGCCTTTGGGAAGGGCGTGGACAAGTTCCATGCCGCTCTCAACTTCACCCCAAACTGTATATTGTCCGTCAAGGAAACCAGCATCATCCAAACAGATAAAGAACTGACTAGAGGCAGAGTTTGGGTTTTGCGAACGCGCCATTGAACATACGCCTTCAACATGGGGGTGACGGTTAAACTCAGCTTTAATCTGATTCTTAGCGCCACCCATGCCGGTGCCGTTAGGACAACCGCCCTGCGCCATGAAACCATCGATTACGCGGTGAAAGGTCAATCCGTCGTAAAAGCCATCTTTCGCTAGTGTTGTGATTTGCTCCACGTGGCCCGGTGCTAAGTCCGGACGGAGAAGGATTGTGACATCCCCGACGTCGCCTTTATTGTTATCGACAGTCATTATCAGTTTTTCGGCCATGATCGGCTCCAATTTCTAAAGTGAGTATTTTTGTTATGGCTTAAAGTACGCGCGTGGGGACAGACAAATCACATACGTTCGGGAATGTTCCATCGGCATTCTTCTGTGTCTTTAACCAATTCGCAAAAGCCGGATGATCAGTGCGCAAGACCTGAACCGTAGGACGTTCATCCTCCGCCATATCAACAGCCAATTCTACTTTATTCATACGATCAGGCATCCAACCCGGAACTTGGCCAATCGTACCTACAAGTGGCTTTTCCAAATGCTCATATCCCATGACGGTGCTACCCCAAATGGAGTACTGGGTGTCCAAATGCTCTGCCTGACCTCGCATGAGGAAGAACTGGCTGTTTGCGCTGTTTGGGTCGTTCGTACGGGCCATTGATGTCACGCCTTTACAGTGAAGGCCAAATGCGTCGACTTTATTGTCTTTAGTGAACATTGCCTGGCTAGTCGGTTGGCTCGCAATCTGCAGGTTTTTATAAAACCCAACGCCAATTTCTCCGTCGCCGACTTTTTTTGCCGTGACCAAGGTAAAAGGCATATCAGTACCGCGGCGAAATGTGAATTCAGCGGCAATATCTGGCAAGGTCGAATCGCCTGTTCCATCACCATTTGTTCCGTCACCCGTCTGATTCATGAAACCATCAATCACGCGGTGAAAGACAACATCATTATAAAATCCCTGTTTCGTTAGGGTTTTAATTTGCGCAACGTGGTTTGGAGAAATTTCGGGAAAAAGTTCAACGCCGATATCGCCGTATTTTGTATCAATGACGAGCAGATTTTCGGGATCGACAGTCCGCCAAGCCTCTTCCGGCGCAGAGAACCCTGTAACAGTAGCACCCGCAACGGCGGTCGCTTCATTGGCCTGTGTTTCCGAATTTTCGGCGGCGCAGGCATTCCCAACCAAAGCGGTAGAAAGCGCGAGCGCGATAAACATGCGGTGGCTCATGAAAATTTATCCTTCAATCGGGCGTCGACTTCGGGGGTCACGAATTGCGAAACATCCCCACCCAGCCGGGCAATTTCTTTGACCAAACGACTAGCGATCGTTTGATATTGCGGGTCGGACATGAGGAACACCGTTTCAATATTTGGATTGAGACGATCATTCATCCCAGCCATCTGAAACTCATATTCAAAGTCGCTTACCGCTCTCAAACCGCGCACTATCATTGAGGCCCCACAGTTTTCAACAAAATGTATCAGCAGCCCTTCGAATGGCAGCACCTCGACCTCAATTCGATCTTTGAATGGCTCCACCACATGTTCGACCATTTGAACGCGGTCATCGAGTCCAAAGAGCGGGTTCTTCGCGCGGTTAATCGCAACGCCGATAATAAGCTTATCGCATAATTTCGACGCCCGCTTCATGATGTCCAGATGCCCCAATGTCATCGGATCAAAAGTGCCAGGGTAAAGTGCAATACGTTTGGTCATGAGTGCCTTATAATAACGTTACAAACCATTGCCAGAATTTGTTCAAAGCCCGTTACTTAGACTTTACGACGTAAGTTTTGACGGCTCGCGCCTCTACATCCCCGCGGTAATAAGGCACATCTTTGAATTGTCCGGCGATATAGTCTTCGACTTGGTCTATGAAATGCGGCGAATTGGGGTCTCCACTTTGGCCGCCAGCAAGTAGGCTTTTGGCCTTAACTTGATCGCCGAATTCCACGACTGCAACGAAACTATTGCCGCGATAGCCATACAGTTTTTTCGACCCATTGGATTGACGCGCACCATAAGCGGCCAAAGCGCCCCAGCGGCCCGACGCCATTCCCACGGCTTGACTGGGATCGGCATCATTATGCGGCTGTTTGATATCACCTGTCAAACGCTGGAAGCGATTGATCTCGCCCCAAGGTGTATCCCAAGTCCCGTAATCAGCATCCATTTTAGCCAACGCCGTTGAAAACAGAGTAACCTGTTCTGCAACATTCGCATTTTCCGATATATGAATTAGTAATTCCATTCGGCTCATACGATCGCGCGGACGTTTGGCATTTTGCAGAATTTCCATACCGTAAAAATGAGCAAGAGACATCGCGACGGAGTCGGCAGATGTTTGATGATTCCAGTTTCGTAAAACCTCAATAGGTTTGGCCAACTCGGGATTTTTGTTCGAATTATCAAAAGCTTCCACCAAACTGGGAATGAGCACCTCGAAAGCAGGAAGTGCCGGATCATAAGCTAAATCAATCAGATCTTGCATCGAGACGTTATCGACGTTCTCAAAAAGCCGTACGGCATGAATACCGCGAAAATTCTCTTTGTCCGGAGCCATATAAGTAGGGTAATCCTCCGCTTTTGGGCTATCAGAACCCGCCGCGGTGAAAGGTGTTGAATTTGCGTTTTGTATCCACCCACCAGACGGATTCGTGATCGTAATCACCTCGTCCACGGCATGAACACCATTCCAATCGGTGCGAGGATCACTCCCGTCAACAGGTTTGGAATAGTCAAATTGAGGGTCGCGCTTAGGCACAAAATTACCATGGTAATATGCAATCGTGCCGTCTTTATCAGCATACACAGTATTGTTTGATGAGTTGGTTCGAATATCCATCATCTCACGAAACTCAGCATGGTTTTTGGTTTTCGTTCGGATAAAGCTTTGCCGCAACGCATTAACCGGGTCCC
Organism: Litorimonas sp.; assembly: GCA_039975855.1. GTDB lineage: Bacteria > Pseudomonadota > Alphaproteobacteria > Caulobacterales > Maricaulaceae > Litorimonas. The sequence continues at coordinate 531,633 of JBDWGH010000003.1, read as the reverse complement.
AGTTGATCTTCGTCGACACCCATTTCCCGTCATCATTCGTGTGGGTAATTGGACCATGGTGAGTTCGGTAGGTTGGAAAAGTGCGCTCAGAAAAACCTTCTCTGTCACGATATTTCAATGTCACTTTGCCGACTTCTACCGGCCGTAATTCATTTCCATAAAAATACTGCAATCTCGTTGCACGATTTATTGAAACCTGTTCAACAAACTCATCAATAAAATCGACATATGTCGACGTGTGCATCCAGCCATTATGCTCTGAAAACCCTTGGTACACAAAGAATTGCCCCCAAGTCACTGCTCCGTAAGCATTTAATCCTTCGTCACTGACGACATGTATTTCTGGCCGAAAGTAAAAACTTGTGTGTGGATTAATGAGCAACATAGCATTTCCGCTGCGCGTGAGATCACCGGAGAGGGCAATTCCATTTGAACCACCGGGTTCTTCATCCTCAAACGTCTCATCTTTGGTTTTAGCCGGCATCGCTCTTCGCGAAAGTTCCTCTGTAACCTCGCCCAACATCGGAACGTCTGGAATATCTCCACCGTAAAATGCTTTGATTCCGCTAAGCGGAATTTGCTCAATATCCCCGCCGATTGAGCCCTCTGAAAAGAACATCGGCATCCAAGGCTCAAACGAGGTCATAAGGCTTGGCGTCACCTCGGGATGATCTGAAAGATAATCATTCAACCCGGCCGCCCAAGCCTCACAGAGCTGTTTAAGATCCTTTGGCGCACCCGCATAAGCCGCCTTGGCTTCATCAATACTCATGTATAGGCGAGCGCGTAAATCGGAGAAAATAGCCTCCTCTCCCTCGACTTCTGCCAAACGACCTGTCGCCCAAATGTAATTTCGCTCAATCCGCGGAAAATCATCCTCGGCTTGCGCATAGATCATGCCATAAACGGCATCTGCGTCGGTCTTTCCATAAACATGCGGGATGCCGTAATCATCGCGGATAATTTCAGCGCTGTAGAGAGATGATTCTAATGCTTCTTCACCGCAACCTGAGAGCAGCAGGCCTGCTAGAATTCCGGCAAAGACTAAACGTTTTGACATAATGTTCTCCCGTTACCTCGTCGGTAACAGAGGAAAAGAATATTTACGAGTCGGAAGCATCTCCATCTGTTTCAGGCGTCTCCGCCGCAGTGCCATCAGCGGCCTGGATCTCTTCGTCCTCGGTCTCCTCAATGCGGCCAACACTGACAACACGTTCCTCATCCTTCACGCGGATAACGGTGACGCCTCTAGCGCTTCGGGAAACGATTGAGATGTTTTTGACAGGACAACGAATAAGCTGTCCGCCATCCGTCACGATCATGAGTTGATTATCGTCCTCAATGCTCATGGAACGAACGAGTTTTGCATCGTCAGCCTTCTTACCACGATCCAAATTCTGCGCGGTCACACCCTGACCACCGCGGTTCATACAACGGTAGTCATAAGATGAGCTGCGCTTACCTAAGCCGTCATCGGCAAGCGTCAGCAGGAATTGCTCATTCGCTTGCAGGAAGCCAAGACGTTCTGAGTCGATTGGCGTTTCAACACCGACATCTTCAGCATCATCTTCAGTATCATCACCTAACGCACGGCGCATAGCATTCGCATGCTTCATATAAGCCCGAGCTTCGTCAGTTTCGATGTCGACGTGGCGAAGTACGGCCATGGAAATGACTTCATCACCATCGGCGAGTTTAATACCGCGCACACCGGAAGATGTCCTACCAACAAAACGGCGAACGTCCGTTGTACGGAAACGAATAGATTTACCATTTGCTGTGGTCAGCATTAAATCATCATCTTCGGTGACAACGCGTACATCAACAATACCGTCGCCCTCATCCGGCTTCATCGCGATTTTCCCGTTTCGATTGACGCGCGTGAAATCAGACAAGCTGTTTCGACGAACACCGCCAGATCGCGCGGCAAACATGATATCCAAGTCCGCCCAGCTTTCTTCGTCTTCTGGAAGAGCCATGATTGAGTTGACAGTTTCACCCTGTTCGAGAGGCAGAAGGTTCACAAGCGCCTTACCGCGCGTGTTTGGCCCGCCAGGAGGGAGCTTCCAAACCTTGAGCTTGTAGGCCATCCCTGTGGAGGAGAAGAAAAGCACAGGTGTATGCGTCGTCGCGACGAACACAGTTGTGACGTAATCTTCGTCCTTCATAGACATGCCTGAACGACCTTTGCCGCCGCGACGTTGCGCGCGGTAGGTATCGAGAGGTGTTCGTTTCACATAGCCAGCGGCAGTTACTGTCACGACCATTTCCTCGACAGCTATAAGATCTTCGTCATCGAAATCCATCCCACCCGCAACGAATTGAGAGCGACGCGGTGTTTCATATTTCTCTTTAATTTCAGAGAGTTCTTCAGAGATGATAGCCTGAACACGCGCACGGCTGCGTAAAATATCTAGCAAGTCTGTGATTGTCGCAGCGAGTTTTTCGGCCTCTTCCGTGATCTCATCCATACCGAGCGCAGTCAGTTTTACGAGACGAAGATCTAGGATGGCTTTTGCTTGCTCTTCAGTCAGTTGGATTGTGCCGTCATCCAGGAGTTTAGAGCGGGGATCAGCAATCAATTTGATCAATGCGCCCATATCTTTGGCCGACCACGTGCGAGACAGTAAGTTTTCACGCGCCTCTTTGGGATTGGCGGAAGACCGGATAATACGAATAATTTCATCAATATTGGCAACAGCAGTGGCTAAGCCAACGAGGATGTGTGCGCGGTCTCGTGCTTTTGCGAGATCGAACTTTGTACGGCGAGCAATCACGTCTTCGCGGAAGCTTAAGAAGGCTTCCAACATATCACGCACGCTCATTTGCATTGGCTTACCGCCATTCAGTGCCAACATGTTGGAACTGAAGTTTTGCTGCATCGGTGTGTAACGGAAGAGCTGGTTGAGAACGACTTCCGGAACGGCGTCACGTTTTAGCTCGACAACAAGACGCATGCCGACACGATCAGATTCATCCCGAACCGCTGAAACACCTTCAATTTTCTTGTCATTGACGAGCGAAACAATCTTCTTCTGAAGGTTAGCTTTATTGACCTGATAAGGAAGTTCCGTCGTGACGATCGCAAAACGGTCTTTACGGATTTCCTCAATGGTTGTGACAGCGCGCACGGTTACAGAACCGCGTCCGGTTAGTACGCCCTGTTTCGCTCCAGAGCGTCCCATGATCTGGCCGCCCGTTGGGAAGTCGGGACCTGGTATAATTTCTAGCAACTCGTCATCAGTAAGTTGACCGTTTTCCATGAGTGCAAGCGTGGCGTTAATCACCTCACCCAGGTTATGCGGCGCAATATTCGTCGCCATACCCACGGCAATACCGCCTGCCCCGTTAACGAGGATATTCGGATAACGCGCAGGTAGAACCACAGGCTCACGCTCAGACGCATCGTAGTTATCTTGGAAGTTGACCGTATTCTTTTCGATATCGGCCAATAGAGACGCCGCAGGACGGTCCATACGCACTTCTGTGTACCGCATCGCGGCTGGCGGATCTCCGTCTACAGAGCCAAAGTTCCCTTGCCCGTCTAACAATGGCAGACGCATAGAAAAATCCTGCGCCATTCGCACCAAAGCGTCATAAACGGCTGTATCGCCATGCGGATGGTATTTACCTATCACGTCACCGACAACACGCGCAGACTTACGATACGCTTTTTCCCGCGTGAATCCGTTCTCATGCATGGAATAAAGGATGCGGCGATGAACGGGTTTCAGACCGTCACGTACGTCTGGAATAGCACGCGAAACAATCACTGACATCGCATAATCGAGATAGGAGCGTTTCATCTCCTCTTCGATTGTTACAGGCGAAACTCCCGCTTCGGGTATGGGCGCGGGACGCTCATTTTCATCTTCAGGGATGTCAGTCTCATCGGACATTCAGCACTCGATTCGGCAGGGATTAAATTTCTTACCAAACCTAGCACTTTGATCGTATCGATTCAAATCTGAGACCTGTTTTAAAGTCTGATTTTGCCAATAAATTAGCCGCCAAAAATGCGTTCTAAATCAATGCCTAAGAGCGCTTATATCAGGTTGCGAACCTATAGCGGTCAAGTGCATTGCAATATGGGCCGTAATTAGGGCGGAGAAACTCCCTATTCGTCGTCCCACAGGTCTTTCCACCAGGTTGGACCTCTGTCATCCGTCTCCTTAATTTCAAACTTTGTGCCCACGCCAGCTTCTTCAATATCGCGCCAAATATCGGCCCGATCCCATCCTGTAAGATTTGCCAGGGTTTTGACCTCTTTCTCTTTCCGCTTATTGACCATAGTTTTGTAGTCTTTCGCAGCCTCGCACTTCATTTCACCCTCAAAGGCATGGCGCAGAACATAACGACCTTGGAAATTTTGCTTATTCCCTGTCGTCTTAAACTTCAGGTCTTCCGGAAAGCTCTTCGCATCATAACGGACATGCAAACGTGTCACGAAGACATCTTGCGCTTGCGGCATGATACGACGTCCTCTTGGTTGAGGCTTTTGATTATTGGGCAACCAGAATACGCCCAGCTCTTGTAGCTCTTCGCGACTTAACGGGTCTGCGGCGCAAGGGTCGCACCACCCCATATCCCACGCATATTCCATAAACACGCCATGGCCGCCTTCGCGCTTGGCTGCAGTTTTATACATGCTCTTATAAAAATCAGGAAATTCGTCTTTGATATAAACGGGTAGTTCTTGTCCCGTTGGGATTTTTTGAGTGCGGTAGTTCGTAGTTTCGACCTGTCCTTCACGGGTTAAGGCGTAGACGAATAAATCTTGCTCTCCCCGCGCATTCAATGTGCCCAATCGGATCGGCAGCATAAATTTCGGCGATTCAAACGCGACCGCTATGGGGCGAAGATATTCATTCCCTGTTTGCGACTGCTCGTCCAGATTCACTTTCGCGACGAAGAACTTCATGTCCTGTTTGATATAACTGCCGAGAATACGCCCTGCCCCATCAGGAACCTGATAGCCGTTCTCATCCAAATACGTCATCAACCCATCAGATTGTTCAGCAGACAGCAGTTGAATGTCGTATTCTCCGACAGTGAATTCATCTTCGATGGTGACCCCAAGCGATTTGGCGCGGGCTCGACTACCGGTCACAACAACCATGTCATTTGGCGCTGAACTTCGCATCGCTTCATACATTATCTGCGGCGCGCAGGGATCATCATCGAAATACTCAACCAAGCGCGGCGCTGTGTAAGCATCCAGATGTTTTAGGAGCGCCGGATCGCTGATATGAACTTGCTCGCGTTTAATCGCAGTTGGCACAGGGATAACCATTGCGAATTCTGTGAGATCCCCTTGGTAATCATTGGCCATTGTGATGACCGTGCGGTCTCCATCACGGACGAGCGCGACTTTAGAACTTTGATTGAACAAATCGGTTCCAGCTTTGGCGACATAAAAACCGCAAAAGGCTTGTGCGGACGGCGCAGCGGCAAAAAGGCCGATGGCGAAAACGCTACTCAGCAGGGTCGAGTATTTCATGGGAAACTCCATTACGGTTAGAAAATGAAAGAGATAGCTGTGTCGGCCATTGATAAAGGCCTGCTGGGAAGAAACGGTCTATCAATGGAACAAAGGGAGCGCAGAGTATGAGCGACAAAATGATGCCTGCCGCGTTGTAATACGCAAATTGGATCGTGAAGCCGACAGACGCCACAATCGCAGCGAATACCACGCGCCCTAATCGCGAATTAGGTGTCGTTTTCGGATCCGAAATCATGAAGAACGCAAAAATCAACAGCGCACCAGATTGCATCTGGTGAACAGGAATTGCCAAGGGATCACCCAACCACAAGGCTCTTCCGAACACGAGTGATGCATAAAACACGAGTAGCGCTAAAGAGACATCCCAACGTTTGGCTTTACCTGTTACCACCCCGCCAAGAGCCAATAGCAGCAACGCAAACAATGTCGCCTGCCCCCACTGCCCCGGTGAGATCCACGCTGCTCCGAAAAGAAGCGAAATAATCACGAGGCCGAAATTAGCGGGGTTGAATATATGCTTCCCTTTCCAGCGGATAAGATATTTCGACCCCACCGCAATGACGCCGGCCGCTATGGACAATGAAATTGACCCTGTTCGAAGGAGTAACGTCAGCGAAAGAGCAGAGATGAGTGGGCTGCGCGGATCAAACGGACGTTTTATAAAACGATCAGCAAAGGCCTGCGTGGTTAGCGTAGAGCCAACACATCCGACAACATGCCACCACGGAAGGTGAAACCCATAATGGAAAAGCCCCAGAAGTATCAGTGTTGATAGGACAGAGATTTGGTAATTTCGCGGATCAGCAAGAAGTGCGCTTAGTTTTCGCGTCTGATAGGAAATACCTGTCACATCTAAACCTTTCGCAATTTCATCATGATAACACGAAATCAATGCGGCACTATCATGACAAGTTAGCCACGTTTTTTCTTATAAGACGTATCTCACTTCAGTATCCTTGGCAGTTATGTGAACAATTTTAGAACAATCAAATTTGAGTCATTAAAACTCGCCAAAATCTATTCCTAAAATCCCACCCAATTCTTTGGCTAGCGGGGAATGCGGTCTTGTGAACATATGGCCTTCAACAAAACCAACCAATATTTCATTTTGAACAGTAGGACTGGCATCCTTCACGACCGCAATTATGTGTTCAAGAATGCTATCACCGTCAGTCGGTTTCACAATAAGCGCTTCATAGTCGTGCGCCCCAACCTCTCCCCAGAAAGAAGTTGGCGCGTCCCGAACAAACGCTCCAAATGATTTGTAATACGACGGAACAATATTTTCCGTCACTTCAGGAAAATGGTTTCTAAGCCAACTTACAAACCTGAAACTGGTTTCAATCAGATCTCTATCATCTGGGTGGTGGTCCTGGTGTTCCAAGGGCGTTTACTCCCTCCTGATGCGTGTGTCCTAAAACGGAATTTCGTCGTCTAGATCAAAATCGCCTTTTGGACCTTCCATTGCGGAGGCGGACTGACGCCCTCCACTCTGGCCTTGATTACCATAGGCCACGCTATCTTGACTGTAACCACCGCGATCTTGGTTGTAGCCTCCGCCACCAGATCGGCCACCGCCGCCTTGACCGCCAGCACTATCGAGCATTGTCAACGTGGTTCCTGGGCCCTGTAGCACAATTTCAGTCGTGTATTTGTCATTGCCGTCACGGTCCTGCCATTTGCGGGTTTGTAGCTTGCCTTCAATGTAAAGCTTGGAACCTTTTTTCACATAACGCTCAACGACGCCGACCAAACCTTCGCCGAATACAGCAACGCGGTGCCATTCTGTTTTTTCGCGCCGTTCACCGGATTGTTTGTCGCGCCAGTTCTCTGACGTCGCGAGGCTGAAGTTCGCGACCTTCCCACCATTCCCAAATGTCCGAATTTCAGGGTCATTGCCGAGATTTCCGACAAGGATTACTTTGTTGACTGAGCCTGCCATGATGCACCTATTGTATTTTTGTTCTCTTTATGTTCTAGTCGACTCACAGCAAGGCTGCAAGGCGCGACTTCATTCATCTTGTTTTGGGTCGGGTCGACATCTAAGTCCACGGCCAGCCGTACATAACCTGTTAAGAACCGAGACCAATCCTTCATGGCCATGTTAAAAAATATCGAAGTCCGCGGCGCGCGCGAGCACAATCTCAAAGGCGTTGATGTAGATTTGCCGAGAGACAAGCTCATCGTGATTACAGGACTGTCCGGTTCAGGAAAATCGTCGCTCGCCTTTGATACGATTTATGCCGAGGGTCAGCGGCGATATGTCGAAAGCCTGTCCGCCTACGCTCGTCAGTTCTTGGAGCTACAATCCAAGCCAGATGTGGACTCGATTGAGGGCTTGTCCCCCGCCATTTCCATTGAGCAGAAAACGACATCAAAGAACCCACGATCAACCGTTGGGACCGTAACAGAGATTTACGATTACATGCGCCTTCTCTGGGCACGGGTTGGTATCCCCTATTCCCCAGCAACGGGTCTGCCCATCGAAAGCCAGACCGTGTCACAAATGGTCGATCGGACCATGACCCTGCCCGCAGACACAAAGCTCTACATCCTGGCGCCTGTCGTCCGGAACCGAAAGGGTGAGTTCAAGAAAGACTTAGCCGAATATATGCGTCTTGGATTCCAACGGGCCAAAATTAACGGTGAAATCGTCCGAATTGAGGACGCGCCGGATCTAGATAAGAAATTCAAACATGACATTGACGTTGTGGTTGACCGTGTGGTCGTTCGCGAGGGATTGGAAACTCGCCTCGCCGATTCAATTGAACAAGCACTTCGCCTCGCAGATGGATTGGCTGTAGCGGAGAATGCGACAACCGGCGATCGTATGTTGTTCTCCGAGAAATTTGCCTGCCCAGTTTCTGGTTTCACTTTGGCGGAGATTGAACCACGGCTCTTCTCATTCAATAATCCCCAAGGCGCCTGCCCTGTGTGTGACGGTCTGGGTAAAGAACTCAAATTCGACGAAGGCCTCATTGTGCAAGACATTTCCCGCAGTCTTGCCGGCGGAGCCATAGTCCCTTGGTCAAAAACCCCGACCAGCTTGTATATGCAAACCCTGAAAGCGCTATCCAAACATTACAAATTCAGCGTCGATAAACCTTGGAGCAAGCTCTCTGACGATGCGAAATATGTTGTTTTGTACGGCACAGGTCAGGAGCAGGTTAAGTTCGAATATAAGGACGGCAAGCGCAGCTATAAGACAGAAAAGACGTTTGAAGGCGTTATCCCAAATTTAGATCGTCGATACCGCGAAACAGATTCAACATGGATGCGTGAAGAGCTGTCCAAATATATGTCGGATGCCCAATGTGAAACATGTGAAGGCAAACGATTGCGTCCCGAAGCCTTGTCTGTACGCGTCGCGGATATGGATATTTCCATTCCTGGGGAATTGTCGATCAAAGATGCTTACGAACGCTTTGACCGACTTCGCACGACCCTTTCCAAAAAAGAAATGGAAATCGCCGAACGCATTCTAAAGGAGATTTTGGATCGCCTAAAATTCCTCAACGCCGTAGGTCTAGACTATCTAACGCTCGGCCGTGGATCAGGCTCCCTCTCCGGCGGGGAAAGCCAACGAATCCGCCTCGCTTCACAAATCGGATCAGGATTGACGGGCGTGCTTTATGTTTTGGACGAACCTTCCATAGGCCTTCATCAACGCGACAATGAACGTTTGCTAGAAACGCTCCAAAATTTGCGGGATTTGGGGAATACCGTCATCGTTGTTGAGCATGATGAAGAAGCCATTCTGACGGCGGATTACGTCGTCGATATGGGCCCTAAAGCGGGCGTACATGGCGGCGAAGTCATTGCGGCGGGAACACCTGCTAAAATCAAAAAATCAAAAAAGTCTATCACAGGTCAATATTTAACGGGAAAACGCGAAATTGCCCTGCCTGCCAAGCGGCGAAAGGTTGACCCAAAACGCGTTATCAGCGTGAGAGGCGCACGGGGTAATAATCTCAAAGATGTCGATGTCGACTTCCCGCTAGGCTTGATGACGTGTGTCACGGGTGTTTCAGGTGGCGGCAAATCCACCCTGACAATGGAAACATTGTACAAACAAGCGGCTCGTACACTGAATAAATCCTCTGTTCAGCCCATGGCGCATGACAGTATCGAAGGCCTCGATCAGCTCGATAAAATCATCAACATCGACCAATCCCCGATTGGCCGCACGCCGCGCTCTAACCCCGCCACTTATACGGGCGCATTTACGCCTATTCGTGATTGGTTCTCGGGTTTACCGGAAGCAAAAACGCGCGGTTACAAACCCGGACGTTTTTCTTTCAACGTCAAAGGCGGACGATGCGAAGCCTGCCAAGGTGGCGGCGTCATTAAAATTGAAATGCACTTCCTCCCAGACATCTATGTCGAATGTGATGTCTGCAAAGGCGCGCGGTATAATCGCGAAACCTTAGAGATTAAGTTCAAAGGCAAATCTATCGCAGATGTACTGTCCATGACAGTGGAAGAAGGTGCGGATTTCTTCAAAGCGGTTCCTTCCATCCGCGATAAAATGGTGACGTTGCAACGTGTCGGCCTTGGCTATTTGAAAGTCGGGCAACAGGCGACCACGCTATCTGGCGGTGAAGCCCAACGGGTGAAGCTAGCGAAGGAATTGTCAAAACGGGCAACAGGTCGCACGCTTTATATTTTAGATGAACCCACAACAGGCCTGCATTTCGAAGACGTGAACAAACTTCTGACGGTGCTGAATGAACTCGTTGGAACAGGCAATACGATGGTCATTATTGAACATAATCTCGACGTCGTGAAAACCGCAGATCACGTGATTGATATCGGTCCGGAAGGCGGTGATGGCGGCGGTCAGATTGTCGGCACAGGAACACCTGAAGACATCGCGAAAATCAAAGAAAGCTGGACCGGACGTTTCCTGAAACCGATGTTGGAACGAGATAAGGCGAGAGCAAAACCCTAACACTATCAGTAAACTGGGTTTCCAAAATTATCCGTAATTTTGAAGCGAATAGTTGAAATCAGGTTTTTTCGATCCTCATCGGTTTCACCGTCTACACGAGGGGAATACTTCCATTTTTCTAGCGACTTCAACGCAGCCTCTTCATAGAGATCCGGAGGCCATGATACGATCTTCTTTTGGTTTATTGTGTTCCCGGCATCATCAAGATCAAATTGAACAATCGTATAACCAGATACAGAACTTCGCAGCGCCTGCACTGGGAATCTTGGAGGCACACGTTTTATGGGTTGGACCGACTCATTACGTTCGATGTCATAGGGCCAGCAATCACAAAGGCCTGCCTCTTTCGCTTCTTCAAACTCTTCTGTCTCCAGTAAACGCCCACGCATGTGGATCCAACGTCCCAAAGCCCGTCCAACAATTGGGTGTGTTTCGTAATCCAGCGTTCTGACGTATTCCATAACCTTCTGATAGCTAAGCGCTGCTTCCAGGACGTTGCCTTCGTATTCATGCCCAAACCCATTATAAAGATGAGCAAAAATGGGATAAGCCGATTCATATATCTCTGACGGGCGTTCAAAAACTTCGAGAGCCTCATCTGTATATTTAATCATCCTTCTTCCGTTGCGAGAATTTACAATGGAACCCGCTTTCAAGGTTAAAACTTCCCCGTAAAAAACCGATCTATCTAAATCTTTGTCCTTAGAGAAATCGATAAGTTTGTTAGAAAGTTTGCCTGTCTTTCCAGTTTGTCCATTCGTTGTGTAGAATTGCAATAACTTCACACCGCGTTGAAGATACATTTTGTCGGCTTCTTCGTCATATAATGAAGACAAATTCATAGCTCTTTGCATCGCCTGAATTTGAGATTTAGAAACTTCATCACCAGCATAAACATCCGCATAATTCTGCGCTAAATCACCCGTCGTTTTATGATCGCCCAAATGCTCTTCGGCAGCTTCCCAGGCGGCCTTAGAATATTTCAACGCGGCCTTCGTATCATTGGCCGCCAACGCAGCCCGATAAGCCTTATATGGCTCAACAACCTCTTTTGGCGTTTTGGCTTGCACGGATGTTCCAAGGGCAAGAGCCAAACCAATAGCGATCAGCATGCGTTTCATTACTTATCCCTTTAAAGCTGTATTCTTCTCGCACTACGATCGATAAAAGGCAAATTGACTGAGTGTTTGAACGACATCCGCTTCGAAGGCGAGGATAGAGCGATCAAATCGTAGCCAGAGAAACCTCAGAGGACATCACGAAAATCAAAGAAAGCGGGACCGGACGTTTCTCGAAACCCATGTTAGAGCGGGATATGGCGCGAGCTGTGAGTTGACTGCACCTATTACTGAGCGCGCGGTTTCATGTCTCCGAAAGGAAGCGGCTTGCGGGTTTCAGTCAGCAAGACAAAGGTGACATTATAGTCAAGGCTGTCTCTTTTCTCGATGGGCAGATTTGGCGCAAACCTTACACCCTCTAAAGCTTTAATCGCGTCGGGATGTAATATCTTGTGCGTAGACTCAATTATTGAAGGCGCCTTCACATAACCGTTCTCATCGATACTAAATTTAAATTTCACCTTACCCGATTTACTCCCCCGGCGGAAACTTGCTGGCACCATTGGTTGCCTAGAAATTATGGGCCTAACAACGCTTTGATCGATAGGAAGAGTGTACTCCTTAATCTGAGTCAACCTTGCGTCCTCTATTCCCGAGGCTAACGCTTCATCGCGTTGTTCCAACCATTGCGCGGCCGTCACAGGATTTATGCGGAAATCCTTATCACTCTGCTGGGCTAACTGGTCTATAAGGTCTTGGTAAACTAGAGCAGATTCAATCGGCATCTTTTTCTCGCTGAATGCCTGGGCCAAGAAAACCGGGACAACAAATTGCAAATTGGACGGCAAGGCGTCTTCAACATTTGCGTAGGCGGCGATAGCCTTACGTGATGTATCAATAGTATTTTTCCATTTCCTGCCTCTGTAAAACCGCTGGGCTTTCAGTGACAGGTAATCGGCCTCATAGGTTGTTCCATCGAAACCAAATTGATTAAGCTGACTGGAAAGAGCCTCTAGACCAAAGGTTTTCGAAGGCCAGTCCCGCTTCTTGCGGGCATACCCCCAACTCAAAAAATCAATACGACGTTGGATTTCAATCTCATCACCAACAGTGGGTACCAGATGAGCCAATTCAATGCTTCGCTCATAAGCCCGCGACACGTCTTTGCGTGCGTCAGCTCCCCGCAATTGGATAGGGGCAATATCAGCAAAATTCGACGCCAGATCACCCGTCATTCGGCTATCGCCCAGAAAGACCTCAGCATTTTGCCAAGCATCATATGCAAATTCAGCCGCTTCGCCCTTTTTCTCCTCAGCTAAGGCTGCTCGATAGGCTTTGTACGGCTCTAAAACCTCTTTTGGCGTTTTGGCTTGTATCGATGTGGTCATTGCCAATGCAAGACCAATAGCTAAAAGCGTGCCTTTCACAATTTTCTCCTTATCCAGCGTAGACTATGCGGATGACAAACGGATTAGCAAGATTACATCATTGCCAATCCATATTTTAGAAACTCTACTTCCCGAGCTTTTTACCTCAACTTCCTAGAATTCAGCAGGTTTTGGAAAACTCCACCCTCTAATTGAAGAAGAATAATCCTCACTTTTGGGAGCTGTGATATATTGCATTTGTTCTTTTGATCATAGGACAGGTAGGAGCTCACCGACTGGATCAAAAGACGATGGGTCTGAGCGTCAAAGCGTGAGAACTTTGGAGGTGCCGGGACTTTAGGAGTGAGAGCCGACCAGTAGTTCCAAGTGGGCTAACTCTGGGGTTTATGACCGGCCGCTTCTTCAAAAACCATCGCCGCAGAGTCTGTTTGTCATCTTACAATTGGCAAACGCTGTCTTCGCGTAAAACAACTTTCTTCTACCCTTTGGTATTCCATCGGGAAGACAACTCTGCGGGCATGTCCTGCTTAATAATTAAGGCTTCTGTGGTCACGAGATGGGCCGCGAACCAAAACGCTTGTCTTGGATTTAAGTGAACTTACCCATACTCATTAAGCGTTTTCTGGCGGTCCGTTAGTTTTGCAACATACCCCCAAATCGACCAGATTGCGCCGTAATAAAGCAAACCTAAAAACGTGAAGACCAAGGTGATCAGGATGGCAGGGATAATAAATCCGGCAGAACTGAGTAGGTCCAATAAAGGTGTGAAATCCGGCGTTTCATCAACATCCAATTCCATGAGTAACGGGAATATACCGCTGGAGACAAACAATAATCCAAAGGCCAATAAAGACAGAACCACAAGTCCAATATAACCGATAAGGCCCACGACCAAAACTGCCCCAAATGTGGGCCAAAAATAAGTCTTCATTGTTCCCCATGACCCCACAGGCGTGAAATCCTCATCTCGAACTGCGAACGCAGCCGAAGGTGCCAAACGGATGGCAACGTATACCATACCGCCAATAAAAGCGACGAATGACAAGAAGGCAAAAAGCGCGACGACCCCGTAAACCGCCGTTGACTCTGCCGCGGAGCCAAGACCGAACACCATGGCCCCCAAGATAATTAGCCCAATATACAAAACAAAAAACGCAGCGTATAGAATGAACGCGACAACGATACGTGTCACAAGTACTCTGAACTCATCCCCACCAAAACGTAACGGGAAAAAACCTTTATCTTCGCCCCTAATGATGTTGCGATAGAGCCCTGTTTCGACAGAGATATATAGTCCAATTTGAGCAATATAGAGCAATGAGAACCATCCCATGGAGGCAAACATCGGCTGCATAGTTGCCATCACAGCCGCCAATTCTTCTGCCTCCGACATGCCGGTCGTCTCCTCCATAGTCGCGATCGATTGAAACATCGCGACATAGGATTTCACGATTGGAATCCCGAACAAAACAAAGGCAACTGTCAGTAAAAGCGTCGCAAAACCAACAACCCGGAACAGATATCCCTTCCCGCCCGGCAAATTGAAAATTTGTGTTATGGCTGCACCGAATTCGAACTTTGGCGCGCGTATAATTGAGTCTGTCATGATATAGGCTCCCGAAGAAAGCGTAGGCTGTGACACCTTTGCCTGCAAGGGCAGGCTTGCGCGGCCCGCCCTCCCCGATTAGAGCGCCGCACATGACAACCGATATCAAACCCGTCCACATCATTGGCGCCGGCATGGCTGGCTCAGAAGCCGCTTGGCAATGCGTTTCTCGCGGTGTTCCCGTTATCCTTCATGAAATGCGTCCTGAACGTATGACAGATGCGCATGAGACGTCTGGTTTCGCTGAAATGGTCTGCTCCAACAGTTTTCGTTCAGATGATAAAACTGGAAACGCTGTCGGCGTCCTGCATGAGGAAATGCGAATGTCAAACTCCCTCATTATGGGGATGGGCGACATGACGAAATTACCAGCGGGCGGTGCGTTGGCCGTTGATCGTGAAGCGTTCTCAGATGCAGTCACGACCATACTGCGTGCGCACCCTTTGGTGAGTATTGAATATGGTGAGGTCAAAGGCCTTCCGCCGAAGTCATGGGGGAATACAATCATCGCGACAGGCCCCCTCACCGCGCCCAGCCTCGCGAACGCAATATTGGAAGAAACGGGAGAGGACAGTCTCGCCTTCTTCGACGCCATAGCGCCAATCGTTTACAAAGACTCGATCGACTTTGATGTCGCTTGGATGCAATCCCGCTATGACAAAAAAGGTCCCGGCGGCGACGGTGCGGATTACATCAACTGCCCGCTCGACAAAGATCAATATCAGGCGTTTATCGAGGCCCTGATTGCATCTGATAAAACCGAATTCAAAGAGTTTGAAAAAGACACACCTTATTTTGAGAGCTGCCTTCCCATCGAAGTCATGGCCGAACGCGGCGCGGAGACTTTGCGTTGGGGCCCGATGAAACCTGTTGGCCTAACCAACCCGCATAACCCAACCGTCAAAGCTCACGCGATTGTCCAGCTCCGTCAGGATAATGCGCTCGGCACGCTCTATAATATGGTCGGGTTTCAAACAAAGATGAAATACGGCGCACAGACGGAGATCCTCAGGACCATCCCCGGGTTAGAAAAAGCCGTCTTTGCGCGGCTCGGCGGCATTCACCGCAACACATTCATCAACTCACCGATCTTGTTGAACAAGAAGCTCCAACTAAAGTCACGGCCGGACCTTCGGTTCGCAGGCCAAATTATGGGCGTAGAAGGCTATGTTGAAAGTGCCGCCCTCGGCCTCATCACGGGACGGATGGCAGCCGCTCAGGCGCGTGGTCAGGAATTTGCGGTGCCGCCTTTGACAACAGCGCTCGGATCTTTGGTCGAACACGTAACGGGGGGATACATGACTGGGCCGAAAGCGAAATTTCAGCCTATGAACGTCAACTTCGGCCTGTTTCCGCCGATAGAAGGTGAAATCATATACCCAAAGAAAGACGGCAAACGCCGGCGCGGTAAAGACAAGACCCGCTATCGCAAGAGCCTACTTGCAGCGCGGGCCCTAGAAGACATCAAACCTTGGGCCGCGACTTAATTTGGAACGATAACGGCGAAGGTTATGTTGCCACCGTTGAAGGCATCACCTTCATAACTCAAATTTCCGCCCAAGACCGTTAGCGTTGCAGAGACGCCTGATTCAGATTCCATCGCAATCAACGGCACAAGCGTATCAACCTCATTATCGTCCTGACCGACCAACTCTAATGATGAGAAAATATCTTCAAAATCGACCCGATAAATTTCTTCATCGATCGTGAGTGTTACTTTCGAGCCAGATTGGGACGAAATAATACCTTTTGGGGCGGTCGTGTTTTTGGACATATAAAGCCGAAAAGGTGGCCCCGCATATAATTTGCTATCCCCAATAATCTCGATCGGATGCTCGGAGGAAACCGTAAAGTTGGCCCATTCATTGTAACGACCGTCCTTGACCTTATCCAAGCCAAGAGAGGAAATTAGAGCTTTATAATCTGGTCCATATGCTTTTCCAGGCATCTCGCGGTCTGGCAGTAACACCTTAAAACGCTTCTCATCTTCCTTTTGGATCAGATATTTGAGACCACCCAAGAACTGCTCCGCAAGTTCCGGATTATTCCGTAAAACCTCTGCTTCAAACACAGGCAATTCACGTTTCACTTCCATGGCCCGGTTAAATTGACTCATCGTTGAAAGTGGCTGAGCCGCGAAAGCCCCAAACGTCAACAGCGCAGCCGCTAACGCAGTGGGCACGCGAATGTCGCGTTTGGTTTTTGGAAATGCCACAAACCACAAAGACTGTACGAAAGCCCAAACGACGACCAAGGCGAGAAACACCCGCTCTGACGTATACCCATATTCACCAATGCGAACGAAGACAGCGACTGCCAATAAAATGGCTGCCGGCAACATAATCCAGTGCCACCCAGCCCGGTATAGGCGAACAAATCCGCTTTCCTTCAACACCTTCGGCTCCAGCATCAGCCAGACTAACATTCCGACACCGATAAAAGGCGAAACGAGCTGAGCGATTTCACCTTTAGGCAAATCCCATTGGATGAGAACTTTCGCGCCATAGGCCAACACAATCAGTGCATAGACAATAACGAGCGGTGCCAACATCCAGGTCCCCAGGAAAGACAAGGCTCTCGCTTCGAAACTCAACTCGGCAACATCTTCGGCTTCCCCGTACCGCGGCAAAGTCCCGAACCAATATAATGGTGCGAGAAATGCGAGGCCAAATGGGAGAAGAGTTTCAAAAGTGAGCTTATCTAAATCCATCCCAAACAAGGCTTTTACAGCCTCCGAAATTGCGACCATACCCAGTAAGAAAATGACACTGCCAACTGTTGCAAACAGAGCCCCAGTCCAGAGCTTTTGAGTAAAGTTCCAGACGTTTCGGTCGTCCCGTCCCGCACGCCAAGCGGCTGCGTTTCCAAGGAACAATATCGCCGCACCAATCGCCATTACAGTCGTGAAATCGAGTGTCTTCGCGAAATAAGACAACAAAAATGCTGGAACAGCGAACACAAGCCCAAGAAGAGCCCCGCGCATAGCGGAACCCTGTCTGGCTTCCGTGATTAGGCTAGCGATGACCGAAACATAACCCGCCAAAATAAATCCTGACGCGATGTATTCTTCGTCGCGAAATGATGTGAGTTTAAGATGATTATTGGCGATAATCCAAACTGTGAAAGCCGCCATAATCGCGACAGGAAGCGGGAAACGCCGCACAACGTCTTCGAAATCCGGCAGACGTCCACCGAGGCGTTGGATCCAACTCATATTTTCCCTCGCAAAGCGGCCATCATCAGCCGAGTTTGCTTGGACAGTGGGCCATAGTCAACTTTATCAGTGAGCGGATCAAATCCCTCACGCGTCATCCGTTTTAGAAATCCGGGAATTAGAGCAACATAGGCGAAGGCTGGAAACAGTTTGCTTTCAGGTTTTCCTCGTGAGGATTCATAGGTTTCTCGTGCCTCATCAACCAAATCTTCGAAACTCAAATTTTGCAAAGCCCTATCATGATAATAACCGAATGATCTCGCCAAGCCGGTGAGACCCCAAGCTTGGCCCGCCATCAGAGTTCTATCATCTGGCGTACCGCCAAGAACCTTCACTCCGATTTGCATCAATTGACCCGATGTTTGCCGCGCATAATTTCCGGCATCATCCATATCTGTAAACGCCTGCGGATCCAGATCACGCGCCCGTCCGTCAATAAGACGATCGACCCAAAACCGAGGAACACCCGTTCGTTTCAACATCTCAGATAAGGGAGTAGAAATCTCGTGCCGCCTCACCTCTCGACCTGAGTAAATTTCATCAATGGCTTCGCGCCACCACTCATATCTAATCTGCCCCAACATCGGCTCCGACGTTACATCTGGCACTTTTGAGAGCTCATAATGGAAGGCATAGAGAATCAGTAGATCCTTCCGGCCCTGAAGGTCCGACATTAATGCGGCCCGATACCGATCTGGATCCGCCTTTTTCAAGGCATTGCGCGTAACTAGATTAAGCTCAGACATAGTTGCCATAACAAAATTGATGAATGGCGTCTTTGCGCGGCTTGCCCCGCTTTGGCAATCTGCTTATGCCTATGACCAAGGGGAATTTTAACCGATCAACAAAAGGACGTCTCATGACACGTACACTTTTAACAGGACTGGCCGCTCTTGCAGTAGCCTCACCTGCCGCCGCACATACAGGCGCACATGGCAAAGGCGTATTCACTGAAATCGCACATTGGCTCGCCAGCCCAGTTCACAGCGCGGGTACATTGATTGCCGCCGCTATTCTGGTCGCAGGCCTTGTCTACCTACGTCGTCGCAAAGCCTAAGGAGCGAAAATGTTACATTCACTGATTTCAAAATTCGATTCTAACATCGCAACCGCCGACGCACATTGCGACATTCCATGCGGCATTTATGACGCCCGCATCGTCACATATTACGCCGTCTCAGCCCTTCGCCAGATCGACATTCTTTTGAGCCTTAAAGACAAAGGATTGTCCGACACAGGTTTTGCAATGCAGGTCGCACGCAATACAGCCAAAAAAGAAGAAATGGCTGAAAACTGCAAACACCAGACCCGCATTATCTGGGGTGATTTCATGAAACCCAAGAACCAAGAAGATATGGCCAAGTGCCATGACGCCGCACATGCGATCATGTTGGCCGGTTCCGCTGTGAAACAAGACCTACATCGCGAAGATGGTGAGAAGCTCGTCGCGGCCGCAAATGAATTTGCCGAAATCTTCTGGGCCTCCAAAGGTGTTAAGACGAAGAAAGTCACGACGCCATATGCACCAAACGTCGAAGTCGTCGAACCTGATCTCTAATGTTTAAATTCGTCAAGGTGCGCGGCGAGTCTATGACTCCGACGCTGGCTCCTGGCGATTATTTACTGGTTACCAAAGCCCGTGCGGTCCGCGCGGGCTTTGTCGTTTTGGTGGACCACCCAAAATACGGTGTGATTGTAAAACGCATCGCATCTGTTTCGGGGGATTCAATAAACCTAGAAGGCGATGGACCGGAAAGCACCTCAACGGAGGCGCTAGGTCATGTCGCACTTAAGAATATAAAAGGCCGAGCCCGATTAGCAATAACGCCAAAGGGGCTAAAGCGGCTCTAGGATACAATCAATCCGGTCGTTCGCCGCCAGTATTGACGCCGCGTTTTAGTCTCAGTGCCAGCAAGAGTGGCGACGCGACGAAGATTGACGAATACGTCCCGACGAAAACCCCCCAAATCATCGCGAATGAGAAGCCCTTCAACGCCGACCCACCCAGAATATAAAGTGCGATTAGCGCTAATAGCGTGGTCAAAGATGTCAGGATTGTCCGAGAGAGCGTATCATTGATTGAGATATTTAAAACCTCGGGCAAAGGCATCTTCTTGAATTTACGAAGGTTCTCTCGAATACGATCATAAACAATCACAGTATCGTTGAGCGAGTAACCAACAATGGTCAAGATCGCCGCGATAATTGTTAGGTTAAATTCGATCTGTGTCAGGCTGAAAACGCCGATGGTCAAAATGACATCATGCGCCAAAGCGAGAACAGCGCCCAAACCGAACTGCCATTCAAACCGGAACCAAATATAGCCAAGCACCATCAACAAAGCCAAAGCGACGGACATGATACCTTTTCGGCGCAACTCGCCAGAAACTTGTGATCCTACAACCTCCGTATTTCGCACATAAAAATCGCCAATGCGTTCTTGCAAACCCTCTTTCGCGCGATCCAAGGCAGCTTGTTGTGCGCCCTGGCCTGCCTCACCGGTTTCATCTTGGAGCTGAAGACCAATTCGCATGAGACGGTGCGTGATTGGGTTGCCGTCTTGGTCCAAAGCGCCAACCGGCGGCTGAATACCTTGAACGGTGGCGCCATTGAAACCCATATCGATCAAAGCATTCCGAATGGCCTCGTCATCAGGGTCTTCATTGGTATTGATTTCGATAACCGTACCGCCGGTGAAATCGATTCCGTAATTCAAACCACGTGTTGTGAAGAGAAAAATTGAGCCGATAATTGCGAGGATAGACAACGCAGCAGCAATCCTGCGCACATTTATAAATGGGACGCGCGGTTCCTGTGGCAGGATGCGGACGAGTGAAATATCTTTCATCGGATCAGCCTTAAATCGGTAACGTTTTAGGACGTTTACCGCGCAGCCAAGTGGCCGTCAGTAAGCGCGCAAAAATAACAGCGGTGAACACTGACATGACGATACCAATGGCAAGCGTCACGGCGAAGCCTCGTACTGGGCCGGAACCGACGAAGTAGAGCGTAATCGCAGCAATCAGTGTGGTGATGTTAGCATCAAGGATAGGCGCCATAGAGCGCTTATATCCGGTCTCAATCGCATTAATCGGGGTTTTACCGTTATAGGTCTCCTCCCGAATACGTTCAAAGATCAGCACGTTGGCATCCACCGCCATACCAATCGTTAGGATGATACCAGCAATCCCAGGCAAGGTGAGCGTTGAGCCAAAGAGTGAAAGCGCAGCAGCGATCAAAATAATGTTCGTTGCCAAGGCCATATTCGCAATGGTGCCAAAACGTAAACCATAGCTCAGCCACATGAAGATAAAGACGCCTAAAAGACCGATTGCGGATGCTACTTTACCGGCGCGGATTGAGTCGGCACCGAGAGACGGATCAACCGTGCGTTCTTCAACGATTGTCAATTTCGCCGGCAATGCACCCGCATTTAAAAGAAGCGCTAAGTCGCGAGCAGATTCCATTGTGAATCCACCCTCAATATAGCCCGAGCCACCTGTGATGGCAGTGTTAATATTCGGGGCTGTAATAATCTCACCATCAAGAATAACAGCAAAACGTTTGTTGATATTGCGTGCGGTCATGCGACCAAACTCTGTGGCGCAAGCAACATTAAACGAGAAGTTCACAACCGCTCCAGGACCAGTTGGGTGCGGGCCACCAGAGGAGTCCTTTAGACATTCGCCAGTAATACGCGTCCGATCAACAACAATCAGACCGCCTCCACGACCGTTTTCTGCCGAAAATGGGTAATATTTATCACCGGCTGCGACACGGCCGGTTTCCATAGCCACCGACATCGCCTGCTCATTGGTCGAATCTTTTTCGTTCACGAGGTGAAAAGAAAGGTTCGCCGATTTATTGATGCGCTCTTTAATCTCATCAATGTTCTGCGCGCCCGGCACTTGCAGCAGGATACGTTTGTCACCCTCAGGCGCAAGGATCAGTTCAAGGTTACCATTTGGGTCAATCCGTCGACCCAAAACGCCAATAGACTTTTCAATCGTTTGCTTACGGATATATTCAATATTCTGGTCTGTAATCGTGACCCGGATATTCTTGTCTGTTTCGCGCTCTACACGAGTCGTTTTCGCAGAGTTGAGTTGAGTCGGGTCGACTGGCTGAGACAAGGCCCGCAGGAGCGGCATAGCTTTATCTGCGTCTTCCTTGGTACGCATACGCGCAAGAATCGTTCCGTCATCGGTTCGAACAAACTCTGTACTCGGACGGTCCTCGGCGCGGCGGAAGGCATCATTAATAGCCGTCCGTTCGTTGATGAGCGCTTGATCAAGGATAGAGGATAGGTCGACCTCCAAAAGCATATGCGCCCCGCCCTGTAGATCGAGCCCGAGATTAATCGTACGCTGGAAAGCATTTGGCATCTTCTCCCGAGTTGTTTCATTGAGAGCATTTGGGATTGCGAGCAGCAGTCCAATAAAGACAGCGCCGCAAATCATCAAAATCTTGGAACGGGAGAAAAACAGCATACGCTCAAGCCTTTAGCCGAGGATTTGAAGGAAGATAATTCTAGTCGTTGGCCGGTATCTTATCGTGTTTGGCAGCCACCATTGCCCGGGCGACTTTCAATTCGGATGTACCGGATGTGATGATGATTTCGTCATCATTCACTTTCTTAATCTTCCCGATCAATCCGCCGCGGGTAATAATTTCATCACCGCGTTGCAGTTCGGCAACCATAGCCTTGTGTTTTTTCGCCTGTTGGCTCTGCGGGCGCAAAATAAGAAAATAGAAGATCAGGATTAGCGGACCAAACAATAGCAATGAGTTCATAATTGAACCGCCGGCGCTCGGTGCAGATTGTTGTATAAGTGTGATCAGCATGTGGTCCCCGCGTCAAACTCTATGGGCGGCGGGGTCTACCCGCTCGGTTGAATTAGAACGGTATATAGGGAGGCAATCCGCCATTGCAACGCGCAATGGCGGTGTAATTGATTTGCTTAGCGCGTTAGGCAGTGTCCGACGGGCAAAGTGATACGTTGACCCGGTGTCAAAGCGTTTGGATTAGCAATATCATTCTTTGCAATAATGTCTTTAACCCCGACACATGTTCGGCGAGAAATTGAGTAAAGCGTATCCTTTGGAAGAACGGCATAAACCGCTTCGGAAGCAGCTATCGACTCGATTTGAACCTGCTCGATAACTGGAGCTGGTTGAACAATTCGGCGCGTTACATAGCCATCTTGGATCGGCGCGCTTGCAAAAATTGGC
This sequence comes from Litorimonas sp., assembly GCA_039975855.1. Lineage (GTDB taxonomy): Bacteria > Pseudomonadota > Alphaproteobacteria > Caulobacterales > Maricaulaceae > Litorimonas. The sequence continues at coordinate 508,681 of JBDWGH010000003.1, read as the reverse complement.
TGTGAGACCATGTTGATGCTCTCGACAATTACGCCCGGAATACGAATCCTCTGTCCGATTGACAGAGTAGTTCCCGCTAAACCATTTTCGGTCTGAATGGACTGAACAGTCGTGTCGTATCGCTTAGAGATATTGTAGAGCGTATCACCCTTGGAAACGGTGTGTGTTTTAAGAGCCGACGTCGTTACTGTCGAAGACGGTGCAGTGGATGTTTGAGGCGCAAAAAGCTCGACTTGATAGCTTGGAGCTCTCTCAACAACTGTCGTCGCCTGAGTTTCAGGATAAACATACTCATCTTCAAAATTTAAACCATTGGCATCACGATAGGCGCGGATACGGTCAGCTTCATCCAAAAGCGCCTGATATTCTTCTTCCGTGAGGTCATCCGCATTAAAATGCTGAGCTTTCACAACGCCGTTCTCATCATACTCTACTGGAGCATTGATAATAGAATCGATTGATTGCCCGACTGGCTCAACAACGATGTTGTAACTCGATTGAGCAAAAGCTGCGGTGCCGCATAAGGTAAATGCTGCAGTCAATAAAAGTGTAGTCGCGCGCATGTCACAGTCCCATCGCAAACGTTAAAATCCCGAAGACTATGAAGGAACGTGATTAACGAAAGGCTAAGCGAACTCTCTTTACTAGGCAGCTTCCTCAGCAATTTCAGGCTTCGGACGCTGCAAAATTGCGACGCTAACGATAGAAATTTCATAAAGAAGATAAATTGCGCCGCCCAAAATGAACTGGGTGATCGGGTCCGGTGGCGTCGCGAATGCTGCGAAGACCGCGATGCCCAAAACAGCATATTTTCGTTTCCCTCGCAGGCCGTCCGCAGTGACAATTCCTATTCGGCCCAACAAAGAAAGAATGACTGGCAGTTGAAAAGCCAAACCAAAAGCAAGGAACAAGACCATTGAGAGCGAGAGATAGTCACTCACTTTTGTCATGAGCTCAATTGTCTCCCCAGCCCCCAGATTCTGCTGATTCAAAGCAAACTCCATTACGAATGGGAAGACGAATAAAAACACCATAGTCGCCCCAGCAAAAAACAGGATCGGCGAAAGAATGAGATATGGCAAAAAAGCTGAGCGCTCAGTTTTATAGAGCCCAGGCGCAACAAAGCGGTAAATTTGAAACGCGATAATCGGAAAAGCAATAATGACCCCGCCAAATAGCGCGATCTTCATTTTGACGAAGAAGGTTTCCAGCGGGTGGGTCGCAATCAAACCCAAATCAATTGGCTCGATGCCTTTCTCAACCAAGCCTACATTGTAGCGGATAAGAGCAACCTCGAAGGGCCGCATCAGGAAGGCGATAATTTGCTTTAGAAACGGCGCACAAATGATGCATCCGACAGCCAATGCCAGGCACATTTTAATGAGCCGCGTCCGCAGCTCCAACAAATGATCGAGCAATGGAGCTTCGCTTGCAGCGACCTCGTCTTGATATTCGATTTTCTCAGTCATCAGACGGCGTTTCGTCTTCTGGCTTTGATTGAGAGGGCTTTGGGTCAGGCGTATGAGGTGAAGACATATCCGTGCCTTTACGAATATCTTCGTTCAAATCGCGCATTTCATTATCCAAATCAGGCGCCAGCTTACCCAGAGACTTCATCTCCTCAATTTCGCGACGGATAGCAGAGACTTCACTGTCTATATCCATGTCATCAAATGCGGACTTGAACTCGTTCCCCATGGCTTTGATGCGAGCCATCCACTGACCAATTGTTCGCATGAGTTGCGGCAGATCTTTAGGCCCGACAAAAATAATCGCCAATAAAACGATTACGAGCATTTCGGGAAAACCGATAGATGGGAGCATGGGCCTTAGCCCTTCTAAGATGAAAGCCTACTTCTTCTTGACCTTGATATCTTCAGCTTTGGGCGTGACATCAAGAGCCTCATCTGCGGCATCTTTCATGTCTTCAACATTGTCTTTTAGACCTTTGCGGAAAGAGTTAATCCCCTTCCCCACGTCACCCATGATAGAAGAAATTTTACCGCGCCCACCGAAGATGACGAGCACAATAACAGCGATAATTAGTAGTCCGGACCAATGTGGCATGGAAAAATCCTTTAGCGTTCACCCTAGAGATAGAGAGACAAGCGCGAGGCTTCAACCTGTTTTACGCGCCGTCGTCGTCTTCATCCAAAAAATCTTCAAAAAACTCTGGTTCATCTTCATCCTCAAGCGGGTCTTCGTCTCCGGATAGATCATCAACCATCATAGGTTCGGGCATTTCGAAGTCTTTTGGCAGGCGTGGATCAAGCAAACCAGCGGCTTTCAGGTCTTCACGTCCCGGCAAATCAGAGATTGTTTCCAGATTGAAATGAGCCAGAAATCCATCTGTTGTCCCGTAAGTGACCGGACGTCCAGGGGTACGGCGCCGTCCCCGTAGGCGAAGCCACCCCAGCTCCATCAAAACATCCAGCGTTCCTTTAGAAACGGCCACACCCCGTACGTCTTCGATTTCCGCCCGCGTAACCGGCTGATGATAGGCAACGATTGCGAGCGTCTCTAACGCGGCGTTAGACAATTTCCGACGCGCTTCTTTTACATCAATCAAATTCGGTGCAAGGTCAGGCGCGGTTTGGAACCGCCAGCGATCCGCAACGCGTACCAAATTGATCCCACGACCCTCATAATCACGCACTAACCGCGCCAGTAGCGCACCAACATCCGCATCCTCTGGCATACGTTCGCGCAAAGTTTGAACATCAATTGGTTCAACTGCAGCAAACAGAAGCGCTTCAAGATGCCTCAAATCGGCGTCAATATCGCCGTCGGTTTTCAATCGGTCCGTAAGGCTTACGACATCCGCCTCAATTCCCGCAGCGGCCTTATTTATTCGGTCAGATGTCTTGCTCATGCTTTACTCTCTTCTGACTTTGATTCAGCAGCTTTGCCGCGTAGATAAATCGGCGCAAAGGCCTTCATTTGCCGCAATTCTATATGCCCTTCTTTGGCAAGTTCTAATCCGGCAAGGAGGGAACTGGCACGCACAGAGGCTTGAGGGACACCGTCCACCCCAACGTCTTCACCATCCGGCAGCATATCATCCAGCGAGACCCAATCGGAAATGTCTACGCCAACGGCATTTAGCGCCCTCCGCAGGCGATTCCGAGCGTCATCCAAGCTCATAACACGTGGTTTTGGAAGTTTATGATTGCGGATAGCGGCGCGAGAACGCGTTGTCCCATAGGCTTTCAACAGGTCAAAAATCTCTGCCTCAAAAATGGGTGAAGTACGGCTACGTAATCCTTCCGGCGCACCGCGCACGTGAACGGCGTCCCCTGTTACCGGCAAGCGCATGAGGCCGTCGACCGCACGGCGCATCGCTTCCAGTCGTTCCAAACGAAACGCCAAATGCGCGGCGAGTTCCTCCGCTTCCGGTTCGGCCTCCCCAGCTTCTCTCGGCAAGATTAAACGTGATTTCAGGTAAGCAAGCCACGCGGCCATAACGAGATAGTCAGCAGCCAACTCAATCCGCAAATCTTGCGCGGATTTGATGAATGCAATGTATTGTTCGGCCAGCTCCAAAATCGATAACCTTGCCAGGTCTACCTTTTGTTTCCGCGCCAGCTCCAAAAGCAAATGCAACGGGCCGCCATAACCGTCCAAGTCGAGAACAAGTCCCTCACCCTCATCAGCAGCCTCATTAGCTGCGTCAAATTTCATATCTTCCTGGAAGTCTTCAGTCATGCGGACACAGTCGCCATCAAAGCATCAAATTCTGCTTCGGCCGCTTTTCTATCAAACCCGGTGATTTGGTCTGCGCAATTGTCAGCAATCGCGGCACGACCCAATGCTTTGCCTGTCAAAATTTGCGCCCCCTTCGCGACTTTGACGCTGTCCACTAAACGTCCCGAACACTGCAGCGCAATATCACACCCCGCCTTTAACGCGCGTTCCGTTTTCATCGTGAGATCCCCAGTAAGCGCTTTCATATCCAAATCATCTGTCATCAACAAACCATCAAACCCTATCGCAGTTCGAATGAGTTCCGTCAAAGACCGGCGGGAAATGGTCACAGCCGAGTTGGAATTATGGGAGTACACCGCATGCGCCGTCATCGCCATGGGCGCGTCCTGCAGCTTACGAAACGGCAGGAAGTCTGATTTTTCCAAAGTTTCTCGGTCGGCGTCAATTTTTGGCAAAGCCTTGTGGCTATCAACCGTCGCACGTCCATGACCAGGAATATGTTTTATAACGGGCGCGACCCCTCCCGACATGAGACCCGCCATTGCAGCATGAGCCATATCGACAATATCGGCAGGCGTACTCCCCAATGCCCGGTCAGAAATAATAGGGTCGGCACCGGCTTGCGGTAAATCCAAAACAGGCGCGCAATCGGAGGTAATGCCTACCGCCCGCAAGTCATCAGCAATCAACCTGTGCCCAAGATAGCAAGCCCGCAAACCGTTTCCGCGATCTTGCGTGTAAACCGCCGCATAATCATCACCTGACGGGAATGCCCGCCAATGCGGAGCGCGCAAACGCTGAACTCGGCCGCCTTCCTGATCAACAAAAATCAAGGTGTTCCGACCCATCGCATCGCGAATGTCCCCTGTCAGCTTGCGGAGCTGTTCTGGACTTTCAACGTTGCGGGCAAAGAGGATAACCCCCCAAGGATTAGCATCGCGAAGAAAAACAGATTCGGATTTTTTGAGCTGCTTGCCCGACAGTCCAATAATGCAGGAGAGCGGAGCAGGCATAACCTATCGCTTGGCGACAAAACAGGCTTGGCCTGCGGCTTTGAAAGAACTGCAGAGCGATTGCGCGGCGGATTTATCAGCCAAACCAGCGACGCGGGTTCGATAGTATATGCCTTTATCTCCAAGGTCGGCGCGTTTCACGTCTGCATATGTACCAGATACCAAACCTGGGAATTTGTTTTTGAGCGTTGTCCAAACAGCCTTTGCATCTGCTTCAGATCGCGTGGACGCGACCTGCACGACCCAATCAGACTTTACGCTCGCTGGTGCGGAGGCAGTTGGACGCGATGGAGTTGTTACGGCAGGACGGGTCGTCGGTGCTGGTTCTGTGCGCGGCGCAATAGGTTCGCGAACTGGTTGCTCAACAACAGGTTCCGGCGCCTCGATCTTGATTGGCTCCTCAGGGGCCGCATCTGGCGTTGCATTTGTGTCAGGAGAATTTCCATCCATTACCTCGAACACGACTTTGTCCTGGTTAGGCGTTTGCGCCCCACCGGCCTCCGCAGGTTTAACTTTGAAAGGCGTATTATCAGCCGTGATGCGCGGCGGATCGGATCGATCGCGTACCCCCGGGGTATAAAGTTTCATGACGATAAATGCAGCCAAAAGCAGCCCTGCAGCCACTAAGGCTAGCTTTATCATTGGGTTCAGACCCTCACGCTGACGGACGTCAAAAGGCTGCAAGGCATCTTGCGCGACGTTTAAGTCAGGTGAAAATTCGTGTGGCGTATCAGACATGAGAACTCATTTTGTTGTCTAGTGCTATCCCGACTCGCCGCCGGAAAATAGGGCAGATTTCAGCATAGTGAGTAAGGTTAAGAAACTCTTACAGGGATTTAGAAATACCCCGACGGCTGGTAGAGCTTTTTATGCTCGGAAATCGCGAAACTATCCGTCATTGAAGCGATATAGTCACACACCACGCGAGCGGTTTGCGACGTCTCTGGGCCATTGGTTTGCGCATATAGCTCCTTCGGCAAGAGCTCGGGCTCGACAATGAAAAGAGCAAATAACTCACGGACAACGCGGCCAGCTGTGCTCATCATCCGGTTCACTTTGAAATGCTTATACATGTTTTCATAAAGGAACGCTCGCAACGGCTTCTCTTTTGCGCGGAAATCATCGGAGAACGCGACAACTGCATGATCCAACCCGCGAATATCATCCGCGCTTTGCGGATCGGCGGCCTTTAAACGTTTGCGCGTTTCGGCGAGCACATCGGCGACCATATACCCAATCATGTCGCGTACAGCCTCATGGATAAGACGGTTTTCCGGAATATTCGGATATCTGCGGCTGACATCATCGAACATCTCGCCAACGAACGGAACTTGGCAAACATCTTCTACGGAAAACAATCCTGCACTGAGGCCGTCATCTAAATCATGATTATTATAAGCGATATCATCGGCTAATGCGGCGACTTGGGCTTCCGGGCCTGCATATGTTTCCAATTCCAGGGCTTCCCAATTATCGATCGCCGTCAGCGCCCAGGGTAATTTCGCGATATCAGATTTTTGCTGAACAAGCGGGCCATTATGTTTCGCGATCCCTTCCAACGTTTCCCACGTCAGGTTTAGTCCGTCGAACTCGGCGTAACGCCCTTCCAAGTGCGTTACGATTCGCAAGGTCTGCGCATTGTGGTCAAAGCCGCCATAAGGCTCCATACACTCCGCCAAGGCATCTTCACCTGAATGACCAAACGGTGGATGGCCCATGTCATGTGCCAGTGCGAGGCATTCGGCCAAATCCTCATCCAAACCTAGAACCCGCGCAATTGACCGCGCAATTTGCGAAACTTCGAGGCTATGCGTCAGGCGCGTACGATAATAATCGCCTTCATGCGCAACGAAGACCTGCGTTTTCCCTTTCAGGCGGCGAAACGCGGAGGAATGAATGATGCGATCTTTATCGCGTTGAAACGGGCTGCGCTCGGACTGGCTCGGCTGAGCAATCGACCGCCCCCGCGCATTATTTGGGTCAGAGGCGTAAATCGCCAGAGGGCGCACGGAAGGATATTTGACCACAGTGTTCTGTTTCCAATTCAAGAATTCGACCCTATATAGATTCTATGTCTGATATTGCTACCGAAACTCCCGTTACCATAAGCGCCTCTGCAGCAGCGCAGATCAACGCGATTATGAAGAAAATGGGCAAACAGGATTTCCTACGCGTCGCCGTCGAAGGGGGTGGCTGCTCCGGTTTTTCCTATAAATTCGATTTCGCTGAAAGTGCCAATGAGGATGACCTCGTAATAAAGCGCGATGGCGCCACCGTCGTGATTGACGAAATGAGTTTGGAGTTTCTGACGGGGTCAGAGATTGATTACGCGAATGAGCTCATTGGATCCGCATTCAAAATCGTGAACCCGAATGCCACGGCGAATTGCGGTTGCGGAACGAGTTTTTCGATTTAGTCACTTTTTGCACGGTTTTCGTCCCACCTGACTTGCCAATTAATTGGCAAGGTCAAATGAGACTTAAGCGTTCCGTCCCACTCTGGTGTTAAGCCTTGCTCTTTTAAAGCCGCGTTTAAATCGTTCATAACACGCAATTCTTCCTCTTGAGACGTTTTTCGTCGCGTTAATCCATACCAAAAGTCAACAGAACCACCGTTCAAAACAACTTCTTCCAAATAATCTCGAGGATAAAAGATATAGCCGAGTGTCTTTTGGCCTTTGCGTTTAGCAAGTTTTTCTAATCGTCTAGCTTTCGAGACCTCATGACCCGGGTCATCAACCATCCCTCCTCCGGTGAAATAGCCTAAAATCTCCAAATTAGAGAATACGGTGTTCAAACTATCCACTTCGGTAACTTTGGGCCAGTCTTCTTGATCTGAAATCAGAGATTCGATTTCCTCGTCCAAGATTTGCTCAGCCTCGGAAAATGTTAGACCACAATAAGACGCTGCGTCTGCTACATTGTCCAACATTTCTCGATAATTATCTTTTCCCAACCGAACAACAACTCTTGCGCTATCTCGAACAAACTCAGGATCAGGCGCCTCGGAAGAGGTCGATAAAAAAAAACGGTCCTGCACAAAAAATGCAACCCAATATAAGAGAATGAGCCCAATCGCCGTATAAAAAATAATAGGCACGTTCTGTAGAAAGGTTGGCATAGAAAAAAACAACATTTCAGAACGATAATATTGTTTCCTTACTAAACCAGAAACTGCACAACGTTATACGAACCAGCTCTGTGTCACGGCTACACGAATAAATCCCTTAAACAATAAATGCACCAAGGGTTTTTCAATTTAGTGCTTCATAACCCAGACTAACGCTCAAACGTGAGCGCCACGGTTGCGGAAACAACGGGTGAAATGCTCTCGAGCCCTGCGAGTTCTTGCAGTTTAGCAAGACCGTCTCCGAGCCCAAAGTCTTCCGCGTCCAACAGTAACGGCGCTTTATTGTCTACTTTTACTTTGTTTGGGCCCAATCGCGTGACGAGGACATAAAAGTCAAATTGCTCTGAAATGCCGTGCAAATCCAATGTCATATCAAGAAGAACTGTCTTCGAACTCCCAATGGATAGATCCTCAAATTCCGACATATCCAGATTGGCCGAGACTTTTGCCGATGGAAATTTGTCGGTTTCAAAAAGTATCTCTCGCATACGTGGGTCACGGATTTCATTATTGGTGTCCACGCTGTTCAAATTTACAATGAACTCAGCTTTCCCGCTTTTCGAAACCGTTCCTGAAATCTCGCGGAACGTATTGATTTCCCCGAGACTGCCATTCTTTATGGTGACATAGGTTATGCCAGAAGAAATAGGGTTCAGCGTCCAAGAACTGGACGTGTTCTCAGCGTCTGTTTCTGACGCGCCCGAACAAGCCATCAAGAATACAAGGCTAAAGGTAGTTACAAATCTTGAAATGAGTTTCATGAAATATCTCGGACAACATTGCACATGTCATCCCTATATACGCAAACTAACCTTAAACCAAACGGCTCTGTGTCACAGCCGCCCCGATAAACCCTTTGAACAAAGGATGAGGATCGAATGGCCGGCTTTTTAGCTCCGGATGATATTGCACACCGATGAACCACGGATGGCCAGGAATTTCCACGATTTCCGGGAGAACGCCGTCCGGCGAAAGACCTGAGAATTTCAGTCCCGCGTCCTCGAGCTTTTTGCGGTACTCGATGTTCACCTCATACCGGTGACGATGGCGTTCACTGATCTCAGTCGTTCCATATTGCTCTGCGACAAGGCTGCCTTTTTCTAATACAGCATTATAAGCACCAAGGCGCATTGTTCCGCCTAAGTCTGTGTCGGCCGTGCGTTCAAGTCGCTCATTACCTTTGGTCCATTCGGTCATCAGACCCACGACATTTTCGCCGTCTTCTCCAAATTCAGAGCTGCTTGCGCTATCAATTCCAGCGAGATTACGAGCCGCTTCCACAACAGCCATTTGCATTCCGAGACAAATGCCAAAATACGGAATATTATTCTCACGCGCATAGCGAACGGCTTTGATTTTACCTTCTGTGCCCCGTTCCCCAAAACCGCCGGGGACAAGAATTGCGTTCATGCCTTTCATAACATCAACAGGGTCTGACGTTTCAAATTCTTCAGCTTCGAGCCAGTTGATTTTAACCTTCACATCATTTGCGATACCGCCATGGACGAGCGCTTCGGTGATAGACTTATAGGCGTCCGGCAAGACAGTATACTTCCCCACAACGGCGATATTGACCGTTCCGTGGTCAGGATTGTGAAGGGTCTCAGAAATCGATTTCCATTTCGACAGATCCGCTTCTGGTGGGTTTTCGATATCGAAATGCGCGAGAACTTCGCGATCCAGACCTTCATCGTAATATGCCAAAGGCACATCATAGATTGAGCGCGCATCTAATCCCTGAATCACCGAACTTTCACGGACATTGGTGAAACGCGCAATCTTCTTCTTATCACCTGGATCGATCTCCCGATCAGCGCGGCAAAGCAAAATATCAGGTTGAATACCGATAGAGCGAAGTTCTTTCACGCTATGTTGGGTTGGTTTGGTCTTCATTTCGCCCGCCGCTTTGATGAACGGCATAAGCGTTACATGCAGAAAGCACGTATTATTGCGGGGCTGTTCCTGGCTGAACTGACGTAGAGCTTCAAAGAAAGGCAGGCCTTCAATATCGCCAACGGTTCCGCCAACCTCACAGAGAACGAAATCAACATTACCCGCGTCGGAACCAATAAAGTCTTTAATCTCATTCGTGACGTGTGGAATCACCTGTACGGTCGCACCAAGGTAATCCCCTCGCCGTTCCTTGGCGATGATGTTCGAATAGATTCGACCAGTGGTAATATTGTCTGACTGCGCGGCGCTAACGCCAGTAAAACGCTCGTAATGACCAAGGTCTAGATCGGTCTCGGCTCCATCGTCCGTAACGTATACCTCACCATGCTGATAAGGGCTCATCGTACCAGGATCGACGTTTAAATACGGGTCAAGCTTCCTCAAACGGACCTTATAGCCCCGAGATTGCAGCAATGCGCCAAGCGCAGCAGAGGCCAAACCCTTGCCCAATGACGACACAACGCCGCCAGTGATAAAAATGTAACGTGGCATGAGGCCCGCTTTCGTAAAACTTGCGGGTTAAATCAGACGAGTAGTCGTCTTATTCGTCCTCTTCAGGACCCGCATCTTCGGCCGGAGTTTCCTCGGCTAACGGGACTGAGCTTTCGGATGAATCTGCAGGTGCAGTCAAGGGCTGAGAAACAGTTACATCGTCGACAATCAAGTTATCCCGATTTTCTATCTGATAAACGACAGAAAGTGCGAGACAGTTGACGATAAAGACAGCACCCAAAATGGCTGTGACCCGGGCAATCGACGTCGTCGCAGAGCGACCGGACATCAAACCGCCGCCACCGCCGCCGCCGATTCCCAAAGCGCCGCCTTCAGAGCGTTGAATCAGAATCAGTCCAGTCAGAATGACTGAGATGATAAGCTGCAGGATAAGTAAGACGTTAGCCATTGGGTATTTCCGGTAATTTCAAGCGCGCCGATTAGACGATACAGTTTGGTATGGCCAGCCCCTATTACAAGGGGCCGTTAAATCCCATACTTTAGGAGTCAATCATTCCCGTCATTGGTGAACTCGCGACGGCATATTGTTTGGGTTCAATCCGGCCAGCCAAATAGGCTTCTCGGCCAGCGATGACGCCATGCTTAAAGGCCCGCGCCATGCGGATCGGGTCTTTCGCACCGGCAATCGCTGTATTGGCGATGATCCCGTCTGCGCCGAGCTCCATAGCCGCAGCAGCTTCTGAGGCCGTACCAAGACCTGCATCCACTATGAGCGGCACGCTCACCGCCTCCCGAACCAAACGAATATTGGTGGGGTTGAGCAAGCCTAAGCCGGAGCCGATCGGCGCTGCCAATGGCATGATGGCGCAAGCCCCCGCCTCTTCCAGTTTTTGACAATAGACAGGATCATCCGTGCAGTAGACCATGACATCAAAACCATCTGCGACCAGCAATTTCAGGCTGGCAAGCGTTTCAGCCATATCCGGATAAAGATGAACATTGGAGAGAACTTCCAATTTGACGAGGTTCCATCCACCTAGCTCTCGGGCTAAACGCAATGTTCGGACGGCATCTTCACCCGTAAAACATCCCGCAGTGTTGGGAAGATAGGTCGTTGCATCAGGTTTGATAAAATCTGTTAGAAGCGGCGCATCAGGCTTGTCCAAATTCACACGGCGTATCGCAACTGTGACCATATCCGCGCCTGAAGCCTCTAAGGCTTTCGCGTTTTCGGCATAGTCTTTGAACTTTCCGGTACCAATGATCAGGCGCGAATTGAATTCGCGTCCGGCGATAATCATCGGATCGTTTTGTGGATTGGACATGGCTTTAACCGCCTCCGATAAAATGGATAATTTCAAGCGTGTCGTGGTCGATTAAATCTGTGTCCGCATAGGCAGATTTTGGGACGACTTCGCGGTTTCGCTCCACCGCAATTTTTCGTTCGGGCAGCTTTAAATGCGCAATCAATCCCGCAACGGTCAAACCGTCTGGCAGGTCATCATGATCTTTACCATTTATGATGAGATGCACTTGAATTCCTACGGTTGAAGTGACGTTCATCGCGCGTTACCACGCCCCCGAGAGAGGTTGCAATGTCTAAGCCCATATTCGTTATCAACGGTCCAAATCTGAACCTGCTCGGTACGCGTGAGCCAGAGGTTTATGGTGCGCAGACGTTAGATGATATTCAGGCACTATGCACCGAAGCTGCTCTGGCGCTGGAGCACACAATCGTGTTTGTTCAATCGAACATTGAAGGCGAACTCGTTGATTTTATTCAACAAGCTGGACGCGAAGGCGCGGGCATTGTTATCAATCCTGCCGCTTACACCCATACATCTGTCGCGATCCATGACGCTCTGAAAGCTGTGGATATACCAAGCGTCGAAATTCATCTGTCACAGCCTGCGAAAAGAGAGAGTTTTCGACGACGCAGCTATGTGGCCGAAGCCGTCCAAGGAACCGTCAGCGGTTTTGGTGCGGATAGTTATGTTTTGGGGCTGCAAGCCCTTTCAAATCTGTTATAGCAACGGGCGAAACTGCAATTGATGCAGCGCCCAGCCAATTCACCGGGAGAGATGGATAATGGCCAAAGAGAATAGCGAACCGACAGCAAAAGACCTGAAATTCGTCAAAGAATTGATGGCTTTGCTGGAAGACTCCAATCTAACCGAGATTGATTTTCAAAAAGGTGATTTGGGAATCAGCTTGTCCAAATCTAGCCCTGCCACCGCCGTACAGCATGTTATGGCCCCGGCTGCACCTGTGGCTGCGGCTGCGCCAGCAGCGCCGTCCCAACCTGTTGCGACAAAAGAAAGTCCTGCAGATGCGGCCTCCCATCCGGGAGCTGTGAAGTCTCCAATGGTTGGCACGGCCTATACCCGCCCATCCCCAGACGCAGACACATTTGTAAACGTTGGCGACAAGGTCAAAGAGGGCGACACAATCATGCTCATCGAGGCCATGAAAACGTTCAACCCGATCACCGCGCCAAAATCAGGCAAGATCGAGCAAGTTTTGGTCGATGATGCCAGTCCCGTCGAATTCGGCGAAGCTCTCTTTATTATCGTTTAAGGGGCAATCCTCATGCCCAAATCCGGAAAAGTGGCAAATGCCAAAAACCAAGGCCTGTTTAAGAAGGTCCTGATTGCCAATCGCGGCGAGATTGCCCTGCGTATTCACCGCGCCTGTAAAGAGATGGGCATCCAGACTGTGGCCGTGCATTCTGAGGCCGACCGCGAAGCGATGCACGTCAAACTCGCCGACGAGTCCGTTTGTATTGGACCAAATAGCGCGACTGATTCCTATTTGAACATCCCAGCCATTATTGCTGCATGCGAAATCACCGACGCCGATGCTGTACACCCGGGCTATGGTTTTCTCTCGGAAAATGCCCGTTTCGCTGAAATCGTAGAAGCGCATGGCATGGCCTTTATTGGGCCAACAGCGGAACACATCCGTATTATGGGTGACAAAATCACCGCCAAAGACACGGTTATGGAAGCCGGCATTCCGGTGGTTCCGGGGTCCGATGGTTCCGTCACAACCTATGCCGAGGCCAAGGAAGTCGCCAAACAGGTAGGCTTCCCCCTCCTCGTCAAAGCTGCCGCTGGCGGCGGCGGCCGCGGGATGCGTCTTGCGGCGACAGCAGACAAACTTGAAGAGGCCTTGTCAGCCGCGCAGCAGGAAGCCATCGCTGCGTTTGGCAATGGCGAAGTCTATCTGGAACGCTACCTTACGGGTGGTCGCCACATCGAAATTCAGGTTCTCGCCGATACGCATGGAAATGTCGTACATTTAGGCGAACGCGATTGCTCCCTTCAGCGCCGAAACCAAAAGGTTCTAGAAGAAGCGCCGTCCCCAACATTAACTACCGAAGAACGCGAAAGCATTGGCAACATCGTGGCAACGGCGGTCAAAAAAATCGGCTATCGCGGGGCTGGTACGGTTGAATTCCTTTATGAGGACGGCGAGTTTTTCTTCATCGAAATGAACACCCGCTTACAGGTCGAACATCCTGTGACCGAAGAGATAACGGGCATTGATCTTGTCCGCGAACAAATCCGGGTCGCGGCGGGTCTGGAACTTGGTTACACACAAAAAGATGTGTCGTTCAAAGGCCACGCCATTGAGTGCCGCATCAATGCGGAGAACCCAAAAACCTTCGCGCCCTCACCTGGCAAAGTCACAAACTTTCACGCGCCAGGCGGTATGAATACACGCCTCGATAGTGGACTTTATGCGGGCTACTCTGTCCCTCCGCATTATGACAGCTTGATCGGTAAACTCATCGTCTGGGGACACACACGCGAAGGAGCGCTCCTACGTTTGCGCCGTGCGCTCGGCGAAATGGTCATTGAGGGCATTCAAACGACGATACCGCTGCACCAAGCCTTGCTCGACGATCCCGATTTCCAAGAGGGCGATTATAATATCCACTGGCTAGAAAAGTGGTTGGAGGAGAAGGGGTAGCGTTCACCTCCGAGAACTATATTCTTTCATAACCTTAAGCGAACGCAGGTCACTTTCCGAAACGTAGGTATATGTAGGCAAGCGGGACTTACAAACGTCATCAGACAGTTCGTAAATGAGAATAGGGTCCTCTTTATCGTTTGGTTTCACATATATATTTAGGCGTTCGCTCTGGTCTTGATCACAAAATTCGTTCAAAATCTCTCTTCCAACACTCTCGGCGATACCAACCAAATTTTCTCCGAGAGCGTTATACTCAACCATACCATGCGGCTGTGGTGTGAGGCTTACGATCGACATAGATTCAGATACTTCGATTGGTAAAAAAAATTCCAAATATTCAACGTCTAAATTGCGTTTGGCCCCAACATCGATAGTCATGATATATCCGTCAGCTTTTCTTTCTACCGATTGGCATGATTTACCTGTCGCCTCCACTTGAAATGCGAATTCCTGATCTCCTACTGACTTAAATCTCTCAACCATCACTATGCTCTGAGTTTGATAGGTTAAAAAATTGTCCGAATAACAATAATCGAATTGAGCCTTCTTTTGAAAATACTGTCGCATTCGCAATAATTTTTCAGGTTCAACCTTCACTTCGTAATCATAGGTTACACGTTTTTCCTCGCGCTCAATGTTCGTCAAAGTTATATATTGATCCATCTTGATGGGGAGACGATCTTTATAAAGCTCTATGCCTTTATCTATCCTGCTTTCAGTAGACCCTGACCCTTGCAGTGCAGCCCTGACTGCAGAAAAGACAGGTAGACCGATCATCGCAATAAGGATGATAAAAATAACACTCAAATTGAAACGTTTCGACATCATGGCCGCTGAAAAAACCCATCTCTAGCCGTTACCTTAACGCCCTTCCGTCCCACCGCAGGACCAACCGCGCCGAGGGCCAGAGCTATTTTCCGCCCATTGCTCGCGCCAACACGGCCTTCCCAGGCCTCTGGACCCCCTTTGCGTAAATTCTCCCCAATCTCGCGATAAACTTTAAGCGCCGCGCTAATCGCCCAAGCACATCTGAAGTCGAGTTCTTTGATCCCGACTTTGGCGCTGGCATAATATTGTTCGGCAATGTCGAGCTGCGCGCAGGCCGCTTGGTGCAATGCTGGCCAATTATCTCGATTAAGTTGCTGCTTCGCCGCAATGGGCGCGCCTGCCGCCTCCAATAAATCCTGAGGCACGAAAACACGGTCGGCTTTAGCGTCATCAATCACGTCACGTGCGATATTCGTGAGCTGAAATGCCAACCCCAAATCACTCGCGCGATCGAGGGTCGTGTCGTCCCGTACGCCCATAATATTGGCCATCATGACGCCAACGACGCCCGCGACATGGTAAGAATAGTCCAGAATATCGTCGACTGTTTTATAGACGCGTTCCTCAGCATCCATTTCAAAGCCTTTGAGCAAATCAAAGGGATGACGATGATCGATTTCGTGGGTTGTCACAACGCGAGCCAGCCCAGCAAATACGGGATCATCCGTCGGGTCACCATTCAGGGCCAAGCGAGTCTTTTCTCGCAGCATCTCCAGCCGCTTGCCCTGCCCGATCTTGTAATCCTCGATCTGGCCGTGTCCCATTTCCTGACCATCAATCACATCATCGCAATAGCGGCACCACGCATAAAGCATCGCCGCATCATCGCGTAGCGCAGGCGGCAAAACACGGCTGGCCAAAGCGAAAGACTTGGAGCCTTTCTTAATCGAGGCGTTTCCATGTGCAGCAACTGAATCCATGTAGGATGGATAGGTGCGCAATCAGGATATTGAAAGAGGCTTTGTCCTTAAGAACGGCCCCTTAGAAAGGATCAGAGAGTTTCTCATCCGAATAGATGCTGGAACCCGACAAGGTTTCCAGGAATGCGACAAGTTGATCTTTCTGCGCATCGGAAAAGTTCAGATTTTGACCATTACCGCCGCCACGCAGACGATTATCAATTGTATTGAGAAACTCCTGACGGTCTGCCGGGTCTGTTGGAACTTCAATATCGTCATAATGGTTCACGACATCCAAAAGCGTCGGCAAGGATCCATCATGCATTAGCGGGCCATTAGGCCGGCCATCCGGATCGACCAAATCCCGCAAGGACGGTGACCTGGTGTTTGTGAAATCAAATTCGCCGGGTGATCCAGCGACGCCAACAACTCCATTATGACCACTTCCCTGACGGATATCGAATTCCGGCGCAATATGGCAGCCTTGGCACCCGCCGCCGCCATTGGCGGGCGTTTGCATGAACAACCGCTTGCCAGCGTTTTCATCCGCCGTGAAATTTGGGAAATCCGCCGCGAGATTATTAGTTTGCGCAAGGCCTTCATCATACCTCGAATCGAAAGACCAAATACTCTTGGTGAACTGCGCGAGTGCCAATTGAAGGCGTTCTTCAGTGATTTCGGCATCGCCATAAACGAAAGTGAAAAGTTCTTGGTAATATTCCAAGGCCTCGAGCTTTGTGATCAAATCCGCAAGACCTGGCCGCCCGCCAACGCCGCTAAAGCCATGTTCATTTGCGTCCTGCAAAGGTTGGGTTTCTTGATTTTCGTGACTACTCGCGCGTTCATCCCAAAAGAAATTCGTTTCATTTGCAAATTGAGTGTTGATGAGGCGCATAGAATGACGTCCGGTCACACCGCCTTCGACACCATCACTTACGACAGCTAAATCACTGAAACCTGCGCTTTGAACATGACAACTCGAGCATGAAATCGTGTCGTCGATAGATAAGGCCGGATCATAAAAAAGGACCCGCCCTAGCGTGGCACCTGCATCCGTGATGGGGTTTCCACCGTCATTCAATTTTGTGATGTAATTGGGCGCGGATTGCGCAGCATAAGCCTCCAACGCATCCAAATTAATCCGGCCACCAAACGTCGCCATCACCGCATTTTGGTCAGTAGGTTCAGGACCCACAACAATATCGAAACTATTACTGACGGTTCCACCATTGCCGTCATCGGCCGTAATGGTGACTGTAATCGTACCTTCGGTTGTTGGTATGCCTGAAATAACGCCAGCGGCATCCGTCAATCCGTTCGCTGCCGGAGAATAACTGACGGAATAGCTAAGCGCGTCTCCATCTGCATCTGTGAAAGTCGTACTGCCCTGGGTCGCATCATAGTCGAATGCCGCATTTACCACCGCGCTTTGATCGGAGTTGGAAACTGCGGTGACTGGGGCTTGATTGACATCAGCGACCGGCGTTGCGGGCGTCACGGTTGCCCCGCCGCCTCCACATGCGCTCAATAATAGAGCCGCCGTAAGGCTCAGGGGGATAATCTTATTCATGATAAAAAGCCCTATTCGGTCTCGCCCCGAACCTTCATAGCCGTGACATATCACGAAAACGTTACCAGTGAAGAAAGTGTAATTTGGATTTCATATTGGCAGGGGTTTGTGGACTACATCCCTATTTCAAATATCGTTTAGATCAGAAATATCTGTGCATTTTCAGATATTTAAAAAGAATTTCCTAATTTCCATCCTCACCTTTCATTTTATGCCTCATATTTAACTCGTTCTTTCAAACACAGGACAGGTAGAGCTCATCTGCTGGTTTGGGGGACGATGGGTCTGAGCGTCGGAGTGTGAGAACTCTGGAGGTGCCGGGACTTTAGGAGTGAGAGCCGATACGTGGGGCCAGAGATGCCTTAACTCGTAGGACAAACGGGCCGCTTCTTCAAAAACCATCGCCGCAGAGCGTACAATTCGCGTCAGCGAAATGTACACGTTGATTGGTGTCACAACCCAATCAACCCGTCTTCGCGTAAAACAAGTCTGTCATCTACCCCTTGGTATTCCATCGGGAAGACAACTCTGCGGGCATGTCCTGCTTTACTAGACTACCTCGGCTGCGTCCAAGATGAGCAGTAAGCGAGGTCGCTTGGCTTAAAGCGAGCCACCGAAATAATCGAACTTCCCTAATGGCACCCCATTATGGCGCAGGATATTATAAGCCGTTGTGATGTGGAAATGCAGGTTTGGAAGCGTAAACGCCGACAAATATACAATCCCTGTAAATGGCATTTCTCCACGCGGTCCCATCTTGACCATGAACTCTACACCTTCACGTCCATCTAACTGATCCGCTGTGACGGCTTGAATATCGGTCTTTGCCTTGCTGATAAGGCCATAAAGCTCATACAAGCTTCGTTCACTATCATCATAGGTCGGCGGCGTGAGACCTGCGATCCGATACGGAGCCATCTTTGCCAAATCGCAGACCATCAGGACCTGTTTGTAAAGCGGGTGCATGTCGGGCGCGAGACGCGAATTCAGAAACACATCCATTTCAATGCCGCGCTCTTCGGCATTAGCTTCAGCTTTTTTGAGAATATGCTCCAAATTTCCGATCAATTTCGGAAGAACGCTAATGGCGTTCGACATTGAAAGAGTTGTCATGATGGTCTCCTTTGACGTTTCGTCGTGGGGAAACCTATGTATTGGCGGGCCAATCTCCGCCAGCATTAGCTTTGGATAGCATACCTGCAAAATCATCGGCAATCACACCGGCTGTCGCTTTTGCTGCGCCGACAACGCCCGGTACGCCTGCGCCAGGATGTGTGCCAGCGCCTGTGATATACATATTATCGATGACATCATCGCGGTTATGCGGACGGAACCAAGCGGATTGTGTCAGGATAGGTTCTACTGAGAATGCGCTACCTAAATGTGAGTTCATTTCATCGCGGAACCCAAATGGGGTTAGCGTGTGCATCACTTCCAAATGATCGTTCAGACCCGGGATGGCGTGGACTTCGAGATAGTCTAGAATTTTCTGCGCATAAGCTGGTCCAATTTCATCCCAATCTAAATCAGCATGTCCCAAGTGCGGAACGGGCGCGAGGACGTAATAAGCGGACTTTCCCTCGGGCGACATGCTCGCGTCGGTCACGCTTGGCGCGTGCAGGTAAAGTGAAAAATCTTCGGATAGCTTTCCCCCCTTCCCGAAAATCTCCGCGATTAACTCTTTATAACGTTGCCCAAACAGAATGATGTGATGCTTCAAATGCTCTGGCGTCGGAATATCCAGACCAAAATAGATCACGAAAAGCGACATGGAATGACGCTTCTTGGTCAGGGCTTTACCGTATTTTTGGCCGCGCTTATGTTTGCGCAAAAGCTGACTATAGGTGTGAACCACGTCCGCGTTGGACGCGACTAAATCGGCATTCATTGTCCAGCCATCCGCCGTTGTAACGCCTGTAACGCGGTCGCCTTCCGTGTGAATGTCGGTCACTTCCGCGTTGAGTTTCACATCACCGCCAATATCTTTGAACAAGCTAACAATACCGGCAACTAAAGCGCCGGTACCACCTTTGGCAAACCAGACCCCGCCCTTACGTTCCAAAGCATGGATTAGGCCATAAATTGCGGAAGTCGCGAACGGATTACCACCGACGAGCAAGGATTGGAATGAGAGGAGCTGACGCGTCTTCTCATCTTTGACAAATTTCGAAACTTGCTTGTAAACGCTGCGATCAGCGCGAAGCCGAACAAGTTGCGGGGCAGCCGCAAACATCTGGCTCATTTTCAAAAAGGCCGTCGTGCCGAGCTTTTCATAGCCTTCGTGATAGAGCTCTTTTGAATAGGCGAGAAATTTGCGATACCCCTCAACATCATCGGGATTGCGCGACCTGATTTGCTCCTCAAGGAAGTCTTGGTCGTTGTTGTAATCCAGAATTTCGCCATCTTCCCATTGCAGGCGATAAAACGGATCAACGGGTAACAGTTCGACGTAATCATCCATTTCTTTGCCAGAGATCTCGAAAAGCTCTCTCAAGCAATCTGGATCCGTGATGACCGTGGGACCGCCGTCAAATTTGAAACCATCGATTTCATAGACATAAGCGCGCCCGCCCGGCTTATCGCGGTTATCCAGTAATGTAGTCTGAAAGCCCATCGCTTGCAGTCGAATGGCCAGCGCAATTCCGCCAAAACCTGCTCCGACAACAATGGCGGTTGGGCGTGTGTTCGTGTCAGTCATTCGGATGATTCTCTGCGTTTGCGTTCGCGCTTGATAAAGGCGCTCTCGCTGAAATTATATAGTGCTTTATGTACGGGCACGGGCGGCTTTCCGATGAGGATGCGCGCTTTGTCGCGCCAAGTCAGCGTTCCGGCATAAAACCGCTCAATGAGACCTTGGTTCAAACCGTAAAATCGTTGCAGGACGGAATAGCGTTCATCGGGTTTGGCCGCGCGGAAGAGCATACGGTTTAGGAGGCGGAGGAAGCGTTCTTGAGACTGATGAGCTTTTTTTTGAAGTCCAACAGCAAAATTCATCTCACTCGCAAATATACCTTCATCGTATCCCATGCCCTGTTCAACCTCAATTTCCCGACAAATTTCATCGGCAAGCTTCAGAGCGTTAGGTAAGCTGTATCCGGTAACCGCGTGGTAGAAACCACCACGAATTCCAATCTTTGGTAACGTATTTAAGTAGGCATGAGAGTGAATGTTATCCGCCAAAGTTATCGGCAGAACACCTTTCTCCCGTCGCACGGTCTCATATGCGTCCTCGGTTATGTTCGCTCTTATATAATCGCCAATGCGGGCATCAACTTCCTGACTGCGAAGCTCCGGCCCGTCAGTGTAATATGTGTCTTCAACAAGGAGTTCAGTCTCAGAATAAGGCAAGCAATAGACAAAACGATATCCGCCGAGCTGCGGAACCGTAGCGTCCATAATGATCGGGCGTTTCACACCGTGAGGTTTTTGGGTTTTGATGACATGGCCGACAAATTTTTGATAACCAAGATAAACATCGTCATTAGGCTTAAATCCCCGCGCATCTAATACACAAGTCGCTTCGAGTTGCTCACCTGTTTTTAAAACTACATGATCAAGCCCGAGAGATTCAACCGACGTGTTCAACTCAACAGTTAAACGCCCACTCTCAATATGCGGTTGAACACAAGCCCGCAGCGTTTCGGAATTTCCGGTGCAATAGGTAATGTCCAATGTACGTTTCCGTTTCGGAAATTTCACATCATAACTGTCCCAGCGATAGGCGATAAAGGGGTCAACCCAATCCCGAAGCTCCTCTGCGACGTCTGTCAGGTTAAAAGACCACGTATGATCGCCCGCAATTTTCCCGGACGCTTCAATCACCTTGATCTGTAAATCCGAGTTTACATCAAGACATCGCCAAGCCGTCAACAGACCCGAAAGGCCTGCCCCGACTATAATCATATCAGGCATCTTGCTCACGAATTGGGGTGTAGAGCGCGAATCGCAAAGTGCAAGTAAAGGTGAGTCGCAGCCATAGGATGTATGTAGGTTCACTGTGAGACAACGCTGTCACATCACCGACAACTCGGCGTTGTACTGAGAGCAACCAAAATTGATGAATATTAAAAAACTGCGGCATTTCAGCGCGTTAGTTAACTATATTTCTGTTTTTATACTGTGAATCACTCCCAATCCGGTTTTGACCCTGCCATACACATGAGGTTCGGTGAAAGCCGGGCACGGCGGACGGTGCGGTTGCCCCACATCGGCCAAACTGTCCGTCACTATTGAATACCAATGAGAATTGGATGCGGATAATTCAGTCACCCCCCACAATGATTGGATTGTCCGTTCTTATCTTTCTGAAAAGCCGCCCAGAATATTATGGGCTTGGCGTATCATCCCGATAGTTGATTTTAGGCTGATAATTTTCATCATGTTTGGCTAAAACTTCGCGAGCCTGAAATGTCGTTGGTGATGTCAATTGCCCCGAAACAACAACGCCCTGCCCTTCGCGAAACAAATCAGGTAATGCGCCTGTATATGTAACAAACAGTTCGCGAGCCATATCCCGCTCAAAATCCTCGATCTGGAATGTCGTGGTCAAGCCTTTGGTTGCAACCGTGCCTTCTGCGACCAGGCCGCCGATTTTAAACACGTCTGACCGTGGTTCGAATCCATCTGCGACCACCTCAGAAGGATTTTCGAAGAACTGGGTGTTTTGATTGAGCGCCTGAAAAATCAAAAACAGGCCGCCCGCGAGCATCAGACCTAAAACCGCAATCCATATGAGACGGCGATTGCGATTAGGAGGCGTAATGCGAGTTTCGGACATAGCTGACAGATATCACGAACCGCTGAGGCTTCAAGGCAGAGCGACAGAAACAAAAAGACAGAGAGAGTGACATGACGGGTAAGCGCCGTTAAACGCTCGCTATGCGCGGTAAGCCCACATTATGGTTGGACAACGTCTCGATAGAACGGGGTGGAAAGCCTCTGATTTCCGAACTGAGCCTAGAACTCGCAGGACCCAAATTGCTCTGGGTCGTGGGTGGAAACGGTATCGGAAAAACCTCCTTACTGCGCACTTGTGCGGGCCTAAGCCGAGCCGCAAGTGGCAAAGTGCGATGGGACATAAATGGCAGCAGTGTCACAGCGCCAGAAGCAGTATCATTTCTACCATCGGAGAGTTACGCGAAACCAAGATTAAAAGCGTCGGAAGACGCGCGCTTTTGGGATGCCGAATTAGGCGCCGTGGGCATAGAACAGCATGCGGCAACCTTAACGCAAAACCTATCAACAGGTCAGGCAAAACGATTGTCTCTCGCGAAGTTGCTATCAGATAAGAAACCGATTTGGATTTTAGACGAACCCTTGGCGGGTCTGGATAATAACGGTCGAGACCTCATCGCGTCGCAGTTACAATCCCATGTCCAAGCTGGCGGTTTAGCGCTTGTCGCGTCTCACGCTCCAATTGCCGTTCAGGATATTCCAACACAAAGGCTGGTCTTAGGATGAGCGCCGTCCTTAGAATTCTGCGCCGCGATTTAATCCGAGCCGCTCGTTCTGGGGGCAGTTGGGCCTATGGCCTGGTCTTCATGGCCATTTTTCTGTCCCTCTCTGCCATAGCCCTAGACGGGGATATGTCGGTCTTAAGGAAATTGGGAATACCTCTCATTTGGCTGGCTGTAACCTTTGCCGCCTTAATGAGCGTTGACCGAGTCTTTTCAGATGACCTGCGTGACGGTACAACGGGTCAGCTCTGGCTTTCCGGCGTAAGTTACCTCACCCAGGCCGTAGCTGGTATTCTCAGCTTTTCTTTGATCTATCTCATGCCACTTGTGCTGACCGCTCCATTTTGGTCACTCTTGTTTGATCTGAGTACCACCACAGTAACGGGGCTGCTCATTGCTCTCCTTCTCGCTCTCCCTGGCCTCTCGGCTTTCACAGCGCTGGCAGGTGCATTGACGGGAGCGCGAGGCAAAGGCGGCTTCCTCGCAATTTTCATTAGCGCGCCACTTCTCGTACCGCTTCTGATTTTCGGTGTAGCCGCATCGCAAGCCTATGAGGTTAGTGGCTTGGCTGCGGTAGAATTTCGCGCCCTAATTGGTTTGTCATTGCTGGCTTTAGCGTTATCAATCCCCGCATCAGCTGCGGCTTTATCAGTTAATACGGATCGCTAAATGCGTCTTATTTCATATCTCGCCAATCCGGCGCGCTTCTTGCGGTTCTCCCGCTTTGCGACTCCTGCCTCCGGATGGGCCGCCCTTGTGCTTATCGGGATAGGTCTCGCCCTTGCACTTTTCATTTCACCGCCCGCAGTCGAGCACGGACAAGCGGTTCGAATAATGTATGTCCACGTCCCCGCCGCGTGGTGCGCCATGGCGGCGTATTCCGGTATCGCTATTGCCAGCTTTGTAAGTTTTGTTTGGCGGCATAGTTTGGCCGATAGCGTCGCCAGATCTCTTGCGATGCCGGGTGCGGCTTTTACATTTTTAGCACTCATCACAGGTAGTCTTTGGGGACGTCCTGCCTGGGGAACGTGGTGGCAATGGGACGGCCGCATGACATCCGTATTGGTGCTTTTGTTTATCTACATTGGCTATATGGCGATATGGAATATTGCCACTGACCGCCGCTTAGCCTCCCGCCTCGCAGCCATCCTCGCCATGGTGGGAGCATTGAACTTGCCGATCATCAAATTCTCCGTGAATTGGTGGAACACCCTTCATCAGCCGGCCACAGTTTCGGAACCTGGGGCACCGGGGCTGCCCCTTGAGCTTCTCATGCCATTGTTGTTTATGGCGATGGGTTACACAGCGCTTTTAGCTTGGTTTGCCCTGTGTGGGACGGAGGCTGAACTCGCTGAACTCAAAAAGCAGCGGGCGCAGCAAGCCAAGCCGGCAAGTGTGACTTTGGAAGAGCTTAGTTCATGATCGATTTCGGTAAAAATACAGCCTTCATCCTCGCGTCCTATGGCGTGTCTATTTTGACATTGGGAATGTTGGTCATTCTGACATTGCGGAAACCCAGACGATGACAGATCTGGGCGATACGCCATATGACCGAATTACGGCTTTAATGGACCGGCTGCGAGCTGATTGCCCTTGGGACCGAGAGCAAACTTTCGAGACAATTGCGCCTTATACTGTCGAGGAGAGCTATGAAGTTATGGATGCGATTGAGCGCCGGGATATGTCCGACCTCAAAGCAGAACTTGGTGATCTTTTGTTTCAGGTTCTGTTTCACGCGAAGATGGCTTCAGAAATTGAGGCATTTGATTTCGCAGACGTATGTGACGGGCTAGTCGATAAGATGGTGAGGCGTCACCCTCATGTTTTTGAAGGTGCCGATGTGCCTGATTGGGATACGATCAAAGCTACCGAGCGCAAGCACGATGGGCGAACCAGAACCCTGGACGGTGTTGCAAAAACCCTTCCGGCTTTGATGCGGGCCGAGAAGCTTCAGAAACGCGCCGCTAAACGCGGCTTTGACTGGCCTGATACAGACGGCCCAATTGAAAAACTACGCGAGGAAATCGAAGAAGTCGGCCAAGCCGTCAAATCACAGGACCAAGGTGAAATTGAAGCTGAAATCGGTGACCTCTTATTCTCCGTTGTGAATTTAGCTCGAAAACTCAAGGTCGAACCCGAAGCCGCACTTAGAGGCGCAAATGCAAAATTCACTAGACGTTTTAGTCACGTAGAAGAAAAAGCTGAACCCAATTTGGAAGCGCTGTCATTGGATGAAATGGAAGTCCTTTGGCAGCTTGCCAAACAGAACGGTCTTTAAGATCTAACCTAGTTGACGATCAGCTCTTTGTAACGTGCCAAAAACTTGCCGGCATCAGACTCAGAAAGCCGAACCTGCATTTCGGCAATACCTCCCTCTCCCGCTTCATCGATCAAGACCTGTCCATTTTCATGAAGCCAAGCCCGCGCGGAAAAATTCGCGGGCGTAACCCGAACATTTAAGATGTGATCACCGCGCGTGAGGACTTCTTCAATTCCATTTTCAAGGTCAGTGATACCATCACCTGTGAAGCAAGACACTTCAAAGGCATCGACCATATCGATATGGGTGCGGGATGCTGCGGCGCGCTCTGCTAAATGTCTCGCTTGCTCCTCACTTAGTAAATCGGTCTTATTCCATACTTCGATCATCGCTTGAGCGTGTTCAGGCCCAGCTTCGATCTGATCGAGAACATCCATGACTTCCTCTCGACGACGCTCAGTCAATGGGTCTGACATATCTCTGACGTGGATAAGAAGATCTGCCTCTTTCACTTCCTCCAAAGTGGCGCGAAAAGCCGTGATGAGCGATGTCGGAAGATCTGAAATAAATCCAACTGTATCGGAAAGAACGGCCGTTTGCCCGCTCGGCAAAGGCAAAATCCTATGTGTTGTATCCAAAGTTGCAAACAACATGTCCTTCGCCAAGACGCCGCCCTTGGTAATTTTATTGAACAATGTAGACTTTCCCGCATTCGTATATCCGACAAGCGCCACGACGCGTTCAGGAGCACGCTGACGCTGCTTCCGTTGTAGTCCACGGGTACGGCGCACGTCATCCAGCTTGCGCTTCAAACGTGTCATCTTGTCATTCAGAACCCGGCGATCACTTTCGATTTGCGTTTCGCCTGGGCCAGCCAAACCACCCGTGCCGCCACGTTGGCGCTCCAAATGGGTCCAAGTTCGAACAAGTCGTGAGCGTTCATATCCAAGACGCGCCAGCTCGACCTGCAAACGGCCCTCTTTTGTCGCTGCCCGCAGGCCAAAAATCTCAAGAATAAGGCCTGTTCTATCAATCACCTTAACCTTGAGTATTCGCTCTAAGTTGCGTTGTTGTACGGGGGTCAAGGAAGCATTCACAATTACCAGCGTGAGTTCTTCACCCGCTATCGCCGCAGCCATGTCTTCAATTTGACCTGCGCCAAAGAAGTTAGAACTACGAATATCGCGAATTGGAACAATGCGCGCGGAGATCGGATCTACGCCCAGAGCATCAGCCAAGCCTATGGCTTCGTCCAAATCATAATCCGCGTCAGATGCGCGATTATCTGCAAATCTAGGGTGGGCGACCAACGCCCGGTCGCGCTTTAGGGCATGCTCAACCATGCAATGCCTGCATTGCGCTAATCTTCATCGACAGGATCATGCAGTACAACTGGTCCGCCAGGCATAATTGTCGAAATTGCATGCTTATATACCAATTGGACCTGCCCATCACGCCGTAGCAAGACACAAAAATTATCGAACCAAGTTACCACGCCTTGTAGCTTTACACCGTTCACGAGGAAAATCGTCAAAGGCGTCTTTGACTTACGGACAGTGTTTAGGAATGTGTCCTGAAGATTTTGATTACGATCAGACATGGCGCTCTCTACTCTTATTATTTCAACTCTTGAGGCCTGAAGCTTTGCCCCGCTAAAACCTACCGCGGTTTCATGTCGTAGCGAACCTAGGGTTTCAAGCGACAATTCAGCTTAGCCTGCTAAAATATGATAATCCAACTTATTGCCTCCAAAAATTAGGCAATATGAGGGCTAGAGCCGCCAGAACCTCAATACGTCCTAGCAACATTAAGACAATCGATACGCTCATTTGACCATTGGTGAATTGCGCATAGGTCAATCCCGATTCGGGCAATGTCAGCGCTAGCAATGGGCCCACATTGGACAAGCTAGCCGCGGCGGATGCAATCGCATCATCCAGTGAGAGCCCAACAACGCCAAAGGCTGAAATACCCACTCCAAAGGCAAGTGTATACGCAAAGAAATACATCCATATTGATAAGAATGCCGCATCAGGGATTATCCGCGTCCGAAAAGTAACCGGAATAACCCGGGATGGATGGGACAATCGTGAAAGTTGGGTTCCCAAATGACGGAATAAAAGCAAAATACGGATGAGCTTTACGCCCCCAGCGGTGGACAATGCTGATCCTCCCGTCAGAGCGAAGGTGATTAGGATTACCGGCGGGACAAGGTCCAAACTGATAACTTGATATTGAAAACCGGCGGAGCTGACAAAGAAAGCTCCATCGAGAATGAGATCACCCAAACTACCTAAACCGGAGAACACAACGCCTATCAAAATCAGAATAGATAAGATAACAAACAAAGCCCGGTGTTCGACGTTGAATATCACTCTCAATCCATGAACCACCTTCCTCAACCGCATATAGTCCCAAATCACGGCCACATTCATGGCGCCCAAAATGCAGAGTATCGCAAGCACTGTGGCGGCAAATGGCGGAATATAAAGCTGCAAAGGACCAGCGCGAGGGGTCAGCCCTCCAGTGCTCACACCACTGAGCGACAAACAAAGCGCATCAAACGCAGGCGCTCCTCCTAGGGTCATCAGGATAAACCCTATCAATGAGAGGAAGAGATAAACCCCAGCGACGAGGCCGCCTATTCCAATCAATCTGTCAAACAGCTTACCATCTCGTACCGTGTACAGCATGGATTTATGCACGCCTGTCCCGGTTTGATTAACGGCTGCAAGAATAACGACTGCGAAGGTCGCAACACTAACCCCGCCAACCCATTGCAAAAGGGATCGCCAAAATAGCAGAACAGGTGACAACTCATCCGGGTTCAGCCGAGTTGCCCCAGTTGTCGTGAAGGCAGAAACGCTTTCGAAATATGCAGACAAAAATGTCTGCTCCGGAACCATGAATTTAAATGGCAAACAAAGGACGGCCGGCATCAGTAACCAGAATAGAATTAAGAATAAAATGGCCTCTGATTTCGACTCACGTGCATCAAAACCCGTAGACAACATCACAAGTAAAAGACCGAAGACACCAACACTGACCCCAAAGGCCGACATACTGACCGCAGCGGGGAAATCTCGGCCCGCTGCCGCGATGAGCGCGGTAATGGCGAACAAGCCCGTGCAAAGGAGGAATGTTCTTCCCAACCAAAACAGAATACGGTTCATCGCCATAGCGGTTTAGTAGTAGTCCGAAGACACGCGGAACATAGAGACGATATTGTTCAATGCGCCCTTCTCGGCCATTAGTACAACTCGGTTGCCAGGCCGTAAAACGAGGTTGGGTGTCGGCGACAAAACAGCGCCATCTGCAATGATCGCTCCAACGGCAACGCCCTCTCCCATGGCAACATCGCCTAACGCTTTTCCAGCCATCGGCGACGTATCCAAAATCTCACCCTCAATAACTTCCGCTCCACCTTGCTCTAGCGAATAGACCTCCAAAATTCGCCCTCGACGGACATGTCGTAAGATTGAAGAAATGGTGGAAGCCCGTGGGTCAATAACCATGTCGATGCCGAGCTCTGACTGCATATCCTGCATAGACACTTCATTGATAAGGCTGATCGTGGACCGCGCGCCAAGCTTCTTTGCTTGAACAGCGGCGAGAATATTTACGCTGTCACTATTGGTTAAAGTGATGACCATTTCGGCATTGGCTACACCCGCTTCTTCTTGGATTTCTGCCGACATGGCATCGCCATTTAGAATAACGGTCCGGCTTAATTGTTCCGCAGCTTTTTCAGCACGATTTTTGTCTCGTTCAATAACGCGGACTCGCATGCCAGATTTGCCTTCAAGCTTCTCGGCCACGTAAGTTCCGACATTGCCACCACCAATGATAACGATATGGCGGGCCTGCGCTTGATGCGCGCCGAGAACTTCGAGCAGACGCGTGGAATGGGCCGCTTGGGTCACGATATAGGCACGGTCACCCACTTCCAGAGGGTCATCAGGGGTCGGCGCGAAAAGCTCCCCCTCTCGTTCTATTCCAACGACGGCCGCATGAAGACCTGTAAATAAGTCAGGAATTTGGCGGATGGGCGTTTGAACAATCGGGCAATCCTCGTTGATTTCCACACCCAGCATCTGAACCGCACCATCACCAAACGGCACCACATTAAACGCACCAGGTGTATTCAATCGCCGCAGTATAGCTTTCCCAATCTCAATCTCGGGCGAGATAATGATATCGATAGGCATGTTCTCTCGGGAATAGAGATCATTCCATTGGTTATCGAGATAGCTCTGCGCTCGAACGCGCGCGACCTTAGTTGGAACACCAAAGAGTGAATGCGCGACCTGACAAGCCATCATATTGACCTCATCGGCATAGGTCACACCGATGATCATATCGCAATCGCGAATACCGGCGCGCACGAGAACATCTGGATGACTGCCGTGGCCAATCACCCCGCGCACATCCAGTTCATTCGTGATCTGACGAATCAGATCAGGCGACGTGTCGATGACGGTCACAGTGTTGCGTTCTTGGGAGAGGCGAGCCGCCAATCCGTATCCAACGCGCCCTGCGCCACAAATTATGACCCGCATGTATAAGTATCCTAGCTACGGCGGATCAGCCCTCCCGCCCGGTCGTGCCTAAGCCTAGCGACTTGAGTTTGCGATGCAAGGCCGAACGCTCCATGCCAACAAAGTTCGCTGTGCGCGAAATATTGCCTCCAAAGCGGTCGATTTGGGCCTGTAAATACTCCCGTTCAAAATGTTCTCTCGCATCCCGCAATGGCATCGCGATAATTCTATCGTTTTCATGAGAATTGTTGCCCGATCTGACGACAGATACTTCTTTCGGTAACGTCGCGAGTGTAATCGGCTGCGTAGGCTCGCCTGTGGCCAAAATTAGCAGGCGTTCCACATTATTCCGCAGTTGCCTAACATTGCCCGGCCAGTCATGTGCTTGAAGTGCAGCCATAGCATCATCGCCGATTTGCCGAGCTGGTAATCCGGTTGACGCGGCTAACTGTCCGATAAAATGCTCAACCAACGCCGGAATATCCTCGCGGCGTTCCGATAATTTCGGTGCGTGAAGCGGCATAACATTCAAACGATGAAAGAGATCTTCTCTGAATTTCCCGATTGCAACCTCATTGGTCAAATCTCGTGAAGAACTGGTAATGACGCGAACATCGACCTGTACGTCATCTTGTCCGCCAACGCGGTTAAACCGCTGCTCGACCAGCAACCGTAACAGTTTGCCTTGTGTCTCCAACGGCATATCTGCCACCTCATCAAGGTAAAGCGTCCCATTATGAGCTCGCTCCAACAGGCCGGTTTTTTGAGGATTGTCTGGTCCTGTTGTCTCAACGCCGAATAATTCTTCTTCGACGCGTTCAGGCACCATGGAAGCTGCATTAACCGCCTTGAATGGCCCGTCAGACCGATTGGACTGGCCATGCAAGAGACGCGCGAGCAGTTCCTTGCCCGTACCTGAAGCGCCTGTGATCAGGACACGAGAGTTTGTGGCAGCAATCCTTGAAATTTTCTGGCGTAGTTGAGTGATCGGAGGAGAAGTTCCGACCAAGGTATCTACGTGGACTGTTTTACCCTTTAGTTCTTCATTCTCTTGACGAAGTCGCGAATTCTCTAGGGCCCGCGTTGCCGTGATGAGCAGTTTTTCAGCTTTAAAAGGTTTTACGATGTAATCGAAAGCACCTTTCCGAATTGCGGACACAGCTGTTTCAACGGTTCCGTGCCCCGAGATAACGATTACCGGCAAGTTCTGATAGCGGGCTTTTAAAGCGGCGAGGAGTTCAATGCCATCCATAGCCGAGCCTTTCAGCCAAACATCGAGCACCACCAAACTTGGCTTCCGCGTTTTGACGGCTTCCAAAGCATCTTGCGACGTCGCCGCTTCTCGAACTTGATACCCTTCATCTTCCAAAATTCCGGAAATCATCGCGCGGATATCGTCTTCGTCTTCTACAATTAAAACATCGGAAGTCATGAGGCCTCGCTTAAGTTTATGTCAGAAACACCAATAAATTCAGTACTCTGGGGTAGGTAAATTATAGTTTTTGCGCCCTCTACATCTTCTCGAACTTCCAATTTGAGTTGGCCGCCATGATCTTCGACAATTCGTTTCACAATTGCGAGGCCAAGACCTGTACCGCTGTCTCGCGTTGTCACGTAAGGCTCCATAAGCCTATCCGTATCTTTGAACGGCCAACCTGGTCCATTGTCCGTAATGTGAATCGCAAATCGGGAGCCCGTATCAATAAGTTCAATCCTGACTTCACCGCGGAACCGACTGGACACCTCGCCCTCCATTTTCCGCTGAACCGCTTCACCCGCGTTTTTCAGTACATTTGTGAAAGCCTGACTCAGCAAGCGCTCGTCACCCCGAACAATTGTATTGGTCGGCCACCGTCCTTTTTTGCTAAATCGAATTTCTGGAAAACTCACACCTTGCGCAAAAATTGTATCTTCAAGCGCAGCTGTTAAATCTGTCTCTATCAACTCAGGCGACGGCATTCGCGCGAAAGCCGAGAATTCATCGACCATCTGCTCAAGCGTCGCGACCTGGCGAATAATCGTTTGCGTGCAATTCTCAAAAGTTTGCTTGTCTGACTTAATTTCATTTGAATATTTGCGAGAGAGTCGTTCCGCCGAAAGCTGGATCGGCGTCAGCGGGTTTTTAATCTCATGGGCGATTCTTCTAGCAACTTCACGCCATGCTGAATGGCGTTGCGCCGAAACCAAACGGGTCATGTCATCAAAGGTCAGAACCCAACCTGTATCGTTTCGAGCCCCCTTATATGCCGAAACATGAAGATCGAATATTCGGCTGCCTCCCGCCATTTCCACAGTCACTTGATCTTCCGCATTCGAAGCAATTGATTCTCGCGCTTTCGCGAAAGCTGGCGCAAATTCTTGCAACACGCCAGTTAGCGGTTGTCCAACCAAGTCGTGGGCTCGGTCTTCTAATAGTTTTTTAGCAGCATCATTTGTGAGCGTGATTTTACCTTGCTGCGTCAAACCAATAACGCCCGCCCGAACGCCGGATAAAACGGCCTCAGAAAACTGTCGTCTTTGCTCTGATACATCGTGCTCACGGATGAGTTCATCTCGTTGAGACTCGAGCTGAGACGTCATCCGGTTAAAGGCTGAACCCAAGTCAGAAATTTCGCCCCAATCCCCGGTCACGGAAACCCGCGCGCCCATATCCCCCGCACGCACGCGTTCAGCCGCATTTACCAAGCCCGAAAGTGGATCGATAATCCGGTTGGCTAATGACAACCCAAGCCAGATAGCCGCCATTAGAATCAAAAGGGCACTATCCAGAAGTGTGAAGAAAAATATCTGGTTCATACGGGTCTGATTTTCATTGAACCGAGCAATTTGGGATGCCGCTGATTCGATACCGGTAATTGATGACAAAACCTGGTTGTCGGAGCGTAGAAGCTTACCGACATAAAGGTAGGAATTCGGGTTTTCAGAGAGCTTTGATAAAGCAATAAGATAGTCGATATCTGTACGTTCCTGAAAGGCGATATTCGTACCTTGCAAGCTCTCTAAGACTTCAGTTCCAGGAATTCTTATCTCTGGCGCGTCTGGGGTTTCGACACGGGTCAGAACAAAACCATCATCGCGTAGAATATAAACAGCATCCAAATCACGCGTCTGGGCCTCTCGTAAAAGCTCCGCTGTAAAAGATATACGGGCCCCGAAATCCGTTCGACTTCGTGCGATTCCCAGTTTCAGCTCGGCAAGATCCTCCCCCAGGTTTTCAAACTCCTGCGCAACATACCCATCTAAAATTTGGCGAGCCTCTTCCATATTCCCGCGAACACGTTCACCAAAAATACCTGACAGGTTTTGGGAGAGTAATGAAGTTGAAAACCCCCCGACTAGGACCGCAGGAATAAGAGCCGCCAGAGAGAAGATCATTACGAAACGTTTGTGCAGCAACGGCGCCGCCTGTCCTCGAGAGGGAGCAAAAACGGTCTTCCACACGCGGCGGGCAAGATAGAGAGCTAAAACAAGAATGAAGATCAAATTAAACCTGAGAATATCCCAGGCCTGCTCGGTTCTCTCAGCTTCTGCCGAGTAAGACAAAAGAGCTCCGAGAATAGTCAGAAAAATAGCTGCCATAAACAGCGTGCCGAATAGGGCAGATTGTGCAATCCGAGGGCCTTTCCTCACAAGCGGTATAGCTCGTGAAGAGGATTCATTATTCGGCGATAAGTCCGATTGAGAGTTCAGAGTAATTCTCGCTACAGATCCAATACTGTTGCTTACATATCGCAGTGTTGCACATAATCAACAGGTTTTGCCTGTTGTTAGATTACGTTATGTCTAGTGACTTCAGTCTAGTTCGAAGTGTGTTTCGATGAATACCAAGTTTATCAGCCGCCTTAGCGCGATTTCCACCGGTCAGACGCAATGCCTCAATGATGAGTGGACGTTCAACCCAAGCCAGAGCCACTGTATAAGCTGAATCTTCATCCCCTCGATCAGAATCCAATAATGCTCGACAGGCTTCCTCCAACTGGTCCTCCAAACGGTTCTGGATCATTCCGGCTTTCTCAACAGGAGGTAACTCCTTGGAGAACTCCTGCAAAACCATATCTGCGGTAATAACATCATCCGAGTAAAGCACCGCGAGACGACGAACCAAATTTTCCAATTCCCGGACATTTCCGGTCCATTTGTGACGATGCAATACATCTAAGGCGTCAGTTTCGAACCGGCGGGTTTGATCATGAGAAGCTTGTGCAAGAAAAGCCTCGGCGAGTTCATAGGTATCTCGATCACGTTCCGCCAAATTCGGAATTTTTATCTCGGCTACATTGATACGAAACAGAAGATCGTCTCGGAATGTACCTTCCTCGACCAAATCGCGTAGATCTTTACGTGTTGCAGAGATGACTCGAGGTCGACGCGACGCGGGTATCATTTCAGCTTCATTCATCAAGGCCAATAGGCGCTCTTGCTGTTGCATAGATAATTCGCCAATTTCATCGATATAGATATCGCCGCCATTGACTTTTTGAAGAGTCAGAGAGGTGTTTTCAAAATCCGTTGTGCGCAAAAACGGTCGGTCAGCTCGAGGCCCGCCATCATGTAAGAGTCTCGCAACAAGGTCTTTACCAGACCCGACTGCACCGCGCACTAGAACAGGCAAATTACCCGCCGCAAACCGAGAAACGGCGCGAAAGACGGGCTGCATAACTGCGCTGCGACCGATCATAGGTAGTCGGCGATTTTCTGCATTTGGACGAGTTTTACGTGGGTTTACAGACTGACCAGCGCGGGACACAGCATTGGTGACATCATCCAAATCAAATGGCTTAGGAACATATTCAAAGACTTTGTGCTGACCCGATTTCAACGCCGTGTTCACGGTGTTATTCGCGCTAATTATGATTACAGGTAGTTTTGGGCGCGCAGCTGTTAACTGCGGCAGGCTTTCAAAGACTTCACGGCCTCCCATCATTACATCGGTTACAACGATATCGCCCTGCCCGGCTTCCGCCCATTTAACGAGCGTCTCTGCGTTATCCGTCGCTTTCACCGTATGACCGGCACGTGTGAGGGCTTTGTGGAGGACGAGCCGAACGCTATCATCATCATCTGCGAGTAGAATTTCATATTTCATTGGTCAGCCTCATTATGATTCAGCGTCGGAGGGAGCAGGAAGAAGTAGAGAGAAAACGGTGCGCCCAGGTGCAGATTGGACTTCGACCAGGCCTTCATGTGCGGCGGCTACTTTCGACACGAGTGCTAACCCCAACCCCTGTCCTTCTGGCTTGGTCGTTACGAAAGGCTGGAATATCTGAGCCAGCATATCTTTCGGAATGCCAGGGCCGTTATCTATAATTCGAATTTGAACGGGCAATAGTTTGCCTGACTGTCCGCCCCTTACGCCCGCTCTGAATGAAGTTTCAAGACGGATTTCTCCTTGGGGCCCTGCGCTCTCTGTCGCATTTTTGATAAGGTTCAGAAGCGCCTGCATGAGCGTATCAGGATCACCATACGCATGCGGTAAAGATGGGTCATACCGCTCGTCAAAAACAACATTTGGATTTGCAGATTGAATAACCCTGCGAGCTTGCCGTAAGATTTCATGGATGTTTACGCGTTGAGAATGCGTAGGATCTTCGTCACCTAGTTTTTCCATCCGGTCCGCCAGACGTCTGATACGATCGATTTCTGACCCAATGAGTTCAATTAACGCCAAACCTTCCGCGCTCTCAACGTCGTCACGCAACAACTGCGCTGCGCCTTTTATTCCTGCGAGCGGGTTTTTCAGCTCATGGGCAATCATGCGGCCCATTCCGCTGACGACCTGACCGCCAATTTTTGTAGACCTTGGCTCAGGTCCAACAAACCATATGGAGAGCCCGGTTCCATCCGTTGTCGGGTAAGCAGTTAAATGAGCTAAACGCCCCTCGCCGTTCGCTTCATTGGCTTTGACAACAATATGCCGTGACGTAATGGCACCGCGCTTGGCAGCCGCCTTCGAAGCAATTCCGCGAGTATCTGGATCAGTTTCAAAGAGCGCCCAAACGCTTTGACCCTCAAGTTTTCGAAGAGATTTCCCTAACCATTCCTGTGCCGCTTGATTGGCCCAAATCACTGTGTCTTCTGAACAAAGCTTGAAGAGCGGAAACGGCCAATCGTCAACCAATGGGGCAAGAGTATCGGTCATGCTGCCTCCTCCATCCGCAAAAAGGCCGTCGACAAAGCATCGGCAACTTCCTCAGCGTTTAACCCCTGACAAATCTGAACACGTAGCGGATCTTGGGACCCCAGACCTGCCTGGTCGCAATAGCCTGCGAGATGTTTACGCGCGAACCGTATGCCTTTGGCTTCAGGATAAAATGAGATGATATCCCGATAATGTGTTACCGCGACATCCGCTTTTTCGGCTGGCGATATCTCTCGCGGCAAGCCCCCATCTACGCCGGCGCGTATTTCAGCAATATCCCAAGGTCGGCCTACGAGTGAGCGACCGACCATAACACCCGCAGCTCCGGATTGATGGATCGCCTCAACGGCGTCACTTGCATCAAAAACATCCCCATTCACAAAGACAGGGGCATCGACCGCATTGACGACAGAGCGAACGGCCGCCCAGTCCGCTTCGCCTTTATAAAACTGACACCGCGTCCGCCCGTGAACAACGAACATTACGACACCTAACGCTTCCGCAGCCACAGCAATTTCGGCTGCGTTCAAGCTATCGTGATCCCAACCCAACCGCATCTTAAGTGTGACTGGCACATCAACTGCGTCGACGACCGACTTAATGATTTCGAGCGCTAGTTTCGGCTCCCGCATTAGGGCTGAGCCGGACAGAGCGCCCGTAACCTTGCGCGCCGGGCAACCCATATTAATGTCGATGATATCCGCGCCGGCTTCGGCGCAAGCTTTGGCACCCTCAGCCATCCAATACGGGTCTCGTCCCACCAATTGGATTGAAAGGGGCTCGACGAACCCGTGTCCCGATGCCTTCGCTAAATTCTCCGCATCACCCGCTGCAAGTCTTTCACTCGCAACCATTTCAGAGACCACCAATCCAGGCTCATAACGCTGCAGGACTTTGCGAAAGGGTAGATCTGTTACACCCGACATAGGGGCAACTAATACATTAGAACGCAAAGCATGCTTGCCGATATGAACAGGGTTTGCCATGATTAAATCCTTAGGCGCTCCCCGCGCAACGCACAATATTTCACCAGCAGTCGGACGCACTATGAGACGTAACGCACTTATTTTAGTCGCCGCTGGAAAAGGCACGCGAGCAGAGACGACGATTCCAAAGCAATATGAGCCAATCGGCAAACAACCTCTTTTGTCGCATACCCTCACTAATTTGAAAAATAGTTCTAATTTTTCTGAAATCCGGGTAGTTGTAAGCGAAGATGATGTTTGGATTGACGGCGTCTTAGAGTCTCTCAACTTAACAGGCGTGACAACTATTGGCGGGGCAACACGCACAGAATCTGTGCGATCAGGGCTAAAATCACTTGAAAACCTAGGAATTGAGCAGGTTTTCATCCATGACGCGGCGCGCCCTTTCGTCACGAGCAAACTTATTAGTGACCTTGAAAGCGCACTGGATTCGGTTGACGCTGCCGCACCAGCCCTTCCTATCGCGGATGCCCTCAAAACATTGGACGGACAAGCCGTGGATCGTGATCAGCTGCGGCGGGTGCAAACACCACAAGCATTTCACTTCAATAAAATTTTTGAAGCGTTCAAACAGCACGCTGAGGGTACGAGCTATGTTGACGATATTGCGGTTGCCAAAGCTGCGGGGATGAAAATTGCATTCACAGACGGAGACCCTGACAATTTCAAGGTGACCTACCCCGAAGATTTCGCCAAAGCTGCACGCATGATGGATAAGAGCTATATTGCGACAGGGTCAGGGTTTGACGTTCACCAGTTTGATACGGAAACATCCGATCCGCTTTGGCTGTGCGGTGTCCCTATAGACTGCGGGTATAGTCTGTTGGGTCATTCAGACGCGGATGCTGGATTACATGCGCTAACGGACGCGATTTTGGGGGCGATGTGTTTCGGCGACATCGGCGATCATTTCCCGCCAACTGACCCGAAATGGAAAGGGGCAGCCTCCGATAAATTCCTCTCATTTGCTATAAGTAAATTAGCTGAACGGAATGGAACACTTCAGCACGTTGATGTGACATTGATCTGCGAGAAGCCGAAGATAAAACCGCACCGCGAAGCTATGCGCATACGCATCTCGGAACTTTGTGATCTCTCGCTTTCTCGCGTCAGCGTCAAAGCCACCACAACCGAAAAGCTCGGATTCACAGGTCGCGGCGAAGGTTTAGCCGCCCAAGCGACCGCTACAGTTAGGTTTGATGGATGACCAAGAACCTCTTGTCAGAAATTTTCGGACTATCCGCCGAATTAGTCGCATCTGCTCGGAGTAAAAATAAGACTCTAGCGACAGCGGAAAGCTGCACAGGCGGTTTAATTGGAGCCGCTATCACTGCGACGGCGGGAAGTTCATCCGTTTTTCACGGTGGAATAATCGCTTATCATAACGATATCAAAATCAGTCGATTGGGCGTTGATCCAACGACGCTCAATACTCAAGGGGCTGTTAGCGAAAACGTCGCCATGCAAATGGCAAAAGGTTGCCGTGACCGTTTAGGAGTCGATATCGCAGTGTCAGTAACCGGCATCGCCGGACCCGGTGGTGGAAGTAAGGACAAGCCTGTCGGAACGGTTTGGGTTGGTGTTGCGACAGAGAATTCTGTTACCGCGAAACTATATAATTTTTCTGATATGAGCCGAAACAAAGTCCGTGACTACACATGTCTGGAGGCTTTGCAGACACTCCTTAGAGCGCTGAATTAAGATACCTTTTTAGCATTTAGACCCAATGCTACCAATTCTGCTTTATAGTCGTAATCGACCTCACCCACGGGCGGCAAATCTTGCTTTGCGCGGGTTTCAAACAAATTGACGATATGAACAGAGGCTTTCCCAAATTTTTCGCGCAATAAGAATTCGAGTGGCATAGCCTTCAATCTCACATCGACAACGACGTCTACTAAAGTTGAGCCATCCTTTAGCGGATAAAAGGCCCACCGATTGACGAGAGATTTTACGGCTCCGCCCTTCTCAGCTTTTTTGACTTCGATTTTCAATGAATCGCGGTCTGCCGTGATGTGAGACCTAAACGTTTCCCTTAACATTTTATACGCCACGACGGCCTCGGCCTCGAATTCGGTCTCGGACAATTTTTTGGTAACACGCAAGGCAGAGATCAAATTTATAAACTCAGGATAATTTTCGACGTCCGCAACCAAATCGAAAAGACCCTCAGGGCTGTTTCTAATACGGCGAATGAGATGAGCACTGGGCATGTATTATCTCCCGATTTGCGCGTCCCGCGCCGCTCTTAATTGCGCAAAATCACTATCGGCATGATAAGAGGAACGCGTCAACGGACTGGCAGAGACCATCAGAAACCCTTTGGCGCGTGCAATCGTTTCATAGGATTTGAATTCTTCCGGGGTTACAAATCGTTCCACCTTTGCATGCTTGCGCGTGGGTTGAAGATATTGACCAATTGTCAGAAAATCGATGCCCGCTGAGCGCATATCATCCATAACCTGCATGATCTCTTCTTTTGTCTCGCCAAGACCAACCATGAGACCCGACTTCGTAAATTGAGATGGATCGCGCTCTTTCACTTTCTCCAATAGGCGAAGCGAATGATAATACCGGGCACCAGGACGTATCTTCAGATAAAGACGCGGCACAGTTTCAAGATTGTGGTTGAATACGTCTGGCTTAGCATCAATCACAATATTGGGAGCATTCCCTTTACGAAGAAAATCCGGGGTCAAAATCTCGATTGTTGTATCCGGAGATTTCGTACGTATGGCCTGGATAACATCTACAAAATGCTGCGCACCACCATCGGCTAAGTCATCTCGGTCAACCGACGTAATAACAACGTGTTTAAGGTTCATTTCCAAAACCGCTTCAGCAATTTTTGTCGGCTCATAGGCATCCACATCTTGAGGCAGACCGGTCGCCACATTGCAAAACGCGCAAGCCCGTGTGCAGATTTCTCCTAACACCATGAAGGTCGCATGGGACTTTTCCCAACACTCGCCAATGTTCGGACAGGCAGCTTCTTCGCAAACGGTGACTAGACCCTTGTCTTTGACGATTTTACGCGTCTCAGCATAACCTTTTGAGGTCGGCGCCTTTACCCGGATCCACTTTGGCTTTCGTAAGACTTCCGTATCTGGCTTATGCGCCTTTTCCGGATGCCGCACGCGTTCTGAGTTCATATCAATCAAAGTTGCCATGACGTCTAGATGGTCTGTTTATTGCAAAGGTTCAACCTGATTTAGCGCTCTGATATGCCTCAAATGTAGATATTTAGCACGACGAAACTACAACCTCAGTGAACGCATACTGATCGCTCTAAATCCCACCTAAATCGGCATAGAATTTGCATCGAATTAACCCAACTGTGCCATTGTGGGCAGGATTTCGCCAGTTTTAGGCGTGGGTGGGGACTTATGGTCAGCACATTATCAGACGAACAAGACCGCTCGAATGGTGGCTTTGCTATACGTGAAGGGCATGACAACTTCTTCACGCCCTTACGGCTGGTTTTCGCTTCCTTAGTGGTACTCGGGCACGCGTTTGTCATCGCTCTTCGCGACGCAAGCATGGAACCAAGGGTGCTTTACCACTACACCTTCAGTTATTTGGCAGTGAATCTGTTTTTCATCGCATCTGGTTTTCTTGTAACCAAATCAATGGTGTATCGAGGTGATACTCCAAGCTTCATTTCAGCGCGAGCCCTCCGCATATTTCCAGCACTGATTGTGCATGTTCTCTTTGTGATGATTGTAATTGGACCGCTGGCGACCAAAGCACCGCTGGCTGAATTTTTCAGCGACCCAGATTGGTATCTCCAACCCTTGAAGGTTCTAACCTTCTTTGAAACCAATATGACCATGCCGCGTATCTTTGAAACAAATGCGGAGCAATTAGGGTCAGCCCCTCTCTGGACATTACGGTTTGAAGTCATTGCATATATCGGGACTTTGGCCGTCTTTTCGCTAGGGTTTTTGCGCAAAAAATGGATGGTGCTTCTTCAGTTTATCCTACCTTCAATTGGTTGGGTTATTGGAGATACTCTTGGATTGTTTGAAGCTATGCCAGCGACCATCGAAAATCTATTTCGTTTCGGGATAGCTTATGGTCTAGGTGCTACGATCTACGCTTACCGTGACCGTATCAGCTTTAGTTGGCTTGCGCTTGGAACCCTAGCATTGGCAAGTTACGTATTGCGTGAAACCGCCGTTGTAGAAGTCATCATGAACACAATATTGGCGTGGCTCGTTTTCCGTATTGCTTATTTGCGCCTACCGCGTTTCAATTGGATGCAACGTATTCCTGATTTGTCATACGGCATTTACATCTATCATTGGTGCGTATTGCAAATGCTGTTCTATTGGCTGCCGAACCTTAGCGTGGTCGAACTCTTCGCTCTCGCTTTTCCGCCCACTGTCGGTTTGGCCGCATTGAGTTGGTACATCATTGAAAAGCCTGCCTTGCGGAGCAAAACAGGCTTTGCGAATTGGATGCGAACTCTGGGTATAAAACCCCGATCCACAGACCGAGAATTACTAATCGATTAGTCTAAAAGTGGATCGTCCGATCATAGGCATCCAGAACGGCTTCATGCATCATTTCTGATAAGGTTGGATGCGGGAATACCGTTTCCATGAGCTCATGTTCGGTTGTCTCTAAGGTCTGCGCAATTGTGTAACCTTGGATAAGCTCTGTTACCTCCGCGCCGATCATGTGAGCGCCAAGTAACTCGCCCGTTTTGGCATCGAATACGGTTTTGATAAGTCCCTCAGGTTCGCCCAAAGCAATCGCCTTTCCGTTCCCGATATAAGGGAATCGCCCAACCTTCACTTCGTGACCTGCCGCCTTTGCTTGCGCTTCGGTGTGCCCAACACTAGCGATTTGCGGATGGCAATAGGTACAGCCTGGAATCGCGTTTGCGTTCAACGGATGCGGGTTCATACCCGCAATTTTTTCAATACAGATAATACCCTCATGCGAGGCTTTGTGTGCAAGCCAAGGCGGCGTAGTGACATCACCAATCGCGTATAATCCAGGCACGCCGGTGAAGCTGAATTCGTCTACTTCAACATGACTCCGGTCAATTTTTACGCCTAGCTTTTCGAGGCCCATATTTTCCGTATTGCCTACAATACCAATCGCGAGAATAACGCGATCAAATTGAAGGGTCTCATCCTTACCATCCGTTGTTAGAACGGCGGTAACCCCCGTGCCACTTGGCTTCACTGATTTGACTTGGGTTTTAGTCTTGATGGTCAAACCGCGTTTTTCGAACGCTTTACGCGCCATCTTGGAGATTTCTTCGTCTTCTGCGGGTAAGATGCGATCCACCATTTCGACAACGGTCGTATCTGCACCAAACGCACTAAAGAAACTCGCGAATTCCATGCCGATCGCGCCTGATCCGATAACCAGCAATTTCCCCGGAATTGTGTCCGGCGTCATGGCTTCGCGAGCGGTCCAAATGAACTTCCCGTCCGGCTCCAGACCAGCTTGTGGAATAGTGCGTGCGCGAGCTCCGCTGGCCAAAATAACATGTTTCGCTGAGTAGTTTTTTCCGTCAACGATGACTTTGGGTGCAGGCATTCCTGCGCCAAGCGTCGCAAAACCAGGGATAACCGTGACTTTGTTTTTCTTCATCAAATGCTTGATGCCACCAGAGAGTTGCCCAGCAATCATACGCGAACGTTTGACGATCTTAGCTAGGTCAAAGCTTGGCTCTGCGCTCAACCCATAATCGCTGGCATGTTGCATGTTGTGATAAACTTCAGCGGATCGCAGCAATGCTTTTGTTGGGATACAACCCCAGTTCAAACAGACCCCGCCCAGATCGGCTTTCTCAACAATTGCGGTTTTCATACCGAGTTGAGACGCGCGAATAGCAGTCACATAACCGCCTGGGCCGGAGCCGATAACGATAACGTCAAAGGATGTTTCGGACATGAATAAATCTCTCGTAAATTACGAGAGGCTTATGCCGTAAAAATTGCCCGATTTGAACCGCTAATACGACATATCTTCTAGCTATTATTGGGACGCGAAGCTTTTACGTTCCTGCCGCGTCGCCATCAACGCTGTGATGATTTCTAGGCGGATAGGCGCGGAAAGTTCATCAATTTCGAGTTCGTCTAAAACCGCGAAGGCCGCTTTCGTATCGCCTCGTCTAGCCAATCCTGTTCCAATACGGGCCCGAGCCGTATCACGCAGTTCCGGTGTGGATAGCTCCTCAACAATATCTGCCGCCTGCATCATATCACCCCGGTCAACAGCATGATCGATAATTTCCAAATATGCCTGATTGCGCATGTCGATTACGAGTAGCTTTTCGGCTTCGGCGATGACTGTGCTATAGTCTACGTCACGCTGACTTTTGACGACAGGGCCACGGAGTGTTGGTTTATCAGTCACCTTTTTCACAACGCGTATCTGAACGTTCTTCTCAGAATCCAAACCCAATTCTTCAATCAAAGCCTCAACATCCACGTCACCATCAGCTGTCAAAGCGTCGATATCTAAATCTTCAATATCCAGAGTCTCAATGCGACTTCCCTCAGAGACGATATACGTCCCCTTAGCTTCGCCCCGCCCATTTTCGCGCTCCATGCGTTTCTCAACACGAATCCGCGTCTTTTTCTCGGATTTATCTACTGTCTCTTCGGCGACATCGATATCTAAAGGATCCGTCATACTCTCGATGACAATAGGCT
Organism: Litorimonas sp.; assembly: GCA_039975855.1. Taxonomy (GTDB): domain Bacteria; phylum Pseudomonadota; class Alphaproteobacteria; order Caulobacterales; family Maricaulaceae; genus Litorimonas. Next base: position 465,097 of record JBDWGH010000003.1, on the reverse strand, counting down.
CAGACTTTGGTTCTGGGTTAACTTCAGGCTTTGTCTTTTTGAGATACTGATCGAGCCATTTTGTCTTTGGCTTGGTTTTTTCCTGTGGTGGGTCTTGATAGCCTGCGTCTTCGGCGCTCGCTTTTTCTATATCGACATTTCCAACAGCAACATCCGCTCCGCCCGCGAGATCAGTCTCTTCCAGGCGAAAGGTATCGCGCGCATCAACCTCCAGCGCATCCGCGCCTTCTGTTCCAAAATAGACAATAGACCCAGCAAGTACGGATAAAACGCCGCCTGTGAGAATAGCTTTAGCCAACATGACAAACTCCTAGTTCAGGGTTTGTTTACCATAATTACAGGCTTCGCGCCAATCGTCCTCGCCTGTCAGTGCATTTCCCACTGCAGAATACCCCTGAGAGTATCACAACTTGATTATGAAAGTTGCTAGTTGAAAGACTGACTTTGCAGGAATTGCACCGGGCGATTGAATTACAGCATCATCGTGATGGGCGCTTCGACATATCGTTTAAATACACCGAGCCATTCAGCACCTAAGGCGCCGTCGACCACGCGGTGATCACAGGTCAAATTGACTGTCATAACTGTCGCAATGGCAATCTCGCCGTCTTTCACAACTGGACGCGGGCCACCTGCCCCGACGGACAAAATCATACCATGCGGTTCATTGATGATTGAGCCGAAAGATTTGATACCCATCATGCCAAGGTTAGAAATAGAGAATGTTCCGCCCTGATATTCTTGCGGCTTAAGCTTTTTCTCACGCGCGCGTCCAGCGAGGTCTTTCATCTCAACAGAGATAGTGGACAGGCCTTTGTTTTCAGCGTGGCGTACGATGGGCGTAATCAAACCCCCATCAATGGCGACAGCCACAGCAACATCCGCATTATTGTGATAGGCAATGCCATCAGGCGTGAAGCTCGCATTTGCGGCCGGTACGGCCTTCAATGCCAGTGCAGCGGCGCGGATAAGCATGTCATTGACAGAAATTTTGACACCCTCTGGGGCTTGCGTGTTCAACTCTTTGCGCATGGCCAAGAGTGCATCGATTTCGCAATCCACCAGAAGTGGGAAATCTGGAACGTTGTTATTCGAAGCAGACAAACGCTTCGCAATGACTTTGCGCATGCCGTCCAAAGGCTCGAGCGAGTAAGTTCCAGCCTCGACACCCAATTTAGCGAGATAATCCGCACCACCAGAAAGGACAGTGCCAACTTCGGTCGATGTCGATACAGGTGCAGCATCTTGTGCAACAGGCGCAGCTGTTTTTGCAGATGGCGTGAAGCCTTCAATATCAGCTTTTACGATACGGCCATTTGGACCAGAACCGGAAACGTCAGACAACTCAATGCCCGCCTCTTTCGCCAGACGTTTCGCAAGAGGTGACGCTTTGATGCGGTCGCCTGAAGCAGGCGCTTTCGGAGATGATGCTTTTGGTGCAGGTGCTGCGGCCGCTTTGGGCGCTTCTGTTGCCGGAGCGGGTTTGTCAGCGGCGGGTGCGTCGCCAGCCGAATAGCCATCTAATGCACTCGCATCTTCATCATCTTCCAACAGGATCGCGATTGGTGCGTTGACCTTCACGCCATCCGTTCCGCCAGCGACGAGCAATTTTGCGATCGTGCCTTCTTCAACAGCTTCAACTTCCATTGTCGCTTTGTCGGTCTCAATTTCGGCCAGCAGGTCGCCAGAGTTAACGGTATCGCCCTCTTTCACGAGCCATTTAGATAAAGTGCCTTCCTCCATCGTTGGGGAAAGCGCGGGCATGAGGATTTCAATTGGCATTTCTTAATCCTTATAACATGCGCGTTTAGCCGCCTCGACGACATCCTCTGTGCCCGGCAAGCTCAGCGCTTCGAGGTTTGCGGCATAAGGTAATGGAACATCGGCTTGGAACACCCGTTCTGGCGGAGCGTCTAGGTAGTCAAACGCTTCCGCAACAACGCGCGCGGCGACTTCTGCACCAATCCCTGATTGTCCCCAACCCTCTTCGGCGCAGACGATACGGTTTGTTTTCTTGACGCTTTCAATCACTGTATCTGTATCGAGCGGACGGATTGTGCGCAGATCGATGACTTCCGCACTAATACCCTCACCTGCCAATACTTCAGCCGCCTCAAGGCAACGTCCAACCATGCGAGAATGCGCGACGAGTGTGACGTCAGTACCCTCAACGCGGACTTTGGCTTTGCCGATTGGAATCAGGAAATCATCCATATCCGGCACATCAAACGTCTCACCATACATGAGCTCATGTTCAAGAAAGACGATTGGATTTGGATCACGAATAGCGGCCTTCAAGAGACCTTTCGCATCTGCCGCATCATAGGGTGCTACGACCTTCAAGCCCGGAACATTAGCATACCAGCTGGAGTAATCATGGCTGTGTTGCGCGCCAACGCGTGATGCCGCGCCATTCGGGCCACGGAAAACAATCGGGCAACGCATCTGACCACCGGACATGTAAAGCGTTTTCGCCGCCGAGTTGATAATATGATCAATGGCTTGCATAGCAAAGTTCCACGTCATGAATTCTACGATAGGGCGCAATCCGCCCATCGCAGCACCAACACCGATACCAGCAAAACCATGTTCCGTGATCGGAGTATCAATCACGCGGCGTTCGCCGAATTCCTGCAGGAGCTCACGGGTAACCTTATAAGCGCCCTGATATTCTGCGACCTCTTCACCCATGACAAAGACTTTGTCATCGCGGCGCATTTCTTCGGCCATCGCATCACGCAATGCATCACGGACAGTCGTATCAACCATTTTGATATTGGTTGGAATGTCGGGATCGCTCATAACTTTAGCGGCGGTAGGAGCGGAATTTTCTGAGACAGGTGCAGCTTGGACTGGGGCCTCATCAACCACTGGCGCGGCAGCGGCGGGTTTACCCAGGTCAGCTTCCGTTTCGCCGTCTTCCAGTAGCTGTAAGATAACCGCACCGACTTTCACGCCATCGGTTCCAGCCGGAACAATAATCTTACCGACAATGCCCTCGTCAATGGACTCGACTTCCATCGTGGCTTTATCTGTCTCAATCTCAGCAAGGATGTCTCCTGAGGAGACTTCATCTCCTTCTTTCACGAGCCATTTTGAAAGAGTGCCTTCCTCCATCGTTGGAGAAAGCGCGGGCATTTGAATATCAATAGCCATTAGAACAAAAGCTCCCAAAGGATCATAAGAATACCGACAATGGATACAGCCCATGCCAGCGTGCGCACCCAAGGTACGCCAAACCAATATGTCGGGGCGAAAACGACGCGCCCCCAGAAAAATAGAGCCGCACCGAGAGCGGTCAAAGATGAAAAACTATTCGTGACAGCCGCAACCAAAACCAACGGTGCGAACATACACATAGCCTCGATGAAATTCGCTTGTGCGCGTTTCGTGCGACCATGAAAGGGCGTCAAACCCGCACCCGGCATATCATCACGTGCGCCGACAAGTTGAGATATGCTTGTTTTACCAGAAAATGTAGCTGCAACGGCTTGCGCAAGGATCATCACGAAAAACAGCGCAACGCTCCAAACGAGATATTTGAGTTCAACAGCCATTATGCGCAGTCCTTCTTTGGGAATTCCGGAGCGATTGGCTTTCCGTTTTCATCAAACGGCAATGCAAAAGAGAATGCCTCAGGTGCGGACCCATTCGCGCGGATCAAATCCAATTTAGCCTTCGCCTCATCAAGATCAGGAATATGCCCATCCTCAACCCACCATAGAACCATATGCTCACGCGGAATGGGTGTGAACCAATCACGTTTGCCTTGCATAACTTTTGTATGAGCCGTTTTGTAAACGAAATGGAACAGGCTCTCGATGTCTTTCCAAACACTCATGTTCACGAGCGTCATCGGGCCATGCCCCTCCATCCGCAAAGTGAGCGCACCATCTTCTGGACCGTCATCAACCATACGCCAGATAAAACCATCGGCGCGATCGGCCAGCGCATTGATCGCATCAATACGTCCCGTGAACCCAACCATCTCTGGCTTGTCGGTTTCGAACTTTGCGTCCGCGATATTAAGTTGGGCCAGCTGCACCGAGATTACATCTCAACCGGAAGCAATACGTCGGTCCAAAGCTCATCAGGGTGCGGCTCTGGAGATTCTAGTGAGAAGTCTGCGGCATCTTTGACAATTTCTTTGATATCTTTGTCAATTGCCTTGAGTTCTGCCTCGTCCGCCCATTTTTTCTCCAGAAGCATAGCCCGAACTCCATCGATTGGATCACGCTCAGAACGGGTTTTTGTAACCTCGTCGCGCGAACGGTATTTCGCAGGATCCGACATTGAATGACCACGATAACGATAAGTCTTCATTTCCAAGATCATCGGGCCTTTGCCATCGCGAGCGTGTTTGATGGCTTTAGCTGCCGCGTCTCGTACTTCGAGAACGTTCATGCCGTCCACTTGGATGCCCTCGATCTCAAAACTAATGCCGCGCTTATAAAGCTCGGTCTCAGCAGAAGAGCGCTCAACGGAAGTACCCATGGCATATTGGTTGTTTTCGATGATGAAAACGACGGGTAAATCCCAAAGTTTGGCCATGTTAAAGGACTCGTAGACCTGTCCTTGGTTGGACGCGCCATCGCCGAAGAAAGCGAGGCTAACGGAGCCATTGTTCAGATACTTGTTTGCAAAGCCAAGACCAGCGCCAAGCGAGACTTGCGCTCCAACAATACCATGACCGCCGTAGAAATGCTTTTCCGTGCTGAACATATGCATAGAGCCGCCCTTACCGCGCGACAAACCGCCCTCACGTCCAGTCAGCTCCGCCATGATTCCCCGGCTTTCCATGCCGCAGGCCAGCATATGCGCATGGTCGCGATATCCAGTAATCATCTGATCGCCGTCTTTCATGGCAGCACGGCAACCTGTTACGACCGCTTCTTGCCCAATATAAAGATGGCAGAAACCCGCTATCTGACCCATGCCGTAAAGCTGACCCGCCTTCTCTTCGAATCGACGAATGAGAAGCATGTCGCGGTAATACCCGAGCATCTCTTCCTTATTCGTCTTGGGAGCGGGTTTTTTCGCAGATTTTTTTGCCATTTTGGGCCCTTATTTCATATGTGAAATAAATACACGTATCAGAGGGCGGCTTTTCGGCAGTTGAGCCTTACGGGTCAAGCCAAATCGTGATTTCATTCGCGTCCGAAACAAACAAATCTCGACGCGCTGCAATGTCTAGCGCATCCAAGTCTAATCCATCATTGGACAGAGCGTCCACACGGTTTTTGAGATCCGTGTGACGCGCTTCCGCCTCCGTGAGTTTTATCCGCAAATCATCCGCTTGGTCAGAGTAACTCATCCATGACAGAACACCCTGAGATCCTGAAAACGCATGAAAGGCCAAATATATATAGAGAGCCAACAAACCCAATGCAGGCGCGCGGCGGCGAAATTCTATTCGCGGTAAAGTTATATTTGAAAGACCCGGCATGTGACTATACGAACTGTTAACTGTAAAAATGCGGTTAAGAACGGGCGCCATGACAAATCAAATCAAACAAAGACTCAGCGAACTCACAAACATATTGTTGGACGACGCCAATTCCATTTATACCTTGCGTCCAGAAACGCTTGAGACCAGGGATATTCTTGAAACGCAGAGCGAAACTTTCCGTCGCCATCAAGAAATCGAAACAGACGAAACCCGTACGGCACAGGGGCTCGCTATCTCGCCGACGATGGCCGCTATGTGTACTGACGATTTCGTTCGAACAATCACCTATCTCCGCGGCCTGAATGCGGCAATCCGCGACCTTAGGAGAGACAACGCTAAGAACCCTCTTCGTGTTCTCTATGCCGGAACGGGACCCTATGCCGTGCTCGCGATCCCCTTAATGACGGTTTGGAGTAGCGATGAGGTTGTTTTTGAAATTCTAGACATCCACGACACCTCAATTGAAGCCGTTAAAACCATCGTACAGAACTTAGACTTAGGTTCCCACGTGTCAGCTTATCACTGTATTGATGCTATGGAATACACCCCGCACCCTGATAATTTTCCTGACATTATCATCGCGGAAGTCATGCTGGCTGGGTTAGAAAACGAGCCTCAAGTAGCCGTGACGCGATCTCTTACCAAGAAAATGCCAGACGCCCTCTTCCTCCCCGAATCCATTGAAGTTTCGGCTTACACCGAAGACCCAGACCATGATCTGGGCACAGTATTTAAATTTGACAAATCGATGTTTGGCATGGCCGCTAACGATGCGAATATGTTGCCGGCTTCAACCCTTAAAATTCCCGAAAAACCTAGCTCCACGCAAGAGCATCAAAGGCCGTCGACGCACATATTCCTTCAAACGCGTGTGCAAGTATACGGGACCCACACACTTGAAAAAAACGACTCAGGTCTCACCGTACCGCAGCTATTCAATTGCGATTTCGAATATGGCAAACCTTTGAAAATCGCCTATCAAATGGGCGAGAATCCGAAATTAGTACGGGTAGCCTGACGTCTTGGCGCTTTATTACGGAAAGCTTATGCTTTCCGCTTAGGCATAACTGAGCGGCCTGCATAAACGGCCATTTCGCCAAGCTGCTCTTCAATGCGAAGCAATTGATTATACTTTGCGAGCCGGTCTGAGCGCGCAAGCGAGCCCGTTTTAATTTGACCACAGTTTGTCGCAACCGCGAGATCGGCAATCGTCGTGTCAGATGTTTCACCCGAACGATGAGACATAACGGCCGTAAAGCCTGCACGATGCGCCATATCGACGGCCTTCAGCGTTTCGGACAAAGTTCCGATCTGATTGACCTTGACCAGAATTGAGTTAGCCGCGCCAAGCTCAATGCCTTTTTCCAAACGTTTTGGGTTCGTCACGAAGAGATCATCACCGACCAGCTGGCATTTTCCGCCAATACGCTCATTCAAAGCGACCCAACCGTCCCAATCATCCTCATCCATACCGTCTTCGATTGAGATGATTGGATAATTATCAACGAGGTCTTCGAGGTAATCGACAAATTCCGCCGATGTCAGGGACTTGCCCTCACCTTTCAGCTCATATTTGCCGTCTTTATAAAATTCAGTCGACGCCACATCCATTGCAAGGAAGACATCTTCACCCGGCGTGTATCCAGCGGCTTCAATCGCAGCCATGATATAGTCCAGCGCGTGCTTGGAGCCATCTAGGTTCGGCGCAAAACCGCCTTCGTCGCCAACATTTGTGTTGTGACCGTCAGCTTTCAATTTGCCTTTCAACGCATGGAAGATTTCCGCACCGCAACGCAATGCCTCAGAGAAGCTCTCGGCGCCAACGGGCATGACCATAAATTCTTGAACGTCGATTGGATTGTCCGCGTGCTCACCGCCATTGATGATGTTCATCATCGGCACAGGGAGAACATGCGCATTCGCGCCGCCAACATAACGATAGAGAGGCACGACTTGTGAGTCGGCTACGGCCTTTGCCAGCGCCAGCGACACACCGAGCATGGCATTCGCACCGAGGCGGCCTTTGTTTTCTGTGCCGTCGAGCGCAATCAGGATGGCGTCGATTCCGCGTTGGTTCTCCGCATCGAGACCTTCGATCTCATCCGCGATTTCCGTATTAACGTTGAGGACGGCTTGGCGAACGCCTTTGCCGAGATAACGGGATTTGTCCCCGTCGCGAAGCTCTACGGCTTCATGGGCGCCAGTTGAAGCACCGGAGGGTACAGCCGCACGACCAAACGAGCCGTCACCAAGGGTGATGTCGACTTCGAGAGTGGGATTACCGCGACTGTCCAGGATTTCCCTGGCGAAAACTGTTTCGATCTCAACCATGGGAGGCTCCTAATAATGTAATGTGAAAGACTTAGTCTTTTGGTGTCAGAACCTGACGACCTTTGTACATGCCTGTTTTCAGGTCGATGTGGTGTTGACGACGCAGCTCACCGCTGTCTTTGTCTTCAACGTAGTTTACCGCTGTCAGGGAATCATGCGCACGACGCATGCCGCGACGGGAATTGGAAATCTTACTCTTAGGGACAGCCATGAGAGCCTCCATCAAATCATCAAAAAAGCGACCGCCAAGACAGGGGCCGCGTCAGTTGCGCGCTACCTAATGCGGGATTCGCATTTGTGCAAGTGGTTTGTCAGTCCATTGACGTGACCTCATCGTTTCCCTGAACAATCTTAGAAGAGACGATTTGTAGGGCTTGCCCCGAAGGGGATCGCAGCGATGCTACCCAAGTCTAATATATGTGCTGATCCGGCGCCACCATGCAAACATACGCTCGCCACTACTGTCCATCGCGGAAACAGCCGTAACCTGTATATGCCCCAACGCGGGTTGGGTTGGCGGGCGGCAACCCACACATAGAAGGCGAAGCCTTCGAAAGAAGGACTGCCCGTAGGGTCAGCACTCACGACGGAGTACCGAAATAGAAGTTTTGTTTTTCGCAAGGCTAACCCTACGGCAGCGGTTTTTGATGCACCGGTTGGGGGTCCTGCAGTTTCGCCTTCCGGTCAGACATACCCGTTTTATTGGATTGACCCGGTTTAAGACAAAGCAGTCAACTCTCAGCACAAAAGCCCCGGCTCTCCAGGTGCTTGTAACCCGGACGCTCAAGCCCACCGTCCCCCAGACCAGTCAGAAAGCGCTAACCTGTCCTATGTCTGAAAGAACTTAGCCAATGTATCACAGGTTTCGGAGGCGAGGACGCATCTCTTGAAATCGGGCGAAAGGGGTTGATTTCATGGAGCACAAAGAGTCTCAGAAACGAGGATTAAATTTGAAAGGCCGATATAAATGGCGGAGCAGATCTTAATTTAGAGTCTCATATTGGGCGATTTTAAGCCGCACAGAAACATCACCTAAACAGTTTGGCTCTTAGCCTACCATGCGCTTAATTGCGGTTTTGTGCTTATCGATGAAATGATGTTTCAGCGCGCCAAGGATATGTGCCCCGAGAATTATGTAGACGAGATATTGCAGCAAATATTTGTGGAAGAAGCCCCAAATAATATAACTGTCACTCTCAGGTAAAAACGGTGGAATTTTGAGCGTGAATAAATAGGAGGGATATGCGTGCAGGCTCGTCATGACATAGCCCGTCACCGGTATAGCGAACATGATGATATAGAGCAGAATGTGGACGCGATGTGCGAGCTTGCGCTCCTTGGGCTTTAGTGAGGCCTCTAATTCCGGACGTTTCGACATTCGGTTCCAGATTAAGCGCGCAACCACCAGACCGAAAATCGTCAAGCCAATGGTTTTGTGCACGACGTTATACTCAGTCCGAAACCATATATTTTCTGGAATCATCGAGGCAAAAATTCCTGTTGGGATCATGAAGATGAATAAAATGGCTGTTGTCCAATGTAAGATGCGCGACACACGGCCATATCGCCCCGTATCATTTCGCGCGCTCAGCTCGAGCGCTTCGGTTTGTTTACGCTGACCATTGGCGATGAGCAGCAGAGCGATGCCTGCCAATAGAGCGACGAGGGTTTGCACCCATAGCAATGCTGGTTTGGCAAAATCCATAGGCGCTTGGATTTTGGGGTTCACTATAACCCCGGTGCCCAAGGACCCAATGAACCAAACGACAATGCCAAGACAAGACAGAGCCGCCAAAAATGTGCCTGAAGCCCGGAATTTGGGTCGCTTATGATTAAGTAGCCAAGCTATCAAGAAAGCCGACAAGATAATCATCAAAGCAATGAGGCTTTCAAAATGTGGAAGCCAACCGTCTGGCGTTGACGGGCTTACGGGTGACGCAGCCTGCGCAGCCATTGGCATCAAGGTGAAAGACAGGCCCACCGCAATGCAACGCTTGAACACTGTAGGAATAGTGTATGGGTTTTTCATAGAATTTTCCATATTTGATGCGTGGGTATTTTGGCGAGCCATCTCAGCTAAGCAACGTTAGGTATTCTTATGCTCAGCAGTGAACTATTCGATCTGCGTAACCATTGTCTCACGGGACTTGCGCACTTTTGGCATATTTAACAGCCAATCACCCGTGGGTTCGCGATACCCTAGCGGAAGTAGAACCACCGAACGCAATCCGCGGTCTTTAAGGCCAAGTATTTCGTCAACTTTACTTGGGTCAAACCCTTCCATAGGCGTGCAATCAACTTCTTGTTCAGCAGCAGCCACCATAGCAATTCCAAGTGCAATATAAGCCTGACGGGCGGCATGGGCATAATTCACTTCAGCATCACGCGGCACATAATTCGCTTTCAAATTCCCGTAATATTGACCGATCAAAGGTAAGTCGCCCCGCTTTTCAACGTTCAGCTTCGCGACCTCATCAATACGGGCTTCTGTGTAATTATCCCAAGCAGCAAAGACTAAAACATGCGAGCCGTCCGTAATCGGCGACTGATCACTTGCGGCTTTGCGGATTTCATTCCGCAGCTCGGAGTTTGTGACGACGAAAAGCTCAAAGGGCTGAGTACCGCTTGATGTTGGCGACATGCGGATAGCTTCGACGATTACATCGACTTTCGCCTGTGGAACCACTTTCTTTGGGTCCATTTTCTTGGTGGCATAACGCCAATTCAATTGCTCCAGCAGGGTTTTGTGCGTCATGTGATCGTCCTATTGTCTACATCTTGGTAATTAGGTATATATTTGTTACCTGAGATATATTGAAAACCGAACACACGTGCAAGAAGGCACATTTTTGACCCTCGGTAACATAAAGGGAACCGACATGCTCGAGACAACGAAATGCCCGACGTGCTATCGTATCAACGAAGTTCTGTCGCGTGTCGGCGATCGCTGGAGCCTGCTCGTGATTATATCGCTTTCCGAATATGAAACACTCCGCTTTAATGAACTAAAACGAAACCTAGGTATTTCTCAGCGCATGCTCAGCCTGACATTAAAGAAGCTGGAAAGAGATGGTCTGGTCAACCGATTCTATCATCAGACAATACCGCCAAAAGTCGAATACAGCCTGACTGAGATGGGTAATTCACTGCGGGAACCTGTCAACGCCCTGGGCTCATGGGCCCTCAAAAATCTCGAAAAAATAGATGAGGCTCGTGAACAATATGATGCTGCGGCAGAAAGCTAGTCACGAACACTGATGGGAACAGAAGATAAATAACCCGATAACCTATCGAGTGACCGTCTTTGGGCGTTTTAAGCCGCACGGAAAAGACCGACCAAGTGGAATTTTAGCTAACACCAAAACAACCCTAACGCCCTATGATTAAGTAAGCCTCTCACACGGACGTTTACCTGCCCACTTTCACCTCATCCGCGTTATAAATCCTCATCTCAGGCGCTTCTGACAACATCGGAGTCAATTCAGCAACGAACCTTTTGGAGGCATCCAAACTGAAATGCGTTAGGAGCGCGGACATATCGGCCCATCGTTCCGTGAACATCAAATGGGTCGGGTTTTCGGCGTCGACAGACACGTCATGAGAGATACAGCCCGCTTCACCGCGAGAACGATGCACATGGGTAAGGCTGAGCGCTAGCGCGGCATCCACCTGCCCCGGTTTCACCTGGGCTGAGCCGAGGACGATGATCATCCCCATTTCGCCTCTAATCGTGCGCGGGCCGGTTCATGGACATTTACCTTGGACAAATCTCCATCCGACCAGTCCATGACGCGTTTATCCATGACTTTGAACCAAAGCGGCGGGAAAAAAGCCATGGCGAAACAGCCGCCATATCCCGTTGGCAAGGTCGGGACGTTTTCGTAATCACGGAGCACTTGATATGGGCGCTGTGGATAGGCGTGGTGGTCCGAATGGCGCTGCAAGTGGAAAGACAGCAGGTTGGAATATGTGTGATTGGTGTTCCAGCTATGTTTAGGCTGGGTCCGCTCATATTTACCATTTGGCTTTTTCTCGCGCAGCAGCCCGTAATGCTCGACATAATTGGCCTGCGTTAGGGCGAGCCAAGCGAGGAAATGATGCGGAATAAGGAAGAGCAGGATCGCTGGGCCAAATAGCGCCACAAATAATCCGGCCATAGCGAGCGTTACGGCATAAACCTGCAGGACATCATTCTGGAAAGACCAGAAGCTTTTGCCTTTGCGCTCCAGACGGGCCTTTTCATAAGAGGTCCCGCGTTTGAACGTACCAGAGAGTTCGCGGATCATGAAGCTATAGAAGGTCTCGCCCATGCGAGAGCTGGCGGGATCCTCGGGGGTCGCCACCCAGGTGTGATGGCCTTTATTGTGCTCAATATTAAAGTGGCCATAGCCCATTATCATATTGCCAATCTTGGCAGACAGACGGTCGAGCTTATCGGCTTTATGGCCGAGCTCATGCGTCATTGTCATCACGCCGCCACTGTTCGAACCGACGCCAATGATGAGCGCCAAGATAGCCCACCATGGTAAGTCTTGCGTCCCAACAAAGACGACAAAAGCGAGGAACAGCGCAATTGCGACATAGACCATTGTATGGACAGTTACGCGGTAATACCGGTCTGCGCTCATGGCGCTAACCACTTCTTCAGGTGGATTATGGGGATCTTCGCCCATAATCGCGTCCATAATAGGCGTAAAAATATAGAAGAATAAAAGCGGAATTAGGGTGACGATTGGGTTCTTGTCGAGCGCGAAATAAAGCCAAATCGAAGACAGAGACACCAATGGTGAAATGATTATTAGCCAATACATATGGCGCTTGCGGTCTGTATAAATGATCTCTTCGCCAGTATCGGCCGTACCTGTGAAACTTGTCATGCGGCAGCTCCCTCTTCTAAATCTTTGAATGGAATACAGAGCTCAGCCATGGGGGTAAGCGCTTCCAATATGATTGAAACTTTTTCGACGACATATGGGCCGTCGATTGAATAAAAAACGCGGCGTCCGACTTTTCGGGACTTTGCAATCCGCGCTTGCTCTAACGTATTTAAGTGCCGGGAGACCACTGAGCGGTCTTGTGACAACCCTGCCGCAATCGTGCTTACATCACATGTCCCCAGAGAGATCAGCTTTTTCACGATTTGTACGCGCGTCGTATCTGTCAGAGCCTTCAAGAACCGCGTGTCGAGCACCGCGATCGCAGCCTCCGACATCGCCACATGCTCAGCACTTTGTTTGTCGTTATTCTGTTCCATAAATGCATATGTGCACACAAATGCACATATTAAAAGCCGCATAAATGCATGGGCCTCAGAAATTCCTGAATTTGCCAAGCTCTGGCTTTCGCCGTAGCGTCCAAAGAAAACATCGGGAAAACACCATGGTTCAGGACATCAGCGCATCAATCGACGCCTGCGCAGCGCATTACGGAGACGATGCAGAGGCCGTCCGCACCTATCTGGTCGACGGACAGGCCCGTGCCCTCGCCCTGCCAAATCGTGGTCCGTTGCGATTTGACGAGTCCGGCAAAATCCACTCCGACATATTGGACGCCTATGCAGAGTTCGGATTTTACGTCTTTGAAAACGCCATTTCCGAAGAAGAGCTTGCGGACTTACAATCCGATATGGCGGATATGAGAGAGCGCTTTCCCGTTCATATGGGCGCAGAAACCGACGCGCATGGTCGCCCAGCGCTCGGCACAAAGAACAAAGCCATGGCGCTGCAATGGGCGCGTCCACTGTCTGATCCATTGGGCGGAACCGAACTGGCTAATGGCCGCCATCAGGTAAAGCTATTCGAACCAAAAGCGAAATCTGACGCCCCCGCCGCCTCGCCGTTTTACCTCGCGGGCTCCTTACAATTCTCGCCCGCCTGTTTGCGGCTATACGCCCATCCCGGACTGTTGAAGATGGCGGAGGCTGTCAATGGTGAAGATTTCACCCCGTTTCATGAGGGTCTGTTTATCAAAGATGCCGGCCTTGGCGCCGCGGTCTCTTGGCATCAAGACGGCGACACCCACTGGGACAACCCAGATTTCGACCAAGACATTCACGGCTTCAATTTCATGGGCCAAATCTACGGCAGCACAGCAGTAAACGGTGTTTGGGTCGTTCCTGGATCCCATAAAGACGGGCGTATCGACATCGTGAAATTAGTCGCGGAGGCCGGCACAGAGCGCTTGCCACAAGCGCTACCTATTATTTGCAATCCCGGAGACGTCGTCATTAACAATCGCCAACTCGTTCACGGATCATTCGCGAACACCGGCTTTGAACCACGCGTAACCGCCAATTTCGGCTTTCATCGCCGAAGCTCTGTCCTCAATGTCAAAGGCGCAGGCATCCATGCGGAAGCCGCTGTGTTTGATGAGGATTTCATCGCCAAACGTTCTCAGGTTATGGGTCTGGCCATTGCAGCAAGACAGCAGCGTTTTTCGGACGAAACACCCTATGATTACAAACCACTTTCCGACGTTCAGGCAGAATTTGAGTATTCCCCAGCCGCTCAAGCTGAAATCCTCGATTACAATCTGATGGATTTGAGTATTTAACTCACCAATCCCGCACCTTGCCCCGCAGGCCTTTGATCTCGCTGCGGCGTTTCTGTTTTTTTACCGCGCGCTTTTGGCTGCTATAGCTGGGACGGGACTTTATACGTGGTGGGTCGACATAGACCGCTTTACGCAGAAGAGACTGCAAACGGCGGATGGCATCTTCTAGATTGTGGGACTGGCTACGGTGGTTTTGCGCTTTGATAATAACAACCAAATCATCCGTAATTCGGTTATCGCGAAAGTTGGAAATGCGGCGGCGATAGGTTTCGTTGATATGAAAAGCGTTCAGATCACATCGTAATTGCACGGCGGAGTTGGTCTTATTGACAGATTGGCCACCCGGACCAGAGGCCCGAATGGCAGACGTTTCAACCGCATGAGGCGGGACAGAAAACCGTTTGTCGATGTAAAGCGGCTTATCCACTCACAGCCGCTTTAATGGCCTCAAGCGCGGCCTCGGCATTTTCCGGCTGACTACCACCTGCCTGTGCCATGCCGGGCTTACCGCCGCCGCGTCCACCCACTTCTGCGGCGCCTTTATTGACCAAATCGGAGGCAGAATGCGTCGCTTGAACATCATCCGACACAGCCACAGCCACGGCGACTTTGGCGCCATCCCGTGCCACAAATGCAACAATTCCAGACCCCAACTGGGCAATCTGTTCATTGAGCATAGAGCGAAGGTCTTTACCGGACACCCCATCAAGAACACGGCCCAAAAACTTGATTCCATTAATATCTTCTGGACCGGACACCGCTCCGCCGCCGCCAAGCGCAAGTTGCTTTTTGGTTTCGGATAGATCTTTCTCAAGCTGCTTTCTCTCTGCGAGCAAAGCCTCAATTCGTGACGGGACATCCTCAAGTTTCGTTTTGAACATATCCGCCGCCTGCCGCGCGAGCCCTGCTTGGGATTCAAGATATTGACGCGCGGCTTCGCCGCTCACCGCTTCAACGCGGCGAATACCCGCGGCCACCGCGCCCTCACCCGTGATTTTAAACAAGGCGATATCACCCGTGCGCTCGACATGTGTCCCGCCGCAGAGTTCTACGGAGTATGCCTTCGGACTGTCATCCAGCGGATCACCCAGTGAAAGAACGCGAACTTCATCACCGTATTTTTCACCGAACAATGCCACAGCACCCGCCTCAATCGCCTCATCCGGATTCATCAATTTCGTTTCAGCAGGTTTATTCTGTTGGATGACGGCATTCACTTCGTCTTCTACCCGAGCCAGTTCCTCGCGTGTGATCGCTGCGCCATGGCTAATATCAAAACGAATGCGTTCACCGTCGACCATCTGGCCTTTTTGCGCAACATGATCACCCAAGATGCGTCGGAGAGCCTCATGCAGCAAATGCGTCGCCGAATGATTGCGTTTAGTTTTCTCGCGATTGTCGGCATCAACCGTCAATTGTGCCTCATCACCAACCTCTATTGTCCCGGAGAGCACGCCGATATGGGCATGCAGATCGCCCGCACGTTTTTGGACGTCTTTAATCTCGATGCGCGCGCCGTTCCCAAATGTAGCGATGCCTTTATCCCCAGCTTGCCCGCCGCTTTCAGCATAGAAAGGCGTTTCTTTTGTGAGGAAGACAACATCTCCCTCAACAGCTTCACCAACAGAAACATCGTTTTGAATCAAAGCGACAATCTCCTGACGACTGCTCAGATTATCATATCCCGTGAAGTTTGTTGCACCGCCGTTTTCAAGAAGTTCTTTGTACAAATCATCCGCTCCGGCACTGGTGAATTTACCGCCGTCAGCCTTAGACTGCGCCTTCTGCTCTTCCATAGCCGTATCAAAACCGTCCGTATCAACCTCCAACCCTTTTGCACGAAGCGCATCTTGAGTGAGGTCCAACGGGAAACCATAAGTGTCATAGAGAGTAAAAGCCGTACGACCATCCAGCTTGTCGCCTTCTTTCAGATCTTGGACAGCATCTTCCAATAGCGCCGTACCGCGCCCCAAGGTACGCCGGAAACGAACTTCTTCTTGCTCAAATACACTTTCAATATTGGCTTGAGCTCGGCCGAGTTCTGAATATGCGGCGCCCATTTCATCAACAAGTGTTGGAACCAAACGATGCATAAGCGGGTCCTTGGCACCCAAAAGATGCGCATGCCGCATAGCACGGCGCATGATGCGGCGCAGAACATATCCGCGGCCCTCATTTGAGGGTGAAACACCATCCGCCATCAGGAAAGAACAACTCCGAAGATGGTCCGCGATTACCCGGTGGCTAAACTTGGCTTCGCCCTCCGGTTTAACACCTGTTAGCTCGACTGATGCACCAATCAGCGTTTGGAAAAGGTCTGTATCGTAATTGTCATGCTTGCCTTGGAGAATCGCAGCTGTGCGCTCCAGTCCCATACCCGTATCAATAGAGGGTTTGGGCAAATCAATCTGAGTGCCATCCGCGCGTCGCTCATACTGCATGAAGACAAGGTTCCAGATTTCAATGAACCGATCTCCATCCTCATCTGGCGATCCAGGAGGACCACCCGGGATATCAGGACCATGATCAAAGAAAATCTCTGAACAAGGCCCACAAGGCCCTGTATCACCCATGGCCCAGAAATTGTCATTTGTGGCAATGCGTATGATGCGGTCATCCGGCAGACCGGCAATTTTCTTCCAGAGATCATAGGCGACATCGTCAGTGTGATAGACCGTTACAAGTAGCTTATCCTTTGGGAGGCCGAAATCCTCAGTGACAAGCTTCCAAGCATGTTCGATCGCTTCAGCTTTGAAATAATCACCAAAGCTGAAATTGCCCAACATCTCGAAGAATGTGTGATGGCGGGCCGTGTACCCAACATTGTCGAGATCATTATGCTTACCGCCAGCTCGGACACATTTCTGGGATGTGGTTGCTCGTGGATAATCTGGCGAGAGAGCGCCCGTGAACCAGTCTTTGAACGGCACCATACCGGCATTCACAAATAGGAGTGTCGGATCATTATCCGGCACCAGCGGCGAACTAGGCGCGACCGTATGGCCGGCACGATCAAAGAAGCTCAGAAATTGTGAGCGGATATCAGCAAGAGAGGTCATAGAGACAATCCATAATACGGACCGCTCATATAGAAAGAGCGCCTGGCAGTGCCAAGCGCTCTTTTAGTCGGAAATGTCCGTTGTTTACAGCGGGGAGCCATAAACCTGCCGGGGGACAGCCCGAAGGAGACGGACGGCAACTGTTTGGTTTCGGGAACAGTCGCCTAGGGTTCTTTCCAACCGTTATAGGGTCGGGGAGGAATTTATGCGCCAAGCGCCTTTGGCGCGATGCCGTCATCCTCAACTTGTTCGCCCTTGGGCATAAGCAATTCTTCTTCGATCAAACCTTCATTCATCCGGATTTTACGCTCAATCTCATCCGCCATATCGGGGTTTTCTAACAGGAACTTCCGAACATTCTCACGGCCTTGTCCGATACGCTCATCACCGTAGGAGTACCAAGATCCGGATTTTTCTACGACTTCAGCTTTAACACCGAGGTCAATGATCTCACCTGTCTTAGAAATACCCTCGCCATACATGATATCAAATTCGACCTGACGGAATGGCGGGGCCACTTTGTTTTTGACAACTTTGACGCGGGTCTGGTTACCAATCACCTCATCACGATATTTGATTGCGCCGATCCGGCGAATGTCCAGACGAACCGAAGAATAAAATTTCAGCGCATTACCACCTGTTGTCGTTTCAGGAGATCCGTACATGACGCCAATTTTCATCCGAATTTGGTTGATGAAGATAACCATACAACCGGATTTCGAAATCGAACCTGTTAGTTTACGAAGAGCTTGGCTCATCAAACGCGCCTGAAGGCCTGGAAGACTATCCCCCATATCACCCTCGAGTTCTGCGCGCGGCGTTAGAGCCGCAACCGAGTCGACAACCAGAATATCAACCGCACCAGAACGTACCAACGTATCAGCGATTTCCAAAGCCTGCTCTCCCGTATCGGGCTGAGCAATCAATAGCTCGTTGACGTCTACGCCGAGCTTAGCTGCATAAACTGGGTCCAGCGCATGTTCGGCATCGATAAAGGCTGCAACGCCGCCTGCTTTCTGACATTCCGCAATGGCGTGCAATGTCAGTGTAGTTTTACCAGATGACTCTGGACCATAAATTTCAATCACGCGGCCTTTCGGTAAGCCGCCTATGCCGAGCGCCACATCAAGACCGATAGAGCCGGTTGAGATCGCTTCGATATCCATTGTGGACTTATCGCCCAATTTCATCACCGAGTTTTTGCCAAAGGCACGGTCGATTTGAGAGAGCGCGGCATCCAATGCTGCGCTTTTGTTTTTGTCTGTCGCTTTTTCAACGACCTTAAGAGGTGTGCTGTTTCTCGCCATGAGTTCAACTCCAGTAGAACCGACGGAGCCCTTCGCCGGATCGTGTAGTTACGGCTGCAATCGGACTGCCGTTACTTATTATGTTTCACATTTGTTCTCATCGTTCAAGAAAAAAGAACAAAAAACGAACAATGCTTATAAATACCTGTTTTAAAACATTAAACTTTAACCCACCTCGCCAATTTCAGACTTCACCTTCTCAGCCAACTCGGCAAAAGTGAACGGTTTAGGTAGGAATGTAACATCAGGCTCTTCGGCTAAGAGATCAGAAAACTCTTCCTCCGCATATCCAGAGATAAAGACGATTCGTGCATCGCCCAAAAGCGATCGGCCCGCCTTTAGCAATGAAGGGCCATCCATGCCGGGCATGACGACATCTGAAATCATCAAGTCAAAAGGCACTTTCGTTTCTTCCAATATTTCTAGAGCTTCTTCGCCGTCCTCCGCCTCAATGACGCGATATCCTTTTTTGCGCAGGGCTTTAGCCGCAATCCCGCGGACAGACGCCTCGTCCTCAACAAACAAAATATTGCCCTGCCCCGCCAAGTCAGCAGGTTTCCGTACGGGCACTTTGGGTTTGGCTTCTGCGGCAAGCTCTTCCTTCGTTGCCGCCTCGGCAGCTGGGAGGTAAATTTTAAAGGCCGTCCCTTTCCCGAGGGTTGATTCGACAGTCAGGTGACCGCCGGTCTGTTGAACAATGCCGTAGACTGTTGCGAGGCCAAGACCTGTCCCTTTTCCTTGCTCCTTGGTCGTAAAGAAAGGCTCAAAGATTTTGGACTTCACCTCATCCGGCATCCCCGTTCCCGTGTCCTCAACGCTGATTACGACAAAGTCTTCGCCGGGAATTGCATTGAGGGCTTCAGCAAGTTGAGAGTCTTCAACATCGGCTCGAGGCAAAAGTGCAGATCGAATCGTAATGGTTCCACCACCCTGATCCTCCATCGCGTCACGCGCATTGACACAAAGGTTCATCAACACCGTATCGATTTGAGATTTATCCGCCATAACGGGCGGCAATCCGCGCGCATGTATCATTTTCAATTGCGCGCGCTCACCCAATGTTTGGCGCAAGGTCACAACCATATCTGACAAAGTATCGGTTACATCCAATCGTTCCATCCGCCGTGTGGCTTTACGAGAGAAGGTCAGCAGTTTCTTGACCAGTGCCGCCGCGCGTGCGCCTGTGGTGTTGATGTTTTGGAGCTCTGGATAGGAAGGATCACCAACCGGATGGCGCTGCAGAAGCTCATCTGTGTTCAAACGGATAGCTGTCAGGAGGTTGTTGAAATCATGCGCCACGCCCGCTGCGAGCTGCCCAATAGCTTGCATTTTTTGGCTTTGGACGAGTTGGTCTTCCAACATCTTCCGCGCGCTAACGTTTACAAGATAAGCGTAACTTTCGGTCGGGTTTTGGGCGTCATGAACAATATAGACTGAGACGGGCAGTCCGTTTGCGTCATTCTTCAATGTCGCATCAAACGGTATGTCCGGCGTCGTTTGTTCTGTCTCGCGTTCCAAAAACCTGTGTTCGGTATTATTGTCCGTGAAGATATCCGCGAATGTTTTTCCTACAGCATCGCCCCGACCGGACATCTTAGCAAAAGCAGGATTGGCCGAGGCGATTTTCGATTGACCAATCTGAGTACCTTCCAGTTTCAAGACTGCGACAGGTGCAGCAGAATAGCTCTCACTCTCAAAATCGGAGTCGGAAACTGTTGGCTGCGCCGCGGTGGCGCCTCTGGCCAGAGTAGAATGCCCATAGAGCGCGACGCTGGCCACGATATCGCCGCTGTTAAGCGTATGCCAATTCGCGACCATGACTGTCGGTGTCACAACCCCTTTCCGAGTGATAAGTCGTGTATCTGCGCGAACCGTACGGCCAGGCTCGGCCGGACTATCCAACAGAGTTTCGGGATCCTCTATGAAACCGGACATTATAGCTGGCGGCGAAGTCTCCGCACCGCCTAACCATCGCAGTAACACGTCATTCGTCGCCAAAACCCGACCATCTTTTGCAACCGTGAACAACCCAACGGGAGCTTCTGCCAAAACATCCTGCCCGACTGATCGATCCATTGGCGCTTCAATGACCTGCCAAAGCGTACTTTGGCGATCCAGACGGCTGACTTGGAGCTTGTACCGCATCAAGTCGCTTTGCGGCGTGACGAGGTCTATTGTCTCTTCCGCCGTCTCCATGCCGGAGGCGAGATGATGCAAACGGAATATCGCGGCGGCAGCTTCATTGCCCGCGGACGTAAAAAGACGATCAATGACAGGCGGCGAGTCCCCAACACTCGTGGCGCCCAATGTTTCCGCAAGGTCTAGATAGGCCCGATTAGCATGGACTGGTTTGCCATCTTTTATCACGAGACTAGGAACAAAATTATTATAGAAAGCGCTGGAATATACACTCTCACGGCTCGTCTGACGACGCTCTGATCCGCGGCGTGTTCGAGCCATGATAACAAAAGTGATAAACGCCAAGAGCGCGACAACGGCTATCCCAGCCAATATGATGTAGCCATCGAGGGTCAGCTTGTCCCGAGCGAACCAAACAGAGGCGAGCGCGCCCAAAAGGGCTGCAAACGCTAACAAAGCACCGAACCAAAGCGGTGCTGTCCGCCTCGCTTGCGGTATATCTGTGCGAATCATCTCATTCATTAGGGCACCTTAGGCATGATTTCCCTTTATGACGCGCGCAAATTATAGCGTAGCGTGAATAAAAATGTGCGAATGCCAACCGTACGCTCGATTGAGGACAAGAAAAGCATGAAAAAAGCAACCATACTCGCCACGGCTCTACTCACTATCGGCATGACACCGCTCCTGTCTGCCTGTTTAGATAGCGGCGCCGATATCCCACAACGTGAAGAGTTGATCGTGCAAGAGAGCCAACGCCTCAACGATTGGTTCAAAGCCCGCTATGAAGAACAATTAGCACGCTCACCCATGTCACGCACATACCTTGGAATGCCAGACGGTATGGATCAATTGGATGATGTCTCGCAAACAGCAATCAATGAGGAAGTGGCGATTGCCAAATCCTGGCTAAACGAGATGCGGCGTGATTTCGACATTGACCGCCTAGATGAACAAAGCCGCCTTTCCTACCGCTTGTTCGAGGTTGATATTGAAGACCAACTCGCAACTCACGGCGTGGGTCAGAATGACTATGTTTTTTCCCATATGTCCGGCCCCCATACGGGTTTGCCTAGTTTCCTTATCAATTATGCCAAGGTTGAAGATGTCAAAGGTGCCGAGGACTACATTTCCCGCCTGCGCGCCGTAAAAACATATCTAGGACAAGCGCAAGCCAGAGCCGAAGCCCAATTCGAATCTGGCGTCACAATGCCCAAATTTGTTTACGCTAAGGTTGGTGGAGCGGCCCGAAATGTCATTTCCGGCGCACCTTTTGAAGACGGTGACGACAGCCCGCTCTGGTCTGACATACAGGCGAAGATAGGTAAGCTTGAAACGACGCAGGATAAAAAGGATGCATTGGTAGAGGATGCCAAAGACGCTTTGCTGACATCCGTACAGCCGGCCTATATTTCCCTCATCGCTATGTTTGATCAACATGCTGGCGCAACAAGCGAAGACGACGGCGCGTGGAAATTGCCGAATGGCAGTGAGTATTACAATGTTCGCCTGAAACATTATACGACAACGAACTTAACAGCTGACGAAATCCACGAGATTGGGCTTGCAGAAGTCGCGCGCATTCAAGACGAAATGCGCGAAATCATGACCCGCGTTGGGTTTGAAGGTACACTAAAAGAGTTTTTCACTTTCCTACGAACGGACCCTCAATTCACTTTCCCCAACACGGATGAAGGCCGCGATGCCTATATGGCAGAAGCGACCGCTGTGATTGATGATATGCGAGGCCGACTGGACACATTGTTCATCACAAAACCTAAAGCAGCAATGGTCGTCAAACGCGTAGAACCGTTTCGTGAAGATACGGCCTTTGGCGCGTTTTATAACTCGCCGGCGTTGGATGGTTCTCGCCCAGGCACATATTACGTCAATCTAAAATCGATGGAAGATCAGCCGAAATTCCTAATGCAAGCCCTCGCCTATCATGAAGGCATTCCCGGTCATCATATGCAAATCGCGATTGCCCAAGAGCTGCAAGGACTTCCGAAATTCCGCACGCTCGGCGGACATACGCCCTTTATTGAGGGTTGGGCGCTTTATTCCGAAGCGCTCCCAAAAGAGATTGGCCTCTATACTGACCCATACAAGGAATTCGGGCAGCTTGGCATGGAGATTTTTCGAGCGGCGCGCCTCGTCGTTGATACGGGTATTCACTCCAAAAAATGGGACCGCGAAAAGGCTGTTCAGTATTATCTTGATAATATTCCAAATCCGGAGGGCGATGTCCGAGCAGAAATCGATCGCTACATCGTTTGGCCCGGCCAAGCGACAGCCTACATGATTGGAAAACTGAAAATTGAAGAACTCCGCGCCAAAGCGGAAGTCGAGCTTGGTGAGGACTTTGACATCCGCCAATTCCACGATACGGTTCTTGCAAATGGGTCCGTCCCTCTCAGCATCCTTGAAGAATTGGTAGACGACTATATCGTGACGACACAATCGGAGACAAAGTAATGCAAAACATCGCCCCCCACACTCTAATCTTGGCTGCCGTCCTGACACTGGGCGCTTGTGCACCTGCCGCCGAAGCCCCTACACCGAAATCTGAAGCTGCCGAGACCGTTTCAACTAAAACCGTAGATGAGAACGAACGCCTAGACGCTTGGTTTGAAACAAAATTCATGGAAAATGTCCGCGCTTATCCGCAGTTCATGACATCTCTGGGAATTGATGAGCGTCAGGATGAGTGGAACGATCCGTCTAGAGCTTATCAATTAGAACAACTCGACAAGACCCGCGAAGCTTTAGCAGAAATGAAAGAAAATTTCGATTTCGACGCGCTGGATGCAGATGGGCAATTATCTTATCGATTATTCGAGAAGAATGCGAACGACGCCCTCGCAGGCCGCGAGTGGTGGGACCATGGTTACACCTACACTCAAATGCGTGGATCACATTCATCCATGCCAACCTTCCTCATGAACCAACATAAAATCAAAGATGTGGAGGATGCTGAGAATTACCTGACCCGCTTGGAAACCATGGGCGATGTTCTTGACGAACGCACCCGTCAAGCCAAGGCTAAGTTCGAGAATGGTATTGCCCCTCCGAAATTTGTTTATGACTTCGTCATTGGCAGCGCCCAAAATATTATCTCGGGAAGTCCAGTTGACGAAGACAGCGAAGACCTGAACCTTTTGCTGGAGGACTTTCGTAAGAAAACATCAAATTTAGAGCTGGAAGACGACGTACTCGAGGCTCTTTATGAGCGTGCGATCAATGCCATCGCAAATGATGTCGCCCCCGCTTACCAGCGTATCATTTCAGAAATGGAGCGTCAGAAGAACCTTGCCACGACTGATGACGGGGCATGGAAATTACCTGATGGCGACGCTTATTACGCATGGCGTCTGAAAGAGATGACAACAACAGATATGAGCGCGGACGCGATCCATAATCTTGGCCTTTCGGAAGTTGAACGCATCCACGCAGAAATGCGAGAAATCATGAAAACGGTTGGATATGAAGGCACACTCCAAGAGTTTTTCGAATTTACCCGCACAGACAAACAATTCTTCAAACCGGAAGGTGCACGCGGCCGGGCCGCTTATCTACGTGAAGCCACGCAGTTCATTGACGACATGAAGGTCCGCCTACCGGAAGTTTTCAACAAACTCCCCAAAGCAGAACTGGAAGTTCGCGCCGTGGAAGCCTTCCGCGAGAAAGCTGCTGGCAAAGCATTTTATAACCGGCCTGCTCCTGATGGCTCTCGCCCTGGCATCTATTACGCCAACCTCTACCGGATGGATGCAATGCCCGTGTACCAAATGGAAGCCCTCGCCTATCACGAAGGCGTTCCGGGGCATCACATGCAGCTATCTATCAGCCAAGAACTGGAAGGCGTCCCGTCTTTCCGCAAATATGGGCGCTTCACCGCTTATTCCGAAGGCTGGGGGCTGTATTCAGAGTATCTTCCAAAAGAGATGGGCCTTTATGCTGACCCGTATTCCGATTTTGGCCGCCTTGCGATGGAGCTTTGGCGTGCAGCGCGCCTCGTCGTCGACACAGGCCTTCATGAGAAAAAATGGACGCGAGAAGAAGCGACTGAATATCTCATGGTCAATACGCCAAATCCTGAGTCGGATTGCGTCAAAGCCATTGACCGTTATGTCGTCATGCCGGGTCAAGCGACCGCTTATAAAATCGGCATGAACAAGATCCTGGAACTCCGTGAAGCAGCCAAAGAAGAGCTTGGCGATGATTTCGATATCCGCGATTTCCACGACGCTATTCTCGCAACTGGTCCTGTCCCGCTCGATATCATGGAAGAGCAAGTCGATGCCTATGTCTCGGATATGAAAAGCGGAAGCTATAAACCGGATCGGCTTTAAGCCTATTCACCTCTCCTTTTGGGAGGGTTGCAACAGGCCCTAACCTACGACATCGCCGATATTCACATATTCGAATTCGGCGGTGCGATTTCCACCCACACCGGGTTCGACCCCTGTAAAGATCAGACCGTCAATATCGACGAGTGTATCCGTACCCCAAATCGGGTGGGTAACGCGGATTGATCCGTTGGCGTTTTGTCTGAACGTATATTCGGCCCGCGCGCCGTCATAATTGACCTGCTCGAAATTGCCTGTGCCTTGATAGGTGTCGTTGCCCAAACCGCCATAGAAACCCTGAACGCCCGTTTGAGCCGGGATGATGTCATTTCCAGGTGTGCCGTTAATGACATTATCACCGTCCAGACGGAAGGTCGGAAGGCCATTGGTTGACGCGATGGCTTGATTGACAGTGAAATTCTGTCCGGAGCGAAGAGAGAAAATTCGCTCAATACTTATGAGTGTATTCACGCCCCACGTCGGATGGGTCATCGTGAGGGTGTCGCCATCTGCCGTATAGGTCCACTCATAGACATCGCCGTCGACCCGGAGGGTGTCCTGACCACCTAGCCCTCTGATCAGGTCATTGCCGCGGCCGGCGAAGAAGACATCTGTAGCGGACGTGCCTGTGAGGTTATCATTCACGTCATGGGAGCCCGTAATAACGCCATCGATGAGTGTGCCCGTATCGCCGTCAAAAATGTCCTCGATAGAATACCAAGCCTCTTCTCCGCGAAACCAAAAGCCGTCAATCGACGTGAGTGTATCTATCAACCCGCCCGGTCGATTGACTGTGACGGTCCCATTCGCGTTTTGCACAAAGAGATATTCCGACCGAAACCCGTCATAATCGACTTGATCATAGGCATTCGTCCCAATGATTGTTTGACCCGTTTGCGGCAGGAGTGATTCAATAGGATACCAAGCTTGCTCGCCTTGGAACCAGAACCCCTCAATACTGGTCAATATATCTGTGCTGCCATCAGGCTTGTCTACACTAACAGAGCCATTCGTATTTTCTGAAAAGGTATAATCGGAACTGTCCCCCGGATAATCGACCTGATCATAATCCGGCCCACCCGTTATTGTGCGCCCTCCATTGGACGGCGTAATGAGGTCTCCGATTGCATACCATTCAAACTCTCCAGAAAACCAAATCCCGTCGATATCGATAAGGGTATCGATCGCCCCGCCGGGCTTTGACACAGAAATCGACATATCCGCATTTCGAACAAAAACATACTCGCCGGAATTTCCGGGATAGTCGACTTGGTCATAACGTCCGGGAGACCCCGTAATCGTTTGACCCTCGCTGGCCGGGACCTCGAGATCCTCAATTGCATACCATTGCTGCTCGCCCGCAAACCAAAAGCCGTCAATATTTATCAAGCGGTCGGTCACGCCATCCGGTTTGGTGACAGAAACGGAAAAGTCAGCGTTCCTGATAAAGGCGTAATTGGCTGAGTTACCATCATAATCAATCTGATCATATCCGCCGTCGCCTTCAAACACTTGTTGGCCGTTAAGCTCCGTAATCACCACACCCGGGGACGCGACTTGCGCGGTAGCCTGTCCGGCAAGGGCCAACGCCAGTGAAGTCGATAGAAATGCGAGCCTTGAGAGTTTTAGCGTTTTCAGGATCATGTCGCACCTTTCCCTAGCTGGATACCTCCATTTCGTTGCAATTTTCACGCCAAAAGTCGGGTATTGAACTTTGATATTGCAACCAAAAGGAGGCGAAAAAGATGAGCCAAATTTCGGTTCTGGTACGTAATTTGCTTCTCCCAAGAGCAACTTTAAAGGATATTCAATGCGTGCTTCTCAAACCGCCCTTTTTCTTTGCACTCTTGGCGTTTTGATGGCTGGCTGTGGTGGTGGCGGCAATGAAACACCGGTATCTTTTGATCCCGCGCCTCCAACCGTCAGCGAATATGACCGCCAGACAAAAGCCGCGCGCGCGCAATTTGAACAAAACCTACAGAATGCTGCAGAGGCGGCAGAGAACTGGCTCGCCGCAAATCGGCGCGAAGCAAGCGTGAACGTCACCGCTTCGGGGCTTCAATACCGTATTGAAAGGGCCAGCCCGAATCCCACAGGTAAAAGATATTCCGCAGATCAATCCGTTACGGTTCATTATGAAGGTCGCCTGATCGACGGAACAGTCTTTGACAGTTCTTTTGAACGCGGCCGTCCCGAAACGTTGAACCCCGCCGAGCTTATCCAAGGTTGGCAAGAAGCGTTAGGCCTCATGCAGCCCGGCGATGAATGGACACTCTTCATCCCGCCCGCACTGGCTTATGGAGATTTGGGCAGAGGCAGCAATATCCCGCCAAACGCCGCACTAATTTTCAAAGTCCAGCTCAGATAATCAGCCGGTTTTGGCGGGCGCCTTAGCCCGCCTTCAGACGCTCACCGCGCTCGTGCATTTCCTGCGCTTCGATGGACTTTTTTGCGATAGGACGCGCGTCCAAGCGCTTGAGGCGAATTGGATCACCTGTTTCTTCGCAGTACCCATAGGTACCGTCTTCGAGACGGCGAAGGGCTTTGTCGATTTGGTTGGTTAACTTACGAAGACGATCCTTGGTCCGTAGCTCCATGCGGCGATCAGCATTGGCCGCCGCCGTATCAGCCGGATCCGGATGAGAAACGCTCTCGCCTTTCAGGTATTCCACCGTATTACGCGTTTCCTCAGCGATCTCAGCTTTCCATTTCAACAGCTTTTGACGGAAGTATTCCTGCTGCTTCGCATTCATGAACTTCTCATCTTCCGAAGGTACATAACCTTTCGGCAGTTTTACCGGTTTTTTGGCTGATTTAGACATAAGCATCCCCATTCATGTGTGAATCGAACGTCCCCCCATACCTGAGTATTCTCAGTGTACGTGTTCGGAATTTTGCGGCGTGATAACCGCGACATCTGAGTCTCACAAGTGACTTTGACAGAATGGGACTGATTTTCACCTGAATGTGAATGGGCGCCATGTCTTGCTATCGAAGTTCCTTGCAATAAAAGGCAGTAAATTGAAGAGGACCCGAGGCATGGCCAAATTTGAAGGCACTGACAATTACGTTGCGACAAACGACCTGAAAATGGCGGTCAATGCAGCGATCACTCTGGAGCGCCCGCTGCTCATCAAAGGTGAACCCGGGACCGGCAAAACCGTCTTGGCACATGAAATTGCTAAAGGCCTTGGTGCACCGCTGATTGAATGGAACGTCAAATCAACAACCAAAGCTCAACAAGGCCTCTATGAATATGATGCTGTTGCGCGCTTGCGTGACTCCCAGCTTGGTGATGATCGTGTTCACGACATAAAAAACTACATCAATAAAGGTAAAATGTGGGAAGCCTTTGAATCAGAGGTCCGCCCAATCTTGCTGATCGACGAAATCGACAAAGCGGATATCGAATTTCCAAACGACCTGCTGCATGAACTCGATAAGATGAGCTTCGCCGTCTATGAGACAGGCGAGACAATCACAGCCCGCCAGCGCCCAATCATCATCATTACGTCGAACAATGAAAAAGACCTGCCGGATGCCTTCCTGCGCCGCTGTTTCTTCCACTACATCCAATTCCCGGATGAGGAGACAATGGCAGATATCGTCAAAGTTCATTTCCCGGATTTGAAGCAGCGCATGCTCTCCGCTGCGCTCAAACGTTTCTTTGCTGTACGCGCAATGCCGGGTCTGAAAAAGAAGCCATCAACGTCGGAATTGCTAGACTGGCTCAAACTATTGCTGGTCGAGGACATCGATCCGGAAACAATCAAAGAAGCCGACCCGAAGAAGATGATTCCACCCCTTCATGGTGCTCTCCTGAAAAACGAACAAGATGTCCATTTGTTTGAACGTCTAGCTTTCTTGACCCGCCGCGAGAGTTAGGTTTGAAAGTCGGTCAAGACCGAGAGGAGTGGTTCGCGCAAAAGTTAGGCTGGCTTAAACGAGGTGCCATTGCAGCTTTGATTGGCCTAATAATCGGCATTCCATTAATGTTGAGCAATATACAATTCCTGTCGGTGCTGGGTAGAATTGCGTTAATGATAGGCATTGTTTGGCTGATAGGCCTTCTCTGCTTAATTCCTATTCTGCATTGGAAAGATCGGTATCGGGGCGAACGGTCGACACTCTGGGCAATTTTCCTTGTGTTTGAAACATCGGGATGGTCGAAGATTTTTTACTGGTTTATGCATGTCTTGCCGGACCGAAGGCAATCAGGTCTTTACAGCAACGACGACGTCTAAATTTAAGTCCATGGATCTCCATCTGCGAAGCTCCAAACATCCGGAACCTCGTCCAGCTCGCTCTCGTAATAGGCCTGAAAGCCTGGCATTTTAACCTGATTGAGAAAGGCAGAATAAGCCATATAGCTGACGAGAAACCTCAAATCGCTAGCCCATGGCGGCATGAATTTTGGCGGTTCGATTCGTTTTAAACTCGCGAGCTGGGCCAGCGCCGGAATGTCCTCAATATCGAGTTTCCCAACAAACAACACACGGATCAAATCAGACCGCCGAAGTTTAACCGCAGTCCGGATGAAATTATGCACCCGCAATAGGCCGTTCAGATACACCATGTCTTTGGTGAACGGCGCACCACCAGACATCACGCCACCACGAAAAACGCGCCGCGTGTTTTCATAAGCCTGTTCTGGGTCGTCTATTCGATCATCAAAGAACTCGAAAACGTCTTTAAAATCGGCCCCCTCAATCGCCATTTGAATCGC
This sequence comes from Litorimonas sp., assembly GCA_039975855.1. Lineage (GTDB taxonomy): Bacteria > Pseudomonadota > Alphaproteobacteria > Caulobacterales > Maricaulaceae > Litorimonas. The sequence continues at coordinate 435,185 of JBDWGH010000003.1, read as the reverse complement.
TATCACCCGTCCCGACAAACGCCGGAACCGACGCGGGTCCATATTGCCAGTAATTACCTCCGCAAAGACCGCCAAGCCCTCTTGAATTTCGGTCGTGCCCGGGTGCCCCCGTCCCAATATAGGAAAATTCTTTTGAAGCTTCCCATTCAAACCCGTGGCTGAATGAACCAGCGCTTCGTGATGCAGCAGCTGATCCACATCGCGGTCCGTGAAGTTTGCATCAGTCCGAATACGAATTCGTTTTGAGGATGCAGCCGCTTTTGAAGACACATCTGGCGATACGATAACGGCAGGTGCATCCACCCCAAAGAAGGGCTCTAACTTCGCCCTTAACGCACTCGCAAAACCCTCTGCATCGAGTTCAGTTTCATATCCCTCGACAACCAATTGATCGAAATCCATACCCTCTAGCGTGGCATCCATGTGCCGCGCCAAATCCAAAACTCGCGTGGTTTTATCGAGCATCAAATCCTTTGGACGCCCATACAACGCCGCAGAATGCTCTAAAAACTCTGGCGTCCCTCGCGCGTCCATCAGTTCAGCTGTCGTATCAAGCGTAGCGCAAAGACGGCTCAGCCACTGCATAACGACATGATCGCCATCAATATGCTTGCGAGCGAAAGCAATCGCATCCCGAGCGTTGGTCGTATCGACCGCCCTATATTCGGGGTTGGGCGTCACACCACGCGCCAGAAAGGCCTCTCGCATGGAATTGTCCCAGCTTAGGGACGACAAGACCCGCATATCCCTTGCCGCTTCATCAAGTGCGGTCGCCGCAATTTTGGCGGACTCAAAGTCATTTTCAGGGAGAGAAGTCATCCCCACCAAGTTCGCAAGCCCAGCGCCCCAAGTAAAGAAAAGTTAGAAGAAAGCCCTCACACGGCTAATCGGCTACAGCCGCGTCATTCCTTTGACCTAAAGGTTTAGATTGTCTGACCCGTCGCATTCCAATCCTTCATGAAAGCGGCAAGTCCTTTGTCTGTTAGAACATGACCACTTAGGCCCTTTATAACACTTGGCGGGGCGGTAATAACATCCGCACCAATAAGAGCGCATTCCTTCACGTGATTGGCGTTACGGATAGACGCTGCCAAGATTTCAGTCTTAAACTGATAATTGTCATAGATCGACCGAATATCTTGAATGAGGTCAATCCCATCTAAGGTAATATCATCCAATCGACCAATAAAGGGCGAGATATAGGTGGCGCCACATTTCGCGGCGAGCAGAGCCTGATTTGGGGAGAAACAAAGGGTTACATTTGTGGGGACATTCTGTTTTGACAGGATGTTACAAGCCTTCAAACCCTCCAGAGTGAGAGGGAGTTTGACGCAGACGTTTTCGGCAATTTTTCTGAGCGTCAGGCCTTCTTCAATCATTCCGGCGGAATCAGAGGCAATGACTTCTGCAGAAACATGTCCGGAGGTAATTTCACAAATTTCTGCGATAACCTCTTTGAAGTTTCGTCCAGATTTCGCGATGATTGATGGATTAGTCGTAACCCCATCGACCAACCCGATATCGTTTAACTCAGAGATGGCCTCGAGGTCGGCACTATCGATAAAGAACTTCATAACTTGCTTTGTTTTTTGGATTACATTTTTTGATGAGATATCGCTTAAGCCGACCGCACCGGCGCATCTTTGAAGGCCTGGGCTATCGCCTCACGAAGGGGTTTAGGCTGATAGTGAACATCATAGAGCGATGGCCGCTTCACTAAATTGTCTTTCCTCGGCCACCATGTCTGCAGCCAGGTATGACGGTCGCACAAGCCCCAAGCCAAGACGTCTTTTGTCTGCGTGTAGCTTAGCATCATATCCAAGAACGCCTTGCCGTAAGCCGCAACTTCTTCGTCTCGAATTTTCGGATCCGCGTTTAACCCTGTATCATTTACATCGAATTCACTGACGATAAGCTTGTAGTCCATACCAACAATTTCATCCAAAAAGCGCTGCCACTCTTTAGCCTGAGGGTCAGGATATCCATCTTTTGGATCTCCAACCTTCGTGCCCAGATGACCCTGAATCCCAAAGGTATCAATTGGTACGCCGCGCTTCCTAAAGCCTTCTAGGAGTTTCAGTACACCATAGCGATGCTTTTCGTTTCCAGACTCCCAAATCATATAATCATTATAAACAAGCTCGGCATGAGGAGCGAATTCCTTGGCTTTATGAAAACTGAAATCGACAATTTCTTCACCGCCATTTTGGACAAAAACGGTGTCCCGCATTTTCCCTGACGCGGGATCAATAGTCTCGTTTACGACATCCCAAGAATAGATTTTTTCTCCGTAATGCTGGGTCAGTTTCTGGATGTATGACGAAACGAAATCTTCCATTCTTTTTTTACCGCCAAAGTCTTTTTCTGACACCCAAGCAGGCGTGAATTCCATCCGATTCCATAGTAAAACATGTCCGCGGAAATCCATATCATTGGAGAGCCCCCATTCGACCAATTCATCCCCACGTGAGAACTGGTAAGGTCCAACTTGTCCTAAAATTGTGTAGAGTTTGTGTTCGTTTTCCGCGACCAATGTATCGCATTCCGCAGCAATAATCCGCCGATAAGCGGCGTCTTCAAATGGTCCGGACCCGATAGCCGTTCCAAACCTCAGACCTTTTGCCTTCGCAAGCGAGGATAAAGAGGTTTTAGGCAAGGTAGGGGTTTGATTGGCGGCAGGTATAATGGCGGATGCGCCTTGCTCTAAATCCGAAATGACGGGAACGTTAGAACAAGCTGCAACTATCATTGCGCTTCCTCCACAAACTAAAAGCTCTCTTCTATTCGTAGGCACGAAACCCCTCCTCTACACTGACGCTTCATTGCAAATTGACAACGTTGTCAATTTGCAATGTTGAGCGGGGGAGGTCAACAAAAAATTGCGAAACAGATTATCTACGCCGGCTTCAAAGCCTCTACTTAGATTAATGCCACCCTATATTTTTTCGAAGGAAAACAGGCCTCTTCTTCAGCTAGAGCACAACTTCCAACACCACCCCTAACCTCAGATTGATTTATTTTTTAAGGAAAATCTGCTATGGCTCTTTCGCAGCTTAGTATTGGGGGCAACCAAGAAATGAGCGAAGCGCAAACAAAGCCAATCATGTCGGGCGAGAAACCTGACCTAAACCGTGCGTGGATTGTTCGCGCGGGTAAACGGCTACGCAAGCGTATCAACCCTTATATTAAGCGACATTCCAAAGTTGGGAACACGCCGATACTGGATCGGCAACACTTCCCTTGGCTGACAACGCTTGAAGACAATTGGGAGGTCATGCGGAAGGAAGCGGAAGAGATTTTAAAATATCGGGATGCCATTCCCTCCCTCTCTGATATTTCACCGGACCACGCTAAACTGGATGATGAGAAAAAGTGGCGATCTTATTTCCTGTGGGGGTATGGATTTAAGTCGAAAGAAAATTGCGCGAGGTGCCCAAAAACGACAGCTTTTGTCGAACAAATACCTGGTCTGAAGACTGCTCTCTTTTCTATCCACGAACCAGGCATGACGATTGCCCCGCATAAAGGCGTTACCGCTGGCATTTGCGTGGCGCACCTCGGACTGAAAATTCCAGACAAACATGAAAACTGCGCGATCAGGGTAAAGGACGACATCGTTCATTGGCGGAATGGCGAAGCCTTTGTGTTTGATGATACCTTTAAGCACGAGACGTGGAACCACACCGATGAGGAACGCATCATTCTTCTGTTGCACTTTAATCGACCGACTCGCTTTCCGGGATCTCTTTTGGCTTGGGTTTTCATGACGGGGATCCGCTGGAGTCCATTTATCGGCGACGCCCGCAGCGAGATGGGTAAGTGGAATACTCGCTTTTCTAAGATGGAAGCCGCAGACCAAAAACCCTAACACCTCAGTCGTCCTGCGTGAGAATAGAAACGCGGCTTGCCCCAACACGCCAATCCCCCTATCTGCGCATCATGTCTAAAGCCCTTGAAATCGAGCCAACTCGTCGCCGCGTCTTTGCGATCATCTCTCATCCTGATGCGGGTAAGACCACGTTGACTGAAAACATGCTTTTGGCCGCGGGAGCCATTCACCAAGCCGGTAAAGTGGCCGCGCGCGGTGAAGCCCGTCGAACGCAGTCTGACTGGATGAAAATCGAACAAGAACGCGGCATTTCTGTTTCATCCTCTGTCATGACATTTGAGCATAAGAACCTCATCTTTAACCTTCTGGACACGCCAGGGCATGAAGACTTTTCTGAAGACACTTACCGAACCCTCACCGCAGCCGATTGCGCCGTCATGGTTCTCGACGTGGCGAAAGGCATTGAGCCACAAACGCTGAAACTCTTCGAGGTTTGCCGTCTGCGCGACATTCCTATTATTACATTCGTAAATAAGCTGGACCGTGAAGGCCGTGATACCTTCGACATTATCGCGGAAATCCAAGACAAACTTGCCCTTGATGTTGTGCCCATGCAGTGGCCTGCAGCGTCTGGACGCCGGTTCAAAGGAGTCGTTGATTTAAGGACGGATGATTTCCTACATTTCGTCAAACCCGAAGACGGCGGCGAGCACGTCCTGACTAAAGTGGACGGCAACTCCATCGCCGGAATGTTTGACAATGACGATCTACTTAATGAGTTCTTGGAAGAACAAGAGCTTGCGCGGGAATATCCCGATTTTAATGAGCAGAGTTTTCGCGAAGGACATATGACGCCGGTCTACTTCGGATCTGCCTTACGTAAATTTGGTGTCCTACAGCTAATCGATGCATTGGCCGAACTCTGCCCAGAACCACAAGCTGAAACGGCAAAAAAAGCTGGGCAAGAGGTGATGATCAAACCGACCGGTAAAGAGGTCGCAGGATTTGTCTTCAAAGTTCAAGCCAATATGGATCTCAACCATCGAGATAGAGTCGCCTTCCTACGAATGTGTTCAGGAGAATTTAAGCGCGGGATGAAGCTTAAGACAGCGGAAAACAAAACCATCTCAGTCCACAATCCGATTTTATTTTTTGCCCAAGACCGCGAACTTGCTGAGAACGCCTATGCGGGGGACGTCATCGGCATTCCCAACCACGGAGCCCTTCGCGTCGGAGACAGTTTGTCTGAATCAGGTAAAGTTATATTCGCGGGTATTCCGAATTTCGCACCAGAAATCCTACGGCGTGCGCAATTGAAAGATCCATTGAAAGCCAAGCATTTACGTAAAGCTCTTGAATCACTGGCCGAAGAAGGTGTGACACAATTGTTCAAACCTAATTTTGGCTCTGACATGATTGTCGGTGCCGTTGGGTCTCTCCAAATCGATGTTATGCGTGAACGGATTAAGACCGAATATGGTCTTGAGGTTACATTTGAAGTCCCAGCTTATCAAACCGCGCGCTGGATCGCCGCAGATGATGAAGCCCTGATTAAGTCATTCGTTGATAAAAATGTCATGACAACAGGAACCGATGTCGATGACGCACCGGTGTTCCTCGCAAAATCCGCGTGGGATGTAGGTTATGCCCAAGAAAAAAATCCAGACCTTCGATTTTTGACCACGAAAGAACGGTCTTAAACCAAAAACGGCACGCGGCTTGAAATGTGTTGGGGGATTAACCCCCAGACCCGAAAGCGCGTCCCATGCTGATACAGATACTTCCTGGCCTTATAATGTTCGCGATCACTTTGGCTTTCGTAACTTTGTTTTTCATTCCAGTCACCGCGTTCAAGCAAAAAAACGAATTGATCCGGTTTTACTGGGTTGGCGTTTGGGTTTTTCTCGCGATGATCGCAGCCTTTTCCGGCGGATCAGAGACGCTGAAACTATTCCACTATGACGCTGGTAACGTCCCCGTGGCTTTGCTGACCTCACTCACAGTTTGCTTTGTGCTTTTTGTGATGTTCGGTTGGTTCAGGCTCTCCTTTTCAGCCATCCTTGCCGGCGTAAAATACTGGATAGAAAAGCGTAAAACCGCCTAACGACCGCCCGCTAAAATCTCGCCCAAAGGCTGTTCAACGACAGGCTGAGTAGGCACAGCGTTTGCGGTAGGCAGGCTCGAAGAAGGCGCTACATCATCATTTAGCTGACCATATAAACTCTTACGTGCTTGCTGCGGAGTGAGAGCTATCGGACCAGTTGGCGGGACAGCTGCCACTTGGGTACGGGTTTGCGCAGCCATCTGAGCTAAACGCTGACTTGGAGTCGTAGGTTGCGCACGCACTGGAGCTTGCGCGGCAGGAATAGGTTGTCCAATCGGGGGACGTGAGTGTCCACGTTGTTGCGATTGCGGGCGTTGGAATTGTTGACCCTGTATTTGCGCTCTAGGATCCTGAAACTGTGGCACTGGCTGTCCTTGAACACGACGCGGGCCAGTGGCTCTCCGAGATGCTTGTCTCTGGGTCGCATTTTGTGCCTGCGGCTGCCTAATCTGTTGACCGCTGAATTGCGGCGCGGGTGCATCTAAAATCGGCCGAAACATAGGACGCTGACCAGGTACAGGCGCTTGCATTTGAGGCTGAGGAGTAGGCTTGGGCACACCGGCGATCCCTTGACGATACCGGTTCTGTTGCGCCGTCAGGCTCATATCTTCAATAGAACGTGTTGATGTTTGCTGGGTCGCAATCCGCTGCGTCGGAGCCTGCCGGACAACCCGGCGATTGGAAGGCGACTGCCCTACCCGAACTGTATTGCTGCTTGATGGCGGCTGCGTCCCGACCCGAACAGTGTTGGTTGCACCGCTTGTTACCCGCGATGAAATCGGTGCCGCAGACAGGCTCTCGCCAGAAATTGAAATTTGCGAGGCAATAGGCGTAGAGACTGAAGACAGAAATTCGCAAATGCCGGCGGCTTTCGGATTGGGTTTAACATAATTCCATCCGCGGCATTGCGCATCCCCAGCGCATTGATTGTCACAGACATCCGCGCCAGCAGCCACTGTGCTTCCATAAGGGGTTCCCGGTCGATATGTGCCTAGATCTGCTGCGAAGGCAGGCGCCGATAAAAGGGTCGCAAAAACGGAAAAAGTAATAAAACGCATGAAAGCCTCGCAGACAAAGTCGAATCGTTGATTGGACTTTGCCGCGAAGGCGTTGACGCTTGGTTAACCCTATCTATTAAGACCTATGACTGAGGTGCCGCTTTTGCGATTTCGGCTAAGCTTTCCATCTCAAGCCCCGCTCCACCAATCAACGCGCCGTTTACATTTTTCAATGCGAGTAAACTCTCTGCATTGGCTGGCTTCACGGAGCCCCCATAAAGTAAACGGATTTTAGCGCCGACCTGCTCTCGAATTGCATTGTGCATTTCGTCAACATCGTCAGGTGTCGCCGTTTTCCCCGTGCCAATGGCCCAAACAGGCTCATAGGCGATGACATAATCTTTGAGTTTCGGGACGCTGGCCTTGATTTGTGCTGATACCACAGATTCGGCTTTTCCCGCGTCACGTTCAGCTTCCGTCTCGCCAACACAGATTATTGGGACCAATCCTGCTCGTGCAGCCGCTTTAGCTTTGGCATGAACGTCCGCATCCGTATCTCCAGCGGCTCTACATTCGCTGTGACCAACAATAACGTAACTCGCACCAGCATCTTTCAGCATCTCAGCTGACAGATTTCCTGTGTGCGCGCCGGAGACTTCGGCGTGACAATCTTGTCCACCTAACAAAACGCCAGTCTGCTCTGGGTCCAACATAGACCCGAGTAATATTGCGGGTGGACAGATCAAGACATCCAAATGTTCGCGGCTATCCGCATGATAAAGCGCGGCGAAATCAGCAGGTTTAAACACCCAACTCATATCTCCGTGCATTTTCCAGTTCGCCGCAATTAGCGTGCGCAGTTTCTTAGCCATATTCTATCTCCATCTTAGAGACATAATGCCTTTGAATTCACACGCAATGCAAGCGCATCGCGGCCTTGTAAGTGGGGTGTCTCGTGGGTAAGACAGCCCACGTTTTAGGTATTCGGATACTCAATCTCATGGCTCAATCCATTGGCGGAAAAATCAGAGGCGCATTTGTTGCCGTCCTCGTTGGCTTACTCGTACTCGCGTTTGCGGTTTGGGGAGTGAACGACATCTTCGTCCCTGGAGTCAGAAACGCTGTTGTCAGTGTTGGCGACGCCAGCGTCTCCACGCGAGACTTTAACCGAGATCTACAGTCACGATTACGCGAAATCGCGGCACAACGCGGGGAAGGCCTGACGAATGAAGAAGCCTATCAGCAAGGCGTTCACCGGGATTTGATGGCACAATATCAGGTTCAACTCGCTGTTGAAAAGGACGCTCAAGACCTTGGTGTCGGCGTCAACCGAGCCGACGCAAAATCCTATATCGAAGCCATTCCAGCGTTCCGGTCTGAAATCACGCAAGAATTTGACCGCAACAAACTAGAGACCGCGCTCGCTAGAACCCGCAATGGCTATACCATTAAGAAATTCGAAGAAGATATTCTACGCGACCTAAGACGGGTCCAAACAGTTGAAGCCATCGTCGGCGGCGTTCAGGCGCCTTCCGGCTATGCAAAACGCCAATTTGATTTCCTGTCAGAGCAACGCAAAGCAACAGTTCTGACGCTCAACAAAGATGCCGTCCCAACGCCTGAAACACCGTCTGATGAGGTTCTACAGGCCTATCTTGACCAAAACGCCGTTCGATACACCGCGCCGGAATACCGCCAAGTCACAATGATTCGTCTGGAGCCATCTGGGTTTCTTCCAGACGTTGCTGGCGAGATTACAGAACAGGACGTCCAAGACGAATTTGATAGTCGCGTCGCGCGTGGAACACTAGGGACCAAAGCGTCACGCGACGTCGTTGTTCTGACCGCCCCCGATCAAGCCACAGCGCAAGACGCTGCAACCCGTTTGGCCGCAGGCGAAGACCCTACTCTTGTCGCGAGCGCACTTGGTCTCGTATCGCCTGATCGTTTTGACGGCGTTGAGAAAAACCAACTCCTGGATTCTGTGACGGATGACGTGGCATTTGATTTGAGTGAGGGCGAAGCCCGGGCATCCGAAAACAGCTTAGGCGGCTGGGAAGCGGTCTATGTGCCATCCGTAACTGCCGCCAGCTTACCTGTATTTTCATCAATTGAGCCGGAAATTCGACGGTCTCTAGGCGAAGAGAAAGCCAAGAGCCGAATCTTCGACATTAGTAACGACATGGATACACGCCTTATCAACGGCGACACATTGGAAGCCATTGCAACAGAGCTCGACCTCCCAATGGAAAGCTATGACTACATCGACCGTGTTGGTCAGACTCAAGATGGCCTAAATATGAACGGGTCGAGCCGTATTCCTGGCATCGCGCAGGATGATGAGTTGCTACGTTTGATCTTCACCGAAGACATCGGCTTTGACACAGATATTTATCCGACCAATCAAGATGGCGTGGTTGCCTTCCGCGTTACAGACGTCATCGACAGTCAGGTTAGACCTCTAAACAACATTAAAGACCAAGTTCTAACAGCTTGGAAAAATGAACAAATTCAGGAGTCTCTCACGGAGCGTGGTCTAGCCTTGGCGCAAGAAATTCGCGATGGAAAGTCTCTTGAAGACATTGCTGAAGAGCTGGGGTCTGCTGCGACTATCGCAGAGCGAGGGATTTCACGCGCCCAGCCACCACGCGATATTGCGGGCTCGGTTGTTGTGGACCTTTTGACCTCTGACCCTGGTGATCTAGCGCGCGGCACTGGAGCAGTACCTTTGACTTACACTTTGGCCCGCCTGGACTCTGTCACGCCTAACTCTGATGGTTTGGCTGGCGAAATTCTCGACACTGTACAAAGTAATATCGGTGCGGAAATCAGCGGTGACATTCAGAACGCTTATCGACTGGCCATCTTGAAAGAGCATGAGCTTCGGGAATACCCTGATCAGGTCCGCGCAGTTATGGGCATTGAGGGCGAATAAGGTCTGGTATGTCCCTCACCTTCTCACCTGCGCCGGAGGCTGTCGACAGTTCAAAGACCCAGCTCATTCATGCGCGAGTCGTCAATGATATCGACACACCAGTATCAGCGTTTTTAAAAGCCGCGTTGGGAAAGCCTTACGCCTTTCTGTTCGAATCCGTCACAGGCGGTGAACAACGTGGACGCTATAGCTTCTTTGGATTCGACCCAGACATTATCTGGCGCTCCAATGGTAACAACAGCGAAATCAGTCGTGATGGAGATCCCTACACGGCTTGCGCTGGCAAACCTCTGGACACGCTGAGAGCCTTACAAAACGAAATTGAATTTGACCTACCCGAAGACATTCCTCCGATGGCGGCAGGTCTTTTTGGCTATTTAGGTTATGACATGATTAGGCAGGTTGAGAGCCTGCCCGGTGTCAAACATGATCCAATCGGAACGCCGGATGCCATTATGGTACGTCCGCGTATCGTTTGCATTTTCGACCAAGTCGCACAGGAAATCATCATTGGCTCACCTATGCCTGCCGGGGGTAATTACGCTGATGCATGTGCGCGAATTGAACGGGTTGCTGCCGATCTCGCCTTGCCTGTCTCCGCAAATACAGCCCGAGACGTTGCGATACCAACCCTCAATCCGACTTTGGGAACCGATGCAAAAACCTTCGGAACCCGCGTTGCGAAGGCCAAAGACTACATTCTGGCGGGCGACATTTTTCAAGTGGTCATCGGGCAACGCCTATCCGCACCTTTACCTGCGACACCTTTTGCCCTCTACCGTAGTCTGCGTCGGATGAACCCTTCGCCTTTCCTGTATTTTCTCGACTTTGATGACCACCAAGTCATCGGCTCAAGCCCAGAAATACTTGTGAGACTGAGAGATAACACCGTCACCGTTCGCCCGATCGCCGGAACGCGTCCTCGTGGTAAAACAACGGTGGAAGACAATCAGTTTGAAGCAGATCTACTCGCCGACCCAAAAGAATGCGCCGAACATCTGATGTTGCTCGATCTGGGCCGCAACGACGTGGGCCGCGTCGCGAAATCTGGGACTGTCAAAGTCACGGAACGCTTCACGATAGAACGCTACAGCCATGTCATGCATATAGTCTCTAACGTCGAAGGCGAAATTCGCGACGGTCTCGACACGTTAGACGCCCTCTTTGCAGGATTTCCCGCGGGTACGGTTAGCGGCGCTCCAAAAGTCCGCGCCATGGAAATCATTGATGAATTGGAAGACGAGAAACGCGGCATCTACGCGGGCGCAGTTGGTTATCTGTCTGTGACAGGCGATATGGATACAGCGATCGCTCTACGTACAGCGATTGTGAAAAATGGTGTCCTGCATGTTCGGGCCGGCGCAGGTATTGTCATGGACTCTGTTCCCCAGATGGAATTTGAAGAGACGATCCATAAATCTAACGCCCTTTTCCGTGCAGCCGAACAAAGCGTCAGATTTGGAGGCAATCAATAATGCTCCTCGTCATCGATAATTATGACAGCTTCACCTATAATCTCGTGCACTATGCTCAGGAGCTTGGGGCAGAAACAACAGTGGTTCGCAATGACGACATCAGTGTTGGTCAGGCACTGACTATGGGTGCGCAGGGAATTCTTCTCTCACCGGGGCCCAAAACACCAACTGAAGCAGGTATTTGTCTAGACCTAATCGCGAAAGCGCCTGACGATCTCCCCATTCTCGGCATATGCCTCGGCCAGCAATCCATCGGACAAGCTTTTGGTGGAAAAGTCATTCGCGCCAAAGAGATCATGCATGGCAAAATCTCGCCTATCCATCATGACGGAACAGGCGTTTTTGAGGGACTGGAAAGCCCCTTCAATGCAACACGCTACCATTCCCTCTCCGTAGAGCGTGAAACACTTCCAGCGGAACTCCTTGTAAATGCATGGACGGAAGACGGTGAGATCATGGGTATCCGCCACGCAACACGCCCCATTCACGGGCTACAATTTCATCCCGAATCTATCGCATCTGAAAACGGTCACAAGTTGATCGGGAAGTTCTTGGAGCTGATGGCGTGACAGGCGAAGACATCCGCGTTGCCCTGACACGCATGTTGTCCGGCGAGATGGAAACGCCCGAAATCGTCAAAACACTTACCCAAATTGAAATGGACGGCGTTGGAGCGGAACAACTCTCGGCTGGCGTTGCGGTCATGCGCGAACATATGCACCGTGTGGACGTTCCCGAGGGCGCCATTGATATTGTTGGCACAGGCGGAACGGGCCTCAAACTTCTCTCGATTTCCACGGCCACAGCCTTTGTTGTTGCAGGCGCAGGCGTACCCGTCGCCAAACATGGCAATCGCGGCGCCAGTAGCCCGACAGGGACTGCAGACACCCAATCTGAACTCGGCATCAATATAGCGATGACCCCGGATCGTGCGGCAGCTGCTGTGTCAGAGACAGGAATGGGTTTCCTTTTCGCGCCGACCTATCACCCCGCCATGCGTCACGTTGGACCTGCGCGCAAAGAGATTGGAAAACGCACAATATTCAATCGCTTAGGCCCACTCTCTAACCCTGCCAGCGTCAAGCACATGCTGGTGGGTAGTGCGGAATCTCATCTCGTTCGCCCGATGGCAGAAGCCTTGAAAGCGAATGGTGTAACTTCGGCGATGGTGGTTCACGGGCAAGACGGCATGGACGAAATCACCACGACCACGGCAACCTATGTTGCGCAGCTTACAGACGGCGAGATTACGGAGTTTGAGATCACGCCGGAACAATTCGGACTGAAACAAGTGTCCCTTAAAGCGTTGTCTGGTGGAGAGCCTTCTGAAAATGCGAAAGCCTTAAGCGCTCTGCTTGAAGGTGAAAAATCCGCCTATCGCGACATCGTCATATTGAATGCAGGCGCAGCGCTGATGATCGCGGGACAGGCCGTTGATATACCCGCAGGTATCGCCTTGGCCGAAGTTTCGATAAACTCAGGCAAAGCCAAATCCGTCCTGACCGAGCTCGCGGAGTTTTCGCATGGCTAATCTGATGGACGCACCTGACGTACTGAAACGTATCGCTCATTACAAAGCTGACGAAGTTGCTGCGTTGAAAGCGCGCACAACAATTGAAGCGTTAAGAGAAGACGCTGCAAAGCTCCCTCACCCACGCGGTTTCGAGACCGCTATTAAAGCCGCCGAAGGCCCAGCTCTTATCTGCGAAGTTAAAAAGGCCAGCCCGTCTAAAGGCGTCATCCGCGAAGACTTTGACCCTGTCGCCATTGCCAAAGCCTATGAAGAAGGCGGCGCGACTTGCCTCTCCGTCCTAACCGATGGGCCAGGCTTCCAAGGCAGCAATGAGATTTTTGCGCAAGTCCGCTCAGCTACCCACATGCCTCTGCTCCGCAAGGATTTCATGCTCGATCCCATTCAAATCGCTGAGAGCGCAGCAATGGGGGCTGATTGTGTCCTTATTATTATGGGAATGATCGATGACGAAAGCGCGAAAGCCCTGTTTGATGAAGCAGAATTACTAGGACTCCACGCTTTGATTGAAACGCATGATGAAACAGAATTGGCCCGTGCCATAAAACTCGGCGGGTCAATGATTGGGATAAATAATCGAGATTTACGTACATTCGACACAACGCTGAAGACGTTCACCCGCTTAGCACCTCTCGCCCCCAAAACCTGCACGCTCATTGCTGAATCGGGGATTTTTACGCGTGAGGATATTGAGCAACTCGCAGAAAATGGAGCTCAGGGTTATCTTATCGGTGAGAGCCTGATGCGGCAGGATGACATCCTCAAAGCCACAGAACACTTGACAGGACGGGCAGAACATTCATAGAACAGATTGGATGTTGCCATTTTGTTCGGAGATTTACGGATGCTAACGCAGAAGCAGAGAGACCTTCTCATTTTGATTGATAAACGGATTAAGGCGGTGGGCGTACCCCCGTCTTATGATGAAATGAAGGATTCACTCGGCCTCGCCTCAAAATCCGGTATCCACCGCCTGATTAGCGCGCTGGAAGAACGAGGTTTCATCCGCCGTCTCCCCAATAAAGCTCGAGCGATTGAAGTCCTCAAAGTTCCTGACGGGTATGACGACAGCAAAGCGCTCTCACCAATTGCTGCGAATGACAGTTATGAAATTCCATTTGTTGGGAAAATTGCTGCCGGCCTGCCGATTGCCGCGATTGAAGATTCACATAATTTGATGGCAGTCCCACCTTCTATGATGGGTAATGGCGACCATTATGCTCTGGAGGTTGAAGGCGAATCCATGATTGATGCCGGTATTATGGAAGGCGATATTGTTGTCATCCGTAAAGCCAATACCGCCCGCAATAATGAAATTGTTGTCGCCCTCGTCGATCAAGACGAAGCTACGCTTAAACGGATCTACCGGACAGGTAATCAAGTTGAATTGATTGCAGAGAACAAAGATTTCCCAACACAAACTTTCGGTCCCGACAGAGTTGAAGTCCAAGGCGTTTTGGTTGGGTTAGTGCGTAACTACAACTAAGCGACAAACTTACGATTAATTCCAGGCCCGGCGTCTCTCTTTTGGGGGGCGTGCGGGCTTTGTTGTAAGCCTATCCTTCAAATAGACATCCAGCGCGCCGGTTTCCCGCAAAGATCTTTCATCTACCAATACGGCGTCACAATTTCGCCGCGCGACAGGACCAGCATTCCTAACCGCTAAAATAACCAAGTCAGAGGCCATGCATTCCTCGGGCACCTCAGACGGGTTTTGTAAAATCGAAACCTGCCATGCCCCAATTTTTGCGCGACAGGCCAATGAATCGCATTGCGCTATTCGGTCCTCATAGGGCGCCCAATCTGCATCATTAATTCCGGCGCGTTGGGCAAACTGCTCCCGACCGTATCGATCAGGTCGTTTTGAGTCGACAAATAGGATGGGTTTGGTTTCAGACGCGTCAGGCGGTTGCCAAAAAGCAACTTTTCCGTCTTCCGAAATCCGTAAATCTGGCTTCGGTGCCTGCCCCCATCCAGCAAATGCCAAAACAATCAGGACAACACCGGTGGCCTTCCACATTCGGCGCGCCATGCAAAGCGCGACAAAACCCAAACTATAAGCAGGTAAAACCCAATCAGGCGGCGCGCCAACATAAATCATCGCGCCCGGCCACCCAGCAACCCAATCAGCCGCGAGCAGAATAGGCTCCAATGCCTTGCCCATAAGATAGAGCGGCCCTGCCTCTATTCCAAACGGCATAGAGAGCAAAGAAACCACCGCCAGAGGCATCACGAAAAGGGAAAACAAGGGCATGGCCAGTAAGTTCCCGGCAAAACCATATTGGGCAAACCGATTAAAATGAAACAACGCAAAGCCACCCGTCGCAAAACCCGCGACGAGGCTCGTCACACTTAAAGATGATATGAAATCGGCGACGCGCCTCCAAAGTCCGCGCTGCGTATAGGCGGGACGTATGCTTTGCCATCCTTGATAGACGGCAACCAAAGCAATGACGGCGGCAAAGGACATCTGAAACCCAACTGAAATCAGGCTTTCTGGATGTAAGGCAAGTGTAATCAACGCCGCGACTGAGACGGACCGCATCGAAACCGCTCGGCGATCTAATATAATCGCCAAAAAGAAAATGGCCGACATGACCCACGCCCGCTGTGTTGCAACTGACGCACCAGATAGAACGAGATAAAAAGTCGCGGCCCCAATAGCGGACGCCGCAGCAAACTTTCGAACATCGTAACGACGTGAAAGCGGCAATATACAAGCCAGAATGAATGCGATGCCTGAATAGGTACCGCCCGCCAATAACGCCATGTGAAGGCCCGAAATCGCAAGGATATGAGCTAGGCCCGCGATACGAAGATTATCGGTTTGTTCCGCTGGGATAAAACGCCGAACCCCCGTCATAAGCGCAGCTTGCAGTCCCGAAGTTTCGACAGGCGCCGCAGCGACGACGCGGTCAGCCAAACCATAGCGCCAACGGACAACAGCCCGGCGAACACTATCCCATGCTCCAAGGTCTGCATCAGCTTGGAGTTCTGGCGCGCCATACCCAAATCCAAAACCGCCTATTCCTTTGAAATATGCCGCTTGGCCTGGGTCATACCCTCCTGGGACAACGGCTCCCGGCGGTGCTTTTGACGCGACTAACCAGTTGATAGTTGCGCCGGCTTCAACCGCTGGTTCGGGTTTTTTTGTAACTCTGATGCGTAGCTTTTTGGGCATTCGGTTAGCTGACATTCCGCGTACCGTTAGGAGTTCAACGACCAAACGTTCGCTTGTCCCAGACTTTTCTATCGCACTCACCCAACCTTCAATTCGGTAGGTTCGCTCTTGCTGAGGCAAGCGAGGCGTATCTGAGGCGTTAGTATGCCAAACCGCCCGCCCCAATCCGAGCGTAAACATGAGGACCAACCACAATACCCCTATTCCGGACCAGGCTTGGCGTTGACTGATGATCCATAGGACACCCGTGCCAGCGCAAAGGGCTATTATGGCCTTGGAATTGGGCTCCGAGGGCC
Source organism: Litorimonas sp. (assembly GCA_039975855.1). Lineage (GTDB taxonomy): Bacteria > Pseudomonadota > Alphaproteobacteria > Caulobacterales > Maricaulaceae > Litorimonas. The sequence continues at coordinate 418,836 of JBDWGH010000003.1, read as the reverse complement.
AAGCAAAATAGGCTGCGACACCAATAGCGAACGCAATAACAGCGGTATTAAACCCCAAGTTAAAGTCGAGACGTGGAGCAATACGTTGCCGCCACATTTTTGCAGGTGAGAGTTGCGCAAACCCGCCCTGAAAATCCCTATTCACCTTCGTCATCTCATGCCATAGAGCGCGCAAATTCAGGAATAATGCAAGCTCGAAAGTTCAACTATCAGATGAATAAACCCGTCGTTACACGTTTTGCGCCATCCCCCACCGGATATTTACATATTGGCGGCGCGCGGACGGCTTTGTTTAACTGGTATTTCGCTAAAAAAATGGGCGGAAAGTTTCGCCTTCGCGTTGAAGACACGGATCGAGCGCGTAGCACGGATGATGCGACGGCAGCGATCCTCAAAGGTATGTCTTGGTTGGGTCTCAACGCCGATGATGACATCGTCTTTCAAAGCCAAAACGCTGATGCTCATGTCGCAGCGGCAAACACCATGCTAGAGAATGGAACGGCCTATCGCTGTTATGCTACAGCTGAAGAAGTCGAGGCTCTAAAAGCCGAAGCTCGCGAGAATAATCGTGCGTTCCGCAGCCCGTATAGAGACAACACTGAAACGAAAGACATGCCTTTCGCCGTCCGTTTTCGGGTGCCCGACGGTGAGACGAATATTCAAGATCATGTCCAAGGCGATATTACCTGGCAGAACGACAGCTTTGACGATCTTGTCCTATTAAGAGCGGACGGAACACCGACATATATGCTCGCCGTTGTGGTCGATGATCACGATATGAACGTAACCCACGTGATTCGCGGAGATGATCATTTGATCAATGCCGGCCGCCAAACCCAACTTTACCAAGCTTTAGGATGGGACGTTCCGGAATGGGCGCATGTCCCGCTCATCCACGGACCGGACGGCAAGAAACTCTCAAAGCGCCACGGTGCATTGGGCGTAATGGCCTATGAAGAACTGGGATATCTGCCATCCGGATTACGTAATTATCTCGTCAAACTAGGCTGGAGTTTCGGCGACACAGAAGTATTTTTGGACGAAGCCGACTTAGTCGAGGCCTTCTCTCTAGATGGGATAAACACCTCCCCCGCCCGCCTGGATTTCGACAAGATGGACTTTATCAACGCGCAGCACATGTCAGCAACTGACGACGCAGCTCTATCAGCCAGCGCCATGCCATTTCTGGAAGCAGTAAATGCAGGCCCGCTTTCAGACGAGATCCAAGCGCGCATCTTGAACGGAATACCAACACTCAAGCCTCGCGCGAAAACACTGATCGAGTTGGCCCAACAGGCGCGATATCTAATGGATATTCGACCGATAGAAATAACAGGCAAAACGGCAAAACCGTTGAAACGCGAAGGCGCAATTGACCTCCTCTCGGCTTTGACACAGGCCTTGAAATCCCTCAAAGGGACGAAATGGAATGCGGACGCTTTACAGGCGCTGCTGACTGACTTTGCGGAAACGCGCGAAATCGGTTTTGGCCGTGTAGGACAACCCGTCCGAGCAGCTCTAACCGGGGGCTCGCCCTCTCCTGACCTTTCAATCGTTTTGGCTCTTTTAGGCCACGACGAAGTATTAGGTCGATTGGACGATGCAATCGCGACATTTTCAGCAGAATAATTATAAAAGGTGATATGATGGAAAACAAAATTACTCAGACTGGCACAGCCCAGATGACGATTGATGGCAAGAGCTATGACTTGCCTATCATGAAGGGCAGCATGGGCGCGCCAGGCATCGATGTCCGTTCACTTTACAAACAATCTGGTCACTTTACTTTCGATCCTGGTTTCACCTCCACATGTTCGACGGAAAGCCAAATCACCTTCATCAATGGCGGCGAAGGACAGCTTCTATATCGCGGTTATGACGTTGAACAACTCGCCGAACACTCCACATCTTTGGATGTTGCATACCTGCTTATCCACGGCGAATTACCAACACCGGCTCAATTCAAGACGTTTGAAAACACGATTACAAACCATACGATGTTGCATGATCAGATCGAGAGCTTTTTCCAAGGCTATCGTCGTGACAGCCATCCAATGTCTATGCTCTGCGGGACTGTCGGCGCGCTTTCAGGTTTCTACCATGATGACCAACATACAACTGAAGACGAAGCTCGCGACCTCGCCATTCACCGCATTATTGCAAAAATCCCGACTTTGGCTGCACGTTGCTATAAATACCGTATTGGTCAGCCAAGTGTTTATCCGCAAAATGACCTTTCTTATGCGGGTAATTTCCTACGCATGTGCTTCGGCGTCCCTGCAGAGCCATATGTCGTGAATCCAGTTATCGAACGCGCTATGGATAAAATCTTTATCCTTCACATGGACCACGAGCAGAACGCATCAACTTCGACCGTCCGTCTAGCTGGCTCATCCGGCGCAAACCCATATGCTTGTATCGCGGCGGGCACCGCTTGCCTCTGGGGACCTTCACATGGCGGCGCTAACGAAGCTGCGCTAAATATGCTCAAAGAAATTGGCACTGTTGACCGAATTCCTGAGTTTATTGCGCGTGCTAAAGACAAATCAGATCCTTTCCGTCTGATGGGCTTTGGTCACAGAGTGTATAAAGCAACGGACCCACGGGCCCGTGTTATGCGCCGCACAACACATGAAGTGTTGGGCGAACTAGGTGTTACCAATCCTGTTCTCGAAGTTGCGATGGAACTGGAAAAAATCGCTACAAATGAAGAATATTTCGTCAAACGCGGTCTATATCCAAATGTAGACTTTTACTCTGGCATCGTTCTCTCAGCGCTTGGTTTCCCAACCGATATGTTCACCGTTCTCTTCGCTCTTGCCCGCACAACGGGTTGGATTTCGCAGTGGAACGAGATGTTGGAAGATCCAAGCCAACGCATTGGTCGTCCGCGTCAGCTTTATTCTGGTGCAGAGCTTCGCGACTTCGTCCCAATGGACAAACGCTAAGTTAAAATCTCTATTATGGCCTGCGCCGCTTTGGCGCTGGCTGTCATATGTTTCGGGCCACGCATTTGATTGGTCTGCGCGATCAACGCGTTACTTACAGTGGCGCGTTTTTTTGTGTCCGTAAGATAAGGCATCAAAGCACTCGACATAGCCTCCCCAGTCACTTGCCCTTGTAAAAATTCTGGCATCAGCGCGTCTTCGGCGGAGATATTTACCATTGATATGTAATCCAAAGTCAACATGGGGCTGACGATCGCATGACTTAGAGCACTTAACCGGTAAGCCACCACAGTTGGAACTCCCGCACAGGCCAACTGCGTCGTAACCGTACCCGAACAAGCCAACGCCGCCGTCGAACAAGCCATGACATCAAGCTTTGCCGTTTCAGGTAAAAATATAATCTCATTCAATCGAGGATCTGCACCTGCGGCTGCACCAACATCTTCGGCAACGGAATCTGAAACAGGGCTGATAATCGCTAAGTCTGGAATTGCTTTTTTCAGCGACATAACAGCATCAGCAAATGATCGCGACAAACGATCGACCTCTGATTTTCGGCTACCGAAGAAAACCGAAAGAATCGGTCTGTTTTCCAATTTATATTGCTTACGGATCGCATCAGCGTCGCCCGATAGATAATCTGTATCAAACACTGCATTCCCAACGTAATGTGTGGGAAGGCCTAGGGGCGTGAAGTAATCAGCTTCAAAAGGATGAAGTGTTAAAAGACCGTCGAACAAGCGTGCAACACGTTTTGCGCGTGAAGGACGCATAGCCCAGACCTGCGGCGCAACATATTTGATAAGGGTTTTATCAAAGCCTCGCTTCCGCAGTCTCTCCGCCAGACGGATCATAAATCCATAGCTATCTAGAAAAACCACCGCGTCAGGCTGCGCCGTCTCAATGCGATCAGCCGCCTCAGTAATCTTACGATAAACGTGGGGCAGTTTTTTGAGGGCTTCGGTAATACCTAGAATGGCGAGCCCATCAATTTCCATTTGGCTGGGAATACCAACAGACCGCATTTTAGCGCCGCCAATGCCAGCCAAGTGTACTTCGGGATGAGCTAAGCGAAGTGCTTTAGCTAAGTCCGCCCCCAACTGATCTGCAGAAGGCTCAACGGCAATCAGGTAAATCTTCATTCCGCTTTTGGCAGGCCAGCAATAAAAAGGCCCGCTTCATTTGCCAGGCGGATAGTCTCTTCGCGTTCTATTACAAATGCCCCACCAGCTTCAGCGACAATTCCTGCCAATCCGGCTTCAGCGGCGTGCCGCACTGTTTCTGGACCAAGTGTTGGGAGATCCACCCGAATATCCTGTTTAGGCTTTACCATTTTGGCTAACACGCCGACACGCGCTTCCAGCGTACCACGTAAATCTGGCGACAAATTTAAGAGCCGCGTGAGCATTGCATCCGTGCCCTCCTGCGCTTCAACGGCCAAGGTGACACCGCGGGCGACAACGGCACCTTGTCCTATATCAAGTGCACCAATTGCCGTAGCGACTTTACATGCCTCCAAAGCATCGTCGCGATGCGTATCCGTCAATGGGACCGATCCGATGACGCCCTCAGTAAGCATTAAATCAGCACAGACTTCCTGAGGCGAAATGATCTTGAAGCCCTCTTGTTCAAACAACCCAAGTACATGTCGCATCAGGGCATCGTCGCCTTGTCCAGCGGCGCGTATGGTGCCTGGGAGATTCAGCATCGCTTTAAAATCGGGTTTTAGCCGTTTGAAATCCGGTCGATTAACAATCCCGGCAAAACAAACATGCGTGCAGTCAGACTTCTTCAATCTACGGACCATTTTACCCAGTTGTCCAAGACGCAAACGTTCCGCTTCAGGAAAAACCGTCTCTGAGACAAAAGGATCAAGCGCAATCAGGAGCGCTAGTGTTTCACTCTCAAGCGCAGCGGCGCGGACATATTCGGGCAAACGCCCGCCCCCTGCAATGAGCCCAATCCGCATTTTAGCTGCCATGTTTTGGCATGCAAAGCGACCGGTTAGATTCGCTACGAATAAAGGCCACTATTTCTTGGACGAGTTCATAGGTCCCATAGAGCGCAGCGGCGTCATCTAAACGTTCAGCAAACGTACCCTCTTGCGCAAATAACAAACGGTATGCAGCGCGAAGTTCTCGAATTTGTTCACGTGTGAAACCGCGTCGTTTTAATCCAACAATATTCATTCCAACCATATGGGCAGGATTTCCGAGTACAAATCCGTAAGGAATCACGTCTTTCAAAACAGTGGCCATACCGCCAATAAAGGCGTGAGCGCCGATACGCGTATGTTGATGAATGGCACAAAGGCCGCCCAGTATAGCGTGGTCACCGATCGTCACGTTTCCACCAATTTGCGCTCCATTGGATACGATTACATGATTTCCCATTTGCCCTTCATGCGCCAAATGGGTTCCGACCATAAAATAGCAGTCATGGCCAATTCGCGTTGTCGGCTTTCCGATATCCGTACCTGGATGGATATTCACGTTTTCTCGAAACGTACAACGAGGTCCAATTTCGATTCCAACTGGGCCGCCTTTATGTTTAAAATCCTGAGGCTCATATCCCATTGAGACGAATGGAAACAGGCGACAATCCTCGCCAATTTTCGTATTACCTGCCAGATTGACGTGGCCAATCAGATTCACATTATCCCCGAGCTGAACATCAGGACCGACTACACTATAGGGACCGATTTTGACGCCTTTGCCGATCTGTGCCTTAGGGTCAACGATCGCTGTGTTGTGAATTTCTACAGTCATAATATTTGCCTATAGACTCATTTGGGCGGCGGCAAATTTCAACTCGGCCACAATGTCGCCCTCAACGTCGATTTTACCTTCAAATTTGTAAAATCCGCGGCGCTCCCGCGTGAGTTCGACATAGACGTTCAATGTGTCACCTGGGCTTACAACCCGCCGAAACTTAGCTAATTCTACGCCCGTTAAACCGACAAAAACTCCATCCGGCACAACGCCTTTCAATCCAAGGATAAGAGCGCCGGCCTGAGCTATTGTCTCAATCAATAGAACACCTGGCATAACCGGGAGCTCCGGAAAATGACCCTGAAATACACTCCAATCCGGATCAACAAATGTATGGGCCGAAATTGACGTCTCCGTTGCCGCGTTAACACGATCAATAAACAACATCGGATCACGATGTGGGAGAACCGTTTCGATCGCCTCCCGATTCAATGGAAAAATATGGGTCACTTCTTTTTGGATAGCTTTTTAAGTGTGGCGACATTGCGCATATGTTCACGGATCGGCATTGCTGGAATTCCTGACCACATCTCCCCATCGGGTATATCGCTCATGGCTCCGCCAAAGGCTGCGAGAATTGCACCATCGCCCAAATTCACATGATCCGCTGTCGCAGCGCGGCCGCCAAACATAGCTTTCTTTCCGACATTACAGCTACCGGAAACACCTGAATGACCAGCGAGCATAGCGCCCTCATCCAAAAATACATTGTGACCAACTTGTACCAAATTATCCAATTTCACAGAATCCATCAAGATTGTGTCGCCCAATTGGCCGCGGTCGACGCAACTATTCGATCCAATATGAACATTGTTATGTATGACAACGCGGCCCAGATGCGGGATGTTGAAGATACCCGCCTCATCTTCAGTCATACCAAACCCTGCGCCGCCTATGACAGAACTGGATTTCACGGAACATCCATCTCCCATAATTGAGAAGGCAATATGGGTCAGCGGACCGATACGACAATCACTGCCTATAACGACGCCATCATCAATGACTGTGTTGGCTCCAACTCTCGTACGCGCTCCAATCGAGACGCCAGCTCCCATGACTGCCGTAGGATGAATATCCGCACTCGGATCAATGTTCTGAGGCCCTGACGAGGTACTTCCCTCTTGGACCATTTTCTCAGTCAGGCGGGCAAAGCGCGCACGCGGTTTATCCGTAACAATGGCAATGATGCCTTTCTCACGGACCAATGGAGCTAGTTTTTCAGTCGTGAGGCAGGCCGTTGCCTTCGCCGTCGCCAATTGATTTTTTCGTCTCTTATCAGAGAAGAATGTAATTTCACCGTTCTGGCTTTCAGACAAACTCGCCGGAGCGGAAATCATTTCATCCCCCGCACCCTCGACATCCAACTCAACGCCAATTGAGGTCACGATATCAGATAGGGATCGCGGAGCGGATAATGTGTAAAAGCGAGGGTCAATCATTTGCCGTACCTAACATAAAAAAAACCGGAGCGGGAGCAATCTCCAGTCCGGTTTTCAAAAGAATATTTCAAAATGTTACGCTAAGCATTACATCTAAATCTCTTAGCCTTTGCGCGGTAAACGCTCACGTGTCACAGGCACTGTAGTAACTTGGCTGTTAAGACGTGAAATCACGATATCCGTGACATCAGCGGGACCACCGTAAATCACGAGAGATTTTTCAAGGACAACATCAGCGTTTCGTTCTTGCGCGATTTGATCAATAATCGTTTGGAGGCGCTTAGACACCTGACCGAGAGCTTTAGCTTCTGTGATCTTCAATTCTTGAGACGTGTAATACTCATCTATTTGTAATTTCTGCTGATCCGCTTGAAGGGATTTGGCTTGTGCCTGCAAAGCAGTATCCGCACGAACAGCTTCTACGCTTCCCTTGGTCTTGACTTGAGCCTGCAAAGATTTCGCCTTGGTTTCTAATGGCGATCGCTTGGCTTTCATTTCGGAACTAGCTGAAGTGTAGATAGCTTCCAACTGACGGGAAACATGTTGCCCCACAAGAGAGTCTTTGAGGACCTTTTGTGTATCTACAACGAGAATGGTAGATTGCCCGAATGAAGCGCTTGCGAATGCCGCAGCAATGGCAAAGCCAGCGGCGACGCGTGTGAATGTACGAATAAACATATTAGAACCTTGTTCGTGTTGTGAACTGGAACGACTTCCTGTCGTCATAGGGTTGCTTTACTAGCGGCTGGGTGAAGTCGAACCGGATTGGTCCGAAGGGGCTCTCCCAGAAAATACTCATCCCCGCGGTTACACGTGGGTCAAGCCCATCTTCCGTGCGCTCGCAGAAGACGCCTGCGACTGTAATACCTTCGCAAGATGAACCTACCGTGAAAAGACCACTAGGACCATCATCTGCAAAGCCGGTGATGACATTATACTTATCAGACTCATCTAAAAGACCAACAGTACCAGCCTCAAGGAAGAAGCTACCCAAAAGCGAGTTGATACCTAGAGGAAAGCTAACTTCCGCATTGGCAAGCGCAAAGGCATTACCACCTAGCGCGTTTCGGCGGAATTCGACAACTTCTTCACCCTCATTCGCCGTTGCAAATTGTAGAACACGTGGGCCAACGCCAGCATTGTCAAACCCGCGGAACTCGAAGTTACCTTTAAAATACCGATCATTAATCGCGACGCTGTCGTCGCCCCATCCGCGGATATATCCACCGGACAAAGCCGCCGACGCGATAACGTCTTTAAAGAGACCTTTATAGAAGTTGGCGCGTAAATCCGTGCGGAGATACTGAACGTCCCCGCCAATACCTGCGAGATCTTGGCTCAATTGAACGTCAAAACCGCCCGTTGGTGTAATCGGGTCGTTCCTGCGATCCCACGTGAAAGAGTATCCAAAGATTGAGGACAAACGTCCGCCAAGTTGATCACAAAGCGATAAGAGGTTCCTGTCAGTTGCACCGCCGCCTTGCCCAGCTAGTACTGCGGGACATTCGTCTTGTTGTGGGAACTCGATATCTTCCTTTCGCAGCGTATAGCGACCGTTGAAGCGCGTATATTCGGTTAGAGGGAATGCGAAACTAACCTGTCCACCTGTCCGGCTTTGTCTGAATTGGGCCTCATCAATCAAATCAATGGTAACGTCGAAGAGGTTAAAACTAGCCGCTAAGTTTCGTCCCAGGAACCGCGGTTCTGTAAATCGGAGGTCAATTTCACGACGGTTTGATGACGCACGGATAACAAATCGAAGCAATTGACCCCGACCACGCAGATTGCGTTGCGTTATAGACAAGTCGACAAGGAAGGCGTCAGCAGAGGAAAAACCTGCGGAGAATGAAAGTTCACCCGTCGGTTGCTCTGTCACTTCTACCTCGACAATCGCTCGGTCTGGCGATGATCCCTGACGTTCTGTAACTTCGACTTCCTCAAAAAAGCGCAAGGAGCGGACGCGTGATCGCGAACGTTCCAAAAGAATACGGTTAAAGGCATCACCCTCCACCAGTTCCATTTCGCGCCGAATGACCGAATCCAAAGTCGTCGTATTACCAACAATATCAATTCGTTCGATATAAGTTCGTTGTCCCTCAACGACGTTGAACACCATATCTACAGTTTTCGTGTCACGGTTACGGTCAATTTGGGGCTGAATATCGACAAAGGCATATCCGCCAATACCGGCAGCAAAGTTCAAACTGTCAATCGCATCTTCCACGCGGCTGGCATTGTAAATTTGCCCCTTACGGAACGGCACGAGGTTTTCAAGGAATTGTTTGTTCAGAGTATCCAACTCAGTTTCAACGGAAATCTCACCCCAACGGTACTCATCACCCTCATCAACGGTGAATGTAATGTAGAAATCTTCTTGATCGGGGGTCAGCTCTGCGACAGCGGACACAACGCGGAAATCTGCAAAGCCACGGTTTGTGTAGAAAGTCCGAAGTTGCTCTTGGTCATACTGCAAACGGCCTGGATCATAGTTGTCGTTTGAGCTGAAGAATTTGTACCAGCTGGATTCTGTTGTCGCCATTTCCTTGCGAAGACGACGGTCTGGGAATTCCGCATTACCAATAATGTTTATGCGTTTTACACCAGTCACAGGACCTTCAGTGATTTCAAAAATCAGATCGACACGGTTTTGAGGCTGTTGAACAACCTTTGGCGCCACTGTCGCGGCAAAGCGGCCAGACTGACGGTAAAGCTCGATAATGCGCGTAACGTCTTCCTGCACATTTGCTCGGGTAAATATCGAACGTGGCTCTGCCGAAATTTCATCTGTAATTTTATCTGTCTTAAGGGACTTATTCCCTTCCAGAATAACACGGTTGATGATCGGATTCTCGATAACAGACACCAAGACGTTTCCATCGCGAGGATCAATCGAGACATCCGCAAACAGGCCCGTCGCATAAAGCGTTTTGATAGACGTATCGAGTCGAGTCTCAGAATAAGGATCGCCCGGCGCAAACAAAAGATATGACGCTACAGTATTGGCCTCTACCCTTTGGTTGCCTTGGACCTGAATCGTTTTGATAACTGTAGGCGCAGCCTCCTGCGCAATAGCGACAGAGCTTACCGTCGCAAAACTCGCGCTGAGAAAAGCCGCAGTAATGGCCAGACGCCAAATTGCTAAAACGGTGAGGTGAAACTTCATAATCTGTCCAGCTTAGGAGAACATACTACTGACGTAACCAATATCATTGATCGTCAGCACAACAAATAGGGTCAACAACACTGCAAACCCGATTTTGAACCCAAACTCCTGTTTTTCTTGACTCAAAGGTCGCCCAACCACGGCTTCATAGCCGTAATAGACTAGATGTCCACCATCCAGCACGGGCAAAGGCATTAAATTCGCGACACCTAACGCAATTGAAATGGAAGCTGCAATTGCAGTCATCCGCAAAGCCCATGCCTTGAGTTTAATTTGGAAAGAAGCATCAGCGCTAGCAGTGTCCGCAGCCAGCTTTCCAGTAATCGTAGCAATTTTGACAACACTTCCCAGCTGCTTCCCGTCTTCTTTTCCGCGAAACAACCGACCTAGATACGTTCCAACGGACGCTAAATTGTCGCCAGTTTGCGAAACTCCGTATTTTAAAGCCCCCACAGGACCAAAATTTTCACGAATCGGCTTTGTGTCAGCAGACAAACCCAAACCAATAGAGCCAACAGTCGCTTTCCCGCCTACGGCGTCTTCAACAACTTTACTCATCGGGGTGACACTCAAGGTCACGTCTCGACCGCCTCTCTCAACGACAGCCTCAATCGACGTATTTCTGCGTAGCATTACGTATTGCTGTACGAAGGAAAATTTACGGGCATCCTTACCGTCTAGGGTCAGAATTTTATCACCAGGTTGAAAACCGGCTGCCTCGGCAGGGCTGTCCGCGGTGACATTTCCGATATGTGAAGGATAATACTGATTACCCACCGTTAGCCCTATGCCTGCGAATAGAATAATCGCCAGGATGAAATTCGCGACGGGACCAGCCACAACAACAAGCGCTCTTTGCCAAACCGGACGGAAATGAAAAACGTCTTCAATTAAAGGACCAGAAGGATCCGCCTCGTAAGCGGCGCGGAGTTCTTCCAGTTTTTCCACATCAGGATTGCTGGCCGCCCCTGCATCACCCGAGAATTTTACATACCCGCCCAACGGAATACGCGAGATAACCCATTCAACTCCCGCTTTAGATGTCCGTCGCCAAATTGGCTTCCCAAACCCTATAGAAAAACGATCAACGGCGATTCCGAAAAATCGGGCGACAGAATAATGCCCAAGCTCATGAAAAAAGACGAGAAATGACAAAACCAGAAGAAAGCTGAACACTGCAATAAGCGTAAGCATTACTCCCGTCAGCATAACATCCTCTGATAAAATAAAGCGGTCCAATGACCGCGTGAAACTGTTTATTAGGGATGCCGTAAAGCGAACAGTCTTACAAGTTTACAATATGCTCATCTACAGTGGCGCGAGCCTCTCGATCCAGTGCCATAACGGACTGGGCACAGGCAGGAGCTTGGCGAAAACTCACGGTATTCGCATGGGTATTCAACGCCTGTTCCACCAAGCTAGCAATTCCTAGAAACGGTATGTCACCCTTTAGGAAAGCGGCAACTGCTTGCTCATTCGCTGCGTTCAGGACACATGGCGCTTGCCCGCCCGCTTCAAGCGCCTCGCGCGCTAAGCGTAAGGCCGGAAACTTCTCTGTATCTGGTTCAAAAAATGTAAGCCCTTTGATTTTGGCAAAATCCAAACGCTCGACAGGTGCAGCAATACGATGCGGCCAGCCCATAGCATAGGCAATCGGTGTTCGCATATCCGGACTGCCCATCTGCGCCAGAACCGAGCCATCAATATATTCGACCATAGAATGAATGATGGACTGTGGATGGACAATCACATCAATTTCCGCACTGGGGCGATCAAACAGCCAACTAGCTTCAATCAATTCTAGGCCCTTATTCATCAAAGTCGCAGAATCAATACTGATCTTCGCGCCCATAGACCAAACGGGATGGTTGAGCGCATCTTCGCGCGCAACAGACTTCAATTTTTCTAGTGAAGCCTCACGAAAAGGTCCGCCTGACGCAGTTAAAATCAGACGCCGAATACCTGCTTTGTCATCTTCTAACACCTGGAAGATGGCATTGTGCTCTGAATCGACTGGAAGCAAAGTTGCGCCGGACGCTCTAACCGCTGCCATGAAAGTTTCACCTGCGCAAACTAAGCATTCTTTGTTCGCGAGCCCAACATGATTACCCTGCTCTACCGCTGCAAGTGTTGGCTCCAAACCAGCCGACCCAATAATCGCAGCCATCGTGAAATCCGCAGAACGGCGAGCGGCTTCAATTACCGCGTCAGGTCCAAACCCTGTTTCAATCCCGGAACCCGACAATCTTGCGTTTAATGCGTCCGCGCAAGAAGCGTCGGCAAGGGCAACGAATTCCGGTCTGAATTCCAATGCCTGTTCAGCGATAATTTCAACGCTCTTATTGGCCGTCAACGCCACAACATCATAGGTTCCTGGTGCAGCGCGGCGCACAATATCCAATGTGTTTTTACCTATTGAGCCCGTTGACCCTAATACTGAGATACGTTTCGTCATCAGGTTGGCCAGACGCCCGGGAACAATACCAGAATAATTGCAACACCAACGATTGCAGCCATCAGGCTATCTAATCTGTCCAGCAATCCGCCATGTCCTGGCATCAACCCTCCAGTATCTTTCACGTTTAGGGTTCGCTTTACTCCAGACTCAAAGAGGTCACCTAAAACAGACAATATCGCAATAGGCAGCGCCAAGATCGCGCCAGACAGCCACCCAATACCGACAAGGTGACCAAATAATACGCCCAAGATGACTGCCAGAATTTGTCCCGAGAAAAAACCAGACCATGTTTTATTCGGAGAGAGTTTTGGTGCGAGTTTCGGACCACCAATCGTGGATCCACCGAAGTAAGCCCCAACATCTGCACCTATCACGCAGGCAATGACAAACAAAAGCCGTTGGAAGCCTACCGTATCGAAGCCAACTTCATTGCCCCTTAGCCCCACCATGAGAAGCGTTGGAACTAAAATGTAAAAAACACCTAAGACAGCCCAGATAATACGGGACTTTTTTTCGCTACTGGGACGAACCGCTTGAATACCAGCAACGGCAATTGCAGAAATCAGGATACATAGCGCAGCGTAACCAAAATTATACTGAACGGTGTAAACAATACCCGCCAGCAAACCCAAAATTGGTGTCAAATAGGCGGGAAATGCTGGCAATGGATCGCTCATTCGAACCCATTCGAATAACATCCGCCCACCGAATAGCCCGGCTAAGGCCGCCCATAACCAGCCACCAAAATAAAACGGTGCCAGACACAGCAAAACCATGCCAATGGCTGACAGCAAGCGTATCCCAACACCGGAAAATTTAGGTTTCTGAAGAGAACTTTCCGCCACGCTACGCTACTTCCGACGGTTCTACATTTCCGAAACGACGGTTGCGTAAATTAAACTCTGAAATTGCCGCTTGGAGATCAGACAGATCAAAATCAGGCCAAAGCACATCTGTGAAAACGAATTCAGCATAAGCAGCCTGCCAAAGTAAGAAATTGCTAATTCGCTTTTCACCTGATGTTCGAATAACAAGATCAACATCTGGAAGCCCTGCCGTATCGAGAAAATTCGCGAATTCAGATTCGTTGAGTTTAGTTAGATCAAATCCTGCAGACGAAGCTTTTGCCGCCGCCCGTAATAGTTCATCTCGCCCGCCATAATTAAAGGCGATATTCAAGTTAAAGGCCGTGTTGTTTTTGGTTGTTTCTTCGACATGCGCGATGAGCTCTAACAAATCATCGCTCAAACCTTGGCGCGAACCTAGTATACGAACCCGGACATTCCGGCTGTGCAGCGTATCTAAATCACTCTCAACATATTCTCGCAAGAGATTGAAAAGAGCAGCTATTTCTGCTTTTGGCCGGGTCCAATTTTCCGTCGAAAAACTGTAAAGCGTGAGGCATTTTACACCAATTTCAGACGCGTCTTCCACAACACGACGAACAGTCTTCACACCTTGAGTGTGACCAAAAACGCGAGGCCTATGACGCGCACGCGCCCACCGACCATTCCCGTCCATAATGATCGCGATATGCGCCGGCATTCCGGAATATGTCGGCTTACGACCCACTTAAACTTTCATGATCTCGGCGGTTTTAGTTTCAAGCGCACTCTCAATTTCGGCGATTACAGCGTCCGTAGCTTTTTGCGTGTCGGTCTCATGCGCTTTTCGTTCGTCTTCGCTCATGCCGTCTTTTTCGGCCTTTTTGAGTGTTTCCATTGCGTCACGCCGCACATTTCGAACAGCAATTTTTGCATTCTCCGAATATGTCCCTGCAACTTTAGTCAGATCTCGACGACGCTCTTCGGTAAGCGGCGGCATCGGAATACGAATAGTTTGCCCATCGACAACTGGATTAATACCCAAATTCGATTGCCTTAACGCCTTCTCAACTGGACCAACTTGGCTCTTGTCCCAAACGCTTACGACAAGCATGCGCGCCTCTGGAACGGTGACGTTTGCAACTTGATTAAGCGGCATTTCGGAGCCGTAAGCTGAAACGGTAATATTATCGAGCAAAGCCGTATTCGCGCGGCCCGTGCGAAGGCCCGAAAATTCGGTCCTTAACGCCACAACTGCGCCGTCCATACGTTTGCGGTAATCCGCAATATTAAATCCATCGGCCATGAGGCCCTCCTTTATTCAAATCAAGTCTGACAGCCCGAAATGGCGATATCAGGACCCAATTATGGTACATACGCCTTTTCCGGCCATAACACGGTCAAAACCGCCCTGATCGGCTAGCGAGAACACTATAATTGGGATTTTATTCTCGCGCATCAAGGTCACAGCGGACGCATCCATAACGCGGAGATCATCCGTCAAAACTTTATGATAGCTAAGTTTATCGTATCGGGTCGCATCTGGGTTCGTTTTCGGGTCACTATCATAGACGCCGTCTACCTGGGTTCCTTTCAGAAGTGCGTCACATTCCATCTCAGCAGCCCGCAATGCAGCAGCTGTATCAGTCGTGAAATATGGGTTACCCGTTCCGGCAGCAAAAATAACCACTCGTCCTTTTTCCATATGCCGGGCCGCTTTACGGCGGATATAGGGCTCACAGACTGTCTGCATTGGGATGGCGGATTGAACACGCGTATCGACACCAATTTCCTCTAACGCACTTTGCATGGCCAGGGCATTCATAACGGTCGCTAGCATCCCCATGTAATCAGCCGTAGAGCGCTCAATCCCTGCGGCGGCGGATGACAATCCTCGAAATATATTCCCTGCTCCAATAACAAGCGCAATTTCGAGGCCTTTATCATGGGCAGCTTTGATTTCGCCCGCAAAGCGTTTCACCGTATTCGTATCAATTCCATAAGCCTGAGAGCCCATGAGAGCCTCGCCGGAGATCTTCAACAGTACACGTTTGTATTGATAGTCGCTCGCCATGAACCGTCCTGAAATTTAAGGGACACTTTATGCGACTCCCTCATTTTGCGTGAATATAGGCATGACGGACGCGAGGGCTAGGAAAACTTGCGGCGAATGCACGGTTAGAGAAGGTTCAATCCACTGTAAGTCATGAAAAAAGCCGCGCTCCTTACGAAACGCGGCTTCAAATTCAAAAATATGAGGAAAGCTTAAGAGCCAGCAACCGCTGCTGCGACTTCAGCCGCGAAGTTTTCTTCTTTTTTCTCAATGCCATCGCCGACTTCCATGCGGATATAACCGGTCATTTTTATGTCAGCACCAAGAGCTTTCGCCTCATTTGCGATGATCGCTTCAACATTATGATCTGGGTCCATGACGAACATTTGTGTCATCAAGACAGATTCTTTGAAGAACTTGACCATGCGGCCTTCGACCATTTTGTCGACGATCGCTTCTGGCTTGCCAGATTCAATCGCTTCGTCCTTCAGAGCTTTACGTTCTTTTGCGACGACGTCTTGGTCCAAGTCAGACGTAGTCAGGGCCAAAGGTGATGTTGCAGCAATATGCATAGCGATTTTCTTAGCTAACTCATTCAACTTGGCTGTGTCGCCAGTTGACTCAAGAGCAACCAAAACGCCGATGCGGCCCATACCGGGTGCAGCTGCGTTATGGATATAACCTTCAACAACGCCCGAAGACACGCTGAGTTTTTCCATACGACGCAAAGACATGTTTTCACCGATCTTGGCGACAAGGTCCGTCAAGAAAGTAGTTACAGTCTTTCCGTCAATTTCTGCGTCACGAAGTGCTTCTGTGTTGTCGACAGTCAATGCAGTTGATGCGATTTTTGCAACAGCTGTCTGGAAGCCTTCATTACGAGACACGAAATCAGTCTCTGAGTTAACTTCAACAAGAACGCCAGTTGTGCCATCGGTTGCAACAGCGACAAGACCTTCAGCCGCAACACGACCTGCTTTTTTGTCCGCTTTCGCGATACCTTTCGTCCGCAACCAATCAATGGCCGCTTCCATGTCACCGCCAGATTCACTGAGGGCTTTTTTACAATCCATCATGCCGGCGGACGTTGCGTCGCGCAGCTCTTTGACAAGTTTAGCTGTGATAGCAGCCATAGTGGTCTCCTATTCGGAAATAAGTTTGTGGGGTTTCCGCGTCCAGATAGGTATCAAGACGCGAAAATGTAAGAGCGAGCTATTAAGCCCTAGGGCTTGGGTTTAGAATTCGCCCAATTTACCTTCAGCTTTTGCAAGCAGGTAGTAGAACGTTACGCGGTTTTTCATACGCGTTGGTTTCATTGTTTCGCAAACAGCTTTGACTTTCGCCATCGCAGCGTCTTTGTCTTCAATGCCCATTTTCTTAGCCATGAAACCTTTTACAATTGTCTCAAGCTCTGTTTCATCGGAACATGCGACATACTTGCTGTCTTTGTTCGTCAAAGATGCACCCAAGTGCTTCTCGATTTTCGTAACAACGGCTGAATCAACGTCCGCATCATACTCACGTGTGACACGCAGGTACTCTGACTCTTCTTCAACAGCAGGAGCCGCCTCAGGTGCAGCTGCAGCAGGTTCTGCAACAGGAGCCGGAGCAACATCAGCCATCGGCGTTTGCAACATGACTTCTTCAACGTTCTCAGAAGCACCGAGGTCTTGACCAAGTGAAGCCTGCGCTTCTGTCATACCGTCAAGAACAGCGTCGGCCATCAACTCACAGTAAAGTTGGATCGCACGTGCAGCATCATCATTGCCTGGGATAGGCATATCAGCAGATGCTGGATCACAGTTTGTATCCAGGATTGCGACAACTGGGATACCCAAACGACGGGCTTCTTTAATCGCGATGTTTTCTTTGTTTGTGTCGATGATGAACATCAGATCAGGTTTACCGCCCATGTCCTTGATCCCGCCGAGAGCTTTTTCAAGCTTTTGCATTTCACGGTCGAGCTTCAAGTTCTCTTTCTTTGTGAGACCAGTATCAGCATCCGCACCTTGGTCACCCAAGAGAGCTTCAAGTTCTTTCAAACGAGCGATAGATTTTGTGACCGTCTGCCAGTTTGTGAGCATTCCGCCCAACCAACGGTGATTGACGTAATACTGCGCACAACGTTTCGCTGCGTTTGCAACAGGATCAGATGCGGCACGTTTCGTACCAACGAATAAAACACGGCCACCTTTAGCAGCAACGTCACGAGTTTCTTTAAGAGCTTGGTGAAGCAATGGGACTGTCTGAGACAGGTCCATGATGTGAATACCAGAGCGAGCACCAAAGATGTAAGGTGCCATTTTTGGGTTCCAGCGATGTGTCTGGTGACCAAAGTGAACGCCGGCTTCGAGCAGCTGACGCATAGAAAATTCAGGAAGAGCCATTGGATATCTCCGTACTTCCGGTTGACCTATGCCTGCGGGTGACGGGAAACCCCGACCGGAATTGACGAATACCTATATGGCAAACACCAGACCGCAGACGCGAATTGATTGGCGCCACATAACGGTATGGGTACGGAATGCAAGCGCTTTATGCGGTCTACTTGTGAGGTCTGGCAGAAAACTAAGCCGCAATCTCGAAAATCGTCTCTACGGCACTATTGGCTTTGATCGCTTTTCGGATCGAGGGGTCTATTGCCCACTTCCCGTCTAGACGCCAGGCCGCTTCTCGCGTTTCATTTAGAGGCAATATCAACTCGATATAGCCGCTCATTTGATAGGGCGTGTTTCTCAAAGACTCCAAAGTCGCTTTAAGCTCGTCCAATGTTTCAATGTCAGCTTGGCGTAATCGAATTTTCAATCCTGCGGGAGCGCTTGGCTCTTTTTCTTCCTTCGGGCTTTCCGACATACCGGTCAGCATCCGAACGCCGTCAGCGAATAACCGCGTCTCTCCTTCATTTCGCTCCGCTTTCACTTGGACCGTGATGATGTTACCGGCGATGAGTTTATCCCGATGCGCGCTAAGAACATTTTCACTGAACAGGATTTCGTAATCCCCAGTTGGATCAGACAATTCGACAAAAGCAAAACGTTTGCCACGTTTAGAAACGCGTTCTTGCTTTTTCCGGACCACGCCCGCGACGCTATAATTCCCAGCACCAGCTTCTTCCAACCGTTCTGCCAACATCACATTCTTCAATTGCGGGCTGTCCATATGCTCATCTAGCGGATGACCACCTAGGTAAAACCCAATCGCACCAAGCTCATGTCCTAGGCTGTCCATCTGAGACCATGCCTCGGCCCACTCTAAATCAGGATCTTTGATTTCAACCGTCGCATCTCCAAACAGGCTAACCTGCGCGCTTTCACGTTCTTGAGCCGCCAATGTGCCGATATTCTGGATTAGGCTCGCATTCTTCAACACCATAGCTCGGTTAGGCTCAACGCAATCAAATGCCCCTGCCCGCGCAAGGTTTTCAATTGCGCGTTTATTCACCTGCCGCATGTCAATCCTTCGCGCGAAATCATTCACCGAGGTGAAAGGACCGTCGGCTTCGCGAACGTCAACCAGGTGACGCATCGCCTCCAAGCCAACATTTTTCAAAGCGCCCAAAGCATAGAGCACAGCGCCATCTTCAACATCAAAGTCAGCCTGCGAACGATTGATACATGGCGGGACAATTTCGACATCCATCCGTTTTGCTTCTTGATAAAACTGAGCGAGCTTTTCAACGTTTGCCAAATCAAGCGACATAATCGCCGCCAAAAATTCCGTCGTATGCAGAGCTTTTAAATAAGCCGTACGGAAAGTGATCATCGCATAAGCAGCAGCGTGGGATTTGTTAAAACCGTAACCCGCAAACTCGTTGACGAGATCAAAAATGCCCGACGCTTGATCCCCGTCCACGCCGCGTTCAACAGCGCCATCAATGAACTTACCTTTCTGGCGGTTCATCTCCGCCTGGTCTTTCTTACCCATAGCACGACGCAGCAAATCCGCATCGCCCAGACTAAAGCCTGAGAGGATCTTGGCGATTTCCATCACCTGCTCCTGATAGATGATGATGCCGTAGGTCTCTTTGAGGATCGTTTCTAACTTCGGGTGCGGATAACTGATCTCTTGTCGACCCCATTTGCGTTCCACATAGTCGGGAATATTGCCCATCGGACCCGGTCGGTAGAGCGAAATCAAAGCGGTCAATTCTTCGATGCTGTCAGGCTTCAACTTGCGCAGGACATCCCGCATTCCGGAACTTTCCAATTGGAAGACACCCGCTGACAACCCGTCTTCCAAAGGCTTATAAGCTTCAGGGACCGTGGTCGAGAGTGTTTCCGGGTCCAAATCAATACCTTGCTTTTTAAGATACCCGATACAGCGATCAATGACGGTGAGCGTCTTCAACCCCAAGAAATCGAACTTCACCAAACCGGCTTTTTCCGCCCACTTCATCGTAAACTGTGTCGCGCCAATGTCTGAACGTGGATCGCGATAGAGAGGTACGATCTGTGTGAGGGGTCTATCTCCGATAACAACGCCAGCCGCGTGAGTAGACGCATTCCTGTAGAGACCTTCAAGTTTCAGCGCAGTGTCAAGCAATCGAGCGACTTTCGGTTCAGCATCTCGAGCTTCCTGCAATCCCTTCTCCATACGGATAGCTTGCTGCAAAGTTACGGGGTTAGCTGGATTGGACGGCACAAGTTTCGCGAGGCGGTCAATCTGCCCCAACGGCATTTGCATAACTCGGCCAACATCCCGTACCACGGCGCGAGCCTGTAAGGTTCCGAAGGTGATAATCTGTGCGACTTGTCCATCTCCGTATTTCTTACGGACATACTCAATAACTTCACCGCGACGTTCCTGACAGAAATCAATATCGAAATCGGGCATGGACACCCGTTCAGGGTTCAAAAACCGTTCGAAAAGCAAGCCATATCTCAGAGGATCCAGGTCGGTAATCGTCAAGGCCCAAGCGACAACTGAACCCGCACCAGACCCACGTCCGGGGCCGACCGGAATGCCATTATCTTTCGCCCATTGAATGAAATCGGCAACAATTAGGAAGTATCCCGGAAAACCCATATTCTTGATAATTTCGAGTTCGAATTCGAGGCGCTCGAAATACGCTTCCCGCGTATCTGCCAATTCGATTTGTTCGAGTCGTTTCTCCAACCCAGCTTTTGCATGTTGAACTAGAAGCTCATCTTCCGAATCTGAACCATCACCAA
Source organism: Litorimonas sp. (assembly GCA_039975855.1). Lineage (GTDB taxonomy): Bacteria > Pseudomonadota > Alphaproteobacteria > Caulobacterales > Maricaulaceae > Litorimonas. The sequence goes on along the minus strand of JBDWGH010000003.1, from coordinate 398,009 downwards.
AACTCGGTAGGATTGGAGCATGTTTAGGTACACGATAAGCACAACGCTCAGAAATTTTGAGCGTATTTTCAATGGCTTCAGGAAGATCTTTAAACAAAGAAATCATCTCTTCTGATGATTTGAAATAATGCTGTAAGGAAAGACGGCGGCGGTCTTTCTCTAAAACATAGCTCCCCTCATTCATGGCAAGGAGAACATCGTGCGCTTCGTGCATGTCGGGGTCGAGGAAGTATGGTTCATTCGTCGCGACGAGTGGGAGGTTATGCTTATAAGCTAGCTCTATCAGCTCGCTTTCAGTCTTCGCACTTTCATCTGCCGTATGACGCTGAACCTCGACATAAAGCCTGTTTGGAAACAGGCCTTTCAGTTTAAGCAACCAATTTTCCGCCTCGGTCTCACGTCCCGCTTTAATCAGCATATTCAGAACGCCATCCTGCCCACCCGTTAAGGCGATGACACCGTCTGTCCACCCGCCGAGGCGGGACATTTTTACGTGAGGGACATCCGTCGGCTCTATCTCTAGAAAGGCCGCGGATGATAAATCCATTAGATTGCCATAACCCATTTCATTCTGCGCCAACAAAACAAGCGTTCCGTCGGGGTCTTTGTGGATTTGGCCGGGCTGCTTTGCCTCTTCTAGATCGATGCTGAGCGTTACACCAATAATTGGCTGAAGGCCCTCGCCCGTTACTTTTTCACAAAACTCCAACGCCCCGCATAGATTGTTCGTGTCTGTGATGGCCAATGCAGGTTGGCGATAACGCACAGCACGCTTGGCAGTTTCATCAATTTTAAGTGCCCCTTCCAGCATGGAATAAGGAGACCGCATACGCAGGTGGACAAAATCGCGAACCGGTCGGGACATTAAAACTCCATTGTTGTGAGCTGCGTTAGCCGCCGATCACCATCATCCACATTGTTACGACGGCAACGAAGCCTGCCAAAACGAGAGCGGAAGAAATGTCGTGGATGAGTTGGCGTGTCATGATGTTTTCCTCAGTGTTATTCCGTATGTTCTATTTTTGTTCTAGTTATATGAGAACAAAAGGTCAACATCCTGTGAATCACTGCCCTGTGGATATTAAGGTTTACCCCCTCCTACATTGCGCTCTTGGAATATGAGACGCATAGATTCGGAATGACTCGCACGACATTCACGCCTCGCACGGCCACCGCCATCATCATCGCCAACATGGTCGGAGTCGGTGTTTTTACGACACTTGGGTTTCAACTCATCGGGATTGACAGTCTCTTTGCTATCATGATGCTCTGGGTGATCGGCGGGATTGCAGCGCTTTGCGGCGCGCTATCTTATGCAGAACTTGGAGCATCTCTGCCTCGATCAGGCGGAGAGTATACATTTCTAGGAGAAGCCTATCACCCGGCGGCCGGGTTCATTTCGGGATGGGTCAGCGCCACGATAGGGTTCGCTGCACCCACGGCGGCGGTGGCGATTGCTTTTGCCAAATACTCCGGTGCCGTTCTTCCTTTTGAATTGGGCCCCCAAGCCAGCAAAGCCATCGCATGCGGTCTCGTAATTATTCTGGCTGGGCTGCATGCTTTGTCCAGACGCGTTTCAGGCCAGACTCAAACCATCTTCACAGCCATTAAGATCGCGCTCATCATCGCCTTCATCATCGCCGCCTTTACGCTGACTGAGGCCCCTCAGCCCCTTGACCTGTTCCCAAATCCAAAAGACATCAGCGTTATGACCACGGCCACTTATGGCACTGCACTGATCTACGCATCTTATGCCTATACTGGATGGAACGCGGCGACCTATATTTCCGGAGAGATGGCAAACCCTCAACGGGACCTGCCGCGAGTTCTATTGACGGGCACAGCCCTCGTCACTGTGCTTTACGTTCTCCTTAATCTGGCCTTTCTTTACGCTGCACCCGTTGATGCACTGAAGGGTCAAGTTGAAGTCGGTTATATATCCGCAGACCGTATTTTTGGCGACACAGGCGGACGCATCGTTGGCGGCATGCTGACGCTACTTTTGATCTCAACTGTGAGCGCCATGACACTCGCAGGACCGCGCGCTTTGCAAGCTTTAGGGCAGGATTATCACGCAATGAATTGGCTCGCGAAAAGCACGAAAGAAGGCGTACCTTGGTTCGCTATTACTTTCCAATCCTGTATTGCAATCCTCTTTATCCTGACCTCTTCGTTTAAAACTATCTTGGTGTTTGCTGGCGCGATGCTCGCCTTTAATAGTCTTCTCGCGATACTAGGGGTGTTCGTTTTGCGTTGGCGACAACCTGATTTACCCCGCCCCTATAAGACATGGGGTTATCCAATCGTGCCGCTTGTCTACCTAACAATCACCGCTGTGACTCTTGTTTTCGTCGTAATGGACCGTCCGAAAGCTGCACTAGGCGGCTTAGGTCTAATCGCTGTCGGTTTCGCGTTTTGGGCCTTATCCGAAGGTCTCAATCGGCGGCGCAGTCCACGGCACGACTAATCCATCCCGAACCGTCAAGACGCGGTCAAAGAACGGTACTAAATTCATATTGTGCGTCGCAATTAACGCGGCAACGCCCTCTGTGCGGGTCAGATTTAACAAGCTACGAAAAACTGAGTCCGATGTAGCTGGGTCCAAATTCCCCGTTGGCTCATCTCCCAATAGGATTTGCGGACGATTGGACAAGGCGCGCGCAATCGCAACGCGTTGCTGTTCGCCGCCCGACATTTGGCTGGGCCGATGTGTAAGGCGTTCAGCCAGTCCCATATTGCTGAGTAAACGAGAGGCTTCTGCTTCCGCAGTTTTCCCAGACACGCCCGCAATCATCTGCGGAATGGCGACATTTTCAAGCGCGGTGAATTCCTTCTGCAAATGGTGGAATTGGTAGACAACACCCACGCTTTCACGGCGAATGCGCGTTCGTTCATCGTCCGAGAGTTTCAGACATTCACGGCCGTTGATGTAAACTTCGCCTGCATTGGGTTTTTCGAGCAAACCCGCCGCATGGAGCAAGGTCGACTTACCCGAACCTGATGGTCCGATTAAGCCCACCATCTCACCGGGATAAATATCAATGTCGGCTCCTGCCATAACGGTAAGGGTACCGCCGCCCGAAGGATAGGATCGGTGGAGATTGCGAACAGATAGAACAGGGCGGGACGGTTTTGTCATTATTCGTACCTCAGCGCGTCTACGGGATCGATCTTGGAGGCAGATAGTGCCGGAACCAAAGTTGCTAAGGCTGAAATTAAGAAACCCCAGAATGCTACGCCAAAGACTTCGGCCCAGACGATTTTGACCGGAATGCCGCCCGCCAATTGATAGACGTCCTCGGGGAAAAGTGGCTGGCCAGTGATACCCTCAATAGCGGATTGAACAAGACCGATATTCAGGCAGAAAAGTGTACCAACGATAAGTCCTGCAAGCGTGCCTAATATTCCAATCATCGCGCCAGACATTAGGAATATGCGCAAGATACCGCCTTGGGTGACACCAATCGTACGTAGGATCGCAATGTCCTTGGACTTGTTTTTCACCAACATAATCATAGAGGCCAGCACTGGGAACGCCGCAATAATCACGACAATCATAAAGATAAACCGCATAGCGATTTGTTCCGTTCGCAAGGCCGTCGCAGTTGCAGCATTTTTGTCCCGCCACGTTTGTAAAAACGCGGGGGCTTGGATCGCGTCATAGACCACAGGTTCCAATGCATCGACTTTGTCTGGAGAATCCAACCGCAATTGAATTTGCCCGGTCAGTTCACCGCCCTCAAACAAGATCGTCGCCTGTTCAAAATCCATATAAATATAAGACAAATCTGTCTGTAAGAGCCCAACAGAGAATATGGCGCCAACCGTGTAATTCTTTCGAATTGGCTGAGGCCCTGTAACAGTCGTGCGAGTGCGAGGAGAATAAACGGTGATTTTGTCACCGACGGTGAGTCCAAGATTGGCGGCAAGTCGAGAGCCCATCGCAATTTGGTGATCGGATCCCGTTCCAAGTCCAAACTGTTCCAAAGACCCTTGGGTAATATTGCTGGAGATGAGCTCAAATTTACTCAAGTTTTCTGCGCGAATTCCGATAACTTGACCCAACCCAAAAACCCCATTGGCTTGAACACCGGTAAAATGCTGCGTGTATTGAAACGCTTCTTCAACACCAGAAAGTGCATTCAAGCGGTCTTCAATCGCCTTCATATCCATCGGGGTCACATTCGGGTCAGCGAGCTCAGCATAAATATGACCTTCGCTGCCGATAGTAAGACGGATCACTTCGTCCCGAAACCCGTTCATGATCGACATAATGATGATCATCGCTGCAATGGCGAGCATGATACAAATGAAGGAAATTGCCGCGATTAAGCCAACGCCGCCTTGGCTTTTTTTGGCGCGCAGGTAACGCGTTGCGATACGCCGTTCAATCGTCCCGAACGGGCTATTTTTACCGCTCTTATTACCTGCCCCTGTCATTTATGCGTAGGCCGCAATCACGAGATTAATGGCGGCCTCTGGCGTCATGTTCTGTTTTTCGCCCGTGGCACGGTCTTTGACTTCAACGCTTCCTTCTTTGAGACCGCGCGGCCCAACAGCGATTTGGAAAGGTAATCCGATCAGATCCATGCGCGAGAATTTCACACCAATTGACCCTTTCTCATCATCGAGAAGTGGATCAATACCCGCAGCTACGAGCTTGTTATATATATCTTCTGACACAGCATCGGATTCGTCATGCCCTGGCTTAAGGTTCATGACCCCTGCGCCGAACGGCGTCACAGACTTTGGCCAGATAATACCATTGTCGTCATGGCTCGCTTCGATGATACCTCCCACAAGGCGCGAAACGCCAATGCCGTAGCTGCCCATCATGGCCGTTTGCGGCTTCCCATCAGAGTCCATTACTGTCGCCTTCATAGGCGCTGAATATTTATCACCAAAATAGAAGATGTGACCCACTTCAATTCCGCGCGCTGTCAATTGCTTGTCTGCTGGAATTTTCGCAAATTCTTCCGCGTCATGCATTTCCTCTGTCGCCGCATAAAGCGCCGTGCGTTCTTCGAAGATGTGGCTGAGGTCTCCGTCAAAATCGACATCTCCAGGCGGCGCCATTTCAACGAGATCTTTATGGCAAAAGACTTCGCTCTCACCGCTTTCGGCAAGGATGACGAATTCATGCGAAAGATCGCCTCCAATCGGGCCTGTGTCCGCTTTCATCGGAACGGCTTTGATACCGAGACGCGCGAATGTGTTGAGGTAAGCCGTGAACATCTTGTTGTAAGATTTAACAGCGTCTTCTTCGTTCAGATCGAAACTATATGTGTCCTTCATCAAGAACTCACGGCCGCGCATCACACCAAAACGTGGGCGACGCTCATCCCGAAATTTCCACTGAATGTGATAGAGCATTTTTGGTAGATCTTTGTAGGAGCGCACAAAAGATCTGAACACATCCGTGATCATGTCTTCATTTGTTGGACCGTAAAGCATTTCACGATCATGACGGTCTGTAATACGGAGCATTTCAGGACCATACGCATCATAACGCCCTGTCTCCTTCCAAAGATCAGCACTTTGAATAGTCGGCATGAGCATTTCTATTGCGCCAGCCTTGTTTTGCTCTTCGCGAACGATTTGTTCAATTTTCTTGAGAACTTTATGCCCAAGTGGCAGCCACGTATAAATACCAGCACTGTTTTGACGGATCATCCCCGCCCGTAACATATACCGATGTGAAGCGACTGTAGCGTCGGATGGCGTCTCCTTGAGGAGCGGCAGAAAATAGCGGGACAGGCGCATGGAGCGATCTCTTATAAATTAGGTCGTTTTTTGGGGCATAGACGAGCCCTTGTGCAGCGACAAGGACTTCAATCGCACCCATATCTTAACGCGGCGTTTACTATGAAATTAACGTTTGAACAGATTTTGAAGCATGTTCCAATCAATCACACCTGAGACAATCAAAATACATGTCAGCACCCACAAAGCAGACGCGATTATCGTTGTTTGAATGAACTTCCGTTTGATATCCAATGTGTGAGGCGCGCCAGGCTCGCTCCCCTTGACTATGTCACCCTCTTCCGCTTGCCCGCGAATGCCTATCGGCAGGATGATAAACAGAACCAACCACCAAATGATGAGCCAAACAACGAACGCAGAAAACAGATTCATGCTAATGCTCTTTGTGGGTTTCCATTAATTCAATCAACACACCGCCAGCATCGCCAGGATGGAGGAACACAACAAGCGTCCCGTGCGCTCCAATGCGAGGTTCTCCAAGAACTCGCATCCCACGGTCTTCCATGATGGCTTTAGCCTTGTGAATGTCCTCGACTTCAAAGCACATGTGATGTTGCCCGCCTTTAGGATTGCGTTCCAAAAACTTTATAATGGGCGAGGTCTCCCCATACGGTTCGATGAGTTCGACCTGCCCTGCTGGCAAATTCACGAATGCATATGTCACGCCTTGGGGCGCCAATACCTTTGGCTCCGTGATATCCGACGCACCCAAAACATCTCGGTAAAACGCGATTGCTTTGGCCATATCCGGCACTGCAACACCAACGTGGTTCATAGCCCCGAGTTGGAACGATGATTGATCATAACAAGCTGACATCTATTTCACCTTATGCGCGACGACTTCTACGAGTGTTCGCTTACCCGTTCGGTCACGGATGACACGTTTCACTTTCGCAGCGACCTTGTTCTCGACAACGTCTTCATCTTGCTTAGCACGAGGGCTCAGAGCGTAAAATGCGTCTTCTGCCGCATCTGCGACATCGTCTAACAATCCGTCCAACAGTTCGCCGTTCTTGCCTTCTGGAAAACCGCTGGCGCGTGGTTCGGGACCAGATACGATTTTTCCTTTGCCATTGATAACAAGGCTAACCGAAACGTGCCCGGCAAACCCCATTTTACGGCGAAGACGTAGGCCCTCATCAGAGGCCGATACGATGTCTTTTCCGTCCTGATGCAAGCGCCCAGACGCGACAATATCCACGACCTGAGGCCCTTTCGGAGCAAGCAAGATCATCTCGCCATTGCGGGGCGGATAAGCCCGTTTAACACCCAGCTGTTTTGCGAGCTTTGCATGTTCCAACAGATGACGGCGTTCGCCATGAACGGGAATCGCGATTTCGGGTTCCACCCAATCATACATCTGCGCGAGCTCATCCCGGCAAGGATGCCCAGACACATGAATATCCCGCATTTTTTCAGTCACGATTTCAACGCCGTCATCAGCCAACGCATTCTGAAGCGCAAAGATACCTTTTTCATTCCCTGGAATAATCTTCGAGCTGAAAATGACGACATCGCCTTTGGAGAATTTGACGCTGCGGTGTTCGCCTTGGGCGATACGGGACAATGCCGCGCGCGGTTCACCCTGGCTTCCCGTGCAAAGATAAAGGACATGAGCCGCAGGCATGGATTGCGCCTCATCCTCGGATAATAGCGCACCTACCTTATCCAATAAGCCGATAGACTTCGCTGCGGCCGTCATGCGTTTCATCGACCGACCCATCAGGCAAACGGAGCGGTTATTTTCACGCGCCGCCATCATCACGGATTCCAGCCGCGCGACATTGGACGCGAAACTAGCCACGGCTACCCCGCGTCCATCAAATTCAGCAATAAGCTTGGTCAGCTCTTTTCGAACACCCTCTTCCGATCCTGCTTCACCCGGAGAGAAGACATTAGTTGAGTCGCATATCATGGCGAGAACGCCGTCTTTGCCAAGTTGGCGCAGCGCTTCTTCGTCGACGGGATCGCCGATTTGTGGGGCCGGATCAATTTTCCAATCGCCCGTGTGCAGCACCGTACCAAGCTTGGTTTTGATCGCCAAAGCATTCGGCTCAGGGATAGAATGGGTCAATGTAATCAAATCGATTTCGAACGGACCAATTTCAATACTTCCGCCCAATTCCACGAGGTTTAAAGGCACATCGTCAAGAATGCCGGCTTCTGCCAGACGGTCTTTGACCAAGTACATTGTGAACGGTGTTGCCCAAACGGGACAGCGGATACGATCCCATAATCGAGCCAAAGCTCCCATATGGTCTTCATGAGCATGAGTGAGAACAATGCCGAGAATATCGCTGCGGTTTTGTTCGATGAAATCGATGTCTGGCATGATGATGTCGATGCCCGGCGTATCTGGGCCGCCAAAAGTCACGCCCATATCGACGATAATCCATTTGCGGCTATGTGCCGATCCGAACCCGAACATGTTCAGGTTCATACCAATTTCCCCGGACCCGCCGAGTGGGAGGAAGACGAACTCGTCTTCGCGTTTTTGTTTTGTCATAATCTTACTTTGTTGTGTGGAGCGAGAGGCCGTTTCGCATCGCATCCAGATGAGAGCAGCTTATTTTAAGCTGCAGGGCGATTCAGTCGCCATACCTCATATAGCCCATCAATCGTCAGTTGCGAGTCATAGTGCTGAATTGTCTCACTCGCGCCGGCAAAGAGCGAGGCCACACCACCTGTGCCAATAACGGTGAATTTGCGGTCGTCCTCTTTCTGGATTTGACGCACCAGACCATCAATGAGGCCGATATACCCCCAAAAGACGCCAGACTGCATAGCCGAGACAGTGTTTTTGCCAATAACAGCGTCAGGTTTTTTGATTTCAATTCGCGGCAGTTGGGCGGCGGCTTCGTGCAAAGCCCGCATGGAGAGGTTTATTCCGGGTGCGATAATACCGCCTTCAAAATGACGATCCGCCGACACAATGTCGAACGTCGTGGCAGTTCCGCTATCAATTATAATAAGCGGTCCTTCATAGCGTTGGATGGCTCCGAGTGTTGTTACAAGACGATCAGCCCCAACCTGTTCAGGATTATCAACGCGAACACCGATGCCCACATCGACTCCCGTTTCGCCAATGATAATCGGCTCAACCTCCAAATGACGACGGGCGAGATTACGCAGATTGAAAATGGATTGCGGAACAACGGAAGAAATCACGCAAGCGGAAATATCTTTGAATGTTAGATCCACCATATCCAAGAGTTGGTGAAACCAAACCGCGTATTCATCAGCTGTCCGCGACGGGTCTGTCGCAATCCGCCATTCGAACAACCAACCCGTGTCCATATCATGGACTGCGAAAAGGATGTTTGTATTCCCGTTATCAATTGCGAGGAGCATAGCTATCCTTAGCTTCCAAAAAAGACATCGCCCGCATGGACGTCCCTCATCGTGCCATCGTCTAGCGCAACGCGCAACGCCCCGTTTTCAAGGAGGCTTTGGGCGTTTCCGATAAAGCTCTCTTCTGGCAACCGAACCGTTACAGGCCCAGGGATACCCGAAGCCAATGCCGTCCAATCAGCACGGGTTGCCGAAAAGCCATAAGCCAAGTGTTTTCGGAATGAGGTGTCAAAGCTCCGCGCCAAAATGGCTAGAAAACCTTCCGCGCCAGTAAACTCAGGCTCGTCCGAATTTAATGCCTCAGGCAGTATGTGTTCTAGAAGATGCGTTGCGGGGATATTACCGCCATCTGGATGGGATACCAGGTTCACACCAATCCCAATAAGAACGCGTCCCGGTTTAGACTCTAACAACAACCCCGCGATCTTATGACCATCCAACAAAACGTCATTGGGCCATTTCAAACTAGGTTGAGACGTTAGGGTATAGGCAGACAGGGCCTTTGCAACCGCGATCGCCGCGACAAAGCTCAGCTTGGCAGCCTCCTGCGGGGTGCCATCAAAGGCATAGCAAGCTGTCCCATAGAAATTACCTTTAGGAGAGGACCAATCCCGACCACGACGGCCACGACCAGCGGTTTGTTCATCGGCCCGAACCCAAAAAGGGGCGCCTTCACCTGAGGCGAATAAGACATCTGCCTCGACATTTGTACTGCCGAGGCTGTCATATTGTATGAACTTCAAGGCGTTCTATTCAGCTTACTGGGCGAAAAGCGCCTGCGCGGCAGCTTCGGCCAATCCGATACCTCCACCGGAAATACCGGGTAAGATAAGAACGGGCAGCACTAGCAAAACAGCGATCAAGGCAATCACGCGGGTCGTTCGTGGCGCTTTTATAAACTCGCGCGTTGGTTCATCAAACCACATGGTTTTGATAATGCGCAGGTAATAAAAACAGCTGATAACAGAGGCAAGAAGCGCAATAACGACAAGCCAGATCAAGCCGGATTCTACTGCAGGATAGAAGGCAAACAGCTTCCCGAAGAAACCAAGCCATGGTGGAATACCAATCAGTGAAACCATGAACATTGTCAGGCAAATCGCCATTCCGGGGCTAGATTTGGACAGACCTGAGAGATCACTGATTTTTTCAACCATGCCGTTCCGCAAACGCATCTGAAGGATGGTCGCGAAAACACCAATGACGGTAATGATGTAGATAGTCATAAAGATGAGCATACCTTGCACGCCAGCGACTGTTCCCGCCGCGAGAGGCACGAGTGCGTAGCCCATATTCGCAATAGATGAGTAGGCCATTAGGCGTTTGATATTTGTCTGAACAATCGCGCCCAGTGCACCGACGACCATAGACAGAACAGCCAATACGATAATGACTTGTTGCCACTGTCCGACAATATCGCCGAATGGAACAACAATCAGCCTCGCAATGATGGCCATCGCTGCGAGCTTTGGAGCAGCTGCAAAGAAACCCGTAACAGGTGTTGGCGACCCTTCATAAACATCCGGTGTCCACATGTGGAATGGCGCAGCGGAAATCTTGAACGCCAAACCACAAAGCAAGAAGACCATACCCGCAATGACGCCGGTTGTTGGACCTGTAAGCTCTATAGACGCTCGGATCGTTTCAAAATCTAGAGAACCGGTAAAGCCATAGACCAAGGATGCGCCGTATAGCAGCAAGCCCGATGACAAGGCTCCTAGGACGAAATATTTCAAACCCGCCTCTGACGCGCGCAAGCTATCGCGGTTGAACGCCGCCATGATGTAAAGCGCGAGAGATTGCATCTCGATACCGATATACATGGAGAGCAGGTTATTAGCCGACACCATAATTGACATGCCGAGAACGGCATAAAGCGTCAAAACAGAGAACTCGTAGCGGTCGAGTTTTTCGGATTGGAAATAGTGTTTTGAGAGCAACAAAGCCGCCGCAGCGGAAAATCCAATGACGGCTTTCAAGAAATCGCTGAAGCCATTGTTATAGAGTAATCCGTCAAATGCGGTTCCATCAGGGCGATCAAGCAAATAGCCCATCAAACCAAAGACCACCAAAATTCCGGCAGAGATATATCGTACGACGACAGATCGGTCTTCATTCTTGGACAATCCAAATCCAAGAAGGAGTGAAGCCGATACGGCCAGAAAGAGTTCGGGCAAGAATGTTGAAACAGTCTGGAACATTACTGAACTCCCGCCGCGATTTGCGCCGTGTTAAAGTCTGCAATCAATTTCTCAACAGAGGCAGCCGTCACATCTGTAATGAGCGACGGATAAACACCGAGAAGGATTGTAAAGAACGCCAATGTTCCGAGAATAAACGCCTCGGTTTTTGTCACGTCCAAAATACCTTCTAGCTTCTCATTTACGACTTCACCGAAAATCACTTCGCGATAAAGATGAAGCGCATAAACCGCCGATAGGATCATCCCAAAGGCCGCGCCGAAGGCGATCCAAGGATTGACCTGATATGCACCAACCATTGTCAAAATCTCGCCGACGAAACCTGACGTGCCTGGTAAGCCAACATTGGCCATGGTGAACAAAAGGAAGAACGCCGCATAAACAGGCATCTTGCTCACGAGGCCGCCATAGGACGCAATTTCCCGGGTGTGCATACGATCATAAATGACGCCGACACAGAAGAAGAGTGCGCCCGAGATTACACCATGGCTGAGCATTTGGAAAATGCCGCCCTGAATACCTTGCGTGTTAAACGTAAAGATACCCATGGTTACAAAACCCATATGCGCGACCGAGGAATAAGCGATCAGCTTCTTCATGTCGTTCTGACGATAAGCCACCAAGGAGGTATAGATAATCGCGATAACTGACATCCAGAAGATGATCGGTGCGAGATTGAGAGACGCTTCCGGGAAGAGCGGGATTGAGAACCTTAGGAACCCATAACCGCCAAGCTTCAAGAGAATACCCGCAAGGATAACCGACCCGGCTGTAGGCGCTTCCACGTGAGCATCTGGCAACCATGTATGGACCGGCCACATAGGCATTTTCACCGCAAAGCTGGCGAAGAAAGCGAGCCAGAGCCATGTCTGAACACCACCTGGAATTTTCAGCTCCTCAATGAGGACACGCATATCTGTTGTACGCTCTCCAAGCTGCTCTCCACTGTAGAAATAGATCCACAAGATCGCAGCTAGCATCAAGACCGAGCCAAGTAGCGTATAGAGAAAGAACTTATAGGACGCGTAGACGCGGTTCTTTCCGCCCCAAACACCAATGATAATGAACATCGGGATCAAGACCGCTTCAAAGAAAAGATAGAATAAGATCAGATCAAGCGAGACAAACACGCCAATCATAAGCGTCTCAAGCACGAGGAACGCGATCATATATTCCAACATCCGTTTTTTGATGGACGTCATGGACGCCAAAATACAGAACGGCGTCAGGAAGGCTGTCAGTAACACAAACAAGACGGAAATGCCGTCAACACCAACGCGGTACTCAATACCGCCGCCAAGCCACGGAGTATCCTCCATAAATTGGAACCCAGCTTTCGAGCTATCAAAATCCAACGTCATGATAATTGACAGGATTAAAACCGCGATGGAGATCACGAGAGCCGCACGCGGGGCGTTGCGTTCTAATTGTTCACGCCCGTCTGCTTTGCCTAACCAAGCGAACAGCCCAAGAAGAAGTGCGCCTCCTAATGGGATGAAGGTAATAAAACTTAGGATTGGGAGATCTTCTAACATGGTCCTACCCCGCCGTTCCGCGGAATGCGACGAGTATCAACACGGCAACGCCGAGCAGCATAACGAAAGCATAGTGATATAAATAACCGGTTTGGAGTTTTGACAGGCGCTTCGCCGCACCTGAAGCAAAACTTGCCACACCGTTCGGGCCGAACCCATCAATGATACGGACGTCGCCGATTTTCCAGAAGAGGTCGCCAAGCTTGCGAGTCGCGCGGACAACCGTCGCGTCATAAAGCTCATCAATGTACCACTTATTGAGTAAGAAATTGTAGATCGGGGATCCACCTGTTTCGTCGATGGTATCGATTTTAGCCTGAACGCTGCCGCGCACATACATAAACCATGCGATTACAAATCCAGTTACCGACGCAACGAGCGGCAATAGAAGCACCCAGTAGGGATATCCATGAACGGGTCGGAACAGGAGCCAATCAATAAATCCCTTTGATTCATAGGAACTCTCATATCCGCCCTCTGCAGCAGCAAAGAGTGTATTTGAGATGGCCGCGTGACCGTCGCCTGCGTAACCCGGCAATGAACCGTGCCAAAAGCCGCCATAATCCTTCATGAAGAACTTATAGAAGATTGCGCCAGCCGTGACCGCACCGATGGATAGAAGCACGAGCGGTAAACGCATATTCCATGGGCTTTCATGGGCCTCGTCGAAATACTTCTGCTTGCCACGATGCTCGCCGTGGAAAGTCATCATGATAAGGCGCCAGCTATAGAAGCTCGTCATAAGGGCTGCGATGATACCAATCCAGAAGGCAAAGATGGCCGCGTTAGACACTCCGCGCGCATCAAATGCGGCTTCAATAATAGCGTCTTTTGAGAAGAAGCCGGCAAAGCCCCAGGTATAGCTTCCCGGGATACCGATACCTGTGATCGCCAGGGTACCGATGATCATAGCACCATAAGTCCAAGGCACTTTCTTCCAGATACCGCCCATTTTGCGCATGTCTTGCTGATGATGCAGGGCGTGAATAACGGACCCCGCACAAAGGAAGAGAAGCGCTTTAAAGAACGCATGTGTAAAGAGATGGAACATCGCCGCATTATAGGCGCCGACGCCCGCTGCGAAGAACATATACCCAAGCTGAGAACAAGTTGAGTAAGCAATGACGCGTTTAATGTCGTTTTGCACAAGCGCAACAGACGCGGCGAACAGAGCCGTGAACGCACCAACTGCGGTGATGAAGCCTGACGTATTAGATGCAAGCTCATAAATTGGATAGGCGCGGCAAACGAGGAAGACCCCTGCGGTTACCATGGTCGCGGCATGGATAAGGGCAGATACGGGAGTCGGCCCTTCCATCGCGTCTGGCAACCAAACGTGCAAAACGAACTGCGCAGATTTACCCATCGCGCCGATGAACAATAAGAAGGCAATCAATTCGACCGCATTGAATTCAAACCCTAGGAACGGAAGCGTCGTATCAACACCGCTTGCAATTGCGGCGAAAACGGTATCGAAATTCACAGATCCAAACATCAAGAAAATCGTCATGATTCCGAGTGCTAATCCAACATCGCCGACCCGGTTTGTGACAAACGCTTTGATGGCGGCCGCATTAGCGGATGGTTTCTTGTAGTAATATCCGATGAGCAAATAACTTGCGAGGCCCACGCCTTCCCAACCAAAGAATAGCTGGATGAAGTTATCGGAGGTCACCAACATCAACATCGCGAAGGTGAAGAGCGATAAATAAGCAAAGAAACGCGGCTGATAGGGGTCATCTTCCATGTAGCCCCAGCTGTAGAGATGAACCAGTGCAGAGACCGAGTTCACCACAACAAGCATCACCGCCGTAAGGGTATCAATTTTGAGTGCCCAATTGGCGTCCATATCGCCGACATCCATCCAGCGGAATAAGTCCACCGTTTGGTCAGGTGTGTCGCCAAAACCGATATTTATGAAGACAACCCAAGACAGGACAGCGGAGAGGAACAAAAGCCCAGTGGTGATCACCTTTGACAAGGTCGCGTTCAAAAGCTGGGAACCGAAACGTGTTCCAGCCATACCCGCAATAATCGCGCCTATCAGCGGCGCAAATACGATTGTTAAATAAATCACGGCCTTAACCCTTCATCAGGTCGATATTTTCGACCGCGATGTTTCCGCGATTGCGGAAGTAAACAACGAGAATAGCTAGGCCGACCGCAGCTTCAGCTGCTGCGACGGTCAGAATAAAGAGTGCGAAAATCTGACCCGCAATCGGATCAGCGCCAGCAACAGGCTCCATATGTGTGGAGAATGCCACAAAATTGATATTCACAGCCAAAAGGATAAGTTCGACACACATCAAAATAATGATGACGTTCTTCCGGTTTACGAAAATCCCGAACACGCCAATCGTGAACAAGATCGCCGCAACGATAAGGTAATGGTGTAATCCGATAAGCATAGCCGTCCCCTACCCTAAACCTTGACCAGGTTCGATATCGACCAATTCAACGCCTTCTTCACGCGTGCGCGCGATTTGGTCCATGGCGTTTTGAGTCCGAACGCCCGCACGCTTTCGCATCGTCAAGACGACTGCGCCAATCAAAGCTACAAGAAGTATGAGACCAGCGGCTTCGAACGCGCCTGCATATTGAGTGTAAAGAACATCCCCGAAAGCTTCGAGGTTCGAAGTTTCAGGATCACGTGCGACGACAGTTTTGGATTCACCGGAGAAATAAGCAGCGCCGACCAAAATCATCTCAGCCAGGAGGATAAGCGCAACAACTGCCCCGATCGGCAAATAACTCAGAAACCCCTGCTTCAACTCAACAAAATCAACGTCGAGCATCATCACAACAAATAGGAACAGCACGGCAACCGCGCCAACATAAACCATGACCAAGAGTAGCGCGAGAAACTCAGCGCCCATGAGAATGAACAAGCCCGCAGCCGCAAAGAATGTCAGGATGAGGAACATCACCGAATGCACAGGGTTGCGCGACGCCACCACCATGAAGGCGGCAGCGATGGCGGTGAACGCCAGGATATAAAATGCGATAGCAATGAGCACGATTCGAGTGTCCTATTTGCGGTTCAGGCGGCCCTAACGGTAGGGCGCGTCCAAGGCTAGATTTTTTGCGATCTCAGTTTCCCAACGATCACCATTAGAGAGTAGTTTTTCTTTGTCGTAGTAAAGTTCTTCGCGTGTCTCTGTAGCAAACTCATAGTTCGGACCTTCAACAATCGCGTCGACTGGACAGGCTTCTTGGCACAATCCGCAATAAATACATTTGACCATATCGATATCATAGCGCGTTGTCCGGCGAGAGCCGTCTTCGCGTGGTTCAGATTCGATCATAATGGCTTGAGCCGGGCAAATCGCCTCGCAGAGTTTGCAAGCAATGCAGCGCTCTTCACCGGATGGATAGCGGCGCAGCGCATGCTCACCCCGAAAACGCGGGCTGATCGGGCCCTTTTCAAATGGGTAGTTAATCGTGACCTTCGGACGGAAGAAATATTTCATCGCCAAAATGAACGCGGAGACAAATTCCAGAAGGAAGGCGCCGCGAATGACTTGTTTAATACGGGACATTATGCGCTTCCTCCGAGGAAGACGACGAAGGTCGACACGAGGACAACTGCCGCCAATGCTGTTGGAAGGAACACTTTCCAACCCAAACGCATGAGTTGATCATAGCGGTAACGCGGGACGATGGCTTTCACCATGGCGAACATGAAGAACAGGAATGCAGTCTTTGCAAAGAACCAGAAGAATGGCGGGATAAATTGAACGCCAATATCAACCGGCGCATGCCAACCGCCAAGGAACAAGATCGTCATCATCGCAGAGAGCAACATGATGTTCACATATTCAGCGAAGAAGAACATCAGGAATGGTGTGGAGGAATACTCGACCTGATAACCAGCCACGAGTTCGGATTCAGCTTCCGGAAGATCGAACGGGGGGCGGTTCGTTTCGGCCAAGGCCGAGATAAAGAACAAGACGCCCATGTAGAACATGATTGGGAACAATAGGAGGTTCCAGAACCCAAATTCGCCGACTGGGTTCAAACGGAACATATTCCAATTCCAAATGCCCGGCCCTTGTGTGTCGACAATCGTCGTCAGGTTCATAGAACCGCTAAGGAAAATCACAGTTAGAATGATGAAACCAATAGAGACTTCATAAGAGACCATTTGCGCCGCAGAACGCAGCGCGCCCATGAACGGATATTTGGAGTTAGATGCCCAACCACCGATGATAATGCCGTAAACGCCGAGTGAACTCAGCGCGAGGACGTAAAGTACGCCGATATTGATGTCGGAAATCACCCACCCCGGCGCGACAGGCACCACGGCCCAGGCCGCAAAGGCCATGACCAAGCCAAGAACTGGGGCCAGTATAAAGAGGAATTTGTCTGAACCCGCAGGAATAACGATTTCTTTGAAGAAAAACTTCAACGCATCGGCAATGGTTTGTAGCAAACCAAAGGCGCCAACCACGTTTGGCCCACGGCGCATTTGCACGGCGGCCCAGATTTTACGGTCAGCCAAAACCAATGCAGCCACTAAGAGCGCCAATGACAAGACAAACAACAGAACCTGCCCTGTCTTGAACGCTGTCCAAAGCAGCCAATTTCGTTCATCCGTCGCGGCAAGCGCGACTTCAGTCGTGGTTTGCATAGAAGGCATCATTCCGCAGCCTCTTTCACGTTTTGGTTTTTCTCTTCGATTACCGCTGAACATTCCGCCATCACATTGGATGCGCGGGCAATCGGGTTGGTCATGTAGAAATCTTCGATCGGGTTTTTAAGCGGCTCCGAAGACAAGTCACCCTTCGCACCTAAAGTTGCTGCATCGAATACTGAACGCTCTGGCGCCGAATCCAGCGACATAAATGTCGGATGATCCGCCATGAGCTTCTCGCGCAGGGCATCCAGACTGTCGTAAGGCAGAACACGGTCCAGTTTCGCAGACAATGCCCGCAAGATGGCCCAATCTTCTTTCGCGTCACCTTTCGGAGATGTCGCACGGTCCGCCATTTGAACGCGGCCTTCCATATTCACATAAAGACCGGATTTCTCCGTATAAGCCGCACCAGGTAGAATAACGTCTGCGACATGCGCGCCGTTATCGCCGTGGTGACCTTGGTAGATCACGAACGCATCTTTTAACTTTGATGTGTCCAGCTCATCCGCCCCCATCAGGAACACAGTCTCAATAGCGCCTTGTTGGGCTGCATCCAGAATTGCATCTGTGGCCAAGCCGCCTTCGCCCGGCAGGAAGCCCATATCCAAACCACCGACACGAGACGCCGCACCATGTAAGATATTGAAACCATTATGATCTTCTCGAACGACCTTAGCCGTCTTCGCAAGCTGTCCGAGCGCTTCCAATAGAGCTAGTCCAGCCTCACCGCGCAGCGCTGCAGCGCCCACAATGATAACAGGGTTCTTTGCAGCTTTAAAAATCTTCGCAAATCCAGTCCGGGATTTCGCAAACTTCGCGACATCAGCAGCCGACGTTCCGACGTGATCATAGGAATAAGTCAGATCAGACGCTTCACCAATCAAACCAATCTCTAGATTGCCCTCAATCCAAGTCTTGCGAATGCGTGTGTTGATGAGCGGCGCTTCGTGACGCGGGTTTGTCCCGACGAGAAGAATGGCATCCGCCTCTTCCAGACCAGAAATCGTTGTATTGAATAAATACTCTGCGCGATCACCACCACCGATGAGTGAGCCATCTTGTCGACAATCGAGATGTTTAACACCCAAAGATTCCATCAGGTCCTTCAACGCTTTCATGGACTCCGCATCGCAAAGGTCGCCCGCAATAGCTGCGATTTGCGCTGGGTCGCCTTTGAGCTTTTCAGCAACAAGGCCAAGCGCCTCGTCCCAATCTGCAGGACGTAGTTTGCCATTTTCACGAATAAACGGACGGTCCAGACGTTGGCGGGCTAATCCGTCCCAAACGAAACGGGTTTTATCAGAAATCCATTCCTCATTCACATCATCATTGGTGATCGGAAGAATTCTCAGCACCGCATCACGGCGGCTATCCACTCGGATATTGGAGCCAACAGCATCCATGACGTCAATGCCGTCAACTTTATCCAGCTCCCAAGGCCGCGCATTAAAAGCGTACGGCTTAGATGTCAGCGCGCCGACCGGACACAGGTCGATCACATTCCCGGACATTTCCGATGTAAGGCTTTCTTCCAAATACGTCGTAATTTCAGCATTTTCGCCGCGATTGACGAGACCGATTTCCTGAACGCCTGCGACTTCGGTGATGAAACGGACGCACCGCGTACATTGAATACAGCGGGTCATGATCGTGTTGACCAACGGCCCCATATTCTTGTCATCAACGGCGCGTTTATTTTCTTCAAAACGCGATGTGTCGCGACCATAGCCCATGGCCTGGTCTTGCAGATCACACTCGCCGCCTTGGTCACAAATTGGGCAATCAAGTGGATGGTTGATGAGAAGGAATTCCATCACACCTTCACGGGCTTTTTTGACTGTTTCAGAGTTTGTTCGGATGTTCGCTGGTGTTCCGTCACGGTTTGGACGCATGTCTTTGACTTGCAACGCACAAGAGGCTTGCGGCTTTGGCGCGCCAACCCATTCGACGAGACACATGCGGCAGTTACCCGCCACGGACAAACGCTCGTGGTAACAGAAACGCGGGATTTCCGCGCCGCCAAATTCCTCACACGCCTGCATCAGCGTGTATTCGGCAGGCACCTCATATTCAGTGCCGTCGATATTTAATTTGCGTAGGTCGGTCATAACTATTCCGCCGCCTGAACGAAGGTTGGCTTATCTGCCCGGTAATTATCGATGCGCTCTTCAATCTCGTGACGGAAGTGACGGATGAGCCCTTGGATTGGCCACGCCGCTGCATCGCCGAGCGCGCAGATTGTGTGACCTTCGACCTGTTTGGACACGTCGAGTAGCATATCAATTTCGGACGTCTTCGCGTTACCAACAACCATGCGCTCCATAACGCGCCACATCCAACCCGTGCCTTCACGGCATGGCGTACACTGGCCGCAACTTTCATGTTTGTAGAAATAGGACAGACGCGCAATTGCCTTCACGACGTCGGTGGATTGATCCATCACGATGACAGCCGCCGTCCCGAGACCAGATTGGTGTTCGCGCAGCGCATCAAAATCCATCAAAACCGTATCGCAAATCTCTTTCGGGAGAAGCGGAACAGAAGACCCGCCCGGAATAACGGCCTTCAGATTATCCCAGCCTCCGCGAACGCCGCCCGCATGGGTTTCCAGGAGTTGCTTAAGCGGAATAGACATCGCCTCTTCAACGTTACACGGCGTGTTGACGTGTCCTGAGATTGAGAAGACTTTCGTGCCCTTGTTATTATCACGGCCAAAGCTCGCGAACCAATCCGCGCCCTTGCGCAAAATCGTCGGGACAACAGCAATAGATTCGACATTGTTCACGGTTGTCGGACAGCCATAGAGACCGGCATTCGCAGGGAATGGCGGCTTCAGGCGAGGTTGACCTTTTTTACCTTCAAGAGACTCCAGCAATGCAGTTTCTTCACCGCAAATATACGCACCCGCACCGTGGTGCATGTAGATATCGAAATCCCAACCTGACCCACAGGCATTTTTACCAACGAGGCCTGCAGCATAGGCTTCTTCAATCGCGGCTTGGAGACGATTACGCTCCTGAACATATTCACCGCGCAAATAGATGTAACACGCATGGGCCTGCATCGCGAAAGACGCGACAAGGCAGCCTTCGATAAGAAGATGCGGGTCATTACGCATCATTTCGCGGTCTTTACAGGTTCCCGGCTCTGACTCATCGGCATTGACGACGAGGTAATGCGGACGGTTGCCAACTTCCTTTGGCATAAAAGACCATTTCAGACCTGTCGGGAATCCCGCACCGCCGCGGCCGCGAAGGCCTGAGGCTTTAACCTGATCGATAATCCAATCTCGGCCCTGCCCGAGCATTGCCGCTGTACCTTCCCAAGCGCCGCGTTGCCGCGCGCCTTCGAGACGCCAATCATGACGACCATAGAGGTTTTTGAAGATCCGGTCTTCGTCTTTTAGGAGTTCAGCCATCGCTATTCCGTCCCGGAGTTTTCTGCGGATTTCCGCTTAAAATAAAGCCGCCAATAGATCGCCGCCATTACAGCGAAAGCCGCGACGATGAACCATCGGGTTAAACCCGCGCCCTCGGCTGTTCCAACCATCAAGGCAGATGCGACCCACGTTAACGCCGCCATTGTCATCAAAACCGCTGTTATCAATGTGAACGTTTGGCCCATTATTTAGCCGCCTTAGCTGCAGCTTTCGCAAGAGCTTTGCCCTGCTTGACCCACTCGTCACGTTTAATGCGGCCTGGAAACTTGGTCAGCACATCAGCTTCGATCATTTTGACATCGGCGACTTTCCACGCGCCGATTTGGCGATAGTAGTAGATGCCTTTTGAATTTAGTTCTTTTTCAAATACCGGACCAATGCCTTTGATAACTTTCAAATCATCTGGCGTGCCGTCCGTTGGTCCGTCTTTGTAAATCACCTGTGGCTTTGGCTTAGCAGCAACCTTGGGCTTCGCCGCTGCTTTTGGTTTCGCAACCGCTTTAGGCTTGGCTTTAGGTTTTGGCTTGGACGCCTTCTTCGGTGCAGCTTTCGCGGCGCCTGCGTGCCGAACAACCTCTAATTTTTTGGCTTGATGCGGCAGCTTCGTCATCTTCCTGCCCGGCTTGTAAATATCCATATCAACAAGAACGATCGGCCCGCCTTCGGGCTCGGACCCTTGACGAGTGTTCTGCGGACCAGGCGCAGGTTTGTTTCCAGCCACCAATTCATCGAGAAGCTTATCGAAACTCTCCGCCGTCAAATCTTCATAATAATGATCGCCATCGGCGTTCGAAATCTGAATCATTGGCGCATTTGAACACGCGCCCAAACACTCAACTTCGAGCCAGCTCAACTTACCATCGGCAGAAATCGTGTTTTGCGGCCCCACACGGCGCTCCATGACAGCTTTCAAGTCATCAGACCCACGCAACCAACATGGCGTTGTCCCGCAAAGCTGGACAAAATGCTCCCCAACCGGAGAGAGGTTGAACATCGTGTAGAATGTCGCGACTTCGTAAACGCGGATATAAGCCATGCCGAGTTTATCGGCGACCGTGCGCATGGTTACCTCTGGCAACCACCCGCCAGCATCTTTTTGCGCAATCCAAAGCGCAGGTATCAGAGCAGACCTCTGACGATCAGCTGGGTATTTTGCGACCCACATGTCGATTTCTTTTTCGGCCGCAGCAGAGAACGCGTAGCTCTCAGGCTGATCCAATGCCATGCGTTGGGCGCTCATTTCATGAACCTTGTAATCTGCACATCGCTATCGAGCACAAAGCCATCGGACATAATTTTACCGTGCGGCATATGCGCGATGACTACATCCTCATTGGACTGTAGGACCTGAAAATGAAATCCGTCCGCAAAATAGGCTGACGTGACCTGATAGCCAAGCGCGAGATAATCGCTGTAAGTTTTCTTCAACGGATCGCTCATCGGTCGACCTCCCCAAACACAATATCGAGCGAACCGAGGATCGCAGACACGTCAGCGAGCATATGCCCGCGGTTTAGATAATCCATAGCGGCCAGATGCGCGAAACCAGGCGCACGTAGTTTCACGCGATAGGGTTTATTTGAGCCATCAGACACAAGATAAACGCCAAACTCGCCTTTTGGCGCCTCAACAGCGCAATAAACTTCGCCCGCAGGCGTAGAAAAGCCCTCAGTATAGAGCTTAAAGTGATGGATCAGCGCTTCCATGGACTGCTTCATCTCGGCGCGGCGCGGCGGAACGAATTTATTGTCCTGCGTCATCACCGGACCTTCCGGCATCATCTCCAAGCACTGCTTCATGATTTTCACGGATTCATACATCTCTTCGACGCGGCAGAGATAGCGATCATAGCAATCACCGTTTTTGCCGAGCGGAATTTTGAAATCTAGCTCATTATAAACTTCATATGGCTGACTGCGCCGCAAATCCCAGGCGAGACCTGATCCGCGCACCATAACACCCGTAAATCCGCGTTCATGGCAATCCTGAGCAGATACAACACCAATATCAACGTTACGCTGTTTGAAAATCCGATTTTCAGTCAGAAGCGTTTCGATATCTTGGAGCTTTTCTGGGAATTGCTCACACCAATCTGCAAGGTCAGCCAGCAGCTTTGGCGGTAAATCCTGATGCACGCCGCCCGGGCGGAAATAGTTCGCATGCATACGCGACCCGCATGCGCGCTCATAAAACACCATGAGCTTTTCACGCTCTTCAAAACCCCAAACCGGCGGCGTCAGCGCGCCGACATCCATCGCCTGCGTCGTGATGTTGAGCATGTGCGAGAGAATACGGCCAATTTCGGAATAGAGCACGCGGATGAACTGCGCGCGGCGCGGAACGCCCATGCCCGTCAGCTTTTCAATCGCCAGACAGAAGGCATGTTCTTGGTTCATCGGCGCGACATAGTCGAGGCGGTCCAAATACGGCAGCGCTTGAAGATAAGTCTTATGCTCCATCAGCTTTTCCGTGCCGCGATGCAGCAAGCCAATATGGGGGTCTACGCGCTCAACAATCTCACCTTCAAGCTCCAGAACAAGGCGCAAAACACCATGCGCCGCAGGATGCTGCGGTCCGAAGTTAATCGTGAAGTTACGGTCATCACCGTGGAGGATGGCTTCAGTGGTGGTCATTATTTCAAACCTAGTTTTTCTAGAACCGGGTCAACGCACTTTTCAGGCCCTAACTTTTCCAATGTTCCAGCCGTACGGGCATCAACCCTCGCTTGCCTATTTTCGATAGCCTCACGCTTTGCCGGGTCGGTCTTTCGATCAAAAACTTCTGACCACACCTTCGAAACGTCTTTTGCAGCCATCTTTTCCTCGGCCGGAGTGACCTCCAAAAGACCACGACCTCTCAACCCAACAAAGACCGCGTAACTTCTGCAGTCCAAAGCATCCCCAGCACTGATCTCTTCGAACGAATCTGCCGCATCAGAAATAAGAAAGGCTTTCTTCGCGCTGTCCCCGGAATTCAATTGAGCCGGATTTGCCTTATCAGTGGCGTTAGACGCGCATGCAACCAGACCTGTGGCCAAAATAGAGAGCGCACAAAACCGCATTCCTTTAAAAGAAGCCACCATCACGCCTCCTCCGCTTTCTCATCACCCGGCAGCTCATATTCGCCGCCTTCCCATGGAGAGAGGAAATCGAAGCTTCTATATTCTTGCGGGAGGTTGACGGGCTCATAGACCACGGCTTTACGGCCTTCGTCATAGCGCACCTCAACAAAGCCTGAGAGCGGGAAGTCCTTGCGCAAGGGATAACCCTCAAAGCCGTAATCCGTGAGGATACGGCGCAAATCTGGATGATTATCAAAGGCGATACCATACATATCGAACGCTTCGCGCTCATACCAATCCGCATTCGGATAAACAGCGGCGCAGCTATGGACGGCCGTGCCTTCATCCGTCGTGATTTTGACGCGGATACGAGCGTTATGACCCATAGACAGCAAATGATATACGACGTCGAAACGTCGCGCACGCGCGGGATAGTCCACTCCTGCGATATCGATTAGCTGCGTAAACTTACAAATCGGGTCATCGCGCAAGAACGTCAGCACGGTAACGATTTCCGCACGGCGCGCATATAGCGTCAGCTCACCAAACGCGACTTCGGCGCTATTAATCGCCTCGCCGAGCTGGCTCTGGATGTGATCTTGAAGGTCTGCGAAATTATCAGCCATGATTAGCGCTCAATATTCCCTTCGCGGCGGATTTTCTTCTGCAATTGAAGAATGCCGTAAACCAAGGCTTCCGCCGTCGGAGGACACCCTGGGACATAGACGTCAACAGGAACAATCCGGTCACAGCCACGGACAACCGCATAAGAGTAATGGTAATAGCCGCCGCCATTGGCGCAGCTACCCATAGAAATCACATAGCGCGGGTTTGGCATTTGGTCGTAAACTTTACGAAGCGCTGGCGCCATTTTATTGGTCAGCGTACCCGCAACGATCATAACATCAGACTGGCGTGGGGACGCACGCGGGGCAAAGCCAAACCGCTCGACGTCATAACGCGGCATGGACGCCTGCATCATTTCAACGGCGCAACATGCGAGACCGAATGTCATCCACATGAGGGACCCGGTTCGCGCCCATGTAATCAAATCGTCAGATGCCGCCGTGATAAAGCCCTTATCAGCCAGTTCATTCGAGAGTCCCGTAAACCCAACATCATGAGTTTTTGGATCATAGGCCGGTGTTCCGACATCGCCATTTGGATTGACTAAGACCATAACCCTACTCCCAATCCAGCGCGCCGATTTTCCAAGCATAAGCCAGGCCAGCAGCCAGCTCCGCAAGGAAGATCATAACAACAAGCCAAGCCTGCCACGTAATGCCGTCCAGCGAGACCGCATATGGAAACAAGAACGCGACTTCGATATCGAAGATAATGAAAAGAATGGCGACGAGGTAAAACCGCACGTCAAATTTCATGCGCGAGTCGTCAAAGGCGTTGAACCCGCACTCATAGGTCGAGACTTTCTCTGAATCCGGATCCTTTGGCGCGATAACCGTTGGAACAAGGAGGAACAGAATGGACAATACCGACGCTATCCCGAAAAGGATCACAACAGGTAGATATTCCAGCAAGAAATCAGACATGGGACTCGCAGGCTAAAGCGCAGACTCAACAGGGTCTGCCATCGGCCCGTGTCTATTGAGCCAGAGGCGCGATTGCAACGGACAATCTGACGCGAATGTGAGTGTTTTTCAGTTGGAGTTAAGACCCATTAAAAGCCTGATTTGACTAAATTTTATGCGAATGACTTGCAAGTGCAAAACCTTGATCCTGAATCTACTCCTTTCCTCCCAAGCTAACTAAAACAAAGATGATATTGCGCGGCCAAATTTGATGTTGAAACCAACCTATTTATTGAAAATCCGGAACGGCTAAGATAATTTCAAAAAAAAGGGCGATCTTATGATATTCAGATATCTAGTGACGAGCGTATCTTTAACGCTCCTATTCTCAGGCCATAGTTTCGCGCAGGATGATTTGTTCACGATAGACAAATCCGAAGTTCAATCTTCCTGGAATGACGAAGGATTGGACACAGAGGTTTCCAAGATCGCAATCCCGTCCCTTCAAAACGGCAGAAAAGCATCAATCATCACGCGAGCGGGATTTGATGTTTTTGAACAAGAAGCTTTAAGCCTTTCGCAATCAGGTCCTGATGGTCTCTCCACAAGAACAGGCAACATGCTGATCTCAATGGGGTTTCAAGGGCATGTGCGAAATGCGGCGCCTCCGTCTTGGTTTGATATCTATTACCCGGGCGGAAACGTGAGCGACCTCAGTGCCGTTCGCCCCGAAAGACAGCATGGGAATTCGGGAATTTTAGAAGGCAAAGGTTTCACACCAGACGGATATTTTGTCGCTGATCACGTTGTGAATGACATCACCTACGCCCGGTATTATTTTAAAATCATCAAAGACGGCCGTTCCTATTTCCAGCCTGTGAACAATTTCGATTCCGAAAAGAAAACTGTCACGCTCTGGCAAAAGGTCAAATATAATACGGATGCGAATTCTCAGCACCAATTTGAGACTGAGCGCCGTGAAAATGAACGGCAAGCCGCGAATTTACTGGCCCAACAAAATAAACGTAACAGCCCACCCCAAACATCAACCAGTCCAGATTGGTCTAATGCGCCGACGCAGCCAATATTCCCTAAAGTCGAATTTGGTCACGCCCCTCTCTCAAAAGAGATGCAAGAGATCGTCGATGCTGGCAAAGGTCAGGTTGAAGGCGTTTACGAAATACAGAGGCAGTGCCGTTTGGTCGCAGATAATGATGAGGTCTTTATCCGGTCCAAAAAGGTCTGCGAAGACGTGCAAGTCTTGGTTGGCACGCGTCCTGTGCGGTAATCCCCTCGCACATGCATCTGTATCAACGGGATCCGACCTTCCCCATCACCTACCCGAATACATCCTTAAATCAGAGTACCTACATATCCGTTGATCACTTTAGTTGACGGCGCATAATGCCATCTGATTGCGGCTTGAGGGAAAACATCATCCCGTCTTGGCCAACGACAATGTCCCCGGAAAATTTGTCCGCCGCACCTTTTTTAAAGACGGCATCCAAATAGGATGTTGGCAATGCTGGAACGATATGGGTGAAGACCAACAAGCCTGCATTGGCATCTTGCGCGACCTCCGCGGCCTGAAGGGGAGTGATATGATAATCTGGGATGTCATACATTATTTTGCCAATGCGATTATTCCCTGCATCCCTCGCCGCTGTTTCGATGACGCCGACCATGTCCGGATTTAGAGCTTCGGATATGAGAATATCCGCATTTTCAGCGTGGCGGGCTAAATCATCTGAATAGGCCGTATCGCCTGTTATGACGACCGAGCGGCCTTTATATTCAAAGCGATACCCAAATGATGGTGAGACGGGCTCATGATCAACCTCAAAGGCCAGAATTTTAACGCCAGACTGATCCAGAACTAGGCCCGCTTCAAATTCTATTGGCGTTCCACCAAATCCACTAGGCGGAACAATATCGGCGCCGTGATGGGCAACTCGATAGCCCTTGTCTTGCGTGTATGCGAGATTCAATCCATTGACCACCTCGGTGACGCCGGTTGGGCCATGAATAGGCATCGGGGCAGTATAGCCTCCACCAGCCCAGCGTTGCAGCATGAGTTCGCCCAAACCATCAATATGGTCGGAATGGAAATGGGTCAGCAGCACACGTTCTGTTGCTGCTGGAGAAAGCCCAATCTCCCCCATTTTACGGACTGCCCCGCCGCCGCTATCAATGATGAAGACACGTTTACCAGCGATTACTGCGGTGCTTGGCCCCGCCCTGGATGGATCAGCAAGCGGCGACCCTGTTCCTATGAGAATGACATGTAATCCATCCGGCAAGTCGGACAGAACGTTATTCCCAAACCCGTCTGAAACAGCCTTTGCGAATAGGCGTTCTCCAATTTGTACCTTGAATAGTTGACCTGCGACAAACAACGAAACCAAAATTACGACCAGACTCAGACCCAATTTTTTCATCTTACCCAACTCCCCTTCGGATCGCGAACTCAGTTCTATTTTCTTTGCGATTATTCGGAAATGCGTAGGACGGGGGGTCAATTTGTTCAACCACCATCGCCCTCAACCAGTGCATTGTTGGCAATCGCAAACTTAATCCTCGTTTCACGAATGATTTTCGTCGCGAATTATTTAGCTTTTTCAAACCCTTATAAAAAACGCAAAGAGATGCATCCTCACTTTGGGTTTTGTACCGCATATTTAAGCTGTCTTTTCACAACGGGCGGTCATGTGCACGTTGACCTGACCGGTGGAAAGCGGCGCTTGTCATTGGGAGCGACGGAGTCACGTCCGTCGATCTGGGTGGCCTATCGCGAGCTGATTGAGCCTAGACTGTTCTGTTCGGCCGGTAGTGCGAAAAGGCGTCGCCGCGTGGGATTCCTCTGACACTGGATGTTGGAAGGGCTCGAAAACATATTATTATCCTCGTTTGCACGAGAGCCTGACCACCCACGCGGACATCCCGTATCTTTGCGGACCTTTTCGAAACTAAGACATATAAGAGGCGACACGATACAGCCTCTGGGGATTTGCAAGACTGGGAAGCGGAACAAAAGCCCCCTTCCGCTTGGCTCAATTTATATCCGGCTCACCCGGCCAGATGACAATCCGTGTTGGGATTTCGTCTTCGTCGACCAATGTCCTTGTGGTGCGCATAGTTCACGAAAAATCGCCCCGCATTTCTACGGAGCGGCTGATCGAAAACCTCAATCTGGCTTAGCTATTGCAAAGATCAAATTTAAAGCAGGCCTCTTCTCTATAATGATGACTGATGTCATAGCAGATTGAGCCAATATTAAGCTTGTATTTCCCTGCTTTTGCCCCGCGCGTGTGCAAAACAAACTCTCGGGAAACACAATTAGCTTCACCGTCTTTACAGGGACCGATATCCCCAAAACAAATTGGGCCGATTGGGACGGCTTCTACGGACAAACTGCCGTTTGGCAGGACTGGCACGTTTTTCCCTTTGTCGTCAGTGACATAAATATAGCCTATGGTCATACCTTCAAAGGCAACGTTAGAATAGCAATTGCAAATCGAAATTGTCATGACTTCGTAATCATCAGTCTCAAGATTATCGCATTTACCATCCCCCCAGGTCACGGAAATGCAGGGCTTTATTTCAGGTTTTTTGACCTCTTTGCAGCCACCGCAAGCATTACAAATAATCTCTGCCAACAGTTTTTGGTATTGAGTTTCGTTACCCAGCCCACCGATGGTTGCCATACCATTTGTTTGCGTCGAGATATCTTGATAATTTGAGATCGTCGCCGGATTGGTATGAAAGCCTCCCTGAACCAAATGAGTAAAAACACTCACATTGTTGGCGTTACAAACGGAAATAGCGTTAGCGGTTGCAGTATCATCGCCAGTATTTTGCGGCCTACCTTGATCTAAAGGTTCATCACTAATGTAGAAAATTGCACGACAGCTTCCTTCGCGCCAATCAAAATATTTCGCAATATCTGCCGAAGCGTCGGCACCTTCTTCTTGCGGCCCTTGACCGGCCCCCGGAGAATTTGTTGTTGAACTAAAAAATGTCGGCGCGGGTGTTAACCCAAGAGCGTTGATGTAATTTCGATGAGTTTGCGAAAATTTAGTCCCCGAGAAAACTCCCTGCAGACTTAGCCACTCTATCCTTAGGTCTGTCGGGCATGACTTCTGCGCTGCTGCAATAGCCTTATCCGCTGCTGCCGAAATCGCGGCACCTTTCGTTGACATTGAGCCGCTGGTGTCGATTAGAATGACAAGATCAACTTTCGCCTTAGAACCACCAATTGGTGTTGAGCAGGAACAGCCACCGCCTTCACTGCAGGGATCAAGAGAAAATGGTTTCGGTTTCTGTCGCTCTCCAAGGTAAGAATTAACTTGCTCTATCGTCTCAGAGCACTTGTCCGCAGTTTTGCCGCGTTTCTTTTTGATAGTTGAAATGGTGTTTTCTAGCGCATGTTTGGTTGCCATGACTCACTCCTATTAGGTCGCTGACGCACGAAAATGTACTCTTGAGCTTTAGAATCAGGTCAGTTGAACGTCCGTGATAGCGATCACGGCCAAGGAATAATCTTGAGTGGGAACGATATCGGGGAAGGCATATTCCATGCCTTTGGCATCCTTTTAAGAAAAGTTTATCGTTAAACTGTCGGTTCAGGTACTATGCTGTGAAGCAAAACGAAAAACGCCTTCCGCTTGGCTCAATCTATGTCCGGCTCACCCGGCCAGATGACAATCCGTGTTGGGATTTCGTCTTCGTCTACCAATGTCTCAATGGTGACGGCGTCCTGCACGCTCATGCCTACCTCGTGAATCGTGTCGCGAGAGCCCGACACCAAATGATGATATTCAGGTAGATCCTTGCCTTCCGCAACGAGGCGGTAGGCACACGTCTGCGGCATCCAGTGAAGTTGATCCACATTGACGGGCGTCAGCGTAACGCAATCCGGCACAAGTTTCGACCGATTAGCGTAATCACCGCAGCGGCAAGTCTTTGGATTGAACAGCTTGCAGGCTACATCTGTAATGTAAATCGCACCTGTATCCTCGTCTTCCAATCGAATGCAGCAGCACTTACCACAGGAATCACAAAGGCTTTCCCACTCGGTGCGGCTCATTTCTGCCATATTTTTGGTTTTCCAAAAGGGCGCATCTGGCTTAGAGGTTTGAGTCATGCGCCAGCCTTTACGGGCGAAAGGAGACGATGCCAACATATCGTGCAGACATAAATCCTGTTGAGGTGGCGGACAGCCAGCGAAAACGGAAACGCCGTACGATCGCGCTTATCGTTCTGGCGGTGCTGTCGGCACTGGTCGCCCTCGCTTATTTTCAGACCCGGCATTACCTTTTGAAAGACCTGCCATCCCTGCCCGATAAGCGCACCATGTGGGAGTTGAACCTTCAACCCAATATGACCCTCCTCGATAAGGACGGGAATGAAATCGGCCACCGCGGACCCTATATCGGCAAACCTATGAAACTGGGTCAAATGCCGAGCTATGTCGGCGACGCGTTTTTGGCGATTGAGGATGAGCGGTTCTATGAGCATGCTGGGATCGACAACAAAGCGATTTTGCGCGCCTTGTTCGAGAACACACGCGCTGGAGAGAAAACCCAAGGCGGCTCCACGCTTACGCAGCAGCTTGTCAAGAATATCGTCCTCTCGCCAGAGAAATCCTACCGGCGAAAGTTCCAAGAAGCGGTCCTCGCCCGCGATATGGAAGCCGTCTTGTCCAAGCCGGAAATCCTTGAGCTTTATATAAACCGCATACCTATGGGTCCGCGGGTATTTGGTGTGGAGGCCGCAGCACAGAAGTATTTTGGTAAATCCGCAAAGGACATCAACCTCGCCGAGGCCGCTATGCTGGCCGGACTGCCCCAAGCGCCGTCACGCTATAATCCATCAGAACATTATGACCGCGCGCTGACCCGCTCAACGCTAGTGCTCAACCGTATGATGGCGAATGACATGATCACCGCCGCTCAATTGCAAGAGGCAATGGAGAACCCGCCGCCTCTCGCTGAGGACGCCGAACCCCTCATCAGCCCAGACGTTATCGGCTACATTTTTGACATGGTCGCGGCGCAAGCCCCAACATTGCTCAGCGGCGATCAGAAAGACCTGATCGTCACAACGACCATTGATACGGATAAGCAATTGCTCGCGCATAAAACGCTGACGACGGTGTTAGACAAATCCGGAGAACGTAAGAAAGTTGGCGATGGAGCCTTGGTTTCCATCGACAACCGCAATGGGGCCATCCTCGCTTTGGTCGGTGGGCGCGACTATAGCGCTTCGAAATTCAACCGCGCGGAGCAAGCCAAACGTCAACCTGGATCCAGCTTCAAAACATTTTCTTATGCCGCTGCGCTAGAAAATGGTTTCACCCCTGGAACGGTTCGCATTGACCAGCCTACGGAAATTGGAAATTGGGCGCCGGAGAATTACACACGTCGCTATCGCGGACCAATGACAATGCGTGAGGCGCTGAAACTCTCGATCAATACAATCGCAGCACAGGTCACAGCAGAAGTCGGCCCCGCGCAAGTCGCTGCGCTAGCCAATCGGTTCGGAATCAAGAGCGAGTTACGCCCGGAATACTCCTTGGCGCTGGGATCATCAGAAGTGACTTTGCAGGAAATGACCCATGCCTATTCCGTGTTTGCAAATGAAGGCTTATTACGCCCGACGCATCTCATCACGGAAATCCGCAACACCTCTGGCGCGCCGCTTTACACGCGCCGAACCGTTGCAGGCCGCCGTGTTTACCCCGTGCCCTATGCGCGGCAAATGACCTCCATGTTGCGTGATGTTATTGATACTGGGACTGGACATGGTGCGCGCCTCGGCAAACGTCAGGCAGGCGGTAAGACCGGCACATCACAAGATTATCGCGATGCATGGTTTGTTGGCTTCACGGCACAAATGACGACAGGTGTCTGGCTCGGAAATGATGATAATACGTCTATGCGGAAAATCACCGGTGGCTTGCTGCCAGTTGATATTTGGAAGGGGTACATGCTTGGCGCACACAAAGGTCAATCCAGTGTCGCTCTCTCCGCACCTGATCCAAATATTGAAGACGGCCGTGCGCAGGAGCTCGCCGCATTTTACGCGGAAATGAGCACGGCATTTATTGACGAGCGCGACGCGGCGTCGGGTGGCACCTCGTCTGGCCGCAGCGCTGGACGCTAGACTTTACGGCAATCTGACCAAGACTTAATTTGGGATTCAACTCTCCTTAAGCAAATTAGTGTCAATTCTTATTGAAATTCACACTTACGCCGGGCTGAGATTATGGGACCGAAAACATGGACGCTAGGCAGCGCGGCAGTCTTGGGCTTTCTCGTAACAGCTGGAATTGCTTTTGCCGCACCTGAACTTGGGCAAAGCTCCATTGGATCATTTGACGAGAATGACGGAACCTATGACATTAGATCGGTGACGTCCCTCGAAGCTTGCGAAGCGCTTTGCAAAGCGGACAGCCAAAACTGCCGAGGTACAGTCATTTATCAACCCGACATCACCAAACCGGAGATGCAATGCCGGCTCAACAATGGATTTGGAGACAAGCCTGTCTTCCCGCGAATTCCACCTGAGACGCTCGATTTTGACAAAGCCCTGTCAGATCTCAATGCTTATCGAATCTCAAAAAACCTGCCTGCCCTCAAATATGACGAGCGCCTCAACCGCGCGTCAGAAGTTCACGCTCGTGATCTCGCGACCGCAGGCATTATCAGTCACACTGGCACGGATGGCTCCGGTCACGGGGACCGAGTCCAACGCCAAGGATACTACTTCTCCATAGCCGGTGAGAATGTCGCGACAGGTCAAATGAATTGGGATGACGTGTTCGACGCTTGGAAAAAATCGCCCGGTCACAATGAGAATTTGCTTCGTGATGACGTCAGTGAATTCGGACTAGCGCTTGTTTATGAGCCGACAACGACTTACTCGACATACTGGGCTATGCTCGTCGCGCACCCTTTGGATGTTGCCTATTCCGCAGGCGTAAATTAACCGCTAGGCTACCCGCATGAGCGGGAATTCAAAGACTGTTATATTGGCGGATTGGGGCAATAGTTCTGGTCGGCTATTTTGCGTGCGTGGTTCAGGATTGGAACCTGAAATTCTGGACTCTAAGCGCGTTGTTGGCGCAAAAGATACCTCGGATTGTGCGGGTGTATTCGAAACCGCTGCCAAGCCTTGGATTGAAAAATTTGAAGTAAGTGAGGCCGTATTTTGCGGTGCCGTAACCTCGAATATTGGTTGGCTGACAACTGACTACGCTTCGACCCCTGCCCATGTTTCCGACGTCATCAAGAACAAGCTGACAACAGACTATGGGCTACCCTGCACCTTCCTTTCCGGCACATCAATTTCCAGTGGACCCCACGGATATTTCGACACCGTGCGCGGCGAAGATTTGCAAGCATTTGGGTGGATGGCGTTGACCGGATTGACTAACGGGATTCTTTGCACCCCTGGAACGCATACGAAATGGCTAACTATCCAGAACGGAGCAATTACGAGTATTCTGACAGGTGTGACAGGTGAGAGCTTCGAAGTGCTAAATTCGCACTCTATGCTTACGCGCGGTGCCGATAAAGCGTCGCACAAGACGCCGGAATTTAAACGTGGTGTGGATGCGATGAACCGAACCCCTCGCCCGGCCCTTTCACATATGTTGATGTCCGTTCGAAACCTGCAGCTTTCAGGTGATATTAAGGCAGCTCGGTCCGCCGATTATCTATCAGGGCTTTTAACGGGCGAAGATTGTGTGGCAGCCTTAGATATTCTGCCTGACGCGCCAATTCATATCGTGGGCGACGGACATGCGGTTGAACGCTATGCCCATGCAATTCGGCACTTTGGTTCAAACGTCGAAACTTATGATGGACAAGCCTGCGTGATAGCAGGCCTGCAATCTGTCAGAGACTAAAACCGCATCGCCCGCACATGATCTATGCTCTGTTTCATGGAGGCGCGATAAGGCTTTGGCGGACTGTCATGCTCAATCACGAAATACTCCATTCCGGAAACTTCATTTAGGGCAAAATACTCTTCGAAAGGCATATTGCCCTCACCAACATTGACCATCAATGTTCGGCTTATCGCACCGTAATCCCGGCTGTCACGAAACGCTTCCGGCGGGCCTTTCATATCTTTGATATGACATAATTTGAAACGTCCCGGATGGGCTTTGAACAAGTCCCCGATGCCTGGCCCCGCTAACCTTGCCCAGAATAAATCTAGTTCAAAGTCGAATAAATCGGGATCAGTTTCTCCTAACATAATATCCATAGCGGTTGTTCCTCCGCCCAAATCATCGAATTCAAATTGATGATTATGATATGCGAGCTTAAATCCCGCATCTCGCGCCTGACGTCCCCGCTCATTAAACATCGCGGCATTCGCTTTGTATCCTTCGATCGTTCGCTGGGGTTCGTCTGTCCACGGCATAATAACATATTCGACCCCTAACGCTTGCGCGTCGCTGACAGTCTGTCCAAAATCGCTGCGAATACGTTCCATGTTGTAGTGAGTGGCTGGGGCGTAAAGGCCAGCATCTTTGATCATCCCAATCAGGTCTTCTACAGATCGCGTCGCAAAATTTCGTTCATTCAGCTCGACATAATCATAGCCCAGCTCTTTCAGCATCGCCAAAGTCCCGACAGGATCAGGTTCAAAAATCTCTCGCAGAGTGTAAGTTTGAAGCCCCAGTGTTTTGAGCTGCCGCTCGCCAACTTTTGGGCCAGCCGCACCGCCACAAGCCGCAAGTCCAATAGCCGCGCTTCCAGCGCCTAATACAAATCGTCGTGAAAACATCACAGCTCTCCTCTTTCAATCAAGTCAGCAGCATAATTTGCGGCGCGTGCCGAAAGCGCCATGTAAGTAATAGATGGGTTTTGAATAGCGGAAGAAGTCATACACGCCCCGTCCGTGATAAATAAGTTTGGAACATCCCAAGCTTGGTTCCACTCGTTCAACACGCTGGTCTGTGGATCACGCCCCATACGCGCTGTTCCCATTTCATGAATGCGATTTCCAGGCTGGGTTGGTTTGACTTCACTGCGGCGAATATCTCGGAAACCCGCTTTGGTTAAAATATCGAATGCGTCGTCTGATCCGGCCTGCAAAAGCGTCAGTTCATTCGGACCGTGGCTCGCATTCATATGAGGGACTGCGAGGCCCCACTCATCCTTTGTATTGGAAAGGGTTACGCGATTTTCGGGGTTCGGCAGGACCTCAGCATAGGTATCCAGCGTAATGTTCCACCCGCCCGGTGTCGCTTGTTGCGTTTTATAGTCGACCCCGATGCCCGCATTGTTCGGATTCCAGCTGCCACGATTGGTGTAAACCTGAAACGCGAAACCCCGCTTATAATCCTCGTTATATTCCGGGTAATTTCGGTAACGCGGAATATATCCGCAGGCCGGCCGGCGTCCGTAAAAATACCGGTCTTCAAGTCCATCAATGTTGGCGTAAACTTGTGCGCCCGCAACATGATCCATAAGGTTTCTACCGACTTGATCCGACGTGTTTGCGAGACCCGTCGGGAATTTTTCGGATTTAGAATTCAGCAGAATTGACGCTGTCGGAATAGCGGACGCATTCAGGAACACGATTTTGGAAGTATAAGTTTTCGCTTCCTTCGTGACCCGGTCAATAACACGTACGCCCGAAACCTTTCCCGTTGCGTCATCATAGACAAGGCTGTGAACAATGGAGTCAGGTTTTAGCGTCAGGTTTCCGGTATTCCTTGCGGCAGGTAACGTCGCAGAGTTAGAGCTGAAATAGGCACCGAAAGAACACCCTCGGAAACAATGATTTCGGGCCTGACAAGGCCCCCGCCCCAAAGCCATGTGTTCTTCCGTGGCGCGTTTTAAATTCGCCACTCGCGCGACCATCATCGTGCGGTCAGGGAAATGCTCTGCCATTTTGGATTTCAGAAGTTCTTCAGCGCAATCCATCTCAAAGGGTGGCAAAAACTTGCCATCTGGCAATTGTCCAAGACCTTCTAATGACCCCGAAACACCTACAAATTCTTCGACTTTGTCATACCATTTTTCCAGATCCGCATATCTGATCGGCCAATCCACACCGACACCGTCGGCCTTGTTCGCGCCAAAATCATGGTCAGAAAATCGGAATGACATCCTCGCCCAAAGCAGCGACCGTCCGCCGACATGATGTCCGCGCAGCCATTGATACTCGGTACCCGGAGCGGTCGTGTAGGGATAAATTCGGTCATTCGCCCAGAGGTGCTTCGTGCTCTCAAAGAATACGTAGACATCCTTCTGGATTTTGTAGTCGCGGTTCGCCTCTTCCGGTCGAACACGGTCTAGAAATTTCTTATCCCATGGGTCCAACATGTCTGAATAGTCTTTGGAAGGGTCAATGTCTGGACCGCGTTCCAGAACCAAGGTCTTCAGTCCACGCTCGCATAATTCCTTGGCGGACCAGCCGCCGGACATTCCGGAGCCAACAACGATTGCGTCAAAGTCGGGCACTAAATTTCGCCAGCCTCATAGAAATCAGCCGCATGTTTTGCCGCCTTAGCTGAGAGCGCCATATAGGTAAGCGAGGGGTTCTGGCACGCTGCAGATGTCATCGCGGACCCGTCACTAATGAACAGGTTAGGGATATCATGTGTCTGCAGATATTTGTTCAAGACCGAAGTCTTTGGATCGCGTCCCATACGCGCCGTGCCCATTTCATGAATGGCATTCCCCGGCCTAGATGGCTGAACGTCGTAATCTTCCGAACTGCGAATATCGACTGCACCAGCGGCTTTCAATAATTCAACAGTGTCTTTCGACGCCTGCTTAATCAGATTAATTTCGTTCTGTCGCATGCGCGCATCAAACAAGGGCAGAGGCAGTCCCCATTTGTCTTTCTTGGTTGGATGCGGGGTCACACGGTTGCGCTCATCCGGCAGGATTTCACCGAATGCGCCCATAGAGATATACCAATCACCTGGCGTTCTATTTCCAGCTTTAAAGTCTTTTCCGATACCTTGATAATCGCCTGACCACCCGCCGCGGTGTACGCCGCCTTGATACCCAAAACCCCGAACATATCCGTCACCGGCTTCGGTATGATTTCGGAAACGCGGAATGTAAAAACCGTTGGGGCGGCGACCAAAGGTCGTCTTGTCTGCAAGCTCAGGCGTCATGGGTATACGGCCACTGCCCCAAGCCCCGCCGACGTGGTCCATCAAGTTTCGTCCGACCATGCCTGAGCTATTCGCTAATCCATTTGGATTTTCAGCAGATTTTGAATTTTGCAGAATAAGCGACGACGCTATCGCCGACGCGTTTAAGAAAACGATATTCGCTGTCACCGTTTTGGTGGCTTTGGTGTTTCGGTCAATGACACGGACACCCGTCACGCGGTTGGTCTCAGGGTTATGCTCTAACTCCGCAACAATCTGATCCGTCATCAAAGTTAGATTACCTGTACGCTCAGCGGCGGGAAGTGTCGCAGACACGGAACTAAAGTAAGCGCCGAAAGAACACCCTTTGTGGCACTTGTTCCGGACCTGGCAGCTTCCGCGGCCCAATGCTTGTTGTTCGGGTGTGGCCCGACGGAGGTTCGCACATCGACCATGTATCATCCGGCGAGTCGGAAACTTGGCTTCAATGCGATCGCGGGCAATCTCTTCGCCACAGGTAAATTCAAAGACCGGAAGAAATTTGCTATCTGGCAAAATATCCAACCCCTCTGCTTGACCAGAAATCCCTGCAAATTCCTCGACGTGGTCGTACCATGGCGCCAGATCTTCGTACCGAATGGGCCAGTCTACTCCGTGTCCATCAGTTTTATTGGCCAAAATATCGATCGGGGAGAGGCGATAACTCTGCCGTGCCCACATCAAGGAACGCCCGCCGACATGATAGCCCCGTCGCCAGGTGTATTCGGTGCCCTCGACCGTCTCATATGGATGCTCGCTATCCTTCACCCACCAGTGTTTCGTATCCGCCGACCAGTTATAGATTGAGTGCTGAATAGCGTAATGCTCTTGTTCTTCGGACTTTGTGACCTTGTTCAAATTGGGATAATCCCACGGGTCCATCATGTCCGTGTAATCTTCTGTGGGCTTTGTGCTTTTACCGCGTTCGATCACACAGACTTTTAGACCGCGTTCGCAAAGCTCTTTGGCGACCCAACCACCAGACATGCCAGAGCCAACAACAATCGCATCAAAATCAGCCATTAAAGTAAACCTTCTTGAAGTAAGTCTGCAGCATGGTTTGCCGCACGTGCAGAAAACGCCATGTATGTCAGAGAGGGGTTCTGAACCGCGGAAGAAGTCATGAAAGACCCGTCCGTCACAAACAAATTTGGAATGTCGTGTGATTGGTTCCAGCCATTTAAAACCGATGTTTTGGGATCGCGCCCCATTCGTGCGGTACCCATTTCATGTGTTCTAACCTTGAAGACGCCAGGGTCGTCACTCGGTTTCTGGGCTTCATACAGCCCGTCGTAACCAGCAGCGTTCAGAATATCGATGGCATCCTGATGTGCCGCTTTCATGATAGCAATCTCGTTGGGTCCCAAGTTCAGATCAATTACCGCGATCGGTTGCCCCCATTTATCGGTCTTGGTCTTATGAGCTCTTACAGTGTTATTGGGGTTTGGTAGGCATTCGCCAAAAGCATCTAGCATGATGCCCCATGAGCCAGGCGTGCGGTTGGCGGCTTTAAAATCGTCACCAACGCCCGCAGGTGCTCCCCAGCTTCTGCGCCCAGAATAAACCTGGAAGCCCCACCCCCGTTTATAGCTTTCTTCTTGTTTCGGAAAATTTCGGTAACGGGGAATGTAGGCCCCAATTGCACGGCGCCCAGTAACGTAATGATCCAAATGTCCTGGGACACGCGCTCCCACCTGCGAACCACCAATATGATCCATCAAATTTCGACCAAGTTGATCTGAACTATTGCCTAAACCTGTGGGGTGCTTCTCTGTCGCAGAGTTTTGTAAAATCAGTGTCGTTCCGATCGTGGACGCATTTACGAAAACAATCTTGGCAGTATGCGTCGCGCCGACACCCGTCTCTGTATCGAGGATCTCTACGCCTGAAATTCGATTATTGACCGGATCATGGACAAGTTTCGAAACTATACTGTTTGGAATTAACGTTAGATTCCCCGTGCGCTCAGCGGCGGGCAATGTCGCCGCGTTTGAACTGAAATAGGCCCCGTAGGAACATCCGTGATGGCATCTGTTA
The DNA here is from genome assembly GCA_039975855.1 of Litorimonas sp. Classification (GTDB taxonomy): domain Bacteria; phylum Pseudomonadota; class Alphaproteobacteria; order Caulobacterales; family Maricaulaceae; genus Litorimonas. The sequence goes on along the minus strand of JBDWGH010000003.1, from coordinate 358,291 downwards.
CGCGCTTGGCATTGTCCTCGTCCGAGCGCCGTCTGCTCTTCGGTGGGCTGAGTCAAATGCGCGACGCGGCCCATAATCAGAGGGCGTTCAGGGAATGTCTGTTTTAGTTTTTCTTTCAGGTCCAGTTCCGCGCAAGTATGCTCGAACGCAGGCTGAAAATGCTTCCCATCAGGGAGTTGCGCCAAACCATCGCGGTTTCCCGCGATACCCGCAAATTTCTCAACGTGATCATACCATGGCGCGATATCGTTATATCTCACGGGCCAATCTACCCCTTCGCCATCAACCTTATTGACCTCAAAGTCATAGGCCGAAAAACGGTAACTCGCTCGGCCCCACAGCAGTGACCTCCCCCCAACATGCGCGCCGCGTCGCCATGTGAAACTCTGGTTATTGGGTCGCTCATAAGGATGCTCGCGATCCGTCATCCAAAGGTGACGATTGCTTTCCTTCTGAGCGTAACTCAACCCTGTGATCGAAAAATCGCGCTTTTTCACATCATTAGAAATTCGATCGAAATGCTTTGTTTCCCACGGGTCGAGAAAGTCCGAATAGTCACGTTCAGGCTTTGTCGGCTTCCCGCGCTCCAGCACGCAAACCTTGAGACCTCGCTCACATAATTCCTTGGCAACCCATCCACCGGATATGCCGGATCCGACGACAATGGCGTCGAAGTCCGCCACTTATAGCTTTCCAGAGTCCATCAGATCTGCGGCATAATTTGCCGCTCGAGCTGAAAACGCCATATAAGTAATCGACGGATTTTGGCATCCTCCCGACGTCATAAAACTACCGTCCGTGACAAATAAGTTTTCAACATCCCAACTCTGATTCCATTTATTCAAAACTGAGGTTTTGGGATCACGGCCCATTCGTGCCGTTCCCATTTCATGAATACCACGACCCGGCGGAGACATGTTCTCCGCTGTGATATCATCAGGGTTATCCGTGTGAAAAACAGTCATTCCAGCCGCCTCCAACATGGCCCTAGTGTCCCGGGTTGCATGTTTCATTAAGGCCACCTCGTTTTCGCGATGCTTCTGATTTATAACTGGTACTGGCATGCCCAATTCATCCGTCTTTGTTGGATGTAGCGTGACGGTGTTGCGTTCATCGGGAAGGATCTCGCAGAACGCGACTATCCCAATACTCCAGCGCCCTGGTTTTTGGTTTGCTGATTTGTAGTCTTCACCAACACCTGCATTTCCTATACTGCTACGCCAGTTTTCACGATAAATTCGACCCTGATATCCGTAACCACGAACTGAGTCGGAGCTCTCTTCCGTATGGTTTCGGTACCGAGGAATATAAAATCCGTTCGGTCGTTTTCCGTAGTGATACTTATCTTCAAAACCGGGCATGACGGCAGCAGCGCCAGCGCCTGCGACATGGTCCATCAGGTTCTTCCCCAGCTGACCTGAGCTATTTCCCAACCCATTTGGCGCGCCTTCATGCGCAGAATTCAACAAAATCATTGTCGTGCCAATTGTCGACGCATTTAAGAAAATCACCCTTGCCGTGATCGTCTTCTTTTCTTTCGTTTTAACATTGATGGCTTGAACGCCTGTTGCGCGACCTGATTCCATATCATGATCAACTTTTAAGACGGCAGTGTCGGTAATCATTGTAAGATTACCCGTGATTTTGGCGGCAGGAAGTGATGCAACATTGGAGTTATAATAGGCCCCAAACGAACAGCCACGATAGCAGAGATCTCGCGCTTGGCACTGACCGCGTCCAAGGGCGATTTGCTCAGGCGTTGGCTTGGTCAAATTGGCAACACGTCCGGGAATAACCTTCCGTCCTGGAAAAGCTGACTCGACATCCGATTTGAATTTTTCCTCGGCACAAGTAAGGTCGTGAGGGGGCTGGAAGACACCATCAGGTAAAATATCCAGCTCTTCTTTTGAACCACTGACACCGACAAAATACTCAACCTTGTCGTACCAAGGTGCGATATCATCGTACCGAACTGGCCAATCTACACCGTGTCCGTCTTTCTTGTTCGCTTCAAAATCGATATCCGACATACGATATGTTTGACGGCCCCACATGATGGAGCGTCCGCCAGTATGATACCCTCTGTACCAATCATATTTAGTTCCATCTGCGGTCTCATAAGGGTTTTCATTATCATCAACCCAATATTGTTTTGTATTTTGGTTGAAAGCATAAACCTTGTGTTGAATCGGATGCTTAGCTTTGTCTTCGGCGGTCGTTCTGTCGAGGTTTGGCGTATCCCACGGATCGACCATGTCGGTATAATCGTCCTCGACAGTGATCTGACGGCCACGTTCGATAACAGCGACCTTAAACCCGCGCTCGCACATCTCTTTGGCAACCATCCCACCAGACATGCCAGAACCTACAACAATGACGTCAAAATCTGCCATTAGGTTGCCCAGGTCTTAGGAAACTCGGAAAGCGGAACACAGCCACGCCATTCGCCGGGAACAGCCTCATAGGCCAACTCTTCTGTCGCGCCAGGTTCACTCATATAGTAGGCGGTCGCGATGGTAGATTTCATGGCTTTGTAGAAATCATCAAACCCATCTTCCGAGTAAGCTTTCGCGTCATACTTGCCGAGCAAATTGGCCTGCTGAGAGGGCGTCATTTTGGCGAAGGGCTGGCCGCCTGTTTTTATGAAATGTTGTTCCAGATTGTCCAATCCAGCCCGCCAATAAGTGCGGTAATTATCATCACCCCACTCGGTAAAAAGTGACTGGATGACGGCCGGGACGCCAGCTTCGACGGCACCCGCTGTGTCCGTCTTCGGGATAACTGTTTGCGCAACAGCAGAAACGAGCGCCATTTCAGAAGCCAATAGTTTCGGCGCTGAAGACAACTTTTTTGTTCCAGCTTCGGCCGTTTTACCTTCACCGACACAGGCCGCCAAAGCACCCGCCGCGGAAATCGCTAAAAGGCTCTTCAGCGCATCTCGTCTTTGCATCATCATAAAATCAGTCATGTGCGACCTCCCTGGCAAACGTTTTACGAACAGCGAACAAAATTCCAAAAGCAACAGTTAGAACAATTGGGAAGATTAGAATTTTACCCAAAGTATCCTGCCCCGCAGCAAGTGTGACTGCCGTTCCATCCAGCCCCGCTTCCTGCGCTTTAAGCGTTGCACTATCGATCCAACGCCCAATTACAGGCGTCCACATAGACAATCCCAACATACCCGCGCCGCCAACAATCGACATGCCCAGAGCGCCTGTTTTTGGAAGATATTCGGCCACAAACCCAATCATGGTCGGCCAGAAATAACAAACACCAATCGCGAACACGATGGCCGCAACATAAGTCATCCCGCCTGTCGCAATCGACAGAAGGAAAACACCCAATGTCGTTACAATGGCAGAGAATAAAAGCACCCCGATTGGGTTAAGAGCATGAACCAGAGGCCCTGCAAAATAACGACCAACCGCCATTAGGCCTGTTACGATGGCAAGAATAATAAGAGGATTAGCACCCGAACTCTCTAGAAGCGATCCAACCCATTGCTGCGTCCCCAGCTCAGTTGTTGCCGTGATCGTCATCAAAATTGCCATAACGATAAACAGAGGAGTAAGCATTGCTGCAAAGTTCTTTCCCGTATCCGTCTCATCTGATTTATCCAGCGTAACGTCCGGGAATTTTGTCGTGAATACCATCCAACCATAAATCAGCGTCGGAATAATCATGACGCCAATTTCAAGTTGCCATGTCGGGCGACCATCGCCGCCAAACAATGACTTAACCGCCAATGCCGCAAGTGATCCCACTACAATCCCACCTGGGAACCAGACATGAAACTTGTTCAACATCGTGGTTTTATTGTCAGAATACATACTCGCAATCATTGGATTACAAGCCGCCTCAACAGCACCGTTGGCAAATCCGACTAAGAAGGTCGAAATAATTAAACCCCAAAATCCGCCAGCAAAAATGGTAAGCGTTAAACCAAGGAGATGGCCCAGAAATGCGATAATCATGATCAATCGAGGGCCGACCGAGTTATAAATAAGGCCGCCAATGACTGTTGCTGCCGGAAAACCAACAAAGGCCATGGCCGCTGTCCAACCCAATTGCTCTTTCGTCAATGCAAACTCGGCACCCAAATCGTTGAGCATTCCCGCACGAATAGCAAACGTCATTGCCGTCACGCAAAGCGCGACACAACTGAGACTGAAAAGACGTTTTGCGGGAAGATCGGCCACCTGGCCCTCCGCTGTCGTTGCTACCATGATAATCCCCTTTTTTAAGCCGCAGGTTTTCCCGTCGGCGTTACTGTCTTTATGCCAAGCCTAACATACGGCGATTGCTTTCACTGTCGGCGGAACCGCCGGCGAAGTCATCGAACGCTTTATCGGTTACCCGAATAATGTGATCTTTGACGAATTGAGCCCCCTCGCGCGCCCCGTCTTGGTTATGTTTAAGCGCACATTCCCATTCGACCACAGCCCAACCATCAAAGTCATTTGCCGCCATTTTTGAGAAGATCGCCTTAAAATCAATTTGACCATCGCCAAGGCTTCGGAAACGTCCCGGTCGGTCAACCCAACCTTGATACCCGCCATAAACACCGGATCGTCCATTTGGACGGAACTCAGCATCTTTCACATGGAACATGCGGATACGGTCTTTGTAAATATCAATGAAGTCGAGATAGTCTAACTGCTGCAGGATGAAGTGAGATGGATCATACAAAATGTTGCACCGCGGGTGATTGTCCACTTGTTCAAGGAACACTTCAAATGTGATCCCGTCATGGATATCTTCACCCGGATGAATTTCATAACAAACGTCTACACCTTCCTCTTCATAGTGATCTAGGATTGGGCGCCAACGACGAGCGAGTTCAGCAAAACCTTCTTCAACGAGCCCGGCAGGTCTCTGCGGCCAAGGATACATAAACGGCCAAACAAGCGCGCCAGGGAAACTAACGCTGCGATCCAGCCCGAGCCTACGCGAAGCGGTTGCCGCATATTTAACTTGTTGAACAGCCCACTCCTGACGGTCAGAGGGCTTTCCGTGCAAATGTGACGGCGCGAAGGCGTCAAAGGCTTCGTCATAGGCAGGATGGACAGCAACGAGTTGACCTTGGATGTGCGTGGACAACTCCGTGATTTCCAAACCACATTCGGCAATACGTCCTTTCAAATCATCAGCGTAAGTTTGACTTTCGGCGCATTGCTTGAGGTCCATGACAACAGGGTTATCTGACGGTAATTGAACCCCTTCATATCCCGCGTCTTTCATAAACTTACAGGCGTTCTCCAACGTGTCGAATGGGGCATCACCCATAAATTGCGCTAGAAAAATGCCGGGGCCTTTGAGCGTTTTCATGCCTCAATCTCCGTCCATTCAGAATTATTATTTGAAGATTTCAATAAAGCTTCGACAAACGCCATGCCTCTCACCGCTCCATCAATCCCAGTGGTCGCACCACTTTCACTACGAAGCGCGCGAGCAAAATCTCTGTAAACATTCGCGAAGGCTTCCAAATACCCTTCCGGATGCCCAGCTGGCGTTCGGAACCATCCCTGGGCACCTTCGGACAGATAGCCTTGTGACGCGCGGAGAATTTCGGTCGGACGGTCGATATATGTCCGGACAAGTGTATTCGGCTCTTCTTGGCGCCACTCCAAACCACCAGTTTCGCCATAAACGCGAATGGACAAACTATTTTCATTTCCTACGCAAACTTGACTGGCTGAGAGCGTCCCTTTCACGCCATCCTCCATTCGAAACAAAGCAGAGCCATCATCATCCAAGCGGCGCCCATCGACAAAAATCGACAAATCTGCAGCCAAATGGGTCATTCGCTTTGCCGTAACAAATTCCGCTAAATTGTGCGCATGGGTTCCAATATCACCCATACAACCCGACCCTCCTGATCGCGCGGGATCGGTCCTCCAGTCGGCCTGCTTGTTATCCACTTCTGTGGCCAGCCATCCCTGAATATACTCGACGAAAACTTTGCGGACTTTTCCGATCCCGCCAGCCTCAACAATACCACGGGCTTCCCCGACAAGGGGGTACCCTAGATATGTGTGGGTCAACCCGTAAGCGAGGTTTGGATTCTTTAAGACAATTTCGCGCAGCGCTTTGGCTTCATCCAGATTAAGTGTCGCAGGCTTGTCAGACAGAACATGAAAGCCCGCCTCAAGAGCAGCCTTCGCAACAGGAAAATGCACATGGTTTGGGGTAACGATGGCGACAAACTCCATCCGCTCACCTTCCGGGAGCGCAGCCTCAGCAGCCATCATTGTTTCAAAATCAGAATAGCAACGGCTCGGGTCTAAACCAAGAGATTGGCCGGTTCGTGCCGTATTCTCAGCGTCTCTCGAAAACGCCCCACAAACGAGCTCTATCTCACCATCCAATCGCGAAGCCCATCGGTGAACTTCACCAATGAAGGCCCCTTCACCTCCACCGACCATTCCCACCCGAACAGGATTAGCCGGACTAGGATAGGATGACGAAATCGTAGAGCTCATATGCTCGTCCCCTCTTGCCGTCGGATTATTCCGATCTTGGCATATTATCCGTGTCAAACCAGATGGAGTGACAACGCTGTCATAAGGTAGACGATTTTAAGGCATCGATGTCAAGTCCAGCCAATGATAAACCCGTACCAATCTTGTGAGACAAATTATCATTGAAATGCCAAAGCTTTAGTACCTCTGTGGCTTCGGCAACGTAATTCGGGTATTTGGATATGGTTTTCGCAATAACGGCGCTCGCGCCCTCAACATCGCCAGCTAGGGCTTTCGCGGCAATACCCATAAAATAAAACCCGTATGGAACATCCTCTGATTCGAGATCAGCCAAGCCCACAACATCGTCATATTGACCATTGGAAAAATCGACGATCATTTGCGGCATGTAGTACCAAGTTGGTGCCCGCCCAATGAGCCGAAGAGCAGCGCCATTCATAACAGTGGCTGTTTCTAAGTCCCCTCTCACCGCCAAACAAACCGCGTAGAAAGCGACTACTGAATAGTCATTTGGGTTTAAGGACATTGATCTACGTATCATTCGATTCGCGTCATCGAACTTTCCTTGGTGATAAAACACTTGATAGAGCGCGAAATACGCCAATGAATTTTGACCATCAACTTTGAGGGCATGCCTCGCGGTTCGGTTTGCTTCTTTTAATCTCGCAGTCGCATCACCTGTGGGATTCACTTGTGTCACCAAGAAAACATTCAACAAGGCCCTAATCGCCCATCCGGTAGAGAACTTGGGCTGATCATCGGTGACCCTGATGACCTCATCCAATAATTCCACGACGGCCCGACGAGTTGGAGACAGTTTGATATCATAATACCGCAAGATACAATTATAAGCCGCCATAGAGCTTTGCCGACCGACAAGGCGGCGTCGGTTATACCGATTCACCGCGCCGTAAGGTGCAGCTACCGCCGCCGCCGTATAGGATGCGATTTCTTCCTGCAGGTTGAACAAACTTCCTGGCTTATACTCGCGATCAAAGACGCGGGAAAAAACATGTTCGCTTGAGTCGCATCGAATAAGGCTCACTGTTACCCGAAAGACTTCGCCCTCTCGCCTTACACTTCCGGAGAGCACGAAGTCCGCCCCGTATTCTTTGCCAATTTCTTTGACAGAATTTTGGCCAAGTGTCGTTGAAACAGTTGGGGTCAGGGTAACGATGCGGAGAGAACGAAATTGCACAAGCGCATTGACAATTTCCGCAGACAGACCTTCTGCGAAGTGATTTCCGTCATCGAAATTTTGTGAAGACAGATCATCGAGAGTCATAACGGCCAGGCTTGGCCTAGGGTCATCTGATCGACTACTTTCATCTTTCACAACTGCCATCGGATCAGAATCTTCATCCGGCTGCGAGTTCCGACGCAGTTCAAAAGTCGGCGCGTAACGCCCTTTGGGAATTAGAATTCTGACAACCGAGGATTTACCGCGGTCTGCGTAATAAAGATCTAAACGCCTGCGTAATTGCCCAGCTTGAACCCTCACAATAGTGTCAGCCTGGGGATCAAAATCATCGGGACGGTCAAACACCTCAACGCCGATTACGTACCCCTTTAAACGATCTCCGCGTCCATCAAGGGTCTCTTCTACGACGTAACGCAGAAAACGTTTCATGCGAGTGGTTTCTTTGAAAAGCTTGTCCGCGCAGACGCGCTCAAGTTCTTCCCGAACAAGGTTTTCTTGAATCGGTTCAATAGTATCGGACGGTCTGGCAGATGCTGCGCCGGCCATTCGGTATCCTTTTTCAGTGTTGCCCTGACCCATTGCGTAGGACTCATGTGGCAAATATGCAACTTAGTTGTTTGATAAAACCAAAAATGTCTCAATCTTGAATCGCCACTCCCTCGCTATACTCGCTTGCTTGCCAATGCGGTTGAGACATCCTAGACTCTGAAAATGAAACTAACGCTCCGCTCCTTCATTGCTATCCCAGTATTCGCTATGCTTAGCGCATGCGCATCAACACCTGACCCAGCGGAGGTTTGTTCGGCAGAATGGATTGCGCCACGCGCAACGAAGGCCGTCGGTAAAATTGAGAAGCGCGCCAAATCTTCGATCAAAACCCTTCGCAAGGTCTCTGAAACATGGGCTTCTGGCAAAACCCCTGGCCCCATCCAGATGTTTAGACTTTCCAATGCCTTGGATAAGATGAAAAAAGAGCTGACAGATGGACAAGGCATTCGTGATCTCAAAATCGTTGCCAAGACGTGTAATGACCCTGAAATCATCAAAGACTCCATGCGCGACTTGTTGGAACGCCAGGGTGTTTCAGACAGTCTTATTCGCCGGGTCGAGTCCAGCCCAATTTACGAAAACTTGATTTCCAGCATTTCAGAACCTGACCCAGTCAATCCCAACAGTTAGTGCGGCTTGACGCTCACGGAAGTGAAACCTAAATCGCGGCCATGACTTACCGCGTCGCAGCTCTCTACAAATTCACCTCTTTGCCTGACTATGTTCATTTGCGAGAGCCCCTCCAGAACATATGTGACCTTGTGGGTGTAAAAGGGACACTTTTGCTGGCGGGTGAAGGCTTGAACGGGACCATCGCTGGCGCCGCAGAATCCATTTCAGAGATCATCGAATTTCTAAGAGCGGATCCACGTTTGGCTGATGTAGATGTGAAATATTCGACGGCAGAAGACATGCCATTCTACCGGATGAAAGTTCGATTGAAGCGTGAAATCGTGACCATGGGTGTCGAGGGCGTAGACCCCAACAAAACGGTTGGAACCTATGTCGATCCATCAGATTGGAACGCCCTTATCACTGATCCAGATACTATCTTGATCGACACACGCAATGATTATGAAGTTGGAATCGGTACGTTTCAGGGTGCCGTAAACCCTAATACCAAGACGTTTCGTGAATTTCCAAATTGGGTTGAGGCAAACCGCGATAGCATAAACAAACCCAAAGTCGCGATGTTCTGTACGGGCGGCATTCGATGCGAAAAAGCCTCCTCATTCATGTTAGAAAATGGATTTGACGATGTTTATCATCTCAAGGGTGGTATTTTGAAATATTTGGAAACTCAGCCGAAAAGGGAAAGTCTTTGGGAAGGTGATTGCTTCGTTTTTGATCAGCGAGTAGCCGTCAGCCACGGATTGGAAGAGTCAGAATATGACCAGTGTTTCGCCTGTCGACGCCCCATAACCGAAGAAGAGAAACATCTTCCGGAATATGAAAAAGGCGTCTCTTGTCATCATTGCCACAACGAGATGACCGATGACCAGAAAGCTGCCTTCGCCGAACGTCAAAGACAAATTCAACTCGCGAAATCCCGGGGTGAAATTCATATTGGACGCAAAGCCAGCTAGTGGGAACGGTCCTCTATAGTTTTCGTCGATGCCCCTATGCGATGCGAGCGCGCATGGCTCTTTCAATCGCAGGCACCGACTATGAACATCGTGAAATTCTCTTGCGAAACAAACCGCAAGCCATGTTGGAGGCATCTCCTAAAGGTTCTGTTCCCGTCCTCCTAGTTGATAACAAAGTCATAGACGAAAGCTTGGATATTATGCGCTGGGCTTTACCAGAGGCAAAATTCGATACCGATATTATTGAAATGATAGATGGGCCATTCAAGTATCACCTGGATCGATACAAATATGCCTCTCGCTATGATCCCAATGTCAAACGAGGTGACATTGATCTCTCACACCGGCGTCTCGCGGTTGAGTATTTGCAGCTCATTGAGTCAAGTTTAGGGGAAAACCCATATCTGTGTGGCGAAACCATGGGAGTAACAGATTTAGTGTCTTTTCCATTTGTTCGGCAATTCGCAGCCGTCGAGCCAGAGTGGTGGGCAGCTGGTGCAGATTTACCCAAATCTAGAGACTGGTTGTCTCGGTGCGTAAGCTCCGCTCTTTTTCAGACCATTATGGAAAAATTTCCGCTCTGGCAGCCTGAAAATTAACCTTGCCACGATTTCGCCCTAATTCACCCGCAACCGCTGAAAAATGTGGGCGCGAAGCGAAATAGGGTTACTCATCACAGGACTAGCGGCCATTCTGACGTCGCCGCAGGTCAATGCTCAGACCATGTCAAAGCACTCGGCGACCAAGCTATCCCAAGACACCCTCTCCGCGATTGGTATGCCGTCCCCAAAAATGACGCCAATTCAAACAGATGTCATCCCAAGCGGATTACCTGTTAGGGTGATTTATGAAGGGAATAAGCTCCGCGGGAACTTCACACTTAATATTTCAGTCAACAAACGTAACGCTTCTGGCAAAACCCCACTTTCACAACCTGTCTCTCAGTCGACATTGTATTTGGAGCATTTGGACACTCAAACAGATGCCGTTCTCACCCTTCCCGAGAAAAACGACGGTCTTCAGATCACGGCCGCTTTACGAGACGAAAATCAGAATCTTGTGCTCGAAACCGCTTATCCCCTTCCCGTTGTGTCCAATGATTTGCGAATTTTGACACTTACACCCCCGAGCGTTCTCGAAGCCACACTCAACCCGCCTCCCGAATTCACGGGGATTGAAACGATATCGGGGAAAATTTCCTTACCCTCCAACTCATCTATTCCGATGGGATCGAAAGTTCACGTACAATTGCTAGAGAATGCGTTGGCGGGGGGACTATCGATCCAATTGGCCGCACAAGACGTTCGCCCAGCCATAGTGCAGAATGGGGAAATTGCATTCTCTTTGCAAAGGGGTGTTTGGGAAAGACATAACGCTCCGGACTTAGCCTTCAAAGCGTGGATATCCGACCCAGCAGGACGCAAGTTCTTCGTGATGAACAAACCCGTCAGCTATAACGGCCCTGAGATCGAATACAGACTTCGAATGGATAGTCTCAGACAAGGGAAAGATACAAAACGCGGGCGCAGGCTGAACCCCGAACTCATGGCGCAAACATTGGTTCAAGGAGAAGTTCAATTTGACCCAGTTAACGGCATTCCCGGACAAGCTCGATTGCAAATAAAACTCCGTCAAGATCGCGGCGATTACAATTTGAATCCTGTCATTGCAGAGCAGACCCTCCTTCTTCGGGGTATGGAAACGCGGATACCGTTTTCCTTAACAACCGACAGTACAAATTTTGACCCTTACGCGCCCGCTCCCTTCCTTTCGGTTTCTCTAACTGACAGTTTAGGGCGGGTTTATTATGACAGTGGAGAGATTCGCGCACGTGAAGACCAAAACTCAATCCAACTTTATCCCCGCTAGTTGTGGGTATTCACAACATATTTACGAATAACTCACCCTATTTTCGGTTATCAACACGCCTGCGCGGTACGGGGCTTGCGGGAATCATGAATGTTCATAGCGTGCTCTTAAGAGTTGAATTGATTCATCGGAAATACATGTCCTACGCTGACCAACGTCATATCCGGCCTAGCCCTACCCTTTCGGGTTCAATAGGCGTGCGGCAAAACCCGTTAGAGGTTTTCACACGCATATGCATTGCCGAAGGCTATGATCACGACCGGATCGACATCAATGAATTACAAATAAGCCTACCAGGACTTTGGTGTGAACATGATGTCTCGCTAACGTGGAATGCAGCAACGGAACAGGTGCAAGTATTTTTGTTATTTGAAGGCAAAATGCCTGGCGGACGAACAGACGATATCTGCAGATTGATGAGTTTGCTAAATGAACGTTTAGCATCAGGTCATTTTGACTATTGGGATAAAAATCGATGCTTGGTGTATCGCGACTCCGCATCCTTGCGCGGCGGCGCCAAACTTGGCACCGAGCAAGGGCTGGATATGCTGGCCCATGCTTTGGATGCCGCGGAGCGCGGATACCCCGCATGCCAATACGTTATTTGGGCCGGAAAATCGCCCGAAGATGCGCTGACAAGCGCTCTAGTTGATCTGGCAGCGCAGCCCTAATGGCGGCGACTCACTTACTTGTTGGTGCCGGAAAAATGGGCGGCGCGCTTCTAAGCGGCTGGCTCGAAGCTGGGCTTGTTTCCCCCCGAAAAATTGCGATTTTGGATCCCGCTCCAGGCCCGCAAGCGATCTACGCAATAGAGCGCGGCGCAAAACACATCACCCGTCCGCAGGATATTCCAAAATCGGTGCAAACCGTATTGCTGGCCATTAAACCCCAATTGTTTTCTGATCTTGGACCGGAATTAGGCGCTGCGCTAGCGCCCAGCGCGATGATCGTTTCTATCCTCGCAGGAACCAGCCTAAGGCGGTTAGACAGTGCATTTGAAGGCCGAATTGTTATCCGCGCGATGCCTAACACACCGTCCGCAATCGGTGCTGGAATTAGCGCAATCTATGTTGACCCAAACGTACCTCCTGAGAAAATCGAAGAAGCGAAATCCATCCTAACCCCTGGAGGAAAAGTAGTCCAAGTTGATAGCGAGCTCGCTCTCAATGCCGTCACAGCCGTCTCAGGATCTGGACCAGCTTATGTGTTTCATCTCGTCGAAGCGTTAGAAGCTGGCGCGCGGGACCTTGGATTGCCCAATGATGTTTCCGCTCAATTGGCGCGCGAAACAATCATTGGATCCGCCAAATTGTTGGAATCATCTGATGATAGCCCCGAAACGCTCCGTAAGAATGTAACCTCGCCAAATGGAACAACTCAGGCGGCCCTGGATATACTCATGGGTGAAGATGGCGGACTATCCAAGATGATGATTGCAACCGTGAGAGCTGCATTCGCAAGAGCCAAAAAACTGGGCAACTAAATCGTAGTTTAAAGCGGAAGACGCAATGTCGCCTTCAATCCACCTAAATCGCTGTCTGACAACAGAATGGTACCGCCATGTAATTGCGCTATGTCCTGAGAAATGGATAGACCGAGACCAACCCCCTCAACATTCTGATTTCGGGCCTCATCCAAACGCTGAAACGCTTTGAATACAGTCTGTCTTTGAGCTTCGGGAATCCCGGGCCCGTCATCCTCAACTGAAATAAAGATAAACTCAGAGGATTGTTCAATTTGCAAACGACACATATCGCCATATTTAAGAGCATTGCTGACCAAGTTACCGAGACAACGTTTCAACATAATCGGGCGAATAGAAATTTCTCGTTCCTCAAATGGTGAGACAGTGACTGATCGGTCTTTGACCGCATCTGAAATAAAATCTGTAAGCTGTACGGTTTGCGGCTTTTCTTTCCCCATCCCACGAGCGAAATCGAGATAACCAGTCAACATCGCGTCCATTTCATCAACATCTCGCCGAGCAGCGCGCGTATCTTCGCTGTCCTCTTGCATTGCAAGCTGAAGCTTTAGCCGGGTTAGTGGTGTTCGAAGGTCGTGAGAAACCCCCGCTAACATAAGAGTTCTTTGCTCCAAATGCCGCCTTAAACGTCGACGCATTTTCAAGAAACTTTGCCCGGCCATTCGAACTTCAGACGCGCCACGAGGCTTAAATCCTGAAATATCCTGCCCCTTACCAAAGGCAGCCGCTGCATCTGCTAATTCCCGGATCGGGTCGGATTGACGTCTAATAAAGAGGATCGAAATCAGCGACAACACGACCGTTGCCGTGATGAGCCAGAAAATGAAAACATACCCTGTCGGCGCGAAGACTCGCTCGCGGGCAGCGATAAATCGCAACACGCCTTCATCAACCTGAACGCGAATGTCGATGTGATTGGGGTAACGCGTGGTGTCGAACCAAAACGGCATATCAACAGCTTCTGTAAGACTTCGTCGTAACGTCTTGTCTAGGTTAGAAAAAAATGAATTTCGGGTCGCCGTTGGCAATGTATCTCCGGGCCGCAAGACTACAGATAATTCCATATCAGGACGCAATAATGCGTCCAATTTCATTGCGGTTTCATCAGTTGGATTTTCACGAAATAACTGCGTTGCCACAGCAACATCGGCCGCAACAGAATCGGATAAACTGGATGTGACACGTGCCCAATGTGCATTGAAGAAAAACCAAGCCACAACCATTTGCATGATGACGATAGGCAGGATGATAATTAGAAACGCACGCCAAAAAATCGATTTTGGCAAAATGTTTCTAAGAGAGAGCACGTGCTGGTTAGACGGCATCTGAGACGAGGCGATAGCCCTCGCCTCTAACTGTCAAAAGAAACTGTGGTTCAGAGGTATCATCTTCCAGTTTTCGGCGAAGTCGTGTCATCTGAACATCCACGGCGCGCTCGGACTGGGCTTTGATATTCTCCGACAAAATATACCGCGATACCACAGCTCCCGATTGCCCCGCCAAAAGGGAAAGTAAGGTCTGCTCACCCGTCGTTAGTTTCATCTGCTTCCCATTTTTGCGCAAGATTCCTTTGTTCAAATCATACGCATAAGGCCCGAAGACGACTTTATCCGCTGTTGGATTTTTTCCAGCACGTCGGAATATATTGTCGATCCGGAGCAATAGCTCTTCAGGTTCAAATGGTTTTGGCAAGTAATCGTCAGCCCCCGAACGAAGACCAGCAATGCGTTGGTCCGCCTCGCCTAAAGCGGTCAATAGAATGATCGGCACGTCGTGATGCTCTCTTAAAGATCGCGTCAACGTTAATCCATCTTCGCCTGGCATCATAATATCGACAATGAGAAGGTCATATTTCAAACCCTGCATCTTCAAGCGTGCTTCATCCGCTCCATTTGCCGTACTGGCCCGATAACCTTGCTTGGTCAAATAGCGCGAAAGTAAGTCCCGAATACGGTCATCGTCGTCAATAATCAGGATGTGAGTGTCGGCCCTGTCTAAATACGTCGTACTCATAGATAATCAGTCCCGTTTGAAGTCATTTTTTGCAATGACTTTTCCGCCACAAAATATAAATGACCTGTAACCGAGGTGTTGGCAAGATGTCCGCACTTCACTGCTAGAGTCAAAAGGGAAACATCATGATCGAAAAAGCCTATCATGACCGCGATGGAAAAATCTGGTTGGACGGCGATTTTGTCGATTGGCGGGAGACTAAAATCCATGTGCTGACACATTCTCTGCACTATGGCTCCTGTGTATTCGAAGGTAACCGTGCCTATGACGGTAAGATTTTCCGCCTGACCGATCACAGCAAGCGTCTGATAAATTCAGCAAAACTTTTGGGTTATGAAATCCCTTATACGCTAGAACAGATCGACAAAGCCTGTCTTGATACGCTTGCGGAAACGGGTCTGTCAGATGCTTACTTACGGCCATTCGCGTGGCGTGGTTCCAACATGATGGGTGTCGCATCTAAGAATAACGAAATTCACTTTGGTGTGGCCGCTTGGCATTGGGGTAGTTATTTCGAAGATAAGATGAAAGGCATTCGTCTTTGTATCTCAGACTGGATACGCCCAGACCCGCGTTCCGCTCCATGTAAATCAAAGGCTGCAGGCCTCTACATGATCTGCACGCTCGCGAAAGACAAAGCCCAGGCAACAGGCTGGGACGATGCTCTCATGTTTGATTTCAAAGGCCGGGTCGCGGAATGCACAGGCGCGCATATTTTCTTCGTTCGAAATGGCGAAATTCACACACCAACGAATGACATTCTTCTCGAAGGCATCACGCACGATACAGTTATCAAATTAGCTGAGAAACGCGGATACAAAGTCCACAAACGCGATATTCACCCATCAGAAATGCCTCATTTCGATGAATGCTTCGTTGTTGGAACAGCCGCAGAAGTTACGCCTGTTCGTGAAATTGATGGGATGCACTATACGGTTGGAGAAACAACGCGGACATTAGCAGAAGACTATGATGCTTGCGTGCGTGGAAAAATCGACATCGGCGTCTAGTTATTTATCGGCAGAGCTGGTGTGGTCGGAAACGACCTTCCAGCCGTTGTCACTTTTTTTCAAATGTAACGTGAACAAGCCATTGGGCATATCATTTTCACGGCTAAGTGCCCACTTGCCAAAGATAAGCCCATCATCCTCATCAATTACGGTGACATCAATAATGTCAAAGCGGAGCGTTCCCATTGCGGCGCGATCTGAGTAGCGCGCTTTATATCTGTTTATCGTGCTATTCCAGCCTGTCGTGATATCTCCTCCGGAGGCGAAGCGAAGATCTTCGCCTTGGATATATCCATCCATAAAAGCATCAATATCACCTCTATTCCACGCATCTTGTTGAGCGGTCATGACTGAGATCATCTCTGATGCAGCATCCAAGGTTTCAGATTTCGAGTCTAGTGGGGTACTAAATCGCCCAAGGCCAAAACCCAACCCAACTCCAACGACTCCGCCGAGGAAAGCAAAAACTAGAAGATTTTTAGGATTCTTCATCATGCCACCAGCTCCACTTTCCGTCTATTATGTAGACCTAATATCCGTCCTACGGATGACGCAATTTCTGCACGGTTCAACGTGTAAAGGTGGAAATGATCAACACCGCGATCTCTAAGTTCAGCCGTCAACTCCGCGGCAAGTGTCGCCGTTAACATGTCGCGGGTAATCGGATCTTTATCCAACCCATCAAATAGACCTGCATACCAATCCGGAACAGCAACCCCGCACATTTTAGACATTCGGGCTAGACCTTTAAAATTTGGCTGGAGCATAAGACCCGGAACAATTGGAATATCGATGCCTGCATCCAAAACTCGGTCTTGAAAGCGCCAGAATATATCAGGAGAAAAGAAAAATTGGGTAATCGCCCGCGTAGCTCCTGCGTCTATTTTTCGTTTCAAATTATCGATTTCAACGGACCAATTTGTACTTTCAGGATGTTGCTCAGGATAGGCTGAAACCGAGACCTCAAAATCCGCGATTTTCTTGAGCCCCTCAGTCAGATCGTTTGCATAAGCGTATCCCCCCGGATGCGGGCTGTAAGCCTCTCCAATTCCGTTGGATGGATCACCTCGAAGCGCAACAATATGGCGAACTCCAGCATCCCAATATTCCCGGGCGACTTGATCAATCTCCTCGCGAGTCGCATCGACGCAGGTCAAATGAGCGGCGGGCGAGAAGTCTGTTTCCTTGACCATTCGCGCGACGGTGCGGTGGGTACGCTCTCGGGTAGAGCCGCCTGCTCCATAGGTCACGGATACGAAATCTGGAGACAAGGGCGCCAATTTCTCAATTGAGGCCCAGAGCTTATCCTCCATCTTCTGGTTCTTGGGCGGAAAAAATTCAAAGCTGACCTTTAGGTCAGGGCTCTCGGCAGACGCGCGTGCGATTGCACCGACAGGGGCATTGGGGTCACGTAATGGGAGACGGGCATTCATAGTCTATCCTGTCGCTGAAAGCGCTTTGGAGGTTTTTACGGCATGCCAGATTTTGACATTGGGCGTAGCCGGGTCGGAGGCCGGCAGGGTCTGTATTTGTATCATCTCAAATCCGGTATCAGACATGAATTGCTGCATATCTTCATCGCTAAACCCAAGACGACGGTGAGCATAGTTATCGCGATAGTTTTCGAAATCATGCAGAGCAAAATCCGTAACCAAAATATGTCCGCCCTGCCCCAACAAACGGGCAGCTTCTTTAACGGCGCGAGCAGGTTCTTCCAGAAAATGTAAGACCTGATGCAAGGTCACGAGATCGGCGGCGGCATCTTTCAATGGGGCATCCTGCAAATCGGCCTGTTGCACAGAGATATGTGTGTAAGCATCATCAGACAAAGTATGCCTAGCGACACGAAGCATCTCGACGCTATCATCTACGCCAACTCCGCTCCGAATATGTGAAGCAAACAATTTCAACATGCGGCCAGTACCGGTCCCTAAATCGACCATTCGAGAAAACTCATGTCCTGGGACCATAGCGAGGAGCGCCGACTCAATATCGGCTTGCGGAAGGTATTCGTGGCCCAATTGATCATGATCATTGGCAACCGAAGCAAAGAAAGCTTCAGCCTGGCGAGAGCGCTCGGCCCTCACCTTGTTCAAACTTTCCCGGTCGGTCATGAGTTGCTTATTTTCATCTGACAGGGCCGAGAGGGTTGCAGCAAGGATCGCGGAGTTCGCTTCCTGGCCACGTTTCAACCGGGAGAAAACCCAACTCCCTTCGCGCATGCGTTCAACAATTCCGACCTGTTCCAAAGATTTTATATATTGGGTCACGCGCGGTTGCGACAAACCGAGAATTTGAACCAGTTCACTGACTGTCAGCTCACCTTGGCTAAGCAATGCCAATATACGCAGCCGATCTGGGTGACCCAGCGTTTTGAGATATGTCGCGATTGCGTCCATGGCAGCGGCATAAAGGAGACGCTAAAGAAAGTATATAAAAAAAACTTTATATGGTGTTTTTACCGTGCAAACTTCGACAACAGGCGAATATAGGCAATCTGATAACTGTTAGAGTTTTCTGTCACTTCCCAGCTATTGATTGGCCATCCCTCATTGAAGTCAGCATATGATTTCGCCGGAGGTTGTCCGCCAGGCGGTGACTTCACGGGAATTTTGCACATCTTCGCGCCATATCCCCCGCAAACCGTTTGGCAGCAATCGTCCCTAGAGTACCCTTGATTGGGGCCACCCACCAAAAAACCTGGAGCAGGGCCATATTTTGAAACGCCGACGGCATCCCATACCGTCCCTTTTTTAAACCAAGCGTGATAAAACTGTGTGACAGAATTCTCAGCTCCGTATCCGCTCATATTTGATAAATAGACCTTATTGAGCGGGTTTACTCCGTGGATATAGTGTAGGTAATCCGATGCCGCGTTCAAATACTCAGTTTGCGATCTTTCGCCTACACCCCCAACGATAGCTTGCGTATAAACGGATCCCCGACGGGCTTTAGTGGAATTGCTGCCCCACCAATAGCCATCAACATAGCTTCGATAAGCGTGTTCTTTGTTCACTACCGTTGGCCAAGCGTTATAACCATTTAGGACATTCTGGGCGTAATCCCGTTTAATACGCGCTGCAAACCGAGCCGGTGTTTTGGGTTGGCGCGCATAGTAAAGCAGATCGGCGGCCATCATACCTTCAAAGCCATCAGGTGTGTTTGGTGACATCGGTTTAACGCTGTCATACAGTCCCCCGATAACACCGACAAAATATGGATCGTCCGTCAAAACGAACATGTGGATCGCGGCGATTAATCGCTTCTTTGCAAAGCGGTCGGCTTCGACCTCTTGCTGGCCGGCTGCCAAGCTTTCCGAATTGCTCCTTGGGTCATTATTCCAAAACTTGACGTTCGGATTGGCTTCAGCCCAACGCCACGCTTTGTCCGCCCTATCAGCATAGCGTTTGGCATCCGCTTCAAACCCCGGAACGTTGCTATAAACTTCTGCGGCAATTGCGAAGGCTCCAGAGGATGTAACTGTCGTCGAGGAATTTGGTGGGCCATAACGGCTAGCCTCTTTCGCAGAAGACGGCGGTGACCCTTCGCCCAAACTCATAACGGACAGCATCGACCCGTCTTCGTTCTGCATTCGCTCTAGCCAATCCAAACCCCATTTTACTTCATCCAAGAGGTCCGGCGTTCCATTCCCAGATTCCGGAATATCAAAATCATCTGTCCAGATGTTCGGGTTTTCAAGATAAGCACCTAACAACCACGTCACATAATTTGCGGTCCAACTCGTATATTTATTATAGTCCCCAGCATCGTACCAACCGCCACGCAGATCACGCTCCGTTGAAGCATCGTTCATGCGGTTGAATAGTCGCGCCTGAGGATCTTGTCCTTTTCGAAGATGGCTAGCTTTATCGGCCCAAGGACCGGCGAGCTGAGGCGTTTTTTCATACCCCGCTCGTTGTAGATAGAGCGTCTTGAAGGCCGTCTTCAGAACGGGCGTGTATACGGTTGGAGAGATTTCGAATGAGTAGCTGTCAACTTTGCGGTCTAGATCTCGCACCACATAGCGACCGGGTGCGCGCACATCTGAGAAATCAAAGTGCCAAACACGATCACCGGAGACTTCATCAGTTTTTCCGTTTTTCCAAGACTTAGGCTGCCCTGTAAAAACGACCTGCCCGTTCATAATATTGACGACGGCATATTGATTGCTCGGAGAAAAAGACCGACGAGAGTCGAAGCCAATTTCCGGGTCCTTGATGATTGCAATTTTATCTAACGCAGGGAGATATCCAAACTGATCAACAATGATTGGCGGCGTTTGGGCAGATACAGGTGACAGGCCCTGCGAGCAGCCAATTAGAGCCAAAGTCGCAAGGCATGTCAGAAAACGTTTCATCTTTTCAGAGGACAGGATTTACCCATCCTTTGTCAAGCCGTTCTATTGCAACTTATTACCGGTCAAATTTAACGAACTTCAGCTTTTTCGGCATGTCCGCGTCCGGACCGAGACGACGTTTCTTGTCTTCTATATAATCTGCAAAGTTACCCTCGAACCATTCGACATGGCTATCACCTTCATAAGCGAGAATATGAGTGGCGACGCGGTCAAGGAAGAACCGATCATGCGAGATGACCACAGCGCAACCTGGGAATTTTTCCAGAGCAACCTCGAGAGAGGCAAGCGTTTCACGATCCAAATCGTTTGTCGGTTCATCGAGCAATAAAAGGTTGGCTGGTTTGGTCAACATTTTCGCTAAGTTCACGCGGTTACGTTCACCGCCTGACAGCTGTCCAACATTTTTTTGTTGATCGGTACCTTTGAAATTAAAAGCCCCAACATATGCACGAGAGGGTACTTCGCGTTTCCCCATTTGAATAATGTCGAGACCATCCGAAATTGCCTCCCAGACATTCTTGGACGGGTCGAGCGCCGCGCGGTTTTGGTCGACATAGCCGAGTTCTACCGTTTCGCCAGTTTTAAACGTGCCTTCATCTGGGGTCTCTTGGCCCGTAATCATCTTAAAGAGTGTCGTTTTACCGGCACCATTGGGTCCAATGACGCCTACAATGCCACCGCGAGGTAGTTTGAACGACAAGTCTTTGATCAGAAGCTTATCACCAAAACCTTTGGAAACATTATTCGCCTCCACCACGATGTTACCCAGACGTTCACCCATAGGGATGCGGATTTCAGCATGCGAGACGACTTCGTTCTCAGCCTCGTCACGCAGCTTCTCATAAGCGCTAATACGCGCTTTCGATTTTGACTGACGAGCTTTTGGGTTGGACCGAATCCATTCGAGTTCGCGTTTCAACGCTTTCGTCTTAGAATCGCTTTCACGTCCTTCTTGATCCATCCGCTTGCCTTTGGCTTCAAGCCAAGAAGAGTAATTTCCTTCATGCGGATAAGCCCGCCCGCGGTCGATTTCCAAAGTCCAATTTGTGATATTGTCCAAGAAATATCTATCATGGGTAATCAGAATAATCGCGCCTTTATAATTGACGAGATAGTTCTCCAACCAAGCGACGGTTTCAGCATCGAGATGGTTAGTCGGCTCATCGAGGAGCAATAGATCCGGTTTTGAAAGCAAAAGTTGGCACAGAGCAACGCGGCGAGCTTCACCGCCAGACAGAGAATCGACCGGCCCATCTTTTGGCGGACAACGCAAAGCCTGCATTGCCATTTCGATTTTCGAGTCAATATCCCAAGCATCGCGAGCGTCGACTTGTTCTTGAAGCGCCGTCATTTGCTCCATTAGCTCGTCGCTATATTCCTCTGCCATATCCATGGCGGCTTTATTATAGGCATCGAAAATCTGCTTATCCTCGCACCCTTCGATTACATTTTCCCAAACTGTCTTAGCTTGATCGAGTTTCGGTTCTTGCGGAAGATAGCCAACCTTCACACCCTCAGCAGCCCAATGCTCCCCAGTCACTTCGATATCAACGCCTGCCATAACTTTCATCAGAGTCGACTTACCGGCGCCGTTAACACCAATCAGGCCGATTTTGGCATCCGGGTAAAACGACAGGTGTACATTATCAAGGATAGTCTTATTGCCGAATTTCTTCGTCAGACCTTGCATGTGATAGCAGAATTGGCGGGCCATATTACGCTCTTAATTTCGAATAAATGTTTGAGCGCGATATGTGTTGGAGAAGCTTTAAAAGCAAGAGGTTTGGGCGGTTGAGAGGGTCGGAAAAACGCAATGATAGCGTTTCTTTGTCACCCTACGCTTTTGAAACCCGCAATGAGCCCAAAGGTGAACGGAAGAATGAACAAAAGGAATATAGCTATTACGAAAACGATTAGCCCTATTTTGCTTTTTTGAACCGGATCCCCAAGCTCATCTTCGTCAATAGGCTTTACCTGCCAGAGCGCATGGAAAGTCTGGAGATAAAGAAGCACAAGTAACAATCCGATAGTCCACAATCCAAGCGCCTCACCTGACAAACTCAAACTGAAATCATTGAAGGCCATCAACAAGAGAACAGCCGGCGAAACAACCCAAACTAAGACCATAAAACTGAAGCTCATGGACTTATGTTTGATCGTAAGTTCCCACTCATCCAAATATTTATCTGGAAAATAAAACCTGTTCACAAATCGAGTACAAACGAAACACAACATCGAGATCGCACCAACCAAGGTGAAAATGGCTGCCAAAGCTCCAAACCCGTTTTCGGGCATATATCCATAGTGCTCAACCATCAACAAAGGCCAAAGCGGCAGAGACAGCAGCATCAGAACAAAAATTTGACGCAGTTTTTTTGGTGAAACGCTCGCCTCACTAAACTCAAATACTTTCGCGATTGCCTGCAACATAACAACATCTTTCCTCCGTAAGAACCACAGCGGTACCTGCAGTCGTTTTCTTCGAGGTTCACTTGGTGGCACCTAAATGAACCGTCTCCTTTCTAGAGCCCTACAGCCCAAGCAATAAGTTCACGAAAAACGTGACTAGGCGAATGAATACGCTCCCTATCACATCGCTCAGGGACATGGTCGCAAATCCTGTGACTTGCACGATTACTTCGTTCGCTTTTTCCAAAAATAACATTACTCTCTCCTCCTATTCGCGTGCTGTTATTCGGCTGCACGCAAAGCCGCCAATTCCTCTGCCATTGTTTTGAATGGCCGAGGTGAGAACGCCACATCGATCGGAACATTAAAATATTCGGCCAGCTTGAATGCCAGCTCTAACGAAGCGTTGTAATCGCCCCGCTCCAGATAACCGATTGTCTGAAAATTGACCCCGACAGCGTCTGCAAGGTCTTTTCGAGACAACCCTTTCTCTGTTCGCAATGTTTTGATGCGGTTATAAATCATGATGTTGTACATCTACAACAATTTGGTTGTAGTCAATACACTTATTATCGAAAAACAATAATTATCTGATTTCACACGATTTTTTGGTCCCTGACGAGCGGTGGTTGGACCGGATTCGAGGTGTACCTGCCCGACTAGAAAGAACTTTTATCGAGTGAGATACGACAAAAGGCGGCCCGCAGGCCGCCTTTTTAGCAATAGTTACAGTCAAGAATCAGACTGGACTCAATCCACGTTACGCCAAAATTCTCAGCGAAACGGATTGATTGAAGCTATTCCGGAACCGGGAAACCTCGTTTTTGCAGGATATACTTAACTTCCGGATCACGACCGCGGAATTCACGATATGCTTCTTTGCGGTCGGTTTCGTTGGCAGTCGACAGAATAGTCGATCGGAACCGCTCGGCGGTTTCCGCGTCCCAAGGACTACCAGCCTCTTCAAATGCGGCCCAAGTATCGGCATCCATGGTTTCAGACCAGAGATAGCTATAATAGCCGGCAGAATAAGCATCCGACGAGAACAGGTGATTAAACTGCGGTAAGCGGTGACGCATCACGATCTCTCTCGGCATTCCGATTTCCTCTAAGGTTTCACGCTCAAAGGCATCAGGATCGGTCACAGGCTTTGCCCGGTTATGAAGCTTCATATCCACGATTGCGCTCGACAGATACTCCACGGTAGCAAAGCCCTCATTGAAGGTCTTGGACTTATTGATTTTGTCGACCAAGGCTTGCGGCATCGGCTCTCCCGTTTCCGCGTGTTTGGCGTAATTATCGAGAACATAACGCGTGAGCAGCCAGTTCTCGTTT
This sequence comes from Litorimonas sp., assembly GCA_039975855.1. GTDB lineage: Bacteria > Pseudomonadota > Alphaproteobacteria > Caulobacterales > Maricaulaceae > Litorimonas. Next base: position 333,997 of record JBDWGH010000003.1, on the reverse strand, counting down.
ACCTGACTCGGATACTCAACAAAGTCGCGAGGCGTACCGCCAAGGCCCGGGTATTTGATGTCATAATTCAGATAATGAAGCGCGTGACCAAACTCGTGAAAGAGCGTTGAAGCATCATCAAGACCAATCAGCGTTGGCTCACCCTCACCACCTTTGACAAAGTTGTTATTATTTGACGCCAGCACAAACCGGTTTTTTCCACCGAGGTCATATTGGCTACGATACGTGGTCATCCAAGCCCCCGAACGTTTGCCTTCACGAGCATAGTTGTCGAGATAGAAAAGCCCGATAAGTTTATCGCCACGCTTTACTTCAAACGTACGCACCTCAGGATCGAACACGGGCACGCTCCCGGTGTTGTCTGTGAAGCTCATCCCATAAAGCTTGCCGGCAGCATCAAACATCGCATCGACCATGTTATCTAGCTTGAAGTATGGTTTGATCTCTGCGGCATCGAGATCATATTTCGCCTTGCGCACTTTTTCGGCGTAAAAGCGATAATCCCATGGCTCAATTGTTAAACCTGCGCCCTCCGCATCGGCAACCGCCTGCATATCAGCGACTTCTTCCTTTACCCGAGCAACTGCGGCAGGCCACACTTGCATCATCAAATCCATGGCTACTTCTGGCTCTTTGGCCATTGTGTCCGCCATCCGGTAATGGGCGTGGGTTTTGAATCCGAGCAGTTTTGCGCGTTCAGCCCGAATTTCTAGGATTTTTGCGATCGTCGCATTGGTGTCATTGGCGTCGCCATTATCGCCGCGATTGATATAAGCGTTGTAGACTTTCTCACGCAAATCCCGCCGCGTCGAATTTTGTAGGAAAGGCTGCATGACGGACCGCGTATTTTTCAGGGCCCAACCTTCCTTTCCTTGCGCTTCTGCTGCACCTTTAATTGAGGCGATGAAGCTATCGGGCAATCCAGCCAATTCTGCTTCGTCAGTCAAGTATATATAGGTCTCTTCGTCAGCAAGTACCTTATTCGAAAACTCATTAAACTGCTTAGACAGGTCAGTGTTTAGCGCTATCAGTTTTTCCTTATCCGCCCCTTCCAACAGCGCCCCATTCCGAACGAGCTCTTCATAATTACGCTCGACCAGTCGAAGTTGTTGCGCATCAAGACCTGCGGTCGCGCGATTGTCATAAACCGTCTTTGTTTTTTCGAGCAGTTTAGGATCGAGAGTGAGTTCATTGAAAAAGGCAGAGACTTTTGGCAGCCATTCACCCTGAATTTTGCGAACTTCTGCATTTGAGAGGTTGCTCGAATGAACGCCCCAAATGGAAAATAGCTCATTCGCTTGGCTGCCTGCTAATTCCATTGACTCGGTAAAGTTTTGGAATGTGGCAGGTTCCGGATTATCACGTATTGCGTTCACCTCGGCTTTGACATTGTCCATTATTGCTTGAAACGCTTCGGGAAAATCGGAAACTTTTACTTTGTCCCACGGCGGAACCCCATCATATGGGCCAGTCCATTCTTGCAAAACGGAATTGTCTGTCATCTGAGTTTTAGCCTGTTCGTTTGCTTCAACCACCTCGGTCGTCTCCGTAACGGTGGGCTCAGTTGGGTCGCAACCCGCCAGCACCATTGCAGCCGTTGTTCCGAGTAAGATTTTGCGGATAGAAGTGTTAAGTTGCATTGATTGTCTCTCCAAAAAACCAGCTCCCATACGGAGCCAGATCGTGCGCCACAGCGCAATTGAATATGTGTTAGTCGAATAGTACCTTAAAGGCAAAACCGTTGCGATTGAGCCGAAAACCTCGGCTAGCCTTTGCAATGCTAACGATTAAAATTTCTTATTCCCCACGATATTTTGACTATTCGAGACGGAGGTCTTGACTTGAGCGGGGTCAAACGGGACGAAAACGAAAGAAAAATTATCAATTATAAAGGCGCCGATATGGCTCTCGTCGGAATTGACCTCGGCACAACAAACTCCCTCATTTCTGTATTTACAGATGAAGGACCGGAACTGATCCGCAATAGCTCTGGGACGTTTTTAACGCCCTCTGTTGTCGGCATTTCCGATAGCGGGGATATCTTAGTCGGCGAAGCCGCAAAACATCGCCTGATTACGCACCCAGACAAAACAGTTGCCCGGTTTAAACGGTCTATGGGCACGGCCAAAACCCACACTCTTGGGAAGAAACATTATAAAGCCGAAGACTTATCCGCCCTCGTCCTACGCGCGCTGAAAGCGGATGCCGAAGCTCATCTGGGACAGCCCGTAGATCGGGCCATCATTTCTGTTCCCGCTTATTTCAACGACATACAACGCAAAGCAACTTATGCTGCCGGAAAAATGGCGGGCTTGAAAGTTGAGCGACTTATAAACGAACCCACGGCCGCTGCCTTGGCCTACGGCCTATCGAGTAAGGAAGATGAGAACACGTTTCTGGTCATTGATCTGGGCGGGGGCACATTTGATGTGTCGATTCTGGAGATATTCGACGGAGTGATGGAAGTTCGGTCCAGTGCAGGCGATGCCTTTTTGGGAGGTGAGGATTTCACCACTGCCGTGGAAGACCACTTCATGGAACAACTTGGCACGACACGCGAAAAAATGAAGCCCAATGATCTGGGACGTCTGCGAGATCTTGCCAATAAAGCGAAGTTGGCATTGTCAGACAAAACGGATGTGACCGTCAAATACATCAAAGGCAAAACCGAGGAAGAGCTCACAATAAACCGAGCAACCTTTGAAGATTTGACCCAAAAATTACAGTCGCGAATGCGTATGCCATTGCAGCGGGCGATCTCTGATGCAGGCTTGCGCAGTGCAGATATTGAACGGATTATACTTGTCGGCGGCGCAACGCGCATGCCGGTTATCCGCGCTATGGTGACAAAGCTGCTCAAGAAATTCCCAGAGCATAGCTTGGACCCCGACGAAGTGATTGCACTCGGTACCGGTGTACAATCGGGCTTACTCGACCGTCATGAAGCTTTGGAAGACATCGTCATGACAGATGTCTGTCCATTTACGTTGGGCACTGAAATCGCAAAGCAGCTGGGTCCTGATCAATGGGAAGGTGGCTATTTTCAACCCATCATCGAGCGGAATACGGTAATCCCCGCCTCCCGGGTTGAGCCCTACTCAACACTACATCCCAATCAAACAGAGGTCACTCTTCGAATTTTCCAAGGCGAGAGCCCAAGAGTAGAAGACAATGTTCCGCTGGGAGAAATCAACCTTAAAGTCCCAAAGGAAAAGGGCAAAACGCAAGATTTCCAAGTCCGGTTCACATATGATGTATCAGGTGTATTAGAAGTTCTTGTGACTGTCGTTGCCACTGGCGAAACAAAACAGCTCATCCTTGAAGGAAATCCTGGCAGCCTGTCTCAAGCTGAAATCCAGAAGCGCTTAAAAGAGCTAGACAAGCTAAAGATCCATCCCCGCGATGTTGCAGAAAACGCGGCAGTTATAAACCGCCTGAAAGCCGCATATGAAAATCACCTCGGGGACATTCGATCGGCCATTGAAAATCGATTGGTACAATTCGAACATACACTAACAAAACAGAACGACACCGACATCAAACTATCGCGCAAGGAAATGATGGAATTCCTTGACGATCTCGACCGTATGGATGTGTTTTAGGCCGTGGCCAAACACCGTCAATATTTCGAAGTTCTGGGTTTAGGTGCTCCGCCCGCAGACCGGAAAGCGGTCAAACGCGCCTATTCCAAAATGCTAAAAGTCACGCGCCCGGAGGATGACCCGGACGGATTTATGCGTTTGCGCGATGCTCATGATCAAGCTCTAAATATTTTGAAGTGGCAATCAGAAGACGACGCTTATGCAGCGCAGACAGTCACTGTCGAGGCGAATTACAGGCCTGACGTGGAGCCTGATCCATCCCACACGTCAGGAACCGGGTCTGGGCTAACCTATGAAGATTTGTTACCAGAAACGCAGCCTGAGCCCGAGAGCGACACCAGCTATGCCATCGGACCAACGCCGAGTTTCGATGCGCCCGTTGCGACATTCGAAGCCACCACCCCGCCAGCTGAGCCACTAATTCAAGAGTTGAATGCGATTCTAAACCACAGCCACCCCAATGATCGGGAGCTTTGGAATGCCCTCTTCCGCAAAGCCCGGCAATTAGACATTGATGACTACGTAGATTTCGAGCAATTATTGCTCGACAAAATTCTGCACTTTCATGGCTATTTCGAAGACCATCCAAACTACGATACACCCGAAAAAATGCAGCAGAAGTTCTCCCCATCTATTGCGGCGTCTCTCTTTAAAACGATGAGCTGGGATCAAGTTAGCAAACACGGATATCACCGATCCCAACAGATCGATTGGCTGGAACGGCGAATGAGAATACGCAAACGCGGTGTTGACCCGGTTCCAATGCCGGAATCAAATTCCGGCGGAACAGGAAAAGTCTGGATGTTCTTGATCGGGTTCTTCATTCTCGTGAAAGTTATACAAGCATTGGCAAACTCATGAAAATCGCAACTTGGAATGTGAACTCAATCAAAGCGCGGCTGCATGCCGTAACAGCTTGGTTAGAAGCGGAAAGCCCAGATATTGCATGTCTGCAGGAAATCAAAACTGTAGATGAAGGATTCCCGCGAGATGAAATTGAAGCGCTCGGCTATCACATCGAAACCCACGGCCAGAAAAGTTACAACGGCGTTGCCCTGCTCTCAAAACTTCCATTGGAAGATGTCCGCTGCGGACTACCCGGTGACGAAAGCGATGAGCAAGCCCGCTATATAGAAGCCGTTGTCTCAACCGAACGAGGCGCAGTGCGTGTGGCCTCAATTTATCTTCCAAATGGTAACCCCGTCCACAATGAAGACGGGAGCTTCAGCGCCAAATACCTCTACAAGCTTGATTGGATGGCTCGCTTACGCACCCGCGCCATCGAATTGCTGACCTATGAAGAGCCCCTTGTTTTGGCTGGCGACTATAACGTCATTCCCCGAGCTGGTGACACGCATGACCCAAAGGGATGGGAGGGTGATGCCGCCTTTCGCCCTGAAACTCATAATGCCTATCGCGCTCTGACGAATATCGGGCTTTACGATATGTTTGACCAGTTTAACGGCAAGGATGGCGAATATACGTTTTGGGATTATCAACGCGGCGCGTGGCAGAATAACCTCGGAATTCGTATCGATCATTTACTTTGCTCTCCGCAAGCAATTGACCGCGCCGAAGCCATTAACATACACAAAATGACCCGCGAAGGCGTCAAACCCTCCGATCACGTCCCCGTCGTTGGGCATTTCAATCTATGAGCTTAACCTCCAAACTTTTGATTGGGGGCGGGTTGGCGTTTCTGATTGCTGTGTTTGGATATGGTTGGCACATTCGTACGGTTTACGCGGGTTATATCGCTTCGACGGATAGTGGTGACGCGCTGTTCCCACAGGAAACCTTGGAGAATTATGGGCAACAAATTCAAGACGACCTAAAACGCAAAGACGTCAAACTCGCCATCATTTCCCGAGCGGGACAGACCCGGGATAAATTGCCGGAAGGCGTGATGTTCACGCACAGCGCTTTCTTTCGCCGGAATGATGGCGGCGGATATGACGTCTATAATCTGTATCATGGCGAGGAAAACCGCCTACGTTCCTCGCTGGTGACCGATACATCAGCCGATTTCCTAAGGTTATTGCAAGAACGTGATGCGGGCATTTTGATACCCGACCCGGCGACACAAGATTTGCTCTTTGACTTCCTCGAAAGCGCGGAATATCCGGCGGTTCACCAACCGGATTACTCCCTCATTTCCAATCCATTAGATTTGCGCTGGCAGAATTGTAATGAGCTCATGCTCTATGCCATTGCTGCAGCGATTTGGAGCAATACGGACCGCACCGTCCTACGGGACAAGCTGGCCGAGACAATCACGCCTACTGAGCTGAAAGTCTCGCCCCTCCGCCGGCATTTCGGCCCCATGATTGATGAACGTTTGATCCTGGACGATCACGGGGAGAAAGTCCTCACAACGACATTCGGCACCCTCACCCAATTATTTGAGGCAACGGACCGATTAGATCAAAGCTATGTTTTAGAGTTTGAAAATTAGCCCAAGCGACCTCGCTTGCTGCTCATCTTGGACGCAGCCGAGGTAGTCTAGTAAAGCAGGACATGCCCGCAGAGTTGTCTTCCCGATGGAATACCAAGGGGTAAATGACAGACTTGTTTTACGCGAAGACGAGTTGATTAGGTTGTAAATCCAATCAACCTGTGCATTTGACCTACGGCCAATTGCACGCTCTGCGGCGATGGTTTTTGAAGAAGCGGCCCGTTTGTCCTACGAGTTGAGGCATCTCTGGCCCCACGCATCGGCTCTCACTCCTAAAGCCCCGGCACCTCTCTGGTTCTCACACCAGAACGCTCAGACCCACCGTCCTTCAAACTAGATAGAGAGCGCTACCCTGTCCCGTGTTTGAAAGAACTTAGTCAACTTATCACAGCTTTCGAAAGTGAGGATTATTCTCCTTAACTTTCGCCTAGGCATATGAATCGAAACGTCTTTCCAGTTGGCGAAAACGGGATAGAAATCCATATTCAGCTTACGTTTGGTTTTCGTATTTTAAAGCGGGCTCATGATAAACACGATGACACCTCCTTCTCGCGCTCTTTCACCAAAACTTGATTCGCAAACTGATATGCTCTTGCGTTTGCTGTCGCAGGTCATTTTGGCGGACGGACATATTTTCGCATCAGAAATTGAAGCGCTTATCCGTGGGGTTCGTCAGTTAGATCTGAAAGATCAGTTTGGTGTCATGCTCGGCGATCACGATGTTCGAAATTGGTTTGAGGACTATAAATTAGCGCTAAATGCGGAAAAATCCCCGCTGCGAAAAGACGTCGCCCTGACCCATCTCATATTGAAACTCGCCGACTTGCCAAACAAGCAAGCCGTCATCAATGTGTTGACCGAAATCAGTCTGGCGGACGCCAATTTTCACATTGAAGAAAAGACACTCATTTCTATTGTCCAGGCGTTTTGGCAATTCGAAGGTTTGGACGCACCAGGCGCAAAAATCGAAGATTAAGGCGGGACGAGTTCAATCCGTCGGGGATGTAAGATCAACACCCGGCGCGATGTATATGTCGTCATAATAAACGCCGCCATTGCCATAAGGTGACTTTTTCGACCCCGTATTTGAAATCGTTATGAATTGCGTCAAGGGTTTCGCGCGTTTCATTCGAAAAACAGCGTCAGAGAAAACTTTCGTTTGGCCTCCGAATTCACCGCCGCGGACATATAGATCATAGGTCTGCCCGCCTAAGGCTTCTGAACTGTTATTGATTACGGCCCAAACTTCATACCATTTGCCGGGCGCCATGGGATTGGCTGTCCCCACGCCTGATGGCCCGCCAATTTTATCGTAGGTTTTGTAACCACTGAGAACCATCAGCGTCCCGTCATTTTTCGTGCCATCAGACTCGGCTTTATCCGTAATGCGGATCATCGGCTCGAACGCATCATAGCCCGCCTCTGGGATTTCGGCCGCGCTGAGATTACTCAATCCATAGGAATGATTATTGGGGAAATATTCTACATTGATACGGGTATAGAGGGTCGCTGTATCGCCAACCGAAACCGATAGGGGAAGCGGATGAAAACTGATCGCTTTACGGTTCCCAATGACGCCTTCGGGTGCAGGTTTCTTTAGAAGATATTGTTTGTCGGACCCCACTTCCGACATGATCTCCATGACTTGTGGATTAGTTATAAATGGATCCGTTTGGTTATCTGTATCCACGACCGTCCAATTTTGCGGGACAATATCGGCTTGAAAATCATCGACCAAAATCCAGCTAGATGGCGGTGCCGACACGCAACCGCCAAGCAAACATGTCCCTAAGACAATTGAAAGTGTGTGTTTGAATGTCTGCGACGAACCCATTTTATCTCGCTACTACCGCTTCATCACGCCGTCGATGACGTCATAAATCGCACCAATTTCATCTAGGATGTTTTGCGTTCGGCTAGTCTCTATCAACGGTTTGAACATGCTGCCGGGCTCATATCGATTTGCTGTTTCTACAGCGATGAGGAGGTTACCCCCCTGAAATCCGAACCGAATATTCTTACCGTCGACAGAATGCTCCAAATCTACAAGGCGCTGCATGAAGGTTGGCGTTAGGAGGTAGCGAGCCTCTACCTGATCAGTGCCATAAGCTTCAAAAATCTTCTCAAACACGGGATCAACAAGACCCACCCGTTTCATATCGCCTTTTTTCTTTCGGTTAAACCAACCGCCATCTCTCAACACCACAGTGCGTCCCAAAAATTTCTGATCAAAGGCAATCGAGAGAATTTGCCCTCGAAATTTTGTCACCCATTTTCGGTTTTTCCCAGACCCCTCTTCTCGCTCCAGATGACCTTCGCAGAACTCAAAACTAGCCCCATGCGCCTCTCCCGAAATCCGATCTTCGAAATTTGATCGGGTATAACTCTTGGTGATCAAACCTAGTGTTTTGAAGATCTCCAATGTCGCGGGTTCTTCGGTCTTCTCAGAAAATGTCCAACCGAGGTAACGACATATGCCGCCAACGATATTTTCCTTTGTGCCGGATTTTACATCCCGCATCATATATTGAGCCCCTCCAAACCCGGTGACGACTCCAAAACCCGTAATTATCGCATAAGCCATAAAGGGCGCGCGAAAATAAATTGCGATGGCCAGGGCAAGGATCGTTCCCGCACCGATAGCGGGCACGACCTTTTTTATCTTTGCGATGACATCCAATCGCGCGGCTTCTTGAAGCTCCAATGCGGGCAAGATTTCCGAATCATAAAAACCGGAGAAGCCTTTGAATTCTTTATGATGCTCGTCAAATTGATGCATGGCGCCCCTCGTCTGACGCTATCCTAACCCATCCAATGCAGCCTGCAAGGTCTCGACTTCGGCGACATATCCGGCGCGGCGTTCCTTTTGAAGGTTCACGACCTTTTCCGGTGCTTTGGCGACAAAGGCTTCATTACCGAGTTTCTTGTCGATCTTTTCGATCTCGCTCTGTGCCTTTTCAATTTCTTTGGACAGGCGTTTCCGTTCCGCATCCATATCGATGAGGCCCGCCAGAGGGATGGCGTATTGGACACCATCGACGACGGTTTGCAGCGCATTGTCGGGGACAGCGGCCGCCAGTTCGACATGCTCTACCCGCGCCATAGGCGAGAGCTGCGGCGCATAAGTCGCAAGACGTGGGTCCAGAGTATCTGCACACAGCAGCAGCGGCGCTTTCTTTGACGGCGGGATATTCATATCCGCGCGCACAGATCGAATATTTGTAATGAGAGTTTGCAACCACTCAATCTCTGAAACCGCCGGAGCATCAACAAGCTCATCGCCATATGTTGGCCACAGCGTTGTGATGAGGTGACTTTCGCGGCCTTCCGTGACTTTCGCCCAAAGGTCTTCCGTGATGAACGGCATGAAGGGGTGGAGCAGGATCAAGATTTGATCGAGCACCCAAGCAAATGTCGCGCGGGTCTCTTCCTTCTCTGCTCCGTCTTCACCGGACAATAGTGGTTTGGACAATTCCAAATACCAGGCACAGAATGTGTCCCAAGTGAATTTGTAAACCGCATCCGCCGCATCGTTGAAACGATAGGCATCAATGCAGCGCGTAATCTCTGCCGCTGTTTTGGCCGTCTCGGAAATAATCCATTGGTTGACGGGCAACGCCGCAGATGACGGATCAAAACCCTCGGCCGAGATGCAGCCATTCATCTGACCGAAATTAGCGGCCGACCAGAGCTTGGTGCCGAAATTACGATAGCCCGCGATACGGTCGACGGAAAGGCGGACATTACGTCCCTGCCCGGCTTGGCTGGCAAGCGTAAAGCGCAGCGCATCCGCGCCATAAGCTTCAAACCCATCGGGGTAGGCTTTCTTAGTGGCCTTGGCGACTTGCGGGGCTTTGTCGGGATTTTTCAGACCGCGCGTACGTTTCTCGATCAGCTTGTCGATAGACACGCCGTCAATCAGGTCCAGCGGGTCGAGCGTATTGCCGATAGATTTCGACATTTTCTTACCCGCCTCGTCGAGGACGAGCGCGTGAATATAAACATCTTCAAAAGGCACTTCGTCCATGAACTGCAAACCCTGCATCATCATCCGTGCAACCCAGAAGAAGATAATATCAAAGCCAGTAACCAGCGTTGAGGTTGGGTAGAAGCGCTCGAGTTCTTCGGTTTTTTCCGGCCAACCTAACGTGGAGAATGGCCAGAGACCGGAGGAGAACCATGTGTCGAGAACGTCGGGGTCGCGATAGACAAACATTCTATCGTCATCGAGTGTAGCGTTGGAGATTGATGCGTCCCAATAACCGTCCAAAACATTCTCAGAAAAATCGATGACTTCGCTAACGCCATATTTCTCCTTAATTTTGGCTGAAACATCCTCGAAAGAACTTGCGCAGAAGATCGCCTCATATTTCTCAGTACTGTCTGATTGAGCTGCTTCACCAGATTGATTTCGTCCGGGTAAATACCAAGCTGGAATTTGATGGCCCCACCAGAGCTGCCGAGAGATACACCACGGTTGGATATTCTCCATCCAATGGTCATAGGTCTTCTTCCAATTTTCTGGCACAAATTTGGTCGAACCGTCATTGACCTTGGCCATGGCTTCGCCGGCCATTTTCTCCGCATCGACAAACCATTGGTCCGTGAGCATGGGTTCAATCACGACATTTGAGCGATCGCCATAGGGCTGCATGATTTTCTTATCTTCGATTTTAATCAGCAGGCCTTCGGCGTCGATATCCGCAACCACGGCTTTGCGTGCGGCAAAACGGTCCATGCCGACATATTTCGCAGGCATGATTTCGCTCTCGATCATCTCACCGCGTGTCCCCATAAGGGAGTACATCGGAATGTCATTGCGTTTGGCGACTTCATAGTCGTTGAAGTCATGCGCGCCGGTGATCTTCACCGCACCGGACCCGAAATCCATATCCGGATATTCATCCGTAATGATCGGGATAAGTCTGTCGGCCAGAGGCAAGCGCACCATTTTCCCAACGATCGGCGCATACCGCTCATCATCAGGATGAACCGCAACCGCGCCATCACCGAGCATGGTCTCAGGCCGCGTCGTGGCGATAGAGATATAATCGCGCTCCTCCGTCAGGGTGACATTCCCATCTTCGTCTTTTTCAACATAAGTATAGGTCTCGCCGCCTGCCAGAGGATATTTGAAGTGCCAGAAGTGACCATCACGCTCGATATTCTCAACTTCCAGATCAGAAATCGCAGTCTGGAAATGCGGGTCCCAGTTCACGAGGCGTTTGTCGCGATAGATCAAACCATCATTATACATATCAACAAAGGCTTTAGTGACGGCGTCAGCCATCTGACCGCCCTCGCGGTCACCAAGCGTGAATTTAGATCGGGACCAATCGCAAGAGCTACCGAGACGGCGAAGCTGCTGTTCGATCATGCCGCCGCTTTCCTCTTTCCATGCCCAAACGTGATTGAGGAACTGCTCGCGGGTCATGTTTTTGCGGTATTTTTGCTCAGCTGCGAGTTTGCGCTCCACAACCATTTGGGTCGCGATACCGGCGTGATCCATGCCCGGCTGCCAGAGCGTCGCCTTACCCTTCATCCGGTTATACCGGACGAGAATATCCATGATCGTATTATTCAGCGCGTGACCCATATGCAGGCTGCCCGTGACATTGGGCGGCGGGATCACGATAGAGAAATTATTATCCTTTGTGTCGGTCGGTTTGGCCGCGCGTGGCTTAAACGCACCGCTGTCTTCCCACATTTTGTAAATGCGGGCTTCGGCCTCGGTCGGGTTGAATGATTTTTCGAGCATGATGGTCTCTATTTAACGCAAAACCCGTCCCCCAAAGCGAGGGAACGGGTGAATTTCTGGACGTCCTCTAACTGACGCCGACAGCAATGTGAAGCGAGGCTTACTTGCCGGATGAGATACGCTTGACTTCCTTCGTCACAGCGCGCTCGACAATACCTTTTAGATTAGCATCGAGCCATTCTTTCAACATCGGACGTAGCGCTTCTTGCACAAGGTCGCCTATGCGCGGGCCGCGCTCGTTGAAGATCGCTTTGTCTTCGACAACTTGATTTAGTTCGGCGAAAGCTCCGGCGGCAGCCGTTTCTGTCACATCGTCCAATATGGCGTCTGTTTTGACGGCTTTAACGGGCATAGAAGTCTCCTGGTTAGTAATCGGTTCGGGGGAATGTTCGGAATGGGTTTCAGTTATTTCAGTTTCAGCGGGGCTCGCGCCTAAAGTAGCTGTACCTATCGCCGCACCGCTGACGAGTGCAGCGATACCCGCCCCAGCCGCAAGGGTTTGAGGCGCTTGAGCGGTTTCAACAGCCACAGCATCCGCTTCAGCAGCGGCCGCAATCTCAATTAAACTTGGCAGATCATCAATTTCAGCGTCTACTGCGAGCGCGTCCTCAGTTTCGAGGGCATTTTCCGCGATATTCTCTTGCTCAGCCTCTAGGACGTCATCGAGCGACACTAAATCATCCGCCTGAATATCCTCTGGATGGCTTTGCAGTTCGTCTTCCAGGGTCATATCCAAGATATCGCCTAGAATATCTTCTTCTGGCTCTGCAGCTTGAACTGCTTCAACCTCTAGATCTTGCGCGGCAATCTCAACGTCAGCAACGCGCTCCTCTTCCACATCTGGAATGGCCAATAACGCATCGAGATCTTCTTCTGTTTCCAATCCATCGGGATCATCCGCCAAATCAGCCATGAGAGATTTCACAAGATCCAAGTCAGAAGACTCATCCACGCCAGGCATTTCAGTATTGAAGTCCGTTTCACCCGACATGTCTGTCGCTTCGACCTCATCTGGATCCGTTAAAATATCGTCCAGTAAGGCTTCCATTTCGAGATCATCAACGGCACTCGTGTCTGTTTCGGCAGTCCCAGCAAACTCTATCGGAGAAGATATTTCCGTCATCATATCGTTAGCTTGAAGAGGACCTTCATCCGTCAATGGGATGTCTTCGTCCAAAAATGCGAGAATATCTTCGTCCACGTCAGGAATAATCCCGTCCGATTCGATTAGGTCGGGAGCCGGCACGAGATCTTCCGTATTGAGAAGCTCTGACAAGGACTCGGACACATCACCGTTCTGAACGTTATCTTGAGTCGATGAACTTGCCCCATCAAGTTCCGAAACCTCTGTCTCAAAGGCGGTTGCCTCATCTGAGCCAAACTCCAAAACATCATCATCCAAACCGGCTAGAACATCATCAATATTCAAATCGACACTGTCACCGTCCGAAGAAAAATCATCTGCCTGAACCGCAGCAGCATCAAGAACAGCATCTGACGTTAAGTCATTGGAATCTAATTCGATTTCTTGCATTAAATTGTCGAGATCATTGTGCGCAGAGGTTTCCCCCAAATTCACATCTGACACATCTTCCGGTGATTCCATCGCCATGGGTTCATCATCCGAGATAATCTTACGGATTGAGGCCAGAATATCCTCCATGCTGGGCTCTGCCCCGCTAAGGTCTTCTGACGAATTTGGTGTCTGTTCAGACATAAATTACAATCCCGCAATCGCTCGACATCAATATGTGTCAATCAAGCGGTCCCCCGACGGCTCAATCTTTAAGTAAGAGTTAAGACAACACCTCTCGCTTGTCCAGCGGCGCGGGCGTTCAATCCACGGGAGAATCACTCGGACGGTATTTTTCATCATTTTTACCGTCTCCATCCGCATCCAACAGTGGATCATAGCGCGGAGAAGATGGTGGTTGAACGGGCTCCGTTAAAATATCCAAGGCTCCGTCTTCGTCCCAATTCTCTGGCTTTCCTGTTTCACCAGGCAACTTCCGGTCCAGACGTTTGATAAAACCAGGCGCGTAACGATCCATTTTTTCGGTCAAACCTTGGTAACGGATCAAATCGAGATTATTATTCAGTTCATATCCATCGACGGGTAAACGTATGCCCTGCGCATCGAATACACCCATGGTTGATAGAAGCTGGAAGGTCGCGACGCTCACATTGCGTTCGGCCTCAATCACCGACAGCTGTGCGTTTAACGTTTCCTGTTCCGCGTTCAAAACATCCAATTGATCCCGCGTACCGACAGATTGTTCTAAGGAAACACCCTCAAATGCTAAATCAGCCGCACTCACCTGACGCTTGGCCGCTTCCAGACTTGCTTTCGCCGCTGTCAATTGCGCCCAAATTTGGGTGATGGCTTGATCAATAGCCAGCTCAGCATCCCTAGTTTCAAAAGCGAGGCGAGTTTTTGCATGTTCGGCCTGACGACGGCGCGACGTATTGGCTCCACCGGAATAAATCGGCACCGTAATTTGAGCTGTGATTTGAGCCGCATCAATTGACTGTAATTGCGATAATTGTTCACGCTGGCGGTTGAGCCCGCCTGATATCGAAACCGTAGGACGGCTGGCAGCTTTCGCCACATCTATCGCAGCACGGCCAGCGGCCTCATTAAAGTAAGCCCCAATCAATTGCGGGTTATTTTCGCGGGCCGCCGCAATCGCATCCGGCAAGGTTGGCGGCAGACGGTAAATCGGAGGAGCTGTCAATGTTGTGGCGGAATGTCCAACTAAGCGCGCATAGGACGCTTTCGAGACAGCCAACTGCGCCTCAGCCTGTGCTAACCCCGCCTCAGACAGCGCCATGCGAGATTCAGATTGCGCAATATCCGTTCTCGTCCCCGCTCCGACATCAAAACGTGCGGTGGCCGCTTCTAACTGGCGGGATAATACCCGGACATTATTTCGGCGGATACGGGTCGCTTCTAGATCTCGGCGTACATCCACATAGGCACTGGCCGCCGCGAGAAAGAGCTCGTTTTCTTGTGCACGCAAACCTTCCCGCGCCGCCAAAATACCTAGCTTAGCCTGTTCCTTTAGGGCCTTCACGCGACCACCTTGATACAAGGGTTGCACGATTTGAATGCCAACGTCATTGGGACGTCCGGAAATGCTAATATCGCCGTTTTCGGCGCCGCCGGTAAACACGGCCGCACCGCCCGGGAAGTTCACCCAACTTTGAGAGATCGACGCAGAACCACCCAATGTCGGGCGCCCTTGGGCGCGCGCTTGGACATAGGTCTCGTCTATTTCGCGCAATCGTGCCCGTTCGGCCAAAAGGCGTGGATTTGATTCATAAACGGAAACCAAAGCGGCCTGAAGGTCTTCTGCTTGAGCCGGCATTGCCAACACAGCAGACCCTAACAAGGCGGTCAAAATTATATTCCGGAAAGACACGGCAAAGCTCCAATCGGACGTCTTATTCATCTTCAATACGGACAAGCCCTTTAAATTGGACCTGTTTAAGATAGCTGCTCGCCTATACACCAATGTATGCGACGTTGAAGCGCTTTCCTTAGCCGTGATATGTTCATCTCGATGAATACGAAACACAAACTGGAAAAACGGCTGTCTTCATATTGGAGGATGGAACTCGCAAATGTGATAATTGTTCCGGTGGCGATGATATTCCTAGCCTATAGTTTCGACAGCCCAGTTGGCTGGCTTAGCCTATTCACATTCATCCCAACCTGCGGCCTTCTCGTAATTGGAGGCCTTTACTGGCGCGGGAAATGTGAGCAGTTAGCCGGAAACAAAGACGCTTTGAATCACATGTTGGGACACGCACATTGGACCCAATTCCCATTACTAATCCTGACAGTCTTGGCGTGTCTTTTAACCGGCTTAGCTTTTTTCGTATCCGACATTGCCATCAGCAGAGGTGACCTGACCGTCGCGTCAATCGCGTCTAGTATGGCAGCTTTGGAATACGTGAATTACTATCATCGTCAATTGCAGCACTTTGATCATGCCGCAGATTTCAAACGGTTATGGAATGGTCGGGGGTTTCGACCCTCTCAAATGAGTCAAAATTTAAAACTATGGCGAAAGGAACGACGCGACTAAAAAACAAAGGCCGGCGCGGGTTCAAACCCTGGCAGGTAAGGCGCACTCGTATCAAAAGCGACAGTTTCGCCAACAGCGTCGCCAGATTTCGTAAAGACTGTGACGCGACCAACAGGGCCAGATTGGATAATACACACTAATCGTCCGCCATTGGCCAGCTGAGAGAACCATTGGCGGTGAACGGCTGGCAAGGCTGCGCCAACAAATATGACGTTAAAGGGACCGTGTTCCGCTGCGCCAGATTTCAAATCACCCTGTACGACGGCAGCGTTAGAGATGTCAGCGTCGACCAACAACTCAGTCGCGCGAGCGACAGCAGCATCGTCTGTTTCAAGTCCGACCACTGTATCGGCCAATTGCGCCAGAATCGCTGTCGAGTAACCGCGCCCACAGGCCAGATCCAGAACGACATCATTAGGTTCAATTTCCACGGCTTGGATCATTTTCGACAGATCACGAGGTGAGAGCATCGTTCGGCCCTCATCCGTCTCAATTTGGCAATCCGCGTAAGAAAGCGCTTTGCGAGCGGTTGGGACAAAAGCGTCACGCGCTGTTCGGCGAAACGCACCCAAAACACTCAAATCCGTCACATCGGATGTACGGATTTGCGATTCGACCATCGCATCACGGGCAGCAGAGAAATCAGTCATGTAGGCGGACTCGCGAAAAGAGAATTATTCAGTCTGTGACGCGCTATAGCCCTCGCCTGCGAACACCGCAATCAGCTATTGCGGGCACGGGCGCATGTGATTATAGCACCGCTTCCACCACGCGAGGTACCATGGCGGAGTGGTGACGCACCGGATTGCAAATCCGTGTACCCCGGTTCGATTCCGGGTGGTACCTCCACATTTTTCTTTCTTTAAATGGCGCTTGTTCTCGTTCCGAGACACTCTGCAATCTTGGAAAACCAATCTAAAGACGCTTACTTACAGTTCTGAATCCAATGTGATTCGTCGGAAAGCCGGCCTCCTGCGGCTGCTTCGCCGCAGCTCGGTATCGTCGACAGAAGTTTTCAGCACACAGAAATGAGCCGCCCTTCAGGATATAAAGCGGTTCGGTTTCATTCTTCTTGAAAACTGTGTCTGTCCATTCCCAGACATTACCAACCATATCATACAGGCCGAAATCATTGGGCGGATAGCATCCCACGGGTGAACGCCTGAGATAACCGTCTTCATTGGTGTTTTGTATCGGGAACGCCCCTTGCCAAGTATTGGCCTGCTCTACACCGTCAGGAGCTCGGCTCTCACCCCAGATATACCGGGTATCACTGCCAGCCTTTGCGGCATATTCCCATTGATCTTCTGAGGGTAAAGCGCGCCCGACCCATTCAGCATAGGCTTTGGCATCCGAATGCGACACTTGAACAACGGGATCATTCTCGCGTCCTTTTATCGAACTATCCGGCCCTTCAGGATGGCGCCAATTGGCGCCTTCCACAAAGCGCCACCAACTGGGATTATCGGCATCTGGCGGTACAAAAACCGCAGCGCCTGAAACATTGAAGTCGGGCTGTGGTTTTTCTGCGGAGGTTACATAGCCAGTATCTAAAACAAAAGCGGCGAACTGCGCATTCGTGACCTCGGTTGCGTCTATATCAAAGGCACCAATCGCGACCTCTCGTTCCGGACGTTCCTCGGGATAACCGCTGTCCGATCCGATCTTAGCCGTGCCGCCCGGAATGGAAACAACCGTGTTTTCAATTAGCAGACAGGCATCAACATTAGGTCCGTCGAGTATAGCCTGACCATCAGTCTTTGGATTTTGAGCTCCGCACCCAGAAAGCACCGACAGACAGAGCAAAGCTCTTAAAAGCTTATATTTAGAACGCATATGCGTTTCCTGATTTACCGCATTACTTCTGAACACGCTTTTTGGGATATCGTGCAAGGTTTTTTTCCATAGCCTTTTCTATTTCGCGGCACAGCCGCACCAATCCGAAAAGGCTCCGCGTTTTTAACGTTAACGGCTTCGCGAACCTCATTCTGGATCTTTTGGGGTTTTCACGCCTTCTAAGGAGGTTCAACTCTTTCAACACTCAGGTTCTTCGTCATAGTTAGGCCGTGCGGATACGAATCAAAAATCGGGAAGCGAGGCGTTTATGGCTGCACTCGCAAAGCTTGGCGAGGACACCCACAGGGCCACTTGATCTACTAGAAATCATCAAGTCTCTTGGCTTTGTACAACTCGATTCCATTCGAAATGTGACACGGGCGCATCACCACATCGTCTGGTCGCGGAACCAAAATTACCGCGAACCCATGTTGTGGGATTTGCTTAAGGACGACCGTGCCCTCTTTGAACACTTTACGCACGACGCGTCCCTAATTCCGATGGAATTCTATCCGATGTGGAGACGTCAATTCCCTCGCCTCAAAGAAAAATTCTGCGGCTCATGGTATACGGGTTCAGATCGAGGCGATGGAAGTCACGACGCGATCAAAGCCCGCATTGAACGTGAAGGCCCCCTCTCCACACGCGCTTTTGATACGAAAATCAAAGGCAAAAAAGAGATGTGGAAACGTCCACCGCATAAGAAGGCGCTGGATTACATGTGGTATTGCGGCGAATTGACGACATCTCACCGTGAGAACTTCGTCAAATTCTATGACCTCAAACACCGTGTCATCCCATCAAACATATTCAGCCAAAACTATTCAGACCACGAACAAATCGACTGGTTATGTGAGGCTGCGCTAGATCGTATGGGGTTTGGAACACTCGGAGACATACAGAAATTCTGGGACGCCGTTAGCCGAGCGGAGGTAAAAAAATGGATGGAAGCCTCTAGCTACATTGTTCCAGTGGACATCCAAAGTTATGATGGGTCTTGGACAGAAAGCTACGCGCCCGCGGATATCGAGACACGCCTTGCGAAGGTTGCCATGCCAACATCCCGCCTACGGATTATCAATCCATTCGACCCCGCCATACGCGACCGAAGCCGGCTTAAACGTCTATTCGGTATGGATTATAAAATTGAGATATTCGTTCCCGCGGCCAAACGGCTTTATGGCTATTACGTGTACCCGATGCTCGAAGGCGACACGTTTATTGGACGCATTGAGGTGAAAGCAGATCGCAAGAAAAGCGTCCTAAAGGTCCATCAAATTTGGCTGGAGCAAAAGACAAAATGGACAAGGGAACGCGCGGATAAACTGTCGTCAGAACTCACTCGTTTAGCTCGCTTAATCGGCGTGAAAGAAATTGATTGGTCGGGCGAAATTTAAGCCCGCGACGGAAATCCACCAGCTGCGGCGAGCATAGATGGCACCTTCTTTCCAAGGACACCCTCCATCCATTTCGCGGTTTCTATTAATGCATCCAAATCCAACCCGTTCTCAATCCCAGACTGGTTCAGCAAATAAGCAACGTCTTCCGTCGCGACATTTCCCGTCGCATTCGGAGCAAAAGGACATCCACCAATACCGCCAATCGAAGAATCTATGGTCTGCGCGCCTGCCGCGATAGCCGCCCAGACATTCGCAATCGCCATATTTCTCGTATTGTGAAAATGCACGCGTATCGGAATAGGCGCGACCATTTCCACGGCTTGACTAACAAGGCTCGTGACTTGTGACGGAACCCCGACCCCGATGGTATCTGCCAGCGCAATCTCGGTGGGGTTAGCTTCGGCTAGTTCCGCCACAATATCTAAAACTCTTTGCTCGGGCACTTCCCCGTCAAACGGGCACCCGAACGCCGTAGAGATTGTGACCTGCCCGGAACGTCCCTCCGCCTGAGCCAGTTTTACGACCTCCTTCGCAGTAGCCACGGTTTCGACGCTAGTTTGGTTTTGGTTCTTCAAACCAAAACCATCAGAGGCCACACAAACCGCTCCAAATTGGTCGATCCCACACTCCAACGCACGCAAGGCACCGCGTTTATTTAAGGTCAGACCAATGCGAGTAACACCGTCTACCTCGCCCAGCATTTTAACGACATCTTCGGCGTCTGCCATTTGCGGGACAATTTTCGGATGAACAAAACTAGCAATCTCTATCCGCTTCGCCCCAGCGGCGATCGCGCGCTTGATAAAGGCCACCTTATCTTCTGAGGAAACAAGCGTCTTTTCATTCTGAAGCCCGTCTCTGGGCCCGACTTCGACGATTTCAACGGATTGCGGCACTTGCACCTCCTCGCAACGTCAAATTACGCAGCTTTTCAGATCAACAGACATATCGGTCAATTTTGATTTGTCGAGTGTGACACCCTTGGTCAGTGACATTCGCCCAAACATAAAATCCCGAGGTGCAT
The DNA here is from genome assembly GCA_039975855.1 of Litorimonas sp. GTDB lineage: Bacteria > Pseudomonadota > Alphaproteobacteria > Caulobacterales > Maricaulaceae > Litorimonas. Next base: position 313,831 of record JBDWGH010000003.1, on the reverse strand, counting down.
TGACGGCATCGACAGCCAAAAAACGATCGCCCGAGAAGTAATAGGCCGCGAAACTGCGGCTGCCAGTGATATCGCCACGAATGACAACCTCATCATACCCGTTTGATAATCCCGCGATTTGAAGTTTAAGATCAAACTGATCCGACCAGAACCATGGCAGGCTGCTATATGGTTTCAACTTACCCGTAATATGCGCAGCAACCGTCTTGGCCTGCTCTGTCGCATTGGGAACGGATTCCAATCGTATATGCGCGTCATAAATCGGATTATGATGCCATGTGACATCCCCTGCCGCGTAAATATCCTCGTCTGAGGTTTGGCAAAATTCATTGACCTCAATACCATTCCCCAAAGCCAATCCAGATGTCTCGGCAAGTTCCATATTTGGTATCACACCAATACCAATGATTACCATGTCAGCGGCGAAAGTTCGGTCATCTCCCGCAAAAACAACCAAACCGTCTTCAGTTTCAATAATTTCCGAAGCAACCGTATTTTCGAGAATCTGGACGCCTTCCTCACTGTGGATCCGCGCATAAAATTCTGAGAGCACAGGCGCGGTAACGCGCTGTAAAATCCTTGGCATCGCTTCTAAAACTGTGACGTCGAGACCCTGTTTACGCAATGAAGCAGCCGTCTCTAAACCAATGTAACCTCCGCCTATTATGACGGCCATAGAGGCTGTTTTTGCTTTGTCTTGGATCGAGAGAACGTCAGCCATATCGCGGAGATAGAAAACGCTCTCCAACTCGGCGCCCGGAATAGGAAGTTTACGAACCCGTGCGCCAGTCGTCAGAACAAGTTTATCATAGGGAACAACGTCACCTGAATCCGTACGGACCTGTTTCGCATTTCGATCGATTGCGGCAATTCGTTCGCCAAGACGCATTTGAATTCCAGCGGTTTCATAAGCCGCTTCCGGACGAATAAGTATCTCTTGGACGCCCTTCTCTCCGGATAGAAAATCCTTGGACAATGGTGGCCGATGATAAGGCAGCGCGGGTTCGTCACCAAAGACGGTTATAGCGCCGTCCCAGCCGCTTTGACGCAGACTAACGCAGGTTTGCGCGCCTGCATGAGACGCGCCAACAATAACGACGGATTTAGACATGAACGGTGTCTATTCGGCGGCGTCAGCTATAACAAGCGCAGCATCCTCTTTTATCATGTCCGCGGCCTTTTCCGCGATCATAATTGTCGGTGCATTCGTATTCCCGGAAACCACGTTCGGCATGATAGACGCGTCGACTACGCGAAGACCCGAGACACCGTGAACACGAAGACGATCATCTACAACGGCCATATCATCGCTTCCCATCTTACATGTACCGACAGGATGGTATTGCGTATCTGCCCGGGCGCGAATATCGGCTTTTAGGGTTTCGCTATCAGTGGTGCCCGCAACATAAAGAGGCTTGCCTTTAATGTCGTCAAAGGCGGGGGCTTCCATGATCTGGGTCATCAATTGCGCACCGCGTAATAGCGTATCCATGTCCCGTTCGTCTTTCAAAAACGCCGGATCAATGGCGGGCGGCGCGAATGGGTCAGCGCTTTTCAACCAAACGGCACCGCGACTTTTCGGGCGCAATACGCAGACGTGACAACTATAGCCGTGACCCAATCTTAGCTTCCGGCCATGATCATCCACCATCGCTCGGACCAATACGAGAGAGATGTCAGGCGAAGGTTCTGATCGGTCTGTGTAAAGAAAGCCTCCGCTTTCTGCGAGGTTCGAGGCAAATAGACCTTTTCTCTCTCTTCTATATCGTAGAATTTCACCCAGATGGCGAAGACCACCCATCAAAGAAAACCCTAAATTATCCTTCAGTGCCGAACGATAAGAGATTACGTAATCAATGTGATCTTGTAGATTTTCTCCCACTCCAGGCAGATCGTGAACTTGATCAATTCCGTGAGGATCCAATTTCTCTTTGGCGCCAATTCCCGACAAAAGTAAAATTTGAGGAGACCCGAACGCTCCGGCGGAAAGGATAACTTCCTGATTTGCTCTAACAGTTTGGGTCTTTTTGTCCGCTTTAAATTGAACACCCGCTGCGCGGCCGTTCTCGATCAATACCTTTTCGGTATGGGCGCCTGTGATTACGGTGAGGTTTGAGCGACTATCGATTGGATCTAAAAACGCTCTTGCAGTGGACCAACGTTCTCCGCCTTTGTGCGTGCACTCATACATGCCAAGGCCCTCTTGCTTTTCTCCATTGAAATCATCCGTAAATGGAATCTGATTTTGGCGACCTGCCTCAAAAAATGCTTCGTTGACCGCCCCCGGCTCAGACAAAGGCGCAACGTTCAATTCTCCGCCCTGACCTCGAAACTGATCTGCTCCAGCTTCGCGATTTTCGCTCTTTTTGAAGTAAGGCAACACGTCATCGTAAGACCAACCAGAATTCCCTAGACGTGCCCACTCATTGTAGTCTTCCTTATGTCCGCGAATATAAATCATCGCATTTATACTGGAGGAGCCGCCAAGAACTTTGCCTCGAGGTTGATACCCCTTTCGGCCATTCAATCCTTCTTGCGGTTCGGTCTCAAATCGCCAATTACGTTTCCCCAAAACCATATTCCAGATCGTTGCGCCGGGAGTAAATACGCTCCAATGCTTATGCGTTCCGCCAGCCTCCAGAAGGCAAACAGACACGTTCGGGTCCTCGGTCAGGCGGTTGGCCAATACACACCCCGCGGAACCCGCTCCAATAATCACATAGTCAAACGTCGTCATCATATCTCTCTCCCCAGAGCGAATTTTACATACTTATTATTTGATTATTCGCGGCCCACAACAAAAGCGCAATTAGTTGTCCCTGATCCGCCAACATTGAAAAGCCCAACTGTCCTTGCGCCCTCAATTTGGTAATCGGCCGCATGTCCCGTAATCTGCTTTGACGCATCCAACATCATCCGCACACCAGTCGCCCCAACAGGATGTCCCATCCCTATTAGACCTCCCGAAGGATTGACTGGCAGTGTCCCATCAAAAGCAATCGTTCCCGCTTCTATGGCTTTCCACGCCTGTCCTGGTGGTGTGATGCCAAAATGTTCTATGGCCATATATTCGGTGATTGAAAAACAATCATGTGTCTCGATGACATCCAACTGATCCGGACCGGTAATTCCAGCGCGGGCATAGGCATCGACAATCGCTTTTCGTGTCCAAGGCAAGACATAATCTGCGTTTTCGCTTTGCTGCAACTTGGTCTTCATCAGCATAGGAGCGGTCGAATGTCCCCAACCTTTAATCTTGGGAAGATCGTCAAACGACAATCCGTTTTCATCCGCGTATTGTTTAGCACGTTTTTCAGAAGCGAGGAAAACGACAGCTGCCCCATCAGACACTTGCCCGCAGTCTTGCCGGCGCATCCATCCCTCAATGACAGGATTTAACTCATCATTGGCGGCGAAACTCTCCGTCTCAAAACGCCAATTTCTAGCCTGGGCGTTTGGATTGCGGCGGGCATTGGAGAAGTTTGTTTTGGAAATTTCAGCAAGGTGTTCGTGTTTCAGCCCATATCGCTTGTCATATTCTTCGGCCAAATCAGAGAACATTGCGGGCCAAATGTAGCTTGCATCTTGCGCCTCTTCACCAACCCAAATCGCCGCGCCCAAATTTTTGGCTGCTTCTATACCCGGCACGTTACGCATCATCTCCAGGCCAATAACGCAGGCCAAATCATATCGACCGCTTTCTATATCGGTCATCGCCCCCAAAATGCCGAGCGATCCTGATGCACAAGCCCCTTCATGGCGAGAGGATGGCATGCCCGCAAAGTCAGGGTGCACATGACCGAAAAATCCACCCAGAAGTCCCTGCCCAGTAAATAGCTCACCAACGAAATTACCAACATGGCCGACTTGAATATCTTTTGGGTCGAGTTTTGTTTTTTCAAGACCTGTCAGGAGACAGGTTTCGAACATATCGTAAAATGATTTGCCTTCCCGGCTCCAATTCTTCGCAAAGTCTGTCTGATGGCCGCCTAGGATGTAAACATCACCGCTCATTATTCGACGGCCTCCAACATTGGCTGCGACTTTAACTCATCCGCGCCCGCCCAAACTGCATGGGTTCCACTGCAAATTCGGTGCGGCAGGATAATTTGGCAAACGGGACCTGATTCAATATTTTTAGCGTCTAAAATTACGCATTCAGAACGGTCGAGGTTCATGTCAGTGATAAAGCTGATTAGATATCCATCATCTTCCGATGTCGCATTTTTTCTCGGAATGAATGGGGCCTCTGAGCCGTACCGGTTCTTGCCAAAATCATATCGTTGAGTTTTGCCCGTCTCCAGATCGTGTTTAACGAGTCCCGTAAACAGGAACCATCCATCCTCACCCAAAACGCTATAAATATAGCGATGTTTTTCCCCCGCAATGGTTTGATTTATTGTTCCAAATTCGACGATCTCATCGTCATACAGACGCTCTTCAACCGTCTCGCCCGTTTTGAGATTAAATCGCCACCGATGTAGGTGTGTTTTGAGGGAGTGAAGATCAATATTCGCGGCGAGCGCTTGATATCGATCAGGCATAAACTCCAATGGATTTGGACGTGGGTTATCTTGGAAATACCCATCCATGATTAGCTCATCACCCTCTTCATATGCATTCATAAAATGCAAAACATAGGTCGTATCTGCTTCAAACCACATGACGTCTTCCGGCTGTCCATAACGCGGGATAACGGCAAAGCGTGACGGCATGGATTTGTCATAAACGGGCAGATAGAATTTTTGAGCGATCATGGCCTCTTGCCAAAATTGCGGAAAATCATTCAGAATTGAGTAGTTTTTTGAAAATGCCATATCGTGAGGCAGGCGTGATCCTGGCAGATCAATAGGAACATAGTGCTTCAATTGATTGTCAGGTCCAACAACACCGTAATGCATATAAGGCGCTGTGGCAGAGTAATTAAAGAACAACAGCTCACCGGTTTTCAGATCGACTTTTGGGTGTGCCGATATTCCGTTCTTTGGCGTCCACTCTTCGATACCCAATGTTTCTAATGATGCAGCGTCAAGACGATACCCATCACCGCATTGCCAAAAGGTAGAGAGTATTTGCCCGCCGTGCACAACAACATCGGTTGAGGAACTGTCTTTTATATAGGGATGAGCGCAACGGCCCGGTCGTTCTGATCGATCTGGTTTCCCCATGCACCCGATCCAGAGGGAACGTTCGGCTTCTTGTTCTGCTTCAAAGCCTTTAGTGCGGATAAATCGGTTCTTATAATGCGCCTTGCCGTCCTTCAAATGCATCATGTGCAACATACCATCACCGTCAAATGGGTGATATCGGCCGATCGCGTCGTGCACAGGATTTTCTGTGTTCCGAAGATAAATTCCGTCAATGTCGGCGGGAATTTCGCCGATGATTTCCATATCATCAGCGTCATATTCATCGAAATTTGGGGTCCAAGCTCCATTCAAATAAGGGTGATCTGACGGGCTAAGCGTTGATTTTACGGACTGAACCAATTTGAGCATAGAAATTCTCTGACGAAGCGTTCCAGATGAAGCTCCCGCGGTAAGCCCTTTCTCATTATGGAATAGGCGCACACGGAGTCAAATGGCCTGAATGATCATTTGCCATGCAGTCTTTTCGTGTGGGTGGTTGACTATTCTTCTAATCTTGATGCTTTACAGCTCAATCACTCTACGCCACGTTGTGAAGATGTTGTCACCTGATTTTTTAAATTGGTTTTTGGCCATAGGTCTTGGCTATCTCGCGGGGTCCATCCCGTTTGGGCTTTTGCTCGCAAAAGCCTCGGGCCAAGGTGATATCCGCAAAATTGGATCCGGCAATATAGGTGCAACAAATGTGCTTAGAACAGGCCGCAAAGATATCGCAGCTATCACCCTTATACTTGACGCCGCAAAAGCGGGCCTGACGGGATGGATCATCCAGAACTGGCTCGGCCTACCATTTGGATATGTGGCTGCCGCAGCCGCTCTTATTGGGCATTGCTATCCAGCATGGCTAAAATTCAAAGGCGGCAAAGGTGTCGCAACATTCTTTGGTGGGTTATTTGCTCTCGTCTGGCCCATCGGGGTTCTCGCTGCGGTTATCTGGCTCGCGACTGCCATGCTAACGAAGTACTCCTCCCTCGGCGCCCTGATTGCCTGCGTGGTTTGCACCATTGCGAGTATTATTTTTCTGCCCCAAGGTCCGGGCGTGATGGTCGGCGTAATGTCGGCTGTTATCCTTTGGCGTCATCGGGAAAACATAGACCGCCTACGCCGCGGTGAAGAATCCAAGATTGGCCAAAAAGGCTAAAGGCGTGCCGCGCAAACTTAGTTTTACGGAACGGCGTGATTGGTTGCGCCTCATCCGTACGCAAAATGTTGGACCCGTTTCTTTCCGCGACCTTATCAATCGATACGGCGATGCAGGCGCAGCGTTAGACGCGTTACCGTCGCTTATTCGAAAGAAATCCATTAACCCGCCTCGTCTTGAACAAGTTGAAGCCGAGATGGAATATGCCGAAAAAATGGGCGTACGATTAATCTGTGCGGTCGAACCAGATTACCCAAAACTTTTACGCGCTCTAGATCCGCCTCCACCCATAATTTCCGTCTTAGGTCGCGTTGATCTCTTGGACCGTCCCTGCGTCGCGATCATCGGTTCGCGTAATGCCTCTGCGATAGGCCAGCGTTTCGCCCACGGCATAGCAGCAGAATTGGGACAGGCCGGATATTCAGTCGTATCAGGCCTCGCGAGAGGAATAGATTCGGCAGCGCATCAAGGTTCTCTCTCAACAGGTACAGTAGCTGTACTCGGCGGCGGCATCGATCACGTCTATCCACGCGAGAATGCCGAACTACATTCACATATTTCGGAAAACGGGGCGATCGTCAGCGAGAGCCCACTCGGATATCGCGCAACCGCAAGAGATTTCCCGCGCCGCAACCGGATCATTTCAGGCTTGAGCCGAGGCGTTGTGGTGATTGAAGCCGCAGAGCGTTCGGGCACATTAATTACGGCGCGTTATGCATTAGAACAAAATCGGGAGGTCATGGCTGCGCCGGGCTCACCCCTTGATCCCCGAACAAAGGGGTGTAACCGCCTTATACGCCAGGGCGCGCATCTGATTGAATCCGCTGATGACGTCATTACCGTTTTGGAAAGCTTAAGAAGCTTGGACCTTGAGGAGCCCAAAAGCAGTTTCTCTTCTGTACCTTTTGATGCCAGCCGTGCTGGGGCTGAAATTACGAAAGCAAAGTCCCGAGTTTTGGGGCTTTTATCCCCAACACCCACCCCTCGAGATGACATCATCAGAGCGTCGGGATTGCCCGTGCCTATCGTGGCAGCCGCGCTTCTGGAACTAGAGTTGGCTGGCGACGCGCATGTCGAACCAGATGGGAGGATGAGTCTCGTTTGACATGCGCGAAAGTGATTAAATCACGATATAGCTCGACCCATGCTTACATAAGACTTCACCGATATCATCGGAAAGATTCGAAAGCCCGCCCATTTGGGCGATCCTCTGAAGGTCGCTTAAAAGATCGGTGATGTAAGCCTCTGTTTGAACAGTTATCGATGCCGACCTAGGTTCAATCGCTGATGATTTGTCTGAGAAGGTTGTGTTTTGAATGCCCATAGCTCTATGCCCCTATGATTATTTATGGTTGTATTCAAAAAATAGACACCAGCTTCATTAACAAGATGATAATAGGTATTTGAAGTATCAATCAGTTCGGCGGTAAATCGCCGTTATATTGTTTTTTTGGCACTTTTGCCTCCAAGATCACCTCTGTTTTGAGGCCAGCCGTCCTCAAACCCGTTGTATTAATGGGACGGTTGACTTTTTTTTGACACTCCCCCACATGCCGCGCTCCTCACATATATAGAGTGTCCGTATGAATCTCGTCATCGTCGAGTCGCCCGCCAAGGCCAAAACAATCGAAAAATACCTTGGCAAGGACTATAAAGTTCTCGCCAGTTTTGGGCACGTTCGTGACCTTCCTTCCAAGAACGGCTCCGTTGACCCGGAAAATAACTTCGCGATGAGTTGGGCTGTCGATACGCAATCAAAGAAACGTATCAAAGACATTCAAAACGCCCTCGGTGATTCCGACAAACTCATCCTCGCGACTGACCCGGATAGAGAAGGTGAAGCGATTTCTTGGCATTTGCTCGAGGTCCTCTCGAAGAAAAAAGAATTCAAAGGCAAACCCGTTGAGCGCGTTGTATTTAACGCGATTACGAAAAAATCCGTCACGGAAGCGATCGCCAATCCACGTCAATTGGATCAAGAATTGGTGGATGCGTATCTCGCACGCCGCGCTCTCGACTATCTCGTTGGGTTCACTCTCTCGCCTGTCTTGTGGCGTAAATTGCCAGGCGCGCGTTCCGCAGGTCGCGTACAATCGGTTGCACTGAAACTGATCACAGAACGCGAGACCGAGATCGAGCAATTCGATGCTCGTGAATATTGGTCCGTCGCGGGTGTAATGACGGCCGACAAAGGCAGCTTCCCTGCTCGCCTGGTTTCCCTCAATGGCGAAAAACTCGATAAATTCTCGTTGAACAACGAAGCACTGGCGATGAAAGCCAAAGCTGCTGTTACAGCGGCAAGCCTGTCTATCACCAAGGTTGAGGCCAAACCCCTTACACGAAATCCTTCCGCACCGTTTATGACATCGACGCTGCAACAGGAAGCGTCCCGAAAGCTTGGCTTCTCAGCCACCCAAACTATGCAGACGGCTCAACGCCTATATGAAGGTGTGGATATTGGCGGAGAGACTACTGGCCTCATCACCTATATGCGAACCGACGGTATCAGCATGGTCGGCGAAGCGATCAGCGATTGCCGTGCCACCATCCAGAAGGAATATGGCGAAAGCTACCTCCCCAAACAGCACCGCGTTTATAAATCCAAAGCGAAAAATGCGCAGGAGGCCCATGAGGCCATTCGACCTACAGGTTTTGAACGCACGCCCGACTCTCTGAATCTCTCCGGAGACATGAAGAAGCTCTATGAGTTGATTTGGAAACGCGCGATGGCGTCCCAAATGGAATCGGCCAAGCTCGAACGTACGACGGTTACAATTGAAGATAACGCTCATACGGTTGGTCTACGCGCCACAGGACAAGTCGTACGCTTTGACGGCTTCTTGAAGCTCTATGAAGAGACGAAAGCCAAATCAGCTGACGAGGATGGTGAAGAGAAGAACACTGATCTTCCTGCCGTAGAAGCCGGGCAATCTTTGAACGCTAAAGAGATTGAAGCGACGCAGCATTTCACGCAGCCACCACCACGTTATTCTGAAGCTTCCCTTGTTAAACGCATGGAAGAGCTCGGTATTGGCCGTCCGTCAACTTACGCCTCTATCCTTAAAGTGTTGCAGGATCGCGGATATGTTGAGCTAGACAAGCGCCGCTTTACACCGTCAGATAAAGGCCGCCTGCTAACGGCATTCCTGGAAGAGTTTTTCACGAAATACGTCCAATACAACTATACAGCCAACCTCGAAGACCAACTCGACAAAGTATCGGCGGGCGATCTGGACTGGTTGAAACTCCTTGGGGATTTCTGGAATGAATTCTCGGCCACAGTTGACGGCACGAAAGAGTTGCGGGTCACGCACGTTCTCGACGCACTTAACATCGCGCTGAAATCTATTGTCTTCCCAGAAAAAGAAGACGGAACGCCGGCACGTAAATGTCCGAAATGTGACGACGGCGAGTTATCCCTTAAACTTGGGAAATTCGGCGCATTCGTAGGCTGTTCTAACTACCCCGAATGTAAGATGACGCGTCCTTTCGGTAGCGACGCCCCAGATGCGCAAGCCGAAGACAAAATCCTTGGTCAGCATCCTGAAACGGGAAAAGACATCGTCCTGAAGACAGGCCGATTTGGTCCCTATGTTGAGATGGAAACTGAGAAGAAACCTAAGCGTACAAGCCTGCCTAAGACTTGGCCCTATGATACAATCGATCTCGAAAAAGGTCTTATGCTGATCAACCTGCCGCGCAAAATTTGCGCCCATCCTGAAGATGGGAATCAAGTTATCACCGCGCTCGGCCGCTTCGGTCCTTATATTAAGCACAACACGACCTATGTGAGTTTGAAAGACCCAGACGAAATGTTCACGGTCGGCATGAATGATGCCATCGCGCGCATCGCCGATAAACGAGCTAATCCAGGACGAGGTCGCGGCGGTAAGGTACTGAAAGACTTAGGCAAACATCCGTCTTCAGAGAAGCCAATCCAGATCATGGAAGGCCGCTACGGCGCTTACGTGAAATACGAGAAAATCAACGCAACAATTCCAAAAGGCCAAGACCCGCAAGAGGTCAACATCGATATGGCGCTGGAATATATCGCGGAAAAAGAGGCAAAATCTAAAAAGAAGCCAGCAAAGAAAAAGAAGGCTCCTGCGAAGAAAAAGACAACAGCTAAGAAAAAACCTGCAGCGAAAAAGAAGACACCTGCAAAGAAGAAAACAGCAGCAAAGAAAGCGGCTCCGAAAACGGACGAGGCGTTTTAGCGAGCGGCAAAAAAAATGGAGCCCTCTTCTCCGCTAAGCGAAGAGAAGAGAAGAATGCCTTGGCGAAGAGTTAACTAATCAACCGCGTTTGTTTTTTGAACGTCGATTCCCCTTGTACAGGCGTTCAATTCGCGTTTGGTCTAGCTCATCAACATCACTCCAAAAAGTTGTTTTAAAGTCAGGCTCAAAATAGAAAAACTCAAACAAAAACCTATTTGTGTACATCGAACCAACAATAGACGAGCAATGGCAAATTGTATTCGGCCCTTTGTTATAGCCATATCCGCCCATAAATGACTCATCAAAACGAACTCTATCGTGAAGAACATCACGCGTATTCATCCAGACAACAGCGTCATGATTTCTGGACTTAAACGGATCAAGATGCTGAACTGCCGTTCCCTGCGGAACTAAATACCCTTGTTCACCATCAATAGATGTTGGCCGAAAATCAGAAATCAAATCTGAATTTAAGTCGACAAAATGGGAAAGGTCTCTTTCACAATTTTTGCAAACAAGAATTTTCTTCACGTTACGACAGACCTCTTTTGTCAACTTCTACCACCTAAACACCTGTATCCTCGTTCGCACAAGCCATTCGTCACCTTGACCTTTCCCTCCGCACCGCCGACATGCGGGCCATGAAATTAACGAGAAAAACAATATTAGACGAGATTAAGTCTCGCCCCGATTACTACGATAACAAAAAACTGGCCCGCGCTTTAGGCGTTAAAGGCGACGACCGCCGCGAGCTGCGACAGCTCCTACGCGCCATGAACGAAGACGGCGCAATCATTACATCCAGCCGCAAAACTTTCCGTGAAGCTGATGCCCTTCCGAGTGTCATGGTGGTAAAAGCCACGCGCCTCGACGATGGCGACTTGATGGGTGAACCTGAGAATTGGAAAGGCGATGGCGCGCCGCCGCAACTCCTTATTCGCAGTGAAGGACCGCGCGGCAAGAAGGGCGTAAAGCGCAACCAGACTGAAATTCTAAAAGTCGGCGATCGCGCTCTATGTCGCATTAAAATGCGTGAAAGCGGTGAGGCCGTTGCGACTGTCATGAAAAAACTAGGCAGCGGTCCAGCCTTAAACTTGGGCGTCTTGTACAAGGGCGGACGCGGATGGCGTATCCAACCCGTCTCGAAAAAGGTCCGTCACGACTACAAACCTGTTAAAATTCCTGACGGCGCCGAAGACCAAGACCTTGTGTGGTTCAAATCCAGCCGCCGTAATCAAGGCGATTTGCGCCTTGCCGAAATCACCGAAATCATCGGAACAGCCAAAGGCGGAAAATCTGCGAGCCTGATCAGCCTACATGAGAACGACATCCGCGTCGCTTTCGCGGACAAAGTGATCGAAGAAGCCAAAGCCCTAAAACTGCCGAAGATCGAAGGTGCGCGCGAAGACATCCGCGACCTCCCCCTCATCACGATTGATCCCGTGGACGCTAAAGATTTTGACGACGCCGTTTTCGCCCATCCAGACAAAAATGAAACAAATAAGGGCGGCTGGGTCGTCTGGGTCGCGATTGCAGATGTCGCCGGATTTGTAACGCCCGGCTCTGAATTGGACAAAGAAGCTCGCGAGCGCGGAAACTCAGTATACTTACCCGATGTCGTCGTTCCGATGTTACCGCATGAGCTGTCCTCGGACCTTTGTTCGCTACGTCCACATGAAGACCGCGCCTGTATGGCGGTTCGCATGGTCTTTGACAAAACAGGCGCGAAGCTGCGCCACAGCTTTAAACGCGGCATGATGCGTAGTCATGCACGTCTGACCTATCAGCAAGCTCAAGACGCAGCAGAAGGCCGTGCCGGCGAGGCTGCCGAACCTGTTCTCGATATCATCCAAGATATTTACGCGGCTTACAGTGTGCTAAAAAAAGGCCGGGAGGCGCGTGCTCCGCTCGCAATCGAACTACCGGAACGCCGCGTCCACATTAATGAAGAAGGCAAAGTGAGCGGAATCACCCTACGCGATCGGTTCGACGCGCATAAATTGATTGAGGAATTCATGGTGCAAGCCAATGTCTGCGCAGCTGAAAGCCTGATAAAGAAAAAGACACCTGCGGTTATGCGGTTCCATGACGTGCCGTCAGGTGAAAAACTCAAAGGCTTGTCGGACTTCCTCCCTGCACTGGATCTGAAATTCAGCATGGGAGAGCGCGCCACAACGGCGCGGTTGAACAAACTGCTGGTGCAAGCTGATGTAAAAGACCTGACCGAAACCGTGGGAATGGCCGTCCTTCGCAGCCAATCACAAGCCGTTTACAGTGCAGACAAAGGCGGGCATTTCGGACTCAATTTGGTGGATTATACCCATTTCACCTCACCCATACGTCGTTATGCAGACCTAATCGTTCACCGCGCCCTGATTGATACGTTCAATTTGGGCGAGGACGGCATGGATAAAGAAAGCGCGTCACGTTTACAGGAAATCGCGGAGCACATTTCTGCGACGGAACGCAAAGCTATGGTCGCCGAACGCGATGCGAAAGACCGTTATATTGCGGCTTATTTGGCAGACCGTGTTGGAGCCGTTTTCAATGCGCGAATTACTGGCGTTACCAAATTCGGATTATTCATTACTCTGGATGAAACAGGCGCGGATGGTCTTATCCCCGCCCGCAATTTAGGTCATGAATATTTCGCCTATGATGAGAAGAACCGCGCACTAATTGGCGTGGAAAGCGGCGATACCTACCGCTTTGGCCGACCCGTTAAAGCAAAACTTGAAGAAGCGACTCCCGTAACAGGTGGATTGACTTTCGAAATGGTCAGTAAACCTGAAAAAGGTAAACCCCCAAAACGAAACCACCGAGGTGGTAGCGCCCATAAATCCCGAGGCGCTAAACATCGGCGTAAAAGACGGTAGGTTGACGTATTTGGACAAATCTAGGATTTGTTGATAAGCATCTAGCGAAATACGGGGGATATAGAATGCCAAACGGTTTAAAAATGATTTTGGTCGTCATAGCGAGCCTGATCGCCGGCGGCATAACTTTGGCAATCATTGAAGCTATCGGACATGCTTTGTTCAACCATAATATAGCCTTTATCTTCGCCGCATTAGGTCTTGGAATCGCTGGATTTGTCGGCGGAGCAATAGCCGTGGTTTTGTCCAAACGCCGCGAACCAGCATATGTTGTCGGCGCTCTATTGGCAGGCTTATCTCTGATAAACGTTTTTTCTTTTTCCCATCCCATATGGTTCGTGCCTGTCGCTTTTGCACTTTTAGCAATAGGGGTTTGGATTGCGGGGTCTCGTTTCAGAAATTTAGGCGCCTAAGTTACAGAACGCTGTTTCAAAAAAAGTAAAAATAATTCGAAGGAATTTTCTGCCTCATACGTGTGTTCGTTTATGAGGGTCTCTCTTACAGAAATTTCTGATCAACCAATGGGATGTGTCGTTACGCACGAACGCGTGCCAGACGTAATGATCGCAATACCAACATTTCAGCGATCGACGGAACTTGTACGAGTCCTCGGAACGACTTTAGCACGGGTCGGAACGCGTTATAAAGCGAGCCTTCTTGTTGTGGATAATAACCCCAAGCCCCAAGAAAAAGACGTCGTCGAATCTTTTGCGGCGACATCCGCTATTGATGTACATTATATCCACGAACCTTTGCCTGGGGTGTCCAATGCCCGGAATGCCGCTATTGCCTTCGCGAAAACGCGATATCTGGCGTTCCTTGACGATGATATGGAGGTCACATCGGACTGGCTAGATGAACTGGTTGATACAGCGCTCCAATCGGGTTTTGGGGTCATTTTCGGCCCGATCGTGGCCCGTTTTGAAGATGTGGCCGACCCACGAAACCCTTATCTTTCCCCATTTTATTCTCGGACATTAGAGAATCAACCAACCATTGAAATAAAGAAACCTTTTGGAACGGGCGGTTGCCTCATCGATTTATCCCAAGGGGAACGTCCGAACCCGCCTTTTGATCCAGAACTCAATGAAAGCGGAGGAGAAGATGATATTTTCTTCTCGGCGCTGAAAAAGTCTGGCGTTCAATTTGGATGGGCCCAAAAAGCACTTTGCTTCGAAAACGTCCCAGATCATCGCATTACAACAAGCTATATTCTCCGAAGAAACTTTGGTTACGGTCAAGCCCCGACTCGCTTGGCAGCCGGGAAAGGTCTCTCAGGACTGCCGCAAATTGCGCGGCACATGATCATCGGCGCGGCGCAATTTGGGGTATATGGCAGCTTTTATGTGGCTGCCAAAGTGCTTAATCGTCCTTCATCCGTCCGCTATTTAGCGCTGACCGCTCGCGGGTTTGGAAAGGTCTTTTGGGCTGATCGCTTTCAACAAAAGCTCTACGGGGTCTCGCAACTCGACAATAATTGAGGCTATGGCCCATTCGCAAAACCAATGCGCACTTTTTCTTGTCTTGAATCAGTTGAACCCCCATCACCTCGTTATGCCCAACCCTATCAAAGATTCTGGTCCCGTTCTGGTTGGGAAAATGAAAATCACCGACGACGAACGTGCGAAACGTACAGAGTTGGACAGAGCGCCGAGGCCTCGGCTCGCCTCCACCCTCGTAATCACATGCGGATCTGGCAAAGATCTGAAAATTCTGATGGGTCAACGCTCCAAACGTCACGACTTCATGCCGAGTGTGTATGTTTTTCCGGGCGGACGCGTTGATCGCGCGGATAGTTTCGCCAAATATTCCGGTGACCTCTCTGCCCGCACGGAACGTATTTTGGAGGCCGCCTATGCCCCGCGCCGCGCGCGTGCTGTTGTTCTCGCTAGCGTGCGAGAGACGTGGGAAGAAACGGGATTAATGTTGGGCGCGCCGTCCAAAGCAAACCGCAATCTCACAAATGCCAGCTATGATGCCTTTCGCGAAGCTGGACAATTGCCCGACCTCTCCGGCATTGAGGTCTTCGGCCGAGCTGTCACACCTCCCCATCGGCACAAACGGTTTGATGCTTGGTTCTTCGTCAAACATATGGGCGACCGAAAACCACCAAAAATTTCGGATAGCTCTGAGTTGCTGAATGTCGGCTGGTTCACTTTTGAAGAAATTGAAAAGCTGGAAACCCAGCGTGCCACGGATATGATGTTGCAAGTCTTAGAACGTTATTTGAAGGCTGACAGACCACCCGAAAAGATCTTCTACTCGCGAGCTATTCGCGGTGAGTTTAAAATGCTGCAATTCCCATAAGGTTCAATGCCCGCAATCAGTTGACAGACGCCCGAAAGCCGCCTATCCGCGCGCAACTGAATTACACGAAATATGAGGACTCCCAGTCATGGCGAAGCCCACCACAATTAAAATCCGTCTGAACTCTACCGCTGGTACGGGTTATTTCTATGTCACGAAGAAAAATTCGCGGACAATGACTGAAAAGATGGTCAAAAAGAAATACGATCCCGTTGCGCGTAAGCACGTCGATTTCAAAGAAGGCAAGATCAAGTAAGATCTGCTTTTAATACTGAATATTGAAGTCGCCCTGTGTGTATTTCGTGAAAACGAATTACACGCGAGGCGGCTTTTTTTATGCCGCCTTGCGGATTTGTGCAGGTAGCGCTTTGTTTCGGCCACCCTGTTTCGCTTTATACAGCGCGTCATCGGCCCGTTTGAACACGTCACGCAAGCTTTCTCCGCGCTCGACTTCGGCCACACCTACGCTTGTGGTGACTTGAAGAGCCTCACCATCCACGAATATGGGTGTTCCAGCGATCAACGCTCGCACCCGATCAGCCGCGATAAGCGCATCTTCGACGTTTGTATCAGGCATAGCGATCATAAACTCTTCACCGCCATAACGCGCAACAATATCCACTGCGCGCATATTCGTGACAAGCCGGGCTGCAATCTCTTTGAGGATTTGATCCCCCATGTCATGGCCCAAAATATCATTCACGCGTTTGAAATGATCAATATCGAAAACCATAACTGAAAACGGTGTTGAGCGTGTTTCAAGGTCATCAAAAAGCGGTTCGATGGTGCGGTCAAAATAACGTCGATTGCCTAGTCCTGTCAGCGGATCAGCGACAACCATTTCGAGATTTTCATTGAAATTCTCACGTAGCGAGTCGGCATAAAATTTACGGCGCAACAAGGTCTGTACTCGTGCTTTCAATTCCTGAATTTCCACAGGCCGCATTATCGTATCATTGATACCAATATCATAGGCACGCACAAAGCGAGATTCATCTTCCGGATCACCAATAACCAATATCGGAACGTCCCTACTCTCCTCATTGAATTTCATCGACGCACAAACTCGCAACCCATCAAAGCTTTCACTGACGAGGCTGACAATCACCGTATCAATGCCTGATTTTGCCAATCGGATGGCTTTCATCGGGTCCTTTTCGATAATTACCTGATGGCGTTCGCGTAGTGGCTTCGCGATCTTTGCTGCGTGTAATTCATGGTCTTCGACCAACAAAATACGACCTTTTTGCTTCTCAATCGTCTCCAGCAAACTACGAGAGTTCGACAAGGTATGCCCGGTATGGCTCAGTAATTGGTCGGTCACCATTTTTAAACGAAGCAATGAACGCACTCGAGCCATTATGTTAAAATCATCAATCGGCTTGGTTACGAAATCATCAGCGCCAGCTTCAAGCCCGCGAATTCTATCTTTCGTCTCTTCCAGCGCCGTCACCATGATCACGGGAACATGCCAGGTCGCAGGATTGTTTTTTATCCGCCGACAGGCCTCAAAACCGTCCATCCCAGGCATCATGGCATCCATAAGAATGAGGTCTAGGCGTTCATTTTCAGCGACTTCCAACGCTTCATAACCAGAACGAGCCGTAAGAACGTCATAGTATTCTGCCTGCAATTTGACCTGCAGTAAATTTACATTAGGGGCAAGATCGTCAACTACGAGGATACGCGCGGACATGGCGGTCTCCTCTGACTAGGCGGCTTCAGCGAATTTCCGAATTTTTGCGAGGAAAGACGAGACCGTAATCGGTTTCGCGATATAATCCTCACATCCTCCGTCACGGATGCGTTTTTCATCACCCTTCATGGCAAAAGCGGTGACGGCGATAACCGGAATACCGGCCAAAGTTTCGTCATCCTTGATCCATTTCGTAACTTCCAAGCCAGAAACTTCCGGCAATTGAATATCCATTAGGATTAAGTCTGGTTTGAAACTACGCGCTAAAGAAATGGCTTTTAACCCTTCCCGTGTTTGCTTGGTTTCATATCCATGCGCTTCGAGTAGGTCGGCGAACAGCTTCATGTTCAGCTCGTTATCTTCAACGATGAGTACTTTTTTCGGCATTTTTTTCAACATAATCCCAATTCACCAAACTGACAGCACCGTCTAGCCCGCAATGCTTGTTCCTGTTCTGTTGACCTGACACTGACAGAATATCCTTAAATCTTGGTGTGTTGGTCGGTTACCTGTGGTTAACCATGATAGGGTCTCCCCCAGGCTTACACAGAGCTTTCACACAAGTTCCAGCGTAGAGAACATTGCATGAACATATTAAATATTTTATAAGACACCGAAATGACACCTTCGCCCTCACAGACGACACGACTTTGTCGAGATTGCGGCGGCAAGAACTTTGTTGAAGATGTCTGTGCGACATGCGGATCGCGCCGAGCAATCTCGCATTCTGAAATCAGCTCACTATCTATCGCTCACGTGGATTGTGATGCGTTCTATTGCTCCGTGGAAAAAAGGGACAATCCTGCCATAAGAGATAAGCCCGTCGTTGTGGGCGGCGGACGACGTGGTGTGGTTTCGGCAGCCTGCTATCACGCGCGAGTGTATGGCATTCGGTCAGCCATGCCCATGTTTCAAGTTATGAAGCTCTGCCCCGAAGTGGTGGTGGTCAAAGGAAGTATGGAAAAATACGCTTATGAAGGCGGCCGCATTCGCGAGATGATGCGAGCGCTGACCCCGCTAGTAGAGCCGCTATCGATTGATGAGGCTTTTTTGGATTTGACTGGAACAGAGCGCCTTCATGGCCGAAGTCCTGCGCAAAGTCTTATACGGCTTCAGAACGATATTTTGCGGGAGGTCGGTGTCACAGTTTCCATTGGCCTCTCTTATAATAAGTTTCTTGCTAAGACGGCGTCTGATCTCGACAAACCCAATGGATTTGCTGTGTTGGGAGAACATGATGCTCAGGCATTCCTTGCTAAACAGCCCGTTGGATTCGTTTACGGCATTGGCCCTGCGTTTTCCGCTAAGCTCGAAAAATCAGGATTGCGGACGATAGCAGATGTCAGGCGACGATCCGACAAAGAAATGGTGCAAAAGTTTGGGGATCACGGCTTAAGGTTAGCGCGGCTAGCGCGCGGAGAAGACCATCGCCGTGTAAACCCCGTCAGTGACCGTAAATCTGTTTCGGCGGAAACCACTTTCAACACGGACATATCGGAGCTGGAGCAATTGAAAGACAAGCTGTGGCAAGTCTGTCTGAAAACCGCCGATCGCTCCAAAGCTAAAAATTTGGCCGGACGAACGGTGACGCTGAAACTGAAGACTGCGCAGTTTAAATCGATCTCGCGGCGGCGAACCCTCCAACAGCCGGTTCAACTTGCCGACACTATCTTCTCCGAACTTGAACCTCTACTGGAGGCCGAAGTTGACGGATATAAAAGCTATCGTCTCATTGGCGCTGGAATTTCTGGCCTGGCAGCACCAGTGGGCGACGTATCTGACTTGCTTGATTTAAAATCCGCAAAGCGGGGCGCCGCGGAGAGAGCCAGTGACATCGCCCGCGCAAAATTTGGGACCGATGCTGTTACAACGGGACGAGGCCTCCGCTTGCGCCAGGCTAAATCGAAAAACATCGCAGAAAGTTTGCCTAGCAAGCCTAAGTTTGACGATTGAGTTTAGGCGCGCGGCGACTTTCAATAAATGCAACAGCACCTATGGTAAGGATGAACACAATCAATCCTGCAATGGCTGTTCCCACAGGGTTGCCAAGAGCGGCTGAGTCAAATTTACCAGCTTGAACCATTAAAGTCGGTGCGGTGATCGCAACAAACTGTAATCCCGCCAAAATAGCAACAAGCAATCCAGCCGCAAGAATTGTCCATTTCGAGCCGGTCGTAACCCGCATCCACCAGATCATCATTACGGCCAGCAATGCGACTTCCAGAATATATGTAGGCCAAGCGAAATCCCATAGGCCCAGACCTAATAAGATATCTCCATGTGGGATAAGCGGTAGGTCTGGTCGGTGAACTAACCAATCCAATGGCCAGTGCGAAAATGCCAGCCCCCCCATAATAAGTGCGCCATTAAGACCAGCGACCGGACGGAACATTCTGTAAAGCCCAGCAACACAAATAGAAATCAGAACCGCACCCAACAGACTGTGAGAATATTGAATATTAAACGCGAGAGGGTGACTCGCATTCGGTAACTCTCCGCCTTCCAACCCCAAAATACCCAATACGCAAAATACTAAATCCATTGCTTGTACGGCCAAAAATCCGTGCCAGAGTTTTACTCCATTCGTCCTGTGAGCGTCCCAAACCGCTGGTCCATAATGTCCAACAAACATGGCTAGAAGAGCGCCACTTCTTCGAGTTCATAAATTATGTCCTCTTTTGATCGACTAGCACTATTCCGCCAATCCTTCGCTGTAACCTTGTTCAAGACAGATCCATCATAATCGATCATCACCATTGTGGGTGTGCCGACAATCTCCTCAATTCCAAATCGTTGGGCTATGTCGATATTGCGATCTTTCTGACCTACGTCGACATAGGTCACGACAAAATTGCGCTCTAACACTCCCATTATATCCGCATCAGTCGTGAACCAACCCGCCAGGGCGCGGCTATCATGACACCAATTCGCGCCCATAACGACGAGTGTGATTTTTCGCTCGGCTTCCCCCTGCGCCAACGCGGCATCTACGTCAGCCGAGGCATCGCGAGTGCTGTCATAAAGACGTGCTTCCGGATGTTCAGCGGCAGAGGCGGATGAAACGGGAGCGGCGGATGTGCAAGCCACAGCCAAGCACGCGATTAAAAGTAAGCTTAAATATCTCATACCCCCATATAGACTGGGAATCGGTTGCGTGCCTAGCCTCTTCGGGCTCTAGTCACGCATATGTCACTCTTCCGATTTTTTCGTAAACCCAAGCCAAAGCTAAAGCCTGTCCCGGATCCAACTCCTGTTTCGGTCAAGAAAAAGCAAAAAAATGGCGCCAAAATAGACGTCCGACGCTATTTTCACAATGAACGCCACTTCCAATGTTACACCAGCTGGTTCGCGCATTGGGACGGATGGATAAGTGCGGGACATTGTTTGACGGAAGCGCATGATCATTTGCCAGATTTCGTCCAAAATCGCACATTCACAAAATGGCCCGATGGGTTAGATGCCGCTTTAGTCGGTTGCACGTTGCCTGACGTCCGCCCTATCGACCCTGTTGTTGGACAAGACGTTATTTTGATGGGTTTCCCAGCCGGGTGTCGTCATATGGAAACGCGCACCGGCCAGGTTTATTTCGAACGCAGTCCAGGACAATGGATCACACATATTTTTGAACCTGACGAGCCAGTTGTTACTGGCATGAGCGGCGGTCCGGTTTTGGATGCTAAATCCCGTCAGCCCATCGGAATTATCATAACGAGAAACAGTCCGGCGGACCTCAACAATGATCGCGACCCTGATGAAAGCGCGGACTTCATCGCATTGTCAGCCATATGGGATGCTATGCAGAATTCGGCATCCGTCTAAAACGCACCATTCGCATAGTTGCGCCAGCATCTCGATGCTTTGCTGCCACTTGATAATCAGGCAACGCAAAGAAATTTCTCATATGATCTTTATCCCGGAATTCTAGCAAAACGGCCTTGTCACCAGGCAGATCAAAGAACTTCGCATCCTCATCATTGCCGATCACATTGACGCCTTCGCGGATGAATATCGGTGTGGATAGCTCAACATATCGGTCATATTCCGACTTATTGTGGAACTCGGCTGTCACGAATAGTAAGATAGACATAACGCCTCTAAATCAGTGTGAGCACGACCATGCCAATCAGCACAAGCGTGGAAATCGAGAACACACCAAACCGCAAAATAACCTTACCAGAACTCACTTGGATAAAGCTATGTAAGACGCGTAGAACGACATAGGCCCAAGCCGCGTAAAACATCGGCGTCGACATCTGAGCGGTCAGAGTCACGTAAAACATTAGTGCATAGAAAATCGTGGGCTGTTCTAACAAATGATTATAATTATGCGCCGACGCTTGGACGGAGAGGGGTAATTCTTCTTTCCATTTGCCGTCAGGTGACTTTGCGGTTTCAGGGTCAATTTTAGCCGCCTGCATCGCCGGGATACGGCGGACGTACATCAAAACCCAAATCAAAAGCGTCCAGATAATAAGCGCCAATACGGGCGCCAGGAATGTTGTTGAAGTCATAAGTCTCTCCCCAGATTTCCCGGGAGCATAAACAATAAAAAAAGGGCCTGCACGGGATTTCCGTGCAGGCCCTCTATTCAGTCTTCATGGCCCAGCAACTTTAGCGCTAGGCCGTGAAAATGACTTACGCCATTTGAATGTTCTCAACGGCGGTTTTGCCGGTACGTTGGTTCACGGCTGTATCGAAGAGAACCTTGTCACCTTCGTTTAGGCCTTGAATGCCAGAGCGTTGTAGAGCTGTGATGTGAACAAAAACATCGCCTTCACCGCTATCTGGTTGAACAAAGCCGAAGCCTTTTGTTGTATTGAAAAACTTGACCGTTCCTGGCTTCATTTCGTCTGACATGTGTATTCCTTTCACGTCGTCTTAATGCTGACCTCATGGCGAGGCCCGCGGGAGTGTCGAAAAAGGTATGCAATGCGTACTCAGTGTGGCGTAACTAAAGGTCACGTCAAAGCTGGCCGGGTCGTCAGGCCTGTTCTCGATATTGGCCATATGGGCTTTATCTCACCAAACCGCAAGTGAACCTTTTATGTCAGCCCGACAATAACGGCCGCCTTAGAACTTTAATCGTGTCCCCACTGTAAAGGCTAATCCGTCCGGATCGTCATCCACTTCAGCTGAGAAGCCATTGTTTCCATTGGCAATAAAGCGACGTTCTGAGTCAATTCCGTAGGTTTTGAAGTAGCGCGCTTCCGTGTATATATCGAATTTTTCGGACGCATTCAGCGTCACACCGACAGTCGAAACCGTTGCGAAACCGGTGTCTTCACCTTGGACAGCAAAATTCGGTGCTGTTACTGTGCCATTATTGGGGAAGTACCGGATATCGGAATCCACCACACCAAACCCTAAACCGCCTCCAAAATAAGGAACAATTTTCTGATCTTCCTCCCATCGAATGTCATTATAGGAATTGATCAGGAAAAATGTCTGCGATTGATCGCCGCCAAATGTCTGATCACCGGTGTTAAATGTGCCCGATGAAACATTGGAGTCATAGTGACTGACCTCCAATTCCAACCTTGGTTGAAAGGTATTTAGGAATTTAAACGGCAAGCGCGTGCCGATCGCCCCCCCAAAGTATACGTCTGTATCAAATTCTGCATCGATTGACGCGGGAGCGCCGATCACGCCAGGCACACCTGTTTCTGGATTTTGTGTTCCGTCAAAATCCGCGTCAAATGGTACAGCGACGCCAACGAAAGCACTGACATATGGTCCATCGCCATCCGTAGGGGTTTTGTCGAATATCCCGGCATGAGCGGGAACTGAGGTCACGCCTAACAATGTAATGGAGGTAATGAGTGTGGAAAGTTTGGTCATAATTTGCTCTCTCGGTGCATGTTTGATGACCGCCCGATAAACATGATTTTTTACACGTACATCTCACATGATGACACCTGGTTGTGAGAACCTCGTTATCCGCTCTTACCGCCTCACTTGCCTTCCCCATTCAGAATTTGGAATTGTCCTCTAGGTGAACACTGTCGGGCCTGATGAGTGTAGACATCTGAGTGTAGACATCGCAAATTCTCTGCCGCTTGAAGTAACTTCTCGAGATTAGTTCGTCGGCGTGCGCGAGACACTATGCTCTCCGAGTAACAGGCGTAGCGGTGCAAATATGGACCAACAGTCTACACCCGAAAGGATTCAACCTTTTGCGATATCGATATTATTTATGTAGCGAAAAACATTCATCGCGATCCTATCAGACGGATTTGCGCCTCGTCCCGCATCAACGCCTGAAACTTTCGCCCATATATCCATTAAAATATCTGCGTCCCTTTTATTCCGGATCTGGATACGCGCAGCTTGATCAAGCAAATCGGCTTCAAAATCGAGCAAAGCGGTTTCCGTCTCATTCGCTTTTCGATCTTCAGCGTTTGAACTAGGAACGTCCTTCGCACAGAGTCTAAGTTCATCTATTGTTTCAGAATAAAGTTTCGCCAAACGGCTAACTGATATGACCTCTTGGCCTGTTCTTGATCCAGCAAGCTCTCTTACAGTGTTCACAAATCTCTCCTATTGCCCTTAGAGCCGCAAGTTATCTTATTACACCATCTGATGTACCCTACAATCGTCCCCCATTTTCGAAATCATTTGTGTTAAACAAAAATACAATTTAAGGGCGATTATATTCTAGTTTCCTTCGAAAGGATTGATAGGCTTCCATTGTGACGGCTTTCTAAGCCGTATACCTAAAGCAGTAATCGGGAGAGAATCATCGGGCGCAAAAAAACACAGATCGATACAAAATTAATCGGGTTAGACCCTGTCATCCCAAATGATTACTTCGCATCGGTTCTGAATACAATTTCAAGAGCGAAAACTGCTGAAGAGGTCGTTTTAACCTTTATCCGCTCCATGACCGTAACCAGCGGGTGTTATCATCACATTCCCGCAATCGGCGAAGATGACCTCAAAGACCTAAATAGATACTATAACTACAAACTCCCTCAAGCCATCGCTGATTACTTTGATAGAACAGAGGTAAAGGATCGCCCGGGAGCGAAATTCATATTTGCTAGCGCCCGGCATCTATGGCTTTCCGATATTATTGAAGTCGGTGAATTCGATTCAGAATTTACTGACCTCGAAATGGAATCATTTGTTGAAGATATTGGTGATGGGATCGTAACGCCATTATTCGGCCCATATAACAAACGGGGTTTTATCTATACGTCGTTCAAGTACCCAAAGTCGTTTTACGACGATGCATTTGGGTGGCAAATTCAAGCCTTACATCAGGTTGTTCATAATCGGTATTGTCTATTTACAGAGGCCCTTCGGAACAGAGCAGATCTAACGGAAAGAGAGAGTGAAGTTCTAGAACTTATCACCTTCGGCAAAACCAATCCCGAAATAGCAACCATTCTCGGCATTTCATCAAGCACTGTTACCGGTTACGTCGAACGCATCTTTATAAAAATGGGCACAAAGGATCGCGTTTCTACCGCGGTGAAAGCACTTAAATTCCGTCTCATCTAATCGCATAGTATGCTGTTCAGGCGACCCTCAAATGGAGCCCCCTCCCTCGGTTTTCATACACGCAAACCCGACGAGATGGATGGTTTTGCGACCTTAAAGATTGTTTTAACTAATAGAACAAACAGCCATTGCTCTCAGAGATTAGAACCTTACTGAGGCAGTTTTTACTATCACGACTTTTCATCATTTGAGGCTGGGACCACTACAATTGATTGGGCTAAACCCACATATCCAACATGACGAGTTTTCGAATTTCGCGAAGGCTGTTTTTTCCGCTCAAAACGTTGAGGCCTTGGTCGAATGTTGCGTGGAACACACCTCGTTCGAGTTCGCGCTATATCATCACTTACCTCCACTAGGTTCTTCCAGTTTCGATAAACTCAATCAATATTGGACCTGGGGGTTTGACAAAGTAGTTTTAGAATATTTGACTAAAAAAGGTCACCGAGAAGATCCTGCGATGTCGTTTATATTCTCAAAGTCACGGGCATATTGGCTGTCAGATCTTCATGAGATGAACGAAAAACTGGACGAGAGGAGAGACCATAGGGTTAATCTCGCTCTAAACTATCTAGGAGATGCTATTCTAGCGCCCCTCTACGGGCCGTCGGAAAAGCGCGGGTATGTATTTATAGGCTTCAAACATCCAAGAGAGTTCTACGATGAGGCTTTTCTCTGGCAAACCCATTCTGCCGCGCAGTTTGCTCACCTTCGATTGTGTGTAATTTTTGATTCGCTTAGAAAAAAAGTGAACCTCACCGCTCGCGAGGCTCAGGTCATTGAGCTAATAGCTTTCGGAAAGACGAACCTAGAAATTGGACAAATTTTAGAAATTTCCCCAAACACGGTCGCGGGTCACGTTAAAAGGCTATTCTTGAAGTTTAACGTCACCGATCGCGTTTCTTTAGCCCTGAGAGCAAGAACCTTTAGTCCGTAACAAATTTTTCATCATTCATGTGACGGAATATGTTCATTACAATTCGGTCGGCCGGAGACAGTTCTTCTGCGTGTTGTGCCCCCGAGGCTTTTGACCAAACATCCATGAGTTTCAGAATGTCACGTTTAGACTGCAGTTCAACCCTCGCTGCGCGATTCAGCAAATTTGTTTCAAAATCCAAAAGCGCGATTTCTCGTTCCTCGAATTCTTCAGTCTCTTCTTCTAGCGCAGGATGTATTCGAGCGCATCTTCTCAGCCCTTCCGTCGTCCAGTCAAGTAATGGTCCCAACCGATCTACGGACAAATTTTCTATTTTTACATCATCTTCTAAAGTCTCTAATGCTCTACCCATGGAAGCCCCCTGCGGTTTTCGTGATACCCTCAGACTGACTTTTTAAATAATTCTGTAAAGCCTACGATAGGCCCCCTATCTTACTACCCCTTCATATAGGGGGGGCACATAAGCTTAGGATTTTGTTAATAACTTTGGCGTTTGGCGGCCGATCATTGCCGCGCCTATGTCTTCGTCAATACCAGAAGATTTAACGGCACACCAATCACATTATGTTTAGAGGCATTTCTCTTCGAGTGCAAAAATAATCGATATCTTTTCATTGCTTTTTCGTCCGAACTCCAACAGCTCCATTAATGCTTCTCAGCTAAACTAGGACCTCCATGACCATAACCGCTCGAACTTGGTTCCAACGACTTGCGCCCTACCGCGCAGCCGAAAATGGACGCGCCGTTTTAGAATTATTGATTACATTGCTGCCTTTTCTTGGACTCTGGGCCGGCATTTGGGGTCTCATGCAAGCGGGTCATTATTGGGCCGTGTTGGGCTTTATTCCAGCAGGTGGATTACTGGTTCGTCTCTTCATCATCCAACATGATTGCGGACATCAGTCGATGTTTAGCAATCGTAGAGTTAACGATTGGGTTGGGCGTTTCATCGGCATTCTAACACTTACACCTTATGATCATTGGAAACGGGGCCATGCGCTCCATCATGCAGGTTCCGGAAACCTGGACCGCCGCGGTATTGGTGATGACATTCTAACGATGACGGTTGAAGAATATAAAGATGCGTCGAAATGGGGTCGGCTAAAATACCGCATGTATCGCCACCCCATCGTGATGTTCGGAATTGGCCCAGCTTATGTCTTTTTCTTGCACAACCGCTTGCCAGTGGGCGCGATGAAAAATGGCGTAAAACCTTGGGCGAGCGCCTTGCTCACTAATCTCGGTGTAGCGTTAGTCTATGGCTTGTTGATTTGGGGCGTTGGCTGGAAGATCTTCGTTATGATCCAAATCCCAACGGTATTGGTCGGCGCTTCCATTGGAGTTTGGATGTTTTATGTGCAACATCAATTCGACGAAACACACTGGTCTCGCACTGGCGAATGGGACCGCGAAAATGCTGCACTACAAGGCAGTTCATATTATGACCTGCCAAAATGGTTGATGTGGGTCACGGGAAACATTGGCGTGCATCACGTGCATCACCTCTCCTCGCGTATTCCTTTTTATCAGCTACCGCGCATTCTAAAAGCACACCCCGAATTGAAATCAGTTGGAAGACTGACCTTCATTCAAAGCCTAAAATGCGTAAAACTCGCACTTTGGAATGAAGCCGAGCAGCGCATGGTCAGTTTCCGAATGGTGAAGGCAGCAAGTTAAACTTTACTCCGCAAACAGCTCATTCATATAGGCTGCTAATCGGATGCCGCCTTGTTGCAAGCGTAGGTCGATATCGCCCGTATGTTGATAGATATAGTCGTAGCGCAGGTTTGGGACGGTATTCGGGGCCATCGGGCCCAGGCCAGCGTAGATTTTATCCCGCATGACAATGCTCTCTTCGATCCAGACTTGAGGGTTGGTGTCACTCCACTCGATCTGCTGTTGCGTAGTTATGCGGCGTTGCAGCCAATGGGCTTTTTCCGTGTAGGATAGTTTCTGATTATCAATCAGCCCTTCATCCCAAACCCAATGCAGGTTTTGCGGTTCGTCCATAAACAACACACGAACAGAATTCCCACCGCGATCATCACCTTTGCCGTTATGCAATGGTTGATGCAGGTCCTGAATAATGTGGGCAGCAAATCGCAATGCTAGCTGACGATCCGCCATGGGAAGACTCTCATCTCGAATTTGCTGAGTAAATTGCGCCAGCGCCGTGACAGCATCGCCTTCTGGCGGAGCAGAATCGGCTGAATAGCTCGTTCCCGGCGGGACTGTGATATAGTGGTATGGGGGTGAACCTTTCTTCCAAAAGGTATCATCCGAAGATCGCATAAAGTCCGGCCAATTGGACGCCTCAGCGAGCGTTTCCACGCCAAGAATTTCTGTGATCCCAGCCTGAGCTTCCGGTGACAAATAAGTCTGAGCGATTTTCGCGGTCACACGATGACCCGTTGGCCCCCATGCGAAAGCCGGAGACGATGTGACGGCAAGAACTGCGAATGCGAGGAGAGATTTTTTCAACATAAAATTCATATATCAGGACAAAACGGGCCTGTCTTGATTTTCCGCGACGGATGTTGAGATGAGAAAACCAAGCAAAACCCCTCGCCCCCTTCACAACCGAACACACATAATTCAGCCTTCGACCCTTGCGTTACGTTAACGTGAACGTTAACTGCACCCTAAGTCGAATAGCGAGTCTGTTTGGGTATGGCTTCCCCTTGCCCGTACAACTCGCTTTCAAAACAAGAATATTGCGAGAGGAAAGACTATGACCGAAGCCTATATATATGATGCGGTACGTACACCGCGCGGCAAAGGTAAATCCGACGGAAGCCTACACGAAGTCACACCTGTCGCTTTGGCCGCACAGGTTCTGGAAGCTGTTCGGGACCGAAACAATATCGACTCTGCTGAAATCGAAGACATCGCATTTGGGTGTGTTTCTCCAGTCGGCGAGCAAGGCGCGGTCATCACGCGCTCCGCAATCCTGCAAGCGGGTTACGCTCAGACAACCTCTGGCATTCAAGTCAACCGTTTCTGCGGTTCAGGCCTCGAAGCCTCTAACATCGCGGCCGCCAAAGTTATGGCTGGAGAATGCGATATGGCCATCGGTGGTGGTGTCGAACATATGTCCCGCGTGCCAATGGGCAGCGATGGCGGCGCAATGGCGACGGACCCGGCTGTGGCGATCGCGAATTACTTCGTTCCGCAGGGTGTATCGGCTGATTTGATCGCAACGAAATATGGTTTCTCCCGCGATGACCTCGATGCTTATGCTGTGGAATCTCACAAGCGCGCGGACAAAGCCTGGAAAGAAGGCCGTTTCGCCAAGTCTATCGTTCCGGTGAAAGACGTTCTTGGTCTGACAATTTTGGATAAAGACGAAACCATTCGTCCAGACACGAACATGCAATCCCTTGGTGCATTGAACCCATCCTTTAAAATGATGGGCGAGAATTTTGGCTTTGATAATGTTGCGGGTCAGAGATACCCGGGCGTTGAGAAAATCGAACATCGCCATCATGCTGGCAACTCTTCCGGTATCGTTGACGGCGCTGCTGCCATCTTGATTGGCAATAAAGAAACGGGTGAGCGATTGGGCCTCAAACCCCGCGCCCGCATACGTTCTATGGCCTCTATCGGTTCAGAGCCAACAATCATGCTGACGGGCCCAGAATTTGCTGCCCAAAAAGCACTAAAACGCGCCGGCATGAACGTCAATGACATCGACATTTACGAGTTGAACGAAGCTTTCGCGGCGGTCGTCCTGCGCTTTATGCAAGCCCTCGAAATCGATCACAGCAATATCAACGTCAATGGCGGCGCAATTGCGATGGGTCACCCTCTCGGCGCAACTGGTGCCATGATACTCGGCACAATGGTCGACGAACTGGAACGCGCTGACAAAGAAACATCACTTGTGACGCTCTGCATTGGCGGCGGCATGGGCACAGCCACAATCATTGAACGCGTCTAAGACGAACAGACGGGAATTAAGAACATGAGCTATAATAACTTTAGGTTGGACACGGATGCAGACGGCATCGTGACAATGACAATCGACGTCCCTAACCAGACCATGAATGTCTGGACACCGGACTTCATCAATGAGTTCGACACATTTATCGACGACTTCAACTCAAATGACGACATGAAAGGCCTTGTCGTCACATCAGGAAAAGCTAACGCATTCCTTGCTGGCGCTGACCTCAACATGATGAGCGAAAACAATGCCGCTGGCAAAACGCTGACAATGGAAGCGTTCGAAGAGAGCATGAAGTTAACGAAGGCGCTCCGCAAAATGGAAAACGGCGGCTACACGACACGCCAAATCCAGCGCGAAGGTAAAAAAGCAAAGCCCGCAGCAGCGGCTATCGAAGGCCTCGCCCTCGGCGGTGGTCTGGAAATCTGTCTCGCGACACATCAGCGTTTTGTTGCAGATAATCCGAAAATCAAACTCGGCCTACCGGAAGTCCTCGTTGGCCTCCTACCCGGTGCTGGCGGAACGCAGCGCACTATGCGTTTAATGGGCCTGCAGCCAGCTGCCATGATGTGTACACAAGGGAAACCCCTCGACCCAAAGAAAGCTAAAGCTCAAGGCCTTGTCCATGAGGTTGTCGAGGTCGGAACAACGACGGCCGCGGCGAAAGCTTGGGTCAAAGAGAACATCGAAAAGGGCGTGGTTGCGCCATGGGATGTCAAAGGCTTCAAAATTCCGGGCGGCGGCGGCGCCATGAACCCGAAATCGGTGCAGTTCTTTATGGCCTCCGGCGCGATGGCCTTGCAGCAAACAAAGCGTAACTATCCGGCTGTCGAAGCCATTCTGTCTTGCCTCTATGAAGGCTCCATTGTCCCAATGGACACTGCGCTTCGTATTGAGAGCAAGTACATCACCAAACTGTTGATGGGCGCGACATCCAAAAACATGATCCGCACTTTGTTCTTAAATAAGAACGCAGCGGACAAAGGCGCAGGTCGTCCAGAAGGTGTTCCCGCGCAAGACATCAAAAAAGTTGGTGTATTGGGCTGCGGATTGATGGGTGCAGGTATCGCACATGTCACAGCGAAAGCGGGCATGGAGGTCATCTCACTCGACCGCAATATGGAAGAAGCGCAAAAGGCGATCGCCTATTCGCAAAAGATTCTCGACAAGAAGGTCAAACGCGGCCGTATGACGCAAGAGAAAGCCGACGCTTTCCTAGCTCGCATCACACCAACCGATGATTATAACCTCTTGAAAGACGTCGATCTCGTCATCGAAGCGGTGTTCGAACGACCAGATGTCAAAGCCGACGTTATCAAGAAAACAGAAGCCGTTATCGGGAAAGACATCGTCTTCGCGACGAATACGTCAACGCTTCCAATTGGTGGATTAGCGAAACATTCGTCCCGGCCCGATCAATATATCGGGATGCATTTCTTCTCACCTGTCGACAAAATGCCATTGCTGGAAATCATCCCGCACGAAGGTACGGGTGATCTCGCTCTTGCCGTTGCGCTCGATTACAACAAGAAAATCCGCAAGACGCCAATCATCGTTAAAGACGTTCGCGGCTTCTTCACCAACCAAGTCTTCCCACCATATATTAACGAAGCTGCTTTGATGGTGACTGAAGGTGTATCTATGGCGTTGATCGAGAATTGCGCAGCGAACCTTGGTTTGCCAATAGGTCCGCTTGCCGTGTCCGATGATACAACACTTAAGCTCGGCTATGACATCATGAAATCGACCCAAGAAGAAATGGGCGACAAATATGTCCCAACTGGCGCAGAAGAATTCATCACAAATATGGTCACCAAATGGGACCGTGGCGGACGTCGCCTCGGTGCCGGTTTCTACAACTATGATGAAAACGGGAAGCGCCTCGACTTGTGGAAAGGCATGACGGACCACTATCCTTTGGCTGAGGTTCAACCTTCTGCAGAAGAAGTTTCCCAGCGTCTTCTCTACTCTCTCGTTGCGCCATCAGCCCGCACATTTGCGGAAGGCGTTGTTCCAGATCCGCAAAGCGCGGACCTCGGCGCTATATTTGGCTTGGGCTTTCCTCCCTATACAGGCGGCCCGCTCTCATACATCGATACAATCGGTCTAGACGCTTATGTGGCAACAGCCGATATGCTAGCTCAGCGTCACGGCGCTCGTTTCACACCGCCGCAAATGGTTCGTGATATGGCAAAAGCGGGTAAGACTTTCTACGCCGACAGCACACCGTCGTCCCAGCGTATTTATACGCGCGGCGGACTGAATCGCATGCTCGAAGTTGAAGTCGTCAAAATTGCCAACGCGATGGGCCTTGCCGCTAGCGTTGACGATCTAAAAGCCGACACGATCAGCAAAATTTTGAATGCTCAAGGCATGAAAAAAGCGGCGTAAGCCAAGTCTACAGAAGTATAAGAAAAGCCCTGCAAGCTGAGCTTGCAGGGCTTTTTTCGTTTATAAAGGCACCCGAACTTTATACTTTGACGGATGTTTCTTGATAAACGCTATAGAATTCAGAGGGAATTTCAAAACTGTAATTTTCGCGTCCAGACTTCTTGCAGGGATTTAAGTATTCGATTTCCGTCACTACAAATAAAGCGCGCCAACACCCTGACTGCCTATCAATGAGAGGCTTGATAGAATCTATTTCTGATAAAGGAATATTTTTGTATAGTTCTTGAACCCAATAATTTTCACTCAATTTTGATCGCTTATCGGGAACAGGCAAAAAATACACGTGAAAACTATATCTACTGACGACATCCTCGCCTTCCCCATAGTAAGGATTCCAATGGTCAGATTCCATCGCTAATCCCCATTTAGTGGTATTAGTTTGTGACGTATCATGTTTGGTCGCGTAAGTACCTCCCGCTAAAAAACTCATTTCAAACCCGAAACCCAATCCTGCAATTTCGAATTCCTCTCCGCCACTCATGCCAGCATACGCACTCGCGTTGAATTCCCAACCTTGTTCCTTAAAATCAGATTTAAATGCTTCAAATTCCATAAGATTTCTTTGTCCCTTATCCCATGTGAAGGTCATTCCAACTGAACCATCGCCTATTGGCAGAGCATTTCTATAAATTATGTCACCAAAGTAATTTTCTCCGTCATAACCAAGTTTTTTCATGCGGTTATTAATTGCACGAGGTGTATAACTTTCGAGATCACCTGAATCGACTAAAAATGGTTTAAAAGTTCCGAACGCACTCCCGGCGGATTTCATAGATATCAAATGCTCCGAAAGTTTAGCGCTGACCGCTGGATCCTTGGTCAACGCGCCATTTACTACATTTCCGTCAGGGTCCAAAAACTGGTAACAGGTGATATTAAAAATCGAACTTACATAACTCGCAACGCCTGAACCAACTGTAATTTTAATTGATTCTGAATCACTTAACGCATCTTCTGCGTCCTTTTCCGGCTTCTTCACGGTTGCGGTAACAGGGAGAGTCTGCCGGGAAAGTGTTTCTACCTTCGCTTTTTCAACAGAACTTTGACCACCATCAACGGCCACTTTCCACGCGGGACCTGAACCTTTTGTCGTTTTACCATCGGTTTCAAAACCAACCGTCCACTTATCCAACTCACTGTTTTCTGTCTCTAGTCCTGTAGCCGACTTGAAGGAGAAATCGCCAATTTCCTTTTCCACACCCGGAGGCAAATCATTGTAGTTTTGCTTAGGAAAAGGAATAGGGCTGTCAAAATAACCTCCAACTATATACTTCGGTTTGTCGCTTTTCTCTGGCTTACCATCCTTATCCATAACGGGCTTGCCATCTTTATCCAACTTTGCAGGAATAGGTTCTGCCGTATATTTCAACTGCCGGATCGTACCATATTGCCGAACCTGACATTTATTTTCCCCGTATAATATGAACTCAAGAACGGGAATATCAACTTTGTTACCTTGGTTGTTCGCCTTTTTTTCTTCAGTTTTTCCTGAATTGTAAAAATAAAAGGCTCCGTGAGTTTTCCTAGTTCCTTCCGTCACTGAATATTGAGGTCCAGGGAAAACCACATCACCAAATGAATTGCCGGCGGTTGGCAATACCACAGTGCTAGAAAATATAGATCCAATTTTACCTTCCATTATCGACCCCGCCCCCGGGGTTGGACCAACAAACCTTCTAAGACGCCCACATGGATCTCGCTTCAACCCTGTCTCAAGGCCTTCTCGAACATAGTACTTAATAGGTTTTCCCACAGTCGGACCTGATTGAGGAAAAAAGGCAAGTTTTTCGTCAATTTCTCCAGAGTCATCGGGCTTGAGGGGCAACGGCAAAGTACAAGACAAAGATATATCAATAGGGCTATTATTGTAAGTTGCGCCGTTAGGTATAAAATTTATAGCGACATTATATTCAGGTTCATCAGCACCGCTGCCTCTCGGAGCGACAACAAACCAATCAATATCAATATTCCATCCCATCAAATGGGTATTAATTTCTAATTTATTAACATCAATTTTTTCTGATTCGTAGAGCACATCACTCTTCCGCATCAAAAGCTGTCGATACGACCTCGCAAGCCATTTTTCACCATCTTCGGTTGGCATGTCGCGAGTATCGAATAACAGAACCACAAAGCCCTGTTGTGGGTCATAACTTTCAAGTAATTTGTTATTCGGTACCGCTACTATCATTTGATGTTCTCCAAAAAATGATACACTGGGCACACCGGATCCAGCTAATATCGGCTGGACATTATTCTCGGGCATAATACGAAGGGCTAATTCTATTGGCGCATCCCATTTTCCTGCAATGGTCTTGTCGCCGAGCGTCTTCTCTGGAGTGTACATCCTTGCTCTAAGGAAGGCATTTTCGTCAAGGCCATACCTCTCCGTATAAACCATAAACATATTTTCGGAATTATGCGCCAAGCCAACCCCCAAACCGAAGGCTTCAGGAAGTGTATGTTTGAAAATTTGTTCTTTTTTCCAATTACGATCATCCTTTAGATAATCCACATTGATTTTGTTTGTACCCTTGAACTTACATGCGTCTTTTTTCTCCATGCGTCTCAAATCGACTGAAACATGATCCAGAAACAAATATGTATCAATTTCAAAATTTACAGTGTGCAAATGATCTTTAAAAATACAAGCTGTTCGCTTGTACGTATAGTTAGCTCTTCCGAGCTTTGGAATCGCAAATTCGCCTGTTGAAAAAGTCATAATACCTCCATTATGAGGCATTAATCCAGTATCAGTTCGCCATTGAACCTAGTAGTAGATGTGTAGAATGTTGCGCCCCATTCGAATTAACTGTTACGTTACGTATTAATTTATTCAAGCGATATTTCAAAGATATATAGCCTGGAAGGAGAAAGCTTGCAGGGCGTTTACTGAAAACAACCCTTACTCTCCCATTGCTTCAATCAGTTTCACCATCTGGATAAACTCCGCGCGGTAGCCGTTTTCGTCCTCGCCTTTTGCGCTATTGGCGAGTTTTATCGCTTCAGCGTAGCTGTAGTCATCGACTTGCATATCCCCGCGTAGTTTTTGCCCAACGATAGAAACTGCTGTTGCGAAGCGCATGTCGTCACTGGCGCGAGATAATCTGCGCTCTCGGCGCTTTCCAATCGGGAAAGTTTGAAGCGTTGATTTATCCGCGTCCGGTAATTTGTGACGAATTTTCACGAAGGCATATTCGTCCGATCCGGTATTTCTGTGTGTATCATCTTCTGACGCATAGCGGAGCTTATCAATCGTGATTGAAGGCGAACCCACAGGTGTCATTTCATAGATCGCGGTAACGCTATGCCCTGCCCCGATCTCACCAGCATCGACTTTATCATTATTGAAATCCTGACGCTTCAAGGCCCGAGTTTCATAACCAATCAATCGATACTCCGCGACGGTCGCAGGGTTAAACTCGACTTGAATTTTGACATCCTTAGCAATCGTGAAAAGCGCACTACCCGCTTCATTCGCTAGAACCTTATTCGCCTCTGAAAGCGTGTCGATATAGGCGGCAACGCCGTTTCCATTTTGCGCGAGGGATTGCATGAGGTGGTCGTTGTAATTCCCCATCCCAAAGCCGAGCACGGAGAGGAAAATGCCCGTCTCGCGTTTTTCTTTAATGAAGTCTTTCATCTCATCGGGAGAAGAAAACCCGACATTGAAATCGCCATCCGTCGCAAGGATAACCCGGTTCACGCCCTCATCATCAAAACTCTCTTTGGCTTTTTGGTAAGCGAGTTCGAGGCCCGCCGCGCCTGCCGTGGAGCCGCCTGCACGCAGATTGTTCAGGGCGTTCAAAATATCTGATTTCTTGCTGACGGGTGTCGGCTCCAGCACGGTTCCACTTGCGCTCGCATAGGCGACAATTGAAACAGTATCGTCTTCATCCAGCGTATTGAGCAAGAGTTTGAAACTATTGACCAATAGCGGCAGCTTATTCGGTTGATTCATTGAACCTGATGTGTCGATCAAAAACACCAAATTACTACGCGGCTTTTCCGTTTGCTTTGGGACATAGCCTTTGATGCCGATATGCATCAGCTTCGTATCCGCATTCCAGGGATTGGGGGTAACCGTCACATTCGCTTTGAATGGTGTTTCCGCAGATTTCGGCGCGTCATACGCATAAGGGAAATAATTGATCATTTCCTCGAGACGAATGGACTCGCGCGGTGGTAATTGCCCGCGATTAATAGAGGCCCGTAGGAAGGAATAGCTGGCCGTATCTACATCGACCGAGAATGTAGAGACAGGCGTCTCTGACACAGCCGTCGTTGTGTTCAGCTTGTATTTTTCAAACGCATCACGGCTGTCAAATTCCCGTACAATATTCCCGTCGTCATCGCGGAGATAGAATTTCTGTGGGCTGATTTCGGTTCTGACTTGGACTTTTCGTTTTGCACCTGCTGGAACAGTTCGTTCAATAGGCGTCGATGTACGTCTAATTACGCGGCGTTCGACCTGTTTGGTGACGGCTGGAATTTCTTTCTCAATGACTCTGCCAGGTGTAACAGGCACACGTGTTTTACCGTCGCGTTTCTCATAGGGCACAATGCGCTCAACCGTTGACGCGGGCGTCTTTACAACCCGACGGGTCTGCACTTTTGTGACGGATGGAATTGTGCGTTCCACAACGCTTGGCGGAACCGCAATGGTCCCATCTGGATTATATGTCGCTGGAATTGATACGAGTTCCGTCATGGCCTCTTGCACAACGACAGGCTCTGATATCGTTTCATAAACGGGAGGCGTCACAACATACTCAATCGCAGACCCTTCGATGTTTCCGTCAACCCATTCATATGTTGCTGGAACTTCTACCAACTCCACGCTGGCGGGCTCGACCACAACTGTTTCCAATACCGTTTCAAAGTCAGGCGGAGTCTCGACGAATTCCGTGAACGCCTCTTTCAGGACAATCTCTTTGGTTTCGACTTTATACTCAGCCGGAATTTCTTCGAACGAATAGCCATCAGCTTGCTTCGTTATAAGAGGTGTTTGAATTCTAGTACGGCGAGAATTTTTGGCCACTGATAGCGCGTTATCTAACCCGCCTTGAATTTGGGGGGAACGTGGAGTCGAAAATATTTCCTGTTGGCCTACGAAAAGCTCAATATTATCTTTCTGTTGCAAGACCTCTCTGTAGTTTTTGAGTACTTGCTCTTGTTCTGGTGTGGCAGGCCGTGATTGCACTTCGCTTAGGAGTTGATCAACAGACGTAATATCACCGATAGGTTCTGGCGTTTGCACGGCTGAGGGTACAATTACAGAATCCATTGCCTCGGCCAAGTTCTGGTCCGGAAGTGTTCCAATATCCTGTGCCGAAATAGCTTCTAGTGCATCGGGTGTTTCAGCAAGCCGTTTCTCCAACTCCGAACGCATTCCTGTCACGATGACAACCTCATCATCCTTCGTGTCTGATACACTGGTTTCCGCCCCTACTTCCGACTTTTCACTTTCGGACACGACCGCGACAGGCACAACAGGAACCGCGGCTTCCTCAAACCCAAACTCATCCATATTCGGCAGAACCACCAGCGCCGCAATCAAAGCCGCGCCGCAGGTTCCAGCCATCATCATGGCTTGTGGTTTTTGAAAAATGCTGTTGAGTTTAGACATGGTTTCTACCCTTCTGGTCGTCGCACGCACCGTTTTGGTGGTCTTGCCAGTAGGACGCGACCCAGCCGTCGATCCTTGGGTAGAAGTTGATTTTTCTTCTGGAGCAGTTGCAAATTCTGCGTCAAATGCCGCCATGGCCGCATCCAATCCCGCTTCGCGGGATGTCTTGGAAGGTTTTAGATTTCGCATCTGTGCCGCCAGCTTCTCTGTTTCATCCGTCATGCCAGCGCCTCCTGATCTAATCCGTTATCTTTCGCAGCGTGTGCTTTGAGCCTCCGCCTAATCTCACTCATGCGCCAAGCGACTGTGCCCTCAGCTACGCCAAGTGCCTCCGCCGCTTCGGCGAAGTTCATCTGTTCTCCGAGGGTCAACGCTGCAGTTGCCCGTAAATCGAATGAAAGCGTTTCCAACGCTGATTGAAGCCAAGATAAACGCCGCTGGGTATCTGCCGCCTCACCGCGCTCCAACGCATCGGCCTCTATATATCCAGCCGTTGTTCGGCTTCGCGTCGCTGACTTGCGGAGTGCATCTTTCGCGGCATTCACGGCGATCCTATGAAGCCAGCTCGTTAGTTTCGCCTCACCCCGCCAGTTCCGGAGCTTACCGGGCATCGCCGCCCATATGTCTTGCGTAATATCTTCGGCATCGCTTTGGTTTTTCACCACACTGAACACGACACGGAAAACCCGATCATAATGCAGGCGTAGCAAAGCCCGGAACGCCTCGGCATCCCCTGTTGCTGCGCGCGAAGCCAGCTCTTCACTCGTCATCTTTTCGGTCATCTACAGGGTAAGACGTATCTCAAACCGCAATCCTTGGAAAATATTTAAATTTCTTTGGATTTTTCACCCAACAATCAGTCAAGCGCAATATCTCGGGGATGTTAGAAGTTTACTTTAAGCGTTTGGGCACGCATCGCGGCAGAGACGCGGTCTGAAACATCCAACTTCAGGAAAATTGATTTTACGTACCCACCTACGGTGCTGGTAGAAATCCCGAGAATATCTGCAATAACCGCGTTCGTTTTTCCATGCGTAATTAGTTCGAGAACTTGTGCTTCTCTTGATGTAAGATTGACATATTTGTGCATGGCATTCAGCATCAGGCAATACCTTACGTGAAACTTATTAGCCAAGGTTTCGACCCGAAAGCCTAGAAATTCATCACACTCCGAGCGCTCGACACCGAAAGCAAGGAACATATATCCCGTTCGATTGTTAGGACCATATAGCGGAAGGCAAAGTGCGTCTCCTGTCAAATCCAAGGTGGCTTGTGTGAGTTTTTCGTGGCCTACCTCAATAATGAACGGATCATCTATAAGTTCTGATAGCCACACCCCGGTTCCCCTTGTCAAAACCGCAACAACAGCCGGGTTGCTATCTAGCTTTCTGTGCGCATCCAGATAGTTAAAAATATCCGGAGGCACATTATACCCGTGAAACTCACATCTGTCATTGTAGTCGAAGGCTCCCACAGCACCAAAATGATGATAAGTTGCTACCAAATTTGGAACCAATTTCGGTACGCAGGCGAGAAGTTGTTCTAGAGTTTCCGACTGATTGATTGCATGCAAAATCTTGAAAAAGTAATCATCCGAGAAAGTAACTTTCTGATTCATAACTCTTATCAAGCTAAGTTGGTCAAAAACGAAAAGCTAGGAAATAAATTTGATATATTTATTTTTTTGAGCGCATGCCTACATTCACATCTTCAATTCGTAGTGGAACCGTCAATGATAGTCCCGCCAACGTTCGCGCGCGGGACAGAGCGACATAGGCTTGCCCCATAGCGAAGGCACCACGTCCTAGATCAATGCGCACATCATCCAGGGTCAGGCCTTGCGCTTTGTGAATTGTGACGGCCCACGCCAGAATGAGTGGCATTTGTTGAAAACTGGCCGTGGTGGTCTCAACCATTTTCAATTCAGCCTCATTCCATTTGTAATTGATCATGTCCCATTTTTCGGGCTCGATCTTTCTGATTGAAGGACTGTTGTCAAAGCGGACGAAAACCTCTTCTGGCGATAAATCGACAACCGTCCCTAGTGAGCCATTCACCCAACGTTTCATCGGATCATTTCGCACAGCCATCACCCGTGCGCCTTTTTTCAAAGACAATTTTTCCGGTGCAGGTGCGCGGCTCGCCGAGAAATTACCCTTTGTCTCACACTCATATTCCACGGCCTTATGTGTCAAAGCCGCCAAACCCGACACATTATATCGGTTCGCAATCGCATTAGTGGAGGTGAGTAGCACCGGTGTGTGACCCTCTCGATGCGGCCCAACACAGGCGTCATTAATACCCATCACCGCGTCTTCCACATTTCGTGCAACACGCAGGTCAGACAGGATATTGACGAAGTCGGCATCGCGCTGTCGATAGACTTTCGATAGCTCAAAATGCACTGGTGGGTAATTCTCCAACACATTCGAATTATAGGCATAGGGCCCTGAATAGCCGCGTTGAGCCAGTATCTGATGCTCATGTCTCGGAATAACGGGCGGCAATTGAAAGAAATCACCCACTAATAAAAGCCGAACCCCGCCAAACGGCTCTCGGCTGTCTTGAGCTTTACGCAGAACCAGATCTATACCATCCAATATATCCGCGCGAAGCATGGAGACTTCGTCAATAATGACGAGGTCAACTTTCTTCCACAATCGGTTAGTTTTTTGATCGACCAGCGCCGCTTCGTCTATGATTTTGAACGGAAAGCGGAAAAAGG
This sequence comes from Litorimonas sp., assembly GCA_039975855.1. GTDB lineage: Bacteria > Pseudomonadota > Alphaproteobacteria > Caulobacterales > Maricaulaceae > Litorimonas. Next base: position 273,256 of record JBDWGH010000003.1, on the reverse strand, counting down.
AATGGATGGTTTGCCCGCCAACATTCAGCGCCGCCACTCCAGTCGGGGCCAAAACAACAGTGTTTGGAATACCAGACAATTTGATAAAATTTACAAGCGTCGACTTTCCTGTTCCGGCTTCGCCCGTTACCAGGATTGGTGATCGATCATCGGATTCAAGCTGCTCCAGAATATGGCGGACAGTTGGATCATCGGCGTAATTTTCGGGAAAGTTGGCACTTAGCGACACGTTAGGCTTTCTTCTCCCAGCGGCCACGATCGTCTTGCTGGTAATATGCCAGGCTTGCACCTGATTCTTTGAGGGCCTTCCATCTGGCGCGTTCGCGAGAGATGTCTTCCTGGCTACGCCCGTTTATCATAACCATGGCGCGGCTGACCCCGCCCATATCCGTCACAGACGCCCCATCTAAAAGAAAGACGGCGTCGAAGCCTTTGGCATTTTCCGTCGTCGCGCTCAGCAATATGGGTTGTAAATCCGCTTGCGGTTCATCATCCCGCCCATGGGGCAGAAATGCATCATCACGAAATGTCCAAAGAAAACTGTCTAAGGCGGCCAATTTGTCTTCGGGTAATTTCACCAAAGCCCGCCAGCCTTTCTCGAGCGTTTTCTCGAGTAAGCCTGGCAAGACACCTTCCAGCGTCGAAGCTTCCAAATGGTAAAACCAATATTGTGCGGCGTCCGCCACACCTAACCTTCGTGATTATCGGCAATCCAGCGGTTGAGAAGACGTACGCCAAAACCTGTGCCAAATGTAGGATTGCGAGGGTCTTTTGAACCGTTGACCATACCCGTTCCGGCAATGTCCAAATGCGCCCAAGGCGTATCTTTTCCGACAAAACGTTTCAGGAATTGAGCCGCAGTGATTGAGCCTGCTGCACGCCCACCGATGTTTTTCATATCTGCGTTGGGAGAATTCAAAAGCTTATCATAAGCCTCATGCAAAGGCAGGCGCCAAGCTTTATCGGTCGATGTCTCACCAGCGTCTGATATCTGCTTAGCCAACTCGTCATCTGGACTGAATAAACCGCAATATTCATGGCCTAGACCAATAATGATTGCACCCGTCAAAGTCGCGAGATCAATCATCGCGGCAGGCTTATACTTGGTGACGGCATAGTGCAGTGCATCCGCGAGCACCAAGCGGCCTTCTGCATCAGTGTTTTGCACTTCAATCGTTTGTCCGGACATGGAAACAACTATATCTCCAGGCAGTTGAGCCTTCCCGTCCGGCATATTTTCAACCAATCCAACTATACCGACGACATTAGCTTTGGCTTTGCGGCTTGCGACTGCGCACATTGTGCCCACAACAGCTGCGGAGCCCCCCATATCGCCTTTCATATCCCACATATTTGCGCCGGGCTTTAGGCTTATACCACCCGTATCAAACGTGACACCTTTGCCTACGAGACAAGCCGGCGCATCGCCGTCCTTACCTCCATTCCAACGCATGATGGCCAATTGGCTATCGCGTTCGGAGCCAAGGCCAACACCGAGAAGCGCATGCATGCCGAGTTTTTCCATCTCGGCTTCACCTAGAATCTCGACTTCAAGACCAAGGCTTTCCAGCTCTTTAATGCGGCTCGCATAGGCGACCGGGAAAATTTCGTTCGGCGGCGCGTTCACAAGATCACGTGCGAGGACAACTCCATCACCTGCGGGACCATAGTAATTTTCATAGGCCGCTTGCGCCGCTTTAGAATCATCACTCACAACAGTGATTAAAGACAGTGGGTCTTTCTTAGATTTCGTCGCTTTGGACTTATGTTTGTCCCAAATATAGGCCGCGAGTCGTGCGCCCAAAGCGGCACGTGCTGCATCATCAGCGGTGGCATCTGTGCCGTCCAAATGGATTGTAAGTTGTTTTACCCCGCGGCCCCGAAGACTTTTAGCCGTTTTAGCTGCAGCAATTTCATAGTCAAAAACATCCGACTCACCGCGACCACAGACGAACAATTGAACACCGGATTCGATATAGGTGTTGAATGCATCTCCTGATTTGCCGTGGAACTTTGCGCCTTTCGCGGCGGCTTTGACCACATCGCTATCATATGCGTGGTCCTCCCCACTGTTAGAAATAACGAGTGCAGCGCCTGTTTTGGCAGCACCGGGAACAGAAAATGTGACTTTCATGAAATCGCCTCAAGCTTAGTTTGAAGTACTGGTAACGGAAGGGTCATCGCATTAGAAGGGGGCAATCAACACTAGGCGCAATTTTGCGCTGCAGAGGACAAATTGGCGCAGATTTAGATGAAACTCCTTCAGCGCTATATATTCACGCAGGCGTTTTCTCCTGCAGTGTTATCCCTTTCGGCCTTGGCCTTACTGGCATTGCTGACTCAATCGCTGCAAACACTCGATTTAATCGTTGAAAACCGACAAAGCGCTGGAACCTTTTTCAAGATCACAATCCTCGCCCTTCCACAGCTCGTTGGCATTATTATGCCCCTCGCAGTGTTTATGGCCGCAATTTATGCGTTGAACCGCATGACAAATGATTCGGAGCTAGTCGTTGCCAAAGCCAATGGCGTGTCTCCTTGGGCAATAGGCACACCAGTTCTGCGCCTAGGTGTTTATGCACTGATCTTACATTTGATAATAAATCTGTTGCTACAGCCCCTTTCATTTCGCCAGATGCGCGCTGAAATCCTGACCGTGAAAACGGACATTGCCAGCCAAATGGTGCAAGCGGGGCGTTTCGTCACACCTGCCCCTGACCTCACCGTTTATGCACGGGAAATAATGCAAGATGGAGAGTTACGCGATGTTCTCATCCATGATGGTCGGGATGCAGACGAAAAATCCACGCATACCGCCAAAACAGGACGACTACAGAGATCGGAAAACTCAACCTCGCTCATTTTGTACAATGGCTCCGTACAAACACCCCTCGACGATGGTGGTTTGGACGTCATTGATTTCGAAACGTATCAACTTGACCTTTCCGATGTTGTTGCACTCGACAATGTACTGAGATTAAAATCCTCTGATAGGTTTCTACATGAGCTATTGCGTCCTGACCCACGCGATTATGTGACGCCTAAATCTCGCCGTGAAATGGCAGCAGAAGGACATGCTCGCTTAGCCGCACCGCTTTGGAACGTCGGATTGGTCTTAGTCGCGTTATCATTCCTTTTGAGGGGCCAGCATTCAAAATTAGGGAACGCCCGGAAAATAGCGGTCTGCGCGGTCACAGGGTTCCTCTTAAGGCTGATAGGTTTTGCGGTTGCTTCCTCTGCAGAAGCGAACAGCGCCCTCAATGCAGTGCAATATGCCCTTCCATTGCTCGTAATTATAGTATGCCTTGGTTATCTCACTCGGCGCAAACGCATGCGTTTCGGGGGCAAAGGCAGACAAAGAGCCTATAACGCAGCGAAAGAGCAAACAGCATGAATCGCGCGACGTTATCCCGATATATAGCAGGCAAAACCTTACGAGGGATCTTGCTCGCATTCTTGATTGTGACCTCTATCATCGCATTAGTTGACTATGTTGAAGCCTCACGAAATATCGGGCTTGAAGGTGATCTGTCACCCTTACAGCTCGTCATTTTGACCGGTCTCAAAATCCCTAAGCTGATTGAACAAACGATACCGTTTGTGGTTTTGTTCGGGGTTATGGGCGCCTTATCGGGCATGAACAGAAGATCCGAGCTGACGGTCATGCGGGCGGCTGGACTATCAGCTTGGCGATTTTTACGCCCTGCTCTCGTGGTGACAGCGCTCATCGGAGTATTATGGTCCACCGTTGTGAATCCGCTCTCGTCTCGGATGATGGGTGAATATGATGCGCGCGCCGCCGCTGTCAGCACCGTTCATGCGAAAGAAATTTGGCTTCGCGAAGGTTCGGATACCGCGCAACGCGTTATTCAAGCGGAGAGTTTGGATCTGTTGGGTAAGCGATTGGACGGGGCCATATTCTACGAAATGGGATATGCCGCAGATGGCGCCACTGTTTTTGAGCGCCGGTTTGATGCAAAAACTGCGCGTTTGCTTACACCAGGCTATTGGACCTTGGAGCAGGTTATTGAGAACGCTCCAGGTGAGATCACAAAGAGAACACAGTCCCTAACTTTGCCGACTAGTATTACGGTCGAGGAATTGAGAGAACAATCCGGACAGCAAGTTGATCCGCCGTTTTGGGCCATTCGAGACGAGATAAAGGCTAATGAAAAGGCTGGGTTTTCTGCCAGAAAACTGCGCTTACAATTCCATAAACTTTTGGCTCTCCCGTTTTTATTGATCGCAATGACATTCATAGCGGCAGGCGTCTCAATGCATCTGGTTCGAGGTGGCGGGACATTGCGCCTCTTAATTATGGGGGCCGTCCTTGGGTTTGGCGTTTTCTTTGCAGATAGCGTCGTAACAGCTTTTGGCGAAGTCTCCATCTTACCTGTTGTTTTGGCCGCCTGGACTGTTCCTTTGTTAGTTCTGCTGCTGGGAATCAGCCATTTGGCCCGAATTGAGGACGGCTGAAGTCTGACAGTAGTTTAATATCCAAACGCATCACAGCGTCCTAAACTTGCGACAATGAATCCATTGGCTATAACGGCCTTGAACTGAATAGAAGACGACTCTTATGCGCCTTTTCAAAACGCTTGCGGTTGCAACCGCCCTGCTTTCATCAACCGCGCCCGTTTATGCTCAAAACGCGCCGCATGGCATTGCTGCTGTTGTAAACTCTGACATTGTCACCATTCATGATCTGCGTCAGCGGGTCTTGTTCATGATGGCAACGACTGGTTCGGAAACTGATGAAGCCAGTATTCAACGGTTACAACGCCAAGCCTTACGAAATTTGGTAGACGAGCATTTGCAACTACAAGAGTCGCAGAAGTACGAAGTTGAAATTTCGGATGAAGAAGTAAATCAGAGCATTGCTCGATTACTATCGCGTAACGGTGCTGATCCAAACAAGCTCGTGTCTGACCTCGCCGCAGCAGGTGTCTCAATTGAGACATTACGCGACCAAACCCGTTCAGAAATTGCATGGCAACGTATCGTAAATGGCTTGTATGGATCACGTATCCGTATCTCTGATGCGCAGATTGACGAAACGCTGAACCAAATTACGGCCAATGCGTCTAAGCCAAATTATCACGTGGCTGAAATCTATATCGAAGCTACAGCAGACATTGGCGGCATGGACGGCGCTATGGAAGGCGCAAATGCCATGATCACGCAGCTTCAAGGCGGGGCACCTTTCCCACTCTTAGCACAACAATTTTCGTCGGCGGCTTCTGCTGCCCGCGGCGGGGACGTTGGCTGGGTTCGTGAAGGAGAGCTACGACCTGAAATAGATACAATGATTAGGGAGATGACCAAAGGCAGTGTCTCCACGCCCATCCAAGTTCCCGGTGGAGTTTATGTCGTCGCATTGGTCGACAAGAGAATTTCAGAAGCCGACACCCTATACAAACTTAAACAAGTCACTGTTGAAGCGGAAACAGAAGCAGCGAAAGCGAGACTTATCTCTCTGCGCGGCCAACTAACAAGTTGCGAAACATTGGATGACGATGTTGAGGCATTTGAAGATGTTAAAGCGGCCGATATGGGAGAGATTAAATCCTCCGACCTGACTGATGTTATCGTCGAAGCTCTTGGACGAACGGATGTGGGCGGCTTATCTGATCCGTTTGATCGTCCTGACGGAGCGACATCAATCATGGTATGTAAACGTCAAACGACTGGATCAGACATCCCAACCCGCGATCAAATCGAAGACCGTCTTTTGGATCAGCAACTTGCACAAGCCTCAAAACGCGCCCTGCGTGACCTTCGCCGTCAAGCGACTCTCGTCGTTCGATAGAAGGGCGTCTCATCATGCGCCCATTCGCACTCAGCATGGGCGACCCGGCGGGTATCGGCCCTGAAATCACGGTAAAAGCGTGGCAAACTCTTCGCGGATTGCCTGAGTTCGCCTTCGCTGTAATAGCTCCGCCGAAGGTATTTGCGGATGTTCCACACCGCGTTGTCTCAAACATGTCCGAAGCCAGCGCAATATTTAGCGAAGCACTTCCGATTATCGCTATTGAGGGATCTGCGGGCATTCTGGGTCAACCATCCGCCGCAAATGCCCCCTCTGTCATTTCGAGTATAGAAATGGCTGTCTCAGCCTGCTTGTCTGGCCACGCTGATGGTGTTGTCACAAATCCTATCGCTAAACATGTTCTCTATGACTCTGGTTTCCGGTTTCCAGGACACACGGAATTTCTCGGTCACCTTGGTCAAGGTCATGACACCCCCTACGCTCCCGGCCCCGTTATGATGCTGGCCGCGCAGGATCTGCGCGTCGGCCTCGCCACAGTCCACGTCCCTCTAAAATCAGCGGCAGAACAGCTTTCAATGGACACTATCCTACAGACCGCACGCGTCATTTTAGGAGCCTTAAAGACCGATTTTGGGATACAGAAACCGCGCCTCGCCCTGACAGGTTTGAACCCGCATGCAGGGGAAGACGGAGCTTTGGGTCGCGAAGAGATAGAGATCATCAATCCCGCCGCTGAGTTATTACGCGAAGAGGGATATGACGTGACAAATGCGCAACCTGCGGACACGCTATTCCATACGGAAGCCCGTGCAGGCTATGATGCGGTTCTCGCCATGTATCATGACCAAGGCCTCATCCCAGTTAAAACACTGGACTTTCACGGCGGGGTAAACATCACTTTGGGATTGCCGTTTATCAGAACCAGCCCTGATCACGGCACAGCTTTTGGTATTGCGGGACAGGGCATTGCGCGTCCTGACAGCCTTATCGCGGCGATTAAAAAAGCCCGTGAAATAGCGAATAATCGTCATGCCAATTGAAGATCTCCCTAGCCTCTCCGAGACCGTGAAAACGTATGGTCTGGGAGCAAATAAGAAACTCGGTCAACATTTCCTTCTGGATATGAACCTTACGGATAAAATTGCGCGTTTAGCAGAACCCTTAGCAGGCCATAGCGTTGCCGAAATCGGCCCGGGTCCCGGAGGGCTCACAAGAGCGCTACTTTTACGAGGAGTTGAAAAACTCATTGCGATTGAAATGGATGAACGGTTCATCCCAGCCCTTGCTGAAATCGGTGATCTGTCATCAGGACGCCTTGAAATTGCCCAAGGCGACGCACTCAAATTTGATATTGCAACCAATCTGCCCGCCCCTCGAAAAATTGTCGCGAACCTCCCCTATAACGTCGGAACAAAAATGCTGATTAATTGGGTCACGGCTTCCCCAATATTTTGGACCCAGCTCGTCTTAATGTTTCAATTGGAAGTCGCCCAGCGGGTCGTCGCTCAACCCAGTGAACCGCATTATGGACGCTTGGCCGTATTGTGCCAATCCGTTGCGCATTGTCGGATGGCATTTGAAGTGCCGGCGCGGGCTTTCACACCACCCCCAAAGGTCGATAGTGCCGTGATTGTTTTAGAGCCTTTAGCGGCGCCATTTTCAGAGTTAAAAGCCCTTGGGCAGGTGACGCAAGCCGCCTTTGGCCAAAGACGAAAAATGATGCGCCGGAGTTTGCGTTCTTTAGCGGAACAATCGGGACTTGTGCTCGAAGATTGGCTGGAAAGCTGTGAGGTTGACCCTAAAGCCCGCCCCGAAACTCTGCCAGTCTCGGCGTTTCAAGCTTTAGCCAGTGCGCTTAACGCGAACCGCTAATTGTGTTCCGAATGTCATCGTCCGACAGTCCGAGAGCGCGTCCAATTTGACTGAGCCGACCATTGGTGGCGCTATCCCAATTCTGGGTGTCGCGAGCCAAATGACATAATTCGCTGAAAAGTGACTGAGACAGCCTGGATGAACCGTTTATGCTACGGAAATATCGGTGGACTGTTGGTTTGAGTTTCGGACGTTTTCTTAGGCCAGCAGCAAGTTTGTGAAAAGCTCTCTGTCGCCGTCCTGTTCCGAGACGTAATTGCGACTCCAGTCGGGAGAGCGTAAGCGCTCCGCGGTCCTCGAACGAAAAAAAGCAAAGCCGGATCAATGTATCCGTCCGCAAGTCTAATTCAGATTTCAGATATTCCGTAGATGTTCCAATAAGCGTTGCTGCCACTGGCTCCTTCCGTCCAGCTGGCTTGGCACGCTGCCCAAACCTAGCCTCAGGCGTAGGTGCAGACTGCGGGTGAAATTTGATCCAGAGGTTATGAATATGCCCAATCATCCCGCTCTCTTACGGGAACAAGGTTTGATTTAGATTAAAGCTGTCTTTACCCGCCGTTCACAAGTGTTTTCACAAATCCGCCCAGCCACATCTGGCGACGGCGTCGCATGCGCTCAGATCTAACGATGGTTTTCAACTCATCCAAAGCCGTAGAAACATCTTCATTTACAATGACATAGTCATATTCTGCCCAATGGCTGATTTCGGCTTCTGACTTACTCATGCGCTTGGCAATTACGCTATCACTATCTTGAGCACGGGTACGCAGACGTTGTTCGAGCTCCCGCATATTGGGCGGCAGGATAAAAATTTTAACAATATCATCAGCTGCCGCTTGGGTCAGCTGCTGCGCACCCTGCCAATCAATGTCGAAAACGACATCGCGACCGCGCGATAAGGCCTCTTCAACAGGGCCGCGGGGTGTTGCGTAATAATTGTCGAAAACCTTTGCATGTTCGAGGAATTCTCCTCGCGCTTCCAATTCCGAAAAACGAGTCTTGTCGACGAAATAATAGTCTTTGCCCTCTTCCTCACCAGGACGCGGCAATCGTGTCGTCGCCGAAACACTCATGGCCATATCGGGATTATCTGCCAATAATTTACGAGTCAGTGTGGTTTTTCCTGCGCCACTTGGCGATGACAGGACGACCATCAGACCGCGTCTGTCAGCTTTCAATTCGTCCAAAGCGCTCATCTGAGGCCCCTCTCTCGCTGTATCTTGCGCCATTTGGCCACATTGCGTTCATGCTCTCGCAGTGTTTTAGCAAAAGCGTGACCTCCGGTTCCATCGGCAACAAAGAAAAGAGCATCTGTTTCTGACGGATTTAGAACTGCGAGAATAGCATCCTTCCCCGGATTGCAAATGGGCGTCTTTGGCAGACCTGGAATTTGGTATGTATTCCAATCCGTCACACGATCAATTTCGGACTGCCTGATACGACGTCCCAATGGCTCACCCTTGGTAATGCCGTAGATAATCGTGGGGTCAGTTTGTAATTTCATTCCCTGATGCAATCGGTTTGAAAACACACCGGCAACCATGCCGCGCTCCATTCCAATTCCTGTTTCTTTTTCAACAATCGAAGCGAGGATGATCGCTTCTTCTTTTGTTTTTACAGGAATATTCGGATCCCGTTTCTCCCATGCCTCATCAAGCAGTTGTTTCTGTGCCAACGCCATTTTTTGAAGGAGTTGCGATTGGGACATACCGCGCGGTGTAAGATAGGTTTCAGGGAGTAAGCTGCCTTCAGCAGGGACGGTCGGATTATCATCTTTGAGGGTCGGAATATTATCCAACGACCGCGCAATCATAGCAGATGTAAGACCCTCTGCTGCCGTGAAAGGATAGAGGATAGCCTTGCCATTTGCGAGGCCTTCATAAACATCAGACATCGACATATTTTTGGAAAGATAAAACTCACCGGCTTTAAAATTTGCTTCATTACCTCGAAGTTTTGTAACCGCCTTAAACAAGAAAGCGCTTTCAACAAATCCTTCTGTTTCAAGGCGTTGCGCAATAGAGCTTAAGCCCGCACCCCGAGGTATAGTAAAGGCAATTTGTTCGGATGTGCCATCCTGAGCCCGTTCATATTTGTAATTAATTGCCGCATATCCCGCGATGGCAAGACCTGCAAAAACAGTCAGAAGCGCTGCAATTGCGATGAAGGCCAAAGTCCGTTTATCACGTTTGGCCAAACCGGGTTGGGAAATCTCTTTGCGTTTTCGGGCCACGGCCCGACTATTCCGCTTCGACGAATATCAATGCGGAATTGGTGCCGCCAAATCCAAACGAGTTCGACATAACAGCTTTCCCTTCAAAGGGTTGAGCTTTCAACGGAACAAGATCGACAACCGTATCGACATTTGGATTTTCGAGATTGAGCGTGGGTGGAGCTACTTTGTCGCGTAATGCCAGAATTGAGAATATCGCCTCAATCGCACCCGCTGCGCCAAGTAAGTGTCCCGTCGCGGATTTGGTGGATGACATTTTCACTTGCGTGGCATGTTCACCCAAAAGACGCTCAACCGCGCGGACTTCCAACTCATCCCCCATCGGCGTGGACGTTCCATGCGCATTAACATAACCGATATCTGATGGCTCCAAGCCGGATTTTTTAAGCGCCATCCGCATCGCCCGGAAACCACCCTCACCTTCCGGTGCAGGGCTGGTAATGTGATAAGCATCACCGGACAGGCCATATCCGACCAACTCGGCTAATATATTAGCGCCGCGCGCTTTGGCGGAATCGTATTCCTCTAAGACAACAACCCCAGCGCCTTCGCCCATTAGGAATCCGTCTCGACCTTCATCATACGGGCGAGAGGCTTGCTTCGGTGTGTCGTTATATCCAGTTGTCATAGCGCGACAGGCAACAAAGCTGCCAATACCCAACCGAGTGATTGCGGCTTCTCCGCCGCCAGCTACCATCATATCGGCGTCACCACATGCAATCATCCGAGCAGCATCGCCGATCGCATGGGCCCCTGTGGCGCAAGCCGTGGCAACAGCGCTATTAGGACCTTTCAGCTTATGTCTCATTGATACCTGTCCCGAGGACAGATTGACCAGCATCGATGGGATGACAAACGGCGAAAGACGGCGCGGGCCTTTTTCGTGAAGTAAAATCGACGCATTATAGGTCGTCTCAAGACCCCCAATGCCGGAGCCTAAGATAACACCAGCGCGCTCAGAAACCTCATCAGAGGTAGCTTCCCAGCCTGAATGAGCAATAGCTTCGTCTGCTGCGGCAATGGAATAAAGGATAAAATCGTCAATGCGCTTCTGATCGCGGGCGCTCATGACAGAGTCCGGATCAAAAGAACCGGGAACCTCCGGGGATCCGCCAGCGCGGCCATCTACCCGAGGAAGGACAGCAGCGACCTTGCAAGCAAGATCGCTGACGTCAAAATGTTCGATGCGGGATGCGCCGGATTTACCGGCTAGTAAGTTCTCCCACGCGGTTTCAACACCGCAACCGACAGGAGAGACAAGGCCTAAGCCCGTGACAACTACCCGCCTCATCGTAAGGAAACCTTAGCCGGTTTTCTCAGAGATGAATTTAACGGCATGGCCAACGGTCTGGATGTGCTCTGCAGCATCATCAGGGATCTCGATGTCGAATTCTTCTTCAAAAGCCATGACAAGCTCTACAGTGTCGAGTGAATCTGCACCTAAATCGTCGATGAAGTGGGCATTCATGGTTACTTTGGCTTCTTCAGCGTCCAGATGCTCTACAACCATCTTCTTCACGCGTTCGAGTACGTCTGACATATGTCTTCCTTATAGTCTTTGCCGGGGGTAATTTCCCAGCGGTTACGGACGAGAGATGGGACAAACTGTCCCGAATGCAACCCCTCATGCCCTGTCGAAGGCGACCTAGCATAGGGATTTAGACGTGCCTAGAGCTTTCGTTGCCATCTTGCAGACAGCCAAATTCACCCAAAAGGCTTTCTAAATCATGGTCATACCACCATTTATGTGGAGAGTTTGCCCAGTAACATAAGCAGCCTCTTCGGACGCCAAATAAAGCGCTCCAGCCGCAATATCGCTACCTTCCCCTAATTTTGCCGCCGGGATTCGGGATAATGTTGCCTCTTTTTGGGCATCATTAAGAGCATCTGTCATAGGTGATCGGATGAAACCTGGCGCAATACAATTCACTGTAATGCCGCGAGAGGCGACTTCTTGCGCAAGAGATTTTGAAAAGCCAATCATACCCGCTTTTGATGCCGCGTAATTTGTCTGACCCGGATTGCCTGTCACGCCAACAATGGAGGTAATGCCAATTATCCTGCCCGAGCGCGCCTTCATCATTGGACGTAGGCAAGCCTTTGCGAGGCGAAAATAACTCTCCAGATTAATGGTAATAACGTCATCAAAATCCTCTTGCTTCATGCGCATAAGCAAACCGTCTTTCGTTATACCCGCATTCGCGATCAAGATGTCCAGCGGCCCACCTAAAGCTTCCGCCGCCTGTCCGGGTAGTGCATCCACCGCATCTCCCTCTGATAGGTTGCAGGGGGTTACAGCAGTGCGGTCCCCTAGCTCAGCGGCCAATGCCTCAAGTTTTTCTGCCCGCGTTCCCGATAAAGCGACATGCGCGCCTTGCTTGTGGAGAAGACGCGCAATTTCGCCGCCAAGTCCGCCTGTCGCACCCGTAACGAGTGCTCGTTTTCCTGTCAGATCGAACATATTTTATCCCTTAATCTTTTCCGCGAAGGCTTCCAGCGCCTCGGGAGTGTCTAATTGATTGCCGTCGAGGCCTTTAACGATGCGCCGCAACATGACAGTCAAAACCTTGCCGCAGCCAGGTTCGGCCATTGTGTCGATTCCACCTTCACTGGCCATCCACTCAACACTTTCACGCCAACGCACACGGCCCGTAACTTGTTTGACGAGATCTTCCCGCAAATCATCAGGGTCACTTACCGGCCGGGCTTGAATATTATTTACAACAGGCAATAGCGGCGGCAGCATTGCATGATCACCAAGGGCATCGCGCATCGCTTCCGCAGCAGGCTGCATTAAATCACAATGAAACGGCGCAGAAACATTCAACATCATTGCTTTTTTGACACCCGCATCCCGCGCGGCTTGCGCCGCAGCTTCCACAGCGGCCTTTTCACCTGACAACACAATCTGTCCTGTCGCGTTATCATTGGCGATCTGCACAATTCCGACCTTCGATCCCGCCGCGCAGGCCGCTTCGGCGTCTTCTACGCTTGCCCCTAAAAGTGCTGCCATTGCGCCGACCCCTACGGGAACAGATGCTTGCATCGCCTCGCCGCGAATTCGAAGAAGTTTTGCCGTATCGGAGATCGTCAGCGTCTTGGCCGCGGCAAGAGCAGAATATTCGCCGAGGCTGTGCCCTGCAACAAATGCGGCATCCGTGACTTTAACGCCAAACTCATCATCTAAAACCTGCATAGCTGCCAATGAGCACGCCATGAGAGCCGGCTGTGTGTTGGAGGTCAGAGTCAAATCCTCTTCGGCACCGGTCCACATCAAATCTGACAATTTTTGACCCAAAGCTGAATCGACTTCTTCAAACACTTCCCTAGCGGCGGGAAAAGCATCGGCGAGGGATTTCCCCATACCAATAAATTGACTGCCCTGCCCCGGAAAAATGAATGCAAATGCCATAGATGACCTCTTAAATTACGAACACATAAGCTAGGCCATACAGCACCGGGGTCAATCCGCTTTCGCCAATTAAACGCGCATGAATTCAACATGAATTTTTAGCCCGGGCGAACAGCTATGTTAAATGAGTGTTAACTATGGTTAACTAGCCAGAATTGTGGGTAAATGAACGATTCGAGGGCTTGTTGAATGGCGTTTTTTCGGAAAACAAAAAAATCGGGCGAAAGCGCCGAAACTCTTCAGGCCAAGTCGGAAGCCCTGCACAATCAAGCTAAATGGGACGAGCTGGAACGTATGGTCAGCGAACAGAATGATGCGTCCAAAAACCAAACGACACTTGAAACTGAGACAAGTTTAGATGCGACTGGGTCCACAAGTGAGTCGTTTGGAATAGACTCTCAAACCTTAAGCGACAGCATGCTTGGTGATTTTGCCTCAGATTTAAAAATCGATATGCCTACCGATTCCGAGTTCTTGGATGTAACGCCGGAGGTAGTTGATTCCGAACCCGAAGAAGTGCTTTCCGCAATGGCTCCTTCAGTGCATTTCGAAACCAGTGCTCGCGACGAAAAACTCACCCTACCCGAGAACCCTAAATCAAAAACAAAGGTCGACCAACCGCGCGAAAGATTTGTTTCTCCGCCGCCAGCCACCAATAGGTCTGATCGCGCAGATATCGGCGCAATGCGTTTGGATGTCGCCCGCATCTCTGCGGATATTCAAAGCGGAGAAGAGCTCTACCGCCGGGCCCAACAACGGATTGAAAACCTGACAGGATTTGTAGAGCGCGCCGAGATTGATTTCTCTATGCTCAACCGTTTGGAACCTGAAAATCGGCGCCTGAAAGCTCGCAACCGTACAATCGAGCGAGAACTAGAATCCAACGCTCAAAAAATGAACGTGTTACGCGCCGATCTAGATGACCGAGAACAACGATTAGCAGAACGAACAAGGGTCTATGAATCCACCTTAGGTAAATTATCCGTCGCTCAAAAATCCCTCCAAGAGTATGAGCGAGCTCTGAACAGCTCTCGCGAAAGTTCAGATCGCAATGCGCTTAATGCCGAACGCCTTCAGACATCTTTGGATGTTGAACGCCGCGAAAATGAAGTTCTTCGTGAGCGAGTCACTGACAGCGTAACGGAAATGGACGTTAAACAAACGGCCTACATCGAAGCCAAGAAAATTGCAGATAGCCTGGCGCAAGATTGTGCCGACTACCGTCATCAAGCTGAAAGCGCAGAAAAAGAGGCCGATGAGCTTCGCAAAAGCCTTGCCACGGCTCAAACCCAGAATAACGCGATGAAGGCCGAAATGTTTAGCCTGCATGAAGACATCCGGACGTTCAAATCTCAGTCTGAGTTCACGATAATAAGCCGTGAAGATGAAATGACGGCCTTACAACAGCAAGTAGATCACCTGACCAAGCAACTTAATATTAAAGACGAAATTGTTCGCAATGCCGCGCGCGATGTACAAGAGCTTCGTAAGGTCCGGACTGCCCAAGATTTAGAGCGTGAGCGCTTAGAAGCTCAAATAGAAAACCAAGCTTATCAATTAGATCAAGCCAATTCAGAAATCTTGAAAACCAAACAAGATGTCACGGACTTCGACCGTCGATATCGCGATGTCGCCACAGCCCTTTCTGTTGCGCAGTCTCGTCGCATGTCGAATGCACCTGCCGAGACCCCCGACATTCAGCCTGCCAATCCGCCCGCAGCCCCCCAGTCCTCTAAATCGGATGAATTTGAGAATCTAACGGGCGAAGAAATCGAAGATCGCATCATGGATTTCCGTCTCGGCCTGCGCAGTGACATCACCTAATTTGCGTAATTATCTTATTGCAGCTTTCTGCTAGACAAACCGCAAATATTCGCCTAGGTCGCGCGCTTCACCGGATGACGGTGGAGTCCGGGCTGTTCCGGGGTGCTCCATCCATCAGATAGTGGCTCCACCTTCTCGGGCCTATCTGCCGTCATCTTTAGTCTGAAGGACTGATGAATGTCTCTTTATGAGCATGTCGTGATCACACGACCGGACGTCTCCTCCAACCAAGTTGAGGAATTCGTTCAAACACTAGCATCCAAGATCGAAAATATGGGCGGCACTGTTGAAGGTGCTGAGTATTGGGGTCTACGCAATCTGGCTTACCGCATGAATAAGAACCGCAAGGCGCATTATTCTTTGCTGAAGGTCAATGCTAACCCTGACGTGATCCATGAGATCGAGCGGACACACCGCATCAACGAAGATATCCTGCGTTACATGTCAATTCGCGTTGACGAGTTTAACGAAGATCCTTCCCCTATCCTTAAAAAGCGCGAAGAGCGTAAACGTAGAGATCGGAACTAAATCATGGCTGCTAAAGACCAAATCAAAATTGAAAACTTGCCGTCACGTTCGGGCTTCCGTCGTCGCCGTAAGGTTTGCCCATTCTCTGGCGATAACGGCATCAAAATCGATTATAAAGACCCAAAGATGCTCCAGCGTTATATGTCTGAGAAAGGCAAAATCGCACCGGCCCGTATCACTGCGGTCTCTCACAAGAAACAGCGTAAGCTGGCACAAGCCATCAAACGCGCACGCTTCCTGGGCCTTCTGCCCTACGAAGTTAAGTAAGGAAGGGGAACGACCATGGAAGTGATCCTTCTCGAACGTATCGAAAAACTCGGCAATATGGGCGACGTTGTTAGCGTCAAACCTGGTTTTGGCCGTAACTTCCTGCTCCCGCAGGAAAAAGCCCTTCGTGCAACGAAAGCCAATCTCGCTCGCTTTGAAGCCGAGCGGGAATATCTTGAGCAACGCAATGCTGAAAACCGCGACAAAGCTGCGGCAGACGGCGAGAAGCTTAACGGAACCAAAGTTGTCCTCATCCGTAAGGCTGGCGATACAGGCAATCTCTACGGTTCTGTCTCCGCACGTGATATTGCAGAGATGCTCGAAGACAAAGGCGTTAAGCGCAATATGATCGTGCTTGAAAACCCGATCAAAACGCTTGGCCTTCACGGCGTGAAAGTCAAACTTCACCCTGAAGTGCTTGTCGACGTTGAAGTCAACGTAGCCCGCTCTGAAGACGAAGCTGAACGTCAAGCTAAAGGCGAAGACGTTATCGCAACGGCTATCGCTGAGGAAAAAGCTGATACAGCCGAAGCCAACGCCGAACGCGCAGCAAATGCTGTATCTATGTTCGAAGGCGATGCGCCTGATGAATTTGTCGCACCGGATGCAGCTGAAGAAGCTCCGGCTGAAGCTGCGCCTGAAGCACCTGCTGCTGAGTAGTTTTTAAACATAACCTGATTACGAACCCTGCCTTTCGGGCAGGGTTTTTTATTGGCATGAAACGACAGAAAGTCGATTTTTCACGCCCCTTATTTTCCAAATTACCGCTATCAAATCCGCTCAAACGGTATCAGTTTTCTTTCTTTCTCAGACCGCAAATTGTGAGTTGCGATGATAATCTGAATCTATAGCTCTGCGCGCTTATTTCTGTTTCGAGTCACAGTGAGAATAAGCGTAAATGTCTACCCACCCCGCCAAGCCAATAACTTTATTTGCGGTTAGCCTTCTAGCTACAACAGCCCCGTTGAGCGCTTTCGCTCAAGACATAGCGGATGAAGTCATTGTAACCGCGACAAAGCAAAGCAAGTCCATCCAGGAATTAGGTCTGAGCGTTACGGTCATAGACGGAAAGCAACTCTCACAATTTGACGGCGCAGAAGACCTCACAACCCGCGTATCCGGACTGCAAGCCGCCGTGGCGAATGGCAATCAAGTCGCGTTTCAAATCCGGGGGATTGGAGCCGTGGATCATCAGGCTCTGACGCCCACTGCAGCTGCAGTTTACATTGACGGTAGCTACCAAGCGACCAATGTCCAAACAGGGCCGCTGCTTTTTGATATTGAGACGGCAGAAGTCCTTAAGGGTCCACAAGGATCTCTGTACGGACGCAACGCGTCCAGCGGAGCCATCAACTTTAATTCGGTCCTACCGACCCATGAGAACACAGGATACATTTCGGGTGAGATTGGGAATTTCGACCGCCTAAACTTAACAGGCGCGGCGACCCTTCCACTGAATGATATTTTCGCTGTGCGGCTCTCCGGACGCTACCTTTCTCAAGGCCCGGCACTGGATAACACTGTGACGAATGAAACTATCCCTGCACCTGCGTCGGGGGGCGGGAAACGAAGTGAATTCGGGCTTCGAGCACTCGGCCTACTTACCGCTTCACCCAATACAGATGTTCTGTTCAATCTTCATTATGCCGAAGATAACGGCATTAACACGGCTCCGCTTAATGATAGCCGCGATGTTGGTGATCATGAAATTTCTATCGGGCCAGACGGCATTCAAGATACAGACAATGAATTTCATGGCGGTTCGGTAAAGATTACCCATTCGGCTGGCGATCTGACATTTGTCTCTCTCACAGCATATGAAGCCTATAACCAACAATATGGGTTTGATTTTGACGGCACACCGGCGCCCTTTGATGTGCCTAGCCTTAACGCCAACCTGGCCTATGACCGTGACTTCTTTCAGATCAGCGAAGAATTCCGCGTAAGCTATGCATCCGAGGGAGCGGATTTGATGGCAGGCCTCTATTTAGAAGCCGAAGACTTTGACCAAGATTACTTAATTTGGTGCGGAGAGCTAAATCAGGAGACCTTGTTGGGCACATGTCGCTATGTCGGCGCCCCTGGACGTGCCGGCCCTGCGCCCGCCTCGGATGGAACAGCGACAACTCTGCTTTCCGAAATCACCCAGTCACGTAAGACAGCGGCCTTGTTCACCTATAACACCATCGAGATTGGCCCCAAGCTAGATGTCGTGGTCGGAGCTCGCCTTAGCCATGAAACCATCGACGGACGCGGTGAAGGCCGTCATATTTTTGATGACGGCGTGGTCGCGTTGAATAATCGTGACGGTTTGGGTCTGGCTAGCGGATCTAACAAAATTTCCGATACGCGCCTCTCTGGGAATATCGGGATCAACTACACCCTCCCGGATGAAACGCTTCTCTACGCCTCTTACTCCAATGGATATAAGAGCGGCGGCTTTAACGGTGAGGTCATAAATAACGCGACACACTTCAGCGATGAAGGCTTGTTCGGGGCCGAAACAGTCGATGCCATTGAAACTGGCGTCAAGTTCGGACGAGATACTCTTTCTGTCAATCTGGCAGGCTTCTACCAATTTTATGACAATCCTCAGGCTCGAATCTTCGTCCCCTTCACAACAGGTGATGGAGGATCTTTCACCTCTAACTCCCTCTCTAATCTGGATAAGGCTACATCTTTTGGGGTTGAAGCCGACATAAGCTGGGCACCCGTCAAAGGCTTGGATCTGTTCGGCGGCTTGACCTTGATGGAGACCGAAATTCAACAGGATGAGAATCCAAGCGTTCCCCAGAACGCAGAGATTTTTGACGGCAATCCCCTACCCTTCGCATCGGACCTATCAGCGGTTTTTTTAGCACGATATGAGTGGTCACTATCAGACCATCTCAATGCCTCATTCGAAGCGAATGGAAAATACCAGAGCGCGTTCTATCTCGATGCAGAAGGCCGCGACGACCGCCGTCAATCCGGATATGAAATCATCGACAGCGCAGCCTATCTCCATTTGGATAATGGCGTCGATATCGGAGTTTGGGGTCGTAACCTTACCAATTCAGATTACGCGGTCTCGGGCTTTGGCTTCATTGGATATAACACATTCAGAGGTGCGCCGCGGAGCTATGGTTTTGCGGTCAAATACGCCTATTGAGGTATAAGCATGGGAATAGGATCGCAACCCATCGTGTGGCCGCCGAAGGACTCATATTAAACAGGACATGCCCGCAGAGTTGTCTCCCCGATGGAATACCAATGGGTAGAAGAAAAAGTGTTTTACGCGAAGACGAGTTGATTGGCTTGTAAGACCAATCAACGTGTACATTTCGCTCATGCGAATTGCACGCTCTGCGGCGATGGTTTTTGAAGAAACGGCCGGTCATAAACCCCAGAGTTAGCCCACTTGGAACTACTGGTCGGCTCTCGTTCCTAAAGCCCCGGCACCTCCAAAGTTCTCACGCTTTGACGCTCAGACCCATCGTCCTTCAAACTAGATAGAGAGCGCTACCCTGTCCCATGTCTGAAAGAACACTGGCAGTATATCATGGGTGGCCAAACCGAGGATTATTCTTTTTCATTTCGAGGATAGATTTCCGCCAACTTGCTCAACACATGGGAAAACCGGAGAAAAATATGGGGAAAGTCAAATTCTGAAACAGGGAAAAGGCTCCCTACTAATTTATTTTCTATCCCAAGCCGCGCATGATATATCAGCGAGGTGGTCCTATCAGAACAAGAAATAGAGAGACGCTCACGCTATATGGCGCTTATCGGGTGGATCGTCATGATTTGCCTCTATACGCTTGTGTTCAGGCTATTTAGCGAGATCTCCGTTTTACCTTCCCTCCGACGGGCTATTATTAATGTGACCCCTGCGGCACTTCTCAGCTTTCCAATTTTATATGTGATACAAGAATACGCATTTGGAAAACCCGCTATTATTCAAACTCTTATTCATCTCACCTTATTGCTACTCTTTAGCGTAATTTGGTTGATTGGCATTCAAGTTGGATATGGTTTGCAAGATGGATGGCTTCGAAATGGCGTAACAGGCCGTCCATTGATGGGTGTGGCTCTCACCTGGCAGGGTCTGCAAGGCATTCTTCTTTATATCGTCATTGCGTTGTTCGGTTATACGAAACACTACCGCATCCTACTCGCGAACCTTCATGAAAAGCTCGATGAAACGAAACCGAATACCCACGAAGTTGATCTATCGCCAACACAAGTAATTGTGAAAGATGGATCTAAACTCATCCCTGTCCGTTTAGAAGATATAGTGTTTATTTCAGGCGCTGGTGACTACTCAGAAGTTGTCACAAAATCAGGAAAATACTTGTCCAGTACACGGTTGAGCCAATTTATCGAGATTTTGCCCAACGCATATTTTAAACGTGTTCATCGATCACATATCGTGCGTTTGGATGCGATCACGGCATTTGAGCCCGCGGGAAATGGAAGACTCAGCCTGTTTTTTTCGGGAGACTTATCCGTTGTAACAAGTCGTGAAGGCGCGAAGGCCATAAGGGACCAAGCCGTTTAATGTGATTTCACGGATAAATCTGTTTGTTCGCTGATTTTTTCACGAGCTTGCGACTCATACGGATATGGCGGGGTTATGAAAAACGCACTGACAAATCTTCGCTATATATGTCTTCTATCTGGATTGATCATATCAACTGGGTGTCAGACAATTCCGCCTGAGCCCGAATTTAAAATACCAGAAAAGTTTTCTTGGGAACAGACACCTAATATTTCTGCCGTGAACTTAGAGGCGAACACTACATATGTTTTATCATTAGAACGGCCATCTAAACGAAGCGCCGAAAGAACCCTCACCTCAACGACCTCTTATGTCACGAATGCAAAAGGACAGCTATCGACCGGGTCAAACTCATCGAGAGAAGCCTATGAGCCGTTTCGAACACTAAAGGCCATTGAAGAAAAGAGTGAGGTCAAAGACGGCTTTATCAAAGTGACTTTAAAATCGACGTCAGGTGAACCCGTCCTGAGCGAGACGGTCCCTCTTGGAGCCGATAAATCAAAGATGATAGAAACACCTTTGGGCGATAACTTTCCTGGGGCATTCATCCTGAAATCAAAGACACGAAAAACGAAGCAACCTATTTTGGTTGTCTTGGGCGGGTCGGAAGGTGGTGATGGAGCCGCTCGATCTCAGGCGCCAGAATTCGTCGACCAGGGCTTTATCGTATTGGGACTGCCCTATCATTCACCGGCTTGGTATGGACAGACACAACAATTCCCAGACCTGCCCCGAGCTTTCGATAATTTGCCTATTGATTATCTGGAAGAAGCCGTCGCGCAAGTACGGCTAGACAAGGATGTTGACCCAGATCGTGTCTTGTTGATGGGGGGATCAAAAGGGGCGGAATTCGTTATGCTTGCGGGGGCCCTTATTCCCGATGACAGCGACGGTGGTGGCTTCTGCGCCATTGTTGCAGACGTTCCAACCGACGTAGTCTGGGAAGGTTGGGGACGACAAAATGCAACGGAGAAATACTCCGGGTTTTCTTGGCGCGGGGAAGAACTCCCCTTCGTTCCTTATGTCGACATGGGAAGAGCCCTAAGTGCAAGACAAACCGGCGACAGCTATACGATGACCCAGGCACATGAACGCGGGCGGGACGCATTCCCAGACCGTGTCAAAGCCGCAAGGATCAATGTCGAAGCCATTGACGAGCCTCTCTTACTCATCGGCGGGGATAAGGACGCGACTTGGGCCTCTGCGAAAATGTCGCGAACCGTTGCGCAATCCCGAAAAGCTGCAGGATTGGAAACGGAAATCTATGTTTACACTGACGCCTCTCATGCTGTTGGAGGCTCGCCGCTAAGCACTGTGAGCGAAGCAGACCTAAACGCGCGGATTGAAAATTACCCCGCTATGATGGCTTTTTTAAAACGTCATGCGAAGCGAGATGATTGTCGCGAATAGGCTATCAAAACAGACCCTATGAGGGATGCAACATCAGAAACAGCCAAAAGGCTGTTGCAAATTCTCGCTTCGTCAACGTGTCCCGTATCGCTCTGGGCGGCACAGTTGCTTTTTAAAGGCCGCGAGTTTCTATCAATTTCCGCTCAGAACCTCACCCGATATTTTCGCGATATCCTCTGGCTCACCAATGATCGCGATGTCGTCGTCTGGCATCAGAATGACATCCGGCTTAGCAATAATAAGTTCACCATCTCGTTCGATCAAAGCCAAGAGGCACGAAGCTGGCAATTCTAGATCCCCAACAGTTCCGCCAATTTGATCTTTTAGAAACGGCAATCCACTGGCGGGGCCATGATAGAAGTGGTCATCTCGCATCAAGATTTCATTGAGCTCCTTTTCGTCCCGAGCAGAGAGCCAGCGGTCGAGGAAGTTTTCGCTTTGGACAACTTCGGCCAAATGCCCGGCAATGCGCAAATCTAATCCCACTGGTTTCACCGGAGACGCCAAAAACAAGAGTGTATGCGCATCCTCAATATCGTCTATTTTCAGACGTGCTTGTGGACCAAAGCGGCAGACAATCAGTTCTGGGTTGGGAACATCTGCTGCCATCGTCAGGGCCAAATAAACCCCCGCGCCAATGGGCCGATAATTCCAGTCGTGACGAAAAATGCCATCATAATCCAAGTCTTCGCCATCTTCCTCGGCAAACCGGTCTTTCGCGGCCTCACCCAAAATTTCGTTCAAATGATCCGTGTCATATTGACCATAGCGCAGGTCCAGGATGGCGCTTCGCGCAATGACACCTTCATAGGACAGGTTTTCGGCCTGCGTCCTGTCGTGAATAATTGTCATGAGCTCTCGCTCTAGGCCTTCATATTTTTGCTGACCCAAGCGTTGATGCACATGGAAGATAGCGCCGCGGCGCACCAAATTCCCTGAGGCATAAAAGTGATACCACAACACACAACCAATCAGCACCATTCCCGTAAAGCTGATAGCCAAAATGCCCATTTCAATAATCAGCCAAAACGCGATCAAAATACCCGCAATCTGCAACCAAGGATAAAATGGCGCTTTGAAGCCCGGCTTATAGCTGTCGATACGGCTTTCACGCATGACGATTACCGCGATACAAATTAGGCCAAAAAGAAGCAGTTGAAACGCACTGGCGAGTTTCGCAACAGCAGACACATCAAATATTAGGAGGACCACAATCATGGCCAATACGGTCATCACGACGGATTTGGTCGGTGTTCCATACCGGCCTAAATCGGACAAATTATCTGGGATGAGTTTATCTTTCGCCATCGCGTACGGATAACGGGACGCCGACATGATACCCGCATTACCAGTAGACGCGAAGGCCGCGATAGCCGCCACAACAATCAAGACGATTCCTAAATCAAAAGGTACCCAGTCCAAGAAAACACGACCTGCATCAGCAATAGGCGTGAGACTTTCTTTCAAAACCGCCGTTTCCAACGTGTTGATTAAGATCAGCGTCCCAAGCGTGTAAATTACGGTCGCTGTGATCAAAGAGAGCGTCATCCCCAGGGGAATGTTTACATCGGGGTTTTCCACTTCCTCTGCAACGCTCGCTACCTTGGTTAGGCCTGCATATGAGACAAAAACCAGACCAATTGTGGAGATAAACCCGACCAGCCCTTTTGCAAAAAATTCACCTTCCGCTGAATTTGGAAAAAATGTTGCGCTACCTTGGGCTTGAGACAAACCAAGGATAATGAATGCAACCAAGATAACAACCAAAGCGGCGACCAAGACGCGCTGCAGTAAGGTTGTCTCTTTGGCCCCGATAACATTGATGACGCCAAAGGCAATCGTCAGGATGATTGCCAAAATCTTGAACGGTAAATCCAGGTAAATCCCAAGATAAACCCCCATACCGACAAGGGCGAATGCGCTTTTGAAAACGACCGCAATCCAAGACCCTAGGCCGCCAATCGTGCCCATTAACGGTCCCATCGCACGATCGAGGAAGTAATAGGTTCCACCAGCCTTCGGCATGGCCGTTGATAGCTCCGCCATACAATACATAGCGGGTAGGATCAGGAATCCAGCCAAGAGATAGGCGAGATATACAGAGTCCCCAGTGTAACCGACCGCAATTCCTGGCAATAGAAACAACCCGGAACTAAACATTGCGCCCGTCGACATCGCGTAGACATCAAATAAAGTCAGATTTTTTTTGAGTTTATCAGCCATTAAAATCTTCCAGAAAATTCGCTCAATCGAAGTTCGAGGTGTTCAAATAAGAACAGAACTGCCAATTACTATGATTCCTAAGCCGATATAGGCGAAATTATATCAATCTGCGTTGGGAATATCAGACTGTCTACGATGGCCTTGGCAATAGAGATTGCGAAACGCTTCCCTGCGGCAAAATCGGTTACATTGCATATGCCCCATTGAGGCGCTGACAGCTTGTGTTTAGAGCCGTACTCAATGACCGCAGAACTCGGACATATGGCGCTAATTCTCGCTTTTTGCGTAGCACTTTTACAGGGCGTAGTGCCTATGCTGGGCGCGCACCGCAACCATGCCCGCATGATGGAGTTTGGTGACCGCGCGGCCATTGGACAATTCCTACTTTTGGCGTTTTCATTTGCAGCGCTAACCAGCGTTTTTCTTTCCTCAGATTTTTCCGTCAAACTGGCAGCAATGCACAGCCATTCAGGCAAACCGCTTCTTTACAAAATCAGCGGCGTTTGGGGTAATCACGAAGGCTCAATCCTGCTTTGGGTGTTGATGATGGCCGGATATGGCGCAGCTGTTCCGCTGCTCGGTAAATCCTTGCCTTCCGGATTGAAGGCCCGGGCAATCGCAATTCAAGCCCTTATCGGCGCGGGGTTTTTGGCCTTCATCCTGTTTACATCCAATCCATTCGAACGGCTGAATCCTGTCCCGATGGACGGCAATGGATTGAATCCCATTCTACAAGACCCCGGCCTCGCTTTTCACCCTCCATTTTTATATCTCGGCTACGTAGGGTTCTCACTTCCGTTTAGTTTTGCGGTCGCCGCCCTGATTGAAGGACGCGTAGATTCCGTTTGGGCCAAGTGGTTGCGGCCCTGGGTTTTGATTGCCTGGAGCTTTCTTACTATCGGTATCGCGCTGGGGAGTTTTTGGGCTTATTATGAACTCGGTTGGGGCGGCTGGTGGATGTGGGACCCCGTGGAGAATGTCAGTTTTATGCCCTGGCTCGCGGGTACAGCCTTGCTCCATTCAATCCTTGTTCTTGGCACTCGACATAGTTTGGCGGGCTGGACTGTCCTGCTCGCCATCACAACATTCGCTTTGTCACTGATCGGAACATTCGTTGTTCGGTCAGGTATTTTGGTGAGCGTTCACGCTTTTGCCGTCGACCCTGAACGCGGAGTCTTCTTACTCCTGCTATTGGGCATTGCCACAGGCGGTGCGTTGACCCTTTATGCTCTGCGCGCGCATACATTACGTGACCCTATTCCGTTCAACGCGACCTCGCGCGACGGCGCATTGGTATTGAACAATTTGCTTTTGACAGCAGCATTGGCGACCGTCTTCCTTGGGACGTTTTATCCAATCTTTATTGATGCACTCGACGGGTCGAAAATCAGTGTCGGCGCACCCTATTTTGAACTGACCTTCACACCAATCATGTGCCTACTCATTTTGTTCATGGGCATTGGACCGATGTTTAAATGGCGCGCCGATACACTCAAACGCCTGCGCATCCCAATCATGCTATCGTTAAAAGTCGCCGTATTAGTTATCATCGCTAGCTTCGCCTTCGGGAAGTCAGTGCTAGGCGCCTTATTGCTGGGGTTAGCGGCTTGGCTCGCCTTCGGAACAATACTCGCCATCGGGCGCAAAGCGAATTGGAGTTGGGTCGGCTTGCGCGCTCAACCAGCGTCCACTTGGGGCTTTGCTGGTGCCCACATGGGGGTCGCAATCTTCACCGCGGCTGCAACCACGATGAGCGTTTGGGGCACAACCGATATCGGGACCTTGAAGGTCGGTGACAGCCTAGCCCTTGGAAAATATACTTACACGTTGGAAGATGTCAGCGGAGGACAGCGCGATAACTTCAATTACCTTGCTGGGGAAATATCCGTCGTGAGAAAAGAGGCTGAAATCGCGACACTCTTCACGGAACGTCGATTTTATCCAGTCCGCAATCAGGTCACAACAGAAGCAGGCTTACATCTGTCCTTCGGACAAACACTATTCGCCAGCATTGGCGAAGGTGACACTGAGGGCGGCTTTGTCGTGCAAGTCTACCGTCATCCCTTTGTCGTTTGGATTTGGCTTGGCGCGCTCCTCATGGCTTTGTCTGGATTTGTAGCTCTCGCCGATAGACGTTTGCGTTTGCCCGTGAACAGCGAGTCTGAAGTATGAAGTTTCGGGGCCTCATTCCGCTCTTTGGCTTTTTCCTACTCCTTGGAGCATTGGCGTTCGGCCTCACCCGGGACCCGCGGATTTTACCCTCTGAATTGATTGAAAAACCCTTCCCTGAATTTTCCCTGGAAACCTTGGAGGGTAATCAGATGATAGACCCTTCGATCTTGCAAGGAAAAGTCAGCCTCGTAAACGTTTTCGGATCTTGGTGCGTCGCATGTACGGTGGAGCATCCTCAGCTTATGGCACAACGAAATAACCCTAACCTTCAATTGATTGGTATTGATTGGCGGGACACCCGAGAAGCCGCCAATCGTTGGCTGGTGCGCAATGGCAATCCATATGATGTTGTGGTCTTCGACCCACATTCAAAATTGATTGTCGAACTTGGTGTCACGGGCGCGCCTGAAACCTTCATTGTCGATAGAACTGGAAAAATCCGATATAAACATGTCGGCATAATTTCGCCGGAAGATTGGACAGAGACGCTGAAGCCGCTCGTGGAGTCCCTGCAATGAGATTGGCCCTGCTTATATGGCTTTGCTTTGCGCCCACCGCTTTTGCGCAAACAACACCGGACGAGCAGCGCGCGAGAGATATTGGAGCACAGCTCCGCTGTGTGGTTTGTCAAAACCAATCTATTGAAGAATCAGACGCCCAACTTGCCCAAGACATGCGGGTCGTTGTTCGTGAACAACTGGCCACTGGCGCGTCTGATGAAGCGGTAATCGAATACATACGCGAGAGTTATGGCGATTACGTTTTGCTGAAGCCCCCCGTTCAATCGAATACCTATATTCTCTGGTTCCTCCCCGCGATTTTAGTTTTGCTGAGTTTGGGATGGTTCCTGTTCCGAAGAAAACGCGAGACCGTGACACTGGAGAATGAAACCTTGTCGGAAAGTGATCAGACTTTACTGAAAAACCTCATGGATAATGACTCATGATATGGGTTCTCGGAATTGCACTTGCCGTTGTCGTAGGATTTTACCTCGCCGCTCCGTTTCTCTCGACCGAGACGGCTACATCCAAGACGAATGAAATTGAAGCCTATCGCAATGAATTGCGCGCCGTAGAACGCAGCGAAGAACCTGAAAAGGTGAAGCGAGCCATTCTCCAATCTCGACTTTTACAAGCGGCGAAGGCTGACGCTCCTGAGGCGGGAGCCCGATCTATGGCTGTCGCGGGTTTCATATGCGTCGGTTTGGTTGGTGGGAGTGCGGGTCTCTACGGTCTCTTAGGATCACCCAATTTTACACCGGAAACGCGGCAAGCTCCGCCGCCAATTGCCCGAAATTCCACCACTGATTTCGCAAGTCTATTACCCCGGTTCGAAGCTCGGTTAGCCGAGGACCCGAATGATGCGACGGGATGGACGCTTTACGGGCGAACACTAATGTTGGTGGGCGATACAACGGCAGGTTTACGCGCGTATGAGAGAGCTTTGGAGCTGAACGATATCCCAGAAATTCGCAATGAATATGAGGCTGCGCAAAAATTCGCCGCACAAACACAATCGGGTCCGAGCGCGGAAGACATTGCGGCCATGCAAAGCCTTTCTCAGGCAGATAGAACCGCCGCAATTGAAGGCATGGTCGAAGGCCTTCGTGCCCGTTTGGAGACGGACCCCAGTGATACTGCAGGCTGGGTCCGTTTATTGAGGTCCCGCAAAGTTCTTGGACAAACGGAGGCCGCGAGAGCCGACATTGAAGCTTTGCGTTCAGCCCTACCGAATGAAGCTGACGCAATTATCGCACAATCCGGTTGGACGGACTAATCTGCCCAGACTTCCTGATGATTTACACGAAGAACGCGGCGCGTGGGACGCTTTTCCAAAAACACCTCCACTCCGCAATCCGTGAATAACGCTTGAATAGCGGATTGGTCCTCTTTCGAGCAGGTATCGAAATGGTCCCACAAACGTTG
Source organism: Litorimonas sp. (assembly GCA_039975855.1). GTDB lineage: Bacteria > Pseudomonadota > Alphaproteobacteria > Caulobacterales > Maricaulaceae > Litorimonas. The sequence continues at coordinate 245,080 of JBDWGH010000003.1, read as the reverse complement.
CGCCAAATAGAAACGATAAGCCATGACGACGGTTTTCACATCATGGCCGCGCCAATTGAAGTTAGCAAATCCCATACTGCGTTCGGGCTTCGCGTCACGATTCCCGGCTTGTTTGGATAGCCAATCATCCGCAAAATCGACATGAGCTAAAAACTCGGCTCCATACTCCTCGCCGACATATATCATTAAGTTCTTTAACGTCGCGGGAAGATCATCGCCTGCCCAAAGACCATTAGGTGGATTTTCAACCGTATGTTCCTCCAATTGTTCAGGTCGGTTCATGCGCTCGACCCAATTCCAGACCCGAGGGGCTGTTGTCTTCATCAAATTTGCAGGCTTAGGGTCGCGGGCTAAATGCGCGTAAAGCGGATTAAACAATCCATAGTCACCAATCGTCGGAGCATTACCCAACAGGTAATAGGTGTCAGTTAAATGGGCTTCATAGAGGGATAGAAACTCCGCATAACTTTTTTCTATTGTTGCGAAAGTCTCTGGCATAACGCCAAAGGCCATTCCCGCCTTTCGCATCCTGCCGGATGAATGATCGAACATAGCCGCCCGCCCTGCCGCGTCGAAATGCGCGGGAAAGGCATCCTGGAAACTAAGTTTGATAAAACTCAAATTGTCGTCATCAAAATTCCATCGATAATGCATGGCGGGTCGGAGCAAACCTTCATTTCCAAACAGTTCAAACAAATGGGCAATGGCGCGCGTTATGGGATCTGCAGGATACAGTGGTTCCTGGCTCAATCCTTGCTCTGCCAAATAATCAAGAATATCCGTTCCGTCCTGAACAATGTTCCCATTTGGCATTTCAATGACTGGAATTATGAAGCGGCCAATTTGCGGCATTATCTTTCCAGAATAGTCAGGATGACCCGCTCCGCGTTCCCTTACGGAAATACGATTACGCCGCATAAAGGCCCGAGCCTTACCTGTGTAGAGCGAGGCTTGCATACCATAGAGAATGACATTGTTATCCGGCATATTCGTATTTCTCCTGAGGGACGTTCCCTCGCGTTAGACAATGCCTGAAGGGTCAGCTCGAAGAATACAAATAACGAAAATGAAAGCGCCTAATTTGAAATTGTTTCTATGGTCTCTGACACTACAGAGTAGTCGGTCGACTCTACAAAACCGATTGAAAATGTCTGAGGGGTATCGAGGAATTTATCTTTGTTTCGTCGCCCAAATCCTAACACGGTCATATCAGGTCTGCTAACGTAATCATTGGGTTGATCATCATTTCGGTGTTGCAGCATATAAATCATACGCGGTGATTTAGGGTCTCCAAAAGCCATCCATTCTGGGCCGGGTAAATCGCCGATAAACTCTTCATCGATTAAATGCCGCTCAGGGTCAGCCGATGAGTATCGAAAATCAGTGCGGTCCATTTCGCCCCCTGGCACGCCCTCATATTGTACCCAATATTTATAACCCGGGCTGACTCGGCTCATCGTGAAATCCAAACGATCAGGGTAAAAATCCCAAACGCCTTCCCATTTTTCATTTTCAGACGTTGTGACAATACGAATGTGGTCTTCTGTCTCAATGTCCACGACAGAGCTAGACGGGTCTGTCCCAGCATTCATCGCGTGAAAGTAATTGCCGTCTTGACGATGGATAGCATTTGGAAACCCACGATACTCGCCCTTGTGCCCGGACCCCGGCTCTTTGTGAAAACCGAGCCAGTCCACCCCATCTTTATCCAACATGCTGGAAAGTCCACCGCCCGTTTTTTCGAGATAGTAAACAGCTGTCGGAGTTGTGATTATGAAAGCTGGATCACCACCAGCGGCGGTATCAATTCCAGAAGAGAGTTCTACAGTTTTTTGTTGTTCAGGCGCCTCAGGATAATTCGTACATCCCGCGAACCCAAGAGACATACCTAAACTCAATAGCATTGTTGTCTTGAACATGGCTTTGTATTCTCCCCTACTCCATCACCGGTTTTGGTATGGCGCTACGTTTCAGAAGTGTGCCAATCATAAGTACGATGGCCCCACATAAAACGAATGTCACACGCCCCCATAACGGGTTGGGTATAAGAACCATAAGCGCCAACCCTACTCCCATATACGTGACCATCCATCCAAGTTTCTGTCTTTGTTGTCGATCATAAGAGTCTTGCTCGAAATCAGCGACCACTGGCGTCTCCAAGTCTTCAAAGAAATGCTGTGTTCGCGGCGCATTTTTGTCAGATGTATCTTTGTAGAAAACTGAGGTTAGACAGAAGAATCCACCCGTGATGAAGACTTGACCACCGATCGTCAGGATCAAATTCATATCCGTAGCTTCGCGTTTGGTGAATGGTTCAATACCCAGCCAGCTGGCGAAGACTTGCGGTGTCAAAACATTGAGCATGAACCAAGACACGAACAGGCCCAGCAACACCGTCATCCAAGGGGCCCAGCTAGGCGTCTTCTTGACTAATAATCCAAGCAACAAGGGAATTAGAATTGGGACTTGGATCATCGCAGACAGCGACATCATCAAATCAAACAAACTAAGTTCTTTGAGTGATTTGAAATAGAGTGCCAAAACGATAACTAAAATCCCGCTAAAGAAACTCAGCATCTTACTTAAGGTCAACAACCTCGCATCACTTACGGTTTTGTTCCTTTTCAAAAGATAGGGCTGATAGAGACTGCGAACAAAAATGCCCGAATTTTTGTTCAGCGCGGAATCCATTGAGGACATGGTCGCCGCAAATAATCCGGCCAGAAGCAAACCTACGGTCCCAACTGGCATCGCGTTACGCGCAAACACCAGATAAACGGCATCGGCGGCTTTATTGCCAAGTTCTGGGTAAGCCGCGGCCGCATCTGGGTACAAAATGGCCGACGCCCATGGCGGAATAAACCAAATCACACTGCCCACGGCCATGAGACACATCGCGAGCAATGCGGCTTTCCGAGCATTCTTGGAATCCTTAGCGTTAAGGAAACGAAAGGAGTCATGCATGTTCATAATTGTGATGAGCTGTTTCGCGAGAAAGAATACAAAGGTTCCGACCAGCAAAAGCCCGTAATTCATGTTGGGTCCCATGACGAAATCAACGGGAAAATCCTGAACTAAATTGACCGGTCCGCCAACCTTCACCAACGCCACGATAGCGCAAGCAACAGAGACAACCGCGACCGTCAAAGTTTGAACAAAGTCAGACGCAACAACACCCCATGCCCCCGCGAGAACTGAAATAAAGATCACTGCTAGACCAATTAAAATTATCGTCAAAGTTATATCGGCCTCGAAGACCGCACTGGAGAACACACCTAACGCGTTCAACCATATCCCCGCATTGAGAATTGTGAAGACAATAAGCGCGCAAGAAAAAAATGTCTCATTCCCATTCCCAAAACGGCGGCCAATAGCTTCCGTAGGTGTGTCCACCCGCATCTGACGGAACCGATGAGCGAAATAAGCCCATCCGCAAAAATATGAGAAGGCATTGGCAAAGAATACCAGGCTGACCGCAAAACCATCTGTAAAAGCTTTGCCCGCAGCGCCCGTAAACGTCCACGCAGAGAACTGCATCATAAAAGCTGTAGAGCCGACCATCCACCAGAGCATACGTCCGCCGCCCCGGAAATAGTCGCTTGTCGATTTTGCCGCCATCTTTTTAAAGACAACGCCAATCCCCATTATCAGGACGAAATACCCGGCAATGACGAGGTAATCAAAGTTCATAATGCGTCAGTGGTTTGTAGATTTGAAACATCTACATAGCGATCATTCTTACGGATGATGTCAATGATGCGCTGGTATAAACTGCCTTCTTTGAAGGATTGATAAGGCTCCACATCTTCGCCTTTAATATCACTGACAAAAAGCCCGATTAGGTATCGCCAATTTCGTTCTGTATCCCCTTCTACCTTCGGGATATTGGCGGCAATGTCTTCGGGCAATGGAAGTTCAGCCCACTCGCCATCTTTCCCGTAATGGAAAAGTGGCCCACTGCCATAGTGTCCTGAAATGTAAATCGCGCCTTCGCTACCGTAAAAGACGATATGGTCTTCTTTAAATCGGGGGTGAAGACCACCATGTTTAAATAGGACTGATACAGGCCTCGGGGCAAATTGACTCTCAAGTTGCGCGAGAACCGTATAGCTCCATTCAACATTGGACTCACCCCATTCGAGATTTGGATCATTCAAATCGTCAGGGATATGATCGCGCCGCGTTTTGAAGTTATGCACGCCTTTGACAATAGGCGCTTTTCGTAAATCATCACGCACTTCACCGCTAATCGAGAGAATTTTCTCGCCGACAACCGACGTCACAATTGAGAGTTTATGGGTGAAGTTATTGTTCAACCGGCCGCCACCCTGTTCTTTGCGATGAGACCATCCGAAAGGAATTTCCCTTTCCAAATTGAAGTGGGAGTTACACTCGACTTCTTGAGGCTCTCCAATCGCGCCATCAGCCACCAGTCGTTTTGCGTGAATAACATGCGGCATATATCGAAAACTTGCCGCGTAAGCCGTCTTGAGAGCTTTCGCTTCCGCCAAGTGATAAAGCTCTTCAGCTGTCTCACCTGTTGTTGTCATGGGCTTATCGCAAAAGATATGGCACCCATGGGCAATTGCGGATTTGATGGCTTCATAATGCGCGCCGCCAGGTGTCGCGATGGACACGATGTCTGGTTTACATGCTTCCAGCGCGGCTTCCCAATCTGTTCCCGCATATGGAATTTTCAGGTCTTCAGCGACTTTTTTGGTGACGTTTTCAGTTCGGCCAACAATACCTATAACTTCAACGCCAGCATCCCGAAAGGCTTCGGAATGGCCCTGTCCAGCAAATCCCGTCCCATGCACGAGAACCTTCAATCTGTGTTCCATCTCATCCCCGAAACTTTTTTTCACCAATTAATTGTATTGGTTAGTCACATTGGTAAGCTACTTCGGTGCAAACTGGAGCTAATAAGTGAAGATTACAAGCGCTGAAGTTTTTATAGGTGGCCCAGGGAAAAATTACGTCACGCTAAAAATCATGACGGACCAGGGCATTTATGGCCTGGGGGATGCTACGTTAAACACCCGCGAAACGCTTCCAGCGGCATATTTAAAGGAATACCTCATCCCTTGCCTTATTGGGAAGGACCCCCGCAATAGCGAGGACATCTGGCAATACTTCTATCGAGGGGCGTATTTCCGGCGTGGCCCTGTGGCTATGGCCGCCATTGGTGCCATCGACATGGCATTGTGGGACATCAAAGGAAAAATCGCGGGCCTTCCTCTTTATCAATTATTTGGCGGTAAAAGTCGCGACGGCGCGTTAGTTTATGCCCACGCGACTGGATCAAACTTAGACGCTCTATTGGACACAATCGCTCACTACCAATCGGAAGGATATAAAGCAGTGCGGGTGCAATGCGGTATCCCTGGTATGCCAGAAGGCGGATACGCTGTTCCTGAGCAGGGTGCAGACACTAATCACTTTATCACTGAATATGGAAAGCTGCCAGATGAAGAAATTTGGGATACAGAAAAATATCTCAAATATATGCCAACCGTTTTTGAAAAAATCCGGGACAGGTTTGGGCCTGACTTAAAAATCCTTCATGACGTGCACCACCGCCTTTGCCCTAGAGAAGCGGCCGCACTCGGCAAAGAGATTGAGAAATACAATCTCTTCTGGATGGAGGACCCCACACCAGCAGATGACCAGGCCGCGCTAAAGCTTATACGCCATCACACAACAACCCCTATTGCGATTGGGGAAGTCTTCAATTCTATATGGGATTGCAAGTCGATGATTGAGGAAGAGTTGATTGATTTTATTCGGGTTGCGGTCACCTATGCAGGGGGAATTACCCACGTAAAACGGATCGTGGAATTGGCAGGTCTACACAACGTCAGAACGGGCTTTCACGGCGCGCCCAGCCATTCTCCGATTTCTATGGCAGCTCAAGCCCATCTGAATGCTTGGGCGCCAAATTTCGGCATCCAAGAATACCTGGTCCTGGGAACGCCAGAATGTGACGCCCTTTTCCCTTCGGATCATTCTATGGAAAACGGGATGTTCTATGTCAGTGACGCCCCTGGATTGGGCGTTGATTTCGATGAAAACGAGTCAAAAAAATACTCATTTGATCGCCGATATCATCCAATCGTTAGGCTCGAAGATGGAACGATGTGGAATTACTAGAGCTGAACTCAATTACAAGAGCTGAACGCAAGTCAAATAGGCCCTTATCATGGACAAATTATTGCTTTGACATCACCTTAAAAAGAATTTTTTTTTAAACGCCTGATTTCCAACTGAAACTGAGGTGTCTTGTCTTGACTCTATTTTAAGTAGCTCACAAAGAATTTACTTAAAGTTAACTTCTAGGGCAAGTTCATGAGTCTCCTCAAATTCAAAAAAACCAATCTATTTCTCAGCGGTGCTGCAGCTTGTCTTATGACAAGCATGCTCTACGCCCCGATGGCAAATGCCATTGTGCCAAACGACAACAATACGCCTGAAGATGCTGTTGATGAAGAAGGCGGGGTAAACGGCGTTGGTATGTTTTTCCGAAGTGACGGATTTGTCTGTACGGGTACGCTGATCAACCCGCGTACAGTTCTGTTTGCGGCCCATTGCGTAAATAATGTCCCTGAAAGTGCGTATGGCCCTGATATTCAGTCCGCGTTTTCATTCGACGTCAACGCTTTACCTGGCTTCATCAACTGGATTAATAATGGCTTTGCCAGCAACCCAGACCTTAACGTTTTCAACGTAAATCAGATTTTTTACAACGCTGACTCACTTGCCAACCCTCAAGGCGCAGGTTTCCTAGAAGCTGACATTGCTCTCGCGTCACTAGACACCCCTGCAGCAGATATTCCAACTTGGGCATTGCTGTTCTCACGTTTGCCGGATCCAGCAGAAATCGATCCGACAACAGGTACAGGATACCATGTCAACATCACAGGTTATGGCCGTAGCGGTTCCGGTTCATTTGGCGACTTCCAAGGAATCGATTGGCGTCGTCGCGCTGCTGAGAATATGTTGGGTGCGTTAACCTCATTTGATGACCGCAACACCTTCCTATTCGGCGCAGCGTTTGGCGATTTACCCCAAAATCTATACCGCCTAGACTTTGACGACCCGAACAAAGAAAACGCTTTCGACTTCAACCTTTATCAAGATGAGCCTTTGGCGAATGAGGGCACGACGGCCGGTGGTGATTCAGGCGGTCCTTTGATCCTGGATGCGGCAAATAACAGTCTTTCGAGCGAAGATCTCGTTATCGGCGTTCTTTCTGGAGGGTCGCGCTTCTTTGGACCTCAAGGCTTTAGCTCCTACGGGACAGAAAGTTTCTATCAGCCTCTCTATCTTTTCTACGAATACATCGCTGCGACAAATCCGTATCGCTATGTCAGCGCAATTGAAGGTGATGGCGCATGGGAAGATGCCTCACATTGGCAAACTGACCTAGATCCAAACTACCGTATCATTGATGCAAGTGGGAATGTCGTCAATGGCTTCCCAGACGTTGAGCAAGACGGAATTAATGAAACAGACGATCCTGGTTTCGGTGCCGTGTGTTTTGATCCAGAGGGAGACAATCCTGGAGATGGATGTTTCAATTTTGCCACAGGTGAGTTGAGCCCTCCATCGCGACCTGGACCGGATGCCACTGCCGATGCCACTGCCGAATTGACCGATGAAGAATTGGCGGCGCTCGGTTTGGGTGTAGATACCGAAGCTGGTGATGCATCAGGTGGAAGCCTGACAATCTCTGGCGGTGCTCTGTCCGACGCTGGTGGTGTTTTGGTTGGTGGAGAAAGCCAAGCTCAAAATGGAGCGCCTGAGTTCGCTGAAGAGGTTGCACAAAATGGTGCTGAGCTCGTCGAAAACGAGTCCCAAGCTCCAGGCGATCCACTCCCTACCCCTACAATTGATAATGGACTGGCTGGTGCAACCGATTTTACACCTGACAATATTGATCCACCGTCCGGACAGAACGGAACACGACGTTATTTCGATGTCACTCTGAACAACGCTGGCACAACCACATTGAGCAGCACTGTCACAATTGATCGACTGACCGTTGCAGGCGCAGCTGGTCTCGCAATTGATGCGGACGGAAACTTAACCAGCTTAATCGACATCGAACAAACTGGCGGCCGTATTGCAGTTGACGGTGCCTTAAATAGCGTGGGCGACTATACAATCTTCCAAGGCATGCTGTCTGGAAACGGAACGGTTACGGCACCATTCGTAACCAGTGTTGCAGGGATGATTGCACCTGGCACTCTCGGAACTACGGGTACGCTAACGATTGACGGCAGCGCCGTTCTAGCGTCAGGCACCAGTATGTTTGTTGATATCGGCGCAAATGGCGATAGCGATTTACTTGCGATTACAGGTGATTCAAGCCTTGGCGGACAAGTCTTCTTTGCGCCAACTGCGGATGTTCGTGCAGGTAATGAATATACCTTCCTGACAACTGGCGGAACACAAACAGGCGAGTTCACGACAGCAAACATCAGTACAATTCTTCGCCCCGTCATCTCATACACTGAGAACTCGGTCATCGCGAAAATTGAAGCTGGTTCATATAATGACGCCATTCTCAGCGGCAATGCAGTCCAATCCTCATATGCTAAATTGCTCGATGAGGCCCGTGGAACGGCAGCGCTTGGCGATATCTATGCAACACTCGATCTCTCCTCCAACGAGCAAATCCAAGCTGTATTGGATAGCTGGGCACCTGTCACAGAGACAACTAATCAAAGTCTCGCAAAAGCAACGACAGATAATCTAGCGCGCTTCCATAGAAACCGGATAAACGACCTAGGATCGGATAGCTGGGGCGGAACCATGACTGTCATGGGCAACCCCGTGCAGATGGCCTCCAATGCGGAGTATATGACGTCCATGTCTGATGCGACACGCTTGCAAGTTGCAAGCAACTCCGATGTCAAGTCAGTGAAATCTATTCCTGATGATATGGCGGTCTATCTATCAGGCGCGTTCATTGACGGTAGTGGTAGCGCGATGCCAACGGCGCAGAATTTTGCAAACGAAGATTTTGATGGTTGGTCAGTTTCCGCTGGCCTGGAGCACTACGTGTCTGAGAAAGTAAGTGTCGGTGCATCCTTGAGCTATTCAGAACTTGAAGCGGATGGTGCCTTAGGGTCACAAGCCGCAAGTGATTACATTGCAGTAACGGCTTATGGCCAGCTACGTTCATCTACTGGTGTTGTTCTAGACGGTCAGTTTAGCCTCGGTTCATTTGGGTCAGAGACCTCTCGTACTGTTGCCTTCCCGAGTGCAAGCACACTCACCACCGATGATGACAGCACAGCTTTCACTGCAGATCTTCAAGTATCTAAAGCGATCAGAAAAAAGGCCCTCGTCGTCAGACCAAAGGCTGGATTGCGTAACACAGTTGTGGACTTTGATAATGTGACCGAGACTGGCGGTCTCGCAGCTCTTGATATTAAGCGAGACAAGTTGACTAGTACTCAGGGTCGTATCGGTGCGGATTTCGAAGTATTGGGCTCATCAGCTGCCAAACTGCGCGTATCTGCGGAGTATGTCAGAGAATTCAACAGTGTTGATGAAACCTTCAACGCAGGGTTCGCGGCGGCGCCAGCGAGTAACAACGCCCCATTTGCTCTGTTTGGAACAGATAAGAGCTGGTTCGATGTTGGCGGTGGCCTACAGTTCCAAACAGGAAGTGCTAAAATTGATGTATCAGTCGACACGACGGTCGGACGTAAGGACATTGAAGCACAAACTTACAGAGCTGGTATAACGTTTGGTTTCTAAACAACCTACCACATAGCTAAGACCTTGAAGCCATCCATATTTCAATGGGTGGCTTTTTTTCTACCTTAGTGATAGCGTTTAAGCTTGGATGGAGACTATTTTGAACACGATAAGCCATAGCGTTAAGTATAAAATACTCTTGCAGACAGCTGCGATAGCGGCGGCGTTGTCAGCCTGTGCCCAACCACAGAAAGAAATGCCCTCAACAGTTTCCCCGAATGCAGAATCCGAAACACCACAAAATGCACAATCAGTATCCGTAGATGAGACAATGGCTGCACATGATAAGGAACGTCTGAATCTAGATGCGAAGACGCTGCTGGATGAGCCTATCGAATATTGGGTAAAGCGCCCAGGAACGGCCGTTTATGACAGCAAGCGCGAGTTGGCACGCTCTTTAAGACTCCAGCCCAAAGTCACCGTCTACAAGGAAGTCGAAGGCTGGGGCCTCATAAGCACTGACATAGATGAATGGGTGAATATGTCGGACATTACACTCACGCAGCCTGATGGTGTTTTAGCCAGACCAGAGGAGAGCACAGGTCGCCCCAGAATTAAGCTCGAAGACATGCTGAAATCTGACAACAAATAACCCCTCCTCCTTAAAGCGTTATAGCTCTTCATGCTTCCAAGTTTTTTAATTATTGACGATTTTCTTGCCAACCCTCACGATGTTCGGAGGCAGGCTTTAGCGCTTAACTACGACCCGAAACTCAAAAAAGGTAACTACCCAGGCCTACTTTCCACGCAAGCATTGCCAGTTGAGGCCCTTAATAAGACCGTCTCTAGGACGATTGGTACGTCCGTGATTGCTGATAAAAACACCAGCCACGGCCATTGCCGAATAACACAAGCTGGCGACAAGGGTCGAAGCGGAGTTCATATCGACCCCTGTTTCTACTCAGGTATTCTTTATCTGAGTTTGCCGGAGCATTGCCGAGGTGGAACAGACTTTTTCCGTCACCGCCGCACGGGTTTGGAATCAGTTCCCTCAGATCCAGCGCGCCAAATACTCAGCGGTTACAATGACCCCAATTCCTTGATTGAAGATGTCGTCAACAAAGACACAACCAGCATGAGCAAATGGGAACGAACCATGCGGGCTCCGATGCGCTTTAACCGGCTAATTTTATTTAACCCCTGGCTGTTCCATAATGCTGGCCCGGGATTTGGGAATACCCCAGAAAATGCCAGGCTCGTCTGCCTCTTATTTTTCGCCGCAGGAAATCAACGTGCGTGAGTCAACGTATGTGCCAGGAAAATTTTGAAATATAGATTGAGAGCAAAACGATCCCGATAGTTGGAATTTCGCCCCCATTATTGACAATCTGTTAAATTGAGAGGTATGCTGACACTGATTATAAGTTGTTATTATATATGACACTCTCATTGGGGCGCACATGGGATCACTTGAAAATAGTTACAAGATAGTCTTTCGCTGTCTGCAAACTGCAGCGACACCCCCTCGCTATACCGAAATAGAAACACGTCTTCTTACAGACGTTGAACTATACCCAATCTTAAAAAGATGCGATTTTTTGCTTCAGAAGATGTCATCCATAAAGACTGGATCAAGTGATCAAAATCACAATCCTTTTTTAGATTCGATATCAGAAATTTTTGACCAATCATCTATTTCGACCAAAGATTTGTTTGTGGATGCTGAAGTCATTGAGGTCTCAATAGACTTTATTTCCGAAGCCGTAGGGTATGCAGCTCGCGTCTTTCCTTGGGAAAACGTCTTAATTGAGGCCACTCGTCCGTATCGGAAACAACCTCTGACAGTCGTAAGGCATCTAAACTGTGACCGGGTAGATGTATTTCATGAACCGACGCAGGCAAACTTTCTTGGCATAGACAGCCGGCCCGGAGAAATTTATGAAGATTATGATTTCAAACGTGAGATCAATTTTGTTTATGAGAACATAACAAATGATGTTCCTGGACTCGCCAACACACATATTTTGGAGAGCCCAAACAGGAAAGAACTCGAGCATCACATAAGTACTACCAAACCAAAGTTTGTGCATATCGCCGCACTTGATACGAGTTATGCATTCTCAGAAGCCGAACACCTTGGTATTCCTGAGACCTTAATTAACGAACGCACTCCGGATGGAATTATTGTTTCCGGCGACGATAATGGTGATGAAATCTATCACGTCGTGAGTGCCCTTGATTTGTCCGAAATTCTGACTCTGAACGGAAACAAACCAAGTATAGTATCAATTGCGACATGCCATTCTGCTGGACGAATTGCTGCAATGGCCGTGGCCAATGGTGCCGGCTCGGCCTTAGGCATTGATGGGGTATTGGATGACACCTTTGCAGGAAATTATTTCCCTGCGTTTTATCGGCATTTTCGGGAACAAGGATGGAATTTACTGCCGGCCTTCATCGAATCATTAAAACAGTTTCAGTCAACTTCATTTCAAACCTCAGGGACACCCGTCCTCTGGTCTTCCGTCCAACTGGTCCACGCAGTAAGCAATACGAAACGGAAGCGGAAGCGTCCAAATGAACCGACGCCCGATAAAATCGTTTTATCCGGATCAGATATAAACGTTGAGGTCATTGTAAAAGAAGAACTCAACTATTGCGCAATGCACAATGGGCAAAGTCCTTTTGAAAAATTCACGATTGGGAAGCTTAGGAACGGGACGTTGAAGCCCCTAGATGTCAAAATCGAGTTGGTCGCTGGCAATGACTCTGCCCAATGGAGACAGAGGGTTAAAATCAAAGATGATCTACCGTCCCTAAATGTTATCACCGACTACTTAATCAACCTTCCTCTAAGTGCGAGGGCACTTAGAAGCGTAAATGAAATCATTCAAACGAGCATCTATATTGATGTTTCGTATGACGGAGAAAATATTTGGAGTGAAACGCTCACAACAAAACTTCTACCTGTTGATCAATGGTTAGATACAGACGCTGAGCGAGTTTGGTTGCCTTCTTTTGTATGGCCTCGAGATAAGGCGATCACATCCATTATCAAATCTGCTGAACGCCATTTAAAAGTCATTTCGGATGATAGTAGCTTGACGTTTGATGGATACCAAAGTGCCAGAAAATATAAAGACGCGGTAGATTTACAGGTACAAGCTATCTGGAACTCTCTTCTGCATGATCATTCAATAAGCTACATAAATCCTCCGCCAACATATTCTAAATATTCTCAACGCCTTCGTTCCCCTTCTGCAATTATAAAAGAAGGAAGAGGTACGTGCTTGGATTTGGCATTGTTGTTTTGCGCTTGCTTAGAATACATTGGCATTCAACCCGTGATAATTCTAATTTCGGGACACGCATTTCCAGGGTGGTGGCAAAATTTTGGCGAAGGCACTAATTTCATCAACGAGTTCTCTCAATATTTAGCGGAACAACAAAATTCAGGTGAAAGTTCCAAAGAGATGAGTTCATCCATTAGTGACAGCAATATCACCGACGCGTGTATATTGGGTCAAGCGGCATTTCCTATACTTCTTTCAAACATTAATCGGAATGCACTGAGTGTTATAGAAACCACTCGAATTTGTGACGGAGGCGGGTTTTTCAATTCTATGAAGGAAGCGAGAGGGCACCTCATTTACCCAGAAATCTTTGATGCCATTATCGACATCGAAATAGCCCGAACCATGAAGACCCCAATTACGCCATTGCCCATATTGGAGAATAATCATGACGGATAATTTTGACAGCGAAGACCTCGATAACACATTTGAAGATATAGGCTTTCGCCCCTTGGGTCGGCCTGTAAGAGCAACTGACTCTGACGAAAAAAAAGAAAACATCGAAAGTCGTCGGCGCCTATGGAGAACTGAAGGGGCTCACACAGATGATGTCCTATCTCTCACATCGGGCCATGACGGGGTGCTACGCTGGCATGTGTCCGAGACAGGTTATCGTGCAGGTTCCAGACGTGCCGGCAGAGATCATCGTGCTTCACTCCCAGCTGGAAAAATTGAGAAGCAATACGCTTTTGAGAAACTTACAGGAAGCAACCAAGTTTCGAAATTGGTTTCAGCTATTGATGATAAATGCACGAACCCTGACAAACGAGGTCTCTGGAAACTCAATGATAGTTTAGATTATGATATAAAGTTTTCTGACATTCGATCGGAAGGTGATCTGACAAATAAGAAAATTTTATTATTCATTCATGGAACCTTTAGTCATGGGGACACAACTGCTCAGCAAATAAAAACTGCGGAATCGCGAACACATGGAAAATTCGGGCACGATTTTGTTAAGAAAGCGAGTGAAAAATATGATCTTGTGTTGAGCTTTAACCACCCAACACTAGCTGTTAGCCCCATGGTGAATGCTTTTAATTTGGCCTCAGAGCTGAGAGATCCCAACGGCCCGCCAAAATCGATCGACATTATCTGTCACAGTCGCGGCGGGGTTGTCACACGTTGGTGGCTTGAAGGGTTTGCATCACAGGATTCAGATTATCGCGTCGTCTTCTTGGGGGCGCCTTTGGGTGGTACTAGCCTAGCCTCACCTACAAACCTTAAGTCAGGCATGAACCTAATCTCAAATTACGCGCAGGTGACGGGGAAAGGCTTGGCTATGACGGCCAACCCCATCTTAATGGCTGCCGGCAGTGTATTTGCTACTATCGGTTCAATTGCCAAAATCGGCGCGAAAGCCCCCGTTTTAGATGCAGCCTGCGCCATTTTTCCGGGTTTAATGGGGCAAGCCAGAACGAACACCAATTATGAAATCAAGAACCTTCGAACGGCGGGAAGCTTTCAAGCTCACAGAGAAAACTATTATGCCGTAATATCAAACTTTGAACCGTCCGATTTGGAGAAATGGAAATTCTGGAATGTCTTTTGTAAACCGAAATCCTATGCAATGGATTTAGCGGAAGGTGTCATAGACAAACTTATTTTCACTCGCCTAGATGAAAACAAAAAACGCGTGCCAATCGCAAATGATATGGTTGTTGATTGTGAATCGATGACTGATCTCGCAGATGGAGCTTCAATCCCGCAGGACAATATTTACGATTTTAAAAATTCTTCAAAGGTTCATCATACGAACTATGTCGTACAATTTCATACCTTGAACTTCATCAGAGAAGTATTCAACTTTTGAAGCAAAACGAACCTAATGAAAATCCCGGCTTGGAAATAACTTATTGGCTTGTTGACGTGGATGACGGGCACCGCCGCCAGTATTATAATACCCGCTAATGTTTCTTCGCCTCGGTAAAATGGGCCTATCTTTTGCGGGCGCCAATCGATTTCCCGGTGATTTAACACCAGAGCGTTTTGCTTCTTTGGCAGGAATGGGCCGCTTCGCTTCGTCGGCATTATCAATGCTAGGGTTAATGTTGTCACCTGCACTCTGCGCGTCGCCAAGTGTATCTAGGAGGTAAGATAGATCAGTGATTTGATTAGCAATCACATGGGTGACGATACCCTCGCGTTGAAGCTTCCCACGTATTTTCAAAAGACGCCCTGCCATGACCGCCTTACGACGTTTCTCAAACATCTTCGGCCACACCACGACATTGGAAACACCTGTCCCGTCTTCTAGCGTTAAGAATATAACACCACTCGCAGTCCCCGGTCGTTGGCGTGTAATGACGAGGCCGCAAACCTCAACCCAACTCCCATCAACAGTATTACGCAAATTTTGGGAGGGCAAAAATCCACTAATCTCTTCTTGCAAAAGCGTCACTGGATGCTCCCGTAAGGTCAGGCGTGTTCCGATATAATCTTCAAATACCTCTTCGCGCAAATCCATCACGGGTAAATTCACATCCACCGAACCTATCCCCTCGCCCGTCGCCTCAAAGAGCGGCAACGGTTTCTCAGCACCCAATCCTTTAACCGCCCAAAGCGCGTCACGGCGGTTCAACCCGTGACTTGCAAAGGCATCAGCCTGAGCAAGTTTTGAAAGCGCCGTGCGGTCCAACCCCGCTTTCCGCCACACCGCATCCACCGAACGATATCCATTTCCACGCGCAGCCGAGAGCCAATATCCGTCCTCCTCACGAAAGCCCTTAATTTGACGAAAGCCAAGTCGAACCGCGAGCCGTCCATCCCCTGCTGGCTCCAGAACATTATCCCAATAGCTACTCTCAACACAGATAGGACGGATAGGCACACCATGCTCACGCGCATCACGAACAATCTGCGCAGGTGCGTAAAACCCCATGGGCTGTGAATTTAAAAGCGCACAGCAAAAGACCTCGGGGTGATGGCACTTAATCCAGCTAGAGACATAGACCAGCAGTGCAAAACTAGCGGCATGACTTTCAGGAAACCCATAGCCAGAGAAGCCTTCTAATTGCCGGAATACGGCCGAGGCAAAATCCTCATCATACCCGTTCTCAATACAGCCAATAATGAAACGATCCTTGAACTTTTGGATCGTTCCTGGCCCCCGAGCCGTCCCCAAAGCACGCCGCAACTGATCCGCTTCGCTTGGCGTAAACCCAGCCGCAACAGACGCAATTTGCATGGCTTGCTCTTGAAACAAAGGCACACCCAAAGTCTTTCCCAAGACTGGCTCTAGGGCTGCTGACGGATAGACAACGGGTTCCTCTCCTCGCCTACGCTTCAGAAATGGATGCACCATATCCCCTTGGATAGGACCAGGACGGATCACCGCAACTTCAATCACCAGATCATAAAATGTACGAGGCCGCATGCGCGGCAAAAAATTCATCTGCGCACGGCTCTCTACTTGGAAGACGCCGAGTGTATCCGCGATGCAAAGCATATCATACACGGCAGGGTCTTCTTGTGGGATTGTTGCCAAGGCATAATCTTGCCCTTTCCAATCCCCAAGCAGTTGAAACGCTTTGCGAATACAGGTCAGCATGCCGAGCGC
Organism: Litorimonas sp.; assembly: GCA_039975855.1. Taxonomy (GTDB): domain Bacteria; phylum Pseudomonadota; class Alphaproteobacteria; order Caulobacterales; family Maricaulaceae; genus Litorimonas. The sequence goes on along the minus strand of JBDWGH010000003.1, from coordinate 228,460 downwards.
CAGCACATCAATTTTCAACATGCCGATTTTATCTATGTCATCCTTATCCCACTCAATGATTGTTCGATCCGCCATGGCCGCATTTTCAACGGGACACATTTCATCAAGCCGCCCAGCGGTTATGACGAACCCTCCAACATGTTGTGAGAGATGACGTGGAAAGCCGATGATCTCATGCGTCAATTCCATCGTCTGGCGAAGGCGGGGATCATCGATATCAAGGCCTGCCGCCTTGACTCGCTCGTCACCGACACCTCGGCTCGTTGTCCCCCATACTTGTGATGAAAGGGCCGCCACCGCATCTTCCGATAAGCCCATGGCTTTACCAACCTCCCGAATAGCCGCGCGGCTACGGAAGTGAATAACGGTCGAGCAAATTCCCGCACGGTGCCGACCATATTTCTCATAGATGTGCTGGATGACTTCTTCGCGGCGTTCATGTTCAAAATCGACATCAATATCAGGCGGCTCCCCGCGTACATCCGAGATAAACCGTTCGAAAACCATCGAGATCGTTTCTGGCGAGGCTTCCGTAATTCCAAGAGCGTAGCAGATGACAGAATTCGCCGCAGAGCCCCGCCCTTGGCACAGAATGTTTTTGGATCGCGCAAAAGCAACAATGTCGTAAACCGTCAAAAAATAACGCGCATAATCAAGCTCTCTAATAAGCTTTAGTTCCTTCTCGACCATGGCGCGAATACGCGGTGTGAGACCATCAGGATATCGCCAAACCAATCCCTCCTCCGCCAGTCGTCGCAATCGAGTGTCGGCATCTTCGCCTTTCGTGACCTCGTCGGGGTATTCGTATTTTAACTCATTGAGAGAGAATGTGCAGCGCTCCACAATCTCTTGTGTATTGGCGAGGGCTTCAGGATAGGCTTTGAATAAGCGACGCATCTCAAACTCGGATTTAAGGCGTGCCTCCGCGTTGGGCTGCGCGAGCCGGCCTAGCTGATCAATTTTTACTTTCTCTCGAATACAGGACAATACATCCGCCAGCCGCCTGCGGCGCCCAGCATGCATGATAACATTGCCCATGACGACCAAAGGCACATCCAGCGTTGCAGCCTCAGCAGCGCGCTCCGCAAACCGCGTATCATCTCCTCCATCATAAAATGGCTTAAGAGCGAAGAAGACATCTTCTCCAAACTTCTTCTTCAATTGCGGGATAGGCTCAGATCTATTTACCACAACTAAAACGCAGGCCTGCCCCCATGCGAGCACGTCGTCTAAGGTGAGATCACATTGCCCTTTCTGGGCACGTCGTTTTCCAAGTGTGAGAAGGCGGCATAGATTTCCATAGCCTTTTCGAGTCTTCGGATAGGCGACAATTTCTGTCCCATCTCGCAAAACAAGCCGAACCGCGACGAGATAAGTCAGACCGATTTCTTCAGCGGCAGCATGCCCTCTAACAATGCCAGCGAAACTGTTTTTATCCGCGATGGCGAGTGCAGACAGGCCCAACTCACTGGCCCGTGCGGCTAATTCATCCGCATGGGACGCCCCTGTTAGAAAGGTGAAGTTGGATATTGCGTTTAACTCAGCATAGCTCACGCGAAACGGCCTGCGATGTACCAACTTGGTTCCGGCGCCCCAGGGTAGGTCATCAACCAAAAGCGCGGCCCATCCTGTGTCTGGACGTGCCAATAATCTCTGACGGCCCCGCCGTCAGCCTGCCACCATTCAGATGACAGACGTTCTGGGCCATTCGCCTGATATGTTGAATAAACAGAACGCCTCCATTGAAATCGTTTCGGGGGGCGTCCTGGTTCTAACGTGACCAATCTCTCAGGCCGTCTGAAAAGTCGTACGGGGCGTTTACGTGGCGCTATTTTCCAAACGGCAGGATCTCGCCTGTCCATTGCCTCGACTTGGACAAACTCGCGCTCAGGCAAATGGCTTTGAATAGGGTGGAATTGCCGCACACGGTCAAATCCCAGCTTATTCCCCAGGGTCGAAATAATCTTAGAGGTATCGTTTTGCGTTTGCTTGTGTTGATCCAAGCTAATTTGAAAGGGTTGGATCGGTTCAATATGTGCGGCCTCTAGGCGAAACCAATCCGCCCCATATTCAATCTTAAGCGCATCGAGCGGACGTCCAAATTGCTGCAACACAGCACGCATTTCAAATGTAGGGCGCGCAAACCCGATCTGCAAAACATGATCACCTGTGTCCACACAGCGCACCGTCAAGTAATACCGACGTGCGCCATTGGCATCTTTCTCCAGACGTTTGCAGACGGATGTCACCAACCTGTCCAAAACGCTTATCAAATCATCCTTTAACCCGATGGGGTCAGGTAAAGTCATCCGCGCGGCATAAATAGGGTCTGCAGATCGCGGAGATATAGGGTCAGGTGCATGACCAAGCGTAGCCGCCAAGGCCTTGGTTAAATCCAATCCAAATCGCCGCGCCAATTCTGATGTTTTAATCTCAGACAATTGCCCGATTGTTTTCAGGCCCGCCCGGCGGAGGTCAGATGATGTTTTTTGCGCAAGCCGCAGACCCTCAACGGGATAAGCCCGCATAGTCGGTATCGTTTGACCGCTTTCAGAAACCTCAACCGTTGCACGCCCAAACCGGGCAAGAGCTGCAGCGGCCCCTTTTGTATCTGCAATCCCAATACGTGCCGTAATGTTCATAGCCTCCAAGCGTTCCAAGGCTTTCTCGCCCATGTTCACTTCACCGCCAAAGAGATGAGAACACCCGGTAATATCCAAAAACAACCCATCCGGTGTATCCAAAGCTACCCAAGGTGAAAGATGATCTGCCCAACGCCAAAGCGCCCGTAGCAAGGCCGCGCTGCGAGCTTCATTTACAGGCTCCGTCAAAAGCGTAGGACAAATCGCCCGTGCATCCGCCAAAGAAACGCCCTCTGACAAACCAGCCTCACGAGCGGCTTCACTAACATGCATCAAGCGCCACGCATTTTTGATTTCGGTAATGATCGCAAAGGGTGCATCTACACGCGGGTCACCTTTACGAACCTGAAGATCAAGCGGCAGCTGCGGCAACCAGATGTATAACACCCGCTTCATACGCCCCTCCGCTACGCTGAGACGGAACCCACCTTACCTGCCACGTTCCCAACTCGCCCTTCCGATTTTTCGTCAACGACCACACCCAAGCATTCTCGCCCACATTCGAAGCTTCACATTGCCATCGTGTTTCACACGCCGAAGTATGGGCGCGACCATGAATCAATATTAGGCCAATCCCGCCGCCCTCTTCTGCTGCGACTTGGAGGCGTCTGGATTCTCGTAGGTTTGGACCTTTTGATAACTCGATGACGACACATTCTGCGCAGCTTGCGCGTAGAGCCTGCTCGGCAGCCCAGAGTACTTCGCTACGGCTAATGCCTTCGGCTAAAATGACGCGTGCCGGATCAATAAAATCTTGAAGCGCCGTTGGGGCAAGCGAGCCTATATACCGCGACAATCCAATCCAGATAACCGGTCCCTGAAGTTTCGATGCCGTCAAGACTGCGAACATATCGGCACTATCCCCTGACACCTCATGCACGCGTCCTTTCGCCAAACGCACTGGGCCGCTGAGAGATAACTCTTCCCGGGTTTGCAGGCTCAAGGACGAAAATGTCCCAACATCGCGGCGATTTATGATTTCTACAACTGTCACAATGTTCTATATTTGTTCTATTGCCGAACAAGGAGTCAAGTAAAAAGGAATTTAGTCCTAAATGAAGTGTGGATATGTAACTATGCTAAGAAGTTTGACCCATGCTTTGACCTGAATATGACGACCTCATCACCTGAAGTGATCAGGGCCGTATTCTTGTAAATATTGTTCCTTTATCCGCCAACTGAAATTGGACCAGACCGGCTGATCTCCTGAAGATGCAAAGCGGAATTCTTGGCTCTGCGCAGAGCGTTAAAATTCCCAGTGTTGGTTTTCCTAAGAAGTTGCAATTGAATGGACGCTACGGTGTCCATCGTTACCCCTTTTGAAACATGAAGGTTGTTGTCCGCATAGCCTTGTCCGAGCTCCGAATTATCAAGGCATTCCTCAATAGAGTTTTCAAGAGCGGTTTGGTCTAACGCCGTAAAGTTAAAACCTTTCAAGCCCTCACGTTCAGTCACATCAATAAAATCACCCATCATTGGATAAGCAGCTGGCGTCCCGTAGATCGCAGCCTGATGCAAAACACCTGAACTTCCAGTCGTGCTATCATAGTCAAAAATCGCAAGTTTCGCCTGCGTGAAAAATGGAGCGACATCTTCTTCCGCCACGTAACCATGGAAGACGATGTTTGCATCGGCTTGGTGTTTAATTTCCAAAGACTTTAGATAACCTGGTGTTGCGGGATGATCGCTCCCGCCGATAACCAACCTGATTTTCTGAGACTCTGTTCGAGAGAGATTTAAGTTTTGGATGGCTCCAATTGTCCGCTCGAGCCTTTTATAGGTCCCGAATTTTCCCATTGTTACGATCGTACGAGGCCGATCAGCGAGTTTTGTAATTTGAACATCAGAGGTCAACGGGAACGAGCCGTGAGGAACCATAAAAGCATTTTTGGCTTTGTACTTGTCCTTCAAAATATCCCAGAAGCTATCTAACGTGACGGTCATGAAGCCAGACATCAACATGGTCTTAGTCACGAAATAACTGGCTGCACCCACCAGTTTTTGACGGAATGGGCTCTTTGCAAGGTTTGTTTTACTAAGATCAACAGCTTCGACAAGATTATGCATAATCACACCTGAAGGTAGGCCCGTTTTTTGAGAAACCGCTGGTGTTAGCAATCCAAGGGCTGCAGGAATTTCACTATCCCCAAAAGAGGCAGTCTGAAGATTATAGATAGCCCCTTCTGCTTGTGATAACTTAAGCGCCCGCAGGATATGAAACCCCGCCAGTGGGTCATTAAACCTCCATGACCGCCTAACCTCTACTTTGGGACCAAGATCGAGTTCGGGCGTTTCACCTTCATACTTATCTGCAACCACGATGATTTTTTCAATATCTGACCGCGCGGCAAACGCATTGACCAGATGAAGCCCATACTCGTTCAAAGAGCCGGCGCTTGGTGGAAAGGCAGTAACAATAGCTATAGTTTTCATGATATTTCCCTTGGGCAGTTAAATTTAGTTGATGGATTGAGAGGCAAGCTTGTCTGCGTGCGCCTGAAGGATGTTCGCTGCCGGACGAGCTGACCCATCAGCGCGAATGAGACCAAAATGTTTTTGCTGAGCTTTTCGCCAAGGCCGTCTGCCGACAACATCATTCCCAACATGGTCAAAGTCGTTGAGCGTCCAGACAAACACACCATCGGCAGCAAATGATTGCGTTAGTTGGCTTTCAAGGCGGGACGCTTGTTTAATCTCCGCCGCGCGCGTTGAGCGGATCGGGCTCCAAATCGTTGAGCCTAGTTCGGTTATCATGACGGGTTTGTCATGAGACTTAGTTTTGATGAGATCCAGGCGCTCGGCATACCCATCGACGCGTCCATATTCATGATAGGTCACGAAATCGACGACGCCATTTAAACCAAGAGCTGAGTTTGGGTTTGACCACCCGACAGTAACTGGAAGGTCCGGATACCGAATTTGAATGTGACGCGCCATAACTGTCAACCAACCTTCGACGACGCCTTGCCCCCACGCTGGAAAATCTAGGTCAGCTTGATTTTTGATGTCGATGCCTAAGATTGCTGGATTAGCTGATATGTCTGCGAGCACTCGATCTATGTGATCGACGTCGCGTGTCATATTGGACAATGTGTAATCTGGGCGAAGATCAAATAATGTGACAAGCACTTGAATATTATTTGCCGCGCAAAGATCTAAAAATATGCGAAGTTTGGCCTTTGCTTCGTCTTGTGTGGCAGCACCTTCGAAATAGTTATGGGTTAGAAATATGCGAACAGAGTTCCCCCCCATATTACTTATTGTTTCAAGATCAGACTTAATCTCTTCGATAGGGAATTCCGTCCAAAATTCTTTCCACGAGGCAGATGCAGGATAATAATTCACGCCCACGAAATCAGTCGAAAATTTGTCATCAAATTTGCCGGTCCGATCTTTGAAGTTCAAAAATGTTGAGTCGAGAATTTCTGAAGTCTTCTGCATCCACCCATTTTGAGTTTGGTAAAACCTAAACAACCTAGTTTCGTTTGCGAATTCGTCGATAGCTACAGATTTGATTTCAGGGTCAGAATTAAAGGTAACGCGTAAGCTGGTCTCTTTGACATTCGCGACCCGTAAATCTTTGTTGACGTGAACTTCTTCAAATTCACGACCTAATCGAAAAACCAATTCACAGGGCTTTGTTGTCGACTGACATGTAGTCTCTTTCACAACAGTCAAAGCTTGCCCTGTTACGGAGGCCTCGCTGTCTAAGGTTCGAGTAGGTTGCTCCGATTGCAGCACGATCCCAGAAAGTGTTTGGCGGTCTTGAACAGAGAGTTTGAATGAATCCCCAATCCAATCTCGATCGAGAAACTCAACGGGCTTGATCAAATGCTCATGCAAATATTCATTTGATCCGATTGGCGCTTCTATGACGTTGGAAACAATCCCCGCAAACGCAACACCGGTTAGGAGGATACCAACGGAAACGGGAAGTCGCTTCATGTTATGAAGGCTCTTGAGTATCATGCTCCGACCTCTCGCGATGCGCAAAGAACAGAGAGATCAGAAGAAAAGACTTCTACATTCTTCAATACAGCCCGAATTTTCAACGGAGCGGCGTATTCACCAGGGCAAATACTAGTATAGATAATGCGGCCATTTGAAAGTTGCGCTGCTTCCGAACGCTTAACACCTGTATTGTCAACCCAACTCAGAGCCACAAGAGATTGATCCGAAATCAAATTCCCAAAAGCGTCACTTATCGAGTCTGTCGTGATGTCGACCAAGTTGACATTGTTGGAAGACCTGACCTCTAACTTGAACGTATCTGGTTGGGTCGCGACGATTTGCACTCGAGCACTATTTGACGTCAAATCGCCTGAGGTTGCCTGAAAGGTCATTCCGCCCGCTATACTTTGAGCTGACACATCAAATGACATCAAACCATTTGAAATCTTTCCCGATAATAACTTCGGAACGCTATCGGAAACATAAGTCAGCTGTACCGTTTCACCTTGAACGCTTTTTCCATGACCATCAGTCATTTCAATCGTCACACTGATATTCTCTCCTGGGATCGTCGTCTGCGGCCCTGCATAGACTTGTAGTCTGCTGGCATCCGTCTGTGCCTGAGCAGAGCCTGCAGAAACCCCAACACTCATTACGAGTGATAGGAGGGATACAGTTAGTTTCATTCGGTTCGTCATAGGTCTTTTCTTTGCGAAGTTGCCTATGAATGGTTGCAATGGACATGCCGCGAAAAACGCCATGTTTTGCGTGCAAATTGAGCAAAATTGCAAAATGATCTTTGCGAAATGCGAATGTGTTTTCTGATTTGCAAAGAAATTAGCCGAAAACATAGAGAAAATCGCGGCCCAGCATTTGCGTAGTTATCTCCGAATAATTGGAGATTAAAATGACCAAACACGAAACTTCACCGGCTGAAACCTTATCAAAAGAACCGTCACTAAAGCGGTCTATTTGGAAACATGATCGAACCTCGATTATTATACCCTGTTATAATGAGGCCAACCGATTACATCTGGAGGTCTTCTTAAACTTCGCCCGAAAGAACCCCAAAATTTCTTTCATATTTGTAGATGACGGTTCGAAAGATCTAACAATTAGCCTGCTCTGCGGAGCCATGGCGGCGTTACCTAAACAGGTCGACGTCCTAACAATGGCGCGAAATGCAGGAAAAGCGGAAGCTGTTCGTCACGGGCTTAAATTTGCAGCCGAGCGCGGCGATAAATATATAGCGTTTTTGGACGCTGATCTTGCGACACCGCTAAATGCAATCAACGACTTCATCTCAGTTGCAGAGCGCTTAGACAACATTGATGTGGTTTTCGGATCGCGTGCTGGCGGACTGGGTCGTCGCGTCTATCGAGACATTCATCGTAAATTGATTTCTCTGGTTTGCGCATCGATGGGTCGATTGGCGACAGGTTTAGCGTTGAAAGACACGCAATGCGGCGCGAAATTATTTCGCAATAACGAACATCTAATCAACTGCTTAGATGCACCTTTCACTGCAGGTTGGCTTTTCGATGTAGAATTGTTCTTGAGAATTTCTAACCCAAACCGGCGTGAACGAAAGAACTTCTTCGAATACCCGGTTCTTGAATGGACTGAAGTTCCAGGGTCGAACATCAAATTTTCAGATGTCATTAAAGGTGGGCTAAAAATGACTTCTTTGATTTTCAGTCAGTGGAAAATCAGAGCGCGTTTTCAAAATAGACGAAATCTAACCTCCCCAGCCCTTACTCAACACCTTCGCTCAGGCGAGGTATTGAGCACACATAGCATTCGATCGATGGAAGCGATTATTTCGGATGAAAAGCAGCTCATCACGTTAGATTTTTCGAACGTTAAAACTCTAGGCCCATCTGTGTTTACAACACTTACGGAGGTTTGCGAAAATCTCTTGGCTCGTGGCAAAGAAGTTTCAATTCACCTTCCTGATGATAATGACATTTTGTCTGTAGCGCGGCGCTCTTCCATCACCGCCTTATTTAACTGCACTATTCTCAATCGCCTCCCTAGCCACTTAGCTGACAATACCCGTTTTTCATTGTCGGAGGCATAGATGGCAAAATCTATCAAGCTTCCTTTGAAAGCGATGCGGTCAAACGCGTTAGTCGGGCCCGCTGCCGCATTGTTCGTTTCGGCGAATATCGCGAATGCTGCTAATCTAGTTTTCAACATGGTTTTTGCCCGCATGATGGGACCGGCAGCCTTTGCTGACCTCACACTTCTTCTAACGTTAAAGCTGGGAGTCTTGTCATTCCTAGGTGCACTACAATTTGCATTTGCGGAGTTGACGGCAAAAGAAAGTCAATTTCAACAAAGCTATAAACGGGCACATGTGCTATCTTGGCGAAGCCTCAAATTCTCCTTGCCCGCAATGTTTATTGTTATCGCGTTGGCGAATTACATTTCTGGGGCATTGAACTTTTCGTCCCCCTTGGCCCTTTGTGTCTTGGCACTCGCAATACCCTTTTTTCTTCCAATGGTGATTTATAGAGGCCTCACTCAGGGATTGATTGATCTTCCGAAGATCATTCTTTCGATTCAAGCTGAATGGATAATTCGACTTTTTGGCAGCCTGATCCTCTGGAAACTCGGATTTGGATTAGCAGGCATCGCCGCAGCTGTTGGGCTTTCCATCATAGCTGGTTTTGTTTTTTCCACACGCAAAGAAGATTTCAAACGTCTTAGTCCACGCAAAGTACCGAGACTTGACCCGAAGACAAAAGCGCTTGGCGTCGTCGCCTTGCCGTACTTAATTTTGCAGATCGCTCAAGTATTGGTTCTAGATAGCGATATTGTTATCGCAAAGGCTAGTTTTTCGCCTGAGACTGCCGGCCTCGTCGCGGGATTGCTGCTCATTCAGCGCGTTTTCTTTTTCGCTTTCCTATCTTCTTCAATGATCCTTCAGCCTCTCGTCGCGAAACGACAAGCCGATCAGAAGTCTCCACAGGAATTATTGCTCCTTTTGGGCGCAATAGCCATAATTACTGTCGCGGCAATGTTGATTATTCTGCCTAACGCTAATCTAATTGTGAGCGTCATGCTCGGGGATGAATATCTTGCGCTGTCTTCAATCGTTTGGATAAGCGCTCTCACAGGCGCAGTCTTCATCGGCAGCCATCTGTGCGCAATCTACCAAATCGCGCAGGGTCGAGGTTTCGCTGCTTTGATCATTCTAGGCTTTAGCGGCGTTCAACTCATCTCTCTATCGGCAGTTAATCACTTCTTTCCTGACATTGGGTTAGAAACCTACTTTAGCCTGAAGTTGCTCATTCAAGTTATATGCGCAACAATCCTGATAGGAACTATTCTGATGCCTTTGAGAAAAGACAAGTTAACCCGGTAAAATGACGGCAAGGTCGTGGACATATCTCGCGATCTTATTAGCGCTCATGTTTCATGGGGCGCTCTTACCTTTCACCTATGGACAGACATATGACTCCTACATTCATATGTTTTTTGGAAATCACTATCTAACATCCTGGTTCGACCCTTGGGAAACACGTTGGTATACGGGATTTACGGTCACAGCCTATCCGCCAGGTAGCCATCAAGCCTTAGGGGTCTTGATGCGCTTCATGGATATGCGCATCGCATTTATCATTCTGCAACTTTTGGCTATTGGCATTCTGATTATTGGAGTGTTCAGGTTTAGCCGCTTGTGGGTTAACGATAAGGCCGCGTCCTATGCCGCAATGCTATGTGTGTTTTCCACGAGCATCTCGGAAACGCTGCATATCTTTGGGCAGCTTCCTACGTTGCTTTCAATCGCACTGTTCCTAAACGCAATTCCTCACATATCTAACTGGATTGAGCATGGTCGAAAAAGAGACTTGGCTTTAGGTCTCATTCTATCCGCGGCAACCACCTCCGTTCATCATGTTACACCTTTATTTGGAACGGTCTTCTTTGTTGCACCGATTGGAATTGCGGCGCTCTTAGCAAATTTGAAGCGACGGAACTCCTCTAAACCAAGTGGCAAATTTGCCTATTTAAAATGGGCATCTCCCGCGTTGATACGTGGAATTGTAATGGGTTTGGGGATGTTGTTTCTAATCATAACCATTGTCTTTCCTTATTGGCACTGGTCGATCACGGATCCAATTACTCAGGTTAGCATTCCCCATGGGAGCCGAGAGAATTTTATCGCGAAGCCCAATTTAGGACTAATGTTCTTTGTAATTCCGTGGGGCATGCTGATCGCCGTGGTGCCTTATGTGATATTAAAATCTTCCAGAACATCTCTCTGGCCTCTAGGGCTTTCCGTTCTAATCGCACTATTTTTGGGTACGGGTGGAACAACGCCTTTTCCACGTATTCTTCTTGGACCTGCATTTGAAATTCTCACTTTAGATAGGTTTACCTTCTGGGCATCTATCTTGATTTTACCTTTTGCAGGACTGGCCGTTCAAAGCCTATGGGAAGGGCGGGGAAAGATATTGATCCATCGTGCTTTTGGCTCTTTCTTGAGTAGAGCTGCTCTAGTCTTAATGATTGTGAGTTATGTTGGTCTGGCTGTTGGGACTGCTCTACTGCCAACCTTTAGACCCACTCAACCCGACTTCATTGACCCCGCGCCAATTGTAGCCTTTATGGATGAAGACCGGCATTCAGATTGGCGTTACCTGACGCTCGGATTTGGAGATCAATTTGCCTATCATAGCGCGCTTATCAACGCCGAGTCCGTTGATGGAAACTATCATTCTGCAAGGCGCCTTCCAAGCTTGATGAACTATTCTGTCGAGCGACTGGAGAACTCGAAATATATGGGCGTCCCTGGCCTGGCTTCACTCAATCAGTTTCTGACAAATGCAGAGAAATTTCACCTGAAGTATGTGTTCTCTAATGACGAGTTTTACGATCCGGTGTTGCACTACACAGGATGGAATCAGATCACGCGTCTCAACAACGGCATTCGTGTGTGGGAAAAACCGGATATTTCACGCTTGCCCGCTGTCAGACCTAGAAGAGATTTACCAGGCTACCAGAAACTCATGTGGGGCATTTTGCCAATTGGGTCTTTGACTTTAGGCCTTCTGGCATTGATCGGACTTGCATTGCGGCAACGCCTCATATCCTCAGAATCAACACCTTTTCTAAGAAAAGCTCGTTCACCTTATATAACACTCAAGATACCGGAACCCGGTCCTACTCTGACAATCGATACAATAACCCGACCTGCATCGAAGCCTAAGGCATGGGTACCACCTCAACCTATGACCTGGGCGGTAAGAACACTGCCGGTTATTGTCGCTCTTGTGACCACGGTAATAATCAGCAAGACGATCCAAAACCAACAAAAGCCTTTATCCCCTGAAGCCGTAGTAACACAGTTCTATCAACATTTGGACTTCCGTGAGACTGAGCAGGCCTTCTCTATGCTCGCCGCTGATCCGGATTTAGATTATGGGCAGTTTTTGAAAACCCAAAAACTCACAGGCGGCCTTGTCCCCTCATTTGGAAAACTCACGTCTGTGAAGGCTATGAGTGTAAAACCCGCAGGAGATGGAATAGTTCGTGTTAAAACAGAACTAACCTACCTAACTTCCATCGGGATTCGGCCTGTCATTGCCGAAATGACATTACTTCAAAACGCCAATAGAATTTGGCAGATTAAATATGCGCCCGCCGACAAGACCTATACGCCAACATTAACATCAAATGTAAATACGCCACAGTTTCGTGACCTCACGGGACAAAAACAGGTAACGCCCACAGACCCTATTCAAAGGTTAGCACGACCCGAAATTGAGCTCATGGCCGTAGAACTCGTTGAAAAAGGCGGTCGATTGTTCGTGATTGGCCGTATTAAAAACCTTTCTGAATTTCCGACTTGCACCAAAGTTCTGGCACGAGCCGTTGACACAAATTCAGGAACTGAGTTCAAGCAACATGCAGGGCGTATTGGACCCCATCGACTTCTTCCTGGAGAAAGTTCTGCTTTTCGTATCGATTTCGAAGGCTATCTAAAAATTCAAGACCAGCCCTTTAACGCGGCCTATAATCCAGACGAGTTCAGTGTTCCAGAGTTTGATGGCCTCCCCTCTGATATTGATCTCTCTGTTTCAACAACCGTGTGTAGCCCTGCGTATTATAAGTCTGTTACGTTCTCTGACATCAACGTTCGAGAAAACGACGATCGTGAAGTTCTTGCGGTCACAGTGACTAACGCTGGCACCGAGATTGTAAGTACACTCCAGCTAAAGCTATCTTATGTCGACGCTGACGGTAGCCTTATGTGGGTGGAGCCGTTCTATCTTCAAAATAATCTCATCCCGGGTGAAGTGCGACCCATTCAAATTCCCCTGTCAGAAAAGACAGGGACTCACCTTTCTTCTTCAAATCGATTGCAAATCAATAATCAAAAGGTGAACGTAAATCCGAATTCTGTCTGGCCAATTGGCATTCAACTTACACAAAGTAACACGCGCATAATGGTTGATTATGACGCGATGCTATATCGTCCGCTAGACTGATCTAGGCCCGTGCCCCGAAGCTCGGATAGCCTGATTTTGCATTTTGCAAAATGCGAAATGCAGAATGCAAAATATTTTCAATATTCACCTGGCATTAACCATCTAACTCACTGATTTTATTAAGCGTGGAAGTGGTCCCTCGATTGCAATGACTTATCCGTAAAACGGAGTCATCAAATGACAATTGAGCAAAAAAAATCTAAACTTAAAACATCTCTGATGGGATTTGGCCTTATCAGCGCCTTCCTAATGAGTGGATGCGCTTCGACGGCCGTCAAGTATGATTCCACGAACGTATCTAGCTATACGGACAGCACCCTGCGACCTGACGCTGTACCGCTAGAGATAGACGTACCTCTTACTATCAACGACGTACGGACCCGCACACTTGCCCATAACTCCGAATTCGCGCGCGCCCAAACTCAATTGGTGGAGACAGTTCGAAAAGCCGGGATGCGCGGTAAAGACTTCCTTCCGCAAGCTTATGCAAATAGCTATGGGACATGGAGAAATAACGCGAGCGCTTCTGTCGGTAAGAAAGTCGATGACGCTTCCGACACCATGCCTCAAGATTTTTACACAGCACAAGATCGAGCTGCGGCAAGGTCAAACTTAACGACGAGTTGGGATCTTCTCGAAATTGGATTGAGTGGTTTCAAAGCCAATAGGCGCGCGATCAATGCCTATTCTCAAGCCGAGCAAAATCAGTATCTTTGTAATAAGATGATGGTCGATGTCGAGAACGCCTATTGGCGTGCGGTCGCTTTCGAACAAGCAGAAAAAAAGTCAGCGTGGTTGAAAAGCCGGGTCACCTATGCACTCAATCTGTCGCAACAACGCGCTGATAAAAATCCCGATACAAAGCGCCAAGAACTCATGTTTCAGCGTGAATTGATCGATATTAACCGGTGGTATCAATCTCTTTATCGTTCACTGCTTTCGGCAAAACCAGAACTCGCCCGCCTGATGAATGTCCCAGCGGGAACAAATTTCGATTTAGAATCCACTCGACTTCCAGCCAATCTAGGCGAACTGGGTAAAAAGGATGCGTTGGACCTCGTCACGACAGCTTACCAAAATCGCCCTGAAATTCGCCAAGCTCTCTACCAAACAGACCTGACAAAATTAAAAAATGAGGAAGACCTATGGCGTCATCTACCCGCTATGCGTTTCTTCCTTGGCGCCAACCATAACACCAACAGCTTTGTTCTAAACCAAGACTTCGCATCCGCTGGGCTAAATTTGAGTTGGGATCTCCTACGTCTCGGTCAGATCGGCGAAACAAAACGAAATGGTAAAATCGCACTCGCTGAACAAGAACGACAGACAGAAATTTTGGCTAGTGCCGTCATGGCGCAAGTCATGATTGCCCGCGAACAAATGCACAAATTGGATTATGACCTAACCCTCGCCTGGAAAGCTCTGTCTGTACAAGGTGAGATCACCCAAGACCTCAACGCTGACGTTGCGTCAGGCAAGCAACCAGAAACATATCTGGTCAAAGAAGAGCTGATGCGTGAGCTTTCCTATATTCGCGAGCAAATGGCGCGCGCCGAACTTCACACAGCCAAAGCTCGTCTAGAACAAAGCATTGGTATTGTTCCGACCTGCCAAGCTCCCACCCAAATGCAGGCCAGCGCTTCAAACCCAACAGCACTCTAGCTTCCTGGAACTATTAAGATGTTATTCACTGATCCCGTATTCCTAACGAAGTTCCTGCCTTTGGTTTTGTTAGGCTTCTTCGCAACGCTGTTCTCTAAAACGCGTTGGCATAGCCAAATTCTTTTGATTGGCGCCAGCCTCGTTTTTTATAGTTGGTTCAAATCAGAGTACCTAATACTTCTAATTGGGTCGATGGGCGTCAACTACGTTTTGGCGAAGCAAATATTGAAGCAACCCGGCACGCCAAAGTCCAAACGAATTCTAATCTTTGGTATAGTAGCTAACCTGCTCCTTTTAGGTGTTTATAAATACCTTGGGTTTCTGACGGTAAACTTCAACGCTCTGTTTGATGTGGGCCTACCTGATCCGAAGTTACTCCTCCCGTTAGCAATCTCATTCTTCACCTTTCAACAGATTTCCTACCTCTGTGACAGTCATGCAGGAAAGATGGATCCAGCTTCGCACAGCCCTCTTGAGTACGCGTTATTTGTTACATTTTTCCCGCAACTTATTGCAGGGCCTATTGTTCATCACGCGGAGATGATGCCGCAGTTTCGGAAAATTATATCTCCCAGTGCTCGTGCGATTATGTTTTGCGAAGGTTTATGCCTCTTTGCGTTGGGACTGTTTAAGAAGCTCGCAATTGCCGACTCCATCGCGCCCTACGCCAATCAGGTTTTTGGGTCTGTAGATAGTGGCGCAGTTGTCACCACAATGACGGCTTGGGGTGGAGCTCTTGCCTACACCTTCCAAATTTACTTCGATTTTTCGGGGTATTCCGACATGGCTATTGGGCTCGGGTTATTATTTGCGATCCGCTTGCCTTGGAACTTCAACTCTCCATACAAGTCAGAAAACATGTCAGAATTCTGGCGCCGTTGGCACATGACGCTTAGCCGTTGGTTGCGGGATTACCTTTACATTCCCCTTGGCGGCAATCGCCACGGCAAGGTGCGCCAGTACATCAATAACTTCGCAACAATGGTGCTTGGTGGTCTGTGGCACGGCGCTCATTGGAACTTCATCATCTGGGGTGCACTACATGGTGTCTATCTGATCGTGAACCAATTTGTTCGCGCTATTGCGAAGGCATTCGGTGTTCTTGAGATTGTTGAAACAGCCAAAGCCATACGGATAAGCTCTTGGGCAATTACATTCCTGGCCGCAGTTGTTGCTTGGGTGTTTTTCCGCGCCACAACAACGACCGGTGCCCTCTCAATGACGATGAGCATGTTTGGATCAGTCGCGGATGGCGCTATCCACATGCCTGCCAACCTCCAGACTGTATTGTGGGGTTCGTTAGCTGCCGCCGCTGCGTTCCTTCTACCTAACACCAAAGAAATATCCGCCTTGTTCGAGAAGGATCTTTTAAAAAGGTCCTCCGCGCTCATCAGCGCCTTGGGGATTACCTCTGGGGTAGCCGCATCAGCCGCATTCCTAGCATCACTAAGCCTGACGCAATCCCCATTCCTCTACTTCAACTTTTAGAACGAGTTATCGGAACCAAAAATGACCCATTCTACTACCAACAATCCAATCCCGGCTGAAGGAATTCCGACCAATAAAAAATTGGTCAAGCATTTCGGCACATTTTTAGCTGGTATGGTGGGAACTTCACTCCTTTGTCTGGGCGCCTATGCATTAACCGTCGACAGATTGATTGAACGTTCGGCGATACCTGCCACGTATAAATGGTTTCTTTTGAAGGAAACTCCGGGTCCTCGTATAATATTTGAATCGGGGTCTAATTCTCATCATGCTATCAACACAGATGCAGTGGGCAAAGCTCTTGGCCGAACCGCAATCAACATTGCCGATAATGGCGGATATGCTCTGGAAGACAAACTGACCAGATTGGAAACCTATGCACGGCCAGGTGACGTGTTAGTTTTACCGCTTGAGTGGACATTTTATCACCGCGAGAAACTCACTGATAATTACGTGGATACGCTCTTTAATAGCAATCGAGATTACTATCAGTCCATGCCGTTAAACAAACGCATAGCTCGTTCTCTTAGTCTGCCGCCCGCAACAGTCATTTCTAAAATAAAATCGTCCAACTCTACGGCACAAACACATATTGAGTCGCCTGCCCAAGACCTTTTCGTTTCAGCTTTGACACAACCAACTGGCCACCAGTCGCGAGCAACGTCCTCTGGACCGGGCGCGGGTGTCGCGGAACAAAGCTGTGATGATTACATTTTAGGTAAAGCCCAGATTAGGCAAAATCTAAAATTGAGTAAGAACGTAAAACCCGCTTTGGCACGGCTTAAAAAACTAAAAGCCCGCGGTATAAACATACATTTCGCTTGGCCGGTTCTAACGGGAGAAGGCTGCCTGACCGCACCAGCCTATGTAGAAGACTTTCGCACTGAAATTGAAGCGGTTGTCAATAATGCTGGATTTGAGTTCTTCGGAACACCCAGTCAGAGCCTTTATAGCCAAGCCTATCAGGACGACTCCCCTTACCACGTAATCACTGAAGCGGCGGATATTCACACGAAACAGATGATCGGTTTCTTGAAAGCAGAAGGATACGGATCTGCGGGTGAACCCCTCAACATAACCCATTTTGCCCGCCACCGTTTAATGGAGTTAGAACTCGCAGAAGCCAAACAGTTAGATCAATCACCATTAAAATTGGGGGAAACTCTCTTGATGGATAACCCTGAGCAACGTGATCAAATCGACTTCACGGCCGGGTGGTGGGCTTTCGAACCTTATGGTCGCTGGATGCGGGACAATCGCGCCATGTTTCGCGTGACACTTCCAAATGACTTACCCTCAAACACTGTCTTGAAAATCCAAGGCATAACGAAATCCGGACGTCCTGAGCAGGTCAACGTCTCCGTAAATGGAGTCTTGATTAGTTCGGGAATGTTCGGGGAGAGTGTTTCCCTTTCGGTCCCAGTGACCGACTTGCCCCGAGGTGAGGCACTCTCCGTCTTTATAGATCTACCTGACGCAGGAACCCCTCAGAGCCCCAAAGAACTTGGAGAAAACCAAGATGCCCGATCTATGACACTGCATTTGCAGAGCATGACTCTTGCGGGCTTCGAAGACAGTCCCGTCATAAATTTGCCTAATCCGATTGAGGACACCCCTGCTGAACCAGTCGCGAACAAACAAACATCACTAAATGTCACCCCAGTTGAAGTGAGGGAAAACTCACAAAGTATTCTAGCCTCCGAAATTCCAAACTGGAATTTCGTTTTACCTGGAAATTCATGTCGTTTGGATCTCCCGTTAAGTCGTGACGTTGATTCTTCAATTAAATATGGAGAAGGTTGGTGGGCTCAGGAAGCTCAGGGACGCTGGATGCAAGGTCAAGAAGCAAGTTTTAATTTGACCCTGCCGCAATCAACAAAAGCGAACGGTCTAGAAAGATATACCTTGAGACTAATCGGAGACTTTTTCTCTGAAATTCCACAAGCTATTGGAATCAAAATTAATGGAAAATCGGAGAATATCGCAACCATTGCAAACAATGGAGTAATTTCCTTACCTTTCGAAACCACCAACAATGGAGAACCCCTAAATGTGACTTTAGAGCTTTCAACCAAAAACCTCAAAAGCCCTAAAGACCTGGGTCTCTCAATGGACGAACGCACGCTAACGTATTTTCTAAAGTCAGCTGAATTGGTTCCTTCCTAACCCGTCAAAGAAATCGGCTGCCCTCCAACAACATGATCATTTACCCATGAACGTTGCTTTCGGTAAATTGTGGAAGGGCTAAGATCCAAAATGAGCGAAGCCTTGGGGACACTCCCCTCACAATAAGCGATAACAGACTCGATTACGTGTTGTTCTATTTTGGTCATAGTTTGAATGATGTCTATGGGAACTGTCGTTTTCATAGATTCCATTGGGGTCACATTTTTCGGGTCCTGGACCAATCCTATAAGTTGGTAGTTATCTGAGACGTTTGGATTGGACGGACGGTTAAAAGACAACATATGTGGTAGAAGTTCAACCCCATCATGCGTAACAACCGCCTTGCGGATCATATTCTGCAATTCTCTGACGTTACCGGGCCAATGATATTCTAACATCGACAATCGAACTTCAGATGATATTCCTTTGAACGCTTTATCTTCCTCA
Organism: Litorimonas sp.; assembly: GCA_039975855.1. Taxonomy (GTDB): domain Bacteria; phylum Pseudomonadota; class Alphaproteobacteria; order Caulobacterales; family Maricaulaceae; genus Litorimonas. The sequence continues at coordinate 209,604 of JBDWGH010000003.1, read as the reverse complement.
GTGGAGTACTGCTTCAAAAAACTATCAGCGAGAAGGATAATATCGCCACCGCGGTCTGAAAGACGAGGTAAATCAATTGATAAAACGTCAAGACGATAAAACAAATCTTCCCGGAAACGTTTCTCGGCTACTTCAAGAATGGGTTGTCGATTTGTGGCGCAGATAATTCGGACATCGACGTCTTCGACCCAATCACTACCGACGCGCTTCACCTGACCCGTTTGCAGGAAACGCAACAGCTTTGCCTGAAGAGAGATATCCATTTCGCATATCTCATCTAAAAATAACGTACCACCATTGGCCATACTAGCGGCCCCAGCCCGTGCATCATGAGCGCCGGTAAATGCGCCTTTGATATGTCCAAAAATCTCCGATTCGATCAGATGCTCGGGCAAGGAGGCGCAATTCAATGCAATAAAGGGAGCGTCTCGACGATTGCTGACTTTATGAATTGCTTGGGCGGTCACCTCTTTCCCGGTACCTGAACCACCCGTTATGAAGACTGCGGCGTTGGAATTTGCGACGCTATTGATCATTTTGTAAACCTCTAGCATGGGTTCTGACTCCCCAATGAACCCATGTGCACGACCAAAATCAGACTCAGTTTTTTCTGCCAACTTACCTTTCTCTAATTTGACGGTTTCGATCGCGTTTTCTACGCAAGGCTTCAGACTTTCAAATGAGAATGGTTTAATTAGAAAATCATATGCACCTGCTCGCATGGCTTCGACCGCTGTTTTAACCGAGCCGTTTGAAGTGGTTACGATAAAACGCACATTAAACGTCGTTTTATTCATTTCTCGAATAAGGTCTAATCCATCCATATCTGGAAGCTCCAGATCAAGAATTACCGTCAGGGTTTTGCCCGCTCTCAAAATTGTAAGAGCATCGGAACCTGTTCGACAAACCTGCGAACTAATGCCAATTTTTCGGAGTTTTTCTTTACACTGTCTCGCTATCGACAATGTTTTTTCTACAATCAAAACATCAAAATGATCGTTGGTTTCAGCCATAAGTAATCCCACGCCCTAATCCAGTTTTCCCAAACAGGATGAAAAAAAAGAGGTGCCTTCAGGGAACTATTCAACGAAAATCGAAATCACCTTATATACCACTTATGGGTGTATATAGTTGATGCAATTATAAATTGTTAATTTTAAATGATATGGGGTTACTGCAATGAGAATGACGTGGTGTATTCGCCGTGCTCGAATGCAAAATAGGTTCAATAAGTAGCGTTTTGGGAGGATAGAAATTCAACCAAGCAACATTGACAAGCGGAGGGCTTTCAATTCACCTCCGCTGGATTCAGAGTTTTTTTGAGAATGTCATACTCATTCAGAAAATGAGAATAGTTAGATTTTGAAACGATATCTCAAGACGCGAGAGTTGTATTTGTCTCGTTAGCAGCATCGATTTTGTCCCAAACCTCCCGTTTACGGTAGATTGTTGACGGGCTTAACTGCAATATTTGAGAAGCCTTTGGGATACTTCCATTGCAAGACGCAATGACAGCTTCGATGATATTCTTCTCGATTGTCGTCATAGGTTGATGAATATCTAGAGTTACGGTCGTCCTGAGCGATTGTTGAGGTGTGACAATCGATTCATTGTCCGCCATTCCAATAAGCTTATAATTATCGCTCACAGGGCTTGAACGTTTTGCACTCAACGAAAACATGTGTGGCTCAAGCTCGACACCATCATATACAACAGCTGCCTTCCGAATGGCATTTTGAAGTTCCCGAATGTTTCCAGGCCAATGGTAATCCAACATCATCTCTTTAGCTTCGGATGAAATAGCTTTGAATTGCTTACCTTCTTCATCGGCATAAGTTCGCAAAAAGCTCTCCGCCAATAGAATTACATCTTCCCCGCGATGCGAGAGCGGCGGCAATTCGATAGAGAGAACATCAAGACGATAGAAGAGATCCTCGCGGAAACGTTTCTCCGCAACCTCCAGCATCGGGTTTCGGTTGGTTGCACAAACGATACGGACATCCACGTCTTCCGACCAATCACTCCCAACCCGTTTGATTTGGCCGGTTTGTAAAAAGCGCAAAAGTTTAGCTTGTAAATTGATATCCATCTCACAAATTTCATCGAGAAATAACGTGCCGCCATTGGCTTGGCTCGCCGCCCCTTTTCTCGCTTCATGCGCCCCGGTGAATGCCCCTTTAACGTGGCCAAAAATCTCGGATTCGATCAGGTTCTCAGGTAATGCGGCGCAATTTAATGCAATGAATGGAGCGTTGCGACGATGACTGACCTTGTGAATAGCCTGCGCCGTGACTTCTTTACCCGTTCCGGACTCACCTGTGATGAAAACGGCAGCGTTCGAATTCGCTACATTCTCAATCATTTTATAAACTGCAAGCATCGGTGTAGACTCACCAACAAATCCAGGAACTTGGCTTGTCTTTAAACCAGTCTTCAAAATCTGAACTGTCGTTTTCAACTTCTCACGTTCAAGAGCATTGTTGACGGTCGTGAGGAGTTTTTCCTTCGGAAAAGGCTTTATCAAAAAGTCATAAGCCCCTGCCCGCATGGCATCGACAGCCGTGTTTATCGACCCATTGGCGGTAATCACGATGAACGTAATATCGTGATCGGTCCCGTCCATCTCTTGGATGATATCCAGACCGTTCATATCGGGGAGTTGAAGGTCAAGGAGAACTGTATCAACCTTCCCTTTTCGAAGCTCTTCTAGAGCGAGGGCACCAGATTGACAAATCTGAGACGTAATTCCTGACTTTTTTAAATGCTGTTGATACATTAACGCCATGGATAATGTATCTTCTACGATCAACACCTGCGGCGTTGTATTTTCTCCAGCCATTTCATCACCTATGCAGCCTCTTTGTCTTTTCCAAAGAGATCATCTAAACTGAGCAAGGTTTTTTCGGCTAATTTTATAGCTCTCGACCCATGCTCCACCATCTTGACGTGTGTATCAGCAAAGCAATGAGAATTTGTTAATGCCGCCTCTTCCGACAATTCGGTGAGGCCATATAGGCCCGCGAGCCCTTTTAAGGTGTGACTAGAGAACTTTGCGGCTTCGATGTCACTTTGATCCACCGCATTTCGCAAAGACTCTGTAACGTTCGACAAATCCATTTTAAATTGACCTTTAATCTCCAATAGATCCTCAGCGTCTAATCCGTCCAACAAGCCCCCTGATAACTTCATATTCACTGTCTCATCTTTATCAGTGTCTGTTTCGAGGTTTTGGGGTTTATGATCATGTCTTTGGCATTGCTCGGCGATAGCGTTCACTAGGTCTCGAGCATTGAATGGCTTCAATACAACCTGATCAACCCCATAGGTTTTAAGCTCCTCAGCCTCGTGCATATCCCCCATCGCGGTAAGCGCAATCACAGGAACTCCAACATTCGGAGTATTTCCATTCCTCAACAAACGGACTAATTCCTTACCTCCCATTTCCGGCATAAAAATGTCGGTGAGTAAGAGATCGATTTCCTGAGAATCCAAAATAGGTAAGGCTTCAACCCCGTTCTTCGCTTCAATAATAACTGCGCCACGTTTTTTTAGTATTCGTGTAACAACCATGCGGTTAGTAGCATTATCTTCGGCCAATAGAATTTTCTTCCCTGAAATATCGGCCATCGGCGTGCGCGCCTTTTCAGTCTTTTCAGGGGCGTTAGCTTCAGCCAGAGGGATCTTTATCCAGAAGTCAGACCCCTTACCGAAATCACTCTCCACCCCAATCTCACCGTCCATCATTGTCACGAGGACCTTGCAAATCGTTAGCCCTAAACCAGTGCCTTCAGTAGCCCGGGTATCGACGTCATCGACCATATAAAACTCATCAAACAGATGTTCCAATTTATCGGATTTTATGCCTGCGCCAGTGTCTTTCACTCGGCACATCAACTCCCATTTTTCATCGGCAGTTAGGCGCACATCAACGATGAGTTCAACATGACCCTCATCCGTATATTTGATCGCATTACTAACAAAATTCATCAGGATTTGCCTGATACGTCCGACATCGCCCGCAAGGTATTTTTTTGCGGCATCTTCAACTTTGATAATGAAATCAATGCCCTGATCCTTGGCTTGCATCGCAAACAAACGATACACATCGTCAAAAACATCGGCTGCAAAAAATGGTTCGCTTCGCACTTTGACCGAACCGGAAGAGATCCTGGCGTAATCCAACACATCATTTATGATCCGAAGAAGAGATTTCGACGTTCTCTCAGCTGTTTGAATCAGTTGTTTCTGATCTTTGGTGAGTTCCGTATCTCCTAAAATATCCAGAATACCCAAGACAGCATTAAAAGGGGTCCTGATTTCATGGCTCATGGCAGAGATAAATTGAGTCTTGGCTCTGTTTGCAAGTTCCGCTGCTTCTTTTGCATCCAAAAGCGCTTTTTCGGCAGCTTTTGCTTTTGAAATATCCCGGATATAGGCGATGAATATATCTCCTGAAGAGCTTCGACTCCTAGAGATAGCGAGCTCGGACATAAATTCCTCGCCGTTCGCGCGAACCGCCTCAATTTCAATGCGTTGACCAAGGATATTCGCTTTCCCTGTCTCCCGCATTCTCGCCATTCCAGCATTGTGAGCGTCTTGATATCGTTCGGGCACGATAAGAGACGCCATGTTTTTGCCTAGGATATCATCTTTCTTAAATCCAAATATGCGTTCTGCAGACTCACTAAATTCTACAATGCATCCATCTGAATTAATAATAATAATACCATCCAGAGACGCGGAGACAGTCGCAGCTAACTGTTCCGCTTGGATATCGGCTTCTAGCTTCGCCGTATCCGCTTTCGCTTGCCATTTCAGAGTGAACCGGCGCAAAGCGTAACCGAGTAGAAAAGACGGTAACGCCGCCGACAAAACTAACAAAAAACCATTCATAACCGCGCTATCCTTTCACGGGATGATCGCACAGTTTAATTAAAGTTCGGTTAGAGCAAAAATATTTCGCAAATTGGAAGAGATCATCCCAGCAACAAAAAATAAGAGATAAGGCGACTAATGTAGAAGATGTCGTCGAGCGGTGCCGAAGAGACTGACACAGCGAATGCTCTCCGTCTTTATGACACAGAAAGTCGTTTCGTGCACATTTCCTGGCCTTAAGAGAGATACCAATCGGCAGAATTTCTCGGACAGATGCCGCCAACGTCACCATAGCACAAAAAAAGGCGGCACGAGGCCACCAGTTTATTTCTATGCATCCTCGGGGTTAATTGAGAACCCAACACGTGCATTGATTTTCGTGTAAGCAAATCCTAGTCGTATCAAAAAGTAGAGATAAGGACCGATGATATAAAATGACTGTCCTTTATAATTTTGATTCAACCCGCTTGCCGTCTCCTCACTTAACAGAGGAACACGAAGCCTGGCGCAATACCGTTAAAGCGTTCGTTGATAAGGAAATCGCGCCATTCGTTAATGAATGGGATGAGGCTGGCGCTTTTCCGAGAGAGTTACACCAGAAAGCGGCAGCTATTGGCCTTAATGGGATCACCTACCCCAGCGAATATGGTGGCTTTGGCGAAGACACTGATATTTTTCACTCCCTTATCATGTCCGAGGAACTCGCTCGCGCGGGTTCAGGCGGATTAGTCGCAGGATTAATGACCCATGGTATCGGCCTCCCGCCAATTTTAGCCATTGGCTCTGATGAAATGAAGGCCCGCGTTGCAGCCGACATAATAGCGGGCGAGAAGCTTATCTCACTTTGCATTACGGAACCGTCAGGGGGTTCGGATGTTGCCAATTTAAGAACCAAGGCAAAACGCGACGGAGATTTTTACGTTGTTAATGGCGAAAAGACATATATCACCACAGGCTGCCGAGCGGACTATTTGACCGTCGCTGTTCGGACGGGCGGTGATGGCGCAGGGGGCGTTTCCCTATTACTGATCGATGCTAACTCCCCTGGTATCACTCGTACGCCCCTAAAGAAGATGGGGTGGTGGATGTCCGATACAGCGTCGATACATTTTGATGATGTCCGAGTTCCCGCAGAAAATTTGATCGGTTATGAAAATGCCGGATTCATCGGAATCATGTCAAACTTTAACTCCGAGAGAATTGGAATGGCGGCGCAGTCTCTTGCATTTGCAAGAGTTTGCATCGAAGACGCCGCCGCCTGGGCCGTCGAACGGAAAACCTTCGGCAAACCTCTGATTAAACACCAAGTCATCAGGCATAAATTTGCGGAAATGTATCGGCGCGTCATCGCCGGGCAGGCCTTGCTTGATAATTGCGCTTGGCGCGTGAAAAGAGGTGAAACCCCGATTGCCGAACTCAGCCTCCTGAAAGTCGAAGCGACGCAATGTATGGAATATTGCGCAAGAGAAGCGATGCAGATACTTGGCGGCGCAGGCTTCATTCGTGGACACCGAATAGAGCGGATTTACCGCGAAGTCCGGGTAATGGCGATTGGCGGTGGGTCTGAGGAAATAATGCTCGACTTAGCCGCTAGGCAAATGGGGGCTTAAAAGTGAATTTGTATTCACCGTTAAGAGCCTAAATCCACAGTCTTTCCATACCACCACCCATAGCCATGCCGTTTACGGCTGCAATGATAGGCTTCTTTCGGCCATATCTTGAAGTAATACCTCCAAAGCCTGATTTCGGCGTATTTATATCCTCTCCCTTCCGAGTCGCTTTCAAATCATTGCCACTACAGATAGCTTTTTCTCCAGACCTGTGATGTTCCCAACCCAAAGGTCTTTATCGTCTTCGAGCATATCAGATATCAAAGGAAAATGGTGCGGCCGAGAGGGATAAGAAACCACCTGATAAGTCAATGATTACAATAACTTAAAAAGGCGCGCAAGTCGTTTGTTATGCAAAATTTCTTGGCATTTGTGTTGCAAAAAGAGAAAAACCACAACTATCGGTACGACACTTAACAATAAAATTTACGTTTCGGCATCAGAAAAACTCATGGGGTTAAGAAGAGTAACTTTTCTGACCGAAGACTACGTCATGAAAACGCCGAAAGAATTTTAGGCAAACCAACCAACATCAAGATCAAGGGCTAGGGCAACCTTGTCGAGCATATTTTTCTGAGAGTAACAAACTATCATCCACCTTTAAGGAAGCTCTAAGATCGCGAGCGGCACTAAAGTAATCTACAATACTGCTCGTTTGCTCATCCTGGAACGAAGTGGGGTTACAAGCTTGATCCCATTTAGACTTTGATATTTTTGACAGAGCAATATTTCCATTTTCACCCACTTCTTCAATCATTCCGGCGCAACTAATAATGGCTTCCCTTTCGGATTCAGTATTTTCCAGTTGCCCGACTAAATAATTATATAAGTTCGTCTCTATGGCGCCGGGGTTCGGATTCCATCTGAGAGTTGGGCTTTCCGTATTCACGAATGGTTGTGTTTGAACCTGCACAGTCTCTAATAAGTTAACTCCATCTTCAGCTAGTATGTACCCGTCAAACATACCCCTAAAAAGTCTTTGCAGAACAGCGAATTGCTGCATGTCTTTCATCACGGATTGCCGCTCGCGGTTCGATACGACCCCCTTTGAGATTGAAGAATTCAACGAGTCATTAATGCTCGAAAATTCCCATGGAGATAATTCCACATAATTGTCTCGTTTTTCATTGTCGTCCTCTAACCATGAAGTATTTCTATCCGCGAAATAGGCCGGACTCTTTAAGGCAATTTGTACGATGAAGCGAAACGGCCAAACATTCTGGCCGGGTTTGAGTGTGACAAAGGAAAGTTCGGAATCAAGACTGTATTCATCCTCACGAACACCGCTCCAAATATCGTATTCAGGCGCTGGGGCCAACCAGTTCAATTTACCACTTACCAATTGGCTTTCATAATCAGGTTCAAATATCTGATTTAAACACAGGTTTAAGCTCTGCAAACTTATCTCGATCCGGCAACTTTGCATCGCAGATACGAGTGCAGAGTCGAAATAAGCAGGCTTTGACTTAATGAATAGATCACCCTTTCGAGCCATCACAGTTTCGACGCTCTCTATTATTGATGGCTCTGCTAGTGTTTCATCTGCGTCTGATATCCACGACTGCATTTCACTGTCTGGCATCTCAACGGCAACAGCGGGTCGGCTAAGATAATTCTTCAATCGAAGTGCGCGCGCGTATTCATAGTATTGGATTTCGTTTAACGCTTCTATGGTCGCAGTCTCCCGCGTTCTTTGCAAACGCGAATCTTCGGATGTAATCTCATCTACAAATTGATCTAGCCGCCTAGCCTTACATCCAAGGCCTGTGTCTTCTAATGTGACGTGATTTAGAATTTTCAGGTCTGTTAGAGGCTCTGCTTTAACCATTGTAACAGTAGTAGGTCGGCCGTCGGCCGCGTAAGCTAAGGCCAGGTTGACAATAGCCGGGTCAAATGGCCCAATACGCTGCTCGGCCTTGTCTTTCACCTGAAGATAAAAATAGGCTGACTTCCCCTTTAATTCCCAACGCATCGCACTGAGATTTAGTGATTCCGAATTTTTCAGGTCCTTAATGTCAACACGTTCGGGTTGGCGACCAATCAAGACACCGCCCACGCGAGAAAATCCACGTAATGATCTAAAAGATCTGCTACGGCTGAGATTACTTCTAGCTGCCTGACGGTATTTTCTTGTCTCAGTTCCCGGAACTGGCGGTGCACCCTTCAGATTATTTGATTGAGCCGCTTTTGCCCAACTCGTTCGCTGTTGATCGCCAGCTTGTGACGGAAAATAATCTGCAAAAGAAGCAAGAGCTTCAGCAGACTGCGCAGTTCCAAATCCATTAATTCTGGAAAGGCGAGCTACAGAACGGCTCACATCATCGCTCACGCTTGTTCCTGCCCGGCTGTAAAGGTGGACGCGAGTTCTAGCGGAAATTTCATTTAACCGCGCTCGATCAGGCACATCATTTGCAATTGATTTAAGTCGTCTATTATCAGCACTGCTCAAAGAAACAGAGGAGAGCTTTTTATTGTTCCCTACAGCATCTTCTATAGGTGTACCTTTCGCAATATCAGCGGTGAAATTTTTATACGCAGCATCAGAGTAGGCCTCAATACTATCGGCGCTGAAGTTTGTTGCAGCTTGTTGAAAACTTCGTCCTAAGGCCGAAGGAGCCGCATTACCGGTAGGAATTATATCCCCTAGTATTTGGCTTACGGCCAAAGACCTGATTTGTTGCGGCGGTGCAACACGTCCGAAAGATTTTACATAGGAAGAATATTGCCTTTTCATGACCTTCCACTGCGCTGGATTGGTTTTAGCAATTGTTCTATTTTTGGTGGCCGCCTGTTTTCCAATTTTTGTAACTGGTTCAGATTTGGTATCAGATTTTTTTACAAAATCCTGGGCAAGATTGGAATAATCTGTCGAACGAGGTGCGCTTCTGGATAACTCTGCAGATAAATTTCCACGGCTCTGAGAAGCGTGGTTTCGCAGAATGTTATTTCTTACACTGTGACGCGAGGAATTTTTGAGGATAACACGCGTGCCAGCATCTGCCGCAACAATAGAAACAGGTATAACTTCGGATTCAAAAATTCTTGCTAGCCCATCTGCCACCTCATCATCGGTGAAATCTGATGTATCTGCTTCAGCAGCCAAGGTCTGCACTTGCTCGGTGGCTTCCAACACAGCAACATAGTTTTCATTCGCACTTGCGACTTGAATCTCAAATTCAATTTCACGCGCCGACTCGGTTAGTTCAATTTGGCGAGTATCTAAGCTTTCTGCGACGGGTGGAAGTGTAATCGCTAGCGAAGCTGGAATCGACATCAACAGCACAAATATTCCGAGCACCTTTAACCCCGTAGATGTTGTTTTAAACATACCTTCGGAGATAAAGAACGTACCAAATTTTTGTAAAAAGCTCTTCGGGGCGCTCTTTTCAGCTTTCAGCTTCACTTCAGCATCAATCGCGTCATACGCAATATCGTTAGCGTCTAAATTCACAGCTATAGCTCTGATCTCTTTGTTCTCGTCTTCTATTTCTGCAACACGTGCTTCAACATCTGCCAAAGTTGTATTGTCTGGAAGGTCGGACAAAGATTTCTCACCTGACTTTAGATCAGCAATCAACTTTCGCAACACAGTTACTGCATTTTCACGCTCAAGCACGGCTTCACTAAGCGCATCGTTCTTGGTCAAACTGCCATGCTTTTCTTCGGCACTCATTGCGTTGACAATGCCCTCTCGTTTAGCAACTAGACGTTCAGAAAGGTGTTTCTCTTCAACTTTCTTAGCTCTTACAAAGCCCAAAGCGATAAGGGCACACAAAAGAAGTGATGTAACGACAACACTTAATCCCGATGACATTTTGCCTATAGTGGCTTGCGCGGAGGAGATACTTGTCAGTTTTGATTGTATTTCAGCTAACGTCTGACCAGAATTCGAGGTTAGATAAAATTTAATCAAGGTCGCCAATAGCGCAGATAAAGAAAGCCAAAAAGCAAACGTCATAATAGACTGAACGGTTGCTTGAAGAGCTTTTAATTTTGGAAGCTTACTAAGCTCCGCATCCTTTATTTTTTTATCAAAACTTGGGAGCAAAAAATAGCGAAGTGAAAGTCCTGTCACCGCAGCTAACAAACCAATTTGTGAAACATCCATATCCGCCCCCCTAAAAGCCATTAACACTTTCTTCACTATATAGGCAGGTATATCAAATATTTGCAACTCTCTCAAAAAAAATAGCAGATTTCAAAAAGCAGGCGACACTCATGTGAAGTGCTAAAGCAGTGCTAACATGCATCATTCTACAAGCTAATATTGAAATACTTTTTTGAATAAAAGGTCTGTCCAGAAGCAAAAAAATGCAGCCTGTGAAGATATCATATCTTAACTCCAAAACACCCGATATATGCGCCACTTTTGACTTCGATATTCACAGGTTACAGAGACAACGCATAGGCCTCATACAAGGTGACACCCCCACTTTTCTCAAGCATAGCTGGGAATAACGCCAAAAACGGTGACACCCAGCCCTTTGGGGGTGGAGTTACCAAAACCGATGTGCCGACAATGCTTTAGCATGGGGGTGACACCACCCCCTTTTGTCTTGCCTTCCGCGCCTTCCACCCGCGCCCCGCCTCCATCGCACCTAAAGCGCAACTTTTAAACGTCCCGCAAACTTAGAACTTCTCGCAGCTTTTCGAATGAAATTTTTGAACCATAATGCTATGGTCTAAACATGATAAAACCCAACACCTCGCCCCTCACTTATTCCGACCTCACACATGCCCGTCGAATAGCGGCCCAACTTGTAGAAAATTTGGGTGATGAATATTGGCCAGCATTTGACTGCCTCGACCGTGAATTGGAGAGCCGTCGCGGGCGTGAGAACCGTCTCCAAAACGCACTCTCGGCGAACTAAACTCACCCGGCTAGGAACCGCACGGCGGGACTGCTGGAGCCGCCCACACGAGCGCAGGCAGGCGCGCCGTGCTTGCCGCAAAGCGGCAACTAAACCTCACTCAAAGGGCCATCAGCAACAGCATAAGGACGCTAGAGCGGGATGGCGTTCTAGCCGAACAGGCAGGCCATCCGCTTCACGCTTTCGCTACGGATAGCCTATCGCTTAGCGGTAAAAGGATAGGCCAAAAGCAGCTCTGACGTGACGGGGTGCGTTATCTTCATCAACTCATCACGACGGTATTTTAGCGACCCTCCGTCGCCATATTCAGGGCGCGGGTTGCGGTGTCCCATCAGGGCACATCGAAGTCCATAGTCAAGCCCTGCCTCCAACATTCGCTTCTCAAAGCTGTGGCGAAAGCTGTAAATGCGGTGGTTGGAACTCGGCAAAAGGCCGCGTGATTTGAACGCCTTTTGCAGCGTTTGAGACAGCAAGTAGCCGCGATCTCGATAGTGCGGGAAGCCGTCGCGGGCGTGTTTCATGGCCTCTAAGCTGATACCTAAAAGCGGAATTTCTCGAATAGAGGCCTCTGATTTCAACTGCCTTTCGGGCGTTGAACGGATACGAACATGCGGCACGTCATCGTCCAGACGGATATTCTCTGGCAAGATATTAGCCAGCTCGCTGGGCCTGCACCCCGTTTCGATAAGGGCTAGACATAGCAAAGCGGCCTCTCGTTTTAGACCTTCAAAAACATTCGGCTTCATGATGTTTTCGCGTACAAAGTCATTCGCAAACGGTTTCACTTGCTTCATTTTCTTTGCTGAAAAACGTAAATTTCGGAACGGGTTTTGACGGTCTTCTTCGCCCACATGTTCAAAATACATGCGGTAAAGTTTGCGTAGGTTACCAATATCTCTGTTCGCGCTGCTTCCGCTTAGCGGCATCTGGCCATTCTTTGGATGTACCTTATCTGCCCAAAATTTATAGACTTTGCGTCCATGTTCGCGGTCAATCTTACGCATATCAACATCACCATTGAGCTTCACAAAGTTAGCCACGGCACGCCGTTTTACCTTCTCGTAAGTTGCCCGCTGCTCCGGTGATTTTCCCGCGACCTCGTCCAAGGCAATCTCGGTCAGGTATATTTCAAGTGCCTTGGTAATGGTCACTTTGTCGGGCTTCACTGTGCCAATAAGCACAGGCGCAGCGCGCTCTATATCTACTCTCTGGCGCGTCTGTAGCGCCTCTAGGTGCAAGAGACGATGCGCTAGCTCTTCGAATTATGAGGCTCTGTTAGCTCTTCTACGGGCTTGTAAGTGAAGCCCATGGCACTTGCGTCCTTGCGAGCTTGGCGCAAGGAACGATCAACGTTTGGCCGTCCAAATGTGCTGGGCATGAGCTTGTGCCAGCGGGCATCATCTGCGCCTGCACACATATCGCGACGCCTACGTGCAAGGCTCACGCTGTCAGTTTCAAGTGAGCGGCTAATCATGCTGCGGCCAATTTCTTTCACAATAATGCTAGGCACGCGGCGGGCATAATACCAGACCTCCCCGCGTAGCTGGAGGTATTGGTTTGGGCGGCGTATCGTTTTCACGGCGTTTCTCCGATGGCCGCACCTTCGAGTGAAAGGTTAGGTGCACTCATTTGTGCTACAGATTGTGTAGCAATTTGTGCATCAGGACACGTAAATTAATAAAAGCAGTTACAAGTTTCCACAGGAACCATAAACAATTACAAGGACTTACGCGTCCGTTATCAGGAGAATTTTGGTGCGGCCGAGAAGACTCGAACTTCCACGGGTTTTACCCCACAGCGACCTCAACGCTGCGCGTCTACCAATTCCGCCACGGCCGCACATTAAGGTTGGCGGTCTATAGGGGCAGTAGCGCGGCTTGTGAAGCCTAAACATGTACGAAATTCACTCTGTTTTCAGTTGACGAGACAGGCTATTGTGAAAGCTGAAAAACGTGGAGACCCGTCATGAGAAACCTTGTCCTGAGCGCAGCATTTACCAGCTTGCTTATCTTAAGCGCCTGTGGGGAAGCATCTACAGATGCCAAAAATCCAGAAGCCATCAAAGCGAAAGCAGAACGCATCGAAGCGAAGGCCGCTGAGGATCTGTCCAAGATGGATATCCCGGAAATCATAGATTTCGTAAATGATGAGGCAAAGGATATCACATCCGTTTTAAAGACCGTAACAGATGGCCCATCCGCCGAGGCAGCGGTTGAAGAAATCCGGAATACTGTTCCGCGATTGAACGCCGCGGTAAAATCCATGGAAAATATGGATGTCGACAATTTGAAACTCAGCATCGGAAACATGCGAAAGATGATAAAGGTTGCTCAAAACCAAGCAGGGTTATTAGAAGAAGTGAGCCGCATTAGTAAAATTCCAGAGGCACGCGCTGTCCTGGAAAAAGAATTCGACAAAATCGAGATTACGAATAACTAAATCTCTCTACAACTCCGACCTAATTGAATGGGAAATTGCGCGTGAGCCAGTCCCTTATGGGCTTGCGCATGAGCGTATGAAAGACCGCGCTGCCGCAATTGCAGCAGGCGAAGCGCGTGAACTGGTCTGGTTGCTAGAACACCCACCACTTTATACCGCGGGAACATCTGCCAACCCCGACGATTTGGTCGCGCCCGACAAATTCGAAGTACATCAAACAGGTCGCGGTGGGCAATATACCTATCACGGCCCAGGGCAACGCGTTGGCTATGCAATGCTGGACCTACGCAAGCGCGGGCGCGACGTGTCCGCTTTTGTCCGCGGTCTAGAACAATGGATTATTGATGCCCTAGCGACCTTTGACGTGACTGCAGAACGCAGATGTGGGCGTGTCGGCGTTTGGGTTGTGCGCGATAATGGCGATGAAGAGAAAATTGCGGCGATTGGCGTCCGGCTAAAAAAATGGGTCAGCTTTCACGGCATCAGCGTCAATGTGGATCCAAACCTCTCTCACTTCGGCGGGATCGTACCCTGCGGCATCAGCGAGCACGGTGTGGCAAGCCTCGCCTCTCTTGGGCGTGACGCAACCATGAAAGACGTAGATAGATCCCTAAGAACTAGCTTCGAGGCGATCTTCGGTCCAACCCTTACCACATAAAAAACCCGCCTCGTGAGATACACGAAACGGGTTCCATAATCGAAGCTTAGAAAGCTGACCTATGAAGTTCCAGCTTCAGGGCCAAATTGGTTATCATGTGCATCGTGTTTGATCATGTTGTTAAAGACCATTGCGACGACATAGGACAGAACCGCACTTGCGACCGCAGAGATGATTGCACCCGTAGTTGTCATTCCGCCTTTACCGGCCATTGACATAATACCTCCAATATCTCCAGATTCAGCGGCTTCAGCCAAGGCTTCAGCGGCAGCTGTATCAACAAACATACCCGCCAAAACCGTACTCATAATCATGCTGAGAACGATCAGAACGACAATCGGGATCAAACACATCCAACCTGATTTACCTGCATCATGATAACGCTTTACCCAAAGCACAATCCAGCACCATATTAAAACCAGACCAATAATGCCGAGTAACGCCAATGCAGGTACAAAAATAGGCAAAAGCGCCAATACCAAACTGATGATAATAAGAACGGTTACGCCGCTCATAAATTGTCCGGGTCCAATACGGCCGGATGGTGAAAATAGTAGATTTCCCATGAGAATCTCTCCCTCTCGTTGTTTAACGATAAGAGAGTGCCGAATTCTTACCAAAAAGCAAGGGAAATCGGCGATTAGCTCGCGATGGGAGGACCATACCTGTTCTGGTTGGGGTCGGGCTTCCCTATCGTTAACCACAATGAGAAGACCCCGATCAGGCTACACATCGACCCATAAAGCCATCCGCTGCCTTCCGCCAATCGAGCCTGATATTCCGTTTGGAGTTGTTCAGCCAGTTCGGGCGGAGGTGGGTTATCCCGTCCATATTCGGCAAATCCGGCGAAATACTCTGCACCCCCAAAAGTCATCATTACAATAATGGCAATCGCTATAAGACCAGCAATAAAAGCTGTCACGGGCCAAAAAGAACGCCCCATATCGTGCAATCGTTTTCCATAGACGCTATAGGTCATATGTAAAACAAGAAACGGAAATGGCAGAGACAGCCAGAAAGCGGCCATTGAATTGCCAAGCGATTTCAGAGTCAGGTTAAATAAAATCGTGATTACACAAAATAGCACGAGACCTATCAAATAGTCCCGACGTCCAATTCGTCCGGATGGAGAGAAGAGCAGTTTGAGTATATTAGGCATAGATGCCGTTTAACGCCCCTGGCCACGCGTGCAAGACCGCAGCCTCATAATGCCCCGCGTCAGTTTATCCGTCTGCTTTATCCTGGGTCGCATTGAGCGTCTCAGTCAATAACGCGCGATGTTGATCTGAGCGTTCGGCAAGAGCTGCAATGTCATCCCTCATATGATAGGTTTCTTCGACAAGTTTGAAATCGAATGCGAGGAAATCACGGGTCAATCGTGCCGCCCGAACGCTATCAAAGTCGAGCATGGTTAAAGCGTTCTCACCCATTGCCAATGCACCTCGAATGGTTTCTCGTTCAGCAAAATCAACACCTTCAGCTAATAAATCGAATAAGTGTGTGCGCCCACGAGCGCGCGCGATGATTTTGGCATTTGGGAAAGTATGTTTAATCGACTTTACTGCATTGGTTACGGCCGGACGGTCATCCATAGCTACGACAATGACTTTGGCTTCGTCAGCACCCGCGATCCGTAAAAGGTCCATATCAGTCGCATCGCCATAGAAAACCCGTTGACCAAATTGTTTGACAAATTCGATATGATCACCGTCGCTATCAATAATCGTCGCGCCGATATTTTGAGTCTGCAGGAGGCGACCAACGACTTGGCCTACTCTGCCATATCCCAGGATAAGGACGGGGTTATGTTCATTCTGAGGAGCTTCACCCGTCTTTGCGGCGGCCTTCAGACGCGGTGATACCAATTTATCATAAGCTAATATCAACAAAGGCGTTAGGGCCATGGAGAGCGCAATGACGGCATTCAAAAACCCAGCCGTCGAAGGCCGAATAGCGCCCTCTGTTAAGGCGAATTGAAACAAGACAAAGCCAAACTCACCTGCTTGACATAATAAGGTCGCGAACAAGATACGCGGTGAAAGCTCTAGTTTGAAAACGGTTCCGATCACGAATAATCCAGCAAACTTCAAAAGCAAAAGCCCACTTACAACCCCCAGTATTTGGATTGGGTATTGTGATAAAATGCCGAAATCTAAGCTCATCCCAACGCTTATGAAGAACAATCCAAGCAGAAGTGCTTTGAACGGTTCGATATCGGACTCTAATTGATGACGGTATTCACTATCTGCCAAAACGACGCCCGCAATAAATGCGCCCAAGGCTGCAGATAAGCCGAGCCAATTCATCAACAACGCGGCGCCTATCACAAGCAGTAGCGCAATAGCCGTAAAAGTTTCGCGGACATTAGAACGCGCAATGATCTTGAACATAGGTCTTAGTAAAAGCCGCCCGGCTAGGAACATGCCTCCAAAGACCCCAAATATCGCCACAGCCAGCCACATGCCTTGGGGGCTGGCCACGCCCGATGCGTGTCCGTCACTGTCTCCATGAGATGCTCCATGGACGGCCTCATGCGCGACATCTTTTGCAATCTCTCCGCCCTCACCTGCCAAAGCCCCTAAGAAAGGGAGTGACGCGATCATCGCAATGACAATGACATCTTGGAAAAGTAAGACAGCAAATCCAGAGCGACCTTCCGGATGCCCCATGATAGACCTGTCCTGCATTATTTGCAGGGCAATGGCCGTTGATGACAAAGAAAGTGCCATCCCTACGACAATGGATTCAGCTGGACCTAGCCCAATCAAATAGGCCGCGAATGCAACAAGCATAGCCGTAGCAAAAACCTGTAAGCCCCCGAGTCCCAAGAGACGCGACCGCATTTCCCAAAGCGCTTTGGGTTGAAGCTCTAACCCGATAAGAAACAGCATCATCACGACACCAAATTCTGCAAAATGCAAAATCGTCTCGGGTTCAGAAATCAAGCCTAATACATGGGGCCCGATTAAGACCCCGGCAATCAAATACCCAATAACCGAGCCTAAGCCAGAGAGTTTGGAAATTGGGACGAGGACACAAGCCGCAGCCAGAAAAACGAAAACGGAAAAGAGAAGTTCTGTGCCCATTTTTTACCCTAGTTTGGTCTCGATTACGTTTCCGTGTTCCAACATTTTATGGACAGGACATTTGTCGGCGATCTCAATAAGGCGTGCGCGGGAGCCTTCATCTAATTCAGTTTTCAAATATACAACCCGTCTAAAAACGTTCTTCGTCTCGCCATCACTCAATTTGCGCAGACTATGACTGACAGTCACAGAAATATTCTCGATGTCCCATTTCTTTCGCCCAGCATACATACGCAGGGTTATTGCTGTGCAGCTTCCTAGAGACGCGCACAGATATTCAAACGGAGACGGTCCAAGATCCGCACTTCCATAAGATTGCGGTTCATCAGCATAGAGTTTGTGGCGTCCATTTTCGACGTCCAGTGTATATTTACCACCTGGGCGTTCCGTCACTGTAACTGGGTCGGTCATGTCAAAGCCTCCAACACCGAGCCTAATGCTTTTGTCTCAGTTCGCAATGCTGCCGTGATATCAGCTTGCTCTTCGTCTTCACCCCAAAGTTCAATTTGATAGATCGCATCAACGCGCGAAATTTCAAAGGCTTTGACGGCTGTTACCTTTCGTTTCATGACGGCCATCGCCAGAATGACGGACCCGAAAACGGCAACCAAATGGACAAAAAGGGTAAGGCGGATATTATCTAATGACCCCGCAAAACTCTCGACACATGCGAGGCTTTCTTCCGGCTGGGGAATAGCATGCAAGCTTTCCGTACTCTGTAATTCTACGCCCTGCTCTGCTCCCCACGTCAACCATTGGTCCCATCCTTTAGCTTGGCGTTCTTTCAAAATCCGAGGCTGAGGTGCGCGGTAGCATAAAAGGTCCGTTTCCGCGTAACGCCGGGCTTCTGCCACTAAATCCACGCGGCGGTCTGGTATTTGCTCAATGGCTACGTTCACCAAACGCGTCACTGGCATCGTAGACGGATCTACTTTTTCTGTCTGGGCTTCCCATTCTCCGGCAATTTTTTCCGCCAGCGATTTTGTTGGCACAACCAATTTGACCTTGCCAGGCGTACGAAGTTGCATCCCGTCGAGTAATATCCGCCACTGCGCTTCCGCCCCCTCAACAGTCACGGATTTGTAGAAGCGTTTATTGAGTTTTTTCGCCATTAAGCTGGAACGACATCAAATGGTAGAGTCAACCGTGACTCATCACCAGAAAACGGGACAGTTCCATGCCACATATATGACGGGAACAACACAAGCCGCCCGGCTTTTGGTTGCACAAAAAACTCCGCATCCTGATCGACGTTCAATGCAGGTTCGCCAAACTTAATCCAACCTTCATGGTTTTTGTCGCCTATCGTCGAAGGAACATCAACGTAATATGCAGAACTTAACCACCCCATCGGGTGAACATGGTTCACGTGATGTCCGTCTTGCGACAATCGGATCGACCAGGCTCCACTAATCCTATAGCCGCCGGTGTTTCTTTTCAGCAATGGGTGATGGGGATGATTACCAATCGCATGCATGTAATCATGAATTGGGGCGTCAACAGATTGGAAGAACATTTGCAAGATAGGGTTTCTGGTATGCGCAAGGTCAGTTTCGGTCTGCGTTCCTCCTCTAACCGATTGATTGACAGGAGCGCCTGAATATACGTGCAGTGCTTCCAATTCTCGTTTCATTTCTGCGTTAAACTCAGCAATATCAGAGTAACCATTGGGCGGTTTTAAATCATAAACCCGTACATATTTCTCGTAGTTATAAAGCGCCTTGTGATTTTGCCCACGTGCTCTTTGCAATGTCGCCCCAAGAGCCATGATATACTGATTATTTGGAGCTTGGGAGAGAGCGGCTTGAATGGCGCCCTCAGCATCGCTGTAATTTCCATCTACTATTGCGGCTTGAGCGCGGCCAAGTAGAGCAGGAAAATGTCCCGGTTTAAGTTGTAAGCATTCTGTGAAAGTTTCAAAACTCCGCGTAACATTTCCATCCTTTAGGGCCTCTTGACCAAGCTGACAAAGAACATCGGGGTCATTCGAAAATCTCTCCGCGGCTGTTTGTAGAATAGCCTTAGAGAGCGTATTTTCATTCTCCCGATTGAGGATTTGGGCGGCATTGATAAGGGCAGATGACGCAACATCGTCAGATGCCGTTACTTTCGCAATCACATCCAACGCTTGTTCACGATGCCCCCGCATAATATAACTATTCACACAAATCGCCATTGCATCGGTTATAAATGGCGAATTTTCATCAAAGACCTCAAACGCTTCTTCCATCTCGTCCAAGCGTCCTAGAACGGCTAGACACTTCAATTGTTGTAACAAAAGTGCTTCTGATTTTTTTTGATCCAACACCCCATCCAGTAAAAGCAATGCATCTTCATAACGACCCAACATCGCGTAAACTTGAATACGCGCTAATTCTCCAAGCTCAGTATAGTCTTCGCCATCATCAAGACACTCGAGCGCTTTATATGGTTGTCCCGACTTAATGTATAAATTTATCAAATTCACTCGCGGCAGCTTGTACGAGGAGTCTAGTATAATGGCTTCCTTATATGCAGCTTCAGCTTGTACCCAATCTGCAACGGCCGTTCGAATATTGCCATTCGTATTGGCCATTTCTGCGGTCATAGGTACAAGCTCTGATGCCCTGCCAAGCCTTTGATCTGCAGTTACGAATTGGTTCAGTGCGAGAGCGGTTAGCGCTCCGAGTCGCAATACATCCGGCTGGTTTGGCCACTTTTGCAATGCATCGCGAACACCTATTTCGGCTGTGACAAAGTCTTTTTCGACGTATTTTTTATGAAGATTATTCAGTGTTTGAATTAGCTCAGTCATAGTAACCCCTCCCAATCAACTTCGTCATTTTTGGGATTAAAGCCCAACATTTTAAACGCGGAAACCATGTGCGCTGGCATATCTGCGATTAACTTGAGAGGCGCTTTCCCTTCTCGCGGTAATTCCAATGACCGAGCATGAAGATGCAATATATTGTCCAATGTCGTCGGCAGTGGTCGGTCCGTCATATATTTCGGATCACCTGCTATCGGCGCGCCCAGAAGCTGCATATGAAGTCGCAATTGATGCGTTCGCCCCGTCAACGGCATCATCGAAACCCAAGCCGCTTTTTGTCCCGCCTGGCTGCGAACATCATAAAGCGTGCGGGCATGTTTACCCCCTTCATGACCATGACGAACGGCCATCATAACCTCTTTGCCTTCATTGATGTTGCCGAAACGGTTGTCCAAACGACCCTTGGCCATGTAACCTTTTATTTCACCTGAGATCGGGCGCGGCACACCGTTGGTGATACCCCAGTAGATCTTTTCAGCTCGACGGCTTTGAAACGCGCGGCCTGCCCATTTTGCCGCAGCAGCCGTTTTCGCAATCAACAAAACCCCTGATGTGTCCCGGTCAAGTCTATGAACCAGGCGGCAGCCTTCGCCCAGGGCTGGAAGCATTCCGTCAATATGGCGCGTAGTTTTCGTTCCACCCTGCACCGCAATGCCCGCCGGCTTATTGAGCCCAATAAGTTCAGCATCTTCGTAAATGACCAAGCTACGAATAAAGTTAGCGTCAGCCTCAGAGACGGGTTTTGGCCCAGACATATCCGATGGATCAGGCAAGGGTGGAACACGAACGACCTGCCCTCCTTCTATGCGCGCATTTCCTTTTGCCCGCTTCCCATCCAAGCGAATTTCTCCTTTGCGCAAAAGCTTCTCAACTTTGCCATGGGGGATATGGGGGAACTCACGTTTAAACCATCTGTCCAAACGTTGTCCGGCGTCGTGGTCTGGAACTGTCAGTTTTTGAACACCGCTCATGTCGTGCCTCGCATGATAAAAAGCCCCAGCGCGACAGCGGCGATTGATAGAATGACGGAAGCGCCCACATATCCGAAAAACACTCCATATGATTTGGTTTCTAGCATTCGCAACGCCTCGAGGGAAAAGGCTGAAAAGGTCGTAAAACCGCCCAGCACGCCCACGCCCGCAAACAGCCGAATGGAATTTGCTTCAGTCGGCATGTCGCGTACCAGCCATCCCATCAACACGCCCATCAACAATCCACCGATAACATTGGCCAGCAACGTTCCAATAGGAAATCCTGGACCAAAAAGGCGAAGCATTGCGAGACTGAGGCCGTGACGGGCACTGGCGCCAATAGCGCCACCTAATGCAACTGTTAAAAAACTCGTCATGCGCGCCTCCTAGCTGTGGTCCGCCATCAGGCCAACAAAAAAGCGGGGCCAGAAGGCCCCGCTCAACAGTAGGTTCTAACGCCATTTAGGGTTGGCAAACATACATATAGTTACCACAACGCTTCATGAAGTGGACATCGGTCCCGTTCGCGGATTGTATCTTGAAAGCTTCTAGATGGGTTGTGTCACTCGTGTTCAGAGTAGAAAATTGGATGACGTGTTCAGACCCAAATCCAAGAAGCCCAGAAGAGCCGAATGGCAATGTGTCATGACTAAACATAGACGCATCCATCTTGTTAAAAGACCCGCGCCCCAATGAGCGAGCAAGCAAGTCGAGGAAGGCTCTATCATTCGTATTCGTTTGATAAGCCGTCTTCAATTTTTGGTAAAAACCGTCCGGTGTAAGTGAAAGTGAATTGCCGAATTGTGGGTTCGTCCCGAGCCGACCGACGTTGATAGGTGTTGATCCTACCACATTGAACAATGGGTTAGAGGACGGTGCACAAATTCGGTCAAAAACAGAAGGTCTCGACATCTTAGAATTTGCCTGAGCACTTGTCGCATTCGCAACAATAGTTGTGGGAGAGGCACCTCTGATTGTAGTCCCCGCAGCTGGCTTACGTGATGTGTTTTCCGCTTCGGCAGAACTACCGTTGGAGACCGCAGTATATGTATTTTCTGTGACCGTTTGCACAGGACACTCGGATTGATTGACAGCCTTAGACCCATCCCAACAATCAAAGTCTTTTGCTGCGGGTTGAACGGGACACGCAGATATATCCTCCGCAAAACTATCATCCCAGCAGGTGATTTTTACGGGGCATGATTGATCACTCTTCGCTTTAGAGCCGTTCCAACACGTCACCATATCGGCGGGCGCAGCGGTTTCCGTAGTCGTCGCAACTGCAGGCGTTTTGACGTCCTTTGGACCACCCGCGCAAGTTTTGAACAAGAACATTGCGGCGAGCAACCCAATAAGGCCGAGAAGCAGCCATTTGAGCCACCCCCAACTTCCGCCGCCAGCCGCAGAGGTCATATAAGCGGCGGGTTCAGCTTTGGGCGCTGCGGCCGTAGCGGCGGCTCCAGTAACGGCCGCTGTTCCAACAGCAGCAACTATCGGTGCCGCAGCGGGGACTGCTTCCGCCGCATCGGGTTTAGAGGCATTTGCATTCGCGGCAATCCCAGCCGCGGCTGCGCCAGCAATCACTGGAGCAGCGACTGTTTTAGGCGCCTCACGGCTTACACGGCGACGTGTGCCCAGAAGATAATCTGCTCCGGCAAGCGCAGCCGCAGCAGAACCATATCCGACGGACCGCGCAATCTCTTTATGGTTCCCGGCGCGAAGGACGAACCCTTCCTTGCCATCAGCGTTCGTCCCGAAAACATATCGGTCTTCCAGGTTCATATTCTTTTCAACGGACGCCAGCCCTTTATCACGAACAGCGGCAGTCGGATAACCTTCCGAAATCAGTGCAATTTTACTGTTTTCAAAATAGACAAAATAATATTCACCGTCTTCGCCTTTGAAAGACTCGAACCCCTTCTCTTTGCCTTCTGTGGCCTTCTTGTAGAATGCCAACGGCATGTAGTTTTGCTCGTTGTTACCGGCGCTAGGTTTTGTCGTTTCACCCCGTAAATTTGCTGCGCCTGCCAAAGCTAATTTTCTGGAATCATACCAACGCGATGTCGCAATTTCTTGCTTGTTCGCCGCATTAATATCGAAATAGTGCTTCCCGTTTTTATGTTGGTGATATTGATAAGCTGTCTCAAGCTTCATATTTTTCTTGACCGATGCGATGCCATTGTCTCGACCGCGCTTGGACGTATAGCTTTCTGAAATCAGAACAATTTCACCATCGGCGTTAAAATGAAAATAGGAGGCTCCATCCTCCTCAAAACTATTGAAACCGTCAGCTTTTCCGCCATGCTTTTTATAGAAAGCGAGGGGCTTATAATTCTCAATTCGAGAGTCAGATGCCGAAAAAGCAGTGGCGGCGGCGGTAGCTTTTACAGTCTTTTTCGCCTTTGGTTTCGGCGCCACCTTTTTAGGGGCGACCTTTTTTGGAGTGACCTTTTTTGCCTTGGCCTTACCCGTAAGACGCCCCGAAACATGCTCAGCGTTGGTTAGACTGTCATAGTTCCGACTAATTGCGATTTCTTGGCCATTGCCGGCTTTCAGGGCAAAGCCATGTTTTTTCGAGCCTCTCGCTTCAAATACATATCGTTTAACTAGTTTTTCGTTTTTCTTGACGGATTCGATACCATTATCCCGGCCAGCAGCACTCGTGTAGGCTTGACTGAGCATCGCTATATCCCCGTCGATATAGCGACAGAAAAAGAACTCTTTATCTTTTTCAAATTTAGAAAATCCGGCCTTTTTTGCCTTGGTATTATCTGCGTAAAATTTAACGGCTTTATAGTCGTCCGTTTTGCGATCGGCCATATTCAATTCCCCTTAGTAGTCCCCAGTGTTTGGTATGAGGAAAGATAGGGGAAAGTAAATGAATACTCCCTGAGGGCGAATATAAGCGCCGAATTGACAGATTATTTTGTCAATTCGTGAGCTTTGAGCTTAATTTTGCGGAGGAAGATATCGAATAGGAAGCGCCCCGATTCGACCATCGCGGTCAATTTGAACATCCCAAACAACATCAACAGGCTCGGATAAGAGTATAGATTCCAACTGCCGCGAAGATGTAATTGGCGTGTTATTCACGTTGAGAACTAAATCACCTGGACGCAGGCGATTATAGTTCGCAGCAGAACCGCGCCGGACCTTTAAAACCATGACGCCTTCCAGATAGGGATCAAAACCCAATTCTTCGCCAAGCGCCGGACTCATATTAACGATCGAGGCGCCGTTGAACGGATGGATGCCCCCTAGCTCTCGCTCATCGCGCAACGGCGTTTCTTGCGGCGTTTCAACACGAACCCGCGCGGAACGGGTTCTTCCATCTCGAACAAAATCTACGTCAATCGTTTCGCGTGGCCTCAGTGTCGCAAGCTTAAAGCGCAAACCACTGTCATCATTGATATCTGTTCCGCCGACCGACAAAATGACGTCACCTTTATCCAACCCAGCCTTTTCTGCCGGACCGCCGTCAAGCAGCTCATTGATAACCGCCCCCTTAGCACGGTCGAGCCCAAGAGCTGCTGCCATTGTCGCATCAACACTATTCGTGCGCGCACCTATCCACGGACGAACAATACGGCCTTCGGATAGCGCTGAGTCGATTGCCCGTTCGACCAATTCTGACGGAATAGCAAACCCAATCCCATTGGACCCTCCTGAGCGCGAGAAAATGGCGGTATTTACGCCAATCAACTCACCCTGCAGATTAACTAAAGCCCCGCCTGAGTTACCGGGATTTACGGCAGCATCAGTTTGAATAGCGCTAGAAATGTCAGATACATTTGTTCGGCCAAGTGCGGAAATGATACCTGACGTTACGGTTTGCCCGACACCGAACGGGTTACCGATGGCAAGAACAATATCACCGATTTCCGGTTCCGTATCCGCGCCGACACGAAGGCTGGGCATGATTTCGCCATTCGTATCAATTCGTAGCACTGCCAGATCTGTTTCTTCGTCTTGCGCAACGACTTCTGCTTCAAATTCCCGGCGGTCGTTCAAGACGACTTTCAACTCGTCCGCGCCTTTCACGACATGAGCATTGGTCACAATTATTCCATTGCCTCGCACAATAACGCCCGACCCAAGGGAGCTTTCGACACGCTCTCGTGGCGCGCGCTGCATACCAAACATTTGATCAAAGAAAGAGGATCGGCTGCGGGTCCGAACGGTACGAGACGTAAATATATTAACAACTGCTGGCGCGGTTTGCTTCACGACAGGCGAATAGGAAAGTTGAACTTGCGTTTGAGAGGACGGGACGACGCGCGTCACCTCCGCCGGAGCCTGGTCAGCAAAAGCCGTTGCGGGGCCGCCTAATAATGCGGTGCCAAGAAGGTAAGGAATCCAGTTTTTCATGTCATAGATATAAGAGCACCTGCCACAGGGTTCAAAGGGGCAGGCGCAGAAACTTGACTGGATGTAATCCAAACAAGTTCGGACCGTTTATGAGATTAAATTTCAGACGATTTACTCGTCATCATCCAGAAGACGACTCTCAGCTTCTTCGAGAGATTTTTGCGCACTTTCAATATCGCGCAAAGCCGATTCCAAATCGTAGGAAATGTCTTTATTATTTTTCATCGCCTCTAAATGACGCTTCGTCCGATCAAGCTGGCGTTGAACAGCGTCAATTCGGTTCGAGGAATGAATGAACTCAAAATGGGTTCCAACAACTGTATCCTCGAGGTCGAACCTTTCTCCGTCTGATCCGTTTTTGCTGATCCAATTCGCAGTCTCTCCGTTACGCACGATTTTTATCGTTTTAGATCCATCTTTGGAACTAAGCATGGCTCTTAATTTTTCTGGAAATCCATCTCTCAAATTTGAATCGTCCGAGAAAGTAAATTCAGTCCCATCAAGTGTAAGGATTTGGACATCCTCTCCGGAAATTTCGATTCCATCCAGCGCGTCCAGACCATCAAGACCATCAAGACCTTTCAAAGCTGAAAGAGCGGATAAGCCTTCCAAACCCTCCAAGGATTTAAGCGCTTTCAACCCCTTCAAGCCTTCAAGTTTTTCCAATTCTGCCAAACCTTTAAGACCCTCAAGACCGTCCAAATCAATATTGGGGAGATCGATGATTTGTCCATCGTCATAAGACATCTGGTAAGATCCGTCGGAGTTCTTTGTGAGATCAACTTCTTTTCGTTTGCCGTCTCCGAGCAGACGATAAGCCTTCTTCACGCCATCTTCTGTAACGATCTCATAGCTCTGGCCTTTCTTTCCATCAAAACTGGATATGAATTTATACCGAGTTTTGACGTGCGTTTCTGAGTCGTGGTCAGGGTGATCCGACGCAATACTCAGTGGAGCACTGGCCAAAGCAATCACACTCATGGCACTGAGTGCGAGGCAACGGCTACCCCATGTCACTGGTCTGGCACGACCAAGCGTTTCAAGACGATCCGCGACAGGATGGGCCATGCCCAGTGTCAAAGGATCGGATACTCCAAAATTGAGTAGTCGCTTCATTTCAGTCTCCTTTTGAAATTTCGGTATCTGCCTCTGTGAAAGACAAGGCTAAATGTGCGTTGGGTTGCGAAGTCGTGCGATCTTGTCGAACAGCTTTCACAAGTGTTTTTGCATAGGAATGCGCGGTTTTTCCGCCCGTCACTTTCACAACGAAAGCGTCACAAGCCGCCTCTTGATCACCCCTTAATTTGTGAGATGCGTAATGAACGAGTGGGTTGGGCCAGTTAACAGCTCGGAATAGCAGGGTCGTCAGCGCAACCCAAAGATCCCGACGTTTGATATGAGCGAATTCGTGGACGAGCGCGAATTGTCTTTGTTCTGTATCGAAGGTTTTGTTGAAGTTGCTTGGAACGATGACGAGTGGATTGAGTACCCCGGTCACGAGTGGCCCCATTCCTGTCGACGAAACGCGCACGCTAGGAATTTTGTGCAGACCTACACTTTTTGCTGCTCGTTTAATCTCATTTGAGAGGTCTCTCGATGGGAGAATGCTCTGCGCTTCTAATTTAGATTTGAAACGAGCCTGTTGGAACAATTGATAGCTTAGCCAAAGCACGGCTACGCTTAGCCAGACGCCGATCAAGACAACACCCCATGGAAACATCTCTGGCTCCGGCGTCGAAGCAGGAACAAAAACACTCGGTTCGCCTGTAATCGCTGGCAGCGCCATAACTGGAGCATCGAAAGGTTCAACAATCACAGTCTCTACTGATGTTTGTTTCAAAAACTCTGGCACAAAACGTTGAGGTATGGACAAACCCGGCAAGCACAAACGAATGAGTGGTAGGCTCCACAAGGCATAGGCTGCATTTGCACCGAAGGCCCGAGCGAATGGCCGGCGAATAAGCAAAATAATAGCGATCAAGAGACTAACAACTAGCCCCGTTTGAATGACCCAGCTTTGAAACCCCTCGAGAGTCATTTCTTTAGCTTTTCCAAGAGAGCTTCTATTTCAGCGATATCAGCGTCGGATAGGCCGTCCCCTTCCGCTAAATGGGCAACGAGAGGCGCAGCTCGTCCGCCGAAAAGGCGGTCAGCAAAACGCCGCGTCGCAGGACCTACATATCCGTCGCGGGAGATGGCCGGGGTATAAAGAAAGCGTCTTCCCTCGGGTTCGGTCATCAACGCACCCTTCTCCACCAAGCGCGACAATAGCGTTTTGATTGTGCGGGCGGACCAATCTTTTTTAGCGTCCAACCGCGCAACCACTTCGGCGGACCCCAAAGGGGCTTCGCGCCATAAAACGTCCATGACATCGAGTTCGGATTGGCTGATTTTAAGTTTCACACTAGACACCTTTGATTACAGGCGTAGTCATAAGACCGACCACAGGTGTAGTCAAATGAAAAATTGGAAAGCCCAGAGCATTGTCTGGGCTGAAAACTACAATGGCTTAAAAAGCGCTAATTATTCAATGATGCAGCGTGAGGCATACCGTTGAATATCGGGTCCAGATAGGTTGCCCGCTGGCCGCCTTCCCAATTCGAAACATTTTTGACGCAGAAGCGTGCAATCTCTGGCGATTGGCCGCGACGCTTGCGATTGGCTTCCGCCCGTTCAAACGCTCGAATTTCAGAAAGGGTGGAGGCACGGCCGTTAGCACAAGCCGCAATCAATTCATTCGGGGTCGTGTTAGGAACCTGAGTGAATTCCGCACGATTATAGGCGCGGTAATTGACGCTCACATAGTTGCCTGAGAGGTATTTCACGAAGACCATTCGCCGGTATTCAGGATTATCACTAGGTCCGGATTCAATAAGTAATGTCGGGCTGACATCTGCTGATTGGGCATAAACCGGAGCCGCGCCGACAAGTAAAATAGCGGCGACGAGCGCTGTATTGATAGAAGATCTCATAAGTATTCCCCACACAAGTGTTAGTCCTTACCAGCTATAAGCAAGAATAAGGCCGAATGCAGGCGCGGATATCTTAATTCGCATTAACCCAAGCTGAAAGAGCACACCCTTTAAGGATCTAAAGGTCTTACAATGTCGTTTCGCCGCAAGCTGAAGGCGCCTGTTCGAACGTGTCTTCCAAAACGCTCTCTTTCGGCATTGGTGAACCGAACGGGAAAAGTTTGATTCTCTGAATCAAACAAATCAAGCTTGCTTTGAATTTGGAAATGCAGGTGTGGTTGCGAGGTATTTCCTGAATTTCCACAAGCGCCTAAAATATCGCCTGTTTTCACCAATTGTCCCTCCTCCACGGTAGCTGAGCTTTGCTTCAAATGGGCATAAAGCGCATATCTGGACGGGGCGATTTCCAACAAAACATGATTTCCAGCTGGATGGCCTTCCCCACGTTCGCCGATCTCAACATCGGCTTCTTCCGAAACAACTTTGACAATCGTTCCATCTGCTACGGCAATAAGCGGCGCGCCGAAGCAACCATCATCTGTGAGAGGATCACCTGGTTTCATCATCACCCCTGACTCGCCTTCACCGCCAATGTCCAAAGCATGTTTTTGGCTTTGATGAATATAGTGGTAATTCGTCAAAACGGACGGCCCACCATGCATAACAAGGCTGGGAGCATCTATTGGATAGGCGACGATATAAACGTCTTTTGACGGTTCCCGGACGCCGAATAGAACAATCCCAATTAATACTGGGGCCATCACGGCGCTGAAAATTGTGACGGGCCAATTTACATATCGGCGGGGCGGCAGACTTAGCAAAGCGATCATGATGCAAGCCGCAATCGGTAGACCGACAGCCCAGACGACATTTTCAAGTCCGAACGCCCTGTGAACGCTGCCATAAAATGAGGCCAGCGCGGCCCCAACATAAAAAAGGACTCTGACGAAACTGCCGAACAGGCTGACCTTCGAGGCTGTCCAAAATTTCCAAATTAAGTTCCCATTCGCGACCGCAAAACATCGCGAAACAACCACGGCAACAATTCCGATCATTAGAAACACGATCAATATATTGCTGGCAGCACTCGAACGATAGGCCAGCAAAAACAGCGGAATAAAACCCAAAAGCACTAAACATTGTGCAACTCGCCCGACGACACGAAGCCAATAAGGGACATTCTGAAAGGGTCTGGGTGTGGTCATTTGAATTACCCCCTCTCAGAAAAAAATCGGGCCCATCGACGACGGACCCGTTTTGTCAAATAGTGTCGCTAGTTTTAGTTTATCTCAATAGACGACATGAAAGATTTGGATTTCTTGACGTCCTTTGGATTCCCGTCAACTTTAATGCTGCCCATACCTTCAATATCTGCATCTACCGCGCTTGAGGCATAAACCTCTGCGCTGCCCATGCCTTCAACGCTGACGTCAACATCTTTGCATTTCAAACCAGATGCATCCAATGATCCAACGCCTTCCAATGACGCATTCAAGCGGCCGCATTTCCCAGAAATTTCGACACTGCCGACACCTTCGACATCGATATCGAAATCTTCTGAATCAACACCCGTCGCCGTAATTGACCCTACCCCTTGCAAGTCAATATTGACCAATGCAGGCAGAGTTACGACAGCATGCAAACCCTCGTTTTTCTTAAACCTACGCCGATCCTTTTCTTGGCTCAGGATGAGCTGGTCGCCAAACACGCGGATGTCAGCTTCCTCCATTCGCTCTGGCGGGCCAGACACGGTGATCGAATAATCCGGTCCGACCTTAATTTCGAGGTCGTAAACACCCTGCAAGCGGATGTCGTCAAATCCGGTAAAATCGTAGGTTTGTGTTTCCCAGTCGCTTTTATCGACATCGTGTGCGGTTGCGGTTTGCGCGGATAGGAGAAGCGCCATGGCACTGGCGGCTCCCAAAACTGTTTTCATCATAATGATCTCCTTTGATGGAGACTCACTACGCCATTACGACAGGTGTCGTCAATAATAATTATCGAAAAACGATAATTTTATGCATCAAATGCCGTCACTGCGGCCGCGTCACGGGCTGTGATGTCACCCTCGCCTTGGAAATATTTCCAGCTGCGATCGCATTTTGTCCAACCCTCTGCTGCTTTCAAATCTGTCACAAGCATGTCGTCCCCCGCGATTGAGAGCTGGCATTTTGAGACAATCAGATAATCAGCAAGAACATCGGACGGATTAGTTGGGTCAGCGTAATCCGTATCATCTGTCACCCCTAGAATAGAAAGCTCATCGCTCAAGCAGGACTTGCCAGCGCGAATACTGGCCTCGAGAGAGGACTTAATCGCCCCTTCCCGGCGCAATGCTTCGATGGCATCAAAGGCGTCGTCGCGGAAGGCTTGTACGCCCTCGATCGCTTTCGCGATATCGTCGTTTTTCCAATTTCCAGGCGCTGTCTTGAAGACCTCCAAATGCACGGAGCCGTCCTCAGAGGGGAAGCGAGCTTGCCAGACCTCTTCCATCGTAAAGCACATGATTGGTGCGAGCCATGTTGTCAGGCGCAAGAAAATCTCATTCATGACGGTGCGGCAGGCACGGCGGCGCGTACTGTCCAGCGGATCGCAATACAGCGCATCTTTTCGAATATCGAAATAGAAGCTGGAGAGATCACCCGTACAGAAATTGAACAGAGTGCTGAAAATCTTGCGGTGGTCATGATCGGCAGCGGCAGCTGTATGTATATCTGTCAGTTCCGACAAACGGTGTAGCACCCATTTTTCCAATGCTGGCATCTCGTCATAAGACACAGCTTCCGCATCAGAATATCCGTCCAACGCGCCGATCATATAGCGAAGTGTATTTCGAAGCTTCCGATAGGAATCGACATTGGTTTGGATAATTTCCTTGCCGATTTTCAGGTCATTTGTCGTATCGGACGATGCGACCCACAAGCGGATAATCTCAACGCCATATTGCTTGGCGAGGTCAAGCGGACTCATGGTGTTGCCCAGAGATTTGGACATTTTCAGCCCCTTCTCATCGACGACGAATCCATCGGTCATCACCCCTTTATAAGGCGCTTCACCGTAGACTCCACAGCTCTCTAAAAGGCTAGACTGGAACCAACCGCGATGTTGGTCGGACCCTTCCAGATAGAGGTCGGCGCGGTCCGGCAGATCATCACGTGTCTTCAAACAGAATGCATGAGTACAGCCAGAGTCGAACCAGACGTCGAGAATATCTGTGACTTTCTCCCAGTCAGACGCGTCCTCGCCGAGAAAGTCTTCAGCAGGCGTATCAAACCAGCCGTCAACACCGTCTTTGCGAACAGCCGCAAGGATACGCGCATCAATCGCATCGGCATCATCGCGTTCCGTATGCAATGTTCCATCTTTGTGAACCATCAACGTAATTGGCACACCCCAAGCACGTTGGCGAGAAATCAGCCAATCAGGACGGTCTGCGACCATGGTGGACAGACGGTTCTTGGCGCGCGGCGGCCAGAATTGTGTCTCCTCGATTGCGGCCATAGCTTTATCGCGCAAGCCCTCTTTAGACATAGAGATAAACCATTGCGGTGTGGCGCGGCGAATAACTGGCGCTTTGGACCGCCAGCTATGCGCATCGCGCAGCATCAGAATTCCGCGGGCAATCAAGTTGCCGCATTCGACGAGAGCTTTCAGAACTTCGCCATTAGCTTTGCCGTCTTGCCCGCGTTTCTTGCCGGAAGTGCGGATAACATCCAAACCTTGGAACCGGGTTGGCATGACATCGGTGTAACAGCCCTTATCGTCCATCGTCATGGGCACGACAGGATCGATGCCTAGCGCCTCTAATTTCTTCTGATTGGACACCCAAACATTATAGTCGTCCTCACCGTGCGACGGAGCCGTATGAACAAAACCCGTACCCGCATCAGCCGTAACGTGATCACCTTCTAGGAGCGGCACAGGGAAATCATATTTCCCTTCGGCGTCGGCCATATTTTTTAGAGGATGATCCAGCGTCAACGCCTTCAACTCTTCTGGAAGCACGTTGTTCAGTCTCTTGGCTGACTTAATTAAACCAGACTTTGCTACAGCTTCCCAGAGATCATCTGCTACAATTAGCTTATCGCCTGGCTTCGACCATGGGGCAAACTCACTCTCTTCCATTTCGGTGACTTCGTAATGTCCGTAAGAAATTTTAGAAGAATAACATACGGCTCGGTTGGCCGGAATTGTCCAAGGCGTCGTTGTCCAGATGACAAGATTAGAGCCCTCGTAAAAGTATTCGAGCATTTCCTCTTGAGTAGCTTCTGCTTGACCTGGCTCTCCGGATGGCTGCCATTCTGCTTTTGCGAAAGGAAACTTCACATAAATCTGCGTCGCTTTTCGGTCCGCATACTCCACCTCGGCTTCGGCCAAGGCTGTCTGCTCAACGGGCGACCACATGATGGGCTTTGACCCGCGATAGAGCTGGCCTGTGCGCGCAATTTTCAGGAGCTCCGCACAGATGTCCGCCTCGCTCTCCGGGCGCATGGTCAGATAGGGATTTTCCCAATCCCCGATAACGCCGAGGCGTTTGAACTCGGCCTTTTGGATAGCGACCCATTCGGCTGCATATTCTCGGCAGCGCGCCCGGAACTCGCTCGGCGGCACGTCGTCTTTATTGCGGCCCTTAGATCGAAACTCTTCTTCGACCTTCCATTCAATCGGGAGACCATGGCAATCCCAACCTGGCACGTAATTCGCGTCATGACCTGCCATTTGCTGGCTACGGTTGATGATGTCCTTGTGAACCTTGTTTAGCGCGGTACCCATGTGGATATGGCCGTTGGCGTAGGGCGGTCCATCGTGAAGGGTCCACTGCCCCGCGTCATTCGCAGCGGCGCGCTGTTTGCCATAAAGGTCAAGTTTGTCCCAGCGCTCTAGCCACTTGGGCTCAGCCTTGGGCAAGCCGGCGCGCATCGGGAAATCAGTTTTAGGCAGGAACAGCGTCTCGCGATAATCCCTTTCGGAATCGGCGGCGGTGTCGTTAGAATCTGTCATTGGAGTCTCATGTGAGAGAGAAAGTCATAAATGCGAAAAGGAGTGTATCCCGGGCGGTTAACCGACCGGGTTCGTAATTCGTATTGATATGGGCTTCGTGAACATGAGTGCGCGTTAGCAGGGCATCGCCTAAGCGTCCAGCCTTATAGCCACGCTCAATCACTTAGGTTAAAGTCCAGAACGTATCAGCGAAATGCGGGTCGGGGTTTCTAACGTAAAAAGACGCCCGACCTGACGAGGAAAAACTATGAGGGTGATTTTAACAGGGCTATGCGTCGTCGCTTTGGCGAGTTGCGTCTCCGTGAAAGGAGCAGATGGCAAAGATGGTGCCGCTGGTAAATCAGCACCCACCAATACCGCAGATAGCGCCGCTCCAAGCACGCCCAGCAAGTAGAGGGCCTGAAACTAACTAAACCTTCTTCTTCGCCGCCGTTTTGCGCGCAGGTTTCTTGGCCGCCTTCAATGATTCAATTTCTGCCAGGGCCGCATCTAACCGAGCCTTTAACACATCAAATTCCTCGCGGCTGACAAGGTCCATGTCTTGGACGAATTTTTCGGCTTGGCTTCGACCCATAGCTTTAACTTCATCGCCCACGCCCTTGATGGCTCCGACAGCATTCGTCATCAGATTGGAAAGGTCGTCGAGGGGTTTGTTTTTGCCTGTCACCGAAAGGGGCTCCTGTTTCGCTTTGATTGCTTCTTAAGAAGATGTAGGGACGCTGAGAACGGTTTTCCAGCATTCGAGAGTTTTACTCCCCATGATTCTTTCAATCATCACTGCCATCGATTTTCCGAGCTGGCTCCGTGAAGACGTATTCACAATCGGGTCATTCTCATTGAAATGGTACGGGTTGGGCTATGTCGTCGGTCTATTCGGAGCTTACCTTTATGCCGTCAGTCTGACAAAACGGCGCGATGTTTGGCTTCAATCGGGACCAACGCGCATTCCGGTCGTTGTGCCAACGAAAGAAATGCTATCGGACCTCATGTTCTATTGCCTCATCGGCATTATTGCAGGCGGACGCTTGGGATGGGTGGCGCTATATTCTCCTGAAACCTTCCTAACCCCACTCGAAGTCTTCAAAGTTTGGACCGGCGGTATGAGTTTTCACGGGGGTTTCTTGGGTGTTGTTGGGGCCGGCATCTACGCAAGCTGGAAATTCAAAATCGAAGTCTTCCGCATTGGCGATTTGGCAAGCATTGGCGCGCCGATAGGCATTGGGATCGTACGTCTGTTCGGTAACTTCATTAACCAGGAGCTTTGGGGGCGTCCGACTGACTTGCCATGGGCTATGCGATTTCCAAAAGACCCTGACTTTTTGGCACGTCACCCCAGCCAACTTTACGAGGCTTTTCTGGAAGGTTTAGTCTTATTTCTAATTCTGAGGGTCTTGGCCGTGCGGTATAAAGCCCTCACGAAACCCGGTATTATTTTTGGGTCCATGGTATTTTTCTATGGCCTGTTCCGTTTCTGCATCGAATTTGTTCGCGAGCCAGACAACATTCCGCAATTTGGGATGTTGACCCGTGGGATGGCTTACAGCCTGCCGATGATTATCATTGGCGCCATTATCATTGTTTGGGCTTACGGCCGCGCCCCAGTTTCGCCAAAGCGCATCAAAGAAGACGACAATGACAACCTCGCTTGAGGATAAGCTGAAACACCGCATCCGTGAAGCGGGCCCGATCAGCGTAGCCGAATATATGACAGTCTGCCTGCTCGACCCTGTGCAAGGTTATTATCCTACGCGCGACCCATTGGGTGCGGATGGTGATTTCATTACGGCCCCTGAAATCTCGCAAATGTTTGGCGAAGTCCTCGGCCTCTGGTGCGTACAAAGCTGGATCGACCTGGGTCGGCCAGAAACACTTCACCTCATTGAATATGGCCCCGGTCGGGGGATAATGATGAGTGACATACTCCGCTCCGCAGCCTTGGAACCAGGTTTCAAAGCCGCTGTTCAAGTCTGGCTAATCGAAGCTTCGGCCGCTTTGGAAGCCGTTCAGGGCCGAACGCTAGGTACAGCAGGTGTGCCTATCCAATGGGCCGCCCGTTTGGAAGACGTCCCCCCTGGTTCTAGCTTGGTCATCGGGAATGAGTTTCTAGACTGTTTGCCCATTCAACAACTGATTTGCGAGGACCCCTTTGCCGGAAAAGACGGTTGGGTCGAACGGCGTGTTGGACTAGATGCAGAAGACAGGCTTTGCTTTGTCAAAGTCGATGTGCCCGCCGCCGCCATCTTAACAGACACCATCCCCAAGGGAGCCGACGACGCCAGAAAAGGCGACTTACTGGAAACCTGCCCCTCTGTCGCCCAAATCGTAGACAGCCTCTCTGAACGGTTCGGGACCCACCCGGGGCGCGCTCTATTTATTGATTATGGTCCTGAAGACACGGAATTTGGTGATACGCTGCAAGCTTTGAAACGTCACCAAAAAGTCGGCGTGTTTTCCGACCCCGGCAATACAGACCTGACGGCCCGCGTCGACTTCGCGGCCCTATCAGAAACCGCGCAAACCGCAGGCTTGGTATCTAGTGCTGCCGTGCCGCAAAGAGAGTTCCTCTCAAAACTAGGACTAGAGATGCGTGCTGTCGCTCTCATCCGCTCGAAACCTGATGCAAAACCCGTCATCGCACGGCAACTCCACCGCTTGACAGACGCCGCTGAGATGGGAGAGCTCTTCAAAGCGATGTGTCTGTCTTCGCCCGGCCTCCCCGACCCATTAGGACTACGATGACCCCTCACCTCACCTCAGACTTGCTCCCCGTCCGCCACGGTTTTTTTGGTTCCAAGGGCGGTGTTTCTACCGGGAATTACGCGAGCTTGAATGCAGGTTTTGGATCCGATGATGACAAGGCCCTAATTTCTGAAAACCGTAAACGAATCCGAGAATCGCTAAATGCCGATTATTTGGTCAGCCTGCGCCAAGTGCATTCAGACACCGTCATTATCCTGACCGATGAACCGGCCTCCGAAATTGAAGCTGATGGCCTTGTCACAACCGTTCCAGGCCTAGCGATTTCCGCCTTATCCGCAGATTGCGGACCGGTTTTACTGGCAGACGCCAAAGCCGGTGTTATCGGTGCGTGCCATGCAGGTTGGCGCGGCGCACTCAGCGGAATTGTCGAAAGCACGGTCGCAACTATGTGCGAGTTGGGGGCCTCTCCTGACAACATATCTGCTGTTCTTGGACCCTGCATCGGACCCGAAAATTACGAGGTGGGCGATGCCTTCAAATCCGAGTTTTGCGAAATCGATGAAGACTATGAGCGTTTCTTCCATGTCCCCGAAGGTAAGAAAACGCATTTTCACCTCCCTGCCTTCATTTTGTCTCGTCTCAGCGTGATGGGCGTGCGTTCTGAATGGACCGGACAATGCACATATTCGCATAAAGAAGATTATTTCAGCTATCGTCGTAACACACATGCCGGAATAAGTGATTATGGGCGTAATTTATCCGCAATCCTCATGCCCACACGGATGGACTCTGAAAACGTGTAAGGCTAACGGAGCTTAAATTTGATCCGAACGGGAAATCGACCATGAAACTGATCAGCGGCACCGCCAATAACGATTTGGCGAAGGGTATAGCCGATGTGCTCGACATCCCTTTGACGAGCGTCGACATCGAACGCTTTCGCGACCAAGAAATTTTTGCTCGTATCAATGAAAATGTGCGCGGCGAGGATATTTTCCTCATCCAACCCACATCTGCCCCCGCAAATGATCACCTGATGGAACTTCTAATCTTAATCGACGCTCTCGTTCGTGCATCTGCGAAACGTATCACGGCGGTGGTTCCTTATTTTGGATACGCTCGACAGGATCGTAAAACAGGCGGACGGACACCTATTTCGGCGAAGCTGGTGGCTAATCTAATCTCGAAAGCCGGCGCACACCGGGTTTTGACAGTCGATCTGCATGCAGGTCAAATTCAGGGCTTCTTCGACATTCCAACAGATAACCTTTTCGGACAGCCGGTCTTCATCAGTGATATTCGCGACCAATTCTCACGTCGCGACAGGGACAAACTCCTTTTCGTATCACCAGATACAGGGGGTGTCGTACGAACACGAGCTATCGCCAAAGAATTTGATGCGGATATTGCAATTGTTGACAAACGCCGGCCAAAAGCAGGCGAAAGCGAAGTTATGAACATCATCGGCGACGTCGCAGGCCGGACTTGTATCCTCTATGATGACATCATCGATTCGGGCGGCACGCTTTGCAATGCAGCGAAAGCTCTCAAAGACCACGGCGCGAACTCTGTTTCTGCCTATATTACGCACGGCGTTTTGTCTGACCCAGCGGTGGAGCGGATCACCAAATCTGAGCTGACAGAAGTTGTCATCACAGACACCATCTTACAGCCTCAAAAGGTCAAAGATTGTAAAAAAATACGAGAATGCTCGACAGCAAAATTGCTCGGGGAAGCCATTCGCCGCATCGCAAATGATGAAAGCGTCTCCAAACTTTTCGCCTAGGCCATTCAACCTCGCAATTGCTGTGC
This sequence comes from Litorimonas sp., assembly GCA_039975855.1. Lineage (GTDB taxonomy): Bacteria > Pseudomonadota > Alphaproteobacteria > Caulobacterales > Maricaulaceae > Litorimonas. The sequence goes on along the minus strand of JBDWGH010000003.1, from coordinate 171,432 downwards.
GAGAGACTCGCAAACCCCCTTGCGCACTGCGCCCCTTTTGCCTATAGGGCGCGGCAATAAATGATTCAGCCCGACCATAGGCCGCTTCAATTCCATTGGAGCGGTTCGTTTTTTGGGCCAAGCACGTAAATTAAGGTCAGTCCCATGAGTGTTGTTCTCGACGTTGTTGTCCGCGAAGAAACCGGAACCGGAAACGCCCGCGAAGCCCGCCGTAACGGTATGGTTCCCGGCGTAATCTATGGCGGTGACAAAGATGCTGTTTCTGTCGGCATGAAATTCAATGAAGTTTTGAAGGCTATCAACTCTGGTCAGTTCCTGTCCAACATGGTTGAGCTGAAACATGACGGCAAACCACAAAAAGTCATCACCAAGGATGTCCAATTCCACCCCGTGACAGACAAACCTATGCATATCGATTTTTTCCGCGTGACGGATAAAACAATCATCGACGTGAACGTATCTGCCGTATTTGTTGGCGAAGACGTCTCCCCGGGCATGAAGCAAGGCGGCGCATTGAACGTCGTTCGTTATAACATCGAAGTAAAATGTCCTGCTGGATCCATTCCTGAGAGCATTGAGGTCGATATTTCCGGCATGGAAATTGGCGATTCTATTCACTTGTCTGAAGTCAAACTTCCAGCTGGTGTAAAACCAGGCATCACAGATCGCGATGTTACGATTGCAACGATTATTGCGTCTCGTACATCTAAGACAGCTGAAGAAGAAGCCGAAGCAGCAGAAGCGGCAGAGGGCGGCGAAGCACCTGCGGCTGAAGGCGAAGAAGGCTAATTGCTTTCTCTCCTGCGACGGCTGTTTAAGCGCCGAACGGAGGAGCCTATTATGGAAATCTGGTGTGGCCTCGGAAACCCCGGCGCTAAATATCATGGCAATCGACACAATATCGGTTTCCTGATCCTCGACGGCATCGCCGAGGATCATGGTTTTCCCGCATGGAAAACACAATTCAAAGGCCTTACAACGACTGGCCTTATAAATGGACGCAAGGTCCTTCTCCTCAAACCATCGACATTTATGAATGAAAGCGGGCAAGCGGTTCAAGCCGCGCTCTCCTTCTATAAATTGAGCTTAGATGATCTAACGGTTCTGCACGACGAATTGGATCTCGCGCCAGGAAAGGTTCGTGTAAAGACAGGCGGCGGCTTAGCCGGACATAATGGCCTTCGGTCCATAAACAAGCTCTGCGGCGGTCCAGATTTTCACCGTATCCGCTTGGGAATTGGGCACCCGGGACACAAAGACCGCGTTGCGAGCTACGTCCTCTCCGATTTCGCAAAAGAAGAGCGCGACATCCGAGATGACATGATCAATGGAATTAGCCGTCATGCGGACCTGCTTGCGGATGGTAAGCGGGATTTGTTTCAAACCCGCGTCATGGAATATATCTCCAGATAAACTCACGTTCTTACCACGGGATGTTTCCGCTTCCCACTTGCCACCGTGAACAGACACGCTAGACCGTGTTTATGTTATCTTTATTTGAAATCGTCGCCCTTCTCCTCGTGCTTTCTGCGATTTTGTCTTGGGTTAACCGCGCCTATTTGAAACTGCCGCATACGATTGGCCTATTGGTCATGGCACTCTTGGCCAGTTTCGTTTTGATGGCGATGGAAGTCGTCTTTCCAGCCATTGGCCTGACAGACACTATGCAATCCATGCTTGGGCAGATTGATTTCAACGAAACGCTTATGAAAAGCATGTTAGGCTTCCTTCTCTTTGCAGGTGCCCTGCACGTTGATCTTGGGAAATTACGAGATGCAAAATGGGCCATTGGGTCCATGGCGACCTTTGGCGTTGTTCTATCTACATTTATCGTCGGCACAGGATTTTGGGGCCTTGCTCACCTTTTAGGTATCGAGTTGCCGTTTATTTGGGCGCTAGTGTTCGGATCGCTTATCAGCCCGACAGACCCTGTCGCCGTCTTATCTATCCTAAAAACCGTCAAAATGCCGAAGTCATTAGAAACTAAAATCGCGGGCGAAAGCCTCTTCAATGATGGGGTGGGCGTAGTTGTCTTTACCCTCATTGTGGCCATTGCCGTCGGCAGCACGGACGGGGGTCATGCTCTTATGGGTGAATTCCAGTTGGCAGGGCCTATCATGGCCGCGACAGGCGGCGCGTCAATTGGCGTGTTGGATGTTATCGAGCTCTTCGTCGTTGATGCCATCGGTGGCGCCATTTTAGGCGGTATTGCAGGCTGGATTACCTGCCGTATGTTGGCGCGCATTGATGAGCATGCAATCGAAATTCTGATTACTTTGGCCTGTGTCGCCGGAACCTACGCCATCGCCCAACGCATTGATATTCTTGGGCATCATCTGTCGGGCCCAATTGCCGTTGTTATCGCTGGCCTAATGATTGGCAATAAAGGCGCGACATTTGCCATGAGCGACCACACCCGTGCGTCTTTGTTCGGGTTTTGGGAGATGATCGATGAGATTTTGAACTCCGTTCTTTTCCTTCTCATCGGTCTCGAAATCCTCGTTCTTGGCCTTGTTCCCGAATATGCGCTGATTGGTGCGGTCGCTATTCCATTAGTTCTTCTTGCCCGTCTCTGCGCTGTCTATGTTCCAATGAAGGTTATCGGGACATTCAAGAATTTCACCAAGGGCGCGGTACCTGTCCTGACCTGGGGCGGAGTGCGCGGAGGAATTTCCGTGGCATTGGCGTTATCCCTGCCCGATAATGAATATAAGCCCCTGATCCTGACCGCGACTTATGCTGTCGTCGTCTTCTCTATTATCGTTCAAGGGCTGACTATCAAAAAGGTGGTCGAGAGCCGCGTCGAACCCGATTTACTTTAAGCGACAACCATCGCTTTGGTTTGGAGTCGTTTATCGCGTAATTCGCGCAACTGCGCGCCCAGAACTTCCTCGAAATAAGTGTCACAACCAAGGCACTTATTCTCGACAACACGCCCTTTTCCATCGGTTTTAGCGGATTTCATCCGGAACGTATTCTCATCCCATCCAGTGCTTTGACCCATTTGCTCAGGCTGTCCTCGGTTGATCGCCTGAATAGCATCAAGTTCAGAAACGCTGTCGAATATTTCCGACAAAGTTTCTTCGGTGAGGTTTCCGAGCGGGACCTTCGTTTTCAAACAGCACGGAAAGACATTTCCGTTTGGTTCGATGGACACCTCTGATCCCGCTTGTCCGAGTTTTAGAAAATTTAGTCCGCCCGACCAACGTGCACAAAAGTCCGTATCATATGCTGCATCTGACAATCCGTTCGCAAAAGCACGGCCGCGTGGCCATAGCTCACCATATTTCGCCTTTAGCGCGCGCATGGCCGGATAGAAGAGTTCCTCCCGGACCCCGTCGATCAACAATTCTCCACCCGCTAAAATCAAGGTAGTTGGTTCTCGGTCACCCGCTTCATCAATATAGGATAGATCGCCCGGCAGGTTATCAATTACGGCCTGATAAGCGGCTCTTCCCTCTCCGACGACCTCCGTCAACGCGTCACGAACATAGGGACGGAACCTATCATCATAGCAGTGCTTGCATTTTCGGTGGCAAGCCCAGGTGAGTACCCAATAGATTGATTGCATTCCGGGACCGTAAACCAATGCCTTGCAAGGTCTAAACACAATTTAGTCAATCGCACATTCTGGAAGATAAAAGTTTGCCTATTTGGATGTTATGGAATAACAGCGCCTGATGATGCGAAACCCGCTCATAAAGACCTTTATGGTCCTGATGGCAGCTTTGTTCTTTACGGTTCAAAGCTTCTCTCAGGCGCATGCCGCATCAAATGGCAATATTGATCATTCGCATGAGGGCGTGGCCTGTGAGGTTGCGGTGATTGCCGCTGAACAGACCGTTCTGACACCTCCACCTCCTAATCCCGCACCTATTACACAGCCAACACGTACATCGAATATCGCCGTGCCGACAGACCGAGCTTTTCGTAGCTTTGATAGCCGGGCGCCGCCTCCCCGAGGGCCACCTCTTTAAAATCTGATTTCCCTTCAATATCCGCACGACCCGTCGTGACGGCTATCCCCTGTCTCAGATTCATAAGAGTATTCCATGTCCCGTTTCACCTCTGGCCTTTTGGCCTCCGTATTCCTCGTTCCATCTATCGCTGTCGCTCAAGACAATGCCGATGAGGACGTTATCATTGTAACCGCTTCACCCCTGGAGCGCTCTATTGACGAAGCCATTACTGGCCAGTCCATTCTCTCCGGTGATGATCTACAAGACCGTCTTGCTGGCACGATTGGCGAAACCCTTAAATTGGAACCCGGTTTGTCTTCCACCAGTTTTGGGGCTGGGGCATCTCGGCCGATCATTCGCGGCCAAGGCGGCGACCGTGTCCGGATCCTGACAAATGGCGTCGGGTCAATTGATGCCTCATCGGCTTCACCAGATCATGCTGTCGCCGTTGAGCCTGCTCAAGCTGAGCGTATCGAAGTTGTCAGAGGCGCTGCACTACTTCGCTATGGTAGCTCAGGCTCGGGCGGTATCGTCAACGTTATCGATGGCCGTATCCCGCGCGATATGCCGGACGGCGAAACTGATGCATCGATCCGTATTGGCGCAAGCTCTGTCGACTCCGCCGGTGAAGTTGCGGCATCGATTGATCAACGCGCGGGGAACGTCGTTTTCCATCTGGACGGAACATTCCGTCGAGCAGAAGATTATAACATCCCCGTTGAAGGCGAAAGCCGCGCACAGCTCGCAGAAGAAGGGGAAGAAGTCCCGGACGATTTCGATGAAAACCGAACCCTCGAAAATAGCTTTGCTGAATCCTCTAGCATCTCAGGCGGCGTTTCTTATGTCGGCGACCGCGGCTTTTTCGGCGTGGCTATCAGCAGTTTCAATTCGACCTATGGCATCCCTGGCGGACATGGCCATGAGGAAGAAGAAGATCATGATGACGAAGAGCATGAAGACGAAGAACATGACGAGGATGAAAACCACGAAGAAGAAGGTCACGATCACGAGGAAGAGGAAGAAGAAGCTGGTGTATTCATCGAACTCGACCAAACTCGTATTGACGTGAACGGCGGTTGGGAATTCGATGGCCCGATTGAAAAGGTCCAGATCTTTGCTGGGTACGCAGATTATAAGCATACGGAATTTGAAGGACCTGGCGAAGTCGGGACTGTCTTTGAAAATGAAGGCTACGAAATCCGTGCTGAAGCCATCCAAGCAGAACGAGGCAATTGGCGCGCCGCGCATGGTGTTCAATATCGTCAACGCGACTTCTCTGCCGTCGGCGAAGAGGCTTTTGTTCCACCTACGCAAACACAACAATTAGGCGTTTACACCTTTCATGAGGTAGAAATTGGCAATGGTCACCTTGAAGGCGCAGCCCGTTTTGAGAGAACAGATCAAGAAAACAGCGTCACAGGTGACGATCGAAGCTTTGATCTATTTAGCGTCAGCGCAGGCGGCGACGTCCACCTAACAGATGCAGTGCGCATTGGCGGCACAGTCTTTCGAACAGAACGGGCACCAACGACCGAAGAACTCTTCTCCAACGGACCGCATCTTGCAACGAACCAGTTCGAGCTTGGGGACGCTACTTTGGACAAAGAAGTTGCAACCGGAGTCGAGGCGGCCATTCGTCACCGTGAAGGCAATCACAATGTGACTCTGAACCTCTTCTACACGGACTATTCGGACTATATTTTTGAAACGGAAACGGCGGATGAAGAAGACGGCCTTCCGGTATTTCAATTCGTCTCAGACGATGCAGAGTTTTACGGGTTCGAAGTTGCCGGCAAGACCCAATTTGCGTCTGCCGGAAACTTCGACCTCTCAGCGGATGCTTTGGTTGAATATGTTCGGGCAAAGACCGATTCTGGTAACTTGCCTCGAATTCCACCTTTATCAACGCTCGTCGGATTGGAAGCGGAGTCAGATCGGTTAAAAATCCGTGGCGAATGGGAATATGTTGCGGAAGCGAATGACCTTGCTGCGTTCGAGCTCCCGACAGATGACTATAATCTCGCTAACGCGTTCCTAACATGGAAGGCGCCAGCCGGCGCTGAAAATGTAGCTCTGCGTTTCTCAGTACTGAATATTTTCGACTCAGAAGCTCGCCAACACTCTAGCTTTTTGAAGGACCTCGTCCCGCAGCCGGGCCGAAATTTCCGGTTCTCAATCACCGCGAAACTTTAAACAAACTTCAGACCCTCTCCAACCGGAGAGGGTTTTTTCTTATTCGATTTTTGAAATATTAAGCGTGTTGGTCGTTCCGGGACGGCCGAATGGAACGCCAGCAGAAACCATCACTGTATCGCCCGACTCAAGCCCTATCCGCTCTTTGGCGAGCCCAGAGACTTTCCCCATCATATCGTCGAAGTCTGCAGGGTCTTTCGTGACAATAGGCACAACCCCCCAGCTTAGCGCCAGACGAGACGCCGTACGCATGTTCGGCGTTAGACCCACTATGCGGCACGGAGGCCGTTCACGGCTAATACGCTGCACTGTCGACCCTGTGAGGGTGTAACCCAGCACAGCTTTCGCATTCAGTTTCGTCGCGATACCTCGTACAGCTCCTGAAATAGCGTCCTCTGCGGTAGCTTCGTAAGGCAGTTGGATGGATTTAAAATACTCCCAAAAGATTGGGTCGCGCTCTGCTGCCGAAATAATACGATCCATAATGGCAACGGCAGTGGCAGGATGACGCCCAACAGCGGTCTCCGCAGATAACATCACAGCATCTGCACCTTGATAAATGGCCGTCGCCACGTCGGAGGCTTCCGCCCGTGTTGGGGTCGGGGCGTCGATCATAGATTCAAGCATATGCGTTGCAACGATAACGGGTTTACCTAAAGCGCGGCACTTGCGGATAATGCGACGTTGGACAACCGGCACTTCTTCAAGCGGCAGCTCAACACCCAAATCCCCGCGCGCAACCATCGCTGCGTCAGCTGTCATCAATATGGAATCCAGGTCTTCAACAGCGGAAGGCTTTTCAATTTTTACAATAATACCGGCTTTATCGCCAATAATCTTGCGTGCATCTCTAACATCTTGAGATGTTTGAACAAAAGACAGCGCAATATAGTCGACGTCCAATGTGAGTGCGAAAGCCATATCCACGCGGTCTTTCGGCGTCATTGCTGACATTGGGAGAACCGTATTGACGACGTTAATGCCTTTGCGTTCTGACAATTCGCCCGGAACGTCAACCTTCGCTTCCGCCACTGTTCCGTCATTAGACAAAACAGTAACTTGCAATTTGCCGTCGTCGAATTTTAGCACGGTCCCTTCGACCATTGCATCCATCAATTCTTGATGCGGCATGACGACGAGACCCGGTTTGCCAGGTTCTGTACCTTGGCGGATTTCAATCGTTTCACCATATTGCAGCTCGATTTTTCCGTCTTCAAAACTGCCGCAACGCAGTTTCGGCCCCTGCATATCCGCTACGATACAGATCGGATTACCGGTTTCCGCTTGAACGTCCCGAATAGCCTTGACTGAGGCTGCGTGATCTTCGTGAGAGCCATGACTGAAGTTTAGCCGAAACGCATCTACCCCAACATCATGTAAAAGGCGAAGCGTGTCTGGTGACCGACTAGCTGGTCCAAGTGTTGCAAGAATTTTGGCGTTGCGATTCCGCATGTTTACGACTCCCTTTTGTCGGAGCCGCCTTAGCTGTTCACGTCATTGAAATCATACTTTTTTTCGCATTCAGCATGCGAAAATGAACATTCTTAGCAAACGGAGGTCGGAAGAGTCAGAGATTGCCCAATTTTAATAGCGTAATCTGCGCTCAACCCGTTCATGGATTGAATCACATTGACGCCAACACAAGTCTTACGAGAGAGACTATAAACCGTATCGCCTTGTTGAACGGTGTAGGTTTGACCTGCACTCGGCAAGACACGAACGGTGTCAGGGATTTGTTGCCCTGTGGTCACGGCATCAATTGAAACCAAGTTCCGTGTGTAATCATAAGCAATCGGCGTTCCCGCTGCTCCGAGAGGGGCAGATGTAACAATTTCAGCTTCAGGCATTGCCTGCGCGGCAGCCTCAATTGCGATAGCCTGACGATCACTTTCCATCGCCATGAAACCAGGTGTGCCGCTAACCTCGCGAACGCCATACAGAGAATCCGTCGGCGCGGTTGTCATTTCGACAGTGTTTGCTTGCACTGTAACGGCCTCTAAAGGAGCGGCCTCATAGGTGGTCACGGTCGAGGCAATAGGCGCGGCGTTCGCATATTGGTGGCGCGCTTCGAGATCACCCTGATACTGCGATGAAATCTCGTAATTCGGATTTTCTTGGGATGTTAGACAACCACTCAATAAAGCAGCGGATAAAGGTAGTATTAGAAAAGCGCGCATAGCGGCCTCCATGCAGGATGAGGCTGAAAACTGGTCGCTTATGGCTAATATTTGGTTAAAAAAAGCTGCCCCAATTGGGACAGCTTCATGTTTAGAAATTCCGTGAATTCACTTCAAGATTTTCACGAATAGGCTTTCTAATGGTCAGAACCCCTTCTGTTTTCACCAAAGTGCAAATCTGCGGCTTGAAAACAAGGGTGAAAAACAGCACAGGTAAGCAGAACACCGATTAAGACTAGAAAGTTACCTGGAATGAACATCAAAACCCGCCCCGTAGAGTATAAAGACGGCAAAACCACATGCGTTGGCTATCTGGCATGGGATGATAACCGCGCTGACCCACTGCCTTGCGTTTTAGTCAATCACGCTTGGGGCGGCTTAGACGGCTTTGCGATGGACAAAGCCGTTCAAATGGCGGCCCTCGGTTACGTCGGTTTTGCACTCGATAATTATGGCGACGGCGCATTGCCAGAAACCAATGACGAAAAAGCGGCGATGATGACCCCGCTCAAAGAAGACCGGGCTGCTCTGCTAAAGCGCCTCAAAGCCGGATATAAAGCGGCCGCCAGCCTAGATGAAGTTGATGAAACTCACATGGCAGCCATTGGCTATTGTTTCGGCGGTCTCTGTACATTGGATATGGCACGCGCGGGATTGGACCTTCACGCGGCAGTCTCATTTCATGGCTTACTGGATGCCCCTGAAGGTCTTCCGAAAAAGAAATGTAAAGCCAGCGTTCTCGTCTGTCATGGATGGGACGACCCGATGGCGACTCCCGACGTCCTCAAGGCCTTCGGCGAAGAGATGGCAGAAAAGAAATGCGATTGGCAAATCCATGCCTATGGCGGCGTCGTTCACAGTTTCACAAACCCGGCAGCCGACAACAAGAAAATGGGCACCGTCTATAACGAACTCGCCGAACGACGTTCAACCAATGCGATGTTGGACCTGTTGTCCGAAAAATTTGCGCTACATGGAACGGACGCAGCATAACCTCCATGAACATCATCCGAGATACAGACGCCCTGCGCGCCTATTGCGACGCGGCGCGCAAGCATGAGTTTGTCTGTATCGATACGGAGTTCATGCGGGAAAGCACATTCTTCTCTATTTTGTGCCTCGTTCAGGTCGCAACCACCGAAGAAGAGGCAATCATTGACCCGCTAGCGGATGGCATCGACCTAACCCCGCTCAAAGACCTCCTAATGGATGAAAGCATCACGAAGGTGTTGCATGCGGCCCGTCAGGACATGGAAATATTCTACCGAATTTGCGACGCAGTTCCGGGCCCAATTTTTGACACGCAGATCGGCGGCATGGCTATCGGTTTGGGCGATAGTGCGGGTTACGGTGCCTTGGTGAAAGCGCGTCTAGACATCAATCTCGACAAAGGGGCACGTTTCACCGATTGGTCACGCCGTCCGTTATCGGAAAAACAACTTTCCTACGCCCTCGCAGACGTCACCCATTTACGTGATTTATATCCTGGCGTTCTAACCGAGTTGGAAGAAAAAGGCCGATTAACTTGGGTCATGCAAGAAATGTCCCAGCACATGGATGAAAGTCTCTATACGTTCGAACCGGAAGAAGCTTGGCAACGTCTCAAATTGCGCGGGAATAAGAAACAATATCTTGCCGCTCTTAAAGCTGCGGCCGCCTGGCGCGAACGCCAAGCAATCAAAAAAGATATACCCCGCCGACGCGTCCTAAAAGACGACGCAATGTATGATCTGGCACAACAACGCCCTCGTACACTGGAGGCCCTCTCAAAATTGCGGGGCATTCCTCGTGGATTTGAAAAATCCTCGACTGCGGCAAGTCTCGTCGAAAGCCTAGGCGCCGCGATTGATAACGCAGCTGATTATGCCCCCCCGGCGCCCAAGGTTAAGCATATGCCGCCCGCTCTTGGACCTCGGATCGAAATGCTGAAAACGCTGCTTCGCTTGCGAACAGAAGTTGAAGGGATCGCGACCCGTTTGGTCGCTAACGCCCGCGATATCGAACAACTCGCGGCGTTTGGTGAACGCGCAGACATAGCCGCGCTAAAGGGCTGGCGTCGCGAGATCTTTGGACAAGATGCCTTGGACATGTTGCGCGGGAAAATCGCTTTACGTCTGGAGGGCGAAAATGTCGTCGCCGAACGCCTCGACTGACGGGGCCTCCCCGAAAGGCTATCCTCCGTTACCAGATCGGCGGGAATTTGACTACGCGCCCCCGACGGACCCGCTGAGAATTATTTATCAGGACGATGATCTACTGGTCGTAGATAAACCCGCCGGCCTACTCTCTGTGCCGGGACGAAACCTCCCAGATAGTTTACAGTCTCGACTAAAGGACATGTATCCTGAGAGCCTTCTCGTGCACCGACTAGATATGGCGACGTCTGGCCTAATGGTTTTTGCCCGAAATAAACCAGCACAACGACATCTGGGGCTGCAATTCGAGCGTCGCCATACGTCCAAAAGCTATCTAGCCTGCGTCTCGGGAAACGTAGAGGGCGAGAGTGGACGGATTAATCTACCGCTCTTCGCGGATTGGCCAAATCGCCCGAGGCAGATGGTGAGTTGGGAATGGGGGAAATCAAGCTTAACAGATTGGGAGGTCATTGACCGTAGCTCGACCAGCACACGTCTGGCGCTTCATCCTATCACGGGACGCAGTCATCAGCTCCGGGTACATTGTTGGGCTATTGGCCACCCTATTTTGGGGGATCGGATCTATTCACAAGACGAAGTATTTGAAGCCGCGCCGCGACTGTTGCTACATGCTTGGAAATTGGGACTACGTCATCCAACAGGCGGCGAACCCATAAAGTTTGAAAGCCGTTGTCCGTTTTAAAGATAGGCTTTGGCCGAACTCTCGCTCAATCCGTCCAGAAACGCATCGGCCTGCTCCATCAAACCTTGCCTGACGTCCGCGTCCATTTTCTCTAAATTCCGATAAGGCATGGCGAGGCGGTTGTTACCGCGCAGCACATCTTCATTCCGTGCCATGAAATGCCAATAGAGCGAATTGAACGGACAGGCGTCTTGGCCCACGCGTTTTTTCACATTGTAACGGCAGGACCCACAATGGTCACTCATCCGGTTAATGTAAGCCCCCGATGATGCATATGGTTTTGACCCCAACAGACCACCATCACCAAATTGACTCATGCCCAGCGTGTTTGGCAATTCGACCCATTCAAAGGCATCGATGTAAACGGACAAATACCATTCATGGACCGCGTGCGGGTCAGCCCCGATAAGGAGCGCAAAATTCCCCGTAATCATCAAACGCTGGATGTGATGCGCATAGGCATGTTCCAGTGTTTGTCCAATGCTTTGCTTCAAACACTCCATGTCCGTCTCGCCCGTCCAATAGAAATCTGGCAGCGCGCCTTTGGCGTTAAGGTGATTGCGAGATATGTAATCTGGCATTTCCAGCCAATAAATACCGCGCACATATTCCCGCCAGCCGATGATCTGGCGAATGTAACCCTCCGCCGCATTGATTGGTGCATCTCCAGCCAAATAGCGGGTCTCAACAGCCTTGCAGATTTCCAAAGGCCCTAACAGCCCAGCATTCAAATAGGGCGACAGGAGCGAGTGAAACAGAAAGCTCTCCCCGCCAATCATCGCGTCCTGATAATCACCAAAGCGTGGGAGGCCATGATCCAGAAAATAGTCCAGCGCCTCTAATGCACCATCGCGGGTTACCGCCCAAAAGAACCCATCCGTATTGCCCAAGCGCGTCTCAAACCGGGTCTTGACCATCTCAATAACATCCTGAGTTATGGTGTCGGGTTGAAACCGTAACGGTTCCGGAAACTCCATGTCCGATTTCGCCGGTTTGCGATTGTCCTTATCGAAATTCCATTGACCACCCTCGGGCTTATCACCGACCATTAGCAAACCCGTTTTCCGCCGCATCTCTCGGTAGAAATACTCCATACGGAATTGCTTTCGTCCATCCGCCCAATCTGCAAACTCTTCCTTTGTTGCAATAAAACGATCGTCAAAAGTGATGGAGACCGGGATATCTAATGTCTCTTGCCACCCCTGTACCATTTCCAAGACCCGGTAGACCGAAGGTTCACAAACCCTAATCCGTTTGATGTCATGTCGGGCCAATGCGCGCTTCACCTCTCCTGTGAAGTCACCTGCGTTCTCGGTGTCTGTCATTTTCACATAGTCAACGGTCCAACCTGTTTCGCGGAGCTCCTGTGCGAAGTGCCGCATGGCGGAAAATAGGAAGATAAGTTTTTTGCTGTGATGCGGCACATGTTCAGCTTCTTGCGCGACTTCCATCATCAAAACGATCGAGTCCTCCTGATCTGACGCAGACAGGCTGGAAAGCCCAAGACTCAATTGGTCGGCAAATATCGGGATAAGCGTTTTCGACATAGTCTTCATACGGTTGAAGGCCGCAGATGTTCAAAATAATTCACCGCATTGGTCGCTCACACGTATCTTTCTTATGCCTCATAAGAAAATCCACCTCCCGACAAAGATATGTGTCGTCTGCGACAAGCCTTTTACTTGGCGAAAGAAGTGGGAACGGGTTTGGGATGAGGTGAAGTTTTGCAGTGAGCGCTGTCGCCGCAACAAAGGAATGACGAAATGAAATTTGAGAGTTTTGGAGACAATTTACGCTGCGTCGTCGTTGGGAGTTCGGGCGGTATTGGAGCTGCCCTAACTGAACGACTCGTTCAATCTGACCAAGTCGCTCGGATTCACGCTCTATCCCGTTCTGGGCGTAGTCACCCTTCCCCAAAGGTTGCCAATCTGACTTTTGACTTCATGGATGAAGACAGCTTAATTGCCGCGGCGCAGTCCCTTCAAGAGGTTGGCCCAATTGACCTCATCCTCGTCGCGACGGGGCTGCTGCAAGGAGAAGGCATATCGCCCGAAAAGAATTTACGAGCACTTTCGCATGGCAGTTTGGCTAAGAGCTTTGAGATCAACACAATAGGCCCGGCTATGACCGCCAAATATTTCGTTCCATTGTTGCGGCGGGATGAAAAGGCCGTATTTGCGGCGCTCTCCGCGCGGGTGGGAAGCATATCGGATAATCGTTTGGGTGGCTGGTATGCCTATCGCGCCTCAAAGGCAGCGTTAAACATGGTAATAAAAACACTCGCCATCGAGATCAGTAGACGATTCAAGAAACAAATCATTGTCGGACTACATCCAGGGACTGTCGATACGAACCTCTCAAAACCGTTTCAGGGCAATGTACCCGAAGGCAAGTTGTTCACGGCAGACTATTCCGCTGAAAAACTATTAAGTGTTGTTGATGGCTTATCAGGCGCGGATAGCGGGAACTTATTCGATTGGGCTGGCAAACAACTTAGCTTCTGATCGCTGACGTAGGTATTTCGCGACAAAAGCTTTGGTGAGATCTGCCTTCTTTGATCCAGCGGCAACGTCCAACTCCAATACCAGCTCCCGCAGAGCCTCCACTGAACGTTCACTCTGCTGCAGAACAAAAGTCACAACGTCCTGACCGACAACGCGGCCTGCTTGTTCAAACAACTCCCGCAAGATCGGCTCCAGCGACGCCTCATCATGTTCCGCCAACCTCAAGGTTGGCATGGCGTTTAAACGTGAATTCAGGTCAGGCATTGAGACGCCCCACTCTGTTGGCGGCACTGCGCTAGCAAGAACCAATCCCAAGGACTGTCCAGAGAGCGCTCGGTTTATGGCGTCGAACAACATTGTCTCGTCAATGAGATGTGCATCGTCAATGAATTCGCCGTCGAATTTGTTTGTCCACGCCTGACCTAGGTGAGTTTTACCAGATCCTGTTGGACCAAGTATCAAGACAGCCGCGCTGGGCCAGCGGTCTCGTGCACGCAGCATGGACACAGCGGCTTGATTACCCGGCGTAACGTTGAAGTTTGAGAAACTCTGCCGCGCAGCGGGCCGCAGGTTTAACGGAATTTGGGACATCAAGCCCGCTCTTATGACCGTTTGAAAACAAGCCCGATTTTCGGGTCCTGCTCAACGCGTACACCTTTAAACCGCAGCTCAGTGGCCAGGCGGTCAATATCCCCACCATAGGAAATTGTCATAAGCGCGCCGTCCTTTGACAGCGCATCTAAACGCGCACCCTTTATTTGGGCAGACGTATTGATCGCTTCTTGCAAGGCAATCCAATCGCTATGCGAGGTATAAAGAACCGACACAGCCGTCGTGACAACTTCGCTAGCAACAACAACAGAAGCTTGCTTCCAATCCGTTTCTAAGCGGGCAACAACGCGGTCCGCAAACCCATCACCAGGGGAAACATAAAAGCTATTTCTACTTCCTGTATCTAATGAGACATCCGTAATCGTCCCACTGCCCTCGACGATCAGAACTTGGTTGAGACCATATTTCGCGGCAATCGCTTTCAACTCTTCATCAACAGGTGAAGACGAGAGAAACCGCACATCTTCAGCTGATGCTGCCTGCAACGGGGTGAGCGCATAGGACAAACGTGGGTTAGAAAAAACTGATTGAAGACTACTGCCGCCTCGCAAGCCGCTCTCACGGACTAGAACAAGACGTTCGCGAGCCTGGGAGCTGACGAGTGTCAAATTATTGTCCCGCAAAAACTGCTGCACTTGGGACGGATTAAAGGCAACCGTGATTTCACCAAGATATCGATTAGCGGAGCGGCGCTCTTGCCCGACCTCTAGCGCTCGGATCATACGACCAACCACCTCAGGGGTGAGCTCTGGAACGGGGTTCGCCGCGCGTTCGCTCTCCAACGTCATCCGGTCAATCAGAGCTGTCGCGGCCCGCAATTGTCCGTCCTGAATTGCCTGTGTTTGCGCCTCAATCGCGGTGGCTGCCGTTGCGTCAACAGAGATCCCGCCCACGGTAAAAGGGTCCGCGGCTAACGCGCGCGAAGCTACAAAGAAAAAAACGGAGAAAACCAGAGCAAATAAACGTGTCATAGGAGAGTCGATAGCCCACAAGACGCCCTTCGCCAAGCCCGCGCACAGCTTTCCTGCAGCCCTGTCTTGCACCTAGCGTGCGAAAATGGTCCAAGCGCCAAGACTCAGAACCTATAAACCACAGCCTTATATACAGGACGTTCCACATGGCCCCGAATTCCTCGGATGAAAAAGGTCTCTCCTACGCAGATGCAGGTGTTTCGATTGACGCAGGCGATGCGTTGGTTGACCGAATAAAACCAATGGTGAAATCTACCCGCCGCAGCGGAGCAGATGGCACGATCGGGGGCTTTGGCGGCGCATTCGACCTAAAAGCAGCTGGTTACACGGACCCGATCTTAATTTCGGGAACAGACGGTGTTGGCACAAAACTTCGAATCGCAATCGACACAGGTCGATTGGACACAGTGGGAATCGACCTCGTCGCCATGTGCGCGAATGACGTGTTGGCCAATGGTGCGGAGCCCCTCTTCTTTCTTGACTACTATGCTACCGGAAAATTGACGTCAGATAACGCTGCGGCCGTCGTTTCGGGCATCGCAGAGGGCTGCCGGCAGGCAGGTTGCGCTTTGGTTGGCGGCGAGACGGCAGAAATGCCCGGCATGTATGAAGGCGATGATTTTGATTTAGCGGGCTTTGTCGTCGGCGCCGTCGAACGCGACGCTATGCTGCCCCGCCATAATGATATGGACGCTGGCGATATGCTCATCGGGCTAGAAAGCTCCGGACCGCATTCCAATGGCTACTCTTTAATTCGGAAAATCGTAGAACGTTCAGGCCTGGATTGGGACGCGCCTGCTCCGTTCGCCGATGCCCCCTTGGCCGAGAGCTTGCTCACCCCAACACGTCTTTACATCAAATCCCTCCTTCCGCTTATTCGCAGTGGCCTTGTTTCTGGTCTCGCCCATATTACCGGCGGGGGTTTGACTGATAATACACCGCGTATGTTGCCAGACGGCTTGGTTCCTGAATTCGACTTTAACGCATGGGAACGACCTGCAGTCTTCAAATGGTTGCAGGAAACAGGCGGCGTCACAGAGGATGAAATGCGCCGTGCCTTTAACTGCGGCATCGGCATGGTCCTGTGTGTAAAACCTGATGATATGCCGGCTGTGCTTAATAGCTTGGAAGAGGCCGGTGAACGCGCCCATGTAATTGGTCAGCTAAAACGTGTGCCGGGCTGTGCCTAAACGCACGTCTACTGCCGTCCTGATTTCTGGCACGGGATCAAACATGGTGGCCCTGATCGAGGCCGCGGAAAACGCAGATTATCCCGCTGATATTAACGTCGTTATCTCCAATCGTCCCGAAGCTGAGGGTTTGCGTAAAGCAGATGAGATGGGTGTGACCGCGATTAGCATTGATCATCGAGATTTCGAAAACCGGTCCGATTTCGAAGCGGAACTGGATGCTGCCCTTCGGGCGCACGGCATAGAATTTGTCGTCTGCGCAGGATTTATGCGGGTATTAGGTGAAAAATTTGTACGAGCTTGGGCAGGTAAAATGATCAATATTCATCCGTCTCTCCTGCCAAAATACAAAGGCCTACATACGCACAAACGGGCAATTGAGGCTGGAGACACTGATCACGGCTGTACAGTTCACTGGGTCAATGAAGGCGTTGATGAGGGCCAAATCATCGCTCAATCTTCTCTCGTCATCTCGCCCAAAGATTCCCCCGAAACCCTAGCTAAACGTGTCCAAGCTTTGGAGCATGAGCTTTATCCTGGAGCCTTGGCAACAGCCCTAACGGCGCATTAACCATGTAGCGAGTTAACCACTGGGTAACCTCGTCTCGTAAGTCCCTTGTAAGCCACCCTCTCTAATACGGCCCCAAAGTACCGTCCCGCGTGTTGGGACGAAAAAGTTCGATTCCAACTGGTATCGAGTTTTAATGTGAGTGGGAACAAGAGTATGTTTAGATTTGGGAAAGCAAAGCGACTATTGAGCCGCTTTCAAGAGAATGAAGATGGGAACATAGCGCTGACATTTGCTGTCAGTGCCGTTGCTGTCATCGGCTGCATGGGGGCAGCTATGGACTTTTCGACCCTTAGCAATGCCAAAGCTCGAAGCCAGTCTATCGCTGACCAGACGGCCCTTGCTGCTGCTGTGTTTGTAAAAACGCATGGCCGCGAACCCACCCCACCTCAACCTGTCGCCGAAGGTGAAGAACCAGAACCAGAAGAAGGCTATCTGGATAGCAGCTACAAAACCTATTCAGCATACGATCTTGGATATGAGTTCAAAGGTTGGGTCGAAGGCGGCGCCGAGAATGTCGATGTCTCAGTTGATTATGATGGAATCAAAAAAGAAGCCACAGTCACAGTTAAGGGAAAAACTGTCCCTACGTTCATGCAAATTTTCGGGCATCAAAACATGGATTTCGAAGCCGTGGCCGTGGCTAAATACGAAGAATTCGAATTTTACGACCCCGCATCAATCGTTATGGTTTTGGATAATTCTGGGTCCATGGGCTGGGATGACAAAACAGAGGTTTATAATCCGATTACAGGCAACTGGGATGATCAAGAAGGGCACCAACCACGAATTGAAGCTCTCAGGTCTCACGCCGATACATTTATGACAGACCTTCAAGGCCTCGTTGGTGATCAAACAGATGATAACGACAAGGTCCTCAGAACCGGGATGTTGGCGTATAACTCTAATACCATTTCGAGTCGTACGGTCCCAATGAACTGGGGCACTCAACCTGTGAAAACCAGCTTGGCTCAAATGGTTGCTAGCGGCGGAACAAACTCAGCGCCGCCGATCGATACCGCCAAAACTTGGCTGTCCACCGAAACAACGACCCACAAGGACATGCACGGCGATGACCCGTTAAAGTTCATGGTTTTCATGACGGACGGTATTAACACTTCAGGTGGGAGTACCTGGGTGCCAGAAGAAGGCACTGGTCAATGGCTGGGCATGGTTTGTAAGCGTAGAAACTGGTGGGGCACTTGTACTCGCTATGGCGAAGATACTGTCGAACAAACGACTAAACCAACATATGGCTATGATTGGGAAGAAGGTAGTTGGCAGCCAACAGCGAACTTATCGTCGACTGCGGATTGCACGGCGATGAAGAACGATGGCGTAAAAATTTACACGATTGGTTTTGCGCTGGCTGATGGGTATTACAAAACCAACCAGACAAGTACGTCTTGGACTTATCTAAGCCCAGAAGTGCGTGATCAAGCCTATGCGTTCTTGTCTGACTGCGCGACAGAACCTTCAACATTCTTGACGGCAGAAAACGCAGAGCAGCTAGAAGACGCGTTCACCAGAATTGGTAACGACATCCAAACAGAAATTATCCGCCTCTCGAACTAAGTCTCAGATAAATACGCATAGAATAAGGCCGGGTCACCCCGGCCTTTTTTGTGTTCGAATTTGTCTAAAAGGACTGTTGTTTCCAAGAAACAACAGTCGATTCTGTGAAACGATTAACCGACGATTTCTTCATCAGTGAAGAAGAATTTGATTTCTTCAGCGGCTGTTTCCGGAGCGTCGGATCCGTGAACTGTGTTGGCATCAATGCTTTCCGCAAATGTTGCGCGGATCGTGCCAGCTTCGGCTTCGGCAGGGTTCGTCGCGCCCATCACGTCGCGGTAAGCTTTGATGGCGTTTTCGCCTTCGAGAACCTGAACAACAACTGGGCCAGACATCATGAACTTTACAAGATCGCCATAGAATGGACGCTCTTTGTGAACAGCGTAAAAGCCGCCAGCTTGCTCTTCTGTCAACTGAAGACGTTTCTGAGCAATGATACGCAGACCAGCTTCTTCGATCTTAGCGTTGACCTTGCCTGTGATGTTACGCTTCGTCGCGTCAGGCTTGATAATTGAGAATGTACGTTGAACGGCCATGGGAAACTCCGTGAAGGCTGTGATTTAACTTTGGCGCGCCCTTAATGCGGGCTTGCTCTGCTGTAAAGGCGATATAGGAGTGCATCTGAGAACATCCAATGCTTCACATCAATGATCTGACATATCGAATCGAGGGCCGCCCGCTTTTCACCCAAGCCACTTTGGCCATTAATGAAGGCCATAAAGTCGGCCTTGTCGGAAGAAACGGTACAGGCAAATCTACACTTTTTCGTCTAATCAAGGGCGATATAAGCCCCGATGATGGTGAAATTAACCTCCGCAAGAATATGCGGCTCGGCGTTGTCGATCAGGAAGTCCCCAGCGGACCACAGAGCCTTATCCAAACCGTTCTTGACGCCGATAAAGAGCGCAAATCTCTGCTATCTGAAGCCGACACAGCAACAGACCCGATGCGGATTGCTGCTATTCACACAAGATTATCGGACATTGATGCTTATTCAGCGGAATCACGGGGGGCCTCCATCCTGTCAGGACTTGGGTTCACGGCGGAAGATCAACTCAAACCTTGCTCTGACTTTTCTGGTGGTTGGCGAATGCGCGTCGCCCTCGCCGCTATGCTTTTTGCTCAACCAGATCTTCTGCTTTTAGATGAGCCAACCAACTATTTGGATGTCGAAGGCGCGGTTTGGTTAGAGGCTCATATTCGGAAATATACTGGCACTGTGTTTGTCATCTCTCATGATAGAGACTTTTTGAATACAGCCGTGACCCACATCGCCCATTTAAAGAATGGAAAGCTGAACGGTTATACTGGCAATTACGACACGTTTGAACGCCAACTGGCCGAACGCAATCGCCTGGACATGGCTCTCATGGCCAAACAGGAAGATGAGCGCCGCAAACTCGAAGCCTTCGTCAATCGTTTCAAAGCCAAAGCCTCTAAAGCTAAACAAGCACAATCCCGGGTCAAACGATTGGAAAAGATGCAACCGGTCGCGACGATTGTCAGTGACCCGATTGCGCCTATCTCTCTGCCTGGTCCCCAGCGGGCTTTGTCGCCGCCCATCGTTCGGTTTGATAATGTCGCCCTTGGATATACGCGCAGCGATCAGGATGACTTGATTGTTCTTAGAGGCGTCAATCAACGAATTGATCCGGATGATCGCATTGGAATTTTGGGCAAAAACGGCGAAGGCAAATCCACCTTCGCAAAAGCCATCATGAATGAGTTGCAACCCCTGCTACTCGACCCGGCCAAACCCGGTTATATCAAGATCCATAAGAAGCTTCGCATCGGCTATTTCGCGCAACATCAGATTGACGCGCTTAACCCACGCGCCAGTGCCTATGATCATGTTGTCGAGCTCATGCCGGATGCAACGGAGGCGCAACGCCGGGCACGCCTCGCCAGCTTTGGACTGGGCATCAAAAACGCGGAAACTCCAGCGGGTGATTTGTCTGGTGGCGAGAAAGCTCGCTTGCTGTTCTCGCTTATCGGCTTCGACAAACCACACTTGCTCGTACTTGATGAACCCGCAAACCATTTGGACATTGACAGCCGTGCAGAATTAATTCGAAGCCTTAACAATTATGAAGGCGCAGTTGTTGTCATCTCCCATGACAGAAACCTATTGGAAGCCGTTGTTGATCGCCTCTGGTTAGTGGATTCCGGCAAGGTTGAACCATTTGAAGGATCCCTTGAAGATTATCGTGTTTTACAATTAGAGAAAACAAAAACTGATAAAAAACAGTCTGATAAACCCGAAAACTCACGTAAGCGAAACCGAAAAGAGAGAGCCGAGTCCCTTAAGAGACTTGCGCCGCTCAAACGTAAAACTGAAACTCTGGAAGCCAAATTCGCTGAAGCCCAAGAAAAACTGGAGGCATTAGACACTCGTTTGGCAACTGAGAATTTGTTTACCACAAACCCTGATGAGGCTGTCCGACTCGGACAGGATCGTGCCAAGACCGGGGCGTTAATCGAATCACTCGAGTTGGACTGGTTAGCGGCGCTGGAAGCTTACGATCTGGCACGCGAACACGAAGGGTTAGATTAGCCGGGGAGTTAAACCGCTGCGGACAACATGGCTGGGCCGCAGCATCTGGGATGGTTACGCCATGTTGAATTCACGTCTAGTCCGCGAACAGGACGCTCACCTATATTTCGAAGTTATGGGGTATTTGATCAGCCAGTTTGGCGCGCCGCCCAGACCACCTGTTCCCTCGCCATTGCATAAGTCACCAGGCTTAGAATTATTGGCTTGGAATAATCTCGACACACGTTCCATTTTCGATTGGGCGGATGATCATTTCGGCGCCATTAAATCAGAGTGCCATATGATGGAATTCGACGTCGACCTGTTGCCGGCCGGCGAAGGTTTAGATGCGGAGCAATTGGCGGCGAGTCATCGGCTCGACGCCTTGGCAGCGGGCCGCACGCCCTATCGCCAAGCCCATACGACACCTATTCTTTATGACCCGCGAGATTGCTCTAGTCCTGGTCATTTTACGGCGACGACAATCCTGCAACTCGCCGAGATGCGAGTTTTCGGATATTCCCCTGACTCAGTTTTATCGAGCCTGATGCAACGCATGGTGACGCTCACCGCGGCGGCCTATAATCGGCAAGGCTTCGTCTTGGCAAACCTACCGCGGGAGGTCTCAAAATATTTGACGTCTGCCCATGACACGCGGGCTGTCCCGCACCGAGTCGTCCTGAATACCTTATGCTTTGCGACGTGTTTGGCTCTACGCGTCCGCCGTCAGTCAGCGGAGCAAATTATCGCGACTTACGGCACGCGTATGACCAAATCATTCCGCCGCAAGGTCCGTCAGGCTTGCCGTCAAATCGACTCAGAGAGCGAAGCCCTAGCAGTCCTGCAAATGTTGGCCGAACCAAAAGCAAGACAAAGGGCGGCTGAGCAACAACTTGTTCAAAGCGCTTAACGGCAATCCAACGTCTGAACATACCCTTCCGCGTCCAATTCGATCGTCAACCGATCTTCAATGACCGGACCCAAGTTCAATCGGTCCATCATGTTGGAAATAGACGGGGCGTAGAGGGATTGCCCAGCGAGGTAATCCCGCACCTCGACGAAGGGCGGTCGATCGTACAAGGCATCATCGGGATTATACCCAAACCCCTCCAGCCGGGCGGGTTTAATGACCCGTTTACGGCCTGGAAGACCCGCAATAAAAATCGCGCCCTCATGCTGCCCCAGCAAACCCTGATAAAGCTGTGACTGACAAGCATCCACGGCTGGAATCATCGGCGTCGGCTGCGGCGCCAGATTGGCAGGCCGCACATATTGTCCCTGCCCCGGGCGCGGCTGGTATTCAGGATAGGTGCTGGACGGCGTGCCATAGGCACAAGCCGTCAACGCAAGAGCACTGAAAATGGCGAGGTTACGAATCATAACCCCTATTTGGCGGGCCAAGCGTTTACGCCGCGTTAACCATGATGACTTGGCTTTCGGCCTCTACCTGCTATGTGACCCGCCAAATGTCCGAAACCGATCACATTCCTTGGCGCGCGACCGCCCTCACCCTGTTTCCGGACGCCTTTCCGGGCGTATTGGGCACATCCATCATTGGCGGAGCTGAAAAAAGCGGGATTTGGCAGCTAGATACAGTAGACATTCGCGATTTTTCGACTAATAGGCACCGCAGCGTCGACAGTCCGCCTTCGGGCGGCGGTCCCGGCATGGTGTTAAAACCTGACGTGTCCGCAGCGGCTATCGACTCAGTGTCTGATGACAGACCGCTGATATATATGACCCCCCGGGGCAACCCCCTCACCCAATCGCGGGTAAGAGAGTTAGCAACGGGCACGGGTCTTATTGTGTTTTGCGGACGGTTTGAAGGCCTCGACCAAAGGGTGATCGAAGCCCGCAATATGGAAGAAATTTCCATAGGCGACTTCGTTCTCGCAGGCGGAGAGGTTGCGGCACAAGTAATGATCGAGGCGTGCGTACGCCTGTTGCCCGGAGTATTGGGCGCAGCGGACAGCGCCTCGGAAGAGAGTTTTGAAGATGGTTTGCTAGAGTACCCACTCTATACCAAGCCAAGAGAGTTTGAAGGCCGGAGCATCCCGGACGTTCTGCTAAGCGGCGATCATAAAAAGATCGCAGACTGGCGGCGCAAACAAAGCGAAGAGACAACGCAGGCAAGACGGCCCGATATGTGGGCCAAATTGCAAACAGGAGACGGATCATGAACGTCATTGAGAAAATTGAAAAAGCCGAACAAGAGCGTCTGCTCTCTGGCGAGAAAAACATTCCTGATTTTTCGGCTGGTGACACACTTGTTGTCCAAGTCCGGATTACAGAAGGCTCCCGCACACGTCTGCAAGCGTTTGAAGGCGTTTGTATCGCCCGTTCCGGCGCTGGCATCAAAGAGAGCTTCACAGTTCGCAAGATCTCTTACGGCGAAGGCGTAGAGCGCGTTTTCCCACTTTACTCTCCGCTGGTTGAAGCCATCGAAGTTAAGCGCCGCGGTAAAGTTCGTCGTGCTAAGCTATACTACCTCCGTGACCGTCGTGGTAAATCTGCGCGTATCGCAGAACGCACAACAGGCCGCGGCATGTCAGGTGGACGCGCTAAGAAGTAAGCTAAGCTTACAACAAAAAATAGATGACCGCTGCTCCGCTGGAGTGGCGGTTTTTTTGTGGGAACCGCCCAAATTCCCAATGCCGTACAATATCGAGTGATTTAAAAATCTGAATGGAAGTTACTGACCATTTGCGCGATTTATCTGGGTGTCAGTTTCCTGATCACGTCGACAGGTTTTATGAACATAGAAGAATAGCCACCAACATAGCCCCGCCATTACAAAGGAAATGTAGCACTGCGGAATTCCACCAAGTCCTTTCGGGCAGATATTTCCCTTAGTTAATTCCATTATAACGCCTGCAAACGCCAACAAGAAAACAGGCGTCCACCCGAAATAAAACAATTTCTTCGACCCACTCTTGGACGGTCTGATTGCAGCGACAAGAACGCACAAATATCCCAAGACTACGATGTAGCAGGCAGGAATTGGACCAATTACGGGCATACCTCGCCCAGCGTTAAGTGATGCAGAGACAGCCGGGCTCCAGCCAGGCTTCCTAATCCCGCAATTAAGATCAACAGGCCTCGGGCCATTGCTATCACGTTCACGCCAGAGCAGCTGATTTGCGAGCTGTGAACATGGCCAGCGCAAAGATAATGAAATGTGTCGCATTCATTGCAACAGGGAAAACATAAAGTCCGATTTTTGTTTTAAAGAAATAAAGTGCAAACATGAGGGCAAGCAAGACGATCGGACTAAAAAAGGCCATCCATTTTGGGAAGGCTGTCTTGCCAGTGAGAATGAGTTTTATCCAAATGATTGACACAATCAACATCGCCAAGCGCAAGACATTTACAAACGGCTCGTTATGCTCCGAAAAGACCGCCAATAATGCGCTCAAGTCTTGTCCTGCGGCGATTTCATGAACCGTTGTTCCAAGAAAGAACCTTTGACCAATCCAAGCCGTGCCAACGGCAAAGGCATAGGCGCCAATAAGAAAGAACGCTTTGGCTTGTTTCGGGCCGGCAGGTTCTAATTTTTTGGATAAATGCCAATAACCCAAAAGGTAAAGCGGGGCTGATAGGACGGCGATGAAATGGCCAAATGATAAACGCTCGGCTGAGATGTCATTGAAATACAAATAGTCCTTCACATCCTCAATGCCACCATTTGGAGTGAACTGCATGGAGAATTCTCCGACGCCGACAAGAATCGCGCCGAGGCAACCTGCTAACCCAGCAAGTGTTACAAATTTTGAATTGGTTTCCATGACAACCTCTATTCTGCTGAGGCTTTTAGAATCGTACCATTTTTGGGGGTCTCAAAGGTGCGCGTCTTGCCATTTTGAAATTCAATCACAACGGAGGTCGCATTTTCAGCCTCTCCGAGGCCAAAAATCAAATCACGACCTTGATCTGAACCCAAGCCTTGCGAGGTTAAGATCTGCTTGGTTTGCGTTAGACCACCTGATCCTGTCACTGTAACCCGCGCACCTAAAGAACGAGCCGTATTGGGCACCCTTACCTTAAGCCAGTTTCGCTCACCGCCTTTATTCAAATAAGCCAAAGCCTCTCCATCGAGGTTTGCCCAAACCAAATCAGGCCAGCCATCGCCATTAAAATCTGATACAATCGGTGCGATTCCGAAAAGACGGTTCTCCGCACCAGAGACTTTTTCGACAGGGCGAAAAGTACTCCCGTAATTTTGGAGGATTTTCCCTGGATAATGTTGCAGCAAATCATTGGCGGGGAAACGCGCATAATTTTGCGCGGCGAGCAAATCCTCTCGTCCATCAAGGTTCATATCGGCCATGACCGTACCCCACCCAAATCCATATTTAGCAGCATTCACTTCCTCAGCCGTATCGGTAAATCTCAATCCGCCATCATTGCGAAACAACATATAGGACGGATTAAACGGATCATCTTTTTTCAAGTCACCACGCAAAAGAGCGGGCGGTAAGGTGTAACCTACGTTTGAGAAATAGAGGTCAACCAACCCGTCATTGTCATAGTCACCCACCGCGACGCCCATTGGATAAGAATAGACAGACGGATTTTCGATCGGCGTAAATGTCATGTCTCCATTATTAGAGTACATTTCAACGCGGCCAGTATCTTGCGCGATAATCAGGTCACTATCAGAGTCATTGTCGAGATCAGCAAAGACACCAAGGAACGTATTATGCTGACGCCAAACGCCGGCCTCCTTCGAAATGTCGCGCCACATACCGTCGCCTTCATTTAGGAACAAATAGCTAAATCCTCCATAATTATCCGCAAAGATTGTCTCACCTTCTACAAGCTCTATTTTGATGTAGCCCGCGATATACATATCGGCGAGGCCATCTTTATTGATGTCAGCAAAGCCGATTGACAAAGGCGTGGTATTGTCAGCGAGGTCCAAATTTAATTTTGTACTCCGGAATCGTCCATCTTGATTTTCGTGCAACCAAACGCCGCTTTCCCGAGCTGTGAACAGGTCTGTATCCCCGTCATTATCAATATCGAGAGAGGCCGCACCATGTGTGGCATCGACGGGGTCTTTCCTGAAATCTAGATTGAGCCGTTCGAATCCATCGTTTCTGAAAGCGAAAATTTGATCGGCTTGTTTATCCCCTCCACCCAGGAAAAGTTCATCTTGACCATCTCCGTCGATATCGAGCGCGGCACTAGCGAGGAACGGCAGTGAGTTTTCAAGGTCAGCTTCATGTGTGAAGGGTAAAACGGTAGCCGCAAATGCCAAATCGGTTTCGCCTTGAGGCGTTTTCTCTGCTTGCCAAAAACGAAGAGCCCCAAAAGCGCTCAAGATTAAGAACAATAAAGCGCCTAAGCCAATGACAACGCCGCAAAAGACTATGTGTTTGAGTCGCACACGAAATTTTGGTTTAGCTTCAGTATTCACAGTACCCCCTCCAAAGCCCTTGGGCAATTGATACTCTTGAAGTATGATAATTGTCAGGAAAAGCACAAATCAGACATTCGTGATGTCGGCGTTACTGCATTCGCCGTGATCCCCAATTGAAATTTCCGCCATCCCGAAAATCCCCCCTACCTTTCAATACCCTAGCCTGAATAATCCTCGTTTAGAAAAAACATAATCCACGATTTCGAGACCCATGATAAACTTACCCCGTTCTCTCAAACACGGGACAGGTAGGAGCTCACCTCGTTTCCGTGTTGGTAACAACACAGAAACGCCTTGCATTTTTCCTTCGGAAAATTGCTGGGACTGGTTTGAGAGACGATGGGTCTGAGCGTTCGGTGGTGAGACATCGGACTGTGCCGGGATTTTAGGAGTGAGAGCCGATGCGTGGGGCCAGAGATGCCTCAACTCGTAGGACAAACGGGCCGCTTCTTCAAAAACCATCGCCGCAGAGTCGTGCATCTCCGTCCATGTTGATTTTGTCTTTCGACAAATTCTACTGATCGGGGATGCGGTCTTTTGTAAAACACTTTTCCCTTCTGGTATCCCATCAGAAGACCAACTCTGCGGGCGCGTCCTGCTTTAAAACGATCCTTCCGCGGTCGCTCATGTTGAAATCAGAGTTTCAACCACGGCTGCGAGCGTTTCTCTATGCCTCAAAGACAGGCTTTGGCGGGGAACGTCGGTTTTTTCCGGCAGGCTTTAAACTAACACCGCAATCGTCATCACCGCGTTGAACACCATCAAGATAAAGTCGATGACGAAGATGCGCAGCATCACCCCTTTGAGAACCTTCCAAAGGCCGCCTCCCCGGCGGTTCTCTCGCAACATAGGAACGTTCCCAAAGAATTGTGAGCCGTGAGCGATTGAGTTGAATATCAGTAAAACAGCCCATTGGCTGCCGCCCTCAAACCCACCCACGTTAAACAAGAGCAGGATGTTAAACACGGACAAGGCGAAGTTAAATCCGCCCATGAACCGTCCAGATTCGACGACGGCGTCATAAGCTGTGTTATCTCGGTCCGCCTTATTTGGCACGATGACCTTTCCGAAGATCTCGCGGCGCAAGTAAAAGGCGTAAAACCCCATGCCAAACCAGATCGCATTCAGCAGGAGCAAGACTTTTAAAATAAATTCAAACATTGAGAATCCTCCCGAGCATAGGTGGCTGAATTCTATAGCCTCGTCAATTCGCTCTGAGGCGAGGAGAAGCGCCGCGGTGAAACTGTCCGTATCGCACCAAGCCATAAAAAAAGGTCCCCAGATGGCGACCCTTCATTCGACTGTCAATTTAGGCCTAAGCTTTACGCCGACGCCAGAAACGGTTTGAGTAACGCATCTAAGCCTCCTGTTCTGTTTAGCTCTAATAGATCTGTGCCGCCGCCGACATGCACATCACCGATAAAGATTTGTGGCACGGTGCGGCCCCCATTGGAGCGTTGGATCATTTCCGCCGTTAAGGCAGGGTTTTCGGAAATTTCATATTCTGTGAAGGCCACGCCCTTTTGGGTCAGCAAGGTCTTCGCGGCCTTACAATAAGGGCAATAGCTCTTTGAATAGATGACAATAGATTGGGTCATTTTAAACTCCATTCAGTCTTTAGAAATGAGGGGGAAATTTAAGCGTTGGTCAAAACCGCAACGCCGAGCGGGACAGAGAATTTCTCGCACCAGACATAGACTTCGCTGAATTGACCGGGGGTGAAACTGGCAGGAAGCGTGTAGGTTTGAGCGCCTGTCTTGTATTTCAAAGATCCGAGTTTATTCGCAACAAGGTATGTTTCGCCATTACCCAATGCAACAACAGGGTCTGGGGCGCCGTCTAGTGAGAAATCACCTGCGAAGGTCAGTTGATAGCCCGTCGCGGTTTTCTCAATCGTAGCGCGGCCGGTGGTGATGTGATCAGAACGGCCTTCGAATGTGCCGGTCGCGACGGATACGGCCTGTTCGGCGACATATTCAGTTGCGCTGGAATGATCTTGGGCCGCTGTCGTTTCTGCTACTGGGGCAGAACAAGCTGCCAAAGTCAGTGCGGCTGCCGTGACGCTAAAGCCTGTCAGTAAAGTTTTGTAGTTCATGTTAATCTCCATATTGGACCAATCAGTCAGTAAATAAGCAAGTGGGACTTTTCGTCCGATGAGGTGCCTATAGATTATTATTTACCGATTAGTCCAATACTAAATTATCACATGTCTGTGAGGTGATGTGGGCAACAAATATCCTGGAGTTATGCGTGCGCGTCTACGGCGCTCGCTAATTCATCTAATAGCGCTTCTTTGCGAGCGTCAGGAAGAAAAGCGCCTTCAAAGCCATTCCGAACCAGCGTCACAATTTCGGCTTTCGTCAAGCCTAACGCATCCGCGGTACGGATATAATTGTCGTTCAGATAGCCGCCGAAATATGACGGGTCGTCCGAGTTCACCGTGGCGCGAAGGCCCAATTCTAGCATGGTCTTCAGCGGATGATCTTTCAGATCGTGCACCACGCAGAGCTTCAGATTAGAAAGCGGACACACGGTCAAGACCATGTTCGCCTCGACCAAACGTTTCACCAAGGCATCGTCCTCCAGCGACCGATTGCCATGATCGATACGGTCTACATTTAATAGGTCCAGCGCCTCATAGACATATTCGGGAGGCCCCTCCTCGCCGGCATGAGCAAAGAGCTTTAGGCCTTTCTCGGCGGCTTTGGCGAAGACCCTTGCGAATTTTGATGGCGGGTGTCCCATTTCCGAGGAGTCCAATCCGACCCCCAATATACGGTCCAGATAAGGCTCTGCCTGTGCCAGCGTTTCAAACGCGTCCTCTTCAGAGAGATGCCGCAGGAAAGATAATATCAGATGGGAACTGACCCCAAACTCCGCCTCGCCGGCGTCGAGCCCGCTCAAAATTCCGTCGATAACGGTTTCAAACGCGACGCCCCGCTCCGTGTGACCTTGCGGATCAAAGAAGATTTCGACGTGGCGGCAATTATCCTGAGCGACACGCTGGATATAGGCATAGGTCAGGTCGTGGTAATCCTGCTGCGTTTGCAGCACCGACATCCCCGCATAATAAAGATCGAGGAATTCCTGCAGATTGTTAAAATCATACGCCGCGCGTATGTCATCTACACTGGCATAGGGCAGCGCCACATTATTGCGTTTTGCCATCTCGAACATTTGTTCAGGCTCTAAGCTACCTTCAATATGAAGATGAAGCTCCGCTTTGGGGAGCGCTCTGATGAAATCGTGTAGGTCGGTCATATAGGGGTTATGCAAAGATGGGCCTCACAACTCAATGACGCAGTGTCGACGCGCGGCCTCTTGTGCCGCAATGCCCATTTGAACGGCGCGGCGCCCGTCATCCAATGTGACTTCTACTTTGCCTGTGCCATTGACGACTTCGAGGAATTTTTGATGCTGAAAGAAAGTCGACCCGTGATGGTCACCGGCTTTCAACAAGGTTTCGTCGATAATAATGTCCTCCGTGATGGGATTTTTGGGAGATCGAGGCGCGTAGGTCATTTGCGGGTGCGGCACACTCTCCAGACCACCCGGCCAAAATCGGTGTGGTCCCGGTAAGCGGCATTCAATTTTTCCCTTGGAACCAACGGCGCTGATCTCTTCATTCCACAAGGTTCCGTCGGCAAACATGCAAAGCTCCAACATCGCTCGCACGCCATTCTCAAAATCAAACATGACATATCCAGAATCCCAAATGTCAGACGTCACCCCATCGTAAGTCTCATTGAGGTGGTTCACAGCCTGACCCGCACTGGCGCTCACGCGAATAGGTTCAGCACCAACGATCAACCGCATGAGATCAAAGAAGTGGCAACATTTCTCAACCAAGGTTCCGCCAGTATTGGCAGAAAATCGATTCCAGTCCCCGATCTTTGGCAGAAACGGAAATCGATGTTCACGTATCGTCAGCATTTTCAGATCGCCCGTGATGTCCGCGCATTGGTCTATCAGTTTCGCAACGGGGGGCATGTAGCGATATTCCATCGCCACCCAAACGGGCGCTGCGTATGATTTAGAAAATCCGTCCAGTGACGCGAGTTGCGAGGCATCTGTATAAAGCGGTTTCTCACATAAAATCGGTAGAGTCCGATGACGTGCAATCTCAGTTAGGTTTTCGACATGCCGAAAGTTTGGACTGACGATAATAATGGCGTCTAGTTCAAGATCAGACACCAGCGCCTCGATGGATGGCTGTATCAAAGCCCCACCAGCTTTAGACGCGGCGTTTCGCGCTAGTTCTTCAATTGGGTCATAGACACTATGAACTTTTGCTCCGTCCAAAAGACTAATATTCGCGATGTGCTCAATGCCCATCATGCCGCAGCCAATGATACCGTATTTTTTCATTCGGATATGTCCCTAGGTATCACGTGAATAGAATTGATGTAGTCCGCTTTGATGGTTAGTCCAATCACAGTTTTGTCGTTTTTTGGACTACCTTATGACCATTGTCCCCGTGACCTCCGCAGATTTAGAGCATCCGGAAATTTCTTGGTTCTCCGCCTTATGTTCTGATGACTATAATCAGCTTGGCGTGCCGGAAGATTCACTGAAATCCAGTTGGGCCCATTGCCGAGATATTTTGCTTGAGGCCGAGAAACAGGGTTTTCGCAACATTCTCTGCCCCTCTTCCTATCAAGTAGGCCAAGACACCTTGTCCTTCGTTGCGGGATGCGCACCACTGACGAAAACGATAAATATGTTGGCAGCCGTAAGATGCGGCGAGATGCAGCCCATTATGCTCGCCCGCACCCTTGCGACGCTGGACCACATGCTCGAAGGCCGCTTGACGGTGAACATCATCAGCTCTGATTTTCCAGGTGAAAAGGCGGAGAGCGCACATCGCTATCAACGGTCCCGAGAAGTGGTCTCAATCCTGAAACAAGCCTGGACACAAGATGAGATAAATTTCGAAGGCGAAGTCTATAGCTTTAAAAATGTTCCGACAGGCCCAGCCAAGCCGTATCAAACCAATGGTGGCCCCCTGCTCTATTTCGGTGGTTATTCCCCGCCTGCGTTGGAGCTCTGCGGCGAGCATTGCGACGTCTACCTCATGTGGCCCGAAACTAAGGACAAACTGGCGGAACGGATGACGGCCGTAAATGCAGTTGCTGAGCGCTATGGCCGCACACTGGATTATGGCCTACGCGCCCATGTCATTGTGCGAGACACCGAAGCGGAAGCCCGAGAATATGCTGACCACCTTGTGGCCGAACTAGACGACGAATATGGCCAGCTTATTCGCGACCGGGCGCATGATTCCATTAGCCTCGGCGTCTCACATCAAGCCCGCGCCCGCGAACTCGCCGATATATTTGGCTATGTTGAACGGCACCTATGGACAGGCATCGGCCGGGCTCGGTCCGGCTGCGGCGCAGCGATTGTTGGCTCAACCGACCAAGTCATGAGTGAAATTCAGAGTTATATGAAAATGGGCATTAGGTCCTTCATCTTCTCTGGCTATCCTCACATTAATGAATCTCGCCAATTCGGAAAACGTGTCTTAAGCCAGATGAAAACATCGTCCCTCCCGCATGTCTATGGCCGCGTGCCAAGCGGAATGCCGAATTCTCCACTTGGAGCAGGTAAGCGCATCTAAAACACCCCCATTTCACCTTCCTTAGGTATCAATGTCAGTCAAACCTGCTGAAAAAGCGCACTGAA
This sequence comes from Litorimonas sp., assembly GCA_039975855.1. GTDB lineage: Bacteria > Pseudomonadota > Alphaproteobacteria > Caulobacterales > Maricaulaceae > Litorimonas. The sequence continues at coordinate 139,205 of JBDWGH010000003.1, read as the reverse complement.
CTTGGTCATCATTCGTGGAATGCGTACATCTGCTTTTCGAAAATTGACCGAGAGCGGGAAACCAACCAATACCAACTCACACATTTCCATTTCATCAGCTCGTAAGTCGCGGGCGGGTTAATACCCGTGCGCCAAAATTCGTTTAACCTATTGTTTTAATTGCATTTTTGCATAGCTGCAACAGCGCAAACGTCACTTCTGCATTTTTCGAACGGCAGTATCTAGATTTGGCGGGTCGGATTTAACCCTCCGCTAAACGCAGAATTAAAGCCAATCGAAAGGAACACCCCATGACACTCGACCTATCCAAAACTCTTCCATCTTCAATCAAAGCCTTGAAAAGTTCCGCAATCGTATTCGCGATTGCTGCCACATCGTCAATTGCGCCATCGGCCTTCGCCAGCAATTTGGTGGAAACAAAACTGACGGTTAAAATTTCCACAGCAGATCTCGCCGATGCAGATGGTGTCGAAAAAACTTATGCAAAGCTTCAAAAAAGGGCGACGTCTTTCTGTAAAAGAGACACATCTACTCTCTACTTCCTCAATGAATCAGTCGAGGACTGCGTCGAGGATCTAATGGAGCAATTCATCACGACGTCAAAAGCTGCGCCACTGAAAGCTCATCACGAAAAAGTAGCGGAGCTAACGATGACAGAAAAATTCGCAATGAATTAGACCACATCCAAACGAATTGATTTTATAGACCGCTATCCCCCGGGATAGCGATCTTTTTTGTGTTTATTGGATCGGTGCTCGGGCTCTGTGTTCTAACGGCAGACAAGACTATGCAAACCACCTCAAACCCCATAGAGACCGACCGTAGGTCTTAAAGCGTCGAACTGGAGTGACGCACATGGCCGATAGGATCGACGCGATCCGCACGGCTCGATTGGCGAACCAATCCACCAGAAAGACGACCAATGTCCAATATTGAACACGCGCACCCCGCGCTCGCTGATGCTTTGGCGAAAAAAGGCTATGAAAAACTGACCCCTGTTCAGGATTCCGTTCTTGACCCGAAATTGCTCAACCAGGATTTGCTCGTCTCTGCACAGACGGGGTCGGGTAAAACGGTCGCCTTTGGCCTCGCAATGGCTTCGACTCTATTAGGGGATACGAACGCTTTTGTTCGAGCAGATGCACCGCTCGCGCTTTGTATTGCGCCAACACGCGAACTGGCCATGCAAGTAAAACGCGAAATCGACTGGTTATACCGTGAAGCCGGAGCAAAAACGATGAGTTGCGTCGGCGGTATGGACGCGCGTCAAGAGCGCAACGCCCTACAACGCGGCGTACATATTGTTGTCGGAACGCCAGGACGCCTTTGCGACCACATCAATCGCGGCGCTTTGGATATGTCGGAGATTAAGTGCTTAGTTCTCGATGAGGCCGATGAAATGTTGAAAATGGGCTTCCGTGAAGAATTGGAGCTTATTTTGAATGCGGCCCCAGCTGAACGCCGCACGCTGATGTTCTCTGCAACAGTTCCAAAAACCATTTTGGGCATGACCAAAAAATACCAACGCAATGCAGTGCGCGTGAACACAGCAGCAGAAGCGAAACAACATTTAGACATCGACTATCAGGTGATGAGCGTCGCCAGTCCTGACAAAGAAAACGCCATCATCAACGTTCTGCGCTTTTACAATGCGAAAAACGCAATTGTCTTTGGTGACACACGCGTCGCCGTGAACCGTATGACGCAACGATTTAACAATCGCGGTTTTTCCGTTGTCTCGCTGTCAGGCGAATTGTCCCAAGCCGAACGTAGCAACGCTCTACAAGCTCTAAGGGATGGCCGCGCTCAAGTCTGTGTGGCAACAGATGTGGCTGCGCGCGGGCTTGATTTGCCGGATCTTGAATTGGTTATTCATGCGGATGTTCCCCGCAATCGGGAAGCCCTGCTTCATCGTTCGGGTCGGACAGGCCGCGCAGGACGCAAAGGCGTCTCCGCCCTCATCGTCGCGCCCAATCGCCGCCGGAATGCAGAACGCCTCCTACGTGATGCAGGTATCACCGCAGAATGGGGAGAAGCGCCTAGCGCCGATGCTATTATTGCCAAAGACAATGAACGCCTATTGGCCAACATGACCCTAGACAGCGAAGTCACCGAAGAAGAAAAAACGATGGTTGCTCGTCTGCTGAAAGCGCATTCAGCAGAACACATCGCAACAGCCTTTATCCGTCAATACCGCCAGGGACAGTCGGCTCCGGAAGATCTTCTGCCCGCGAATTATAAACCTAGTAAACATGAGCGCAGCAATGACCGGGGCCCAAGGGAACCTCGCGCGCCACGTGAGGATTTCAGCGATGGCGTCTGGATGTCTCTCAACCTTGGCCGGAAGCAAAAGGCTGAACCCAAATGGATTCTACCAATGCTTATGAAATCGGGTGGTTTGAAAAAAGGTGAGATCGGTGCGATAAAAATTATCGACAATAAAACATTTGTCGAGATTGCTCCAAAAGGCGTTGAAGGGTTTTTGAAGACTATTGGGCCAGACATGAAAATCGAGGGCGCAATCACGGTGGCCCGCGTGGACGGCAAACCTGACCTTAGCATTCCAACGGAACCCTATCGGTCTCGCGATCGGGACAATGCGTCGGGAAAGACCCGCCGCAAGCCTTATGGCGATAAACCCGCTTACGATAAGAAGAAAAGTCGTGGCGGCGACAAAGATAAGAACTGGGAAAACAAGAGAAAATCACGCAACGATTATGATACGCCAAAACAAGGCGGGTCTTCGAAATCCCAAGACGGTGAATTTAAACGTAAGCCACGTAAAAAGACGCATTCAGATATGGCGTCTCCCGCCGAAGGAAATTGGGCAAACGGAAAGCCCAAGAAACCCCATAAGAAAAAGCTGGCGCGTGCAGCCGTTAAAAAAGACGGCAAGGGTACGAAAAAGGGCTCCAAGAAGAACACTCGGAAGTCGCGGAAAGATTAGACTGGCGATTAAACTATGGCGATAAATAAAAAAGGTCTTCGCAAAATTACTGTAGATAATGCCGACTATTATTGGCGGTATTTTGAAGGCGCAAACATATTTCAAGAGGCCCCATTCGGCGAAATTCATGTCGACTTTGGACGATTTTTTAGCTGGTTCGGTTTTAGCGATCCGGATTATAAAAAAGATATTCCGAAATTTGAACAAAGAACGCTGACACCAAAATATATTCAACTAGCCATCTCGTTCGCCAAACAATCCGGGTGGCGTGAGGGCAAAATAAGTCTGATTTACCGAGATGGTGTTTTCAAAGTTGTAGAGACGTAATCTCTAGAGAGTCATCCTAAACCCTCACAAAGCGCGATCAGCATTTCGCTCAATTCCGCGTGGACATCTTCCTGCAGGAAGTGTCCACCACCTTTTAGTATCGTGTGGGGTTGCCCTTTTGCCCCCGGCACTAGTTTTTGGAAGATATTTTCCCCGCCTTTGGTGACAGGATCTTGATCAGAAAACCCGGTTAAAAAGGGTTTATTCCAAGCGCTCAGTATTTTCCAAGCTTCTATATTCTCCGCTACGCCCGCCATGGATGGATCGGTTGGAACGAGAGCCGGAAAAATACGCGCTCCGGCTTTATAAGTTTCATCAGGATATGGAGCGTCATAAGCGGCGACTTCGTCCGGAGTTAGATCTCTCACGGTCGCACCCTGCAATATCTGCCCTGTCGGAAAGACAGGAATGGTTTGCGAAAATTCCTGCCATTTCAAAAACGCCTCAGACGGCGTGCCTTTGCCTACCGGCAGGCCTGTATTGCCAGCCATCACAGCGGCAAACCTATCCGGATTATCCGCGACAAGGCGTAGTCCGATCAGTCCGCCCCAATCCTGACAGAACAAAACAGCATCACTTACGTTCATCTGATCCAGCCAGTCTTGCATCCATGCGACATGACCTTTGTAACTATAGTCCGTTAGCTCCGTTGGTTTGTCCGATTTCCCAAAGCCAATCAGATCCGGTGCTAATACGCGGTAACCAGCCTCCGTCAGTTGACGGATCATAAAACGATAGAGGAACGACCAACTCGGCTCCCCATGCATCAGGATGATTGTTCGCGCAGATCTTGGACCTTCATCGACATAATGAAGCCGAAGACCGTCTCTTATTTCACAATAATTAGGCGCAAAATCATAATCCGGGAGGTTTTCAAACCAATCATCAGGCGTACGGAGAGATTTCATGGGATGGCTTTCTGAGGAGTTTGGAGATCGTAGTTTTATTTACGCTGGGCCGCCACAATGTGACCATCGATAAGGGTTTCGCCTAATAGCTTCATTGCCTCGACACGATGGAAGCCTTCCTGCAGAACGTAACGGCCTTTGCCAACACGTACATAAATCGGCTTTTGCAGACCATTTTCTAGAATATCCTCAGCCAGTTCGACCACTTTTTCCTCGTCCAACGTGCTCTTGCGAGCGGCGGGGACGTAAATTTTATCGATGGGGACGTCGACAATCCGCATGTGAAACTCCGTAAACTATGATATCAGGATAGGCAGAGCCGCGCTCTAATTGCAAATGAGATGACATGACAAAATACGCATTCCCCCCACACGATCCTGTTAGTTTGGCGGTCAAAGGGTCTGATTTACGGTTTCCGGTCCGCAGGATTTACTGCATCGGGAAGAATTATGCCGACCATGTCAAAGAGATGGGCGGAGACGTAGCTCGATCAGAACCTATCTTTTTCACCAAAGCTGCCGAGACAATCGTTGAGAGCGGCGAAGACATCCCCTTTCCGCCGAACACAACAAACCTTCACTACGAAGTTGAACTCGTCGTCGCGATTGGTCCGGATCTCAGTGTTTTTGCTTATGGCGTTGGCATTGATTTGACACGGCGGGATTTGCAGTCTGTGGCAAAGAAGAAAGGCGGCCCTTGGGCGCGAGCTAAAAACTTCAATCACTCTGCTCCTTGCTCTGTACTAACCCCTGCAGAGCAGGTCGATCTCTCAAAGGCCCGCATAGTATTGCGCAAGAACGGCGATATTGTTCAACACGGCGCACTCTCCGACATGATATGGGACATTCCGGAAATAATTGAACGACTTCACCAGGATATGGACCTAAAAGCGGGTGATCTCATCTATACAGGCACTCCGGCAGGTGTCGGCCCAGTTCACGTCGGAGACGAATTATCTGGTGGAATTGAGGGTTTGCAGCGCATCACAGTTCGGTTTATCTAATGCTGGGGTATCGCAAACTGGGGGTAGTTTAATGGAAAAGGAAATGGGCGAAGCCTATAACCATGATGATGTTTTATTGCCTCTCGCGATAACCGTGATCATAGACAAGAAAGTCCGGAAACCGGAAATGAGCAGCTTCAGCATTCAGGCCAAAGGCTTGTTTGATCTCTTTTCATTGGACCCACTCACTGACGCTGAAATCGAGAATTGGTTCGATACACATTCTGAAGAGCTAGAAACTAAACTCAACAGCCCGCGCCGCAACACACTCGTCTTACGTGCGCTTTCACGGTTCAAACAAGATCGCGATGTCGAGGCCGTCTACGATGCGATGGTTTCAATTTCCGTCAGCGATGATGAATATGTCAAATCGGAAAGCGAATTGATCAAATCAGCTGCGTCCATTTGGGGATTTGCACGACCCCCTATCAAAGTAGACCGAGCATGAATGCGATTGACGGGACAATCCATGCAGTCGCCAATATTTTAGCAACGAGTGTTTTGATTGATGAGCGTCTGCGAGATATCGAGATAATCGAATTTTCGCACTCTATGACAACGATCAATCAACACGTACGACCTGATGTAATTTTGCCGCCTGAAGATATCGCCGAGTGGTTCAAAGGTCATGCCGACAGTATTTCCAACAAAATTTCGACCGATGAGAATGATGTATGGAAAACGCAAATTCTCAATCAAATCCAGGATCAAGACTTAAGGCGGATGGTTCTCACCGCAATGTTTTCAATTTCGGTTTGCGATTACGAACTTAAAGACGAAGAATGCGAATTTCTCAAACTCGCAGTCTCGCTCTGGAAAATAGATTTGCCCCATGTCACCGACATGGAGCGTTTGGTCGGCTAGCTCTCTTTTTCGAGTGCTTCCATCCGACGTTGATCTTTCTTTCGATCGGTCTCCAGCAGATACCGCTTACGAATACGAATAGACTCAGGTGTCACCTCAACGAGCTCGTCATCATTGATGTATTCCAGCGCTAGTTCCAGCGTCATCGTGATTGGCGTTACCAACGTTACCGCTTCATCCGTACCTGATGCCCGGACGTTGGTGAGTTGCTTGCCCTTCAAGGGGTTGACGGTCAGATCATTATTGCGGGAGTTTTGTCCAATAATCATGCCTTCATAGACTTCCGTTGCGTGACCGATGAACATCTCGCCGCGCGCCTGGAGGTTCCAAAGCGCGAACGCCAAAGCCTTACCGGTCGAGTTGGAAATCAACACACCTTTTTGACGACGGCCAATGCCGGCCTTAGTGCGCGGCTTATAGACGTCAAAGTTATGATAGAGCAGGCCTGAGCCAGACGTAAGGGTCATAAACTCAGAACGGAACCCAATCAGGCCTCGTGTAGGGATTTCATAGTCCATACGCACGCGGCCGTTTCCGTCCGGCACCATGTCTTGAAGGTTACCCTTACGTTCACCCAGTTTCTCCATGATGGAGCCTTGGTGATCGGCTTCGACGTCAACGGTGAGTTTTTCATATGGCTCACAAAGCACACCGTCGATCTCCTTATTTACCACTTGTGGGCGGGAAATCGCGAGCTCAAAACCTTCGCGGCGCATGTTCTCGATTAAGATGGATAAATGCAATTCACCGCGACCAGAGACTCGAAACTTATCCGCGTCTTCAAGCTGCTCAACGCGTAGCGCCACATTAGAAATAAGTTCTTTATCCAGACGATCTTTCAGGTTCCGCGAAGTCACGAATTTACCTTCACGTCCCGCGAACGGCGAGTCGTTGACCTGGAAGGTCATGGAAATTGTTGGCTCATCAACGGATAACGCAGGCAGTATTTCAACATGCTCGGGATCGCAAATCATGTCGGAAATGCCGAGTTTGTCGATGCCGGTGAAACAGCAAATATCACCAGCAGAGACGCTTTCCATCTTTACGCGATCCAATCCCATAAACCCGTAAAGTTCAACGATACGACCTTTGCGTTCTGTTCCATCTGGCGATGCAACAACAATATTCTGCTTTGCATTCAGCGTTCCGCGCACGACACGGCCAATTCCAATAACGCCGGTATAGCTGCTGTAATCCAAGGCTGAGACTTGCAATTGAAGTGGAGCATCTGGATCGACGTCAGGCACTGGCGCGTTTTTGACGATTGCCTCAAAAAGCGGCGTCATGTCCGTTCCCTCTTCCTCGGCTTCATCAGAGGCCCAGCCATTCAAGGCCGAAGCATAAACCACTGGGAAATCCAGCTGTTCATCTGTCGCACCGAGGCGGTCGAAGAGGTCAAAAGTTTGGTCAACAACCCAATCAGGGCGTGCACCAACGCGGTCGATTTTATTCACGACAACAATTGGGCGTAGGCCTTGAGCCAGCGCTTTTTTCGTTACGAAACTTGTTTGCGGCATTGGACCTTCAACAGCATCAACAAGCAGAACTACTGAATCGACCATAGAGAGCACGCGCTCCACTTCGCCGCCAAAGTCAGCATGGCCTGGTGTGTCAACGATATTAATGCGCCAATCCTGGCCATCGGGTGCTTTCCACCCGATCGCGGTATTCTTCGCAAGAATTGTAATGCCACGCTCTTTTTCGATATCACCGCTATCCATGACGCGCTCTTCACGATCACCGCGTTCATCCAGAGTTCCAGATTGACGTAAGAGCTTATCAACGAGCGTGGTCTTGCCGTGGTCAACGTGGGCCACAATAGCGACATTGCGCAGGAATTCGACAGAGTTAGACATGATGGTAATTTCGCGAGTTTTGAACGTTCGCGCGCCCCTTACCGCAATGACGGTGGATGTCTAGCCCCGCTCGCATTTTTGGCCATGCTTAGGCCCCAATGAAATCAATGGAATTTCAGCTTTTTTCTTCATCGTCAAAAATCTGTTCGATCGACAAATCAAACAAACGCGAAATTTTGAAGGCAAGCGGTAGAGACGGATCGTACCGTCCCGTTTCAATCGCATTCACAGATTGACGAGAAATTTGCAAATGATCGCCGAGCGTGGCTTGCGACCAGCCCTTTTCAGACCGGAGAGTTTTAAGGTTATTTTGCATTGAACAACTTTTCCAACCTGCCTTCTTCTGATGTCATGGCCAGACCCTAAGATGTCATGCCAAAATACACCCCAACACCAGCGCCAATGAGACCGAATAAGAGGCCGAGCCCACCACCTTTGCGATGCGTTTTAAGTAAGACTTGCCTTTCGTCCGCAGAAATAACGGTTTTACAAGTTGGGCAGATATTTCGGTTCAACATAATGCAATCCCTTTGTGTAAAGTGACCTTTACATAGTCAAGCATGCTTTACATGTCAAGTAAGCTTTGCACATCGTGTAGAACCTGCCCCGTTGATGCTGAAAAGCTGTATGCCCACCGTTGCGTTTTTCGCCTTGCTTGGCCAAACAAGGCGAACAAAGAGGACTAAAAATTATGCGCACTGATACAGCTCCAACACCCACCCTTCTCTCGGATTATACCCCACCGAGTCATGAGCTGACCTCCGTTTATCTGGATTTTGACCTTCAACCTAAAGCGACGACGGTTCGGTCCAAGATAGAAGTGCAACGCGTACGGGATGAACCATTGGTCTTGAACGGCGAAAACATTGACCTGAAATCAGTTAAAGTAGACGGAAAAGCCCTGAAACGGTCCGCCTATAAGTTGGATCAAGAGAAACTGGTTCTCGCAAAAACCCCTGAGACCTTTACGCTAGAAATAGAAACGGTCTGTAACCCAAGCGCAAATTCCACCTTGATGGGCTTATATGTTTCGGGCGGGCGCTTCTGCACCCAGTGCGAGGCCGAGGGTTTCCGCCGTATTACTTATTTCCCTGACCGCCCCGACGTCATGAGCGTCTTCACTGTGCGGATCGAAGCCGATATCGCAACCTATCCTCACCTCCTGGCCAATGGGAACAAAACCCAAGAGGGCGCAGTTGGAAAAGGTCGCCATTTCGCAGTTTGGAATGATCCCTTCCGTAAACCTGCCTACCTATTCGCCCTCGTCGCGGGTGAGTTCGACGTGCTGGAAGATAGCTTCACGACCATGACGGGACGGGACATTCCGTTAGAAATTTTCGTTGATCCAGGGAATGCTCCGCAAGCTGAATACGCGATGGATTCGTTGAAACGCTCCATGAAATGGGATGAAGAGGCCTTTGGTCGTGAATATGACCTCGATCGCTTTATGATCGTCGCCGTTCGTGATTTCAATTTCGGTGCGATGGAGAACAAAGGTCTCAACATCTTCAATTCTGCTCTGCTGCTCGCAGACGCGGAAAGCGCGACGGATATGAATTTCGAGCGCATCGAGTCTGTTGTTGCGCATGAGTATTTTCACAATTGGTCCGGCAATCGCGTGACCTGTCGCGATTGGTTCCAACTCTGCTTAAAAGAAGGGTTTACAGTCTTCCGGGATCAAGAATTTTCCGCTGATCAACGCGGCGCGGCGGTCCAGCGCATTAAAGATGTTCGTGCATTACGAGCAAGGCAGTTCGCCGAAGATGCCGGGCCTCTTGCTCATCCCGTACGTCCAGAGTCCTATATGAAGATTGACAACTTCTACACGGCAACAATTTACGAAAAAGGCGCGGAGCTTATCCGCATGCTAAAAACCATTCTGGGTCCTGACCAATTTCGATCCGGGTCTGATCGGTACTTCGAAAAATGCGATGGCACCGCCGCAACAGTCGAAGAATTTATTGAGAGTTTTGAGGAAGCCACGGGCCAAACCCTGAAACCTTTCATGAGGTGGTACAATCAAGCCGGCACGCCGAAACTAAACGTTATCCGACAAGCTGAACCCAATGGCGAAACACGTATCCACTTTATGCAATCTACGGCCCCGACACCCGGTCAGCCAAAAAAACACCCCGTCATCATTCCAATCCGCTGGCAGATTGTCGGCGATGAAGGCCCGCTTTCAGACCCGCAACTTTCCCTACTGCAAAGCGCTGGTACGAGTGTGACCTACCCCAAAATTGATGCACCGCATTCGATTTCCGTGCTCCAGGATTTCTCGGCACCTGTCACCTTGGAAACCGATTTTTCGACACAAGATTTACTGCGTTTAATGGGCGCCGACCCGAACCCGTTTAACCGCTGGGAAGCCGGACAAACTTTGGCACGACAGTTGATGGCGGAAATGGCAAAAGCGATTGAAAGCGGCAAAACACCCGCCCCCAACTTTGCATTACGTGGCTATTGTGAAGCTTTATCACGTACACTCGATAATCCTGATTTTGACAATGCTTTCAAAGCGCTAACCTTAACCCCTCCAGCATCAATGGAGGTCCTACAAAGCCTAAATGAAGTGGATCCAATAGCTGTTCAAGAAGCCGGCAAATGGCTTTCTCGAGCCGTCGCCGATTACTTACGTGAGAGTTTAGTTGAGCGGTATCACGCACTCGCGGACACAGGCGTATTCAGCCCTGATGCACGGTCTGCAGGTCGCCGAGCCTTACGCAATCGCTGCCTAGCTTTGCTGGCCGCACGCCACGATCCTTTGGCGGCAAGCTTAGCGCAAAACCAGCTCTCCGAAGCGACAAATATGACAGACGAGCTATCGGCACTTATCACTCTCACCCGCTTGGGCGGCCAGCGTGTCGAAACGACAATGGAGGACTTTTACATTAAGTGGGAAAAGAACCCATTGGTGCTCGACAAATGGTTCTCGGTACAGGCCATGCGCGCCCACTCAAACGGCGTGCAGTCCATTATCAATCTGGCCGAGACCCCACGCTATGAACGTAATAATCCAAACCGCGTTCGCGCTTTAGTTGGAGGATTCGCAATGGGCAATACGGACCTCTTCCATAAAATTGATGGCTCGGGTTATGAGTTTTTTGCAGATCAGGTCCTAGAAATGGACAGCCGAAATCCACAAGTTGCAGCTCGCTTGCTTGGCGCTTTCGAGATCTGGCGGAAGTTAGATAAAATGCGTCAGACCCTAATCCGCGCCGAATTGGACCGAATTATTGCTGCTAAACCAAGCAAAAACGTATTGGAAATCGCGGAAAAAACTCGGGGCGCCTAAAGGAGGGCCGTAAACCCTTTCTTTTGCCTTCTGTGCTAAGGCGGTTGAATGTCGACTTTACGCACAGCAGAAGGGTTTCGCGACCACGTCTCCGAGCAACGGTTTTCCGTGCTGCGTCAGCCCATTGTCAACTTATCCGACGGCGAGATCCATCACCATGAATGGCTTGTGCGTTTTGATCATGATGATCACTTGGAAGGCGTGCTGCGTCCAGCCGAACTATCAGGGGTTATCAAAGATCTAGACCTGTCCATGCTCGCTCAAGCGATATTGGTACTGAATGAAAACCCAAACGGATCAGGTATTGCGATAAACTTGTCTGGCGCATCTGTTGATAAACCCAAGTTTAAAGACTCCGTTATGGCTTGCCTCACCGCGCTAACAGCCTCCCCGACCAAACTCATTATCGAACTGACAGAGAGTTGGGATATGGCCGAATTGGGCTTGGCCGAATCCTTGCTTTCCGAGCTGAAATCCCGAGGTCACCCCGTTTGTTTGGATGATGTTGGCGCTGGTGCCGCCTCTATTCGTTATTTGCGCGCCCTGCCTTGTAATTGGTTGAAAATTGACGGCGGTTTCATCGCTGCCGCTTATTTAACGGCCCGAGATCGCGCGATCTTAAAGGCCCTTTTATCACTAAGAGAGGCTCTGGACGTCCGCTTTATCGCCGAGGGTGTAGAGACTGAAGAGATCAGAAAGTTCGTATCAGACCTAGGTTTTGACGCGGCCCAAGGGTACGCAATTGGACGCCCAGAACCTGAGCCGCGAATTTCATCACGGGTTAGCAACGAATTTACACCTTAAACTGCGACGCAACCCTGCATTTCAACACAATATTAACCACGTTTTGTTCGACTGCAGCCAGCCTCGTCGCTAACCCTATATGTAGTGATTCGTGGGGTTTTTCATTGAGATGATTCGAAAATGAAGACGAAACGAAACATCGGGGATTGCCGATAGGCAAAGGGGAATGTTGTTTTGCAAAATGGTCGTGGCCAATACCCGTATCATTCAGATACACCAAAACCGGGACATAACCCGGCAAATCTGCCGTATGCGCAATCCGCTCGTCCCTATTCTCCTCCATCAGCGCACGCTCATACGGCGCAACCCGTACATCAAAAAGCTAGAGGCCCTGCAATATCACGGCCTGCAATTCAGACCGCGCGTGGGCAAACAGCGTTTTCCGCACCTCCAGGGTTAGATGGCTATGGGGATGATTTTGTTAGCCGGTTATCCGAACGCCTAGGCGGCCGAGGGGTTTTCAAACGCCTGCTTATTACGACGTTTCTATTTTTCACTCTGTTTATTATTCTCGCCGGGGCGAAATTTCTTCACGACTTCAACACCGATAAGGCTGACCAAATCACACAGTTTGAAGCCGCGCTTTCATCAGACGCGTCGGCCGTCGCACGGGCTTTAGATGCAGAAATTGAATGGATAGATACCGCTCTCTCCTTGAGAGGTAGCTCCCAACAAATGGTCAATTTTGCCGCTCGCTCCCGCAATGTGGTTGGCGCTGCATTAGTCAATGGTAATGGCGATGTCCTCGCAGATACCCGCGGCGCCGGTCCGCAACTCGCAGCATTGGATCGAAGGAACTTCCCGAAAGACGGCGTTACAATCGACTCACTCATAAATGACAAAGGAACGGCGACACCCATTGTTACTCGAAAATCAGGCGATAACTTTCTGGTTGTAGCGCTCGCCCCCGGAACATTGATTGGGCAACGTGTTGGCACACGTTCTCTCATTCGCGATTCTGGCCGGGTCATTGACGGCCCGCCGGCAGTTGCATCGCAAGGCCCCCAAACGTTTTACCGCATTTCCGCAAACCGACTCTCTGACGCTATTCGGGGAACGGCCAGTTCAACCGTAGCTCAACATTCACGCAACGATCAAAACGTTTGGTTCGGTGCTGTCCGAATTCCAAACTCATATCTCTCGGTCATGGACGTGCAGCCACGTGAGTCAAACCGCAGTGTGACGGAAAACCTTTTGTTGTTTGGGTTGTTATTTTTAGGATCGGCTTGGCTAATCTGGATGCTATTGAACCAACTCCTCAAGCAAATTGACGCCGTCCGCCAGCAAAACAATGTCGAAGAAATTTCGCGCCAGCGTTATCGGGCTGCCGTTGATGGTTCGAACGGCGGGATTTGGGAAGTCGATCTCACACGGAATACAGCATTCTTGTCCAGGTCACTCGCCAAAACGATGGGCTTGCCTGAAAAAGAAACGCTCCTCCCTCTTCCGCAATTTTTAGCGCTTTTCGCAACCGAACAACGGGATCAATTTTACAGTCTGTTGAAGCGCGCCTCAGTTAACGGCCAGTTTGAGATTGAAATGGGCGCCTCAAACCTCCCTATTTATCTTTCCTGTAGAGGACGCCCGACCCAGCGCGACGACCAAACAAAACTTGTAATCGGAATGGCTCTCGACATCACGGAAGCGCGCGGGGCGCAGACGCGATTGCAGGCGGCCGAGGCCCGTCTATTTGATGCGCTAAGGTCTATGAATGATAGCTTTGTAATCTGGGACCAGATGGACCGTCTTGTGCTCTGGAATAGTAAGTTTGAAGACTTTTTCGGCTTCCAACCTGGGCAACTTCATCAAGGCATGGCCTATGCAATGGTTGAATATCACGCAGACCAACAAATAGCACAAACCAACGAAATCGGCGAAGAAACTGGTAGTGAAATTCAACTCACAGATGGGCGCTGGGTTCGATATTTGGAAACTTATACCGCCGATGGCGGACGCGTTTCTATTGGCACAGAAGTGACAACAATCCGAACCCGAGAACAGCAATTACAAGTCAATCAAGACGCCCTGGAGAAAACTATTAACGTCCTGCGGAAATCCCAAGTCCGTATTGTAGAACTGGCCGAGAATTATGAGCAGGAAAAAATCCGTGCCGAAGAAGCCAACCAATCGAAATCCGAATTTTTGGCGAATATGTCCCATGAACTCAGAACACCACTAAATGCGATTAATGGTTTTTCCGACATTATGAAAAAGGAAATGTTCGGACCACTTGGCGATCCGCGCTACAAAGAATACGTCAATGACATCCTCTTTTCTGGCCAGCATTTATTATCTTTGATCAACGACATCTTAGATATGTCCAAGATCGAAGCTGGTAAGATGACGCTAAACACCGAACCTCTTATTATGTCAGACATGATTGGACAGGTTATCCGTATCGTACGTGGCCGAGCGGATGAAAACAGACTCAAGCTTATCTATGACGGTGCACAAACACCAGAAATCGATGCTGACCCGCGCGCGGTCAAACAAATACTCCTGAACCTAACAACGAACGCCATCAAGTTCACACCTGAAGGCGGCATGGTCCGTATCGCCGTTGAACCTAAATCCGCGGGATTGATCGTCCATGTGTCAGACACCGGCATTGGCATTTCCGAGCAAGACATCGCACGCTTGGCTCAACCCTTCGAGCAAATCGACAGTCAATATTCTCGCCAGCATGAAGGTACGGGTCTTGGTCTCGCACTCTCCAAATCTTTGGTCGAGCTACACGGCGGCAACTTCAAAATTAGCTCGGTCGTCGGCGAAGGCACAACCGTTACCTTCACCCTTCCTAACTCAGTACAAGTTAAACAGGCCGTACCGCAGTCTAATGAAGTCGGAAGTGAAATTTCTCGCCTCGCACAGGATATTGCAGACGTTCTCCAAGCCAGCGGCACAGTGACGACAACTGCATTAACTCCTCCAGCTGACGTTCAACAACCTGCTCAAACCGCTCCAAATGTTAACGGCGGGCCAGTTCCATACGCCCCACCACATCCTGTTTCACGCGACACTGCAGCCTAGAGCAAACAGGCATATCTACGGGCAATTTAACATTATGGAGCCCCGCGAGGTATTGAGTATCAAGATTTAGTGTCCGCCTTGGCGCGCGGGAAAATCAAGGCCGCGCTCAAGCCGGGACGATCAGGATCGCCACCTTTATCGACGGCAGGTAAATCCTCATTATCGCTCATCACAAACTCAGCGCGGTGAAGGTCAGCTACTGCCTCGACTAAAGAAAGACCTAAACCGCTGCCTGGCAATGACCGAGATTTGTCCAACCGAACAAAACGTTCTTTGACCCGTTCGCGATCCCAACTTGGAATACCAGGGCCATCATCCCGAATGGCAACTTCAATCCCACCCCCACGCTTCTTCCGGCTCGTCAACCGGATCGCCCCACCGCGTGGCGTATATTTGATCGCATTTTCGAGCAAATTCGAAACGGCTTGTGACAACAAACCTCTATCTGCGAGGATAAGGGTTTTAGGTGCAATATCGGCTTCAAAACTCAGACCTGCATCTTCACAAGCCGGCTCATATAATTCCGCCAAATCATCTAAAATAGGTTTGGGGTCGAGAGGTTTAAGTAGCTCTCTTCGCTCTCCTGCTTCCAATCGCGCAATACGAAGAACGGAATCAAATGTGGATAGTAGCTGGTCCGCATCACCCGCTGCAGCATAAAGGACCATCGCCTCATCTGTGTCGCCCAGCTCAACCGCGGCTGTCTCCAGCCGTGTCCGTAAACGCGTCAGAGGCGTTCGCAAATCATGCGCAACGCTATCGCCAGCATAGCGCATCGCGGACATGAGGCGAGAAATATGATCCAACATGGCATTCAAATGCTCGGCTAAGAGATCCATTTCGTCTTCGGAATAATTTCGAGGCGCACGGCGATCTAGGTTACCCGCTCGCACATCAGTCGCTAGACGGTTGAATCCCTCAACGCGTCTCGCAAATCGCCGGGAGACAAAGAAGGATGACATCAACCCCAAGAACAGTGCGATGCCTGCTGACACTAAAATAGCGGTGCGTACGCGCTCACCTGTGCGTTCGATATTCTCAACATCACGCCCTACCAATATTGTGAGTGACGGTTCATCATTCAAAAAAATATTCCCCGCAATAGCTCGCGCTCGCCGATCCACCGGATCCGCTTCATCGAGCTGAGGCAAGCTGTAAATCATTTCAACTCGAGTGAACTGCTTGGATGCTCCTTCAGCAGGCAACAAACTTGCCCCGTCACCCGTGGTCTCAACAGGGATCGGTGCCAAATTGCCTGTAATTCGACCTCCCGAGCGGAGAACATACACACGTTCATAGGGCTGATCTCCATAGGGTAGACCACGCGCAATGACGAGATTATTGACGGTCTCAGTCCCGTTCTGATGGTAAATTCGACGAGACGTTAGCGACGTCAATGGCTCTAGCGGACCAATCAACCCAGCCTGGCGAGCTTGCTCAACAGCCGCACTTCCCGCTCGATCATAAAAAGTTTGAAGCTCGGCTATTTCAGCTTCGTTCGCCCGATCTACGCGGCGCAATTCACTCTCAATTGTGGCATAGTAAATGTACCCAAGCGCCACGAAAAGCGAGAGCACAAAGAGCAACGCGCCCAACAGAGACAATCTGAAGAGCGTGTTGCGATAGAGTTTTCGAAGTGAGCCGAACATCTTAGCTCGGCTTTATCTGGTTAGACCTGTAACCGATAGCCCGCACCGCGCACTGTATGCAGAAGCGGTTCGTCAAATTCCTTGTCGATTTTTCCGCGCAGACGCGAAATGTGAACGTCGATTACGTTAGTTTGGGGGTCAAAGTGATAATCCCAGACTTTTTCGAGCAACATCGTGCGGGTCACCACACGTCCAGCGTTCCGCATCAAACATTCCAGCAGACGAAACTCTCGCGGTTGCAACAGAATTTTCTGTCCATCCCGACGTACTGTACGTGCAAGAAGATCCATCTCTAGACCACCAACCTTTAGCTTCGTTACCGCGGCTGTTGGGTCTGAACGTCGGCCAATCGCTTCGACGCGGGCCAAGAGCTCCGTGAAACTGTATGGCTTGGCTAGATAATCATCTCCGCCAGCCCGTAGACCTTCAACTTTTTGATCCACTTCGCCCAATGCTGATAGGATCAGAACAGGGACAGCATCACCATCTTCGCGTAGGTCCGCGAGGACTTCCAAACCATCACGCTTGGGCAGCATACGGTCCAAAATCAACGCATCATAATCTGCGGCTCGGGCCATTTCTAAACCCAAATCCCCGTCTGGGGCGAGATCTACGACATGGCCGGCTTCCATTAGGCCCTTACGGACATATTCGGCGGCGACCGAGTCATCTTCGACGACTAATATTCTCATTTCTTTACTCTCCATAGGTCCCCACCCAGAATTCACTTATTAAATCAACGGCAGCACCATATAGGTTTCGCGCCCGTCTTTATGACGGACATTGACGACTAGGCCGTCCTGCTGCGCTTCTTTCGCATTTAAAACGATAGACTTCCATTTCGCGACTTCCGCAATTGGCTGTCCGTCCGCTTCCAATAAAACCATGCCTAACTTAAATCCGGCTTGTTCCGCCGCAGATCCAGGATCGACCGCCTCGACATAGATACCGACCTGATCTGAACGCATTTTGATTGCGGACCGGAATTCAGCGGAAATATCTAGAACATGTAGTCCTGTGTCGATATTCACCTTTGGCTTGGACTTATCCTCTGGCGGCGGAGGCGGCGGCAAACCCTGCACTTCCGCACTCGCTTTGCGAATTTCATATTTTTCAGGACGCTCTCCAATTTGAATGTCCAAACTGTAGTATTTTTCACCGCGCTCATAGACGAATTTTGCGACCTCACCTGGCATGATCCGACCAATCGCACGTGTCGCTTCAACCGAGTTTTTCACGACCTGTCCGTTGATGTCCAAAATAATGTCGTCGACCTGCAACCCATAGATGTCAGCAGGTGACCCAGGCAGCACATCATTTACTGTTGCTCCGCCTTTGAAAAACCCAGGTTCGCCATCGATAGAATATTCGGCGGTTCTTAGGCCAGCTCCGAGATAACCTCGGCGCACACGTCCGTTTTCACGCAAAGAGGTTATAATCCGCTCAGCTGTGTGATGCGGGATTACAAAGGCGATTCCGACACTCGCACCGGTTGGGGAGTAAATCGCTGAGTTTACACCCACCACGTCGCCATCAAGGTTAAACAACGGTCCGCCAGAGTTACCACGGTTGATCGTAGCGTCCGTCTGGATGTAATCCACATAGGAACCACTATCGACCTTCTCTCGGCCAATCGCTGAAATAACGCCAAGGGACGTCGATTGACCAATGCCGAACGGATTACCGATGGCCACAACCCAATCTCCGATACGGAGATCCTTGGGTTGATGGAAATTCACGTGCGGAATTTTCTCGTCCGTCTGAATTTGTAAAAGCGCGAGATCAGTTTCCTCATCAGTTCCGAGGATTTTCGCTGGATAGGAGCGGCCATCATTGAACTCGATGTCAATATTCGTTCCGCCTTCGATAACGTGGTAATTTGTTACCACTTCTAAATCTTCAGAGATAATGAAACCGGAACCTTGGCCCTCACTCGTTGTCTCACCGCTTTCTGTGGTGACGACAATATTGACAACCGACGGGCTAACGCGGTCCACGAGATCAGCAATCGACGGCAATGCATTTATCGGCATTTCCAAAATATTCATGCCGCGTTTCGGTTGCGGGTTTCCAAGTCCAACGGTCATCGCGGGTTGTTCCGCTGTACCTGCCGCCGGGTCCGAAATTTTCTCTTCAGGGACCGTTCCAGGCGGGAGCGTAATCCCAAGGTCGCGTAAAGATTTGAAATTGGCTTCGTTCAGCTCAAATGCGACGGGCTTGTCCAAAACAACTTCATAGGTGTCGGCATCAGCATAGACGATGGTCGCGTCCTGCGCCACGATCTGCGGTGCAAGGCCAAACGCCATGACCGACCCTAACAATGTCAATTTCATCTTAGACACAATGTACCCTTTCCACGGACGAGACTGCAGGGGTTCAAATGACCCAATGCTGTCCAAAACATGACGAAACGTCCATATTTGGACTTTTCTTCAGCGTCGTGACAACTCCAGGAGGAAATTGTTTTTGGGCATGTCGCGGCGCTTCACGCTATTAAAGCCGTGCTTTGCGAAGATATGCTTAACAGCCTCTAAATCTCGTACGCCCCAGTCAGGATTTCTGCGTTTTAATGAGGCATCAAAGTCAAGATTGGATGGCGCGGATGCCTCGCCCAATAAAAAAGGGCCGTAAAGGATCATACGACCCGCTTCCTCGATTACCTCGTATGCCAATTCGGCTAAACCGTGAAGCGCCGATATTGGTGCGATATGGATCATGTTAGCGCTGAATACTGCATCATATTTTGATGTTGTTTGCGCGCATGAATGTGGGTCGGACATGTCCAAATTCATTGAAGGCGGAAACTCATGGTCCGAATGCGCTGCCCAAGCCGCCTGGCTAGCGCGGGAGGTCGCATCCGGATCAGAGAATTGCCATCTCAGGTCCGGTCGCAATTCAACGATCTCAACGCCATGCTCGCCAGTTCCGCTACCGATTTCCAAGATTGAAGACCCTTTTGGCAGGATTTCAGATAAAACGGCAGCAATATCGGCTTTGTTCCGCCCAGCAGAGGGAGAGAACAATCGACCTTCATCGGACCCTCGTGCTTCTAAGGCTGTTGGGGGCTTGCTCATTCTCTTGCCTTAGGCGTCAACAGCGATTGGTAAGCGCAGATTAGCTTGCAATCCCCCGGCTTTAGAACGTGAAAACACCAATGATCCTTTATAGGCATCAGCTAAGTCTTTTACGATCGACAGACCCAATCCGCTTCCTGGCGTTGCTTCGTCCAATCGTGCACCGCGCTTGAGGGCCGTTTCAATTTCATTTGGCGTCAATCCCGGTCCATCATCTGCGATAAGAACCGTACAGAAACCGTCTTCGACTTTTGTCACGACCACATCTATTCGGCTGGCCGTCCACTTGGCCGCATTATCCATCAGGTTGCCAATCATATCTTCCAAATCGCGAGGATGACCTCTGAAGATCAAGTCCGTGTCGCCAGTCTTCTCTATCGTCAAATCTTTATCACGATAAATACGCGGCAGGGTTCGGACTAATCCATCGATAACAGGGTCCATATCGGCGCGCACGCCTATCGCCTGCCCTCGCGCCGCGGCCCGCGCGCGTCGAAGGTGATGGTCCACTTGAGCCGCCATCGTATCCGTTTGCTTGGCAACAATTCGGGATGGCGTCGTATCCGCCGCTTCCGCTTCATTTCGCAATACAGCAATCGGCGTTTTCAACGCATGCGCCAAATTACCAACATGTGTTTGCGCCCGGTCTACAATCTTTTTATTATGCGAAATCAGAGAGTTAAGCTCGGTCGCAAGCGGAGCGATCTCGAGAGGATAGTTACCCTCTACTGTCGCAGCCCGGCCTTCTCGTACATCTGCAATCCGGCTTCCCAAATCGAAAAGTGGGCGTAGACCCAACCGGACCTGAGCATAAACCGCGAAAATCAAGCCAATGGTTAGAATCAACAAAAGCGTAATCGCCGTCAGAATGAAATTGCGGATTGACCGTACAACAGGCGCGCGGTCGGCGGCAGCCAGAACCACAACAGGCGTTGTCATATCCGGAAGAACAACCTGCCGGGCGACAACCCGCAAGGTCACATCCGCATCAATATCGGGCCCTGCCGTTGAAAACCGAACCGGGTCTTGGCCCTGTTGGGACAAAATTTGAAAATCTGCATCGGAGACGTCGAGTATGGAACCATATAGAGACCGAGACGAGACTTCTGCTACGAGGGGATACCTATCCTCGCCGGGAACTTCCGTCACAGTTCCAATCATCCAGTATTTCCCTGAGAGCGCCCGTTGATAACGGGGATCAGGCAATTCGCGAGACATACGGAGCGTCCCGTCATCGCCAGTCTCAACGCTCGCGATCAAACCTGTTACGGCGGACTCTAGTGGTTCGTCAAAACTGCGAAAGGAGGATTTGCTTGAAACAAAAGCCAAAGCCATCGTCACTAGGATCAATCCTGGAACAGCCCATAACGCCGCAGCCCGCACCAGCGAGGATACAAGCGATGGGGGCGAGGGTTTCATGGGCAAGGCGTTATGGCCTAATCAGTAGATTCAGATTCCGGATCCAGCAGCCGATACCCTAGACCGCGCACAGTCTCGATACGATCTGTTCCGATTTTCTTCCGCAAACGTCCGACGAAAACCTCGATTGTATTGGAATCACGATCGAAATCCTGATCGTAAATATGTTCGACAAGCTCCGTCCGAGAAATCACACGGCCTTTATGCGCGGCCATGTAGGAAAGAAGGCGAAATTCGTGACTGGTCAACTTTATTGCCATGCCGTCAACAAAGGCACGCGCGGCGCGGTTATCGACCATCAGGTCACCGAGCTCTATCGTATCCGTTGTATGTCCTGCCGCCCGGCGCAGCAGCGCCCGTAAACGCGCCATCAACTCTTCGACATGGAAGGGCTTAGTTAGATAATCATCCGCGCCGGCATCAAAACCTGCAACCTTTTCCGACCACTGATCACGCGCCGTCAGGATTAGAACAGGGAAAGACTTCCCGTCCGCGCGCCATTTTTGCAGGACACTAACGCCGTCAATCAGCGGCAATCCCAAGTCCAATATGACCGCGTCATAAGGCTCCGTATCACCAAGGAAGTGACCTTCTTCGCCGTCTAAAGCTGTATCCACAGCATAACCTGCGTCTTTAAAAGCAGACTTTAGCTGACGCGATAAATCGACATCATCTTCAACAATAAGAACTCGCATTGGGGGGACCTTTCGTCAGGAACCAGATTCAGGTTACTTTTTGACGCGTCCTGTATTGGCGTCAATCAAAACGTCGACAACTTTGCCGGATTTTTTGATAACACGGACGCTATATGTATCGCCGCGGCGCTTTATATCGACAACCTCGCCTCCAGGCACGCGTTTTCGCGCAATGGATTTGGCTTCCGCTGGCGAGATAGAGCGTTGCGCCAGTTTCAACCCCATCGCCGAACTCTTATAACTCAAACTATGGTGTTTTTGTCCCTTGAATGGACCGTGAGAGTCTATGGCATGCGCACTGACAGCCCCGAAGGACAGCGTTGCAGCCAATAAGGCCGAAAGGATATGACGTTTTGTCAACATTGATACGGTTTAGCGCCCTGCCCCTGAACGGTTTCTGAATGAATTGAATAGGCTCTGTTTAGGCTTCGTCAAGTCGAATCGGTTTGTTTTAAATCAGTTTTTTCCGCAGTTCATGATTTTCGCCATCAGGGAGTTGCGCCGCTATCACTGACGCGCCCGCAAGCTCACCATCAGTAAGTACAATTTGCGCGGTTACATAAAGATCGCCCGTTCCGTCCTTAGCCCGAACGCCTTTTTCTTTCAGGCGGAATTTCTTCCCTGAATTTGTACCGGCAGGCATGGTCAGTGAGACCTTCCCAGAGGGCACATCAAGGTCAATTTTCACGCCTTTCATTGCCTCCGAGAGGGATATTGGCACAGTCAATTGCAAGTCATTTCCAACACGTTTCAAACGTTTATGCGGTTGAACGAGAACTTTCACGTGCGCATCCCCAGCTGGACCGCCATTCACGCCTGGGCGTCCTTTTTCGCGAAGACGGAGGGTCTGACCGTCTTTAATACCCTTGGGGAATCGGACATTTAGACCTTTGCCTAGATCTTTCACGCCACCAGTGAGGGCGTCAATGAGGCTCATTTTCAACTTATAGCGCACATCAGCACCCTTTTGCGGCGGGGATTGGCGGCGTTGAAAGCCGCCCCCCATGCCGCCATGAGAGCGCCGTTGACCTCCGCCCATATTCATCCCGAAAAGCGATGAAAACATGTCAGCCATATCGTCTTGGCCCATCCCGCCAAAACCACCAAACCCGGTATCCATTCCGCCCTGAGCGTTGGCGTGACGGAACCCGCCAGCGAAGGGGTTTTGTTGCTGGCCCGATGCATCGACCTGCCCCGTATCATATTGCCGGCGCAAATCTGCATTGGACAATAGGTTATAGGCCGCCGTGACTTCCTTAAACTTGGCTTCAGCCGCAGCATTTCCAGGATTTACATCAGGATGCAGTTTTTTCGCCAGCTTCCGATAAGCGGACTTAATCTCTTTTTCGGTCGCAGTCTTTGCAACGCCGAGCAGTGTATAGGGGTTCTTAGCCATGTGTTTTAGATAAGACGAAGCCCCCCAGTTTCAACAGGTTAGATTTGGATTGTTGCGGATTTCCCGAACCCACCCATCGGATCAATAGGCGTAAGCGTGACGAGTGTGTCAGATCCGGTTTGAACAGGCAGGATAGCGGACGTTCCCGAAGCGAAAAACGCGCCCTCCGGCCACCTAATTTCAATTTGAGCCGCCGCATCGATTTCATCTGAATTATTGAGGTTTCGCGGAATCCAGCTGAGCTCCGTCGTTTCCCCAAGGGGTTTCGCAGAAACATGGACAACAGAAAGGGGTCGCAAGTGAGCGGCCTCATAATTATGCTCAGCCGAGACACCCGATCGGCCTACCGTCGTGACAGCAATATTAAGATCGCTCCCGACATAATCCGGGTCAATTGAGAGGGTCGACAAGGCAGAGTCCAACACAACCACTCGCGCACCAGCGTTCACAGTGTTCATCATCATATCATCGGAATTGTTTAGACCCCGCAAAAGACCGCTCAACCGATAGGTTTGGTCCCCAATAAGCGTAACATCTGACGCGCCTATGACTTCCCAACCGTCATGAGTTTCAATGGCAAACCGGTTTTTGCCATTCAGAACCTCGCTATTAGGTACTGAAAATCCCGCTCCGCTTGGCATATATATATCAATAGTCGTCACCCGGTCCCTAACTACAGGCGGCGCATAAGGCATGTCAGTCAGCAATGCTCCGATTTTAACTGGCGCAGACACTCGGGCTTCAGACCCATCAAAAGACAGCGTCGATTCTCGGAACGGTTCCAACAAAGCGCCGACTTGCAAACCGGATGTCCCCGGAAGATCAAAAGCCAAAGCAACAGGTTCAGACGTCCATTTCGGGTCTGACGTAACCAATGGATTGCCGCTCGCAACAACCAAATCGGAGAACACATTCGGCAGAGCGATACACTCCACATCTGCTTGCAAACCAAGTCGAACCCGAGAGACCTGCCAAAGGCCATTTGCATCCGGCAAGGTCACGATAGTCCCTGTCTTTGGCGCGTCCTGAACAGGGAGCGAAAAGCTGGCTGCACGGCGCGCTGACTCTGATCGTTCCAGACGATTTTCAGCAATTGATTTAGCTTGGGAAATATCCATAGCGAGAGACATATGCATATCGGCAACCCGCACCGTTTCGGCATGTTCATTCCGGGCCGAGACTGTCGCCATCTGGTAGTCACGGGAGACGTCAATAAAAGTCAAACGCACGTCACGAAATGACGCCATATTGTCGTCGATTGTGAAACTTATCGGCGCCCCCTCTTGCGCGACCAATCTCTCTCCCGAAATTTCGGTAAATGCTAGGGTGTCAAGTGTCGCAAAACAGACCTGCCCTGCGGTCTCAAAGACGACTAAATCATAACTATCGATTAGCACAGACAACGCCTCTTTCGCGCGCATCGGACGATCAATTACAAATCCAGAAACCACGCCTGAGACAGCCGAAAGATCAACCTTCTCCAAACCAGCATCTTCGCAAATTTCGGTGATAACATCTCGCAAAGCCACTGCACCGAGACGGCCCGTAATCCAATGTCCGCCTCGCCAATTTGAACCATCGGCCCAGACTGTCTCCCGTGCAGGAAAATCAGGGTAAGGCCGTGTATCCCACGCCCAAACTGACGTCGCTGACATGTCAATCATCTGTGCGTCTGTGAGCGCAGAAATTGGATTGTTTTGCGGATCGTCCCAATATTCTATAAAGGATTCCAGATAACACCTTTGCATGAGGTCATCGCGAGAACCATCTGAATAATATGGATTATTACTTTCTTCCGATTTTCTATCCGAGAATACATTTGGTTGGTTCGCCCCCATATTTATCGCGGGACATCCGACCTCTGTCAGCCAGAATGGTTTACTTTCTGGAACCCAATTCGTTGGCACTTGCTCCACTCCATTAATACGGTTTCGGTGTTGATTAGCCCACCAATTGCGGAGATCTTTATAGCGATAAGTCCAATCAGAAATAGGAGACCGAATCTGAGCATCTCGATCAAATTGCGAAGCATAATACCAATCATAACCTTCCCCGCCTTCGATATTTTCAATTAAATAATTTGGGTCATAAATCGATGTGAATTCTTGTTCGTCCAGATGCTCACCCTCGCGCCAATCAGACAATGGAAAATAGGCGTCAATCCCAACGGCATCAATCGCCGGGTGGGACCATAATTCGTCCAAGTGGAAGTATACGTCTCCGCTACCATCCTGCGGGTGGTAGCCGAAATACTCGCTCCAATCAGCAGCATAAGTGAGCCCAGTTTGAGGCCCTAACATTACTCTAACATCAGCAGCCAGTTTGGCGAATTCCGCCACAGCTGGGAACTCGTTTTGCCCATCGCGGATGGTCGTCAATCCGATCATTTCAGACCCGATGACAAAGCGGTCAACACCGCCCGCCCGACGGGCCAGATTCGCGTGCGAAAGAATGAAATTTCGAAAGCCATAATCGGCTGCGCGGTAATGTTCTACGCCTGCCCCAATAGAGTAATCTGATGAATTTGCGGTGCCAAAAAATCTGATGACATCTGACGCGGCGCCAGTGATGCGGCCTCTCCATGGAAAGCCCGGCGCATCGACCAAAATAAAGGGATAAAGCGTGACTGTCATGCCACGGGATTTGATTGACTGGATGGCCTGAATAAGGCTTTGATCCGATGGTGTCCCCCCAAAATTCGGACGGTCCTCTTCATCAGCACTCACGACGTAAGCGTTATTCCGAATGTCACGGCCAACCTGCCATTGTCTATTTCTAATATTACGAATGCGGCGCTCCACCCCCGGCCTGATCTCACACGTTGCGATGTCGGTCGAGCTGGCAAACCAAGACGAAACGATCGAAACATTCCGGCAATTGGGGAGCGTGGCTTGCAGTTGATCCAACGCCACTTCAATATCTGCCTTCCCAGACAGATTATTCATATTTATCGGAAGGGTTTGGCCCGGCCTTAGACTTTCCTCAACAATATCGGTTGAGTAGGCAAATTCGCCCGATCCCGGCAGCAGATTCACAGATTGAATGAGGTTTTCCAGCTGTCCAACCCTTTTTCCCGTGCGTACGACTTCAAAATTGAATTGTGGAAGACGGTTTCCATAGGCCGCGAGCGGGAAGTCCTCGAAAACGATATATGCCGTTCCACGGAACGCTGGGGCGGCATCGCCCTCTGTGGCAGTGATGATGGGGTCGGGCAATTGATCTTCCGAACCTTTATAGACCCGCATATCGACCCCCACAGTCTCCAATGGGCTTCCATTGACCCAAATGCGGTCTACTCCCGCTATTTCGCCTTCGCAGAGGCCAATAGCGAAACTAATCGAATACGCGTATTCCGTCTGGCTTGCACCACCACCCTTTCCGCCAACAGGTGTTTCCGATGTTAGTTCACGGATATGGCTCGCCCAAATGACCTGTCCCGCCAACCTTATCCGTCCAAAAACGCGCGGCATGGGCGCGCCGTCACGACTGGTTTGGAGGTGGAAGCTGTCGAGACGGGGGCCTTCGAAATTGCGATTATCAAAAGCACGCCCGATATACCCTGTTGCTTGGTTTATCGCGATAGCACTGGCCGTGCGGATGAGTGCGTTGCCGGCAAATTGTGTCGCAGAAGCAGCGAAATTAGCCATTAAAGGCTCCTATAGCAGAGATGGGAAAGCAAAACTCGCGACATGGCGACGTTGCCAAAATGGCGCAAAATAGGATTTCACGACCGATTTCCCCCAATATGCGTGGAGAATGTGGTCGGCGTCCCATAGAATACCGATATGTTTGCAGGGGGCTTGCGCCGCCATTCGAAAGAGGATCGCATCCCCAGGATACGGCGCGGAAACGGGCGTTAGCCATCGGGCCGCCGCATCGTACAACGTCTCCTCACCCGAATTTTCCGCCCAATCTGGTGTGTATGCCGGCGGGGTTTCCGGTTCTGCCCCGTAAACGTCACGCCAAATCCCTCTGATAAGCCCAAGGCAATCCGTTCCCACATGTTTCACACTTGATTGATGCCGATACGGTGTGTCGAGCCACGTTTCCGCACTAGCCAAAATGGCCGCGCGAGTATGAGCGCGGTTCATTTGTAGCGTGATGACCCGTCGCGGATGTTGCTGTCGCCCACTCCCGATTGCAATACATCGTCCCCGAGCAGGTAAGGAAAACCTCGGAAATTGACGGTATTGGCAAATTGGTCACGACAAGCGGCAAAGCTTCGAGGGCAAATTATGCCGTCCGCGAAATCCGCTTTGTTCAATCCGCATCTCGCATCGCCAAAGCTCGCATCGCATTGCCGGGAAAATACGCGGCCCGTACTCTGGTCAAGCAAGCTGGCCTGTCCCAACCACTCGACAGAAATTTCATCGCCGGAAAAACTGACGTCTCCAATTCGGCCTTTGACAAGCAAATCGGTTTCGCCGCTTCGCCAATCATGTTGGAATTGCGAGAGTTGCGCATTGTCCAAAACACCGTCCCGAATGTCCTGGGCTGAGATATCCGGCAAAGTCAGCACTGTTCGAATGCCGCCGCTATCGACGGACAATCCGGTTCGAGATTCTGTAAGCCTAGCTTCGGCAGCATTTTGGGGAATATATGTTTCGCCATCATACAAAATCACATCGTCATGGTCTGTCAAAAAAATGGAGGAACGGACCGCGAAATCTAATCTCCACAAGGAACAGAGCGTCGTCACCTCAGACATGAGAGAGCGCCTCCGATGATAAAATTTCTATTAGAGGGATGTCCTGAATTTGCGTCGATCCAAAATCATCCAACCCGATATCCAGCGATTGCGACTCGAAGCGAACAGGTACATCAAACTCAAACTTAGAGGAGATAGCCTCCCCGGCATTTGGCGCGGATTGGAATTGAATGACTCCCTTTTGATGGTCGACGGAAACTGGTCTTTCTTCGCCTGCAACGGTGACATTCACCGTTCCCGAAACCGGTTTTGTTATCCGGCGGTTATACATATGCGGAAAGGTTCCGTATTGTTTGATCAAGGCGAATTCGGTGCGTTCGCCATCGCCGACTCCCAACACTCCATCTGCTTCGAAGTCCAGCGGGTCATGGAATCGAAATCCATATAAAGGCCCAAATCTTGATTCATAAAAATTAAGTAATTCAATAGCTTGTTCTCGTGACTTCAACCCTGCGACGGCATTATACTGCCTTCGACTATGCTGTCCCTTTGCATTTCGAACCTCTGTTCCATTCGCAAGTTGGACTATATCGACGGTCCGTGCTGGGCCGCCCCGAGTTCCGAATGCGAGGTGCAAAGGGAAGCGTACATCATGAAAATCTATCATCAGATTCACTCCTAATTTCGAGTTTGCGCACGGACGACAGCCTGCGCAATTTGACCCGCAATCTGCGCGCCGCTAGCCTGTGGTCCACTGAATTTTCCGACGGGTTGCGTCATGTTGAGGTTGACCGTGACGGGTGCGGATTTACTTGCCGCCGTTCCCGCAATCGATGACGTCAACGAAGTAAGTCCCGCCTGAAGCGGCGCAGTAATTAATTCGTTTACAGCAATCCGCGCGAGGTCATTCAGGACAGATTCGGCTAAGGCGTTGAAGGATAGCTCGCCAGACTGAGCTGCGTGTTCTAGCGAACCAGCGATGCGCTCCCCCGCTTCTTCGAAGACGGTCGCCAGCGCATTCGCGGCATCCGCACCTGCGCCATTCGCAAAGTCATCTAACGCGTCAGCAGCATCATTCACCGGGTTCATTTTGGTCCCCTTCATCAGGATATAAAGCGATCAGATCGTTCAGGGATTTGCTGTCAAAGCCTGGCGACTTCATGCTGTTCAACAGGCTCAACCAATGGCCCAATGGCATGGCCCAGAACTCGCTGGATTGAAGACCGAAACGGCAAATGGCGATCTGTTGCCAGCGCTCAAACGGCCAACTCATGTCCGCAATCCTTCGGCGATGAGTGCGCTTAAAACCGGAAGCGCAGCCTCCATTTCGTCTGGTCCCAAAACAGGTGGCCGAGGCGTTGCAACAATCTGCAAAATCAAATTCCAATCCGCGAGGTTCGCCTTTCGCAACCGCGCAGCGAGCGCCTTCGGATCTTCCGCCTGGAAAACGAACGCGATTTCAGCGAGGTTTGAGACGGTAAAACGTAGGCGGTGTAACTGGCCTAATATTTCAATGGTTCGATCCCCAGGCCGAAACTCCCTCATAACGCTGTAAACTCCGGAACCGCGGCGCTCGCGAGACTGATTTCGAATTGGGCTTCACCATTATAGCTACCCGCATAGTTCAGTCCCGTGATCAAGAACGCCCCGTCAATCATGCCGAACCCGGGAATAATAAAGCGACACTCTTGCGCGGATTGGTCGAAGAACGCGGACCGGATTAGTGCATCAGACGCAGCATCCCGAAAAACGCCAGTCCCAGAAATTTCTGCCATGCGCATCCCTGCCCCTGGCAACAACTCCTTCCACCCTTGTGAAGCTGTATCCGTCACATCAACGGGACGGGCGTTCAGACGAAGTGTTTTTGTCCGCAAGCCCGCCACAGTCACATATTCAGCGTCAGCGCCTTTGATCTTCAGCAGCATGTCACCGCCTCTTTGAGCGCTCATACGGACGCCTCTTCCTTTGGATGGGTGGTGATGGAGAGACGCAACAGCCCATGATGCGTGCGCCCATCAGGCGCGCGCAAAACATCAGAATAAACTGCGGTGGAGCTACGCACAGCGACGCTGGCGGCTTCGGTTAGCGTTTCTGCATCCAATGCATGACCTAACTGCCCGAGCAGCGCCATAACCTCGGCGCGGCCTGTATAACGCGACCATAAGTGTAGCGTCATTTGATGGGACGCGAGCGCGGTCTCATCCGCGCCAATATCCTCACTGCGCAGCGCGCCATAGGTCAAATACGGATAGATTGGGTCCTCCGGCGCAGCGTCATAAAGGCGCGGCGGCACATCGGCAGTCCCGCCAAGACCATATTGCACGGCCGGGTCAGCTTGCAGGACGGCATGAACAGCTTTGGCTAAGCTTTCCGCCTGTTCAGATATGTTCATTGGGATTCTTCCTCACAAATCAGGTGAAGTCGTTCGCCGCGCGTATCGGGGTCGCTGGTTGCGACAACGCGAAGGATGCGTCCCTTCCACACCAAACGCGCGCGTTCGGGAAATGCCGGCAGGTACCGAATGGCGACGAGATAAGTTTGCACGACGGAGAGCTTCCCGTTCTCAAGCCGTTCGGTCAGAGCTTTCGGCTTAATCCCCGCCCACATCGCTTTTTGGAACGTCCAATTCGTGACCGTCCCTCCGAGGTCGTCAGGCGACACGTGTGGCGTGTAGAGCCCAACCCGGTTTCGCATATGCCCAATCATAGCCGCATCCCCCGATAGGGCTGCGTGAGCGCGTCGACCATCATCGGAAACCCCGGCGGGATATTCCCGCTGCGATGTTCATATAAATGCGCGAGCAAGAGCATCACGCCTTGGCGAAGCGGTGTCGGAATGTCAGCTGAGGTTTCGCCATACCCGGCCGTAAAATCGACCGTGATCTGGGCGCGCGCCGAAGCGCAGACAAACACAGGACGGGCTTTTATATTTGCCTCAAGCGGAAGCGTTGCCTCATCCTGTGAAACCGCGTCGATCGATAAAATAGGATACCGGTTCAGGTAAATGCCTGCCCCGTCATTCGTCATCACAGAAGACTTCGTCAAACGCTGCGGACGGGTGATGAGGGACACACCACAGCGATCTTCAATCTGCCGCGTTGCCGTATCGATGAGGTCCGTAATGAGCGCGTCTTCATCGGGATGGTCCACCCGCAAAAACGCCTTAGCCGCGTCTAATGACACGGCCAAAGCAGGCGGCGGAGAAAGGTCAGTCAGTGTCATAGGAGCTCCAAAATTAGGGCATAAAAAAAGCCCGCCTGATGGCGAGCTGGGTCGGGTAATCTATATTTGTCACTGTCGGGTCGTTGTTAGCGTCCAAATACGATTTTCCAATCAGTTTGAAGAAGCAAGTTCTCTATTTTTTGGCTTGATGGTGTAACAACAACTAAGTAACGAACAGCGAGGCTGGAGCCATGCTTTTAAGCGAGCCTAAACCTGTATTTACAGCGCGGACACGTGGGCACCCGCCCAGCCTCACAAGTTCTTTTCGACTGAATGAATTCGAACTTTTCGATCCTACCATGCGCGTTTCTCGATTAAGAAAGCCCTGAGCCAGAGTCACACTTCATTATTCTAGATTCCGTTTAAAGACAGAATGTTTGTCATGCTTGAAAATAGTAAAAACTCGAATGAGAGCAGCCCGAACCGCAGAAACGGTTCGGTTCCTTGTCAATCTGTCTCCCAGACCGATTGCCTACGTCACTTTCATAACTTTAATAGCCGCTGCATCTTGCACGCCGCCGCCGACACGTTTTGTCGTGTAGAACAGCACGTAAGGCTTAGCGGAGTATGGATCTCTTAGGACCCTCACGCCTTGACGGTCGGCAATTAAATAGCCGCGCCTAAAGTCACCAAAGGCCACGCAGCTATTGCCGCCGCCAATGTCAGGCATGTCTTCCATTTCCACCAGCGGATATCCGAGCAATGTCGACGGCGCGCCAGCCGCAAGTGACGGTTGCCAGATGTAATTGCCGTCCGCGTCTTTGAATTT
The DNA here is from genome assembly GCA_039975855.1 of Litorimonas sp. Taxonomy (GTDB): domain Bacteria; phylum Pseudomonadota; class Alphaproteobacteria; order Caulobacterales; family Maricaulaceae; genus Litorimonas. Next base: position 107,300 of record JBDWGH010000003.1, on the reverse strand, counting down.
TCGCACGGCATTAATTGTGCGGCGGTTCATGACGAAACTGCCGTTCGAGCGGTAGCGCGACTGCGGGGCATAGATCAGGTCAAGCAAGCCGTCCGTATCAAATTGCGCAGGCTCCACAGCGCCCAATCCCGGGTCCGTCAAAAATCCACGCGGCTTATTCACACCGTCGCCATTGATGAAAGCCGCCGTTTCCTGCGCAGCAAACACGTCGCGCACTTCTTCGGCCAGCCAGGCATCCACATCAGCAACGCTGTCATCCAACAAAGCCTGCGTGGCGGCGGGCATGGCGTAAAGCTCGCCTGTTGGGAAATCGAGCAGCTCCAATGTTGGCGTGTCGGTTTCGACCCGCGCATCGGTTTCGCCCGCCCAGCCAGAGGCTGCGCCAGATGTACTGACGGGTTTTCGGAAAGTGCTGGCACCAATCGTGCGAATGGTCGCGAGGCGGCGCATAGGCGAGGTTTCCGCCAAGACGCTATCGATACGGGTTTCCGTCTCGACTGGGGCGATCAAGCTGCCATCTCCGTCACTGGCCGCTATGGACTTGCCCTCCAGGGCGGACGTCTCACCCGTGCGGATAAAACTCGCCCAGGCCATGCTATCTGCGGATTTTGCCTCTGCAGTGAACCCAGACGCGGCATTGGCGAGGGTTAGGTTTTCGACACGCCGGGTTTGCGTTTCCAGTGCGGCATTCAGGCGGTCGACTTTCTCCATCAGCAGAGGGTCAACAGCAGTTTTCGCCTCCAGCGCGGCCAAGCGGTTATCATTGGCTTCGCGGAAAGCGGCGAAGGTGGCGGCGAAATCGGCCTTGGCCTGCCGTAAATCACCAGTGTTTTTTGTTTCTAATTTGGGGGTCACGCAGTTCTCCTTGTGTGGGGTGCGTCAGTTTCAGATGGGTCGCCGATTTGTGTGATCCGCGCAGAGCGGAGCATCGGGAAGGCGACGACGGACACCTCCCAAAGATCAATTTCAGTTAGGATACGCCCTCCGCCGGTTCGGGGCACCGACCGCTTTGTACGATACCCAATCGATAAACCGCTCACCGCGCGGGTCGCCACCAAACGGCGGCTTGAATCCGTATCGTCCAAAATGCGGCCAGCCACGAACAGGCCTTGTTCGTCCTCCACGACGCGGTCCCAGACGCCGATAGGTGAATTGGTCTTGTGACCAAACAACATGGGGAACGGATCGATACGCGCCAGCAAGGCGGCGCTGAAAGCACCGCGCCGCACGATGTCGCCTGATAGATCAGCTTCGTCAAAACGGCTGGCATAGCCGGAAATAAAAAGATCACTCATCGCGCATAAGCTCCCGTTCGATACGGGAGAGGCTTTTGGTCATTTCACTGGTTTGCCCTTCCAATCGGGCCAATCTTTCAGAGATTTGAGGGTTTGAGGCCTGCTGGCTTTCCAAGGCTGATAGGCGCGAGGCCGCAGAGCCCACCCAAATCAACCCGCCCGCCGTTTGAGCCAGCAAGGTGAAGACAAGGCCCATGGTGACGGTACGGTCAAGGTGGAATGGGCGGTAAAGCGGAATAGGAGATTGGTTCGTCATGATGACGCCTCCTTTCCATTTACCTGCGGCGCTAGGCCCGCGAGCCCCCTCGCCTCATCCTCCGAAATAAACCGTGCATCCGAGAGGCGCTTCCACAGCACAGCCCGTTCTTCGGCCAGTGCAGGAACGGCATCTAGATCCGGCGTAATCTTTATATTTCCTTGGGCGCCGTCCTCGAAAAATGCTGAGAGCCAGCCCTGCAATCCAGCCGCAGTTTTCGTGACCAGGGGAATGATCGTCTGCCGCCAGAAGGCTTGGTTGGCTTCGCGGTAATTGGCGTAGGTATTATCGCCCGGCAATCCGAGCAGCATAGGCGGAACGCCAAAGGCCAGCGCGATTTCCCGTGCGGCTTCACGGCGCAGTTGGATAAAGTCCATGTCAGTCGGCGAAAGGGAAATAGACTTCCAATCCAAACCGCCTTCCAAAACCAAGGGCCGGCCCGCCGCTAGCGGGCCTGTGAAATTTTGCTCTAGTTCCGATTTCAGACGCTCGAATTGATCATCCGTGAGGCGCTCACCGCTGGCCGGGTCATGAACCAATGCGCCGCTGGGCCGCGCAGAATTTTCCAGTAGAGCCTTGGCCCAAACCGCGCCGCGATTGTGCATCTCCACGGCTTGCGCTGCCGCCGATAAAGGCGAAAGCCCGTGGCACTCATCCGCCGGATTAAACAGACGCAAGTGAAACAAGGCACAACGCGCTGTCGCCGTGTCGCGCGGAAAACGGCGGGTGCGGCCGCTCGTTTCTTGTGTCCACCCCGTGGCTTGGCCTTTGGCATCTGTGCCCATCTTCATTGTGTCGGGTCGGTGCGCGATGAGCGCGATAGGGTCATCCCCACTCAATACGGCTTCCAAAAACGCATTGCCGCCAAGTTGGAGATACCCATAGAATTCTTCCAGAGTTTCAACCCCACTTCGCCCCGGCAGACCGCGCGTCAGGAGCGCGCCAACCCGCGCATCCTCACAGCACAGCGGAACCGAGGCCGCGCTTTCCGCAATTAATCGAACGCAGCGATGGGCAATGGGATTGCGCGCAAACCCTTCGCGGCAAAGCGAAGCATAATCTTGGGAGGGTCCAGTTGTGTGTCGCGGTAAATGGGTGGCCAATAAAGGCCGGCTGGCTTTGCGCTCTGGCGGGGCAGTCTGTGGCGCAGTTGCAGGCACGCCAAAAGGGTCGGCAGGCCGACGAAAAGGATTGAACATGTGGGAGACCTAAAAGAGAGGCGAGACACCCTTGGGCGGCTCGCCCAAAACCTAAAGCGGAGTGTCGTCGATGAGCTCTTTATAGGGCAGTTTAGACGAGGTGCGGATTATTCTCTTGAATTTTACACCAAGCCTTTGATTTCATTAAAAACCTAAGCGGCGCGAAACAGGGATGGAGTTTTTGGACGTTGACCTAGGAGGCTATCGGCCATTTTGACCTTAGCGCGTAAGTCTTCGCGTTGGCTGTCATCACCGTGCATGGACGCCAAAGTGATGGCAGCGCGATACGCTGTTTTCGCGCGCGCAATCGCGGATTTATCAGAGTGAAGCCGGCCCAATTTTAAAAGCATATCTCCCAGAGCAACTTGCACCATGCCGATTTCGACGGGCGTGTTCTCATAGGTGTAGTAGTTCCGGGCCGAGGACAGCGCCTCTTCCGCCTGTTTCAGCGGAGCGATATCATTTGATTGACCGGCTAACTTCACCATTTGCGCCGCCAGTTGCGCGTTCATCAGCGCCAGCCGCGCATCCGTATTCGCGAGCTTGGCATCTAGTTTGTCTTTTTTTAAACGTCTGAAAAATCGGAGCACGTCATCATCCCTTATAATGTGCAGCCCCACACAAACGGATTGGAGTTAAGAACGCTTTAATTCGGTAACAATTGTGTCGGCAATAAGGTGAAAATCTTCGCCGACAAGGATTCGTTTCAACGGTACGCCCACCGATTTGAATAATGCAGTTTTGATTTTGTCTGCCTCAGACGGATTTTTCGGATTATGGGACCGACCGTCCAGCTCTATCGCCAAGAGAATATGCCCCGCGCGGTTTGTAATGAGATAATCGACATGACGCGATTTAACGCGTCCGCGCGCCGCCCAACGGGCTTTCTCGGACAAGCCTTTATGTTTCACGCGGATGATGTCTTCTAACCGAACTTTGCTGTGAATATGAAATTCTGGTGGCAAGCGGTCCCGCAAATGATTGAACAAACCTGCCTCATTCGCGTTCACGAAAAGCGAGGGCGCTTTCTCAAAGGCACGAAGATCCCGCGCATCAATCGGAGACACATCTGGCGCGGAAAACGGCTTCTCCGGTCTAAAGATATAGACAACGGCAAAAATCGCGAGTGGAATGAGGAGAAGAAGATATTCCATGTGGGCGGGGCTAACCCACGGCTTACTTAAACTCTATGATCTGTATCAGGTTTCCGCAGGTATCGTTGAACGTGGCCAAGACGTAATCCCCCGCGGCTGTCGGCGCTTGGGTAAACTCAACGCCTTTCTCCGTCAGGCGGGTGTGCTCCGCCTCAACACTTTCTACGCGGAATGATGTCCATGGAATTCCGTCACTCATGAGTTTGGCCTGGAAGTCTGCCGCCGCAGGATAGGCATTGGGTTCCAGCGCGAGCTCCACTCCGTCTGGTTCTTCCGGGGATGTAAGCGTTATCCAGCTATGCTCGCCCATCGGAATATTATGTTTGACCGAGAAACCAAGAATATCGGTATAAAAGGAAAGCGCCTTGGCTTGATCATCCACCATCACGCTTTTGATGTACATTTTCATATCTGGCTCCTGTCTGATCTGCCGACAAAGTATGGATTACCTATAATCAAATTCTCAATAAATCAGGTATCTTAAAACGGCGCCTGTGGGTCAGCCGTTAAATCCTCCAAAACTCGGCGCTGTGCTTCCTCGGCGATCAATATTTGATCTCTATTAGTTTGCACTGCTCTTCGCGCACCAGGTTTCGGATAGATGTAAATCGCACGTCCTTGTAAATCGAAGGCAATCGTATGACCCGCAAAGATGTTGGCACCTGCCACTATCATCGGATCGTTAACGGGAGCCACCGTTTCCAGGGTTGGCAGCGCCATCACGACAACGTCAATTTCATCCCACAACTCGCTCCCCAATTGAAGGTCGTAAAATATGGTTTCAGCGGCAAAAGAGGTGGATTCCAAAGCGCCCTGCAAAGTCCCATTCCGCCTCATCTTTTTCTCTAATTTGCGGATTTCTGTATCCATCTTTGCAAGTTGCCAATTGATAAAATTCAAGTTCGAACCCGTATCAATTAAAACAGGAATATCCACGCCATCAAAATCAGTCTGCGCAAAATATAATTGTGTGTTGGTGGACGTATCGGTCAAAGTCTGTAGGGGAATATGGCTCCACCCAGCGAATGACCCCGCGTCAATATTTCGGCGCGGCACAAATGTGGCGGTCATCGTCTCCTTATTGAATAAAGTCGTATAATTCCCAAGAATATCACTTCCTAACAAACCGACGGCTTCATCCCCTATAATAGGCGTTTCCAAAGAGACGATTTGCTCCAAAGGAAAACTCTTGGATCCGACCCCGAATAAGACGCTTTCTATCACAGGCCTATCCCCTTGCCCGACTAATCCGCGAACAAAGATCGTTCTATCACTCACCTTGAGATTTTCAGATCTCGCGAAATCGCTATAGATCACGGAAACAGTTGCACCTGTATCCACACTCAGAGGGCGAGAGGACCCACCATTTACCGACACATCGATTAAGAACCGTCCGGAGGACGATATCCGGTACGGCACACTGAACGCTCCGTCCGCCGTTTCAATATTTGAGACGGGCGAGATTTGTGATGTGGCACATCCCGTCAGGAAAAATGCGATAAGCAGTCCCGCCGCTATTCCATGTTTTACCAATTTTAAGGACCAAACCATATTTTCTGACACTAGTCTGAAAGTTACGGAAATAGCTACGCTATAATGGAAAATGACATTCGCTCATCAGTAAACATCGCGTGATTTCATTCGCCTTAAACCCCAATATTGACAATGCGTAGTCATTTAGCTAAACGACTACGCATGAGTTCAGTCTTTAAAGCCTTGTCCGATCCCTCCCGCCGCCGCGTATTGGAATTGCTGCGCGATAAAGACATGACGGCTGGCGAGCTGAGCCAGCATTTCGAATTCTCCCGTCCCACAATGTCTGCTCATTTTTCCGTTCTCAAAGAAGCAGGACTGGTCAAAGCGGAAAAACAGGGGAAAAACGTCATCTACCGTTTGCAGATTTCCGTCCTCGAAGACGCCCTGCTTGGTTTTGCCAAATTTTTCGGCATCAGCACCGAAACTGAGGCTTCAGCATTGCCCGATTTAAAGAAAGGGGAACAACCATGACCCATGCTCGATTAAACCTCTATACTGGAAGCTTGACCTTTTTGGTGATCGCTCTCGCCATCATTAATTGGAACCTGACGCCCGAGAGCGCGCCCTCCTGGATAGCGGCCATGGTGACAATGCCCATCATCTGGTTAGTCGCTGGCGTCAAAATGAAGCTTTCAAGCCGCGCTAAGTTGAACGAGATGGAGTTAAAATTCTTCTCCGCCGCCGTGATTTTTGCAGGACTGCTCCTATTATTTTCGCTCACCGCGCGATTGGCCGGCACACTCTTTGATATTGAGATGTCTCTAATCGACAGAGCCCGGAATGTTTTCTCAGGCTTCGTTCTCCTTTATTTTGCGAATATGATGCCGAAATTGATCGGGCCGGCGCTGAAGGGAAAATGCTCTAACACATCCGCAAATTCGGTCCGGCGGTTTGCCGGATGGGCCCTCGTCATCGGCGCGCTCGGTTACATCGGCGCCTGGATATTTGCGCCTATTTCGCAAGCCTCTATCCTCGCGCAAATAAGTGTCGGCGGGGCCGTCATTTTGGTGATGCTACGGTTACTCTATGCATTTTTCATGGAACGAAAGGCGGAGGCTTAACGCCCGTCACCTCCCGCTGAGATAACCTTACTCAGATTGAATAGAGCGATAATCCAGGGCCGAAATTGGGTCCTTTATCGTCGACGCCCCACGACAATTTTGAAATCATGGTTAACACAGGTTGAATTTTTACGGGAATCCCTCCCAAAAGGTGAGTAAAACCGTGAAGTAGGCCGCGCTCTACAATTTCTGCGTTAATCCTGCGGTCATCGCAAATTCTTAGGGTAATGCTATGTTAGGTAGAGGCCTCATAGCAGTTGGAGTGACATGGCTTGTCTCGAGCCAACTTGCCCATGCGCAAGTCTTAACAGAAGATCTTGAAATCAAACTCGTGGCAAATGTTGGCGCGGGGTGGCAAACAGTTGCCTTAGAAAACACTTATGACGACGCCATTGTCGTGTGTACTTACAATCTTCCATCTGACTCCGCGCCGCCCGCGACTACCCGAATCCAAAACATCATGCCCGATAGTTTTGAGCTCCGAATTCAACAATTCGAGAACAGCTCCGTTGTCACGGCATCGGATGTTCATTGTGTCATTGCGGATGAAGGCCCTTATGATGATGGCACTCTAAAATATGAAGCCCGCAAAGTTTTCTCGACCGGCACCAGCGGATTATCGGTCCCCGGAAATTGGGGAAATGCCAATAATGAAGATGTCTCTGGCGACATTACCCAGACTTACGCCAATCCGCATGTTGTCGGTCAGGTGATGACTTTTAACGATCCAAAAGCCAGCGTCTTCTGGAACTATGATTGCGATAATCGCGGCAATGGCGCGTTCTTCTCTGGACAACCAGATGGAATTTGCGTTGGTAAACATATCGGTCAAATCAACGGCACTCGGGCTGATGAGTGGCTGGGCTATATCGTCCTTGAAGCCGGAACAGGCACAGTCAATGACATCACCTTCGCCGCCGCTGTCGGCCCAGATACGGGCGCAGGTGTGGGTAATAATCCTCCGTATAATTACAGTGTATCGGGTGATTTCGACGTCGGGATTTTGACGCAAGCTGGCGAAGATGGCGGCCAAGGGGGGTGGGCTATTCTTTACGGATCCGACCCTCTGCCATCGAACCAAATCGCTTGGGCCATTGAAGAAGAAGTTGTTGCAGGCGACAAAAGCCGAACACATACGTCTGAAAATGTCGGCTATTGGGTCTTTGATAATAATCAGACTGCCCTCTTGGATGCTGAAAAATCAGTGGATGTGTTTAGTGGCAGCGATATCCAATATTCGATTCCAGGGTCGGACGTAATCTACACGATAACCGCCACGAACACCGGATCGGGCCCCGTCGACTCTAACTCTATCTTTCTTGTTGATGCCCTGCCCCCAGAAATCACATTTTATAATGATGACATTGATGATGGCGGCCCGCTGACAGGCATTATTGATTTCGACGCCGGCGATAGCGGCCTAACCTTTGACGATATGACGGATTTAGGATTTTCGAATAGTGCTACGCCGCCCACTGATTTCAGCCAATGTAATTTCGGCGCGGCCTCGGGTTATGATGAAGACATCAAATTTGTCTGTTTCGCCCCAAAAGGTACGATGCGCGAGGGTACGATCACAGATTCCGACTTCTCGATTAGCTTCAGAGCCCGCATCAATTAGACCGCCCACTCCGGCTCGTAGTTTGAGAATGAAAGTGCTTTTGAATCTAACCTTTTAAATGATAGGCAATTTTTTCATTTACGACCGCTATCTGTTTCGAGTCCAAGAGCTTTTGAAAAATCTTCAACACCTCCTTCTCACTAATATCCCCCTTGAACATATTTTTGATCGTGTTCTTTAATGTCGCTTCTTTTCGAGGCTTTGACGCACCCCGGGCCCTTAGGTTTGTCACAACCGCTTCAATCTTATCATTCATATCGGCACTCTTGGTCACGCCCACGATCGGAATATCCATTAGACTGGCATATCGGCGTACCTTCACCCCACTTGAAACGAGGTGGGCCACTAAAGGATCAAACCCTTTGTCCTTTGATATGAGATGAAAATAACCTTCAGGGTTTGCGGAAACGAGTTGGCCCAGATAATAGGTAATATAGAAATCGAGCGCGTTTTTCCCGCTTTGTAAAGCAGAAATATACTTGGCCCTTTCGGGCCCAATAGTGTGCATCGCATCTACAATCGCAACATCTAGCTTTGTTTGTTTCGCACCTAAAAATAGTCGGATCTGGAAATGCTCGTCATGCAAAATGGAAAGGTTCTTTGGATGAACATTCTCAAAATCTATTAAAACAAAATTTGGACTAATTTCACGAGAGGTCTTCATGGATACAACCTAAAGCAAATACCTTCAAATTCCCTTAAATCGCCCGCACCCGCGCGGGCACTCTGACCTTCCCCAACAACGCATCAATCGCCCAAACTAGCGCGTCCACGCGATCAGGAGATGGTCCTCTGCGGTTACTGGCATTGGCTCCCATTCTGCACATCTGCGCCTCTAACGCGTCGAACCGTCCGACATGGCTAACCAGGCTGCGTGCGTAGAGATGGCTAACGGGCTCGGCGCGCGTGGTTTTATTGCGGCGCGCGTGAACGCGGCGGATAGGTAAATTGGGCGAGATTTGACGCAAAACCGATTCCACCATTTCGCCGCCTTGGTTCCCCTCCGCAATCACGCAATCCGCTTGATAATCCTCAAACAGACCAACCGTTTTTGCCGCCCAGTCTTCGGGGGTCGCAAGGTTCATCGTCGCATCTTGCAACACATAGGCGCGGCCATCTTTGACCCCCGCGACGACAATCCCGCAAGCATCAGATTTCGGACCGGATGTGGCAGGCGGGTCGATCGCAACAACAATTCGGTCCAAATCGGGTGCCGTGTTTTCCCGGTTTTTAGCAATTGTGGATAGGGTCCAAAGCGCGCCAGGCCATTCAGTGACGATCTCGCCTTCCAGCTCCTGCATCCCCAATGGTGTGCCGCCATATTCGTCCTCCATCGCGGCGAGAAAGCCCTGCGCAAGATGATGCGCGTTCTCTGCCGTGCGCAAAGTATGCGTCACAACGCCCTGGGTTTCTTTGAGCTCGATAAGGTCTGCGCTCGGACGCGGTGTGGTTGTCACGACCAGTTGCGGCGCTTGACCGTCTTCGCCGTCGAGACGCAAAGCCAGACGTAGATTAGACAGCGTTTCAGCGGCATGGTTCCACGCACAAAACTCATCCGCCCAAGCCGCGTCAAATTGCGACCCACGCAGACCGTCCGGCGCTTCGGCAGAAAAGATTTGTCCTACGGCCCCGTTCGGCCATTCCAGCCGTTTGCGCGAGGCAATATATTTTGGACGTTCTGAGGGGTGACCAATATTGAGAAGGCCGGATTCGCCGTCCAACATAACCGCGCGGGCTTCTGTGAAATTTGCGGCGACAAGCGCAATATGGCGCGCGCCAGATTTCACGCGCGCGCGGATCCATTCCGCCCCGGTCCGCGTCTTCCCAGCACCGCGCCCGCCGAGGATAAGCCAGATGAGAAAGTTCTGGGCAGGCGGGCGCTGTTTATCCGTCTTCCAGATTTCCCAAGCTTCCAGCACTAAGCTTTTGTCCCAACCCTTGAGCAAGAACCATAGCACGCGCATCTGCATCGGGGTCATTGACGAGTCCGACAAGTTTTCTAAATCGGGCATAAAACCGTTCTTCATCTTCGGGGGTTGGGGGCGGCATGTCTTCATACCGCGTATGGATTTTGGCGAAGGCTTTCGCGCGGTGATCTTCGAGGCGCGCCTTCGCATCCGCCTCCGCTTTCATCAGAGCTGAAAAACTCTTCGCCCATTTATCAGGCGGATCGCCCTCAGATTTAGGCTGGGTGATTAAGTCATCCAGCCGCTCCTGTATTCCGGCCAAAGCCGTCTCAAAAAATTCATCGGTTAGGTCTGTCATAACCGCAGTGTAAGGCGCAGTTTCGAAACCGTGGATTATGTTTTTTCAATTGCGGGATGAGGTCGCGAAAGTCTGCGTTAAACCTGCCGCGTTTTAAGTGTTTTGTAAGCTGTCACGCACAGTTAGGACGCATATGGCTGATGGTCTCGACATTCAATCTAATGATGGCTTGCGCCCCTTTCCGCGCATTTTCAGCGCCGTGATGATAATTGGGTTTATTTTCGCCACGGTATTTACGGCGCGCATGGCCATAACGCCTGTGGCCGCGTCCATTGGCGCAAAAAACTGGATCACAGCGCCGGCGGTCATTACCTCTCACGTGCTCGACGCACGGGACAATCAGTACAGTGTTAAGGCGACCTATAGCTATGACTTAGACGGGCAAACCTACACATCCGACAGTGTCTTTTTCGACGAGAGTGTTGGCCTTCGCAAAGCTTATTACAGACGTATTTATCGCGAGCTCTCTCGGCATAAAACCCCAACCAACCCGATCACTGTTTGGGTGAATCCCGACAACCCCAAAGAAGCCGTTATCTATCGGCATATCCGATGGGATAAATTTATATTCGCTTGTTTCTTCTGTCTGTGTTTTGCCGCGTTTGGTTTTGGCCCATTATGGGTTTGGTACACGGATAAGCGAAACAAGACTTAGCTGTCCTTCCGGCCCAAATCGGCCAGAAAAGCGGATTTGTCTTTTGGCGATATGAGGATCATTTCGCCCTCTCCATATTTGATTTCGAGCCTATCGAGCGAGAAAGCCGGGCTGGCCAATGCGTTATTGGTGTCAGTGATGGAGGTAATTTCGCTAATCGGCGTAATCACCTTGTATAATCCCGCATGAATGGTGAGCACATCTTCAGAAATCACATATTTCGTAGCAACATAGAGCCAGACCATAAACGCCACACAAAGGCCGCAAATCGCAAGCATGGGCCAAAATACGATATTTTCGATAAGCAAGAACATGAAAGGCGTGAGCGCAATAATTAGGACAACAACGCGGAACCAATTATCGATTTTTGATTTGTGGGTTTTCATTTTGATGGTGCTTTTCCGGGTTTCTATTTCACAGCGGTCTTAGCACTAAATTAGAAGTTATATAAGGCTCTCTCTTCACTCCAGCATTGCAAGGTTAAACACATATGCGCTAACCAAAACCATGACTTTCAGAAAGACTTGGTGCTAAATGCGACATCTTACTAGTTTCTTTGTTGCGCTTAGCCTCACAGCTTGCGCCAGCGCCAATCTAAATAAGAATAAGCCTCCGCAAGAATACGAGACCCTAGAAATCACTTTGGACCGAAGTTCGTGTTTAGGGACTTGTCCAGAATACGTTGTCAAAGTGTCAGGTTCCGGGGAAGTGTCCTATTGCGGTTTCAATTACGTCGAAGAAAAAGGGCTACGGACCAAGCAAATAGCTCCGGCTGATATTCGTTCGCTATATGAACAAGTACTCGGCGCTGATTTTTTTAATCTCGAAGACCATTATCGAACGAACGTCACTGATAGCGCTTTATACATTACGACTGTATCAGTTGATGGTCGAACCAAAACTATCTACGATTATGTCGGCAGGGAATCTGGAATGCCCAATTCTGTCACGGAAGTTCAAGACGCAATCGACGAAATCACCGGAACCTCTGCATGGATAGGCGATGTCCCCAATAATCATCACCTCGGAGCATTCGAAGCATATATTCCCAATTGCGAAGATGAATTCAGACCTGGCGCAAAAGCGTTTAGAAAGAAAATAAGAAATATGCTCAAACTGCCCGTTGAATGACCTTGCGCTTAGGAACTCCCGCGATCCTCCGCCATAAGAGGTTGGATGTTCCAGGCGATGTACAGTGTCGGCAGCAGTAAAACTAAATAGGTTATCACCACGGTAAACGCGGCTAAGCCTTGTGTATTCAGGACTATAGACTGGGCTGCATTAAAATCTATCCAGCCCTGCAAATTCAACAGCTGCAATATTCCCACGATCGAAATCCCGACAAAAGCAATCAGCACACCCTTCACAATTATCCGGTAAGCAAACGCAAACGCATCTGTTTGCGTTGTTGTTTCCCATTCTTCCAACCCTTTATTCGCGCCGGAAAACCGCAGAAACACCCTGTTCGTGATAGCGTAAATACCTGCTCCGATGACCAAAATGGCCGCGCCCGCAAAGGCCAACAACATAGGAATAGAGGTCAGGAACGGGTACTGACTTGAGAACATTATCATTGCACCCAGTATTTGTACCAATACCGGAAAACCAATGATGGCAATTGTTGTGCACCACCTGATTTTCCGCAGATTAGCTTTGCTGAGTGAATCGTCTTTCAGGTCTATACTGATTTTTTGGGGTGTCATTACTTACTCCTGCTCTGATGCACGTGTTGCAACAAGTTGCTCTGCTAGTGATTTAAAAGGCTTGGGGTTGAAGATCATATCAATCGGCAATTCGAAAAATTCAGCGAGTTTGAAAGCCAATTTCAATGACGCGTTATATTCTCCGCGCTCAAGATATCCGATTGTTTGAAAGTTCATATCTACTGCTGCGGCCAATTCTTTGCGGGAAAGACCTTTTTCAATTCGAAGAATTTTAACTCGATTATATATCATAATGTTGTATATATGATATATATTGATATTTTTCAAGACGAATTGGTATTAAATTCATATTAGAGGATTTTTTGAATGAATTTGCATATAAAAGATGTGGTCTCTCGGTCAGCCGAGCCCTCCACGTCACCCCTCCCCACTCACCGTCCCGTAAAGCTCCGCGAGCCTTGCCAGACCCAGTTTTATGATTTGCTTGCCGGAGCCTGCGGCCCATCTCTCTTGGCGCTCCACAGCTTCCAAATCCTCTTGACGACAGCAAAACGCAATGAGGGCGGGGGCGAGGTCCGGACCCAGTTTTTCACGCGCAGCGCGCAGGCGCGTTCCCGCCGTAATCCGCCGTAACATGGCGCGTTCCGCCGCGCCGTTGCGGTCGCCGCCATCCACACCCGGATTTGTGAAATCTTGCGTGCCGATCTGTCCTTCGCCTGCACAGGCATAATCACGCATCAAGGCGTGGCCTGCTTCGACCTCCGCCGCGCTGAGCCACTTTTTCCCGCGTTCCTGCCCCCGTCGCCGTGCGAGGCGGTCTAGCGGCGTGGTGCGTGTATGCGTGTTCGCAGGAGCGCCCACCACGTTTGGAATATAAACAGTTTGCGAGGGGTCCGCGACGGCCCCTTCCCCGTTTCGCAAACGCTGGGTGACGTCATCGGCCAGCACATAACCGCGCAAATGCGGGGCGAGCATTTTCTGTCCGCGCAGCCATTGAAACCCCGCCCGTTCAATCCAAATCACGGGCCGTTTGCGTTTATCTCGATATGGAAAAACGGGATGATCACGCCCTTGGGGAACATCAGAAATCAGGCCATTAATTTTGTGAATATCCCGCAGGATATGATCCATAGCCAGCGCTTCGGAGGTATAGCTCATGCGGCACCTCTGAAGATTTGCAGGCCGTCCGTGAGGAAGCTTTCTGCTTTGAGGAGCTTGCGGTTGAACACCGGATCATCTCGGCCCTCCTCAATGACGTTCAATGCGTGAACAATCGTGGAGCGATCCCGAGAGAACAGCTCCGCTACGCGCGGGATGCTCATGTCGAACACGGTCTGGCAGAGATAGGCGGCGATTTGGCGGCCAAATATCTCTTGCTTTGTCGCCCCGGCCCGCACGTGGTTTTCCAAGGTTAAATCCGGCAATCCGAATTCCAATCCGACCGCGGTCACGGTGAGTCTGGCAAAGCTGGGGTCATCGGGGTGTCGTCGTCTTACGGCCATAAAGTCCTCCTGTGGGTGAGGCGTCAGTATAGCCGCGCCCAATCGTTGTGAGGATTATATTCCTATGTAATCGTTAACGGAGTCAATGAAAGATGTTCATGTTACGTTCTCAAAAAAGGTAAGAGATTGAATCTAAGGCGAAGTTTTTTGAGGGCCAAAATCGAAGAAAATTTCACGGTGTCTGGCGAAACCCTGTTCGAAACGAGGACGGAGTTTTATGAATAAGTATCGACAGGGTAATGGCCGAAACCTCTCAACTGCGAAGACCAGGATACTAGCTTACCGATAGGGCGGCCCGGCTACCCAACCCACAATCGACTCTCTGGTGCCCTTTGTGATTTCAGTGACGCGGTGCAGAATAAATGATGGAAAAATCACAATCGTGCCCAACGTGCGGGGCACGGTATAAACTTCATGGCCATACATGAATTCCAAATCTCCGCCCTCATAGTCATCAGGGTTGGAGAGCTGCACAGTCATACTTATTTTTCGGTGAGAAATCTCTCCCGCGCCGAAGTCTAAGTGCCAGTCAAAGAAGTCTCCCACGCCGTAACGCGCAATCTGTAAATTGTAACGAAAGCCTGTGATATCAAATCCGAAACACTGCGTATTGTAAGCTTTGGCTATGTCGAGAAGACGATCATAAATCCAAGTATTAGCGTCCGTATCCAGTAAATTCATGACTTTGCTCTTGCGCAAAGTCTCATCGTATTTTTCTGGGGCCGAGACTTCAGCCTTCTTAAACTCATCCTCTTTCAACCCATGTCTGAGCATTGCAATTTCATGGTGGAGAAACCCACCCTCAAGAACAATGAGTTCCTGAAAATTGGGATTCAATATATGGGTTTGGTCAGTCATGCATTGCCCCTAATCTTCTCGCTCACCTAAACCACGCCTTCGGCCCTCTAACAACACAGGTTTTAAAAAAGTCCACCATAACGGCCGACCGTCACATGCGGGAGCTTTTAAACGCCTCTGTCAACACGGGTGATAATCCTTGGAGAAGAACGTCTGCTCCATATGGGGAAAGATGATTTCCATCCCGATATAACATTTTCCCATCCCTCATAATCAGGCATTTATCTTCCGGACAGAAGAGCGGCGTTGGATCATATACGGTCAAAAACTCGATATCCTTCGCCCGCTCGGTCGCCCAACTTGTCTCCGCCTGGGTGGATTTAAATGTCGCCGAATTGCAATTCTCTTGCGCATCAACCGCGGTGCTTGATTTCACCAAACAAGCTCTGGGATCTTCACCAATATGCGGCACCTGCCCCACAAAAACGGCGACCGCATCTGCTGCCTCAATTTTTTTCACGGTGGCGTTCAAGGCGTCATAAAAGCGGCGGCGTGAGAGTTCTACATCCTTATACCGCCCCTCATCCGAGGCGAGCAGGATCGGCGCGCCTAATTTGCCAAACCGCCCTCCATTCTCTGTGCCAATGCTCGTATAAAGCCCCCAGCGCGCCAACAGAACAACAGTGTCATATTTGGCGTAATCAAGCGTATTGAGGTCTTCGAAATTTCGTTTCTGACACACGTCTCTAAAGTTTGCGGAGGTTTGGGCATTCAGGAGCGGAATACATCCTCCTACCGTCATCGTTGTGACTTTGGCATTATTTTCAGCGGCCCATTTAAAAAATCCGGTTCTACTAACGCCGGCATGACTATCCCCAATTAGGAGAATTTGTCTTGGGCCTGGTTGGGACTCCTCAAGTCGTTTAAATTCTGATCGCGGGAGTTTGTCCATACTGGCGAGAAGCTGCGAGATTTCTTTATTGGTATCAAACCGCGATGGAACGCCCTGATTTACCCATATGAATGTAGAGGCAAGGACGGCGGCGAGTGTTGATGAAGAAAACCACACCCCCACGCCCCTATTGCCGAGGTTTGGCGCAACTTTCGCTGTACCGGATTTGATGCGGAAAGGCGCCTCGACGAAATGATACAAGGCGGCGCCGGCCACAAAAGACGCGGCAAATAAAAGGGCTTGCTCGATAGGCTCCAATCCAACAGCCGATCCCCGCCAAAACAGATAAAATGCGATAATGGGCCAATGCGCCAGATAGAATGAATAACTCATACGTCCGACATAGGTCGTGATTGGATTGGAGAGCGTTTTGGCCGCAATTGTTTCGCGCCCCGCATAGATGAGCGCCGCCGTCGCCACGCACGGGATCATGGCATTTATTCCCGGAAAAACCGTTTCAGGCGTGAAGAGGATCGCAGGCGCAATAATCCCAGCCAATCCTGCCAGTGCCAATCCATTATTCCCCAAGCGGCTCTTCCACGCAGGAACGAATGCGATAATAGCGCCGATCGCAAACTCGTTGATACGAAACGGCAATAAGAAAAACGAAGCAGACAAATGATCCGAGCGAATGGCCCATTCCGCCAATACCGTGCTCAATAGAACAGCACAAATTAAAGCAATGAGGAGCCGTTTGCGCTTCACAGCCTGACCCGCAATGAGGACAATTGCAGCGGGCCAGATCAAATAGAACTGCTCCTCAATCGCCAGAGACCAGGTGTGCAACAAAGGTTTGTAATGCGCGGCAGGTTCAAAATACCCGCTGGTCATCCAGAAATAAATATTAGACCCTGAAAGAACCGTCGCAATGGAAGATTGCGCAAGGCCCGAGAATGCATCAGGCGAAAAAAGAAACCATCCCGCAATTAAAGACAGAATAACCGTCGCAAATATGGCCGGGAACAAACGCCTAATCCGCCGCGCATAAAAGTCAGAGAAGCGGAATGTCCCCTGCTCTAAATTATGCGCAATCAGCGTGGTGACCAGAAACCCCGAAATGACAAAGAAAACATCGACGCCAATAAACCCACCAGAAATGGGCCAAAGCTGGATATGAAACAGAACAACGAGCAAGACAGCTAAACACCGCAATCCGTCTATGTCGTGTCTGTACGAAATCAACTCCGCCCCCCGGCATAAAGCTCGGGATCTTTGCTCAAGCCCCTAGCGTTTAATTATCATTATGTATTGCAAAGCTAAATTCAACACCAGAAGGGGTCTTTGATAGTCGGAAATCAACCGCTCTTAGATTTCCCAATAGGGTCGGTCTTTGAATCTTTCGATTAGAAAGTTCACGAAAGCCCGAACGCGAACGGATTGATGCCGTGTCGGTGGATAAACGGCGTAGGCTGTTAATCGCGGCCATTCATACTCGGGGAGAATTTCCACGAGCGAACCATCAAGCAAATTCTCATAAAGAATAAATCGAGGTTCAATTAAGATCCCCTCACCTGCGACAGCTGTATCCCGAAGGAACTCCCCGTTTGTCGCCCGAATGCGCGGCTCCATTTCAATCTGTCCTTCAACCCCATCTGGCGCTTTGTACGGCCAAAAATTAGAGGTTTTATATCCATACCGAAGTTCTTTGTGCGTCTTCAAATCCTCGGGCGTTCGGGGCGTACCATGTTCCTTTAAATATCCCGGGCTCGCGGCGGCAACAAAGGACATGGCTGCAATTTTGCGCGCTATCAATGCCGAATCTGGGAGGTCACCAATCCGGATCGCTAAATCCATACCCTCCGCAATAAGGTCTACTTTTCGGTCGCTGAAATCGATATCGAAATCTATAAGAGGGTGCGCATCCATAAACTCGATTATGGCTGGCCCCAAATGGGTGACACCAAACGATAAAGGCGCCGCGATACGAATGCCCCCGGCAAGGGCGGCCTGAGCATCACTTGCCGCCGACTCGCTCTCCTCCCAATCCGCAAGCAAAACAACAAAACGGTTATATAGCGCTTCACCCGTCTCCGTCAGCGTGAGTTTACGTGTCGTTCGGATAAGGAGCTGAACACCCAACCGTGTCTCTAATTCCTTTAATCTTCGGCTCACCGCGGATTTGGCAATCTTTAGCTGCTGCGCGGCAGCCGTAATGGATCCTGCCTCAACCACGCGAACGAATGTCTCTATTTCCTCAAATCGGCTCATTTGTTCTCCATATCAGAACAATGTTTTGAAAAAAAGCCATCTAATTCTCCAACAGGAAACCGACTAATCGAAACTCATCGAATAACAGGAGATAATTATGACCCAGGTAAATCGCATTCTTCGCATTGATTCCAGCGCACAAAATCTTGGCTCTGTCACTCGCAGCCTCGCTGATGAGACAATTGAACGATTGGCAGAGGTGGGGCCCATCACCCTTAACTCTCGGGATGTTGCGACAGGCCTCCCTTTCGTGGATGAAGATTGGGTTTCCGCGAATTTCACGCCAGCTGACGCTCGCTCGGAAACGCATATCGCGAAGCTGGCTCTTTCAGACAGTTTGGTGAACGAAATTCAAAACTCAGATACAATCGTTATCTCGACCCCGATTTACAATTTCGGCATTCCCGCCACACTAAAAGCTTGGATCGATATGATTTGCCGTGCGGGCGTGACCTTCCGTTATGCTGAAAACGGACCTGTCGGCCTATTAGAGGGGAAGCGCGCAATCCTCCTAATTGCTTCTGGCGGCACAGCCGTCGATAGCCCCGTCGACTTTGCCACGCCTTATCTTAAACAGGCTCTCGCTTTTATTGGGATCACCGATGTGACGGTAATCGCGGCTGATGCGCTAGGGAGTCAGGCCGAAGAAAAGCGGGCAGAGGCCTCTTCCAAAATTCAAGCCTTGAAAAATTAGGGGCGAGACATGACGCAGATAATTGACGACCTACTCATTTCGCGCGGTTTCGAAAGCCAGGACCTAAAGTCCGTAAATCATCGTTCGGCCCTCTATACCGCAATCATCATCGCAGGGTTATCCGCGGTGATGTCCATTAGCCTCGCATTCTCAGCTTGGGTTTAATCACCCCCAACGCCAGACAGGAGATCACTATGCTTCAACATTATAGTTCTGATACCCGCGGTAATTTCCGCAATGACTGGCTCGACAGCCACCACACATTTTCATTTGGGTCATTCCATGACCCCAACCGTATGGGCTTTAGAAGCTTGCGCGTGATCAACGAGGATTTCGTAGCCCCAGCGGGTGGTTTCGCCCCCCATGGGCACCAAGACATGGAAATTATAACCTATGTCATCGACGGCGAACTTGGTCACAAAGACAGCCTCGGAAACGGGTCTGTTATTCGTCCGGGCGAAATTCAACGCATGTCAGCCGGAACGGGTATTCGTCATTCGGAAATGAATCCCTCGGAGGAGTCCTCCGTCCACTTTCTTCAAATCTGGATTGAGCCGAATAAGTTCGGGCACTCTCCATCCTATGAACAAATCAAACTCGCCCATGATGCAGGCAAAGATGGATTTACACCAATCGCTACACCCAGCGGCGGCAATGGTGCAATCAGCCTTAGTCAAAACGCCCGTATATTGCTTGGTAAACCAGATGCGGGGGAGTCGATTGATCTAGATTTGGAAAAAGGCCGGTTCGGATTCCTTCATGTCGTAAAGGGCCGCGTCGAAATCGACGGCAAGACTTACGGCACAGGCGATGCATTGTCTTTTGACGGCAAAACCAAACCCTTTGCAGTGAAAGCACAGGATGCATCAGAAATTCTACTTTTCGACCTCGCCTAAAGAATGGGACAATAGCCTTAAAACGGACGCGTTTTTTGGGGCGTGTAAAGCGCGCTGAGAATTTGAAAATTCGCAAATCCTTCGAACATTACTCTTCATTTAATTGACCTATGGCGAGACTCGAAAGAAAGCTTATCACTCCGCTTCGCCGCAGCGGACCAATCATGAGAGCGAGATGGACGACCTAACTAAATTTCTACCCAAACGGCCTCCGTCAAACATCAATCTTAACGGCCGGTTTGTCGATTTAAAAACGGTAGATTGGGAAGTGCATGGCCCGGCCCTAGCTCATAGCATTACGGGCGCAGAAAACGCGCATCTTTGGACCTTTGTTCCGATTGGCCCTTTTGATGATTTATCAAGTTTAAAAACTTTGATGTCCTATGTCGGAACCCAATTAAATTGGGAAACACTTGCAATAATCTCAAAGACCTCGGGCAGAGCACTCGGTACGGCCAGCTATATGAGATTGCGCCCTGAACACGGAAGCGCTGAAGTTGGATGCGTGATTTTTGGGGAAGCTTTGCAAAAAACAAAGGAAGCCACCGAAGCCATGTTTCTAATGGCCAAACATATTTTCGATGATTTGGGTTACCGTCGATATGAGTGGAAATGCGACAATGGAAACGACGCCTCAAAACGCGCCGCGGAACGCCTAGGCTTTGAGTTTGAAGGCGTATTCCGTCAAGACATAGTGATGAAAGGCAAGAACCGCGATACGGCCTGGTATTCAATAATCGACAAAGACTGGCCGCGCGTCAAAAGCGGCTTCGAAGGTTGGTTGGCCGAGTCAAATTTTTTGGAAGACGGAAATCAAATCTCGTCGCTCGCGCAGTGTCGAGGTAAAGGCTGAAACACCCTCTTGTATCAATTTTCTTTGCGAAAAACGATTACCGCTTTTTCGCGATTTTCAACTTATCTTGTTTCGCGCGTTTTTTGGTCGATTCCTCTGACCTGGTAAGGGCTTTTGCAATCGCTTTTAGGCCCGTGCCTTTTTCTGCTAGTCGGTGAAGCTTTTGAACTTCATCAGTTGTCCAAGCCTGTTTGTGACGTTCGAAACGTTCGGCCACTAAGCCACAACCCGTTCACGCGCTGGCATAATCTCTGCCACGTCACTCATCTTAACCAGATGATCAAAGCCCAGGATGGAGGTGATATCGGTTCCATTTTCAGACAGCGGCAAGCGCGCCCAAAACAACGCCAAATGCGACCCGTTGGGTGTATTAGGGCGGGTCACGCCGACATAGGGTTTGCGGGTGTCGATAACTTTGTCGAGAACGCGGTGCCAATACTCTACCCGGCAACCAATTGGCAGCTCGTCCACATGACGACCTTGGATTTCGCCCTCATAGAGGTTCCAATATCCCGTTCCGGCGAGGCGGTGACGATAGCGACGCTCCCCGCCATTTTGCGGCTCGACCCGCTCCATAATCGTCGTCATGGGCAGTTGAGCTTGTATGTCTTCGGGTCGGATATCTTCACGGGATGGGAACGTCCCAGCGCGGCATTTGCTGCGCCAATAATCATAAAATTTTTGCTGTTGAGGCAAGATAATCTGATGCCGCAGCGCGTTCCCCGATAACATATAACCCAGACTCCCGCGCCGTAATTCCGTTTGGAAAGGCTCCCCCGAGCCACTCCCCCTGCGAAGGGTATGGAGTCAGCCGAGTCCGCGTATCAACACTTCGTTAACCATA
This sequence comes from Litorimonas sp., assembly GCA_039975855.1. Lineage (GTDB taxonomy): Bacteria > Pseudomonadota > Alphaproteobacteria > Caulobacterales > Maricaulaceae > Litorimonas. The sequence continues at coordinate 85,847 of JBDWGH010000003.1, read as the reverse complement.
TTTTCGCGCATAGCCGTAAAAAGGCTGGTTTTTCTGATTCGGTTCCGATTCAACCTGACTTTGAAGATGGATGTCGGGATCTCTCCCGTCCAGATCGCAGAACGATCCAGACCTAGCCGGCCGATTTACCGAGACCGGAACGCTTAGCCAGCGCTGACCGTCTACGCGCATAATCTGGAGCAACCATGGGGTAATCCCGCGGCAGGCCCCATTTTTCACGGTATGCATCAGGCGTTAGATTATACTTCACGCGCAAATGCCGCTTCAAGCTTTGGAATTCGAGGCCATCTTCCAGGCAGACCAGCGCGTCATCCCGTAAGCTGTCCTCTATCGGGACGGCAGGCGCTTGACCGTGAGCCGTTCCCTCTTCGCCGCTTTGCGCGCGTAAGAGCGCAGCATGAACGGTTGCGATCATCTCTGACACTTCATCAGCGGACGCTTTGTGAGCACCGGCATAGGCGCTGACGATTTGAGCCGTCAGCGCGAGAACGTCTGTTTCGCTATCGGGCAAAATACGCCAAGAGGAGAACAACAAAGAGAAGGCCAGCCGTCAGAACCGCCGCCAATCCCGAAGGTGTGGCTTCCGAGGCCGCGCCAGCGGGTGAGAAGGTCTGGTACAGTTTGCGGCCTGCCGCGCCCAAGGTCCGCGTTTTTAAGCGGCCCGTTTGCACAGATAGCCGGTCCCACATGGCCGATCCCCAAATCGCAATATTGAGTCCCATCTTGCGATAAGTCCAATCCGCGTCCAGGATTTCTGCACGGCGTTCTGCCGGGTAAAGCTTGAAACGCTTCAGCAATGTAAAGGCAAATATCGCGGCGAATAGGAGCTGCATTTGGAAGACAACGTGATCCACTGTGTAAGGCTTGTATGGCTTATCCATTTCAAATGGCATAAGCGCATAGAGGTTTTGGAAACCGCCAACGGGCCAAGCCAGATAGATACAGAAGAAAGCAGCAATCCCCATTGCGGCGAGCATATTCCAAGGCGCCTCTTTCACGCGGCGTCCGCTGTCATGGGCAAAGAATGTGAAATGCGGAACCTTAATCCCGGAATGTTCCATTACCCCGGCAGAGGCAAAGAGCATCATCAAGAAGGCCAGCGTATGGTGCTCATACACGGCAGCCGCCAAGATCATCGCTTTTGTCACAAAGGCCGCAAAGAGCGGGACAGCCGCAATTGACGCCGCCCCGATCAAACAGAAAACGGCCGTATAAGGCATAGACCGGAACAACCCACCAAGTTCTGACGCTTTGGCTGTGCCTGTCCGGTACATCACGGCACCGATGGACATGAACAGCAAGCCTTTAAAGATCACATGAACAAAGACCTGACCGACAACGCCGTTCAGCGCTAGCGACGTACCAATGCCGATACCGCAGACCATAAAGCCCAGCTGGTTGTTCAGCGAATAGGCCAGAACGCGGCGCAGATCGTTTTCAACGACCGCGAAGAAGACCGGGAAGCAGGTCATAATCGCGCCAATCCAAATCAGGATATCAGCGCCCGCAAATCCGCGCGCCAGCGCGTAGACCGCGAACTTCGTTGTGAAGCTAGCAAGGATAACCGTGCCCGTGATGGACGCCTTTGGATAGGCATCTTGCATCCACATGTGCAAACCTGGGAACCCGACTTTGATACCCATTGCGAGAAGCATGAGCCATCCACCTGGACTGTCCAAACCAATCGCGTTGAACATAAAGTCGCCGCCATTCGCTTGCGCGTGCATGACTGCGCCCGCCAGCAACATAACACCGGACAAAACATGTATCGCGAGATAACGAACACCAGCCGCATAGGCATGGTCACCGCCTTTCCAGATAAGGAAAACAGAGGAAATCGCTGTTAATTCCCACATGATAAACAGGGTGATCATATCGCCAGACAATACGCCCGCAATCGCGGCACCTGTATAAATCAGCGCCGAACTATCCGTCATTCGGCATTTTTCATGCAGCGCATAAATGCCGTTAATCACACCAGCCAAACAGAACAGATAGCCCCATACGACTGAGAGTTTATCAATCCGAAGCGTGGTGAGCTCAACGGGGCCAAATTGGAACTGCCCCCCAAAATGCGCACCGGGGTTCAACCCGTTGATTTGGAAAATCAGGAATCCTGCAAATAAAGGTGCCGCAATGACAAAAGCTTTGCGCGCCTGGCCAACTGGCAGCAGCGTACAGATCAAGCCGGCCAGAATAACCCAAAGACCGGGGTTTATTTCAGCTAACATCGGGAATTGATCAATCATGATGCGGTTCCCCTGTGACCATCGGATCGGTCGAATACTCAGGATCAGGCAAACCGCCCTCCCCATAATAATCCTCATCTCGGCCGAGGAAGTTAAACAGCGTATTGGCGGATAGAACGATCAAGGAATATGCGAGGAAGCCATAGATCGCCCAGCTGCCCGGGATATATTTCTCAATCGGTAGCGCTTTGGCTTGCGGGTAAAACAAACCAATAATGATGCAAATGATCATGCCGGCCAGCGGAAACCAAATAAAGTTCCGCTTCACGCTTTCTTTACCCAAAAACAGGAAGGGACGGGCCGCTGGATGAATGTCATCCATCTGTTTAGTCGCGACATCTGCCTCGAGTGGTGTGTCTGTCTCAACGCTCATTATAGGCCTCCTGCGGGCAGGATAGGTTGCAGGAAGTCAAGAATACCGCCGGCAAAGAAGAACAGCACCAACGATCCGATCGCTGTGATAACAGGCGGAATAATGACCCATTTATGCTTCTTACGGACTTCCGCAATATGCGCATCGTCTTCCGGATTGGCGGGCGCTTTCATAAAGCCACGTATCGCAATCGGAACGAGATAGATTATGTTGAGAATTGAGGACGCAATCAGCGCTGCGATCAAAATGGCTTTCCCGCTATCAACGGCCCCCATCATCAACATGAATTTCGGCCAAGAGCCACCCAATGGGGGAATGCCGATAATGGACAAAGCTCCGACAAGGAAGGCACCAAAAACCCACGGCATTGTCCGGCCCAGCCCGTCCAGCTGTGAGATGTTCGTCCGGTGGGCAATCACGTAAATCGCACCGGCACACATGAAGAGCGTAATTTTCCCCCAGGCGTGCATGACAATCTGCAGACCGCCGCCCAATATGCCCATGCTAACGGCTAGCATCGCGCCAAGCGTTACATAAGACAGCTGCGAAACGGTGGAATACGCCAAACGCGCTTTGAGATTATCTTGCCGAAGCGCAATCACAGACGCCAAGACGATAGAAATTGCGGCAATCCACGCCAACCAGGTCGAGGACGGTGTCGCGGCGGCAAGGCTTGGCCCAAATGTGTAGGTCACGACCTTCAGCATGGTGAACACACCCGCTTTCACGACCGCCACAGCGTGGAGAAGCGCAGAAACAGGTGTCGGCGCGACCATGGCATTTGGTAGCCACGGATGGGTTGGCATGAGAGCAGCCTTGCCGATACCAAAAGCGAACAGGAACAATAAGGTTGATGTCGCGAGCAGCGATGTTCCCGGCGGGAAAATACCGCCAACCTGGAAGTCGGTTGTCCCCGCAATCACATAGGTGCCGATTATCGCAGGTAATAGCAGCGCAAGCGACGTTCCCATCAGGATAAGCGCATAGATCGTGCCGCCGCGTTTCGCCTTTGCGTCGCCTTTATGCGTGACCAATGGGAAGGTTGAGAGCGTCAGTGCTTCGTAGAAAATGAAGAGTGTGATGAGGTTGGCAGAGGCCGCTATGCCCATCGCCGCTGCAATCGCTACAGCCACAAAGGCAAAGAATCGCGTTTGGTTTTTCTCTTTGTTCCCGCGCATATAGCCTAGCGTGAACATGGAGTTTACGATCCAGAGCGAAGATGCAATCGCCGCGAAAGTCGCCCCGAGCGGTTCGAGTTTCAGGGTAAAATCAAACTGTCCGGCGAAACTTCCGAAATGAAGTTCGGGTCTGCCGCCTTGGGCGACATCAATACAAAGATAGATAACTGTCGCCAAAAGCGCGAGGCCTGCCACAAAGGTAATACCTTCGCGGACATTGGGTGACTTCCCGAAAAGCGGGATAAGCGCTGCGGCTGTCAGCGGAATAATCAGCAATAAAGCCAGTGCGATTTGCGGTGTCATGAAGATTTCCATTATCCCGCTCCGAGTAGAAGCTCTGCCGCACGCGTCGCCGCGTCGACCAACGCATCGGATTCAACCCCGACAAATATAGACGACAAAGCCAAGGTCCACATCGGAATCAACATCGCGATCGGCGCTTCATTTCGTACAACAACCTCGCCATTCACTTCAGGTGGCGATTGGAAATAAGCGACCAGTAAAACACGGCCTATATAAATGAGCGCCAAAATAGACGTGATCATGATGATAGCCACAGCCCAAATCCACCCAGCGTCCCAAGCCGCAAATGCCAAATTAACTTTTGACACGAACCCTGCTGTGAACGGCACACCGACGAGTGACAGACCGGAGACGGTAAAGGCCCCCATTGTCAAAGGCATCGTTTTGCCTAGGCCTCGGAAATCTTCCGAGCGGGTAATGCCAAAGCGATACCACATCGCCCCGAGAGCTAAGAACAAGCCCGCTTTGATAATCGCGTGATTAAGGAGGTGCAGATAGCCAGCGGCAACAGAGGCTGTCGTCGCAATCCCAATACCCAGCAGCATATAGCCAACCTGCGCGACAGATGAGTATGCGAGCATACGGCGGACATCGGTTTGGAAAATGGCCTGAAGGGACGCAAAGATCATCCCGACAACGCCCATTCCAACGAGCACATACATCAGCACATCCGCGACATAGGCATAGCTTGGATCGAACACAAAGAAAGTGAATCGCAGAAGCAAATAAAGCGCAGCCTTCGTCGCTGTTGACGCCAAGAACGCCGCGACCGGAGTTGGGGAATAGGCATAAGCCCCAGGCAACCATGTGTGCAGCGGGAACATGGCGAGCTTCAGACCCAGACCAATAACGATGAAGCCAAAGGCGACCTTCGCAACGCGGGATCCACCATCAAGATCGGCCAAAATCCGTGCCATATCCGCCATATTGAGCGTGCCGGTTTCCATATAGAGGAAACCAATACCGATCACGAAGAATGTCGCGCCGATAGAGCCAAGAATAAGATAGTTATAGGCCGCAGATAAAGCGCGGCGATCCCGCGCAGCACCCATTGCGACAAGCACATATGTCGAAATTGACGACACTTCGAGGAAGACGAAAACGTTAAACGCATCGCCCGTGACAACCATGCCCAAAAGCCCCGCTGTACAGAGCAAAAAGGCCGCATAAAATGGGGCGCGTTTATTGGGTTTAATTTCCGCAACAGTGGCGGGCATAGCGTAAATCACGGTGATGAAACTCATCAGCGCAATCAGAACGACAACAGGCGCATTGAGCGCATCAATAACCAGCGAAATACCGTGCGGCGGCGCCCAGCCACCCATTTTGTAAATGGTTGTGCCAACTTCCATATTGTACAGCGCGATCGAAAACGCCGTGACAGTCAGGATCGCAGTCACAATAAATGTGCTGCCCCAGGCCACGCGTTTATTCGGCATGATCGCCGTAATCGCGGCCATAATCAGCGGCAGCGCCATAAGGAAAGCTGGCCCGTGAGTCAGGAGCCAATCTGGGACAAAATCAAGAAAGGACATCAGTCGGCCGTCCCTTCTAAATTATAGATGAAGTCTGCCGACTCTATCTCGTCTTCTTCAATTGTGTGGTAAACCTCACGAATACGGACGGTCAAAGCGAGACCAATTGAGAGCGTCGCAACGCCAACAACAATCGCCGTTAGGATGAGAACATGTGGGAGTGGGTTTGAGTAAAGGACATCACTTCCCGGTCCAGGTAGAATGAAGGCTGCATCGCCTGCTGCGACTTGGATTGGGCCATCTAGTAACGCGTGGCCATCTTTATCCGAACCATAGCCTTTATCCTCTAACAAGATAGGCGGCTGTGCGTCTTTGACTTTACCAATGGTGATATAAAGCAGGAAAACCGACGTTTGAAAAACGGACAGGCCCGCTAGTTTTTTGATTAAATTCCGCGAAGCGAAAACGATGTACAACCCCGTCATCATAAGAATGATGACGACGATATAGTTATATTGTGAGAACCAGTCTGACATTTACCAATCCTCGTTCGAGGTTTCAGGTTGGCGCGAACCAAAGGCATAAAAGATTGCGATCATCACGGATGTCACTGTCGTCAAAACACCGAGCTCCACCGCAAGAATACCGTAATGCTGACCGGTGGACGCATCGGCCGCGAGATTAGAATAATTCAAAAACTCACCGCCCAAAATGAAATTCACGATGCCCGTGCCGCCATAAAGGATCACACCGAGCGTCATCCCATACCGAATGAGACGCGGCGGGAAGGCTTTCTTCGCCTCGGCCAAACCGAAAATCAGCGCATAAAGAATAACGGAAGCCGCGAGAATAACACCTGCCTGGAATCCGCCGCCTGGCCCGTAGTCACCGTGGAATTGCACATAGAACGCAAATAGCGCGATGAGAGGGATAAGGAATTTCGAAATAACCCGCAGCAAAACATGCGGGTCGCGCCCAAATTTCATTTCGGGATCGCTCATGACGCGCCCTCCGATTTTTGGTCAACGGTTCGAGGATCGTCCGCCAGCGCAGCTGATGGAGCAGAGCGGTCATTGATAAACTGACCATTTGGCCGAGCTTCCCAGCGGCCCGCATTCCCGTTCAGACCCAGCAACAGCAATACTCCCAAACCGGCGGAGAAAATAACAACGACTTCGCCAAAGGTATCATAGCCTCGATAGCTCGCGAGGACTGCGGTTACGACGTTTGGAATTTTTATCTCTTCAGCCGTTTTGGCAATAAAATCCATGCCGACATAGGCGTTTGCTGGCGAGTTCACATCGCCAAAGGCGGGCATATCCCCGACCGCGTAGAGCATGGCCGCTCCGGCGAGACATACGACAGCTAACGCCCCAAACTGGCGGCGCATAGGAACAGGCGTGGACTTTCGATCCGCGAGCAGCATTGCCGACAGCATTAAGACGGTGGACACCCCTGCCCCCACTGCGGCTTCCGTAAAGGCGACGTCAACAGCGTCCAGCGAGACAAACCAAGCTGCAGAAACAAGAGAGTAGACGCCCTGCAGCATGACAATCGCAAAGAGCGAACGCATCCTAACAATGGCAAAGGCGACAACAACGAGTAACGCCATCAAGCTAATATCTAAAAGGAGAACCGGCACATTAAAGGCGGGTTCTGCGGCGGCAGCGACAATGAGGTTCATGACGCATCCTCCTCAATTTCCGGTGCTCGGTAAGGCCCCAAAAGCGGCTTTAATCCGGCACGGTAAGCCGCCTGCGCAACAGCATGGGTGGCCGTTGGGGAGGTCACGAATAAGAAAAAAGCGACCAACATAAGTTTCAAAACCATTTGCAAATTATCCGCTTGGAAAATCAGGGCAATAAGAATGAGTTCGGCGCCAAGCGTATCCGTCATCCCCGCAGCATGAAGGCGGGTGTAAAAATCAGGGAGACGTAAAACACCAACCGTCCCAGCCAAAACAAAGAACAATCCTGCGGCCATTGAAACCAATGTACCCACAGTAGAGATCAGACCCCACCAATCGACATTATGAGCGGCTTCCGCAGCATGGGCTGCATCGGCGGCGGCGGCGAAAATTAAGCTCATCGCGGATCCCTCCGCTGGGTTTCATCGGCTTGCATCAAACCGACATCCAAAGCGCGGTAGTTAAAGAACTTAAGCACTGCGATGGTCGCAATAAAATTCATCAGCGCATAGAGCAGCGCGATGTCCACGCCGTCTGGGCGGCCAATGATGAAACAAAAAACGCACAAAAACAGAACAGTTTTCGTCCCGAAACTATTCACGGCCAATAGGCGGTCATAAAGCGTGGGCCCGCCAATCAATCGCATCAGCATCAACGCCATTGTGACAATGATAAGAAAGGCCGAGCCCAACATGACATATCCCATAAACGGGCTCATGACGCGTCTCCCGTAATTCTCGGAACATCAATATTCTCGCCGATCGCCCAAGCAGATCGTTCCGCCATTTCCGCGAAATCAGCCGGATCAGACATTTCAGACAACAAGGCATGCACCAAAATATGATCGTCTTGAATATCAACACTGACAGTACCAGGCGTCAGGGTGATCGAGTTCGCAAACATAACTTTCCCGACATCGGTTTTTTGTGGCAACGGGATGCGAACCAAGGTTGGTGAAACCATCATATCTGGCGACAATACCGCGCGCACGACGGCGATATTGGCCTTGATGATTTCAATGAAAAGCCAAGAAAAATACGCTAACGTTTGCGGAATCGTCAAATAAGGGGCTGTCTCGGCATCCAATATCCGCATGCGCTTCGCCATCCAGACCGTCAGGACAATAGAAATCACGCCAAGCGACAAAAGCATGGGTTTGAAATAACCCGACAATGTCAGCCACGTCGCCGTAAGAGCGACAATCAATATCAGAGTAAAACGCAGCAGAACTCGCTCCCATGAAAACGTCCTCCGTCATAGCGAGCGAATCGGGGCGGTTAAAGTCTAAAGCGGCTCGAAAGCTGTGGAGTGAATTGAGTTACGCCAGATCAAATGAAAGCAACTAAACCTGGCACCAAGGAGGCCTGTCTATCCCCGGTGGGAGAACACAAGGGCCGCAGTAATGGCGGCTGCGCCAAATTCTTCTTCGCGCGGAATGACACCGTTTTTGATATAACGCAGCACGTCGGCATTGAGGGACGCGGTAAGCGACCAGTTCCAATATCGAAGAACCGTCTGAGCCTTATCCGTCGAGATACGGTCATATGTTTCCATAACCCGTGCAAGACTTGGGTGCATAGATCCGTCTGCTTCGTGAAGTGGGCGTTTCAGGGCGCGCCAGAGTTTTTCAATATGTTCGCGTTTCAAGCCCGGCGCTTTGCAGAGAATAGCAATCCCCTCGCCGCCCTTATCGGTCAAAATTTGTGCGCCTGTGGCAGGCTTCACACCCGACATATAAGATATCTCTTCAGTCAGTTTGCGTGTCAGCCCCTGGACTTCGGCAGCGTCAATGGCGGCTTCCAGGCCTTCAAAATCCGAACGCGCAATCGCGGCGCGGTTACGCTGACGACGTTCAATAAATTGCAACGCCTTACGAACGCCAGCATCGGACCAACCATCCGCAGCAGCCTTGGGGAACAGATCGCTACAGCTTTCCTGAAGCACATTTCGGGTCACGGCAAATCGATGAAGGATCTTCTTGCGGTTTTCCGTTGTCGCCCACCAAAACATGGTCAATCCGTGAGATGGGCGCAGCTCGTCCCGCTTAACTAACAGTTCGACATAAGGCTGATGCGAGCGGGACACGGTCAGAATGCGTTGCAGAGCGGTTTCGGAGAATTGCGCGCTTTTGTTTTTAAGCAGCGCTTCCACAACGTCTTCTTCTAAGAATTCCACCATGGCATCGACCACCGCGTCAGAAATATGACGACGTTTCGCGATAACGGCGCGATGCGCACCGGAAACTTTGCGGGCAATTTGGATGAGGTCAGAGTCAGTCAATGAGCGGCTGTTTTCCAAAACGTGCCGTGCAATTTTGATGTCATCTTTCGCCAATATCACGAGGATGGTGCGCGGCGCTTCGTTCAACATCACGAGGCGTTTGGCAACGGACTCGCGGACATCTACATCGGCGGAGCGCAAAAGCTCCACGAGAACATCCCCTGCCATATGGCGCTCTTGCGGGGTCAATTGGCTGGCTGGAATACAGATCACATCGGCAAGACGTTTCGCCAATTGCCGGCGCACGGCTTTATCATCAACATCAATATCAGTCGGGTCCAGCGTTAGCGGTCCTTCGACTGGTAGGTCACTTTTTTGTTGAATGGCTAATCCGGCCATAGGGCTCACTTCTTTGGGTTATGCGGCGCGAGGGCGATAATTTCTTCTGAACTGTAAACGGATAGGGTTAATGGGAGGTGACTTGAAACATCACCCCTACACATTACCTCGCAAGCTCCCTATGTCGGGATTCTCAAAGGAGAATCCGCATGAAAATCCGCCCCGTTCAGCCTGCCCCAAAGGCCGAAAAACGCCCGCACATCCAAACCCGTTTTGAGACAGAGTGGACGGATGATTACGCGTGGATGCGAGATGATAATTGGCAAGCCGTTATGCGGGATCCCACCGTCTTAAACGCAGATATCCGCACGCATTTAGAGCGCGAGAATAGCTATACTGAAGAGGCTTTAGCCCCTGTCACCGAATTGAAAGCGGCCATTTTTGAGGAGATGAAAGGACGGTTAGAGCCGACCGCCCGCGAAGTGCCTTTGCCGGACGGGCCTTACGCTTACTTCCACTTCTACCGCAAAGGGGATCAACACGGCGTATATGCGCGTCATGATGTGGCCGTCAGCAAACCCGAAGATGAGATCATTCTGGATTGCGACGCAGAGGCCAAAGGCACCAAGTTCTTTGATTTGGGTGATGTCTCGCACAGCCCTGATCACAAATGGCTGGCCTACTCCGTGGATGATAAAGGCAGCGAAAATTATCAGGTCTTTTTGCGCAACCTCACCTCTGGGGATGTATCTTCTACCGGGATTGATCGGTCTGCAGGCGCACTGGTCTGGGCCGCGGATAACCGGACGTTATTCTGGGTCGAACGCGACGAAAACCAACGGCCCTATGCCGTTCGGTTCCGCGATGTTTTCGACGCAGACGGAAAAATCCATACGGCCTATGAGGAACAAGACCCGGGATTTTTTGTAAGCGTTGGGAGCTCCGATGACGATAAATATATCGAAATCAGCGCTCACAATCACACAACCGGCGAAATCCACCGAGTCCCATCGGCACGGCCGCAAACTCGGCCAGTTTGCTTTTCTGCCCGTCAATCCGGCATTGAATATAGCCTGCATGACCAGGGAGGGGTCACCTATATCCTGACAAACGCAGGAGATGCCGTAGACTTTCAAGTTATGACAGGCGTGAGCGGTCAAACCCCTGCAGACTGGGCACCTCATATTCCGCATCAATCGGGCCGGCTGATCTTGGGGATGGAAGCTTTTGAAAATTGGCTCGTGCGTTTGGAACGAGAAGACGCCCTGCCTCGCCTTGTCATACGCAATATGGAAGACGGCGAAGAACACGCGATTGATATGCCAGAAGCGGCCTATGGGCTCGGGATTAAATCCGGATATGAATACGCAACAGACATCCTCTATTTCAGCTATGCCTCACCGTCGCGTCCTGGCACGGTATACCGCTATAATATGAAAACACGGGAGCGGGTGAGCGTTCGGGAACAAGTTGTTCCAAGCGGGCACAATCCGGATGATTATCGCGTTGAACGCCTCTCAATCACGGCCCGTGATGGCGAGTCTATTCCCGTCACGATTTTGGCCCGCAAAGATGTCAAAATCGATGGGTCCAATCCGTTGCTACTTTACGGATATGGGTCTTACGGGATTACTATCCCCGCTTCGTTCCGAACAAATATCTTATCGCTGGTTGATCGAGGGATGGTCTACGCGATTGCCCATATCCGCGGCGGCATGTCTAAAGGCTATCAATGGTATTTAGATGGAAAATTGGAGAAAAAGACGAATACCTTCAATGATTTCGTTGATACGGGCCGCGCGTTAGCGGAACTTGGCTGGACATATGAAGGCCGTATTGTCGCCCATGGCGGATCTGCTGGTGGATTGCTGGTCGGGGCGGCGCTCAATCAAGCGCCTGAGCTATTTGCGGGTGTTATGGCCGCGGTACCTTTTGTCGATGTTCTGAATACGATGAGCGATACAGAACTCCCCCTCACCCCGCCAGAATGGCCGGAATGGGGCAATCCGATCACCGATGAAGACGCCTTTCACCGTCTGCGCAGCTACTCCCCCTATGACAATGTGACGGAACGGGCCTATCCCCCGACCCTGATTACGGGCGGTTTGACTGATCCACGCGTGACCTATTGGGAGCCCGCGAAATGGGCCGCGAAATTGCGCGAAAATCAAACGAGCGACGCGCCTATATTGCTGAAGATCAACATGGATGCGGGTCATCAGGGTGAAAGCGGACGCTATGACAGCCTCAAGGAGACGGCGCTGGAATACGCGTTTGCCCTGGATTGTGTAGGGTTGGGATAGACTTTGAAGTAAGCGGACAAGGGTCTTTCGTTTCTTCTTGCGCCGCTTTCATGCGGGCCAAATCTCGAGCCCTTGCCTCCTTTGGATTGTAGATCCGCCATAGGTAGTCATCAAAGACAATCTCGGCCCATTTGGGTTTCTTATCATATAGAGAGCAATTCTTATCTGGCTCGTATCGAGGTGGAGCAGGAACCGGTTCATAAAGCTCCCGCCTTGGCATCAATCTTTCGATTTCGGGACCGCAATCACAATCATATGGTTGCAATTTAATTGAAACTGAAGACGAGGTTTCATTGACTCTCGAATTTGGAGATAGACCTATTTCGGCATTCAATTGTGCCACAATAGAAAGCGTGAATACTACTCCTCCGGATAGTGTGACAATTATAAGGAGCCACCAATCGCTCACTCCGATGACGCGCCCTGCCGGTATTTCGCATCATACTCCGCGACATATTTCTCGCAGGATTTATCTTCTAGTTTAAACCCCTTGGTGAAGATCGCTTCGTCATAGGCGCGTTTGATCTTAACATAGCAAAGCTCAACTATATGATTATGATCAATGTCGCATCGTTCCCTAACCGCTTGGTTTTCGGCTTCGATAAACTGTACCCACTTCTTTGCGTTCCCGCGCTCCCGAGAGCTTTCGGGCACGGAGTTGAAGGCCGAAATTGCCGCCTCTCGGGCTTTGGTAATTGGCGCGCCCGACATTTCCGCATCCGTCATGCCACAGTTCAAACGGTCCAAAGTGTTGGTTTGATCGTACCGGCACGTCGCAATGAGCATCCACGATTTACCCGCGTCATATCCGCGATTCATCGCTTCCGTAAACGCGAGTTCCGATTTGGCGCAGGCCCCTTCATTGTATAAAGCTTCGCCGAGTTCAGCAAATGTGGCGGCGTCACCAGACAAACCAGCCGCGGCCTCCAAGATTGGTATCGCGCGTTTATATTCACGTGCTTGGCGGTACAGCCCCGAGAGCTGTTTCAGTTGTTCCGGGCTTTTCGAAATACGGTTCGCTTCCATTTCCAGTTCAAGAATTTGCGCAGCTTGATAGGGCATGTCGTAGAAGGAATAATATTGAACAACCTTTAGCAGCTCTGTTTCTGTCGTCAGCATACCATTGAGATACATGATCTTGGTGACTTCAAATGCGTCTTGTTCGCGCCCGCCATTGGCCAACATAGAAGCCCAAGTCCCCAAAAGGGTCTTATCTTCCGGCCAACGTTCAATCATCTGCTTGACGATATCCGCCTGTCGTCCTGCCTGCCCCAAATTATTATAGAGGAAGTTCATAAGGTCGAAATGCTTCCGTTCTTTCGGATTGGCGGCGTTGAACCATTTTTCCGCCCACGGCAGCGCTCGTTGGTAATCTTCGGCTTGGATCCAGGCGTTCACGAGGAGATCTATATATTGCGGTTTCTGCTGACCGTCGTTCTCGAGATATTCCTCTAGCCGCAGTGCACCTTCACGATATTGACCATTCCCAATCATCAATTGGGCAATGACGACTTTAAGGTTTTCGGCTTCTTTCGGCAAAAGACCGCCTGCACTCACCGATTTTTCAAAATTGTCTTGGGCGTCCACTGCGCGGTCCATTTCAAAATAATATTGACCCAACATCTGATAGATCATTGAACGTTCATAAGCGCTGAGACCTGGTTCACGAACGATCCCTTGAAGGATATCTATGGACGCTTGAGTTTCACCCCCTGCAGCGAGCGCCAAAGCCTCATTCACAATCCCGCCAGATTGGCTGGAAAATTGACGCGTTTCTTCTTGCGCATTTACCGGCGCCATAGCGGCACTGGCCATGAATATTGCGCTCAACACTGATGTGACTCCCGTTCGAAACATACTCCCCACCTCCTTAATATCCGCTTGGCAAAGGCAGAACCTCGCCGCGGTCGCCACGCAAATCGAAACGGATTGTGGTTTCCAGACCGGATCGAGAAACGGGAACGCCGTCTCGCATTTCAGGGGCATATTTCCATTTCTGAACAGATTTCACTGTCGGGGATTTGAGCTGATTGTTTGTACAGGTCGTTGTTTGAACATTGAAGGGAAGACCTTCTGGACTGATATCAAATCGAACACGGCAATATCCTGAGACGTTTCCTTGTAAAAAACGATTTGGAAACACCGGCGGTATCCGAACCAAGGGAGTCGGATCCTTATCAATCGTGACATTGAAGTCCGTTTTCAAATTCAACCGATCCATTTTGAACACTGTCCTCTCCCCTGGCACTTCTATGATCGGCAAGTCGACAGCGACTGTCTGATAGGTATCAAGCGTCGGCGGCGGAGGCGGTGTTTCGACTTCCCGCAATGGATCGGGTCTCTCTTTTCGGACCACATCAGGAATATCGTCGACGCGCGGATTTATTTCATAGCTGGCCGTTTCCATTTTATCCTGCGGCGTGAATTCAGTCGCGATGAGAGCGGCCATAGAAACCGTCAACCCAACCGTCGCTACGGCCGCGATAGGTAATGAAAGACCGTATCGAAGGGCTTTCCCCTTGGGCTGCTCAGACGGCATTCCCTCACCTGATGTTTCAAATTTAGTTTCCAAATTAGTCATCTTGTCCTTCCTAGTTATAACATAACGTTATGGTATATTATAACAAAAAGCAAGACTCTTATTTAACTTGAACCTAGCCGATAAATTTCAGGCATAAAAAAACCCGGCTCCAAGGCCGGGTTTTCTCAAATGTAGTTGGGGCTATTCTTCCGTAATCTTCACACGGAATTCGGCGTCATAGCCGGCTTTGAATTGCGTACAATTCTCATCATCAAGCTTAAAGCCGCCTGTAAAGATTTCAGCATCATAAGCTTGCTTGATCTTTTGATAGCAAAGCTCTTTCTCAACATTACGCTCAAACTCGCAACGACGATCAACCGCCTCTTTCTCAGCATTGATGAACTTCACCCATTTCGCTGCATTGCCGCGTTCGCGGGAGCTGTTTGGAACGTTATTGAAGGCCTTAATCGCAGACTCACGAGATTTCGTAATCGGGGCCTCAGCCATTTGTGCATCTGTCATTTCACAATTTAGACGATCCAAAGAGTTCGTCTGGTCGTAACGACAGTTTGCGATCAACATCCACGATTTACCGGCGTCGTAACCGCGGTTAATCGCTTCAGTAAAGGCCGCCTCTGATTTCTGACAAGAGCCCTCATTATAAAGCGCTTCGCCAAGATCAGCGTAAAGTTTTGCGTCGCCGGACTGGCTAGCTGCCGCTTCCAGAATAGGAATCGCCCGCTTATATTCACGCGCCTGACGGAATAGGCCGGACAGCTGCTTTAGTTTATCTGGCGTACGGGAAATACGGTTCGCATTCATCTCGCGCTCGAGAATTTCGGCCGCTTGGTAAGGCATTTCATAGAAAGAATAGTATTGAACCACCTTCAATAAGTCCTGCTCATCATTCAAAGCTCCGCCCAAATAGAGCATTTTCGTAACTTCGAATGCTTCTTGCTCACGTCCACCATTAGCGAGCATAGAAGCCCAAGCATCCCAAAGGGTTTTGTCTTCGGGCCAACGACCAATCATCTGCTTGACAATGTCGGCCTGACGGCCCTGCATGCCAAGGTTATTGTAAAGGAAGTTCAACAAATCGAAGTGCTTGCGCTCTTTCGGACGTGCCGCATTGAACCATTTTTCGGCCCAAGGAAGAGCTCGGTTATAATCCTCAGCCTGGACCCACGCATTAACGAGCAAGTCGATATATTGTGGCTTTTGCTGTCCGCCGGAATTCAGGTAATTTTCAAGACGCGTCGCGCCTTCCCGGTATTGACCGTTACCGATCATCAGCTGCGCAATCACAACTCTGATGTTGCCAACCTCTTTTGGTAATAGTCCGCCCGCACTAATCGCACTTTCAAAATACTGCTGTGCCTCAACCGCGCGGTCTAGCTCATAGCTGTACTGACCAAGCATTTGATACATTGTAGATTTTTCGTATGGGTTCAGATCCGGCAAGTTTAATGCTGCCTTGAGGGCATTCACGGCGCCGAGGTTATCACCAGCACTCGCCATAGTTTGTGCATTATTTACCGCCTCGCCGGATTTCGCGTCAAACTGACGACCTTCATCCGGCGGCGCATCCTGAGCAAAGGCAGCGCTGCTAACTGTAACACCTGAAACGCCAATGGTCGCCACGGCTAGAAGACTGGCTCCCAACATGGACGCGGCGCGTGTGCGCATTTTTTTTGTCAAAGTTTGGCAGGTCATGATGGTTTCATCCTTGCTGTTGACGACTAAATCCAAAATTATATTCGAATAAAATCCTGTAAAACATCACCACAGATCGAAAACTCAACTCTGTCGCGTCGCTTTGTGTTCTATCTTCCAGCTCGATAATCTGAGCTGGAATATTTAGTGAAACGATGCGGCTGTTGTTAGCCGCTTCGTATGTGCTCTCTAGTAACCTGACGGCAATGGAAGCTTACGACCACGTTCGTCTTGAAGATCAAAACGAATTGTGGACTCCACACCACTCCGAGAAACGGAACGTCCGTCTACGATTTTCGGGTTATATTTCCATTTTTGGACAGATTTAACTGTCGCACGTTCCAACTGTTTCGAAGTACATACAGTTGTCACAACGTTAAACGGCTGTCCCTCGGGGCTCACGTCGAAACGCACTTTACAATAGCCGGAGTTATCACCCTGCAAGAAACGCGGCGGGAAAATCGGCGGAATACGCACGAGTGGCTGCGCATCCCGGTCTGATACCGTAATCTTGAAGTTAGATGCGTCAATCTTAGGTGTTTCAAACTCTGGGATCGCACCCTCGATGGAAGCAATTTTCTCAGTCGGCTTATCTGCTTTCGCACGCTCAATTTGCGGCGGTGGCGGTGGCGTGATGACTTTTTTGACTTTGTCGACTCGGGTCTCACGTTCGATGACTTTGATGTCCTCAACCTTTGGGTTGATTTCAAAGGTTGCAGTTTCGCCTTTGTCCTGAGGCTTAAACTCTCCTGAAATCAACGCACGCATGGCGAGGAACAAAAGAACCGTAAAAAAAGCGGCAAGAGGTGTGAAAACGATCCAACGAATAGCGTTCTTCATAGTACTGTCCTCTTACTCTGTACCGACGCGGGTATTGATTTCCAATTCCTGCATCAACTCTTGCACTGACATCACAATGCCAACTTCGGCATCACGGTCGGCTTTGATGATCGCTTCAGCCTTTGGGCTTTCGGCGAGAATAGACTGAATGATTGGACGAATTTCGCCAATATCGTAGGGGCGTTTATCAATCCAAACCTCGTTCTGAGCATTCACGGCAACGAGAATAGTCGGTTTAACTTCACCGTCGAGAGTGGCTTCAGGCTGCGCCGGATCAATACCGGGCGTCTTCACGAAGACTGATGTGACGATGAAAAAGATCAATAGGATAAAAACAACGTCCAACATTGGCGTCATGTTTAGCTCTGTATCCTCTTCAGGGATGACTGTGCGACCACGTCTTGCCATGATGTTACCTTATTACAAATTGAACGCAAATGCAAGTGCAGGTGCGATGTTATTACAGTTTCCGATAATCATAAGATGTCTCGGAGATGTTCCCGCGCCAAAAATAGCGCGGAAGCGATTTATCCGGCGTTCCGAACAATTTCGATTTTAGAAGCCAAACCTGACTGATCCAAACCGTCTTTAATCATAACCAAATTTCTGTGCGTAGCTCTCTCATCCATCCGGAGAATAACTGAAGCCTTCGGTTTTTCGGCCAAGAGGCGTTCCACAGCGAGGATGACACGATCACAACCCGTCGTCCGTCCATCAACTGCGCAGGCATCACGATTATCAACATAAACAGTAATCGCTTGTGAATCTGGAGGCGGGATATCGCTATCCGGTGGAGGTGGAGGTTGCGTCAGATCGATCCCTGTTTCGTCTAGGAACGTCGCTGTCACGATGAAGAAAATCAGCATGATAAAGACGATGTCGAGCATCGGAGTCATATCCGGTTCGGCAGCATCATTAGCTTGGTTACGGCGAGCACGTCTCATAAAATGTCCTTTCTAGAGCCGGTTAAGCCGCAGCACGAGCTGTGGATTCATCGAGGTCATTGGCAAATTTTGCCGTTTCGCGTGCACTCATACGCGGCAAGATTGTCGCAAATATCAATCCTGACAATGCGACCATCATACCGGCCATGGTTGGGATCGTGGCCTTAAAGACCCCGCCCGCCATGAGACGTGCATTTGAAGATCCAGACAGCGCCATCACGTCGAACACTTCAATCATTCCGGTCACTGTACCCAGCAGACCCATAAGGGGCGCAAGAGCAACCAGAGTTTTGATGATGCCAACATTGGCACCTGTGCGTTCTTTGACTTGGCTGACAAGCTCATCTTTGATGGCACTTGCGCGCCAAGATGTTTTGTCTTCCCGTTCGTCCCACTCCGCCATCAAACGGGCCTTGAGCGGTTTGTGCGCAAAGAGGTAGTAGGCGAACCTTTCCAGAATGAACGTGAACATAAAGAATGCCAAGATCATGATGTAGAAGAGGATATTTCCGCCAGTCCCCAGGAATTCCTGGAGACCGTTATAGACATTTTCCATGGCTTAAGCCTTTCGTCGTCTTGCGTGAATGACCCTAAGCGATGCTTGATGCGCTACCGAGACCACGTGTTTCGACGTGTCGGGCAACAATACCAGCAGACTGCTCTTCAAGTGTACCCTGGACTGACCGCGCCATTGAGGCACAGAAGCTGTGGATGACGAGAAGCGGGATAGCCGCATAGAGACCCAACATTGTGGTCACAAGCGCAACAGAGATACCACCAGCCATAAGCTGTGGATCGCCGGTTCCGTAGATCATCATGGCTTGGAAGGTCTGGATCATACCAGTAACCGTACCCAAAAGACCGAGGAGCGGTGCAACACCAGCCAAGAGCTTGAGGATGTTCAGGCCGAATTCGAATTTCGGTGACTCACGCAAGATGGCTTCGTCGAGTTTCAACTCAACAGTATCTGCATCTTTGTTCTGAGCTCCTTCATAGGCCAGCATAACACGACCAAGAGCGTTAGATTTAGACGGTTGCGCCTTACGCTTCTGACCATTGATAGCCATTTTCGCGAAGAACAAACGGATTAGGTTAAAGATACCGAACAACACACCCAAGAAGGCCATGATGATGATGAATTTACCGATGTTACCACCTTGAACCCAGTGACGTTCGTAGAAGGACGGAACGCGCTCAAATGATTTCAGCAACTCACCGCGAGTTGGATCAAGCGGAGCATAGACCAATTCGCCTTCAGCTGCAGATGCAACTTTTTTAGCAGCGGATGAAATTTGACCACCTGGCTGGCTTGGCAACTTCGTTAGAAGCGGTGCGTTTTCGCCTGATTCTGCATCCGGCTTTTTATAATCTAGGAACTGAGCGCTGTCTGAAGTGAAGACCGAGAATGGACCTACACGTGTAACAGCCTGCTCGGCGCCATCATCGATGTTTGCAACAGGTGCTGTAAACTCTGCGACTTGACGCTGAGCTTTGATTTCCTGAAGCATGGACTGCCAAATGCTATCCAAATCTTCTGCAGAAGGCAGAGCTTTTGATTCCGAAATACGGCCCAAAATAGCTGTCCGCTTAGGATACTGCGCAGTAATCAAAGAGCTATCGAGGAGCGCCTTGAACTCACCAGCCTTTGAACGGGCGAGACCGAAAACTTCACCAAAATCGCCTTGCGCGGCGCGCAATTCAACTTCGAGCTGATCGATTTGGTTGCGGTTAGCCGCGAATGAACGCTCAACATTGGCCGCGCGAGCTTCCAACTGACGCAATTCCTGCTGTGCTGAACTTAGCATACCAGACTGCTCATTGGCACGTTGGCGGAACTGCTGTTCGCGCGCGCGGTTTTCTTGCTCAACCTTAGCCGCATTCTGACGAATGTCGTTTAGGAGGGCATCAACCGAGTTAATTTGAGCCGAAGCCGGACCAGCCGACAACAGCAGGGCGGAACCGAACACGGCCGCCGTCGCTTTTGAGATAAATTTCATTTTGACGCTCATGTTAAAGATTCCTCTATTCTATTTGCCGCCCAGGACAGGTGCATAGACCAATCCAGGAGCTGCTTCGCCTTTAGCAATACGAATTGCCTGACGGAGTTGAATGGCATCTGCGCCGCCAAGAACTTCCCAGCTCTTGCTACCCAGCTTGTAAATTGCGATCTCGCTTTCGTCTTTGGAGACATAAACGAGCGAAGTCCGACCAAACCGAACAAAGTTGACCACATTGCCTGGCTTCGTTGGGTGAGCCCCTTCGTATGAGTCGATACCCATTCCGTAAGTGACTTCAATTTTGTACGCATTCAAAACGCGGCGATATTGCTCAGCCGGCGATACGTTTGGATCGCCAAGAACGGATTTAACATTGTCAATCCGCGCGAGACGCTCGTTAATATTGAAAGGCAGGTCGGATTTGATGCTGTCTTCCAGCGCCGCAGCCATTTTCAACATCATTGGGCTCATGCCCTGCTTGATCTGCTCAACCGTACCCAGCTGACGACGCAAAGATGTAATTTCGCTTTGCTGCGATGCACGGAAAATTTCCTGCTGCGCCACAAACAACTCGATATTGTCTTTCTGCTGAAGAACAGCCCGGAATTCACGGACCGCATTATCTGCCTGGTCATCCAGTTGCTCGACTTGACGCTGCGACGCCGCAGCAGCGGCCGTCGATGACTTTGCCACACTGAGTGCGGTATCAAGCTGGGCCTGTGCAGCTGGGGCGGCGAGCAGTCCGACTGCAACACCGGCCAGCATCAGGCGCTTGGCGATTGAAGATTTTAACATGGTTTCCTTCCAGGCTGCTTTAATTTGCGTTGCAAAATGAGAGACTGGCACTGCGCCAACGTCCCACCCGCATAGGGTTTATGAGGCGTCGCTATTGCGCCGCTTGTACTTTAATTGGCGCAGTTACGACACCAGGGGCGCTCTCACCGCGCGCAATGCGAACGGATTTACGAGCATTCAAAATATCACCGGAGCTAAGGGGCTCCCAGCCATTAGCTTCTTTACTCCAGCGGAAGCCTTCGCGGCTATCCAAATCAAGATAGATGAAGGAGAGACGACCAAAATGGACGTAATTCCCGTCCTTGATCGTGTCGGCAATTAGATCAACAAGGGCCGGATCTGCAGGATCACCCAAGCTTTTCATTTGATCTTTTGAAAGATTGCAAGTTGACGAATTGATGTCCTCTTTACAGGCCGCCAATCGACGACCAGGCGTCAACGGGTGATCACCCGTATACGCAGAAATCGTATAGCCATAGTTTGCCTCGACATCATATAATGCCATCGCACGGCGGAAGAGATCAGAGTCCAAAGTCGTTTCATCCGCCAGTAAAGACCTAACACGATCCAAACGGGCAAAACGCTCTTCCTTACGGAAAGGCAAGTCAGACTCGATTACTTTTTCGATTTCAGCAACCATTTCGGTGACAACACCGCGAACAGAAGATTTCGTTGCGGGAACTGTTTCGATTTGTGATCTCAATAGCTCCATGTTGGCCTGTTGCTGGCCCATCATGAGCTCACGTTGAGCTGTCGCAATTTTCACATTTTGAATTTGGTTCAGCACGCCAACATATTCGTTGACCGCTGCATCGGCATCTTGCGCCTGCGCAATTGATGACACTCCAACAGAAGTGCTGACCAAAAGGCCAAAACAAAGCGCAATACGGGCGGGTCTGAAATTCACCACTCACGTCCTCCAAATTCGTTCGCACACTTTTACGGTGCGTAATCGATGCCCGCTTGGGCGGGCGATTTCCTTAATCAAACATTACAGGGAATGGAGTGCAAGTGAATTTCCTGCAAAATCCTCAGCTAGTTTGATTTTATTTTGTTATAGAGTAACAAAGACAGGTGATTTTGTCCACAGTCAAGAGGAAAACGATCACAATTGTGGAAAAAATCTCTTGAAGCCATTTTTAAATCAATGACTTACGACATGTTCAAGGAATTGAACATGGTTGGGGCGGCTGGATTCGAACCAACGATCACGGGATCAAAACCCGATGCCTTACCGCTTGGCTACGCCCCAATATGACATGTGGTGTCAGACGTGAGCGGCCTCATAATAGGCACGCACCGCCAAGGCAACGGGTTTCGGTCAAAAAATGTCATAGTTGAGACATTGATAACAGCGCCAGATCGCACGATCACGAAAAGCGTTACTGCGAAAAGGCTAAAATAGCCTCTTGCGGGCAGGTTCTTATCGTTTATCAACAAATATCAAATGAACTTTTTCCATTGCGGCTCTCGCATTGGAACAAGCTCGCCACTTATATTTAGATTGGACTGATTCGAATGCGCCAGTTTTTCATCACCATGGCCGGAACAATTGCCGGTATTTTCGGATTTTTTGTCCTTCTAATTGTCATCTTCATGTTCTTTGGCCTTTTGGGAGCCCTCTCCTCCATTGGTGAAAAGACGCCGGACAAGGTTCTCACTCTGGATCTTCGCCAGTCCATGATTGACCATTCCGTCGGAGAAACCTTGTTTGGAGACAACCCAAGCTCGATTGTCGACACCGTTTATGCCCTCAACCGCGCCAAGGATGACGATTCTGTGAAGGGCGTTTTCATCCGGGCGGAGAATTACGGCATGGCTCCGGCGAGTGCCGAAGAGTTACGACTCGCTTTGTTGGACTTCAAAACATCCGGGAAATTCGTCATCGCTCACGCTCAAGGATTCGAAGGGACATCATTGATGTCATATCAAGCCGTAACGGCCGCTGACGAAATCTGGATGCAGGACACAACAGGATTCGCTGTATCCGGCTTACGGTCCGAAACAGAATTCTTGGGCGGCGTCATGGAGAAATTTGACGCCGATCCGGAGTTTTTCCAATTTCATGAATACAAGAATGCGGTGAATTCATACACTGAGACAGACTTCACAGACGCTCATCGCGAAGCCACGACAAGCTATCTGACATCTATATATGACAATGCGGTCTCCCAGATCGCTATCGATCGCGGTATGACAGCACCAGGCGTCGACCAAGTTCTCAAAGCCTCCCCGCACAGCGCCGAAGATGCCCTAGAAGCCGGGATGGTCGACAAACTCGGCCAATTAGAAGAAGCCAAAGACTATGTTCGGAAGAAAGTTGGCGATGATAAAATCGCCTTCACGAGCCTTTCTTCCTATGGCCCAGGCACAACAAGTGGAGACAGCACCATCGCCTTTATTGGCGGTCAAGGCGCAGTTCTTCCCGGTCAGTCATCAGGCGGATCCATCTTCTCCCCCGGCGTAACTATGGGCGGAGATACTGTCTCAGCAGGGTTTGATGCCGCGCTGAAAGACAAAAAGGTCAAAGCCATCGTCTTCCGCGTTTCTTCGCCGGGAGGCAGCCCAGCAGCCTCAGACCAAATCTTGGCCGCTGCCGACCGAGCACGTGACGCCGGAAAGCCCGTTGTTATTTCCATGGGCCAATATGCCGCCTCAGGAGGATATTACGTGTCTGCTCATGCGGATCACATTGTCGCCCTTCCCCAAACCATCACCGGATCTATCGGTGTATTCGGCGGTAAAGTTGCGCTGGAAGGCACATTTGCCAAAGTGGGATATAACATAGAAGGCATCACAATTGGCGGCGAATTTGCGGGCGCTTATTCTGCGGATACACCGTTCTCGCCGACGCAAGCCGAAGCTTATCGCGGCCAATTACAGGACATTTATGATGACTTCACAACACGCGTTGCAAATGGTCGTGATTTACCGCTTCAGCGCGTGAAGGAAATCGCCAAAGGCCGCGTCTGGACTGGTGCACAAGCCAAAGAAATTGGCCTTGTTGACGAGCTGGGCGGGATTATGACAGCGATTGATGCCGCCAAGAGATTGGCAGAGATTGACGAAGATGAAGATGTTCGGATCAAGATCTTCCCACGCCAGAAATCAATTGAAGAACAGATCAATGATCTCTTCTCGGGTTCAGCTCAGATGGCGCAGGACGTCAAAGCCCTTCAGGAAATCGCAGCCTTGCCAGAAGTGCAAGCTGCACTCCGTGCCAGAAACAGCGCACGCTTCGGTCAAGAAATGAAAGCTGACATTCCCGAAGTGAAGTAATTCTAACGGCAATTAATTTTAGAGGGGTAGCTTGTACGGCACAATTGGCGGTGCAAATTACCCCTCCCCTCGGTCGGCTCTGAACATTGGGCGGCCTCATAATCAAATATTAAGTAATGGGTGGTGCCGTCAATCTCTCACCTATACGACTAAAGCGTAAGACATTGACAATGAATAGTCTTTGATACGAACCTCGGCCTCTAAACGTCGTAATCAGCAGAGCTTGGCTTGCGTCGAATGCCTCATAGGTTTCGGCTAACGTAACAACTGCTCGTCTAAGTTAGGGCGATAATTCAAGCACGGATACCCCGTCTACAGACCATGCGAAATTCCCGCAGTTCAGTTTCTATCACCGTTATTCACTTCATAAAAAACCGAATACTGTTTGTTGCATATTAAACAACCAATGGAGCTGTAGCGTCAAAAGACTCCCTAGGCTGATGACCTTTTCCATCCAGTCGAGATCTGAGGCGAAACACACCCAGTTCCTCCCCGATACAATCAGGGACAATGAAAGACTTAGAATGCGGAAGATCAGTTTTTGGCCTGAGAGCAAGCGGGCCCTGATAAACTGAAACAAGGCCTCAAATACCCAAAAAAAAAAGCCCCGCCAGAGCGGAGCTTTTCTATTCTTTAGCTGAACTTCAACTTAGAAAGTTTTAGTTGCATTCATGAAGAACGTACGTCCACCGATGTCGTAACCAATTCCGCCTAGGTTCCCCAGGTCGTTATTGGTTGTCAGTGGTGGAGCCGTGTTAAACACATTGTTCACACCAACCCGTACGACATAGCTATCTCTTGCAAAGCTCAAAGACGCCGTGTGGTTCCAATAGCTAGCGAGATCATCGAATTGTGTACAGTTCGTCGCGGCTCCGCCAGAAGCAGCACCTTCGGCACGTGAACAATTCGAGAAGAACGTTGTCACAACCTCATTACGGTTAGCTTCAACGTTGTCTTCGATCTGGCTATCAATGAAACGTGACTGCCATAAGAATGAGAAATCTTTCCAGCTAAGCGTATTCGTCAAAGTTAGACGCCATTCTGGGTTACCATACTCATTCAACTGATCATTGATATCAGTTCCATCTACAGTGAACTGCTCGATGGTTTGCTCCAATGACTGAGTGGCTCGCCCGATCAAACGGTAATCGAACTCATCTTCCAGACCAGGAAGCTCGAAATCAAAGCCGAATTCAGCATTGTAATCGATACCTTCGACAACTTGGTCACCCAAGTTCTGATTGAGAGCTGATACAAATGAAATTTCACCCGTTGTGTCATCATTTGGATCGAGTGGATCCCGAACGAGGAACTCACATGTCGGATCTGTCAACCCAACAGAGTTATAACACCGGTTAACAATAGTCGCCGCTGTCAAAGAGTTAACTTCATCTTCGATGGTGATTTTGAAGTAATTCACAGCAAACTTCAAATCAATGTCTTCAATCCAAGGCTGATCAAACGTCGCACCCAGTGAAAGTGCTTCGGATGTCTCAGGACGTAGCTCCGGGTTTGAACCACTCGCAACGCGTGTAGGTGATCCGAAGAAGACCGGGTTAGTTCCACCAAGTCCCCGAATACCCAAGTTGAATGGGTTTGTCGCAGGGATACCAAATGGCCCACCACCGTTTAGACAGTTATCAAGAACGATCTGCGCACGATTTTCCAACGCAGGATCATAGTTCCGCGTGTCAGGGGTGTTTGGATCATTATCGAAGTCGGTGAATGGAACCGTAATCCCAGGCGTACGACATGGATCGGCCGGGTTAGCAAATCCGGTCACGCTTCCGCCAAATTGTTCCTGCAAATTGGGCGCTCGGAATGATGTACCGAAGGTCGCTGCAAAGCTAAGGAAGTCTGTTGGGGAGTACTGACCTTTAACACTATAGGTTTCAGCAGAACCAAAGTTTGATTCATTTGTATAGCGACCCGCTAGGTTCAGGGTTAGGTCATCGATAAATGGCTTATCCTTCACAAGAGGAATTTCGATTTCACCGAAGAACTCTTCGAAATCCCGTTTCCCGTTGGAACCAGGATCGTTAAAGAATCCTTGGAAATCACCCGCCAAAGACGTTCTGGTTTCAATTTCGTCTTCACGAAGTTCACCACCAAAACCAACAATGACAGTTCCGCCAGTTGGAATATCAAATAGATCACCTGAAACGTAACCGGAAATAACCGATTGCTTTACGATCGTATCTGTCAAACGGTTCGGGAAGAGATAAGCATTGTCTTCGGGATCATCGAAACGACCCGTGAAGATAAACGTCGGATCCAAGAAGTTGAGCGGACGACATTCAATCGTTTGTCCTACTCCCGGGATACCTCGTGAGTCACAAACAGCTTCGCCTGTCGTAGCGTCAAGACGCGTGTTCGCAAGAGTTGCCTCTAAACGCGGGAAGAACGGAACACCGGAAACGCTATCTTGTCCGCTTGAACGAGAGTAGCTCCAATATGCGTCATAACCCCAGTTATCCAAACCAATTCCCTCAAGGAAAGGAAGGTCACCCTTCAATCCACCAATCAGGCGAGTCTGAGCAACATTGGTATCGTTTTGGAAACGGTTGTTATAGAAGAGTGTCGGCTGAGCTCCAGAGCCCTGGAACGGGCTGAAGACATAACTATCAAGCAAAGGAATCGCACCTTGGCCGGATGTGTCAGTCCGCGTTTCGCGCTGAGCGTGAGACGCTTCAAAGTAAAGTGTCATGTCACCAGGAAGACCAGTATCATATTCACCAGTTGCAAAAAGTGACGTGCGATTAAAGTCTGGCGCAAAGGCTGCATTCAACTCTTCTGGGAAGAGCAAGAGACGCTGACCGTCAAGGTCGTCAGGCTGAATCAATGTTCCTGTAATACCAATCCGGACAAAATCATCTGGAAGACCGTCAACGCGGGCACCGTCTTGATAAGATAAGAAACCAAACGGAGAACCACTAATCGCACCAGCACCGAATGACCCTGTACAAAGATCAGGGTTATAGATTGTACCTGAAGCACCTAGCGTTACCGCACTACGACACCCACCGCCGTAAGGAGAGTAAAAGTCAGCTAGGGCACTTTCAGCATAACCCTCTGTCCGGCTATGTTCCACAGCCAAGGTAATGTAACCTTTGTCATTTGAAACACCTGCGGTCGCAGAAAATACTTCTTGGTGACCAGCATTTTGACGAAGCCCTTCGGGCAAGGTCGCGAATGCATCCAATTGGATACCTTCAAATTCTTTTTTGAGTTCGTAGTTAACAACACCAGCGACAGCATCAGAACCATAAACAGCTGACGCACCATCAAGAAGCACATCAACGCGCTCGATGAGAGCGCCAGGAATAAGGTTGAGGTCAGGTGCGGATGGAGCGCCGCGAACACCAGCAGGTGCCAAACGCCGGCCATTTACGAGAACAAGCGTACGCCCAGGATTTAGGCCACGCAGGGAGGCTGTCGCTGACCCTGGACCGCTTTCAGACAAGTTACCAGCAGATGTCGAAAGACCTGTTGTGATCTGCTGACCTTGAACAACCGTGGTTTGACCAAGAATGTCGGAGGCGTCGACCAATCCAAGGTCGCGCGCGACTTCACCATCGATAACTTGGAGCGGTGACGCGGACGAAAATTCGCTACGACGCAAACGCGAACCCGTAACAACAATCTCATCTCCGCCAGAAGACGATGATTCTTCGGTTTCAGTAATCTCGATGACTTCGTCATCTAGCAACGGATCCGCGTCTTGCGCATTCGCTGAAAAAGCAGCGCCCAAAAGCACTGACGACAATACGGAGCTTTGCAGCAACCTTGTCTTGCTTAAATAATTCATAATAATCCCCTTCTGAATTCTGGCATCTCTGCCTCTAATTTTCCTTAGACGTCATTAGTTTCCAGCGTTCAAGAGCAAACCTGACAAAAATGTTAGAATAAAATGCGTTGACCTGCCTTTTCTCGAGGCCTGTTGCAAATATGTCATGGGCGCACAAAAATGCGCGCGCCCGTCACCAGTGGGTTTGGAGACAAGTCAAAAGACTTAATATTGCCAACTCCCGCCTTGATAGCCTAAGGATAATCCTTAGTGACGTAAGCAGAGAAAATCACAGCCACGCCGTTTAGGAACCGCTTTATGACTCAAGGTATAAAAGGGACGCTTTTGCGTCTTCCGTTGTTTTTCGCAATGGCATCGCTCTTCGCACTACCTGTCACAGCCTTGGCTCAAAGCTCAGTCAATGAGTGCCAAAAGATCCAGGACCCCGGACTACGCTTAGAGTGTTTTGATGCCTTGTTTGAAACAAAGTCATCTGACTTACCAACCAAGACTGAACCTATCGCCTCCGAACCTGAGATTTTCGAAACTGTGACAATTACTCCGGACATTGATAATTTCGGTGAACGACAAGCCAAAGATGATTTAACGCGCCCGATCGAGAAACCAACCAAGTCCGGTAAGATCGCGAAAGCCAAACCAACAAGGGTGACATCTATTTCCCAAGCCGTAACGAAGTTAGATGTTTTCGGTTATAAAAAGCTGCGCATCACGTTAGAAAATGGTCAAGTTTGGGAGCAAGTAGGTTCAGTGACGCAAAGACCCCCCAAATTATCTTCAAAACGCCCCTTAATTGCAGAAATCAGTGAAGCAGCGTTAAGTAGCTACTTTTTACAGTTCAATGGCAAAGGGCGCGCAATCAAAGTAAAACGAGTTCGGTAGGCTTTCCGGCCTCTCTACCTGATCATTGTCCGTATTCTCAGATTTTGATTGGTCTTGGCGCGGTGTGCGCGTTCGCGAAACGGGCGCAGTCATCGCATTTTCCCCTGCCTTGGCATGGGACGTTTGGCGCGGTGGCTATTATATTTTCAGGGAATATCTCCGCCGTCCTGCCTCAGTCCTGCCGATCAAAACCGCTTTCGAACCTCGCGCACCTCGACCTTGGTACCTGCTCTGGGGCGCGCTTCGTCAAGCAGGTCTCACCCAAGCAGCAGAGCCTGCGGACCTCACTGTACACTTCTCAGATTTGACACGTGTGGAAACTCAATCGTCAGACGGCAAAACCCTGAACGGCAAGTGCAACGACATCTCCAAATCGCATGTCGCTGAGACCTTTCGAACCGTTTTTGGATATGATCTGTCATTGGACCCAACCCAAGCCACCACCCCCTTCTTAGAAAAAGGCGAGGAAAACGGCATTCACGACGCCCGCATCCATCAAACGCCAATCCCCGCCGTACCAGGGCGCGTGTATCAGAAGCTTATCGACAACCGTACGGATGACGGGACGGTTCTCGATTACCGCTGTCCATCCGTATTCGGAGATATTCCATTGGTGTTTTTGAAAGAACGGCCAATCAACAAACGCTTTGCCAATCTAAACACACGGGTTCGGATTGCCTCAGCCGAAGAGTGTTTCAGCGAAGAAGAACGCGCTCAAATCAAATCCTTTTGCGCGGCTATGCAGCTCGATTGGGGTGGGTTGGATATTTTGCGTGATGCAGGAGACGGGCGAATTTATATCGTGGATGTCAATAAAACCGACATGGGGCCACCTCTCGCACTCCCGATCAAAGAAAAGTTATCTGCCGTCAAAACGCTTGGCCAAGCCTTGCGAGATGCGCTATTGAAGTCAGTATAATGGCCATTCCTTTTGTTAAATCTTTCGACTTTGATTACGGCGTGGTTGCGCAACTCAGCCCCCTCGTCCAACGCGTGATTGCGGATAATCCGGGGCCGTTCACCTATACTGGTACCGGCGTGTTTATCATTGGCACCGACTCGGTCTGCGTCATCGACCCTGGTCCGACAACCTCTGCTCACATGGCCGCGATTGATCATGCGCTGGAAGGCCGAACCGTCAGCCACGTCCTCGTCACGCATCACCATGTTGATCACAGCCCATTAGCCAAACCTTTAGCCGAGAAGCATGGATGTAAGGTTTATGGTTTTGGTTTGCAGCCAAAGCCACCCCAGGGCGGAGAAGTGCGTTTGGAAGCCGGCGATGATCTGACATTCAAACCCGATATCGAAATTCGAAACGGTCATGTCATTAAAGGCGAAGGCTGGACCCTAGAAGCTATCCATACGCCCGGCCATACATCCAACCACTTATGTTATGCCCTGCATGAGGAAAACACGCTGTTTTCTGGTGATCACATTATGGGTTGGTCGACCTCGGTGGTTTCTCCACCTGACGGGCATATGGGTGATTACCTCAAAAGCCTGAACACAGTTTTGGATCGCGACTTCGACATCATCCGCCCAACCCACGGTCCAGCGATCAAAGAGGTGCGCGAGTTTGTACAAGCCTATATTGATCATCGCCTTGTTCGCGAAAATCAGATTTTGGGCGCGCTCGAAACTGGACTTGAACAGATTAGCGAAATCGTCGCTCTGCTCTATAAGGATGTTGACAAACGCCTGCATCCGGCAGCGGCACATTCCGTCCTATCTCATATGATACATTTGCGAGAAACGGGACGGGTCGGATTTATCGGCGCAGACGGCAAAGATAGCCTGCGCCAAAGTTATAAAGTCGCCTGAACTACTCAGCGAGCTTTTCTAAAAACTCACCAACACGCTCGGCGTTTTTACCCAAATCAGAGCCACCGATGCGGGAGAGTGATCGCACGTCGACAATTGTACCGCCGCCTTCGCTATCACGCAGCCGAATGGTGACGTCATCGTCAAAACCATACCAGAACGTTGTATCTGTCGCGTCGATCCGGCCTGAAGCCAAATCTTCTTCTTTGATCTTCCAACCCATAGACTTCGCCGTTGCTAAAGCCTCGCCGAAGACAACATCTTTCGTGTCACTCAGTATTACAGGGCGAATTTCGGGAAAGGCTTTCGTTTGCAATGCGGATACGAGTTCTTCTCCGCTAGGTTTCTCATCCGTAAAAATTGGCGCCTTTTTACCAATGTAATCCGCTGTATTGACGCCCTCTACTTTGGCCCGTTCAGCCATAACCACTTCACCGAATACCGGAGGATTTTGAGTGTCCGTCGTCACATCGTGAATGAAAGGTAGGTCAACATAAACCGCTTTTTTTGTTGCGCCTAATTTAGCGAAGGCGCCGGCAGTAATTAGAATGCCCAAAACCCCGGGAACTAACCCTTTACGCGGCGAAACAACGAATGCGGCAATCAGGCTAGCAATGCCCATGACCCCGCAAAGCAATAGCATTAATGGTCCAATTTTTTGGTTCAGCGTGCCAAAGGCAAAGCCGAGGTCAAACAATCCTAATTTGTAGCCAATCGCCGCCAGAGCAAAAACAAGAGGCGCGAGAATAATAACCGCCCACGTAATACGATTTACCCAGCGACGGACCGCGCGGCGTTTCGCGCCGCTTACCTTCGGCTTGATTGTTGTATCATTTGCGGGTTCATTTACGGGTGTGAGGTCAGCCATGGGGGGTCTCTTTCTTCTTTGGCCTCTTCATAGGGGGCATGGGCCTACGGGTAAAGACGGGCTTTCGTCCAGCCACCATCGCCGGACTGTTTAAACAAGATACGATCATGCAATCGAAAGGCGCCGTCTTGCCAGAACTCGATTTCGCTCGGCGCAACACTCCACCCGTACCAATGCGGCGGGCGCGGAACATCTTGGTCGGCATATTTGGCTTCAACAGCTTCAACGGCATCGACCATCGCATCGCGGGACGACACGGATTGCGATTGGTCCGACGCCCAAGCCCCTATGCGAGAGCCGCGGGCACGCTGCGCAAAGTAAGCATCCGACGTCTCCGCAGAAACCGGCTTAACTGTTCCTCGAATGCGTACCTGGCGCTTCCAACTTTTCCAGTGAAAGCACAGCGCCGCTTGTCCGGTCTCGGCGAGTTGCTGCCCTTTCGGGCTATTGCCGTTCGTGTAGAACACAAACCCATCGGCGCTCAGCCCTTTGAGCAAAACAATGCGAACATCGGGCGCGCCGTCTGCGCCAACTGTCGCCAGGCTCATGGCATTTGGATCATTGGGTTCTGTCTCTCCAGCCTTGGCGAGCCATTTTTCGAACAGGGAAATCGGCTCATTCGCGTTCAGCCAGCCCATTTTGCGCGGACCATTGTCAAGATAGTCGGCGCGGGAGGGCGTAGGGGGGATAACAGTGTCAGTCATAAAATATCTGCAAAAACGAAAAATTAACCATGCCTGTTTGCAAGCTATTAAGGCCTAGCTGTTTGGTTAGGGAAAATTAAGCACGAATATCAATCTTGCTTTAACCAAGGGATTTTCCGTCATGACACGTCAACAAGCTCTCCTTACGCTCGGCCTGTCTATGAACGCACGTGAAGGCGATATCCGCAGCGCCTGGCGTAAAAAGGCGAAGTTCTTTCACCCCGACGCGCCTTATGGAAATGTCACAGCCTTTCTTCAGGCCAAAGATGCGTTTGAGACGCTCATCCCGCCTGCCCCGCAAAAGATGCGTGTGCGGGCTGGCGCGCGGATGTTTTAGCATAGAAGCCCACATTTAGCCGAAATTTCCAAGAGTATTCCGAAACGACTTTGGGCGGCTTTTCTCCTCAGCCTCTTGATTGGCGTGACCTGTTGCTGATACCTCAAGATAGTCAGTTGAGGTATTTTCATGAAGTTCACGACACTCATTTCTTCTTTCCTGTGTCTCGGCATTTTGGGGTGCACCCAACCGCCTTCTGATGAACCCGGCTCTATTGACCCAGCCGTCGTTGATAACGCGATCTCCGAAGTCGTATCGGAGGGAAAATTTCCCTTCTTATACGCCCGTGTTGAAAAATTTGATGGAAGCGTCGTCTATGAACATAGCGCGATAAACTCTGAATTTGCAGATCAATCTCCAACGGGCGAAAGCTGGATGCGAATTTGGTCTATGAGTAAGAGTGTCACGATCGCCACGATCTTGGACCTCGAAGAAGATGGAATTTTAGACCGCACTGACCCAGTGACGGAGTATATTCCAGAATTTTCGAAGCTTATGGTCCTCGGTAAAGATACAGAGTCCGATTCATGCGAGAAAGACCTGAAGAAACCCTCTCGTGACATCACGATTGAAGACTTGCTGAATCACAATGATGGTTTTTATTATCCCTTCACAGGTCATGCCTGCATCGACAACGCCATGAAACAAGCGCGTTTGCCAGAGGCGAAATCCTCCGACGCTCTTATAAATCGAATTGCAAAATTGCCGCTCCATCCTGACGGCGTGGGACAGAACCAATATGGCATAGGGACGACTATTTTAGGATTGGTGGCCGAGCGTGCGACAGGTCTTGGGTTTGATGAAATCGTCGAGTCGCGGCTCACGGCTCCACTCGGTATTTCCGAGACGTTGAAATATACGCTGCCAAAAGGCACGACGATGTATCCTCGGGTAAGCGGTGCAGATGGATCTTTACGGATTGCGAAGAAAGATGAGCTCGACATTTTCGGAGGCCCTGTCCCGGAATACGGTTCCGATACATCCATTTACCTAGGCGGCGAAGGCATGGTCGGCACGACGAAAGCTTTTGCTAAATTTCTAAGACTGATGGGAAACATGGGAGAGCTGGACGGGGTTCGAATATTAGACGAGTCCACGGTAAAAGATTGGTATGCGCCGAAGACGCAATTAGATAGCCCTTATGGGAAGAATGGCTTCAACATTTGGGTGACCAGCGGAAAGTTCGACGGTTTGCCCAATCAAAAACCGGGCCTGCTTGTTGGCGGGGGATATGAAGGTACAGCGTTCTGGATTGACATAGACGCCGGATATGTCGGCCTAATAATGTCTCAAGTACATTCTGCCCCAACAGACGGCGTCGATGAAGTTTCCCGAATTCGTGGTTTGATTTATGAAAATATCCTGGAGCCGGGGGTAGTTCACTAAAACCAAATTGATGCGCTTTTAGGCTTACGACTTTGGTCGTCTTATACCGCGGCCTGTCAGCTCGATGTCCTACCCCGCAACGGAGGCGATGAACGCGAAAATCACAATGATCGTCCTGAGCCAATGCCAATTGGCCCATCGCTTTAATTCGGCCCCTAAGTCTTCATCTTTCAAACTGTGCGCTGCAAAAGATGCATTCGCTTTTTTGAAATAGACAAAATAGATGATGAGGGCCGATAGGCAGAGCCCAGCCGCCAGTATCTTGAGCGCACCCCCAAACAATCCAGCAAAAACTGCAAACGCAACTGCGAGTGCCGTCAAAGGCGCATAATATCTGAACAATCTTGGACCGAGTGTCACGTGTAATCCAAAAAATTCAGCTGGCTGCATGCGCCGCCAATAAGGCACTAAAATCATCGCCTCTGTTAAAAGGCTTCCAGCATAAAGCCCTATCAGAACCGTTGCCGACACGTGCAATAACTCTATCATTTTTGAATCTCCGAGATCACCGGAACACCGTATCTGAGTATAGAATTTGACATAATAAAATATACGCGTATATTTTATTTAAGAAAGAGTCAAACCAATGCCCAAAGAGCCAACAAAGACGCCCCGAAAACGCGGCCGTCCAGAAATGACAGCCTCACAAAAGGCGCGGATGAAAAAGAATATCTCCAAAACGGCTCAGGCTCTGTTTCAAGATGAGGGATATGCAAAGGTATCAATGCGTAAGATCGCTAAAGAAATTGGCTGTACGCCAATGTCGCTCTATCGATATTACGATAGTAAAATCGATATCTTACGGTCTCTCTGGAGCGATGTTCTCGCTGATCTTTTCTCGGCTTTGGAAACTCTACCATCATCGGAAAACGCTCATCATCGCCTCCGGAATTTAGGCGTGGGATATGTCACCTACTGGATCGACAAGCCGGAGCATTACCGCCTTGTGTTCATGGCCGAAGGCGTGACCCAACCTCATGTTAGCTTGTTCGTCGACAACCCTGACATTATCGCAAAATACGACATTTTCTTAGACGCAATTCTGAGCCTAGACGGCGACGGTATTCCTAGTGAAGCAACTAAACACAAGCTCGACTTTTTCCTCTCCACACTCCACGGCATCGCCCAAAATCACATAACGATAAGTGGCTATCCATGGAGCGCGCCGGAAAAGCAGATTGAATATGCAGTCAGAGCCCTCTCGGGAAATTCCCCTTAAGACCTGTAGCTCCGAGCTCCGTTTAACGGACCTCAGACGCCCAACGGTTTAATCTCTTGCGATTTCCTTCTTGCGCCCTTCCCCTAAATCCGCGCATTCTGTCTTTGATGAAGTTCTTGACCAAGCAAAACGTCAAAGCCGCGACCTTTGAATATATCCCGATGGTTTTGGGCATTCGGGTTCCCGGGTTTATTCGCATTCATTTTCGGTATGCACTGCGCAATCCGTTTATCTATATCGTATTGGTCATCGCGCCCTTTGTCCTCGGCTTGATCATACTCAAGGCCTTCAGCACTCATGTCTTGGAGGTCAATGCCAAGGGTTGGCAGCTATTCTTCATTACCCTTTTTCTAATTGCTTTGGCTTTTTTCATGGCGGAACGCTCTCGGCGTTTCCGTAAGTTTTACGTCGCCGCCATCCCAGGTATGGTCATCGCAAACGGACTATTTAATCTGTTCATCAAAAATGGATTTTCATTCGGAAACCTTGTGGTCTTTCTTATTCTCGCAGGGCTGCCAGCCTGGATATTATCCAAGTTTTCGATGGGATATGGCTATCGTATCCTCAGTGACGGCGCGGATAAGCATTACCGTCCCGGCCGTAACTTCTACATGGAAGGTGAATACAAGCAGGCGTTTCTGAAATTAGAGCCTTCTGCACGGCGCGGTCATATGAAGAGTCTTTACCTGTTGGGTCATGCACATGAACATGGAAATGGCCGAGAACTGGACCTGATAAAAGCCGCTCGATTCTATGAAAAATCGAGCAGCAAAGGCTACCGGAAAGCGACGCTCGCTTTTGAGAGATTGATGCAGTCTTTCGATCCGGACCAAATGGAACTTTACGAGACAGATATCGCGACATTGGAAGTTAATCAGCTTTTTTGATAGGCGCTTTCAAGAAAAGGGAAAAGGACTGAACGATGTTGAGAAAATGGGGCCCTTTTTGCTTTGCGCTTTTTGTCGGTATAATTTTAGCCGTAGTTTCTATCCTACCACCATCTCCAAAGGGTTTAGATTCGCCGGAAGATCAGTTCTCTGCGGAGCGGGCGATGGTCGATATTCGGGTCATTGCGTCCGAACCTCACCCAACAGGTAGCCCAGCTAATGCAGAGGTCCGAACCTATCTTACTGAACGGTTGGGCCAACTTGGATTTGAAGTCTCAACAAGTGGGGACGAACTGACAGGATGGCCATTCAAAAGGCTCAAGCAATGGCGGGGAACGGACGTGACCTCGGAAACATTTGTGAATGTCATTGGTGTAAAAAAGGGAAAAGACCAAACAAAACCCGCCCTACTCCTCATGGCGCATCACGACACGGTTTGGGACTCTCCAGGGGCCGCCGATGACACGATCGGTATCGCAAGTATTTTTGAAATTATGCGAGCTCTAAATACAAGCGGACTGGCGGAACGTGACATCATCGTCTTATTCACCGACGCCGAGGAAGTCGGCTTGGTCGGCGCCAAACACTTCTTCAAAACGCACCCATTCAGAGATCAAATCGGGGCAATCATAAATTTTGAGGCGCGCGGCGGCGGCGGCACCGCAAATATGTTCCAAACATCTGCACAAAATGGAAACGCGGCCAAGCTATATGCGAAAGCCGTACGCCACCCCAGCGCGTCTTCACTCTCCACTTATATTTACAACGTTCTGCCGAATGATACGGATCTGACACCTGCGCTAGAAGGGGACTATGTCGCCTTCAACATCGCCAATATCGGCCGCGCGGAATATTATCATTCCCCAGCGATTGATGCTGATGCGCTGCAAGTCTCAACCGTTCAACATATGGGGATGCAAGGCTTGGATTTAACAAAAGCTCTGTTGTCTGCGGACACATTCCCTGAGCCAAAAAAAGACGCAACTTTCTTTGATGTCTTCGGTCTGTTCACGGTTGTCTTCGCTCCTGCACTAGGCTGGGGCTTGGTCGTATTCACCGCCCTTTGCCTCGCGGGGACATATGACTCTCGACAGCCACGCAAGGATATTTTGCTCGGCGCTTCGCGGATGATCGGCTTTTTAGGTCTTGGGGGCGTCTTACTCTTTGGACTGAATTGGGTATCGGGCGCTGGCAAAGGCGCTGATTATTATGACAGATTGGCCGCAATCACAGAATTAGAGATCATGGCGATCTTTGCCGGACTGGCAGTTTTCTTTGGAATGTTTGGTCGAAAGGCCCTTACCTTTAATGGTCTGCTAGGGGCCGCGCTTCCCTTGTTCGCGTTAGGCATTGCCGGCCAAGCTCTCGCTCCGACCGCGGGTTATTTTGTCGTTATTTCAATTATGATCACGTCGGTATGCTTCGTGACTCACCGCAGATTAAACACGCATTGGGCACCTGCCGGATTAGCCGCTTTGGTCGTCGGGTATATGCTGGGGCTTTATCATTTGCTTATGGTGGGGGTTGGGCCGGACTTACCAAGCGTCGCCATTTTACCGCTTGCTCTACTCACTCTGGCTGCCTTGCCATTCTATGCTGGATTGACAAAACGGCAGCGACTGGCTCTCCTTTTCGTTTCCATGGCTCTCGCTCTAGCAGTTGCTCTAAGGATTAGGTTTGACCCTATCGCGGCGACCGTTCCAACCTATTGAAATCTGCCATAGCCAAAGCCGCCTGCCCCAGCTAAAGCCCCCGCCATGTCACATAATAGCTTCGGACACTTATTCCGCTTCACAACTTGGGGCGAAAGCCATGGCCCAGCGATAGGCTGCGTCGTTGACGGCTGTCCGCCGCGTATTCCGCTGACCGAAGCTGATATTCAGACCTTCTTGGATCAACGCAAACCCGGCACCTCTCGCTTTGTTACCCAGCGCAAAGAACCGGACGCCGTGAAAATCCTATCTGGCGTCTTCGAAGGCCAGACGACCGGAACGCCAATATCCCTGCTCATTGAAAATACGGATCAGCGGTCCCGCGATTATTCCGAAATCAAAGACCGCTATCGCCCCGGCCATGCGGACCTCACTTATGACGCCAAATATGGCATCCGTGATTACCGCGGCGGCGGACGTAGCAGTGCCCGCGAAACCGCGAACCGCGTCGCCGCTGGAGCGATTGCTCGTAAAGTTCTGGGTGATGATATTCAAATTCGCGGCTGTGTTGTCTCTATCGGCGATCAAGATGTTGATCCCGCAAATTGGGATTGGGACACGGTCGGGCAGAACCCGTTTTGGTGTCCAGATGCTAAAGCTGCCAAAGACTGGGAAGCCTATCTCGACGCTGTACGTAAAGACGGCAATTCGGTCGGCGCGGTACTCCATGTCGAAGCTACGGGCGTTCCAGCAGGTTGGGGTGCACCTGTATATGGCAAACTCGACAGCGACCTCGCTATGGGCCTGATGAGCATAAATGCGGCCAAAGGCGTCGAGATCGGTGCTGGCTTTGAGGCTGCGCGTTGGAGCGGTGTTCAGAACGCAGATGAAATTCGCATAAAAGACGGCGCGCCAGAATTTCTCTCAAATCATTCCGGCGGCATTCTCGGCGGTATTTCGAATGGCGACACCATCACGGCCCGCCTCGCGATTAAACCAACCTCCTCTATGCTTACAGAAGTCAAAAGCATCGATGCCAAAGGCAATGAAATCGACGTGCGCACCAAAGGTCGCCACGACCCTTGCGTCGGCATTCGCGGCGTACCCGTGGCCGAAGCCATGATGGCGGTGACGCTGGCAGACCATATGCTGAGACATCGGGGTCAGGTTGGATAGTGGGCCGCAAAAATAGATTACGTGAGGCCCTGGGAGAGGACACGCTTTGGGATTTACCGAAGAGTATTTCAGAGGAATTGGTTGATGCCCACTCACTGCCTTTTGTAAACTGGCTGGGCTTCCTTTTATTCATGTTTGTAATGATCGGCGGCTTTGCTGTTGGAGCTGTGATTTGGGGCATTGCCGAAAATCTCACTGAACAGAATGCTATTCAAGCTGCCGCCTCTGTCGATGGATTCTCGATTGATGTGAACTTTGGCATTGGACTACTGATTGGATTATTTGTCTGGATCGGTCTTTCCGGCTGGATTGTCGCCCTCATTACTAAGCTAGTGCCAATGCCCGTCAAAGGCGCGTTATTTCTGAGTCAGATTGAACCTGAGAAGGTCACGCCTGAGATGTTTCAGAAAAAAACATCCTTCATGGAATCTAAGGATAGAATTAAAAATGCTTCGGAGTTCATCGATACATACTTTAGTGGTACGCTAATAAAATCTGCCAAATACCTAGCGCCGCTTTCGGTCATTGTTATTGCTGTTAGTTACGCTGAACTTCACTCATATTCAGTGATGAGTGAAACAGGGCACCACAAGTCAGGTCTTTTTTCTAACAAAATGACCGTGAAAAAATGGGTCGATGCCGAGCTTGTCGAATTGGGCTGCAACCAAACCGATGATGGGGGCAACCTTATTTATGAGGTCACTTGGCCCGATGGAAAATCTAAACGTCTGCCGATTGATACATCAATCAATGGGAAAGACTGGCTGACAAATTTAGAATCCGTCGATACTAAAATTTCAAGTGCTGGTGCGACATTTGAAAGATGGAGTTGGAATAATCGGAATCCCTTGCATCCAAAATGCCTGAGAGGGTTTTACGCCGAATTAGGTCCCGAAGGAAAATCCAGAATAGATAGTCTTTTGAGAATTGATGAGCTCGATTGAATTGTCACACCTCGGCATACACCTATGTTGCTAGACTCGCCTCTAGCTACGGTTTAGCTCCACTCCATGTTCTTTCTTATCCCAACTGTCGCTGCCGTTATTGGCATTCCCTATGTCTATCTGAAGCTACGGTCTCGTAAGCTGGCGGGGGAAGATCTTTCACAATATGACACGCCGATAGAACCCTTCGCGATCGCTGAACCTTCCGAAGGACTGGACGCATTAAACGCATACATCCACGAGATGTTTGTCGTTCCCGCCCAATCCGGCATGGCCAATAGTGGATGGGAAGCGAAACGGGAGCGTTTTGACGAAGCCGGATTGGCCCGCACATTCCCAGACGACGTAGAATTTCGTACGGACACAATAACAGTTGATGGCCAAGAAATTTCTGGAGCCTGGACGCTACTTCCAAACTCGGATCCGAATAAACGCCTGCTTTACGTTCATGGCGGCGCATTCACCGTGGGCAGTGACATCAGCCATCGTCCTCTGACGGTTCAATTGGCCCGCCGCACAGGTATGGCTGTCTTCGCACCCAATTATCGCCTGATGCCAGAAAACTCCCGGTTCAATACCATTGAGGATGCGCGAGCAGCCTATAATTGGATTCTGAATAACGGACCTGACGGAGAGGCCCCTATCGAAAAGCTCGCATTAGCCGGCGATAGTGCGGGCGGAAATCTCGTTTTGATGCTGTCCAATTGGGCTCGTGGACATTCCGACCGTCAACCCGATGCCGTCGTCGCTTTCTCCCCCACAACGGATGCGACTTTATCCAGCCCGTCTATGCGCCGTAATTTAGATACGGATCATATGTTACGGCCTATGCTCAAACCCATTTTGAAAATGCCAAAGCTATTTCTGCTACCCGCTATGCAGCATCATTATCGTATGAGCCCGTCTCATCCAGACCAATCACCTGTTTATGATGATCTCTCCAACTTACCGCCAACGTTAGTCCAAGCCAGTTCCGATGAAGTCTTGAGGGACGACGCAGTGCGATTCGTAAATAAAGGCCAGGCCGCCGGATCACCGGTTGAGCTTCAAATGTGGGGTGGTGGATTGCCTCATGTTTGGCAGATTTTCGATGAATACATCGCCGAAGCCGGGGCCGCTTTAGACGAAGTTCAATCTTTTTTGGCGAAACATGTGTGATATTTCAGAAGCTTAGGTCATTCTGAACGAACTATGAATTTCAGCATCAGGGTCGGTTCAAACGCGGCCTCCTAATCAGGGTTCATCGGTCGAGGGCATTCTCTCTCACCGTAGCCTCGAACAGGAGTTCGCCATGATTAAATTAAAAACAAAAACGGCCCTCGCTGCAGTCACTCTGGCTGCGGCAGCCCTCGCAACCCCACTTTCAGCCTCTGCAGCTGATTACCGAAAATGTAACGACACAACCAATGGCGTTGCTGGCGGACTAATTGGCGGGACAGTTGGCGCAGCCATCGGCGAAGAAATCGCCGGACGCGGTGACCGTACAGAAGGTGCTGTTCTCGGCGCCATTATTGGCGGTATCGCCGGTGCGGCAATTGGTGACGGCGCTAGCGATTGTGAAAAGGACAACCGCTATAATAATCGCCAGGTTGTGACGACCCAATATCCAACGCGGACTGTGACGACCACACGTGGTTATCAGACCGTCGGTCATAATGGCCATAATCGCCGAACAACAACGACGCGAAATTACGGATATGATCGCGGATACAGCCGACGGGTAGACCCTCTCTACCGAATTGATAGAGAGATAGATCAAACCCGCCGGGAAGGTGATCGTCTCAAGCGTCAACTTCGGAACTCTCGTGGGTATCGCCCGGGTCTGCACCGAGCGCTCGAAGCAAATGGCCGTCATCTGAAGTACCTGAAAAGGGAACGGAAGCGGATTAAGAAAAGCTACAATAACGGCTACCGTAACTACCGATAACTCGGCCCTCTAAAACACCGGCCCGCTCCCTCCCCCAAAGTCGGGGGCGGGCCAATCATCCCCCCGGATGTGGCGCTTACGCCCTGTCCTATGAAACCCGTCTCGCTCTTCTTTATCGGAGGGTGAGACGGGTTTTTTGTTGGGTTACAAGTATTTACTCTCCTATTAGGCGAACTCTTTTCGGCTCATCCTGCGTTTATGTTACGTCAGCTAAGACGTTCGGCATAAGACCTGCATAAAGCAGACGACACGAATGATGTGGGTGTTCCCGGGACAATCCGGAAGCGCACTTTCTAGATTTAATTCTTCACGACCTGTGGGCGTGCGGAACTTTGGCATTTGAGGAGCCTGACATGAAATTCCTTCTTTCGACCGCCGCGATTGCGGCCATGGCTTTGGTGCCAGCAACAGCTTCAGCGCAATTCGCTGGGTTTGACAATAATACCGTGTTTTCTGGCACTGTCGGCGCTGGCTTAGGCGGCGTCATCGGCAGCCAGCTTGCGGGATCAAACAACCGCACAGAAGGCGCAGCCATCGGAGCGTTAGCTGGCGGTTTGGCTGGTGCAGCATACGGTAATTCACAGTCTAGCTATTACGGCAATCCGTATGCCGGGCAGTTTAACCCAGGTTTCAACGGCCGAAATCTAGCAGGTACAGCGATCGGCGCCGGCCTTGGCGGTGCGATCGGATCGAACCTCGCAGGGTCAGGTCAACGTCAAGAAGGCACAGCAATTGGCGCAGTCCTTGGCGGAGCAGCAGGATATGCATTGGCAAATGGCCGCTCTAATTCTCGATATGGCTCAGGCCCCGTTCGCGGTCCTGGTTATGGCGGCGTTTATGGCGCTCCGATTGGATATAATACCGGTTACGGCGCACCAGTAGGTTATGGTGCTCC
This sequence comes from Litorimonas sp., assembly GCA_039975855.1. Lineage (GTDB taxonomy): Bacteria > Pseudomonadota > Alphaproteobacteria > Caulobacterales > Maricaulaceae > Litorimonas. Next base: position 43,125 of record JBDWGH010000003.1, on the reverse strand, counting down.
TGTGGGTTATGGCGCTCCTGCCCCACTCCCGCTTGCACCTATGCCAGCTCCGACATCCTATGCTCCTGGCGGTTTCGTTGCCGGCCCTATTCAGTCTCGAACAACCTATCGCCCACGTGTTTCTCAAACCGTCGTGCGTCAGCGGACAATCCAAGCCCCGCCCCGCATAATTCAGCAAGCGCCAGTGGTTGTGACTCAACCCTGTCCGTCCGGAACGACCGAGCAAGCTGACGGTACATGTATGTCCGCGCCGCGTACGGTTTACGAACCGGCCCCGACAGTAATTCCATCTGTGTGCCCATCCGGCACAACTGATATGGGTAATGGCACCTGCCAAGAGCCTGCGCGTACAGTTATCGGCGCAGCTCCAATCGTTATCCCGCAGTCTTGCCCATCTGGTACAACTGATCTCGGGAACGGCACCTGCCAAGAGCCTGCCCGCACAGTTGTCGGCGCAGCCCCAATCGTCATTCCGCAGTCTTGCCCATCAGGGACAACAGATCTCGGGAATGGCACATGTCAGGAACCTGCCCGCACAGTTGTCGGCGCAGCCCCAATCGTTATTCCGCAGTCTTGCCCATCAGGCACAACGGATCTCGGTAACGGAACCTGCCAAGAGCCAGCTCGCACGGTTGTCGGCGCAGCCCCAATCGTCATTCCACAATCTTGCCCATCAGGCACAACCGATCTTGGGAACGGCACATGCCAGGAACCGCCACGCACAGTAGTAGGCTCCGCACCCATTGTTGTGAACCAAGCGTGTCCTTCTGGGACAACTGATTTAGGCAATGGCACATGTGAAGCGCCGGCCCGAATCGTCGAAGCTGCGCCAATCTATACGCCGGCACCAGCGCCAATTTACACGCCCGCGCCAGCGCCAACTGTAACCTGCCCGTCTGGCAGCTATATGTCTGAAGGCACCTGTCTGTCAGCCTATGAAGGCGGACACAGCGTCCCAGATACAGTCGTAACTGGCGGTGAGTATTGCTATGGTGATGGCAAAGCTATGTATGATTCCAAGGGTCGCAAGATCAAAGGCGCATCGCATCACCACACAAATTGCCAAGGCCACAACTAATATAGGGAAACCTATACCAGTCTATCCTTCAATCGAATGTCGTGGGATGGACGCCCCACACGTCCCCCCACGAACAGAGACGCTCTGTCCCTATATGGCAGAGCGTTTCGCTGTATCTGAGCCTGAGACCCTTTCGAAAACCTAACGAAAGGTTAATAGCTGAACTCATCTTACGTTCAGCAATTGCTTTCTAGTGTCTTGAAAACGTCTTCTATTCACGAAGGCGGTTTGCATGATTGCCGATGAAAGGACTCCCATGACAACCTCCCTCACTTTTAAAACCACAGCTATCGCCCTTGCAGTAACATCAATCGCATTTGCCGCGCCGTCTAGCGCGCATGACAATGGCTATGCCCATTCACATCAAAGCAGCAGCAATTCAGGCAACCAATTGCTGGGCGCTGTAATTGGCGGCGTCGCAGGCGCGGCACTCGGCGATGGCATTGCACCTCGCGGTCAGAGCACAGAATTTGGTATTGCTGGTGCGGTAATAGGCGGAACCTTAGGCGCAGCGATTGCCGGAGACGGAAGTTCAAATCGCCGCAGCTATAACCAAGGTTATTATAACCCGCAGACTGGTTACTATAACGGCGGTTACACGCAATCTGGATATTCGCAGGGCGGATATTACCAACAAGTTCCGACCACGACCTATTATAATCAAGGGTATCAGACTCAGCCTTATTATGGGACAACTTACCCGCAGCGGACCTACACAACGACGACCTATCAATATGGGTCACCTTATTACCGTCGTCCGGCGTATTACAGCACACCGCGTACAAGTCTCTCCATCAACATAGGAACCGGCGGGTATTACAGTAACAGAGGCCGTACTTATTATAACAATCGCGGCTACAACCAACGCCGCAGACACCAACGTCGTCGGCATCATGGTAAATAGGTAAAAGTCTTAAACCCCGCTTTGTATATTTAGCAAAAGCGGGGTTTTCTTTATCCGGACCTTACAAACGCCGCGCGTGAAGAAGGTATTCCGTGTTACCTGATCCGCCCTTTATCGGAGACGGACAGGTTTCAATAACCTCCCAGCCCTGTTCGCGCACCCAATGACGGACTGTATCCACAGCCCGAAGGCCTAATTCCTCTGATTTCACAAGGCCTCCGCGCCCGATATTGATTTTGCCTACTTCGAATTGCGGTTTGACCAATGTGATAAGTTCGGCTTTTTCGGCGGAGAGACGTAGCGGAATTTCCAAGACTTTCATCGCCGAGATAAAGCTGGCATCACAGACGATCAGATCTGGTGCTGGCGACAAATCTTTGGGTGACAAGGCTCGCGCGTCCTGACCTTCCATTGATATAATTTTTGGCTCGCCTTGCAGGTCCACATGAAGCTGCCCATGCCCAACATCGACAGCGTAAACCTTGGCTGCACCGCGCGCGACGAGGACTTGAGAGAAACCACCGGTGGATGCGCCCACATCCAAACACGTCATACCTTTCGGATCTAACCCAAAAAAAGTAAGGGCGTGATCAAGCTTTACCCCACCGCGCGAAACCCACGGATGCTCCCGTCCCGCCTGAACAACGGCGCCCTCTTTTATTTTTTCAGAAGGCTTTTTGACGGTCTTTCCATCAACGGACACCAAGCCAGCTTTGATCGCGGCCTGGGCTCGCGCACGGGAATCGTAATGACCATGAGTGGTGAGATATTGGTCGGCGCGCATATGTCCACTTAGCGCGCCGACCAAACCATGTCGAAGGCTTCGGACAGATTAAGTCTTCGCCGCCGTTATCCAATAGAAATCAAATCGCGATATGGCGCCCTGAAAATACTTCGAATTCGCCTTGTAAGACTCCGAGGACTGTAACCCCGGAAGGTTCGGACCATCCGTCCATTCAACCAGCGTGAGATGCGAGGGATCAGTTTGGCCCGCATCAAGTGACTGAAGTGAAATGCCCTTAAATCGCGCCACGAAACGCGCTCCAATTTCATCGAAATCGGCTTCGATTCCATCTAAATATCTATCATAGTCAGCGCCTGTTCCGGGCCTGGTCCACCCAGCTGCCAAGGTGTAGTCTTTAGTAGGATCAAAAACTAACTTCATGTCTTTGGGCACTGTGGTCGAAAGAATATTTAACTCATCCCAACCCTCGCGGCGCATTTTTTGATATTCGGCCCAGTCCGGGCTGGCCTGAAATTCAACCTGCGCCGCAGCATTTGGGAATGCGTAAAGCGCGATACCCTGTGGTTTATATTTACCAATCATAGTCTGCTTTACGGTCAAGGCGCCTAAATACTCATCCCCCAGACTTTCAGCATAGGGAATCGCCGTTTCGAAATATCGTTTCCGAACAGCTTTTGCGGCGTCCCCTTCCGCCTGCTTGAACATCGCAAATTGCACGACCTCACCAGCTTTCAGGTCGAGCACTACAGGCGCCTCTTTGGCAACGGTTTCAGCGGACGACGTCTGAGGCGCAGCGGCACAAGCAGAGACTGCCAAGGCCAAACAAGTAGACGTCAAAATAGAAAGAGTTAGTTTTTTCATTGGGGGCTTTCTGGAGTGTTTAAGTTCACAGCCAAGACATATTGGCACTATACGGCCTTTAAAATGCGCACTTCCTTGCCAATGTGGTGCAAAAACGTTACAAGCCTATATGCGCGACTGGGACGATCACCGACTTATTTTAGCCCTGCATCGACACGGCACACTCCGTGCCACAGGGGACGCACTGGGCGTAACCCATACGACCATCGCGCGCAGGTTGGCCGCTCTCGACGCCATCGAGCCAACCGCCTTATTCACACGTCAAGACGGAGCTTACCGCGTTACGGAGTATGGAAAAGAACGCGCCGCCCTTGCCGAACGCATAGAGGCCTTGGACCATAGCGCGACGCGTATTCAACGCAGTGCCGATAGCGGCCTATCAGGCCCACTTAGCCTCTCTATTCCGCAAGCCGTGTTTCAATATCTTCTCGTCGACGCCATCGGAGATTTTGCAAAACTGCATCCAGATATAGACTTAACCGTCGTCGGAACAGATCGTTTGGCGGATTTGGATCGCGGCGAAGCGGATGTGGTCATTCGGGGACAAGCTAACCCGCCCGATCATTTGGTCGGCCGAGAAATCTGTACCGTCGGCCTGAGTGAATATGGGCATATAGATTACTTAGAGGCCACTAATGCAGACAATAGGCATTGGCTGAGTTCAACAGCTGACCCTGATTGGCTTGCGACAACATCCCACCCAAAGGCCCCAATTGGCTATGTCATTCATGACATCTCTTCGCGGCATCTGGCCTTGAAACACGGACAAGGCCTGTCTCGGGCCGCATGTTTTATGGCCGACCAAATTCCAGAGCTTGTGAGATTGAATAATGACCCGGCAACCCCGCTTTACGGCCTATGGGTCCTCACCCATCCCGACCTCCGCGCCAGTCCAAAGGTCATGGCGTTGATGAAAGCTATGAGCGCGGCGTTAGTTGAGCAGCGGGATTTGATACGGGGTTAAATATGACAACCGAGGTTATTCAATAGCTTCGAAATAGCCAATACGTACAACATACTCTCCGTGAAAATCGGTAGGGTCATTGCGAGCTATAAAATTTGGGTGACGGGAACCTGCATCAAAATCGATGACGAACCAAAAACGCTCATCCCTCCACCCATCACCTTCGAGGTCAGTTTGCGTATTCAAAAACAATTCTGCTTTTGTAAAGTAGGATTCGAAACTGAAATCTTCCCAATCTTCCTTAGGAAGCACATAACCATTTGGGTATTTGGGACGGCTTTTTCCGCGATAAGTAACCTTAACAACATCACCGTCTTTAACTTCAACTTCATTGGGTCCGTCGGAAATATGCCACACAAAGTAAGCGGAAGCTGAAACGATATATTTGTAATGTGACGGTTCCCTTTCTTCCCAATCCTTTTTGCTGCTTTGCAAACGGTATAAAATTTCATCTTTTGAATTCTCATCAACGGTCTCCCCCTGAGACAACAAGGCATCCGAGTTGTATAATTCAGGAAAAGACGGAGTTGAGAGGCATGCGCTGAGTATTGCGTAGGAGAGGACTATAATAAGCCCTCGTACTAACTTCACGCCAAACCCTGCATATCGGCGACATCGCGGCCAATCACTTGAAACACTTTTTCAACAATCGAGTCGGCGTCCAGTTTTGCTTGCTGATACATAATCGCCGGGCTGTCTTGATCGATAAACGTATCCGGCAATGTCATGGTGCGGATTTTTACGCCGTTATCGAGGCGCCCGGCATCGGCCAGTGCGTGAAGGCAGAACGCGCCGAAGCCGCCAACCGAGCCTTCTTCGATCGTGATGAGGACTTCGTGCTCATCGGCCAAACGACAGAGCAATTCCGTATCAAGCGGCTTTGCAAAGCGGGCATCCGCGACTGTTGTGGACAGACCCAATGCTTCGAGTTTTTCAGCCGCAAGCAATGCCTCGCCCAGACGTGTCCCGTATGAGAATATCGCAACGCTGGAGCCTTCACGCAGGACACGGCCTTTTCCGATTTCGAGCGGCTGTGGGTTGGGGTCGATACCACATCCTGTCGCTTCGCCGCGCGCATATCTAAACCCTGTTGGTCCGTCATCACGGGCAACAGCGGTCGCGACCATGCGGGCCAGCTCATTCTCATCCGCCGCCGCCATAAGCACCATATTCGGCAAGCATCCGAGATAGGCGATATCAAATGCACCCGCATGAGTAGGTCCATCGGCACCAACGAGACCCGCGCGGTCCATCGCAAAACGAACAGGCAGGTTTTGGATCGCCACGTCATGAACAACCTGGTCATAACCGCGTTGCAAGAAGGTCGAATAGATTGCGCAGAATGGCTTATACCCATCCGCTGCTAATCCGCCCGCAAATGTCACAGCATGTTGTTCGGCAATGCCGACATCAAACATACGCTCCGGGAAGACTTGGCCGAATTCCTTCATCCCCGTCCCGCCTGGCATAGCCGCCGTAATACCAACAATTTTATCGTCTTTGCGGGCTTCGGAAATCAGGCTCTCAGCGAAGACCTTGGTATAGCTCGGGGCATTCGCCTTGGCTTTGGATTGCTCACCCGTGACGACATTGAATTTTGACACGCCGTGATATTTATCAGCCGATTTTTCCGCCGGGGCATATCCTTTGCCCTTTTGCGTGACGACGTGAATAAGCGTTGGTCCGTCCTTCATCTTTTTGACGTTTTCCAGAACGGGGATCAAAGCATCGAGGTCGTGCCCATCAACGGGCCCAACATAGTAGAAACCTAGTTCTTCGAACCAAGTCCCGCCCATAAACATACCGCGCGTATATTCTTCGGCCTTTTTCGCCGTGCGTTTGATTGGGCGCGGGGCGCGAGCAATGGCGGATTTCGCTGTACTGCGAAGCGCTTGATAGCCGCCGCTACTCACCGTGCGAGAGAGCAAGTGACTCATCGCGCCGACAGGCGGGGCGATAGACATATCATTGTCATTCAAAATGACGATTTGGCGTGAATCTGTTGCGCCGGCATTATTCATCGCCTCATAGGCCATGCCAGCGGTAATAGACCCATCACCAATCACGGAAATGATGTGGTTCTCGCGGCCGTCTAAATCGCGCGCTGCAGCAAACCCTGCACCCGCTGAAATCGAGGTCGAACTATGCGCGGCTCCAAACGGATCATATTCGCTTTCTGCGCGTTTCGTGAAACCGGACAACCCGCCACCTTTGCGTAGCGTGCGGATACGATCGCGGCGACCTGTGAGAACTTTGTGCGGGTAACATTGATGACCAACATCCCAGATCAACTTATCATCCGGCGTATCGAAGACGGAATGGATCGCGACGGTCAATTCAACTACGCCCAAACCAGCGCCCAAATGACCGCCTGTTACAGAGACAGCATCAATCACTTCCGCGCGGACTTCATCAGCGAGTTGCTTAAGCTGGTCACGCGTGAACCCGTTCATATCGGACGGTATTTTGACAGTATCGAGAAGCGGCGTTTGCGACATATTGCGCTGTAATCCTTTGTTCAGAGACTAGTGTTGGCGTTCCAACACGAAGTCCACAGTATCACGCAAGGTTTGCGCGGATGCGCCCCAAGGTTCAAGATGATTCTTCGCTTGATGACCGAGTGACGCAGCCCGCTCTCGCGCACCTTCAAGGCCTAATATTGATACAAATGTGGCCTTCCCGAGGTCAGCATCTTTACCGACTGCCTTGCCAACGGTTTCCGCATCTCCCGTGACGTCCAGAATATCGTCCTGAATTTGAAAGGCCAATCCCATATCACGGGCGTAGCCGGACAAGGCCGCCAAATGCGCCTCGGACGCGCCGGATACAAGGCCGCCTGCCCGCACAGCATAGTCAATCAGAGCGCCCGTTTTCATGGCTTGCAGGTCGGTAATCAGGGCTTCGTCACGCTCCCCTTCAGCAACTGTTATGTCCACAACCTGCCCGCCAATCATGCCAGACATACCGCCTGACGCAGCCAGTTCGGTGACGAGTTTAACTTTGACGTCGGCAGGCAAATCAACCTCGCCCAAAATGCCAAAGCTCCGGGTTAAGAGTGCGTCGCCAACGAGGACTGCAATCGCTTCGTCAAAGGCAATGTGGACCGTCGGTTTGCCGCGGCGCAGATCATCGTCATCCATGCAGGGCAGATCATCATGAACCAAGCTGTACACATGAAGGCATTCCAAAGCGCACCCAACGGTCAAAGCTTCGTCTAATGGCCCGCCCAACATGCGCGCCGTTTCCACCGTCAAAAACGGCCGTAAACGCTTACCGCCGCCCAATGCGGCATATCTCGCCGCTTCCATAATGACGGCTTGATGACCTGTTGGCTGAGGCAAAACTTCATTCAGCCGCGATTCCACGAGCCCCGCGACAGACCGCAAACGGGTTGGAAAATCAACATCGGCCGATTGAGAGAGAGCAGCGAGCGGCATTTGGATTACCCGTCAAAATCCGCTGTGCTGGCATTGCCTTGGCCGTCGAGTACGATTTTATCGACCTTCATTTGCGCGGCTTTCAACTTACCTTCGCAATGGGCTTTTAGTTTCGCGCCGCGTTCGTAAATCGTGATACTTTCCTCAAGCGGTGCATCTCCACGTTCCAAGCGGCCAACAATGCCTTCCAGCTCATTTAGAGCGTCTTCGAAATTCATTTCAGCAATTTTGGGGTCGGACATGTTTCACCTATTTGTCTTTGTCAGGCAGACTATGCGTCTGCCTCCGTCGGGTCGAGACCCGGTTATAATTTTTTCATCACGCGGCCTTTGGCCGGGCAATATAAGTCTTCCGTTCTGTCACAGCGTTTAAAGCTGAACATCACGCGGTCTGCGCGGCCCATGATGTAGTCCATCGGCACGATACCCGGGCCATTTCGCGGCGCGCGGCTATCAATCGAGTTATCGCGATTATCACCCATAAAAAAGACGCTGTCTTCAGGCACAATGAAAACTGGCGTATTATCAAGTGGGTGAGAGTCGTCGCGTTCGTAAATCACAAATCCCTCGTCCATGCCTGGCAGTGTCTGGGTATAAACATTCACGCTGCGGACGCGCTGGGTGGCATGTTCTCTGTATAACCGCCCATCAATACGTTCTCGTTCAATCCCTTCGCCATTCAAATAAAGCTGTCCACGCCTAACCTGAAGCGTGTCACCTGGCAGGCCAACGACCCGTTTAATCATGATAATCCCGGTTTTCGGATTGCGGAACACCACGACATCCCCGCGCTTTGGCAAGCGAGAGAAAATACGTCCTTCAGGCAAAGGCAAATTATGAAGTAAATACGGCAAAGAATGCTTGGAATACCCATAGGCATATTTTGACACATAAAGGTGATCACCAACCTCAAGCGTCGGCTGCATGCTTTCGCTTGGGATTTTAAAATGCCCCCAAACTAGGGTAATAAATGCGAGGATAAATGCCCCCAGTTTCGCGAAAAACTTAAACTCCGACCAGAGCCATTCGCGCCGAGACCGTGGCGCGCCAGGGTCTGAAGCCGCCTCTTCCACATCTGTCATTTGGTCACGGGATTCCATCACGTGGCTGTGCGATAGAGTTACCGCGCTTTCAACTATATTTTGCTGTCAACCGCGTTAGGATAACCGCATGAAACAGATATTCTTACCCCTCACCCTGCTCGCTCTGTCTGCCTGTGCCACGGCGCCTGTATTGGATACTGCCGCCGCGCCCGAAGGCGCTTATGTGCTCGACCCGGCTCATACGTCTGTAAACTGGTCGCTCAGCCATTCCGGCCTGTCTTTTTACACGGCACGCTTTGACGACATTTCCGGCGCACTCGACTTTAATCCGACCGAGCCCGCTAACAGCCAGCTAGATATCCGCATCGACCCCCTGAGTGTCTCCACCGGAGACACTGAATGGGATGACACACTGGCGACGAGCGGGAAATATTTTGACGGCGAAACCTACCCTGAAATCCGGTTTGTCTCTACGACGTCGGTGAAATCGACTGACAACACGGGCACTGTGACAGGCGATTTAACGCTTCGCGACGTCACGAAACCTGTGACCCTAGACGTGACCTATAACGGCGCAGGCAAAAGCTTTGGCCATCCCGGCGCTACTTTGGGGTTTTCTGCCGTTGGGACGATTAAACGCTCTGATTGGGGTATGAGCCACCTCACCAGTTTCGGTATTGGCGATGAGGTAACCCTACGGATTGAAGCAGAGTTCAACGAAGCAAAGTGACCGATTACGCCGAAATCAATGACGCGCTGACGTCTGGCGGGGTAATATTGCTTCCCACCGAGACCGTCTATGGCTTGGCCTGTTCAGCGCAAGACCCGCAGGCCGTTGAAAAAATCTACGCCATAAAGGGTCGAGATTTCGAAAAGCCGCTGGCCGTTTGCGTGCAAAACATCGACGAAGCCCAAAAGTTCGGAATATTTGAACCGAAAGCCTTGGAATTGGCCAAACGTTATTGGCCGGGTAGCCTGACGATTATTGTAGAGGCGACAGACAACCCCGCAGTTAACGCGAAATGCTTATCTAAATTGGATGATAAATTAACAATCGCCTTTCGCTGCCCTGATGCAAGCTGGCGCGAACACCTAACTGGTCCGTTAGCCCTCACCAGCGCCAACCGCACCGGAGAGAAAGAGTGCGTTTCTTATGCCCAAGGGCTGAAAGAATTCGCCGATGAAATTGACGCCTCTCTTTCGACTGACGTGGATCTCTCTGCTTCACCGTCGACAATCGTTTCCACGCTCAACGGACAGATTGAAATTCTCCGTCAAGGCGCGTTAGAGGTCCATCTATGACCGCCGGAATTGAAGCCCTAAAATCAGCGCTGCCCGAAGGGGCTTGGACGCAGGATCCAGATTTGATCGACCCGCATTTGCGCGAATGGCGGGATAAGTATTTTGGGGCCACGCCCATCATGCTGACACCGCGCTCGACCGATGAAGTTTCTACGGCCGTCAAAATCTGCGCCGAACATAAAATGCCGATCATGCCGCAAGGCGGGAATACGGGACTGGTTGGCGGGAACACCCCGCAAGGCGAAGTCCTCATTAGTTTGAAAAAAATGACGGCCATTCGCGACCTTAACCCGACAGCCAATGCAATGACCGTGGAGGCCGGAGCCACCTTGCAGTCTGTCCTTGATGCTGCCGATGAAGCTGATCGAAAATTTCCGTTGACCCTTTCCAGCCAAGGCAGTTGCTCTGTTGGCGGCGTCCTTTCAACGAATGCGGGCGGGAACCATGTCCTTAAATATGGAACGACAAAGGAGTTAGTCTTTGGGGTTGAGGCCGTGCTCGCGGACGGGTCCATATTCAATGGCCTGACGTCCCTGCGAAAGGACAATACGGGATATGATTTGAACCGTTTGTTTCTGGGTGCGGAAGGCACATTAGGCATCATCACAGCGGCCACATTAAAGCTGTTTCCAAAACCCGGATATGTGCAGCGCGCCCTGATCGGATTGGACAGCGCAGCCGCGGCTGTATCACTTTTGGAGCCCTTTCGCGCAGGCGGCCGCCTAGCCATGTTCGAGGTCATGCCAGCCATCGGCTACCGCGCCGTCGTCGATAATTTTGAGGCTGTGCGCGACCCGTTCACGGATAGACATCCCTGGTATTTGTTATGCGATTGGGAAGTGGAGACGGAAGAAGAAGGTTTCGCTATCGCAGAATCCACCATCGGAAAAGCGTTTGAAAACAATTCAGTGCAAGACGCAGTTATAGCAGTCAATGAAACCCAAGCTGCAGATATTCTATCTATTCGCGAACATATGAGTGCGGGTCAAAAGTTTTTAGGCGGATCAATTAAACACGACATCACAGTTCCGATTGATAAAATCCCAGAGTTCTTTTCCCTTGCGGATGCAGCGATGGAGCGTGTCGTCCCGGGTTGTCGACCTGTTGGATTTGGTCATTTTGGCGACGGCAATATCCATTACAATATTGCCCAACCGGAAAGCGCAGACAGAGAGGCATTTCTCGAAAACTGGGATGCATTGAGTGGGCCCGTATTCGACATCGTGGACGATCTTGGCGGATCTATATCTGCCGAACATGGCATTGGGATTATGAAGAAAGATGACCTCGCTGAGCGCGCAAATCCAATCAAAATAAATCTCCTACGCACGATAAAAAATGCACTCGATCCTGATCGTATAATGAACCCGCGCGTGATGATTTAGAAATTGGAGACACTGATAATGTCGAATAAGAAATCGGCCGAACCTCATGTTCGATTGAAGAACACAGAGCACAAACCAGAAAGGTTTAAAGTTGGCCATGCTCCGGACGAGTATAGAAATGCCGGTCCCCTCAAGAAGCTCTTATGGCGAATCGTGGATGGTCTCTCCGCTGGTCTGTAGCTTTTCTATTCCCCCAAAAAAATCTGACTTGAGGAACTCCCAACACGCACGCGTGATGATTTAACGAGGATGTGAACTCAGAGGACTCGCAATCCTGATAGTCGCGCCCTATATGGTCAGTCTTACTAACCCACGGATACGAGCTGCATCCCGCAGCTGATCTCATGAGGAGGAGCACAAAATGCTAACCTTACTTTCCCCTGCAAAAAAAATGAATATGGACCCGGCGAACACAGGCGTGTCCGCCACGCGTCCACGCTTTGACGCTGACACCAAAATCCTTGCCGCTTTAGCAAAGACTAAAACTCCGGCAGATTTAAAAAAGCTAATGCATATTTCCGACAATCTTGCGACGCTGAATGCGGAGCGGTTTCAAGCCTTCAATCTCGACGGAAAATCTAACTCCGCCAAATCAGCAGGCCTTGCCTTTGATGGTGATGTCTATTGGGGCCTAGAGGCCAAATCGCTGTCAGATGACGATCTCGAATATGCGCAGGATCATCTGCGGATTTTGTCTGGCCTTTATGGCGTGCTGCGTCCCATGGATGCCATTCAGCCATATCGCCTGGAGATGGGCACAAAGTTCGAAAATGAACGCGGCAAGAACCTCTATGAATTTTGGGCAGATACCCTCGCCCCGTCTTTAAATGAAGAGCTTCAAAGCCATGACGACAACACAATCGTCAACCTCGCCTCCAATGAATACTTCAAAGCCGCCAATACCAAGGCCCTAACGAGCCCTGTTATTTCGGCGAAGTTCATGGAAGACAAAGACGGAAAATCTCGCCCTGTTCAGTATTACACCAAGTTTGGACGTGGTTTGATGGCTCGTTGGATCATCCAGAACCGCGTGGACAGAGCCGAAGGCCTGAAAGACTTTAATGCAGGTGGATATAAATTCGATCCTGCACGCTCAACGGATGACGTGCTCGTTTATGCACGGCCTCAACCCCCAAAGAAGGGAAAATAGGCCCCGCGCGAGTGAAAGATTACGCTCAGAATTTCGCGCAATGTGACGTCGATAGCCCATGGAAATATGGGCTATCCGATTGGTGGAGCGTCATAAAACGCACCTGGAAAGAAGCCCATCATGACAATGTCAGCGTTATCGCCGCTGGTGTTGCCTTTTTCTCTCTCCTCGCCGTGTTCCCGCTCATTACAGCGGCGCTATCAACATTTTCCTATTTCGCCGATCCTGGAGATGTTCAGGGCCTAACAAGTACTTTTGCGACGCTCCTCCCCGGAGAGGCCTACGCAATTTTGGAAGGGCAAGTGAATAGCGTCCTTGCCGCGCCGCCGATCAATGCCAGCTTCGGTATTGTTCTTTCCTTGGGGTTTGCCTTCATTTCCGCTGGCGCTGGTATTCGCGCCATGATGCGGGCCATGAATGTCGCCTATGAAGAAGTGGAAAGCCGGAACCCCGCGGTGTTTTTCCTTTTTGGAATGCTCATGACACTCGGCAGCCTGATTTTCGTTTGGGCGTCGCTATTTGTGATTATCGGTGTGTCAGCAGCGTTAGCGCATACGAATATTGTCGATACCGCTGGGTTTTCCTCGCGGACATTGCCGTGGATGTTACTCGTGACGATATTCTGTTTCGCGTGTGGGGTCATGTACCGCTTCGGTCCATCGCGGCGACCTGCACGGAAACGCTGGGTCTTTCCAGGGATTGCCTTTGCGCTCGTCAGCTGGTTGGCGATTAGTTTTGGGTTCTCAAAATTCGTCGTCCACTTTGGGGCCTATAATGAGACCTTTGGCGGATTGGCGTCCGTGATTATCTTGCTGATCTGGCTCTGGCTGACAGCAATGGTGATTATCGTTGGGGCAGAGCTAAACTCCGAACTCGAACGTCAGACCATTGTTGATACAACGAGAGGCCCCTGCCGCCCCCTCGGTTCACGCGGCGCGAGCATGGCTGATTTCGTCGCGCGGGATACGGAGTTGGAGATGATCTCGACAAAATCGGAATTTAGACAAGAGGATTGACCCGATTCAACGTCTACAAAGGTGAAAACACATGAAAGTGGCAACTAGGAATTCAGATAGTTTAACCCAGTTACAAAATTGGTATCTCAACGAATGTAATGGAGATTGGGAACATCAGTACGGCGTAAAAATCGACACTCTCGACAACCCAGGTTGGAGTATCGAAATTGACATCCGCGACACATATTTAGCCCAAAGAGAGTTCGAAAAGGTTAGTATTCAAAACGAAAGTGAAAACGATTGGGTCATATGTTGGATTAAGGACGAGAAATTTATCGGATCTTGCGGACCAAAAAACCTTGGAAAAATGATTGGTTTTTTTCTCAATTGGGCAATTGATAGTTAGTATTCATCTTACAATGATTTTAGAAAATCTTACCCCCTCAAACCCCCGCACTCGCCTTAATCAATTCCACCCCCTCATTTCGCGCATTCCCGACCGCGCGGTCGACTTCGTAATATCCTAAATCGCTTCCGTCCAGTTTAGCTTCCAAAATACGGTCCGGGTTTTCATCCCAATCAAGCCAAGCCTCCCACATATCTTCCGGCAGTCTGACGGGCATGCGGTGATGAAGGTGTTTAACAGGTCCCAGCGCCGCAGTCGTGAGGATCGTGCAAGACAACAACTCTATCCCCTCCTCCACGCGCCAGCGCTCCCACAGTCCCGCAAAGGCGAAAATCTCATTCCCTACATCTTCGCTATCTTCGAAGATGAAAGACGGTTGTTTCACCTCTTTGCCGTTTGGCATTTCTACCCGTTCCCATTCATACCACCCCGTAGTCGGGATAAGCGCGCGGCGGCGTTTATAGGGCGTGCGGAAGCTGGGCTTCTCTTTGGCCGTTTCGACCCGCGCATTAAAAAGCGGGCGGCCTTCGGGTGGCTCCTTGCGCCAAGACGGATGCAGTCCCCAGCGCATGGGGACAACCGTTCGGTCTTTAGACCCGTTAAAAGCAATGGCAGGAACCACGGCACCCGGCGCCACATTATAGCGCGGCTCCCACTCCCACAGGCCTTCATCACTTGTTTTCGCCGCAAAGCGGGTCGCAATCTGGTCGAGATTGCCGGCTAATGTATATCGTCCACACATAGTCTCGCTATACGCGGCGAGCCTCGCTAAGGGAACGGTCATGAGTATGAAACGAACAAATTGTGTCGGCGTCGTTTGCCTGCGTGGAGACGAGGTTCTCCTCATCCAGCGCGGAACAGCCCCGCGAAAAGGCGAATGGTCCATTCCGGGCGGCCGTATCGAGGCGGGCGAAACAGAAAGCCAAGCCGCTTTGCGCGAACTCAGCGAAGAAACCAGCGTGAGCGCCGATCTGCTCACCAAGATCACGGCCCTAGATGCAGACTTTGAGGGTTATCATTACCGCCTGCACGACTATCTGGCGCGGTGGACATCGGGAGAGCCCAAAGCCGGAGATGACGCGGATAAAGCCCGCTTTGTCCCCCTGTCAGAGATAGACGCGCTGGGCATGTGGCCGGAGACAACCCGTGTCATCCGCGAGGGACATGCAAAAATGGTTTTGTTTTCAGCGGATGCACCGTAAACTCACGCTATGACGTCTCGTTGGGCCATATTCGCATTGCCGCTCTTACTGCTCGCAGCGCCGACCTATGCGCAGGATGCCCAAGCTCAAGATTTGGAGGCTCAAGATGCAGAAGCCGAGAAGCCGCTGACGGAACGGGAAAAACGCGCCCTCGCCGCCAAAGCCCGAGAAGCCGCAGAACTGCGCGTCGAACAAGACATGGTCACCATGACCAGCCTCGTCGAAGCGCTGTCCAAAAATCTCGGGCAGATCCATTATCTGCGTACGCTCTGCTTTGGCCCAAATGATCAGAAATGGCGCGACTATGGCCAGCGCATGATGACCGTCGAAGCCAATGGCGACCAAGACCGTCACCGCCAACTCGTGCGCGCCTTTAATGCCGGATATTATCAAGAGAAAGAACGCCACACCCAGTGCACGAACCAAGTCTCCGTAGACGTAGCGGCCCTGGCTGAAAACGGACGACACATTTCGTCTATGCTCGGCGACCCCTATCGGGAGCAATGAGAATGGCCCTTCCCATAATTTTGCCCTTAGCGCTGGGAGCGCTCGTCCTCGCGGGCTGCGCAAAGGTCGCCAGCGATGTCCGCAAGACCCGCCCGCTTGCCTCTCTCGAAGGCAGCGAATGGGGCCCTATGGAAACGCCCGCCAAAGAACAATTCGTCGCCTTCAAAGCCAATGGCGAAATCAGAGGGCATGGCGGATGCAATCAATTCTTCGGGCAATACACGCAGGAGGGTCAAAAACTGACCATTGGCGCATTGGCCAGCACGAAAAAATTCTGCGCCGATGTGATGGACGCAGAAAACCGCTTCATGAAAAATCTACAAGACACGCGCAAAATCGAAGCCACCCACCTCGCCTTGCGTCTCTATAACGCAGAGGGTGAGCAACTTATGCAGTTGCGGCGTAAAGACTGGGACTAGACCCCCATCGCCAACACCGCTAACCCGCGCTTATGACAGAGACTTTGACGATCCGCCGGCCCGATGACTGGCATGTACATTTGCGCGACGGGGCCATGCTCGCCGATGTCGTGAACCACACGGCCCGCCAATTTGCGCGCGCCATCATTATGCCAAACCTAAAGCCGCCCGTGACCACCGTCGCCGCTGGCCGTGCCTATCGCGATCGTATCCTCGCGGCCGTTGATCCCTCCCTTGGTTTCACGCCGCTCATGACGGCTTATCTGACGGATAATATAGACCCCGAAGAAATGCGCCGCGGCAAGCTGGAGGGCGTCTTCACGGCGGCCAAAATGTACCCCGCCAATGCGACCACTAATTCCGCGCATGGCGTCACAGATGTGAAAAATATTCACGACGTCTTGGACGTGATGGAAGATGTCGGCATGCCGCTGCTCGTCCACGGCGAAGTCACCCATAAAGACGTCGACATTTTCGACCGCGAAGCCGTCTTCATCGACGAAGTCATGGTCGGCCTCATCAAAGAACATCCCGGTCTGAAAGTCGTCTTCGAACATATCACCACCCAAGAAGCCGCGGAGTTCGTGACAGAAGCCGGAGACAATGTCGCCGCCACGATCACGCCGCATCACCTGAATTATAATCGCAACGCCATGTTTGATGGCGGCATTCGTCCGCATTATTATTGCCTGCCAATTGCCAAGCGCGAGAAGCATCGCCTTGCCCTGCGCAAAGCGGCCACATCCGGCTCTCACAAATTCTTCCTCGGCACGGATACGGCACCGCACGCCGTCGGCGCCAAAGAAAGCGCCTGTGGCTGCGCCGGTGTCTTTAACGCGCCCTATGCGATGGAAAGCTATGCCCAAACATTTGAAGAAGAAGGCGCACTCGACAAGCTAGAAAAATTCGCCAGCCTCAACGGCCCGAAATTCTACGGCCTGCCGCTCAATGAGGGCACCATGACGCTCACGAAAAAAGCGCATCAAGTCCCTGAGCGGTTTACGCTATCAGAGACAGATATTATCCCATTCCATGCGGGTGAGACATTGGGGTGGTCTGCTACGATCGACGCCTAGGCCCACTCAATCAACACTGGTTTATATTTGCGCCTGTTCCGCGCAATAACTCTATCGGTAAAACCCCGAAACGCGCGTGGGCATACCCTTATGGTACCATTGACGAGAACAGCTAGCAGCCTAAACACAATAGACGACAATTGAGGGTTGCTATGCCTTTAGGCTTTAGATTTTTTATTGGATGGTTTGTCCTTTGCGCGTGGATGTATGCCGTTCAGGATTCCACGGCTAACGAAGGTCCGACGCAGCCTAATATAATCGTTATTATGAGCGATGATCAGGCACAATGGACGCTTGGTGCATATAAAAAAACTATGGTGGAGACGCCGCATTTAGATCGGTTAGCCAAAGAAGGCGTTCTGTTTGCAAATGCTATGTCATCAGCGCCAGTTTGTTCGCCTTCAAGAGCAAGCCTTTACACGGGAAAAATTCCATCTGCACACGGGGTTCATGATTTCTTATCGGAGTCGCCGAAATTTAATGCCGATTGGCTAGCTGGCCAGACTTTACTCTCTGAACGAATGAAAGCCGTTGGCTATCAAACGGCAATGATCGGAAAATGGCACGCGACCACCGACAGCCGAGAGCCTCAGCGAGGTTATGATCATTGGTTGAGTTATGATACACAGACAGCAGGTTGGCAGAACCAATATGAACATTCTGGCACCGTTCATTTTTCGCGGAATGGAGAGCCCAAAACATATAAAGGTGTTCAGGCTGAATTCCTGACCGATGAAGCTGTCAGCTTCATCGATCACGCGCGAACGAAAGATAAAGCAAGGCCCTTTTTCATAAATCTCAATTATGTCGAACCGCATTCTCCATTCAGCGGATTACCTGAACGTCTAGTAAAAAAATATCGCGGCAAAGCTGATAGTCTGATCCGTGCGGGCGGCACGTCTGATATGATAGAAATGGGTGAAAACAATCTTGTGCCAGATGATCATGGTGAAAAGTTAGCCCAATATCTCGCAGCCGTTAGTCTATTAGATGAACAAGTGGGGGACTTAATAGGAGCTCTCAAACGCCGGAAGCTGCTTAAAAACACACTTATCGTTTACGTGTCCGATCACGGCCTATTGATGGGACGGTATGGTGTTTATGGAAAAACCAATGCGACGGCTCAACCAAATTTCTATGAGGAAACTATCCGCGTACCATTAATTGTTTCCGGGCCGGAGAATTTGGTTCGGAACCGTCAAACACGTGAAGAATTTGTCGATCTGCTAGATCTGCATGCAACCCTTTTGGATTTTGCAGGTGAAACGATGAACCTTCGCGGACCTGGGCGCTCATTTTCACCTTTATTAAAAGGACTAAGAACCACCGACTGGCGGCCTTATCAATATGCTGAACGCGGGCCGTCCCGAATGATAACGGATGGGCATTGGAAATTAGTTAGAACTTATTCCTATGATACAGCCATACCACCAAAAGATAGATGGTATGATTTATCCCACCCTATGGGGGAAATCCGATCAACCGAACCACCCCGTCCCGCTCTGCAGCAAAAATTGTCTCGGGCATTAAATGATTACTTTGCGATGTATGAAACTAAAGAATTTTCTGGTCGTAGAATTTGGGATCAGCCAGCTCCGAATGGCCGCGTCAAATCCGAGATCGCAAGAGATAAAAATAGCTTGAAGCCCTAACTCTCTTTGCTTGGCCAATTTACTGCAGCCAATTGTAGGAACTGACACTTTCATTTTAGCACAATCTTAGTGGCGCCTCAGACTTTGCGATGGAAAGCTATGCGCAGACATTTGAGGAAGAAGGCGCACTCGATAAGCTCGAAAAATTCGCCAGCCTCAACGGCCCGAAATTTTACGGCCTGCCGCTGAATGAAGGGACCATGACGCTCACGAAAAAAGCGCATCAAGTCCCAGACCGTTTCACCCTCTCAGAGACAGACATCATTCCGTTCCATGCGGGTGAGACATTAGGTTGGAGTGTGGGTTAGGTTTGCTTGGGCGAGGTCAAGTTTGTCGCCAAAGAGGACGTTAGCCCTCTTAAAACAATACAAGAATTATCTGGAAAACCGGGGAGTTCAGGTGGCTTCCTTGGCCATACCTATGAACGCACGTAACCGCCGCGTCATGTGCCGCTTGCTTAGATAATTAAGAGAGTAGCGTGGAAAAGGAGTAAGGTACTCATGCAAGACTTCCTTCATATTGCCTGCTTTCACGAATGGTGCAGAAATTTCTCCGTAGACATAGGCCAGTCCAAGCCCTCGTTCTGCATAATGTAGAAGCGACCGCATATCATTTGCGGCCATCCTAGGTTTAGGTTGGATTGTATAAGCTCCATTCGTCCCGTTAAAACTCCACGGAGCGAGTTGGCCGCTCCGACCAAACGCATAACAAAGCGTATCATGGCTCATAATATCCTGCGGATGCTTGGGGGTGCCTTTGCGGGCCAAATAGTCCGGCGAAGCAATAATCGACATTGTGAGTTCAGGCCCCACAGTAACCGCATGGGTATCCGGTTCTAAGAGCGTGTTTGAGCGGATGGCGGCATCAATTCCTGATGTCACTAGATCTACTTTATTATCATCGTAGATTACTTCTACATCGACCGTCGGATAGAGAGCAGCAAATCTTGCAATTAGATCATCGAGAAAAAATGGTCCCGCACTATACGGGGCAGACAATTTCAATGTGCCTGCAACTTCATCTTTCTGCGCATCAATGTCACTTACAGCCTCTTCTAGCTCTTTAACGGCTGGGAGGCTACGCGCGTAGAACTGTTCTCCTATCTGGGTAAGTGCAACGGAGCGGGTCGAACGCTCAAACAGTTTAACACCCATTCGATCTTCCAAACGCTGGACAGCCTCACTTACGGATGCTGGCGCTTGCTGCAGTTGTTTTGCGGCTGATCGAAATCCTCCCATGCGCGCGACCTGAACAAAGACGCGAATATCTCCAAAATTATTCCGACTCATTGTTCGTTAAACCAATCACTGTGTATGGAACTACGTTGTTTATACTAACGGTACCATCAGGATATGGTTTGCTCAAGCCGAAAACAAATAGTGTGGCGAAGCCAAATAACATCAACTTACGGAGATTACCCATGAATGAATATGAACAAATCGAAGCTGCTATCAATGCTTGGAATAATGGACTCGACTCTGGCGATATTGAAGCCATGGTGAGTACGTGTCACCCTAATGTCATGACCGTGAACGAACGTCAGCCTGTGACTGTTGGCTCTCAAGCCATCCGCGACAAATACAATCCACGCATAGCGGCTGCCGAAATCACTTCCGGCTTTGATATCGAAGAACTTCAAGTCTTTGGAGATACTGCAGTAGTTTCAGGTCACTTTTATGGGACAATGAAGATGCGCGATACCGGTGAGGTTCGCAGCCCTAAAGGGCGATTGGTTCTGGTCTATCAGCGCGATGATGCTGACACATGGAAGATGATCCTCGATATGGACAATAATGGACCAGCCTAAGCGACGTTAAGCCCACGGCGAGTATTTCGACTTTAAAAAAGGCTCAAGGCACGCCTCAAACTCGTAAAGACCTCGCTCCAAATATCATAGCTAGAAATCAATCCAGAGACACTTATGACCAAACATATCGCCCACCAACCCCGCGACATTGCCGACTGCGTCAGCGCATATCTTCAAGAAGGAGATTTGGACGGCATCACATCAATGTTCCACCCAGATTGTAAAGTATTCTTTCCCCCAGATCAGCCACCTAGTGTAGGGATAGAGGGCGCACGTGCGGCTTTTGCTGGTTTCATGGACATTAGGTCAGAAATCAAAAGTGAGGTGTTTAGTGAAGTTATCATCAGAGACATCGCACTAATTCGTGCAAATTGGAGTGTTGTGGCACCAGACGGGAGCATCATGGCGGAAGGTCAATCTACAGAAGTCGCAAAGAAACTTAAAAACGGCGGCTGGGGATATTTAATCGACTGTCCGTATGGCCCACCAAATTTATAGTAGATCGGACTCTCAGGAGAAATCATATGACAGATCAGCACTTCCACGACGGTGAATTACGCTTGCAAGACCAATTGGGTGTTCGAGAGAAAATGGAAATTGCCGCACAGCACATGATGCGGAACTTCATGCCTGATCAACATCGCCAGTTCTTTGAGGGGTTAGAATATATATTTCTGGGAACAGTTGATAAGACCGGTTTGCCGCATGCCTCACTACTTTCCGGAGCTCCCAGGTTTGTATATTCTCCCAATCCAGAAACACTGATAATCCAGACTGGGTACCGCGACAATCAACCCGCATTGCAAGCACTGGCCGTCGGACAGGCTGTAGGGGTGCTTGGTCTTGATTTATCTAACCGTCGCCGCAATCGAATGCATGGACGAATTTCTGAGCTAAATGACGACTCCATTACAGTCAGCGTGGTGCAAAGTTACGGAAACTGCCCAAAATATATTAGCGTTAGAGAGATATCCGAACGAGATGTCCGCATCGAAAGTAAAATCACAGAAGGTGCCGCTCTAAACATCGCAGATGTCGATTTGATTTCAGCAGCAGATACATTCTTCATCGCTTCTTATGTCAGTGACGGGTCAAACGCGTCTTATGAAGGTGTGGATATGAGCCACCGGGGCGGTGAACCAGGATTTATCACTGTCGACAGCCCGTCGCAGATAAGCGTTCCGGACTATAAGGGAAACAACCTTTTCAACACTTTAGGAAATTTGCTGGTTAATCCAAATGCCGCTCTATTGTTTATTGACTTCGAGACAGGGGATCATTTGCACATTAATGGAGAAGCTACTCTAATAGAGGATGCAGACGATATTGCTGAATATGCCGGCGCGCAGCGTCTCCTACGCATACAAATAAAACGTATCAGACGACAAAGCTGCGCAACAGCGTTGAGATGGCGGTTCATTGAAAGTTCGCCATTCAACCCAACGCTCGATCAGACATAGTTTAAAACGGGTTCAAACCTGCATCCTACACTCACCAAGTTTCCGTTTACGCACACCCCGCAACCGAGAAGTAGGGTTATAGAAAGGCGCGCTGGATAAGCTCGAAAAATTCGCCAGCCTCAACGGCCCGAAATTTTACGGCCTGCCCCTGAATGAAGGGACCATGACCCTCACGAAAAAAATCAGCAAGTCCCCGATCGCTTCACGCTCTCAGAGACGGATATTATTCCGTTCCACGCGGGTGAGACATTGGGATGGAGTGTGGGTTGAGCTGGTTAAGTCGAATTAAAGTTCGTCCCCTTAGCGGACGTCAACATTAGCGAAAATATGTAGCATCAACGTAAGAAATTGTCGCTCTAATCATAGATTTATAAGTATACTTTTTGTCCGAATTGAACTCATCTGGGTAGAAGAGTTTGAGAATGCCAAGAATATAACTCAAGTCGCAATCGTATTTTGACAACGATTGAATAGACCTCAGTAAACATCGTTTTTCTTGCTTAGACATGTCACCAATCTCGAAAGTTGAACCGGCCTTTAGTAGTTGGATGTATTTTGCGTCTGCTTGCCCACCTTTCGGCGGCAATTTGCCTTCTTTAATCCTTAATGTTTGGAATTTTACCGAACCTTTCAAACTACCTACCGCTTCTGCTATCAGCTTTTGAGCATTGTAACGGTCAATATTGGCCATCTTCATAAAATAATAGATTGGCAGCCATTGTGTCTGCGTAAAACTCAGATGTTTTACAAATGCTACCGAATTTTCAACTGTTTCTTGGTTCAAAAAAGCCATCATCAAATTATGGTTTGTAATGTTACCCAATGAAGTCACCGTCTTAACACCCGTGGTTTGTGTTAACTCGCCGACTAACTTGAGCGTAGGCTTTCCAGACTTCTCTTGAAATTCACCCTCCTTAATGAATTCGATTTCCTTCAGGAGTTTTTCGTCAATAACAAACTTACCAGAAGCTCCATCTACTTCACCTGTTTCTAAATTTAGTACTGCGCTGTTGGTAGGACCCGCATCCAGAATTTGAGAAATGTGCTTGGTAAGGATAGTTTTTGATAGGTCACGAATGCGAACTTCAATGATGTTTTGTAAATCCAACGGGGCGATCAGCCTATCCTCTCCAGAATATCGGTAATATATATGCCCCTCGGCAAACCCTTCTTTGCCATCGGATTTCGTAAATATTAGAGGTTTAATTTTGGCCTCAGCTATATACATAATGCCAACGAATTTGTTCTCAATGCGATAAACCGCCTTCTGCACTTGAAGGTCGGCACCTAGTGCCGTTCGAATTTTTTGATTTATATCCTTCAAGTCAAATTCTTGAAACTTCTTCAGTTTAGCTGGATTAAGACCGACTACATCCCAAGTTTTATCCTTTACTCCGAAAGCAAAATAACCTCCTTTGTTATTGGCGAAGGCAGCAATGGTTTTCATAACAATATTGAATCCAAGCTTGCATTCTATTTGATCGGTTTCAGTTATATTTAATTTAGTAGTATCCGTTGACTTCGACGGAAAGAGAACTTCCAGCATAGAGTTTGAGATTGGATTGTTATCTGTTGTAGAAACTAGTATTTTTAAATTTTTGGCATTTTCCAGAAAAGTCTCAACCTCTTTATCAGAGCATGCGTCAATATTTTTATATTTTTGAATCTGGTCGTTTTTAATATTCGAGATACGTCCTGAACTAACATCACTTTTCGCATCACCTCTTGAACGATTTATCAGTCCAGCTATTTCTTGATTTTTAAAGTTAGGCTTACCCAGCAAGTTCTTGATTATAGAAACTTCATAGTTGGTTAGTGAATTTACCACTGGCCGCCCTCTTTGCTTTAGATGTTCTTCAACACAGCACACCTAATGATTGAAATCAATTGCTAGCCTTTTGTCCACTAAGCCCCAATGCACACACCCCACGACCGTCTCAAACTCTTCATCAGTAAGACACTCGCCACGATAAATTGTCGCGAAACAACGTCCCGTCTAATTTAAATCCACGTTTCGCGACGACGTAGGCGACAGAAAATTCTACCCTTCTCAAACGCTTAGACTTTTATTCAAGAGATGCGTCCTCACTTTGTGTTTTGTACCGCATATTAAAGCTGTCTTCTTTCAACGGGCGGCCATGTGCACGTTGGCTTGGTCGGAAAGAAGCGGCGCTTGTCATTGGGAGCGGCGGAGTCACGTCCGTCAATCTGGGTGGCCTATCGCGAGCTGATTGAGCCTAGACTGTTCTGTTCGGCCGGTAGTGGAGAAAGGCGTCGTCGCGTGGGGCTTCTTAGCACGTTGCTGGGAAGGCTCGAAAACATACCTATTTTTCCTCGTTTCCACGAGAGCCTGACCACCCACGCGAACATCCCCGTTAATTACGGAAAACAAAACGAACTAAGACATACAAAAGCGAATTAGCTTTGAGGTATAACCCCTATCACTGTCATCCTCGGCCTTGAGCCGAGGATCCATCGAGAAGGTTAGATATGGATCCTCGGCTCAAGGCCGAGGATGACGGGTAAGGTTTGAAAAAATATACAGGAGGCAATATGCCCCGAGGACGATTGGCGCGGCGCGCCCGCCGCAAAGAGATGCAGGCTTTGCGCTATGAACAGCTCTGTCACGCGATTAAGGCCGCGCGTCGAGACCACCATGCGCGGGAAGCTGCCCTCGCCTTGCGTAAAGCGACGCCCGATTGGGTGGAGATGGATAAGCAATTAAAACAGCTCCAATTGGAGGCTGAGATGGACGCTATGGAGGCATGCCTTGATGCGCGCCGTCCCGAAATTCCTATTCTAAACTTTGATTTGATGCCAGGGTTTTCACCCCCGACAAAGCTAGAGCCCGAGGTTCACCCGGACGTCAAAATTCAAGCGGAGCTCACCGCCATGCAGGAACCCCGCCCCGTCAATGAGAATGCACCGCCCCCGCGAGGCGGTAAAAATTGGAAATATGAAAGCACATCAGACGACCGCAATCCCGCCGATGATTGGCGAAATTGGGAGTGAGGGGATTGGTGACCTAAGTCGCGGCGCCGAGCCCTCTTATCGGTAGGTGTCTGACTCGGCGTCCCGTCGCATTAAACACAGCATTGGCCAGCGCGGGTGCGATAGGCGGGGTTCCGGGTTCGCCGCCGCCGCCAATGCGCGCATCACTGGTCAGGATGACCGTATCGATCTTTGGCGATTGATCCATGCGGAGCATTTCATAATCATGGAAATTGCTTTGCATGACCGCGCCGTCTTCGAGCGTGATTTCGCCGTAAAGCGCCGCCGTCAGGCCATAGATAATGCCGCTTTGCATTTGCGCCTCAAACCCGTCGGGGTTCACGGCAAAGCCCGGATCCGCCGCACAGGCGACATGGAGGACTTTGGGATCGCCATCCGTCATATCGACGGTCACAACCTGCGCACAGATCGTCATGAAGCTCTCGACGATGGAAATGCCGCGGGCTTGGCCTTCTGGCAGCGGCGTGTCCCAATTTCCGAGCTTGGCTGCGGCGTCGAGCACCTTCAGGAAGCGCGGCTTTTCTGACAGGAGTGCCCGGCGATATTCATAACCGTCTTTGCCCGCGGCGTGGGCGAGCTCTTCGATGAAGCTCTCGGTGAAATAGCCGTGTTGCGTGTGATCCACGGATCGCCATGGGCCGAGGCGCGTATGGGACGGGCTATCGACGACCTGAACGAGTTTGTTCGGGATGCCATAGGAAATATCGCTGGCTTCTTTGGGTTCGCCTTCATGGTTGAACACGCTCTCCCAAGTCAGGGGCATGCCGTCTGCGTCAACAGCCGCTTTGAAGCGGCCAAGGACCGCGGGACGGTAATGATCTTGTTGTGTGGTTTCTTCGCGGGACCAAATCAGTTTGACCGGATGACCGGAGGCTTTGGACAGGTCGACCGCTTGCAGAACGACATCAGGTGTCGCGCGGCGGCCAAAACCCCCGCCCATAAAGGCGGTATGAAGCGTTACATTTTCGATGTCGGTATCAAGATGACCGGCAATGGCAGAGCGCGTACCGAGTGGGTTTTGCGTGCCGCACCATACCTCGCCTTTACCGTCACGGATCCAAGCCGTGGCATTCATTGGCTCCATGCAAGCATGGGCGAGATAAGGCACTTGGTACTCGGCCTCAACAACGCCAGCCGCGCCTTCTGTGCCCTTAGTGACATTACCAGCCTTGTGCATGGTCTTTCGTTTGCCCGTATCGAGGCTGTTCGCATATTGTGCAAAGAGCTGGTCTTGCGAGAGGGAGCTGGCTGCGGAGGTTGTGAATTCAACGTCGAGACTGTCCAGGGCTTGTTTGGCTTGCCAATACCCCTCGGCGACCACGCCCACGTAATCGCCCATATTATGGACGGAGATTACGCCTGGCATCGCTTTGGCGCTCGATGCATCCATGCGCGCGACGGATTGGCCGTGGACAGGCGCAGCCATAACTGTGGCGTATTTCATACCGTCGACTTGGGCATCAATGCCAAATTCGGCCCTTCCATTGACTTTGGACGGAATATCCACGCGCGGGAGCGATTGCCCCATCAGCGTGTAGTCTTTGCGAGACTTCAAGGTCGGATGAAGGTTTGGCTTCATCTCCGACGCCGTCGCTGCGAATTGACCATAAGGCGCGCTTCGGTTCGACGCTTTGTGCATGATCATGCTTTTGGCGGTGGTGAGCTCAGCGGCCGGAACGCCCCAGTCTTTTGCTGCCGCTTTGACCAAGAGTTCCCGCGTCGCCGCGCCGGCTGTCTGCATCGCGCCTGTGCCTGTGAAGCGAACGGAGGTCGAGCCGCCCGTGATCTGCATATCCATGGATTTTGCGAGGCCCAGCATCGCGCCGTTTAGCGTGTCAAAGACAAAGCCCGGGACCTTTGCCCCGCCGGTTGCAAATTCGCGAACCAATGGGAAGTTGGCGTAGTCTTTCTCGGCTGGCGCCTCCATGATTTTGAGCGCGCTCCAATCCGCATCCATTTCTTCCGCCAGCATAGCCGACAGCGCTGTGTGAACGCCCTGCCCCATTTCGCCGTGCGGAATGATGGCGGTGATTGTGTTGTCTTCGGCGACTTTCACCCAAGCTGTGAGGAGGTGTTCGCTTTCGCCTGTCACATATTTCGAAAGCTTGTCTGTTCGGTCACCCGGGCGGATCGCAACGCCAACGACCAGCGCGCCGCCCGCGACCAGGCCTGCGCCGATAAATCCGCGTCTTGTCCAGCGGCCCTTTTTCTTCTCTTTTTTGACTTTGGTCTTTGTTTCGACAGCTTCGCTCATGACTAACCTCCCATCACAGTAGAGGCTTTAGCAGCCGTCTTAATCGCAGCCCGGATGCGGTCATACATGCCGCAGCGACAGACATTTCCTGCCATGGCTGCGTTAATGTCATCATCGGTCGGGTTGGGCGTGTCACGGAGGAGTGCGACAGCGCTCATGATCTGTCCAGATTGGCAATATCCGCATTGCGGGACTTGGTGTTTGATCCAGGCTTCCTGCACCGCGTGAAGCGTGCCGTCCGGATTGGAGACACCTTCAATCGTCGTGATGTCGGCGCCTTCAACATCGCCGACAAATGTGGAGCAGGACCTCACCGGTGCGCCATCCACATGCATGGTACAGGCGCCGCACATGGCGATCCCGCAACCGAATTTCGTGCCGGTCAATCCGGTTTGTTCCCGAACGGCCCAGAGAAGCGGCGTATTCGGATCCACATCCAGCCGGGTGGGTTTCCCATTGATCTTAAGCTGTACCATTGGGTTGTCCTCCGATTGTCCCACGCAAAACATAACCCAAAACACAGTTTATACAAAACGGCATATCCGAAAGGCATGTCATGCGTGCGTGAATGAGGTAAAACTCACGCATAAAAAAACCGCGGTCTAGGCCGCGGTTTTTAGTAATTTGATTTTAAGCGGTTTACGCTTCTTCAGTCGCCTCAGCGCGTTCGCGATCGACTTTACCTTTGGCGCTCTCATCGCGATCAACGAACTCGATGACGGCCATAGGGGCGTTGTCGCCATAACGGAAACCAGCTTTCATGATGCGGATGTATCCGCCCGGACGATCAGCGTAACGTGGGCCAAGAACATCGAAGAGTTTCTTAGACATCTCTTTATTGCGTGTGCGCGCAATAGCGATACGGCGGGAATTCAGGTCACCCTTTTTCGCCAGTGTGACTAGCTTCTCAACGAAAGGACGGAGCTCTTTCGCTTTTGGAAGCGTTGTTACGATCTGCTCATGCTCGATAAGGGAGCTGGACATGTTAGCGAACATCGCTTTGCGGTGTGACGCTGTGCGGTTCAGTTTACGATGGGCGATTTTATGGCGCATGGCTAAATCTCTTAAAGGTGTTCTTGTGGGACCGATCTAAGCGTGAAGCTTAGATGTGGTCGTCATATTTCTTGGCAAGTTCTTCGATGTTTTCCGGTGGCCAGTTTGGCGCGTCCATACCGAGGTGCAGACCCATAGCGGCGAGAACTTCTTTGATCTCGTTGAGGGACTTACGACCGAAGTTTGGTGTACGGAGCATCTCAGCTTCGGATTTCTGGATAAGGTCACCGATGTAAACGATATTGTCGTTTTTCAGACAGTTCGCTGAACGAACAGACAGCTCAAGTTCGTCAACCTTGCGCAGTAGCGCCGGGTTGAAGTCGAGTTCTGGCTTCTCTTCGCCGCGTGACACGTCTTCCGGATCGTCAAAGTTGACGAAGACTTGGAACTGGTCTTGCAGAATACGCGCAGCAACAGCAATCGCGTCTTCTGGCGTAACCGCCGCGTTTGTTTCGATATCGATGATGAGTTTATCATAATCGAGAACTTGACCTTCACGCGTGTCTTCGACGCGGTAAGCGACGCGTTTCACAGGTGAGTAAAGGGCGTCAATCGAGATAAGTCCGATTGGAGCATCTTCTGGACGGGATGCAGATGCAGGGACGTAACCCTTACCGGAGGTCACTGTCAGTTCCATACGGATGTCAGCGCCCTCATCAGCAGTACAGATGATGTGGTCTTTGTTTAGGATTTCAACGTCAGCTGTTTCTTCAATGTCAGCACCTGTTACCGGGCCGGCACCTTGCTTACGCAGAAGCAGCTTTTTTGGTCCATCAGCATGCAGACGCACGGCGAGACCTTTAATGTTCAAGACGATGTTTGTGACATCTTCGCGGACATTTGGAATGGATGTAAATTCGTGAACGATACCGTCGATTTGAACAGCGGAGACAGCTGCACCCTGCAGGGAGGACAGTAGAACGCGACGTAGCGCATTGCCAAGTGTCATACCGAAGCCACGCTCAAGCGGCTCTGCAATGATTAGCGCTTTACGCGCTGGATCACGACCGGGTTCAATTTCCGGGTTGATCGGACGGATAAGTTCTTGCCAGTTTTTTTCAATCACGGTGTTCGCCTTTAATTAAGCGTGTGGCGCGCCCTTCCGAATGAAAAGACACGCCTAAAAATGTTCCTCCGGGCGAAGGCCCGAACAATTCCGACTTTAAACGCGGCGGCGTTTTGGTGGGCGGCAACCATTATGCGGGATCGGTGTGACGTCACGAATTGTCGTGATTGTCATGCCGGCTGCTTGCAGAGCGCGAACAGCAGATTCACGACCTGAGCCAGGACCGTTCACATTGACTTCCAATGTGTTCATACCATGCTCGGCGGCCTTGCGGGCCGCTTCCTCAGCTGCGACCTGCGCGGCGTAAGGTGTGGATTTACGTGAGCCTTTAAAGCCCATCGCACCAGCTGAACACCATGCAACGGCGTTGCCTTGGGCATCCGTAATCATAACCATGGTGTTGTTAAATGTTGCGTTGATGTGCGCGACACCGGACGTAATATTTTTCCGGTCGGCGCGGCGGACCTTGCCTGGTTCTCTAGCCATTTCAGCCTACCTTATTTCTTCTTACCGGCAATGGCCTTTGCAGGGCCTTTGCGTGTGCGGGCATTTGTATGTGTACGCTGACCACGAACGGGCAGGCCACGACGATGACGCAGACCACGATAGTTACCCATATCCATCAAACGTTTGATGTTCTGAGAAACTTCACGGCGCAGGTCACCTTCGACCTGATGATCAGCATCAATTGTTTCACGGATCTGAAGAACCTCTTGGTCCGTCAGGTCATGGACACGTCGTTCGAACGAAATGCCAACTTTTTCACAGATTTCGGTCGCCTTTGCAGGGCCGATGCCGTGAATATAACGTAGCGCGATTTCAACGCGTTTGTTGGTCGGGATATTTACCCCAGCAATACGAGCCACGAGCGGCCTCCAATTCAATCCGGTTCCGGTTCGGCGTCGACGTTAGCTCGCCCCATAGCGAAAGGGGCGGTAGCCGAAGACGTCTGCCGCGAAAGCGGGTCCATTAGTCTTAAACATGAACGGCGTCAACCATTCACACTGTTATCTTCGAGGGTTTTCCCCTCACTCAATCTTGCGGGTTACTTACGGCCGAAGAGGCGCGCAAAGAACCCTTGTTTTGGCTCTCCTTTCGGAGAGGCCTGACGGTCGAGAACTTCGGAAATCGAAGCCGCAACTGTCT
Organism: Litorimonas sp.; assembly: GCA_039975855.1. GTDB lineage: Bacteria > Pseudomonadota > Alphaproteobacteria > Caulobacterales > Maricaulaceae > Litorimonas. The sequence goes on along the minus strand of JBDWGH010000003.1, from coordinate 12,241 downwards.
CAATATCCGCCATGCCATCCACTTCGGTCAGCTTCCCCTGCGCCGAGTAATACGGGAGCAGTGGGGCAGTATCTCTATTATATGCGTCAAGACGAACCTTGAAGGTCTCTGGATTATCATCCTTCCGACCTTGCTCCTCAAAACGAGTCGCGATCCGTTCTAATATGGAGGCGTCCTCTACTTTGAGACGGATAACCGTGTCTACCGATTCGCCACGACTTTTCAGAACTGAATCCAGTGCTTCAGCCTGTACAAGTGTCCGTGGAAAGCCGTCAAAAATAAAACCCGGTGCGCCAGCTTGAACATCGAGTTGCTCTTCAATCAATGCGACAACAATCTCGTCACTGACAAGTTTACCATTATCCATGATATCGGCGACTTTCAGACCCAGTTCTGATCCGGAGGCTTTCGCAGCCCGTAACATGTCACCGGTAGAGAGCTGGACTAAGCCACGCTCTGAAACAAGGCGTTTCGCCTGCGTGCCCTTACCCGCAGCGGGAGGACCAAAAAGTACCAGATTGAGAGCCACGTCTATCCCCTGCCTATGTCTTATTCCGACGGCGCATACGGGACTTCTTGATAAGGCCCTCATATTGATGTGCAATCAGATGAGACTGAACCTGAGCAACAGAGTCAAGCGTCACAGAGACGATAATCAAAAGGCTCATCCCGCCGATCAACATTGCAACAGAGGCTGGAATGTTCCCAGTTCGAGCAATGAAGGCTTCCGGCACGACACAAACGAAGGCCACATAAAGTGCGCCGATAAACGTCAGGCGCGACAGAACATAAGAAAGATATTCCGCAGTTCGTTGACCCGGTCGAATACCTGGCAGGAAGCCGCCGTTTTTACGGAGGTTATCGGCCACATCATCAGGCTTAAATACGTAAGGCACGTAAAAGTAACAGAAGAAGATAATCAACAGGCCATAGAGTACTAGATAGGTCGGCGAACCGTAACCAAGATAGGCAAGGACACGGGCCATGAACCCTGATGACGCGCCATCACCCGCCACAAAGATCTGACCGAATGTTGCTGGAAGCAATAAAAGCGAGCTAGCGAAGATCGGTGGGATAACACCAGCTGTGTTTAGCTTCAGTGGCATGAAAGAGTTTTCGCCACCGAATTGCTTTCCGCTGGCCATTTGACGCTTTGGATACTGGACCCTTAGTCGCCGTTGGGCTCGTTCTACATAAACGATCAGCATGATGAGTGCGATAAACATCACGATCAGCACAATAAGGATAAGCTCTGAAATCTGATTAGATTGGTTCAAACCAAAGAGTTGGAAAATCGCTTTCGGTAATTCGGCAACGATACCCGCTAAAATAATCAGGGAAACGCCGTTACCAACGCCGCGCGCAGTCACCTGCTCACCGAGCCACATCAAGAACATTGTTCCGCCAACGAGTGTGATAACTGTAGAGGCCTGGAAGAAGAGGCCGGGGTTAATCACAGCGCCTTCTGTGCCTTGCAACGCACGGGCAATACCAAAGGCTTGGAACGCAGCCAAGAAGACCGTCAAATAACGTGTATATTGGTTGATTTGTTTCCGGCCCTGCTCCCCGTCCTTATCAAGCTCTTTGAGCGACGCGACGGAACCTTTGAGAAGGGTCATGATAATGGAAGCCGAAATATACGGCATCACGTTCAATGCAAAAATTGCCATACGCTCCACGGCACCGCCGGAGAACATATTCAATCGATCAATTAGAGAACCGCCATCACCAGAAGAGAAAGACGCTTGGAACGCCTCCATGTTCATTCCCGGGATCGGGACATAGGTTCCGATACGGTAAACAACCAAAATCATAAGCGTGAATAGGAGGCGCTTTTGTAGCTCTTTAGCCTTGGAGAATACTCCAAGGTTCATATTCGCGGCGAGCTGTTCGGAGGCTGAAGCCATGATGCGGTCCCTTTATCTGTTTGTGACGCCCGATTAGACGAATGCGCGAAGCGCGTATCGTTCCCACATTGGGGGTCGTCCAAACATGTTCAAGGCCGGAAGGTGCTTCCGGCCTTGGGTATTGGCTTAGAATTCGCCTAGCTTGCCTTCGTTTTTGGCCAGCAGGTAGTAGAATGTGACGCGGTTCTTCATACGAACCGGCTTCATTTCGGTGCAGACAGCTTTGACTTTCTCCATCGCAGCTTCTTTGTCGTCTACGCCCATTTTTTTCTTCATGAAGCCTTTGACGATCGTGTCGAGTTCTGTCTCGTCCGAACAAGACACGTATTTCGCGTCTTTATTCTTCAGTGATGCACCAAGATATTTTTCGATCTTCGTGACGACAGCATTGTCAGCATCTGCGTCAAATTTTTGAGTGGCTTCAAGGTAAGCAGAAACGTCATCATCTTTTTTTGCAGCGGCTTTCTTAGCAGGTGCTTTTTCAGCTTTCGGAGCTGCAGTTTTTTTAGGAGCCGCTTTTTTCTTCTCAGCTTTAGGCTTTTCAGCAACCGGAGCTGCAGAGGCTTTAGCCGCTTTTTTGTCAGCCTTTGAAACTTTACCAGAACGATCCTGTTTTTCGCCTTTTCCGCGATAGACAGTATCTTCATCCAGAATAGTCACGGAACCTTTGGCAGCCTCAACAGCTGCAACAGCGCCCTTCGAGGCACCAGATACGTGAAGCTTCACAGCTTTAGACACTTTGCCAGATCCGATTAAGCGTACGCCGTCTTTCGCACGACGAATAACGCCGGCTTCGACCAGAGCAGCAGCATCAAGATCGGTTTTGCCGTCAATTTTCCCAGCTTCAAGAGCACGGTTAAGATTGGCGATGGACAGTTCTTGATATGTCTTGCGGTTTGGCGCGTTAAAGCCACGCTTAGGCAGACGCATATAAATTGGCATCTGGCCGCCCTCGAATCCATTAATGGACACACCAGAGCGGGATTTTTGACCTTTGACACCACGTCCGCCGGTTTTGCCCTTACCAGAGCCGATACCGCGACCGATCCGCTTTTTGCGGTGTGTGGCGCCTTGATTGTCTTTGAGTTCGTTCAAACGCATTGTCTTGTCTCCAAGAGGTTTCGATTAGATCATCAGATCTAAAAGACTACTCTTCTACGATTTTTACCATGTGGCTGACCTTGTTGATCATGCCACGCACGGAAGGTGTATCTTCCAAAGTCCGTTGCTTACCGATGCGGCCCAAGCCCAAACCGACCAACGTTGCACGCTGATCAGGTTTACGACGAGTGGCGCTGCCGGTTTGGCGGACAGTTACTGTTGCTTTTTTAGCCATTTTTAAGTCTCCGCTGAGACAGTTTCAGAAGTCGCATCAAGCGCTTCTGGAGCTGAGGCACCGTCTTGACGACGGTTTACGATTTCAGCCACTTTCTTACCACGCTTATTCGCGATGGTACGCGGGCTTTCCATACGCTTGAGCGCATCGAATGTCGCACGAACCATGTTGTATGGGTTGGAAGTGCCGATAGACTTTGTGACAACGTCCTGAACGCCGAGGCATTCCAAAACAGCACGCATTGGACCACCTGCGATAACGCCAGTACCCGGAGGCGCTGCACGCATCACAACTTTACCCGCGCCGTGACGGCCACGTACATCGTGATGGAAGGTACGACCTTCGCGCAAAGGCACGCGGATCATAGTCTTCTTAGCTTCTTCAGAGGCCTTGCGAATGGCTTCCGGAACTTCACGGGCTTTACCCTTACCGAAACCAACGCGACCTTTTTCGTCACCAACAATAACGAGAGCGGCGAAGGACATATTCCGTCCACCTTTCACGGTCTTGGCCACACGGTTGATGTGGACAAGGCGGTCCGTGAATTCGTTTTCTTCTTCTTCGCGTTTACCGCGACGGTTGTCTTCTCTACGAGCCATAATACGTTCCTAGAATTTCAGACCGGCTTCGCGAGCCGCGTCGGCAAGGGCTTTCACCCGGCCGTGATAGAGATATGGTCCACGATCGAAAACAACATCGCCAACTTTTGCTTTTGTAGCGCGTTCTGCGATCAGTTTCCCGATGCGTTGCGCAGCTTCGACGTTTCCGCCTTTAGCTTTTTTGTCTTCAAGCGTTGATGCAGAAGCCAGTGTTTGGCCTGTTACATCGTCGATAATTTGCGCGCTGATGTTTTTCGAACTGCGGAATACAGATAGACGAGGACGTCCATTTGAATGTTTTTTGAGGCGGCGACGGACGCGTTGCGCGCGGCGCTGCATAAGGGAGCGAGCGGATTTCATGACTACTTCTTCTTCCCTTCCTTCTGACGCACATATTCGCCAACATAACGAACACCTTTACCCTTGTAAGGCTCTGGCTTGCGGTAAGAACGAATTTCAGCGGCCACTTGGCCAACTTTTTGTTTGTCGATGCCTTCAACAATAATCTGTGTCGGCTTTGGCGCACTTATCGTGATGCCTTCAGGTGCCTCATAGATAACATCGTGAGAGAAACCGAGCTGCATTGTCAGCTTAGATCCCTGAGCCTGTGCACGATAACCAACACCGCGGAGTTCCAGATCTTTCTTAAAGCCGTTCGTAACGCCTTCGATGAGATTGGAAACCATAGTGCGAGCCATGCCCCACATCGCAGAAGCGTTTTTAACACCTTCAACAGGAGTGACTGTGAAAGCGCCGTCTTTCAAAGACCCCGTAACGGCGGATGGCAGCGTGAAGCTTAATTCGCCTTTTGGACCTTTGGCTGAAACGGTTTGACCGTTTTGAGTCAGCGTGACCGCGTCAGGAACAGTGATAGGGTTTTTACCAATACGTGACATGTAACCCTCCTTACGCGACCTGGCAGAGAACTTCACCGCCCACGTTATTTTCACGTGCAGCGGCGTCACTCATAACGCCTTTAGGGGTTGATAGAATTGAAATACCAAGACCGTTACGAACCTGCGGCAGTGTCTTCACAGAGGAATAGACACGGCGACCAGGTTTGGACACGCGCTTGATTTCACGAATGACGGCTTCACCTTCGAAGTATTTCAGTTCGATTGAGAAGGCGCGGAAACCCGCATCGTCAGTTGTTTCGGAATATCCGCGGATAAAACCTTCGTCGGCCAAGACGTCAAGGACGCGGCCACGCAAGTTTGAAGCCGGTGTCATAACCGTGGAACGGTTACGCATGATGGCGTTACGGATACGGGTGAGCATATCACCGAGTGGATCAGAAAAAGACATTTTGTATTCCCCCTACCAACTAGATTTCGTGAGGCCTGGGATCAGGCCGATTGAGCCCAAATCGCGAACCGCGATACGGGACATTTTCATTTTACGATAATAGCCTCTTGGACGACCCGTAACCAAACAACGGTTACGGACGCGGTTCGCAGCTGAATTACGTGGCAACGCCGCGAGTTTCAGCTGAGCGGCAAAGCGCTCTTCGACCGGGAGGTCTTTGTCGCGAGCCGTATCCTTTAACAGGGCACGTTTCGCGGCATATTTCGCAACGAGGCGCTGGCGCTTCAAATTGCGTTCGACTGCACTGACTTTAGCCATTCAATCTATTCCTTCTTAGGTTGCTGGGCCTTAAAAAGACCCGCTCGACTTATTGCGTTCGCTTGGACGTTTTCCGATTACTTCGGAAACGGGAACCCAAGCGCGGCCAATAATGCCTTGGCTTCTTCATCTGTTTTGGCGCTGGTTTGCACCACGATATCCATACCGCGGACTTGTTCGACTTTATCATAGTCGATTTCCGTAAACACGATATGCTCTTTCAGGCCCATGGCATAGTTGCCATTGCCGTCAAAACTTTTGGCGTTCAATCCACGGAAGTCACGAACGCGCGGCAAGGCGATGTTCACTAGACGATCCATAAATTCAAACATGCGGTCACGACGCAAAGTCACCTTTGCACCAATCACCATGCCGTCACGAAGCTTAAAGCCCGCAATGGATTTCTTGGCGACAGTCGCAACAGGCTTTTGACCTGCGATGAGCGTTAGCTCCTCGATAGCGGCTGTGACTTTTTTCTTATCTGCAACGCCTTCACCAAGACCCATGTTCAAGACGATCTTTTCGACGCCAGGAATTTGCATAGGGTTGGAGTATTTGAACCGCTCCTGCATCATGGCACGAACTTCGTCCTGATACAGTGCAGCTAGACGGGGTGTATACGGCTTAGCCATCGATGACTTCTCCCGATTTTTTGGCCACGCGGACCTTTTTACCGTCTTTCAACGTCTTAAACCCGACACGTGTTGCCACGTTATCTTTTGGGTCAATATGAGCAACGTTAGACACGTGGATCGCAGCCTCGAAAGACTTGATACCGCCCTCTGGGTCAGCTTGGGTCGGCTTGACGTGACGCTTCACAAGACGAACGCCTTTTACGACGACACGCTCTTCAGCAGGCAAGACAGACAGAACTTCGCCTTTGCGACCTTTGTCGGCGCCCGAAAGCACGATGACATAATCGCCTTTTTTGATCTTGGCAGCCATGACTACAAAACCTCTGGTGCGAGCGAGACAATCTTCATCAGATTCTTTGTCGGGCTGGACTTAGCGCGAAGTTCGCGCGGCACAGGGCCAAAGATCCGAGTCCCGAGAGGCTCGCCATTTGTGTTGATGATGACAGCAGCATTGCCGTCAAAACGGATAACAGACCCGTCGCGACGCTGAATGTCCTTACGAACACGAACAACGACAGCGCGACGCACGTCACCCTTTTTAACTTTACTACGTGGCTGTGCTTCTTTCACGGAGACGACAATAATGTCACCCACGCTCGCATAGCGACGCTTTGATCCACCCAGCACCTTGATGCACTGGACGCGACGAGCACCGGAGTTATCCGCGACGTCGAGATTTGTTTGCATTTGAATCATGCGATTCTCCTAAGCTTGGCAGTTTCGTGCAACCGGATTATTTTCCGGCGACGACTTCCCAGGTCTTCAGTTTTGATTTTGGTGGGCATTCGATGATGCGCACCTGCTCGCCGACCTTGACGGAGTTAGACTCGTCATGGGCGTGATATTTCTTTGTCCGACGAATAGTCTTCTTCAGCAACGGGTGCAGGAAAGAGCGTTCGACTTTGACAACAACCGTCTTGTCCGTTTTATCGGAAACGACGACACCTTGAAGGATACGTTTAGGCATAACTTACGCCTCTTTCTTCTGAGCGGATTTTTTTTCGCCCTGGATTGTCTTGATGCGAGCGATGTCACGACGGACCTGACGCACGCGGGCTGTTTTCTCCAGCTGACCTGTTGCATCTTGGAAGCGCAGGTTGAACTGCTCTTTCTTTAGCTTCAACAGCTCTTCTGTAATTTGGTCCTCAGAGAGGGCGCGGATATCTTCGGCTTTCATGATCGCCTCTCCTATTCCGGCTTCTCGCCTGGGCGCATGACGATTTTCGTCCGCACAGGCAATTTAGCTGCGCCGAGACGCAAGGCTTCACGGGCGACTTCATCAGACACACCGTCGATTTCAAACATAATCCGACCAGGTTTGACCTTAGCGGCCCAGAATTCGACAGAACCCTTACCTTTACCCATACGGACTTCAGTTGGCTTTTTCGTGACAGGCACATCAGGGAAGATGCGGATCCACACACGACCGGAACGTTTCATGTGACGCGTGATCGCACGACGTGTCGCTTCGATCTGACGAGCTGTAACCCGCTCCGCTTCCAATGATTTTAGACCATAGGAACCAAAGTTCAGCGCTGTGCCGCCCTTTGCTACGCCCTTGATCCGGCCCTTATGAGCCTTCCGGAATTTTGTACGTTTTGGCTGTAACATTGCTCTTAGCCCTTAGTTTGTTCGCGCAGGACGGCGGCCGCCCTGACGGTCATTGCGTTGACGATCGCCACCACGTGAACGCTCATTGCCCTGCTCGGACATGCGCTTCTCATGGGCGTATGGATCATGTTCCATGATCTCGCCTTTATTGATCCAAACCTTGATACCGATGATACCCATGGCTGTCATCGCACGCGCAGTTCCGTAATCAATATCAGCACGCATTGTATGCAAAGGAACTGAACCTTCGTTGTACTGCTCAACACGGGCGATTTCAGCGCCACCTAAGCGGCCACCCAATTTGATCTTACAACCAACAGCACCCATCCGCATGGCGCTTTGAAGCGAACGCTTCATCGCACGGCGGAAAGAGACGCGACGCTCAAGCTGCTGGGCAATGCCGTCAGCAACAAGGTTAGCGTCAACTTCTGGCTTACGAACCTCAACAAGGTTGATGAAAACTTCGCCGTCAACCATGGAAGCAACCTTCTTGCGAAGGACTTCGATGTCGGCACCCTTTTTACCAATCACAACACCCGGACGCGCCGTGTAGATAGTGATGCGGCAAGTTTTGTGCGGACGTTCAATAACGATGCGAGAAACAGATGCGTTCTTCAACTCACCCATTAAGAAAGAGCGAATAGCTAAATCTTGATGTAGCAGATCACCATACTCAGCAGTGTTAGCGTACCAACGCGATGACCAAGTCCGGTTAATACCAAGACGCAAGCCAATTGGATTAATCTTCTGACCCATTACGCGGCCTCCTGCTCTTCAACTTCCTTGACGACGATAGTCAGCTCAGAAAATGGTTTCAGAATACGGGCGCCACGACCGCGAGCTCGCGCACGGAAACGCTTCATAACGAAGTTCTTTCCAACATAAGCCTCGGATACGATCAGGCTATCGACGTCGAGACCATGATTGTTCTCGGCATTTGCGATTGCGCTGTTCAGCACTTTTTTGACTTCACCAGAGATACGCTTGTGCGAGAACTCAAGGTCAGCCAAAGCTGTTTCAACTTTCTTACCACGGATAAGCTGAGCGACGAGGTTTAGCTTTTGCGGACTAATCCGGATCATGCGCAGCTTAGCGCGAGCTTCGTTGTCGGCGCAGCGACGGGGATTTTTTTGTTTGGCCATGACGTCTACTTCCGCTTGGCTTTTTTATCGGCCAAGTGACCGTAATAAGTGCGTGTCGGCGCAAATTCACCCAACTTGTGGCCAACCATATCCTCGTCCACGAGGACAGGAACGAATTTTTGACCATTGTGAACCTGAAATGTCAGACCCACAAAAGATGGCATTACTGTAGAACGACGAGACCAAGTCTTGATCGGCTTGTGACGACCCTCGGCTTTTGTCGCTGCGGCTTTCTTCAGGAGGTATCCGTCAACAAACGGACCTTTCCAAACTGAACGTGGCATAATCCGCGCTCCCTAGCGTTTTTTCTTCGCGTGACGCGAACGAATGATGAATTTGTCGGTAGCTTTATTAGAGCGCGTTTTGGCACCCTTGGTCGGCTTACCCCATGGAGTCACAGGATGACGACCACCGGAAGTCCGGCCTTCACCACCACCGTGAGGGTGATCAACTGGGTTCATGGCCACGCCGCGAACTTGCGGACGCTTACCTAACCAGCGCTTACGGCCAGCTTTACCCAGATTAATGTTCATGTGGTCAGGGTTTGAAACTGCACCAACAGTCGCAAGACATGTTTGGTGAACCATGCGCATCTCGCCAGACTTCAGACGAATTTGAGCATAACCCTCAGAACGACCGACCAGCTGAGCATATGTACCCGCTGAACGTGCCAATTGACCACCTTTACCGGGCTTAAGCTCGATATTGTGAATGATTGTTCCGACAGGCATAACACGAAGCGGCATTGTGTTGCCCGGCTTCACGTCTGCACGGTCAGCAGAGATAACGGTGTCACCTACCGCCAAACGCTGTGGCGCAAGGATGTATGACTTTTCGCCATCTTTATACTGGATGAGCGCGATGAAAGCCGTACGGTTCGGATCATACTCCAAACGCAAAACAGTCGCCTCGCCTTGCTTGGTCCGCTTAAAGTCGACCATGCGATAAAGACGCTTATGACCACCACCCTGGCGACGCATCGTGATACGCCCAGTGTTGTTACGGCCACCTGACTTTGTCAGACCCTGTGTTAGTGATTTTTCCGGACGACCTTTGTGGAGCTCCGAACGGTCAACCTGAACCAGGTGACGGCGGGACGGGGACGTCGGGTTGAAAGTCTTCAATGCCATGATCGAGCCTCTACAATCCTGTCGCGATGTCGATGCTGTCGCCGTCTTTCAACGTAACGTAAGCTTTTTTGACATCGTTGCGCTTGCCAGGGCGACCCCGGAAACGCTTGGTTTTACCTTTTACGCGAACAGTGTTCACGGCCATCACGGACACCTTGAACAATTGCTCAATAGCCTCCTTGATTTCAGGCTTTGACGAGCTGAGCGGCACTTCGAAAACAACCTGGTTGTTTTCAGCGACGATTGTCGTCTTCTCTGTAATGATCGGCGCGGTGACCGTATCGTAATGACGTGCTGCGATGCTCATGACAGGCGAGCCTCCAAATCAGCGACAGCCTCTTTCGTCAACACCAATTGGTGACGCTTGAGAATGTCATAAACATTGGCACCAGCTGAAGACAAAACATCCAAATTTGGAATGTTGTTCGCAGCTTTAGCAAAATTTCCATCAACGGAAGCACCAGTAACGACGAGGCCGTTTGTGACACCAAGCTTTTCAAGTTGAGCGCGAAGCTCCGCTGTTTTTGGTGTCTTCATAGCTGCTTCATCAATGATGATGAGCTCAGATGATTTTACCTTGGAAGAGAGCGCATGACGCAAAGCCATGGCGCGAACCTTCTTAGGAAGATTAAAGCTGTGATCGCGCGAACGCGGTCCGTGGGCCTTAGCACCACCACGGAACTGAGATACAGATCCGTTACCGTGACGCGCTGTACCGCCGCCCTTTTGGTTGCCGATACGTTTTGTTGTTTTGGAAACATCACCACGCTCTTGAACCTGATGCGTGCCGGAGCGACGCTTGGCGAGCTGATAACGAACCATGCGGTGCAGAATATCTGCGCGCGGCTCATTGCCGAAAACGGAATCGTTAAGCTCTACAGAGCCTGACTTTTTCCCGGCGAGTGTTTGAACGTCGAGTTTCATTTACTCTTCCTCACCTTTCTTGTCTGCCTTTGGAGCTTCCTTGGCAGGCTTAGCCTTAACAGGCGCTTCCATTGTGAACTTACCCGGCAAAGGAAGGTCATCCATTTTCGTGCCCTTCACGGCATCGCGGATTTCAATCCAAGCACCCTTAGCACCCGGCGTTGCACCTTTGATCATAACAAGACCTTGCTCAGCATCTACGCGAGCAACTTCCAAGTTTTGAACTGTACGACGAACGGCACCCATGTGACCGGCCATTTTCTTGCCTTTAAAGACCTTACCCGGATCCTGACACTGACCTGTTGAGCCGTGGGATCTGTGAGAGATCGAAACACCATGTGTCGCGCGCAAACCACCAAAGTTATGACGCTTCATCGCACCTGCAAAACCCTTACCAACGGTAATGCCTGCGGCGTCGACTTTTTGACCTGGAACAAAGTGATCCGCAGCCATTGTTGCGCCAACTTCGATTTCATTGCCTTCAGCAATACGAAATTCGACACATTTTTTCTTTGGGGTAACACCCGCTTTAGCAAAGCGCTCACGCTCAGCTTTTGTCACGCGCTTAGGTTTCGCATCGCCAGCACCTAGCTGAAGGGATGTGTAACCGTCGCGAGCGACTGTTTTAGAGGCAACGACCTGGCAACCCTCAAGTGACAATACTGTCACAGGAATATGGTTGCCCGCTTCGTCATAAACTTGGGTCATACCCAGTTTTTGTGCAAGAAGTCCTGAACGCAACATGCTTACGCTCCTAATTTGATTTCGACGTCAACGCCGGCAGCAAGGTCGAGCTTCATGAGCGCGTCCACGGTCTGCGGTGTTGGGTCTACGATATCGAGCATCCGTTTATGAGTACGGATCTCGAATTGCTCGCGAGATTTTTTGCTAACGTGAGGTGAGCGGTTCACAGTGAACTTCTCAATACGGGTTGGCAGCGGAATTGGACCACGAACGGTCGCGCCAGTGCGCTTGGCCGTCGAGACAATCTCTTTAGTCGAGACGTCGAGGATGCGATGGTCGAAAGCCTTCAACCGTATGCGAATATTTTGACGATCCATAACGGAACCCTTGGAATTTTCACGTTTCAAACAGCTCGCTTCGAGGTCGATAATGCCGAGTCGAAGCGCGTTTCTTTATAAGAAGCGGCCCATTAGCGTGGGCCGCTCAAATACTCAATAACTAATATCGGTTATTCGATGATCTTTGCGACGACGCCGGCACCGACTGTGCGGCCACCTTCACGGATAGCGAAGCGAAGCTTCTCTTCCATCGCGATTGGCACGATAAGCTCAACGTTAACTTCAACGTTATCACCTGGCATGACCATCTCT
>JBDWGH010000002.1:0-1258849 GCA_039975855.1 Litorimonas sp. | reverse complement strand
AGCTATGAATGGATAGGATAACCGCTGAAAGCATCTAAGCGGGAAACCCCCCTCAATACGAGAACTCCCTTGAGAGTCGTTGTAGACTACAACGTTGATAGGCTGGGTGTGGAAGCATAGTAATATGTGGAGCTTACCAGTACTAATAACTCGATTGGCTTGATTCATTTCAGATTGTTTCTTGGCCAAGGTCGCCCGCTTCTTCGGAAGCAAAATGACCAAACAAGAAACGTTAGCGCCCATGCGCGTGGACTAACATGTCCATTACATGGAACTGTTCAGACGATATCTTTACTATTTAAAACATGTTTTGCATTGACCGGGTGGTTATTGCGAGAGGTCCCCACCCGATCCCATCCCGAACTCGGTCGTTAAGCCTCTCAGCGCCGATGGTACTTTGTCTTAAGGCACGGGAGAGTAGGTCGCCGCCCGGTTTATACAAAACATGAAATCCTCCTTATTTACACAAAATGCCCCGTTGGTTCGCCAGCGGGGCATTTTGTGTTTTCGGTTTTATAAAGTTTTTACCCTAATCTGCCTATTTAACGCGAAGGGCTAAAACTTAAAAAGGCGATGTTTCGATCGTCAAAGGGCGTCGATGACCATATCCATTTATTATGATGGCGAGTGCCCTTTTTGCGCTAAATATGTCTCTTTCCTCCGTTTAAAAGAAGCGGTTGGTTCCGTAGATTTGGTCAATCTCAGAGATCATTCTGAAAAACGAGATGAGTTTATCTCCCAAGGTTATGACGTCGATCAGGGCATGGTCGTTGATATGAACGGCAAGTTGAGTTTTGGTACAGATGCCGTCAACCAACTGGCGCTTCTGTCCACGCCGTCGGGGATATTCAACAAAATAAACAAATTTCTGTTTTCCTCTACATTTTTAGCCGCCTTGCTGTACCCAATTTTGAAAGCCGGCCGTTGGCTCGTTCTGTTTTTATTGGGAAGAGATCAGCTCAACCCAACTGAGACCGCGCCGCATTCTAGAGCCACAATATTTGCGTCTCTCTTTGCTCTGTTTTCGCTTTTCCACTTCTTTAATTATAGCCTTGAATATGGACGATTTTCAGAAATCGAATACGATCTCCTTTTTGTCGTTTTCTCGGCCATCTTGTTATTTGTTAAGCCCGATTCACCCAGGCTGCTATTCTTATTGATGTTTGCGAGCACGATAAGTGCGATAGCCCAAGCACCTATTTCATCAAATCATACGATTGTGCGCAACTTTGTTCTTCTAGGGTATTGGATATCCTTTGGTTTGGCCATGATCCGGGGATCAAAGCGATCAGACATTTTTACCAACTTCACGACATCCGGGCAGGCCGTCTTGGTGATCATGTATTTCTTCGGCGTTTTTCACAAAATAAACACCGATTTTCTGGATCCCACCGTAAGCTGCGCGACGGCGCTATGGCAAGACATGCCATGGCCCTTACACCTCATTGACCATCCCTTTATGTACTATCTCGCGATCTATGGGACCTTCATTGTCGAAGGGGCGCTTCTGCTCATGTTATTCAACCGCCGTACACGCCATATTGCGGTCGTTTTTGGTATCCTATTCCATCTGATGCTCGGGATGAGTAACTTCTCTATGTATATCTCGTTCACGACTTTAGCGATCGCATTGCATTGCCTTTTCCTAAATGACGAGAGCGCAACCAATATCCAAAACTCTGACCTCATGAGAACCATACGAAATCGGGTCCGAAGCCCGCTTTATCTATTTGCCGCTGTCGTTCTTGCTCTCATCGCAGCGACAACAGTTTACCTGACACAGCAATATTCCATCATGACAATGTTCATGATCCCGTTCTTAGGGCCCTTTTGCTATGCCATCATTAGGCATGGATCCTCCAAGGAGGTTCTCCTAGGCCCAGAAAATCGGCGCAGCGCGAACACAATTGGCGTTGTGGTCGGCGTCCTGTTCTTCATTAACTGTTGGGCACCGTTTTTAGGGCTCAAAACCGCTCAATCCGTCAATATGTTCGCAAACCTTCGACTTGAGGGAGGGGTTAGCAATCACCTTATAATGAAGGCCCCGCCCGGACCCGCTCAATACTTAGAAGACCTTGTAAAAATCCAGGGCTCGGAAGGCGGAAAGATTTTCAAATTCTATGAGGGCGAAGACCGGGCTATGGTGTATTATGAACTTCTCGCTCGCCTATCTGATAATCCCGAGGTGAGTGTTACATATATTCGGGCTGGAATTTTATATGAAGATATGACGGCTGAGACGCTATCAGATGAAATTGAAACAACTCTACATCCGAAATGGGTCAGGAAATGGTTCCATTTCAAAAATGTAGACCTTCAAACTCCAAAAACATGTGCGAGATAAAAGAATACCCTAACATGATCGAATTAGGGGTTTGAATGTCCTCAACCTGTGGTTACCACAAGGCCTATAGAAACCACTAAACTAGGCCCGTTATGTCCAATCTCTTTCAAGCTCTTGCCTTAGGTACCAGCCTATTTTTCGTTGGATGTTCTGCGACCCAGGCCGAATCGGATCTACCGCCACAACCGCCAATGTGGGTGGTTAGCGACGCAGATTCCGAAATAACTTTGTATCCAACGATCCATATTCTCCCAAAAGAAATTCAATGGAAATCAGAAGAGTTGACCCGCCGATTGGCTGAGGCTGAAGAGGTTTGGTTCGAAATAATGCCGGGGTCGGAAACGGATCCAGCCCTCCAACAAACAATGATGACCGTAGGCATGGCGCCGGGGTCGTCCCTGACCGCAGACCTTACAGAAGAGGAAGTCACCGCCCTAAAAAACGCGATTGCGCCATTAGGACTCCCAATAGAAGCTGTGGATGTCATGCGGCCCTGGCTGGTCACCACAATGGTCAGTGTTGGGGCCCTGGTGGACAAAGGTTTTGATCCTAATTCAGGAGTCGAAAAACAGCTTCAACCCATGGTGGCCGGTAAAACCATACGCGCGCTTGAATCAGCTGAGGGGCAAATGAAAATGTTGGCTTCAATTCCTCACGACCTTCAAATGGAGATGCTGCGTGAAAGCCTAGATGAAATGGATGAAACCGTAGAGCTTCTCCAAGACATGGTCACAGATTGGGCCGTCGGCGACGTCGAGGATTTGGAAGACGAGTTGATTCAGGAGATGAAGGCCGAAATGCCAGAAGCCTATGATATTGTTTTCACAAAACGCAATGCAAATTGGGCGGATCAAATTGAGCTTGAAATGAAAGGTTCAGGTACGGATTTCATTGCTGTTGGCGCTGGTCACCTTGTCGGGGATGAAAGCGTCCCCGCCATGCTGAAGGCCAGAGGGTATACCGTCAAACGTCTTTAGATTTGACGCGAGCTCTCCACACATTTTAAGTTCAATTAATACGATTCTTTGGGGATAGTCACTTATGTTGAAAACAGCTGCTTTTGCAATTTCCGTTACCGCCATCCTATCGGGGTGCGCGACGACATCTATTCCAACAACCCGCAAACTATCTCCGGATATGGCGGCTCAAATTGGAAAAACGGATGTTGTTATTGCTGAAAATGGAGCAGGTGTTCGCGCAGGTTGGACTTCTGCTGGGGCAGCGCCGACTTACAATAACTACTATTATGTCCCACCTGGAACTAGTCCGCTAGCTGCGGGCGTAGGCGCCGGAATTGGACAGGCGATTGCAATTGCTATTCTGGACGCTGCACCCTCTGCCCGAGCTCGAAAAACTGCCAATGCCGTGAACGCGAATTTGGATGACGAACGCCTCGACATGCAGCTCAAAGACAAAATTGCCGCAGAACTTGGTGGTGAAACGGTCTCTTTTGGCAATGTAGATATTCAAGCGTTTGATCGTAAATCCCCTGAACTCTTGGACGCCCTAAAAATTGTCACAAGTTACACGCTGGCCGAAGACGCAAGCGCGGTGATGGTCCAGGCCGATGTGTCTTATTCGAGTTTAAATTTAACCTACAAAACTCCTTATGATTTCGGCGGGAAAATTCCTAAAAATGAGCTCAAAGGACCGCTTTATCGCAACACTTTCACCTATCATTCTGATATCCTTGAAACTCCCCCAATGTCCGACGACGTTCGGGAAAATCTCGTAATTGCTATTAAAGCGCAATATGATGACGAGATGCAGGATCTCGAGGCCCAGGGTCTGAAGGAAAGCAAATTTGCGAAAAAGTCGGCCAAGGCGGCAAAGAATCGGGACGATGCTTTAAACCGTACAAAGGACGACAAAATGTCTAAAACGGAACGCGCAATCCTCCTCGTTGACAATTGGCGCGGCAATGATTCCCCAGCACTCATGCAGGCGGTATCTGATGGTCAAGACTTCATTGCCAAAATGCTCGTCCAGGATTTAAATAACAGCGCCGTCCCACAATTTGATCGCGCTGAACCAAAAGATAAAAAACGACCGATCTTTGGACCGATTGGAAAAGAAGATTTTACCGAAATCGAAACAGACGATTCAGGTCGTACTGTATATCGTGTGGATAGCGGATTTTATGCTGGCGCCTACCATTCGGTTCCAGCGGCTGGTTTCGCGCCCTATGGCAATACGTTCAAGGTCGCCGAAAAGAACCGCTAGATTCAGTCGGGAAATACGGAGTTAATGTGACCTCGCAACCTAACTCCAAGGCGTTGTCTACCTTGCTGGCTGCACATGCGGGCCTGCCAACGCCTTCCGATATGGACACACTCATTCGGGATAGCCAGGCCGCCGAGGCACGAGGCTATTATAATCCGGTTGAAGATGAGCGGCTGCGAGAAACATATACCCGTTATCTCGCAATTCGTTCGGCGCTTTGGGAGGTCATACAATCCTTACCAAACCCGGCTAAACGAGTTCAACGTGACCCTGCTTCTGCAACTCCTGAAGATTGGCGCGGGTTTTCAATCGCGTTTTGCGCGGCGGAGCTTATTGTCCGCACCGGGGAGTACTTAATTGACCTCGCCCGGGATCGCGGAATCGTCTGGAAAAAATTGGACGAGGCCGATCAGCGTTATTCTCTAGAGAGAAAGAGTTTCACGCGCCTTTATCGGCAACTTACTTCTGCCTTTCGTATGCGCGGGTTCTACCGCGCATGCGACGTGTATGACGCGCATCGGGACAAGGTTATGTCAGCCGCACCGGCGGAAATTACAGATATTCTGAAGGCTTTAAACTTACCGACCGCATCACGTGGGGATCATCTTCGTAGATATCACGGTTTTGTTCGTCATTCCGTCAAGCGTAGGAACCTATCCGCATGGAAGAATATCCTATTCTCCATTTTTGAAATGATGGGGTCTGATATTGCGGATCTCAAAATTCCCTTTGTTAAGCCGCTTCGGGCTCCGAAACGTGTCACGCCAGAAATCATATCCGCCATCCAGGAGAATCTGCAGCCTGGTGATGTTTTCGTGACCCGCCATGATGATGCGATGAGCAATGTCTTTCTCCCGGGCTTTTGGCCGCATTCCGCCCTTTGGTTGGGCGCTGCGGATGCAGATATATTGGAAGCGAAGAAGGATGGTGTTCTCTTGCGCCAAATGGAGGAGACATTGCAGGTGGATGCCTTCACGGTCATACGCCCAAAACTCAGCACCTCGGAAATCGGAGAGGCACTAGAGCGGGCGCGCAGCCACGCCGGGAAACAATATGATTTCGTATTTGATTTCCGAACGACGGACCGCTTGGTTTGTACCGAAGTGATCTATCGTACCTATCATGGCATGGGTCCAATTGATTTCAATTTGGTCCAGCAAGCCGGACGTCACTGCCTGTCCGCAGAAGAGCTCCTCAATCAGGGTATCGGACAAGATTGGTTTGATGTTGTCGCCACTTTTGGTGTCGGCGGAAATGACTTGATTTTGGGAGAGGCTGCGAAAGACAGATTGCGCGGCAGTTTTGAAAGCCGGTTTTAGGCGCCAAGATTAGAGCTGCGATACTGCACGGACAAGGTTGATGCGGGCTGTTTTTTCTAATTTCTCGCGAAAATATTCAGTCGCATAGATGTTTTCGCGTTCCAGGAAGTCTTGCAAAATGGCCTTACGCTTTTTTCGAAATATAAAACCTGGAACGCGTCTGTATTCGCGCCGAATATTTAATTCAAACTCGTCATAAATTTCGGGCGATGTGCCAAGAATGGATAGGTCGATATCCAGCATATATTGACCGTCGACGCTCTCTGGTGTGTCATGGCTTTTCGTATTCAAAATGTGATCTGCGATCCGCGCGATGACAGGTTTGGCTGCCCCTCGCTCTTGTAACCAATCTGCTGCCCATTCGGCACTGTCGTCTTCATTGGTTGCTGAGAAGGGCTCATAAATTGCATCATGGAACCAGAGAGACATCTCCACTTCCTCTGGTTTTTTCAAGCGATGTTGCACATCGTCTAAATGCCGCAAGCAGGCGGCAATGTGTTCAAGCGTGTGATAGGCGCGATGTTTTTCCGCGTGAGCCCTGATAAGGGCACTGTAGGTCTCACCGTCTGCGGCTATACCCAAACGCAAACAGAGGGTGTTCCAGCGCTTTAAGGAACAAACATCGATCGCGTTCATGGTTTTTTCGGCAGTAGAAAATGCCCACTTAGTGCGGCGATGGGCTTGTCTTCGCTTTCTTGCCAAGCGCGTACGCGAACGTTTGAAACACGGGACCCCTCCTTGAAGATATCTGCACGTGCAAAAGTCTCAACAGGTTTGCCTCGCCGCAGATAATCAATGTTTATGCCAATAGGTTTGGAGAACGGTAGTTCCGGTGATCGCCGCCGAAGTTCGGCCATTGCGCAGACTTCCATAAAACCGCCAATCGCCCCGCCGTGGAGGGCGGGTAAAGTCGGATTGCCAATATTGCTTTGCAAATAGGGCAAGATCAAAAGCAAACTGCCTTCTTTAAATTCAGCTTTGATGCCGAGTGTCTTAGCATAGGGAATAGAATCAATAAGCTCGTCAGTTAAACTCTGGGTCATGGCGTTTTGCTCCCATCCGCAACGGGCTTCTTCATATCATCCGTTACTTTGTAGAGTGGCCCGGTGAGCATGAATGCGGACTGTGCTGTGGCAACGGGATCGTCCGGATCTCCATCATGGGCTATGGCGCGAATGAAGGCGACATGACGTGTGGTCTTGTAGCAGACTGCTTCGGCAATAATTGTTTTTCCGGGCGTGGCAGACCGCTGATAGTCAATCCGTAAAGACAAGGTCGCTAATTGTGCGAATCCGTCAAACCCCGCAATTGCGGCCAAGCCGCAGGCCTGATCTAGGACTGTCGTCACAGCACCCCCGGCAATGACCCGAGAACGAGGATGTCCGATCAGTTCGGTGTTGTAAGGTAAAGATAAGGTGGCAAGACCCTTATCGACGGCGACAAACTTCATGCCAAGTTCGCGGGCGTGTGGCGTACCTTCGACAAGCGATGGTCCGACTTCCCAGAGTTTTTCGATGAAGGCGCTCATAGGGCTGAATATACCATATCAATTAATGCACGAGGCCGCACGTCGCCCAACAGGCTGTTGCGTTGGCGGTTCATAACATAGGCGCCGTGCAAACCGCTAACAGGATCGGCAAAAACGCAGGAGCCGCCCCAACCGCTATGTCCCAACGTTGCAGCATTCGGACCGTAGAAGAAATTCGGATCATTTCGCATGACACCTGCGGCGAAATCTAGCTCAAACGGCAGCACCAGATTTTGACCCTTGATACGAGATTTTGCGAAGGCGGCTTGTATGTCTTCGGAAAGGATGGGTGTGTGGCTAATGCGCCCATCCACACCGGCCTGCATGAGGGTCGCCAACCCGTTCGCTGTCGCGTGACAATTCGATCCGGCTAGCTCAGCTTCACGCCAAGCCGCAGCGCCCATTCCGCCAGGTGAAGACCACGGTTTTAAAAAGGCCCAACGAGTAGCCTCTGTGATCTCGCCCATATCTGGTAGCGCTTTTGGCTTTTGCATGTCTGCGCAGCGCTCATGTTCGGACGGCGGTAAGCCAATCCAGACATCCGCATCGCCCGGTTGGCAGAGTTCTTCGCGTAAAATGCGGCCAAGACTGCGTTGTTGATTATCCGCACGCTGGGCGATTTCGCCGGCTAAAAAACCATAGGTGACGGGATGATAGCCTGAGGCGCTACCAGGTTCGAAAATCGGGGCTTGTTGTTCCAATTGGGTAATTGTCTTATCCCAATCAAACCAGTCTTTGGCAGTCCACTCAGGATTTGTGATGCCGGATAGCCCGGCTTGATGACTCATGACTTGGCCAATTGTTAGGCTTGATTTTCCCGACTGTGAAAATTCAGGCCAAATGGTTCCAACTAATTGATCATACCCAATCCGGTCTTCTTCAACCAACCATGCAATCACTAATGCCGCCGCTGCCTTACCCGATGAAAAGACCGCAAATAGTGTGTCTTCATCGACCTCTTTGGTTCGGTGTCGATCTGTCCAGCCTGCGTGAATGTCGATCAATGTCTCGCCATGTTGCATGACACAAAACTGAAATCCCAATTCGTCATGTTCGGCCAAATTATTCGCGATGACAGATCGTAAGCCGTCAAATTGGGCGGGCAAATGCCCGTGTATAGGATAGGAGGTCATGAGTGCAGCTGTAACGGAATGGCGTCATTTATAAAGGCCTGCATTCTGACGAGTGGTAATTCACCTGCGTCGAGAGCATCCGCCGCCCGCATAAGTTCAAAAACGGCTGCAACCGACTTTGCCAGGGCGTTTGCATGGTTATCGCCCAATAATAGTCGACCTAAGAATATCGCTGCCAAACTGTCCCCGCCGCCATGCGGAACTGTTTCAAACTTCGCGTGGCTGACCTGCCAGCGTTCGGTTTGACTTTGCCAGACCGCCCCTATCTTCGCGCCGTCCAAGACGGAGGTGATAAGGCTATCAGGCAAAGAGGCTTTGCGGGTTTTAATATAACCTAACTCCCACAAATTGGGCGTGATGAAGTCAGCCTTGGGAATCAGGCGCTCTATAATGGCTGTAGCTCTTTCATCGGGAATATAGAGCTGTCCATGATCGCCCATCACCGGGTCCACAGCGATTAAAGCCTCTGGGTTTCCAGATTTCACTTGGTCGATTATGTCTACGCCTAGATCAATATGCGCGGCTTCGCCCATATATCCCGTCAATACAGCATCAAATTTGATGTTTTGCGCGGCAACACCAGTCCAGATATCGTGCAATATCGCGGTATTGGTCGCACCGCCGCCTGGCGTACCCCATCCTGGATGACGGCCCATAAGTGTTGTCGGCAAAACAACGGTCTCTATACCTAATCGCTGTAAGCAAAAGCTGGCGGCGCTAGCCCCTACGCGAGAGCTTGCGACTGTTGAACTTAGGATCAGGACTTTGGGAATTGAAGTGGTCACCGCTCTCCTTTGACGATAAGTCTTTACGAAAGCAATATCAGCAAACCCGAGAGACGACTTATGCTTACAATCTGGCACAATCCTCGCTGTATGAAGTCTCGACAGACTTTAGCGCTTATCGAAGCGGCAGGTGTAGATTTTAAAATCCGTAAATATCTGGATGAGGTCCCGAGTGCTGATGAGGTAATGACAATCCTTGCGCAACTAGACCTTGAAGACCCGCGTTCATTAATGCGGCGCGGTGAAAGCGTATATAAAGAGCTGAAGCTAAAAACCGAGTCTTCGGGTGTTAAACTTGTTCAAGCGATGGCTGATCACCCGATTCTGATCGAACGTCCGATTGTAACGAACGGTGTTCGTGCGGTGATTGGCCGCCCGCCAGAGGCCGTTAAAGCACTTCTCTAACGCCTTTTCGTCTACCCAAAGCTCTATCCTGCAATCTCTTTTCAGGAAAATGCCGCGCCTAAACGGCTTGTTAAGCAAGTTCCTTCATTCCCATCGTTAACCATGATGGGAAGACACACGTCTCCCATGTTTGAATTCGGGGGACGATATGCGTCTGGGGTCTTTAACTTTGTCGGCAACTTTGTCGGCTTTCTTGTTGTCCGGTTGTTCATTTATCGGTGGCCAGCCATCTGGTTATAAAAACCCTTTCGCCAAGCAGAAGGCGGCGAATCAAGGGCAATATAGCCAACAAGCTTATGGCGAGCATTGCCAAATTGCGACGCCGCGTCAGCCAATTCCACGTGGATGCCGACCTGAACAGGTTACAATTGGAACAGCGCCCCAGGGCCAGTATCAGCAAGGCTATGGCGCTCAAGGTGGTTTCCCGCAGCAACCGCAATATGGTCAACCACAATATGCTGACGGCGCCTATGGTAGCGCGGTGGGACAATCTCCAGCGATGAAACACCACACAGTCGGACCTAAGAAAAGAAAGCCGAAATTACGCGGGTCTTTATCTTTGGGCCTAGAGCGAAGCGTTAGTGGTGAATTAATCGAATATGGCATTCGTGACGATCTAGACCCGAGGCTTGGATATAATCCGCAAGATTTCAACGAAGGATTTTCTGTTGGATCACAAGCGGACGGGAACATTACGACAACGACTTATACGGCAAATGAGCTGGATGCGGCGAATATCTTCGCTCCGAATACGTTTGAAAGCTCGTCTCGTCCGGCCATCTCATTTGATGATGCTTGGGCGGCACCTGCTAGTCTCAAGGCGGGTCTCGAATATATCGTAAATGACAATACAACTGTATTTGCGAATGGTGGCTACACCTATGCAGAAGGCAATGCGGGTGATGTCTCTTCTGTTACGGCAACATTATATGAACAGACATCTAGCCAGGATTACGTGCAGAACGTGGATGGCGCTGGGGACCCAATTCCCGGGAGTTTTAGTCCAAATGGTGCACCTGCAGTCAATATCGCCTTTGTACCAAATGAGAGAATTGCGACCTTTGCATATGATTTCTCAGACTTGGAGCGGTATGATCTAGAGATTGGTGCGCGCCGTTATCTCAATCCCATCGTAAAGTCTGAAGGGTTTCGAACTGTAACGCCTTTTGTCGGAGCGTCAGTTGGTGTTTCGCGCGTCAATGCGGTGGAGTTCACTCAATCTCAAACTCAGACATTTTACCAGCGAGCGTTTGAGGGGCAGACAACAGACCTGACTTATTCAGTCCCTACCGCCGATACACCGACCCGACTTTATGATGCGCAATGGCTTCCGCAAGGGCAGCTCAATGTTGGCGCCGAATGGCAAGTTACACCTGGTTTCGCGATTGCCGCCGAGACGGGCGTGCGCCTTCAAGACGGCCGTGATTATGCAGATTTTACGAATGCCGCAGGTGACCTCGTTGAAGGCCGCAAGGGCGATATGAATATTTCAGTTCCCGTGACTTTACGGGGATCGATCAATTTTTAGGGCTCGTCAGAGTTTGAGTGACGTTAACCAAGCAAAGTCTTGGAATCGTTAAGAGTTTGTTTCCGGTTTGGGAACGTTTTTTTAAGCATATCCTGTTCTAAGTTTAGACACAGAATATCTAGTTCGAAAAAGAAGGAGGCCGATATGCGGCTTGCAGCTTGCGCTTTATCAGCGGTTTTATTGTCGGGTTGCTCGTGGCTGGGCATGGGTGGTCACAGTAATGGGTATGGAACATCGGGCGGCGCTTATGGCGCTGGATGTGCTCCCGTTCAGACAGCGTCCTATGGTCAATATGGCGGTCAATACGGACAAACAAGCTATTACGGACAGAATGTAGGCGGGTCTGATGGATGTGTTGGCGGCGCTTACGGTGTCGCTCAAGGATATGGGCAGGGATACGGACAAGGATTTGGTACCGGTCAAGGATACGGTGCTGGTTACGGCGCAGGCGCTCAAGGTTATGGTGCTGGCGCTTATGGTCAGGGCATGAACGGCGCTGGCGGGTTTGGACCGGGCGGCGCGGCATACGGCCAAGGCGCAGCCTTTGGACAAGCAGGTTACGGACAAGCAGGTTACGGTCAAGCTGGATACGGACCCGGCGCTGTTGGCGCAGGTCTAACAGCGCAAGGCATTGGCGGTGCATATGGCGCGAACACAGTTTACGGCGCTGGCGGTGCAACCACATTAGGTGCTGGCGCTCCTTATGGCGCAGCGGCTTACGGCGGTAATGTTGTCGGGACGCAGATGACGAACGGTCAATATGTAAACGGCGCTTACGTTCAGAACGTTGTTGGCGCCCCGATTTATGTACCGCAACCCTATGCTGCCCCTTACGGAGTGGCACAATTGCGCGGTGTTGGTGCGGCTTTGCCATTCGGCTTTGAGCTCTTCGGCGGCACTGAATTTGATGTTTCTGGCGACTTGGTTTCAAACAAAGAAGAAGGCCCATCAGATGGCGGTGGTGGTCGCGCTGGCGCATTTGACGCCATCAGCTATTCCGACGCTTTCTCTGAAGGCTTCAATATTGGTGCAGAGACAAGCTATGACATCTCTCGGAATACAACATTATTAGCGTCAGCAGCATTCTCTAAAAGAGAAGGTCAAACTGTAGATACGGGGTCTTTCCAATCTGGTGTCTATGATCCTGTAACCGGCGCATTCACACCTGACATTGGATCTGCGACACCTCGCGACCTGACAGGTGAGTTCAGCGATCTCGAGCAATACACAATTGAAGGCGGTGTTCGCCAATATGTTGGCAATAATGTCGGCTTCCGCCCTTATGTTGGTGCCAATGCGGGCTTTGCATATAATAATGACGTAACCCTGACGCAGACTTTTGATGATGACGGGTCAGTCTTCAACGAAGGTAACTTTATTGACAGCGGATGGCGCCCAACAGCTGCCGGCGTCGTGGGTGCGGAAATGGCCGTTGGTCCTCGCGGTGCGATTGGTGTTGAGACCGGTCTGCGCTGGCGCGACAACCTAAAAGCCAATTCAGGCGGTGATGACCGTCTGTCCATTCCGGTTAAACTTCGCGGACGTTTGGCCTTCTAAGCTATCATAAAACAAAATTTTAAACCCGGCTTCTGAAGTCGGGTTTTTTTATGCCTGCTTTCCTGACGCCCGCGGTTTGGCCTTTGGATTGCAATACCCTTGTTGAAGATGACGGATGACTGCGGCGATTGTGCCAATCCGAAACAATAAGGGTGAAAACCATGCGAATTCTTATGCTCGGCACAGCCGCTTTAGCTCTCTCTGGATGTTCTTTCTTGGGATTGGGCGGACAAAAGAACCACTCCAACTACAATGCTCAGACTGGATATTACGGACAACAAACGGCGCCAGCGCCGCAATCACGTTGTCATTCAGGTAACTGCCTAGCGCGTTGGAACCTAGAAGGCGGTATTGGGCCGAGCTTTGCAGCCGGCAAAAATATCATCACTGCCAGCCGAACAAATGACAATCCAAATGCAGACTTTAATTCGATCTCATTTGGCGACGCTTATAAGACCGGCGTTCGGGCTGAACTGGGTGGATCTTACGCTTTAGCTCCTAATACTAAGGTTTCATTGTTAGGCCATTACGAACAAGCCGATAGTGATGGCGTTCAAAACTGGGGTACGCTTAACGATCAGGCTCTGACAGGTGCCTTGACTGACTATAAGTCCTACGGTGCAGAAATTGGCCTTCGTCAATACTTCACGCCCGTAAATGGTGTCGTGTTCAATAGTGTCCGTCCTTATGTCGAAGCTCGTGCTGGTGCGAGCCGTGTCGGTGACATTGGTGTTGTGAACACTCAGCTTGGCGGCGCAACTTTTAGCGCGGCCGAAGTCCCGCTTTATGAGGATAGCTGGGTTGGAACAGCCGCTGGTCTGGTTGGCGTCGAAACTCCAATTGCTCGCTACACAACAATCGGTTTGGAAACAGGTGTCCGCTATCAGGGCGGACTGAAGTCAGATACATCAGTTTTGGGCGCGGGATCACCTTTGGGTGGCCTGAACAACAACCGCGGACGGGTTTCAATCCCTGTAACTCTGCGCGGCCGTTACCGCTTCTAATCGCCTAGCCCCTAATGCGGGCAACTGGGGGCATGGCCCGCCGACCTCGTCGCTCTGAGCGGCTTGGTTTCGGCGGGTTTTTTTGTGGAACGAGCTCTTTTTTAAGGAACGGAAGGAGACGCCGGCAGAGACTGTGCGAGGCGTTGTTTCTCCTCGAAAATGAAACGCTCGATTTGTGTCTCGAGAATATCGAGGGGAATACCACCATTCGACAAAACAGCGTCATGGAATGTTCGAATGTCAAAGTCATCTCCTAGCTCAGCTTCCGCCTTTGCCCGGAGTTCAAGAATTTTCAGCTCGCCAATTTTGTATGCCAAAGCCTGACCAGGCCAACTAATGTAGCGCTGAACTTCTGTCTTGATATTGTGCGGAGCTAAGGCGGAGTTCTCTAAGAAACAGGCTTCAGCTTGTTCTCGCGTCCAGCCTTTCCAATGTAGACCTGTATCTACGACCAGGCGGCATGCTCGCCACATCTCGTAAGAAAGTTGGCCAAAGCGCTCATAGGGCGTCTTATAAATCCCCATCTCTCCGGCCAATTTTTCGGCATAAAGCCCCCAACCTTCACCAAAGGCGTTGGGATAAAGGCTTTTTCGGAATTTCGGTAAGTCTTTTAATTCCTGGCCAATTGCGATTTGCATGTGATGCCCTGGAACGCCCTCGTGCGCTGTTAACGCAGGCAAGTTGTATAGGGGACGGTTCGGAAGGTTATACGTATTTACGACGTAGTTTCCGGCTTGGCCGCGTTCAGGGTTGCCGCTGAAATACCGACCAGTTGTGTAGGTTTTCTCGATTTCTTTTGGGACAGGGATAACGCCATAAGACAAGCGCGGAAGCGTTTCGAAATACTCCGGCATTTTCCCGTCGATCTGTTTGGCGATATAACTCGCATGCATCAGGAGCTCTTCACGGGTTTTGGCATAGAACTGAGGGTCTGTGCGTAAGAAATTCAAAAACTCAGAAAAGCTGCCTTCAAATCCTGTTTCTGCAATGACCTCATCCATCTCGCCCCGAATTCTTGCGACCTCGGACAAGCCCAAATTGTGGACCTCATCAGGGCTGATATCCAATGTAGTGAAATAGCGCGTCACGGCGCGGTAATATTCACGCTCGGCTTCGCTTGTACCTAAGCCGGCCGTGGCCCTAGCGGCCGTCATATACTCCTCGCGCATGAATTTGGCTAAGTCGCGATAGGCAGGAATTACGGCGCTATCTAACGCGGCTTTGCCAAGCCCACGCAGGCGCGTTTGATCCGCTTCCGAAAAACTCTCAGGGATTAACTTGAATGGAGAATAGAGCGGATGACTTAGCGCAGAGGTTTCCGCCATATCGTCAATCATATCTTGAATGCCGGGTAGGATTTCAGCGCTGGCCGTAAAGTTTGTTTGGATGCCGCGCCGCATATTATCCTTCGCTTGCGCAAAATATCGAGGCAGGCGGGTCAGGCGGGCCGCATAGGCCTCATAGTCCGCAGTCGTTTTGAAATCGGTTTGACGTACAACGAAGGACAGTTCGTTAAAGAACCCGCTATCATTCGTGAAGGGAACTCGCGCCGTATCGAACGGGGCCAGGCGCTGGCGCTGGGTGAGCACAAACCCCAAGAGGTCGTAATTTAGACGATCTTCTATAGTCATTGGTAGGGTTGATAGGGCTGCGTGCCGCGCTAAGAATCCTGTAGTAATTGAATTTCGCGCTTCAATGGATTCGGGCGAAATATCGGGTAGTTGTTTTAGGGCTTCCCGGTCACCTTCTTGTCCAAGCCTATAAATATTCCCTTGAAGTTCTGCCGTTTCAAAATCTGAAATGAGGAGGGCGAAGGTGTCCTCTTTCTCGCAAATGATACGGCCATCCAATTCAATTACAGATCCGCCCGGACAGGTCGCTGCTAAATCGAATTGCAAATTGGATTGATCGGCTTGAGCGAGCGCGGGGGCTGATGCACTTACCAAAAGCCCCAAAAGAAGATACCGCATCATTTTGCTGCCTTTTCCATAGCTTTCGCCAAAGTCACGTCTTTATCCGTAACGCCACCGGCGTCATGGGTCGTGAGGGTTACATCAACCCGGTTATAAACATTAAACCATTCAGGGTGGTGATCCATTTTATCGGCGATGATCGCGATACGGGTCATCCAACCAAAAGCTTGGGCGAAATCCTCGAACCGGAAAACTTTGGTGATGAAATCATCACCGCCCGTCCATCCTTCCAGATCTTCAGCAACGTCTTTGGGATCCAAAACTGTCATAATCTATCCACTTTTTTGCATTCCCCGATTTGGCTTCTGGCGTGTTGAGGGTGAAATTCCAAGCCTGTGATTCATATTTACAGGTCTCAAAGCCAAAACTCAGCATTCATTCATCACAAATACCGTCTTTGCCTCATTAACGCCTTAATTAAGGCTCTGTTTACCATAAATTGCTTTGAGGGGAGGCCGAAATCACTGGATTGCCGCGAAATGACCGCAGACTTGCCGTCGCTCTGACGGAGAGCTTGCTCTATAGGCTGGTGGATGACCAAACTTTCTCATATTTTCAAAATTGTGACAATTGCGGCATTGATTGTTGTTCTGGTGATGAGCCTAAAGCCGTCCGTTTCCGTGGGCGAGATGCCTCATGCGGACAAACTCCTCCATTTTGGAGCCTATGCTGTTTTATCGACCTTGGCGCGTCTGGGTTGGCCAAAGGTTTGGGGCGGATTGATATTCATGGGCTTAGCGGTGTTCGGTATCGGAATAGAGATTGCCCAACAGACGATGGAATTGGGACGAACAGGATCCTTCGCCGATATTGCCGCAAATCTTTTGGGCGCCGCTCTACCCCTCATCGTTTTTCACTTTTTCTGGACACGACACCACAGCTGAGACGGAGATATCCATGCGCCGCTTAATCACCACTTCCTTGATAACTTTAGGTCTCGGGGGTGCCGGAACGGCGTTCGCGGGCGGACCCTCTTCATTCCCTTCAGCTTTGCCGCCTGTTGCCAACCCCGGTGAATGCTACGCGCAGGTTAAGATCCCTGCGCAATATTCAACGGGTACACAGACCATAATGACAGCAGAAGGGTTTACGAAACTGGATGTGACGGAACCAGAGTTCAGACGCCGGACAGAGACTGTTATGACGAAAGAGCCGAGCACTCGTTTCGTTGTACGCCAACCGAGTTACCGTAGCGTCAGCGAACAAATCCTCACGCGCCCCGGACATGATCGATTGTCGGTTTCTGCTCCGCAATTTTCTACCGTCACGGAAACGGTTCAGACCAGCGCGCCGCATCTGGTTTGGAAACGCGGGAATCCCGGTGATCTAAGAAGACAAGGTTATGTCATCCATTCTACAGCTGACGGACGTCTGCGTGCCCCCGCTGGCTCTGGCGGTTATCAAGGCGGGTCCTATGCGAATACCCAAAGTGGCGGCGATAGCTGCGGCCCTGGATGTGAAATTTGGTGCTTGGTGGAGGAACCCGGAACATCTGTTACCACATCTCGGCGGGCTTTAACTGCTCCACCGCGTGTCACGCGAACGCCAGTTCCGCCGCAATATAAAACGATCGTGAAACAGGTCGTATCTGATCCCGGAGGCGTGCAGGAAATTCCTGTTCCTGCAGAATATGCATCGGTATCTGTCGAAGATCTTGTTCGGCCAGCTGAGGCTTACGAAGTGAATGTTCCTCCTGTCATGGGACAGGTTGAAACGAAAAACCTCGTTAGTCCTGAACGCTATGAGTGGCGACGCGTGCTGTGCCAGCCTGGTACCGGAACAATTCGATCTGGCTCATCCTATCAGACGGAAGATCACCAAACATCCTATTCTAGCGGCACGTCCTATTCGCACGGATCGTCAACCACCTCACAATATACGGGCTCTACCCCACATACGCAGCAGCCAAGCTCTGGATATTATGGAACGGAAGGTTACCCGGCATATCAACGCCGTGGTCCCAATCGAAAACGCCACTAATTGGGAGCGGCGCCCTCTAATCCTCTAACGCATCGGCAACGCCCGAAAGGGCTGCCGCGAAGACGGGCGCGCTGAAGTTCTCCAAATCAGTTATGCCTTCGCCGATTCCGATATGATGGATGGGGAGGGCGTATTTGTCCGACAACGCGACCAGCACGCCGCCTTTGGCTGTGCCGTCGAGCTTGGTCATTATCAGACCTGTTACATCGGCCGTGTCGCGAAATGCTTCCGTCTGCATGAGCGCGTTTTGACCGACCGTGGCATCCAGAACGAGGATGGAGTGATGCGGCGCCGTGGCGTCCTGTTTTCGGATTACTCGGATTATCTTCGAAAGCTCGTCCATGAGTTCGGTGCGATTTTGCAGGCGGCCGGCCGTGTCAATCATAAGGATATCAACTTCCTCATCACGGGCGCGTTTAATGGCGTCAAAAACCAAGCCTGCTGCATCCGCATTTTGCTCAGCGCTCATCACGGGCGCGCCTGCACGTTCGCCCCATACGGTTAACTGTTCAACGGCTGCTGCACGAAATGTGTCGCCCGCTGCGATCAAAACTTTCTTACCTTGATTAGTATATTTGTTGGCAATCTTGCCAAGTGTCGTTGTTTTCCCAGAGCCGTTCACGCCAACAAATAGCATGATCTGCGGCTTGGCCATACCAAAGACGATGGGGCGCTCCAGCGGCGTCAGAATATCTGAAATGACATCGGCTAAGGCAATTTTGACTTCGAGGTCCGTGACTTGCTTATCGAATTTATCTTCCCGCAAACGGTCTGTGACCTTAGAGGCAACGCCATATCCTAGGTCAGACATGACTAGGATATCTTCTAATTCCTCAATCGCGTCTTCATCCAATTTCCGTTTGGTGAAAGCCGCATCCACCTGGCCCGTCATCCGCGATGTAGATTTGCGCAATCCGGCCGTAATGCGGTTCATGAACCCGCCTTCGGCCAGAGGTTCGGGTTCAGCCGGAATTTCTGGCAAACCCGCAGCTGCGCGATCGGCGGCACGTTTTTCTTTTGCGGCCTCTTCAGCTTCCCGCTCGGCGATTTCGCGAGAGGCTTTTTCTTCGGCGATGCGCGCACGGCGGTCGGCTTCTTCGGCTTCGCGTTTTAGGCGCTCTGCTTCTGCTTTTTCCTGCGCGAGGCTCTCGGCTTCGAGACGTTCGGCTTCAACACGTTCACGCTCAATTCGCTCGGCTTCTTCCTGCGCTGCTTCCTCAGCCTTGCGTTGCTCTTCTTCGGCCAATCTAGCTGCTTCGCGCGCTTTGGCCTCAGCTTCTTGCTTGGCCTTTAGAGCGGCGGCTTCCGCTTCTGATTTGGCCTTTGCAAGCGCAGCTTCTTCCTCGGCTTTGATGCGCGCAGCTTCGGCGGCTTCAGCTTCGCGGCGAGCCTTTTCTTCAGCGGCACGTTTGGCTTTGGCTTCTGCAGCGACTCGCTCTGCCTCAGCTATTCGCGCGGTTTCTTCTGCAGCGCGTTTTTCGGCTTCGGATTTCAGGCGCGCGGCTTCATCAGCGGCATCTTGTTCTTGTCGTGCGCGTTCTTCGGCGAGCTGTTTAGCCCTGGCGACATCGCGGGCAGCTTGAATTTCGGCGAGGCGCTTTTCTTCGGCCTCACGTGCTGCGGTTTCTTCCGCGCTTAGGCTTTGCGAGGCTTCATCCTGCTCTCGAGCGGAAGCCAGGGCGGCCGCGTTAATGGCCGCCATGCGCGCAGCCATTTTTTCGTCAACACGCTGTTGGGCCGCAGCCTTCGCCGCGGCTTCTTCGGCCAGCTTGTCGGCTTTGGATTTAAAACCGAGTTTGCTTAGAAACCCTTTTTTCTTTTTCTCAGCCAATGACTTGTCCTATCAAATGTGCATCCGTTGCATCCGTGATGCGAACTTTGGCTAAGCTACCCGCAGCAGCTGGATTGTCCACCTTCACCATAGAGAAATCCGGGAGACGTCCTAGACCCGTTTCTTCGAATAAGGCCAAGTCCTCATCGCCTATTCGAGTTTGCAAGTGCGCTGTTTTTTCCTGCGCACCGGCTTCACGCAAAGCCTTGGCCCGAGCTTTCACGATGTTCCCGTTGACGGGTGTGATTTTCGCGGCGGGTGTGCCTTCGCGGGGGGAGAAAGGAAATACGTGAAGCCAAGGAATTCCAATTTCGGAGACAACGCTGACCGAGTTTTCAAACATTTCGTCTGTTTCGGTTGGGAAGCCAGCAATGATATCGGCCCCAAATGTAAACTCTGGGCGTGCCGCTTTTAGGCGGGAGCATAAATCCACGGCTTGCTTACGGGTATGGCGACGCTTCATGCGTTTCAAAATCATATCGTCACCGGCTTGCAAAGACAGGTGCAGATAGGGGCTCATGCGTTCATCAGAAACAAGCAAATCAAATAAAACCTCATCCACTTCCGCGGGATCAATGGAGGACAATCTCAATCGTGGCAGTTCTGGGACGAGTTTCAGAATCCGTCTTACTAAATCCCCGAGCGGCGGCGTCCCCGGAAGATCTCCGCCCCAACTCGACAAATCAACGCCGGTGAGCACGACTTCATTATAGCCTTGTCGAACTAGGGATTTGATGGAGCCGACAATCTCGCCCGCCGGTACAGATCGCGAATTGCCGCGCCCATAAGGAATAATGCAAAATGTGCAGCGATGGTCACATCCGTTTTGAACCTGTAGAAAGGCACGGCTGCGCGATTGAGATTTAATCGGCAAGGAATTTTCACTGCCCATGAATTGCGGTGCGGTTTCGCGCACGCTCATAATGTCGTTAACGCGAATCCGCTCGGTCGGTGCCTCAGGGCCGAAACTCATCGGGTTCATTTTTTCATGGTTGCCGAGGACCTGATCCACTTCTGACATGTCGGCAAACATGACTGGATTAATTTGTGCGGCGCATCCCGTGACAATAATGCGAGCCTCTGGGTTATCCCGCTTGGCTTTCCGGACCTGACGGCGGGATTCTGCGACGGCGTCATTGGTCACGGCGCATGTATTTATGACGACGGCGCCCCGATCCCCTACGTCTCGCGCATTTTGCGCAATAACATCAGATTCATAGGCGTTCAGTCGGCAGCCGAGCGTAATGACTTTCGTAGCCTGAATGTCGGGTGTATCCGCCATGATCGCCATGTGGTGGAGATGGGTGGTTTGGTCAAGTCAGAGGGGCAGAGGCGAGGCGTCCTAAATCGTGCCTTCACTCTCTAATTCAACGGGGCCGGTCATAATCACATGGTCATCAGCTTCGCGCCAATGGATGTGAAGTGTCCCGCCGTCGACGTCGACTGTGACATCGCGTCCCGTGCGTTTCTGGCGATGGGCTGCGACGACCGCAGCGCAAGCTCCAGTTCCGCAAGCGAGCGTCATTCCAACACCACGCTCCCAAACCTTTAGGCGAATGCGGTCTTCAGCCTCGATTTTGGCAAAACCAACATTTGCTTGTTCGGGAAAGAGCGGATGAAACTCAATCATCGGTCCCGCCAGATGCGGTTTCACTTGCTCAAAATCCTCAACAAAAAAGACGCAATGTGGATTGCCCATACTGACTGCGCCCGGGTTAGATAAAACAGGGTCATCAATGGGGCCCAACTTAACGTCGATATGATGAGTGTGCATGGGTTCTTCCAACGGAATTTGGTCCCACTCTAATTTCGGAGGCCCCATATCTACGGCAATCGCGTAATCGCCTGCTCGTGTGCAATAAAGCAGCCCATCATTGGTTTCGACGACACAGGTATCAGTTTCTGCGTCTCTCATATGCAGCCAAGCCGTTGTTCGGGTTGCGTTACCGCATGCATCGACTTCGAATCCTTTTTGATTACGGATTTCCATGAAGATATCCGCACCTGGAGATTTTGGAGCGCGTAGGATCACGATCTGATCTGCGCCTTTGTCGCCCATGATTTTACCACCGGGCTTCGCGATTTCGATCGTTTGAGCATCGGACAGCGCGAAGTCCGGCGCCTTGCGCGCGTCAAAGACACCAAAGCGGTTGCCCGCGCCGTTCATAATCAAAAACTTCATTGTGCGGCTCATATATGCGCGCGCAGCGTAGGTGCAAGCTCATCGAACAAGCTTTGGTGCTCAATTGACTGATTTGGTGTCGTTCCCGTCATCGTCAAACCCTCTTGCGCCGTGCCTAGTTGCGCGAATGCAAAGACTAACTCCGTGCCTGGCACGATAAATAGCCCCGTATATGCCCCGTAAGCTTCGCCGAGATGCCCGACAAGCGGCACGCCGGGAATAGGCGAAGCATCAGCGGAATAGATGTAGTTGGCTGGACCAAAGCTCAAAAAATGATTGGATTCAGTTTCGGCATTCTGGCCGTTATTGGTCCAAACCGGCGTGTTGAATGTCGGGTTGCTTTGTAATTGTCTTCCGATCCGTAACAAATCACCTAAACTCATCCGCATGCCGCCTTGCGGTGAAAACAATGTGCCATTGGAAGCTAGTTGATAGGTTTTCAGTCCCACGCGGTCTCGGCCCAAGTAAGTTGGGCTGGCCAGAGGGATGTCCGACGGAGCATCCACTGTCGGGGCCCAATCTCCTGTGTCTGATTTGCGGTAGAGAGCTGCGGCCTTCTTGCGTTTTCGGGGCGAGACACCTGACCAATTTAACCCGGCATCCAAACCTTGGCGCGTTAGCCATTTCCATATCAACAGATCAAATCTCTCGCCGAGGCGGGCTTCGACGACAGTGGCGGCTAAACCATAATTAAGATTGGCATAGCGGAAATAAGTGTCCGGTTTATGGGTGAAATCTGACTTGTCGAAAAGTGTCCGAATATCTGTTTCGATCTCCGCCCAATAGACGTCTGGATCTTTTAGACCGGACCTATGCGATAGCAGGTTGGAAAGCGTCACGCCTTCATGCGTGTTGGGTAAAATATCTGAAACCGTCTCGTTGAGATTTAAGTATCTTCTCGCCGCCCATTCGTAAATTGCCATCGCAACAATGAGTTTTGTGATGGATGCGATACGGAAGGGAGAACCTATTCCGAAAGCGGCCTCTGTTTCGATTACGGATCTTCCGGAAAAGGCTGAACCGAGAATTCTGACACCTTTAGAGACAACCCATCCGCGTCCTGGTTCCGCGGGTTTCAAAGGTTGAATTGAGCAGCCGGCACAACTTGCTGCGCTTAATGCGACTATGGCTTGGCGTCTGGTGAACATGTTCCTATCTGTATGCTGGCTTGCCCTAATGCGCAAACTCCGCTTTATCTAAAGCAAGACACCAAGGGAGAAATTGAGATGAAATTTAATGTAATTTCTAAGACCGCACTTTTGCTCGGATCGGCTGCCATTCTAATGGCATGTTCTGGCGATGGTGAAGACAAAGCCGTGGCCGATGCCGCAAGCGCTGTGAAACCCCAAAAAACTGAAAAGACACCCTATAAAATGATTTCCTATGAAACCGCTGGTCAGACGGATGCTGATCATCTCTACCTTGAAGATGTATTAGGAGACAAAGCTTTGGATGAGGTCAAGGCTTGGAATAAGCGCTCACTTGATAATCTAAAGTCCGATCCACGCTATCAGACTTTCTACGAAGACGCTTTGTCTATCCTCCAGTCCAAAGATAAAATTCCTTATGTGTCTTACCGGAATGGTGAGGTGCATAATTTCTGGCAGGACGAAACGCATGTGCGTGGCATTTGGCGTAAGTCGACTTTGGACTCCTATTTATCTGGTGACACAGACTGGGAAACAGTTCTCGATTTCGACAAACTTGCTAAAGATGAAGACAAGAATTGGGTCTATAAGGGCAATAACTGTCTCGCTCCGGATTACGAGATGTGCATCGTCAATCTTTCGGATGGTGGAAAGGATGCCGTCGTTCGCCGTGAATTCAACACCCGAACAAAACAGTTTGTAGACAATGGTTTTGTGACACCTGAGTCAAAGGGCACAATGGATTGGGTCGATGAAGATACAATGGTCGTTGGTGTCGATTTTGGCGAAGGTACAATGACAGATTCCGGATATCCGCGCGAAGCTCGGCTTTGGAAACGTGGCCAGGATCTATCTGATGCCGTCTTGCTAGGCAAAGGCGAGCAAACAGATGTTGGGTATTGGGCCGGAACGTTTGAGTTATCTGATGGCCGCCGCCAAGTTGTGGCTTCACGCTCGGTCGACTTCTATAATTCAGAGATATTCCATTTTCCAAAGAACGCTGATGGAAGTATGGGAGAGATGCGTAAATTCCCAATTCCGATGCAATCCAATCTTGGGTCAGAATTTAAAGGACAGGTTCTTTTGTCTCTAAATGAAGACTGGCGCGGGTTTAAATCTGGCGATTTGGTCAGCTTTGCATTTGACGATTTCGATGCGGATGGTGAGATCAAAGACGTTCACCTAGTTTATAGCCCGGACGAAAAGTCCTCCATGAACGGGTATGGCGCAACGAAGTCGAAAGTCTTGTTGTCCATATCGCGCGACGTGAAAAGTGCGGCTTATGCTTTTGATTGGGACGGTGAAAAATGGACGTCTGAGATTTTAGATTTCCCGGCAAATGGCACGGTTTCTATTGGCGCAACCAATGACAAAGAAGATGTGGCTTTTGTCAGTACAGAGTCCTTCCTGACCCCGGATACGCTTTGGACGTATAATACAGATACTGAAGTTAAGGCGAAAGCCAAATCTTTGCCAGATTGGTTCGATGCATCAAACATGGTCAGCGAACAGTTCTTCTCAACCTCGGCTGATGGGACAAAAATTCCGTATTTCGTGGTCCGAGCGAAGTCGACGCAAATGGACGGAACGAACCCGACTTTGCTTTATGGTTATGGCGGTTTCGAAATTTCCCTCAACCCATCTTACTCTGCGACCCGTGGAAAGCTCTGGCTTGAGAATGGCGGCGTTTATGTGCTGGCCAATATTCGCGGCGGTGGTGAATATGGACCGAATTGGCATCAGGCGGGTTTGAAAACCGAACGTCAGCGGATTTATGATGACTTTATTTCCGTGGCTGAGGACCTGATTGCTAAGAAAATCACCTCGCCAGCGCATCTCGGCGTCGAAGGTGGATCCAATGGCGGTTTGCTGACTGGCGTTATGACGACGCAGCGTCCTGACTTGTTCAATGCGGCCATTATTGCTGTTCCGCTTTTGGATATGCAGCGCTTCCACAAACTCCTGGCAGGTGCATCTTGGATGGGTGAATACGGAAATCCAGATGATGAAGTAGAGGGTAAATTCCTGCGGTCTATCTCGCCTTATCACAATCTCGATCCGCAAGGCGACTACCCCGAGGTCTTCCTTATCACCTCAACAAAGGATGACCGTGTGCATCCGGGTCACGCCCGCAAATTTGCGAAACGCATGGAAGATCAAGGACATGATTTCTTCTATTATGAGAATATCGACGGTGGTCATTCCGCCGCTGCGAACTTGAAAGAGACGGCAAATAGACTGGCACTCCAGCATGTCTATCTAATGAAGAAGCTCAAAGGCGGCGAATAAGCTCACGCAGACCTAGAATTACTGAAACCGCCAAGGCTTAGCTTTGGCGGTTTTTTTGCTGCGTAAGGCGTAGGTTTAAGGTCGGCTAAGCTTTACTTTTTGCGGGGTTTGTCGTTCAACACTCTTATGCAATTCCCCCGAAATATATCGGCGTGCCTCATAGTATTGAGTTTCGTCTTTGCGTCTATTTCCTTAGGCCCAGGTTCTTTGTGGGCGCAAGATGTTCCAAATACGACGGCCCCAACTTTTACGGCGCAAACACTTGAAGCTCGAATTGAAACCCTAGAGGCAAACACCGAACTCTCCGAAGAGCAGAAAAGTCAAATACGCGCTTCTTTGGGTATGGCAGTCGACCGATTGGCGGAGGCCACTCGGCAATCGGAACGGCGTGCGCAGTTTTCGACTGCCGTAGAAGACGCAACGGCGCTTCAGGCCGAGTTAGATGTTGAATTAAAAGCAGCCCAAGACGCCTTGAGCGCGGACTTGGCACCTATGGCTGAAATGATTGGTGATGGTGCGTTATTTGAACTTGAACAAGAATTGCGAGCGAAAGAATCCGACCTAGCCGAAATTGAAACGCGTCTACAAGGCCTACAAAATACGCTGAACACACTATCCACCCGGCAAGAAGCTGCGCCTCAAGAGCTATCAGAAGCTCGCGCCGCTTTGAGCGATTTGCAGACACGACTGAACGCATTGGGCGACGGAGAATTAGAAGCTCTGTCCGAGGCTCGCAGGACCGAAGTTCAGGCGCGGGTCTGGTATAGGCGCAATCAAATTCGCGCTTTGGAGCAGGAAATCGCCACCTTACCGTCTCGGCAGGATCTGGTGGGCGGGCGTCGGGCTGTGGCGGATATTCGCGCACAAATATTGCGGCGCGATGTTGCCCGCATCAGCACTCGCACCGGACAGAAGCGGGTGAATGAAGCGCGCGATCTCAGAAACAGAATAGCGGCTCTTTCGGAACGGTCTGATACCAGCCATCCAGTTGTCGCTAAATATGCGAGTTCGAATTTGGATTTGGCTGACCAAATCGCTGAAATTGCTGCCGAAAGTCCAATTGTCTCTCAAGCGACCGCTTCTGTTCGCGGGCGTTTCGTTGATGTTGAAAACGACCTTAGTGCTGCGATGAACTTGGTTGAACAAGGCCGTCTTGATCGCGAAGCTGGAGAAACCCTCCGGCGTCTCGGCAATCAATTGCAAACACCTGATTCAATTCGCGCGGATATAAGAGAGTCAGAAAACCGGCGGTCTAAGGCCGTCAGGCAACGTATTATCGCGCAAGAGGACTTACGTGATCTGCCGCTTGGCGTGTATGATTTGGATGCGTTTGTAGATGCGGCTAAGCAGGATATGCCGCAATTTCCTGAGCTTTCAGAAATAGACAAAGCCACTTTGTCAACAATTGTTGATACGCGGCGAGATCTTTTGCGGCAGATTTCTTCCTTATCGAATAGCCGTGTAACGGCTGTTTCGGATTTGCGCACTGCGCAGATTTCTCTGCTGGAACAAACCGAAAGCCTCCAAACGCTTTTAGATGAAAACTTACTATGGGTTCGCTCAGTCCCGGCGATTGATGGATCATTCCTGCAAAAGCTTGGCCTCGGAGCGCTGAATTTCTTTTCACCGAATAATTTCTCCTTAGCAGCGTCGGAATTGCTGCAGATGGTCCGGTCTTATAGTTTGGTTGTTATTGGATTTTTGATCATCACCGGTCTGATTTTTCGGTTCCGGTCAAAGGTCTGGGAAGATGTGAACCGACGGTCAAAATTAGTCGGTCGGGTGCAAGAAGATAACGCGTGGCACACACCCGCGGTGATCGCCTCAGGCGTATTTCATTCTCTTCCTTTGCCTTTGATTTTTCTATTGGTTGCGTTGTTATATTCGCTTTCCGATAACCCTGATCGTTTGATCAAAGGGCTTGCAAATGGGTTTGCATATCTCAGCATTTTTACATTGTTGTTTGGGTCGTGGATCAGATGGGATCGAGAGAAAGGCTTATTCGACGCACATTTTAAATTGCCCGATGGCCTGCGCCGTTCAATTGGCAGGAACCTTCGGTGGTTTGTGCCGGTCACAGGCACAATTCTATTTTTCCTCGCCGTAACAAATGACATGGCAGATGAGAATATTACCGAAGGATTTTCGGTTTTTGTGTTCTTTTTGACAGCTTTGTCCATGATGATTTTCTCTGCTCGAATTCTCTGGAGCAAGAGTAGCAATATTCCAAATTTTGCGAATAAGGACTCGGCGCTCTCTCGTTTCAAAGGTTTGATTGCGCTGATTGTTATAGGCGTTCCCTTGACGACTATCGGGCTGGCGGCTGCGGGTTATTATGAGAGCGCCAACGAAATTTTGAGTCGCCTGTTCATAACGGGCGTATTGGTTTTACTGACTTATGTTATTTACGGATCCATCCGCCGCGCGATCGTGGTGGCGCAAAGACAGTTGAAATATCGTCAGGCTTTAGAGAAGCGCGAAGCAGAGCTGAAGGCCCGCCGCGACAAAGAAGCGGCTGAAGAGCGGGGCGAAGAGATGCCTCTACCCCCTCCAATAAACACCAAAGACATCGACGTGACGACCATTACACGTCAAACGTCAAAATTATTAAGGACGGTTATTCTACTCGGGTTCGCAGGTTTGCTCTGGATGATATGGGGCTCACTCGTGCCAGCTCTATCCATATTTGACGGATTTTCGGTTTGGACAATCGAGGGCGGAGCCAGAGATACAGACGGCGCGGTCATTGATCGAATTATTTCACTTTGGGATATTCTCCAATCACTCGTCATTCTCGCTTTGACTTTTATTGCGGCGCGAAACCTTCCGGGCTTTTTGGAAATATTTGTTCTCAACCGTTTGGGTGTAGACGCCGGTACGCGATATGCGGTTACAACGGTGCTCGGTTATATCATTATCGCCGTTGGTATTATTATCGGGTTTAATCAACTTGGCCTGCAATGGTCCCAGCTCAAATGGATTGCGACAGGACTCTCAGTTGGTATCGGTTTTGGCCTTCAGAAAATTATTGCGAACTTTGTGTCTGGTTTGATTATCTTGTTTGAACGTCCAATCCGCATTGGTGATTATGTGACAATTGGCGACCAGTCGGGAACCGTCAGCCGGATCAAAATTCGAGCAACAACACTCAAAGATCTAGACAATCTCGAAATATTGATCCCAAATGAAGCGTTGATTTCAGAACGCGTGACGAACTGGACACTTTCTTCTTCAATCACTCGTTTGATTGTGAATGTCGGAATTGCTTACGGATCGGATACTGACAGAGCGCGTGAAATCATGTTGGCGGCGGTCAAGGAGCTCCCGAAAGTTCTCACAACGCCACCGCCTAATGTTCTTTTCATGGGTTTTGGCGACAGCTCTTTGGACTTTCAAGTGAGGGTTCATCTTAGCTCATTTGATGACCGTGTGCCCATGACTCACGTTATTCATACTGAAGTTAACAAGGCACTCGAAGCAGCGGGTATTCCGATTCCATTCCCGCAAAGGGACCTCAATATTGTCAGTCAGAATATCCCATTGGAATTTTTATCCAATACATCCACAAAGGCAAAACGTAAGAAGACGGGTGGGCCCAACCCCACACCAAAACCGTCTAAACCTTAAGGTCCGACACATGAAATTATTATGGCTTGCAAGCGCCGCCTTGCTTAGCTCTGCTTTGCCGGCCTTGGCGCAGACCACATGTGATGATCTTTGGGCAGAAGACCCTAATCTGATTAGCTGTCATGAAGAGAGTGACCTGATTTTTCCTCCGCGACCAGGTCCACTTGATGTTGTTGTGGCGAAAGGGGTCCAGCTTCAAACTGATAGTCAACCAGAAGTCATCGACGTGATTCGGCCAGTTTCGCCTGAAGGATTGACCCTTGCTCATCCTGCCGAAATTTTGAACACAATCGCCGGTGTGAATATTCACCGAGGTTCAGGGCAAGAGCATTTAACGGCCATTCGGTCTCCCGTTTTAACGGGCGGGGCAGGTGCTGGTAGTTTCCTATATACCTTAGACGGTGTGCCATTGCGTGCGGCTGGGTTTGCCAATGTAAACGGGCTGCTTGAAGCGCCC
The DNA here is from genome assembly GCA_039975855.1 of Litorimonas sp. Classification (GTDB taxonomy): domain Bacteria; phylum Pseudomonadota; class Alphaproteobacteria; order Caulobacterales; family Maricaulaceae; genus Litorimonas. Next base: position 1,229,536 of record JBDWGH010000002.1, on the reverse strand, counting down.
ACCGAAATTGCGTCTCGGCTGGAAGTTTTCAAAGGCCCTGGTCCTGCTGATTACGGGTCCAACGCCGTGCATGGTCTGATCAATGTAGTGTTAGATGAACCGGGCGCTGGGCGTGGTTTCTTGAGTATTCAGGGCAATGATCGCGGATATCTCAATACAACGATTGTGAAGGATATCTCAGAATCCGTGCGTGTATCGGCAGACCTTTCCCATGATAGCGGATTCCGAGATGATAGCGGTTTTGATCAGCAGAAATATTCGGTTCAGCATATTGCTGAATTAGGGGATTGGAATGTTGCTAGTCTGATTGCGCTCAATAATCTCAATCAAGAAACAGCAGGATTCCTTCAAGGGGATGATATTTATCGCGACCGAGACCTGATTGAGTCAAATGCGAACCCTGAAGCTTTTCGAGATACGCAAGCGTTGCGCGCTCAGGTAAAGGCCACGCGCGAAACAGATTTGGGAACGCTTATCTTGCAACCCTATGCTCGCCGTACCCAGCAGCGGTTTCTTCGGCATTTTGTACCAGGGCAAGCCTTGGACAAAAACGGTCATACATCATTTGGGTTCAAATCCGGTCTCTACGGTGATGGATGGAGCGCAGGTCTTGATGCTGAATACACGTCGGGTTTCCAATATGAATTTCAAGAGAACCCAGACCGATTTAGTTTCGTCCAAGGTTTGCATTTTGACTATGACGTTGATGCTGTCGTGCTAGCGGCATTTGCGGCTAAAGATGTTTTTATAAGTGAACGCGCAACTTTGCATCTCGGTGCACGCGGTGAATACACCTCCTATGATTATAATAATCTCGCGGATACAGGCACGTCTGGTCGCTTTATTCGTGCAGCGGATAGATCAGATGATTTTTTCACGCTGACGCCTAAAGTTGGACTGACCTATGAGTTAGATAAGATCACGCTTTTCGCTCGCGCCGCACGAGGGTCTCGCGCCCCGCAAACGTCCGATCTTTATTCCGCGCAACAAAACCAAGTGCCGGGTGAAGCTGATGTCGAGACACTGGATAGCTTGGAGGCCGGACTACGTAGTCAGACATTTGGGAATACAAAATTTGAACTGACAGCCTTCACTATGTGGAAGGACAATTTTTTCTTCCGTAATTCGAATGGATTCAATGTCGTTAACGGAAAAACGCGTCATCAAGGCATCGAGGCGAGTCTCGATCTATCGCTTGGTTCAGGTTTTTCTATCGTAGGGTCGGGCACCCTCGCGCGGCACACATATGACTTTACCGAAACAGTGGGCAGTGCTGCCAACAATATCACCGATGGCGACCGTGTTGATACCGCACCTGATACTCTGGGGAACCTGGCACTGCGTTATGATGGCGCAGCTTTCGGCACCTATCTGCGCTGGACGCATGTCGGGTCCTATTTCACGGATCCGGGCAATACCCAGACATATCCAGGGCATGATGTATTCTCCGCAGGCGGAAAGGTCGATTTGCAGGATAACTTGCAGCTCTCCTTACGCGTCGATAATCTATTCGACACGCGGTATGCCGACCGGGCAGATTTTGCCTTTGGAAATGAACGGTACTTCCCTGGACGGCCGCGAACGCTGTTTGCGGGTTTGACCCTCTCATTAGACTGACATAAGTCCCGCCCATGCATATTCCTGATATCAAACTTTCCCAAGTCGTAGACCGCTTCGATCAGATCACAGCGCGGATGAGCGCGACCAGCGATACGGATGAAATAGTCCAACTAGGCAAAGATTATGCCGAGCTGCGTCCGGTTGCTGAGGGTGTGAAAAAGCTCATGGATGTTCGCGCTGAAATGGCGGATTTGGAGGCCATGTTGGACGACCCTGAAATGGGGCCAATGGCAAAAGAAGAAATCCAAGCACTCAAAGAAAGCCTGCCTGCGCTGGAAAAGGAAGTGTCCTTGCTACTCTTGCCAAAAGATAAGGATGACAATGCCTCTATCGTTCTGGAAATTCGCGCTGGCACCGGCGGTGATGAAGCTGCGATTTTTGCGGGAGATCTCTTTGCGATGTATTCTCGCTATGCCTCCTTGCAGGGTTGGAAAGTGGAGATCGAAACAGACTCAGAGGCCGATATGGGCGGTTACAAAGAAATCGTAGCCTCCGTTTCGGGCGCAGGTGCTTACGGTATGATGAAGTTTGAGAGCGGTGTTCACCGCGTCCAACGGGTACCCGTGACGGAAACCCAAGGCCGTATTCATACCTCCGCCGCAACAGTCGCAGTTCTGCCAGAACCTGAAGACATCGATATTGGTTTTTCAATGAGTGATGTCCGCGTCGACACAATGCGGGCATCGGGCGCAGGTGGGCAGCACGTCAACAAGACCGACTCCGCCGTTCGTATGACCCATGTACCGACGGGTGTTGTCGTGGTCTGTGACGCTAAATCCCAACATATGAACCGTGCCAATGCGGAACGCCTCCTCAAGATGAAGCTCTATGATATTGAGAAGCAGCGTATCGATAGTGAACGCGCAGAAGAACGTGCCGGTCAGGTTGGGTCTGGGGACCGTTCCGAACGCATCCGAACCTATAATTATCCGCAAGGCCGCGTGACAGATCATCGAATTAATTTGACGCTATATAATCTCGACAAGATCGTGGCGGGTGATGCGCTTTCCGATGTGGTTGATGCTTTGATTGCCGAAGATCAGGCAGCTCGTCTTGCACAAATGGAGCAAGGATGATCCGCCGCTCTGTCTTTGTTTATGTCGCAGTCGTGGTACTCTTGTTTTCAGGTATTTTATTGCCTGAGATTTTAGGCGCAACCCGTCAGGATTATTCCTCTTTTGCAAACTATCTAAGTGAACTTGGGGCCACTGGAACATCAACACAGCACCTGACCAACACGCTGGCATTTCCGATGGTCGGTATTAGCTGTATTTTGATAATGATCGCATTGTGGCACCGTTTGCCAAAGTTGACTGGACTGCGCGCAGGATTAATCTGTTTGGGTCTTGGCCTACCGGCAGGATATTTCGGTGCGGCGATTTTCCCTTGTGATTATGGCTGCCCGATTGAAGGCAGTATCAATCAATCCGTTCATAACCTGCTTGGTCTTGTGCAATATCCTCTGGGCGTGATTGGTTTTGCGTTATTGAGCGTGAATTTAAAATCAAAACCGATGTGGCGGATGCTCTGTGCTATAGCCGCTGCTGCAATGGCAATTGGTTTTGTGATGATGCTTGTGCCGGACCAAGCCGATTTTCGCGGTGCATGTCAGCGTCTTTCGGACTACCCCGCATTCTTGGTTCTTTGTTATATAGTGCTATCCTCGCAGCCGAAAAGAAAGACGTCATGAGCCGCGAAAAGAAGCAGAAATATCTCCTCTATTTGATATTACTGATCGTTCTATTCGCTGGGGCGTCATTCCAACATTTCGTGTCCAATGCTAAAGTCGATAAATGTTTGGATGCCGGATATGAATATGATTTCCAAAACAAGAAATGCCTGAATTAAATGTATTGCGTCTCCTACAAATTCACTTTGCTGTCGAATAATTCCGAAACGCGGCGTCAATTTATTGAAGTGTGGGCTGGGCTAACTCAGTTTTTTAAAGAGAGTTGCGGCGCGCTGGGTTCGCGGCTGCACTATGCCGATGACGGGCATTTTTACGCTTATGCGCAATGGCCATCTTTGACTGTAAAAGAAGCCGCTGGAGAGGTGGTCCCCAGCGAAGCTTTTGGTGTTTTGAGAATGAAATGGGCCGAACTAGCCGGCCCATCCGAAGTTTTATGGGAAGGCGAGGTTGTCGCCGATATGCTCAACTAGGCCTTCTTCATATCCTGCAGCCCGCCGCGTAGGATTTCGAGAGCCTCCCGCGCTTCACCCTCACCAATAATAAGCGGCGGTGCCATACGCAGAACATTGTCGCCTGCTGTGCCGACCAATAAATTCCGCGCTTGAACGGCCATGCGAAGCTCTCGATTGTTGACATGATCGGCAAGTTTCAACCCAAGCAAGAGACCCTTGCCACGTACTTCTAAAACCATATCCGGGAATTCATCCTTCAATCCTTCGAGGGATTGACGGAAGGCATTTGAGATATCGCGAACGTGTTGCAAAAATTCTGGATCGGAGATTTTATCAAATACGGCATTGCCCGCCGCCATTGCGACGGGGTTGCCGCCATAGGTGGTGCCGTGTGTGCCCGGTACCATGTGCTGGGCTGCAGCCGCCGTCGTGATGACAGCGCCCAGCGGGAAACCGCCGCCGACACCTTTAGCCACCGCCATAATATCTGGCTCGCCGCCGTCGACCCATTGATGGGCAAAGATCTGACCTGTCCGCGATGCGCCGCATTGAACTTCATCATAGATCAGTAGGATGCCATGTTCATCACACATGGCGCGTAATCCTCGCAGACATTCTGGAGGGAGAGCGCGCACGCCGCCTTCACCTTGAACGGGTTCAACAAGGATGGCTGCAGTCGTATCAGAAATTGCGGCTTTCAGGGCGTCATGATCGCCAAATTCCAAATGCGTAAAGCCCGGTAGGGCAGGGCCAAAGCCTTCGAGATATTTCGGATTACCGGCTGCATTGACCGCCGCAAATGTCCGGCCATGAAACGCGCCCTTAAAGGCGATGATTTCATATCGTTCCGGATTGCCTTCGCCGAAGTGATAGCGCCGTGCGCATTTCATCGCGAGTTCCAGGGATTCTGTACCCGAGTTTTGAAAGAAGACTTTGTCCGCCCATGGTAACGCATCGCAGTATTTCTTGGCGAGTGTTTCCTGTCCCGGAACGCGGAAAAGATTTGAAAGATGCCAGACCTTGTCCAGTTGATCTTTTATAGCGTCGCCGATGTCCTTCGGCGCATGGCCCAAAGCGTTTACGGCAATCCCTGCAATAAAATCCAAATATTTTTCGCCTGTCTCGGTATAGAGATAGGCGCCTTCCCCGCGTTCAAATGTAATCGCGGGCGGGTTGTAACAATCGAAAAGGTGGTTTCCCTTGGCCATTTTATATTCCTTGGCAAGTGGCTCAATCCGCCGGTCTGCGCGAAGCATCAACACGGCGGGCAACTCGCGCAACATATGAGGGTTAAAGCGCAAGGCAAGCGGAAACCTTTGCGGTTCGGCGATGTCGTCTATGGAGGGTGTGATCTCATGCTGGGCGTATTGAAGAAGGCAAATAAAGCCAATCTTCAAAACCGAGGATCGAGTTTCATATCTGATGGCTTGTCAAATAGTTTTGATTTCCCCACACCCCAACAATGGAAGACACAACCCCTATTCTCATTGGTATCGGACAGGCCGTGGAAGCTGTTCCGTCCGATTTGACAAAAGGGGCCTCACACGCAAACATGGCGGGGCGCGCGGCACAGGCGGCTCTCCAAGATGCAGGTATAGATGGAGCCCAAATAGATTGGCTCGGTTGTGTGCGAACGTTTTCAGACAGTAGTCCGGCCTATGCCTGCCCCTTCGGCGGACCAGATAAATTTCCTCGGGCGGTTGCCTCTCGGATTGGTGCGGCGCCTGATCACGCAATTTATGATGTCATTGGCGGACAATCTCCGCAGACCTTAATCGCTGAAGCCGCGCAGGCCTTGGCGTCGGGTGAAGCGAAATTTGCACTTGTGGCCGGCGGAGAGGCTTTGGCTAACATGCGTGCCGCGCAGCGGTCAGGTACGGTCTTGGATTGGTCAGAAACCCATGCAGGTGAATGGATGGATAGAGGTCTATTTAGCGGGCCAATGATCGTGTCTCAGACGGAGTTGGCTCATGGCCTGATGGATGCCATGGCTTACTACGGATTCATTGAAACGGCGAGGCGTATAAAGGCTGGACGAACAGTGGCCCAACATCGAGACTATATGGCAAAGCTAATTGCGGCAATGTCAGGTGTGGCGGCAGAGAATCCGTATGCAATGTTCAAACAGATTTATACTGCGGACGAAATCGCCGTACCGACACCTGACAACCGAAATCTCATTTCACCGTTTTTAAAAAACATGGTCGCAAAAGACGCTGTCAATCAAGGTGCAGCTGTTCTCATGACGACCGTGGGGCAAGCGCGAAGTTTAGGTATCTCGAAAGATAGGTGGGTCCACCTTCGCGGACATGCGGAGGCGCAGGAGAACCTTATGTTGGACCGTACTGATTTATCTCGCAGTGTTGCGATGGACCTCGTCATTCAAGGCGCTTTGGAAGCAGCCAAGGTAAGCCGGTCGGAAATTGATCACGCAGATATTTATTCGTGTTTTCCTTGTGTAGTAGATCAGGCCGCAACGCAGTTAGCGCGCAAAGATAAGTTTATGACGCTAACGGGTGGATTGCCTTTCTTCGGCGGTCCCGGGAATAATTACACGCTACATGGTATTTGCGAAGTTGTCGCTGCTTGCCGCCGAACACCTGGGTCATTGGGATTGGCACACGGTAATGGTGGATGGATGAGCAAACAGGCCGTCGGTATCTATTCCACCGAATGGAAAGATGGAAATGTCTTCGCGAATAAAGATGCGATCGCTGAAACAATCGCCTCCCAATCCGCGCCAGGTCAGGCCGCGAAGCCATCGGGAATTGCGACGATGGAAAGCTATATCGTCCAGCACAAACGCGGTGCACCTATTGGGGCCATCGTAATCGGACAGCTTGCTGATCAGACCCGGTTCTATGCCAAATTGCGGGACGCCAACCCCGATGTACTCGTAGCATTGGCTGACGGTGAATTAGACGCCGCTAAACTAAAAGTCGAACCGGGTCTGCCGGCAAATAAAGCGTGGTTGGCTTAATCGGTTTTAAGCGATTCCAAGGTCAAATTATTATTGGTGAAAACACAAATGCGATCGGCGATGCCCATAGCCTTCCGTGCAAGGATTTCAGCGTCTGCTTCATACTCATCCATCGCCAGAGCTGCGGAAAGGGCGTAATTCCCGCCAGAGCCAATTGCAGTAATGCCCGACCCGGTTTCGGCGGTATCGGGTTGAACGACATCACCATTGCCAGTGAGAACGAAGGTCTCTGATTTATCTGCGACAATCATCATGGCTTGCAATTGGCGTAGATATTTATCGGTTCGCCAATCTTTGGCTAACTCAACACAGGCCCGTGCGAGTTGTGTTGGATGAGCTTCGAGTTTTGCTTCCAATCGTTCAAGCAGGGCAAAAGCATCTGCCGTAGCGCCAGCGAATCCTGTCAGGACTGAGCCCCCCGCTAAGGTACGCACCTTGCGCGCGCTGGATTTCATAACTGTATTGCCTGCGCTGACTTGGCCGTCGCCAACCACAACAACCTTACCATTCTTACGAACGGTCAGAATGGTCGTGCCGCGCCATTGGCTTGCATCTGCGAAATCATGGTGGGGATTGTAAGTCATAGTTTTAGCACCCTTTTGTTCGGGCATTATAAGCCGCGATTTGCTCCGGTGTGGCCTCAGGTTGGCTAGCTTTCCATTCACGGTAATCCATGCCGTATACGCGTTGCCGCGCATCGTCCAAGTCCATCTCATGACCACTGGCTTCACCTTCCGCGAGCCACCATTTTGATAAGCAATTTCGACAGAAATTAGCGAGGATCATTAAATCAATATTTTGTACATCTCGGTTTTCATCTAGATGTTTCAAAAGACGACGAAAGGTCGCTGCGTCCAAGGCGTCACGCTCAGCTTGGGTCAACTCACTCATAATGCACGCGCCTCATGGATTAGCATAATCGGAACACCGTCGCGAATGGGATAGGCGAGTTTTGCCTTTTTAGAGATTAACTCATTGGTTTCGGTGTCATGGGTTAACGAACCCCTCGATTTTGGGCAGACGAGGCTGCTCAACATTTTGGGGTCGATCTTGGGGTGTTGGTTTGTCATTGTTTTTGTTGTTCTCCGGCTTCGCCGCCAATTTGCCCGGCATATAAATGCATCAAGCCAATCAAAAGCCTGCGGCGTTCGTCACTCGTCGCGGCCTCCATCAGGCTTTGTTTGTCTTCGGGTTGAAACGGGGAAATCATAGCTGATTGATTGATAAGTAGCGGTAAAGGAATTTCCTTTAGCGATTCCCACTCAACTTGAACCCCGACCGCCTTGGCCAGGGCTTTCATTGCGACTGTTAAGGACGCGCGGTCCGTACGCCCCGACTCTGACAACGCCTCGCTTGTTTGCTTGGCATCATGTGTGTCGGCATCATGTTCAAAGCCATCAAAACGAATTTTTGCTTGCCGATAGGGCGTCGTCACCTTGAGTTCTTCGCCCAAGTGAAAGCGTTTCAAGCCCTTGAGAACAACGAGATACCGTCCGTCATCCGTTTCAGAAAATTGCGATATTCGGCCTAGTCCGCCAACTTTGACGAGTTGGTCTCCCCGGGACTGCACCATGCCGATTAGACGTTCTCCGCGCAGCGCGTCGTCGATCATATTGAGATAACGGGGTTCAAAGATGTTCAACGGTAAATCACACCCGGGCAACAAAACCGTTCCATTCAACGGGAAAAGGGCAACGCTTTCGGGATTTGTCCGCCGAGCCAATGATTTATAGTGTGCACTCATAAGTACGAAGGTGGGAAACCCGGAGCCGTCTGTCAATCGGAGGAAGTGAATAGGTCTAAATTCTATGCATTGACTATTAAGTCTACATATGTAGACTTAATGAATGACCCGCGCTCGAAAACCCTCCGGTTCCACTTTAAAAATTTTGAAGTGCCTGATTTCTGCCCCAGATGGATTACATGGATATGCCCTCATGAAAGCGTCAGGGCTTGCGTCAGGCACGCTTTATCCAATTCTCGCTCGGTTGAGTGATCGGGCGTGGCTGGAAAAGACATGGGAGATCGGGGAGGATGTCAGCGGTCCCCCGCGGCGCGTCTATACCTTAACGCCTCTCGGACGCACCCAATTTGAAGAATTTGTTGAGCCTGATGCTCTGCAGCTCCGATCTCAAAAGGCGAGGACCGCTAAATGATCTTCATGCTAGAAAACGTTTTGCTGTGGGCCGAGCGGCAACTACCGGAATCTCAACGGATGTGGATTTCAGACTTAAGAACCGAGGCAGGGCACTTACCAGGAAATTTAGCGAAGCTTGCGTTCCTTTGGAGCGGCGTCATCGCGGCGCTAGGCCAGATCCTGCGTTATCGTATTGGCGTTCGGCGGGTCGGACAAACATTGTTAGGACTTGCGCTTTTCCTCTTATGCTTAGGCGGACTCATAATTACCAAAGACATGCCGAATGATATTGTGAAGACAACTTTTTATGGCGCATTAACGCTTTACGCCTTGGCTGGCAGCCTGATTTTACTCGATTTGCGATTGATGAAACGCTTCACATTCGTTTGCAGTCTTATTTTGGTTGCGGTTTGTGTTCTATTGGGGTCGGACGTAGTCCCCGCATTGGGCGTTCATTCAGAATTCCTGAGCGCTTTTGCCTTGGAAGCCGCATTCATGATGGCTGGGCTGTTCGTTGCCGCCAGTTACTTAGGATGGATCGAAGAGGTGGAGCATGCCTGAGCGCATTCGGAAAATTGCGGCAATTGCTGCCATCTTGCTTGGGGTCGCGCACCTAATTTACGGCGTGCTTGCCTTCAAATCACTTACGCCTGAGCATGTTTGGTTCGCTGGAGCAGGCGTTGCTATGATTTGTATTGGATTATCAAATTCGCGCGGTCCAGCCCGCATTCAGACTCTCATTATGACTGTCTATCTAATCGTGATGGCGAGCCTTATGCCTTTGCCGCAAGTCTTCCTTGGTTTGGCAATTTTTCTCACCTTAACCGCGACAGGTTTCGCTAGGCGTAAAGTATAGATGACAGACGTTTGCGACCGTCACGGGCAATCTCTGATTCTGTACCTTCGGCTTCAAAAACTGTCAGGAGGAAGAGCCGCGCAGCTTCTCCGTCATGCGCCCGGTTTTTACCAACGGAGTAAATCAGATGATCGACAGCGTCAGCGTTTCGGCCGGCGCCAACGAGGGCTTTCGCAAGCTCCAATCGTGCGTCCAGGTCATTGGGGTTTGCTGCAACTTTTGCCGCAAGTTCAGTTGTTGGATCATCTTCGTCAGCCGCAGGTCGTAAATCGAATTTAGATTTTAGGGCGACGATTTCAGGATCTTCTAGAACACTCTCCGGAGCCTCTTGAAGAAGCTGCAACGCCCCTTCATCATTGCCGCCATCAATGTATAACCGCGCCAAACCGGCGCGGGCCGCAGCATTTTCATCATCCAGAGCCAGAGCGCCTGCAAAATCTTGAGCGGCCCCTCCAGGATCGCCAGCAGCTAGGCTGTCGCGGGCGCGTGCAACAAGTGCCTTCGCTTCTTCTTTAGGATCCGTTTCTCCAGTCAGGCGTGCGATGAACTCGTTCAACGCAGTATCAGGCTGTGCGCCCATAAAGCCGTCGACGGGTTGCCCGTCTTTAAATGCGTATACAGCAGGTATGGACCGAACGCCCAACTGGGATGCAACGCCGTTATGTTCCTGCGTATTAATTTTTACCAGTTTGACTTTGCCGCCCGCTGCTTTCACTGCCTTTTCAAGCCGAGGCATTAGCTGTTTGCATGGACCACACCATGGCGCCCAAAAATCAACGATAACAGGCACATCGGAACTGGCCTGAATGACATCGGCCATGAAGGCCATATCGGAACTGTCTTTGACAATGTCGGCTACTGGATCTGTCATGGGACCTCTCAAACTCTAAATTCCGACCTCATGTGGCGGGTCGACTGATGCAATTCAAGGGCGCGTTTGTTGTTCTCGTGGCGACTGTAATCACAACACAGTGAGCTTCGCTGTCTATTCTAGATGAAACTTGATTTTCACAATGACATCATTTTGCCGGACCGGCTCACCGCCACGTGTCGCGGGCGCGTAAACCCAGTTCGAAACAGCGTCTTTAGCAGGCTCAACAAAAATTGCATTTGTGCAGCTCGCATCAATATTTGTTGGAGCGCCTGAGGCCAGCACATCGAAAAACATATCGCACTCACCAGGCTCCGTTGCATCGTCTGGTGTAATTGCGCCAAACCGTTCAAGCGGTTTTGCCGGTTCGTCATAGGAGGGCATATCAACAGGAGCCGTGTCATTGACTTGCGCCGACGCGGTCTCAGTTGTCTCCGCTTCCTGGGTTGTTATGTCCGGTACCACTGATGCGTCTTCCGGGGTTGAGGCTAGCATAATGTCAGCAGGAACGGATTGCGTATTGGGCTGCGGCGTAACGGGCAAAGGGTCGGATGATGTTATGAGGACGCCCGATGTCTCCGTTATGGCACGCAAATTCAAAAGAAACGTTGCTTCAAACTCATTTAAGTCGGTTAAGGCCAACATTTCATCAATAACAATCAGGGCATAATCGATTTCGCCCTGTGCAATGAAAGGTTCCAGATCCTTGGCACGCTGATCAATAGAAGCTCGAATTGTCGAGACGGGAAGTGATGGGGGTTCTGATGCTGGAGCCGTTACATCATCAAGATCATCGACCACGTCCGCGTTGACCCGCGGCCCTTTATAACTTGATATGTCAGCATCCGGAAAATACTGCGTAAAGGTATTAAAAGCCAAAACAGATCCCTGACGTTCTAAAGAGGCGAAAGCTGCGTCTTGGGCATCCTTTGCCAGACTATTGTCAGGATGGTTTTGAGCAAATTGACCGAGGTCGGAAATGCGTCCTGTTTTGATCGCGGCTTGATAGGCTAACAGTACGGGATTCTCACTTGGCTTCCCAATGCTCTCTTGGGCCGTTTCGTAGGTAGCTATGGGAGCAATAATTTCCGAATCGCGCTCTACGGTCTTTGTGGGTGTATCATCACCGCTAAACAGACCCATCGCAAAAGCTCCGCCGCCCGCAACAATCAATGCCAAAAGGCCAACGCCAATTAAGAGACCTGCCTTCGATTTTGGCTCATCATCTGCAACCCTATCGGCGGCCGCTTTGATGCTGGCCGTTGCCGAAGGTGGGCTATCGACGGCATCTGCGTCTGCGTGGGTTTCGGTTTCGGGGTGTTCTTCGGCAACGCTATCCGTTTCAGCTTTTGGCTCCTGCTCCTCAATCGAAGCCGTACCTTCACTCACGTCAGCTTCGGGCGTTTCGGCTATCGGGTCAGCAACGGTTTCACTGACGGGATCTATCTCAACAAGTTTCGCTCCGCATTGCGGGCAGAACTTCGCCATATCCGGAACCTTAGCTCCGCATTCAATACAAAACGCCATGAGATTGCACCCTCTTAACTATCAGCCAAGGTCACTCTAGCAACGTCAGAGCCATTGAAAAGAGGGAATTCACCCCTCAATCGGGATAAGCCGCAATCCTGTCGATCATCAATTCGAAAAATTCATCCGCGTCGACACCTACTGCCCAATTCGTGTCGCGGGGGCGGCCCGTCATTTGCCAGAAATCTACGGCCGTATGACCGCGAGTCAGCTCGCTTTCCGTCTCGACTTGCACATTAACGGATTTAAAGTTGAATATATCGGGTTGGAGCAGGTAGGCCGTCGTGCAAGCGTCGTGAATGGGCGTGCCAGCGGTCCCGAATTTGGCACGGTCATATTCCGCATAATCACTGCGGAGCATGCCGGTCAGGCGTTTGCCCATCTCTGTGCCCATCGCGGCAATTCGGTCTACATGTTTATCTTTGATCAGGGCCTTATGAGTGACGTCCAATCCAAAGACAGTTTTTTTGACGGATGCATCAAAGACTATTTTTGCGGCATGCGGATCGACATAAATATTGAATTCTGCCGATGGGGTGATGTTCCCCGCTTCACTTCGCGCCCCGCCCATAATAACGATCTCGGAGATACGCGCTATGATGTCTGGTGCGCGGGTTAGGGCGGTTGCGATATTGGTTAGGGGACCGGTCGGAACAAGAACGACGCCCTCAATGGTTCTGCACAGACGGATGATTGCATCGACAGCATTCTCCTCCTGCAGAGGGATGTCCGATTCGAAGATTTCTAAACCATCCAAACCTTCTACACCGTGCACCTCTTCCGCTGTTGCTAGCGGTAGTTTCAAAGGGGCTTCACATCCTGCAAAAACGGGAACGTCTCTTCGTCCACAAATTTCTGCGATCATCCGCGCGTTGCGCTGGCATTTCGCGAGGGATGTATTCCCCGCGACGGTCGTGATTGCGCGAATGTCCAGGCCACTGTCGGGCGAAAGCGCCATAATCAAACTGATGGCGTCATCCTGTCCCGGATCACAGTCAAATATAAGAGGTCGGTTTTCCATACTGCCTTATGCGCCCGAAAAGATTTGAGGGGAAGCAAGCATTCCTTTAAGTCGCCTATCTACCTAATTTGAAGACACGTATTATGGCCGACCCAACTCCGAATATCGAAAAAGTGTTTGTTAGCGCAGAAGAGCTTTTGCATGACTCGTTCGAGCTGGCGTTACGTATCCACGAATCTGATTTTAAGCCGAGCTATATTTTAGGCGTTTGGCGCGGTGGGGCGCCCGTTGGGATTGCCGTTCAAGAGGTGCTGGAAACACTTGAATGTCCAACCAATCACTTTGCGATTCGTACGGCAAGCTACGGTGCGCGGACGACGAGCTTTGATGGAAGAGAGGTCCTACCCGAAGTGCAAGTCATGGGGTTGCAACACGTCGTAGACGAGGTGAATGCCGAAGACCGTCTTCTGATTATCGATGATATTTTTGATAGCGGCCGGAGTGTTGATGCCATTATTCGCGAAGTCCGTGCCCGCTGCCGAAGAAACACACCTGAAGATATCCGGGTTGCCACGATCTTCTACAAGCCAAAGCGAAATCTGACAAACCGTACGCCCGATTTTTATATTCACGAGACGGACGAATGGACGGTTTTCCCGCATGAACTCCGGGGATGTTCCAAACAGGAACTTTTGAAACGCGGAACGATGCCGGCGCGCTATTTTGACATGAAGCCCCAGTTTTAGAGTGTTTCTTTAACGCCTTAAAACCTCATCCACTTCTGCGCGTGTCGGGCTGGCCGTTTGGGTCCCTAGCTTAGTTGTCGTCAAGGCGCCAACGGCGCAGGCAAACTCCAAAGCGTCTTGCTCTGATTGCTTCTCCGCTAAAGCGACCGTGAGGGCCGCCGCAAACGCATCTCCCGCACCTGTTGTGTCAATGACCGCGACTTTCGGAGGTTTGGCGGTTGCGATAATCTTTCCGTCCCTGCGGAGCTCTGCCCCTTCGGATCCCAAGGTAACGGCGACTAATCCTGTATGACCGCTGAGGTCATATTGTGAGGCTTCACCTTCGTTCAAAATAATTAAATCTGCTCGGCTCAAAATGGCGTCTACGCCGCTTCGGACCGGCGAAGCATTGACCGCGACGAAACCTTTATAGTTCTCCAGTGCGCCCTCGATGACGGGGATTGGAATTTCAAATTGCGTGATGAGAACATCACTGCAGAGCTTTGGAACATCGCTCGGTGCATAAGCGGCATTTGCACCACTTGCGACAGCAATTTGGTTTTCGCCATCTTTAGATACCGTAATAAATGCAAGACCCGTATGCGCGTCCAAACGCCTGACCGCATCCAAATAAACGCCTTCATTTTCCAAGTTAACGAGCGCTTGTGCCGCGTAATCATCATCGCCAACCGCAGCCATAATCTCAGTTTCGGCACCCAAACGCTTCGCGGCAACGGCGACATTAGCCCCTTTACCGCCGGGCAGGGCGGAATAGGCACCGCCGGTCACCGTCTCACCGGCTTGCGGGAGCGCGTCAACTTGGACAATCAAGTCGAGATTTACGGACCCTAAAACGGTCAAACCATAGCTCATGAAATGTCCTCACTAAAATCAATGACGGTCGGAGCATGCCCCGTCGCGGTCGCAAAAGAAATAATATCCTGCGGCGCAACACGTGTGCTGGCCGTATTGCGCATAGGATGAAACCATACAACGTTATTATCAAATAGGGCTTTGTCCAAAATCAGACGAACTTTATGATTTGTATCATTTAGCACAGAAAAAACGGTCACCGATCCCGGTACAACCCCTAATAATTCCTGCAAGGCGTCAGGCTTGCCGAATGAAAGCCGTTTCGTGCCAATCCGTTTATGCAATTGGTTCAGTTTGATTGTTGTACTGCCCAATGCGCTTACCAAGACATACTCACCCGCCTTGTCTTTGAGAAACAGGTTCTTCGAATGACCGCCCGGCAGGCGTGCTTTTATATCTGTCCCTTCTTCCACAGTGAAGACGGCCCGATGTTCTTCGGTGTGGTGCGAAATTCCCAATCGGTCGAGTAAAGCGTAAAGTGCAGGTTCGGTGCTGTGAGGTGTCGCCGTCATGGAGACTCGTTTAAATCAAATAGACGACCTATTCAAAGGGAGGATAGTAGAAGGCTTCACGGATGATTTTTCCTTCAGAATTTATCATATAATGCCCGATCTCTCGCATTTGTTTGCGTTCTCCGGATTTTTTATCGGTGACGTCCATATCAAAAATCAGAGAAAAGCTATTATCCCCATGCAGGAAAGGGCCGTCGACAGTGCTGGAGTGCTCTTCACTCGTTGAATACCACCACTCATGTTTTTTGCGAATAGCTTCTAAACCGCAGGCTTCTCGGCCCATTGGTCCGTCTGGCATATCTAGAGCTTCGACGGATACACAATCTTGAGAATATAATGTGTCGAGGGCTTTGGCCTCTTCGTGATCTCGGCAATATTGGGTGAGTGCCTTTGCAGTTTTGATGAGTTTTTCATCGAACATATCTTACTCCCGCGACAGACTCAGATTTGTTTCATAGCATATTTCATGGGCTTCGCGGAGTCGCATTTTTGGTCGACAGGGACAATGTGAATTTGCCCTGCAAAAAGGCTTGAACACGCCTCGCTTTTGAGTCTATACGGCGCGCCTACCAAAGAATGCGATCGCGAGATCACGTTTTCTACGCAAATCTAATGAGCGGGCGTAGCTCAGTGGTAGAGCATCACCTTGCCAAGGTGAGGGTCGTGGGTTCGAATCTCATCGCCCGCTCCAGATTTTCCTCTCCCAAAATGCACTTAAGAACGGGGTTTTGAACCACATTTGACGTTTCGGTTACTCGATAGGTGAGGGTCACTGACCTTGTTCTCGAAGCTCGGTTACTTCGCGGTTACATGAAATATAGAAGTTTATAGCGTTCCAATTATCCCAGGGACTAAGTCAAACCCGCTAGAGATACGCGCAGATTCTGAGCGGCTCCATTAATGCAGATGTATGGAGACACGTATGCGAGGATATATCTTGGATGCTCGTCGTGGGGTCACGGAGACGCGGGCTTTATATGGTCGGTATATATATGGGTGCGAGGGCGATGATGTCGGCTTTGAGGGCGAAGCGGACCTTATCATTCCGAGAGATGCGGTCCTCATTATCTAAAAAAATGTCGCTAAAAGTGACATTTTGTCTTGATTTAAAGCTGAAGCTCGCCTATGTAAGGTTTGTTCGGAACACTTCGGTGTTTGGAAATATAAAGTCTGAAACCTGGGAGCGTTACATTTGAAGCGTTCCGTGGAGTGTAAAAGCTCTACCGTTTGATGCTGTCATGCGTCCTCATGTCCCTGTGACCTCTGTGACCCTGATGTGCGCCAAGCAGGCCTCGCCTAAGACCGGCGAGGCCTTTGCATGAAGGTGAAGCCCCGGTGTCCACGCCTGCGTTGGTAAGACCCGGTAGCAATTCTGCTATCGGCCAACAACGGAGATCCACATGGATACTTTTAATAAACCTACTGAACCGCCGGGGCGGCGGAAGAGACGTATCGCTAAAAAAGGGAAGTGGCCTAAGTGGCTGCGGACCGGAAGAGTTATACGAATGGTCCTCATCTGGGGACCGCGCATTTTTAGATTGGTTGAAATCGTTCTCGGTTTCATCCTCGGTCTGGGTGTTTAACCGCTAACCGGATTGTAACACAAAATAGGAGAATGAACGTGTTGCATGAAGCGTTAAGATTGCTTCGTGTCTTCCATGACATGAAGCAAGGAGAGTTAGCTGAAAGGCTAGGTATCTCAAGGTCACATATTTCGGAGATAGAGAATAATAATAAGAAGCCATCAATAGACGTGCTCGAAAAGTACGCAATCGAGTTTAAGATTCCAGTTTCATCAATTATGTTTTTCGCTGAAAACGTCGAAAACTCCGATCAAAGAAAAAACCGGCTGTCGAAAGCAAAGGGAGTCATTGCGACTAAAATCATTAGTTTTTTGCAAACCATTGAGGAACGCACATCAGATGCCTAAGAAAATTCGCAAGCCACTACCTATACATCAAAGCTGTCTCTACAAAATTAATAGTAGAAAACGGTTGGCTGAAATTTTGTTCACCACAGAGAAGAAGTTGATAGCTGTTGTTGATGGCAATAATCGCTATGAAACTTTCAAAGTCAAAAAGAAAGATGGCGCAGAAAGACCAATTTCCGCACCAAATATCGGCCTCAAAATAAAACAAAAAAGACTTGCGAGTCTGTTGCATGGTTTGGCTGCCCCCGATTATGTGATGGCACCGGTAAAAGGACGGTCATATGTAGACAACGCGGCGAGGCATGTTGGGCAAAAAGAATTTTGTTTGCTTGATGTGGCTAACTTTTTTCCGTCATGCACTGACAAGAGAGTTTTTTGGTTTTTTAGTACTGTATTAAAATGCTCGCGTGACGTGGCAGCAATTCTTACAAGATTGACAACAGAAAAAGGATGCTTGCCTCAAGGCAGTCCGTGCAGCCCTGCGCTCGCATACTGGTCTTATTGTGACATGTGGGATGCAATAAACGACATTGCGGTTAAGGGTGGTTGCCGACTAACCTTATATGCAGACGATATCACTATATCAGCTTCAACACATATTCGCGGAAGTGATGTTTGGGCAATTAAGCGAAAGCTGGAGCGTTACGGTTTAGCCTATAAGATTGAAAAAGAGCGACGTATTCGTGACAAACCTGTCCCGATTACAGGGTGCATACTGCGTGGAGATAAACTCTTGCTACCAAATAGACAGCATAAAGCTTTAGCTGAAGTCCGTGCTGAAATGCGTAATCCAAACGCACCAAATAGAACTAAGATCAGAAATAGGCTTCGCGGGCGGGAGACACAAGCTAAGCAAATTCTTGGCTATCATGATCGAAAAGAAAAAGCGGTAACGGCGCTTGAGCCAAATATCGCCGTAATTGTAAAATTGCCATTTGAGGAAGGCGAAGTTCCTTGGAAATGAAATAACCCTTTATACGATGACACATGGATGGTTCTTATAATCGCGGAGTTTGAGTAATGGAATCCTGTTTATTTTGTGCGTCCCAGTTCGATTCTAAAACCAACAAACCTGAGCATGTCCTACTTAATGCTTTTGGTGGGAAGGTGACAGTTAGAAATCTCATTTGTTCTGACTGCAACGGGCGATTGGGAGGAGAAATTGACAGACCGCTCGCCGAGGGGTTTGAGTTTTTACGTAACATGTTCAGTCTAAAAAAAGGAGACGGGCAGAGTCCGCCAACGATTGTTGGTCGGTCTGATGATGGTCGACAAAGACGTTTAAAGCCCGGCCTCGTGGTGAACTCCAGGACCGTTGATCCAGTCTCAAGGTATTTTTATGATAAAGAAGGGAATCGACATATTGAAATCAAAGGACACGAGAAGGCAATCCCGTCCATGAAATCAAAACTGGCAGAAGAGATTTCCAGTAAGGAAGGTCGTTCGAAAGAAGAAATTCTGTCCTCCATGGAGGATATTGAAGTTATCCAAACATCCGAGCTGGAATATATCGAAAAAACGATGTCATTTAACTCCGGTGGTGTTGAGGGAATGCGGTCATTAATGAAGTCATCAATATTGCTTTTTGCTCGCCAGAGCCGGGCCGCAAGATCATTCGCCGCCTCGCCTTTTATGAAAAATGCCCGCAAGTTTGTGTCCGATGGCAGCGAGGAACAGGATTTATGGTGGTATGATCATCATATCCCGCCTCAGATACCGCAATTGAGTGAGTTATTTGGACCACTATTCAATCTCTTTGTCGTTTTCAATCACCCGAGACGGGGCCTTATGGCCTATATTCGCACTTATAATATTGGGGCCATGCGCTTGCAGTTAAGCCAAAAGAAATTTCCCGGGTTGCATGTACATGTACATCTGGTTTCCAATCCTATCGACCGAGACTGGTCCGAGAATGTTGAGGGCATTGATGATCTTGTCGACTGGGTAATTGCAAATGGTCCTAAACCTCCTCAGGAAGACAAAACTGCTACACGGCATATGGATCACATGATAATGGAGGCAAATCAAATTACCGGCTCCAATGTTCAGATCAATCGTAAGGTGGTGTGATGCTCCTCTGAGGAAATTTACCTGATCTCTTCGAGAGCGAGGCTAACGTCTGCCTTAGGGATTAAACTTACTTCATTTTTATTTCCGCAACGATCTCCAACAGAACTTTCTCGAAACAGGAGTCAAATAGGCTTGG
Organism: Litorimonas sp.; assembly: GCA_039975855.1. Lineage (GTDB taxonomy): Bacteria > Pseudomonadota > Alphaproteobacteria > Caulobacterales > Maricaulaceae > Litorimonas. Next base: position 1,210,196 of record JBDWGH010000002.1, on the reverse strand, counting down.
TCTAGATTGAAGCCTAAGGTTCGTGAGAAAAGCTGGCGGGGCAGTTTCTGAACCTGAACATATTTACCTATGGTACAGACAGCGCCGTGTGCTGGTACAGAGGAGGGTACAGAGACGCTGTTATGATAAAGTCGGTGACACCCTTAGCAGCAGGTAAATGTACCGTGGGCATCCTCGCCTGTCGCTAGGCGGACCTTCCTCTCTGGTCTTGTTGCACTGATGGTACAGAGGCCAGAAGATCGTCCATTATCGGACTAACCGGTCCCCACTCCAGAGTACGCCCGATCGATCTTTTGAATGGCATCATGACCATCCCGTACAGCTTGGGTGTAATGCCCCAGTGTCACCATGGGATTAGCATGTCCCGCGATCTGCGCAACGAGCCCGACCTCAACACCTTGCGCCTGAAGGTTTGATATGAATGCATGCCGAGCTGAATGCGGCGTGACATAAGGCACATCAGCAGCCGCGAGACCTGGCACCCAAAAACGCTTGCGCCAGTTTTGATAAAGAAGCGGGCCTCCGCCCTCTCGAAGTTGCGGCCAAGCTCGCCTTCTACCAAGCCCCGGAAACACTCGATAGAGTTCGCCATTCAGTCGTGAGCAAGTGAGGCGGTGTTGCAGTAGCATTGTCTTGAGGCGACGGGTCATGGGGATGTCTCGCTCCCCCGCGTCTGTCTTGGTGGATTCATAGATTTGTCCTTTGGCGTCTTGGGAGCGTTGAATGCGAATGACGCCTGCTTGGAAGTCTATGTCTGTCCACAAGAGCGCTAATTGCTCTGAAGGGCGGGTGCCCGTTAGGAATGGGAAGGCATAATAGATGCCTCGCTCAAAATCCTCCTCGGCATGGTCCAGCAGTCGCGCAATATCGTCAGGGCTCAGAATGTCCTTCTTGGGCTTTGAACGCTTCTCAATAATTTTGGGCATGGCAGGAGGACGATAGCCGTAATCTTCGGCTCCAAGCTCAAGGGCTGACTTCAATACGAGCATGGCACGCCGCGCGGAATAGGCGCCAATCTCACGCTCAATGATATGGAACCATGACCGAATGTCTCGAGTGGTCAGGTCCGCAATCTTCACACCCCTGAGGAGGCGCAGGACGCGCATACCGTTGGAGACAGCTCCGGTCATCGTGAAGTCTGACCGCTGCTGTTGCGTAGCGCCACTAAGCAATGGGCCCACGATAAGAGGTTTGATGCTCATATGATTTCGCAAAGAGTTGGGCTTGATCTTACCAACCCGTTCTTCGAACCAGAGTTCCAGTACTTCATTAACAGAGACGGTTTCGCGCCGCGAAAAATAGTCTCCGCTTTTGATGTCCACGATCAGGTCTTGTTTGAAGACTTCCGCATCCTTGCGCTTTTCAAAAAACCTCTGGGCTCGTTTGTTGGTTTCGGGATCTGTGAAGTTCACAACATAACGAACTTGTTCGGCTGTGCTTCCGTCTTTGAATTTCCGGCGGCGCGTTCGCTTAGTGATATTGATACTCTGGCTCATGTTTCGTTCCTTTGATTGTTACCTCGAAGAAAAAAACACGGCGAAATTCAGCGCACAATTATTCCTGTAACCGCGAATGTAACCACGGAAAGGACAAGTTTTCTTCGAGTATGTTTTGGAGGCATCAGGCCTTAACGAGAGGCCCGTTGATGGATATTTAGGGGAAATGGACCTTTACCCTACGAAGGTAAGGATCGTGCTTTAGACCCGTTCTGGCCGTTCTAGTCGTTCTATATATTCGGTGCGTCTGTCGCGACATAGACCTCTTATAGGAGGTGGTCATCGGGAGGCCCGAACGACCAGAACGGCCGGAACACCGGATGTCATTCCTCTGATGAGATCCAGGCATTTTAGAAGAGTCCATCATTGTCATCACCTGCCCCAGTGGAAGTACGCCAGTACCCCATAAGCGAAACACCATCGATCCGTATTCGCTTTGGGCCACTCCAGCCTAAATTACGCATGCATTCAGCCAATCTCGTCGTTTGGAAGTGTTGTTGTTGCGATGCGGGGATTTCTAAGTGTTGAAGCAAAGTCTTCGTAAAAACGCGGCGCTCCTTCCCGACTCGCGTATCGTTGATCTCGCTTAGCAGGTCTTCCCATGGGTCTTGATAGACACGGGCCTCCTGCTCCCGGGCCGCAGCAGCCCAGAACTCTTCCGGTAAGAAAATTGAGGCACCTTTCTTTTCCCAATGGAGAGCTTCTGCCCAAAGTTGATCCCTGTCACGCTCAACCCCCTTGAGGTCAATAGCTCCCGTAGCAACGGGCAAATAACGACGGTTTCCCGTTTTGTCTTTCAGGTACGTTTGGTCATTGGTCGTTCCGACAAATATCGATTGTCGCTTGATGACTTCTTTGTAGCGGCCATAGGCTGGACGGCCCCGATCTTCTTGGCGCGAAAGGAAGGACTTCATCTTTCCAACATCTGTATGCCTCATCCCTGAGAGCTCGCAGAGCTCATATATCCATACGCCTTCGAGCAGCTCCATTTGAGTTTTAGAGTCTGCTGCAATGATATCTTGATCGGAAAAATACTCCTCGCTGGCGAGGATTTTTAGAGCCGTCGATTTACCCGTCCCTTGCTTGCCCTCTAGCACGACCATTGTATCGAATTTGCTTCCGGGTTGGTAAATTCGGCGCACTGCGGCAACGAACATTATGAAAGCAATCTCTTGATTCAATGGACTGTTCTTCGCGCCCATATAATCCGAAAAGAAATTCCGAATTCGAGGAGTCCTGTCCCAGACCAGTTGCTGCAAATAAACCTTGATAGGGTGGACGGTGTTCTCGAGAGCTAATGTCTCTAACCCGTCCCGCACGTTCATCGTATAAGGATCGAAATCATGTGTGTCCAAGAACACCTTGCGAATGATCACGACGGCCTTGTCGCTTAACTCACCAACATACTGTTGGACCGGAAGTGACCCCACCATAAGACGGTTCTTAAATTCATCGTAGCTACAAGTAAGGCCAAGGCGAATGAGCCCAATATACGTATTCCGAAACGTGGGCTTAGGTTTCCCTTTCTGTGTTTTGTCACGCCAACTCTCTGCTACAGCAATCACCGCCCGCGAAGCTTCTTTAAAGGCTTGATGCTGAGGGTCAGTCCGTTCGAAAAACCTATCTGAAATTCGGTAGTCAGGATTGATAACCAAACCCGCAATTTTGTCCGCTCCTAAGCCGAGGCGGGCGAGGCCCATCATAGCTGCAAAAGATGGTTCACTTCGAGATGGATACCTAGGATTTTCAGATCCGAGGGGATTGTCTGGATCATCGCCCAACTCTATTAGAGCCGTTATGGTGGGAGGCACAGGGATTCCAAGCTCTGCTATAGAAATGGGTTGAATGTTTCCGGGGTTCACTGGCGACCCGGCGTTAACTGAGACAGCCCTCACTTCGGAGAAACTATCAACTGCGTGTTTGGTCCACGCGGTCATGACTTCACCACATAAGCGAGTGTCGGCACCCGCCCTTTCGCTGTTTTAGATGCGTTTGGAACGTTGATCGTACCCGGCAATCGCATCAGATGGTCTACAGAATGACAGCTGTCGCCCCCAAGATCAGAGGCAAGCGCTTTGTTGATGCGCTCCGCTCGGGTAAAATCCTGCATTGGAGTTTCTAGAGCCCAAAAGGCTTGAAACCCACCGCCCGAGAATATGATGCATGAAGGCTTAGGTTTGTGTTTTTGGAGCGCTTCAAGAGTTGACGTCCCGGTGACATCGACATCGACCCAGAAGTGGGTAACCCATTCGATGTCTCTCTTTTTAGGCTTAACTGGTCCCAGTCCTTCGAGGGGTAGGTTCGGCAAGAAATAATAATTGAGTAGCCCCGCGCCAGCGAGCAACCAAGCTGTTAAAGCCTGGTCCTCTTCTGTTTTGAAAATCACTGCCGTCATTTTCCCCGAAGCGGGGTCAATCGTGAAAACGCGGCGCGGGAACCCAGGGTTAATGTGATTAAGAAACTCAAGGGTTTCTGTTAGGTTCGGGGTGAGGGTTGGATCAGTCATTGCCTATCCTCCGCAGACGGCTCTCCGCAATAGGCGTCGACCGCTTTATGATAACTCATGTGGATGCGTGAACTGTCAGATAAAAGGGCAGCAAAGCACTGGTGCTCTTTGACCCCGTTTTGGTTTGGCTTAACTTCCCACTGGACGATCGTTCGTTCGCCCAACTCAGCCACCTTGTGCGCACGCGACATAAAGAGCGCGATTAGAACCGACGCCAGCTCGGCGTCATCAATAACGTCTAGTCCATTTCTCGCCTGAAGCTCATCGCTCAGATACTCTTTCAGGCCAGTTTTGTTGCGGAATGATGAGTTCGCTATCGAAATACTAATCATAGCGGGCCTCCTCGATTGCGGCCACAATCTCAGATAGGCGCGCGCGGACTCTTCCATTAAAGACTGAGTATGTTTTGAATTCGCCATGTTTAGCTGCACGACGAAGTGAGTGTACTGGCACTTCCAAAAGCGCGGCGGCTTTTGGCAGTGTTAACAGCGCTTCGGTGCGCCCTTGTGAAATATGAATTGTCATTTTGTGTTCCTTTCAAAAGTTTTGAACAGAACCCAAAATGATCATACTGGAGAAGCGCGAAACACCGTACCTAAGGTATAGGAATTTTTAGATCTAAAGGCGGAAGACAATCGACATTACGCTTCGAGTAATCGTTACGAATGCTTTTTTCAGTCAAGCTTTTCTGAAGATATGTCGTCTTCAACGAGCCATCTTCTTTGAGAAAACCTTTGAACCACTCTATCGAAAGTCCTGGATACACTCGTGACGATCGATCTTTGTCCCTAACAATATCCTCGATCAGGCGTGTTATATTTGCTTCGATGACCGGTCTCTTAGCGACAGGTTTCCGACGTAACTTATATTTCGGGTCCTGTAGCTCCCGCAAATACATTTTTGAAAACCAAACTCTGTGGTCATCCACAAAAACAGCATCGCCGCCTTTACGGCCCGCACGCTCGTTCTGAAGGTCGTTCCCATGGGCAAATGCTGAGTTCATGACGAAGCCGAAGCAATAACAGAACTGTCCCCAATCTGCCAAAAAGGCTGCTGAAAGTTCTCTCTTTGCTATATGGGCGGTAATTACTGGTATAAGTTCTATGCCAGAGAGATGGTAGTACTCTAGGCTATCCCGGTCGTCTGAAACACGGTATTTAATTACGCCAATAGCTCCTAGATGTTGTGAACCCTTTTTTATGCCACTCGAGTAAATGTCCCTAAGAGCCTGGTTTTTGGTCTCAATCGGAGAGGTCCGAAAGTCAGCTTCCATGATTTTAAAGGCTTGATCAACATGAGTCCAAAAGTCGTCGTCGTCTCTAAACGGAACAATTTCTTTAAAGTACATCGGACCCCTTTACATGACGTGTTTATGATCGCCAAGAGAGCAAAAGGGGGGAGCGCTTTTCGCATCTAACGTTTGATGTCTTTGATGATACGCTCGCCGGACGTTTTTTTACTCCGTCTCATCTTTCTCTCCATAAGAATGAAGATGAGCGAAAAGTCACTCTTAGCCCAGACATAAATCTAAGACACGAGCGGTGGCGTTGGAAGGTATAATCTTCGATATGTTCGCTAGAATGCCACCTAAATGAGCTGGTTTTCCAGATAAGGAATTACGAATAAAATTCGCAGAGTATTAAGAGTTCGCATCATTTGGTTCGGTGAATTTCTAATTTATATCTTGGGTTTAACATCTTAGCATAATACTTTTTGCGCTGTGAAGTTCTCAGAATCAAGTTTAAAAGGAGTTTCAACGATCTCTTAACGGAGGTTTACCAAAGGTGAAAAGCAGTAATGGCAACTCATTCCGATCTAGCTAACTTAGTTTGGCAAATTGCCGACTTATTACGTGGTCCCTACCGTCCGCCACAATATGAACGGGTCATGCTGCCACTTGTCGTGCTAAGGCGTTTTGATTGCGTCCTTGCCTCGACCAAAGACAGAGTTCTTGCTGAATATGAGCGCCGAAAAGATAAGCTCGATGGTGATGCGCTGGACCGGATTTTGAACAAGGCTTCTGGTCATCGTTTCCATAATCGTTCGCTGCTCGACTTTCAAAAGTTAAAGGGTGATCCGGACAACATCCAAAGTCACCTAGTCAGTTATATCAGCGGTTTCTCTGCGAATGTGCAACGCATCTTCGAATATTTCGAGTTTAGCAACGAAATTGAGCGAATGAATGACGCTAATATACTTTATCTTGTCGTGAAAGAAATTTGCGATGTCGACCTTCATCCAAATAAAGTTCCCAATGCTGAAATGGGTTTGGTTTTTGAGAACCTCATCCGGCGGTTCAATGAATTGGCCAATGAGACAGCTGGAGATCACTTCACACCTCGAGAAGTAATCCACCTAATGGTAGATCTACTGTTTATGGATGCAGATGACGTTCTTAGCAAACCAGGCACAGTCATGAAGATGTTGGATCCGGCCTGCGGGACCGGCGGGATGTTAGCAGAAGCTCAACGATACATGCGAGATCACCACGAAAGTGGAAAGCTTTATGTTTATGGCCAAGACTATAACAAAAGAGCTTTTGCGACAGCTGCTTCAGACATGCTAATGAAAGAGGTCGATCACAACGGCGGGGGAGAAAATATTCAATTTGGGGATACCTTCACTGAAGATCGTTTTGAAGGAAAACAATTCGACTATTTCATTGCCAATCCTCCTTTCGGCGTTGACTGGAAAAAGCAAAAAAGTGAGATTGTTAGAGAGCATGAAAAACTGGGGTTTAAGGGGCGTTTTGGGGCGGGCCTTCCGCGAGTTAATGACGGCTCACTACTGTTCCTCCAGCACATGATTTCCAAGTTTGAACCAGTAAATGTAAAAAAGCAGAAATATGGTTCACGCGCCGCGATTGTTTTTTCAGGTTCACCGCTTTTCACCGGTGGTGCCGGAGGGGGTGAAAGTAATATTCGAAGATGGATCGTTGAGAATGATTGGCTTGAGGCTATCGTCGCGCTGCCTGAGCAAATGTTCTACAACACTGGTATTGGTACATATATCTGGATCGTAACTAACCGTAAATCTGACGAACGCAAAGGTAAGGTTCAGCTCGTTGATGTGAGGGATACATGGATCCCTATGAGAAGGAATCAAGGTGACAAACGGCGTAAAATTGGTGAAGGCCCATCAGAGCAAGGCGACGATCGTTCAGATGAGCCAAACCAGATCGCAGAAATAGTTAGACTCTATGGGAAATTTGAAGAGAGTAACAATTCGAAGATTTTTGACAATGCGGAATTTGGTTACACGCGCGTAACGATAGAGCGGCCTCTTAAACTTCGCTATCACATGACAATAGAAGACAAAGCTCGCTTTCTCGATGCGGCCCCACATCTTCTTGAGGATATTCAAGCAATAGATATGGCTTTAGGTCGAGAACCTTATCTAGACTGGTCGCGTGTATTTGCAGATATTCAAAAGTTACTGAAGAAAAACGGTTCTAGTTGGAAAGCGAAGGAACAAAAACTATTCCGTTCAGTCTTTACGTCCTATGACGAAAACGCAAACCCTGTAAAAAAAGGCAAGGGGTTTGAAGCCGACACCAACCTTAGAGATGTAGAAAATATACCCTTAACAGAAAATGTAGAAGACTATTTCGAGCGAGAGGTTTTACCGCATATCCCAGACGCTTGGATCGATCGAGAGAAAGACAAAATTGGTTATGAAATTAATTTCAACCGGCATTTTTACAAGTTCATGCCATCACGCGAGCTCGCGGAGATCGACGCAGACTTGAAAGAAGCAGAAGGCGAAATACTCCGACTACTTCAGGCAATGACTGGATGAAAACAACTTCGAAATACCCCCGCCATCGCTTGAAGTTCGTTGCAACTATTAATGATGATACGTTATCAGAGGATTTCGATCCCGAGTTAGAGATTGAGTATATAGATATTGGGAATATTGACTCTTCAGGCAATCTCAACGGGACAACAACTTATAAATTTGACGACGCCCCTAGTAGAGCGCGACGAGTGGTTAAGGATGGAGACGTCATAATCTCTACTGTTCGAACATACCTCAAGGCTATCGCTGCTGTTAATTCGCCGCCCGAAAATCTGATAGTTTCAACAGGGTTTGCAGTGATAAGATCACGCAAAGACATTCTGAACCCTAAATTCTGTAGTTATGCTCTTCGGGAGTCCGCTTTCCTTGCAGAGGTTGAAAGGAGATCAGTAGGCATAAGTTATCCCGCTATAAACTCTTCAGAAATTGGAGACATAGCAATTCCGATCCCCCCTCTGAATGAACAAGAAGCAATTGCCGAGTTTTTAGAAACTGAACTTAATTACTTAGATACACTGATTGAGGTTAAGCAGAAAATGCTGAAACTTCTAAACGAAAAGCGACTGGTAATAATTAGTAAGGCTATCATGCGTGGGTTAAACTCCTCCGTGTCGATGCGCTCGTCTGGCGTAGACTGGCTGGGGGATGTTCCTTCCCACTGGGATGTTGAGCGTTCCCGTTGGCTCTTTGAGGAACGTGACAATCGCTCAAAGACGGGTGAAGAAGAAATGCTGACAGTTTCCCATAAGACTGGAGTAACTCCACGTTCGGAGAAAACCGTCCATATGTTCAAAGCCGAAACTAATGAAGGATACAAACTTTGCTTTAAAGGTGATTTGGCTGTCAATACGTTATGGGCATGGATGGGCGCTATGGGTGTTTCAAAAGTCGACGGAATAGTGAGTCCTGCATATCATGTTTATAATCCGCGCCCGCGGCTCGATCCGAACTATGTAGATGCACTGGTACGAATCCCGGACTTTGCAAAAGAAGTGACACGCTATTCTAAAGGTGTGTGGTCCTCTCGTCTTCGCCTGTATCCTGAAGGATTCTTTAAGACATTTTGGCCTGTTCCACCGATAGAAGAACAACGCGAAATAGTTGTTCATGTTGCTCGTGAAGTGAATAAAATTGATAAATTGAGCGAGACAATGAAGGCTTCTGTTGCGCTCCTGAAAGAACGTCGTGAAGCCCTGATATCAGCCGCCGTAACAGGTCAGATTGATATCTCGGAGGCTGCATGAAAATTAAACAACTCAATGTCGCTAATTTGCGCGCCTTTGATCAGGCCTCCTTCGAATTTGATCCGAAGTTTACCCTTTTGGTGGGCGTGAATGGTGTCGGCAAGACGACCACCCTCGAAGCCTTGCGCATTTGCTTATCTCGATTACTGCCGAAATTCACGGCCAGCCGAAGCCGCGCAGACGACTTTGACAACAATGACATTCAGGTAGGGGCTTCGGCGCTGACCGTCGACTTTGATTTCTCGATCAATGGGGACCCGCACCAGCTGCTGATCCACAAACAGCGCGAGCAGCACAGGCCTGACAAACCCGGTTCTGTACGACAAGAAACTATTGATACTCCGGATCGTGAGATTTTGACACCCGAATTCGGGTCAAGCACAAAGGCTTTCAAGGAGGCCGACAAACAACCAGTAGCCGTTTATTTCGCCACCCGCCGTTCCCTTGTCTCAGATGAACAGCCAAAGTCTGGTCGAGCGAGCGGTGGAAAAGCTACAGCCTACGCGGATGCACTTGTTGAAAGGCCTCTTCGCCTAGCGGAGCTTGCATTTTGGATGCATGCGCAAGATGTGTTATCTGCAGAATTGCCAAGGGCGAAACTGCACTTAGATGCTATGAGAGCAGCAGCAAGCCGATTTCTACCAGATTGCTCTGACCTCAGAGCGGAAGTGGTCGAGCGCCCAAGTTTGTTGGTCGAGAAATACGGACATACGCTCGACGTCCGACAGCTCTCCGATGGTGAACGGAGCATGTTGGCACTTGTTCTAGACCTGGCGAGAAGGCTATCTCAAGCTAATCCAGGGCTTGATGATCCGGTTCGCGATGGACAAGGAATTGTCCTAATTGACGAAATCGACCTCCATCTTCATCCGCAGTGGCAACGAAAGGTTATCAGGCAATTGACTGAAACTTTTCCTAGCTGCCAGTTCATCGCAACGACACATTCGCCTCAAGTCATTGGTGAGGTGCCTCATGAACAGATTCAAATGATCAAAGACGGTAAAGTTGTTTCACCTACTCGCTCGTTCGGAATAGATTCGAGTCGCGTGTTGGAAGAGCTGATGGACACGGCTCCGCGAAACAAAAGCGTTCAAGAGCAGATCGGTGAAATTGCACTGTTAGTGATGGCTAAAAAAAGTGATGAGGCCACGGCTAAGATTGAGTCATTGGCCAGAGAAATTGGCGAAAGTGATCCGGAAATAGTCCGCGCTCGCACACTGCTTGACTTTATGGAGGATGATGCGTGAGGGATATATCCAAAGGGCAAGAACCGAGAAGTCTTACCCAGCACCGTCTGCAACTACATAGCACCTATGAAAATTATCCAAACAAGAGGCATCTTCGCGACGCGTTAGTTAAAGAACAATATGGGCTTTGCTGCTACTGTGCAGGGCGCATAAGGGCGAATGCTGACTCAATGAAAATCGAACACTGGCGCTGTCAGACAGCTCATCAAAATCTTCAGCTAACTTACAGTAACCTTCTCGGCGCATGTCGAGGTGGAGACGGACAGTCTTCCGACAAACACCATTGTGATACTAAAAAAGCAAATTTAGATCTGAAGTGGAATCCTGCAAATGATGGCCACCCAATAGATACTAGGATCAAGTATGATCTTGATGGCAGAATTACCTGCACAGACCAGGAATTTTGTGACCAGCTCAATTCGGTTCTTGGGCTAAATCTGCCTTTTTTGCGTAACAACAGAAAGGCTGTTCTTGATGCAGTACTTTTCTGGTGGAGATCTACTCCGGCAAAAAAACGAAACCTTCAATCACAAATTAATCGACGAACAATAGAGAATGATGTGCATGAACCATTCAGCCCTGTTGCAGTATGGTTCCTCAGAGAAAAGCTGACTAGGGCAGCACAATGAATTCAGCACGGCATTCCGAGGGCGCATTCGAAACAGTCATCGAAGTCTCTATGTTGGCCAATGGCTATGTTTCCCAAGCCGCTGCTAGCTTCGACAGCAAACGAGCAATATTTCCTGAGACGGTGCTCGATTTCATTCGCGACACCCAACCCAAGGAGTGGAAGGCGTTGGAGGCACTTCATGGAGAAAAGACCGGCGCGCAAGTCATAAGGGACCTAACCAAGTGGATGGATACCAATGGGTCGCTTACAACTATCCGCCATGGATTTAAATGCTATGGAAAGACACTTCGGGTAGCCTTCTTTAAGGCAGCCCATGGATTAAACCCTGAACTCGAAGCGCGCTATGATGCAAACCGCCTGGGCATAACGCGACAATTATATTTCTCGAATTCATCCAAAAAATCACTCGACATAACTTTGAGTATAAACGGTATCCCAATCGTTACGTTGGAGCTGAAAAACCCTATGACGGGCCAAACGGTTGAACAAGCATTGCATCAGTACAGAAACGATCGAGACCCACGAGAGCCTATCTTCGAGTTCAAACGCCGTACCTTAGTGCACTTCGCGGTCGACACTGAATCCGTGATGATGACTACACGGCTTGCGGGAACTGCCACTTATTTTCTACCATTTAATACTGGTAACGAAGGAGGAGCCGGAAATGCTCCCGATCCCAATGGGCGGAGCTATCGAACAGCTTATCTTTGGGAAGAGGTGTTACAGAGAGATAGCTTACTCGATCTCTTGGCAAGGTTCATTCATCTGCAGATCGATGAAAAACGAGACGATCAGGGCCGCAAGGTGAAGAAAGAAACACTAATATTTCCGCGCTATCATCAATTAAATGCAGTGCGTACATTGATGGCTCAGGCGTTCAGAGAGGGAGTGGGTAATAATTATCTTATCGAACATTCAGCAGGGAGTGGCAAAAGTAACACCATAGGCTGGCTGACGCATCGATTGGCTTCACTGCACGACAAGAAAAATAACCGCGTATTCGATAGCGTCATTGTAATTACTGATAGGGTGGTTCTAGACAAACAACTTCAAGATACGATCTATCAGTTCGAGCATAAGCACGGCGTAGTTCAGAAGATTGACGTTAGTTCACGTCAACTCGCGCAGGCTTTAGAAAGTGCCGTTCCTATTATCATCACTACCCTGCAAAAGTTCCCTTTTGTAACTGGCCAGCTTGCCAAAATAGCTGAAGAGCGAGGAGATACCGATGGTGGTACTTTGGAAAGTCGTCAGTATGCTGTAATTATTGATGAGGCACATAGTTCGCAGGGTGGAGAAACAGCAACTGATCTCAAGGAGGTTCTTGGTGGTCAAGGTCTGCGTGAAAAAGCTGAAAAGTATATGCTGGAAAATGATGTATCTGACATGGAGGAACTCTATCGGTCAATGGCGAAGCGAGGAAGGCAAGAAAATCTGAGCTTCTTTGCATTCACGGCCACGCCAAAACACAGGACATTAGCGATTTTTGGGAGAGATGGGAAACCCTCTCATCGCTATACTATGCGCCAAGCCATCGAAGAAGGATTCATTCTTGACGTTCTCAAGTATTACACAACCTACTCAACCTACTTTCGAATTCTCAAAGAAAGTGACGCCGACCCGAACGTACAACGAAAGAAAGCTGCCCGCGGGTTAGCCCGTTTTTTGAAACTTCATCCTCATAACATTGCTCAAAAAACGGAAGTGATTGTTGAGCATTTTCACAGTGCCAGTCAGCATAAAATTGGTGGCCGCGCGAAGGCGATGGTTATTACAGGGTCACGGTTAGAGGCAGTTCGGTATAAGCAAAGTTTCGATCGCTACATAAAGCTGAAGGGATACGCTTTGAAGTCTTTGGTGGCATTCTCCGGTGTTGTTGCGGACGATAAACTGGATGATGTAATCTACACGGAGGAGGGAATGAACTATGGTGTCCGCGAAAAGGAACTCCCTGAAGCCTTCGCCACTTCTGAATATCAAGTTCTTCTTGTTGCTGAGAAATATCAAACAGGATTCGATCAACCCCTTTTACATACAATGTACATAGATCGTCGTCTTTCAGGTATCCAGGCGGTGCAAACACTCTCACGTTTAAACCGAAACCATCCATTAAAGGAAGACACTTTTGTTCTTGATTTTGTGAATGACCGTGAAGAAATTAGGGAAGCGTTCAAGACTTATTTCGAAGGGGCCGAATTTGGTGAAGAGGTAGACCCTTCGCGAATGTACGAAATTAAATCTGAACTCGATTCTGAAGGCATTTACGAAGGAGACAATGTCGAAAAATTCTGCTCAACTTATTTCAAGCCAAAGCAACGACACAGCCCAAATGATCATCAGCTGATGAATGCTGCCCTTGATCCAGTCGTTTCCCGATTTAAGGTGTTTTATGAAGATTCACTTGACGAAGCAGAGCTATGGCGCGGCAAAGTACAGAGCTTTTGCAAACTATATGGATTTTTGAGTCAGATTATTCCCTATCAGGATTCTGAACTTGAACGCCTCTATGTTTTTCTTCGTCATCTTTCAACAAAACTACCTAAACGTGAAAGTATTCCAACCTACCAGTTCGATGATGATGTACGGTTGGAGTATTATCGACTGCAAAAAATAAGTGAAGGCTCAATCAGCTTGAACGATGGACAGGCTAACCGCCTTGATGGACCATCGGACGTTGGGTCGGGGATCTTTAGAGAAGATGCGGTTCCTCTTTCCAGATTGATCGATGTCGTGAATGACCGCTTTGGTACAGACTTCAATCAGGCTGATCAGCTATTCTTCGATCAAATTGTTGAGGTTGCCATCGTCGACCAAAACTTACGGCAAGCAGCGAAGGTCAATCCGGATGATAAGTTCGAGTTGGTGTTTAAAAATTTGCTTGAAGCGTTGTTCATTGAGCGGATGGATCAAAATGAAGAGATATTTGCGCGCTATATGAATGATAAATCATTTCAGAGTGCGATCACTGAGTTACTTTCGTCTGAAGCTTACAAAAAAATTCGATCACCCAAAAATTCGAAATCTAGAGTTTGAGTGTAATTGAGAGAGTATCCGTTCCTTTATTCGATTTCCATCTAAGTTTAGTCGGTCGTTCTGCTTCCTTATGCCCTGTTTCTGACCCATTTCACAATTACGCTGCAATCCTATCACCCATACATCTATCTTGATTTTTTCCTTCACTAGAGCGCAAGCTAGTTTGTCTAAACCTAATGCGCTCTCACTAATGAAATATTGAGATCGGCCGTTAAGTTAAGGTCCACCTTTGCGAGTTTTAGGCGGGTCAGCTGAGGTCAGGTTTGAGGAAATACTTGCTCGCGGTTACACCGTGGTTACGAGTTCTAAAGCGTTCGTAAATTCACAATAATTGATCATATTCACTCAGAATCAACAAAACTGCTTTCTTACAACTCGAAATATCCATCCTGAATTTTCGTCTATTTTCGTTCACAATTGTCGATTGTTGTAAAGCCAGTTATCATTCCAATTTCTTGCTTGCCAAGGTGAGGGTCGTGGGTTCGAATCTCATCGCCCGCTCCAGATTTCCAATTCCCAAATGGCATTATGTTTCCGCGTTCTTTCATTCTCAAATGAAAGTTGGAGAATTTGGATGGTCGTTCTAGAAAACGTCTACCCTTTCATGTTGCCTTGATAGGAACAATTTTTTTACGTCTTGTTGGGTGTCCACGACCAAAATGACCGATTGGTCTACTTCTTGGATTTTGCCAATTTCGAAAGATGTGATTTCAGATCTCTATTGATGCACGTCGGTGGGTCGGGTAACGTTCGATCATACGAAAATCGGGGCTAATATTTCAGTGACTTCCTTGTCCACAGTTTGCATGCTGCTTGGCCCGTATAGAAATTTCACAACACTTACGTCGAGTGTGCTGGCGCTACATCCTTTGATTTCTGTTTTTAACCATGGCGGGGAACGCGTCTTTGGGCGTCCCGACATTGATTTCACGAACGGGTACACCAATCAGAAATTCGATGCATTTTGTGCGTTTGCGTTAGAGGCGGCAAAAGGAGGAAAAAAAGGAAGTTACGGTGGTTCAATCACCCATTCGGGCGCTTTTCATAGAAATGAAAATATAAAAGAAAAATATTTGGAGCTCTATCAACACGGGAAAGATCAGGCACCCAAATGCTTGTTATGGAAAGAGCCCCATCGTTTGTTATATCATCTTCGGGCGAATGATTTCGATTTCGAAAAGTTGTTTTCTCAAAATCAAAAAATTCGATTTTTGATTCCTGTTCGAAATATTTTCGATTGTGCGTGCTCAAATTTCATCACGGGTCATTTCACCATTGGTTTCCAGGGTTTGCGAAATGATCCCAACTATATTTCGGGAAATATGGCCGAGCGGGAGAAGATGATAAACTCACCGGAAGCTCAATCAAAAGTCCTGGATGTAATCGATATGTTACTGAAAGATTTGAGGTTTTTTAGTGAATTAAATAATTTATTTCCGGGTAAGTTTTTATTTTATTTTCAACACGAAGAACCAAAGCAAATATTCGACAATATTTTGGAGTTTTTAAATCTGGGGATCGATAATGGTTCGATTCATTCTCAATTCGAAATCCGGCCTATAAAATATACATTAAGTAACCGAATGCACTCGGAAATTCTTAGAAAAATCGATGCATATTTTTCTGATAATGCCGAGATGAATTTCAATCTCGCCAGATTTTTTGAGGTCGAGTGACATCATGACCTTGGAGAACATTGAAAAGATCGTCGTGATCGCTGGCTGTCAGCGCAGCGGAACAACTCTGACTGGGCAAATTATTGGAGCACATCCCAACGCATTTCTGATCGATGAGGGTGATGGGGTTTATGATTGGTTTCATTCCACAGACAATGCCCTGAACGGGAGTGATGGCAAGTTAAGCGCTGTGCTTCAAAAGGCAGATTCAAAGTATAAAACTGCTCATTCTAGACTCAATATTGATCCGGAAAATAGGATCTCAATGAAGGAAAATATCTCACATTTGGTCCTAAAGGCTCCCAATTTGACCTATAGTTTCTCACGTTTGGCCGAGTTGAGTATACCCGTTTCGGTTATATATCCCCGACGGGACCCAAGGTCTGTTGTTGCCTCCATGGCCAAACTTGCCGGAATAGATATGGTCGGCAACCAATGCCGTTTAATCCGAAAAAATGAAGCGCTCGCGACCGAGTTTTCCTCCGAGCTTTCAAAAATTGAGCAGGCCGAAGTTTCTGATCACATTAAACGCGCCATAGTTTGGCAAATAAAGACCAAGCTGAGTAAAAAATTTGTCGACGCCGGTATTCCGACATTTATTTTTGATTACGAAGCTCTTGTTACGGATAAGAAAACCTACTGCTCCGAATTAGCCAGACATGCTGGGTTGCGTCCCAGTTTAATGATGGAAGAGCATGAAACGGTATATATGGGTAAGGGCCCCGGGGGGACTAATCGCACCAGATCTATTGATACAAATTCGACGTTTTTATGGAAAAAAACGCTTACAAAACAGCAAGCTAATGATATAATCGAATTAACTGAATACAAATTATAAAACGTCGGTTGATTGCGTTTAACAAGCTGCTGCCTCTGTCGAGAAAATACTTAGAGACGAGATTTTAGTTGACCAGAATTTACCCCAATCTCGAAGATAAGATCACCAAGGCCACCCGTCCGGTCTCTTTTGTTTGTGTTCGGTTTAGTGGAGATTTTGACTATAACATCGTTACATCCGATTGTGTTCACGATCCGCTGAACGAATTTATCGTTGTCGATAATCAAATGAACATGAGCTTTGATACATTGGGTCAAGCCATAGAACACGGTGTAAAAGACACAAAAAATGACCTCGTCGTTGTGGTTCATGAAGACGTGGTTTTGGTTCCAGGTTGGCAGGCCAAACTGGAAAGTTCTTTAGGTGAACTGGAAAAACATGATCCGGACTGGGGCATCTGCGGAGCTGTCGGCTGGATAGAAAAAACTGAAATGGCTGGGCATTGGAGCGATCCTCATCATTATAGAAATACCTTCGACGAGAAGCCCTATTGTGAAGTATCACGACTTGACGAACAAATTCTCATATTTCGGAGGTCCATGGGTGTGGAATTTGATCCCAATTTGCCGAGTATACACAACATCGGTCGCGACCTCGCTCGGCAAGCTTTGGCGAGAGGATTTAAAACCTACGCAATTGATGCCCCAACCATCCACAAATATGCTGATCAAAATGGAGACTTAATTCAGAGTGTTGAAGACAGCCCGAAAATACAGGATCGCAGAACCTTAACTTATAAAGCTGATAAGCGATGTTCAGATGAATATTTTTTGAAGAAATGGAAGTTAAAGGACAGACAAGCTAATGAAGCTTTTGATTCTTCCGGCCAATCAAATCTGGACTCTCCTATTATTTTATTGGGCCGAGGTGGTGGTGGGACGCGTCTTTTGTCTACAATTGCGCAAGACGCCGGTCTCTTTATTGGAAAGAGAGTAAATGTTAGCGGTGATTGTATCGATATGGTTCCATCAATCTATAGGTCCATCGTTCATAAATATAACTGCCCGGACCCGAACCAGAAAAAGCAATCAATAGCCGATCTTAGGCAAGCAGCTGGTAAAATGAGAGATAAGACTGATCTTGATCAACCTTGGGGTTTCAAGCTCCCTGAGTTATTGCTTATCTTGCCGGAAATTCTGGGAGCTTTCCCGAATGCAAGGTTTGTGAATTTTATACGTCGGCCGGTTGGAACTGTTTTGAGGCGAAGCCACATGACGGCCAGACTTGATAATCACATCGGTAGAATTGCTCTGAAAGAAGCATATCGATATTTTTCACGTTCAATTGAAGACTTGCTCAGTGATGACTCTTACTCTCGAATGGCGATTACCACTCTGCATCAACTGGCGCTTACTAGAGATTTCCGCGCAAGTTTATCATTGGACCGATGGCTAGAGATTGGTTTTGAGGACACGATTTCTGACCCAGAGAAACAATTGCAGGTTTTTTCCAGTTTTACTGATCTGCCTATTCAAAGTAAGAATATCGTCTCGATGATATCGTCATCTCGCGCCCAGCCAAAGTTAACCGAGTTTTCCACGGAAGATGTAAAACGCGTAGAGGGACTAATTTCTCAATATGCGTCATGAAGAACCTTAAAGTCAGAAAGGTGACCGTCAAAAGTTCGGATGTTCACCAAAATGCAATTTCAGTTACGATGTAGAAAAGAAACTTACGGAAATAAAATTATGCCAATAGACTTAATCACCGCGACAGATGCGGACTTTTCGCCCTTTATCGGTCAAGAGTTTAATATCGAGATTGACGGGAGTGAGGTTAAATTGGTTCTGAAAAATGTAGAATTATCAAAGAACGCAACTATCCGAGACAATCATTTGGAAATTGGTGGTGTCGTCTACCCGCCGCGAGCGCCCTTCGCACTTACTTTTCTAGGCCCACTTGAGCCAGTGCTCCGTCAAAGCATGTATAAATTGACCAATGAGGAAGTTGGGTCGGTGGAGTTATTTCTGTCCCCTTTCGGTCAGGATTCGAATGGAATTAATTATGAATGTGCTATTTCTTAACTGAAGGCGTTTTAATTTTTTCAGGTTCCCGAAACGGAGTCCATTCCATAGAGATATGCGGCCCGGCGGCACCAGTTTGGTGAAATCCCAAACGACGATATAGATTGATTGCTGGATTAAGTTGTTCAACGTTTAATGTGACCGGAACGCTTAGAGCTTGCGCTTCGGTCAGAATAGAACTCAAAATTTCACCGCCAATTCCCCTTCCTTGAAAGGGGATCAGAATAGCCAAGTCAATAAGATGAATTAATTCATCGGTTCTGTTAATGATTACACGACCGATTTCGGTTTTGTTCAATTGGATTATTCGGTAATCAGCATTGAAAAAGTTGACTTTGTAGGATTTATCTTGGGCTTCGAACTGGCGCTCAATGAAATCCTCACGATCCTGTTTGGACCAAGGGATAATAGAAAATTCCCGTGCCCGGGAATCCCCATATAGCTGTTTCAGAAAGGGCGTATCAGATTCGTCAATACTTCTGAATGTAATATTTCCGGGCACTATCTATTGGGAACTCGTAATAACCCACACGAGTTTTTAATTCAGGACAAGCTCGATGTTATACCCTCCAGAACGACGGGGGGTGGCGCCAAGAAAGGCCTCAAAATTTCCTAGCGAACTGTTGTACATCTTGACGGAATGGTCCCCTTGTTTCGCCAAGTTTTCACCGAGTTCGCTTTCGAATGTTAGAATGACGCCTTCGGAACGAGCAAGATTTTTGGGCCTGGCAGAACCAGAATTACCAGCTTCAACATCAACAAGGGTCATGTGAAGTAAAGACCCATCTTGCATCTTGGCAAAAAAAGGCTGGTGAAGAAATGCGTCGAAGTCATCGGCAGTTCCGGTTTTCCAGCTCGCCAAATCAAGAGATGGGGCGGCAAAAGCTGTCCCGTGAACGCCTGCGAGGGCGGCAAGAGCGATTGGACCCGAAAGCACCAATCGACGATTTAAATGACTATTCTTCTGCATTTGACTGCCCTTAATTAGGATTAGACTATCAGCTTTCAAAAACGTTTAAGGATTAGTTCCGAGAGGGGTAAACACCTTGTAGCGCAATGATGTAATTAATGGCTAAGAAAGGTTGTATGTTGTTATGCGACTGACCGCCACCCGCATTTGCAATCGAATTGCTCGCCATGGCTCTGATGTTCGCTGATGGGGGCGTATCGTGATAGATGGTCTCGTCCCCATGACCTGCCGCTAACATTTTACCTTGTGGCCCGCCTTTGTCTCCAGGAGCATTTGTGGCGTTGAGCGTATGTGAATGTACTGGCATTTGACTTGGCAACAGCGTTACTGACTCCTGGCCGCCTCTTTGACCTAGACTGTAAGGAGACAATCCTGGGCCACGTCCTTCATGAATCGCAGCGCGTCCCCGAAGGTCAGGCAGGGCAAATGTTGTGCGGCCATCGCCGCCATATATGGTTCCCAAAATAGAAAACAAAGCCGAATTTGAACTAATCGCAAGCAATTGGCCATCGCAAAACGCCCAAGCTCGCGGTGCGAAATTCCCCGCAAATAATGTGATTTGACCTAAGAATGGTGTTGACATGGTGCCCCCTTAAAGTTGTTTCTGAACGCGATTTATAAATTCGACGCTCTATAAGTGATTGTTTCAAATGGTGAGAGATTCAGTTTTCAAAAAACATAAACCCCCAAATACCCTGAACTAAAAAGTTTAATTCAGGATAAGTTCGATATCGTAGCCACCGGTACGGCGGGGCGTGGTTCCCAAAAAGGCTTCAAAATTTCCGAGCGCATGGTTGAATATCCAAACGGTATGATCGCCTTGCTTTGCCAAATCTTCTGCAAAATCACTTTTGAATGTGAGGGTGACGCCCTCAGAACGAGCGAGGTGCTTTGGTCTGGCTGCGCCGGAATTACTTGCCTCCACGTCAACTAAAGTTAAATGCAAAAGGGTTCCATCTTTCAATTTCGCCATAAAGGGCTGGTTGACAAGTGGAGCGAAATCATCCGCCGTTCCGGTTTTCCAATCTGCGGTTGACTCTAAACTCATCATCCCTGTGCGAGCAAAAGCCGTTCCACTGATGCCGATGGTGGTTGCCAGGGCGGCCGAAGCCGAAAGCATTGACCGCCGATTTAATTGACTACTCTTTTGCATGTAACTGCCTTTAGATGAAATGAGATTGCTTAACGCCCAAACACGTTTAAACTAATTGCGCGACGGGAAAATTCCCTGCAGGGCGATGATGTAATTAGTGGCCAAGAAAGGTTGCATGTTGTTATGTGCCTGACCGCCACCTGCATTTGCAATCGAATTGCTCGCCATGGCTCTGATGTTCGCTGATGGGGGCGTATCGTGATAGATGGTCTCGTCCCCATGACCTGCCGCTAACATCTTACCTTGTGGTCCGCCTTTGTCTCCAGGAGCATTTGTGGCGTTGAGCGTATGTGAATGTACTGGCATTTGACTTGGCAACAGCGTTACTGACTCCTGGCCGCCTCTTTGACCTTCCCTATATGTAGATAATCCTGGGCCAGTTCGTGGTCCGATAGGAGCGCGCCCTCGTAAGTCGGGCAGTGCAAATGTAGTGCGACCATCACCTCCATAAATTGTTCCAATTAGCGAAAACAAGGCCGTATTTGAGCTAATCGCAAGTAACTGACCGTCGCAAAATGCCCAGTTTCTAGGGGCAAAATTGCCCGCAAATAAAGTGATTTGAGCTATAAATGGATCTGACATGGTGCCCCCTAAAAAATGGTTTTCGGGCGCAATTCATGTTTTCAGCGCCCGCGCATATACTGAATTAGTTTAAATGGATAAGCAACTGAAAACTTTTATTTACTAAAAAATTATGGGTCCGGAGCTGATTCACAATTATTAGTTGTTTGCACGATTTGAGATACTCGTTTTAGGCCCTTTTGGACGCTATCTCTTGAACTTCATCCATTCAAATCAGTCTAGGCCTTCTCCGGTTTTTTGGGCGCAACTACGGCCTTTGCCATTTTCGTAACAGCGACGTAGTCAAGCTTTCCTGTACCTAAAATCGGGACCGACGTCACGGAGATCACCTTTTTGGGGACAGAAATCTCCGGTACACCATGTGTCTGCGCCCAACGCATAAGGTCCGCACGTTTGGCGTCTGCATAATCCGTCAACAGAACAATTTGTTCACCGCGTTTGGGGTCAGGGACAATAGCTGCCGCATGCATATTATCGGGCCAAAGGGCGGAAGCGCAATTTTCAACAACGGTTAGTGACACCATTTCACCGCCGATTTTTGCGAACCTCTTTAAACGCCCACGAATAACATAATGGCCTTCTTCATTTATGGAAACCACATCCCCCGTGTCATGCCAGCCTTCAGGAAGCGGGATGACCTCTCCTGGGTTTTCGGGTGATATGTAACCCTTCATGATGTTGGGGCCACGCACGAAGAGGCGGCCTGCATCTTCAAGCCCTTCGACAGGTTCTATACGAGTCTCAATCCCCGGCAGCATTTTCCCGATTGTCCCAGCGCGAATATCGCCGGGTTGGTTCGCGGCCAAAACCGGCGCGCATTCCGTCACGCCATATCCTTCTAATACTTCGAAAGAGAACCGGTCTTCCGCTGTTTTTCTTGTTTCCTCGCGGACGCGTTCCGCCCCGCAAACGGCAATACGAAGAGAGCTGAGACCGCCATCGGCGCTAGCGCGCATATATTGCTGAAGGAAAGTGTCAGTCGCGAAAAGGACCGTTGCACGTGTTTTAAAAATCCGTTTGGCGATTGTTTTTGTTTGTAACGGGGAAGGGTGCAGGACAACGGGATGTCCCTCGAAAATTGGCCAAAGGGTTCCCGCCGTAAGGCCGTAACAATGGAATGTAGGTAAAGGATTGAAGAAAATATCTGTATCTTCCAACTGAACATGTTGTTCGATCTGTTCAACATTGGCGAGGATATTAGAATGAGTTAGGACGACGCCTTTGGGATTGCCTTCGGTGCCGGATGTAAACAAAATAATAGCCGCTTCTTCCGCTTGCGGATTAGGCGCGAAGATTTTTGGAAAGATAGGTCCCATTATGGCCCGGACCTTGCCGCCAAACCCAATTTCTTCTTTCAAATCTTCTAGGTAAATAATGTTCACGACCTCTGAAAGCTCTTCAATGAGAGAGGATAGACCGCCAATTTCTATAAATTTACGCGCTGTCACTACAGTTTTTAAGGGAGCTGTCTTACAAGCGGCTGTCAGGTTTTTAGTCCCGGCGGTGAAATTTAACATTGCCGGAATACGCCCAGCCGCGTGAATTGAAAGAAGCGCAATGACGGCCCCAGCCCCTGTGGGCAGTAAAATCCCAACGGCTTCTTCCTCCTCCGTCACATGTTTCAGAGGGGCTGATAGCGCAAATGACGCGCGCAAGAGTTCCGCATATGTGAATGTCTTGCCATCGCCATCTGTAAGAATAGATTTAGATTTACCGTGAGCGCGGCATGCATCGATAAAGGCTTCAAATAGATTTCTGCGAATGCGGCGCTGGCCACGTTTCGATAATTCTTCGGATTTCAGAAATGTTGTTTCCACGCGAATTCTCCCCTTCAATCGGATCTTTGCCCGATCTGAGTATTGACACTAACCTATTTTGTTTGCGGATACAAAACGCTCATGGACGCATGGGGCTTTCACAGAATATCAGGCTTGTTTGGATTGTGAGGCTCCACTAGGCCAATACCATGAGCGTTTACGTTGATACCGCCCGCCATCCATTTCGGGGTTATATCATGTGCCACATGATCGCTGATACCCTTGAGGAGCTGCATATGATGGCGGATCAAATCGGGATGGAGCGGCGTTGGTTCCAAGCTCCGCCTAAAGCCAGTCACCCGCATTACGACATTCCAGAACACAAGCGCGCCAAAGCCCTTGCTCTCGGCGCGATAGAGGTCTGTCAACGTACAGGCTTACATTATGCTGCACGGCTAGGGATTGAATGGGCGGAAGCTAAATCCGACCCTGCACTTCAACTGAAATACCAACGTACATTGAATAGAACGGCGCGCTACGCGCAGCTTATTAGAGAGAGAAATATATGACCAAACCGCTCGATGGCGTCCGAATTATCGAACTCGCGGGTATTGGCCCCGGGCCTTATGCAGGTCAATTATTGGCGGATATGGGCGCGGAGGTTATTTTGGTAAACCGGCCTGGTCCGATGGGTGCAATTCCCAATCTCTCCAACCGTGGGAAAAAAGCCATCACTTTAGATTTGCGAAAACCTGAAGGCGCAGCAGTGGTTTTGGACTTAGTAAAAACAGCGGATGTTTTATTCGAAGGTTTGCGTCCTGGCGTAACGGAGCGATTGGGCGTCGGACCAGAATCCTGCCACGCAATAAAACCAAAACTCGTTTATGGGCGCATGACAGGATGGGGACAGACAGGACCTTGGGCGACTGTGGCTGGTCACGACATAAACTATATTTCGATAACAGGTGCGCTCGGCGCGATGGGCCGAAAGGGTACGCCGCCATCGCCGCCGCTTAACCTCGTCGGTGATTACGGCGGCGGCTCATTGTTTCTGGTCGCGGGTATTCTTGCAGCCCTCTTTCAGGCTGAACGAACTGGCAAAGGTGACGTTGTTGATGCGGCGATAATTGACGGTACAAATTCTATGATGAGCGTCCTGCATATGCTCGCTGGTTTGGGTCAATGGTCGCCGGAGCGCGGAACAAATATGTTGGACGGCGCTTGGCCATTTTATCGATGTTATTCCACAAAAGACAAAAAATTCATGGCGGTCGGTCCGCTAGAGCCACAGTTTTTCGCTGAGATGCTTCAAATTCTGGAGATTAAAAAAGAGGACTATGGCAAGCAGATGGATACGTCCAAATTTCCAGAACAACATGCCATTCTGGAAGCCAAATTTAGGTCCAAAACTCGTGATGAGTGGGCGAGTATTTTCGACGGCACCGATGCCTGCGTCACACCAGTTCTCACCTATGATGAAGCCCCCACCCATCCACAAAATGCAGCGCGAGGCGGTTTGCGGAAACAAGGCCCGTTCATTCATCCCCGTCCCGCACCCGGCTTTCAGGGTATGGAAACGAACCCAGACTTCACTGTGCCGGGGCCAAACGACGGAGCCGATGAGGTTTTTTCGGAACTGGGATATGACAAGGCAAAATTGGAGAGACTCAGGTCCGCAGGTGTGATCGCCTAAATTTTTGTTTCCTGCGTTTTAAGGGCATCTGCTAAGCGCACTTTGGCACTACCAGGCTTGAGCGGTTTTTGCTGATTTTTATGCGGTGCCCAACCTGTCATCCAGATGATTTCGAATGTGGTGGTCAATTTTCCATCTGCTCGGGCGAAGTGTTCAGCATAATTTGTTTTTAGAGCGGCTAACCATTTTCGAGTGAGCGGGCGTTTGTCCCGGGCCGTCAAGACATTTGTAAGCCCTAAATCCCTGAGATCAGAAACAAGGCTCATAAGTTTCCCGTAGGAGACCTTTACTCGATCCATATCCACAACTGGTAGAGCTAACCCAGTTCGCCCTAACAGCATGGCTGCTTGGCTGTAATCGACCATGGGATATACTCTGGCCGCTGCTCCGTCGATGACGGCTTGATCGGTCGCGTAAAGGCTTTGCCGTAATTCCGTCAGTGTTTCGCCGCCGAAAAATGCAACGAGCAGCAATCCGTCAGGCGCGAGGTGTTTTCGATACTGCATCAACGTGTCTGGTATGGTGTCGTCACTTTGTAATTCCAGAAGGGAGACGACTAAATCATATTGGCCGTTTATGTCAGCGGGTGATACGATATGCAGAAAGTTCTCGGGTCGCCGATCTGAACGTAACTTGGCCGTTATGATATCCCGCCCATCCATCGCGCCAACCAAAACGGAGCGACCAAATTGACGGTTTATATCCTCTAATCGTGATGCTGCATCTTTGGCAGCGCGAGAATATAAGAAAGAAATGCCTGAACGAGCTTGCCGTTTCGCACTGCGGGCTTGGACTAAGTCCCGAGCACGAGGATTAAATATTTTTGGAGGCGACGTGTTCATATGCTTTCGCTACTCTCACTCTCATGTCGACAGCGCAAGATGACAGCCTGACACAATACACAACTCGTCGATTGAAATCGGCGGGGAGCGCCGTGATTGATACTTTGCTGCCGCCACAGGAATTGCTTGGGCTAGATGCAGATCCAATCGCCAAACGCATGTGGGCGGATGTTAGCTTTTTGGATGCTCCGTGGTGCGAAGCTTGCGGCTTTCCATTTGAATACGCCGTACAAAGCGGATCCCTTTGTGCGCGCTGTTCAACGAAACGTCCCGACTTTGATCGTGCGCGAGCCCCGATGGCATATGACGATGGCTCGCGGGCATTGATCTTGTCCTTCAAGCATGGTGGACGCACGGAAGGTTTGGCCAGTTTCGCGGCGCAAATGCGAAGAGCCGGGCGAGATGTTTTAAGTGACGCAGATCTTCTCGTCCCTGTTCCATTACATTCAACTCGCCTAATCAAACGTCGATACAATCAGGCGGCGCTCTTGGCGCGAGCTCTTGCTAAAATTACCCCCGCCAGGTTTGCGCCGGATATATTATTCAGAACTCGCCGCACGGAAAGCCAAGGCGGGTTTAATGCTCGTGCCCGCGCCGAGAATGTTAGAGGTGCTTTCTCAGTTAAACGGTTGAATGAAATCAAAGACCGGAACCTCGTTTTAATAGATGATGTACTAACAACAGGCGCGACATTGGAGGCCTGTGCGCGAACACTAAAAAAGGCAGGCGCCGCACGTGTTGATGGAATTTGTCTCGCGCGCGTGGCAAAAGCCGCTGCATTGCCTACATAAGGCGTTCACACCGCCGCACGAATTTATCAAAGGACTGACATCACATGGCTAAAGTTGAAATGTATACGAAAGCGTTTTGCCCTTTTTGCATAAAGGCAAAGGCGCTCTTGAAAAACAAAGGCGTTGACTTCATCGACATCCCAGCCGCAATGGACCGAGATAAGCGCAAAGAAATGAATGAGCGGTCAGGCCGAAACACTTTCCCCCAAATCTTTATCGACGGCAAACATGTTGGTGGATGTGACGATGTCCACGCGCTGGACCGTTCAGGTAAGCTTGACAAGATGTTGGGTCTCTGAGGCTTGAAAGCTGCTGTCATCCAGATGTGTTCAGGAATAGATGTCGCCGCGAATATTGCGGCGGCGTCTGAACTTGTGCGTGCTGCGGCGGCAGAGGGTGCGACGTTTATTGCGACACCTGAAATGACCCATTTGTTGCAGCGGGATCCTGCATCCTTACGAAGCGAGGTCCGCGGCATGGATGACGACGCGGGCGTCTTTGCCTTTTCTAAACTGGCTGCAGATCTTTCCATTCATTTACTTATCGGGTCTCTCGCTATTTTACGAGACGACGGGAAAATCGCGAACCGGTCTTTATTGTTTGCACCACATGGAAAATTGTCTGCACAATATGATAAAATTCATTTGTTTGAAGCGGCCTTATCTAAGTCAGAAAGCTATCGCGAGGCGGATAGTTATACGGCAGGTGATGTGCCTGTGACCGGGAAAGCGGGGCAATTATCATTGGGGTTTTCTATTTGTTACGATCTACGTTTTCCGTCGCTCTACGGAACTTATGCTCGATCAGAAGTCGATATGATTACGGCACCAGCGGCGTTCACTGTCGCTACAGGAAAGGCGCATTGGGAAACGCTATTGCGTTCTCGGGCAATAGAGACGGGCGCTTATGTGATTGCTCCTGCTCAGGGCGGGCATCACGAGGATGGGCGAAAGACTTGGGGGCGTTCCACAATCGTCGCTCCTTGGGGTGAGGTGGTCGCAAAACTTGATCACGACATGCCAGGATTTGTGTGCGCGAAAATCGAGCCTATTAAAGTAAAACAAGCTCGGCAACGCATACCCGCTTGGCAGGGCGGTGGCTCATGATCCGGTACAATCTTTTATGCGCATCTGACCATGAGTTTGAGGGCTGGTTTTCAAGCTCTTCAGATTATGACGAACAAGCAAAATCTGGGCTTCTTCGCTGCCCGATTTGCGCAACTGATAAGGTTGAAAAAGCCATTATGGCTCCGGCCGTGAAGACCGCGCGAAAAACAGAGGCACGCGCTGAAAAGGCAGAAATGGCGATGACGGCAATGGCTACGAAAATTAGAGATGAAATTGGCAAGAATTACGAGAATGTAGGTACGAACTTCGCCGAAGAAGCGCGGGCTATTCACTACGGAGAAAAACCCGAACGCGGAATTTATGGATCGGCCACGCCGCCTGAAACCAAGGCGCTGAAAGAAGAGGGCATCACGGCACACCCTCTGCCAGATGCCTTTGTGCCTGAAGCGGATAAGACAAAGCTCAATTAATGACAAAATCGACGAAACGGATAAATGCTATCGTGCTGGGCGCTGGATCTTGGGGCACCGCATTGGCGCAGCTTTTGGCGGCTAATGGCCACGCTGTGACGCTTTGGTTGCGCGACGCCGATCAAGCTGCCGCGATAAATAAGTTGCGCGAAAATTCCGCATATTTGCCAGACGCAATTTTGCATGACCGGATTACTGCGACCGCAGACTTTCCCAATTTTGCAAGTGCTGACCTATGTTTGTCTGTTATCCCGGCTCAATATACGCGAGCTCAGCTGGAAGTTTTCGCGCCATATATTCCTGACGGTCTTCCCGTCGTGCTATGCTCAAAGGGTATCGAGATTTCGACCTTGGACTTTATGAATGAGGTTTTGTCAGAAACCGTTCCTGGCGCGGCACGATTCGTCCTGTCGGGGCCTAGTTTCGCACGTGACGTTGTGAAAGGCTTACCAACCGCGGTGACCTTGGCTGGGGATGATTTAAACGCAGCAAACCAACTGGCACCCTTAATCCAAGGGCTGACTTTCCGTCCCTACACAACTGACGATATGATCGGCGCGGAAGTGGGCGGGGCCGTGAAAAACGTCTTAGCGATTGCTTGTGGTATGCTCTTGGGAATGGGGTTGGGACAGAGTGCCCATGCAGCCTTGATTGCGCGGGGTTTTGCAGAAATGAACCGCCTAGGCGCTGCTTTGGGAGCCAGACCTGAGACTTTATCTGGTTTGTGTGGTTTGGGCGATTTGGTCTTAACCTGCAGCTCCACTCAATCACGTAACATGTCTTGCGGCATGCGATTAGGAAAAGGTGAAAGCCTAGACGCCATTTTAGCATCCCGAAATTCAGTCACGGAAGGGGTTGCTACTGCGCCGGCTCTCGTCAAATTGGCGGAGAAAGCAGGTGTTGATCTGCCGATCTGTGTCGCCGTTAACCGAGTGCTTAGCGGAGAGATAACCCCCGCAGGCGCAATGTCTGAATTACTTTCCCGGCCCTTGAAAAGCGAAGCGGGTTAAGCGGCTAATCGGAAAGGTGCCGCCGTCACAGGCGCTGGTTGTTGGGCAAAATCAAGAATATCCTGACTGTTCGCAAATGGACCGAGAGCCATGAATGTGCGTTCTTGTTCTTTGTGTTCAGGTAGCGCGGCAAAAGCTCTGGCTTGATCGAAGTTAAGTGTCCGGTCAAAGAAAGCTTTACGCAGGCGTGAAGACAAGCGCGCCAGAGTCAAAACCTGTTTTACGCATTCGCGGCTAAGATAGAGATCTTGTGCGATTTTCGTAACGTTTTGATGAGCCTTAAACATGTCTGTCACTGTTATATACAAATCGCGATTGGACATAAGGGCAGGGGCGTTAGCCGTGGCCAACCTCGCATCTTGGAGTTCGATATAAGGAATGTTGACAAGTGAGCGGGGAAGGCGCCCCATGAACTCCAACCGGCGAATAGCAGCCAAACGTTTGCGACCATCTACGACGATGAGTTGCCCTTCAGAGTGGGTCACAACAATGGGTGATAAAAGGCCAAACCGCGCAATTGAGGCTTGAATAGACTTAATATCTTGTAGCAATCGACCAACGAATAAACGAGATCGTAAAGTTGTGAACATATCCACAGGGGCTGTTTTAATCTGGGACATGGGGGCGTCCTTTCATGTTTAACATGACGCTAAACTGAATGATCAACACTTACTGGAATACATCCGTTCCATTAAGTTTTTACCATTTTTGTTAACGCGTATTAACTTCTTACACTCCTGTTTTACTTATCATTTTGGTAAAAATAAGACAGTCACAGTTAAATCACCTTCCGGTGAAATGTGTTTAATGTCTTCATGATTTGTTAACTAATTAGGATGGGCGCTTCTTTGTTCCCACAGTGACGTAATTGATCGACTTATCCCCAGATACTGTCCACACATTCGTCAGAGGGTTTAGGGTCATGCCGATCTGATCCGTAATCGCGAGACCAGCATCGGACATCCAGCGGGATAATTCCGCTGGTTTCACGAACTTATCATATTGATGGGTGCCGCGCGGCAACCAACGCAATACGTATTCGGCTCCAACGATAGCAAAAGCGAAAGCTTTCATCGTTCGGTTTATCGTTGAACACAACATTATGCCGCCAGGCGCTTTGGAGGTTGGCGTTTTCACCATCGCGGCACAATCCGCCATAAAGTGAGGGGGGTTTGCGACATGTTCGATAACTTCCATGTTCAACACGACGTCATAAGGACGTTCGCCTTGTTCAACCATTTGTTCGATTGTGCCGTGGCGGTAATCCACCGCAATGCCGACTTGCTCCGCATGAGTTTTCGCCGTTTTTAGATTTCGTTCTAAAGCATCTACACCTGTAACGCTGGCGCCCAATCGAACCATGGGTTCGCAAAGCAAACCGCCGCCGCATCCGATGTCTAAAACACGTAGGCCTTCCAAAGGGCGTTCGATATCTGGATCCAGACCAAAATGCTCGCAGACTGTTTCTTTAATCAGATTCAACCGCGCACCGTTCATAATATGAAGTGGTTTAAATGGTCCCGTAGGGTCCCACCAATCCGCAGCCATGCGCGAAAAACTCGCCATTTCTGCCGGATCTACAGAAACACTGGTAAGATGCTCTGGTGATTCTTCACTATGGGACATTTCTAAATCTTCTCTTCGGCACGAGGGTAACTACGGTATCCCATTATATACGCATGTTCCATCAATAGGAGGGGAAACATAGTTTTGAACTGAATAGGCGTCATCTCTCATTGCTTAAATACTAACTTCGACATATGAGGTCGCCGATTGTGCGGCCCGATGTTTGGAGTCGCGATAAACGAAATAAAATCGGAGGCGGCAAGTGGCCCGCATCGTCATGAAATTCGGCGGCACATCTGTCGCTAATCTGGAACGCATTCGACATGTTGCGAGCCTCGTTACGGAAGAGGCAAAAGGGGGCAATGAGGTTGCCGTCGTTGTTTCCGCCATGAGCGGCGAAACAAACCGTCTCGTTGCTTTGGTTGATGCCTTAGACGCTGACTCTGAAAAAGGCGCCGCAATAGAAGACGAGTATGATTCAATCGTTGCAAGCGGCGAACAGGTTACATCTGGATTGCTGGCGATTGCGCTAAGGCGTCGCGGTCTAAAGGCCCGAAGTTGGCTTGGCTGGCAGATCCCTTTGCGTACCGATATGGCGCATTCAAAGGCCCGCATTGCCGAAATTGAAAGCTCAGCCATTGGTCCCTCAATGGAAGCCGGAAACATCGCTGTTGTTGCTGGATTTCAAGGGGTCAATGAAGAAGGCAGGATTTCGACCTTGGGTCGCGGCGGATCAGATACATCCGCAGTAGCTTTGGCTGTGGCGTTGAAGGCCGATCGCTGCGATATTTATACAGATGTGGACGGTATCTACACGACGGATCCGCGTATTGCTAAAGACGCCCGCCGCCTCAACCGTATCGCGTTTGAGGAAATGTTAGAACTGGCCTCACTTGGCGCGAAAGTGCTCCAAACCCGGTCAGTCGAACTGGCTATGAATAATAATTTGCCTATCCGTGTTCTGACCAGCATGGCGGATGTGGGCGACCTTAACCCCGGAACTCTGGTCTGCCACGAGGATGAAACCATGGAAGAACGTGTTGTTAGCGGTGTCGCCTATTCCCGCGACGAAGCCCAGATTACTTTGTTGCGTCTACAGGATGCTCCAGGAATGGTTGCAAAAGTTTGCCGGGCTATGTCCGATGCGAATGTCATCGTAGATATGATTGTCCAAGGCATCTCGCGGTCGGATAACTCTGCCAACTTGACCTATACGGTTGGTAAACGTGATTTGGACAAGGCTCTCTCCGCATTGAAGGCCGCTCAGTCTGATATCGGATTTGAAGATATAAAATCTGATTCCAATGTGACCAAGGTTTCGGTCGTCGGGATTGGAATGCGCAGCCACACAGGTGTCGCGCAAACTATGTTTGAGGCGCTTGCGGAGCGTAACATCAACGTTGAAGTTATCGCGACATCGGAGATTAAAATTTCTGTCCTAATCGATAGCGAATATACGGAATTAGCTGTGCGGGCTTTGCATAGCGCATTTGATCTTCATACAACACCGGCACCGAAAGTTACCGCGCCTTAACGGCGTTCGTCCCGCTTCTTAACCAAAGTTTCACTACGTCGTCAGCTTTTGCCCGATTTAAGCCGTATTTAATCCTATTGCCTTAAGACCTAAAATTGGGTCGGGGGGCTTCGGGAGAGTCGTAGTGAATTTTAGAGTTAGATCAGCCCTGCTGAATGCAGTGGCGATGTTGGCATTGGTCGGCTGCGGTGGCGGTGGTGGTTCCTCATCAAGTGTATCGTCCCCGCCAACAACAGGTACACCGACCCCGCCACCTGTTTCGAAACCTTATACCAACTTTGAAACCCGCGAAGAAGCCGCACGCTTTCTGATACAAGCCGGGTTTGGTGGTACGGAAGCCGATATAGATGCGCTTGTTGGTACGGATGCTGCTGATTGGATTGCGGATCAGATGCGCAAGCCGGCAACCCGTACGCTTCCGCTTATGCAAGCGCGTTACGCCACGCGGGATGATACGGCTTTCAACCATAGCCGGATGATCTGGCAAACCATGCTGACGGCAGATGATGAATTACGACAGCGAATGATGTTTGCTCTGTCACAGATATTCGTGATCTCGACCGACCCGTTTTTTGATCAAGGTTACAGCACGGCCTATTACACAGATATTCTTGTCGACCAGTCGTTTGGCAATTACCGGACACTTTTGGAGGATGTGACCTATTCCTCCGCTATGGCAAAGTATCTCACCTATTACCGAAACCGCAGAGCTGATGAGCGTACTGGACGCATGCCTGATGAGAATTACGCGCGTGAGATATTGCAGCTATTCTCGATCGGGCTTGTCGAGCTTGAGATGGACGGCACTCCGAAAGCCGGATCGCCTGAGACTTATGATAATGAAGATATTTTAGGTCTCGCGCGTGTGTTCACTGGACTTTCAGGTGAAGGGCCAAGTTTTAGTTGGAACGATCAAAGCGAGGACTATCGTCATAAACCTCTGCAAATGTTTGATGATGTTCATTCGCCACTTGAGAAATCCTTCTTGGGGACGACTATTCCCGAAAACACAGGGGGGACCGAAACTATAACGAGGGCATTAGACACAATTGCGGATCACCCTAATGTAGCGCCCTTTATTTCCCGCCAACTGATTCAGCGTTTTACGTCTTCGTCACCGTCACCTGAATATGTTCGCCGCGTTGCGGAAGTCTTTGAATCAGGTCGTTACCGAGCACCAAACGGCCAAGATTTTGGCATTGGGCGACGTGGTGATTTTGGCGCCGTGATCGCAGCTATTCTTTTGGACGAATCCGTTCATGACGATATTCAAGCCCCCAATGAAGGTAAGCTACGCGAACCTGTCATCAAATTTATTCAATATGCGAAATCTTTCCGCGTGAGTGATATCGATGTCTGGGACGAATGGCGTTTTAATAACACGAACGATCCCAATGGGGGCTTGGCTCAACACCCTTTGCTTAGCCCGTCCGTTTTCAACTTTTATCGACCCGGCTATGTGGCACCTGGCACCGATTCTGGCGAGGCCGGTTTATCTGCGCCTGAACTGCAAATCGTGAATGAAGGCGCTTCGCTCGGATTCGTCAATTTTGTTTCGCACTATATAATGCGGCGCGCCGATGACCCTGATAATTACCCAGGCTTTCGTCCTGACCTCACTGCGGAAATTAATTTGGCTGATGATGTTCCGGCGCTCGTTGAGCATTTGGATGTAAAGCTCACAGCGGGGCAGCTGTCCGAGGCTGCCAAAGCTGACATCATTGATGTGGTTTCAACACTTATTGTGGATGGCGACGACGCAGATGTTGAACGTCGAAAACGAGCGCAAACCGCAATTCTCATGATCATGGCGTCCGGCGCCTATGCGGCACAGAACTAAGGAGCGAACAAATGGCTAATTATAATCGACGTCAATTTATTACGCGCTCCACTTTGGGGTTTGCAGGGGCTTCTCTCGGACTCTCTGTATTAGGTCAGGGGACCGCACAGGCTGCCAATGTCGGCGGATATAAAGCGCTCGTTGGGATCATGCTGAAAGGCGGGATGGACCAGAACGATACTATACTGCCCGTCGATGCGCCTAGCTATGATGCATTGAAGGCTGTCCGACCGGGAATTTTTTCAGATTATGACTCAGATTCGGAGGATAGTTCGCGAAACCGTGAAAACCTGCTGGCTTTAAATCCATCAAATGCGAGCCGTTTTATGGGTCGGCAATTTGGATTACCTCGTGAATTATCAAATATTCATGGTCTGTTTGAAACGGGAGATGCGGCGATTGTCGGTAATGTTGGTCCACTCCTGGAACCTGTAACGCGTGACCATTTTGAGTCCGGCATTGCCTTGCTCCCGAAGCGAATCTTTTCACATAATGACCAACAATCGTCCTGGATGGCGCTCGATACCGAGGGCGTTCGAAAGGGTTGGGGTGGACAGTTTGCTGATGCTGTCCTCACATCCGACAGTACCGCAAATCCATTATATGCCGCGATAACGGCAACTAGCCCGGACGTATTTCTTGCTGGGGAGCGCGCACGGGCTTTCCGAGTGCCTGAAATTGGCCGCCAAATCTCCCTCGATCCGGACCGTGTTCGCTCATATTTGGGATGGGGCGATGATAGCGATGCCGCAAGAGCAAAACTTAGTGCTTATATGCGCAAGACCGCTTTTGATCATGACAACCTCTTTCGTAAGGATGTTATTGGTATGGCGGGACGCGGAATCGATAATCAACTAGGTTTCTCCGAACGGGTCGCCGCAGCGTCGCCCCTCGCGACCGTTTTCCCGAATACAAGAATTGGACGCCAACTGGGCAGCGTTGCGCAGGCGATGTCACTTCGAACGGAATTGGGGGTTAGCCGTCAGGTGTTTTATTCTGCCGTCGGCGGTTATGACACCCATGACAATCAAGCGAATGATATTCCTAGATTGCACACAGAGCTCGATGAAGCTGTCGCCGCGTTCCAAGCGGCCATGTTGGAACTTGGTCTTTGGAATGATGTTCTTCTGTTTACAATGAGCGATTTTGGCCGGTCGATGGTCGATAATGGAGATGGTTGCGATCATGGGTGGGGCGGACATCACTTTGTTATGGGTGGTTCCGTTCGAGGACAGCAGATCTACGGGGATATGCCGGAAATTGATGCAGCGCATCCACAATATACGGGCACGCGCATGCGCCTCATTCCCACGACATCTGTAGAGCAACACGCCGCCGCCTTGGGTGGTTGGTTTGGACTGGATGCTGGCGAACTCGCAAATGTGTTCCCGAATCTAGATAGGTTTGACCGTTCGGCGTTGGACTTCGTTTAAGGTCGTTTTTTAGGCCTGATTTCTACTCCGATTCTTGTGTCGACTCAGCTTGCCAAAGTCGCAGCAGAGGACTATAGGGCCGCCTTCACGGCATAAGTCGTGACGCAACGCATTAGGCTAAATGGCATGCCTAATCGTTCGAAAGGCAGGTCAGTGCCGCTTTCATCGGCATTTGACCCTTATTATTGGAGACCTAAATGCCCAAAATGAAAACCAAGTCAGGCGCTAAAAAGCGCTTCAAGATTACCAAATCCGGTAAAGTAAAAGCAGGCCAAGCTGGCAAACGCCATGGCATGATCAAGCGTACGAATGACCAAATTCGTAAGCTTCGCGGCACAACAGTTCTCAAAGACTGTGATGCTAAAGTGATCAAGAAAAAGTTCATGCCCTACGGCTAACCGCCGCCCTACTTAAAACCGGAGAATTATCATGGCACGAGTCAAACGCGGCGTAACAAAGTCCGCACGTCATAAAGAAATTTTGAAAAAAGCAAAAGGCTATCGCGGCCGTCGGAAGAATACCTTCCGGATTGCAAACCAAGCTGTCGAAAAAGCGGGTCAGTACGCTTATATCGGCCGCAAACTTAAGAAGCGTCAATTCCGTGCGCTTTGGATCCAACGTATCAATGCTGCAGCCCGTGCCCACGGCACAACATATGGCCGCTTCATGGATGGCTTGAATAAAGCTGGTATCCAGATCGACCGTAAGATGTTGGCCGACATGGCAGCGAATGAGCCGGAAGCTTTTGCAGCTTTGGCCGAAACAGCTAAGAAAAACGCATCTGCACCGCACACGGTTAAAGCGTAAATTTAAGTTCAGGCTTTGCGCCTCGAAGAATGATAAAAGGCTCCCGAGAGGGAGCCTTTTTTATTACCTAGATAAATGCTTTTCCTGACATCGCTTGCCAGAAGGTTAGTAAGGTTATTGAAACGCCCAAGATTGCCGCAATCCAAACCCATGTCTTTGGGGACAGACGGCTCTTGGACAGATATTTGTCTGCCAGAAAGCCAGCGAGAGGTAAGGCTTGCATTAAGTGGGTGGCAAAGAAATGCGTGACTCGCAGGTCCCCGCCTTGTCTCGACCAACCCATGATCGGCAGGCCATTGGCGTCTGTTGTCGGCGCCTCAACCCAATGCCCGCCAGAGCGCATGGA
Organism: Litorimonas sp.; assembly: GCA_039975855.1. Lineage (GTDB taxonomy): Bacteria > Pseudomonadota > Alphaproteobacteria > Caulobacterales > Maricaulaceae > Litorimonas. The sequence continues at coordinate 1,173,842 of JBDWGH010000002.1, read as the reverse complement.
CATATAGCCAGCGAGCGCAACTGTCAGGATAAAGCCGAGTGTTAGGCCAAGTCCTGCGCCCAGCTTTAGACCTGGCGTGAGTTTCTCGGTCGGTTTGGTTAGCAAAAACCGCACGCCTAACGCCATGGCTGGCCAAGTCAAAATCAACGCGCCTACACCCATGAATGCGTATAGGATTTGATCAATGACCGCGACTTGGTTGAAGTGAGAAGCGACGCCGCGGGCCGCTTGTAGATTCAATACTCCAGTCTCAAGGATGATAAAAACACAAGAGGAAATGGCGAGCAAACGAACGCCAAGCGAGTGCCTTCTAGTTTCTGAAAAGCGACTAGCCAGAATGGCGAGCGTTACGACGTGAAGGGAAAGCGACACATGAAACTTTAGAGGTTTCTTCCAGATCGATATGTCGTTTATTTGGGTTGGGTCGAAATAGATCAGAGCGATCGTCATAGGAATTAGCGCGATCAGGAAAAAGGCTGTCTGAATCCAAAGCTTTTCTGCAAATGGAAGGTGTTTCATGCCGTCTCTCCTTTCTTGATTAAATTACCAAATATGGGCTCTGAAATTTTTCTCGTGGATTTAATAAGGACGAAGGTCATCAAACCGATTGGACCGAACATAAAGGTCAGAAAAAGAACTGGGATTTGGATGATGCGGGCCAATCCAATTTTATCGGACTGCTTCGCGATATAAGTGCCCACAGCCAGATCAAACGCGAGGTAATGTATCCATCCCGCCAGCAGCAAGGCAGGATTGCTCATCAAGGCCTGAACTTGTTCAAGTGAGTTATAGCCTGCACCCGGTGTTCCAACGAGGTTTGGAATAAAAAATGCTGCATAAACTATCCCCATCAAGGCAGGCATAATCAGTCCCGTCAGTTTGAAGAGCCACGCTTTACGGCGCGGGTAAAAGGCCAAAAAAAGCCACCCAATCATTGCGAAATTGCTCATGTTTGAGAACCAAAAACCTAAGTCCATCTCGTCGTCTCCTATTGTGTTCTAACAACAGGTCTAGGTTTGAACTGGCCGTGAGTGCTTTCCTATCGGGCTTTCGTGTTCAGCATTGAATGTTTCGTGGAATGCCTTAATTTCATTTCGCGATGCGCGAAATGCAGGCATGAAATTGGAGTAAAATGGGTGGCAATCCTGAAACAATATAGTTGGCAGATTGCGCTTGTTATTCTCGGGTTTGGCTTCGTTTTTTCCGTCCTCGGCGTTTACGATACACACGCCCTACCTTTTTATATGCGTTTCACGTTCTGGACTGCGACTATGGCGACGGGACTGATTGCGACAATTTTAGTTATGCCAATTTTGGTGACACGGATTCTTAAGAGCTACCATCCGGCCGTTCACGTCATTATGGGATCTATAATTGCAAGCATACCTGTAACCCTTGTTATTACGATATTTAACCCAACTTTCAGTTTTGAATCCTCGCTAAAAATATGGATACTCCAATTTGGTTACGTGTTGATCATTTCCCTTGTTGTCGCGGGTGTTGCCTATCCGTTTTTAAAGAAAATTGGAGCTTATGGAGAAATTCAAACGACAGACCAGTCCGTGGTTCAGACCTTTCTAAAACGCCTTCCGATAAAGTATCATAATGCCGAGCTTTTGGGGTTTTCTGCGGAAGATCACTATTTGAGAGTCTATACCAACAAAGGTGAAGAGCTAATTTTGCTTCGCTTCGCGGATGCGATGCGGGAATTGTCCAATGCCGAAGGTTTGCAAGTACATCGCTCTTGGTGGGTCGCAAAATCTGGAGTTTCTGATGTTCAGACAAACTCTGGAAAGAAAGTTCTGGTGCTGGCCTCCGGTATAAAAGTTCCAGTTTCCCGAACATTTATGAAGAACGCGAAACAAGCTTTTTCATTCTAGTTGGCAACTAAACGCTTTCCTAACCTCAATCGTGTAATGATACGGCAAGAGTGAGACGGATTTAGGTGAGACAACTACTAGCAAGATATGAGCGGTTTCTAAGGATCGACCCAAATATGGGCGCGACCGATTTGCTGCGCTCCCGTGCTGTCTATATGCTAGGGTGGGTCTTTATATTTTCTCAAGTCATAAATCTTGGCTTTATGAGCTATGCGTATGGCCGATGGACACTAGATCATTGGATTGCGATCGGCGCTATCGGTATCATTTTCATCGCAACTCACGTTTTGCGATATGCAAAAGCATTTATGGGGTTTGCCGCGTTTTATTCGCTGCTCATGTTACTAGGAATTCTAGCTACTTCTTTACCTGATCAGACGGGTATCAATACTTCCATGATGCCATTATTGGTGGCCGGCGCGGTCATTAATGGGTTTATCTCTGATTGGCGTTTGGTCGTACTATACGCCTTATGCTCACTCTCTCTCGTTTGGTATCTTTACACATTGACGCTGGGGTGGCCTGTTCCTGTTGGTGTTGACCCGCTGATGTATGAGACCAGATCTTTTATGCGGGCGGTACAAACAACAATCGCTTTTTCAATTGTATCTGCTGGCTTAGCCGTTTTCTCGGTTTCAATGCATCACATGTTCACTTTGTTGGAGGAAAATATTCGCCTCGCCAAACAGGCTGATTTGGCGAAATCCAATTTCTTGGCGAACATGTCTCACGAATTACGGACGCCGCTGAACGGTGTAATCGGTATGGCTGGCCTTCTGAAACGAACAGAGATGACAGATGTTCAGTCGAATTATGTAGATATCATTGACGGATGCTCCACCGGACTAGTCACAATTATCAATGATGTCTTGGATTTATCAAAATTGGATGCCGGTAAAGCGGAATTCCAATTTGCGCCATTTGATCTGAAATCCATGCTCGACTCTTTGGTTGCGCTGAACCGGCCAGCGGCGATTGATAAAGGGCTTTTGCTTGAACTGCATTGGCCAGAGGATGTCCCTCAGCGGATCATTAGTGACGAGTCGCGCTTACGCCAGATCGCAAATAATCTGATTGGCAATGCCGTGAAGTTCACGGATGAGGGACGTATTGATGTCATGTTGCAATCCCGTGCAGTCAAAGCACATGACGGATTGATAGAAATTTGCATGTTTGTTCGCGATACAGGCGTTGGCATCCCTGAAGAAGATGTGGACCGGGTTTTCAACCGTTTCGAACAGGTTGATAACCGTCTCTCATCGCGGACGACCGGAACCGGTTTAGGGTTGGCGATTACCCAAAACTTGGTGGAGAAAATGGGCGGGCGCATTCATGTCCAAAGCCAATTGGGCGAAGGAACAGTCTTCACCGTACAAATGCCCGTCCGCCAGGACAGGCGTGCGGTTTCCGTTGAACGGCCCGATACCCAACCCGATCCTAGGTCGGACAAGCTGCTAGCCGCTAGTTAGTTTCCAAGCTTCCAATTGCGGCGGGTCAGAGCTGTTGACAGTTTCGCTATAGCCCAGTAAAGGCCCGCCATTCGCGCAGTTTTAACTCTGCGCTCCGCGCTGTGCAGGATGCAGACGGGGTACCGTGGTCGACGAGTTTCGTTCGCCGCGGCCTTTTGCGTTTTGCCTAACTAAGAGGTGACTAAAGCTTGTTCGAAGCCTTAGGTGATAAGTTAGGAAATGTATTCGACGGTCTTACCGGCCGTGGTGCGTTATCCGAATCCGACGTCAATAAAGCTATGCGAGAAATTCGCATTGCCTTGTTGGAAGCGGATGTGGCCTTGCCCGTCGTCAAACAGTTTGTAGAAAAAGTCCGCCTTGAGGCTGTCGGCGAAAAAGTCATCAAATCCATCAAACCTGGACAGATGGTCGTCAAGATCGTCAATGACGCTCTTATTGATATGCTTGGCGGCACATTATCTGATGATGAGGCTGACAAAGCAGAAGCGGCTAAAGCGAGCGAACTCAATCTTGCGGCAAAACCTCCGGCAGCCATTCTCATGGCAGGTCTGCAAGGGTCTGGTAAAACGACCACAACGGGTAAGTTAGGTCTCTATCTGCGCACCGCGCTCAAGAAGAAAGTTCTCTTTGCTTCTCTCGATACAAATCGTCCCGCGGCGATGGATCAGCTCGGCATGTTGGCCGAACAAGCTGGAACGGGTTTCCTGCCAATTGTCAAAGGTCAGACAGCCTTGGAGATCGCGAAACGCGCGATGACCGAAGGCGCCAAAGGCGGGTATGACGTCGTCTTCCTTGATACGGCCGGCCGTACGACCATTAATGACGAATTGATGGATGAAGTAGAGGCGATTGCCAAAGCAACAAACCCAATTGAAACCCTGCTCGTTGCCGACTCGCTTACGGGTCAGGATGCTGTTGAAACCGCGAAGCGCTTTCATGCGCGCTTGCCGCTAACAGGTCTCGTCTTAACGCGAATTGACGGCGACGGACGCGGTGGTGCGGCGCTTTCCATGCGGGCTGTTACGGGTCTGCCAATTAAATTCCTTGGCACAGGCGAAAAGCTGGACGGCCTTGAAGCCTTTGATGCTGAACGTCTCGCTGGACGGATTTTGGGGCAAGGGGACATCGTTTCACTTGTTGAAAAAGCCGCACAGGTCATTGACGAAAAAGAAGCGCAAGCCGCCGCAGAGAAAATGCGCAAGGGCCAATTTGATCTGGAAGATCTCGGCAAACAACTCGGCCAAATGCAAAAAATGGGCGGCATGGGCGGCCTGATGAAACTCATGCCAGGCATGGGTAAGATGAAGAAACAACTCGATGCCGCAGGCGGCGTTGATGACCATCTACTAAAGCAACAGCAGGCCATTATCTTGTCGATGACGCCGGCCGAGCGTCGCAATCCAAAAATCTTGAAGGCATCGCGTAAGAAACGCATTGCAGCTGGTTCCGGAATGTCCGTGCAGGAGGTTAATAAGCTCCTCAAAATGCATCGCCAAATGTCTGACATGATGAAGAAGATGTCCAAGGGCGGCATGGCTGGAATGATGCAAGCCATGCAGGGAATGGGCGGCGGAATGCCGGGTATGCCAAAAATGCCGGGCGGCATGATGCCAAAGGGCGGATTGCCTGATCCTTCAACAATGGATCCAGCTCAGCTCGAAGAACTCAAGAAACAAATGGGCGGAATGCCCGGACTTCCAAAACTTCCCGGATTGGGCGGCGCAAAGCTTCCCGGTCTCGGCGGTGGGGGTCTCCCCGGATTAGGCGGGAAATCGCCTTTCGGAAAAAAGAAATAATATAATTCAACTCTTTCTCTAATTTAAGAACGCCAACCACAAGGAAATTCAATCATGGCTGTTAAACTTCGTCTGGCCCGTCACGGCGCCAAAAAACGTCCTTACTACCGTATCGTCGCTGCCGACGTACGTGCGCCACGTGATGGCCGCTTCATCGAGCAGGTTGGAGCCTATAACCCAATGTTGCCAAAAGACAGCGAAGACCGCGTCAAGCTTGACGTAGAAAAGGTTCAGGCATGGCTCAAAAAAGGCGCACGCCCAACAGAACGCGTTGCTCGCTTCCTCGGCGCAGCAGGCCTCTGGGAGTGGAAAGCCGGAAACAACCCTGAAAAAGGAAAGCCAGGCGAAAAAGCTCTAGAGCGTATCGAAGAGCGTAAAGAAAAAGCTGAAGCCCGCGCTGCAGCAGAAGCAGAAGCTAAAGAAGCGGCTGCCGAAGCTAAGAAAGCGGCTGAAGCGGCTGCTAAAGAAGCGGCCGAAGCGCCAGCTGAGGACGCACCTGCCGAAGAGGCTCCTGCTGCTGAGGAGCCAGCTGCAGAAGAATAGGGTTTCCCTGTAACTGAATATAAAGCCGCCCTGTGCATTGTGTTTCCACAAATTGCATGGGGCGGCTTTTTTTATGGCGATTTTGTATTTTAGGTGAGCCAATAAAAGTGCTGTCATCAAAACGCATTTAGTCCCGCCCAGCTCGTCGTAAATGACCGTCTGGGCATCCTGAAATAAATGACTGCATTGTGGAAAGTTCATTTACCCTGTTGTTGTACAGCTGGGACGTATGACAGTGTTTCGTTGTTATTTTGCGGCGCTTTTACTGTGGTTTGCGACCCAGGCCATAGAGGCTTATGCTTGGCGGTTAGAGGCTGGAGACGTCACAACCATCAATACTGCGTCAACCGCAGTTTTCACGAACGTCAGCTTTCAAAACACCTTTGATGTGGTGCCTGTCGTAGTCGTGCTACCGACGGATCAAGGTTCAGATTCGGCATCTCTTCGTATTCGTAATGTCACAACGAGCGGCTTTGAAGTTGTGCCGGTTGAGCCCACTGGAAATGATGGACCTCACACAAATATGACCATTCACTACGTCGCGATTGAACCTGGTAATCATACCCTTCCTGACGGCGTAAAAATTGCTGCCGGCACCCATCCGACGACGACGGTGCAAAGTAAATTTATCCCATCCGGATGGGACTTAGTTTCGTTTGGATCGACCCTGGATTCGACAGCAAGCGTTGTTGCGACCATTCAGACATTGAAAAGTGAAGTCGGATTTACGCCATCCGGACCTTCATCGCCTTTTTTAACGGTCGCAACACGCAATGCATCTGCGAGTTCAATTGAAGTTGCCCTAGAGAGATCAGAGGATACGTCCGGTACCGTTGCGGAAGAAGACATAGGATGGATTGCTTTTCCTTCCGGAAGTAACGGTACATTTATTGATACCCTTGACGGGATGATTGGTTGGGACGCTCGTATCACCTCGGACACTGTGGTCGGGTGGGGAAATGGGTGTACGACCCATACTTTTTCGTCGACGAGCTGGACCAATGCCCGTGTATTCGGGACTAAAAACAGACGGGACGGCGTTGATGGGGGATGGGTTAGGCGCTGCTCTTTGTCCGGAACGGAGATAGGCCTCGTTATTGATGAAGACATCGCCAATGATACCGAGCGGAATCATACAAATGAAAGCGTGGCGCTTCTGGCTTTATCTGACTCATTTCACGCGAATTTTGAAGGTAAGCTTGACGCTAATAAAACCGTATCCGTGACCTCTGGTGGTTATGCCCTACCGGGAAGTATCGTCGCTTATACGATTGAGACACAAAGCTCGGGGGCTTTGCCTGTCGACGATGATGCCGTGGTTCTTATTGATAATTTACCCCCTGAGGTGGCCCTGAGACTTGTTGACATTGACGGTCCAGGCAGCGGACCCGTCCTTTTTGATGACGGCAGTCCGGTAAGCGGGCTCACCTATACGTATCTGGGGCTCACAAATACGAGTGATGACTTGGAATTCTCAGATAATGGCGGCGCAAGCTTTGACTATGACCCAATTGATGATGGAAGCGGATCCGACCCAGATGTGACTCACATTAGGATTAATCCAAAGGGATCATTTCTAGAAAGATCTACCGCCGGAAACCCTAAATTTGAGATCGTATTTGAAGCCGTCATCAAGTGATTTAGGCGGGGTATGTTTTTCCACTTAACTCCCTAAAACAGAGCGCCCTTGATACCGTCCAATACGAATTGAGCCGCTAACGTACAGAGTAATACGCCCAGCACTCGCGTGAGCACATCTGTAAAGCTCTTTCCCATTAGCTTCATAAGCGGTCCTGCGATGAGGAATGTCACCAGCGTTATGACCAATGTCGCGATGAGAGCGGCCAGAATAGCAATTTGTCCGCCCTGCGTGCTGGTTTCCTTCATCAGGATTAGAAGCGTTGCCATTGTTCCTGGACCCGCAATCATAGGGATGCCCATTGGAAAAACGGAAATGTCTTCTGGGTCTTCTACTTCTTCCAAAAATTCTTCAGCGCGGTCTTCGCGTTTTTCGGTGCGTTTTTCGAAGACCATATTCAAGCCGATAATGAATAGCATGATACCACCAGAGATCCGCAGGGCATCCAAACTAATTCCCAACTTGGCGAAAAGCCATTCGCCAACATAGGCGAAGCCAATCAGGATGAACGCGGCGATGCCGACAGACTTAAATGCCATCGCGCGTTGATGTTTTCGCGATGTCCCTTTTGTCAGGGTCGCAAAAATCGGGGCACATCCAGGCGGGTCAATAATGACAAACAGCGTCGTAAAGGCGCTAATAAATAAGGCGGTCTCAAACATAGGCGCCCCTTAGCGGATTGAAGCTTTGTCGCCCACCCCAAAAGCTGTAGGCAGATAATAAAAATGGGAGATCGATCATGCGGCAGTTCAAAAGTACAAGGGCAATCTTTGCGGTCAGCCTATTGAGTGTAACGGCGTGCACAAAAACCGACTCGGCCTCTATTGATGTCTTGAATGAGCTGACATTTGAAACGCCCGTATATTCACAGGCCGACCGAGAAAGCCCTGTCGCAGCTTATGTGAAGGCTAATGGCGCTAGCCGCGCACAGATTGCCCCTGATAGCTCTTTTATTGCCCTGGCCTCTTCAAAAAGCGGCGAGATGCAGCTTTATGTTGGAGAGCCAGATGGGGCGAAATTGCAGCAAGTAACGGATGGAGCAGGAATTTCCTTCTTTGATATTCTGCCATCTGGTGACGTTTTATATGGCGCGGATAATAATGGAGATGAGCGCGAGAATTATTTTTTGTATGACTCAGTATCTGGCGTTTCTAAAATAATCTTACCTGCGACGGAAAAGGGATATCGCCGTTACGGCGGCGTGAGCGGGGACGGAACAACGGTCGCCTTTGCCAGTACCGAACGCAATGGTTCGGATTTTGATATTTATGTGATGGATGTTGCAAGCGGAGCGACAAAACAAATCTTTGAAGGTGAGTATGGGAATTTTGTCCATGCCGTGAATCAAGATGCCTCGAAACTGATTATTTCGGAGACAGTTGGCGAGGATGCAGACAAATTATTTGTTTTGGATGCCGTCAGCGGAAAGCGACGTGCGCTGTCAGACCCAACGCCCCGCGCCAATCATACCGAAGGCGGCGTGTTTTTCATTGATGAGGATACTATTCGCCTGGCTACAAACCGAGATCGAGAATTTGCAGCATTGGTCGATATGTCGTTGCAAAGCGGAGAGATGAAAACACTCTGGCAAACCGAAGCGGATATTGATGAAGTTGACGTGTGTGGCGAAACAACACTTTTTCAGGTCAACCGCGATGGTTTCTCTGAACTCCGCCTATATGATGGCGACACAAATGCAGTTGTCTGGGGCCCATCGGATGGCGTTTACACGTTGAATTGCAATGCGCAGACGGCCTTGGTTCGAGTAAGCGGTCCAGACCGCCCTGGAGATGTATTCCGATTAGCTCTCAACAACATGGCTTTCTCTCCGGTCTATAGTTCTGAATTTGGCAAATTAGATCCGTCCTCTTTAATCGCTCCAACGTCGCTGCGGATGCCAGCCAGCGATGGTGTTGAGCTTCAGGGCCTTTTGTATCTACCTGCAACCAGTTCGACGGATAAACCACCCGTCGTGTTCATGGTGCACGGCGGTCCAACAGCGCAGGCGAGGCCTTCTTATAATCCGACCGCGCAATATCTGCTCTCTCGCGGGATAGCAGTTTTTCAGACAAATGTTCGCGGCTCGACTGGATTTGGCCGTACTTACACAACGCTGGACGACCGTCGGAAGCGTCTTGATTCCATTCGGGACCTCGTCGACATGCTTGGGTCAAATGAACTTGAGTCTCTCGTGGATACGACACGGGCTGCCGTGATGGGCGGATCCTATGGCGGATATGCCGTCAATGCGGTGCTGAGCGAGTATCCTGACGCGTTCATAGCAGGCGTCTCACTATACGGAGTCGCGGATTGGGTAACGGCGCTGGAAGTCGCTAGTCCAGCTCTGAAAGCAGCGGACCTGATCGAGTACGGGAATATCGAGGACCCAGAATGGCTAGATTTCTATACCGAACAATCCCCTATTCGGAATGCTGACAAAATAAAGGTTCCTGTTCTATTCTCTCACGGCGCCATGGACCCGCGAATTGATATTGCTGAAACCGAAACTATGGTGCGGGCATTGCGCGCCAATGGAATTGATGCCCCATTTATTCGAATCCCTGATGAAGGACATGGCTGGCGAAAACTCGATAACCAACTTTATTACCAAAGGCGTCAAGCAGAGTTCCTGGAAGAGGTTTTTAGTATCGAATGAATCCGATAAAAATTCTGTTTTGAATCAACGCTATCCTTTGGGACGGCGTTTTTTCTTGGCTGATAAGTCTTGCGTAATTATCGATAAACAATATATGTGATATGGAAATGATATCACTTTATAGGATGTGCCAATCCGGTTGTCAGAAGTGATGAGGCTAAATGAGGGAGATTTTTATGGCCGAAATTAGAGAAAAAGAAGTCAAGTCAGTAAGCGGGATACCATTCCTGTTCGTGATACTGGCATTTGCCGTCGCGCTGGTTTTTGTTGTCGTTGCCGCTGAACCAAAAGGATTGAAGGTGCTGTCCCTTGTTGTGGGATTACTATTTCTAACTGTCGGGCTCTCGGGTCTCTACAAGGTTGAGCCAAACCAATCGGCGGTCCTGTCACTCTTTGGAAAATATATCGGGACTGTGCGGACGCCTGGCTTGCGGTTTAACAACCCATTCTACACAAAAAAGAAGATCAGCTTGCGTGTCCGAAACTTTGAAAGTGGAAAGTTGAAGGTCAATGAGCTCGACGGCTCGCCCATCGAAATTGCAGCGATCGTTGTCTGGGAGGTCAATGACAGTGCAGAGGCTGTCTTTAACGTCGATGACTATGAGAGCTTTGTTCAAATTCAGTCAGAGGCTGCGATTCGCGCGATGGCGACTAGCTATCCTTATGATCAGCATTCAGATGATCAGATTTCACTCCGTTCTCATCCTGCCGAGATATCTGACAGGTTACGGGATGAAATTCAGGACCGCTTAGCCCAGGCAGGTATCCATGTGATCGAAGCCCGAATTTCACATCTGGCCTACTCTCCGGAGATCGCGGGCGCGATGTTGCAACGTCAACAGGCTGGCGCAATTATCGCGGCGCGGAAGAAAATCGTCGAAGGCGCCGTTGGCATGGTCGAAGATGCCATCGAAGGTCTTGCGAAAAACAATATCGTCGAACTCGACGAAGAACGCAAAGCGGCCATGGTATCCAACCTATTAGTAGTCCTATGCTCGGACAAAGCCACGACCCCCGTCGTGAATACGGGGTCGCTCTACTAGCGGAAAATGCCGGATAAGAAATCATATCCCCTGCGGATCAGCACGGATGTGCTGGCCGCGATGAAGTCTTGGGCTGCGGATGATCTGCGGTCCTTAAACGGACAGATAGAATGGGCATTGCGCGAAGCGTTGCGGCGTGAAGGCCGCCTTAAAAAGAAGGAGACAAGAGATGAGTGATCGACGTTGGCAGTATAAGGTGGAAACCGTAAAGACCTCGATTTGGAACAATAAACCAGACACGGCAGATGGCGTTCTTCAGGACAGACTAACGCGATTAGGTGTCGAAGGTTGGGAGCTCGTCTCGGTCGTTCCCTACGGCCACATGAACCGACTTTATTTAAAACGTTAGGAAAGATCGATGTCAGAGAGATGGGAATACCGTATTGTTCAGCCAAGCCAAAAGGGAATGACGGGCGACGCTATTCGAGAAAACAGCGAAACCTTTTTGAACAATTTCGGCTTGCAGGGTTGGGAGTGTTACCACGTTAAAACTGACACATATCCAAGTGTGTTTTATTTGAAGCGAAAGCGATAGAAAATTCTAAAGGCCAGACATTATCCCCGATTGAAAAATTGTCTTGTCCCCATCCGTGACTGAGACGTAGTTAAAAGCAATAAGCTCTATCAGGAGAACCCCCATGTGCTCGTCTTTTCTAAAAAAAATCGTCCTCACAACGGCTGCCCTCACAATGGCGGCTTTTCCAGCCTTTGCCGATGATATCTCCTTCGCGGAAACAAATTCGGCCGTTGGTGATCATGTGGTTTTGTATGTGAACAATGATTTGAATCTGCCGCTTCAGATAGGTGGAGAAATGACAATTGCAATCCAGAAAGCGATGGAAGCGTCCGGCTTTAAAGGTACCTTCGGAAACCAAAAAAGCTTTTATGGATTAGGGGATACGAAATCCGTAACGGTGATCGGTACTGGATCAGATAGATTGACCCCTCGAAATCTGCGCGATTTGGGTGGTCATACCGTTAAGGCACCGGGCGATGGAGACCTCTCGGTAATCGTCGAAGGATTGAAAACACAGAGCGATACATCAAGCGCAGACCTCGCCTTTGGCTATCGTCTTGGAGATTATAGTTTTACCAAATATAAAACAGGGAATTTACCCGAAGATCGTTCGGTGACTTTCATCAGTGAAGACGCAGATGAGGCGCAGGATTTGATGGAGGGCGACTATGAAGGCCTTGCAGATGCGGTTCATATGGTTCGCGATCTTGGAAATGCGCCTGGTCTGGAAATTTATCCAGAAACATTTGTGGAGCGTATACGCAAAGAAGCGCGCGGCGTGCCTAATCTGAAGCTAACTGTTATGGGCGTGCGCGAGATGGAGCGCGCTGGCATGGGTGCAATTCTGGGTGTTGGGAAAGGGTCTGTTCATGATCCTCGTATGCTCGTCTTGGAATATATGGGTGGTGACTCTAACGATGCTCCTCTGGCCTTGGTTGGTAAGGGAATTACATTTGATACAGGTGGTATAAGCCTGAAACCTAATTCTGGGCAGTGGTTGATGAAATCTGATCTATCTGGTGCGGCGGCTGTCGCTGGGACTTTGATTTCGACGGCAAAACGCGGCGCAGATATCAACTTGATTGGGGTTATGCCTTTGGCCGAAAATATGCCTGATGGGACGGCAATCCGTCCAGGCGATGTACTGACCACATTTAACGGAAAAACGATCGAAGTGATGTCGACCGACGCAGAGGGGCGACTCCTCTTGGTAGATGCTGTCCCTTATACAATCGAAAAATATCAACCCGAGCTCATCGTCGATATTGCAACGCTTACAGGTTCTGTCGGCCGTGCCTTGAGTGATGAGTATGGCGGGGTGATCACACGTGATTTCGATCTTGCGCAAACCATGATGGATATCGGAGAACGTTCGGGCGAAGACGTTTGGCCACTACCACTACATCCCAACCATTATGATCAAATCAAGTCTGACATCGCCGATATTAAATCTACTGCCGGCTCGCCCGGTGCGTCAATCGGCGCGGCCGTGATTGGGACATTCGTGGATGAAGATCAGCCTTGGGTCCATATTGACATGGCGGGCGTTGATTGGCGCGATAGCGCAACACCCACAGCCCCAAAGGGACATGCAGGCTGGGGGGTCAGGTTCATGGATCAGCTCGTCCGAGATTATGAGAAGAAGTAAGTTTCGTCAGCTATAATTTGGCTTTGAAGCCGTCTCTAAAGTTGAAATCAGGGGAGGACACCGGTGTAGGGACATCGATCGTCTTTCTTCTGGTGGTTCCTAATACAAAAATAAAAGGTGGCCTATGACCTCTTATCCAATAACTCCAACCATTGGAATTTTGGGCGGGGCCTCAAATGTGGCGACGGGCCAGATGTATGCGCGTATCAATGAGCTTTCCCAGGCGCGTTTAAACAAGTCTCCAGCTGGTCATCATATCGTTCAAACCTTGATATCTGGAATGGATTTTGGCGTCATTGAACATGCCGTGCGCCATGACAATTGGGACGCCTTATCCGATTACCTGGATATCCATTTAGACAGGTTAACATCGGCCGATATCGTCATCTGCGGGTCGAATACACTTCACCAACGTGTTGCGTCGCTAATGGAGACACGTCCTCAGACCTTCCTACACATTGCTGACCCGACGATACATGCAATGAAACGGGCGGGTGTTTCTCACGCGGCTCTGTTTGGGACAAAACCCGTAATGAGTGCCGCTTATATGGTGGATTATTATGGCGCGGCCGGAATCAAGATTTCAGTTCCGACTGAAACCGAACAAACTGATATCGATCGCATTATTTTTGATGAGCTGTGTTCGTTTAACTTTCGCCCGGAATCGCGCCAAAGATATGTCGAGATCGCGAGACGGTTGTCACATGAAAAAGGCATTCAAGGTGTCATTCTAGGGTGTACAGAAATTGAAGGTTTGGTGAAGCCGGATGATCTCCCTGAACTCCCTCTTTTCGACACGATGGACCTGTTATGTAAGGCAGCTGTCTCAAATGTGTTGGACTAAAATAGGGCCGTCAATAACCCTCTTGAGCATCTCCGATTAGATTTTATCGAAGCAGACTAGGTCTTGGGTAAGGCAAAATATGGTTCCTCAATTATGAGTTGACCAAATTAATGCACATGTATTACGGTCTCAATATTCTGCGGGGGCGCTAATGTTTTACAATTCTTTCTACAAATCCGTGATTTTTTCGGGGGTAATTTTGGCTGGTGGTGCAGCGAGCGCAAAGGCGCAAACACCATTAGTCCGAAATCCACTTTACGACCTGAAGCCAGAGATTTGTGAGATCGATATGAGTCAGCTGGACAAAGATCGAATACGCCTGGCTTCGAAAGTTGTACCTGTCACGAAAGACCTCACAAAATCTAATGCAAATCTAGGTGATGAGGGAGGCCAAACTGTGTTCTGGAAGGTGGAAGTCGATCATCTTGTAGAAAAAATCTTAAGTAGATACCCGGTCGAAGTGAGTTACGCTGATTTGTTAAAACCAGACGCAACCTATAAACAACTGCTAACTGAGACTCTGATTCCATGTAAAGGTGCGTCCTCACCGTTACCCGAAAACTGTGAGGATCCTAAACGGTATACAAATAGCGCGGATCGCTTTGATGAAAAGCCGAATGCCTTGCGTTTCCGTCGAGCGTTGTTGCGTTTGTTTGAAACTGCAGAAACTGGGACGTCCCGTGATTTCGTTGTTATTCGTCGACCGTTTGTCTCATTCGATGTCAAACGAAACCTTGAACTTGAAAAGGAGTTTTGGGGACTAGAAGAGGTTGAGACATTAAGAGAAAATTTAAAGAGAAATGAACAGAGTTATAGAGAGATTGCGACGGATCCAGTCAAACAAATATTGACAAACTCTGATTCCATCGCAAACCGTGAATTACAATCTAAATGGACCCCTTTTACCTATCGACCTCTCGTCGATGCTGGTGCTGATGATGTCATCATAAATCGTTTTTTGAACGACACGCAAAACCCACCCTTTGTCATTTTATGTCGAAGTGTAGAAATCACGGAGCTTGATCCAAACGCAGGACAGAAAGATGACAGTGATACTAACAAAGCGTTGCGTAAAAAGGTTTCTAGAAAGACGCACTTTGTTACAGCCGATAGTCCGGCCTACCCAATAGATCAGGAAACTGGTTCAGACACGGTCAATACCAGAGTAGAAAATGCGCTGCTGGATAAAAGTTTCATTTCGTCCGTCGGTGAGAGTCTAAATAATTTTAAGTCTGGAAAAACCTGGTCGTCGAAAAATAACGAAGACGCGAAACACTCTATCAGACCAACCTTGGTTAAAAATCCACGACAGTTTGGTCGATCCAGCCCGGATGCGGCCTCTATTGGTTTGAGCCTTATCGGTGACGATGTCAGTGATACGGACGATAATGATGATAATGATCGACTGGTTATCGATGCCGCTTTGGGGCTTACTTATGAATATACGCCCAAGAAATCGAGTGAGGCTTCAAATAAGCTAATTCAAACGTTCCGCGGCACTCTTTTTGGGGCCATTAGTCAAGCGCCAACCGACTTTGCTTTTATGGCCTTGGCCGACCCTGATGACCCGACAAATCTTGAGGTTGTAGAAGCGGACAAAAAAATTGCATTTGCTGATATTAGTTACGGCGCGCGGTTCGAGTATGAACGCAAAGGCCCAATTATTCCTCCAAATTTTGGTCAACGAACTGGATTGACCCATTCTTCTTTAATCGGACAGCGTTGGCCCGGAACTAGGGCCGCATTAACTATCGAAGGGGTGAAGGATAATTTTGAATTTCAACGGGGTAAGCGCATTGGTCTCGATTTTTCGCTACCTAAGAGGTGGGCATGGGGGTATTTTCCTGGCTTCCGCCAGAAACAAGAGTTGATCCGTCGAAACCCGCTGGCTGACGACAATAAGCAAAGGCTACCAAACCCTCTCGGGTATGGGCGGCTTGCTACAGGCTGGTCGATTGAATGGGATTTGCAACCCGCCTTCGATTATTTGACTTGGGATAAAGGTCGGGCGCCATTTGATTTTGAAACACATAATCCTCGCGATAGAATTCAAGAACAATCCCTGGAAGGGGTAATCTATGGCGGGAATTTGGAGTTTGATCTTTACAAATCCAATTTGTTTGGTGGCGTCTTAAAAGATAGCTATTTCAATTTCTCAACAGATTACCTTTTTCGTCGTGGTTACAATGTCTTTATTGAAGATGACACACTTCCAATTGAAGAGCAGATGCTAACGCCCAAACGCGCAGGTCATTTGACCCTTGCAGCAACGATTTCTCATCCCGACTTTAGCAACTTGTCTTATGGTGTAACTTGGGAGACTGGGAAGGATATTCGAACCCTTTCGGATGCGGATACGCTGAGTATAACGTTTGGTGCAAAATACTAATTGTTATATTTGTCTCGGCAGTGGGTCGTTTTTAGTCTTTCAGCGTTTGATTTTGAGGAATACTTAAGTCTTCAGTAATGTCTCTACCGCTTCGATCTGAGCGTTAAAGCTGGCGTCATCAGCGCGGAGTTGGTCGATGCGTTTAACGGCGTGCATGACCGTGGTGTGATCCCGTCCGCCAAAACGGCGACCAATATCCGGCAAGCTGCGCTTGGTGAGTTTCTTACAGAGATACATCGCGACTTGGCGCGGACGCGCAATAACGCGGGCGCGGCGTTTGCTGACCATATCTGTTGGCGTGACGGAGAAAACTTCGCAGACGGCGCGTTGAATACGATCAACAGTCAGGCGTTGACCCATCATATAGCGAGAGTCTGATAATGTTTCCTGTACGCTTTCTAGCGTGATGGACGTGCCGAGAAACTCGCTCTGTGCAACGATCTGGTTAAAGGCGCCCTCAAGGTCACGCGGTGTCGCATTCATACGGGCAGCGAGGTGATCCCGGGCATTTTGTGGAATAGCAAGATCTTGCTGACCACCGGCGCGGCGGCGTGCAATCAGGCGGTCCAAGATCCGCAGACGCAGCTCATAATCGGCTGCGCCAATTTTACAGACAAGGCCAGAGGACATGTAACTCTTAAGGCGCTCCGTCGCTTTCTCAATTTTATCAGGATGACGGTCGGCAGCGATCAAGATTTGCTTGCCGCTATCGACAAGGCTGACAAGCGTGTGGAGGAGCTCTTCCTGGCTGCCGGGCTTGTCCGCGATGAAGTGGGCGTCATCGATCACCAAGAGGTCTACATCCCGCAAAGAGGCTTTGAAGGCTGAGATGCCTTCGCGGCCCTGACCACGAACAGAGGCGACAAATGTGGAGACAAAATCTTCAGCGGAAATAAAGCGCATGCGCTTTTCTGGGTGATTGTCGCGAACGGCGTTTTCAATGGCATAGAGCAAATGGGTTTTTCCCATGCCATTGCTGCCGTGGATGACAATCGGATTATATTGCGGGGCACGGCCAGCACCGCATTGACTCGCGACTTGCCGGGCAACTGCCATGGCTAATTCATTAGAGGTGCCAACAACAAAATTATCAAAGGTGAATCTGTCACGCGGGCTTTCCGACGCGGATTTCCCGGCCATCGGGGCCTTGGCTTCTTCAACAGGGGCGGTGAGGGCTGGGCGTTGCGTGCTACTCGTCTTTACAGGTGATAAGGTGGCGGGTGCCCGCACAGCGGACGGATTGGCCGCGAAGGCCAAGCGGCGCGGCGGATCGACTTGATCATGTTTGTCCCAAAGACGGCGGACCGTATCTGCAAATTGGGTCTCAATCTTGGAGGCTATAAAACGGGTTGGCGCGGACAGGGTAACAACACTTTCATCGGCTTGCGTAATGTGCAGGCGGCCCGTCCATGAACGGTGAACATTTGGTCCCAAAGCATAGGCCAAATCAGTCTTGACTTGCTTCCAAGTATTGTGAGCGGATTGTAGTGGCGGCTCGCCAGTATAGAGATCGGGAGTTTTCAATTTTGCCATTTTATCAGCTACCCTACTCATTGTCCGCCTCCCGAGCGAACTTGCTGTTCAAAGGCCGCACGAAAGCGCGACCTGAAATACACAAGTCTTTGAAACCATTACTAAATATGTGGATGCTCAGCTCAATTCTGCTTGATCTCGCAGATCTTGCTGGGCGTTCCCCGACCGGACCTCGCTACCCCCGCAGCAATGACCGTACCTCTATAAACCAGCCTTAAATCGGAGCGTCAATGTGAGAAAGTTTGATTCGGACCCGATTCTATTCTTGACTCAAAAAGAGCATTGAATCGCAAGTGTTTTTCTTGTGAAAAAAATTCACAAAAATCTCACGCTATTTTCTTGACTCGGCCATACAGCTGATTCTCGTCGTGAGAGTCTAGAATCGGTTGCTTTCTCCCGTCAGCGTGACCTTTATTTGATACCCGTTAGGCGTGCGAAACTGCCTGTTAAAATCGACATATGGCGGATTACACAAGCGCTCACAGAATCGCAGACACAAAAAAACCGACCCTTAGGCCGGTTCCTTCAAACAGATATAAGCCGAAGCTTTAGCCAATCGCTTTAACGCGCTTGTTCAAGCGGGAAATTTTGCGGCTTGCTGTGTTTTTGTGGAAGATGCCTTTAGAGACAGCACGCATCATGGCTGGCTCTGCAGCTTTAAGCGCTGCGTTTGCTGCAGTCTTATCACCAGCTGTGATTGCTTCTTCAACAGCACGCAGGAAAGTCCGGACGCTTGAGCGGCGAGCTTTGTTGACGGCTGTCTTGCGAGCCATTTTACGGACGTTCTTCTTGGCGGAGGACGTATTTGCCATGTGTTACTCTTTCATATTCGGTCAATGCACAAAGCCCGCGACGCTTGCGCGGGCCTGGATAATTCTTGGGGGCGTATAAGGAGGGAGTCGCAAGTCGTCAATAGGGCGTTTAAGCGCCACTACAGTAACCCACAGGGCGCCTTACCTGTTTTTAAAGTGGGGTTTCCGCTTCTCGATAAAGGCGGCCATGCCTTCCTTTTGGTCATGTGTCGTGAACATGCTTTGGAACAAGCGGCGCTCATAGCGGATACCTTGTGAGAGGCTCATCTCAAACCCAGCTTCAATGGTCTCCTTGGTCATCATGGCGATCGGCTGACTTTGGCTCGCGATCTTGGCTGCGGCTTCCTTTGCCGTTTCCATGAGCTTGTCCAACGGTACAATGCGGGAGACGAGGCCGGAACGCTCGGCTTCTTCTGCGTCCATCATGCGGCCCGTCAGGCAAAGATCCATAGCTTTCGCCTTACCAACGGCGCGGAGCATACGCTGCGTTCCGCCCATGCCCGGCATCACGCCAAGATTGATCTCAGGCTGGCCAAATTTTGCATTATCCGCAGCAATGATGAAATCGCACATCATGGCAACTTCGCACCCACCGCCCAGCGCATAGCCCGCAACAGCAGCGATAATAGGTTTACGGAACCGTTCTGTTGCCATGTGGTTCTCTTCGAACCGATCATTCTTATAGAGGCCCAGATACTCATCCTCTGCCATGTCTTTAATATCCGCGCCTGCGGCAAAGGCTTTCTCGCTACCCGTCAGGATAACACAGCCTACGCCGTCATCGGCTTCCAACTTGCTCAGCGCTGTGGCTAGCTCCTGCATCATATTCAGGTTCAGTGCATTCAACGCCTTGGGGCGGTCCATCTGAATGATGGCTACGGCGCCGTCGCGCGTCAGTTCAATATCGTCATAAGCCATGGGGGCGTGCTCTCTTCAAAATTCTATCGGGCCGCATAGCGCGGCGGGGAAAGGAGTTCAATTGGGGGTTAGTAGGTGCGCGATTTGTATTTGGGTGAAAGGAACGTCTATTGAGTTTTATGAGTTTGCGTCAAACGCGGCCTTCTCTTGCTTCACTTTCGCAAAATAGGCGCGCCTCAAGGCGTAATGCTCGGCGGTAAAACGCGTGCCTGTGTCTGTGAACGCGCTCATGCGGTCCAGCCGGAAATTTCGATAGTCTTGCCGAAGTGTGCAGTATCCCGAAAGCAATGTGGCGTCTCGAAAAAACAAAAGTGCAAGGGGCTTCAATTCTCGGCGAGTCGAATCGCCAGCCAGACTTTCGTAGTTGAAAGACACAACAGATTTATTCCGGATCGCGAGCCGCGCTTCGGACATCAGCGTCGTTGTCGGTCCTTGTTGCCAATTCGGCGCATAGAGATCGATGGCATCCAAGTTCGCCTTATTTTTTAAGCCTTCACGAATTTTGGCAAAGGCCGTCTCGGCGGCGCGGCGCATAGGCTGATCACCTTCTCGAAATGCAATTCGCAATCCAATGGACAGAAGGTCCAGCTCATCGGCGGTAAATTGCAGCGGCGGCGCGTCAAAATGCGAGGCTAGAACATAACCTACGCCTGCTTCGCCCATAATCGGTAGCCCCTGCGCGATGAGCAGCTTTGTGTCTCTATATATAGTGCGTTCCGATACCCCCAGTTCTTCGGCCAAGCTGGCCGCCGTCGCGGGGCGAGGGGATCCTCGCAGATGTTCAATTAAATGAAACAGGCGTTCTGTTTTTTTCACCTCAAACGACTCCTCGTGAATTTTCTTGAATCACTCCTGACATACTCCTGTCAGTATGGCTGTGATAGCTCCCCAAGAAAAGGAGAAACCTATGTTAGAATTTTACAAATTTGTTCCGCAATTCGGGATGCGCGATGCGAGCCCCTTTTGTTTGAAGTTGATGACCTATCTTAATCTCGCGGAGGTTCCGCATAAGACGATTGAACTTATGGACCCGCGAAAAGGACCAAAGGAGAAATTGCCTTATATTGTCGATAAGGGCGAGGCGATTGGCGATACGGAGTTTACTATTCGTTATCTCAAGCAAACCTATGGCAACCCGCTCGGCCAAGGTTTAACTGAAAGAGAGCGGGCCCTCTCGCATGCACTAAACGTTATGTTTGCCGAACGTTTCTATTGGGCCTCTGCGGTCTATCCCCGCTGGGTTCGGAAAGAGAACCGCGAGCTTATCACGGAAACCTGGTTCGGCATGATTCCAAAGCCTCTTCGGGGTTTTATCACGCGGCCGATATTCAAAGAGATGGAGAGCACGGTCAAAGGCCATGGTATCGGACGACATACAGCCGAGGAAATTTATGCATTGGGATTGTCAGATTTGAAAGCGGTTGAAGCGCAATTGGGCGATCAAGATTTTTTACTGGGCGATACCGTGCGCGAAATTGATGCGACGGCCTATGCGTTTCTGGCAAACGCAAGCTGCGAAGTGTTCCCAACACCGCTGTGTCAGTATGTTCGCAACTCTACTAAACTGATGGCTTATATTGATCGGGTGGATAAGCGGGCGTTTGGTTAGGCTTTAAAACGGGTTTGGTTGACTGACCTGAGCCGAACCAGAACAATATCTTTTGCTGTTCAGATTTTCAAATGCAAGTTACTCTGCATGCTATAAGCATGGGATGATTTACGAGGCCTTCGAATATTTGTGCTCAATAGCGAAGCCGAGAAATTCAAAATTCTATCGGCCCGCATAGCGCGCTGGGCGAGCGGAGTTCAATTGGTCTGACGCGTTGAGACAGCGCGAGTGCTGGATTTGCGATCCCACCAGTAAATCCCAATGTCATCATTTCGGAGCATGAACCAGCTAAATAGGAATAACGGCCACATAATTGCCGTTCCGCATACATAAGCGAGACGCCATAAGCATTTCGGGCGACTTTCGTCGGCAGGTACGATGCGGTAACCCATCATATACTGGCCCAGTGTCGCTCTACCAAATTTTGGGAGCAACCAAAAGTAAGCAAGAAACGCGAGCAGATATACTGCGGTTAAAAGCTCCGAGTTTTCAAACTGGTTGAAAAAAGGTACCAGAGGAATTTGAAGGATAATCCAAAAAAAATTATCGAGTGCCAAGGCAATAGCTCGCCAAAAAAAGCCCACATATTTAGGACCATCTTTGATGGCTGTACTCATCCCTGACAAACCCCGCAAAAGAACGAACTCCGCCCGCTTTGCACGATACGCTTAATCGGTGCGGCGCAGCTTCCGCAGGGTTCGTCTTCACGACCATAGACATCGAAACGATGCTGGAAATAGCCGAGCTTGCCATCTGTGTTGGAAAAATCCTTAAGGGAACTTCCACCCGCTTCAATGGCTTCTGACAAGATGTCTTTAATATGCGCGGCGAGTTCGTCGGTTTCCGTTGCTTTCAATCGTCCCGCAGCGCGGCGAGGGCTGATGCCCGTCCGGTAAAGCGCTTCGCAGACATAAATATTGCCGAGGCCTGCCACGACGCGTTGATCGAGGAGGGCAGCTTTGATTTTGGATTTTTTTCCTTTTAGAGCCTCTCGCAGCACAGGGCCGTTAAATGCGTTGCCCAAAGGTTCCGGCCCGATATGGTCAAGACGATATGGCTCACTTTCGCCGATTAGCTCCATAAACCCAAAACGGCGCGGGTCATTATATGTAATGATAGCTCCGCTACTCATCTTGAATATCACATGATGATGTTTGGGATTGGCTGCATGTTCATGCGCATAGTTCGACAGTGCAGATGTTCCGTCGATGATAAATCGCCCGCTCATGCCCAGATGCATATAAAGCGTCTCGCCGCTGGACAGCTCGGCGCGCAGGAATTTCGCGCGCCGCGAAAGCCGCGTGAGGGTCGTGCCCTCAATACGCGTTTTGAATTTCGGGGCGAAAGGAAAGCGCAGGTCGGGACGGTTTAGCGTGACCTTGGCAAAGACCGCACCTACCATAACAGGGGCAAGCCCCCGCCGTACGGTTTCAACTTCGGGAAGTTCTGGCATGCTTCCTCATAGTCGAAGTTTGTCAGGGGGACTAGGGCTGACTAACGGTCTCATGCAGCGGCAATGGGTATGTAAATATCCGTTCGACAGTTTGTCTCCGCCACCTCTTCGGGGTCGTCAATATAATGGTGGACGCAGGGTGCGTCTGTGAGGTCAATATCAGGACACATTAAGATATGAGAATAGAGCGCGTCTAAGGTAACCGGTATATCTGCATCCAGGCCTTTATGCTGGGCCAAGAGGTAAAGCCCCCCGTCCAATCGTTTCGCAACAACAGTATCAGGCGTAACGGTAACAGCGGAAAGGGGGACTAACGCCGCGTCAAAAATGAAACCGCCGTCGAGAGAAGTTTCTATGTCACGGTGCGGCAGTCCGAGAACAGCCCTCACATTTTGCGGGCCACCTGCCATTTCAAAGAGGCCGTTATAGGTATCGATGAGGTCCGGATAAACATCTTCCGAACGAATGACTAGAACGTCTAGCGGGTCCAGTGATGCAATTTCGATCTGAACAAAAGGTGGGGTGTGATCGGAATTTGAGAGATCAGGTTTAATGAGGGTTTTGATTGTTTCAGATAGTCTTTCGGGGTCCGATCGTATTTCCGATGCACTTGTGGACAGCTCTCGTCTGATTGCTTTGGCAAAGGCTTGTCCGGACCCATAACCCGCTGCAAATGCGGCTTGCGTGATAGAGGTATTGGCTTGTTTTAACTCGGCCGTGGCCTTTGCCAATCTGAGGCGTGTAATGATTTGAGCGCAGGTTTCGCCCGTGATGAGTTTAAAAACCCTGTGAAAGTGAAACTTTGAGACACCCGCGGCCTTCGCCACATCTTCTAGGGATGGAATGCGGTCCTCTCTTAGCTCCGTTTGGATATAAGTGACTGCGCGTTGAATGCTTCTGATTTCAGGTGGTGTGTATGTCATAGGTGTTTACCTACCACCTGCGAACACCTCTGCGTGTCTGGTCTTGCTGTTTTTTAAAAAATCAGTCCAGGCCGACTATGCCTTACCCGTACTGACTGCGACCATGGCGGCGCGCAAAGTCCTGTCACCAATTTTAAAGCCTGTTTGCATAACGGTGGCGACATTACCTTTGTCTTCATCTGACGGGATGTTGGCGACAGCTTGGTGAACATTGGGGTCAAATTTTGATCCCTTGCCCGGAACCGCCGTGACGCCGTGACGGGCCAGAACGGCCATCAGATCTTTTTCGGTGAGCTCAATCCCCTCGACGAGGTTTTTGGCGTTTTCGCCTAGTTCTGATTTATCTGTACCTTCTAGTGTCAACAGGGCGCGAGACAGGTTGTCATGTACTGACAAGATGTCATTGGCAAAACGCTCAATGCCAAAAATACGCGCTGCCGTGACTTCTTTTTCAGATCTGCGTTTGACGTTTTCTGCATCGGCCATTGCGCGCAAGGCTTGATCTTTCAGCGTCGCTAGCTCCATTTCCAATTCTTGAATACGTGCAACGGCGGCTGCGCCCGCATCTGGCTCGGCTTCGTTCTCGTCTGTTGAGGATTCGGCAGGTGCGTCTTTGTCCGCTTTGTCCGCAGCTTTCAGAATGTCATCGGCCGCAGCGGAGGCCGCAGCACGGCGTTTTTGCGCTGACTTTTCAGAATCGATCTCTTTCATGAGATCATCCCACTCATCTTTTTGATCAGCCATGTTTCGTCTCCACTCTCACTCAGTTCCGTAATTGGGCGCGCCTAGCGGTTTAGCAGCCGGCCCAATAATTGCGCGGTGTAATCCATCATCGGAATGACACGCGCATAATTCAATCGTGTTGGGCCAATTACGCCCAACGCTCCCAATATATTCGACTGCCTATCGCGGTATGGCGCGATGACAACAGACGATCCTGACAAGGAAAACATCGGGTTCTCCGAGCCAATAAAAATCTTCACCCCGTCAGCGTGTTCAGCGCGGTCCATAAGGTCGATTAGCTCTTCCTTGCGTTCCAAATCATCGAACAATTGACGGATGCGCTCCACATCGGTTCGGGCCTCTAAATTGTCAAGCAGGTGTGACTGTCCGCGCACAATTAAACTGCGCCGCGTTTTATCGTCCGGCGTGGCCCCAAGTGTAGACCATTGTGCTAATCCTCGTTCAATAAGGGTGGCAGCTGCCGCGTCAATCTGAGCCTCGCCGGCTGCGATTTCTGCCAACACGTCAGTGCGAGCTTCTGATAATTTTCTGCCCTTTAACCGCGCTGAGAGGAAATTGCCTGCGCGTTCCAAACTGCCGGGCAATACGCCTGCTGGGCGGGCCATGATGCGGTTTTCCACCGCGCCGTCTTCATGGACCAATACGACCAAGGCTTGATCACCGTCCAAATTGACAAACTCGACATGACGTAAAGCCCGTTCTGATGTTCCTGCGTGCGGGGCAAGCACTAAGCCCGCGCCCCCCGCAAGGCCCGCCATCATGGCAGAGGCTTGTTGCATCAGGGCTTGGGGGTCACCGCCAGCTGCGCCGAGCTTGGACTCTAGCCGGTCTTGATCTGCTTTGCCCAAATCTCCGATTTCCAATAATCCGTCGACAAAGAGACGCAGGCCAATTTGGGTCGGAACGCGGCCCGCGCTGACATGTGGACTGGTGAGCAGGCCGTAGCGGGACAGCTCGGCCATGACAGACCGTATTGTGGCAGGGGACAGCGTACGCCCTTCGGATAAGGCCAGTGTTTTGGATCCCACAGGCTGCCCTGATTCCAAATAGCTTTCGACGACATCGCGAAAGATATCGCGCGCACGCGCGTCCAAATCGGACAAGGTGAATGTGGGGGTCATGGACATCTGACCGCTATGTGCGGTCCCGAAGCCTGTTTTTCAACATAGGAGTTTGGTTTTCACTGTACGGAAAGGAGTGCCAGAGGTCGCAGTTTAGCTGTTTCCTAGAGATCGATTGGCAGGCATCGAACTCACAGGATATAAACTACGTCCTGTGAGACGACCTCCAATTGCCCAGTTTAATCTAAATGCTTGGAGAAAAGCTCATCACTAGCCTCCAACAATTTCTTTCGGGAAATCGGAAGTGACAAATTATGATCGTCATTCTCTAGGAGTAAGATGTCATCAGATTGCCCAACTTTCTTCATGGCCTTGGCCATGATTTCTGACTGCTGAACGGGAACGGTCATGTCATCTGTTCCGTGAACCAGAACAATTTCTGCCTTTATCTTTTCCGCGTTCTCAGCAGGAGATTGTTCAATCAACATTTCCTTATCATCGTTACGGTCTCCAATAATCTTCCGCCAAAATTTGATAACGCCGCTATTGTTTCCGGTCCGTGCAACTTCAAATTTCAAGATTGCTCTGATGTCTGACACCCCATTGACAGACAGGGCGCATTTGAACATGTCCGGCTCGATTACAGGTAATGCTAAGGCTTGGTAGCCGCCGTAGCTTGCACCCGTGACGCAAATTTTGTCGGGGTCGGCAATGTTCTGTTCAATGAGCAAATTCACGCCGTCAACAGTGTCGGTCAACATGCCTTTACCAAATTCACCATAACCAGCTTTCTCAAATTCATAGCCAAAACCGGTTGATCCTCGGAACTGAGGTTTAAAGACAACATAGCCTTTTGCGGCAAGGTATTGTGCCCAAAAATCAAAGTCGGCTGTATCCCGTGCTGTTGGTCCGCCATGTGGCATCACAACCATCGGCATCGGTCCACTGGATGTTGTCTTACCCGGAGGCAGAGTCAGGTAAGCCGGAATTTTTAGACCATCTCGTGCGGCATAATCGGCACGAATGGTTTTTGCGATCTCATTTGGTGCGAGTTCTGGATACATCCCGCCCAAAGACTCGATCTGCCCTTTCTTTGGCTCCATCAGGTAAAACTCGCCAGCATTGCCAGCTCCCTCGGCATAAAGAGTGACCATAGAGTTGTCGTCGGTTTTTGATAGAATCCTGACGTTCATACCTTTGAGGGCCTGTTTAGCTTTCTCGTGCCAAGATTTGTAAGGTTCCGCGCTATAGATGCTTTTCGATGTATCATCCGTGTAACTTACGCCAATTAGTTCGTCGGTTTCTCTGTCGACAATTGGGAAATAATCATATCCGCTCGGAACATCCGCATCGAAAGTAAAGGGCGCGCGTGCACCTGTGGCTGGATCGATCGTAAAGAGGGAGAGGCCAGCTTTCTCACTTTCCTGCATTAGGATCTTACCATCAAAGACGGTAAACATATATTCCGTCCGATTTTCAGATGTATCGAATCTTTTTTCGTAGACGACTTTCTCTTTGGTGCTTTCACCGAAGTAGACTTTGTAGCGTCCAGAGTCGGCGTCATATTCTTCACGGGCGAGCAGGCGTTCTCCGTTCGGAGAGTAGGATATCGCGCCAGATTTTATGGATACAATTCTCTCCAAAGCTTCTTTGCCTGTATCTAGATCAACCCGATATTGCCGCTGTTGGGCTTTACCGTTATATTCTCCGAAACTCATAAGAACATGTTGTGGGTCATTTGGTAGATTGTGAACAAATCCGCCGCCGCCAGTCACCAGATATGATTTACTTTTGATACGATCGTCCAATAGGATCGTCGATTTTTCTGTCTCTACATTATAGGAAACCCAGCGGCCATAAAGCGTGCTGTATTTCTTCATTTTGCCGAGTCCTTTTCCGCGAACGCGGGCATAGGACACAATGTGTTTATTACTGGCCCAATCGACTGTTTTCATGATGCTATTCTTCGGTGGCAACATGATGACAGTTTTGGCGTCAGGATTTTCCAGATTATAAACGAAGATGGCTTTGTCACCAGCATAAGGCGCGAGCATTGCAATGCGTTTCCCATCCGGTGAAATTCTCACCGAGGCTGTTCTTGGCAGTTGGGCGTAAATGTCAACATTTGGGGCAGCGTGGGCCGAAAGACTTGGGATGCTGAGAGGGGCAAAGCTTAAGACACCTCCCAAAACTGCGATAGGTAAATGTCGTAAAAATTTTGAATTAAACAATGCAATCTCCTGTATTGATTTCGATATTCCTCGTTTTCGTCATCAAAACAAGAGGCTTTTAAATCTACAGGGGAGGTAACGTCGCGGCGTTTATACTTTCGCAGTCACCGCAATGGCTGCGCGGCAACCGGCTTGGATGATTGCAGAGAGACCGCGGTAGAACGGGGCGTCTTGTGATCCGCCTTCAATAGCGGTGTCGCGATGGTGCAATTCATCTTCGCGAAATTCCAAGAATGTCGCCGCGAGTTCCGGTTCTTCTTCTGCGCAGGCCTCGGCCTGTTCGGCGTAATGTTCTTCGATTACGGTCTCGACGGCTTCGGTACAGGCATGGGCGGCTTTCTCGCCCATCAGGGCTGTGACCACTCCAAGGCCATATCCCGCGACGTTCCAGATTGGCGTCATGGCCGTTGGGCGAACATTGCGTTCCACGAGTAGTTTATCAAAAGCGTCGAGATGCTTTTGCTCTTCGGCTTCCATCTCGGCGAGGGTCTCGGCCATCGGGCGGGTCGCAGCTTGGCGGCGAAAGACAGCTTGCTGGCCACGGTAAATCGCAACTGCGCCATACTCGCCAGCGTGATCCACGCGCAGCATTTCGGCAATTCTGGGGTTTGTCTTTTTCATATCTTCTTAGATGTAGCGACCCAGACCGCGCCTATCAAGGAGACGAGCGCATTCCATCCCGCCATGGACAAGCCGAGGAAGTGCCAGACGGCCTCGCTACACGCCGGCGGTTTCACAGGTTCATTGAGGAAGCCAAGCGGATTATCCGGGTCGACTTCTGGCACATGTAATGGTCCTGCGGCGCAAGTCGCGGGAGCTTCGAGCCAGCCAAATTCTACCCCGACATGCCAAGCGGCGAGCCCAAAACTCACCAGCAAAGCCAAGACCACCGCCCAGCGCAAAATTTCTGCGGCTTCGACACCGACTGCTCGCAACACAAGCCACAATGCGGCGATGCCGAGCACGGCCTTGTGCGCGTGGCGCTGCCAGTAACACATCGTGCACGGCAGATAGCCAAACCCATATTGGAAAATCCACGCTCCGCCGAGCAATCCACCCGACACAGCCAGAGCAATCCAAGGCGCGGCCCATGATGATCTCAGGCGCGAATATAGAGTCTTTAAATTCATGCCTGCACTTTAAAGTGACAACTGCGCCCTGTCACGTGACGAGGCCGTCATCAAACATGAATATAATCTGTCGGATATGACCACTGAGTCATTAATGACTCGACCCCAATAATTTGATTCGTTAACGATAAATCAAGGCGCGATGACTTATACCCTTGGGCGGGATGACCACAGTAAACGCAAATACGATCCGCACAGCGGAGCATTTCGGCGCGCGCCTATCCGCGCGGCGCGAAAGCTTTGGTCTGACGCTGTCCGATATGTCCGAGTTGACGAATATCGGCGAAGACTTTCTGACCGCGATTGAAACGCTGGACGAGGGCGCTTTACCTGCCATTGGATATACACTCGGCTTTGTCCGCACCTATGCCAAAGCACTAGGCATGGACGGTGATTTGGCCGTGAAGGAATATAAGGCTGACACAGCCTTGACCAAGCTACCGCTGCGCGATGCACCTCATATTGTTCTGACGCGTCATTTCCGCCTGCCGCGCGGCTTTGTCTCCGCCGTTTCCGTTGCCAGTGTCGCCCTGCTGATTGGCGTTTGGTACGGCACGCAATCCGAAGCCGTCGCAACGCCGACGCCGCTGGTTGAGATCGCCGCGCAATATACCGCCGCTGAACCTGCCATGCCCGTTATGCAAGAGGGTCTGTTCACCCTGCGCACAACATCGCCGAGCTGGATTCAAATCCGCGACGTCGCAGGTACGGTCGAGGTCAGCCGCATCTTTACAACAGGCGAAACTTGGCAAGGTCCGACCACTGCCGGGTATTCTGTGTCTGTCCGCGATGCGGGCGCCGTTGATCTTTATGACGGCACGCGCTTGATCGGCGCTTTGGGGGAGGTGGGAGAGCCCATCTCTGGCATGACATTGTCCCGCGACCTTCCGACCTCCGAAAGACCGTAATAACGTCTTCATTCTGCCGCGTCCCCGCGCTATAGCCGCTGCATGAGCGGTACCCCAACAGACATTAATTCCATTCGCCCCTGGCGCACGATTGAACGCCGCGCCAGCCGCAAGATCAAAGTCGGCAGTGTCGAAGTCGGCGGCGACGCCCCGATTGCCGTGCAATCCATGACGAATACGCTGACCCATGATGTTGAGGCGACGGTCGCGCAGGTCCTGTCCCTGCAAGAGGCCGGCGCAGATATCGTCCGCGTCTCTGTCCCCGATCCCGACAGCAGCGCCGCCCTGCGGTCCATCGTCGATCAGGTCCAAGTCCCGCTCGTCGCGGATATTCATTTTCATTATAAACGCGGGATCGAAGCCGCCGATCAGGGCGCAGCCTGCTTGCGCATCAACCCCGGCAATATTGGCGGACAGCACCGCGTGAAAGAAGTCGTCGCCGCCGCCCGCGCCAATGGCTGTTCTATCCGCGTTGGCGTCAATGGCGGGTCATTGGAAAAAGAACTTCTCGAAAAATACGGAGAGCCATGCCCCGACGCCATGGTCGAGAGCGCGCTGATGCACGCCCGCATGCTGGATGATGAAGGCTTCCACGATTATAAAATTTCGGTCAAAGCCTCCGATGTCTTTATGACCGTCGCGGCCTATCACCAACTCGCCGATGCCACGGATGCGCCGCTGCATCTCGGAATTACAGAGGCGGGCGGCACGCGTATCGGCACGGTGAAATCCTCCATCGGGATGGGGAACCTGCTCTGGGCAGGGATTGGCGACACCATCCGCGTGTCATTATCTGCGGACCCTGTGGAGGAGATTAAGGTAGGCTTTGATATGCTGAAATCCCTTGGCCTGCGCACGCGCGGCGTGAATATCATTTCCTGCCCCAGCTGCGCCCGCCAAGGCTTTGACGTCATTAAAACCGTGCAGACATTGGAAGATCGCCTCGCCCATATCTCCGCCCCGATCACGCTGTCGATTATCGGCTGCGTCGTCAACGGCCCTGGCGAAGCCATGTTCACCGATATCGGCTTCACAGGTGGCTCCGCAGGCTACGGCATGATGTATCACGCCGGAAAGAAAACCGGCAAAACCGATAATGACGTGATGGTCGATGAGATCGTCGCGGCGGTTGAGGAACGGGCTGAGGCGTTGGCGAGTGAGCTGGCCGAGGCGGCGGAGTAAATGACCTTTAGGGGTAAATTACTCCGCATTGAATAACGGATTGAGATCTATCCTTATTGAGCCGGAATTAAGACCCGAATTTAAATCAGAACCTCGAAGAATAAATGCTTGATTGGTGCCGGGAGAAATAATCGTGAGTTCATTCAGCCCATCTTGATCATAGTCATCTGCTCTTACAATTTCCCCGCTTAATTCGAGAATTGGCGAAATGCCTTCAATTATCAATCCTTGGCCCGGGCTAATAGCATCCATATCAAAGCCTGCAAAAACAGGTGTCGCGACGAAGTCGGCTCCGTTGATGATATTCACGGTATTGACGGGTTCGTTTTGACGGCTCGCGCCGATTGCAAATTCGTCTTGGCCATCCCCATTTAGATCGCCGAGACCGGATAGGGAGATGGTTGATACACCAAATTCCGTTGTGTCAACAGTTTCTCCGGACCGCGTTCTGCCGCCATCCAATGTCGAGCCTGGCTCCACAACCGCAATCTCTGCTGCGACAGATGAGAAAAGTAAGTCATCAATGCCATCACCTTCAACATCAAATGGAACTCTGTTGAATTCCGCTAATTGCCTAAAGCTTTGAATTTCTTCGGTGACGATAAATGCAGGATCTGTCCCATTTTTCGCCATCAAAATATCTTTGCCTAATATTGATGCGACGCCTATGTCATATGCAGCCATTAACTCATCAGTTCCGTCGCCATCAATGTCCGAAATTGTCGTGAGGTTGGCGCCCAGATTTTCAAAAGAAAATGTATCAAAACTAAGCTGCAAAACCTCGCTGCGTTCCATTGAGTTAATATCAAAGCCACCCGTTGATTTCACATCCTTTAAATAGCTTCCAAAGACAACGAATACGCCTTGATTTGAAGGATCGTCGAAACCAGCGGGTATACCGACGACGATATCGTCAAGTGAGTCACCATCCAGATCGCCTGCCGTAAAACCTATCTCGGTTTCTGAGATATTTGCGCGGCTAAGAATTAAGCCTTCGTTTTCGGTCATGTCGTCGAGATTTAAAGACCCAGTTGAATTCTCAACGAGGGTATTTCCCCATACCAAATAAGCGATTGGCCGAGAGGTTGGAATTCGAGTGGATTCGACGCCGAGGAGAAGTTCTGCAAATCCGTCTCCATCAATGTCTCCAACCTCTCGAGCGCTGAGAATTTGTTCGTCCTCGTCTGCGCCAGCGATGCTATTTGCCAAAAGCTTCACACCGTCAGCGACAGGCGTTGCGGCGGATAAGGCGAGGTCGCCTGCGGGCATAAGTCCGTTCAAGGCTTGCCCATAAACGACATAGCCGGCGGGCGCAGGCCCGTTTTCGGCTAACCACAACTCTGTGAAACCGTCACCATCAATGTCACCGACGGAATTTGCCGCCGCAAAATCACCTATGACCCGAACGCCTGAGGTAACATCGCCGATCACATCGGTGAGTTCGAAATCTACATTGCAGGGGCTTCCGCCAAAAGTGGTTGATATAGTTCCCGTTTTATCCGTCACCGCCTCGAAATCTATGGGAACGTCAAGACTGACAACACCTGTATCGCTGTTAAAGCTGAACGCATTTTGAAACAGCGTACTTGCGCTGACGACAATGTCTGATCCGAAATCATGGGGGTCGCCTTCCGGATCTGTTCCGACGAATGTAAAAATCTCACCCGTCGTATTTTCCGCAAACGTTATGTTCGCATCTTGGGTACATGTTGGAGGTTCGTTTACGTCATTAATCGTAATTGTAATGGGTTCTTCGATCGTGGCTTCATTATTCGATATGCTCAGCGTAACCTCATAAACATTATCTGCATTACTGTCATTTGGCGCTTCAAAATCAGGGAGTTCATTAAACAATAAGTTTCTATTTTCTGTTGTAAAATCTTCAGCATCTAAACCAGACAGGCTTATATCTAGAGAGCGACTATCAGGATCCGTCACCGCAATGGCGACGCCGGTGATAGAATTTTCATCGAATTGAAAATCGGTCAAACCATTATATGAGGGTGGCTCGATGACATTTTGGATCGTGACGCGAATAGTTTGGGTGACCGAGGCCTGACCATCGGATAGTGTGATATTCTGCTCATAAATATTATCGCCATTAACATCTAAAGGATTTTCGAAATTAAAGGCGCCGGACTCCGTGTTCGCTGTCACCTGTCCCGATGCGGCGTTGAGGATAAAGAGCGATCCATCGCCAGAGGTGTCGTCCGTAATGGTGATTGTATCTCCATCACTATCGGCCACAGACAGCGTAAAAGACACGGCCTCATTCTCGTTAAATGTAAAACTGGTTGGTCCGGTGAATCGTGGGGCAGAATTAGCGCTTCCGCCGCTCTGACCACCGCCCCCCGGGGTGGATGAACCGCCGCCTCCGCCTCCGCCTCCACAGGCTGCCAGCGCTACGCCTGCGGCAATCAGTGAAACGGTTTGTAGAATAGGATGTTTTGCGGTCACAGTTATTTCCCAAAATTTAGACTATAGATTGCAATTGTTGGGGTAATTTTTTTTGCGTGTAAAGAGGGATGTCGATTATCGGCGGCGTCGTCAATGGCCCCGGCGAAGCCATGTTCACTGATATCGGCTTTACAGGCGGCTCCGCAGGTTACGGCATGATGTATCACGCGGGGAAGAGAACGGGGAAGACGGATAATGACGTGATGGTCGATGAGAGTGTTGCGGCTGTTGAGCCGAAGGCGACGGGGATGGCGGCTTAGGTTAGGCCTCTAATCTCAAGCGTGTAACTTAAATTACACAACGCTTCTTGACTTTATATTGATAATCCTACCTACATATTGAAGTATGTCGGGGGGCTCCAAATTGACCACATTTTTTTCCAAAGGCACCATAGCGCCTTTTCTAGGTCGATTAGACCCGTCTAATTCAGATCATAGTACTCTATTTTTAGACAGAGCCGATGAGATGGAGAATACAAAGCGGCTATTACGAGTGCAATATAACACTCAACCGGACAAAATTCGACTTCTTGCTGGACCGCCTGGATGTGGCAAGACAACTTTCATGAAATTTCTCGATAAAGAAATTCCTAATTCTCATTATATTTCATTAAACGATATGACCCCATTCGGAAACAAGAGACTTAGCGTCGATGACTACGTCACTTTGTTTGCAAAGTTGGAGTTGTTGATTGATTATGAAGCGAAGGGTGGAAATGTTCCGTTTGATTTAGAGAGTGATTTTTTGGAGACGGGAATATGGAGGAAGTACATACAAAATCGATCGTTTGATTTTTCACTTCATCAAATAGCTATAAAAGAGTTTCTTCAATCGGTATTAAATAAGTTAGATAATTCTAAATCCAAGAGGTTTAAGGAGCCAATTTATCTATTAATAGATAATGTGGATTTGATACACGTTTCTGATCAGCATCTTATACTTTTCATATTGTCATATGTTGTAAATAATACAAATGCTGTGGAGGTAGTATACTCTACAAGGCCACACGGTGTTGCTATTTCAAACTCTATGCCGAGAGAGAAAGAGGGAAGAGAAACAACTGAGTTAATTACATTAAAGAAGTTAGATGTTACAAAAGTAATATCCTCTAGGTTTGAACATGAGAAGAATGGAATTGAGTTATCTGACTTTATGACGGTAGAAAGCAGAGAGTTGCTGGAGGCTCTTTCTGACAGCAATGTCCCCTTGGGATTTGATATAGTAAGTCGTGTATTAAATACCTCCCAAGATTTTAATTTGCCACTTCAAAAAGATAAACTTGTAAAGTTTTGTTTGGGAAATGAAAGGTCCTCTACGCTATTGCCAGATATTTTTTCGTTCCATGATTATAATTTGGGGAAAGTGCCAGTTGCATATGCTATGTTGTTAGCTTTGAAGAGTCCAAGTTGGATTAATGCTGATTTTCAAGATCAATATACGGAACTCCTGAAGGAGTTGTCCGGGAGAAATAGAAAAAGGGTAACAAAAGCTAGCATTAATAAGATTCTCAATAAATGTCGGCATAGCCGCCTTGTGAGACGTATTGGCGTGATGTCGAAAGACGTGATACAGAACAATCTCCAAACAGGTGATGACTTATTCGGCTTCAAAGTCGCTCTAACATCTAGAGGCAAGTCGATTTTGGAAGAAATTTGTATGATGGAAGAATACCAAAGCTGGTCGTGTTTCGAAAAACTACCTTTTGGTGTGCAAAGAAAAATCAAGGCAGCTAGTATTATTGGCGCTATTTCTTCTGATGCCAGAACTAATTGGCTTCACGGGTCTAACGGGAAATAATTATTTTATGGCGGGTTTTGTAAATAGATACGTATTGAATTGGCAGACTTTATCGAACTCTATTCGAAGCTTCTACACAATATCTGTTATGATAGGTAGTTATGGAATTTTATACTTAAACTCCTTTGGGGCTTTGAATGAAATTACTTGGACTATTAAGATGAAAACTATGTTCTTGTCTTCGATAATGATTTTTTTCGCTGCGAAAATAATATTAATTTTCTGTCCTCAGGAAATACGTATCGTAAAAAGTTCGTCAGAATTCATCCGATTTAATAAAGAGTCTTATCAAGATCAAACATATAGATCTGTAATTTTGCAATCAGCAATATCCACTGTTGGCACATCTATTACAGAGCATAGCGATTCTTCTAAGTTTGCTCTAGGTCACTACGAACATCTTTCAAATAAGTTTTTTATAGCGCGATTGTTGTCTACATCATTGATGTTGGGTGGGGTTACAATCCTTTTGGTTCTAGATTTTGTTTCGGTTGTTCAGATTATTAGGAATGTTTTCTAGTGAAGGTATATTAGTTGGTTAGTATTGACTGGGAACTTTTCAGCAGTTTTTCAATAGTTAGATGCTATAATCTTTCCCTTGGCTCTGACCATTGCTAACATTGATATATTGCGATTCTTCGTGCTACTTCATTGGTTAGAGTAGTCGAAAAATGTTGTTATTTGAGATTGTCTTCATAAAGGCGCCAATGATTGGGGAAAAGTTTGGAGAGACGCCCACGTTCGGGTTTTTCCAACTGTAGAAAAGCCAAAACTATCAACTCCTGATAAAAATCCAAAAAATAATCCTCATTTTTTGAGCGAATTTCGGTTCCTTCCTTGAAAAAACTACACCTCGAAACTTCCGTTATATCCGAACAGCTTAGCTGTTTGGCGCTCTATTGAAAAAGGTCCCCCGGCTCTTTTTTGGACATTTTGCGTCCACGACTCCCCATTTCACCCTCATATTTAACTGGTTCTTTCAGACATAGGACAGGTGAGCGCTTACTTGCTGGTCTGGGGGACGGTGGGCTTGAGCATTCGACGTTTAGCCGTCGGACGGTGCCGGGGCTTTTGTGCTGAGAGTTGACTGCTTTGTCTTAAACCGGGGCTAGTTGAAACCGAAAGGTTTCAACGGTCTGACCGGACGGCGAAACTGCAGGACCCCCAACCGGTGCATCAAAAACCGCTGCCGCGTGTCGAAACTCGCGTAAAACAACTAACACATCTGGTCTCCATCGCGGGGGCCGCCACGCGGGCTGTCCTTTTTTCGAGGGCTTTCGCCCTCTTTGGCAGGTTGCCGCCCGCCTAGTTGAATTCCCTATGGGAATTTCAACCGCCCAACCTGCGTTGGGGCATATACAGGTTGTGGCCGAACGCTTTGATCGTCGGTCGAAACAATCCCTTGCCCGCAGGTTGAGCCCGCATTTGCGCCGTTTAGGATTTCGCGTGAGCGGCAATCTCCACGTCCAAAACGGTCTGGGTGAGGTCACAACAAGAGCGTAGGAATTGCAGGATTTGAACGATGACATCTCCAACCAGGATAACAATGAATTTGACCACGGCCCCGATTTTTAACAGCGTCAGCCCGCCTGATCCCAAGACTCCGGCCGCCGCGCCCCCATCGACCTTCACCTCCAGAGGCACCGCATCCAAACCCGTATTTATAAGCTCGATAACATAATTACTCAGATTGATCAGCGTATCGAGGACCACGGCCGTCGAGGCCGCTGTGATTTTACCAATGGCCATATCGCTGAGGTGGGTATCCGGCTCGGCGCCAGCGGCGCGGCTATAGGCGGCGGCCATGGCCGCTTGTTTCGCCGGAACGAGGGTCTCTTTCATATGAGCAATCAAGCCTGTAACTCCGCCTGTGACCTCCGTCGACCCATTTGGACCATGGGCTAAGGTGACTTTGCCGGTTGAGAGTGTCCCAATGCCGGCGGAGATGATTGTAATGCCGGGTAACGCGCCTAGGATTTTTGGTGGCAGGCTTCCCATCATCGCGTTCATGGAGGGGAATAGGCTGTCGAGGAATGCGGTCGAGCTTAGATAGGGTAGGGACGTGCCGAAATCTGCCGCAAAATCTGCCGACGCGTCTGTCAGCTCATTCGAGAGTGCCTTTAGGTCGGATAAAATTCCGCGGCCCGTGGCCTCGCCCGCCACCAGATTAACGCCGAAGATGGTTCCGACCATGCCGGGGATTTCCGCCGCGGCCCCCGATATGACTGCGGATTCCTGGGTGACGAAATTCCTAAGCGAACTGGTAATCGTCACCAGTTCTTCCAACGCGTTGTCGAGAAGTAATTTGTCGACGGCGTTACCGACGGTGTTAACCGAGTCGACGATGGGATCGATAATTTTGGATGGGTCCAAATCGCTGAAAGAGACTTCGGCGGTTGGGGTATTTGAATTTGTCATTGTGCGCTCCGTTTAATGATGGAGCTATTGTTAGTCACCGAAGGTTTTCGGTCAAATATTTTGTTTCCCTGAACAATTCGGGAAGAAACAAATCATTGTTTCTCTGAACGCGTATTGTTTCTCTGAATGATTCTGGAAGAAACAATGAGGAAGAAAGAACACTTGTTTCACTGGATAAATTTGGATGAAAAAATGTGGTGGTCCACCTCGCAAACAGAGGTGGACCACCTGGGGGCTTCCCTGGAGGGGAAGCGGTTTAGCGAGTCTTCGCCTTGGGGGTCTATGGGCTGATTTAAGATGAACAGATTATGAACGTAAAAAAATGTGCCCGTTCATTCATTATACATTTTTCCAATCTTAGAGGGCGTCAAAGATTTTCAGACTGACCTCAAACATAGGAAAATGACGATGACGAAATTTACGAAGACACTCGCAGCCAGCGTTGCCACTGCCGCTCTTTTGGCCTCAGCGCCGGCTTTTGCACAAGACGCCACGGGCTGGTCCGGAGAAGCCTCCCTGACGGGTTCAAAGACCACTGGTAACACAGAAACGACCGATCTGGGTCTGGGCCTAAAGCTGAACAAGCAAGGCACGACTTGGGGCCATGCTTTCAACGCGTCCGCTGATTTTGGCCGTGTGTCCGGCGAGACGAATAAAGAGCGTTATGTGCTGGGCTATCAGATTGACCGTAACCTGACGGATCGCCTCTATGCGCTGGGTAATGCAGATTACTACCGCGATGAGTTTGGTGCGTTTGAAGAAGGTTATTATGTCGGCGCAGGTCTGGGATATAAGCTCGTTGAGCCGGCTCCATTAGGGTGGGACATCGAAGGCGGCATCGGCTATCGCTCACAGCTTCCTGCCGTGTCTGCGGGCCTCACAGCGGCTGAGATTGCAGTTTTGGAAGCTGATGGCTCATTGGATCGCCAAAATGAGCTGGCTCTGCGTGGTGCGTCTAAGCTGATCTATGATTTCAACGATGCGGTCTCGCTTTACAATAACAGCGAAGTTACATGGTCAGAAAGCGACACATATCTTTGGAATGAGCTGGGACTGACGGCAAACCTCGTCGGCAATCTGGCGGCCCGCGCGTCTTTCCGTGTTGATCATCATACAGATGTCCTGCCGGGCGTTGAGAAAACGGACACAATCACGCGCTTTGGTGTCGTTTACACGATGAACTAAGCCTGCCCCTAAATGAAGGTAAGAGCCGTTACGCGGCCCTTACAATGGCCTTTGGAATCCTGTATGAATCCATAACGATTCACTCAGGATTCTTTCCATGGCCGAACCCGCTGAAAATACACCCGCTTATGGCGCGGATTCCATCAAAGTTCTCAAAGGACTTGATGCCGTTCGCAAACGCCCGGGAATGTATATTGGCGACACGGATGATGGCTCTGGCCTTCATCATATGGTCTATGAGGTCGTCGATAATTCTATCGATGAGAGCCTGGCCGGACATGCCGACCGCGTAGAGGTTGTATTGCATCCCGACGGGTCTTGTTCCGTCTCTGACAATGGCCGTGGTATCCCCGTTGCGATGCATACGGAAGAAGGTATCTCCGCCGCCGAAGTCATCATGACCCAGCTCCATGCCGGCGGGAAATTTGATCAAAACTCCTATAAAGTCTCTGGCGGCTTGCACGGTGTGGGTGTCTCTGTCGTGAATGCGCTATCTGTGTCTTTGCAGCTCACAATCTGGCGAGACGGTAAAGAGCATTGGATGGAGTTTAGCCACGGAGACTCTTTAGCTCCGTTAAAAGTTGTTGGTGATGCACCGCAAGATAATCGCCGAGATGGCAGCGTCAAAACGCTGACTGGAACAAAGGTTCGGTTCCTGCCGTCGGAAGAGACATTTACGATGGTCGAATTTGACCGTGCAACGCTGGAACGCCGCCTGCGGGAACTCGCATTTTTGAACTC
Source organism: Litorimonas sp. (assembly GCA_039975855.1). Classification (GTDB taxonomy): domain Bacteria; phylum Pseudomonadota; class Alphaproteobacteria; order Caulobacterales; family Maricaulaceae; genus Litorimonas. The sequence goes on along the minus strand of JBDWGH010000002.1, from coordinate 1,134,316 downwards.
AGGCGTGATGATTATTCTGACGGATGAACGCCCCGAAGAACCTATTGTCACCGAGCTCTATTACGAAGGCGGCATAGAAGCTTTTGTTCGGCATTTGGATGCGAATAAAACCGCTATTCTTGACGGGCCGATTAATGTTCATGCTGAGAAAGACGGTATCACCGTCGATGCCGCCATGTGGTGGAATGATGGCTACCACGAGAACGTGCGTTGTTTCACAAACAACATCCCGCAACGCGATGGCGGTACCCATTTGGCCGGATTCCGCGGGGCACTCACCCGGACGATCAACACCTATGCTCAAGGTATGGCAAAGAAAAATGATAAGGTGAAGCTCTCGGGCGACGATGCGCGTGAAGGTTTGACCTGTGTCTTGTCGGTAAAAGTACCCGACCCGAAGTTTAGCTCGCAGACGAAAGACAAATTGGTATCATCCGAAGTGCGGCCTGTTGTCGAGAGCGCAATGAATGAAGCGCTGGGTGAGTGGTTTGAAGAACATCCCGCTGAAGCGAAAATGATTGTACAGAAAATCGCGGAAGCTGCCGCTGCCCGCGAAGCGGCTCGAAAGGCGCGCGATCTAACACGGAAGAAAAGCTCGCTTGATGTAGCGTCCTTACCTGGGAAACTTGCCGATTGCCAAGAGCGCGATCCAGCGCTGTCAGAAATATTCATCGTGGAGGGGGACTCTGCGGGGGGCTCTGCGAAACAAGCGAGGGATCGTCACAATCAGGCGATTTTGCCGCTCAAAGGTAAAATTCTCAATGTCGAGCGCGCGCGTTTTGACCGCATGTTATCATCACAGGAAATCGGCACGCTGATTACCGCGCTAGGTACAGGTATTGGCCGCGAGGATTTCGATGCTGATAAAGCGCGCTATCATAAGATTGTCATTATGACCGATGCGGATGTTGACGGTGCGCATATTCGGACGCTCTTGCTGACATTTTTCTATCGTCAAATGCCGGAGCTGATCGAACGCGGTTATCTCTACATTGCACAGCCACCACTCTACAAAGTGGAGCGCGGAAAGAATACGCAATACATTAAGGATCAAGCTGAGCTGGATGAATACCTCATTGATGCAGGTTCACGAGATGCATCTCTGACATTAGATGACGGGTCCGTCATTGCGGGTGAGGATTTAAAACGCGTCGCCAGAGAAGCGCTCGCGGTTCAACAAATTCTGAACCGCATGAAGCATCGCGCGCCGGATAGTGCGATCGCGCAAATCGCAATTTCTGGAATTCTGGATGTCGAGGAGCATACAGATCTCATCAGCGGCGCGGTGGCTCGTTTGGACTTGATCGCTGATGAAGGCGAAGATGGTTGGTCCGGTAGCTATCATGAAGATGGCGCGCTCGTTTTTGAACGCGATGTTCGTGGCGTCATGGATCGGATTATCCTGCGTCCAAGTTTCCGTGACAGTTCCGATGCGCGGCGCCTTCAAAAACTCGCGCCATCCTTAGGCGAGACCTATGCAGGCACGGCAAGTTTCCGCCGTGGTGAAAATGATCCGATTTATGTTTCCGGTCCCGCGCAATTGCTTGACGTCATTTTCGAAGGCGGACGTAAAGGATTTAAAATCCAACGTTATAAGGGACTGGGCGAGATGAACCCCGACCAGCTTTGGGAAACCACTCTTGATTCAAATGCTCGCTCTTTGTTGCAGGTTAAAGTCGAAGCGGCGGATGTTACGGATGACCTTTTCACAAAGCTAATGGGTGATGTCGTTGAGCCTCGTCGAGATTTCATTATTGCCAATGCGCTTGATGCAGAAGTTGATAGCTAAGAAACAATCAGATCATTCTATCTGGACTTCCTAATGGTCGTTAGGTGCCACGTGCCTGAATTATTTCGTAACATATCGGGAAATAGCGTGAATTGCGCGGGGGACCAATCCTCGGCAAAGTTGCGACATGAAAAAACTCTATCGGTACAGCGCGGTCCTACTTAGCGCGACGGCACTCCTCTCTGCATGTGGGGGAGGTGGTGGCGGAAGTAACGTCACCCCACCGACGACGGTTGTTCCGCCGACACCGCCTCCGGCTACATTAAGTCGTTCTGTCGACCTTCCATCGGGAGACGCGAATTGCTTTCAAGGCGGCACGCGCACCGATACTGGACCGGACACGAATGGTGACGGGGCGCTAAATGATGGAGAGGTCGAAAGCTCAGAGTTCGATTGCGTCATCACTCAAGCTAATGAGTCCCTGAATTTCACGCGCGTCGCAACTTTCCCCGTGTGCCTGCAACAAGACGCCTCTTGCGATACAGATGTTATCCGCCGCGCCGAAATTCTTGATGTGTCAACTGATGGGAACATGTTGATCTACACGGATGCACCGCGCCAATCTCTTGGCTTTGTTGACATCACCGACGCGCTGTCTCCACAAGCTGCCGGGACCCGTGATCTTCCGGGCGTTCCGACGTCTTTGGCAATCAAAGATAATTTCGCGATTGTGACCGTTGATCGGCCAGAGACAACTGGGCCAGAAAACGGCTCATTGGAAGTCGTGAACCTGACCACACGGGTGGTCGCTCGATCGATTTCTATTGCGGGCAATCCTGATTCTGTGGCGGTCAGTCCCGATGGTACACGGGCACTTGTTGCCGTAGAAAATCCAAATACCAACGGAAATGACCAACCTCCCATTCCAGGGTTTTTAGTGTCTTTGGATATTTCCGCTGCGGACCCCGCAAATTGGGTACCAACAAATATTTCTCTGACTGGATTGGCGGATATAGCGCCAGATGATCCGGAGCCAGAATATGCTGATATAAATGACAACAATATTGGCGTGGTGAGTTTGCAAACAAACAATCACTTGGTTCTTGTCGATTTGAATACGAACTCGGTAACCGCCGATTTCTCGGCTGGACGAACTGATGTGGACCAAATTGATGCCACAGAAGGAGAGATTGACCGAGTTGAGCAGGTCGAGCGTTTAGTTGGCGTTGTCCGCGAACCTGACGGCGTATCATGGATAAACGCTGACCATTTTTCGACGGCAAATGAAGGCGATGAAAACGCTGCCAGCCGTGGCTTTTCTGTCTTTAATACCTCCGGTGAAATCGTATTTGATGCGGGGAATGCCTTAGAGCATGAAGCCGCTCGCATTGGTCACTACCCCGAAAATAGGTCGGGCGACCAAGGCAATGAACCGGAAAGTGCGGAGGTTGGTGTCTTCGGTGATGACCGCTATTTATTTATCGGCTCCGAACGCGGTGATCTGGTGTTTGTCTATGACGTGGCGGACCCCACTGCGCCTTTGGCCGTACAGAGCTTGCCAACACCGGCTAGTCCTGAGGGTATAAAAGCCATCACATCGCGGAACCTACTGGCTGTCGCGGGTGAGGAGGATAATCGGTCTGACGGCGTGCGATCTGCAATCTCGCTTTATGAATATGATTTTGTTGCGCAGAGCTATCCAAATCTCACTGCAGAAGACCGAGCGAACGGAACGCCAATTCCGTGGGGCGCTTTATCTGGTCTCGCGGTCGATCCTGCCAATGACACAGTTTTATATTCGGTTGAGGATGGCGTGTTTGATTCCAATCGTATTTTCAGAATTGACATCTCGACAGACCCTGCGCGGTTGACCGATGAAATTCGTTTAACTGATGATAATAACGTCATCGCGACTTTGGCTATTTCCGGTGAAACCAGTGACAGGAATAGTTTTGACGGGCGCGACCGGGCAGATCTTCTGAACGATGATGGAACTGTGGATCTCGATCTCGAAGGCATTTCCGTCTCTCCATCTGGCGGCTTTTGGGTCGTTGCGGAAGGTGAGGGCGAAGCGAATAACACTTTGTTTGAACCGATTGAGTCCGTCAACTTATTGGTGAGGGTCAGCGCAACCGGTACGATTGAGCAGGCTGTTCGTCTGCCCGCCAATGTCGATGCACTGCAGATTGATCAGGGTTTCACAGGCGTGGTCGAGTCTAATGGTCAGCTTTATGTCCCGTTCCAACGCCCTTGGATTGACGAAACGCGCAATCGAATCGGACGGTATAATTTGACGACACAGCGTTGGGATTTCGTTTTCTACAATACGGATACGCCTGAGTCTCAGGACGGCGGATCGGTCAATCTTGCTGCGATCTCGGTAACGCCTGATGGCGATTTTAGGATTATGGAAAGCGATAGTAAGGCTGGTTTAGATGCCGCGATCAAACGGATTTATGAGGCGAATTTGGCGACTGCCGCTGCGAATTCCACGGTCTCAAAAACCCTTATTCGCGATCTTTTGGCAGAAGGTGATTTGCCCGTTGATGCCGGTGTCACTTTTGACAATATGCAAGGCATGACCGTTTTGTCTGACGGGCGAATTTTTCTCGTTAATGATAATGATGGATTACGGGATAATGTCGGCGAAACGCGGTTGATTGAAATTCAATAGCGCGCAACGTCCGCATTTGACCCAGCGAGTCAAATGCAGTGTAGCGCCTAATGGCTATGCCTTTCGGCCACGATGGTGAGATTTAGACAGGGTGAACTTTCTGCTGTCCATCCAGGGATCAGCCAAAGTCTAACTGTAGGCAGGACGTGCCCGCAGGAATGTCTTCCCGACGGAATACCGAAAGGGAAAGTAGAGTTTTTGTTTTACGCGAAGACGTGTGCATTTGTATGTCAAACACTTGCACTTCCTGCGGCAATGGTTTTTGAAGAAGCGGCCGGTCATAAACCCCGCAAGTCAGGCCACTTGGACCAGGCGGTCGGCTCTCACTCCTAAAGCCCCGGCACCTCCCAAGTTCTCACACTCAGACGCTCAGACCCATCGTCTCTCAAACCAGCAAGCGAGGCCTCACCTGTCCTATGTCTGAAAGAACTCGATTAATATGCAGGATGAAATGCAAAGCGCGGATGCAGTTGGTTGAACTTTTTATATGTCACTGAAATGGGCTGTGTTTTGGATGATGGAATGAGGGTTCAATGCGGGATTTAAATTTAGAAAGAGGAGAAGCGGATTTGAAGATCAACCCAACATTTCTTTCTCTCTGGAATAGAAGACATCAGATTTCCCATGTTTGACACGATATATGGCGTTATGGACCATGTCATGATTTTGGCCCTTCCGGACCGTTAGCTTGACATCATCTGCAAAGAAATCGAGCGAAACAATATTCATATCTTTGAAGTTTTGTTTTTCCAGAATGTTGGTTATCGCCTCTTGGGTCTTCACCGGTAGCGGCGCCTGATTCATGAATAATACACGGTCATCGATGGTAATCTTGGCTAAACCACCGGTATAATAAAGTGGATTTTCATATATTCTGTCTGCTTTGAGCTGATCGCAAACCTCATTTTTTAACTCTACAATTTGCGTATGTTGGATCAGAGCCTGATTTTTTAACATGACTGAGTGCTCCCCGCTAAAACCAGCGAGCAGAAATATTGGAGCCAAAAACATAGTGACAATTATCCCGCCCCAAACAGTCGGCCGTGCCATGCCTTGAGGGCCTTGCTCAAAATTCATGAGTCGGGAAATACGTCGGTTTAGCTTTTTCGTGTCTTCCGATACTGCAGTCAGGGCCAGCGAATTTGGCTTTGGCATTAGCCCAAGGCGCAATAAACCGGTTGCTAGGTCCTTTCTATTTTCGATCAAGGTAAGGGCCAGGTCATCACAAGCATGTTCCCTCTCTTTGTTAGCGACTTGCGCAATAAATTGCAGGCCAGGATGATAGAAGAATATTGATTGAATGATGCTCAGAATGAGTTGGTGTAAATAATCATTGCGAAAAATGTGGGCAAGCTCATGCGCCAAAACCGCTTCAATTTCGTTTTCGGATAAGTGCGTAGCGAGGCCGATTGGAATGAAAATGAGGGGTTTTAAATGTCCAATAATGCAAAGGCAGGTCACTTTGGGATTTACCCGGAGTTCAATCTGACGGCCAAAATTTACTTTAAGTTTTAGCTCTTCAAACAGTCGTTCAACATTCTCTGGAAGGGGCTTTGAGCTTTGTCGAGAAAGTCGATATATGCCGATACTATGCCTTAAAGGTCGTAACAGGGCGTAACTTGCGCCCAAACCCCAAATAGGAACCAGCCACACCTGCCAAGCATTTGTATAGACGATTATGTCGGCATTGAGCGGATCAAGATATTCTGAAGAGGTTCCGGTTTGTATCCAGTCAATCACAAAATAGGTTAGTATAAGAGATATAGGCGCCAAATAAGCGCTGGTTAACGCGACGGCATATCTTAATTTCGCTCTATTTTCTGGGATAAGTTTGAGAGCAAACCACAAAAAGAAACAAAGAATGGAAACCTGCCACAAACTATGCAGTAGGGACTGTCCTAATATGTCCGCTCGAATTGACACCTATTTAGAATTTCCTGTCTCAACTTTGTCTAAAAGTGAGCGAATTTCATCGATGTCTTCTTGCGATAAAGCATGCTGACCGATGGCATGATGGATTAAAGCATTAGCAGAATCGTCAAATGCTGATTCGATCAAGCGGTTGACCAAAGTGTTGCGCGTGCTGTTAGGTTTAAAGACTGCTGTATAACTATGTGCCCTGCCTGTTGAGGTTGTCCGCCGTATAAATCCCTTATCCTCCATGCGCTGAATGCGTTTGAGAACGGTGGTGTAGCCAACCTTCTTAGTAGAACAAATTTCCGCATGTAATTCCGGAACAGTCGCCTGTTCTCGTGCCCAAAGCACAGTGAGTATCTGGGTCTCCGCAGGGGTTGGAACATGATTTTCCATAGCCTTGATTATATACGTCAAGCGACGTAGTTCAAGGTAATTTGTTACGTCACTTGACGTAGTTAAGAGTGGCATTATACAAGTACGTCAATTGACGTAGTTTGGAGATTATCATGTTGAAAATTATATTCCCGCCGATTTTGGCTTCGACTTTATTGCTTGGCGTGGCTTTGCCCGCTTCCGCCCAAGATAGTCAGACCGCGATCGAGAGGGTCAGAAACACGTATAATGTTGATCGTCTTGAAAGAGCGAAAACCATACGCCTTCAGCATGATTACAACCGATTATATGACTCTCACGATTTTGAACCAGACTTCCATCAATACTCGTTTCGTCGGCATCTCTATGTCATAGACCTTCCCAATGAACGGGGCAGTACTGAGTTTTTAACCCGAATTAGCAACTCAAATTATCACGGACGGTCTTTTCTAAAAGACGGAATCTTGTTTGATATGGACTATCCTCATGGGTTGTATCGCGACAATGGCGAAGCCGATTTCATGGAGCAATATGGGATCGTCTTTCGGGAGTCGGATACGTTATTAGCAATATTACTTAGCCGTTCCATTGAAACGGCTCGCTACCAAGGGGAGGGGATGTGGCTGGGCCAGATGCATGACTTGGTGGAAATTGACCTTCCCTCTTCTCCGCCGCTCCGGATTTTCGTTCGCCGAAAAGATGGGGCGATCACAAAAATGGAACGTGATGTATCCGAAGAACTGACCGTATATTATACTTACAGACGTCACAAAAAACAGGATGGAAGTTTTATCGCTCGAGAGGCGAGTGTTTATGCTGAGGGGGACCGTATCTATTTCAGCTACAACCGAAATATTGATATCAATAACCGTCGAGACCCAAAGGTATTCGAGATTGATAAGGGTATTTTGGAAGAGCCTGCGCGGGTTGACCAATCTGAATTGAGCGTTGAGCGCGTGAATCGAAATCCCGACTCTACGGCGCCTCTTGTTTATCATGTTGGCCAGGGAGAATCCTATACTACATTTATTCAGACAGGCGATTCCATTACGGGGTTTGGGGGAAAAGCTGGCTTTGCAGAACGACTAAAAGCTTATCGAGATGAGACGGGTATTTCTACGCCATTGGGCTATGTTGTGATACCCAGTCACCACGCTGAAGAGATTGCAGGGGCTTCCGAAGCCGCTGCGGAGGGGGCAACTCTACTGACAACCGAATTTGGACTTTCAACCCTTGCCGAGGTTGTGGATGAAGACACAAAGATTGAGGTTATAAAAACCGAGAAAGATATTGACGGACTAAAGATCTTCGCCGCCTCTACCGATCTCTCAAGCCAGATCCTGGCTGGGTATTTTGCGCCCCAAAAGGCAGCCTTACAATCATCCCATTATGCGAGCCCCTATGTAGATTCAGGTTTCTACGCCAAATATACTGGGGTCACCTTGTATAATTCTTTTTCCGAAGAAATTAAAAATTCTGCATCCGTCCTCATCAGCACAGAAAGCAAAAAACCGGAAACTTGGTCGGATTTTGCCAATGCTGTTGAAAACCACAACCCGGTTCCTTGTCAACGAAACCATCCGATCTGTCGTGATTGATTGGGAGAGCAAATCTAGGGCCTGCTCTCATCGGCGAAAAAGGGAAGAAATTTGAATCTAATTAGCCATCAAAAATGGCTATGGATTGCATACCTTCAACGACCAGTTCGCCATCCGTGTTCCAGATTCGCATAACTTGGCTGGAATAACCTCCCGTTGCGGCCGTTAGGCGGGCTTCGACTTGCCACCAACCATCCTCGGTTTGGGGATTGTCCGATAGAAGGTTGAACATCCAGCTCATTGAACTAACCGGAGCAAATTTTCGCAAAAGGGGCATGGCGGCTGGCGGGAGGACATCGCCGAGGCAGAGCAGGGATTCAATACCTGTCCTGGACGCGGCGTCTTTGTGACGAGACCAAGTCCGAATATAGCCTTCATCTCCCATCATGGGCCGCGCGCCTGCGATTAGGCGAGTATCAAAATTATGGAAAAATTGTGGGACCATATCGCGGGCGGCTTCCGGGGTGAAAGGGTCGGCATCTTCTGGGGCAATGGCATCGGGCGCTGGAAAACTAACATTAATTTTCGAGTCTCTTGCTGCGCCAAATAGAAATTGCGCGCGGCCAACGGCTTGATCACCAACATGCGCGCTGGCGCCGACGCTTGTCACATTGCGGCCCTTGCGTTCTAGATTGGCGGTCAGGAGCGGGCTATCTGTCACAGGGCCGACGAAATTGATCAGTGCGGATCGCAAAGGCGGCAAATCATCGAAACGCTTACGCGCACCCGCCAACATCAAGGCAGACGTCAACCCGCCATAAGCCGTGCGGCCCTGTTTCCAATGCGCGGGAATATCAACGCGATAACCATCGCCTTCCGGATCAAGTGAAGCCCGAATATCTGACCAGCCTGCTGTTTCCATTTTCACGATCGCATCCATTGATTTGTCATCGGTTTGGATGTGGCGATGTTCGAGGCCTCAGACAAGGCCTAGCCGTGATGAGGCCCTATTCAAGATTACAGGCTCGCTTATATTGACTTAACCGGCTCAAGCGCGACTGTGCACCCATGACAAAAATGGTAATTTTAGGTGCAGGTTCTATTGGGTGTTGGATCGGAGGACATCTGATCGCTGGTGGTGCGCAGGTGACCTTAATTGGCCGCGCGCGTTATGCGCAGCAGATTGCGGAGCATGGCCTGCGTCTCACGCATTTCGAACGGGAACCTGTCCTTTGCAATGATGTAGATTTTAAAACTGATGCAAAAGGACTGAGAGGCGCTGATATTATTGCCCTCTCCGTAAAGAGCCAGGACACAGCTGAGGCCGCGCAGCAAATTTTAAAACATGCGCCCAATGCGGTGGTGGTCAGCTTTCAAAACGGTATCCGTAACCCTGAGACCTTGCGCGAGGTGTTACCGCCCGCAAATGTCGTGCCCGCCATCGTTCCATTTAACGTCACTCCTACGCAGCCGGGCGCGTTTCATTGTGGGACCGCGGGCGATTTGGTCGTCGATAATCACGCCGGCATTGAAGAGCTTGCTTCAGCTTTGGAAGCCGCCGGACAGGGCGTACGGCGTTCCGACGAAATTGTCGGCGATCAATGGGCCAAGATGATCGTCAATCTGAATAATGGATTGAATACGCTCTCGGGCGGCACATTGCGGGATGGTCTGTTACAGCGCGATTACCGCCGAGCTTTGGCGGAATGTGTCGAAGAAGCCATGGATGTGGCGAAAGCTAATAATGTGACGGTCGGAAATTTTAACGGGCGTTCGCCTTCCGCCTTGGTGAAAACATTGCGCCTGCCGGATATTGCCTACCGCGTTATCATGCAGACGATTGTCAAAATAGACGCCAAGGCGCGCTCGTCCATGCTGGATGATCTGGAAGCTGGGCGTCAGCCAGAGATCGACTACCTTCAGGGTGAAATCGTGAAGCGGGCGGAACTGGCAGAAACGACAGCGCCGCATAATGCGGCCATTTTGGAGGCTGTTGAGCAAGCATTTGCAAAAGGCATGAGCCCCAAACTCAGCGGTAAAGAGATTTATTCGCTTTTAAGTAAATAAGGCGCCGCTCGGACCTGGGAGGGATAGACCGAGCGGCGCCAAGATAGGGTGTTCAGCCTTTGGCAGTTGGATACAAGGGGGAGAGCATCACACTGCAGCTGAACAACCTCTATACGATTTAGGCAGCCTTTCTGGATTTACCAGATTTAGCGGTGATTAACTTTCCGTCAGATTGCAGGTTGGATTGCGGCGCGCCGCCATTGATGGCGATCTTTTGAGGACGCAAGGCTTCCGGTACTTCTCGAACAAGGCTGATGCTTAATAGACCATTTGTGAGATCAGCGGAGCTGACCCGGACATGGTCGGCCAATTGGAAACGCCGCTCAAATCCGCGTTCGGCAATACCCCGGTGGAGGTATTCAACGGCGTCATTTTCTGCGGTAGGTGTCTGTCCACCCGAAACTGTCAACACGCCTTCATGTGTTTCAATTTCGATATCATCAACCGTAAAGCCAGCGACAGCCAGATCAATTCGATAGCTGTCTTCAGACAAGCGCGCGACGTTGTAGGGTGGGTAGGTTGTGCCAGATTTGGCGGCTTGGGAGGCGGCGTTATCGATCATATTGGCCATGCGGTCAAAGCCGACAAAGTTGCGGTAAAGGGGGGAGAAATCATAAGGTCTCATTGTATCATCCTTCTTAAAGCGATGGTGTTGAGGGTCCCCAAATGGGCGACCCGGACTTATACAAACCCGATCTTCGGCGTCTGCGTCATCGAAATGGGAAAATGATTCCGACCTTCAAGGGGAGGGGGTGCAATTTTTAAAAATCCGTAAATCAATAATTCAAAAATTTGACGAATTTTAAGATTAAACTTCAATGACTTAAAGTCACATGCCGTTCAAATTATCAATCTTCTTATGACCTAGAATTTTTAGAGTTAAATTCCGGCATCCGCGCAAAATCGGATACACATTGCGACTGCGCCACGGGTTTGAAAACGTCCATTTCGTAAGACGTCTCAACGCGCCGTTTTCGGCTGTCATCAAAGCCATACGGCTCATGGCGTCGTCGCCGTGATAGAATGTGTCTTCGAGCACAACGATCATGCCCTCATCCAGATCCAGCCCTCTCTTGGTCGCTTCATAGACAAGCGGATGCGGGTCGCGGGCATTGATCAACTCGACGCTATAATTTTCTTTTAGCCGAACCATGCCAGCAAAGGCCTGACAGAACGGGCAATCACCATCATAGACAATTTGGACTGGGGTCAGCTCGCTCATGATTTGTAGCTAGGTCGTCAAAGCCCGTATGTCACGGCATAACGGGATTGAATTTTTGCTGTAACGCCCAGTGGGTCGCGTCAAAATGACCCCACGGGAAATTTACTCGACATTTGCGGCAGGCTCCCTATCTGTTTGCGCAATATAAATAGACGTACTGAAATGGGAGATTTCCATGCGCATTCACACTTCACTTCTGGCCCTCTTGGCGGCGACGGCCCTGACGGCATGTTCAGGCGGCGAAACAACACCTGCCTTGGATGCTAAAACTGAAGCAGAGGCTGTCGTTAAGACGGTTACGCTTGATGATGTATTGGCACATCCACGCCGCGCGGATGACGCAAAACGCGATCAATTTCGCAATCCGAAAGGTACGCTGGAATTTTTCGAAGTTGGTCCGGGTAAGCGCGTCGGTGAAATTTGGCCGGGTTGGTACACGAAAGCGACTGCGCCGTATTTGGCTGCAAATGACGGAGAATATGTCGCTGTTCTATACTCTGAAGGCGTGAGCGAGCGTTTAGACAAACGCATTGCGGCTTATAAAGAAGCCTATGCCGACACATCCGTATATGGCGATATTGAATATGCCGCTTTTCTAAAAGATTCAGGCCCAATTCTCGCAGAGGGCCAAGAACCACTCGATATTTTAGTAACATATCGCAACGTTCATAACTGGATGGGCGGAGACTATGCTCAGGATGCGTTCAACCGCTTTTATGATGCCTTGAAGCCGGGCGGGATTTTGGGTGTCGTGGAACATCGTTTACCGGAAACAGCTGTGCAAAATCCAAAAGGCGCAACTGGATATGTCCAAGAAAGCTATATGAAAGACCTAGCCAAACGTGCCGGATTTGAGTTTGTGGCGGCCAGCGAAGTTAATGCGAACCCGAAAGACACAGCAGACCATCCCTTTGGTGTTTGGACTTTGCCGCCGCGTTCGCGCTTGCCGGAAGAAGGTAGTGTCGAAGCTGCGGACTTTAATGCCGCCGCTTATAAAAACATTGGCGAGTCCGATCGTGCAACTTTGAAATTCCGTAAACCAAAATAGCACTGGTCATGGGGCGAAACTCGCCCCATATATTCCTCACGCAATTAGTTTAGTGAATGGAGTTTCAAATGGAAAATGCAGAAATCGCAGCAAAGATGACTGAAGCGCTCGGCAAAGCCGGCGGGTTGGACAAATCTGTAAAGTTTGATTTTGGTGATGGCGGACAAGTTTTTGCTTCCGGCACAACGGCCGAAGTCGCTGACAATGATGCAGATTGTACAATCAGTGTTGATAAGGCTGATTTCATTGCGCTGGCATCAGGATCTATGGATCCAATGATGGCGTTTATGTCCGGCAAATTGAAAGTCGCAGGCGACATGTCTGTGGCAATGGGCTTGCAAAGCCTTTTCTCGAATATGTAAATTGAAACACGGCGCGGTGGTTCTTTAGAACTGACCGCGCCTTTTTTCATGTCTGCACCTCTTCCAAATTTTGAAGAAGCCGAAATCGTCCTTCCGGGTGGTCGGCCTGTGCCTGCGGTCTTGGAGCCGCGGCTGAATACCTATTTTGTTGAACGGGACGGTGTACGCTTACGCGTCATGTTGGCGACGGCCGTGACGGATAGTCCACGTGGTTCTATTATATTCTCACCTGGACGAACGGAATTTATTGAGAAATATTTCGAAACCACAGCTGATCTGATACAAATGGGCTTTAATGTTCTCATGGTTGACCCGCGCGGGCAGGGTCTCTCTGATCGTTTGCTGGAAGATCGCCTTAAATCCTATATTGGAAACTTCCAAATTTACGCCGATGACCTCGCTTTTGCGGCGGACGAATTTGCACCCCTATTACCTCGGCCACATATCGCCATGGGCCATTCCATGGGCGGAACAATCGTATTGCAGTCTATTCTGTCGGGCGTTCTCAATCCGGATGTCGTTATTTGCAGCGCACCGATGTTGGGCCTTTTTGATTTGGAGACGCCGCTCCTGCGGGCGGTTATTGTGACCTTGTCTAGATTGGGTTTGGACAAGCGTAATCTCCCTTTCCAGCGTCAGCGCTCCGGACTGCCTATCCCGTTTCAAGGTAATAAGCTGACCTCGGATAAAGACCGATACAGGCAATGGGCGGCGTTTTTCCAATCCACGCCGCGACTGCGCGTTGGACAGCCTACATATGGTTGGATTCGCGCTTCCTTGGCCGCAATGGCTTATGTCAATCGGAACGCGGCCAACCTCAAAATTCCGGGCTTGATGTTAGGGGCAGGGGCGGATCCGATTGTTGACCCGGCCAGCGTGGAAAAATTTGCTGAGAATGCGAGCTGTAATTACGAGGTCATTCCTGGTGCTTTACATGAATTATTTTTGGAGCGGGATGTCTATCGCGATGAAGCGTTCGCGCAGATCGAGGCTTTCTTAGACGCTCAAAAAATCTAGCGTAATCCGCGCAAAGCTTGCATGATCCGCCTGACGCCTTTTTTTAATCCGTGATAGGGGCTGGCAGCTAAACGCGTTACTCGCCTTACCCTACGCCAGCGTTTTCTTGGACGATATTGCGGCGTTAAAAGATCAAAGAAAACGTCTGTAACAGCTTCCCAGCTATAGGTGTTCGCGTGCTGAATGGCATGCGCCGGATCTAATTTAACGGCCTTTAGACAGGCGGTTTTCAGGTCTTCATCGACTATACCTGCTTTTGAGCCGGGAATAATATCTACAGGACCTGAAACCGGATAAGCTGCTACCGGCAAGCCAGATGCCATAGCTTCGATAATGACGAGGCCAAAGGTATCCGTCTTTGACGGGAAGACGAAAACATCTGCATCTGCGAAATGCCGTGCTAGGTCGGTTTCAAACTTTGCGCCCGTGAAGACAACATCCGGGTAATTGCGTTTTAACTCGGCAAGTTGTGGGCCATCGCCGACGATAACCTTTGTCCCGGGTAGCTCTAAATCCAAAAAGCTCTGCAGATTCTTCTCTACCGCCACGCGTCCGACATTTATCCAGATCGGCCGTTTCAATCCTGCATAGACGTCGTCTGGGGCATTTTTTTTATCAGGATTGAATAAGATGGTGTCCACGCCGCGCGCCCATGGCGCCAACCGCGTAAAGCCGCGCGCAGCTAGAAAATCGACCATGCTGGGCGTCGTGACCATTGTACGTCCACCCGCATTGTGAAAGCCGCGAACGAAACGGTAAGACCAGCTCAATGGGATAATCGGAATTCGCGCCTTGATATATTCGGGGAATTTCGTGTGATAGCTGGTTGTGAATGGCATGGCCCATTTGTGACAAAGCATTTTTGCCATCTGTCCCAAAGGTCCCTCGGTCGCAATGTGAATGGCTTCAGGGCTGAAGGCGATCATGCGGCGTTTTACATCATTATAGGCAAAGGGTGCCAAGCGGATATCGGGGTAGGTTGGTAGAGGCAGGGTGAAATATTGATCTGATGGGGCGATGACCTCAACCTCGTGACCGCGGGCACGAAGATTAGCGACAGTATGGTCTAAGGTCCGCACCACACCATTGATTTGCGGGTGCCACGCATCTGTAACGAGTAAAATTTTCATTTTCAGTCAGACTTAAAACCATTGGGGGCCAGTTACTCAGACGGTTCACCTGCAAAGCGGCTTGTATCTGGTGGCGCTGGAATTTCAATGATCTCAGTCGAATCTATGCTGATGCTGCAGCAACTGGCTGGGCTTCCACGTGAAATCCAGCAGTCTCTGGCCTCAAGTTTACTAGACTTGATCGCAGAGCGCCAAAACAGGTCTCTTCAATACGGCTCCGAACTGACCATATGATGTCTGGTCAAGCCTTTGAATCTTAAGGCTGAGACATTCTGAGGCGCGTCTGTGTATAGGATGTGGATAGCTTGGCCGCCCAAGAAAAATACTACGAAAATCCAAAGGGTTAAGACTCCGTTTACTATTTTTCGTGTTAAAGAGACACACTAGCTGTTGACGCTTTAGGGCAAATCAACACTATATGTAGTAGAACGTTACGGTTCATCCTACATATCGTCTCTGAGGGAACTCACGCAAAACTGCGTGCAGGGGATAGATTTGTGCGAACCATTTGGGGAGAATACAATGAATGAATCAAATGAAGACTTCCGCTCGGCCGACACCCTAGCTGAACTCAACCAACTGGATACACAAGTTATGGACGTACTCGCTGCAGATCTCGACGATCAGAACGCCCCCTCAGGCATTCCGATGAGCGACAATGTTGTCACGCGCGAGCCTGAACTCGAATTTAAGCCCAAGCCAGAGCGCCCTGTACAGGTTAAAGCCCGTAATGAGCTCCTGACGGATTTCGGCAAACGTACGCTTTTGGACCGCTATCTCCTACCGGATGAGAGTTTTCAGGATATGTTTGGCCGCGTGGCTCAAGCTTATGCTGATGATACAGCCCATGCACAGCGTCTTTATGATTACATGAGCCAGCTTTGGTTCATGCCCGCCACGCCTGTTCTCTCAAATGGTGGTGCAGATCGTGGTCTACCGATCTCTTGTTTCCTAAATGCTGTCGACGATAGCCTCGATTCCATCGTTGATGTTTGGAATGAAAATGTCTGGCTCGCGTCGAATGGCGGCGGTATCGGAACATATTGGGGCAATGTCCGCTCTATCGGCGAAAAGATTGGCCGTGCGGGCAAAACGTCTGGCATTATCCCGTTCATTCGCGTGATGGACAGCCTGACCCTAGCGATTTCCCAAGGTAGCTTGCGCCGTGGTTCTGCAGCGGTTTATCTCGACATCCATCACCCGGAAATTGAGGAGTTCCTCGAAATCCGCAAGCCATCTGGTGACTTCAACCGTAAGTCCTTGAATTTACACCATGGTTTGAACATTACCGATGATTTCATGGAAGCGGTTGCGGCAGGCGAAGAATACCCTCTGAAGAGCCCGCATACAGGCGAAATTATCAAGCATGTGAATGCGCGTAAGGTTTGGCAGAAAATTCTGGAAATGCGCCTCGCTACGGGAGAGCCATATATGGTATTTTCCGACACTGTGAATGAAGCGCTTGCCAAACATCAGCGCGATGCGGGCCTCAAAGTTCAACAATCTAACCTTTGCGCGGAAATCATGCTCGCAACGGGTCGTGATAAGTATGATCGTCAGCGTACAGCTGTTTGTTGCCTGTCATCTGTTAACGCTCAAACGTATGACCAGTGGAAAGATGTCCCAGGCTTTATTGAGGACATTATGCGGTTCCTCGACAATGTTCTTGAGAGCTTTATCCAAGGCGCTCCTGAAGCCATGGATGATGCGAAATATTCTGCGATGCGCGAACGTTCCGTTGGTTTGGGCCTGATGGGTTTCCATTCCATGTTGCAAGCCAAAGGCATTCCATTCGAGAGTGCCATGGCAAAAAGTTGGAACATGCGTTTATTCGGCAAAATTCGCGGAGACGCTGACAAGGCGTCCGTTGTTCTAGCCGAAGAGCGCGGTGCGTGTCCTGATGCGGCTGATATGGGTGTGATGGAGCGTTTTTCTCACAAAATGGCAGTTGCGCCTACGGCCTCGATTTCGATCATTTGCGGCGGAACCTCAGCCGGTATCGAGCCTATCCCGGCCAATATCTACACGCACAAAACCCTGTCTGGCTCTTTCACTGTCAGAAACGCGCTCTTAGAGGCATTGCTAGAAACTAAAGGTAAGAATACCGATGGTATCTGGGCGACTATTCTCGAAAATGAAGGGTCCGTGCAGCACTTAGAGTGTCTGGATGAGCATGAAAAAGCGACATTCCGAACGGCGTTTGAAATTGACCAACGTTGGGTGATTGAACATGCCGCTGACCGCGCACCAATGATTTGCCAGGCGCAATCCCTAAATATCTTCTTACCGGGTGATATTGATAAATGGGATTTGCATATGCTTCATTGGACGGCTTGGGAAAAAGGCGTGAAGTCGCTCTATTACTGCCGTTCCAAGTCCATTCAGCGGGCTGGATTCGCTGGTTCAGAAGCCAAAGAAGGTAAGACAGACATGGAAAAAGCCATGTTAGCTGCAGCGCCGACTGATTATGAGGAATGCCTCGCCTGTCAGTAGTCTATACAATTTGAGTGCGATGGGCTGAAAATATAGCCCCATTTGCCTTAACTGCCACAAAACAGGGCTGTCATTAACCATGGCGGCCCTTTTTCATGGTGCGTTCAGACTGAATCCATATGAAATTAAGTTCAGACTTTGGAAATATAGAATGTGTATTTCCTACATACGTCTTATGATTGTCATATTTGTGTGGCAAAAACAGAGAAATGATGCTAGAAGGCCTACTCATCTCCGGATGATGTGGGGCGAAAAAGGATTGGCGCAAATCTATGCCGCAACAGGGGCAGACATTGCTAACAAGGACGTCACGGCGCTTTGCGGCCGTGTTAACGGCTTGCCTATGCCTTGGTTTTGCGACTTCAGTGTCAGCCCAAGACAAGTCAAATTCCGATGCAGAACCTCTTAAAACAACCAATACAACGACACCTAGCGAAGGTCTGAGTTTTAATTTACCAGCTAGCCCAGACTTTTCTACCCAAACAGGCCCTCAACTTGATTTGCCTTTGGATGCTGTCGGGTCCACCGTCTTCAAGCTTGATTTGACGTCCCCAGGATGCGCGAGTGGCGGCGACGGCTGTACACGCCGGGATGATAGTCTCAACCTCGGTTTGACCGACACTTTCCGGCGCAGGTCTGAAAAAGGCCTTGATTTGTCCCTGACGCCGCGTGCCTCCATGCGGTTTAATGATGAAATTAGCTCAACTGCGGTTGGCGCAGTCATTGAGATTGGCGAAGACCTACGCGAAGGCTCGGAATTCAAAAGCAATACGTGGTATTTCTTTGCGGGAGCTGACGCAGAAGCGTTGACCTACTCCCCCAACTCCGTGAGCCGTATTACGGCCGGACAGTTTCATCTGCAGGACAGAATTATTGTTGGAGATGCCCAGGCGGGCCTTGGCTACCGGATCGGTGATGCGGATGTCTCATTGTCTTATATGCGCCGTGAAGCGTCCGGCGAAGCCTACAAATTCGTAGAAGATGCGGCTGCACTCTCTTTTACTTGGAAACGCTAGCAGTCACTAAGCCTTTGGCGGCTTGACCACCCCCTTCAGCGCGCCTAATCGCCAGCACATGAACACTGAAATTTACATGACATCCAAAGCTTGGCCATTTGATCAGGCCCGCGCCATTTTACGTCGTCTCGATATTGAGAAGAAACGCGGCATTGACCGTGGTGATAAACCTGTAATTTTTGAAACTGGTTATGGCCCGTCTGGCCTCCCGCATATTGGTACATTCGGCGAAGTTGTGCGCACGACCATGGTCAGAAATGCATTTATTGCTCTGACCGATGGGAAGATTGAAACTCGGTTGATTTGCGTCTCCGATGATATGGATGGAATGCGCAAAGTGCCAGGGACCGTGCCGAACCCGGACGAGCTCGAAGCATTTATGCAAAAACCGTTGACAGATGTGCCGGATCCATTCGGCACTCATGAGAGTTTTGGCGCACATATGAATGACCGCTTGCGGGCATTTTTGGATAGTTTTGGATTTGAGTACGAATTCCGTTCCGCGACCGAGCTATATCGTTCAGGCGCCTATGACGCTTACCTCCTTAAGGCGCTCGAAAAATTCGACGATATCATGAAGGTTATGCTTCCGACATTGGGTGAGGAGCGCCGGGCGACCTATTCACCGTTCCTTCCAATCTCGCCGAGTACGGGACGGGTCCTCTATGTCCCGATGAAGGCAACGGATCCGCAGGCTGGTACGATTACCTTTGATGATGAAGATGGAACCGAAGTCACAATACCGGTCACTGGCGGGAATGTGAAATTGCAGTGGAAACCCGATTTCGGCATGCGCTGGGCCGCGCTAGGCGTGGACTTTGAAATGTTCGGTAAGGATCACCAAGATAATGCGCCGCTCTATTCGCGGATCTGCAAAATTCTTGGTGGTAATCCACCCGTGCAGTTTGTCTACGAACTGTTCCTCGATGAAAAAGGCGAGAAAATTTCCAAAACCAAAGGCAATGGGATTTCGGTTGAGGATTGGCTGAAATATGCCCCGCCAGAGAGTCTTTCGCTGTTCAATTTCGCTAAGCCTCGGGCTGCAAAGAAGCTTTATTTTGATGTTATTCCAAAGACGGTGGATGAATATTATCAACATTTGGCTGGATGGTCGCGGCAAGATGAAAAGCAGCGGGCGAACAATCCCATTTGGCATATTCACAATGGGACACCGCCCAATGAAAACCCGCCGCTTACTTTTGCGCTCTTGCTGAATTTGGTCAGTGCAGCGAATGCGTCTGACACAGATGTTCTTTGGGGATTCATCAAGAAGTATGCCCCAGATGCGACGCCGGAAAATAGTCCAGGCCTCGACCGCCTGACGCATTATGCCGTGGCCTATTACGAAGATTTCGTGAAGCCGAACAAGGCCTACCGCGACCCAACAGATCAGGAACGGGCGGCTTTGGAAGATTTGGTGAATCGGTTCCGCAAGGTATCAGGCGCTGATTCCGCTGATGGTGAAGCATTACAGACACTCATCTTTTCAGTCGGCAAAGACCATGAATTTGAAAATCTGCGTAATTGGTTCAAGGCGATTTACGAAGTCTGCCTTGGTCAAAGCCAAGGCCCGCGCTTCGGGTCTTTCGTGGCCATTTACGGTCCGGAAGAAACAGCTGATTTGATAGAAAATGCGCTCAAAGGCAATTTGGCCTAATAAACTGTAACGCGACATCATCAGTTCTGCCCTTTACGGTTTACCGTAATTTGTGACAAACTGATGATAATGAAACGATTGCAAATCACTTTGAGCGTGTTGGCCTCGCTGCTGCTTAGTGTCCCTAGTCTTGCGGACGGACCAACGGATGTGCGCCAACACATGATCAATGGGTCCTTCGAGACCGCATTTGCACAGGCAGAGCAATTGGGTTCTGCCGACGGGTATGCGTTAGCAGCTGAGAGCCTCCTTTCCGAAATCATGCTCGGGCAAGCGAAGAAGAATAAAAAGCAAGCCAAACGGGCGCGAAAACTCGCTGAAGCTGGGTTAGACCTCGATCCCAAAAATCAAAATGCACGCCTCCAATATGCGATAGCCCATGGTTTTGTAACACGTGAAACAGGCGATGTATCCGCATGGATGAAAAAGCTCCCACAGAAAACCCAAGCTGTTGTTCAAGCCTATCGTGAAGATTTTCCGCAGGACGTTCGCGGCGACGCACTTTTGGGTGCTTGGCATTTGGCGATTGCGCGAAAAGCCGGAAATGAAAATGCTGAAAAATGGTTCGAAGCCAGCATTGCGCAGGGCCAGAGCCTTTTCCAAAACGCCCGCACCGTGAAGCCCAATGATATTGTCATTAGCGTGAATTACGCTTTCTCGCTTTTGGCGCTAAAGGACGATGACTTTCCCGATGTGGAAGAAGCTCGTCAAATTTTGACCTCGGTCATCGCTACTGAACCGACGGATCATTTAGGCCGGGTTTTAAAAATTTATGCAGATGAGGCTTTGACACTGATCGACGACCGAGACGCTGTTCGAGACTACGCTGGGATGTTCCTTGACGGTGAAAAGCCGACCCTCAATTAATTGGGTCTATTGTGAAACCCAGATTATTCGCCCTATCCATTGGACTTGCTGACGCGGGAGACTCCGGTCCTCATATTCAGGATTGAGGGAGGCCAGCTCCACGACCGTCTCCGTTAATTTCCGAAGTTCTTTTGCCATGACTTCGCCTTCGAGTGTTTTAACAACGACACGGTCGCCGCGTCGGACACTGGCGTTTGGAGCTACAAGGACTCTGTCGCCAGCGCGTAAGACTGGGTCCATACTGTCGCCTGCAATTTCTAACGCATAGACATTGTCGTCCAGCTCGCCGGGTACGCGGACATCTTCCCAGGATCCGCCGCAAGGGAAACCTGCATCATCGAAGAACCCTTCATCACCTGCTTGGGCGAGACCTATGACGGGAATGGCTGGACCGGATGCGCCTTTATTTTTGGCCATGCAGGCGAAGTCTTCAAAATCCATATTCACGGTACGGAGAACCTTAGAAATTGATTCGGTCGAAGGCCAACGTGGCTTCCCAGCGGAGGTAACGCGTTTGGATTTATTGAAACTAGTTGCGTCTAATCCTGCGTCTCGCGCTAGGCGCGAAGGGGAGATAGAAAGTTTCAGAGCCAGGCGATCAATCGCCCCCCAGATTTCGCCATGAGATAACATGTAAGTCGGATAGGACTATATGCCTAACGGGTCAAATAAAAAGCCCGCTACTACAGCGGGCTTTCAAACAATTTAGACGAGATGTTTCGTTTAGTTATATGCGCTTTCGCCGTGTAGGCTGACGTCCAAACCTTCAAACTCTTGTTCTTCAGTCACCCGCAATCCGAGTGTTACTTTTAGGATTAAGAGAATGACGAAGCTGGCAATCGCAGACCAAGCTACAACTGCGGCAGTTCCGACGAGTTGAGTCATAAGCTCTCCATCGCCTGTACCGCCCAGGACTTCAGCGGAGAGGATTGGCAGGATCAAAATCCCTAACATTCCGCCGACGCCGTGAACCGCGAAGACATCTAGACTGTCATCAATTTTCAATTTCACGCGGATGAGGTTGACTGCGAAGTAGCAGAGTAAGCCACCAGCAAGGCCGATAAGCAAAGCGCCGCCAGGTCCGATAACGCCCGCAGCTGGGGTTACCGTTGCCAGCCCGGCAATTGTACCCGTTGCCGCGCCAACCAAGGTAGGCTTTTTGTTGGTGATGGCTTCGATCGCGATCCAAACCAAAGTCGCAACAGAGGCTGAAATATGTGTGACAAGAAGAGCCATACCAGCGCCGCCATCGGCCGCTAATTGTGAACCACCGTTAAATCCGAACCAACCGACCCAGAGCATAGAGGCTCCGATCATGACGATCGCTGGGCGATGCGGCACAGCCAGATCGTTCGGGAAGCCTTTACGTTTGCCTAGCATGAAAACATAGACCAATGCTGAAATACCTGCTGTCGCATGGACCACTAGGCCGCCGGCAAAATCGACAACGCCGTCGCCATAATTGGAGAGCCAACCGCCGCCCCAAATCCAATGGGTGACAGGTGCGTAAACGACCAACAGCCAGAGCGCTGTGAAAATCATTACGGGAAGAAATTTAACCCGCTCAACAAAAGCGCCGACAATCAGAGCCGGGGTAATGACAGCAAATGTCATTTGAAATGCGAGGAACACACTCTCTGGGATCGTTCCAGAAACGGCGTCGCGACCTAGGTCTTTCAAGAACAAATTGTCCAAGCCGCCCCACCAAGCATTCGCAGAGCCAAAGGCAATAGAGTATCCAGCAACGACCCAAACAATCGACGCGAGCGCGGCAATGGCAAACACTTTCATCAAGACAGATAAGTAGTTTTTGGAGCGAACGAGGCCGCCATAAAATAGCGCCAGCCCAGGCAAACTCATAAAGAGCACCAAAGCCGTTGCGGTCAAAATCCAAGCGGTGTCGCCCGAATTGATTGCCGAGTCTTGCGCTGCGGCGAATGAAGGCAAGGATGTTGCGGCTAGCGCCAACCCTGCGGTTTTGAAGTATTTTAACATATGCTTTCCCCTGCACATTTCTGGTTGGATGTGGGGTAGAGCAGGAAGAGCCCTAACGCTGTGCGCCAGCGGGGATTGTTTGTGCGTTGTTTATCTGTGCACATCTACAAGGCATAAAAAACCCGCTTTTGCACACAGTTAGTGCGCGAAAGCGGGGGAGGTGCAGTCACCCCACATCGAGGGGGGCTTACTTAAAGAAAAACGGGGCCGATTGGAGGCGGCCCCGAAATGTTTAGGTGTTCACAAACTCAGGATAAGCTGGAACGCCAATCTCGGCTTGGTCGAGGCCAAGGTATTCGTCTTCTTCGCTGACACGGATGCCGATTGTCAGCTTCATTGCGAACCAGATAATCGTGGAGACCAGCGAGACGAAGATGGCCACGGCGAGGACGCCCATGAGTTGGGCCATAAAGGTAATTTCCGGCGTTGTCAGGCAGACAACCAATGTACCGAAGATACCTGCTACCAAGTGAACTGGGATAGCGCCGACAACATCATCGATCTTAAATTTGTCCAGAACTGGTACGGTCAAGCAAGCTAACAGTGAACCAATTGCACCGATTAGCAAGGCTGCCGGTACGCTTGGATCGAGTGGACCAGCTGTAATAGCGACCAAACCAGCCAAAGCACCGTTCAATGCAAGCGTCAGGTCAATCTTACCGTAACGAAGCTGCGTGTAGACAATTGCGGCTACAACACCGGCGGCTGCGGCCATGTTCGTATTGACGAAGACTTTTGCAATGGAGTCTGCATCATTTATGGTGCCCATTGCGAGTTGTGATGCGCCGTTAAAGCCAAACCAACCGAGCCATAGAATGAACACACCCAATGTTGCCAAGGTCATGTTGGAGCCTGGGATTGGGTTAACTTTACCATCCACATATTTGCCCTTACGTGCGCCCAAGATAATCGCACCCGTTAAGGCTGCCCAACCACCTGTGGAGTGAACCAAAGTAGAGCCCGCGAAGTCAGAGAACTCTGATCCGAATGTAGCGATGAAGCCGTCTGTGTTCAGGAAGCCGCCGCCCCATTCCCAGCTACCGACGATCGGGTAAATAAAGCCAGTTAGGAGAACAACAAAGATGAAGAACGGCCAAAATTTAATCCGTTCTGCAACTGTCCCTGACACGATTGACGCGGTTGTTGCGCAGAATACCATTTGGAAGAACCAATCTGAATAGGATGAGTATCCAGTATCTACGTCTTCAGCTGTAAAGCTCATTAGAGCGAATTTACCGAAGTAATCGCCCCCGCCATACATAAGTTGATAGCCAACGACCCAGAACATCAAGCCGGCAACTGAATAGAGAGCAATATTCTTTAGACACTGCATGGAGACGTTCTTCGTGCGAACGAAGCCAGCCTCTAACATGGCAAAGCCAGCCGCCATCCACATAACGAGGAATCCGCCAATCAAGAAAAGCAGCGTGTTAAATACAAAGGCGTCATTCGCCGCCAAGCTCTCTAGTGTTGGCGCATCCTGCGCCAATGCTATTGAGGGGACAGTCACAGCGATTGCTGCTGCCCCGCTCAGAATTTTCGCGAATTTACGCATTGGAGTTTCCCTTCCACTCTTGTTTCATGCGCTTGTCCTGCTGATAGGAGGGCGTTGAAGCGAGTCGCTAAGACGGCTGGCTTTGGGGTGGATAGGTGGCGCGCATTTTCTGTGCGCCTTCATGTGCAATATGCCCTATGGATGTGCGCGCACGAAAATGCGGCGAAAGAGGAATCAGATGAAACGCGACAGTTACATATATAAAGCCCTGACCTCAGATCAGTGGGCGCGGTTTCAGCTAGACCAGACCTTCGTCGGCTCACCGATCGATTTAACCGATGGTTACATTCATATGTCCTGTGTGCCTGAATTAAAGGCGACATTGGATAAATGGTATGCAGATCAGGATGAAGTTGTCTTGTTACAGATTGATGCGGCGAAAATTTCAGCCGACTTAAAATATGAAGTTTCGCGCGGCGGTGTTGAGTTTCCGCATTTATATGCTGACCTACCGATGTCAGCGATTGGGCAAGTGTGGGTGGTCTCACCTGATGCGGGCGTCTATACGCTGCCGACTGATTTGAAAGCGAACTGACCCCGAAAGCAGATTATGAGCCTGATCTACAAAACCGGAACGACCCTGTTGCGCCGTCTCCCAGCGGAGCGCGCGCACGTAACGACCGTAAAATTATTGCGCGCTGGGCTTGGACCGAAAGGTGGGGCGATAACGTCCAATATATTGAAAACTACTGTCGGGGGTCTGGATCTACCGAACCCTGTTGGGCTGGCCGCTGGGTTCGATAAGGATTGCAATGTTCCGGACGCAATGTTGGGCGCAGGCTTTGGTTTTGTAGAATGCGGGACAGTGACGCCGCGGCCTCAGGCCGGCAATCCGCAACCGCGGCTATTCCGTCTGGTTGAAGATGAGGCCGTCATAAACCGAATGGGGTTCAATAATCGCGGATTAGATCACTTCTCCGAACGCTTACGCGCACGCCAAGGAAATGGCGGAATTGTCGGCGCTAACCTTGGCGCAAATAAAGATAGCGATGATCGCGCGTCAGATTACGTGACGGGCCTGACCCGCCTGTGGGGGCATGCGGATTACTTCACAATTAATATAAGCTCCCCGAACACACCTGGCCTACGCCAATTACAAGGCGCAGATGAAATGGAGGACTTACTGGGACGCATTGCGGAAACCCGTGCTGCATTGACTGGCGATGAGCCCAGCGTACCCATATTTCTAAAAGTTGCCCCGGATGTCGACGTTACTCAGATTGGCCGAATTGTTGAGCAGGCTCGCACTTATGGGATGAATGCGATCATTGTTTCCAATACCACGCTTGACCGTCCTGATAGCTTACAAAGCCAGCACAGCGGAGAGGGCGGCGGATTGTCCGGCCAACCCTTATTCGAAAAATCCACAAAGATTCTGGCGGAGTTTGCAGAGGCAGCAGACGGTATGATTGATTTGATTGGTGTTGGCGGAATTGGAAATGGCGCGCAGGCCTATGCGAAAATTCGAGCCGGTGCGAAAGCCGTGCAGCTCTATTCTGCGCTCGTCTATCATGGGCCACAACTTGTTACCGAAATCTGCGCTGACCTTGAGGCGCGCGCGGAGGCAGATGGGTTTAAAAATATTAGCGAAGCCGTTGGGGCCGATTTGGCTTAGCTAGCTGTTATGCGTCCGTTGTCAGTTTAAAAATAAAGGGAAGTGGCCAGAGCATTAGAAACAGGTTTGGCAACCACCAGGCAATGTCAAAGTCGCGCACAAAAGCCCAGAAGCTTATGGCCATAAGTCCTGCACAAACTGTCAGCGTCAATGAAACTAAAGCCCAAGCTCGCCACAATTGATTTCCGTTTTTCTCTAATTTTAGAGCGACGAGGCCCGTAACTGACAACAATATATCGATAGGAAAAAAGGACCAGTTCCATGCAATAATTTTTGGGTCATCATAGTTTTTAAAAAGCCATTCACTTGGAATATCCACTAACTTAATGACCATCAAAATTGTTAGGCTCCAATATAAGAGCATTCCAATGTCAGTTATTGTCATAAGTGTTCTACGAAGCGTCATAGTGCTAGCTAGTCATCCTAATTTAAACGTTGCATTGGCACGGGCGATTGGACCTGTTTCCGTCACGAGGCGCGTCCTGACAAAACCCAAACTTCCGCCCAGTTTCACGACTTCGCTGTCCGTCGCGATCCATTCCCCAACTTTCGCCATGCCCGTGAAATCAACGCTGAGATTGACGGTCACGAGACTTTTTACGTCACGACCCTCGTTTTTCATGACCTGCACACAAGATAGGCCCATTGCATTGTCCGCGATGGCGGAAATAAAACCGCCATGGATGATGCCCCGCGAGTTACAATGCGCTTCTCTCAATACTGTGCCGAGGCTGATCTGCTTTGGTGAGACATCAGAATAGAGCGGCTCCCACGGATCGGTGAAAGCAGATTTACGAAAATGCGGGGAGTAACCTTCGGGGATCAGCGTCATGTTGTTTCCATTTGCTTGCGGATAGAAGGATAGGCGATGCCTAGCGTGAGTGCGCGTACGACATAATAAAATAGAAACGCCACCCAGATCCCTGCTGGGCCCATTATAGGGTAAATCAAATAGTGGGCCCCAATATATAATATGACAGCGGCGATGCCCGCGTTTCGCATGGCGGCGGTACGGGTCGTTCCAATGAAGATGCCGTCCATCTGATAGGCCGCAAACCCAAGAATAGGCGCGAGTGCGCAGTAGGGCAGGTAAGTCATCGCGCTTTCGATGACGGCTGCATCCGTTGTGAGGAGACGAATAAGAAATGGGCCACCTAGATAAATGGATGATCCGATTAGAAGAGCAAAACCAATTGAAAATTCGCTCGTTAATCTCACGGCGCGATCAAACCGATTGCGGTCTTTGGCCCCATAGGCGGCCCCCGTTACGGCTTCTGCGGTATGGGCGAATCCATCCAACACCAGTGCGGCCATGGTGATCATCTGCATCAGGATGTGATACCCTGCGAGGTAAGTCTCGCCTTCGCTTGCGGCTGCATTGCCGAAGAAATTAAATCCAACGGTCAACGCCATTGTGCGGATGAAAATATTGCCATTGGCCACGCCGAGCTTGGATAATGCGTCGCGCGCCAGAAGAACCCGTCTCGTGAAGGCGCCAGATTGCCACCCACCGCGGCGTCGGACTTCGCGGATCATAAGAAAAAGCCCGGCCGCAAAGCCTGCCCATTCCGCGGCGGCGCTCGCCAGGCCAACGCCGATTAAGCCCCCGCCCAGCCCAATGACGAAAATTGGTGACAGTATAATATTCACGATATTCAAAACGATCTGAAGGCCAAGCGCGAGCCCAGCTCGGCTAATCCCAACAAACCATCCCATGAGTGCAATCGTGCCCAACGTCGCGGGCAATCCCCAGAGGCGCGCGCGGATGTAATCCGTTGCGCTGCCTTCAATTTCCGCGCTGGCCGTGAAGATAGCAAAAGCGCCTTTCAGTAGCGGAATTTGCAAAGCAAAGATTAGCAATCCAATCACAATGCCTAGTGGGATTGCGCGTAGGATATGAGCCTGAACTTCGTCCTCGGCCCCCGCCCCATCACTTTGCGCTGCAAGGCCCGCCGTAGACATGCGCAAAAACCCAAACCCCCAATAGGCGATGCCATAAATGACCGCGCCCAGACCAATTCCAGCTAAGGCGCCCGTGCCGACAAAGCGTCCGACCATTAGCGTATCTACAATCCCGACAATCGGAGCCGCCCCATTGGCGAGCATGATTGGCCAGGATTGGTTAAAGACCTTCGCGCGGGTGAGTGTTGCGGTCACAGATGACATAGGCGTGGCTTAGGATGTGTCGCGCAATTTGTGGAGAGATATTTCCTAGCAAAGCTAGACCTCTTGGCCACGTCCCCTTAGACTTTGATTGACCTCAGGAGACAAAAATGTCCGACACAATCAAAACCCGCGCCGCAGTCGCTTTTGCTGCAAATGAACCCCTCAAAGTTGTTGAGGTGGATTTGCAGCGCCCCAAAGCTGGCGAAGTCTTAATTGAGATTATGGCAACGGGAATTTGCCATACGGATGCTTACACCTTGGACGGTTTGGACAGCGAAGGCCTTTTCCCCTGTATCCTTGGCCATGAAGGTGCAGGGGTTGTGCGAGAAATCGGCGAGGGCGTGACCTCTCTCGCTGTGGGGGATCACGTCATCCCGCTCTACACGCCGGAGTGCCGCCAGTGTAAATCCTGCCTCTCGGGCAAGACGAACCTCTGCACCGCCATTCGCGCCACCCAAGGCAAAGGCGTCATGCCGGATGGGACTTCGCGTTTCTCTTATCAGGGTGAAACCATCTATCATTATATGGGCTGCTCGACCTTTGCTAATCATACGGTTTTGCCAGAAATCGCGGTCGCGAAAATTCGCGAAGACGCGCCCTTTGATAAATCTTGCTATATTGGCTGCGGCGTAACGACAGGTGTGGGCGCTGTAACCAATACGGCCAAAGTTGAACCCGGCGCGAATGTCATTGTCTTCGGGCTTGGCGGGATCGGATTAAATGTCTTGCAAGCTGCGCGCATGGTTGGTGCTGATAAAATTATCGGTGTCGATATTAATGACGATAAAAAAGAATGGGGCGAACGCTTCGGCATGACCCATTTCGTCAATCCAAAAGAACATGATGATGTTGTCGCGCATCTCGTCGAGCTCACCGATGGCGGCGCTGATTACACATTTGATTGTACGGGAAATACGGATGTTATGCGCGACGCTCTGGAGGCCTGCCACCGCGGCTGGGGTGTCTCTGTCGTGATCGGCGTGGCCGAAGCGGGCAAAGAAATCTCAACCCGTCCCTTCCAACTCGTCACAGGCCGCGTCTGGAAAGGCACAGCCTTTGGCGGCGCAAAAGGCCGTACAGATGTCCCCAAAATCGTAGATTGGTATATGAGCGGAAAAATCGAAATCGACCCGATGATTACGCATGTCTTGAAACTGGACGATATCAATGAGGCGTTTGATTTAATGCATGCGGGGAAGAGTATTCGGAGCGTGGTGGTTTACTAAGAGTGAGAGTTTTCTTCGTATCTATTTCAAGTTTTGCTTTATCGGGCTGCGCATTAATCGGCACACTAGGCGAGCCTGATTGGAGCCAGCGAGTATCGAAAAATATGTGTAAAAGCTTAGCCGAATGGGTGTCTGCAGGGCCTCGTATTAAGACAGATAGTCGTATTTTGTACTTACCTGATGCATACGCCATAGCCTCAAGCGGAATTGAAAATGATAATCCAGAAGAGGACGTAATTATACTTACAGCTTTTGCTTGGGATTATATGTGTCCGGAAGATATTGAGTGTGAAGACCAAGCGGATATTGACTACAAAGATACTCTGCGTCCTTACGCACACTCAATGGGCAGCTCCAGTTATTTTGATCACTTGGAAACTTGTCTAACAGGCGGGTCGGTTTCGGATGATTGGGACCGGCATGATAAAGATATTACTGTCCAAGGAATTGTTGCTAAAAAAACTGTTTCAATGCGATGGATCAGTGAAACGCGAGAAGCACAAATTTTAGTTCAATATTAGAAGGAGAAAAACATGTTCACACATATTATGGTCGGGGCGAACGACATGGAAAAAGCCGCTGGATTTTATAATTCGGCTTTGGGTGCGCTTGGTGTACCTGCCGCGCAGGGTGAGCGTTTGTTTTATATGCATAATGGCGGCATGTTTGGTGTGGCCAACCCGCGTGACGGTGAAGCTGCGACTTTTGCAAATGGCGGAACAATTGGATTTTCTGCCGCGACAAAAGCCGACGTTGACGCGTTCCACGCAGCGGGCTGCGCGAATGGCGGTACTTGCGAAGGCGAACCGGGTCACCGTGCGGGCGCACCCGGCAATCCATATGGCGCATATTTGCGCGATCCAGACGGCAATAAAATCTGTGCTTTCACAACTGAAAAATAACTAGGAAAAATAATGGAAACGCTTTCCCTCAATAAATCTTATGGCGGCACGCAAGGTGTGTATCGCCATGAGAGCGAGACGACGGGTACGTCGATGACGTTTTCCGTATTTGTCCCCGACAGTGCGCATGGCAAAAAAGGCCCGCTTCCCGTTCTGACCTATCTTTCGGGCCTAACTTGTAGCCATGCGAATGTTACAGAAAAGGGTGAGTTTCGCGCCGCGTGTGCGCAGCATGACATAATTTTTGTTGCGCCTGATACATCCCCGCGCGGTGAGGGTGTCGCTGATGACGAGGGTTATGATTTCGGCAAGGGGGCGGGATTTTATGTAGATGCAACGGAAGCGCCTTTTGACAAACACTATCAAATGAGCAGCTATATTGAGCGGGAATTGCCTGAGATAATTGGGGCCAATTTTCCCGTTGATATGTCGCGTCAAGGCATCACGGGACATTCCATGGGCGGGCATGGTGCGTTGACGATTGGCCTCCGCCATCCGCGGACTTATAAATCCGTGTCGGCTTTCGCGCCAATTTGTAACCCATCAGACGTGCCGTGGGGGCAAAAGGCACTGGCAGGATACTTGGGTGAAGATCGCGCGGCCTGGCGACAATATGATGCGGTTAGTTTAATCGAAGATGGCGCGCGAACGCCGCAAATCTTAGTCGATCAGGGCTCGGAGGATCAGTTCGTGGTTGAACAATTAAAACCCGAGGCGTTGGAAGCGGCCTGTAAAGGCGCAGGTATCAAACTCACTCTGCGGATGCAGCCTGGCTATGACCATTCTTACTATTTCATCTCAAGTTTTATGGCGGAACACATCGCGTGGCATGCCAGCTATTTGAAAGCCTAGACTAGACTATTTTCGATAAATTTTTGCGGCCTGCCGCGCCATAAATCCGCGCGGCATGAGTTTGCCTGCGGCGGCAACAAATTTGTTCTGGACCCCGGGTACCATCAGATTTGGCATATCATCATAGGCTTTGATGGCGGCTTCTGCGACATCGGAAACTGGAGCTAGGTTCTTCTCTAGGTGGGACATGGCTGGTATATCTGTCATCTCCGTCTGTATGCCGCCGGGGGCGAAAACGCTAACTTGGATGTTTTCGTCTTTTAGTTCTTCGCGCAAAGACAGTCCGAAATTCACCATGAACGCTTTGGTGCCTGCATATACAGATTGATAGGGCACAGGAACTAGCCCGCCCAAACTCGCGACGATTAGAATGCGTCCTTCGCTCTCTTTTAACTTGGGTAATAATCGTCGAATGAGTTGTAAATTTGCGGAAACATTGGTTTGGACTAAAGCTGCATCAGTCTCTAAATCACCAGCCAAAAAATCGTCGGCAAAGGTGATACCCGCATTTAAGACAATACCTGATATGGGTCCCAATTTTTCACAAAATGTGGCGATATTCTTATCAGATGTAAGATCGAGCGGCATACCCGAAATGTTCGCATGAGATTCTAAATCTTCAAGTCGATCAACTCGGCGTCCCGTCGCGATGACGTTCTCGCCGCGAGAAGCCATTTGGGTAGCCATTTCCCGGCCAAGTCCTGAAGTGGCTCCGGTGATCAGAATACTAGATGATACGCTCATGCTTGTGTTGAACAGGCTTTGGGCCGCGAAGGCAAGTCAGCAGCTTACGCGACCCAGAAAGCATCAGGATGGGACATAAGCAACTTATTGCGCCATGCGTCTAATTTATCATGGGCGACACAGGCCACAATACAGCCGCCAAATCCGCCGCCGGTCAGACGCGCACCTGTCGCGCCGAATTTCTGCGCATCCGCGACGAGTGCATCAACGGGCGGAACAGATATCTCAAAATCATCTCGCATGGAGATGTGACTTTCGTTCATCAGCGCACCGAAATCTTCAATCCGGTTTTCCCGCAGGGCGTCCGCTGCGGCCACTGTCCGCCGATGTTCCGTTACGCAATGCCGCGCTCGGCGGAATAAGTCATCGGATAGGTTTTCCAGCGCCCTCAGTTCCGCATCCGACATTCGGCAGATATCGTCCCGACCGGCCGCTGCTTTAACTTCATCACATTCTTCTTTCCGGATTTTATAACGGCCTTCATTTAATTGCCGAAATACGCCGGAATGAATAACGGCCATATGATGTGATTTTGGCAAATCGACTAAATCAAAATCTAGAGATTCTGTGTTCAACGAGAGTGCTTGTCCGGGCCTGGCAATGGCGACGGCCATCTGGTCCATTATACCACAAGGCATGCCAATATATTCATTCTCCACACGGCGCGCGAGAACGGCCAATTCAGTATCCGTTTGCGATGCCTGAGATAAATCGCGGACGGCCCGTAACACGCAAACCGTCACAGCGGCAGAGGACGATATCCCCGCGCCAAAGGGTAAGTTGGTCGTAACGGCTATATCTGCGCCATTGGGTCCAAATCCCTCTGCGTGAGCGATTTGCAACGCTCCGGTGATATAGTCCGACCAATGATCAGCCACCGCTTCGCCCATATTCCGGATCGCGACATTTTCAAATTTGTCGGAACCGATGCGGATAGCTCCATCAGTCCGAGGCAATAAGGCCAGCGTCACGCCCAGAGCAAGTGCCGTCGGTAAAACCCGGCCGCCATTATAATCAATATGCTCGCCAATTAGGTTTACGCGTCCCGGTGTGAAGCCAGTGATGACAGGCTGCGCCGCGAATAAGCGTTTGAATTCATCTGCAATCATAATGCACGTAAAGCCTTTGCCGCACTTTCTGGCATGACGTCGACGGTGAAGATGCCTGTCGATTGTTCGACACTCGCCAGGAATTTAATACGTCCGGGGGAACGCATAAGGGGATAGAATTTTGCGTGGAATTGCCAGTCAGATTCCAATCCTTTTGGCGCAGCATGTAATGACATCATATAGGGAGTCGGCTGTCCAAACAGTGCGTCGTACCGGCGGGTCATATCGCCCAAAAGTTCTGCAAACCCGGCGGCTTCGTCCTCAGTGAATTCCCAAGGGCCTTTCACCGGACGACGAGGGACAAGGAATGTCTCGTAGGGAAAACGTGCAAATGGCGGACAGATTGCATCAATGCCGCCACGGGAAGCGACGCCGTACTCGGATAAGCAGTCTTTCATATGGGAGGCCAAATCATATCCTTCCTGAAAACTCGTGGCAGCATCGCGCTGAACTTTTGGTACAAATGGGAAGGCGTAAATTTGACCATGCGGATGGTGAATCGTTACCCCAACAGCTTCACCCCGACTCTCAAACGGCAAAACAAATTCAGAACCCTGCGTAAAGAGATCTTCATATCGATCATTCCAGGCGGATAAGAGAAGGCGTCGTTTGGCCTGACCAACGGTGTGAAGGCTTCCTGTTTGTTCAGGTGTATAAACGATGACATCGCAATGACCCGTTGCGACGCCGCTCTCGACTCCAATTACGCTTTGCGGGATCGGCGCCTCCCGGTGAAGACTTGTGAATTTGTTTTCAAAAACGGCGAGTTCAAAATCTTCAAACGGGATCTCTGTTGGCGGGCCACCAGGTTTGGAGGCCGCTAACGGATCATCGGCCGCAGAGGGTTTGAAAGTTCTATTCTGACGATGCGGGGCGTAGATATTCCATTCTTGTCGAAGAGGGTGCCAACGAAGTTCTCCGCCCTTGGCGACTTCACCACCTTCTTCAGGGAGGAGCGTCTCTGTATGAGGCCTATATCCATATAAACGAAGGGACCGGCCATCCGCCTTCTTAAAGGTTCGACGATGGACTGTTTGCCCAGCGGGCGCGTCTCTAAGTGTATCTAGGCGATCAGTCATGTTCGAACGTCATTTATTTTCCAATTCGAACATTACCTATCCTTGCTTTTTCCTCGTGACTAGCCTGTTTTCACTATGATTTTGGCTAAATATGGGTTTTTAAGGGTATATCTGAGGAGAATCCTATGCGTGCGTTCAAGCCATCCAAGCGACAATCTGCGATTTTGAACATGGTGGCCCAGGACGGGTTTGTCGCAACAGAGGCCATGGTGGCCGAATTTGGCGTGACTCCGCAGACCATTCGTCGTGACCTAAATGAGCTGGGACGCGAGGGATTGTTGACCCGATTTCATGGCGGGGCCGGGCAGGCCAAAAGCGGCGAAAATTTGCCTTATGCAGATCGTTTACGGAGCGGCGTGCAAGCTAAGCAAAAAATCGCGGAGATGACTGCGTCTCTTATCCCCGATGGATCCTCACTTTTCCTAAATACAGGGACGACAACAGAGGCTATCGCTCAGGCCTTATTGGATCATCAAAACCTTCATATTGTGACCAATAATATCAATGTCGCGCGATACCTTAGCCAGAATGAGAGCTTTCAAATTATGTTGGCTGGCGGACAAGTTCGAAATCATGATGGTGGTGTTACGGGGGCGGGAGCTGCTGATTTTGTTGATAGTTTCCGCATGGACATAGGTATTTTGGGCGTTAGCGGGATTGATGAGGATGGGTCATTACTTGAATTTGATCCCGCTGAAATCCGATCGGCTCAATCTGTCCTGCGAAATTCTCGCAAAGTTATACTCGTTGCGGATAAGCACAAGTTTGGCCGGCGGGCGATGAACCGCATGGGTGATCTTTTGGACGTTGATATGCTGGTAACTGATGCTCCGTTAGACTCAAGTTTCGCAAATGTTTGTGTGAAGGCAGGCGTAGAAATTCGCGTGGCGGATACCGAAAAAACCTAAGCTATACTTGTTCATCCGATGATCGAGGCAAAAGACACATAGAAATGTATCCGTCGAGTTAAGTTTCGTGAAGACGAACGCTTTAGGCAGTATATTCAAGTAAATGTTGGAAATAGAACTTGTCGAGGAATTCGGCAGTATTGCCGAGGTCTCTCCTCGCTCGCCCTAATTTCATGCGATCTTCCTCAATTTTATTGGGAAACACCCGAATCTGCCCCCAAAACGTTTGATTTAGGGATCAGCTTTGACGCGCGTAAGATTTGCCAAGTCAGCACAAATTTGTGATGACAGCGTTGTCATGATGCAAAAATATCACATGTTCGAATAAGAACATAATATTCGTATTTGAACGGCTTGACGCTCGACTTCGGTAGTTGCAGTGGGGAATCCAATAATAGACCTGCAAACGTCAGGCGTGAACAAACATGAGGGAGAAATTCATGAAACTTACGAAATCACTTTTGGCGTGTACGGCAGGGTCCGTTGCCATGTTGGCCTCACTTCCGGCGCTGGCGCAGACCGCTGATGAAGACGTTGTTATCGCAACAGGCATCCGTAGCTCGCTGCAACAGTCACTCGATATTAAACGTGACTCTACTTCGGTTGTCGACGCTATTTCCGCTGAAGATGTAGGTAAGTTCCCGGATTCAAATATTGCGGAAAGCCTGCAGCGCATCACGGGTGTGGCGATTGATCGTTCAGGCGGTGAAGGTCAGTTTATTACTGTTCGTGGTCTTGGGCCGGAATTCAATGCTGTCACTATCAATGACCGGACGATCGCAACAGATAATGATGGTCGTGAATTTTCATTCGATGTGCTGTCATCTGACATCATTCAGCGTGCTGAAGTCTTCAAATCCTCCGATCCAACCCGTCAATCTGGCGGTATTGGTGCACTCGTCAATATTGTGACGACACGTCCCCTCGATCGTCCAGGCACAAACTTTGCGGCTTCCCTTTCCGGGACATATGATACTCTGCGCGAGGAGATATCACCTGAAGGTTCTCTTGTTGGGTCTTGGACAAATGAGAATGACACAATCGGGTTTGCTGGTGGCATTTCCTATTCTGACCGCAAAGCTCAGAGAGACCGGGTACTAACCAATGGCTTTTCTGCGCGGGGTGGTGCGGACTTTATTAATACTGGCGGTGCCGGGACCGCGAATGCTGCGGGCTTGACGGATGCAGCCAATGTTGAGCAGCTGCCAGACAATGCACGTGTACAGCAACAAGCCATCGTGAGCCGTGACGTACAGGATCGGGAACGAATTACTGCAAATGGTACAGCGCAATTTGCCCCAAGCGAGGACGTCACGTTGACTGTCGATGCATTGTACACTGAGTTTACAATTGATTCCTTTGACCAGCAGTTTTCAGGCTTTTTCAGCCCGCCATTCATTGATCCTGTTGTTGATGCGAATGGAACTGTTACATCTTTCTCTCGCCCGGGACTTGATTTCTTAGCGCGTAACCCAGGTCTGACGACCGGACCGTCGCAGAACGATAATGTTCTTACCTCTGCTAATCGCGAAGCGTCTACTTACTTGATTGGTGCGAACTTAGATTGGAATTTGAGCGACCGCGTCACAGCAAACTTTGATGTTTCTACGTCAAAAGCTGAGCGGGATGGTACAAACCCATTTGTGGTTTTAGGTGCGTTAGCTCCAGTTTCCCCTCTGATTACTATTCCTGATGGATCGGAAATTACATCCTTAACAAATATCGTGGGTGCGCAGGATACATCTATCCAGCGCCTGCATTTCGTAAACGTCAACCGGACGGTTATTGATGATGAGGTTTTCGAAGCAAAAGGTAAATTGGACTGGGAGTCTGCGTCAGGTGAGGAAATTATCACTGTCGGTGCAGCCTATACAGACCGTACTAAATCCCGTGATTTGTTCGATAACTTCTCGCCAACTCAAGGCGGCGGAATTTTCTGCGCCTATTGTGGATATGCGACAGACTTTGATGACAGTATTCTTAGAGAGGTGAACCTGAATGGCTTCCTCAGTGGTGTCGATGGACGTGACGGTATTCCGCTCAATTTCCTGACAGCCAGTTTTGAGGATGCGTTCGCCCAATTGAACTCTGATGCTGCTATTTCTGACCCTAATCGCTCAGGCCGAGGGGCTTTGTCTGATGCTGAGCTACGCGCACGCCGCGACGCGTCTGGGTCGTTCTTAGGTTTCTACGAACCTGAGTTTAACCCGGCAGGAAGTTTCTCAGTTGACGAAACCGTCACCTCTGCATTCTTCAATGCATCCTGGGTAGACAAGTCATTCGGATCCATCCCGTTTTCAGCGAATTTGGGTTTCCGCATTGATCACACTGAGACATCTAGCTCTGGTGTAGATCAGCCTGTTACACAGTTCCGTGAATCAGATGGAGATACGCAACTGATCGCAATCTTTGCGAACCCAACAGAAATCACTGTTGATAACGACTACACGAACTTCCTACCTTCCGCGAATATCAAGTTCGACGTAGCGGAGGATAAGGTCGTACGGTTTGCCGCGTCTAAAACTGTGACACGTCCGACTTTAACTGCGCTAGGTGTAGCGAATGCTTTTGGTGGTCGGGCGAATGCGCCGACATCCTCGGGTGGTAACCCAAATCTGGAAGCGTTTGAGTCGACAAACTTTGACGCTTCATTCGAATGGTATCTTGATGACCTTAGTTTCTTTGGCGTTACGGGTTTCTATAAGAGCTTTGATAACTTCCTCGAATCTCAAACACTTCCAGTACCGGGCGAAGTTGTATTCCCTGCAGGAAATGCTTCCAACCCGACTGCGAATGATGTGACAAGAGCCGTTACATTCCTCGATACTCGGACCCGTAATGGCGAAACTGGCAGTATTGTTGGTGTTGAAGCCGCGCTTCAAAAAGCGTTTGATAATGGATTTGGCGCAGCGGTGAACTACACCTTCGTTGATAGCTCGATTGATCGTGCAAGTGGCTCCGGTAACGAAGACCTCGATTATAACGGCCTATCACCGCACTCTTTCAATGTGAGTGGTTTTTATGAAAAAGGCCCAATACAGGCCCGCGTTACATATAACTATCGTGATGAGTTTTTGGTCCAGGCTTTCTCTGACCAAGGTGAGCCACGTCAACGTGAAGCATATGGTCAGCTAGATCTATCTGCGTCCTATGATGTGAACGACATGTTCCAGATTTTTGCTGAAGGGGTCAATGTCTTGGATGAAGACACTCGTGACTTCTCTCGCTTCCAGAACCGCTTCCTGACATATGAAGACACAGGCAGTCGTTTCACACTTGGCGCTCGCGCCACGTTCTAAGCTTATCGGATTTTCCCCATCTGGTAATTTGAGGGCGGCTTAGGTCGCCCTTTTTTTAACGCGTTCGTTTTCGGACTGGACCTGTCCTATTTTTGAAAGTTATGGCTGAGCAATGACATCCCTCATTTCAGTATCTGACGACCTGACCTTTGCACTGTCGAATGAACATTTTTCTTATGTGTTTCGCGTGTCTCCCGAAGGCATTCTCGAGCACTTACATTATGGTGGTGCTTTATCGGATCCATTAAAAGTCGCGCGACATCATCGCCGGACTTTGCGCCATGTAGCTTCTACTTTTCAGGGCGGAAAATTCTATTCTCTGTCTGATACCCCGCAGGAATATCCCGGTTTTGGGACGTCCGATTATCGTTTTCCCGCCGTGCATGGACGTAATGCCGACGGAAATACAATTTTCTCTCTGCATTACGTCAAGCATCGAATTGTTCAAGACAAACCCAGAATTAAAAATCTGCCGTCGGCCCGCGGAGGAAATTCAGAGACACTCATTCTGACGCTTCAGGATAAATTACATAGATTGCGCGTCGAATTATCTTACACAATCTGGAAAGATCATGGTGTTTTGTCCCGTTCTGTTCGGTTTAAAAATCTGAGTGATCAGGAAATTCAACTTCAACACGCTTTTTCATCGGCTTTAGATCTTCCAGCCGGTGACTACGAAATCCAGCATTTTCATGGAACTTGGGCGCGCGAGTTTAACGAAGAACGTATTCCGGTTCCGCAGGGAAGATTTGTGGCGGATAGCGCTAGAGGAACATCCAGCGCGGCTCACAATCCATATGTCGCTGTGCTTCAAAAGGGCACCACGGAAAGTTATGGCAGATGTTATGGCACCACCTTGGTTTATTCAGGCAATTTCGCCATTCATGTTGAGAAAGGCGAGTTTGAAGATGTACGCGTTCTGGCCGGGATAAACCCGTTTAATTTTCATTGGCGCCTTAAACCGGGAAAAGGATTTTCGACACCCGAGGCTTTGCATGCTTATTCTGGCGAAGGCCTGCGCGGCCTGTCCCATCACTGGCATGATTTCATCCGAAATAAAATTACGCCGGAACGGTTTAAGGATGAACCGCGCCCGACCTATCTCAACACGTGGGAAGCGGCTTACTTTGATGTGGATGAGAATAAGGTTTTGGAGCTCGCTGACAAAGCGAATGATATCGGCGTTGACATGTTAGTTTTGGATGATGGTTGGTTTGAAGGCCGGCAAGACGATACATCCTCTCTTGGCGATTGGCGCGCGGATAAAAATCGATTTTCCTCAGGAATTCCAGATCTTGCCGCGAAGGTGAAAGCCAAAGGTTTGAAGTTTGGGATTTGGTTTGAACCGGAAATGGTCAATCCGCGCAGCCAATTATTTGAAGATCATCCGGATTGGATTTTACATGTGCCCGGTCGGGTTTCATCATTAGGCCGCAATCAACTCACTCTCGACCTCTCTCGGTCAGAAGTTCAGGACTACCTATTTAATGAGATCGACGCGATACTCTCTTGTGGTGATATTGATTATGTCAAATGGGATATGAACCGAAACATGACGGAAGTTGGCAGCGCAGCCTTGCCTCGTAATCGCCAACGGGAAACATCTCACCGATATATTCTGGGATTATACAAATTATTGGACCGATTGGTTGAGAAGCATCCGTACGTCCTTTTCGAAAATTGTGCGTCAGGCGGAAATAGGTTTGACCTCGGGATGTTGTCTTACATGCCTCAAGGTTGGATTTCCGATATGTGCGATCCGATTGGCCGCCTGGCTATTGTTGACGGCGCATCATATCTGTTTCCGTTGGACGTGATGGCCGCCTATATCGGTCCATCGCCAAATCATCAAAACGGCCGGGTCTCTTCAATTAAAACGCGTTTTATGGCGGGTGCGTTTTGCTCTGCGCGGGGTGTCTCTCTGTCTGAAGCGGAAATCGAAGCGCATGAATCCGAAATCATCGAACATATGCAATTCGCCAAAGACACAGCGGAGGATATGATTGGCGGCACATTTAACCGCGTTAAAAACACGGGGAATGAGATCGCTTGGCAATTCACGAGTGCCGACCAGAATACCGTCTATTTGGCCTATTTTCACATTTTGTCTGCACCTAATCTTCCTTTCCGTCGGACTCGATTGGTCGGTCTGGATCTGCTCGCCGATTACCGACTTGATGAAGGTCCGGCAGTTTATCGCGGGGACACGCTCATGCAGTCGGGAATGCCTATGCCGCAGGTTGCAACCGGAGAAAAGGTCGACGGTGTTAGATACATGCCGGACGGTGATTTCAGCTCTCACATGTTTGTATTCCGGAAATCGTCGGGCTAAGAATTTTACATAAAGAACGTCAAGAACGGCGTCGAAGGGGACTAAAATGAATCTCAATTTCTCGCAATTTGCGGTCTTTCTTGGACTCACAGCCCTTATCGCTTTCGCCACATATTGGTTCTGCCGCGGCAGTGCATCGCGCGGTGATGATGTGGGTGGGGAGAAGGATTACTTCCTCGCAGGCGGTGGTCTGAAATGGTATTTTGTTGCGGGATCTATCACCTTAACAAATCTGTCCACCGATCAACTTGTTGGTATGAATGGCGCGCAGATGGCGTTGCTCGCATGGTGGGAACTCGCGGCCGTCTTTGGCCTAATCATGCTGACCTTTGTATTTATTCCCGTCTATTATAAATATAATTGTACGACGACGACTGAGTTGTTGGAGAAGCGATATAATAACCCGCACATACGTGCGTTGATCTCAATCCTCTTCCTTTTGGGTAACATATTTATTTTCCTGCCCGCGATTTTGTATGGCGGGTCTTTGTTCATGGCCAATCTCTTTGGACTAGACGTAAATTTATACATTATCGCGGCCTTATTCGCGATTGTTGGCTCCGCCTATGCAATTTTTGGCGGCTTAAGGGCAGTTGCAGTCTCCGATACGTTCTCTGGGATTTTGTTATTGGGTTTGGCGATTACAGTTACGATTATCTCCCTCAATGCCATTGGGTGGGATTTTTCAGGGATCCCGAAAGAGCGCCTAACGCTAGTTGGTGCCCCAGATAGTGACATCCCTTTTGCGACTCTCTTCACTGGAATGATATTTATTCAAATGTTCTATTGGTCCACTAACCAAACGATCACCCAACGCGCTATGGCGAGTCCGAGCGTTGGTGAGGCGCAAAAAGGTATTCTAGCTGCTGCGGGTATTCGTTTGTTGATTATCCCGCCTATCATTGTTCTGCCTGGAATCGTGGCTTTTAAACTCTATGGCGATATCGGCGATGCGACTTACGGGCGTCTTGTCGGAGATGTTTTGCCGACCTTCCTATCTGGTGCCTTTGCCGCCGCGATTGCAGCGGCTGTCCTAACCACATTTAACTCAATTCTAAATGCGTCTGCCGCGTTATGGGTTATGGATATTCATGAGACTTATGTGAACAAAAAGCCGAATGTAAAACGGCTCTCACTTTGGGTGTCTATTGTTATGGTTTTGCTGGGTTTCGCGATGATCCCGATTTTTAACAACCCAGAGAATTCCATCATTGACCTCGTTCAACGCCTTTACGGATTGCTATCCATGCCAATTCTGTCGGCCTTTATCGTTGGGCTCTTGTTTAGAAATGTGAGTGCGTGGGCGATGATCATTGCGGTGCTTTATGGTGTCGTATTCTATGGCTGGTCGACGAACCCGTTTGGCGAGGCAAACATCGACCTTCATTACATCCACATGATGGCGATCACTTTGATTTCTGGAGTGCTACTCGCGCTATTGCTTAGCCTAATCGCGGGGAAAAAGCCGATTTGGGATGCTCATAACGTTTTCTCTCGAAAGCCATTAACGCAAGATGGTGAGGCTTATGGGATTTAGCCTTCAACGAACTCGCTGTCTTTATAGCCTTGGAAATATAGCGCCGTGGTCAAATCTGTGTGGTTGATGGCGCAATGTGCGGCGGCGGCAACTGCGGGTTTTGCATAATAGGCAACACCCAGTCCTGCGGCTTGAATCATGGCGAGATCATTTGCGCCGTCACCAATGGCGATGGCTGCGGTTGGGCCGCCCAGATTATCGCTATATTTTTCCAACGTCTGTTGCTTCGCTTCGCGCCCTAAGATCGGACGTCCGACATCGCCAATCAAGGAGTCCCCGTCGTCCAAAAGCGTATTGGCGTGATGAGATTCGAACCCGCAAGCTTTGGCGACGCGTTCGGTAAAAAACGTAAACCCGCCAGAGACGATAACGGTCTTCGCGCCATTGGCTTTCATGGTTTGGCATAGGGTTACGGCGCCTGGATTCAGTTTTATGCGCTCTTCAAAACAGGTTTCCAAGACGGAGAGGTCAAGGTTTTTCAGAAGCGCAACACGTTCTGTGAGAGCTTCCTCAAAATCCAATTCACCCCGCATGGCGCGTTCTGTGATGCCGCTGACATGCTCTTTCACGCCTGCGAAATCGGCAAGTTCGTCAATACATTCTTGCCCAATGAGTGTGCTGTCCATATCGCAAATCAAAAGTGATTTTTTGCGACCTTGTGTTGGCTGTACGCAAACATCTGCGGAGATATTCA
The DNA here is from genome assembly GCA_039975855.1 of Litorimonas sp. GTDB lineage: Bacteria > Pseudomonadota > Alphaproteobacteria > Caulobacterales > Maricaulaceae > Litorimonas. The sequence continues at coordinate 1,091,194 of JBDWGH010000002.1, read as the reverse complement.
TTTGGGAGAGAGAAACATTTAACGCCTCTGCAGTGCCTGAGAATACAAATTCAAATGCCTTGCCTTCGGATAAAGTGATGTAAGTCTCATCGGCTCCAAGCGTTTGCACGATTTGTCTCACAGTATCCGCGCTGGCAACGGGTAAAACAATTGTCGCTGTCTGATCGATCGTCATTGAAATGTGTATCCTGAGGTAAGAGGCGAGGAATCAATATTGAACGATCTCCTAGCACTTAGGGTCTTGTTACGAAAATCATGTTTGCTGTTTAGGCAATGTTGTTTCGATTTTCATAAGTCTAAATACTGGCATGAAAAAGCCCGCCAAATGGCGGGCTTTGAAAATCAGTGAAATGACGTCTTGGCTACGGAAAAGTACTACCTCCGCCCGCTGTTCCTTCAGGATCGAATGTAAATATCCGATTGTATGACTTTCCATTCAACTCAATGACAGCGGAAAGATATCCAGAAATCTGCCATTGCCCTTCATCTGCGACGACGGGCAGTTGTTTCTTTGCCAAGCCAAAAAGTTCTACCCGACCATCTCGGACGCCTACTTCTTTTACTGACAAGCCTTTGATTTTTGACACAGCTTTGTTTTCACTGAAAGGAGAGAGAAAGGCGGGACCCAATTTGCCGTTATTGACTGAGACGAGTGTGCAGTCTTTAACGGAAACAGAAGGAGAGTCCGCCGCATTGCCGGTCACCTTTAGTGAAACTTGTAAGGTGTCATCATTTTTAGGGTTGTCAGGGCCGTTAAAATTAAATGTACCGGCCAAAGCCCCGTCTGTTACTTCAGGATTGCTAAAGTGATATTGTAGAGATTGCGTGCCTTGATTGACATCAAATTGAAGTGCGAGTGTATAAAGTGTCATAGTTTTCCCCGTTTAACTGCGTGCCTATTGCGACACAATAAGGTGATAAGCTTGGTCTTCTCTTAACCCCTTAAGCTCAGGATCATTCCTGATCTCACTTAAAGGATAACCTGAATTTATTGATTTTTCGAGAAGATTGAGAGCCAGCTGCCTGTCGTTCCAAAGTTCGGCTGTCACCAACATACGGTAATAGATAATGGATTCGAGATTTTCTGTTTTGGAGACCTCATTTAAGAGTGCTTCTGGCTTTTCTCCTGATTTCAGTTTCGAGTTATAGAGCGCAATTCTTGTTTTGAGGGTCAAATTTTCAGGGGATCTTTCAAGACCCTCCTTCCACAATTGAATCGCGCGATTATATTTTTGTGATGAGAGGTCTTGTTTTCCTGGGATCCAACGATAGGCATCGCCCAGATTGGCCCAAGATAAGGGATCATGGCTATTACCTTTTAGCTCCAATGTTTTTTCGAAGGCTGAAGCGGCCAAATCATAATAGCCTTGAAAAAAGAGATAAGTCCCGAGATTATTATATAGTGAGGCTGTCTCTTCTACCTCCAGTCCGGATTGAACGGTTTTAATGGCCTCTGTTGTTTTGCCCTGAAGATAGAGAATGTGGGCCATAGATGAATACACCCACGGGTTTTCCGGATCGAGATTCATCGCCAGTTTTGCCTGCGCCTCGGCACTTTCTAGATCATTTTCGGCGACATATATTCCTGCAGCATAGGTGTAGAAAACTGGAACATCAGGATGAAGATTAATAGCTTTTTGAACCAAACTATTCGATGCCTCAGTATTTCCAATAGATCTCAGAACTCGCATTCTAGACTCGAGAATTAGAGGATTATCTTTGTCCAGAAGATCTGCGCGTTCCAAATATTGTAGAGCTTTATCCTGTTCGTTTTGAAATTCCGTGGCCCATCCCATGGCGATATAAGATAGCGCTAAATGCTCATTTTTATCTAAAGCGTTAAGTGCGGAAGCGCGGGCTTGCTTCAGCAATGCCGGGTCTGACTCCAAAGACGTGTACTCTCTTATATATGACAAGGCTAAGCCTGCATGTGCCGCTGCATTGTCTGGATCTACCTCCAATATATTCGTGAAACTTGTCTGGGCGTCTTTGACGGCACCCGCACGTCCGAAATAACGAATATTGTCGAACCCGGAAGACAGCTCTGCACTAATGTTAACCTCCTTAGTTGGTGAAGTCGTTGGAGATTGTGAAAATACAAAAAATATCACGAGGGCTGAAACTAACGCTCCGCCAAGACCAGCGATCAGCCATTGGAAAGGAAAAGTCTTGGCCCGATCCGGAGGTGGGTTTTGCGTTTCTGTTGTTTGTTCCGGCGGTTCCTCAGAAATATCTGCGACAAGGCGATAGCCTCCGCGTGAAATTGTTTCGATATATTTGCGTTTGCCTTTTTCTTCGCCAAGCGCTTTTCGCAACAAAGAGATCGCCCGTGATAGGCGTTCATCTCCGCCAAAATCAACGCCCCAAACGGCGGAAATAAGATCTTCCCTTGAGACGACCGTGTTTGGGTTTTCTACCAAGAACTTTAAAAGACGCATGATTTTCGGCTCAACATGTTGTTGACCATTGCGGCCATCAATTATGTTGGCGTCGAAGTTTACGCGAGCTTCCCCAATATACATTGCGCTTTTCTCATCCCAATTAAGCGGTCCCAACACCTATATGACAAAGATAAAAAAGGGCAACCTAAGAAAACCTAAGAAAAGTCTAAGCGAACCAACAGGACTTTCAATAACGGTATTCGCTATCAAACTAATGTGGGAAGAGGCAAATACCTCATCATTTGCTGACACCTACTTAGACTGAAATGACCAATTGTCGGATCAGCTTGAGCGATATGTGGGGGCTATATTCATCTTCCCAAACGAATATAGGCCGTCGCTCATTTGATACACCTCAGGGGCGAAGGTGTTACCGACGACTGACATTTCAGTCTTGCAAACAAATAGGTGGTTCATGCCTACCTGTTTTCCCACAAGGCCTTTTCGGGGCGTTTTGAAAAGGCCAAAGCGAGTTCCTAACGGAGCTCGCTTTTTTTGTTCCGACATTTGTCGGGCGAATTTAGCGGTATTTAGGAAAATGATATGTTGGTTGCGGGGGTAGGATTTGAACCTACGACCTTCAGGTTATGAGCCTGACGAGCTACCGGGCTGCTCCACCCCGCGTCAACAGAAAGGCGATATATGGGTCGCGTATCAGAACTTCAACCCCAATCTGCGCCTATTCCAAACTTATTGCACCCAGACCGCAGAACTCCAGGCGCGGTCTTGGACGGATGAGAGCATATCAGGATTAGGAGCGGTTCCATTTCGAACGGCGTCCCATGTGCTCCAGCGGCATTTTGGGGCTTCCAGCACGCGCACATAATAGGCGGTTGGCGTTTTGGCATCAAAGTCTGGATCAACCCAGAGGGTTTTCAACTCGGCTGCGCCTTCACCGCGTAGAGAGCAGGTCGTGAGATCAACCTCCAGCCTTTGATCTGGACATCTTCCGTCAACAGGTGATCGCCCATCGGCGCAGGCAATATCATAGATGCGCTCTTGTGGCCGACCATCTTTCATCCAACTCTTAATCACTTGCATGCGTTCCAGCGGGGCAGAATTGGCATCGCGGCTGGCCCAAGCGAGGAATTGCGGTGCTTTGCGACCTGCTTCCCAGCGGCTGCCCATCGGTACACCTGCAGCATAGGCTTGTGACACCATATCGGGCGCATCCAGAATGTCTTTGCCAACGCGGTCCTGCATCGCAAAGAACCGGACCTTAATCCGTGGACCTGACGTCCCGAAAGTTTCTTTCTTTGCCATAGCGTCGAAAATCTCCGCACGTGTATTCGCCCGTGCCCAAACACCTGCCAGCCCTGACGCACCATATTGCGGTGTGGCAATCAGATCTGTTTCAGGTGTGAAATTTTCCGGCCAGGTTTTCGCGCCTTTTGGCGGAACGGTCTGACGACTCTCAGAGTTCATATCATGCGAAAATTTACCGAAGAAGCTTTCTTCGCCGTAAGCGCCTGCCGAAATATGTGTGTCCGAACTTCCAATGACGCCGAACTGAAAGGGATTCACGCCGAGACCCTTTTCTAGTGTGAAGCCGCGAGCCAATCCTTGGCGCACGAAACTGCCATCCGTCACATAAGAGGGAAGTTGCCCGCCGATGAGATTGTCGTAGATTTCAAAATTCGACCATTCATCATTGGGTGACAGCAGTGGATGCGTTTCTGACGTGCCTTTGACCTGGGTAATTTCGACGACGGGTTCGTTGCGCAGGCGTAGCTCTGCTTCAGCTCGGTCCATCGGGCTGCCGTTATAACTTCCGAATGAAAACATCATGCCATTTGAGGCGTTGGAATTATGCGGGATAGCGAGGACGTCATGTCCGGCGCTACGTTGTTCATCCATCCAACCCCAGAGCCTATCCGGTCGTGGGCTATCCAATGTTGTGAATAGGCGGGACGGCGCGCTGTCTTTGAAAATGACATTCCGGTGTAGATTAGCGGCTGCCGTATCTGAGACTATGCGCATGGCGGTAAACTCATATCCGGCGAATGTTGTAAATGTACCCGGTTCATTGTGCGCCTCGGCGGCGGCGACATTTCTGGCCCAGACAGAGTCCATCAACTCCCGATCATAAATCTCTTCGATCTCATCACCGCTAACGATGGTTTGTCCCACGCGTAAAAAACTGCCGCGGCGATCAGTGGCCGTCAGGCCGAAAATGGATTTGGCCGTGTCAGTTTTAGAAATATCGGTGCTGCGGTCGCGCATGGCGGGGACGACACCAAGATATTCTCCGTGATCTGTAACGGCATAGAAGTCTAGCGGCGGGCCATCCAGTTTGATTTTATCTCCTGCGCCATTATCGATCGGTTCGCCTTTAGCGAAACGATAAGCGTCATTCGCATCTGTACGTGTCCCAAAAATAAATGCGTCAAAACTATTTGTTGTATGAACGTGGAGATCCCCAAACAGGGCGATTTTGGTTTCAACCAGCGGAATTTCGCTTGCGCTACCGTTGTTGACGGGCGTGGTTTTGGGTTGAGGCGGTGCCGCTTGTTCGGCTTGGCAGGCCGATAAAACCAATAGGCTGACTGTGCCAATGATAGCTGCGCGCATATTATTCTCCCCAATTTTGGCTCAAATTCCGGTGCCGATTATAGAGAAACCTAACGGTCAGTCCTTCGTAACACTAGCGACAAATATGAAGACTACTTCTTCAACCCATGTTTGCGCATCAGTCCTCGGAATTGGTGATAGGTGAGATCCAGTCGTTCGGCGGCCTTACCTTGGTGGTTATCACTGACTCGCATAGCTTCATCAATAAGCTTGCGTTCAAAAGCCATGACCCGGTCCTGGAATCCTTCGACTTGCGTTGCCGGAGGCGCTTCAATTTCTAAGGGAGGCAATTCGTAGCCCATGACCGGCGCCTGGCTGACGGGCTGCGGAGGGGTGTTTGCCGTGCGCACGTCACCCCGAAGACGAAACGGGTCTTCAAACGGATCAAACTGCAATGGTCCGCTGGGACCGCCGCCTATAGGATTTGATAAAGTCTCATCCGCTAACCAGGCTTTGGCTGTGTTGCGTTCAATAACAGACTTTAATTCTCTCACATTTCCTGTCCAACGGCGAGCTAACAGCGCTTCGCTGGCTTCGGCTGTAAATCCAGGAAAGCTATCCGCGCCTAATTCAGCCGCGATTTTTCGGCCGAAATGATCGGATAGCGGCATGATGTCGTCACGCCGCGCGCGCAGGGGCGGTAGTGTCAGAACTTCAAACGCAAGACGACTTAGTAGGTCTGCGCGAAAATCTCCTTGCTCAACGGCATAGGGTAGATCGACCGCGCTGGCGGAAATGACGCGAACGTCGACTTCTTGTTCTGCGTGTTCACCGCTGGCTTCATAACGGCCATATTCGACAGCGCCCATCAGTTTTTCTTGCAGGCGGGGGGACATGGTATCAACATTGTCCAGAAATATTGTGCCTTCATCGGCGTGATAGAACTTTCCATTCGTGTCTTCGCGCCCGTCAAGAAAGCTCTGCCCAAATAGTTCTTCATCCAATCTTTCATCCGTAAAGGCGGCGCAGTTGACCGTAATAAAGACCTTTTCCCATCGAGGAGATAGGAAATGGAGGCGTTTTGCGATGAGTTCTTTGCCCGTTCCTCGCTCTCCGACGAGCAAAACCGGGCGTTCAAGCACTGCTGAATCGGACACGCGATCTAGAATCGCGAGATAAGCTTGGCTTTGCCCGATAGGTTGTGGAGGTAATGCAGCCATAATTGGTCCATTTAGCTAAACATATTTGGCTATTTATACCAAATCAGTGTGAAAAATACCATTCATTTTGTGGTCAGAAATCAAGAAAATTAAAAATATTAATAAAATCAATAACTTAAAAGTATTCGACAATTTTGAATCAATCCGCCATCTTTTGTTTGTCGGCGGGAGGCAACAGCCACTCGCCAGACAGGAGACGAAACGAAAACCCCACGGGTGTGCCAACCCAAGGTTTTTATAACAGGAAGACTTAGGAGAGAAACATGACCTTCCGTACAATCGACACTGACATGGCTTCCGTGGGTGCCACCACAGAAACCGAATCTACAACAGGCGTTGCACGCCGTGCACGTTCTGCCCGCCGGGCAGCTATCCGGGGTTCCCGGTTTAGCTCCCGGGTCTGGGTCTACTCGAGCATATAGGAGACGACACGCGATGGATCGTTATACTGACACATCACATAACTGGCGCGCCAAAGGGGCGCGCTTCGTGAGATACCTTACAACCCGTCCTGCGGAATGTTGGGGCTTCTTCGCCGCGGGCATCGTGATCGCGAAAATCTTTCTTTAACCCCTAACCAGCCTCACACCGAAACTAATCTTAGGAGACAAACAATGGGTATTTTTTCCCGCATGGGCGACATCATCAACTCGAACCTCAACGCTATGATCGATAAAGCAGAAGATCCTGAAAAAATCGCACGCCTCATCATTCAGGAAATGGAAGACACACTTGTCGAAGTTCGCACGGATGCTGCCCGCAACATTGCAGAACGCAAAGAACTATCCCGCAAAGCTGATGATTACGCCTCGCGTGCGTCTGATTGGGAAGCCAAGGCCGAACTTGCTCTAACAAAGGGTCGGGAAGACCTTGCTCGCGGCGCTCTTTCTGCCAAACAACAGTCTGAGCAAATGGTTGACGTTGTCGAACGCGAAATCGCTGTTCTTGACGAAGCTGTCGCGAAAGCGGACGAAGATCTTGCTAAGCTTCAAACGAAGTTGAACGAAGCCAAGGCCAAGCATAAGGCGCTCACAATGCGCAGCTCTGTCGCCAAAGGCCAAATCAAGATGCGCACCATGGTTCGCGACACAAAAGTCGAAGACGCCCTTGCTCGTTATGAGCGGATGGAACGCAAAGTCGATGAGTTGGAAGCCCATGTAGAGAGTTTTGATCTCGGCGCCGGTGGCGATAGCTTAGAAAGTCAATTTGCCGAATTGGAAGCCAATGATGCGATTGAAGACGAACTTGCCGCTTTGAAAGCCCGTATTAGCAAACCAAAAGCTGCTAATGGTGGATCAAAGAAGAAAAAAGCTGGCTAATTTAACCAGACTAACCGAATTTGCGCCCGGCCCTCTAGTTTCCCACTGGAGACCATTCTAACCCCGAACGGTCGGGCGCAAAACTTAAAATAGGAGAGAGATAGAAAGGCATGGAAATGGGCATTTTAATACCCCTCGCACCGTTTATCATGGTTCTCGGAATTGTCTGGGTCAGCGCGCATTATAAGCACCTGAACAAGACAGCCGGAACGATCACAGACGACCAAGCGATGGAACTGACACAAATGTCAAAGATCGCTGATATATTAGATCAAAGAGTCGCCGTTTTGGAACGTATTCTGGACGACGAAGTGCCGGATTGGAGAGAGAAATGAGCGGCCAATACAGAAACAGAACTGACCGTATGATGCGGGATTTTAACTGGGATGGCAGCGAAGACGGCTATGCTTACAGTCAAAAGCCTCACCATCGCCGACTGACACGTAACAAAGTTGACGGTAAATTAGGTGGTGTCTGTGCCGGGATCGGCGACTATCTGGGATGGGACCATACAATGGTTCGTATCTTGACAATCCTGCTGATCATTTTCACAGGCGTACCGTTAATCGCATACTTTATTCTCTGGGCTTTAATGCCCAAAGATACTCGGGCCCCTTATGTTCGTGAATATCGCGAACAGAGTGAAGCTTACAGCCGCGCAAATGCTCCGGCAGGAACGGCTGGATCGACAACAACATATAATGATGTCCGGTCAAAGTTTCGTTCACTAGAAGTCCGCCTGCAGGACCTTGAAAAGTCCATCACATCCAAGGAATGGAAGCTCAACCGAGACTTCCGCGACCTGGAAAGCTAATTTGATTTGAAGCGCGCTGTCATATTGCGCGCTTCGCACTACTAATCCGACGCAGTGCCATGCGTCTCACACTCACAAGATTGGCTTAAGGGAGATATAGCCATGTTAAAAACCGCCATTATTGCATCCGCCGCCTTATTCGCCGCCGCCCCGACCGCTCAGCTAGCAGAGGCTGATCCTGTAACAGCCGAACAAGCTGTCCTCAATTTGCCTGCTACAGATGCCGTTATAGCCCAATTTTCCTATCTGGAAATCAGCCACGGCGCTGACGGGTTCGGACTTTCTATTACTGATAAGACCGCCGTTTTTGTAGATTTCGAGTTCCCTGGCGACCTTCACATTCGGATTGGATTTTAAAATGAAAACCTTCATGAAAACAGCTTTCATCAGCTCAGTAACCTTTGCTGGACTTGCGTTTGCCCCCGCAGCCTTTGCGGAAGACAGCCTAGAAATCCGAGACTTTATTGGATCGATCAACTGGTCAAACGGCCCTATGTCTGTCGAGGTTGAGAAGAATAAGGGTGATACGAAAGTTTCAGGCCGAAGTGATGTAACCGTGGATGGCGGTTTCGACAAAATTGACGGATCCGACTGCAAATCTAGCTATGGCAGCTATGATTTCGACTGGTTTGGTAAGAAAAAAGAAGGTCGTTTTGGCGGCTTTGATGATCTCGATGATCTTCCAGTTTTAAATATTACCATGCCGAGAGATGCAAAGCTTGTGATACGAAATTCTGTCGTGTTCACTGATGGCAATCCGAATATTGGAGAGGCAGATCTTGAACTTCGCCACTGTGGTAGCGTTACACTGGGTGATATCGAAAACACATTGGCTCTAGATAGCCGAGGGTCCGCAAATGTGACCGTCGGACAAACGGGCCAGATTGCAGCCAGTTTGAAAGGCTCAGGAGATTTGAGCGGCGGAAATAGTGGGGATGTTCTCGTTAAATCCCGCGGATCTGGCGATGTAGAGCTTGGTAATCTTGCTTCGCTAGAAATTAGCCTACATGGATCAGGAGATTTGGAAGCGTCTGATGTCAGCGGTCCCGTTGAAATGACGTCTCATGGATCAGGTGATGCAGAATTAAATAATGTAGAAGGATCGTTGACGTATTCAGGACACGGTTCGGGCGATCTTGAAGTGTCATCTGTTGAAGGCCCTGAACTTTACCTGAAATCCCATGGATCAGGCGACATTGACGTCGGCGGCGGAGATGTTGAAGAACTTGAGATAATTGTCAGAGGATCTGCTACAGTTGAATATTCCGGAGACGCAGAAAATGCGAACCTAAGTGCAAGTGGATCAGGTGATATTCGTGTGGATCGCGTCAGCGGGGTAGCAGAGATTAGAACGTCCGGGTCAGGCGATATTGATATCGATGAACGCGGATAATTATTTGTGATAAGACTTTCTCAGGGTGGAAAATTTCACTCTGAGGTTTTTTTCAAGCGGGCCGATCTCGCCGCAAAAATCGGCGACCAGGGCTTCGGCGAGCAGCGGAGCATAAGTAAATCCCCGGCTTCCTAACCCCGTTAAGGCCGATTGACCGGCGCCCAAATCTACTATCATCGGTAATGTGTCTGGGGTCGTTACCCTGACGCTGGCTCGTGATTTGCGAGACAGAGGGGTCACGCTCTTTCCAGAAATTGCGGCCAATGCCGATAGATTATTTTGGTCGTCTTCCTCCCGCAGCTCGAATGGATCAGAGTCACCCAGTCGATCATGCGTAGCACCGACCAATGTACCGCCGTCCAGATTAATCGCGTAGCCGCCATAGGCGACCGACTGATCCAATACGGGGTTTGCCCAACTTAATTGCCCGCGTGAAAACCGCATGGCGAGGTTCGGCGCGATTGATCTAATGCCGTAACCCGCCGCTAAAAATACGTGGCTGTATTCGTTACGTTGCTGAGCCGTCTCCAAGGTTTCAGTACGAATATCAAATTGGTCAAAAATTTTGGAAGGGTTGATCACGGCCGCGCTTTCAATCCAAAGCGCGGTTTCTTGCCAGTCCAAATGCCCGTCTCCAAGAGGGTTTTGGGTAGCGAGTTTTTCAAATCTAATAGCTTCTTTTTCGGTTTTAGGAATCTGAAGAACGCCGCACTCTAGAACAGCGTTTTTCGGATAGCTTCGCAGCGAGTGTAAGTATGCGGAAAGGAAAAACCTGCTTTCGGGACGATCTTGTAGATCAAAACGAGGTTTTACGAGCGCCACCGGGTTTTCACTAGCGGCTGGGTGAACGCGATTGTCAATGATGTCGAACGGAATATTGCGGGCGGTGAGAGCCGTGGCGAGGGACCGCCCCGCAATGCCAGCCCCGACAATCAGGGCTCGCTCTATGTTCGGCTGTGGTTGGTCGGATTTTCCAGAAAATTCGGCCTCCAGCCTATGTCGTTTACGACCAAATCCGGGCATTTTTCGAACCTCGAAACCAGCTTGTTTCAAAGCTGTCCTGACGGCGCCTGCAACTGAAAATGTTGCGAGGCGCGAACCGGATGCACAGGAGGTTGAGATTCGGGTCATAACCCCCTCGCTCCACATGGCGGGATTACCGGACGGACTAAACCCGTCGAGAAACCAGGCATCGGCTCTCAGATTATCTAATTGATCGAGGGCGTCCTCCACATCTTCATGAACTAAGGTTAGAGTCACAGCGCCAAAGTTTAGACGATGAATGCCTTTCACGCGACCTGGCCAAGCGTTGATCAATTGAGCATTCAACGACTCTAATTCAGGCCATGCGGAGAGGGCACGGGCCAATTGGGCGCGGTCAAAGGGAAATTTCTCGATTGAAACGAAATGCAGGCGCTGTGTGGGAGTCGCGGTCTTGGTCCAGAGCTGCCACGTGGCCAAGAAATTCAAACCTGAGCCGAAACCAAGCTCTGCGATGGTGAAAATGGATCGATTTTGCCATCTATCGGGTAGTCCGCATCCCTTCAAAAAGACTGCGCGTGTCTCATCCAATCCGCCGTCAGTTGAGAAATAAATGTCCCCGAAGGCCGTTGCCGCGGGTGTGTCGGGACGAGACCAGTCTAATATTGCAGGCGGGGTTTGGGTCAGTGGAAGAGGTTTAGCCATATTAGATATCTATGGCAGCCCGCCGACAAGGTCACGTCAGGAGTGAAATTAACAGCCAAATGCGTAATGTGGCGCGAAAGCAACAATGGTAAGCGAAAGACAGTTTCAACCCAATCGGACCCTTGCGTCAGTCGAATCCAACAGATAGTCGAGATGCAATCGCGGCAATAATGACCGTGCAACCAATAAACATTCGGGGATTCATGACCAAACGTTTTTCTATTCTGGCGGCTTCCGCCTCTGCTTTTGCCCTTCTCGCAACGGCGCCAGCCTTCGCACAAGATAGTGCCGATGATGTCATTATCGTTAGTGCGACAAAGCGGAACACAACTCTGCAAGAAACACCCGTTGCCGTAACCGTCACGACAAATGACGTGATCGAGAAGGCCAAAATTCTCGATATCAAAGACCTTCAGTCAGTCGTTCCGACGTTCCGTGTGTCCCAACTTCAGAACACGGCGAATACAAGCCTGTCTATTCGTGGATTTGGTAACGGTGGTAACAACATCGGTATTGAACCAGCTGTAGGTGTCTTTATTGATGGCGTTTATCGGTCACGTGCAGCTGCTTCCATTGGTGACTTGCCAAAGCTTGAGCGAGTAGAAGTTCTATCCGGACCTCAATCAACACTCTTCGGTAAAAACGCCTCTGCAGGTGTTGTTAGTGTTGTGACGGCTAAGCCTGAATATGAAACAAATGGATATATTGAAGGTGGTGTAGGCAATTTTGGTCTCATCAACGGCAGAGCCTATATCACGGGTGGAATAACAGACGATCTCGCGATTAGCTTGGGCGGTGGATTCCAAAGTCGTGACGGGTATTTTGAGAACTTGGCCGAAGCGAATGATTTCAATAATCTCCGACGTTTTAATTTCCGTGGACAAGCTTTGTGGGAACCTGCGGACAATGTATCATTCCGCTTGATTGCAGATAAGAGTGAAATTGATGAAAACTGTTGCGGTACGGGCGTAATCATTGATGGGCCTTTCGCGGCCGGACAGCCAAATGTCGGCGATATCATTCGTTCTCTAGGTGCTAACCAGCCTACTGCGGACAATCAGTTTTCTTATGAAACTTATGCGAACAGCAATTCACAGAATGTAATCTCTGATCGTGGTATTTCGCTAGAGAGTAAGTTTGGGTTTGGTGGACTGGATGTAACTTCCATTACGGCCTATCGCAAAAATAATTCCGATTATAACTCTGACTCTGATTACAACTCTCTAGAGTTTCTCGAAGATGTTTTCCAAGAAGTCGCGATCAAAACATTCACTCAAGAATTACGCTTTGATACGTCAATTGGCGATAAGGTCGATCTCCTAGCTGGTGTCTACTACTTCAATGAAGACATCACTCAGGATGCCGGGATTGATTATGGTACTGATACGCGGACATACGTTGATATTTTGGCAGGTGGGGCGGCTACCCTAGCAGGCATTGAAGATGCGCTTGGTTTTGATCGCGGAACGTTCTTCTCTGATGAAACACGTGTTTTAGAAACTTTCACACAAGACGATGAAGCATATTCCTTCTTTGGGTCAGCTGATTTCCATGTAACTGATCGCCTCACAGCGACAGTGGGTCTCAACTATACAAAAGATAAAAAGCAAGTTACCGCGAGTGGCGAAAATACTGATGTATTCGGTAACCTCTCTCTAAACGGTGCGGATGGCGCACAAGTGCTTACAGTTGGTGGCCTTGCGGCTAACTTCCCAGCATTTGCGCAGTCTTGTATTGATCCATCGACAGGCGCCCCATTTGGTGCACTTCCGTTCTCTGCTGCAAATGCAGGGGCAGTATCAATGTCGCCAGCATGTTTCTTGGACCCGACTGATCTGACAATTACAGCGCCTGGTTCTGTAGCGTTCCCTGGTTTCCAGGCCGCAGTAGCAGCTGGTGTGGCGTCGCTTGATCTAAATGATCCTGCGCAAAACCCACTGGCCGGTCTTTTTGGACTTCAGTTCCAGCCACAGTTCTTGGAGTTCCCGAACTCAGTTGAAAATGGCCGTACAAATGATGATAAGCTGACGTACACAGCGCGCCTTGCTTACGAAGTGAATGATAACTTCAACGTTTATGGTAGCTATGCAACTGGCTTTAAATCTTCTTCATGGAACTTCACGCGAGATTCTCGTCCATTCATAGGTGATGCGGCTGCACTTGATGCGGCTGGGTTGCTGCCAAATAACTATGTGCCGTCTACTGGCCGTGAATTTGGTACTCGTTTCGCTTTACCAGAGAGCGCTGAAGTCTTCGAACTTGGCTTAAAGGCTCGTTTTGATTGGGGTGCATTTAATATCGCAGCCTTCGACCAAACCATCGAGAACTTCCAGTCTACGATTTTCCAAGGCACCGGCTTCGTTCTTGCCAACGCGGGTTCACAGTCAACAAAAGGTATCGAATTTGATTCAACATTCGATCCGGTTGAAAATCTTCGTGTCACTTTTGCGGGTGTTTTACTAGATCCTATCTACGACGACTTCACTGGTGCATCTGGACCGAATGACACTGTTATTGACTTGTCCGGTGAGAAACCTGCTGGGATCTCTGAAGTTTCCCTTTCGACATCAGCGACTTATACGCATGAGTTCGGAAACGGCATGGAAGGCTTCATTCGTGGTGATTATCAATATGAAAGCGAAGTACAGATTGTTGACAATATTGCGGGCGTAGATCGTTCGACAAATATCATTAACGGTTCTATCGGCCTTGCGCTTGACAATGGTCTATCTGTTCAAGTTTGGGGTCGTAACCTCAACAATGATCAGTCTTACACAAGTGCCTTCCCGGGTGTTGTGCAAGGTTCGACCATCAATGGATACCCAAGTCAGCCGCGCACATATGGTGCCAGCCTGCGGAAAACTTTCTAAGTAGCTTAATAGAAATCTAAATTTAAGCGGCCCCTTGGGGCCGCTTTTTTTGTGCCCGAAGTTCAGTTGAAAAGCTCTGGGCGACGCCGGCTATCTTCGAAGTAACCGCCATAGGCGGCGGATCAGAAGAGATCATGAAAGACCTCTCCATGCGTCAAATGGGCCTTTAACTATAAGCATTCATACGCAGCATCGACGAGTGACTGACCTCGTTCGTTTAGCAAAATACCGCCACCCATTTTATTCATTGTATAGCCAAAACTAAACTCAGCTTTGGGATCGGCAAATCCGATGGATCCGCCCATGCCAACATGCCCGAAGGCGCCGCTGCCCAGTATAGCGGATTGACCTTCGCCAGGGAGGTCACGATTATCAATCGACAGCATAAAGCCTTCGCCAAAACGCGTTGGAATGCACAATGTTGTATCCATCCCTTCGGAGACAGGTTCGCGTAACTTACCTATGCGCGATTTAGAGAGTAGGGGTTTTTCATTGAAAATTGTTCCAAACATAGCCGCTAAACCCCGTGCGTTTGATACACCGCCCGCACCGCCGATCTCGGCTCGCCAACTTTCTGGTGCATCAAAAAACCAGCCACCGTTATTACCAAAGGCCAAAGCCTGTATGCCCGCCGGATCTGCAAACATGGCTTTCACAAATGCGGACGGAGTGTCCTGTGGTCCGGGTTTATAGACCAATAGTTTTGAAACGCGGGCAAACTCAGAGTCAGGAAGACCAATATGAAAATCAACGCCATAAGGCTTCGCTATTTCCTTTTTGAAAAATTCCCCTAAAGACCTGCCGGAGACCCGGCGAACAAGCTCACCCACCGTCCAGCCAAACGTAACCATATGATAGCCGTGCGTTGTACCGGGGTTCCAAAAAGGTGTCTCCTTCGCCAAGTGATTGGTCACATATTTAAAATCCAAAAACCCCCCTGGTTTGACGGGTGTACGAAGTGCAGGCACTCCGCTGCGATGACCAAGCATATCCCGCACCGTGGTTGAGTCTTTGCCTTGCGCGCCAAACTCTGGCCAATATTTCGTAATCAAGGCGCCGGGATCTAACTCGCCCCGATCAATTAAGACATGAGCGCAAAGTGCTGTTGCAGCTTTGGTACAAGAAAAAACAATGGACATTGTGTCTCGGGTCCAAGGTGTCTCTCCATCCGCATGAGTTCCGCCCCATAAGTCGACGAGAGCCCGACCGGATCGATCTTGCAAGCAGACACTTGCACCAACTTCGCCGCGTTTGAGGAAGTTCTCCTCAAATACGTCTCGAACGGCTTTAAATGCTGGGTCGTAATGTCCTTGAATGGCCATAACTAATTAGACTTCATCCATGCCAGCGCAGCGTCATAGTCTTCGGCTAACGTTTTGGCGCGAATGTCTATGTACGGGCGGGCTTCGGGGTCATTGAAGACATGCATCCGTCCCTCTGCCATCATGGCGAGAGTCAATTCCGCCATACGGTCAGCATCCATCCCGTTCGCAACTAAGGCGGAGACATTGCTTTGTGCGGCTTTGATCATATCCACGGTCTTTTCTGCTCTAGTCTGTGCAGATGGGCGGCCTTGCCCAGAATTGGCAATGTTTGATTTTACCCAGGTTGGGCACAAACAGGTAACGTGAATCCCATGTTTGATGAGGTCCTGGGCAATGGATTCGGAATATCCAACGACAGCATATTTAGTTGCATGATAAGGCGGCATATATTCCGTGGTCATATGACCCGCCATACTAGCGGTGTTTAGAATATGACCGCCTTCACCATGAGATTTTATGAGTGGTGTAAAAATTTCAACGCCATAGACGACACCCATTAAATTTATATCGACAATCCATTGCCAGTCTTTGAGGTCTGTTCGTCCGGATTGTCCTGCCAGGGCCACGCCCGCATTATTCATAACTATGTGAACTTTCTTGAAAACCTCAATCGTCTTTTCCGCGGCCGCATTAATTGAATCTGGATTGCGGACGTCGCACTGGCAAAAGGATAGTTTGTCTGATGCGCCGCCAAGTTTGGCAGCAGCTTCCGAAAGACCCTCACCATTGATGTCCGCCATCATAACCTTTGCGCCTTTAGCCAGAAGAGACTCGCAAAGCGCAAAGCCAATGCCGGACGCCGCTCCTGTGACGAAGGCAACTTTATTGGAATAATTTGTCATCTAATATTTGCTCAATTCTGTAGAAAATGCGCGGAGTTTTATGCGCTAACTTTGTGTCTTGTGCCTTTTGCAGGAGGCGTTTCTGGTACACCCGCAAAGCACTGTGCATTTGCCATCCAGTCTTTTGCGATGTCACCCGTCATAGACAGTCTCGTGTCATTCACATTTCGGCATTGGGTGACGACTTGTGCAAACTCCACGGCGGAACCCTCGACGCAGTTGTCAGCTTGTTCTTCATTCCACGTCCATATTTTGCCCGAAGGCGCTGTGAGTTTTACGAATGGTTTCGGGGTAGGAGGCGTTATGCCTCGTACGCGGAATGACCACGAAAACGTCGTTACGCCAATATGGGCAACATTCTTAATCCGGTCCGTATTCACACGGTCCACGCCTAATACATCAAATACGGCTTGCGCATGAGCCCAATGCTCCATTTGCCGTGCGATAATTGAAGATCTCACAGACATATCCGGCCCTGCCCACTTTACGCGTTTATCTGGATCAGACTTGTAAAACCGATCTGACATGGCCGGAAAATAGGTGGCCCAAGTTTTGAATACGTCTGCGCTGGTCTGACCTTCAAAATATGCGGTTTGGAATTGAACATGGCTCAATCCTGCTCCCATTTGGCTCATAGTGTGTCCGATGAAATCGGAGAAAGCACCCGGATCATTTAGGGATAGATCGGCGGCGATGTTCCAAAGGTGCAGGTGACGTATGACATCGCCGACGGTCCAGCTTTTAAACAAGGTGATTTGGTCAAATATAGAATCGTCTTTGTCATTGAGGAGGGCGTGAATCTGGTCACACTCCGCTTTGAAATCCAGAGCTTCTGGTGTCATGATTTTATAGCCTTAGCGAGTTCGGAAGGTACAGTTATTTGCTGGGACAGCAGGATTTGGGCGAACCCTTTGGCTTGTGCATCGTTGCGGAGGCTCGCTGCCCCGCCGCCGCCCAAACTACGGTCCATTAGGAAATTTATGGCATTTGATCCAGGTAAGTAGAAACGTTTAACCTCTGTCATGTCTTCCATGAAATGACTAAAAATCTGTCCGATTCGCGCAGGTGTCAGGGCCGTCCAAAGCGCGTCTATGTATTCTGGTTTTCGTGCAATCACGCCGATATTGGCCTTGTTTCCTTTATCTCCTGAGCGCGCCCATGCCAGGTCTTCGATGGTGACTTCAAGGCTCCCTGTTACCGATTTTGGAAATTTCAATTGAACAGCCGGTAACGCCTTTTCAAATACTGTGTCGGTGTGGGTTAGGCCTTTGCCTTCGACATCAATAGAAATCGTGACATCCGATTTCGGTGTCAAATAAGAAAACAAACGAACAACCGGAGATGGCTTTGCGCGACCAGCACCTGTGAAGGCTGATAAACCTGGAGGTGTTGCAAGATAGGTTCCATTTAACTCACGTAGAAACATTCCAACACCTTTGGCTTCGGCATGTTTAACCGCAATTTTTATTACGATTTCGGATGAAGCCACCGACGACCCCATCTGCGAACCATTCCCGATGATTTCTTGGCTGACTTCGGTGAATGTTCCCAAATTGGACGCGCGGAGCGCCGTCTCAGCTCGTGCAATCGCCGCGTCTGCAAATGCTTTAGCTTTGTCAGATGCGCGGTTGCCGACGAAGGTCAGATATAACCCAGCCCGAAATCCATCGGCATAGGTGAGGCAGGTTTTGTAATGAGTAGGTGCGGCGCGGCCTTTGGCGGGGGAGACTTCCACGCGGTCTAGTCCGATTTGCGCGAGAGAAACTTGCGAAAAATCGCACGTCACATCTGGTAAAAGATAAGCTTGCGGATCGCCGATCTCATAAAGCATTTGCTCGCTCACCGTTCCAACGTTGACGACGCCTGTCGTACCGGGTGGTTTTGTGGTGACGAAACTGCCGTCGGAACGAACTTCCGCAATAGGGTAACCAATTTTCGAGACGTCCCCAGCGAGTTCCCAATCCGTGAAATTTCCGCCTGTCACTTGCGGGCCGCATTCTAATATATGTCCGCAAAGCGAACCTGATGCCAGCAGGTCCCAGTCCTGCTCTCCCCATCCAAATTCATGGATACAGGCCCCTAGTGTCACGGCGCTGTCCACAACCCGGCCCGTGATAACGATATCGGCGCCTGCAGCTAAGGCTTTCGCGACTGGGAACGCTCCAAGGTAGGCGTTGATCGAGGCAATTTTATCCAAAGCTGGCATGGCAGCGCCAGAAAACATGTCATTCGGACAGGAGGCTGCAATCGTGTCTATATTTGCCATGCGGTCATCGCCTGTGATGACGGCGACTTTTAAATTTAGCCCAGCTTCAGCAATGATTGTTCGCGCCTCCCGGGCACAAGCTTCAGGATTAACGCCGCCTGCATTAGCAATAAGCTTAATTCCGGTGCCTGCAATATCACCTGCATGGGGACGAATGACGGCCTCTACGAAATCTCGGGCAAATCCGGCCGTTTCCGGAGCTTTTGCTTTGGCCCGCGCGAGAATGCTCATCGTGATTTCAGCGAGATAATCATATACGATATAATCTAGTTTCACGGCGCCGGATTTATGCGCGTTCAGGAGCTGCGGCGTCGCCATAGCGCTCTCGCCCCAATACCCTGAAGCCCCTGCAATATTGACAGTTTTCGACATGAGACGAGACCTGGAGCTTAAACGTCTGCCTGTTTCAACAGCTTGACACACGCGCGTGACTGAATAGTAATTCAATCAAATTGAATAGGCTTCAACTGTTACGAGTCAAGGTAACACACGCAGCCGACGCATTCGCGGGGAGAGCGAACGACATGGCATCGGAGCCGGTAGAGACCACAAACATGGCCACCGGCTCCGATGCCATGTCATCTTCCAATACCCGCCAGTCTCGTGTGCGAAAGCGCGAAGGCGCAATTATCTCTGCAGGACGGAGCGTATTCACGACGTATGGTTATGCCAAAGCCACCATGGCTATGATTGCGCGTGAAGCCGGGGTCGCAGACGGAACGCTTTACACATATTTCGACAATAAAGACGCTTTGGCCCGGGGCGTTGTCGCAGATTATTATGCGCGCCTCACCGGTACAGCCAAAGAAGGTGTTGATAGCCGCCGCACTACACGCACGCGGCTCGACTTCCTCGCGCGCCATCATATCACGTCAATCATGGAGGAACGGGGTATCGTTGAAATGCTGCCGTTACTGAGTTCTAATTTGAGCGATTACTCCAAAGACGAACTCTACGGATTGAACAAAACATATGTTGCCGTTTTTGACGGGCTCATTCGAGAAGGCCGTGCCAGCGGAGATATTCCAGGTGACGCTGATGTTGCGGTTTTGCGCGATATTTTTTTCGGCGCTTTGGACTACGGTGCAAGGTCCAGCCTTCTTAGGTCTTCCCGAAAAGGGGCGCGCAATGCTGATATAACCCGTTTGGTAGATCGGCTGGTGAGCATGATCGTTGGAACGAATACTTCGACTGGGTCTTTGGCTGATAGGTTGGAGGCCGTTGTGGATCGGGTTGAAACGGCACTGAAGGAAGTAGGTAATTAAATGATTTCTGTTGAAGATTTCGCGAAGGACGCTGAAAAATGGTTCGCGGAGAATACGCCTCGGGATCTGGATTTTATGTTGCCGCTTACCTTTATGGAAGTTGGAACCGATCAACAATTTGATTTTTTACGCGATTGGCAAAGACAGGTTTATGAAGCAGGATTTCTCGGTGCGGCCTGGCCATCTGAATATGGCGGTGGTGGATTAACGGACGCGCATCAATCTGCAGCGACAAAAGTCATGCGAGCGCACAATGTACCAATCATGATGAACACGATTGGCCTGTCTTGGGCTGGGCCATTGATTTTGGATATCGGTTCAGAGGCACATAAGAAAAAATATATCAGAGGCATTCTATCCGCTGAAGATATTTGGTGTCAGGGCTTTTCCGAACCTGAAAACGGGTCGGATCTTGGCAATGCTCAATTGCGGGCCGTTCGGGATGGAGAGGATTACATCCTCAACGGATCCAAAATTTGGACAACACATGGGCACTACGGAAAATATATGATTTTGCTCGCGCGGACCAATCCAGACGCGCCGAACAAATATGCCGGGCTCTCCTTTATTCTGACGCCAATGGATGTACCAGGTGTACGAACTCAGAAAATCCGAAAATTAACGGGGGAGCATGGTTTTACCCAAACGTTTTTCGAAGACGCGCGCGTCCCGGTCGATGGCCTGATGGGCGCGGAAGGGATGGGCTGGAAAATCGCTATGCAGACCCTGGAATATGAACGCGGTGCTCGCGGTGGACAGGCAGGTGGATTTTCTATTACCGAACCAGATCCGCTCGAAATATTAAATTTGGCCCGTGATACAGGACAGATAAACGATCCCGTTGTTAGAGATGACCTGATTGATTATATTATTGAAGCGCAGTCTTTGAACCTTAATGGGCAACGCGCAAAAATCGGCCCCCTTATTCGAGATAACCCTTCGGGACTGCCGCTAATGGATAAGCTCGCCAAAACAGAGTTTGCTCGTGAAATTAATCAATATGCTCTGACCCTACAGGGGACTAAAAGTGCTTATTATGTAGACGAACCCAATGCCATAGATGGTGGTTGGTGGCACCGGTCTTACCTTAATGCATTTTCGGCCACGATTGGTGGCGGGACCTCCCAAATTCAGCGTAACATCATCGGCGAGCATGTGCTTGGCCTTCCTAAGAGCTATTAGATGACCTTTGATCCGCAGGCCTTAGGCCGTCTCGGTATTACCGAGGAGCAAGTTGAGTTAATGGATGTCGCGGAGAATTTTTGCCGCGATAAAACCAGTATTTCCGCAGTACGAGAATTGATGTCGGTCAGTGCAGGGTTGGATGAACCGGCAAATAGAGATCTGATTGATATGGGATGGTTTGGCATTGCAATCCCTGAGGAATATGGGGGTGTGGGCTTGTCACTTGCTGAGGCTGTTCCGGTGGCTGAGCAAATTGGGCGCCGCTTGATGATGGTTCCGTTCATCCCGACGACTGTCGCGGCGCAAGCGATACTGTTTGGCGGAACGCAAGCGCAGAAAGACACATACCTTCCAAAAATCGTAGAGCATGGGTCTGCGACGGTGGCGCTTTCTGAGTCCAATGGTTCGTTCAATTTAAATGATATTGATGCGGAGGCTGTTCTTGGTACGGAGGGGTACGTCCTCACAGGGGCAAAAATATTAGTCGAAAATTTAGCTGCAGCCAAAATCGTCGTTCTGAGTGCAAAAATTAACGGTAAGGTCCGTTTGTTCATCTTGGACGCAGATCTTATTCCTTCCGCTGCTATGAGACGCGAAATTCTGATTGATGAAACAAAAAGTGCCTACACGCTAACTCTAGATGGTCTCGTCCTACCCAAGTCGGCTCTTATGGACGAAGGCAAAACGGCGGCAACTCTGCAACGAATTGATTTGACGGCTAATCTTCTGGCCAGTGCAGAACAGGTCGGCGGCGCACAATCCTGTATTGATTACACTGTAGACTATTTAAAAACACGCAAACAATTTGGAAAACTCATTGGTTCCTATCAGGCGTTAAAACACACAATCGTCGACGCGTATGTCAGCTATGAAAAAGCGCGTAGTCTCCTCTATGCTGCTGCGCATAGCTTCGAAGACCAGGGCAAAGGTGAAGTTGCGACACGCATGGCGGCCATTGGGGCGGGAAGGGCTCTCTCATTTGCTGCTGATCGCGCTATTCAATTTCATGGTGGATTTGGGTTTACTTATGATTGCGATGCGCAGCTCTATCGCCGCCGAGCTATTTTCCATGACAGCCTGTTCGGTAATACACGCTGGCACAAACAGAAATTGACTGCGCTTTTATTTAATTAAGTTGCGGACGGGCATCGGCATTGTCAAACTCTCGCAAACCTTTCATGCTGGGGCATGAAAAATCTCAGACTTAGTTTTTTTGGACTCGTTCTTTGCGCCGCATTGGCGAGTTGTGTCCCTGAACTTAATGCGGGACATAAGTCAAAGATCTCTAAGTCAAATAATGCGACGCTTGATTCCGCTAGGCCCTTTTTTCGAGAATATGTTACATTAGACTTTATCGGTCCCCAAACATCGGAATCGGCGAACGTCAATCCCTTCTCGGACATGGAGTTGAAAGTCGTCTTCTATCAAGACGAAACTGAAATTTCGATACGAGGATATTTCGCTGCTGATGGAAACGCGGCAGAGACGAGCGCTTCATCTGGCAATGTTTGGCGCGCACATTTCACGGCACCGAGCACCGGAGAATGGTTCTGGAAAGCCAGTATGACAGGACCAGACGGACCAATGGAATTAGATCAAACATCTGGTTCAATCCGTGTCTCAGCAGTTACTCCCATTCTGAGAACCCAAGGCCAGCATTTCCAGTTTTCGACGGGGGAACCTTGGTTGAAAGGCGGTGCAAATTCGCCAGAAAACTTGCTCGGATTTGCAGATTTTGACGGTACCTATAGAACTGAAACTCAAATGCGGGGTGGTGAAAGTAACGCTACGGATACGGTCCTGCACACCTTTACACCTCATTTAAACGATTGGCGACCACAGGACCCAGTCTGGCAAGGCGACAAAGGGAAGGGCCTTATTGGCGCTGTGAATTATTTGTCTGATCAAGGTATGAATGCCGTCTATTTTCTGACCTTTAATATTGGCGGAGACGGAAAAGATGTTTGGCCATTCATTGATCACGAAGATTTCAATCGATTTGACGTTTCTAAACTAGATCAATGGAATATCGTTTTCGATCATATGATGGCGCGCGGTGTTATGATGCACGTGGTTTTACAAGAAACGGAAAATGAATTGACGTTGGATGGTGGTAATACGGGTGCGCAGCGAGAGTTATATTTCAAAGAACTTATTAGCCGATTTGCTCATCATCCCGCCTTGGTTTGGAACCTGGGTGAAGAAAACGGACCAGTGTTTTGGCGACCGGAAGGCCAAACGGATGACCAACGTCGTGACATGATTAAAACACTGACGCGGCTCGACCCGTACGATCATCCTATCGTTTTACACACCCATTCTGAACCTGCAGACAAAGATCACATCCTGAATCCGCTCTTGGGATTTGAAGGTTTGGATGGATTGAGCTTCCAAGTTAGCGACCGCCGCAAGGTGAATTCTGAGACACAAAAATGGTTGTCTCAATCGAACACCTCCGGCCAACCTTGGCTCATTACGATGGACGAAATTGGATCCTGGCATACAGGCGCGCGGACAGACGCGGTTGACCCCGCACATGATAGCCTACGTAGGCATGCAATGTGGGGGCATTTGTTTGCGGGAGGAGCCGGCGTTGAGTGGTATTTTGGCGGCTTGCACGACGCGAACGACCTCAAGTCTGAGGATTGGCGAAAGCGCCAAAATCTCTGGTTTCAGACTCGTGTCGCGCTCGATTTTTTCAACACGCATCTGCCATATTGGGACATGACGCCTTGCGGCGGAGTCATAGATCGCGCGGATAGTTATTGTTTTGGAAAAGACGGGTTATATGCAATTTATTTGATCGAGGGCGGAACGGGTATTCTCTCCCTTCCAGAAGGTAGCGGGACATGGGACGTAGACTGGTTTGACCCTGTGAAGGGCGGGCCCTTAACACGCGGAACAAATGAAACAGTCAGTGCGGGGTCTTGGGTTCAACTGGGTTTCTCTGAGCCAAATGATGGGCGCGACCGAGTGGTTCTGTTACGACGAAAGTCATGACAGAAGGTACGCTTAGGCTAAGTATTTTTTTAGGCGTTCTCATTTTAATGGGCGCGCTAGAAGCGCTATTCCCTGCGCGGGATCGTCTTCAGAAACGCTCATCTCGTTGGGTGACTAATCTGAGTCTTGTGATAATTGACACGCTGGCCATCCGATTGCTCTTCCCGATTATCGCGGTTGGCGCAGCTCTTTGGGCACAGGCGAAAGGATGGGGCGTTTTAAACCTTATTGGATTGCCGAATTGGGCAGCGGTTTTACTAGCGGTCATAATTCTTGATATGATGATCTATTGGCAGCACGTTGCGTTCCATCGCATACCTGTTTTGTGGCGATTGCATAAAGTGCATCATGCGGATCGTGACTTGGACGCCAGCTCGGGCTTGCGTTTTCACCCCGTCGAAATCGTAATTTCTATGATTTATAAAATGGCAATTGTGGTGATCTTGGGCGCGCCAGTTATGGCTGTGATCATTTTTGAAATTTTACTGAATGCCTGTGCATTGTTTAATCATGCGAATGTGCGCTTACCTCGTTGGATTGAGCGACCTTTACGCTTGGTCATGGTGACACCTGCGCTCCACCGTATTCACCACTCTGTAATGGAACGGGAGACCAATACGAATTTCGGGTTTTCCGTTATCTGGTGGGATAAGGTTTTCAGGTCTTACACAGATGCGCCGACAGGAGAGCTTACGCTCGGCCTGAACGAATACCAAACAGATGCCCCGTCGGGATTGTGGTGGAGCTTAAGTGTGCCTTTTAGGCGTGACTAACTATTCAACTGTCACAGATTTTGCCAAATTACGTGGTTGGTCAACATCCGTTCCTAAGGTTACCGCCGTGTGATAAGCTAAGAATTGCATCGCAATTGTGGTCATTAGCGGCGCAATAAACGGGTCGGATGTCGGCACAGTTATAATATCATCTGCCATGGAGGCTCCAGCTTTTGCGCCCGCGGCATCTGTCACTAAGGTGACACGCGCACCCCGACTGGCAACTTCCTGTAGATTAGATACCGTCTTTTCATAAAGTTCGTCAAAGGGGGCGAGAACGATAACAGGTGTTCCGTCCTCGATTAGGGCGATAGGGCCATGTTTCAGCTCGCCTGCTGCATAACCTTCGGCATGGATATAGGCGATTTCCTTGATTTTCAGTGCGCCTTCAAAAGCGATGGGAACTTGCGCTCCTCGGCCGAGATAAAAAGCTGAACGGGCAGGCGCGAGTGTTTCGGCAACTATGGAAATTGACACATCTAACTCTAAGGCCTCTGACATAAGACGCGGAACTGAAATCAACTCCGCTGTTAAGCGCATTATCTCTTCATCTGGAATCGTCTCACGGGCTTGTGCCGCAGAAAGGGAAAGCGCGGCCAAAGCCGTTAGCTGGGCCGTAAAGGCTTTCGTTGAGGCAACACCAATCTCCGGTCCAGCGTGGATGGGCATAGCAATGTCCGCTTCGCGCGCCATTGTGGAGGTCATAACATTGACAAGGGCTGCTGTGGTTAAGCCTTTTTCTTGACAATACCGCATAGCGGCTAGGGTATCGGCGGTTTCGCCCGATTGCGAGATCGCGATGAATAGCGAACGTTCGCTGAGGACAGGACGACGATATCGAAACTCTGAGGCCACATCGATATCAACGGCAAGCCCTGAAACTTGCTCGAACCAATATTTGGCAACTGCGCCCGCGTAATAAGCTGTGCCACAAGCGATCAGAATAATGCGGTCAAATTTGGTAAAATCCAAATCAGCAGCGATGTCCGTTCCAGTTGCTGGACGTGAACGACTTTCGTCCAAATAGTGAGTGAGTGTTCGCGTGACGATTTCAGGTTGCTCATAAATTTCTTTGAGCATGAAGTGCGAATAATTACCCTTTTCTGCAACGGCAGGGCCGCCTTCTATGATGGTGATCTCTCGGGTAACTGGTTTGTCGTTTTCGTCAAAAATTTCATAACTTTCTGGACTAAGAATGGCCCAATCACCTTCTTCAAGGTAGATGAGTTGGCTCGTTAACTGCGCCATCGCCATCGCATCGGAGCCTAAGAAGTGCTCGGTTCCATCTGGCCCAATTCCTAAAGCTAAAGGTGAACCCGCCCGTGCGCAATAAATCTCATCCGGATTGTCGTCGATGATAAGACCAAATGCATATGCACCTTTTAGGCGCTTCAATGATTGCGCAAAGGCATCACGGGGAGACAGGCCCTTTGCGAGTGCTACATCAACAAGGTGGGCAACGACTTCCGTATCTGTATCAGACGCAAAATCGCACAGACCCGACAGCTCCTCACGGAGTTCCATATAATTTTCGATAATGCCGTTATGTACGACAGCAACACGACCGGCTCGATGGGGGTGGGCATTCGCTTCGTTTGGTACGCCATGGGTGGCCCAACGCGTGTGGGCAATTCCAAGTTGACCGTTTAGCGGATCGCTCTCGATCTTAGCTTCTAAATTCCGAATTTTGCCTTCGGCGCGGCGGCGATCTAGTCGTCCATTCGTGAGAACGGCGATTCCGGAACTGTCATAACCCCGATATTCCAATCGTTTTAGCCCATTCACAAGGCGATCTGTCACCTGTTGGCGCCCTGCAATGCCAATAATCCCACACATAAATTCAGCCCTTCAGATTCCGAATGACACCCGTTTACGCGGTAAGTCTTCAATAGTGATTAAACTCACCAAAAAGATATCTTTGTGGCGAGATTTTGATCTTATGAGGACTTATTCGGTTTGTGAAAGGCTAGGCGTCGACAGTGTCGTCAATCTCGGCGCTCCATTCACCAATGCTGGCGAGGCCGTTCATACGGGCGCGGTGATTGAATGCGGCTTGCGCTGCATTATAATTTTCGGCTTTGCCTTTCCACGCGAAGAGCGCAGATTGCTGTAACGCACGGCCATAAGAATAAGTGAGTTTCCATGGGAAACCGCCAACCTTGTTCATCATGTCGAGGTTGCGCGTGGCTTCTTCGTTCTCTTGTCCACCGGACAAGAAAGCTACCCCGGGAACGGCAGACGGAACGGTGTCCTTCAGTACCTTGATAGTGCGTTCAGCAATCTCTTCTCGTGACGGTTGGGCTTCACATTTCTTACCTGCAACCACCATGTTGGGTTTTAGAATAATCCCTTCCAAGGCGACACCTTGCTCATATAGCTCCGTGAAAAGTGAGTTGAGCGTTTTTTCAGTTACTTCATGGCACCGTTCTACGGAATGATGTCCGCCCATAAGAACTTCAGGTTCTACAATCGGAACAATACCTGCTTCTTGGCAAAGGGCGGCATAGCGCCCGAGGGCGTGATTATTGGCTTTCAATCCACCGCGAGATGGCGTCATGCCGACATATTGATCAGGATGAGAGATTTCGATTACCGCACGCCATTTTGCAAATCGTGCACCGAGCTCGTAATATTCTGCAAGGCGTTCGCGGAGCCCGTCGAGGCCTTGGGTGATGGTTTCGCCTGGGCGTCCGGCTAGCGGAGTAATGCCTTTGTCGACTTTAATGCCGGGTATAGCACCGGCATCTTGAATGAGTTTAACGAAAGATGTGCCGTCTTTTGCTGACTGGCGAATAGTTTCATCAAATAAGATTACGCCGCTAATGTGGTCGTTCATGGCTGGTTGAGTTCTGAACAGCATTTCGCGCCAATCACGACGATTCTCTTCCGTGTTTTCGGTATCGATAGAGGCCAATCGTTTGCCAATTGTACCGGTGCTTTCATCTGCGGCCAGAATGCCCGTACCGGGTTCTACCATTTTGACGGCAATTTTGTTTAAGGCTTCGAGATCCATGATGCGCTCCAGCTTTAGGCTTTAGGTTTAGGTTTGAGGATTTCGACCCCGGGTAACTCTTTGCCCTCCATCCATTCTAGGAAGGCGCCACCGGCGGTCGAAATAAATGTGAAATCATCCAGGACATCAGCAAGGGCTAACGCGGCAACTGTGTCTCCGCCGCCCGCAACAGCGATGATTTTATCTTTGCGGCAAAGTTTCGCGGCATATTTCGCGCATTCCACCGTGGATGTATCAAACGGGCTCATTTCAAATGCACCAAGCGGGCCGTTCCAGATGAGCGTTTTTGACGCCTCCATCGCATCCAAAATTGTTGAAACTGTTTCAGGTCCGGCATCCAGTATCATTTCATGCGGGGCGACATCGTCCAGACCACAAACCCGGCTTTCCGGATGGGCTTTGAATTCTGTCGCTGTCACAACATCAACGGGCAGGATAATACGGCAGTTTTCTTTTTTCGCAGCCGCCAGAATATCCAGGGCTTTGCCTTTAAGGTCTTTCTCGCAAAGTGAGCTGCCGACATCATGGCCTTGCGCAAAAAGGAAGGTATTTGCCATACCGCCGCCAATCACCAGAGTGTCGAGACGGGAAACGAGATTTTCAAGTAGATCAATTTTTGTGCTGACCTTCGCGCCGCCAACGATTGCCATGACTGGCGTTTCGGGATGATCGAGAGCTGCCGCCAAATGATCCAGCTCCCGTTCCATGGCGAGGCCGGCGAAGGCCGGGAGGTACTCACCTACAACTGCGCTACTAGCGTGATTGCGGTGCGATGCTGAGAATGCATCCATCACAAAGATATCGCCGAGGCTGGCGAGAAATTGCGCCATTTTCGGATCGCCATTCGTTTCCATGTTTGAGAAGCGTGTGTTCTCAACAAGGATAATCGCATCTTGTTCCATCTCAGCAATTGCGTCTCTGCTGGGGCGTTCGATGAATGTGACGGGTTTTCCAACGATCGTTTCCAAAGCGGGGACAATAAAACGTAGCGACATGTCGGGATTAGGTTCGCCTTTTGGGCGGCCAAAATGTGAAAGCAAAATAATTTTTGCCCCGTGATCTTGCAGATATTGGATCGTTGGTAAGGCGGAGCGAATGCGTGTGTTGTCTGTGATGTTGCCTGCGTCATCACGCGGAACATTAAAATCCACACGGACAAGGGCAGTTTTTCCCTTTAGGTCTGCTGTTTCTAGTCGGGTGAAGCTCATGCTGCTTGATCCATTTTTGCGCC
This sequence comes from Litorimonas sp., assembly GCA_039975855.1. Lineage (GTDB taxonomy): Bacteria > Pseudomonadota > Alphaproteobacteria > Caulobacterales > Maricaulaceae > Litorimonas. The sequence goes on along the minus strand of JBDWGH010000002.1, from coordinate 1,062,040 downwards.
CATTTCGCGCGCGACATCTATCATACGGTTCGCAAAACCCCACTCATTATCATACCAAGCGATGATCTTGACGAGGTCGCCATCCATGTCCTTGGTCAGTAGGGAGGCGAATGTTGCGCTGTTTGGGTCATGGTTTAAATCAGAGCTGACCAGCGGATTGCGAGAATAACAAATTATGCCTTTCATGGGTCCTTTTGCGGCTTCTTCCATGACCGCATTCACCTCTTCGGCGGAGGTCTTCATTTCTGGTTGAAAGGCGAGGTCGACCATAGAGACGTTGGCAGTCGGAACGCGGACAGCTGAACCTGACAGACGACCCTGAAGTTCAGGGATGACGAGGCCAACAGCTTTGGCGGCGCCCGTCGAAGTAGGAATCATGTTAAGACCCGCGGCGCGGGCGCGGTAGAGGTCTTTATGAGAATTGTCGAGAATACGCTGATCTTGCGTATAGGAATGAACCGTCGTCATAAATCCGCGGCGAATACCGACGGTTTCCATGAGTACTTTTGCAACAGGTGCCAGGCAATTCGTTGTACAAGAGGCACACGACACAACTTTATCATCCGCTGTCAGGTCGTCATGGTTGACGCCGTAGACGATCGTTTTGTCTACATTTTGTCCGGGCGCAGAAATTAGCACAGCTTTTGCTCCGGCTTTTAAATGTGGCTGCACGCCTTCTTTGGACCGGAATATACCTGTACACTCCATGACAATATCGACACCCATTCCGCCCCAATCCACAGCGCCAGGATCACGGTGATGGCTCATGGCAACGCGAGTGCCATTATATTCAATAAATCCGTCGCCGACCTTCACGTCTTGTCCGAAACGGCCATGCACGCTGTCATAGCGCAGAAGATGTGCGGAGGTTTCAATTGCGCCCGGAGAATTGATAGCGACGAGTTCAACGTCCTCTATCCCGTATTCAACCAATGCGCGCGTCACGAGACGCCCAATTCGGCCGAAACCATTTATTCCGATTTTTATTGTCATTTCCGTCCCGTTTCTTCAACGTTTGAGGGTTCTGAAAATCTCGAACCCCTTGGGCAGGCGCGTGGAACAAGTCAACATAATCCCCTTGTCCTTCCGCAATTTGCGGGCCATTCTATGAATAAATTTGTGACTCAGGGTGAATTAGATGAATGACAGCGCTGACATTAAATCTGCCAAAGCCGCTTTGGATAATTCCGTTGATTCTCTTGAAGCAGGGGTGAAGCAACTTCTGTCCCGAATGAAGACATTGGAAGTCGGTGCAAATGATAGTGAGGCCTTTCGTGAGGATCGCGCTAAATTAGCTGGACAGCTTGACGAAATGGCAGCTCAAGCCGAAGCTGCAACGGAGCGGCTCAATAGGCGTGAAGCGGAATTTACAAAATTGACGCAGGACAGTGAGGCTGAACTGGACCGCGTGATGACTGTGGTGCGCGGGGCACTGGAACGATCTTTAGGAGCCTAACATGGGTAAAGTCAGCCTGGACATAAATGGACGCAAATATGCGATGGGATGTGAGGACGGCGAAGAAGAACGCTTGCTCCGCTTAGGTCAAAAGCTTGATGATCGCGTCGCGCAAATGGCTAATCAATTCGGCCAAATTGGTGATTTGCGTCTTCTTGTAATGGCCGGCATTACCATGATGGACGAAGTTGAAGACACGATGGAAAACCTCGACCTGCGCGTAGATGCTCGCGCGGCAGGCCTCCGCAAAGAACGCGACGCGGCTACACTCGCTAGCGCCAAGAGCCAAGCTGAAGCGGCAAAGGCGCTAAACGCCGCTGCGAAACGGATTGAGGGGTTGGCCGCGAAATTGGTCGGGTAGATTGGCATTTGTTAGCATGAGAGCGGCTCTGATTTTTGTTTGCCTCGCCTTTGTATCAGCATGTGGAGAGCAGGAAAACGTTACTCTAGTACAAGCCAACGACTCACAGTTACTCTTAGAGGGTAGAACCTTGAAAACGGAAAGAGGTACTCTTCTATCTTATCCGGGCAGTCGAATTCGCTTCGCTACACAGGGGGATGAAGTCCAATTTAAAATCGCACCTGAGGGTAACATTGAGACCCTAGCTCTTGATGTTCGAGTGAATGATGATGATTGGGCAACAGTTGAGTTGAATCGATATGAACCCCTTACGATCCTAGTTGGTGGCGAAGAGAATGGAATGTCAGTGGATATTATCCGGCGGAATGAGGCTTGGCAGGGGAATATAACATTATTGGACGTGAGTTCATTTCACGGGTTTGTCGAACCAAAACCTTTCCCCAAAACCAAATTCCTTTTCATCGGCGACTCTATTACAGCAGGGGCGGGGACCACATCGCGCCTGAATGATGACGGCGAACGTGAAGCGGTTTCTAATGCCCGTCTCGCCTACCCCCGCGTACTAGGCGATCGCCTAAACGCGCAAGTTCATCACGTCGCCTATGGCGGTCGCGGGCTGGTTCGGGATTGGCAAGGCATCACAGACACGAATAATGCGCCGCAATTTTATGACCGAGTCCTACCCGATGACCCCGACCATCTCTGGGACCCCCAAAACTATCAGGCGGACATTGTTTCTGTTATGCTCGGTACAAATGATTTTAATCTGGGTATCCCAGACCGCGAAAGCTGGACGCAGGTTTATAAGGGTTTCGTATCGCGCATTCGAACCGATTATCCAAAAGCGCAAGTTTTTCTGATTTCATCCCCCATGACGGGTGGAGAGAAAGGGGAGGCCCTGAAGGCTTATGTCAAAGAGGTTGCAGGCGGTTTCGGAACTCCCTCCGTCCAATATTTAGAGGTCAGTCAATACTATGGCGAGGCGTGGGACAGTCATCCTACGGCGGCTGAGCATCAGAAAATTGCTGATGAGTTGGAAGCGGCTTTCCGCGGCGCACTAAATAAATAAGAGAGAAGCCCTTATTTCTTTTCGGGCTTTGGCAACGCATATGTCACGGTTGCAAGAGCAGCAGGCTCATCATGACCATCGCCAAATATACGTACATCTATAACGGCTAGTGTTTTTCCAATACGGACCATTGTGCCTTCGGCCCGAATGCCGGGCCCAATGCAGGGACGCAAGAAATGTATATTCAAACTTGATGTGACAGCCATGGGCGTGATGCCTAGCTTTGTGAAAACGCAGACATAAGCCACCGAATCCGCAAGCTGCATTTGTGTTGGGCCGCTTACCATATTGCCCGGCCGCATATGCTGGGCATTGGTTTCCAATCGGCTCACTGCAAATCCGTCTCGCATTTCGGTCACTTCATGGGGAGGTCCTTCAGTGCCAAAATACTCTTGGAACATGGCATTGGTGGCAACGATGTCGGTAAAGCTCATGAGCTACCTTTTAAGGCTTGCCGAACCGGAAGTTCGGTCGTGAATTTGAGTTTTTCCATAGCGAAACTGGCTGAGACATCGGACAGGCTAACTTTGGATATAAGGCCCTGATAGACCCGATCGTAATCTGACACGCTGCCCACCATCATTTTGAGGATGTAATCCACGTCGCCCGCCAAGCGGTAAAATTCGACGATTTCCGGTACGTTATTTACAGCCTTTGTGAAGCGATCGGCCCAAGCTTTGGAGTGGTCATCCGTGCGGACGGATACGAAAACGGTGAGGGGTAATCCGATTTTGACATTATCCACCAGTGCAACGCGGCGTTCCAAAATTCCGTCAGTTTCCAATTTTCGAACACGTCGCCAACACGTGTTAAGGGAGACGCCAATCTCCTCTGAAATCGACTCGAGAGACCGAGTCGCGTCAGTTTGAAGAATTTCTAAAATCTTAACATCACTGCGGTGTAAATTTTCGTCCATTATGTGTTTTTATCATAAAATATTATCATGTCATCTAAGATTTCGTGAATTATACGCATAATATTTGATATAAGGGCTGATATTTTGGTGAAAACAAGGATGAAACCATGCTGCGCACCGAAATATCTGATAGACCGACACCGAATTCTATGCCCATGGCGAACGAGTTTACTCTACCGCCTTTGTTTTCCACCCTTGATAAACTGATCGGTAACACACCACTGATTTCTGTGAGGTTGAAAGATAGGGGTGTGGAGCGGACGCTCTATGCAAAGCTGGAATATTTCAATCTGTCAGGGTCAATTAAAGATCGTATGGCTTTGGAAGTCTTGCGCCGCGCCTATCAAACTGGCGCGCTGAATAAGGACGATATGATTGTCGAGGCAACTTCCGGCAATGCAGGGATCGCTTTTTGTGCCCTGGGGCGCGCCTTAGGGCATCCCGTTCGAATTTACATGCCGAATTGGATGAGCGCGGAACGGATCGCTCTCATGAAAAGTTACGGTGCAGATGTTGTTTTGGTCAGCCATGAAGAGGGTGGGTTTTTAGGCTCTATTAAAATGGCTGAGGATTTGGCGCGCGAACGAAATGATGTGTTTTTGCCTCGGCAATTTTCCAATCCTGATAACTGCAATGCACATTGCAAAGGTACAGGACCTGAAATCATCACACAGCTTGGACGTTGTCCAAGCCGTTTTGTTGCCGGTGTGGGGACGGGCGGCACCGTCATGGGTGTCGGTGCCGCCTTGCGCACCCTCTGTCCCGAAACAAAAATTCACCCAATGGAACCCGCAGAGTCTCCAACTCTGACGACAGGGCACAAAGTTGGCAAACATCGTATTCAGGGCGTTTCCGACGAATTCATTCCAGATATTGTCTGTCTAAAAACGCTGGACGAGGTTGTCTGCGTAAATGATGGCGACGGTATCATCATGGCGCAAAAACTCTCGGCGGAATTAGGCCTGGCTGTTGGGATTAGTTCAGGTGCTAATCTGATCGCCGCTTTGAAATTGGCGCGACAACACCCGACCGATGAAATTGTTACTATATTTTGCGACGACAATAAAAAATATCTGACAACAGATTTGACGAAAGTTGAACCCGTTAAACCGGGTTACTTATCTTCGGACGTCGTGCTGTTGGACTATGAGGTTGTTGAGGCTTAGCCGACTTAGCTTTGCAATAAAATTGCGCACAGTCTCATTTTGAAAACAAATGAGACGTACGTTTTCTGCTTGGGTCAGTTAAAGGGAAAGCTGTTGATAAAGATCGTACCTGTTTCGCATTCTAAGGCCACACATATGCACGCAGAAATTCCCTCAGTTGAGATACGTCAAAAGGCGACAGACCTTGCGCGAGACCTCGTGACGAAATTACGGAACGAGGCAAAACAGGGAATGATGGAAAAATTCCTGGGCGAATATGGTTTGTCAACGGATGAAGGTGTGGCTTTAATGTGTTTGGCCGAAGCGCTGCTACGTGTGCCGGACTCTGAGACGATGGACGCGTTGATCGAGGACAAAATTGCGCCGTCGGAATGGAGCGCACATATCAATAAAAGTAGCTCGACGCTCGTGAATGCCTCGACATGGGGCTTGATGCTAACAGGAAAAGTTCTCGATACTGACGATAGTCGGGGCATCGTGAAAACCGTTCGCAACCTCGTTAAGCGGATGGGTGAGCCAGTCATCCGGACTGCTGTCAAACAAGCGATGCGCGAAATGGGTCGGCAATTTGTGCTGGGACAAACAATTGAAGAAGCACTCAAAAACCGTCGAGGCGGATACCGATATTCCTTTGATATGTTGGGTGAGGCGGCGATTTCCACCACTGATGCTCGTCGTTATGAAGCCGCTTATAGGGAGGCGGCAGAGGCATTGGCGCCGTATTGCAACTCTCAATCTGTTCATGACAATCCCGGAATTTCGGTGAAACTTTCTGCGTTGCATCCGCGCTATGAAACATTGCAATCCGTTCGAGTTATGGAAGAATTATTGCCCCGAATTTCTGGATTGGCTCACATGGCTGCGGCATCTGGGATGGGATTGAACATTGACGCTGAAGAAGCGGATCGACTCGATCTTTCACTACAAATTTTTGAATCCCTTGCAAAAGATCCGGCTTTAGAAGGCTGGGATGGTTTGGGTCTCGTGGTGCAGGCTTACGGGAAACGTGCTTCCTCCGTCATTGATTGGATTGCGGAACTGGCAAAGGTGACGAACCGCCGCTTTATGGTGCGTTTGGTGAAGGGTGCATATTGGGATGGTGAAATAAAACACGCTCAAGTTGGGGGGCACGATCATTATCCGGTCTTTACGAACAAGGCTGAGACAGACCAGAATTATATGTTATGTGCCGAAAAACTGCTTAGCCTTCGCCCACAAATATATCCGCAATTCGCGACACATAATGCGCGAAGCACCGCGGAAATATTGTCTCTCGCTGGAGAAAATACAGCCGGATTCGAGTTTCAGCGCCTCCACGGGATGGGAGAGGCCTTGCATGAAATTTTGCGCGAAGATACCGGCTTGCCGTGCAGAATCTATGCCCCGGTAGGCGTCCATCGGGATTTGCTCGCCTACCTTGTAAGGCGCTTGCTGGAGAATGGTGCTAATTCGTCTTTCGTTAGCCAAATAACAGACCGGGATGTACCGATTGAAACGATTATCGCCGACCCATTTGATGTCGATGTAAAACCGTCTGTCATTCGCCCTCTCGATATATTTTCCCCTCGGGTGAATTCAAAAGGTCTGAACTTGCAAGACCCGGTTATTTTGGATGAGTTTGTCAAACATCGGGCAGCCTTTGAAACAATGAGCTGGACGGCCACGCCTCAAATCGCGAAACGTGTTCTCGCTAAGACAAAGGCTAGAAACGTCCTAAATCCCGCTAATGGTGAAGACATCGTTGGAGAGGTTTCGTTTGCGAGCCCTAAACATGTCGAACACGCATTCGAGTCTGCGAGACCTTGGGCGGTTCCAGTTTCCGACCGCGCTAACATTTTACGTCAAAGCGCCGTCGAATTGGAGTCTCGCCGGAGTGAATTCTTCGCCTTGCTTGCGCGCGAAGCGGGAAAGACGGCGGCAGATGCTGTTTCGGAACTTCGAGAAGCTGTCGATTTTTTACGTTTTTACGCTGACCAAGCTGAATTACATAAGGGGGAACCACTTGGTACCGTCATCACAATCGCGCCTTGGAATTTTCCTCTGGCGATTTTCTTAGGGCAGATTGCAGCGGGGCTTGCGGCTGGGAATGCTGTCATCTCTAAACCGGCCGAAGCGACATGCCTTATCGGGCACCTAGCCGTTGATATTTTGCACAGCGCTGGCGTGCCGAAAACGGCGCTGCAAAATGTTCCGGGCGAAGGCAATGTTATAGGGGCGGCGCTGACATCTGACCCGCGTGCAAATGGGATTGTTTTTACCGGAAGCACAAAGACTGCGCAGATTATAAGCCGAACCGTCGCAGAAAATCTCTCACCGTCAGCGCCTCTGATCGCCGAGACTGGCGGGATTAACTGTATGATCGTCGATAGCACAGCTCTACCCCAACAGGCCGTTACTGATATCATTGCCAGCGCATTCCAAAGCGCTGGTCAGCGGTGTTCGGCGCTGCGATTGCTATATCTCCAAGACGATATTTACGCTCCTGTCCTGAAAATGCTGACGGAGGCCATGGACGAATTGCATCTCGGTCTACCATGGGAACCAGGGACTGATGTCGGCCCCGTCATCGACGAAGCCGCCCGTGCGCGGTTTTCCGAATATATTGCAAAATCAGACGTTATTCATCAATCTTCTGACCTTCCTGATACGGGGCACTTTATTCAACCTACGCTCATTAGCGCCTCGGGCCGAGAAGATGTGCGGGAAGAGATTTTTGGGCCCGTTTTACATGTCGCCAAATTCGATCCTGAAGATTTGCCCGCTATTGTGAAAGAAATTGATGACGCGGATTATGCACTCACATTTGGTCTACACACGCGCATTGATACGCGCGTTGACGATATCACGAGGCAATTGCGGGTCGGAAACATTTATGTGAATCGCAATCAAATTGGTGCGGTTGTTGGTAGCCAGCCCTTTGGTGGGTCAGGATTGTCGGGCACAGGACCCAAAGCGGGCGGACCCGATTATTTGCAACGGTTCTATGCGACGAATTCCAATCCTTTTTCAAAGCCGAACAGTGGAAGTCAGATTAGTCTTGAGTCCGCCCAGCACCTTATTAATGCCACCGCTCAACCGGTTTTATCGGCCCTCCAGACTGTTGATTGCCCGGGCCCGACAGGAGAAAGCAATCGACTATCTACTTTTATTCGCGGTAGAACTTTGTGCCTAGGCCCTGATGTAGAACTCCAAATGAACTTAGTGCGTGCCGCTGGTGGGACTGCTGTGGCCCTGCCGAACTTGAATTTAGAGGCTTTGGAGCATCTTAAAGGTTTTGCGAGTGTCATTCATTGGGGCGACGTAGAAGATCAACGGAAAGCCCGTCAGATCTTGGCAGATCGGGACGGACCTATCTTGCCGTTGGCGACCGGGAAAGATATCCATTGGGCGATTACCGCAGAACAACACATCTGCATCGATACGACGGCCAGCGGGGGAAATACTGAGCTGTTAGCTGGCGGCGCGTAAGGTTCTAGAGTGAGCCGTCAATTAGTTTCATAACACCAGAGAAATCCAGACCATCCTCGCCCGCGCTCTCCATTAAGGCGTAAAGTGCCATGGCTTGAGCGCCTAAAGGTGTTGCAGCTCTTGCTGATTGCGCCGCGTCTTGTGCGAGCCGGAGGTCTTTCAGCATCATGGCCGCCGCAAAACCAGGTTCATAATTTCTGTTCGATGGCGCTGTCTCGACAGGTCCGGGCGCAGGGCAATAGCTGGTCATTGACCAATTCTGCCCTGACGCTGTTGAAGAGATATCGAAAAAAGTTTGCGCATCTAACCCAAGTTTTTCTGCCAAATTAAAGGCTTCGCAAGTTCCGATCATATGTATGCCCAGCAGCATATTATTTGCAATTTTCGCGACTTGTCCATTTCCAGCTCCGCCGGCGTGGAAGATATTCTTGCCCATAATTTCTAAGATTGGTTTGGCCCGGCCATAGGCGTCATTTGAGCCGCCGCACATGAACGTTAATGTGCCTGCGGCTGCGCCACCTACGCCTCCCGATACCGGAGCATCAATCATGGTGAAGCCATTATCTTCGGCTGAAGAAATGACTCGTCTCGCCGTATCAACGTCGATTGTTGAGCAATCGATGAAGAGCGTTCCTGCCTTGGCATGAGTCATTACATCCGCATAGACGAGCTCAACATGCTTCCCGGCAGGGAGCATTGTGATCACAATGTCCGCGGCAGCTACGGCATTCTTTGAGTTTGCCGCTTGAACGCAACCTGCTTCTACGGCTTTGGCGACGGCACTCGAATTAATGTCCAGTGCACGGACCTCATACCCCGCCTTGGCGAGATTGGCAGCCATGCCAAGGCCCATATTCCCTAAACCGATAAAGGCGAGAGTGGTCACGGTAAAAACTCCAGCGGCGTAGATGCGTGGCGGGCGAGCACTCGGGAAACTTGCGCCTGCGTCACGCCGTCCATGTCGTGCGACCATTTCGGGTTCCGGTCTTTGTCAATCAACTGCGACCGAATACCTTCGTAGAAGTCTTGTGTTTTCAAAAAGCCGAGCGAGTAATCCAGCTCACGTTCCATCGCTTCACGGAATTGAAGCTTTCCGCCGCGGCGCATGGCTTCCAAAGTAACGGATAGTGCTAAGGGGGATTTCCGCCGCATGGATTTGGCTTGTTTGGCGGCCCATTCGGACCCGTCCGCATCTAGCGCACGGAGAATGGCAGGGACCGTAGGTTCATCGAAACAGGATATTGCGGCTGGCAGTGCGTCTGCCTCAGGTGGACGCTGAACAAAATTCTTCATGACATTCGCAACAGCGCTGTCGCTTCCGTCCAAATCAGCGTCAGCTAAAGCCTCAATCAACTCATCATGACGTGCAGTGGGAACAAAGGCATTCGCGACGCCCAAGTCGCAGCTTTGACCGGGTCCAATATTTGCTCCTGTCAAACCAAGCCAGTTGCCAATAGCGCTGCCCAAGCGTGGTAAGAAAAATGTACCGCCCACATCGGGGAAATAACCAATCCCAGTTTCCGGCATGGCAAAACGAGTCGTATCTCCTGCAACGCGTAAACGGCCATGAACAGACAGACCAACACCGCCGCCCATAACAAACCCGTCAATCAGGGCTATATAAGGTTTGGGGTAGCGTGAGATATATTCGTTTAAGGCATACTCCGTGCGCCAGAAGTTTTCGGCGCGGTCGTCTTTTGCTTTCCCGCTATCATGTAGGAGAATAACGTCACCACCAGCGCAAAACGCGCGTTCGCCAGCGCCGTCAATAACCACCGCTCCGATTTCTGCATCGTCAGCATATTCTTGTAAGGCGCGCGTTACCTCTACGCACATCTCTTCTGTAAGCGCATTGAGCGCCTCGGGTCTGTCCAAAGTGATGTGGCCTATGGCTCCATGTTTACGTGCTAAAATTTGGCTCATCTTTGGCCCCTCATTTTGTTCGGAAATTGCCCTTACCAAACTTGGTTATTTTGCTTATCAATTAATTCTTTTGGACCTGCAAGTTACTGCCTCGTTAGGCTTCGGCCGACAATCATGCGCATAATTTGGTTTGTGCCTTCTAGGATTTGGTGCACGCGTAAATCTCTTACAATTTGTTCCAGAGGATAGTCTTTCAAATATCCATAACCGCCATGAAGCTGCAGAGCGTCATTCGCAATTTTAGAACACATATCCGTCGCAAATCGTTTTGCCATCGCGCAAGCTGCGCCCGCATTTGGTGACTTTTGATCTAACATATCCGCGCCTCGGTAGAGCATAAGACGAGACGCCTCTAATTCGGTTGCCATATCGGCCAGCATGAATTGAGTATTCTGGAAAGCACCAATTGCTTTGCCGAATTGCTTCCGGTCTTTGGTATATTCTAACGTGGCATCCAGTGCTTTTTGCGCGCCGCCCAGGCTGCAAGCGCCAATATTGATCCGGCCGCCGTCGAGGCCGGACATTGCAAAACGAAAGCCTTCTCCTTCGGCGCCGACACGGTTGCTCGCAGGAATACGGCAATCCTCAAATATAACCTGAGCTGTGGGCTGCGCATTCCACCCCATCTTTTTCTCATTCGCGCCAAAGCTTAATCCAGCCATGCCTTTTTCGACAACGAAACAGGAAATCCCGCGCGCACCGTCATCGGATGTGCGGGCCATGACGACATATATATCGGACCAACCGGCACCTGAGATAAATGTCTTCGTACCGTTTAAAATATAATCGTCACCGTCACGTGTGGCTTTAGTGGATAGGGATGCAGCGTCAGATCCCGCGCCAGGCTCGGTCAGGCAGTAACTCGCTATCAATTCACCTGATGTCAGGCGCGGAACATATTTAGCGCGTAATGCAGCATCACTATAACGATCAATCATCCACGTCGCCATATTATGGATCGTCAACATGGCCGTATGTGACACATCCCCAGCCGCGAGTTGTTCAAAGACAAGCGCGGAGTCCAAACGAGAGAGGGCCGTACCGCCATAGTCTTCAGATGTGTAAATTCCGCAAAACCCTAATTCAGCAGCTTTAGAAAAGATTGCGCGATCCAAGAATTTCTCTTCGTCCCACATCGCAGAATGCGGCGCGAGCTCAGCGCTCGCGAACTGCCGCGCCATATCCTGAATTAGAGTTTGTTCTTCGGTTAAAAGGAAGTGCATTTAATTCGCGCCTCGTGTTTTCATTTCATATTGCCGCATCGGCATGGCGTCGATCGCGCTGTAGAGCTCTTGAAGAGGCAAGGTATTTTTCCAGCGTTGCTTCACGCCCGTATCCTTTCCGATCAGGACAAATTCTTTGTCATTGTTGCAAGCTGTGCGACGGACGAGTGCTTCCGCATCAGCTAAAGGGGTAAAGTGAAATTTGCCGCTCTGGTTTGCGCTGACAAATGTGGCAAACCCATTCTTGATCTCAACCATTGCAATGTCTCGGTCTTCAAAATTATCTGGATCATTTTTTTGAGATGTCCAACTGCCATTGCACAAGACAATGATCCGACTACTTCCGAGAATATCATCAGCAATCATGTTTGGCGTCCAAGCTGCGCTTTGTACGTTCAAAAAAATAGAAGTGAGAAAGACGAAACTTGCCCGCATTATCATATCACCCAAAATGAGGAATGATGAAGGCGCTGTCTTCGGTTTCGCCTTCCGGCCAACGTTGAGTGACGGTTTTGACCTTGGTGTAAAAACGTAAGCCTTCCATCCCATATTGGTTTGCATCGCCAAATGCAGAGCGTTTCCATCCGCCGAAGCTATGATAGGCAACTGGGACTGGGATCGGGACATTAATCCCAACCATGCCGACCTCAACGCGGTCCGCAAACTCGCGGGCGACACGGCCATTTTGCGTGAAAATGGCAACGCCGTTTCCGTATTGATGCTCGCTTGGGAGAGCCAAAGCCTCTTCAAAATTATTCGCGCGGACGATTTGTAGAACCGGACCAAAAATTTCGTCTTGATAGGTTTCCATATCCGGTGTGACATTATCGAGCAAAGTTGGGCCGACAAAAAATCCGTCTTCATAACCCTGCAAAGAGAACCCGCGCCCGTCTTTCAGAAGTGTCGCGCCTTCTGCGACGGCTTTATCGACATTGGTGTCAATGCTCTCTTTGTGAATTTGGGTGACAACAGGGCCGTAATCAGCCTCCGGATCTGTAGAAATTCCTACCGTCATGGCTTCCAATTTCGGCATGAACGCTTCGAGGAACTTTTCCGCTGTGCCTTCGCCCACAGGGACAACAACAGGTAGCGCCATGCACCGTTCCCCTGCTGAGCCATACGCTGCGCCAAGGATGTCTTTGGCGGCCTGTTCCATATTCGCGTCCGGCATGATGATGCCGTGATTTTTAGCCCCGCCCATACATTGAGCGCGTTTTCCACTCGCCGTCGCGCGCGCATAAACATATTGAGCAATGTCGGAGCTACCGACAAAGCTAACGGCCTTGATTGTCGGGTGATCGCAAATTGCATCCACGATTTCTTTGTCGCCGTTTATACATTGCAGCAATCCAACTGGACCACCCGCTTCAACGAAAAGCTCGGTCAATCGCATAGGGACAGACGGATCTTTTTCTGACGGCTTTAAGATACAGGCATTGCCAGTCGAAATCGCCATCCCGAACATCCACATGGGGATCATAGCCGGGAAATTGAAAGGCGTGATACCCGCAACAACGCCGAGAGGTTTGCGTAAGCTGTAAACATCAATTCCCGGACCTGCGCCGTAGGTATGTTCACCTTTTTGACCGTGCGGAATACCGCATGCAAATTCGATAACATCAATACCGCGCATGACATCACCGCGGGAGTCAGCAATGACCTTTCCGTGTTCTGAACTGAGCATGTGAGCCAGATCTTCCATATTGTCTTCGACCAGTCGCTTATACTGGAACATGATACGGGATCGTCTCTGCGGGTTTTCTTGTGCCCATTTACGTTGCGCAATCGCGGCTGACGCGACAGCGGCATCCAATTCGGCAGGTGTTGCCATGGACAATTTGCCTTGAATAGCGCCTGTGTTGGGATCGAAAATATCTTTGAAACGACCGCTTGTTCCCGCGACGCGCGCACCGTCAATGTAATGTCCGATGGTCTTCATATCATTTCCCGCTTCAGCTGAGCTTGTCTTAACTTCAGCTTATATAGGTCCTTGCCTGTGATGCCAGCCGTGAAAGCGAGAAGAGAAGGGCACAGTTTTTCAGAACATGCGGATTTTCTAGGTGTATTTTCTGCTGTACCTTAATCCGGTAAATCCGGACGCACTTAATCCGTATATTCTTGACAAGTTTAGTCCTTCAATGCGTCGGTGCGTTCCTTTTTCCAACGCTCTTCAAGATGTTCGCGGGCAATTTTCACATTTCGCATATTACCCCTCCAACCTACGTCAAAAAGGTCGCCTATAATGGGAACAAGGCCTATCAACCAATCGATGAAAATGTTTCCAGCCATTTGGGCCAAGTGACGTTTCGGAATATCTACTCTATGAGCACCAGCGACAATATAACCTGCGACACCTAAACTGATGGTATCGCCAATGCCGGGGATCAAGCCGACAATTGTATCCAGGCCAATTGGAATAGGTAGAAACGGTAGATTGAACTGAGCGTCCATTAGTTTGGCGAGCGATTCAAGGCGTTCAAGTTGCATAGCTTCCAAGTCATGCTTCTCGTTTAGGGTATCTAACCGAACTTGAGCCCCTGGGGTGATAATGACTGGCTCTGGAATGTGTATGTTGGATCGAGACATAAAAAAACTCTGGGCCGTATGACCCAGAGTTTCAATGTCTCATAAAATGAATTTTTTCAAAGGCTCTTGAGAGCGACTAGCCTGCAATCTGGAACATGTCGAAATTTTCGTTCATGGCCACAGTCGCCATCATGTTGGCGGCTTCAGACGCTGCTGCAACTTCCGCATTCACCGTATTGGCGGCCTTACGCCAACTAAAGATCTTGGAAAGCGGTGATCCGGCCGGACAATACCATCGCCGAACTGAGGGGTCCCATTTCGCGCCTAGCCGTTTGGCTAGATCGCGATCTTTATAAGCGACATTTAAGTAGTGTTTTGTCGTTGACCGTGTTGCCATGACAATGCTCCGTTTTGATCCTTAAGGAGAACATAAGTGGAACATTGAGAATTTGCAAGGGATATATTCCTAATTTTTGGTCATTTATCGTTTCTTGAAAAGAAGGGTCATGCGATCTGACTCGCCGATGGACATGCGTTCAGCTTTCAGCGCTGCATCATCACCGACGCCGTTTAAGGATGGAGGTAATCTCCAAACTATATCGTCGTCTCCAGGTTGGTCTTTTGGATTTGCGTTCACTTCTGAAGATTTCACAAGGTCGAATCCTGCTGCCTCAAATGCCGCGATGAGATTGTCTTGTTTTAAATATCCTGCGCTTCCATTTGCGGCAGCATCTTCCCAAGTCGAAGGTGCGCGATGTTGCACGACGCCCACAAGTCCCCCAGGTTTTAGCAAGTCATGCGAGCTTTTCAGAGCTTGCGTCATATATGCACCCTCAGTCTCGAACCGGGATAAATTGTGTAGTGCGCGAACGTATAGGATGGCATCCAGTTGTCCGGCCATATCTCCAGCCGGTGTTCCAAATGTTCTGCCCATGATATCTGGCCCGTTTTCAGAGGCCCATTCCGCAGATTTAGCGACAAATTCTGCAGGCCATTTTTTCTTTGTTTCAATGAAGGCTTCATTGGCAAATCCGAATTCAGACCACATGTCGATTGTATAATCGATCCCAACCAGTTTCCCGTCTGCCCCTAAATAAGGCGCGAGGATTTTGGTGTACCAGCCCCCGCCGGGTAAGGCTTCGCCGACGGCCATTCCTGGTGTGATGCCAAAAAATTCGAGGGTTTCTGCTGGGTTGCGGGCGCTGTACCGAGCTTGAACCTCATCAGGTTGAGCGGCTAAAATAGAGTCTAGTTTCGCAGCGTCGAACTTTGGTCCTGCAACATAGACCGTGTCCGATCCTAAAACCTCGTCATAAGTCGCGTCAGTGGCTGCTTTGGCCTTTGTATCAACTGTTTCAGCCGCGCCGCAGCCAATTAAAATTAAACTTGCTGCTGTTAACGTCAAAAATTTACGCATGGTGTTCTCCCGATTAATTCAGCGGGAACCTATCAGAGCCTGTCGACCCATCCAAGGCTTGGTTGATACTCGATCATCACCAATCCGTTATTGGTGAAAGAGAGTGCAAGCTAGGCGACATCATCTACTATCTGGCGCTTTTCATAAAACTGGCCATATTTCCGATATCTCGAGAGATAGGTCGGGACAATTGACTCGATCGTTTCGGGACGAATACCGAAAGCGGAAAATCCCAATGAGTTTTCCGCGGCAACATTATCGGTTTTCAAATTCTCGACTTGGTCACGTGTCAGGAAAGGTTTCACAAATGGCAATGCGCCTGTCAGTTCCCCGCCAAAACCCATCATGTTCGCAGCGAACCAAGGCACGGGTGCGAGGAGGCGTTTTTTTCCAATGGTTTCCAAGATGAACTCCAAGAGCGCCTTGAATGTATAGGTCTGTGGTCCGCCAAGCTCATACGTATTGCCGGAAGTTCCCCGTGTAACTGACATCGCAACGGCATTGGCGACGTCTTCAACGAAGACTGGCTGGAATTTCGTTTTGCCACCACCGATCAAAGGCAAGGCAGGTGCGAAGGCGGTCAATCCTGCAAACCGATTGAAAAACTCGTCTTCCGCACCGAATAAAATTGAGGGCCGCAAAATATCGGCGCTCGGGACATGTTCTCGCAGCAGGGCTTCGCCTTCACCTTTGGAACGGGCATAGTCGCTTTTGCTGTCAGCGTCGGCTCCTATCGCTGAAACATGGGCTAGATTTGAAATGCCAGCCGCAGCACAAGCTTCGCCGATGACATCGGGTCCGGCCGCGTGAAGGGCGTCAAATGTTTGCCGACCTGATTCAAACAGAACGCCAACCAAATTGACAACAGCGTCCGCGCCGTCAACCGCACGAATGATAGATTGCGGATAACGCACATTGGCTTGCATGAGTTGGACCTGTCCAACATCGCCAACGACTTTCAGCTCGTGAGATGTATGTGGATTGCGAACGGCCGCGCGTACGCGCCAGCCACGCGCGGTTAATGCACGTACCACATAGCGGCCAAGAAAACCTGACGCGCCGAAAACAGTTACAAGACCTGGATTTGCAGCCATGATAAATTGTCCTTTTGAGCAAAACTCATTGAGGTATACTTTAAGCGCCGATTAAGCCTTTGGCGACGAGGTGTCTACTGCGCTTTTTGTCTGACCCGCAGTCAACTGGTTCAGCCAATAGTCCGAGGCATTTTCAATTAAATCTACGACATGGATGAATCCGTTTGGACCGCCATAGTAAGGGTCTGGTACATCTGAGCCATCGGGCAGGAAGAGGGAGAGTTTTGCCGTCCCAGACCTTGGCTGGATATCCTTTAGATCCGATAAGTTCGACGCATCCATAGCGAGGATGAAATCAAAGTCGTGGAAATCTTGCACTCTGACCTTTCGCGCGGCCTGTCCGGCGAAGCTGTAACCACGGCGCTCACCTTCCGCGCGGCTACGTGGATCGGGACCTTCCCCAGCATGCCAAGCGCCCGTTCCCGCGCTATCAATTGTGATATCCGCGTCGCCTGCGCGGGCACGAAACACCGCTTCGGCAGTAGGCGAGCGGCAGATATTTCCTAGGCAAACGAATAAAACAGATGTCATAATGGTCTCATGTCAAAATTTGAGAACATTGTCATCCTCACAGGTGCTGGTATTTCAGCGGAGAGTGGCATCCAAACATTCCGAGATGCAGGCGGATTGTGGGAGGACCACCCAGTTGAGCAAGTCGCGACACCCGAAGGGTTTGCCGCCGACCCAGCTCTTGTTCATCGGTTCTATAATTTACGCCGATCGGCACTTTCAACAGTTGAGCCCAATGATGCACATTTTGCGTTGGGACGATTGCAATCCAAATTCTCGGGGCAGGTCACGCTAGTCACCCAGAATGTAGATGATTTGCATGAACGCGGAGGGTCGTCGGACGTCATACATATGCATGGCGAGTTGCAGTCTGTATTTTGCTCCGCTTGCAATCATCGCTGGCGACAATCGGAGGATTTGAATGTGGAGACGGTTTGCCCGGCTTGTCAGACCCGCGGCGGACCTCGTCCCGATATCGTTTGGTTCGGAGAAATGCCTTATCAAATGGACCGTATTGAGCGGGCTTTGCAATCCTGTGATTTGTTTGTCTCCATTGGTACGTCCGGCGCGGTTTATCCGGCGGCTGGTTTTGTCCAGCTCGCCCACATGTATGGCGCAAAAACATTAGAGCTAAATCTCGAACCGTCACAAGGATCGGCGCTCTTTAGCGAAAAAAAGTATGGTCCAGCGACGAAACTCGTACCGGAATGGGTCGATCTACTCCTTTAGGTGTTCAGGCGCCTCTAACTTTCGAGTCCTCGACATTTTTGGAAATAGTACACGCCACAGACCGGCCACGCCCATTGCCGCTGCACCGCCGGCAGCAACAGTGAAAACCGCGCCGTAAACCGCCGCCATGGCGCCCGCGCGGAACTCTCCCAGTTCATTGCTCGCACCCAGGAAGATCGCGTTCACCGCATTGACCCGTCCGCGCACGCGATCTGGCGTCCAAAGCTGTATTAGAATTTCACGGATATAGACGCTGACCATGTCGAAAGCGCCCAAGAGCGCTAACATGATGATAGAAAGCCAAGCGAGTTTTGATACTCCGAACACGGCGGTTGCCGCTCCAAATCCTGCCACAGATAGGAGCAGGATGGTCCCTGCGTGATCCCGCACCGGAAAACGGATAAGGAAAGCCACCATGATCATGGCGCCTATCCCTGGCGCAGCGCGTAATAAGCCGTTCCCGATCGAACCTACATTTAGAATATCTTCTGCATAAATCGGTAACAGCGCCACGGCCCCGCCGAGCAATATCGCAAATAGATCCAGTGAAATCGCCCCGAGGACGATTTTCTCCTGCCAGATATATCTGAAACCGCCGACTAGGGTTTTCCAATTGGTTGGCCCAGTTTCCATTTCTTGGTTAGGTTTTTCGAGTGAGAAAATCAGCGTGGCGGAAATCCCGAAAATGACAACGGCAGACGAATAGGCGAGCGTTGCAGATAGATAATAGAGAAGCCCGCCAATGGCTGGACCCACGATCGACGCTAATTGCCAGCTTGATGTGATCCATCCTACGGCATTCGCGAAGTCAGATTTGGGAACAACATTAACAACAAGAGAGCTAGATGCAGGTGTATGAAAAGCGCGCGCAACACCAAACAATGTCAGGATGCTTAATACAAGGACCGGGAGAAATTGCCCTGTGATAGACAATATTAAGATACCCAGTGCACAAGCCATTTTTAGTATAATGGCCAAGCCCATAACCCGCCGACGCCCAAAGACATCTGCTGCCAACCCCGTCGCAAGGACGAGGATCAAGGCTGGCAAAAATTGCACAAGCCCGATTAGGCCCAGCAACCACGCATCCTTCGTTAAAGTCCATAGCTGAAACCCGACAGCGGTCGCTACAATTTGCGTTGCGCTGGCCGTCAAAAACCGCGCCCAGAAATAGCGCTTAAACGCGATATGCCGAAACGCGGCGAAACGGTCTTCATCTTGTGCGGGTGCACTCATGCAAGCGGCCTATATCTCCCTTGCTGTAAAGGCCAGAGCTATCGTAGGGAACCAAGATGCCAGTTCACATTTACATCGATGCTGATGCCTGTCCTGTGCGGGAAGAGACTTATAAGGTCGCACGGCGACATGGCGTTCCTGTGACTGTTGTTGCCAATAGTTTTATCCGGGTGCCAAAAGAGCCCGGCTTTGAATTCAGACTTGTCGATGATGGCTTTGATGCCGCTGATGACTTCATTGCCGAGTCAGCGGACACCGACACCATTGTGATCACCTCCGATATTTTATTGGCCGAACGCGTGTTGAAATCCGGCGGACGTATTTTGTCAGGTAATGGCAAACCCATGACAATGGATACGATCGGCAGCCAGATTGCCGTCCGAGCTATCATGGCAGATTTACGCGCCGGAGCGGAGATGCCAACTGCCGGTGGTCCGCCGCCTTTCACGCAGAAGGATCGGTCGCGTTTTTTAGAAACACTGCATTTGATGATCATAAAGCGGTAATCATCTGAAAAATCTTCGCTAAGCCTATGACTTCGCGTTGACCTATGGCGCGGCGCGCCTATGTTGCGCCCGATTTTACAACCTGATTTAGACAGGACCTTTTTCAATGACCAATACGCTCGAAACCATGATTGAAGCCGCGTGGGACGACCGCGCCTCGCTCTCTCCCGACACAACGGGCGAACACCGCGATGCTGTTGAGACCGCGATTGCAGGTTTGGATAATGGCACGTTCCGCGTAGCGTCCAAGGAAGGCAATGGCGATTGGGTCGTTCATCAATGGCTGAAAAAAGCGGTACTTCTTGGTTTCCGTTTGCATCCCAATGCGATGATGACGGGCGGACCTCAGGACGGTCATTTCTACGATAAAGTTCCGTCAAAATTCGAAGGTTGGACAGAACGTGACTTTGCCGAGGCTGCGTTCCGCGTGGTGCCGCCCGCTACTGTGCGCCGCGGCTCTTATATTGCACCGAATGCAGTGTTGATGCCGTCTTATGTCAATATTGGCGCGAATGTTGGATCAGGCACAATGGTTGATACTTGGGCCACTGTTGGATCCTGCGCGCAAATCGGCGAGAACGTACATCTCTCTGGCGGCGTCGGTATTGGCGGCGTGCTCGAGCCGCTCCAAGCAAACCCAACGATCATTGAAGATAATTGTTTCATCGGTGCGCGTTCCGAAGTCGTTGAAGGTGTAATTGTTCGCGAAGGTGCCGTACTGGCTATGGGCGTGTTCCTCTCGCAATCAACCAAAATTTATGATCGCGCTACTGGCGAGATTCACTACGGCGAAGTTCCCGCATACTCAGTTGTTGTTCCCGGAACGATGCCATCCAAAGACGGCAGCCACAGCTTGGCCTGCGCCGTTATCGTGAAAACCGTTGATGCGAAGACACGGGCGAAAACGGGCGTGAATGAACTACTTCGTGATTAGAACGTTTCTGCGATTCTGCCGTTTGAGTGATTCTACAGAATGACTCAATCTCTAAAAAATCGCGCCTATGGCATTCGCCCGTAGCGCGGTAGAAACTCTGTCGCGAGTATTCAATTTCAAGAAAATATTCGCCAAGTAATTTGAGACTGTCGCGGAAGAAATCCCTAGAATATCGGCTATCACCGAATTTGATTTCCCTTGCGCTAACCATTCCAAAACGTCTTTTTCCCTTTCGGTGAACTTTATTCTTGCAGACCTCCTTTGTTCGAGAAGTTCACATATCCTGATATGCCCTTGTTGAAAGTACATTTGGAGACGAAGTAGTTTTAGTTGGGAAGACGTTTCTCCTTCTTTGCCTAGGCTGATTGCAAAACTCCCATTGTGACGGAGTGGGCCATATGTTGGGATGCAAACACCCTCACCAGGAAACCGAATCCTTAAGTCTTGGGCGACCTGGGTTTCGACGCAAGAAAGATCAGAAAGACTATGTATCTCACTCCATAAAAGAGACCGCGCAAGCAATAGGGGCCTTACGACAAATGGGTTATGTCGATAGGTCATGTTCTTCATGTATTTTTTTACGGTTTCATTGGAAAAAGTGGGACAGCAAACCAATGAAACTGGATCTGTGATGTCTGCCCCGGTTGGAGGCAAGCAATGATAACTAACGATCGTTTCGTCTGTGCTTAGACAGAGACTTTCCAAAATTGAGATGACTTCGACAGGTGTCGTGGCGTTCTTTAACGCTTTCAAAATCTGATCAAAATTCTCGCATTTCGACATAGGCAAATCCTGTCACTCTAAACGAATCACACATCAACACGAATTTGAATCAGACTAAATAATCAAAATTGAGTATATTTGACTGAAACGGAGTCAGAAACGGAGGGATCAGGCTAATATAGATAGCAAAAGAAAATTCTGCTACCTATACCACAAAAGGTTGCATGGTGAGATGAATCAATTGATGTTGAGACAATGGGTGAAATAGAGGTAAATATTCAAGAGCCAAATAACTCCCCTTTTCATTTGCTTGAATCGATTGCTGAAGTTGGCGCGCATCCAGATAAATTTGATGAAGTCTGCGCGAATTGGGCACAGACTTCAGAAGACGTAGAAAACCTGGATGGCTTTAGCAGCCTATTTAACTTGGTTTGTATTCAGAGCCTTTCAAAAATCGGGTTGTTCAATTCCAATCCAAGGTTTGATCACCCGGATATTCGACATGATATTGATCCGATGTCTTTTATCATTGGAGCAAATCTAAGAGTCCATTCGATCGGATCTCGCGCAGCGGAAACGTTGAAGATAGGCGACGGAGATGACGCATCGGATCTATTTAACGTCGATTTCGAGTCAATTTTGGAGATCGCTAGCTCAAATGCGGATAAGAAAGTTTTGGGCGACATATATGGGAGTGATGGGACACGGCATATTGCATCGGTTGTTCGCGCTACACATCAGGAACACCCGGAAGACCTGTTTTTGTTCACGATATGGAAAGTTGAATTACCTGCGTCTTCTAAAAGTTATGTCCGTGAAACATTGCTCCTCACAGAGACAGAGATCGAAATTCTTGAGCTGGTATTAGAGCGGAGGTCGGTCAATTCGATATCTGAAATTAGAAACTGTTCTGTCAATACGACACGGAAGCATATCAATAACATAAAGACGAAATATAAAAGTCGAAGCTTAACAGATGTAATATCTAGCACGCATGAAATAATTGCCCTGCATTACCAAACCCAATCAACATCATCAGCGTCTCAAATACGATACGACCCTTTTTTGGGTGAATCTAGAATATCAAATTTGCAAGCTGGGGCCTCCCAGGTGGAGTATTCAATATACGGTGATCCCAGAGATACCCCCATGGTAGTTCTACACAGTATTGAATATGGTGTGATGCCCACGAAAGATTTTATTTCGAGAGCAAAAGCTGATGGGTACTGTGTTTACATACCGTTGCGTGCTGGCTTTGGACGCACCAGCGACCTGAGAGAGTCCGGTTTCGAAGGATCTTTGCTATCCGATTTTTTCAAAAAATTGAATTTGGAAAATGTTACTCTCATATCATTGTCGACATCCGCGCCGACATCGATTGATTTGTTAGAAATGAGTGATCGCGTGAAGCGGGCCGTCTTTGTGAATTATGGGTTTGATACTCAAGATAAAATCGAACACGTCCAACCCGTCTGGGTCAAAGGGTTGCTGAAGTTTGCTATTGGCTCGGAAGGCGGTTTTAATTTCGCTTTAAATGCAACAACCAAAATGATCCGGATCATTGGGTTTAAGAGCTTTTACCGCAAAATCTATCAACATTGCCTTGAGGATCTGGAGTTTCTGGAAGCCAATACCAATATTTTCCAGGCAAATGTGAACGTTATTTTGAGTGCGAAAGCTAAAGCGGCTAGACAGGATTTTGTCAGAGCTTTCATGGAAAGCCCAGCTATTGGGCCTCAAATTCTAGATAAGGTCGATATAATTTCTGTCTTTGGCCAACACACACACGGTATTTCATTGACGCCAATAAAAGAGGCAACAGAAAAAATGGGGGTAAAATTCCACATTATTTCCAATGCAGGACGCAACTGTATTTATCAAAAACCTCAGGACTTTTTTGAAATTCTGGCCAGTCATTCTTCATGATTAAACCTGCCACCCTTTCACACGCATAATCGTCATCCCCGATGTCATCCGGGAATTGCTGTTGCGCGGAATATCTTCGCGACATTAATTGATAGAGGGGTCGTCCTATCCCATTCAGTTCTGCTGTCATAGGCAGGGGATGACACATAGCGGATTGGTCCTGGGAACTCTCTCTTCCTCAAAGCTGTTTCGCTTTTGTATGTCTTAAATTGATGTGTATCTCGGAAGATACGGGGTGTCCGCGTGGGTGGTCAGGCTCTGGTGCAAACCAGCGTAAAATAATGTGTTTTCGAGCCCTTCCGACATCCATTGCCAGAGGAATCCCACGCGACGACGCCTTTTCGCATTACCGGCCGAACTACCCAGTCGTGGGGTAAACAGCTCTCGATAAGCCACCCAAGCTTTCGGGGCGTTACACCCAAAGCTCCAATGACAAGCGCCGCTTCTCTCCGACCAAGCCAACGTGCACATGGCCGCCCGTTGAAAGAAGACAAGAATAAATATGCGGCACAAAACCCAAAGTGAGGACGCATCTTTTTGAGAAAAATATAAGCGATTGAAGCCGCATGATTTTTCTCTTCCGGATAGGTCCATAAAACGGGGACGGAAGCCTCATACCCTAAAATTCTATCTTCCGCCGATAGGCACTGGGTGTGATTCCTTCCAGATTTCGGAAGGCGCGATTGAACGGAGCAAGTGAATTATATCCGTGATCCAGTGCGATCGTAAGAACAGGGATACGGCTATTCTCTGGCTTGGCAAAAGCACTTTTGATCGCCTCAACACGATAGTAATTTAGAAAGCTTGAGAAATTTCGATATCCTAATCCGCTATTGATGAGATGTCGCAGACGATGTTCAGGCGTCTTCAATTTCTCCGAAAGGATTCGGATTGTCAGTCCGGGCTCGGTAAAGATTTTTTCGACATTCATCGCTGCATTCAAATTGTCCAATAGGGCTTTGTCTCTGGGGTCTATTACTGACCCGCTTTCGATTGGTTTAGAGGCGTCCGTGAAAGTGATTTTTTCAGGGTGCATTTCGGTGAGCCATAAAATAGCCCACAGCGCGAGCGGGAAAATAATGATGCAGCGCAATGTTTGTAGGAATTCGGGGTGACTATTGGTCAATAAGTTTTCGACTAGCATCGCTGAAAGCGTAGCCAGAACCATGCCCAGGACGAAATAAAGTCGGAGGCGTCGACGTGGTTCGATCAAATCATCAGCACGGCCTTTTAGGGTTACAAAGACTAGATGCCCCATAATTCCAACCATGACCAAATCGAGACCGATATTCAGGCCCTGATGGAAATAGCCTTCACCTTGCAATTCCCGAAATCGGTGAGGGAGGAGAATGACACAATTTAATATCAAAACTGCCCAATGCGGCCAGCGCAGACGAAAATCATCTTGAAAAATAGCGAGACCTAACCACCAAATGAAAACGATATTCGCAACATCACCAAAGCGGACAATCGCATGAAATGGCTGCGGGAGGCGAAATTCATCTAGAGATGTGCCAAGCAACATGAAGGCAATCGCTACAGTGGCTAGCACAATAAAGATTTTTGGCGGGAATTTTCGTCCATCTCTGATGGACAAAATCGCGATGAGAAAGAGCATCGTTACCGTTGAGTAGCGCAACAGAACATCCAGAATTAGCATAGTCTCTCCTAATCTAGGTGAGTTTGTCACATTTTCTTTTGGCTTTCACAACTAACCCTGATTGATTTCAAAAAACTCTGATTGATTTCGAAATAGCACAGCCTTTTTCAGCAATGATAAGAGTTCGTCGTTCAAATTTCTCATGTTGCATCTATCGCTGAGGCGCTCTCGCCTTGTCGGAAGAGAATTGACTGGAGTGGAATTATGGACCCGACCTTGATGAACTTTTTATCCGAAGTTTTGGAAACAATTGTAATGGGCATTCGATTTGAAGCCACGCGTTATATGATTGGGACAATAGGGGTTTTTGTAGCAATTTGGCTGGTTATCGGCCCGTTTATTCGGTCTCGACGAATTCGCAAACGCCTACCAACTAAACTACTCAATAAACAAGTGCGCATGGAACTCCTGAACTCATTCCGGACGATCTTGATTTTTGTTGCTTTGGATCTTTTTATCTTCGATTTGGCGGAAAGCGGTGTGTTCCGAACCTATCAAGATGTGTCTGAATTTGGGCTTCTATATTACTGGGCCTCTATTGCACTCGGCATTTTGTTTCATGATACCTATTTCTATTGGACGCACCGGGCCATGCATCACGTGAAACTCTATAAACGGTTTCATTTGACCCATCACCGCTCTTACAATCCAACGCCGTTCACAGCCTATTCTTTCGCGGCTGGGGAGGCAGTGGTGGAATATGGATACGTTCCGCTTATGCTTTTGACGTTGCCTTTGCACCCCAGCGCGTTGGCGATAATCTTACTCATTATGATTTTTAAGAACGCGCTGGGACATAGCGGGTATGAGATATTTCCTCGTGGCGCGACGCGTAACTGGTTCTGGAAACATATGACGACGGTCACCCATCACGACATGCATCACGAAAAAGGCAACGGTAATTTTGGCCTCTATTTCACATGGTGGGATAAAATTATGGGCACAGAACATGCAAATTATCATGACCGCTTTGACGCCGTCACAACTAAGCGAGATAAAATGACAGTTATGGCTTAGGCTTCGAAGTGTCTAATAAAGGCACGAAACAAAAAACCCGGCGCCATTGTTTGGATTTCCAAAAAAATGGGGCCGGGTTAATTAATTAAAGTATTGGTTTCGTTTAGTCGTCGCCTTCCAAAGTCGCTGCGGCTTCCTCGGTCATGTCGAAATTGTGGTAGACATTATTGACATCATCAAGGTCTTCCAAAGCATCTTGCAAGCGCACAACCTGCGCCGCCACGGCGGGGTTGTCGATGTCGTTCTGACCTTTCCAAACGAGGTTCACTGATTTCGCATCGCCGAACTGTTCATTCAACGCGGCAGAGACAGTGCCCAGATCATCGCGGGCTGTCCAAACTGTGTGGACGGGTTCATACTCATCCCATTGATCTGCGGCGGCTTCATCTGTTTCACAATCATCTGCGCCCGCTTCAATCGCGGCTTCCATCATTGTGTCCTCATCCGTTGTTTCCAGCGGATACTCAATTTTTCCAACTTGATCGAACATGAAAGAAACGGATCCCGTCTCGCCCATATTGCCGCCATTCTTGGAAAAGGCCGTGCGCACGGACATGGCTGTCCGGTTTTTATTGTCGGTCGAGGCCTCAACGATGAAACCAATGCCCGCGGGTCCGAAACCCTCATAGCGGATATCTTCGTAATCATCGCCTTCGCCGCCCGCGCCCTTATCAACCGCACGCTGGATATTGTCCTTTGGCATGGACTGGCCTTTGGCGTTAGCAATGGCCAGACGCAGGCGCGGGTTCATATCTGGGTCAGGGCCGCCCATTTTGGATGCAATTGCAATGTCTTTAGCCAGCTTTGAGAACAGCTTGGACCGCAATTTATCCTGACGGCCTTTGCGATGCTGAATATTGGCCCATTTGGAATGTCCTGCCATGGGAAGACCTCTTCTCTCGAAATTCAAATATTTGAGAGGGCTTTAGCGAGGGCATTGGGTCGGGGCAAGGATGGCCTGCGTTCCATTTGATCCGAATTAGGGGAGAGGCCTGAGATCGGAGATCCGCATATCCAGCTCTTGTCCAAAGCGGGAGCCCAGAGCTTTGCCTTCGACATTCATGATCATTGTCCCGATACGGTAGTGCCCGTTCGGGGCTAATTCGCATGTTTGCTCAATCGTCATTGTTTTCAGCTTTGCCACCACCATCATGGTCATGGGCCGGGTCATGCGAACGGAAAACCCTTTTATCTCACCGGAGGGTTTTGACAGGGTCACATCACCGTCTATTCGCTTCACGAGTTTCTTCATCATTTTGCGGCCATTTTTATCCGCATCATCATCGGCTTGCATGAGCAACTCTGCGAGTTTTTCGGGCTTTGGGCGTAAAACCGCCTGGGTCTCGTCTTCGGATACAACCGTGAAATTTTCGGGGATGAAGTCAGATTGCGTTTCCGCATTATCCTCGCCGCACCAAAACCCCTCGGCCTGTTTTTCCATTGTGTTGTCTTCGTCTTCAACCTCTTTGAGGAAATCTTGTAGGGCTTCGCTATTGGCGTCGCTGGCCGAGATAATGTCGGCTCGGTTACCAGGGGGTTGTGAGGGGTCGATGCGCAATACGGCTTGCCCTTCCGAGACATCTTTGCCGTCTCGTTCTTTTACATCGAGGGTCAAAGTATAGGTATAATCGATGGTTTCAGGCGCAGTTCGTACGGGCGCGTCTGCCTTTCGCTCCAGAATTGACATTATGTCTTCCGCATGGGCAGTTGACGCAATGAGAGGCAGGCAGAAAGCAAGGGGGGGCAGAGCGAGATATTTCATAGCTTCCGTCTAAATACAGAATGCGGCGATGCAAATGACAGCTTGGTAAATGTCAGTTGTTTAATTGATCTCAGGGATCGTTGTTGCCAACTGGCCACCAATGCGGATGGGCTCAATTCGCGTTGCAAGGCCGTTTGCACCTGTTTCGACGTAAACCCCGCAAAGCGTCCCTGGGCCGCTAGCTGGTGTAAAGCGCCCACCGCGCATTTTGGTGGTGAAACGCCGGATGGGTTCTTCGACTTCCATGCCGATGACGGAGTTATAGTCTCCGCACATACCTGCATCAGTTTGATAGGCCGTGCCGTCGGGTAAAATCCGTGCATCACCCGTCGGGACATGCTGGTGAGTGCCAACAACGAGGCTGGCGCGCCCGTCGCAGAAATATCCCATCGCGTTTTTCTCTGATGTGGCTTCGGCGTGAACATCAACAATTACCGCATCTGCAACAGCCCCTAATGGCGCTGCTTCCAACTCGCGATCCACAGCGTGAAAAGCATTGTCGAGAGGATCCATAAACACACTGCCAAGAACGTTGACGACGAGGAGTTGATAACCGTTGATTTCAAACAAGCCTGCGCCGCGACCAGGTGTTGTGCCTTGCGGGTAATTACATGGCCGTATGATGCGCGGATTATTATCAATCACGGATATACCTTGGGCTTGGTCAAAAGTGTGATTCCCCAAGGTCAACACATCCGCGCCCGCATCAAATAGCTCATCGGCTGTGGCGCGCGTTATTCCGAACCCACCGGCCGCATTTTCTGCGTTAATCACTACCGCGTCGAGACCCAGATGCCGTTTCAGTCCGGGCAAATGACGGTTTACGGCTTCGCGGCCGGCCCGGCCGACAACATCTCCAAAAAATGCGAGTTTCATCTGAAGGCCCTAAATCCGTTTTCCGTCAAAATACCGTCCAGTTTCGCATCATGGGCGTCTGTCGGTAAGTCCCTTACCTCTTGCCCCGCATAGGCGACGCCGCAAGCAAAAACCTCACCCTCTCGGCGTAGACTGTCCAGTGTACGATCGTAATATCCGCCGCCATACCCCAAACGGTCCCCCGTTTGGGTAAATCCTAAAAGGGGTAGCAAAATGAGTTGAGGTATAAGGGTTTCGCCGCTGGCGGGATAAGAAACGCCATATCGATCCACTTCCATCTCGCTCTTTGGGGTCCACTCCCGAAAAACTAAGGGCTTCTCGATGCCCATTATGACGGGCAATACAATGCGGCTGCCGTTTTCCTGAAGGTTTGTAAGCAAAGGCCAAACATCAATTTCATGATTGATAGGTGCATAACCCGCGATGACATTTGTTTTGGTCTTTGTCGTCGGCAAATCTCCCGAGAATTTTTGTAAGTCCGGAGTAGAGTTTCTCTCCCAGAGTGTTCCGCGCAAGACACGTAAGCGCTTTCGCGTTGAAGATTTGAGTTTTTTCGTCGTCAAAGAAGCTGTCATAGAACCTCCCTAATATGTCACATTACGTGGGGCTAGAGATTAGGGGAGGTATATGATTGGGGGGACGTCATTCACGTTCTTGAATAGGAACCCATCTTTCGAAATTCTCCGAAAGATGGGTTTGCGCTCCGTTTCGTGAAGTGCTGATTGCTTTAACCAGCCGAACTTCAATTAAGTGAATGGCGGCGCTTCGAGCAACTTGATTCATGTCCCTGGGATTGAAAAATGTGTCCCATGCGTCCAAAAGACGGAATTGGGGATGGGCGTGTTCAGAGAGATTTGATGCAAAAAAACTTAAGTGAAGCGCTAAATGAGGCGAAGGAACGCAGAGGCGTTTTTTCGAAAACAATCATTTGGGAAAGCGGTGTCAGCAAAAGTCAATTTTACCGTATTATCGGGGGACAAGAGGCACCAAGTGCTGAGAGCAAGAAACGTATCTCGGACTCATTGGGAATCGATATTGAACAATTTGATGCTTTATTCGCACGCTCAAAATTAGAACCGGAAGTGCCAAACGAAACACCACTGTTAAAGCGCAATAAAGGTCCGATTGCTTTTGGTATCGGGATGTTACTTGTCGGAGCGATTATCGTGGCAGTTAATATTGTTCGGGCGGAAAGTGACTCACCCCTTAAAACAAGTGTTGTCGTTGAGAATGATAGGACCCTATTTATCAAAGATGTGACAATACCAGATGGGACGTCAATTCCCGTCAATAC
The DNA here is from genome assembly GCA_039975855.1 of Litorimonas sp. GTDB lineage: Bacteria > Pseudomonadota > Alphaproteobacteria > Caulobacterales > Maricaulaceae > Litorimonas. The sequence goes on along the minus strand of JBDWGH010000002.1, from coordinate 1,032,248 downwards.
AACCTATGTCAAAACATGGCGCGTTAAGAACATTGGAAATGTCGCTTGGGAAAATCGGTACCTCAAAAGAATGACACCACTATCAAGCCTTATTTGTTCCTCACCTGCTATGGTTCCAATCCCCGATACCCAACCGGGAGAAACAATTGATATTTCTGTGACCTTTAAAACCCCGCATCTTCCGGGATCGTGTCGGACGGATTGGAAGACATCCGATGACCGCGGAAACCTATATTTTCCCGACATGCACGGTCTTTTTTCAATTGTGAATGTTGTTGAAGAATAACCTGAACCATGCCCTGTTTTAGCCAGACGCCGATTTAGAAGAGTTCGGAATGGAAAGCTGCTGATATGAAAATTTGGGTTCTGGCTATATTTGCAATGATCATACCGTCCACCTCTATGGCAGCGGACGCTTTAGATTGGGCGACAGGTTCGTGGGGCGTTGATGTTGAAAATATCCCTGATGACCTTGATGCTAAAGCTATGGATGAGCTTCGAGGTTGCCGAAAATCTCCTGTTTTTATTACCGCAGATCGCGAGACTTTGCGCTATAAAGCTATCCATACTGGGGAAGATAATTTTACGGCGACTGCGCCAATTCTAAAAGTCAGAAAAAGGTCGATCAGTTTGTAATATGACGATGAAACTCGGCTGATGAAAAATGGCGAGCCACATATTTGGCATATGGTATTCGTTAATCCTGATAAGTTTTACTGGGTGCTTGGGACCGATATTTATCGAGGGCAAAGAGAGGGCACGATCTCTGTCGCACGCGTAAGATGTCGATTTGCTGGGGTTTAGACCTGGACCGAAACTTTGGGCAGGATCCAATTCCAAAAAAGATGTGACGGTAACCACGATGTCCGTGAAGGCAGCGAAATCCTCGTGACCTCGGTTTGAGGTGGGCGCCGGAATTAAACGAACCACGGTCCGAACAGAGCCAGCTCCCGAAGGAAAAGTAAGGCCCGGTGGATTAGTGCCAAACACGCAACCCGCAGCGACCGTCGAAGGCTATGTGGAGGGGAAGAGGAGTTAGCGCAAGGCCGAGGGGCACACTATCCGCGTTGCATTGACCATTTTGCCCAGAGCCAGAAAATCTTTGGGCCTTCAACGAGGTAACGTTTCCAAAGACGCTTCGGCTCGCTGGCTAATCGGAATAGCCATTCCATACGAATGGCTTGCATCCATTTGGGTGCGCGCTTCGTCTTGCCTGACAGGAAATCGAGAGACGCGCCAACACAAAGGCCCAATCCCACGCAATCGCCTCGGTCCAAACAGGCTTTCGCGATCATTTCTTGCTGCGGACTGCCGACGCAAATGAACACGTAGCGAGCAGGGTTGGCGGCGATAAATTCTGCCGTTTTTGCGACTTCATCAGGTTTATGACGCAGACCAAAAGGCGGCTCATAGTGATTGACATTGTGTAAGGCGTAAATGCGTTTGACCGTCTCAATAATGTCTGCATCTGCACCTATGACGGTAATGCTATCTTCGGCCGTAATGACGTTATCGAAGAGCTGTTGCGTCAGGTCCGATCCGGGTACCGCTTTGAGCGGTACGCCAGAGAAATTGGCGAGAAGTTCCAAAATTCGAGAATCGCAGACCGACAACCAACTCGCTTCATAAAGAGGGTTAAAGACGTCCGGTTCTTTGGCAACACGGACGAGGTGGTCCACATTAGGTGTTACAATGAATCTGAACCCGTGATCGATTGTCATCCATTTGGCACGCGCCAAAGTTTGCATTGGGGTGAGGGGGTCAAATGTCGCCCCCACAAATTCATAACTGCGCGGATTGATCCGCCAATCCGTCTGATCAGGTCGGTGGACCGATCGTCGATCTTCGCCGCGGGCGAGGGTTGGTACAATATGTTTGTCCACTTGATTCAAGGTTCTGCTCAGTTCTGGCGGTTTCTACGCAGGTCAGATAGCAGAGCATGGTTGACATCGGGTTTACAGCCGCCACATCTCCTCCCGTGAGACCGTCCAAAGAAATAACTGAAAAAGACGACGCCCCAGAGAGGGGGATATTCCAACAACTCTTAGGTTTGGGTCGGTTGAAACCCTATCTTTGGCCCAAAGAGAATTGGGGGTTTAAGGTGCGTTCAGCCTTGGCATTGGCGCTGACAATAGCGAGTCAGTTTGTCATTGTTGGGTCTCCGTTTCTTCTTGGTTCGGCGATTGATGCAACGGAGTTGGCTGAACAGAGTTTACAATCCCAACTATCAGTTATGATCATTGTACTGGTTTTGGCGTATGGTGGTTTAAGGTTGTTGGCGACAGTGTTTTCTGAAGGTCGCGAATATATCTTTGCGCCGGTTGCACAATCTGCACAACGCGCTGTCGCGACCGAAACCTTTGCGCATATGCATCGTCTTTCATTGCGTTATCATCTGGAAAAACGAACGGGTCGTCTAACCCGCATTATGGAACGTGGTGTGAAGTCGATCGACTTTCTTTTTCGTTTTCTTTTATTCAATATCGGACCCACGTTTTTGCAGCTTGGCATAGTCGGCGTTACATTTGCTATTGCATATGACTGGCGTTTTGCTTTGGTCGCGATTGTGATTGTTTTGACTTATGTTGCTTTCACCGTCGTTACGACAGAGTGGCGTTTGAAATTTCGTCGAGACATGAACCGTCAGGATAATGAAGCGGCTGCGAAAGCCGTTGACAGTTTGCTAAATTATGAAACCGTAAAATATTTCGGTGCGGAAGAGTTTGAAACCACGCGATATGACGGCGCAATGGCGGGATATATGAAGGCGGCCATCCGGTCCCGGACGTCTCTATCTACAGTCAATATCGGGCAAAGTTTCCTAATGAATTTAGGACTCATTGCAGTCGTATTATTGGCTGCCGATAAAATTCTTTCGACAGGTCAAATGACAACCGGTGATATCACAGCCGTAACTTTGGTGATGATGCAGCTTTATCGTCCGCTAAACATACTTGGTTTCGCCTATCGCGAAATTAAACAAGCTCTGACGGATTTAGAAAACATGTTTTCTCTAATGGACCGTCGCCCTGAAATTGAGGATGTTGCTGGGGCGAAAGATTTAGGAGACGTTACGGGCCGCGTAGACTTTGAAGATGTGCATTTTCATTACGACCCCGACCGCGAAATTTTGAAAGGTATTAATTTCGCGATTGAGCCCGGACAGACCGTCGCAATTGTCGGTCCGACCGGCGCCGGGAAGTCAACGCTTTCGCGTATTCTGTTCCGGTTTTACAATATTGCCTCTGGCATTGTTCGCATTGACGGAAAGGATTTAAACAGCCTGACCCAATCCAGTGTGCGCCAAGCGCTCGGCATCGTGCCGCAAGATACGGTCCTGTTTAACGACACGATTGGATATAATATCGGTTATGCAAAACCTGGGGCAACGCAAGCTGACATCGAACAGGCCGCCAAAGACGCCCAAGTTCACGACTTTATCGAAGGGCTTCCTGCTGGCTATAATACGGTGGTCGGAGAGCGCGGGTTGAAATTGTCTGGCGGTGAAAAACAGCGTGTTGCGATTGCGCGAACCTTGCTAAAAAATCCTGCCATTTTGATATTAGATGAAGCCACATCCGCGCTCGACAGCGCGACAGAGCGGGACATTCAAGCGGCGTTGGACCGTATAGCTACGGACCGCACGACCTTGGTTATTGCGCATCGCCTGACAACGATCATTGGCGCGGATCAGATATTAGTTCTGGAAGAGGGACACATCCGCGAACGCGGAACCCATGAGGAATTGCTACGGGCAGACGGCCTGTACGCGCATCTCTGGGCTCAACAGGAAAATGAAGCACTCGCCAAATAGTATAAAATATGATAGCGCCTATCTAAACTGGAGGGCGCACCATGGTACATTACTCACCTATTCGGCGGTGGCGGGACAAAACCGCTAAGACGCGGACAATCGATACATTAATCCGACTGCGGGGAAAAATATTCCGCGACATAACCAATAAACGTGATGCGGGGTCATTCCTTTTGGCGTCGTGGAACCTTCGCGATTTTGACAGTGATAAGTTCAAACATGGCAAACGCATGGATGAAACATATCTTTATATTGCCGAGATTATGAGCGCCTTTGATCTGATCGCCGTGCAAGAGGTCAACCGGGATTTGGCGGGAATTAAACGATTGACCCAAACGCTTGGCCCGAATTGGGATTGGATGGCTTCCGATACGACGGAAGGACGGTCGGGCAATCAGGAGAGATTGGCGTTTATCTTTAATACTGATGTTATCCAGTTTAAGAATATTGCAGGAGAAGTTGTGTTGCCGGGAACGGACGACAGACAATTTGCTCGGACACCTTATGTGGCGAGTTTCCAAGCGGGATGGTTTAAGTTTAGCCTTTGTACCACGCACATTTATTTCGGCAGCGATAGCGGCACGGGACTGGAACGCCGCGTGAAAGAAATCGGCGATCTGGCACAATTTATGAAAAAGCGGCAAGAGCGCGAAACTGGCGATTATATCTTGTTAGGTGATTTCAATATTCGATCGAAAACCGATAAAACGATGAAGGCGCTAACGGATGAAGGATTTACCATTCCGGATGACCTCGTCGATGCCAATACAAATTTAAAGGGCGACAAACCCTATGATCAATTGGCCTTACGCGTAAAAAATAAGATGTTGGAAATTGGCCAAGCGGATGTGTTTGATTTTGAGCGCGCTTGTTTTCGAACGCAAGATTTCGATGCCTATGCGCCGCATATGAAAACAACAGCAGTCAACAAATATATTAAAGAGGCCGAAACGCGCGAGCGTAAAAAAGTCGAACGCAGAGGTGAAGTATTCACCCCGTTTGATGAAGCGAAAAAACTAACTCTGCGTAAGAAATATTACGGCTCAATCTGGCGCACCTTCCAGATGTCTGACCATAAACCGATCTGGGTGGAATTGAAGGTCGACTTCACCAATGCCTATTTGAATTCGCTGCGACCCACGGAGGAGCCGCTCGCGAATTTATAGCGCGTAATTAGAATTTCTGGGCGATTGCCAGTGAAACTGCGTCGGCATCTGCGCCATCAAAATCATAGCGTGTGTAGTCGGCGCGCAAAGATGTTCTACGTCCGATCGCGTATTCCGCGCCTAGGCCATACGCGATACCATCTGTAGAGAACTCTTGCTCCAAAACAGTTGTGCCGTCGTCAAATTCGGCGCTGAACTCCGTGTTGTGATAGCCAACTCGGCCTAGCACGTTTAGACGCTCAGATAGCGGGAACCGGGCAACGCCGAAGCCAGCGATTTGTGTATCGATCCCGCTTTCGGCGGTGACTAGGCCTGTGCCAAAATCTACGGAAGCTTCGTCGTCGTTGAATCCAACTGAGCCTTCAACTTCGGCGCCGAAGAAGCTTTTAGACTGCCAACCTAGACGTCCTTGTACGCCGTAGAGATCACTATCGATGTCATACATTGTCGCGCCAAGCGTGCCGTAAGTGTAAGCCTGACGAAGGCCTTTACCGTGTCCGCCATGTGAGTTGACATAAGCCGGAACGTATCCGGTTTGGTGATGTGATTGACCGCCGTGATAACCTTGAGCGGAATGGCCATAGGCATGTGCGTCAGGGATCGTTGGCTGACCGCCATATGGATGCGTATCGACGTGAGCCGGGGCAGTAGGATGGCTAACTTCACATGCCGTAGGTACGCAGCCAGAAGGCTCACCCCAATAATGCGGCATTTGTGTCTGTTGCGTATGTGCATATTCATCCGCGAAATAGTCCCCTGTGCCTGCCATGGAACATCCGCCCAACGCTGAACCCAATAAAAGAACCGGAAGAAGTTTTGCTGTATTGCGCATGAGAATAACCCGTATAACTCGTCTAAAATTTGACGGAGGTTTACGAGATTAAGTTTAATATCCGGTGAGTCGCGCCTTAAGGATTGGCTAAGCATAAATCTCCAATTCGAATTATTCTAAAGAACTATGCAACAGCGCACAGCTTGTTGTGCAATTGCGTCGCTTGCGGTGGGGTAGGGCAGGCCCTAAGCTCCTTGAATTGCACCCATGGAGATTAGCATGAGTTTGAACGGTAAGACGATTTTCATGTCTGGCGGATCGCGCGGGATAGGTCTCGCAATAGCTAAACGTTGTGCTCAAGACGGGGCCAATGTGGTGATTGCGGCCAAGACGGATAAACCTCACCCTAAACTTGAAGGCACGATCCATACGGCTGCCGCAGAGATTGAAGCCGCTGGTGGACAAGCTCTGGGTGTCGTTTGTGATATCCGCGATGAAGACAATGTAAAACAAGCGGTCAATCAAGCTATAGAGCGATTTGGCGGCATCGATATTTGCATCAATAATGCGTCAGCAATTTCTCTAACACCAACACTTGCGACGCCCATGAAACGCTATGATCTGATGAATGGCGTAAATGCCAGAGGTACATATCTTGTCAGCCAAACCTGCCTGCCGCATCTTCTCAAGAGTGAAAACCCGCATATTCTAAACATTGCCCCGCCACTGGATATGAACCCAAAATGGTTCAAGAACCACACGGCTTACACAATGGCGAAATATGGCATGTCGATGTGCACATTGGGGATGGCGGCAGAATTTTCGGGCAAAGTTGGTGTAAATTCTCTTTGGCCAATGACATCAATTGATACAGCGGCGGTGCGCAATGTTCTGGGCGGTGATGCCATGGCAAAGATGAGCCGCACGCCTGAGATTATGTCTGATGCGGCCTATTTGGTGCTAACCCAAGACGCCAAATCCTTCTCAGGGCAATTCGTGATCGATGAGTTTATTCTCGCTGAAAATGGCGTGACAGATTTTGCGAAATACCAACACCCAGGATATGAAGGCCCACTCGTCGCAGACTTCTTTGTCCCACAAGATTGGTTGGAGAAATCCAAGTCTGAGATCATTCAAAACCCTGGGTATTTGGATTAAATTATGAGCGAAATTGCAGTCGAACCCCTACCGGAGCAGGTTAAAGCCTTCCTGTCCAATCATCCGGACGGGCAACCCGTATTTATGCTGAATTTGCTGAAGTTTAAGGATCGAGCGACTTATAAAGACGGAGAGGATGTTTCTGGCGCGGAAGCCTATGCGCGATATGGTGAAGCCTTTGGCAAGCTGGTGGCTTCACTGAATATTGACGGTGCGCATGCTGTCTATGGTGGTAAAATGGGAAGCTGGCTTATCGGTCAGGGCGAAGGTGAATGGGATGCCGTGGCAGTCTTTAGATATCCCGATGCTAAGACAATGTTCGCAACAGTCAGCTCTGAAGCTTACCGTAAAATACATAAACACCGAAAAGCCGGGCTTGAAGGTCAACTTTTGATCGCCTGTGATGAAGGCCCAATTTTTTAATAGGAAAATGCATGCAAACCCTTCTCGTAAATAAAACCGATTTCGGCGACGTCTCCATTGTCAATTATGACGAAGGCTCACTTCCTGATGGTCAAATTCGTGTTGATATTGGACCGTTTGCTCTGACGGCGAACAATGTGACCTATATGGTAACAGGCGATCAAATTGGATATTGGTCCGTTTTTAATCCGACCGCCTATGATCTCACCAAAGATAAGGGACAAGGCCGCGTGCCCGTATGGGGTTATGGTGTTGTGCGCGAGTCGCGTTTTCCCGGAATAGAAGTTGGGACGGAGCTTTACGGGTTTTTCCCCATTGCTAAATCCATGGACATGCAGCCCGGCCGATTATCTAAGTACGGTTTTTCAGATATTGCCGAGCATCGCTCGGGACTGCACGGTCTTTACAGCAGCTATAGTTTTACAGCAGCCGATCCCAGCTATTCCGCGCATAAGGATTTACAGCCAGTTCTACGTCCGCTGTTCACAACCAGCTTCCTGATCGATGATTTCCTCTCGGACGAGAATTTTTTCGATGCTGAACAAGTTTTACTTCTCTCTGCATCGTCTAAAACTGCCTTAGGGGCCGCATATTGTTTGAAGGCTCGCGGTGGCTTGCCAGTGGTCGGCTTAACGTCTGAGGGTAACAAAGCGTTTGTCGAGGAGACAGAATTCTATAACGGCGTTTTCACTTACGACACCATCACAGATATGAACCCGGACTTAAAAACTGTGGTGGTCGATATGTCGGGTAATATGGGTGTCATTGGAACGCTAGAAGACCATTTTGAAGAAAACCTAACCTATATCTGCCGTGTAGGTATTTCTCACTGGCAGGAAGCCGCAAAAGCGCCGCCGAAACGCACCGCGACGCCAACCGCATTTTTCTTTGCTCCTGATCGCGCGAAAAAAAGAATTGAAGATTGGGGCCAAGCTGGCTTTGCAGAAAACCTCGGCACGCGTTGGATGCCGTTTTTAGGATCCGCAAAAGATTGGCTGAGTATAGAAAAGCAAGATGGTATCGAAGCGGTATTGGAAAATTACAAAGATCTTTTGAACGGTAAAAGCGGTCCGTCAAAAGGCTATCTTTTCTCACTTTAGGAGACTTTTATGTCCTACAAATGTTTTGATGTCAGCATAGATGACGGCGTGGCGCATATCGTTATGAACCGGCCTGAGAAGCGAAATGCGATGATCGCGGAATTTTGGACAGAACTGCCAGAAATCGTTCGTGATATTGATGAAAATGCGAAAGCCCGCGTTATTGTTCTGTCTTCGAAAGGTCCTGTCTTTTGCGCCGGAATTGATGTTGGCATGTTTCAAAACGATATTGGTGGTACGCAAGACAAAAACCATCCTCAATATGGGGCCCAATTTTATAAGACTGTGCAACGTTTGCAGGCGTCTTTATCTTCTTTGGAAGACTGCCGCATTCCGGTTTTGGTCGCGATACAAGGCGGATGCTATGGAGGCGGTGTCGATCTGATGACAGCCTGTGACATGCGGTATGGGACAGAAGACAGCTTTATCACGATATATGAAATCAATGTTGGAATGACGGCAGACGTTGGGACATTCCCCCGCATTTTAAATCATATGCCGGAAGGTGTCGTCCGTGAGTTGGCCTATACGGGCCGCAAAATGGGCGCAGAAGAATGCAAAGCTCGCGGATTGTATAATGAGGTTTATGCCGATCAAGATACGATGATGTCAGCGGTTATGAAAACTGCACGAGAAATTGCGTCCAAACCGCCACTGGCCGTCTATGGATGCAAGCGCGCCATTACTTATTCGCGAGACCACACGACGGCAGATGCATTGGATAATATTGCGGTGTGGAACATGTCTATGTTGATTCCAGCAGAAATGATGGAAGCTATGATGTCCGGGAAACAAAAACGTCCTGGGAATTTTCAAGATTTGCCTAAGTTTAAATCGAAATAGTCTAAATCGAAAAATTCGGGATTGTGTTCGGAGTTAGAAAGGTTGGGTCGGACCAAGAATTATCTGCGCCCCGCAATAATTCTCGGTCCTGATAGTTCACTTTTGCAAAAGCCAGTCTCGAAATGCCCCATTTCCAAACGGCTATACGAGTCGTGAACGACCCACTGACGTTTCTATAATTAGGGAAAATCGGGAAGGCTTGTCTTCGCAAAACTAAATATTTGTCATTTTTAATAGTCCCTTTATAGTCATAATGACAAAAAAGTGGCGCAGAAATACCAAATCAGATCGTTGTATTGGGAAATTCTGCCAACTTTTGTTAAAAACAAAGGTTGTAGCTAGATGAAAATGACACTCTCACATCGGTATCTCAGCGCAAATTTGGATATCTTGGATAAGTTTGGATTCCCAAAAGACCGGGCTTTGGGGATTTTAGGATTGGACGCGGCTAAGTTAGAAAATTCCTCTGATCGTATGAGCCTGGATCCGTTTATCGATTGCATAAATGCGGCTGCGATATTCACGTCAGATCCCAATATTGCGTTGCGAATGGGGTATAAATTCAGAGTGGGAACCTTTGGGCAGACTGGAAATCTCTATGCTTATTGCGAAACACTGAAGGAGGTCATTCCGATGAATGACCGTTACCAAAAGGTTGCAATCGATGCCGGTCATGTTGAATATCTGAAAGATCCATCTGGTGGGCACCATATGTGCTTTCGTCCTTACTACTCGGACGTTATTCGATATCGCGCTATTACGGATATGATTATGGCGTCTTATGTGACGACTTATCGATGGCTGACTTGGGGCTCAGGTGAGGATATATTATCAACTCATCTGCCTTACCCAAAGCCAGTAGATATCAGCGCACATGAAGAAATTTTTAAGTCGGACCTTGTGTTTGAATCTGAAAACACCAGCCTAGAGTTTTCAGAAGTGGCTATGTCGCAAACAATCACAACGCATGATCCTGAACGTTTGTCTCGCGCTCAATTAAAACTCGATAAGATATTGGGTGTGCAAATGGCCACCCAATCCTTTGAACAAGCCGTGATGGCCGCGATACAGGGCGCTGTAGAGTCCGGCCAAGTTTCCTCTCATATCGTCGCGGAACGTATGGGGTTGAGTTGGTCAGCCCTTCGTACCCAGTTGAACGCAAGCGGTGAAGGCATGCGTTCGCGCCTCGATCGCGTTCGAAAGTCCATGTTCATTGAACAACAAAAATCGGGACAGAGTTTTTCGGAAATCGCAATGTCACTCGCTTATAATGACCAAGCCGCGATGAACCGTGCATTCAGACGATGGTTTGGTATGACGCCGTCGGAATGGCGGAGACAACAGGCGCAGAACAAGCTTTAGTGCGCGCGGCCCCAATAATTATAAGATAAGACTTTCGGTCCCGGAATATATTGTTGATTGAGCTCAGTGATTTCGAGTCCCGCTTGCGCGATAAGATCAGGAATGTCGCGTCCGCTGTGACATCCACCTGCGATTTTGGACCAGATTGGGTCAATTCGATTTTGCCATTTCGCGACTGATGCCTCTGGCGCGCGCCCGTGTTCGCAGAACAAAATTTCTCCCCCAGATTTTAGAATTCGCCGCATTTCGCGCAAGGCTTTGACAGGGTCAGGGATCGTACAAAGACTATAGGTGACGACAACTGTATCGGCTGTGCCGGACTCCATGGGAATATCTTCACCCGATAATCCGATGCGTTCAATTGGGAACTCTGCGGCGTCGCGACGCGTTTTGCTGCGTTCCCAAATATGAGCATCTGGATCCACGCCGATAACTGTACTGACTTTAGACGCATCGTAATGAGGTAAGTTCAGACCAGACCCAATTCCGATTTCAAGAACGCGCCCTTTGGCGAGTGGGACAATTTTTGCGCGTTGTTTATCAATAGGGCCAATACTGCAGGCTTTGTCTAAACAGCATGGGAGAATATATCGCGCGTAAAATCCCATTCTAACCCTTACTTTCGACGATACACATCCGTGGTGCCTGTATCCGTATCTTGTAGAATGAGTTGTTTTTTGTCGACCGAAATAATGTCCTTGATCGTCGGTTGGCTCTCATTAGCTTGAGCTTGAAGTTGATCCGCCCAATTACGAGCTGTGTCATCAGATGTGCGCGGCATTATCAGAGCTGTGTCTTGCGTTTGTTTTAACTGCCCATCTATCAGCTCCCAGCGGCCTCGTAACTCTAGGCTAATTTTTACCCCGTCTTCGGGTAAACCTTGGCCTGCGATATCCAAGTTACGGGTCAGGTGAACTTCTCCAGTTTTTTTCAACCTCAAAACTGTATCTGCGGTTGTTGTCTGCAAGCCATCGGATGTCATCGAAATCGGCGTGTCTTGGACCCATGTTCCTAAAATCGCTTTCTCCACCGGACGCTCACCCGAGCAAGCTGCCAGAGCGATGGCAAGTGCCAAAGCAAACCCAAACTGTACAAATTTCACGTAACGCATGGCCCGCCCTAACAGCGAAATCATGATTTCGCAAAGCTGATTTGGGATTTTCTCCCAGAGAGGTTATAGGGGTATGAAGCGAGGGGAGGGTTATGACTGAAGAGGATAGAATTGCCTGCTATACGCCGACTAAAGGGCGAGAGGGCGCGACACGTATTCCGCGCTGGAAATATGATTGCGTGCGCCGCGCGATCTTAGATGTTTTAGAAGATTCCGACGAGGGGCAGATTGCATTTCAAGACTTGGCGGAACATGTCCAAGATCAACTAACATCAAACCAGCTTGCCAAATTGGGCTCGCTGAAATGGCATGTCACGACCGTTAAATTAAACATGGAAGTTGACGGCGAGTTGGAGCGCGTTCCGCGCAGATCGCCGCAGACATTGCGAAAACCCGTCTGATTTTACATTACACGAAAAGGTGTCCTTATTTCGCTTGGGCCTAACACACTCAAGGGGTTAAACGCGCGCCATGACAGATTTACTTAAACTCGCTCTTCCTCAGCTCGCGCCGGTTTGGTTGTCTCGTGATGAGGGGCTGGCACAGGTTATTGAGACCATTGAAACGGCATCTGCTCAAAACGCTGACCTCATCGTTTTTTCAGAGAGTTTTGTGCCCGGCTATCCGTTTTGGTTGGACGGAACGGGCGGAGCGAATTTCAATAACGACAAACAGAAAGCCATCTTTGCGCATTATTCTGATCAGGCCGTTACGATTGAAGATGGTCACTTGGACGGAGTGTGCGCCGCGTTGAAAGCGGCCAATATGGCTTGCTATCTAGGACTCATTGAACGCCCACGAAATCGGACGGGTCACTCACTCTATTGTTCCTATGTCTTTATCGACAAGACAGGGACGGTGCAGTCTATTCACCGGAAATTACAGCCAACCTATGAGGAGCGTTTGGTATGGTCACCCGGCGATGGGCACGGTCTTGTCACGCATTCTTTGGGGTCATTCACCGTTGGCGGGTTGAACTGTTGGGAGAATTGGATGCCGCTGGCACGTGCGGCGTTATACGGGCAAGGCGAAGACCTTCATGTGATGGGTTGGCCGGGCAGCGATCGGAATACGCGCGACTTAACACCTGTACTTGCGAAAGAGGGCCGCAGTTATTGTGTCTCTGTATCGGCAATTATGCGGCCGTCTGATGTGCGCGATGACACACCTTTTGCTGACGAAATCCGTGCGAGTCTGAGCGATATGCCGGCTAATGGTGGGTCTTGCGTGGCTGCCCCCGACGGCAGCTGGGTGCTGGAGCCTATCATGGGCGAAACGGGCATTCGATATTGTGAGTTAGACCCAGCATTCGTGCGCCGTGAACGTCAAAATTTTGATCCGGCGGGACATTATTCGAGGCCGGATGTAACGCAGTTAACGGTTGATCGCCGCCGCCAGACAACGACGGTTTTCAGAGACTAATCTCATCTGGGTGGCGTGCTGTTTCCGCGCCCTCCAAAACATCGCCTTCTGGGTTCAAATAAATAACTTGCATTTCAGCGGCCTGCGCGGCTGCGACACCGGTTCGGCTGTCTTCTATTACTAAGCAATTTTGTGGCGGAACCTCGCAGCTTTGGGCGGCGTGTAGAAATAGATCCGGTGCTGGCTTCGGGTTTTTTACATCAACGGACGAGAAAATTCTGCCAGCAAAAATCTCGTTCAAACCTGCAGCTTTTAAAGTTACAGCCATTTTTTCGTGCGGTCCTTGCGAGGCGACACAGATAGGCAGCCCAGCTTGTCTTACACGCGAAATGAGATTGGCAATTCCGTCGACGGCGGTAACGCCGGCTAATGCAATACGGCATGCTATATCAAAGTCACCAATCCAATTTCGAGAAACGGATCTTCCAAGCTCTGCTTCTAGGGCCGAATGGACCTGATGCATATGACCGCCCTTGAACCGGGCAATAGCTTCAGGCCCGGTCATGGGCCAACCTTGCGCAGTAAGTGCCTCGGCCATGACCGCATTTGCAAGAGGTTCGCTGTCGACCAAGACGCCGTCACAGTCAAAAATGACCAGACGGATATGCAAGGGAATATTAGGCATTAATCATTCAGACTGCCTGTCTCCCCGCCCGAAGATAATTCAACATCCAGATCGTTGAGTTTTAGTACGAGACCGGTTTCTAGCGCATCGAGCTTTTCTTTGCGAATATGGGTCTCAGCGGCTGCGATATCCCGCCCAGTATTTCCTGAAAAATGCATCCAGTTCTTACCGTCATATTCTGACCAATTTGGAAGACCGTCGCCATTGGGATTGCCGGTTTTGGCAAAATTTGTCCAAGCCGTGACCATGATGTCTGTAAGAGCTTTATCATCATCCGATAATCCCAATATCGGTTCAGAACTGTCAAAAACAAAAGGAATTTCAGCGGCATGGAAAGCGCCTAAAGTTTGCTTCTTCGATGGTGGGGTTCGAGAAAAGTAATATAGATAAGTCGGTGCGCCCGCTGCTGCATTGGCGCTCGCTGCATATCGAACATTAACACCAAAAATATCATCGCCCATCATCTGTTCGCCGCCCGCCATAAAATCGGTGTCAAAATCATAGACTTTTGAAAGGGTCTCGCCTTGACCGGGATAATGTTCATTCAAGGCCGCAACCATTTCTGGACCGCCCTTTGGCATGTCATCTTCCCAAACTGACGGCTGCGGATCATCTGGAAAGAACAGCGTCCCTTCATCAGAATTATACCCCGTCAGGAATGGAACGGCATTGATATTCCCATCACGGAAGGCGTGACCGACATTCTTGGGAAAAACGTATCCATCACGAATATGGTGGAAAGCTTCGTCCGCTTTTGGTGGTAGATTGGCCATGATATCTTCTACGGAAACCGCCCGTAACTCAGCCGCTGTTGGGTTGCTTAACCCCACAGCGCTAGCGACTTTTTTCCCCATGTCGTATCCACTCGGCCAACCCAAACCATTCCCATCCATTTGCCCTAAGTGGTAGGTAGACGCGCCGCTTTGTCCGATGGCTTTATCAAATTTTCCGTCGGCTAGGGGGCTGGCCATCATTTCTGTGACAGACCAAGCGCCAGCGCTTTCGCCAAAAATTGTAACGTTCTCAGGGTCGCCGCCATAGGCCGCGATATTGTCATGTACCCAATCCAGGGCGGCGATCTGATCCAGCGTTCCATAATTTCCGGAGACACCGTTAGGATTCGCCGCTGACAATGCAGGGTGAGCCATATATCCAAACGCTCCGAGACGATAATTTATTGTAACCAAGACTACGCCATTTTCGACCAATCCATTGGCTTGGTAGTAGGAAAAGTCGCTTGATCCGAATTGATGCCCGCCGCCATGAATCCAAACCATAACGGGTTGTTTGGTTTCGCTGTTCAGATTGCCTGTTCGAACGTTAAGAAACAGACAGTCCTCGCTCATGAGGGAAGGTTTTTGCGCTGCAACAGCTTTCTTGATCAAGAAGTTTTTCGTACCACTTAAGCCATGGCCCTCGATAAGGCGGTTAAAAAACCCTCCTTCAACGTCTTCAGGCTGCATGCAACGATTGCCGAAGGTGTCGGCGACACGGGTTTCCGTCCAGCGCGGCGCCTCTCCTGGAGCTGCCCATCGCAAATCCCCAACCGGCGCAGCTGCAAAAGGGACGCCCTTGAAGTTATAAATTGAAGGGTTTTCAGTTGTGACGCCTTGTACAGATCCTTGTGGTGTTGAGATGAGGGCCGCGTCCGCGATTTCTGGCTCGAAACTATTGCACGCCCCCAAGGCGGCCATGAGCGCAACTCCAGTTGCTAATTTATATATCTGTCTCATAAAACTCTCCCGTTCTGTACTTGATACGCAGGAAAACGCGTATGGAACAAGTATTCCCCACTATGCGCCGCACATGCATTTGTGTAGGTCGCGCCCGTGAGTAGTCAGCAGGACATAATAATAATTGGAGCGGGGTTGATCGGACTCTGCACGGCGGATGCTTTGGCATTAAAAGGTGCGCGGGTCCGAGTTATCGATGCGCGTCCAGGTCCATGCGAAGGAACCAGCTTCTCCAATTCCGGCATGATACATCCCAGTCAGGCTATGAGTTGGGATCTTAACCAAAAGATCTCACCTGAGCTAGCCCGAGCAAGGTTAGATGCTGCCCGCGTCACAGCTCGCTTGGGAGAACGGTCGAAACAGTTGCTAATGGAAAAAATGAAGTCATTGGGCTTGTCACCCCTCTCGTCGGGATGTGTGCAGCTCTTTGATGACATGGATGCTGCGAGCATTGCGCAGTCGGGATATGATGAAATCGGAATAGGGGCCAATATCCTAATTGATCCTGTCGACACATTTGGAAAAGTGGCCTGCCAATTTCCGAATGACACATCAGGTGATGCACGAGAATTTGGTTGCGCTTTAGCCGCTGAATTGAAAGCCTGCGGCGTTAAATTTACCTATGATGCAGTGGATTTTGATATCCGGCAAAGCGACGGCCAGTTCTTTATACGTACGGCACAAGATATTCATACATCTGAGCATTTAGTTGTCGCTGGAGGCGTTCAGTCGGTAGACTGTCTCTCTCGATTGGGTGTCAGAATGAATTTAAAGCCAATTGCGGGTGCAGCCGCGGATTTTGCTTTACCTGACGATATAGACGATCTTCCCTCTTGCCCAGCAATGGATGCGCAGAGCCGATCGGCTATGACAGTATTTTCAGATCGTGTTCGGATATCTGGCGGTTGGGGTTTGGATGATCCGGAGTCTTTGCTCGAACGCTGGCGAGACATTGCGCCGGGACTAATGCTGCGGTTGGGGCAAGCACGGTCAACATGGACAGGCCTTCGCCCTGTCAGTCCTGTGGGACGTCCTTATATCAGCGGTACATCAGTTCGAAATTTATGGGTAAATACGGGACACGGCCACATGGGGTGGACGCTCTGCGCTGGCTCTGGGGAATTGTTAGCAGAGATGTTGATGGACGGTTCTGCCGATAAGCGTTTTGCGTTTTTAGGCTAGGGTGTTTTAGGTAAGGCCCACTCAGATTAGGCAATGATGTCGGGTGTGATCTGATTTTCGATGAAGGTGATTTTATCTTTCATGGCCAGCTTGATTTTCTTCATACGTTTAACCTTCAACATATCCATCACACCGGTCTCGATCATGGCTTTGATCTCTCGGTCAACTGCCCGATGTTCTGTTTTTAGCCGTTCCAAAAGGTTTATCATATCCTCTTCGGATAGCTCTTCTGGGATTTCCTGTTCGGGGTTATCAGGTGGTAGTTCGTCCATGGCCGTCCCCTAAACTGATAGTTCGCCCCGTGCAATAACCCACAAAGAAACATCGGTAATGCTGAATAAAAGGGCCTGTTAACTCAAACTACCATAAAAATTGGCAAGGATTCGACATCATGGAAGACTCAGACCCAATTTTGTGATACTGAAAGACATCATTAAATAGCAGGAGAGAGACATGGCAGTAGCGGCACATTTGGAAACACTGCAAAGCAAACACACCAATCTGGAAGAAAAAATCCAGGCCGAACTCCGAAGTCCACTCCCAGATAATATACGCGTTTCACGTCTCAAACGTCAGAAACTCCAGATTAAAGATACGCTCTCGCAGTTTTCTGAACAGCATTAAGTACACCTGTTGAAGCCGGAAACGGCGCAGCTTATAGCCCCCTCATTGACCGGATGGTCAGTGAGGGTTTATTTTTGAAATGAAGGAGGACGCTATGTCTGATCGTGTCTTTATTATCACTGGAGCCGCACGCGGTATTGGCTTTGCCTGCGCGCAACGTCTTGTGAAAGATGGTCACCGCGTTGTTCTCGCTGATCTTGATACTGAAGCTGGTATGGCCGCTGGTAAAGATTTGGCCGCAGATACCGATCGCGCGATTTTTGTGGAATGCGACGTGTCAGATCCGCTTTCCGTTCATAATTTGATTGCTGAAACTTTAGGGGCCTATGACCGAATTGACGGACTTATCAATAATGCCGGGATCGCCGTCAAAGGGGGTGCGTTGGATATGAGCGTCGAAGACTTTGACAGAAACCTTGCCGTAAATCTGCGCGGGGCATTCCTCGCGTCTAAAGCCGTTGCGAAATATATGGTTGAAGAGATTGAGAACCGTGCGGATCGTTCGCGTCTGACAGAACGCCCATATGCCATCGTCAACATGTCCTCTATAAATGATACTGTCGCGATCCCGGATTATCTCGCTTACACAATTTCCAAAGGTGGAATGCACCAGATGACACGGGCTATGGCGATCGAACTGGCCCCATACGGTATTCGAGTGAACGGTATCGGACCCGGGTCTATCAAGACCGACATGCTTGCCAGTGTTGTGTCCGATGCGGGCGCTATGAAAAAAATCACGCAACGCACGCCTTTGGGACGTCCAGGTCTTCCGGACGAGATTGCATCTGTTGCTGCTTTCCTTCTGTCCGAAGAAAGCAGCTACATCACAGGACAGCATATTTATGCTGATGGCGGTCGGTTGGCGTTGAACTACACAATGCCAGTAGAAGACTAGAAAGGGTTTCTTATGACGAAACTAATCAGACTAACCGCGGCTTTGATGTTTGCGCCAGTGATGCTGTCGGCTTGCGCCACCGCCTCTTACAATATCCAAGAGCGCTTTGGTATTGAGAAACGCGATATTCTGGTCGACCGGGTTGAGGGTGTCTCGATATCTCAAACGGAGGCCAAAGAAGAATTTGAGAACGCCTTGGAGGCTTTCCGCGCTGTGGTAAGCGTCGATGCGGGTGAACTAGAAGATGTTTACGACGATTTGAACCGCGCGCATAAACGCGCTGAGAGTGATGCTCAAGATGTCCGAACGCGCGTAAAGTCAGTTAAGCGGGTCTCTCGTGATCTCTTCCGTGAATGGGAAGGGGAGCTTGGTCAATATTCTGACCCAGCCCTGCGCCGTGCCTCTGAGCGTCAGCTGCGGGATACTCAATCGCGCTATGATATTCTAATTGATAAGATGGATGATGCGACGGCGTCGATGGACCCAGTGCTTGCTGTGTTCAATGACCGCGTTCTTTACTTGAAGCATAACCTAAACGCCCGCGCCATCGCCGCGCTTGATTCGGAGACGGCGAATCTGGAGAGTGATGTCGCGCGTCTTATCGCCGAGATGGAACAGTCCATCGCCGCTGCAGATGCGTTCATCGCTGAGATGAACGGGTCAACATAAGACACTATTGCGTTTCATGCTCAATAAAAAAGCCCGCTCAAATGAGCGGGCTTTTTAACTTAAACTGAAAGCAGCCTTAGGTGCTGGGTTTGAACAGGCTTTCTAGCGTGTGCTCAACCTTGGGCTTTTCTGCCACAGGTTCCGGGGTCGGAAGCGGTGCAAGTGTTTCGCCGCCGCCTTCTGCGTCTAGCTTAGCTTGTTCTTTTGCGCGCTTCTCAGCTGCTTTTTTAACGATACCGTCCAGATCGATTTGAGAACATAGCCCTAAGCTGACCGGGTCAGTAGGGTTGATAGTGTTGATCTTCCAGTGGGTTCGTTCGCGAATGGCCTTAATCGTAGGTTTAGTAGTTCCGATGAGCTTGGAAATTTGTGCATCCGTGATTTCAGGATGATTGCGCACGAGCCAAGCAATGGCGTCTGGGCGATCCTGACGCCGTGACAGCGGCGTATAACGGGGGCCTTTTTTCTTTGTCTTAGGCTCAAGCTTATCCGAGTCAAAGCTATTGGGCTTCATCGCGTAGTTTGAATCGCTTTCGGCTTTTTCGATTTCTTCGCGGGAAACCTGACCGTTTGCGATTGGGTCGGCGCCGCGAATGCCGGCGGCAACGTCACCATCTGCAATGCCTTCAACTTCCAGAATATGCAGGTCGCAAAACTCGGATATTTGTTTGAAAGTCATGCCAGTATTGTCGATCAGCCAGACAGCTGTTGCCTTTGGCATTAAAATCTGTGTCATCTCTCTCTCCTCAGTGGAGGCCTGTTTGTTCAACAAAAAGCAGGCATGAAAAAACCCCGCTCGGCGGGGTGGATTTACTAATTTTTGACCTTGAAATCAACAATCAGTGCCCTGCACATAATAGATTAACGTCCATTTGGCAATAGAGCCGTCTGCGCAGCTATAAGAGATACCTCCATGTCTATTTTCGGTGATGATTTACCCCAGTCTCGTGAAACATCCCCCAGTCCGGGAGAGGATCTTTATGGTCTTTCTGTCTCGGAATTGGACGATCGCATCGCGGTCTATCAAGCAGAAATTGCAAGGTTGAAAGCTGAACGGCTCAAAAAACAGGCCGAATCAGACGCGGCTCACGCGATATTCGGTAAAAAAAGCTGATTAAGCGCTAATTTAGTGATTTTGCCCGCGTTTGGCTTGGCGCTTGCAAAAACCCATGCGAACCGCGTCTTGCAAAACAAGGCGACACACCACAAACAGTGTAAAGAGAACAACAATGATGGCTGTTTCCCCCTTGAATTCATCCGAGAAACCTTTGCTAACCGATACGCTGACGCCGCAGGCCGAAGCGCGCCTGTTAGCTTTCACAAAATCAGAGCTTTTTTCTAAGACGTTCCGCGAGGGCATGGATCTCGTTGAGGAAACAGCCGCATATTTGGATGGACCCGGACGGCAAGATTCTAAGAAACTCCAACGCACTGACGCCCTGACATATGCTAGCCAGTCTATGCGTTTGACAACGCGCCTAATGCAGGTGGCCAGTTGGTTGCTTGTGCAACGTGCACTCAAAGAAGAAGAGATGGAATTGTCTGAGGCGCGTGCGGATAAATACCGTCTCGTCCCAGAAGAAAAGCCCGAAGGTGCGTTGAGTTTTTCCGATCTCGCCAAAGATGCTTATGCCCTGCCAGCTCGCTTGCTCGATTTGCTCGCCCGGTCTGAACAGCTTTATGAGCGTATCATGCGCCTTGATCGCTCACTTTACGGCACAATTGCCGCGCAAACTGGGAATACCGTGGCAGATCAAATCAACCGTCTGGAAGCTGCATTTAAACGCTAAGTTTGCTTCACAAGCCCAAATAAAAAAGGCTCCCCGAAGGGAGCCTTTTTCGTGTCTGGATGTGGTGTCTTTTAGACGCCAAAACCTGCAAACTTGTCTTTAAAGCGTGATACGCGTCCGCCGCGGTCCATCAGCTTGGCATCTCCGCCTGTCCAGGCTGGATGCGTTTTGGAGTCGATGTCGAGTACGAGTGTATCGCCTTCTTTGCCCCAAGTAGAGCGTGTTTCATAAGTTGATCCGTCAACCATTTTAACGGTGATCATGTGGTAGTCTGGGTGAATATCTGATTTCATGGTCTTAGCCTTTTGTCTGGTCACGGGTTTGCGTTGTAAGGTCTCCCGCTCGCGAGCGCGCCGTATAGGGGCGAGGATGGAATTGGTCAAGCGTCAGCTGTGTCTCAAACACTAGGTCTGTTGTGATAGTTCAGACACGTATTTTCTGAAATGTTTCACAGAGGTATTGAAGTCCTCTGTTGATGCGCCGTTTAGGATAGGCGCGTTCAAGGTTTCCGCTAGTTTTTCGCTAATGAGCGCGTAGCGGTCAGAGCCGAGCGCGGTCATCTCCAGAGCCCCAATTCGTTTGTCATCTTGGCTAGGTGTGCGTTTGATAAGACCTTCTTTGATTAAGGTGGCCACGGCACGGCTGACAATGGTTTTATCCATGGGGGTCACAGCTGTGACTTCGGCTGCCGATCGTCCGGGTTTATCTGCGACGGCCGCCAACACACGCCACTGGCTTTGATTGAGATTAGCCTCCGTTCTCACAACATTCATTGTGTAGCGGCTTACTTGATCCGCCAAAACAACGACTTGATAGGCCCAAAAATTGTCAAGGCCGATACGGGAGGGTGTCGAGTTTTCCATAGTTTCACTTAAAAGAAACAGGTTGCAATTGCAACAATATATTGATAGTTGTTATCGCAACAAATGAAAAGCAATTCCCCCGGAGTTCCAACATGGCAGACTTATTTGAAAATCCCGCTGGATTAGACGGCTTTGAATTCATCGAATTTTCCGCCCCCGAAAAAGGCGTGTTGGAGCCTGTTTTCGAAGTCATGGGTTTTACCAAAGTTGCTCGTCATCGCTCGAAAGATGTGGAGCTTTGGCGCCAAGGTGGAATCAATCTTATCACCAATTACGAAACGAATACGCCGGCTTGGTATTTCTCACGTGAGCATGGGCCAAGTGCGTGTGGCATGGGTTTCCGTGTTAAAGATGCGGCGAAGGCCTATGAGCATTTATTGAAACAGGGGGCCGAACCCGTTGAGCTCACTCCAGGTCTAATGGAACTCAACATTCCTGGCATTCGAGGTATCGGGAATTCCATCATTTATTTGATTGACCGTTATAACGACGGAACCGGCGGCTTATCCGTTTACGATATTGATTTCGAATTTTTCGAAGGAGTTGATCGCTACCCTGAAGGATGCGGCTTTGAGCTTATCGATCATCTTACGCACAATGTTTATGGTGGGCGAATGGCATACTGGGCAGACTTTTATGAGACGCTCTTCAACTTTCAAGAAATCCGCTATTTCGATATCAAAGGTGAATATACTGGTTTGACGTCGAAGGCTCTTACCGCGCCGGACGGAAAAATTCGTATCCCTTTGAATGAAGAGGGCAAAAGTGGTGGGGGTCAAATCGAGGAGTTCTTGCGAGAGTTCAATGGCGAAGGCATTCAACATATCGCGCTCATTTGCGAAGACCTCGTTGCGTGCTGGGATAAGCTGAAAGCAAATGGTGTACCGTTCATGACAGCGCCGCCTGAGACCTATTACAAAATGCTCTCTGAACGTTTGCCGGGTCATGGGCAGGATGAGGCCGCTCTGAAGACACGTGGTATTCTTTTGGACGGAACAACGGAGTCCGGTCAGCCGCGTTTATTACTCCAGATTTTTGCCCAACCGCAAGTTGGTCCCGTCTTTTTTGAATTCATCCAACGTGTCGGCGATTACAAAGACGGCTTCGGTGAAGGAAACTTCAAGGCTCTATTTGAGTCCATAGAAAGAGACCAAATTGAACGCGGAGTTCTAGAGGGGGCTGACGCATGACCATAAAGACAGACGGATTTCACCATGTCGCTTATCGCTGTCGCGACGCGAAAGAGACTGTCGAGTTTTATCAAAAACATCTCGGTATGGATTTCCAATTGGCGATTGCCGAAGATCATGTGCCGTCTACGGGGGTTTATGATCCTTATATGCATATCTTCTTAGATGCCGGGAATAATAACGTCTTGGCTTTCTTCGAATTGCCCGAACAGCCCGATATGGACCGCGACCGAAATACGCCGGAATGGGTACAGCATATCGCGATGCGCGTTGGAAGCCTCGATGAATTACTCGCAGCCAAAGAGAGTTTGGAATCCGCAGGCATAGATGTCCTCGGTCCGACCCATCACGGGATATTTAAATCCATCTATTTTTTTGATCCGAACGGACATCGTCTCGAGCTCGCCGCGAATATTCATACGGCAGAGCAAATGACTCAACTCCGTAAAGTGGCCCCGGCCATGCTGGCCGAGTGGTCAGAAACAAAAAAGGCGCCACGCCATGCGGCTTGGCTTCATGAGAAAATTAAGAACGAAAGCTAGATATGAAACTCGCATCCTTAAAACATGGCCGTGATGGTCAACTCGTTGTTGTCTCTCGTGATCTCACAAAGGCAACAAGCGCGTCCGATATTGCGCCAACAATGCAAGCCGCTCTGGATGAGTGGGATGTGCTCGCACCGCAATTAGCTGCGCGGTATGAGCTTTTGAACGCGGGCCAAGTTACCAGCTTCTCATTCGACCAGAATGCATGTGAATCCCCTTTGCCGCGGGCTTACCAATGGCTCGACGGTTCGGCTTATCTAAACCATGTGGAGCTTGTGCGTAAGGCTCGCGGCGCCACCGTGCCAGAGAGTTTTTACGAGGATCCGCTCATGTATCAGGGCGGTAGTGATACTTTTATTGGCCCACGAGACCCTATTGTGGCGGCGTCTGAGTCCTATGGCATTGATATGGAGGCTGAAATCACGGTTATTACGGACGATGTTCCAATGGGCATATCTTCGAAGGACGCGATGGACCACATCAAACTCGTCATGATTGTCAACGATGTTTCCTTACGCGGCCTTATTCCTGGCGAACTCGCTAAGGGGTTTGGTTTTGTGCAGAGTAAAGCGTCTTGCGCCTTTTCGCCTGTCGCGGTGACACCAGACGAAATCACAGCTTGGAAGGACGGCACAATCGATCTGCCTCTGCTCGTGGATTATAACGGCGCGCCTTTCGGAAAAGCGAATGTCAAAACAGACATGACTTTCCACATGGGCGAACTCGTGGCGCATGCAGCGAAAACGCGCGACCTTTGTGCAGGTTCAATCATTGGGTCAGGCACGGTCTCAAATAAATTTGAAGGCGGCGAAGGCAAGAAGATTGAAGATGGCGGCGTTGGCTATAGCTGTATCGCTGAAATCCGGATGATCGAAAAAATCCAAACAGGCGAATTCATTACACCGTTCATGCGATTTGGTGACACTGTCGGCATTGAGATGAATGATGAAGATGGTAACTCAATTTTCGGCCGCATTGAGAATGTTGTCGAGAAGTATGAGGGATAGAGCCTTGACCTTGCGATTCACATTAATGGCTTTGCTCGGCCTATGTGTAGTCGCATGCCAATCGACCACTGACTCGGTTCCGGAAACGTCTGTATCGGACTATGCGCCCATATACTTTGCCGGACTGGTAGCCACGCCTTTAGAGCGCTTGCAATGCGAAGCTGTAGGCGGTGTGGTTAGGTCGGCTGGATTGGCAGGGGGAGACAACTGCATCCAGACCTTATCTGATGGTGGCAAGATCTGTCGGGATAGTGATGACTGCCTTTCAGAATGTATAGTTGTCGGGGATATTGAATTCGGGACTGAGACAACAGGTCAATGCCGACCGACCGACAATCCATTTGGCTGTGCCGCGCGTGTTGAAAATGGACGCGCCGAACCCATTCTTTGCGTGGATTGATGAAATGATGAAACTTCACGGCTATTGGCGATCTTCGGCCAGCTATCGCGTGCGGATTGCACTCGCGTTGAAAGGCGTTGAAGTCGAACATATTGCCGTGAATTTGCGCGAGGGTGAGCAAGGCGAGCGAGAGCATCTCTCACGTAATCCGCAAGGCTTTGTCCCTGTGTTGGAGTTTGAAGATGGGACAGAGCTGACGCAGTCACTCGCCATTATGGATTATATTGACGCTACATTTCGCGAACCTCATCTCATGCCCGGCGACGCCATCTTGCGGTCGAAAATTCTTTCGGCCTCTCTCATTATCGCTTCAGATGTTTCGCCCATTCAAAATCTATCCGTGCTGAAATATCTCCGCGCAGAATACGAGCAAGGTGATGAGGATGTGCGCGAATGGGTCCAGCATTGGATTACGCGGGGATTTAAAGCGCTAGAGCAGATCGCGAGTGGGTCCGATACGCCGTTTCTATTCACCGAGCGTCCGATGTTTTTCGAATGTTGTCTGATCCCACAGGTCTATAATGCGCTCCGCTTTGGCGTAGATATGGACCGCTTTCCAAAGTTGAAAGCGATTGATGCAAAGTGCCGCGAATTAGACGCGTTTAAACAGGCTGCGCCGGAAAATCAGCACGACGCCTTTTAACGGATTAGCTTTTTAAGCGTCATATCTGCTAAACACTTTCGAATGAAGCTTTCCGATAGATTTGGAATTTCTTCGCCGCCTGAGATGTCCTTGTAAAGCGCCCGAAAATTGTGATGACCAGGTATAGGACGGTCCGTTGGCATTGGCAGGCTAAACGCATCCGCTATGGCCAAGACCGACTTGCCTCGTGTTTCTGGCGGCAAGGCCTTGAGTTTTTGAACAAACTTTTCAAACCATTCTGCGTGGTTATCAATATACGTAATGGAGTGACCTGCTTCAATCATCCAGGCTACAAATGAATCGAGCGAGCAGCCATCCCCCGTGTGATAGTTCATGATATTGAAAACTGTGGGTTTGGCTGATTTTAGGGCAGGCGCTTGCGAGACGACGGATGAGACGACATTGACGGGAACGCCATCATAGTGGCCCATCTTTATACCTCCAGTATCATCTAATTGATAAAATGATCTTGGGGCGATCCCTGTTTCAATTAAGCTGAATAAAAGCCTGGTGAACATATCATCACTGTTCATCTGCCCGGCATAACTTTCATGTGCGAGCATCATGTCACCCCTGAAAATATTGACCGGTAAACTGTATTGTTCAGCCGCCTTGTTAAGCATGACTTCACCCGCCCATTTTGACGCGCCATATCCGGAAGCATAATGACTTGTCAGTTTTACCCGCGTCTTTAAGGGGGCATTTTCGGTGTTGCCTTCGGACATATCCAGATTGGCTTGCACAGCTACGGTAGAGAGGAAATCAAATGGTTTGAGTTTTTTGGTCAGAGCGAACTTAATTATTTCGGCTGTTCCCAGAACATTTGCATCAAACAAATTTGCGTAGCTGAGCTTGTGATTGACAAGTGCCGCGACGTGCACGACGCGATCTACGCTCCCGGCAAGCTTATAATATTGCGTTTTTTCCAAACCAAAATTAGGTAGAGCCAAATCGCCAGCAACCACTTGCAAATATTTCTTTGCCAGCGCGTTGAAGTCAGACGAAAATGCCTGATCGTCATCCAAAAAGACGCTATTCAAACGTTCGCGCGCGTGAGCGTCATCTTTCCCGCGTATGATACAAACAACTTTGCCTCCCGTCTCAGACATTTTCTTGAGCCAATCCAAGCAAATGAAACGCCCGAGAAAACCGTTTGCGCCCGTGATGAGGACCACTTGCGATGGAGCGTCAGGGGGAACAGAAAGGTGCTTCGCCAACTCTAAACAATCTAAGTCTATGAGTGCGGAAAGGCGAAGGTCAGAAGCCAGCAATTCTCTGGGGTTGTCTCCATGTACTGACCCAAAGCTAATTCCGCCTTGCCCGACACCGGAGGATACGGTTTCGATAAATTTTGCCCATCCGCCAATAGAACCTGTTGGACTAAGCACTGTATTTGGGGGAACCTCGATCCCGAATATTTCTTCTAAAGATAATCCAAAAAGAACCGCCCCAAGGGAGTCGCCGCCCCATTGGGAAAAATTTCGATCAGAGGTGACATCAATATTATTCAAACCCAATTGAGCTTCGAGAACTTTACCTATTTTCTGTTCAGTCGTTAGGTTTGACGATGGGTCTTTTAGCTGGGCTATTTCGTTTTTCTGACGAGTTTCAGCTGCCTCATAAATAGATTCTAATACTGCACCATATTTGCGCTTAAGCGCCGGACGAAGGCGTTTTCTGACGCTAGAGAGTAAGCCGTTTTCCTGAGAAAACGGATCCAGTTCGACAATAAAGTCCCGAGGGATTTCAAAGGGTTTCAAATTTTCGGCGATGCCTACGCGCCTTAGCTCGTCTTGGATAAGAGATCGAACAACGTCTTCATCTGGAGTATCGCCCAGCAAAGTTTGCACCGCTTTTTGGTCCGGTACAATTACGGCCAATAAATAAGATCGTACCGAATTACCGTAGAGATAAACTTGCTTTAACACGGCGCTGCCGCCTTCGAAGACTGTTCCCAACGGTCCAACCGCAACGAACTCTCCTTGGGAGAGTTTCAATACATCTTTGCGCCTATCAATGACGACAACACGGTCAGGGGCAAGCTCTTCAACAATATCTCCGGTACATTGAAAGCCGTCTTCGTCGAACAGGCCTTTGGTTGCGTCAGGTTGCTTGTAATATTCCGTGATATTGCCTGTGCTTTTGAAGCAAAGCTCTCCGCGCGGATTAGGCTTATCCGTTGTGTAATAACCGAGTTCAGGTGCATCGCGGAGGCGGTATTCGGTAACCGGTGGTCGTAAAATTTGTCCGTCCCGGGTAATGCTGCCTGATCCTGATTCTGTGCTGCCATATATGTTGACGAGGAGCATATCGAAACAATCACGCATGAAGTCGAGTACGGGCTGCGCCACAGGAGCGCCGCCGACTCCACCGGAGAGTAAACGGTCTCCAAGGAAACCTGCGCCCATCTCCGCTTTCACCTCTGCTTCGATAGCGTCCAATGCCCTGTCGGAACTGCGCGATCGACGCGTCACTTCGTTTTGAAAGTTCTGATAAATTAGCTCCAAGATCCGGGGAAAGAAGGCCATAGTTGTCGGACGGGTTAGGCGTATGTCTTCGAATAAAGTCGACATGTCGGGCATTAACGTGAAGTTCACTAGGCCGCCTCGGCTAAGTGTATTTATGACTGAAGATCGTCCAATCACATGATTAAATGGGGCTAGGGCGATCGTGATTGCTGGGACATGACTTCGCGCACCGCGCCAGACCATTTTAATTGCGCGCTCTGGCATAACAGCGCCTTTCGGAACGCCGGTTGAACCCGATGAATGCACGATGGATACGCGCCGCTCTACGCCTCGGATATTGGGTTTACGAGGCGTGTATTCAAATTCGGATCCGTAAGCGATGAGATCATCTATGGTAATTATTTTTGTGATATTGCCGGTGAGGTCCTCAATCGCTGTGTCTAAGACTCTTCGCTCGGTTGTAACTTCTGAATCGTAGTCCATGACGATTAAACTTGAAATATTGCCATTTTTGATAACTAGCGGAATGACCGCGGGGAGATCACGGATAGAGACCGCGACCGCGCTGGGTTCAATATTGTCGAAAATATCGGATAGATGATTTGCCCCCAATTCGGCTTGCAGTGGCACACCAGTTGTTTGAGAGAAAATACAGGCAAGGTCCAAACTGACGTAATCAATGCCTGAAAACCCAATCATGCATATGAATTCATCTACGCCGACTTTATGATCTGGGTGGTGCCGCCAAGCATTCGCTAGGCACTTAATCCGCCGTTCCAACGCGCTATAGGTTAGAGTTGAAAAAGACGTGCCGTATTGGCGTGAGGATCCATCACTTCCAGTGATTACGTCATAGCTTCGCTCACCCAGAACTTCGCGATTCCCATAGTTAGTGAGAACGCTCTGAACCATATCAAAAAGAGTGGCGTTCGGATCGCTGAAATCGGATTTGACCACATCTAATGGTTTGTGTGCCGCAATCTGGGGGTCAACTTCGGCAAGATCCTGGAGGCGCAGAATACTGCGTTTGGCAGGACTCGCATCCGGGTAAGCTTTACGTTGGAATGCGGTGGCCACGACTGCTCAACCCTTCAAACTCTTCATATCAATCACAAAGCGGTACCGGACGTCAGATGCCATCACCCGTTCCCAGGCTTCATTAATCTCATCCATGTCGATCATTTCGATGTCGGAAACGATGCCGTGCTCAGACGCGAACTCCAGCATTTCCTGCGTTTCCGCAATTCCGCCAATCATGGATCCAACCAAGCGTTTCCGCCCGCCAATCAGCGAACCCGAATGCAGACCTTGGAAGGGCTCAATCGCGCCGACAATACACATGGTGCCATTACGGCCCAAAAGGCTGAGATACATGTCCAGATTATGGGGGACGGGAACCGTATTCAGGAGGAAATCAAATCGACCACGCGCGGCCTTGAACGCGTCTCTATCTGTTGTGATTAGGGTATCTGCGCCAAGCTCTTTTGCGTCGGCTTCTTTTCCTGGTGATCGGCTGAGAACAGTCACATCTGCTCCTAGAGCTTTGGCGAATTTTACCCCTAGATGCCCAAGGCCTCCCAACCCAATAACTCCAACTTTATGGCCTTCGCCAATCTTGAAATGTTTCAATGGAGAATAGGTTGTAATGCCTGCGCATAATAGGGGCGGAACGGCCTTCACATCCAAGTTTTTTGGAATGTGAACCACAAATTCTTCACGGACTGTGATGGATTGTGAGTACCCGCCATGTGTGTGCCCTCCTGAAATTTTATCAGGACTGCCATAGGTCATTGTGGCGCGGGAATAACAATACTGTTCTTCACCGTCTGAACAGGATGGGCAGGTCAAGCAGCTATCCACCATACACCCCACCCCGACGAGATCACCGGTTTTGAACTTAGACACCTCGCTGCCGACTTCGACGACTTCGCCTACAATTTCATGACCCGGGATGACGGGATAAACCGCATTCTTCCAATCATTATGCGCGGTATGAATATCGCTGTGACAGACTCCACAATAAGTGATGTCAATCTTCACATCATTATCGCGGGTCTCGCGACGCTCAATGTCCATTGGGATCAAAGGAGCGTCAGATGCAATGGTTCCGAAGGCTTTAACGGTCATGATTTTCCCCTTGTTACTTTTAGCGCACTGTCACGCGTTGGCAGCTTTGATTCAACCGCGAACTCAACTCTAGTCGGGTACCCATCGGTAAAGGCTCATGCCGCGTGCGCGTTCATCAAACATGAGGGAGCGAGAGAGCGGTGGGTGCGCCCGTTGTCGGCAATGCTGTCGTTCACAGAGATAGCAATTTATGCCGATTTGCGCGGGCTGAGGGTCGTCCAAGTTAAACTCCCGCGCATAGCAAAGACGCGGTGCATAGGACACATCACATCCCAGCGCGATGGCCAGGCGTTGCGCGCGTGCTCCATGAAAATTGCCAGCACGGCTGACAGCCTTTGCGATTGAAAAATAGGTCGCTTTATCCGGCAATTGAACCAGTTGCGTATGCAGGCGTCCGGGGTCCGAAAATGTCTCGTGAATATTCCAGATTGGGCAGGCGCCGCCTTGATTGGCGAATGCAAATTTCCCTGCGGAAAATCGTTTGGATACATTTCCCGCGATATCGATGCGAAGGAAGAAAAATGGAATGCCGCGCGCAGCGGGGTCATTCAATGTTGTTAATCGATGCGCAGTTTGTTCAAAACTAGTCCCAAAGCGATGCGCGAGCAATTCGACATCATATCGGGTTTTTTCAGCTTCCTTTAGGAACTTTTTATACGGCATCAAAACGGCCGCTGCGAAGTAATTGGCGAGCGATGTTCGCGCTAATCCCCGCGCTTCGCGGTCCATTATCTTTGCGCGGTCCAGGTGTGCATCAATTAAGTCTCGGTGTTCCAGCATTCCAATCTGAAAGGCGAGTTGAAAGCGGCGACCACTTTGACTGAGCAATTCTGAGAGATTGATCCGTTGATTATGGCGATCAAACCAACGCAACATATTGGGCATGACATCGGTAGGGACAATTCGGACGGCAATGTCATGCTGGGCCTTCAGTCTTTCGGTTAAGGCTGTGCGAGGTTGTGTTTTACTTAAACCTAAGGCCTCTGAGAGATTCGAGGCAGCGGCGTCAATTTCGGGGAAGAAATTCTTATTCGCCTGTATGAAGTCTCCAACAGTGTCGATGGGGCGAATTAATGGATTTTGAGTAGCGGACGAAGATTCGGGATTGGCCTTTAGCAAGCTCTGAAATGCGCGGGCCATATTTGGGCTAATGCCAACGACATCTTCGACTTCATTTTTGGAGACAGGCATGTCGTTGAACCGCTCTGACCGTAGTGCCTCATATGTACTCGCAACGAGTTGTGCGTCGCCCGCGTCAGAAAATTCACTGATATCGAAGTCGTAAACTCCCGCCATACGCAACAATACTTTTGCACTCATGGCACGTTGGTTGCGCTCAATTAGATTGAGGTAGGACGCACTGATTCCCAAATCTTCCGCCATACGGGCTTGCGTAAGGCCGAGTGAGTTGCGGAAGCGGCGAAGTTTAGGGCCTATAAGCAATTTGTCTGACATGCAGTATCTTTACACGATTTACAAAATAGAAAGCGAGTCAATTTTTGGCTTTACTCACTGACCTTTCAAGCGGTGAGTTTGTCTGGACACTGAGGGGTGTTTGCAAACATGAGGACGCTGAAAGGAACATTCCCATGACTGCACATACAACGCCTGAGACAAATATTCCCCGCCACCGGGTCCTCGCAAAGGTCTCCCACCCTAATGCTGGAGCCTATTCTGAAGTCTTGACGCCGGATGCGCTTCTTTTCCTTGCGGACCTCGAACGACGTTTCGGACCGCAGCGTAAAATCCTACTTGCGGACCGTGATTTGCAGCAAGCTCGCTTTGATGATGGCGAGCTTCCAATGCAACCTGTTGAGACCGCCCATGTACGTAATTCCAACTGGGAAGTTGCACCTTGCCCAGATGCTTTGACGGACCGCCGGGTTGAAATCACTGGTCCGGTTGACCGCAAAATGATGATCAATGCGCTGAACTCCGGGGCGAGAATGTTCATGGCGGATTTCGAAGATGCGTCTTCTCCGACCTTCGACAATATGATGTCGGGTCAACAAAATATGCGAGACTTCGCAAGAGACACGCTCGTTCTTAAAAATGAAAAGAAGAGCTACACCTTGAACGATGAAATCGCGACTATGCTAGTTCGTCCCCGCGGATGGCATTTGGAAGAGCGTTACATCACTGTTGACGGAAACCCGATCAGCGCGAGCCTCTGCGATTTCGGACTCCACATTTTCCATAACGGAAAGGCTTTGGCGGAGAGTGGGAAAGGTCCGTTCTTCTACCTACCAAAGATAGAGAACTACCGCGAAGCGCGTCTCTGGAATGATGTATTTAATTACTCCCAAGCCGTGTTGGATATTCCCAATGGAACGATCAAATCGACAGTGCTCATCGAGACTTTGCCTGCCGCATTCCAGATGGAAGAAATTCTATATGTGCTGCGTAACCACATTACGGGTCTGAATTGCGGTCGCTGGGACTATATCTTCAGCTACATTAAGACGCTGAGAGCCCATCCGGAATATCTACTGCCTGATCGAGCTCAGGTCGGTATGGATCGCGGTTTCCTTTCCGCATATGCGGAGCGTTTGGTGCAGATTTGTCATCGACGCCGCGCACACGCAATGGGCGGAATGGCTGCGCAAATCCCGGTCAAAAATGATGATGCAGCGAATGAAGCGGCTTTTGAGAAAGTACGTCAGGATAAACTTCGTGAAGCTAGGCTTGGCCATGACGGCACATGGGTAGCCCATCCGGCGCTCGTCCCTGTTGCTATGGATGTTTTCAATGCGGTCATGCCTTCGCGCCATCAGATCCATAAGAAACGTCAAACACGCAATATTTCTGACGCGGCTATGTTGGTTCCGCATACCGGAACTGTGACGGAAGCTGGCGTGCGGACAAATATAAATGTTGGAATTCGTTATATCGCAGCTTGGCTTTGTGGACGCGGTGCTGTCCCGATCCATAACCTCATGGAAGATGCCGCTACGGCAGAAATCTCTCGCTCACAGATTTGGCAATGGCTCCGTCACGGCGCCAGCGTCGAGATGGAAGGCGGCTTCAAAGAAACGCTGACCGAACGCCTGTATGAGCGTCTTTTCAATGAAGAAATTACCGATCTGAAATCAGAGCTTGGCGATGGTTTTGAAACAGGGCGTTTTCCGGAAGCGGCCGAACTCTTCACTCAAACCGCGACGGGCACCAGCCTGCCGGACTTTCTCACAATTCCAGCTTACGACATTTTGGAGCAAAACTAATGACCTACTCTCAAACACTTACCGAGCTACAAACACGCTACCCGAATGGTGCCCCCGCGGGCATCGATTTAGATGCGCTCGCTCAGTTGAAAACACAAAATACCTTTGAGACACATCTCGACATTGCCAAAGCTATGGCGACTGTCATGCGCAAAGATATGGCAGCCTATGACGCGGATACGTCGCAATTCACACAGTCTCTTGGCTGTTGGTCAGGCTTTCACGCTCAGCAAATGATGCGAGCTATCAAACGCCAAAAAGGCACCTTAGATCGCGCATATGTCTATCTTTCTGGATGGATGGTTGCAGGTCTACGCAACCGCTTCGGTCATTTGCCGGATCAATCTATGCATGAGAAAACATCCGTCGTGGATTTGATTCAGGAGATCTATACGTCTTTGAGGCAGGCCGATGAGGTTGATCTCAATGACCTATTCAATGAGCTAAGAACAACGGATGATCGCGATGCCGTTATTGCGAAAATCGACGGTTTCGAAACTTACGTGCGCCCAATCATTGCCGATATTGATGCGGGATTTGGTAACGTCCATGCGACTTACCTATTGGCTAAGGAAATGATCAAGGCAGGTGCTTGTTGCATTCAGATCGAAAACCAAGTGTCTGATGCGAAGCAATGTGGTCACCAAGACGGAAAAGTTACGGTGCCGCGTGAAGATTTCATTGAGAAGCTTCGCGCCGTGCGTATGGCCTTTGAAGAACTTGGCGTACATGACGGTGTAATTGTTGCCCGCACAGATAGCCTTGGTGCTGGCCTGACCCAAAAAATCCCGGTTAGCCGCGAAGCGGGCGATCTGGCTGCAGAGTATACGAAATGGCTCGAAACCCAGCCGGTTTCCGATCTTCATCAACTTGAAGATGGCGACATGGCTATTCAGCTGGATGGCCAGCTCGTCAAACCAACGCGCTTACCGAATGGTCTATATAAGTTCCAGGCGGACACTGGCGAAGATCGAGTTGTTGAAGATTGTATCGCGTCTTTGAATGAGGGCGGTGCTGACTTGCTCTGGATTGAAACGGCGACGCCCAATGTTGCGCAAATCGCCAGCATGGTGAACCGTATCAAGGAGAAGGCTCCCCATGCGAAGCTGACCTATAACAATTCGCCATCCTTTAACTGGACGCTGAACCTTCGCAAACAAGTCCGCGAAGATTGGATTGCGGAAGGCCGTATCAAAGCCGAAGATTATGACGAAGCTCGTCTGATGTCTGCTGCTTTTGACGAGGACGCGCTCGGCATCGAAGCTGATCGTCGCTTGCAGGCCTTCCAAACGGATATCGCCCGGGAAGCTGGTGTGTTCCACAATCTTATTACCCTTCCGACATTCCATGGCACGGCCAAGGTCATGAATGATCTGTCAGAGGGCTATTTCGGTGAGCAGAAAATGTTGGCCTACGTCAAAGAGATTCAACGCGAAGAAATTCGTCGAAAGGTCTCCGCTGTGCGGCATCAGCATGAAGTAGGTTCCGACCTTGGCGATACGTTCAAGGAAATGACAGGTGGTGACCGCGCGTTGAAAGCGGGCGGTGAGCATAACACGATGAACCAATTCGCGGACGTCGCTTAAAACCTATGTGGGGATAACGAAGATGCGGTATTAATCCGCACGAATTGCAAGACTGACACCTATCTCGGATTCCTCTAATTCCGGGGTAGGTTTTTTTTGACTGGGCCGCGCGTCCCATCAAAGCTATGCAGCGATATGATCGCGAAGACTGCATCAAAAACAGATGTCCTGATTGTCGGGGCAGGGATTGGCGGGTTGACCCTCGCTCACGCGTTATTGCAACGCGGAAAAACCGTTCAAGTGTTGGAACGTGCGGCCGCATTGGAGAACGTGGGGGCGGGCATTCAAATTCCACCTAATGCGATGAAAGTACTGCGCGCACTCAAACTGGATTCCGCCGTGATGGCGACCGCTTTCCGACCCCTAGCCATAGAAGCGCGCATGGGGCAATCTGGTCGCTCTGTTTTTGACATTCCTTTAGCGGAAACCTCTCTCCAACGTTGGGGAGCACCTTACCTTCACATCCATCGTGCGAATTATATTGCGGCGCTTTCGAAAACGCTTCCAGAGGGCGTGTTAAAACTAAACTCAGGCGTAGTTGGTTATCAGAAATCTGCAAACACCGTTTCAGTGAAACTAGCGGACGGATCGGTATTATCTAGTTCCTATCTCGTCGGTGCAGATGGAATTCGGTCTTCCGTCAGAGAGCAATTGATCGGTCCTGATTCCGCACAGTTTACGGGTAATGTAGCCTGGCGAACTGTTGTCCCGACGGCGCTCTTGGGTGACCTCGCGCCCAATCCCACGGCCTGCGCTTGGTTTGGTCCAGGGCGGCATGCCGTGACCTACCGCCTAGGGGTAGATGGTAACGTAGTGAATTTTGTCGGCGTCGTTGAACAGGATAACTGGCAGGAGGAAGGTTGGTCTATTCCAGGTATAAAGGAAAATCTTCAGAATGACTTTAAAGGTTGGCACCCTGTTATTCGGAATATCATAGAAAATGCGGATGACCTTTATCGTTGGGCTCTATTTGATCGCCCCCCGTTAGAGCGATGGGTCGATGATAGTGTCGCCCTCATGGGGGATGCCGCCCACCCGATGTTACCATTTCTGGCGCAAGGTGCGGCCATGGCGGTCGAGGATGCTTGGGTTTTAGCCGAAGTAATTTCAAACGGAGATGATCTATCAGAATATCAAAACCGTCGGCATATACGAACAACAAAAGTCCAGGCGGCGTCACGGGCAAATATGGGTCTTTTCCACAAAGTTTCGCGTACCGCTCAGCTGATGACGTATGGACCAATGTGGATGGCTGGAAAAATGGCTCCCAATATCGTCCATCGACGAATGGATTGGCTTTACGGATTTGATGTGACTCAAACCTGAAGCCACTATCGGATGTCTAGGTCTTGGCTTTCAACAACCCAATTTCAAGTAAGCGTTCTTCTAGATAGTCGCCAGCCGTGATTGGGGCTTCGACTTTCCCTGTTTTCGCAACATAATCCGGAAGAGGATCTATCAAATAATCTTGATTGGGGTGGAGGAAGAATGGGAAAGAATAACGGGGAAACTTTGCTCGCTCAGCGGATGGGTTCAAAACACGGTGCGTCGTCGAAGGAATATGCCACGCCGTAAGACGCTGGAGCATGTCTCCAGCGTTGACGACTACAGCACCCTCTGGCGCGTTAATATCAATCCATTGTCCATTCCGGTGTTGAGCCTGCAAGCCAGCTTCCTCGGCTCCCAGCAATAGAGTTATGAGGTTGATGTCTTCATGAGCGGCTGCGCGGACGGAGCCCTCTGGGGGAGGGTTTTCCTGAGGCGGGTAGTGCAGCAAGCGTAAAATGGAGTTCCCGTTATTGACCTTGTCATCAAAATAACTTTCATCCAGTCCGAGATGTAAAGCGACAGCTCGCAAGAGATCCGCGCCGAAGCTATCTAGCGCTTCATAAAGGTCCCGCGTCGCAACGTTGAATTCCGGCAGTTCCGTAACCTCTGGCGTGTCTTGCATCTTTGCACGGTATGGGCTGTCTGCTGGAAGATCGCGCCCTGTGTGCCAAAACTCCTTAAAGTCAGAGATCTTTCGACCTTTGGCATTTTCCGACCCAATCGGAGAGTAGCCACGCTGATGCCCATTATCTGGGTCTGCATAATCATCTTTTTGCTCTCGGGTGAGGGCAAAGAAAGATCTTGTTTGCTCAGCGGCAGATTTAATCGCGGCTCTAGGAATTGTGTGGTCGGACACCACTGCAAAGCCGGTCTCGGCGAAACTTTCGCCGAAGGCTTTTGCAAATGCCTCTTTGTCCGTCTTCCAAAGATTATAACTAACGGGTTCGATGTTGATTGTGCTCATATCGTATATATCCAATGACTCTGCCGTCATTGGCAATGGGCTGAGTCAGAAACCTCTGGAAGATTTACAGTACGGAGTGGACCCTAGGTCGGAATTTTCAGGTCAACCGTCACGATTGACGCCGCGCCAATATCCTCGGCCAGGCGAACGGATTTCTTGATCGGAAGGATATATGCGCCGCGTTCCTTCGATGGAAAAATGGACGTTTTCCAGCTTGTCTCGCCTATTTTGGCTTCGATTTTCACTGACCGGAAACCGCGCGCTAAGTGCTTAGTGAAGGCTTTGATGTCTTCGGACATTTCAACGGGAAGGGCGACAAAATGCCAAGCCGCCTTTTCGGCCTGCCATAGCCAGACCTCTGACGTGAATGAAAATTCTAAATCAATCATATTAGGAGTATACCGACTGATCAATGATTGGTCATCAACTTCATTCGACCTTGCAGGAAAGCGCTATTCCCCTCACATAGTTTTCATGACTGCTACGAAGTTCAAAAACATCAAACCTCTTCCCCCGCGCTTGCCCGCGACCCAATTTTGGGGTCTTTGCTTCATTGTCTGGATGGTCATGCAAGTCCCGTTTGCTCGAATTCCAATTATGTTTTTATCGACTTGGGCGCATGAGCTAGGTCACGGATTAGGCGCCGTTTTTACTGGTGGGCGTTTTATTGAGCTAACCGTTTTTCCGAATTTTTCTGGTGTCGCCCAAACGGCTACGGTCAATGACTTTCAACGTGTCATGGTCATTCTCTTAGGCCTGCTTGGACCAAGCCTCTTGGGGGTTCTGATGATTGTTCTGACCCGTGCGCTGAATTGGTATCGCATAGCTATTGTTGTTTTGGCCGTGTTGCTGGCGATGTCGCAAATCTGGGCGGCTGATAGTTTCACGCGGCTCGCATTAGGAGGTGGCACGATTATTCTGGGCCTGATCGCATGGAAAATTCCAAGCCATGCCGTTCTCTATATTTCGCACATAGTTGCGATCGCGCTTTGCTTGAACGCGTTAACAGGGTTTGGGTATTTCTTCATCGGGAACGCAGAAGTCGCCGGGTCACTTTATAGGTCAGATACGGGTGTTATGGCGGATATCCTTTTTGGACCACATTGGTTGTGGGGCGGAATAATCGCCGCACTATCTATCGTCATTTTGTTTGCGGGCGTTATTTTCTCAGATAGATGGGCCCGCCGAAAAGACGGGCCGCCAGCTTCATACTCTGGATTTGGCTAAGCCGTCTATTTTGCTTTGGGCGAACCAAAGAGTTTGCGCCAAAATCCGCGAGCTTTTTCGCTGCCTTCGCCGACTGTTTCACCGACTTCGCGCGCAGCGTCTCCAATAGAGTCGCCAACTTTATCCAAAGTCGGGTCAATTCGTTTGGCCTTCCATCGACGAATTGCTCGCCAAATCATGAACCAAAGTACGAGAAGTAATCCGATGAAGACAATATTGAACCACGGAATGAGAAGAACATTTGGTCCATCAACCTTTTTAATAGAGGTCGCATTTGGAAAAATCGAAAATAGCTTAATCCGCCATCCATAGTGACGAACAGCAACCCATTGTTCGTCTTGTTTGGATAAACTCTGCGCTTGTGCCGTGACATCACCGCTATCGAATTTCAGGTAAGGTGGCCAACCCCAACCAGTATCTTCGTTTCGGTAAACGCGGGTCTTTCCATTTGGAAATTCAGCATTGATGAAACGCACATCGCGTGTCGCTTCTTCATTTGTTCCGATATCGGCACGGTCCCAAAACGGGGCGCCCTTATCGACATCGACGCGTTTCACTTCTGTCCCGACGATTTGCACAACGTCCCGAGAAGGTAGGAAGTAATTTAGGAAAATCGCTCCAACAATAAAGAGGAGAATAGCTGGAATATGTTTGGCAAATTTCATGATCGCCTCCTTAAGTATATTGCGCGAGGTAAACGAGTAATCCCATAATTAGTCCGGGAATAATATAGACGCCCAGAATAAGCTTAGGCTTGTAAGATCGGCCATACCGTTTCATGCCGCGCGCGACGAAGACCTCTTTATCTTCAGTGGTCTGACGTAACTCTGATTGCGTTTTATATTCAGCTTCCAAGTGAACGCGATGTTTGACGCGAGCTGTGAAGCTGAGAATGGCGTAGGCCACGCTGAGCAACAGGAAAATAATCACGATATTTCGAACAAGTATAAACATAACTACCTCCTTTTGCGGCCTTTCCTGCCGCTTGATCGGGGGGATGGTCCCCAAGGACTTACATAGGGTTTCGGGTTTTGACGAACGCGTCCCGTTTCAATGTCGACTTCTAGAAGCTCATCATCAACGAGCCGGTTCATAGATGGCCTCCGAAGGGGAGGGATGGGCTGTGGTGCAGTTGGTTCTTCGGACATGCTGGGTTCGGCGCCGAATAGGGCTTCGCGAGCGCCTTCTTTGTCCATAGCATATTCTTGGTTCAGAAAGCGAACAACGAAGTCTTTCTTTGAATCTGACCACCCTTGATAGGCTTCATAGAAGAGGGATTTGTGGCAGATAAATAACTGCCGGAAATCTAGGCGTGAGAGATCAGACAGTAACATATTGACGAGGTCGCGGTCCTTATTTTGCGATCCACGCAGCGCATAGAAAAATGCGGGATGCGGTGGACCCAAACGCGGCACTCGCCCGCCCAAGGACGCCCAGCGCCAGACTTCCATTAGACCCGTAAATTCGGGCGGCAATTGATTGGCATAACGACGTTCCAATGCGCGCATGTTTTGACGTGATAGACCTGTCAAATCGTGATCGTTATTGGCGGCCGTTGAGACAACAATAAAATCCATCTTCTGGCGGATGATCAACGCACTGTCTTGGCTTGGTCGTTGCACAATGAGTTGCGACATGTTTTCATCGCGGAGCCAATTCGCAATGCCTTCGCGATCATCAAAGGTCAGGACCTGATCGATATCGGCTTCGTCTAATCCTTCGACTTTTTCGCGTGCGATAATGGTTGGGACATTTGCATCGCGGAAGACATAGACCCCGCCGAAATGCGATGTGAAATAGTTGCCTTGCGTATAGACCTTGCTGTCCAGTTTCACTGGATTACGCTGAATATTGCCTGTGCGTTTGGCGAGCTCAATCATCTCTGCGATCAAGACATCATCCCACCACGCA
Source organism: Litorimonas sp. (assembly GCA_039975855.1). Lineage (GTDB taxonomy): Bacteria > Pseudomonadota > Alphaproteobacteria > Caulobacterales > Maricaulaceae > Litorimonas. The sequence goes on along the minus strand of JBDWGH010000002.1, from coordinate 992,075 downwards.
TCATCATCGCTTATGAAACGGTCGATTTGCCCAGAGAGCTCCTCGGCTTCGGCAACGTGGGCCTGCGTTGTGTCCGCCGAAATTTCCACGCGGTTAATATCCAGAAGGTCTGCTGGTTCGCTCAGCTTAAAGACGGAATTCATCAACTCACCTGCCACAGCTTCACGCGCGGTGAGGGCGAATAATTGATCCTCATTCTCCTCAATATACTGCCGTAGGATAGAACGCGACGTTGAGAACTTATTGTTCAGAAGCGGTGCGATCTTTTGATCCGTCGAGAGCAATATGAACATTTGGTTCGCGCCATGCGGATTCAGATAAAGCTCATCATCCAATTCATGCGCGATTTCGGGTGAGGCGCCGACAATATCAATGTGGAACTCGGTCAGCTCTGTTCGCTTACCGATCAAATGTTCCAGCGCCCGATTATAACGTTCCACAAGCGCAGGCGAGGACACCTCATAAAGGTTCCCAAACATGAGACCGGCTTTAACGAGACGCATCATAGGTAGCGATCCGTCAATTGTTCGATACTCATTGGTAGCAAGGTAGAGCCAATGGCTAGCATTGTGAATTCTAAAACGCCAATTCTAGTCAGCAAAATGGACTGAGGGTTCATGGCATCAGTGAGGTAAGCCAAAAAATACAGCGAGGGCCAAATAATTACTCCCAAACTCAATGATACAAAAACCACCGTGCTAATCCGTATTTGGTCAGTTGAAACGACCCTGGACGATTCAATCCCTATAGCAAGTGCCAATATAATTAAGAAGATTGACAGAATAGGTCCGACGACTTCACCAATAACAATCAAATGAATAGTCGAAAGAAGACCAGTGAATATTAGTACACAGATAGCACTCAGAAAGAGATATGTGTAGGAAGATAGGTTAGAGTTTTCTTGGCGATGACGCAGAAAATCAATCAATTTGCAGCACAAATATCCGATTAAGAGCATTATTATAAGTCGAACAAATATCATCCCTTACTCGCCAAATAGCGCCGCTTCGCCTCTTCATTCCGGCCGAAATCACGGATCATATTCTCAATCGCGATTTCGTCTGATTTATCCGCATAACGGAACTCTGAATCGGCGTAGCGGTTGATTTCCTGCAGGACCATATCGACGGTGATGGGAACTGACAGGTCGGAAATCATGTTTTTCTTCGTGTCGTAATCTTTGAGCAAGAAGAGGTCAGGCTTTTCCATCCACTCATCAGGAAGTTCAAAATCCATAGCGCGGACTTTGATGGCATCTGTGATATTTTTGATAGCGCGGCCCGTAAAGCGCTCATCGACATTTTGAATGTTATCCAAATAGGTTCCGATTTTGGCGAGTGTATCGAGCTTGCCAAGCTCTTTGGTCGTTTGCTCATAGACTTTTATCAGCCCGTCTTCTTGTGGCTTGCTATGGGCTTCAAAACTACGGGCGACAGCTTTTTTAATCTGCTGGGTTTCGAAGAGCTTGTGATCTCCAACAGGGATTTTGTGGTTCTTACCCATCAAAATATGGAGGATATCAACATAGTCTTCGCGCGTTTGGGGGCCGTCGACCAGGAACCTCGCCCCGGCTCGCTGCCGCAAGGCATCATCGACATTTTCTGGATAGTTAGAAAACATGCCAAAGGTGCAATTGCCGCGCACAACGGTGTTGGCGCCCGCAAAACTCTCCATCAGCACGGCAGTAATCTCTAATTGCCCAGCTGAGCTTTGGCGATCCCCGCGTTTCCCGGCGAGTTGGTCAATATCGTCAATTGTGCCAAAGCCAATCACATTTGGATCAATTACATTATTGAAAAAGGCCTTGGCATTTTGCGCCGATTTACCTTGATAGCTATCAATGCTCTCGGTGGAGAGGTTCTGATAGCGGAATGGATATCCTGCATTATTGCAATAGTCGTTTATCAGTCCGGCCATCATTTGGATAAGGATGGTTTTACCCGTTCCGGGTTTGCCATCGCCCATGAAGGTGAAGATAAAACCGCCAAGCTCTACAAAGGGGTTTAGCTTCCGATCAAAATCATAAGCCATAATCATCTTGGCCAATTTCATGGCCTGATATTTAGCGATGTGGTTGCCGACGATTTCGTTCGGCTTTTTGAAGGTCATGGTGAGCTTTGACGATTTTGCGCGGCTGGCGGCCTCGAAACCACGGATTTCAAAATCATCCTCTTCGACACGGTAAGCGACTGATGTGAAGGCGTCGAGGCGAGGTAGGTTGGCTGCGCGCAAGCTGGCCTTCTCCATGAGCTGTTCAAGGAAAGCCGTCACAGTTGGAATGAGCTTATCGTCGCTATCTGCGAACACAGCGAGATCTTGGTCAAGTTCCCACAATGCCCCGGTTAGGGCGAGTTGCGGGTTGTCAGTCAGGATTTCTTCAACGTCACCGACATCAACAGAAAGCTCGGATGTTTCGTGCAGAGAGGATAGCAAATAACTCGCCATATTGGCAAAGACATGCAGGGCAATGACAGAGCTAGCCGCGAGGCCTTCACTAAATTCGGTTTGTTTTGATCCCGGCAGTTTGCCTTCCAAATTGGCTTTCATTAGCGCGGATAAACCCGTCGCATCTGCATATTGATCAACGACAGTAAGGGCCGTTGCCAATGCACGGCGGAGACCGTGCAGCACGCCCGCCTGAACAGGGCTCATTAGCGCGTCATCTTCATCTGTGGCTTCCACGCGCGCGATAATGTTGACACCTTCGGCGCGGGCCGTCGAAGCGGTGATGAGGCCAGGGGTCGTTGACCGGAACCGACGGCGAGACCCACCAATACCCGGTGATTTCGGCGTGACCGCCTCAATATCCTTGGGTTTGGCAAGGCGCGGAGTGTGATCAAATCCATCGAGCATAGATTGTGCCGCTGGCACTTTCTCGCGGATTGCAGTTTCTTTGATTTCCATCAGGTCAGACGCGTTCGACATGTCATTCCCCCTAAGTGTAACTTAAAATTTTTGCGTTTTGCCCGACAACATATTTACGGACGCCGGCAAAATCGTCTGAGTGTTTTTCTTCCATGACCTGATACGCGCGGTGCGGCAGGATCAGCGCGCGGGTCACATCGGTGACGCCGTCCATTTTCCCCGACATGTTAAAAGCATCGAGTTTATAAACTTCGCGCGGGGCTTGTTTAAAGACACCGACTTTCTGCCATTTCTGGCCATCGGAAATTAGGGTCTCAACTGTCCACGCTAACGCCCAATCTAAGCCTTCTTCGCCGATCGCATTGGCGAGAACTTCACGGATAGGACCGCGCTGTTCTGTGAAAGCGTGGCTGTGCATCGGACCAAGATGAAAACGACGGAGGCTCTTTGGGTGAAGCCCATCAAAATCCTCATCAAATCCTTTGGCAATCGTCAAGAGTTTAAGTTCCGACAAAGCCTGTGCCATCAGGGCATCCTGTACACGGGGCCAGCGTCGCTCATCATGTGGCAGTGCGCGATTGGCCGTATCATCAACGACCATGAGGTAGACCACTGGAATGTTCGTCTTCGAATCATAGGCCGCCCAATGAATAATATAACGGCGTTTCTTTCGTTGCAGGTCTTTACCAACCCAGACGATTTGCGGATGGTTTTGCGAGAGAAACAAATTCTCATTCACCAGTGTCTCGTAATAGATGCGCTGTGCCAGTGCATATTGCAGCGTCGTTGGTGCGGAGCGTTCGGTCAGGATATGATTGACCATATCCTTTTTGAGGCGTTCTTGCTCAGGCAATGATTTTAAATGCTTCTTGGCCTGTGTCGAATCCGCGGCGAGCTGAATGATTTCAGAGAAGACGGGAAAGCCGGACTCTGTTTTATCAATGCTCATCTTACCCGAATCCGCTGCGCGGTTCGTCATCAGATATTTGTAGGACAAAGCGGTGAAGCTATTATTCAAATCACCCAAATACTGGCTGAGAATCTTCTCTTCTGCCTCACTGATGAGACCCTCGTCGGATGACAGCGTCGCCACAGATCTTAAATGCGTAATAATACGCTCGAACTTGGCAAAATATCGGCGGGTCGCCCGCGCGCTGTCCAGCACGCGGTGCGTATAGGAAAGGTCCACCTTAGCCCTGGCCTCCAGCAGTCCCTAGAGACTCTTCGCCATAAGCATTTGCATCATGCTTCTCGACGATTTGTTCGAAGCGGCGCGCAAAGCGCTCATCGGCTTTTGCTTTTTCTTCCAAGACTTTGCGAGCGAAGACGATGTGGTCCTCATGGGCTTCCATCATTTCAGCCATCTTGTTGTTCGTGGCCGCACCGATTGCCGCCATGGCGACTTGGGCTTCCTTATCTGTCGCCACACCGATCTCATTGATCTTGTGCGCGACGTCCTGCTGTTGCGCTGTTTTCAAGGATTTCGATAGCGCATCATAAAGTACAACGCGTTGCTTTGTGTCAGTTGAGAGTTTGTTCAACAACACCATCTGCGTCGCGATCTGGTTCTGGAGCGAGTCCATCCAGGTCTTACCCTTCTCAATATAACGCTCGAGCGTTTGGCTTTCAGAGATTTTGACTTGCTCTAATTGTGCCAACTCATTGTGACGAGCATTTAGTTTCGCCATCTCGGCTTCAAGCTTTGCCCGCTCTTTAGGTTTGGTCACGACCGCGAGTTTGCCCTCTAGCTCGATAATTTGAGGATCCAATGCTTGGATCTCGCCTTTGATTTCTTCCAGCACGGTGACAGCGGCTTCACGATCAACCAATGTCTTCTGTAAATTGCCTTCGACCTTGTTTTTATGATGACCCAGCTCATTGAGTTGCTCTTGTAACATGGCCTGGATTGTATTGGATTTCGCAATGAGGTCTTGCAGCTTGTCCTCAATAGATGCTGCGCGGACGCGTTCTGCGCGCAGGCTTTCTGCACGTTGTTTCGAGAAAATACCGACGAATTTTTCCCAGCCAGTCTTCGACCGTAGGCCGTCAAAATCTTTCGAAAACCCAGCTGTTACGTCGTCGAGACCCATGATGAGTTCCGCGATATTTGCATTCATCAGATCAGAGTGGGCGTGAACATCGTCTAAAGATGCACTTTCGATATCTAATGAGATATCTGTGCCCTGGCTCATTTTAGAACGTGCTGTATCAATACGCGCGGACAGCTCGGCGATTTTGCTTTGTGCCTCGGCCACTTCCGCCTTGGATTTCTCAATTTGTGTTTCGAATGTCGACATTCTGAAATTCCTCCCTCTTCGTCTATTCTGTTCCAATAGACCTAGTGAGGATTTTATCGCTTTTCAATAAGCTACACACCGAAATCGTGCAAAATCGGTAATAACACTGGCTGTTTATGCACGTTTATCACGCGTGAGGCCGGAGTCAGCCAAAAGCACAGTTTAATGGGTTAAAAGCGCTGCTAGAGTTTTGTGTGTTTAAGGGCAGAAACTCATTTTTCTGATTGTGGTTGGAACCGTAAAACGAGAAAAATCTCTAAAATTGCTAGGGCGTTTTTTGAACATGAATGTCTATATGTGGTTGGCAAAAAAAGCCCTCGTAAGAAAACCCTAAGAAAAGTCTAAGCCAAACAACAGGACTTTCGAGCAGGCTCACCTCTACTGATAAGATGCGAAGCGAACTCCCCCCTGACGAAGGTTCGTTGCGTTGAGGGCTGAAATAGAATTTCCCGAAATGAAGCTTCTTCTAAGGCTTTCTTTTGAGAGGAAACTTATAATTTTGGGCTCATGGAATCGGCGGCGACAGAACCTCGGCAAAAATTCGTCTCAAAATAGTCTAGAGGAGAGATGAATGACATACCAACAGAGTCCGACAAACAACCCTATACTGGCTCCAATACCACCCAACGCAACAGATGCCACGGCAACGTCCGGCCCGTATTTTCCAATCAATAAATTGGTTGGAACGTGGAACAGTCCCTCGGATACTCCGACAGGATATAATGTGATGCCTGTTCCTGCCGGAAATAAGCAAATGCAAACTTCGGTAAATTCCGATGATTGGCTGAACAAGAACTTCTACTATTTTGAGGAAATGACATTCACCGCCCCAGGCGAGGCCCCAAACCGAGGACAGTTGTTTCAACAAGGGTGTTATGGAATTGCCTATGAGCAGCGCGTGTACTTCGCGCCGAATACTACAGGTCTTGGAGGGCTTGTTTATCAGCCGGCGGTCGCCACAGAAAAAGAAAATGCGTTGGTTCATTATGAAAACGGACTATGGTTGCATAGTCAGTTCGAGGCACAACCCGAGGCCGCGTATGGTGAGACGCTACCTTTTCCGCCGCTTGATCCAAATACAGGTCAACCCATCGCAACACCAAAACCTCCAACGAATCCCATTGTAAAACAAGTCTCCGTTCCGCACGGCAATTCAATTCTTGCCTTGGGAAATGTGACAAACATCGACGGTTTACCATCGCATAATGTGGGGGCGCTTGATGAACGCCCATTTTCGCTGGATAGCACCATTCCCAATCCCGCTTTAGTTTTACAGGCCGCTGTCGACGAGTTGGCTGCAATGTCCGGAAAGACATACAAAACGACATTTCTCTCTGTCTCTACAGATGCGGCATCTGGAGGTAGCGTTACGAACATTCCGTTTGAAGTCGGGAATGCTGACGTTAGCGGCTATGCAATGGATCTGTGGATCATAGATGTTTTTGATACGCCTAGTTCAACAACGCCCAGCAGCACTATTCTACAATACCTTCAAAAAATCCCCATGACATTCTTCATTACGCAATCGCCTACACCCGGGGATGAGGGTGGAGAGGGTACGAAAGAAACCTTTTTTCACATCACGGCAAATACATTGGTCAAAGTCACTGGCGCATAATTGAACCCCCCATTCTGAAAGGAATACAATATGACAACTCAAGAAACCTCCTCCGTTCCAGCAGCTTCACTAGCTGCCATCAAGGCGATGTCTAAAGATGAAGCCGTCGCCACTCTCAAGACGGTTCTGCGCGCGGCCATTAAATTGGAAATGGCGACAATTCCAATCTACCTTTATACTTACTACTCGATCTGCCGGAAGCCGGGCATCGATTTGCCCGCGACTAATGCTCAGAAACCTGTCCCAGCAATTGAGAATTTCCCAGATAAGTCATCGCTTTATGGGAACCAAGCTGGCGCCGTAATTATGAGTGTTGCCGTGGAGGAGATGCTACATCTATCTTTGGCTATGAATTTGCTGACGTCGATGTTGGACAAAGAAGAGACCTTGCCACAAATATATGATGAACTGACCTTTGGTCCAAAGGGCGGAATTATTTTGCCTGACTTGAGCACTTTGGAAATGCCCAAAAAGACCAAACTTAATCGGCCTATAATGTTGCCTATTGGCGGTACGCGCCAATCTGTGGAGAAAATTACGGGTGAGCCTCTTGAGATACCATTGGATAAACTTTCTCTTGAACAAATTGATTATTTCATGCGGATTGAATATCCAGGCCAGAAGAATTCTGTATCTCAAGATGTGATTCTTAAGAAGCCGGAATGGGCGACGATCGGTGAAGTTTATGGTTATGCGAAAGCCTTGATTCGCCATATTCAAGCCGTGGATCCATCGGGTTATAACGCTGTTTTCCAAAAAAACTTACAAGGTCAAATCGGAGGCGATAATTACTCCGGGAGCAACATCGACACTTTGTCTTCCGGCAGTCAAACATTTAATTACACGACTCCACCGCCAGCAGATGCAAACAATCCAGAGTCAGCAGCTGCAGTTGCCAAATTCGAAAATGATGACGATCATGACCATGTTGGTGAGGGATCGGAGGCTTTGATCCGTGTTTGGACTGCTCAGGACGCCATCGATGCAATCAACACAATTTGCGAACAAGGTGAGGGGGCAGATTTCACCGGATTTGTTGATGACAGCCATGCTGAGGAATCGCACTATTATAAGTTCTGGTCATTGAGTGCCCAGCTAGACGGCTATTCCTTTACAGGAGTCGCTCCTCAAGTTGAGGGCATGACTCCCCCGCCAGTTTCATCATCACCCTTGACCGAGAAAGATCTAACCGACCGTTTTGTTTATAGTGTTCCAAAGAACCCTAAAACATCAGATTATAGCGAAGCAGCGCGGGCGTTAGTGGATGTGGCCAATGGCCTGTTTCAATATATGTTGATCATGACTGAAACGACATTACTTGTTCCAGTTGAGCATCAAAAACTCTACTTTAATAAAGCTATGCATCAATCAATGATCTGGGTGATGGATAAACTCTATCAAGATCTAAGAAAGATAGACGATCGCGGTCGTTTGCTCGCACCTACCTTCGAAAATCCATTCCCAGCAGGAACAACACGAGAGACTGCGTTTCAGGCGCTCAAACAACTTGTTGCTGATTGTGAATACAAATCCAAGAACTTGTACAACTTCAGCAAGGCATCTTGGATTTTACCTGATATCATTGCCCTTCCGGATGTCTCGGTGTTTTGGGATGGAAATACCGGTGTGACGCCATCGACGCTTCCGTCATTCTTGGATGAACCAGCCGAAACGTCGATTTCCCCCGACCCTCTGAAAGCCGGGCCAGGTGCAGAGGTTGACAAAATCGATAAAATTGACTCACCGTTTTATGGTGACCCACTATTCCCAGGTACGCCGCCCACCAATGCTGCACTTGATGCACATGCGGGTATGGGAAATTGGGTGCGCCATGCGTGTATGGGGCTCAACTCTTGCAAAAATCAGGGACGTACCTTGAACAATGATTGCTCTGGCCAAGGGTGGTGTTCAACAGCACTGGCTTATAATGCAGCCAATCCGTCTCAACCTAAAGTAAGTGACCATATGTGTCATGTGCAGAATGACTGTCGCGGGCAAGGTGGTTGCGGGCTTTATGGTACAGAAGAAGAGGTTGCTACGCCTGGTGGAAACGCATGCCAGGCTTTGGGTTCCTGCGCTACGCCAATCAATGCGGAACGTTTTATTACTGAGAGTGAGGAATTACGCGCAAGTAGCGTCTGGCGGCAAGCACGGTCACATTTTGAAGGTAAGTTCTCCGGAAGTGTCGAAGATCTGGGCGACTCTCCTTCGGTTGTCGGTCCGCGAATTGAATGGATCGAAGCCAGCGGTCAGGGCATGACCGCGTGTGGTTCAAGCGGCATGAGCGGTGCGGGAAGCTGTGCCTAATGCCTGATATCGCAGAGTTTGCGTCTCAAGTCAGCGCCCTGCCCAAACTGGGATTGGGTGTTGGCCTACGCAATGAACACTTCAACCATATCCTATCAGAAAAACCTGATGTGGAATGGTTCGAGGCCATCTCAGAAAACTTCATGGACTCAGGCGGCCGTCCCGGCTGGGTCATTCGTCAAATCGCTGAACACTACCCGATTGTTCTGCATGGAGTTTCGATGTCAATTGGAAGCACAGATCCAATCAATGAATCCTATCTGCAAAAACTCAAACGGTTAGCGGATGACGTGCAGGCTCGATGGGTGAGTGATCATTTGTGCTGGACTGGGGTACAGAGCGTAAATAGTCATGACTTGCTACCCTTGCCGTTAAATCAAGAAACGCTGGATCATGTAATCGCCCGCGTTCATCATGTTCAAGAGGTTTTAAAACGCCCACTTATTTTGGAGAATCCATCAACCTACGCCAGCTTTCAGAATTCCGATATTCCTGAACCCGCGTTTTTAACTGCGCTTTCAGATGCAACGGGCTGCGGCTTACTCCTTGATGTAAACAATGTTTATGTGTCCTGTTTCAACGATGGGTCTGACCCTTTGGATTACCTCTCGGGCATTCCTTTTAATCGCGTTGTGCAGATGCACCTTGCAGGTCATACTCATTGTGGATCTTACTTACTCGACACGCATGACCAACCGGTGACTGACGCTGTCTGGGAACTCTTTCGTTATGCGTGGCAACGCACAAACGGTGCCGCGACCCTATTAGAATGGGATGGTGACGTACCTGACTTTCAAGGCCTTCATCAAGAAGTGTTGAAGGCCCGCGAATTTATGCAAGGTGAGCTGGATCCGCAGCGTCTGTATCTAGAGCAATCTGTTCAACCGCATTCGAATATTTCCAATCCCGTTGATTTTATCGTGCCAACCATACGCGGTCATTCGCGCCTTAGCTCATGACTAGTTCGATCTCTCTGCAGGATATGCAGGCCTGGATGCAAAACGCCCTGGTCCATCCGCAACGTGTTCAATTACAAGATATCACTGAGCGGTTGACGCCCTCAAATCGTCTACCAGCCGCTGACCGTTTAGCAATTTATCAACGGAGTTATATTTCACGGTTATGCGCATGTTTGGCAGAGCAATTTCCGGCCTCTCGTGCCGCTTTGGGCGCCGAGCTATTTGACAAATTTGCGCGTGTATTTTTGGCTCGGGATCCGTCGGATAGTTACACTCTCTATGAACTCGGGCGGCGTTTTCCGGCGTTCCTGCAAGAGACTCGGCCAGATGCGAGTGATCAGGACGCGGGTGAAGAGCATTGGATAAATTTCATGATCGACCTAGCGACATATGAGAGAACGTTATTCGTACTCTTTGATGCGCCAGGGCAAGAAGGTAATAGTTGGCCCACTTCAGATACACCTGACGAAAACCTCGTTCTACAGCCCTGTTTCGAGCTTGGTGCCTATCGATTTCCCGTTGCGGGCTATTATCATAATGCCGTTGATCAAACAGAGACAGAATTTCCATCGTTTGGTGAAAGTTATGTTGCTATTTGTCGTTATAATTATTTGACATCGACCGTTCCGATAACGCGCCCACACTTTGAGTTTTTGCAATCCATGCAGCAAACTCAAAGTGTGAGCGCTTCGCTAGAGCTCTTAGCAGCGAGGTTGGGTGTCTCGATCGAAAGTGTCCAAACATCGTGGAAATTTCAAATAAGGGATCGATGGATTGAAAATCATTTTTTTGTTGATCGAACGACCTTGGACGAAAAAATGTAACTTGATGTTCGTCTTATGGGTAGGGTCATGAAGAGTAGTCGGATGAAGTTCGAATGCTAAATGATTTAGCCGTAGTTATGGCCATCTATTCCGATGTTCAATAGCCATAAAACCAACGTAAGAGTTGATGTTTATTTAATTTAAAGGCATAAAGATATGGAGGGGGCGCAAAATTTACCCTCACTAATTTGAATCAAAATGCAGCGACGTGGTCGAAATTCGGCCGGACTGCCGAGGGTGAAACTATGTTTAAAATTCATTTTGACGCGATGGAAGACAATTGGAAATCAGATGTCGCCATTATTGGAGCAGGGATATCAGGACTATATTCGGCATGGCGTTTGGTCGATGCCGATCCGGAGGTGACAGTCACTTTGGTGGAACGCCTTGATCGAACGGGCGGTCGTCTTGACAGTGATATTGTTGAGATTGCTCCCGGAGAAGAGGTGCGAGAAGAAGAAGGGGGCATGCGGTTCAATTACGGTATGAAGGAATTAATGGCGCTCAATGCGGCCATGGGCATTTGCGACCAAATTGTCGTTTTTCCAATGGGAACGCCGGATCAACCAAATCGATTTAGTTTACGTGGTCGGACTTTTACACTCAAAGAGGCGACGGATAGCAATAATATGATCTGGAGCGAGATCTATGATCTCAAACCGCAGGAACAAGGCCTCAGTCCGACGGACATTGTTACGACTGCATATCGCAATGTTTTGCTGGCGAACGGACTGCCATATAAATCCGGCCTACAACCCGAAGATTGGACCGAATTCCGAGAAACAGCGGAATGGAAAAACCGCTCGATGAAAGACTGGCAAATGTGGGGGCTTTTGCGGGATATGGGATATTCAGAAGAGTGTATTCAAATGCTGTCGGAGAGCATTGGTTTTGCAGGGCCGTTTAAATCCCTCGCAAATGCAGGCGACGCGTTTCAGATTCTCGCCGACTTTCCGAAAGATCCTGAATATTTTACATTTGAGCGCGGGTTTTCGACTCTACCAGATGCGCTGCTTGAGACATTGAAGACTAAATTCGGGGACCGTGTCCGCGTCGCCCTAAGTACGAATGTGGATAGCATAAATCGAGATGATGATGGTTTTGAGTTGCAAATGACCAAGGCAGTGAAACCCGTAAATGCCCGACCGTCGATTCATCCTGGTGAGGTCCGAACTCTTAATGCAAAACATGTCGTTTTGGCCGCAGCTTCCAAAGGCTGCCAGGACCTATTTCATCGATCGCCCGCGCTTCGGGATGCTCCGGATGCCGAAAAACTCTGGGATGCATTCTATGCGTCCTTGGGAATGAAGCTCATGAAGATCAATCTCTACTTCACCAAGCCCTGGTGGCAAAATGGGATGACCAACCGTCCAAGCGTTCGTTTTGGTCCCAATTTTAGCAATCTGCCGGTGAATGCCGTGTATCCGTTTTATGCTTTACCGGAAAAAGGCATAGAGCCGAATGAAGGCTATCCAAAGATCAGAGATGCTGCGGCGGCGTTGACCATATATTGCGATTTTGACAACACTAACTTCTGGCAAGGCCTCCAAAACCTCGAGCCGTTATTCGACTCGGACTTGCAGCGCCAACAAAGTGGAAAGTCGCCTCAGGTTATGTATCCGGCGTCTGAAATGGTCGTCAAAGAGGCGAAACGCCAGCTCGCTATCCTCTTTGGGACAAGTGATGTGCCTGATCCTGTTTTAACGAGTTACCGCTTATGGGACGGCCATGAAGATTTTGAATTTGCCTATCATCAATGGCGTATGAATGTGGAGGATAGCGATATTCGAGAATATTTATCGAATCCAATGGATGGCTTGTATGTGTGTAATGAAGCCTTTTCTGACATGCATGGTTGGGTCAACGGCTCGCTCCGTTCATCGAATCTAGCGCTTCATAAGCTCGGTGAGGCACTTTTCGGGAAGCCAATAGAGCCACTGGACAACAGCCCATGTCCGAAGCCCAAGAAAAATGAGGAACAAGATGAATTTGGTCTCGTAAATATGCCGGTCATGGGACTTTGGGGATGATTTGTTTGGTTTGGACAAACCAATGGTGGAGCCTAGGGGAGTCGAACCCCTGACCTCTTCGCTGCCAGCGAAGCGCTCTACCAGCTGAGCTAAGGCCCCGAACGAAATCCATTCGGCCCAGATAACCTGAGTACAGGTTATCGGAGTTTGGTCGCGCCGTTTAACGCCCGGTGCGAGGCGTGGCAAGCAGGATTTGCGGGCCGATAGGAACCGACCCGCGAGAGTGCTTAAATCTCTATTTCTTCCGCGTCATCATCGTCATCTTCTGCGCCGGGTGGCAATGTGTCGGCATCATCGTCAGAGACAAGAGCGGCGTCTTCATCTTCGTCCTCATCAGTTGAGAAGCCGTCAAATTCAGGTTTCTCATCATCGTCATCACCCGCACCACCGGAGATGATCGCCGCGTCGTCGCCGTCGAGCTCTAGCTCTTTAGCGGCTTGCTCTTCCTCATCGAAATCTTCTTCATCCACTTCGACTGCGTCTTCGATATCATCATCGTCTTCGTCGTCAGCTTTAGATGTCTGCGGCTTTAGCGGTGCATTTGGTAAGACTACATTTGGATCAAGCTCTGACGGATCAAAGCTGTTTTGACACATCGGGCAAACAGCGGGATTGCGTCCGAGGTCATAGAATTTTGCTTCACATTCCGGGCAAACCCGTTTTGTGCCGATGTCGACTTTTGCCATGTTGAGCACCTTATTTATGCTTTCCGTAATGTCCTGCAGAAACGCTTGCGGTGAGCGTAAGGATTTGCGAGACCCGCGCCTCTTAGCGTTTGGCTTATCTGAGTCAACAATCAATGGAGGCGCGAGCCCATCATGCGCAGTTCTTCAAGCAGTTCTAAATCGCTTTCGGGCACAGTTCGCGCCCCTGGCGATAAGTCTATTAGTCACCGATCAATGATCTTTGGCGCGATGGCAGAGGGAATAACTCACGTCACAGGGCTTTTGGAAGGTGCGGATATTCTATCAACGGCCTCTGTTATGGAGGCATTGGGTGCGACTGTTTTGAAAACGGGTGAGGGAGCTTACACCGTTAAGGGTTGTGGCGCGGCTGGATTGCAGACGCCAAAGGTTGATTTGGACTGTGGCAATGCCGGAACAGGCGTACGTTTGATTATGGGCGCATGCGCGGGATATAGCCTCAAAGCGACATTTTCAGGAGACGCTTCGTTGTCATCTCGACCTATGAACCGTATTTTGAATCCGCTGCGCGACATGGGCGTAAAAGCGACAGCCCAAGAGGGTGGCCGCTTGCCTGTGACACTGGAAAGCGACGGGAATCTTATGCCCGCGACATACACGCCGCCGATCGCATCCGCGCAAGTAAAGTCCGCAGTTTTACTGGCAGCCGTGAATACAGAGGGTGTAACGACAGTCACTGAGCCAATTCCAACACGTGATCATACGGAAAACATGCTCCGAGCATTTGGCGCGAAGGTCGACGTGACAAAGCGAAACGGTGCGGACGTCATAAAACTGGAAGGGCCGGTTACTTTGAAAGCGGCGAAAATAAATGTTCCGGGCGATCCATCTTCTGCGGCATTCCCGATTGTTGCTGCGCTTATCATCCCTGGATCTGATATTATCGTCGAGAATGTGATGATGAACCCAACGCGGACCGGATTGTTCGATTGCCTGACCGAAATGGGTGGGCATGTCCAAGCTAACAATTTCCGTAAGTCAGGCGGCGAAGTCATCGCGGATATACATGTGAAATATTCCAAACTTCACGGAATCACTGTTCCTCCGGAGCGTGCCGCGTCGATGATTGATGAATATCCTGTTCTAGCGGTTGCGGCATCTGTGGCCACTGGAACGACGATAATGGATGACATCGGCGAATTGCGGGTCAAGGAAAGCGACCGTATCACGGCGACAGCGGAGCTTCTCAGCAAGAACGGCGTTAAAGTTGAAGAACTGGAAAATGGCCTCAAGGTCACGGGCGGATCTGTTGCTGGAGGCGGACTTGTGACGACGCATCATGATCACCGTATTGCTATGAGTGCGCTTATCTTGGGCTGCGTTGCATCTGAACCTGTTTCGATCGATGATGCCTCCATGATCGCAACGAGTTTTCCAACATTTTTCGGTCTTATGAACGGTCTTGGCGCGGATATGTCATGACCGTGATAGCGATAGACGGCACATTCGCTTCCGGAAAAGGGACGTTGGGAAAGGGCCTCGCGGCGCATTACGATTTGCCCTATCTGGATACGGGTAAGCTTTATCGAGCGACGGCGAAGCGGGTTTTGGATGCGGGCGGAGATGTGTCCAAATCCGAAGATGGTGCAAAGGCCGCTCAAGCCATTTCCGCTGATGAGCTATCCGACCCTATTTTGAAATCTGGGCCCATTGGCGCGGCCGCGTCTAAGGTGTCGGTCCATCCGGATGTCCGGGCGGCGTTATTTGCGTTTCAACGGGACTTTGCTGCAGCGGGCGGTGTGCTCGATGGCCGTGATATTGGAACGGTTATTTGTCCGGATGCGGATGTGAAACTCTATGTCACGGCGACTCCAGAGGAACGTGCCAAGCGCCGTCATACTGAGCTGACGGGCTATGGCGAAACCTTAAGTGTTGAGGATGTTCTGGCGCAGCTCATTGAACGCGATACCCGCGATAGCACCCGTGCGACAGCGCCGCTCAAACCAGCGGAGGATGCGCATCTTCTAGACACGACAGGTCTTGGAATTGAAGAAGTCTTACAGGCCGCTATCGAGATTTGCGATGCCGTTTTGGCGCGTTAATTGATTGAAGCCGCATCGAAGTTGACATTGGCTGTTCTGAAATAGCCTAGTTCTCTTACAATAACGTCCACTTCAGAAGTTGATCCATCACGAATATAAGTCAGACGAGCAACTGTATCCGGACGAACAAGACCTACAGCGTAGCGCAGGTCGGAACTATTCCCGATCTCACGTCCACCAAACCAGGTTACAACATCATCAACTTGCAGCCCTGCAGCAAACCCCGCTCCATTTTGTGTAACTTCGACAATATGCGCGCCGTTTAGATGCGGTAGGTTAAGCCGTGCTTGCGCGTCCTGCGTGACGGGTGAAATCATGACACCCAAAGACCCACGGGAGACTTGCCCATAGACTTGCAATTGCGCTGCGACCGCGCGGAATGTGTGCGCTGGAATGGCGAAACCGATACCGCCGCCCCCGCTCTGTTTTGATACCAAGGCGGAATTAATTCCAATCAATTCTCCGGCGGAATTGACGAGAGCACCGCCGGAATTTCCAGGATTAATCGCTGCGTCGGTTTGGATAAGATCGGAATAACCCAAAGGATTATCATCCGTGCGCCCAATTGCCGAGACAATTCCCGTGCTGACGCTGTGTGACAAACCGAAAGGATTGCCAACCGCAATCACGATATCTCCGACTTGCACATCATCGGAGCTGGACACGGGTAAGGCCGTTAAATTTGTGGCGGTAATTTCCAATAAGGCTAAATCGGTTTCGGGGTCTTGACCGCGAACCGTTGCTCTGTAGCGGCGTTTGTCAGAGAGGATAACCGTGATGGACTGCGCGTCTTCAATCACGTGATCATTCGTCAGGATCAGGCCGGCCTGGGCATCAATAATAACACCCGATCCAATACCCCCGATTGTACTACCGTCTGCTTCCTCTGAATCGATTGTGGAGATGGACACGACGCCAGGTGTGACTTTTTGGATTGTGGGCGCCATCGTAAAAACATTTCGCGACGCATCATAGCTGATTGCAGAGTTGGATTGCGCAGCCGCAGAAATTGGCAGCGTAAGTGAAGATGTCAGAGTCAGAAGGGGTATGAGAACGGTGAGGATAGGGCGCAAGGCAAGCTCCGTGGAGTTGAACTGTAGGGGGTTGCGACAGCCACCTATCGCAATGTTATAACTAAACGCAGACTCGACAGCTTTGCGCAAGGGGTATGGCACGGACATGGATGCCTTTTAATCGGAACGTTGTTGTCCTTAACAAAACATTACCGGCCAAGCGCGTTCGTTTGCAGCCCGTCGAGTGGCCACCGGTCTAAGAGTCTTGGGCAATTAGGACCGCCCGTAGGGTTAGCACTCACGATGGAGTACCGAATTAGAATAACTATGTTTTACGCGGGGCTAACCCTACGGCTGCGACGTTTTACGGGCCGGCCTGGTTGCACCCTTTGCAAACCGCTTATGCCGTCCAGTTGAAACGAAAACGTTTCAACGTGTCACGAACACAACAGCCCAAAGTCAGGCTCCTATCCCCGTAAGATAACGAGCTAGCATATCATAACAGGCTCGTTTCACACGCAGCCCCTCAAACCGGTAAGTCGATATCTTACTTGTCCAATGCTTGAGAGAACCCAGTTAATATGCGGGATATTGTGTAAGGCGCGGATGGAAATTTCGAGAATTTTTCTAAGCGGCTGAAATGTTGCCAGTATCTCTGACCTAAGGGCATTTAAAAACGAGGATTAATCCCTAAAGAGATACTAAGGCTCTTGGTCCGGTATCCTGTCATTGAGCAATATTAGCACGCTCAGCCCTCCAGCCCCATAACGCAGAAATATCGCTAGGTTGACAGTTTCTCATTAGCAAAGGCATTGTGACAAAGATGGAAGGCAAAGAAAAAAGCCAAGGCAAAGTCAGGAAGAAGAGTTTCCGCTTATCCATGATAGGCAATTGGAGTTTTCCTTCAATTGACTTTTCCAAACCTGGTCAATCAAAACCTCTTTTGAAAACTATAAACTTCCTCTGTAAGATTTTTGGTAAAAGACTACCTGTACGGTTTTTCGCACATTACGGGACTAGCTTTGACGCTTCGATTTTGGAGCATCTTCCAGATGTTCAATGGCTCTTAGTTGACTGCCTACAGGATATCTCGAATTCAGAACAAATTTTTGAATTATCGAAGCTTAAGAGATTTTCTTTTGGCGTTTATAATTATGATAATCCGAGTTTCCTGCATAAGTTAAACCTCGATAAACTTGAGCAACTATCCATCAGCGAAACGAAAAAGCGGAACTTTGATTTATCTCCGCTCCGTGAAGCAAAACAAATTCGTGACCTTTCTATAGAGGGTCATTCCCAAAACATTGAAGTTATTGGGGAGCTGGAAAGCCTTGAACGTTTAAGTTTACGGTCTATCAGCAAAAGCACTAGCTTGGAATTTGTCTCCAATATTGCTGAGTTGGAATCTTTAGAGATTGTGCTTGGAGGCAGGCAAAATATTGATGAAGTCTTCCTCCCTTCATTGAAGGAGTTAAAAGTTACTCGGGTACGTGGATTAGATGATCTCGGTGATCTCTCTAGGTTTCCAGGATTAAGAAGTCTTCGTGTCGCGGATCAAATCAAACTCCATTCGATCTCTTTTCAAAACCCCAACCTCACTGACTTATGGATCGTAAACTGCAAGTTATTGAAGACGCTGACCTGTTTAGAGAACCTGCGAAACATCAAACACGTTCATTGTGCTCAAACATCCTTGGATTATGAGGCGCTTAGTGACCTTAAATGGGCCAAAAGCTTAAAATCATTGTCCCTCTATTCCGGAAACGAAAAACGAGATGCCGCTCTAGAGCGCAAAATTAAGGCGAAAGGTTACAAACATTTTCGTTGGACTTTTGAGAATATACTCGATTGGTGAGTGACCTATTTTGGATGCCATGTTTCGACGCTCTAGATTTCGTGCTAAAGCGTTGATTTAAAGGGGGTGCGCAATGCCAAAAAATAGAAAATTTCCAAAAGGAACCTTTCGAACTGATCCATATGAGAACTACAGATTTAAACTCGAATGGGATGGTAATGAAGTCGCAGGGTTTAGCAATGTAGGTGGTTTAGTTCGGACGCAGGTCGCGATTGCTCATCCTTCGGGTGGCGATTCGAACTCACCTAGATATTTGGCGGATCAGAGCTCTTATGAGGCTATCACATTGGAAAGGGGCGTTACCCATGATGTCGATTTTGAACAATGGGCCAATAAGGTTTGGGACTATAAAAAATCGACTGCTGGTGAAAAAGATGAAGGGGCCAAAAATCAGAATGTTTCCCTAAAGGACTTCCGCAAGGATATGACCTTAAACCTGTTTAATGAAGCCGGGCAGAAGGTTTTAGCTTATAAGATCTATAGATGCTGGCCCTCAGAGTTTACGGCGACTCCCGAGATGGATGGAAACGGAAATGCGGTGGCGATACAAAGTCTAAGACTTGAGAATGAAGGTTGGGAGCGAGACGACGCTGTTAAATAGCTGACGGAACCTAGCTCTGCATTGCCTGTGATTTGAAATGGGCATGTCCTCTTATTGTCCACGCCCAAGTTTAGGTTCGAATTACCGGTGGCGTTTTAGTCCGTCAAAATATCGCTAATGCGGCGCTGCGCGATGGGGTGATATCCTGCTTTGGCCTCGGCAAATATACGGTTGGCCATTTCAGCCTGGCCGTTATCCTTTAGCGCGCCGTAAAGACGGTAAATGAATTTTCCGCGTCCTACAGTCATGAGAAAGTCCTCAAGCGCGGGCATAGCGGGTTCATAACCGCTTTTAATGGCCTGCATATACCACGCGAAAGCTGTTTCGGCATTTTGGGTTCCGGTGAGTGCAAACGTAGAATCCAATTCAATAAACTGAGCTTGCGTTAATTCCGGTAGTCCGTTCAGAAAGAACAGCCATTCATGGGTGGACCAATTCTCTGTTGGCAACTCTGTTGCTTCCATGTCTCCAACATACCAGCGCTTAGCTAGGGCCGCGACCTTACTAAACGCATCTGATTGCGGGGTACGAGCTGTGTCGGGCAGGCCCGGTCCATATACCCATGCATTGATTTCAGCATCCGTTACGGCATCCGGATATTTATTGCGAAGATTGGCATCCATGAATCCCAGAAAGTCCTCTGTCGTGATGCTGTCAAAAGCATAGGCGTTGAAATAAGATTTCAGGAATGGATCAAAGGCGTCGCGTCCAAAACGGTCTTCGAGGAAAAATAGAAAATTCGCGCCTTTGATATAAGACACGAGGGTAAAAGCATCATCCGGATGGGTCATATCATCCGGTAGTTTGAGATGTGTCAGTTCCGGCCGTTTGGCTTGGGAGATCGCGCGTTTCATCCCGTCCATATCGAGAACCTGTTCCATGATCGCTCGGTCCTTGCCATAGAGTTCTTCCATGACGCGGTTTTCGACATAGCTGGTGAAACCCTCATTCAGCCACGCATCACGCCAATTGGAATTCGTCACAAGATTTCCGGACCAGCTATGGGCCAGCTCATGTGCGACCACATTTGTCAGGGATTTGTCACCTGCGATGAGCGTTGGCGTCATAAAAGACAGTCGCGGGTTTTCCATGCCGCCATAAGGGAAACTTGGCGGCAAGACGATCAAGTCATAACGGCCCCAGCGATAGGGTCCGTATAATTCCGTATTTGCGATTTCCATCTCAGGCGTTTCGGCAAATTCCTCGGCGGATGCGTCCAGAATATATTGTTCTGCATAAACACCGATCGTATCGTTAATTGCTTTGAATTTGATGTCGCCAACCGCAATCGCGATTAGATAGCTCGGGATGGGTTGCGGCATGGAAAATGTCCAATTGCCCTCTGCGTCTTGCCCGTCTTGTGACGCACTCATCAATGGGAGCAGGCCATCAGGAACACGCAAGGAGGCTTCATATGTCAAGCGGACCGCTGGCGTATCTTGGACGGGCAGCATGGTGCGCGCATAAAGCGCTTGAGCTTGGGAAAACAGATATGGCTTTTCTTTCCCAGCCGTCTGAGCAGGCGTGAGCCACTGCAAACCTTCCGCGCTAGGGCTGGTTTGATAAATAATTCGGAGTTGTGTTGCTTCGGAGCCAATCGCAATATTCATAGCTGACCCTAAGACGGGGTCTGCGTCCGCCAATGAATATTCTGTCGGGACCCAACCGTCTTTCGTTTCAAGCGCGACGGCTTTGATCAAAAGATCTTTCGTATCGAGCGTTAAGGTCTGCGCACCTTCCTGAAGGCGTTCGAAACGTAGAGTAACTGCCCCGTCTAAAACCTTGCGGTCAAAATCGACATCCAGATCAAGCGCCGCGTGTTTGACGACGACATCTTGGTAGTTGGCGTAGGTAAATTTGTCGGCTGTGAAGAAACGCTCTGTTGGTATGATAGCCTCAACTATGATTGCGTCGCTTGTTGGGGGTGTCGACGTATTTGGAGAACAGGCCGCGAGGGTCAGTCCGGCCGCAGTAAAGATTGAGAGGGTTGTGTGGCGAAAACTAATCATGCTGAAACTCCGTTATTCACGAACGGCTTACTGGCTTTTTAGGCTCCCTCATAGTCTTACTATCTGTATTGAAGGGGACCCTTTAAATCCGCAGCGATTTCAGTTTCACTGTCCCCAATATAATCAAAACGACATTGAATGTCAGAATTATAAAGAGAGCAGGAAGCCCTCCTAAATTCGAGAGCATTTTGACTCCATCTATTCCGGAGAGAGCTGTCATGATCCATGCCGCAAAACCAACCGCGACGGCCCAAATGAATTTGAACCCGAGCGAGAATTTACGCGAAGCGGTTTCATGAGCGGTGGGGTCTGCGCTTTGTTTGACCGCCAAATTCGCGATGACATCTAGATTGGAGTCTGCGGCAGTCACATAAGACAGAAATGAAATTATAATGATTATTACCGCTAAAATAGCGGCAAAGGGCAGGGCGTCCAAGACCGCATAGAGAACATGTTCGGGTCCAGCGCTTTCCAAAATACTGTTTAAGGTTTGCGGTGCGTCAAGTTCTGTTGTCACCGCTAAGCCCCCGAAAATGAGCATCCAAATGATGGAGAACAACGCCGGGATGAGCAAATTGACGAGGATATAAGCCCGCACCGTGTAACCCCTTGCGATCGTTCCCAAAAACAAAGCCGCTAGCGGAGCCCAGGCCATCCAATTAGCGAAATAGAAGACGGTCCAGCTGTTTAGCCACTCGGTGTTGTTATAAGGCGCGAGTGTCAGGGACCTCGGCAAAAACTCGGCGACATAGCTGACAAAGGCGGCTCCACCGAGGTTTAGAATTTGCCATGTCGGCCCAGCCATCAAGACAAAAACCATGAGCCCAATAAAAATCTTTGTGTTGATATCAGACAAAACGCGGATGCCTTTGTGGAGGCCGCTGACTGAGGATAGGAAAAAGGCTGCGACGATACAAATCGCGACGCATCCCGTCAGTATCGGTCCAGCGGTGAGGGGTGATACCCGATCAATTCCGCCTGAAATCGATAAAATGCCTGCGCCAAGGCTAGCCGATAACCCAAAGGCGAGGGCGAGCAAGGCCAAACCATCCAAGAGTTGCGAGGCAAGGCGCGGAACAGGCCGCCCCAATAAAACTGAAATAGGCGACGAAAGGGAAAACGGCTTTTTTAGATTATAATAGCATAATGCAAAGGTCAGTCCGGGAATCGTATAGATAGCGTACGGCGTAATGGACCAATGCATGTACAGAGACGCCATTGAGAATTTCGCGGCTTCTTCCGAGTTGGACGCATAAGGTAATCCTGCCGGGTCATATAAATGATAGATAGGTTCCGCCGCCGCCCAGAATAAAATGCCGATCGCGACCGTTGTCGTGAGTGTAACCGCGACCCAATTCCATTTGGATAGGATTGGCTCAGCGTCGGTACCGCCGATTTTTATTTTACCTAATGGCGACAGAGCCGCCCAAATACAGGTAAGGACAAATCCAAATGACCCAATCGCAAAAACAATTGAGAGTCTTGCCAATATCCAATCATTGATTTGGGTGGCAATACGAAGAAAGGTTTGCGGCGCGATGAGGCTTGCAAGCACAAGCGCGACAAAAACGCCCAAGGGCCCCCAAAAGACAATTATTCTTATTTGCGTTTTAGGTTCCGAACCTGAGGATGGGATCAAAGCCCGACAAGTATCCCTGCTAAGGCGGCACTCATCAGATTGGCGAGGCTGGCTGCGAAAACGGCTTTGACACCCATGCGCGCGA
The DNA here is from genome assembly GCA_039975855.1 of Litorimonas sp. Classification (GTDB taxonomy): domain Bacteria; phylum Pseudomonadota; class Alphaproteobacteria; order Caulobacterales; family Maricaulaceae; genus Litorimonas. Next base: position 969,227 of record JBDWGH010000002.1, on the reverse strand, counting down.
TATCCGGCATGCGATCAGGAATGAGTGTCCCTAATCCGCCTAATAAGATGGCGATGGAGCTAATGTTTGCGAAACCGCAGAGCGCAAATGACAGGACGACGACAGATTTCGGTGAGAGAGAGCTTTCAGCTTCTACCAAGGAGCCAAAGGCAATGAATTCATTGAGGATGACTTTCTCACCAAAGATTCCGCCGGCAAGTTGTGCTTCTGACCATGGAATGCCAACGGCCCACATGACGGGTGAGAAAATCCAGCCAAGGATATTTTGTAGCGTCAAATCATTATGCCCAAACCATCCACCAGCCCAGCCCAATAATCCATTGCACAGAGCGATCAGTGCGATGAACGCAATGAGCATCGCGCCAATTGCGACGGCGAGTTTTAGACCATTTTGGGCGCCAACAGCCGCAGCCATAATTACATTAGGATGGCGAGGCCCTGTTTCCGCCATAGCATAAACCGCCTTGGCCGTTTTTTTCTTTTCCTCTTTCGATTCCGATACCGTGTCTGGCATAATCATTTTGGCCATAAGTAACGCCGCAGGCGCGGACATGAAACAGGCCGCGAGCAGATATTTCGGCTCGATTCCCAGAGCAATATATCCGCCAAGTACTGTGCCTGAGACAGATGCCAAACCCGCTACCATGATCGCGAATAATTCGGGTTTACTAATGCTAGGCAGATAGGGCTTTAGGGACAGCGGGGCCTCCGTTTGACCGACAAAAATATTGGCGATCACATTCAGGCTCTCAACGGGACGCGTATCCGTCAGCCAGCGAATAGCAGAACCGCCCCAGCGAACAATAATCTGCATAATGCGCAAATGGTACAGAACCTCCATCAGTGCGGCAAAGAAAATAATGATGGGCAAAACGCGGACCAGAAACGAGAACCCGGTTTGGCGATTGTCTAGATTACCAAAGACAAATCCAATTCCGGCATCGGCGTAGGACAAAAGTGTTGTGACCTTGCCCGCGAAAAACTCCAGCACGTCTTTGCCCCATGGCAGGTATAGAACGAACACGGCGATGGCGACTTGTAGGGCGAAACAGGCCCCAACCGTCCGTAGGCGAATCTTCTTGCGATTGTCAGACGCTATCCAAGCGAGGAGAAGGATCAGGACAATGCCGATCAGGCCAAATGCACGGTGTTCCATACGGTCTCTTTATATAAGCTATGAATTGCCCTTACGCGCCTGCATTCACTAAGGCCACGACAGATTCCACGACCTTGGTCATATTCGTGATATATTGCGTTTGGTCGATGACGAGATCTGCATGGATTTGTGAGGGGCTGACGAAGGCTTGGTGGGCGGGTTCGACTTGATCGTGAAATTGACGCAAGACATCATCGCGGGATCGACCCCGTTCTGTTGTGTCGCGCTCCAAACGGCGGGACAGGCGAAGTTCCGGCGCGCAGCGCATAAAAACACTATGATCAAATACGTCCCGAAGTTTGGGTTGTGCCAGAAGTAGGATACCTTCGACGATAATCAGGGGCCTCGGATTGCGGGGTTCCGTTGGCGTGCGGCGCTGATGCGTCGTGAAATCGTAATTGGGTAAGGCTACCGGCTCACCGCGCTTAAATGCGAGCAGATTTTCCTTCAATAAGTCAAAATCTAAAGCCTCTGGAATGTCGAAATTTACCATGGGAGATCCGCCTCGTTCTCGGATATCATGATAATAATCGTCCTGGCGAACCAAGCGGCAGCTTTCTGCGCCGACATAATCCCGCAGATAAGCCGCAAGCGTTGACTTTCCTGAACAGCTTCCGCCGGCGACAGCCAATATTCGGGGAGAATCAGGGAGGAGCGAAAGCGTCGACATAGTGTGCTTTTAGGGCAACAGCGCACAAAAAAACACAGACTCTAGAGTTTTTGATGTGGGGATAAATCCTGAATATTCGGGGCCAGACATGACAAAACCTCCACTATTACAAGGGGTTTAGGCGAATTTTGCGCATTTATTGGGGATGTGGGTAACTTTTGTAATCACGGTGACTCACGTTTGCGTGTCATAACCCTGTCATATAACCCGCCCATATGCCGCTCAAATTTCACCGAACCAGCTATGGGTCTCTTTAAAATGAAAAAAACTTTCGCCTCCTTCGGCCTCAGCGCCGTCATGTCAGCGAGCACAATCGCCCTGACACTCGCCGCGACCTCAGGGGTCGCACATGCTCAGCAAATTACATCGGGCATAAGAGGGACTGTGACAACGCCGTCCGGAACGCCCGCAATTGGTGAAGCGGTAACAATTACGGACACACGAACGGGCGCTTCACGTACCGTCACTACAAACGGTAACGGTACATTTAGCACGCGCGGCTTAACGGTTGGCGGTCCCTACACAGTTCGTGTTGATTCAAACGAGTTTCAAGATTTTGAAGTCACAGACATCACACTCGGACTGTCCGGCGACACAGATCTTAGCTTCGCACTTCGAGAGCTAACCGAAGGCGTAGAAGACGAGATCGTTATTACGGCCACACGTGCGGATGTTGTTAATGTTGCTGTTGGGCCAAGCTCATCCTTTGACCTTGGGACGATTGAAGCTTTGCCTTCCGTTAGCCGTCAGATTCGCGACGTTATTCGTATTGACCCGCGGGTGAACATTGGTCGTTCGTCTGGTGGCCGTGGCTTCCAAGTTAATTGCCTCGGTGGTAATTCACGCGGCAATGCCTTTACAATTGATGGGGTACGCTCTGGCGATGCTTTTGGTCTAAACTCTTCAGGCAACTCCGCTCGGAACACATTCCCAATTCCGTTTGACTCAGTTTCTGCGACATCCGTCGAATTTTCACCGATTGACGTCCAATACGGTCAGTTCACTGGCTGTGCGATCAACACCACAACAAAATCCGGTACGAATGAATTCCATGGCTCAGTCTTCGGTCTTTACACAGGTGATGGGTTAACTGGCAGTAAGATTGAAGATAGCGAAATCGAAGCTGACTTTGATAACTATAACTGGGGTGCAGAAATTGGTGGGCCAATCATCAAAGACAAGCTCTTTTTCTACGGCTCTTACGAGGAACTCGACACGGGCCTCATTCAAAACGAAGGTTTGGGCAGCGGATTTGCAAACCAGACAACTGCTATCACCCAAGGTGAAGTGGATCGCGCCGCTACGGCCATTCAAAATATCTTTGGCCGTGACGTTGGAACACCAATTACGACACGTCCATCCACAAGCCGCCGCTTCTTTGGTCGCTTAGATTGGAACATTAATGATGATCACCGCCTAGAAGGTACATATGCCAAATTGGAAGAAGCCACTTTGGCAACCGATGATTTTGGCAGTGGTCGCGGTGAATATACATTCTCCGATAACTTTTATACGCAAGGGTCAGACTCCGATAGTTACTCTTTGCGCTTATTCTCCAATTGGACGGATAATTTCTCTACAGAAATCCGCGCCTCTCGTATCGAGATTGGTGATATTCAAGACCCTCTAGGTGGCGGCGAACAGCAGTCTGAAAATCCTATTCCACGTGTAGCCGTTGGGCCGCTTTCATTTAGTAACGAGTTCTTTGGTCAAAACTTTGCTTCCGGCCCTGGTATTTTCCGAAGCGCGAACCAGCTTGATACGACCGTAGATCAATTCAAATTCGCTGGTACATACGTTCACGATAATCACACGATTACAGCAGGCTATGAGCTAGATTCTTTAGATGTCTTCAACTTGTTTGTTATCAATGCGACAGGTACATTGTTCTTTGATGATATTGACGCATTGGAAGCTGGTACGCCACGTGCAATTCGTCAAAACGGTTCATTCTCCGGCGATATCAATGATGCTGCTGCTTCATTCTCCCGAAATAACCACACGCTCTACATTCAGGATGAGTGGCAAATTAAGGACAATCTACAACTTGTTGCCGGTCTTCGTTATGATTTCTTCAGCTCAGACGACGAGCCTAACTTAAACTCTGCATTTCAAGACCGTTATGGTTTCGACAATAGCCAGGCATTTGATGGCTTTGAAATTCTTCAACCTCGTATTGGTTTGACATGGGATCTGCCGACACGTTTCTACGGTGATACAACGCTGACCGCAGGTTATGGACGTTTCACAGGTGGGGACCCGACAGTCTTTTTCTCTAACGCTTTCCAAAATTTTGGCGGAACAATTGCTTTGGGTGATGTTGGCGACTCCATTGGCAGCAATGACTTCTGTACCGATGCTGACTTGGCTGGCGTTATCACAAATGGAACCTTTAACGGACTTCCGGCTTGTTTGGCGCAGGAACAACAAGCTCGTGCAGCTGCTTTTGATGCGGATGTTGCGGCAACTGATCCTGATTTCACACCACCAAGCGTTGATCGTTTCAGCTTAGGCCTAAGCCATAATTTTTACGACACAGGAAGTTCTTTCCTAGATGGCTGGCAAGCAAATCTTGACTTGATCTATAGCCGCAATCGTAATGCGATTGACTTTGTTGATCTCAGCATCGCACAGAATGGGACTGCGCCTGATGGACGTCCAATATATGCGAATATCGACCCTAATCTTGCGGGTTGTGCGGCGACGTTGAGCGACGACCTACGTTCATATAGCAACACATCAGATGCCTGTTTCAATGGTGCGGATGTTGGTCAAACGATTATTTTGACAAACGCTGTGAATGGTGGCGGTGACGCACTCTCACTATCCGCTCAATTTGCGAAGGAGTTTGATCTGGGTAACCAAGCTACCATGGATCTACGTTTAGGTTATGCTTATTCAGATGCAGAAGTAGGTAATGCGGGTAATTCATCCACGGCAGGTTCAAACTTTGAAGAGGTCACAACATCTGACTTCAACAACGTTCCGATTGCAGACTCGTTCTTCAATAACCGTCATAACTTTGTTGTTGGTGCGACACTCCGCAAGGAGTTCTGGGAAGATGCAGCGTCAACGCTTGGTATTTTCTTCCGCGCTCGTACAGGACGCCCTCTTGGTTTCGTTTATGACGCGAGAACATCACAAAACACTTTTGGTGACTCTGATGATGAAGCGCGTAGCTTGCTCTATGTACCAACTGGACCAAACGACCCTCTGGTTACATTCGCGCCAGGATTTGACACCACTGGCTTCTTCAACTTCCTCGACGAAAATGATCTGACTCAGTATGCAGGTGAGATTGCTCCAAGAGGAGCTGTCACGCAGCCGTCTACTGCTGATATTGATCTGCGCTTCACTCAAGAAGTCCCTGTACCGATTGACGGACACAAAATTGAGTTCTCTTTGAACTTTGAAAATTTCTTGAATTTCATTGACAAAGACGCCGGTGTTCAGCGCTTTATCGCGACAAGTAATACGGCAGAAGGAGTCGATGTATTGGCCGCTTCAATTGAAAACGGTCAATATGTGTACGACAATTTCAACCCGAATGCTGTTCAGCGATTTGTCGATACTGACGACACGCTTTGGCGCATACAAGTTGGTGCAAAATACAAGTTCTAAGACCAAGGTCTTCCGACTAAGATTTCGAAAGGCGCTCTTCGGAGCGCCTTTTTTGTTGGGTGGACGGCTGGCGTTTTCCTTTTTGATATAATCCACAAAGTCGTGATGGCGGGGACCCTTGCACCCATGCTCATCATCAGGAACAAACACGTTCGACCTTTGGGGGACTACCTATGACCGGATTGATTGGTATTGTTGTTTTATTAGCTGTGGCGTGGTTGTTTTCCGAGACGAAATCTGCCGTGCGATACGATTTGGCGGCGCGGACCTTGGCTCTTCAAATCGGCATAGCTATTTTTGCACTTCTGACCCCGGTCGGTGATCTTGTGTTGGGCGGCATGTCAGCGGGCGTGGAAGCTATGCAAGGCTTTGTCAGGCAGGGCACAACGTTTATGTTCGGCGATCTGGGCGACGATAAAGGCGGCACGAATGTCATCTTTTTCTTCCAAATCTTGCCGATTATTATCTTTATTGCCGCCCTTTTCGCTGTGCTGTTTCATTTGCGTATTATGACCTGGGTCATTCGCGGCATTGGATCTGTGGTGCGAAAAATCACAGGCGCGAGCCGTTTGGAATCCACTTGCGCCGCGGCCAATATATTCGTTGGGATGGCAGAGGCGCCTTTGACGGTTTTGCCTTACTTGCCGAAAATCACGCGCGCGCAGCTTTTCGTGATGATGAGCCTCGGTCTATCTTCTGTCGCTGGCACAGTTTTGGTGGCCTACTCCGCCATTGGGATTGATCCTAAACTGTTGATTACGGCCGCGCTCATGGCTGCGCCGGGCGGGCTTTTAATAGGCCGAATTTTGGTGCCTGAGACTGAAACGCCGTTTGATATTGATAGTGCGGAAGCAAAAGCCGTGGAAGGTAAACGGGCAGGGTCACTAATAGAGGCCCTCACCAATGGGGCTATGACGGGTTTGCAGATAATGTTGGCTGTGATGGCGTTATTGATTGCCGTCCTGTCAGTTATCGCACTGCTAAATGGTATTTTAGGCGGTGTCGGTGGTTGGTTTGGCAACCCTGATTTATCACTAGAGGGTATTTTTTCTACGCTCTTCCGACCTGTGGCCTGGATGATCGGTGTGCCGTGGAATGAGTCGGCCGAGGCCGGACGCTTCCTTGGCGAAAAAGTCATCCTCAATGAGTTCCTGGCATATTTCAATTTCGTGGGCGTCAAGGATGGTTTCTCTCAACAGGGTCAAGTTTCTATTACTTTGGCACTCTGTGGTTTCGCAAACTTCGGCGGCCTCGCAATTTTGATCGCTGGCTTAAGCGCGGTCGTACCGGAAAGAAAAACCGAAATTTCGAAGTTAGGATTGAAAACCGTGCTGGCCGGAAATCTATCAAATTTCCTGAGTGCGGCTATTGCCTCTGTTGTAATTGCGGTCGCCGGTGTCATGGGGTTGTCACCTTTGTAAATTATGAAAACGTGGAGGTGACGTTTTTTCTGGCCAATGCGTCAGAAAACCTATAGGGCCTGAAAAATTTATTTTAACTTTTGGAGTTTTGATTTGAATCTACTTGGCCACATCCCGTCTTTTTTCAACGATCTGTCACCTTGTGAAAACAAGGATGAAGCTTTGCGGGAGTTGGGGCGTCTGTATAACGGCGCGGTTGAGGATTTGAATACGGCATTTGAGACCTATGCTGAGACCGGTGAAGCGCCTGTTGGACCCATGCCAACCTATCCTTATTTGCTGGTCCGTATTGGTAAACGCCGGACAGGTGATATTAAATTTTCTAGTTTTGTCTCTATTCGCGGCGCTGGCTGGTACGGCACGTCAATCACATCTCCGGATATTTTCGAAAGTTACCTACTTGACCAGCTCCAACGTATCGAGGTGGCACGGGAGGTCGAATATTATGTCGGACCATCAGATGTAAAAATTCCTCTAGTCTTCGCGATCGATCCTTCTTCTTTCGAACTTTCAGCTGAGCGGTCGGCTGCCATAGGCCAGCATTTCCCATTGCCAGACTTAACCCATATCCATGATGATCTCGCGGACGGGGTGAAAGAACGCGCAGCGGATGAACCTTACCCGCTAGCTCTGTTTCCGGCCTTGAGAACCGATTATTCTTTGCAACGATTGCGGCACTATTCCGGAACTCAACCCGAGTGTTTCCAAAAATTCGTGATTTTCACAAATTACCAACGTTACGTGGACGAATTTGTTGAGCACGCGCGTGAAGTCGTGGGCAAAGATCCCGCAATTACCGGGTTTTGTGCACCTGGCCAGGGCATCATAACGGATGGTGGGGACTATGTTGAAGATCCCAATTACAAATTACCTCAAATGCCCGCCTATCACCTCATGGCTGAAGACGGCATGGGCGTGACACTGATTAACATCGGTGTTGGACCCTCTAATGCGAAAACTATCACAGACCATATTGCGGTATTACGAAGCCATTGTTGGTTGATGTTGGGCCATTGTGGAGGCCTACGGTCTTCGCAAATATTGGGCGATTTTGTTCTGGCTCACGCCTATCTACGTGACGATCAAGTTTTAGACGATGTACTTCCACCCGATATTCCCCTGCCAACGATTGCTGAGGTTCAGATTGCGCTGACCGAAGCGATTGGCGACGTCATGGAACTTTCAGGACAGGAAATGAAACGTCATGTGCGAACGGGTACAGTCGTTACGACAGATGATCGGAATTGGGAGATGCGGTATTCGGCGTTGCGTCCACGGTTGAACCAATCTCGCGCAATCGCGATTGACATGGAAAGTGCCACGATTGCCGCCAATGGATACCGTTTCCGCGTGCCTTACGGCACACTTCTCTGTGTGTCTGACAGACCGCTTCATGGCGAGATCAAACTCCCAGGTACGGCAGCGGTTTTCTATCGCTCCCGCGTCGCACAGCATTTGAATATCGGATTGGAGGCGGTGCGGATTATGAAAGCCGGAGCGGAGAACGGAACGCTTCATTCCAGAAAACTCCGCAGTCTGGATGATCCGGTCTTCCGCTAAAAATAAAGTTTCAATTATATTCTTTCCGCTTGTTGCCAGATCATGAGAAGTGTGAGTAAGCGGTTCTCATGCTATCTGTGCTCGACATATTTCGGATTGGTATTGGTCCGTCTTCATCTCATACGGTTGGACCTATGCGCATTTCGCACAGGTTCTGGAAACGCCTGCGCCAGATGGGGTATTTGGAAAACACCGACAGAATAACAATGATCTTTCGCGGTTCTTTGGCCTTTACGGGTATAGGTCACGGAACCCCCCGCGCGGGACAATTGGGTTTGCTTGGTTTCAAACCTGAGACGATTGATTTGGATAAAGCGGAGGCCGCTCTTTCTGCCTTGGAAGTAGACCGCGTCTTTGTGCGGGATGAGCATACGATACAGTTCGATACCCAATCCGACATGATTTTGGATTATGAGCAGGCGGCAGAGCTTCATCCCAATGAGATGGAGATGCAGGCCTTTGATGAACAAGGCGAATGTATCTATTCGCGGACCTATTATTCGACGGGCGGTGGCTTCACTGCCAGTCATGCGCAACTTTCGAAGCCGGCAAAAGATGATAAGGTTTCCATCGGCGGTGTTTCAGTGCCATTCCCATTTGGATCGGCCAAGGAGCTTCTTTCGCTTTGTGATCAGCAAAAAAAGAGCATTGGGGATTTGATATTTGCCAATGAAGATGCTCGTCGTCCCCGAAAGAAAACAGAAGCGCGGCTCGATCGGATCATGGAGGTCATGTTGGCGGGGATTGAGCGAGGCCTCAATACGAGAGGCGAGCTTCCGGGTGGTCTTCATGTGTTGCGCCGTGCTCCCGATATTTGGGCGAAATTATGCGGTGCCCCTGGTGCCAATGAACGCGAAACCCTTTTTGATTGGCTGAACGTTTACGCCATGGCTGTTAATGAAGAGAATGCTGCAGGCGGCCAAATTGTAACCGCGCCGACAAATGGGGCGGCGGGGATTATTCCTGCAATTATACGCCATTATTGTTGTGACGAAACTGGCACGCCCGACACCAAAAAAACTCGGCTTTTCTTAGCGACAGCTGGTGGAATTGGCCTGCTCTATAAGCAACGCGCCTCAATTTCCGGTGCCGAAATGGGATGCCAAGGTGAAGTTGGTGTGGCGTGTTCAATGGCGGCTGGCGGTCTTGCGGCTGTGTGGGGTGCGACCCCTGCCCAAGTCGCAAGCGCCGCGGAAATTGGCATGGAGCACAATCTCGGCCTGACCTGTGACCCTGTTGGCGGATTGGTTCAAATCCCGTGTATTGAGCGCAATGCGATTGGCGCGGTGAAGGCGGCAAATGCGGCGCGTTTGGCCTTGCACGGTAGTGGTGTTGGAAAAGTCAGTCTGGACCAAGTTATTGAGACAATGCGCCAAACGGGATTGGATATGAGCTCAAAATATAAAGAGACAAGCCAAGGTGGTTTGGCTGTTAATGTGATTGAGTGTTAGCGCTTATCGAATTTGTCTTTGCGGCGAACACCCATCAACATTTTAGACTCTAACCGTCCCCGTAGAGCTGCGTAATAGGCTCGCAAAAATGCGACGTCACTCTCGCCGTCTTCCCAGACCCAGCCGATTTTGGTTCGAATGCGGCTCGCAACATCTTTTAGAACTTCAGCGTCTCGCGCACGAAGAACGTCCTCAAGAACGTGTAGTTCCTTGATGCCATATGTATCTATCTGCGCTGGCGTGAATGCGAACTTTGCAAATAGCGCTTCGTTTTCAGGTCGATCTGTCGTGACCAAATCTGCCGCTAACATAGGACGCGGGGCGCGGACGACCCATGTTCCCGCGACAAGGTCGCCAACTCTCAATCGATCTTTGTTGAATAGCGGGAAGAGTAAGAAAATACCTGCCCATATTGACGCGAGCAAACTCATCCAACCATCCACACCGCCCATGCCGATTCCAAAAAGGAATCCAAGGGGTAAGAAAAAACCAATCTCGCGTAGGGCGTTTCGTGCGAAAACACTGGCAGCAGAAAGACGGGCTTTCCCGCGTGCTGCAACACGGATTTTGAGTGCCATCTTGCCTGGTGTCGCAGCTCGGCGACCCAACTCAAATAGGGTGAAATAGAAACTACGTAATAAGAATGCAATTAGGACGAATATTATGAAGGCGAGCTCGTCGCTATAAATACTCATGGAACCCAAGCCAAAGGCAGCTGCAATCAGCGTCAGAGTGATGATGATCAAGTCGATTGCAAAAGCTCCAATACGGGCGCCAACATCCGCCAACTCTATTTGCAGGTCGACACCCTCGGGCGTGACTAAATGGCGACGCCCTTGCTTTATTTGATCCGGTGTCAGCCCTCCAGACATACTCATGTGTGAGGGTCCAGTGCTTTGCGAGGGAGGAAGAAATAGACGAGCCAGAACACGAGCATTGATCCGCCTATCCCGTAACGCACCCAATCATTATTTATCAGCTGCCGCCCAAATCCTTCTATCAATCCGGCAACAAACATCATGACCACCACGCCACCTAATATGATGGCGGCTTGTTCGGCTTTAGATCGCAGGGACTCCATACGGCTCATTTCGCCTGGAAATGCAACGGCGCGGCCAATTAGCATTCCGCCAGCTCCGGCCAAGGCAATCGCAAATAATTCCGTCGTTCCATGAATGGCAAGCCAACCTCCAACTTCAAACCCTAAGTCCTTACCCGTGAAGACAGCAATAAAAGCCCCGATTGAGAGACCGTTATAAAGGAGGAGCACGATGGTTGGCAGTGCGAAGGCAAAACCAAGCGCAAAGGCCAAAATAGAGACGCGGCTATTGTTGGAAAACAAGAAGGCCGCAAAGGCACCTAGTCCACCTTCGTCTTTTTCATAGCCGTAAATTGTTTCGCGTAAAAACTCTTCTGATGCGGCAGGTGTGCGTCCGCTCGCCATGCTTTCGTCCATGAAAGAGTAAAACCAATCGGGATTATTAGAAACCAGTACAAATCCGATCAACATACCGAGGGCAAAAACAAAACTAGACGCCGCAACATCTTTCCATGCGCTCTGTACAGCGAGTGGCCAATCTCGGGCAAAGAACCCATAAATCCGATCCCGTAATCGCTTTTGGCTGCCGTAAATAACGTAATAGGCGCGGGTGGAGAGAGATTCTAGATAACTCACTACACTCTGGTCCAAAGACGTCGCGCGGGCGACAGAGAGGGATGAGAGTGTAGATCGATAGAGTCGGGGGAGCTTGATGATCTCTTCATCTGTGAGGCTACGGACTGAACGCGCTTCAATGCGTTGCAGCATGCTCTCCATTTCTTTCCAGACGTCTTGGCGCTCCTCGCGGAAGCGTTTGGATTTTAAGGTCAGGGTCCGGCGGGTCATGTCTGGTCCTTAAATCGCATTGCGGGCCTTAAGCAGCATGTAGGTGTTTAGTACTTTCATATTCAAAGTATTGGCGTCGGCATCGATGACATTGACACCCATACGTTCAAGTCGTTTCAGAACAATGTCGCGCTCGCGCATTAGTCCATCTCCGATAAGGCTGGCTGCCGCTTCCTCAGGAGTCTTTGCATCTTGTGTAATAAGTTTATCCAGCGCCGTATTTCGGAATGCGACGAAAATCACAATATGACGCTTTAAAAGCCGCGCCATGTTTTCGACCATGAGTTCCGCCTGTGTACTGTCGACGAAATCCGTGAAGACAACAATCAGTGTTCGGCGTTGCAGGTTCTGCGCAAGTTGGCTGAGCCCCAAAGTGAAATTAGTTTCGGCTGTTGAATAATCCACGCGCGCAGAGACACGACGAATTTGGGCAAAGCTGCGTGTGTTGCCGATGGCGGGCGCATAAAGATATGGTTTTTCATCAAAGGCATAAATTCCGACTTTATCGCCGATTTTTAAACTAACGAAAGCCATTAGAAGCGCGGCGTTGAGCGCGCGGTCCAGCTTTGTCATCGCTTCCCCAGTTTCAACATTCTCAACCTCTTCAGCCATCAAGTGGCCGCTATCAAAGGCGAAGACGATATTATGATTGCGTTCTGTTCGAAACTCGCGAGAGAGCAAGTGGCCATGACGCGCAGAGTGCTTCCAATCAATTGAACGCTTATCCATACCGGGTAGCCATTCAGTCAGACCGTCAAATTCTGTTCCATCACCGCGAAGACGCTGTAGTTTCTGTCCGATGTTTGCGTCTTTGGTGAAAATTTCTGCCGCCGTATCACGCACCATTTGTGTGTCCGAGGTTACTGGAATTTCCCGCTGCAGAGGGTCAATCCGTTGCCGCCAGACAAGGCCCAGCGGTCCTTGCCAGCGAGTCCAAATTCGCTCTAATTCCGCCGTGCCGCGCAAATCTGTGCGTAGACTAAACAGAGATAACATGCCGCCGTCGCCAACACCCGCTTGCGCGAGCGCCGGAGAAACAGACAGCCGATCATTGACACTCAATCTTTGCTCGGGTGTGCGCGGCGGAATGCCCGCTCCAAACTCTGTTGTGACCCGCACATCATAATCATGCCCCACATAACCTGAGCCCGGTGCGTCGATTTGCGGCTCCATACGTTTGATCGCCGTTGAAAGTAAAACGTCCAAGGCCATCAATCCCAACACGCCGGCTACCCAAGCGGCGCCAATCAACCAAAGGGCAGGGAGGAATAGCGCCAGCAAAAGCGTCACTGGCAATCCTAAGGCAGCGGCGAAAACAGCGGCGCGCGTGGGATATGTTTGGGTGCGAAATTTCATTTAACTAGTTGGTTTTAACACCGGCTAACGCGGAGCCTGCGTTTGTTCGATCACTGCTGTAATGACCTCATCAGCTGTACGGCCTTCAATTTCGGCGGCTGGAGAGAGCACGGCGCGGTGACGAAGAGCCGGGAGAGCGATGGATTTAACGTCATCTGGGATCACGTAATTACGACCTTGTAGCGCAGCAAACGCCCGCGCTGAGCTGGCGATCATTGCGGCAGCACGCGGGCTGGCTCCGGTCTCGAATAAAGGATTGTCACGTGTACCGCGTACCAAATCAACGACGTAATGCGTCACTTCGTCATTCAAATGAATCCCCGAAATTGCAGTGCGCGCCTTTTTCAAGGCGGCCTTTGTCATGACCGGTTTCAAACCTAATTCAGCCATAGACGGTGTGCCGCTGCGCTGTCCGTGTTGTTGGACAATCGAGATTTCCTCGTCGCGGTTCGGATAGGACAGGATATGTTTGAATAGAAAACGATCGAGTTGCGCCTCGGGTAGTGGATATGTGCCTTGTTGCTCAATCGGGTTTTGCGTTGCGACAACCATAAAATTTTCACCAAGAGGGAACCGTTTTCCGTCAATCGTGACTTGCCGTTCTTGCATGGCTTCCAAAAGCGCAGACTGCGTTTTTGGTGGGGTTCGATTGATCTCATCCGCCAGCAGCATGTCACAGAAAATTGGACCCTTCACGAGTGTGAATTCATTTGTCTGGAAGGAAAAAAGATTTGTTCCTAGCAAGTCACCCGGCAACAAATCAGGTGTGAATTGGATCCGCCCGAAATCTAATTTGGTCACATGAGCAAAGACCTGGGCAAGGAAGGTTTTCGCCGTTCCCGGGACGCCTTCCAGAAGGATATGTCCCCGGGACAAGAGAGCCGTCAACATCAAGTCGACGGTGTCCGTTTGTCCAATAATGACCTTTCCGACTTCCGTGCGTATAGAGTCGGCTAAGCTTTGAATTCCAGCCAAGGCGGCATCATCCGGTCGTGTGTCTGTGGGTGTGTCGGTCATATGGAGAGGTCCTTCATGAATCTTGTGGGCCTTGCGGGAAATCAGAGTGTGTCATGGCATCGCGCCACGTTGTTAAAGCGCGGGCATATTGTCCGTAACTTTGCGTGTCGGCGCTGGCGATGGCGCGTTTCAAATCGGCGAAGATAGGTTGAATTTTTAATCGTTTTTCGCGTGCATCCAGTAATTTGTCGATATGATCTGTCGTGCTGTTCTTATATCCAAGTTCCGCTGCGACTTGGCGCCGTATCAACGCGGCGTAGTCTTCGCCGGTTTTGTGCGCGCGATTGGCAATACCCATAAAGTCGGCCGCCGTCTCTGCCAGGCTTACCGGCCCTTGGGCATAATCTGGGCGCAAGCGCGCTGGATCACCAAACCTGTTAAACCCTTGCCAAGCGACGAGCCCTCCGGCCGCCAAAAGGCAAAGAGTGGCGGCCAAAAATGGCGGCGTCACCATGAGCTTGATAATATTACGATTGGATTCAATGCCATGTAGGCTGACATCAAAATCCATACTCATGGCGAAGGTCGAGGAATCATAAATAATTTCGTCGATTATTGTATTTGTTAATTGCGCCCCGCCTTGAGTGTTAAAGGCCATGGTGTTGACGAGATCTGGCTCTGACAAAACATATGTTTGTGTGCCTTCCAATTGAATGAGTACGGGGAAGCCATCCAATTTTAAAATAACCTCGTGATTGGGCAGAGGCTTTGGTGCCTCTTCCTCTTTCTTCTCTTCCTTCTCTTTGTCATCGGACTCCGAATTTTTCTTTTTTTCCTTCTTCTCTTTTGGCTCGTAGGTTTCGCCTCTCGCCTCGGCAGCTTTTCGACGCTCGTCTTCAAACTCTTGGCGTCGAATTTCCCTCAGCTCATCTTGATAATCGGGCCATCTGGTGTTCAGATCAAAATATTGGAGATCCTTGAAATCAGGCTGATAGCTTTCTGAGAGATTTCGAGTCCGAGGGGTAGTGAAAAACACCTGTGCATCGGCAGACGTTACGTCATGACGCCGCAAGACAGGCAAATCGTCCATCATAGAGTCATAACTTGTTGGGTAATACAGACCGGATCCGCTTGTCTTCCGCGCCCAACCCTTTTGCCCGTCTTCGCCGCGTTGAGGGATCATTTGCCCAACCGACCACTTGGGTAAAATGACCAAGTTCACGGCTTCACCTTCTGATTCTAGGATCCGAGAAAGCCGCCGTGTGGGACGAGAAGGCGTATAGATAACAAGTCTTTCATCGCGGTCGTAATATTCTCGTTTCCCACGTGTCTCGCGAACGTCATAATTTAGCTGATCAAGGTAATCTGTGAGGGCTTGATAACCCACGGCAGAAACGGAGCGGGGCGTGGCTTGGCCTGGCGGTGCTTTGCGCAAGTCCTTGGCAAAGCCGCCTAAGACAATCAGAGCCCCAAAGGCGAAGAAACCAATCAGAAGAAGGCAAATTAAGGTAATCGGACGAAAAAGAACATTGCTGATGCCTGGACGTCTTGAACCTTGTCCTCGTCCCGGCAGGCTTTGCGCCAAATGACGCTCGCGGTTTGTTCCTGCAGGGCTCATCGTCTGGACCTTTTGGGTGCCGTGGTTTGCCCGGTAAGGTCGGCATAGGCATTTCGAGCCGTCTCAAATCCAGACTTGTTGACGGAAACTCCGCCAAAATGCGCGAGTTCCGAAACACCAGCGATTGTTGAAAATGCAGTTCGGGCATGGGCTGTTAGGACAGACAAGCCGCTAATTTCCCGTGCTGTCAGACTTCGCCTAACAACATTCGGGCGGTTCCGATCTATGTCTTGTATAGAGCGGAAGAGCAGGGTGTGAACAGCCTCGCCATATCTACCTTCCGCCGCCAGCTTATCAACTTCATCCAATAAGATTCGAGCTTGAGCTTCGGCAGGTTGATAAAGAGGAATGTCAGGCTCTTCTATTTTCTTGGATGCCGGTTTGGCAAATCTGGTTTCATAGACTGCGCGTCCGATGAGATACACGGCGCCTAAAGCCAGCGCGCCCAACCCAAGCCAGAAAATAATCTCAAGTAGTGGCGCTAGGAATGAGAAGATGGCGTTGAAAAAACGACCAAGTGCTTTTTCGAAAGCAGAGGGTGGCCTTCGCGGAATGGGTTCTGCGAGTTCTAATTGATAGGCCTCATCTCGTTTTACGGAACGGTAAGCGCGTTCAATATCTTCATCACTATGGATAATCGCCTCAGAGACTGCATCAGCTTCTAGTTCAGAAGATTGTGCGACCGCAGTTTGCGGAGTCAAAGACAGGCTGAGAAAAGTCAGCAAAAGCGTAAAAAATAAGGAGCGGATCACAGTTAGATTAGACCCAATTCATAGCTCTCGACCTTTGGGCCAGCGTGGCCCAATTGGTCTTGCGAAAATTTGGTCGCCTTACCGTCAGCCGATAAATCATAGGCAAATAAAATGCGTGGCACCTGAGATGAAATTCCCTTTGTATTCACTGCCACTTTAGCGAGCAGAAGAGGGGCGTCAATGCTATCAATTTAGTGCGGCGAAAAGTCTATTAACGTGGCAGGCATCAATCCTCGTAAGCTATTACCGACAAAAACGGCATCCGCGGTTTCGATTTCTGAGAGAGTCAACTTGGCTTCTATAGCCTGTCCTGTCTCGATCAATTCTTGCCTTAAAACTCCGGGCAGCAATCCGCAGGAGAGGGCTGGCGTGAGTAGCTTGCTATCCATTTCAATGAAGAGTGAGGTAAAAGACCCCTCGCATAGTTCGCCATCTGCGTTCAGAAAGATAACTTCATCTGCCCCGGTCTTTGCACCTATGCGGGCGCGCTCGCCGTCATAAAAATCCCTAGCGGTTGTTTTGACCCGCGTCTCTTGAAGGTGCTTGGTTAATGGATAGCGTGAGAGCGCTAAGCGGATCGGGGCGTTCGCTTTTTTGAAAGGTGAGATATGTGAAGACAGTCCGCTCTCTGTTGCGACGACGCGAATAAGTTCGTCACTCCCCAGAGGTTCCGGAAGAGCCGAAAAAATCTCCGAAGCCATGTCTTCCCCTACAGCAGACGCAAATCTTTTTTGGTGGAATTCTGCTCGCGGAATGACTCCGTTTGGTCGCCGCCGGAAAGTTTCGATGGCGCCTTCTGAAGAGGTTTCAAATATACGGGATTTTAGGAGGCACTCGCGATATTCATCTGGTCCATCACTGTCCAGTACGACACCGGAGCCCACGTCGTAGCGCAATTTATCATCTTGCATTTGAACGGTTCGGATGGCGACGGAAAAACTGGCATCACCATTTGGGGCAATGTAGCCAACCGACCCACAATAGGCACCCCGTGGACCAGATTCCAATTCCTCGATAATTTCCATCGCCCGAATTTTCGGCGCCCCAGTCACAGACCCACACGGAAACAGGCTCGTCATAATGTCAGTCCAGCTAACGTTTTCTCTCAAAGTGCCTGTAACTTGAGAGGTCATTTGATGTAGCGTGGGGTAGGTTTCTAGTGCGAATAGCTCTGGAACCTTCACACTGCCGGGTTTGCAAAGGCGAGACAAATCATTGCGCAATAGGTCGACAATCATAAGGTTTTCCGCGCGACTTTTTGGTTCAACTTGCATCTCGGCGAGGAGGGCTGCATCAGCTTCGGCATCGGCGTCCCTCGGGCGCGTGCCTTTCATGGGACGCATCCGCATGTTCTGGCTCTTGCGCTCAAAGAACAATTCTGGGGAAAAACTGACGATATCAGCCCCGCCTAAGCTAACGACCGCGCCGTAACGGCCGGGTTGCCGACGCCGAAACGCGGCATAGATTTGTGTTGGACTTGCATCGCTTTTCGCAAACATAGGGAAGGTCAGATTAACCTGGTAACAATCTCCGGATCTTAGATAGGCTTGCACGGTTTCAAACCGCGACAGATATGCCGCCTCAGACCAAGATGGCTCAAACTTCAGCTTAGGAATATCGCGAGTGTAGAGCCAATCTACGGGCGGCTCATCTGTTGGTTTTTCAAAAACACCAAGCTGAATAAGAGGCCTGTTCTGTTGATCGAACCGGGTTTCGAGCGCGTGCCCCAATTCATAGGACATAAGGCCTGCAAGCCATTTCCCGTTTTTCTGTGCCGTTTGGATTTCCCCAAATGCACGCGGTAATTCTTCACGGCTATTAGCCAAGATGATGCGCTGCGGATTGCGGAAAACAAATTGTTGTCCGGTGCCTTGATCGTCCAGCAGGACAAATTTCATTTAGAAAGAAAACCCAGGAATGAGATCAGCGTAATAGCTGTTCTTCCCTCGCAAAATAATCTCTGCGTCCTGCGCGATATTTCGGCGAAAGCTCACGGCTGCCCCGGGGGCGATTTGTCCAAGTAACCAAAGGTCGGCCTGAATAACTTGCAGAGCTCGAGCATACCCGCCTGTGCAATGCCCATCGGCCAGCGCCAGAATAGGTTGTCCATCAGGCGGAATTTGCAAACTCCCAGGTAGGAGCGGGCTGCTGGTCATTTTTAATGTTGTGTCCAATGACACGGCATCGCCTTTTAGACGCGATCCCATTCTATCTGTTGCTGTTGTCGCATAAAACGGCGTCGTGAACAGATAGCGCTTAGAAGCATCTGATAGGCAATCCCATTCAGGCCCCTGTTCAGCCCGCAAGACAATATGATTTGATAAGAGCGGAATATGCCCTTTCGGCAAACTCTGGGCTTCGCCTTGTGGTTCGCCGATCCCTACAACATCGCCGGTTTTCAAGGCCTCTCCGTTTAGGCCACCAAGTTTGGCAGGCAAGTAAGTTGAAACTGACCCCATGAAAGGTGTGGCTTTAATGCCTCCAGAAACGGCTAAGTAACACCGGCATCCTGCCCGGGTGAAACTCATCGTCAGAATGTCGCCTGCTTCGACTTGGACCGCTTTATTGAGCGGTAGGTTCATACCTTGATTTTGGGACCACATTTGTGCCCCCGAGATGGCAATTGTATAATCTTCATCAAAGCGCACATGTAATCCACCAAGCGCGCATTCCAGCGCGGGCGCATCCCAAGCGTTTCCGACAAGATGGTTCGCAATGGCAAAGGAGAGCTTATCTGCAGCCCCGCCGCCGGGTATGCCTTGGTGACGATAGCCAGGACGACCCGCATCCATGATGAGGGTCTGGGCACCCGAATGAAGAACTGTGAGCGTCATTGCGGTACAAACCTCACGCGATCGCCAGCACTAATCAAAAAAGGAGCTTCGCGCTGTGCGTCAAATATTGAAAGTGGCGTTCTTCCGATGATTTGCCAGCCGCCCGGGCTTTCGAGCCCATAGATACCTGTTTGCCAATTCGCAATGCCGATACTTCCGGCGGGCACTTTCGCACGCGGTGTTGCCAATCGAGGATGGTGCAGTTTTTTGGGTGCAGGGGAGAGAAAGGTGAATCCCGGAATAAAACCCATCATGCAGACCCGGTATTCGCGTTGGCTGTGTAGGGCGATGACATCATCGCCTGAGAGCTTTGCCGATGCACAAATCGTATCCATGTCGGGTCCGTCCGTCCCACCGTAATGGACGGGAATTTCGATCAAATGGCCAGTTTGGCTGTCTTTGAGATTGGACCGTGCCAAAACATCTTCGATATGGCGTTTGGTGGAGTCGATAGATCGCGTCGCCAGATCGAATACGCAAACTAACGAATCATACCCCGGAACGACTTCGATATATTTTCCGCTTTGCCGTAGGTTTTCCGCCAAGCTGTGTACAGTGTCATTTATACTTTCCGAAAAGCCGCCTGTTTCCCAATCCACGAGAATGGCGTGGTCGCCATAGATTGAAATCTTCGGAGATGAATGTGTCCGTGTCATTTATGCGAAGGCCTTAATAATGAGCCCTTCGGCCTCTATCGCTTTGCGGGCTTGTCGTGCGGTTTCTACCGCGCCTGCACTGTCCCCATGAACACAAAGCGATCCTGTTTTCAATGTTAGCATTTTGCCGGAATGGGTTTGAACCTTTCCTGTGGTTGCCAAAGATCGAGCTTGGTCCAAACGTTCAGCTTGGTCCTGAATAACCGCACCGTCAATTTTTCGAGAAAGCAAGTGCCCGTCATCTGTATAGCGGCGATCAATAAAGCCCTCTGCGATGAACCGCAGACCATGATCTGCTGCTGCGCGTCCCATTTGAGAATTTGGTCCACCTAGAAAGGCGAGATCGAGATCGAGATTTGCAATGACGGAAGCGATTAGATCGGCTTTCTGCTCATCAAACACTGAGTCATTGTAAAGGGCTCCATGTGGTTTGACATAGGCAAGCGAGATATTTTCAGCAGTGCAGATTTCTAAAAGGTCCAAAATTTGCACCCGCAAAGTGTCTGCCAGAACTTTGGCATCGATGTCTTCTCCAAGGACCAGGCTTTTGCGGCCAAAGTTCTCACGGTCTGGGTAGGCGGGATGCGCCCCAACGGTCACGCCTGCCGCTTTGGCATTTCTAACAGTCAGGCGCATTGATGCCGCGTCACCTGCATGCCCACCACAGGCAATATTGGCGCTCGAGATCGCGCTCACAATTGCGGCCTCTGAAGCAGCCCATTCGGGTGTGTCCGCTTCGCCAATGTCGGCGTTTAGATCGATCGTTTTCATAGGTGTCTTCTAACAGCAATTTTGCATTTGCCCAGACTGATTTCAGCCTCCAAAGAGCCCTATGATTGAGAATCCGTTATTTTGGGTCAGCGCGATTTTGGCTGTTATAATTACCGGAGTTTCCAAAGGCGGATTTGGAGGCTTAGCCTTGTTCGCCGTACCCATAATGGCTCTAACAATACCACCGATTCAGGCAGCAAGTATTATGCTTCCAATTCTGATCTTGATGGATTGGGTTAGCGGATGGAGCTATCGCAAGCACTTCGATAAAAGCCTCGTTTTTAAGATGCTGCCCGCAGCGATATTTGGAATCGGCGTGGGTTGGGCATTGGCTGGGTTTGTCACAGATGATTCCGTACGTATCATGGTTGGCCTGATCGCGATCGGATTTCCGCTTTATAATTGGTTTGGGCCAAAGTCGGGATTGGCCGCAATAAAAAATAGCGCGATTGCAGCGCACTTCGCGGGTGGTCTTGCTGGATTTACAAGTTTTGTGGCTCATGCGGGTGGACCGCCATTTCAAGCTTACGCAATTCCGCAAGGTTTACCTCACCGGATATACGCCGGCAGTGCGGTCATGTTTTTCTTCATTATTAATGCGGTGAAATTGGTGCCTTATGCCGCACTGGGACAATTCGATACGACTAATCTAACGACGTCTGCGATGCTTTTACCGATTGCACCGATTGGGGTCCTGATTGGGGTATGGCTGACGAAACGTATCGACGGGGTATTGTTTTACCGAATTATATACGGTCTGATTTTTCTGACAGGACTCAAACTGCTGTGGGATGCATTCTTTTAGAGTGAGCCTATAATGACTGACCACAAGCCGTGCCGCTTGCCCAAGCCCATTGGAAATTATGCCCGCCAAGGTGACCCGTCACATCGACAACTTCGCCAATGAAATATAGACCCGGCACGTCGCGAACCTCCATGGTTTTTGATGACAATGTGTCCGTATTCACGCCCCCGCGCGTGACCTCAGCTTTTCGGTAACCCTCAGTTCCTGCAGGGCGAATGTGCCATGCGCTGACTTGTAGAGCGAGATTGGCCAGTTCGCGGTCAGGCATATCGGCGAGGCGTTCATGTTTAAACCCCGTTGCCAAGTGAGTAGCTAGTCGAACGGGGAGGCGGCTAGCTAACCATTTCTCAGGTGAGAGTCTTGGGGTGGCTTCTTTGGCCTTCCTCAATTCTGCTAAGGTGTCTCTACCGGGGGCCATGTCAACAGTGATCGCCTCGCCGGAATTCCAATAGGAGCTGATTTGCAAAATCGCAGGCCCGGATAAGCCTCGGTGGGTGAACAGCAGAGCTTCATCGAAGCTGGCCTTTTCGTTACTTACGATGGTGTCAACACTCACACCGGACAGAGCCGCGATGGGTTCTTTCAATTGATCGGTGAAAGTCAGTGGCACGAGGGCCGGTTCTGGTGTGATGACGTCAATCCCAAATTGTTCGGCGACTTTATAACCAAATCCGGTTGCGCCCATTTTGGGAATAGAAGGGCCGCCGCACGCAATAACGAGTGCTGCCGCCGCTAAGGTTTGGGTCGGCGTTGTGACAACAAACCCGTCTCCTAGTTTTTCGACACCTAAAACTTCTGTACCCAGTCGAATCTCATTTCCCGCAATGTTGCATTCGGCCAACAACATATCGATTATTTCTTGCGAGCGCCCGTCACAGAAAAGCTGACCTTTCGTCTTTTCGTGCCATTTGATGCCGTAGCGTTCGACGAGGTCAAGGAAGTCGTACTGGGTGTATCGGCTGAGCGCCGATTTTGCGAAATGTGGATTCTGAGAAATGAAATTATCTGGACCACAGTGCAGATTTGTAAAGTTACATCGCCCGCCGCCGCTTATTCGGATTTTTTCGCCTGCACGGTCTGCATGATCTATAATAATAACAGATTTGCCTCGCCGCCCGGCAACTGCGCCGCACATGAGGCCAGCAGCGCCGCCCCCAATGATGATAACATCAGCGTCCATCAAGCTGACCCAATGCGCGCATTCGGTCTAGCTTCAAAATAGCTGCTACGCTCAACGAATCTCGGATTTCTCCAGCATCGACAGCGGCAAGCGCAGAGTCCAGACTGATTTTCATGATGGAAATATCTTCACTACTCTCCAACTCAGTTTCCCCGGGTGTGAGGTCGGTAGCCAAATAAATGAGGCAAAACTCATCCGTGATAGAGTTAGAAAGTTCCATCTTTAAAATTTCTTCCATCTGGCCTGCAGTGAATCCCGTTTCTTCCTTCAATTCACGATGGGCGGTTCCTTTAGGGTTTTTTCCTTCCGGATCACCGCCAGCAGGGATTTCCCAACTATAACTTTGAAACGCGACACGGCTTTGCCCGACTAACCAAATATGTCGATCTTGATAGGGAACAACACCGACGGCTAAGTTTTTGAAGTGAACCACGCCATAGGTTGCGTCTTTTCCATTGGGGTCAATGGCTGGAATATCATCAACGCGCATCCAGGCGTTTTCATATTTGGCAATAGGAGCATCTAACTGCCAGGCAAAATCAGGCCGAGGGAAATTTTGGGCGTCACTCATGGGCGGCGGTTAGCAGGGAGAAGTCGATTATGAAACCGAAATGGTGAGCCGATTGCAGCCTGAAATCGCGACAAACTGTCAAAAAAACTCTGAAAAACGATAAATACATATTGAAAAACGATAATTATGAGCCTAATGAGGGTTCATATCGGTGTGCCAACCGATGGGAGACGAAAATGACTGATTCACCTAACGCCCGAGAACCGCAGGTTTTCGGGTTAGACGACAATAATTCTGTGCCGGAACGCGCGCCGCGTAAGCAGCTCTGGATATGGCGGCTGCTTATATTTGTCCTACCGCTTCTTGTTCTTATTGGCGCTATTGCCGGCTTTATGGCCATGGGCGCGTTGAAACCGCAACCTGAAGAAAAAGAAGATGTCGTCAAAGCCATTCCGGTGCTGACCGATGTTGCCGTTCAGGATGATGTGACCCTCACCGTTGATGTTCAAGGTGAAGTTCAACCCAGGACCGAGATAAATTTGGTGCCACAAGTCAACGGCCTGATTACCTATATGTCTCCAAAGTTCATTGAAGGCGGCCGCTTTAAAAAAGGTGATTTGTTGGTTCGCGTTGAACCTGCAGAGTTTGAATTACGCGTTACGCAAGCCCGGGCCAATGTTGCGCAAGCGAAAACAGTTATTGCCCGTGAAAAATCAGAGTCTGTCCTTGCACGAAAGGATTGGGAAGATCTCGGTCGAAGCGGTGCGCCGACGCCGCTGACCTTGCGCGAACCTCAAATGGCGGAGGCCGAAGCGCAACTTGCCTCCGCATTAGCACGTCTCTCCGAAGCAGAACTGCAACTTGCACGGACTTCACTTTATGCTCCCTTCGATGGGCGCGTTACGATGCGTCACGTCGATCAAGGGGAATTCGTAACCGCGGGAACGCGCTTAGGTGAAATCTACTCCGTTGATGTCATGGATGTGCGCCTACCCATGACAAATGCAGATCTCCGCCGTGCCGGGCTGACGCTCGGTTATGAAGCGTCAGCTTCAGATGGCGGAATACCTGTAACCTTATCCGCTGACGTCGCTGGGACGTTTAGCGAATGGAAGGGGCGCATTGTGCGGACAGATAGCCGCTTTGATTCAAATACCCGCGTGCTTTTTGCATATGCAGAAGTACGTGACCCATTTGGGGCAGGAGCCAGCGACGGCACTCCGCTTGCGCCTGGGATTTATGTCAAAGCGGCTATCGACGGCCAAAAATTAGACAACGTCATTGTTATTCCGCGCACTGCCCTGCGAGGGGAGGACAAAGTATATCTCGCTGACGGCGATACTTTGTCTATCAAAACGGTGTCCGTAGTCTCAAGTGATCGCCAGCATGCCATTGTACAAAGCGGCCTGACATTGGGTGATACGGTTATCACATCGCCAATTCGAGGCGTCGCAGATGGCATGAAGATTCAAGTCGTTAAACCGGGTGAGGCGAACGCTATCCCTGCCACTGAAGCAGGAGCAGTAGAATGACAAAGATAATAAAATGGTGGGCAAGTAACCCGGTTGCCGCCAACCTTCTTATGCTGATTTGCTTTATCGGCGGCATTGTTAGCTATGTTCAAATTGAACGAGAGCTTGAGCCATATGTCGAGTTTCCGGGAGCTTGGACCTATGTGGCGTGGCCAGGTGCGTCTCCGCAAGATGTTGAAGAGCAATTGATTGTCAGGATGGAAGAAGCTCTGTCCGAAGTGCAAGGCGTCAATCGTATGTGGGCTTTTGCCGGCGAAGGCGGCGGATCAGTTACCGTTGTCGGAAAAAACGGGGTCGATGAAGCGGTCCTGATGGCGGACGTGAAACGGGCTGTTGATTCAATCAATGCGTTTCCGCCTGCAGCTGAGGAACCGCAGATTAATGTCTTTCGCAATCAGCAAGAAATGATCCGATTGGCCGTATCTGGTGATGACAGCGTATCTGAAAGAGAGTTGAAACGGTTCGCCGAAAAAACACGCCGTGAAGTCGCTCTTCTTGGCTATGTCCCCTCGGTAGACTTATTCGGTGTACGCGGAGAGGAGGTTTCGATCGAAGTCTCTGAAGACGCTTTGCGACAATATGGCTTAACGCTTGGCGAAGTCGCTCAGGCTGTTCGTGGAACGTCCGTAAACGCGTCTTCTGGCACCGTGCGCACGGATATTGGGAACATGCAACTTCGCACGCGCAATCAAGCAGATTCCCAAGCTGAGTTTGAAAATATTGTTGTCCGGCAAGATGCCGGCGGCGCGCTTATTCGCGTGGGAGACGTTGCAACCGTCATAGACGGATTTGAGCAAGTTAATTTGCTTGCGACGGTAAATGGCAAGCGCACTATCCTTGTACAGGTGATGAGCGGCCCAAGCATGGACATTGTAAAAATGTCTGAAAATGTGACGAATTACCTGGAAAAGAATGCCGAGAGTTTGCCAGACGGAATTTCCATCACAACGTGGGAAGATGCCGCCGAGCAATATACGGGGCGAATCAACACAATCGCGAAGAACTTTTTCACGGGACTTCTCTTGGTTTGTTTGACCTTGATGTTGTTTCTACGGCCCAAAATCGCATTCTGGGTTAGTATGGGAATCGCGACAGCCTTTGCCGGTGGATTGGCATTGCTACCGCTCTTCGACGTGTCCTTTAACATGATTTCGACCTTTGCTTTCCTCTTAGTGATCGGCGTGATTGTCGATGATGCGATTATTGTGGGAGAGGCGATTCACTTCAAAACCGAGTCCGGCGAAGAAGGTTTGGATGCGGCGGTGAACGGCGCGAATATGGTTGTTAAACCCGTTATATTCGCCGTGCTGACGACGATGATTTTCTTTGCGCCTTGGATGTACTTAAGCGGCGGAACGAGTGAATTTACGCGTGCAATATCTCTTGTCGTAATTTTGGCTCTATTCTTCTCGCTTGTTGAATCGCTTCTGATCCTTCCGGCTCATTTGGCGCATTTGAAGCCTGTAGATCCCAAAAGCCGTATCATGCGTTTTCAGAAGAAAGTCGCGGATAGTCTGACCTGGGTCGCCGAGTCAATTTATCGACCTCTTATCACGGCCGCTTTGCGCCGCCGTTATTTCACCGCATCAATCTTTGTTGGAATGATGATACTTACCGTTGGCGTTGTCGCGAATGGGTTGGTTAAATCTTCCTTCTTTCCTGAGGGCGAATCTGACCAAATTGAAATATCGGTCGAGCTACCGGAAGGTACGCCTTATACCCGAACGCTCGAAGTTCTTGCGCAGCTGCAACATGCCGAAGAAGAGCTTCAGAAGGAGATTTCTGAGACGGACGGTGATCTCATTGAAAATTGGTATACGCGGTCACGTGATGATAATGTCTTGGCACTTGTTAAACTCGTTCCGCCTGAGACGCGGGCACTTACCGCGAAAGAAACAGCGGAACGTTTACGTGACCTTATTGGGGAAGTTCCTGATGCAGAAAACATCAATGTAAATTACCAAGACGGTAATGATGGGCCGCCTATCCAATATGTCTTGAACGCAAAAGAGTTCGTAGATTTGGAAGCAGCTGCTGATGATTTGATGGCGCAATTGCGTAGCTATGAGGGCGTCTTTAATGTCGTCAATGACATGGAAAGTGCATCTGAAGAAGTTCAGTTCGACTTGAAACCAGGCGCTGAGGCACTTGGCGTCACAGCCGCAGATGTCGCCCGTCAGGTTCGCCAGGGCTTCTTTGGTGAAGAGGTTCAACGGCTGCCGCGCGACGGTGAAGATGTCCGTGTCTACGTTCGATACCCTCGTGTCGACAGAGAGTCGCTCGACTTCTTGAACTCTATCCGTATTCGGACGGCCGATGGGCGAGAATTGCCTTTGGAAACCGTTGCGGACTTGCGGTTCGAAAAAGGAACAAACCGAATTTTACGCCGTGAACGTCAACGCGCGATTATTGTCTCTGCCGAAGTCGTATCCGAGCGCATTGAGGAAATTCGCAAAGAGTTAAATGAAGGATTCTTTGCAGATTTTGAACGTGCCCATCCGAATGTCACGCGAGGCAATATTGGCCGTGCGCAAGGTGAAGCGGAGTTTCAACAAGAGCTGATGACTTTCATGCTGATCGCGATTGGTGTCGCGTATTTCATTGTCGCGGTGTCGTTCAAATCCTACTTTGAACCAATATTGATTTTGTTGGCGGCCATCCCATTCTGTTACTGCGGAATGATTATCGGCCATCTCACCATGGGTGCCACAATGTCATTACTATCGATTTTGGGGATGTTCGCCGCGGCTGGGGTAGCGGTCAATGATAACCTGGTCTTATTGGATTATGTCCATCGATTACGGGATCAAGGCATGGACGGGGCTCAGGCTTTAATTGAAGCTGGCACCCGCCGTTTTAGACCGATCCTCCTGACCTCGCTCACGACCTTTGTCGGGCTATTCCCATTGCTGATGGAAAAATCTCTTCAAGCACAATGGCTCATCCCAATTGGTATCAGCCTAGCCTTTGGTGTGTTGTTTGCCCTTTTCGTTACATTGTTCTTCGTGCCCGCACTTTATGGTATTGGCGCAGATATCGGACGTGGCTTTAAATATCTCATCAAAGGTCAAAAGCAGCCCGGGTTCTCTGCAAAAATACAGACCTCTCAACGGGTTCAAAGTTAGAGAAATGCGTGAGGTTGGGGCAAGGCTCTACTGGGTGAGATTTTAGGATCTCATCCAGTGGGTCATTTTCGGGAACTGATCCGTCATACCAGCCCACATCAGAGTCGGTACGCCAATGTTGCCGCCAGAAGCGAAAGCTTCCGCGATCCAACTGCCACCGCCTTTATACCCGTCATCATGGAAGACGGTCGTCGGGTCCAATTTTAGATGTAGCGCCGCTGCGTAAGACCAAGCGATAGCCATCATTTCTTCAGCTTCGGAGTACTCTCTTTCACCAATCGTTTCGTTGTTGAGGGTAGCTCTATCGCATTTGGGTACGACAGCAATATGACCGGCTTCATGAAGGAGGTCGCCGGGATAAAGAAGGCTATCCTCGCAAATCTGCAAAACTCCGTCTTTGATCGAAAGACCAGGAACGACGCAATCTGAAATATCTTCAACATGCTCAGTCGCGAGTCCAATCTCATCAAAAAATATCAAACAAGACTCGAGGATGTCGGAGTTTGTCATTTCATCTACCATTAAATGTCAACCCGTCGACGACGTTTCTAAATTCTAAGTGTTCTAATCAGCAAGCAATACAAAAACGGTTGTCACAAACGAAGATACTATTCCTAAAAAAGGGTCTTTATCTCAATTTTTATCTCACTTTTGGCAAAATTAGTGATGGACTGAAGATTTGTAACATTTTGCAAATCGTTCTGGAGGTGAGGATGGGATTCGAACCCACGTTAGGCTACAAACCTAAACACGCTTTCCAAGCGTGCGCCTTAAACCACTCGGCCACCTCACCTCTGAAGCGTATATACCCAAGGCTTGCGCCGTGGGGTTTGAGACAAGCGCACGCTTATCTCAAAATGTTTGTCGGTCAAGGACCGACGGGCAGTGCGCCTTAAACCACTCGGCCACCTCACCATTCAGGGTAAGCAATTCATATCAGATGAGTGGTATCTGATAAGGGGCGCGATATAGCGCACCAAGTCCTGCGCGCAACCCTTTTCATCCGCACTTTACACAGGGTCGTAACCCCTGATAGCCAGAAATGGAGAGAGCGGGGATTATGAACGACAAGCTGACATTGGGCGTAGAAGAAGAATACCTTCTCGTAAATCCGGTTACGCGTAACGCGGTTGTCAGTCCGCCCAAACGATTCTTGAAGGAATGTCAGAAAGCCATTGGCGACCGGGTGACGCCAGAATTCCTTCGCTGCCAAATCGAAATTGCAACGGACATTTGCGACACGGTTAGTGATGCCCGAGAGCAGATTGCGAACCTACGCGGTGAAATCGCCCGCATCGCCGAGAGCATGGATATGGCCCTCATGGCCGCGTCGACCCATCCTTTTACACCCTGGAAACGCCAACGCCCAACAGAGGGTGAACGCTATGAACGGCTTGATAGTGATATGCAGGGCGCGATCCGCCGCATGATGATTTGCGGGATGCACGTTCATGTCGGTTTGGAAGACCCAGAACAGCGCATCGATGTACAAAACCAAATGCGATATTTTCTGCCGCATATGCTCGGGCTGACGACCAGTTCCCCGTTCTGGGAAGGTCAGGCGATGGGCATGAAATCATATCGCTTGTCTGTATTTGACGGCATGCCGCGAACGGGCATCCCAGAAGAGATTGAAAGTTACTCAGAGTATGAACGTCTCATCAATGCAATTATTGCTGCAGGCGCGATTGAGGATTCAACGAAAATTTGGTGGGACATCCGTCCCAGCGCAAAATTTCCAACGCTCGAAATGCGGGTCTGCGATGTCTGCACGCGGTTGGAAGATGCGATGGCCGTGACCGCGATCTATCAGTCACTGACACGCCGTATTCTGCGTCTCAAAAAAGATAATATGAAATGGCGGGTCTATCCGGCTTTCTTGATTTCTGAAAACAGATGGATGGCACAGCGCCATGGCGTTTCGGGACGGCTCATAGATTTTGGGACGGGGAAGGCCGTGCCATATGCAGATATTCTGGAAGAATTGATTTCATGGATTGCCGAGGACGCAGCCGCACTGGGATGCTTGGCCGAAGTTGAACACGCGCGCACCATTGTCAAACGGGGAAGTTCCGCCTGTCGCCAAAATGAAATTTATGAAAATGCGCGCACAGCTGGCCTACGCAAACGCGATGCATTCTACGCTGTGGTGGATCATCTGGTGAAGGAAACGGTTGCCGGGATTTGATTGACGATTGGTTGCCTTTATCTCGCTCGTTGTTCTGTTTTGCTATCTTTGTTTCGTTCGTGTCTCTCAGTTTGAATGAGTGGTGATGTTCGCGTGGGTGGTCAGGCTCTGGTGCAAACCAGCGTAAATTAGTATGTTTTCGAGCCCTCCCAGCTTTTGCCAAGAAGCCCCACGCGACGACGCCTTTCTGCGCTACCGGCCTAGCTGGACAGTCTTGGTCCAATAAGCTCTCGATAGGCCACCCAACTCCACAAGCGTTACCAAGTTTCGTCCAATGACAAGCGCCGCTTCTTTCCAGCCAAGCCAACGTGCACATGGCCGCCCGTTGAAAGAAGACAAGAATAAATATGCGGCACAAAACCCAAAACGCGGATGGAGTTTTGGAAGTTTTTTATAAGGGTTTGAAAAGATATACCTTCGCGTGTGCGGCATTGACCACGAAACAGGGACGAATATTTCCACCGCCTCAATACGGGTTACAATTTCGCTGTCATAAACATTGCGGATGGGCGGTGTCGAAGGCCTGCACGCGGGCAAAGTCATCGTTCACATCCTTGTCCTCATAGGACTCCACACGAGCTTTCGCGATTCCAAAATAGGCACAGGCTTTCGGCATCTCACCCATGCGTTCATAGATGTTCGCTAAATCCATGTGTTCCCCAACGTGACGTGGATTCAGGTAGGATTGACTCATTGTCTTTACCGCAGTTTCTCCGATAGGTGTAAGCGGAAGGTTCGAACGTCCATACAGGTTCACAAGATGGGTCACTGCCGTATAGTCGTTAGGATCAACGGATAGCGCTTCTTCAAAATAAGCGGCGACGGCTTTTGTTTTGTCGTCACTTGGAAACTTTTTAATCGTTTTTTTCTTCTGTGAATCGAATAATGCATCAGAGAGTTCATGATAATAAATATCACCTTGAAGCGTCAGAACATCTGAATTTTTCGGTGCTTTTTCGAGCGCTTTTCCGACCAACAATTTGGCGGTATCATACTCTTCTAAATACATGGTGTTATGTGCCTGACCGATCAGAACCTCTAGCGCCTCCGCCATAGAGTCCGCGAGCTTATCATATTTTTTCTTTAGGGATTTGGCTTTCTTTTTTGACATGAAATTCCGTTCGCCTTCCGCAAAAGCCAATATAGCTTCGTCCTCAGTTAGCGGCCTAATCGTCATTTTCGGGTTTAACAGAGCCTCACTAGCTTTGAATTGAAGAACGGGGAATGCGTCCTCACTCCAGTAACCTCTGGCAAGGTTATGAAATTCTCTTGCCGTCATGCCATAGGCGGCTTCAAAGGCCTGCAGAGGTTCTTGTCCTGATTTGAGATTAGCAAGGTAGTCAGGTAATTTATTTCCAAGTTCCGGATGGTTTTGCATGTAGTGAACATAGAGCCAGCTTTGACCGTAGAATTGTGATATATTTCTTGTCCGAGGGTAATTTCGAATTGATCTAAATACCGTCTCTGGGTTCATCCAACGATTTTCTTTCAAGGACCGACCATGCAAAACATTCGGCGCGCCAATCGTGACGATGTCTCCTTCGATTTTAAATGTACTCAAATAATTAGCGAAACCTTCGTCATACCAACGCGGATAGTGGTCTTGGCTCATGCCGTGTAATACATGGTGACCGTATTCATGGAGCGCGACTTGTGACGCCCATTTACCGCTGTCGAACCCGCCTTTTGTCGTTGTAACGAAAACCGGTCCTTTAAGACCATTTTTATAGACACCAGCGATCCCGCTTATGTCTGTGAATTTTGTAAGCTTGCCCTCATTTTTTATGCCGTAGACGCGCAGTGGCTTTTTGTCGGGACGTCCTTTTAGTCCCACGAGAGCAATTATGGTGTTGCGATAGATCTCCAGGTTACTGACGAGTTGCTTTCCTTCTTCTTCCGAAACATCGCCGACAAATATTACATTTTTCGATCTAACTTCGATTGGGTCAGCGGAAGATAAGCTTGGACATAGAAGCGACGCTGAGAAAACAGCCGATAATAGAAAGCGGGAAATTTTCATATGAGAAGCCCTTTAAAGCGTAGATGAACGTTGCTTACTCAAGTTCTTGACGCTTGCATTTTAATAGAAGTTCTATTTTTATAACGCAAGGTTGTTGCTTTAACTGGCTATGCCGGTAACTCTGAGAAGTCTGGATTTGTTTGCTACCCAACTGGGCCAACTGTGGTTTGCAAATTTCATTTAGTTACATATGAGTAGGCTTCCACACGATCTCCAATTAAATGTTACGCGACATCCCATGATTAGGCTTATTTGTTTATCTCTTGCTTCGATTGCGCTGAGCGCATGCGGGGGCGGATCATCGAACACGGCAACGCCCCCTCCGGTGACCGCAACGCCGCCTGCCTCTCCGCCGCCAGTTTCGCAGACCGATTTCGCATATGGGCGAACCGTTGATAAAACTGCGTCTGCGCCTTTACTGCGCCTGGATAGTGCTAGCGGCGAGTTGGTCTATGGTCTTTATGCCAATCATCAACAAAGTAATCTGGATCATGCTCTGCCTGATTTTTCTTATGCTGGATATGGCGGCGGCGGGGTGGCCTTACCGTCTTACGACAGTATCCCGGTTCGAGAAACGCTTTCACCCCAGCCAGGAGATGATCACGCGAGAATTCAATCCGCAATTGACGCTGTCTCATCGCTGCCGTCAGACAGCCGGGGTATACGTGGCGCAGTACTTCTGATGGCGGGGGATTACGAGGTGAGTGATACGCTTGTGATATCGGCGTCTGGTGTGGTCTTGCGCGGTGAAGGACAAGGCGTGGATGGAACAATCTTAACGGCGACAACGACCACGCCGCAAAGTATCTTACTCTCTGTTATTGGTGATGGGGACGGACGACGACCTCGCCGCGCGCAAAGTGATGCCGAAACCGCAATAACCCAAGATTATGTTCCTGTCGGCACGATTTCTGTCGAGGTTGCCGACGCCTCAAATTATGTGGTCGGAGACGCCATCGCAATCGTTCGAACGCCCAATGCCGACTGGGTGAATCCGGGCGGTATGGATATGGCGCAATATGGTTGGGAAGCTGATGACTATGAACTCGCTGTAGAACGTACCGTCACAGCCATAGACGACAATGTTATTCGTTTTGACGCACCTATGACGGATACGATTGAGGTCGGTTTTGGCGGCGGTTATATATATAAAACCGACACATCGGACCGTTTGCAGCAGGTTGGGATCGAAAACTTGCGCTTGCAAACACTCGATTATGTAGATGTTAGCCGAGAAGATCGGGCGTTCTTTGCGATCGCATTTGAGGAAGTTGAAAATAGTTGGGTGCGCGATGTGACGTCCCGTTATTTTTCGCAATCATTTAATTACTATGACGGATCCCGGTTCAACACGATGCAGGATGTTGCCTTTCTGGATCCCGATTTTGTCGTTGAAGGCGGGCAGCATTACGCGTTTGATTTCAAAGACGCAGGACAGAACTTCTTCCAACGTTGTTATAGCCGGGAAGGGCGTCATAGCTTTACCTCTGGATCGCGTGCGACCGGACCGAATGTCTTTCTGGATTGTCTAGCCGAAGACAGCACGAATGATAGCGGCCCCCACCACCGTTGGGCCACGGGTACGCTTTTCGATAATGTAAAAGATAGTCTTCTACGGGTTCAAAACCGCACTGACTCCGGTTCAGGGCATGGCTGGGCCGGTGCGCAGCAACTTTTGTATAATAGCGATTTGGAAGAATTTGTTTTGCAAACACCCCCTTTCGCGATGAATTGGTCCATTGGCGTGGTGGGGCAACGCATTGACGGAAGCTTCTCGCCTTTGGAAGCGGACGGCATGATTGAAAACAGTGACGCGCATATTTTGCCCCGGAGTCTTTATCTGCAGCA
Organism: Litorimonas sp.; assembly: GCA_039975855.1. GTDB lineage: Bacteria > Pseudomonadota > Alphaproteobacteria > Caulobacterales > Maricaulaceae > Litorimonas. The sequence continues at coordinate 935,310 of JBDWGH010000002.1, read as the reverse complement.
ACTAGAAGAACGCGCAGGTACTTCCGCGGTGGAAGCCATTACTTTGCCTTCGCAACGCAGTGGACCGATTTGGGATCAGTTATCGGAATGGGCAGGCGAAGGTAAATTTGACCCTTAATTTGATTGGTTCCGGCAACTGAAACAATCCCTCACACATTCTAGCATCATCTGTTAACAGACATCTTCATGTCGGATCCCTTTCACATTATACCTGCTACGTCAGAGACGCCGCTTTTCCTTTTCGGGGATCACGCCTCGCGTCATATTCCGGACAGGTATAATAATCTCGGCTTGTCCGGCGATGATCTAACGCGCCATATCGCTTGGGATATAGGTACAGAGGCAGTTATTCGCGGCCTTTGCGCGCGGTTTAAGTGCGGTGGTGTAGTGGCGGGGTTTTCACGCCTATTGATCGACCCAAACCGTTCCAAGCGCATGGAAAGCCTTATCCCGGAAAGTTCCGACGGAACGCTTATTCCTGGCAATCAGGATATTGATGCTGAAGCCCGGAAAGAGCGGATTGAAACGCTCTATTCGCCATATCATGCGGCACTTACAAAGCAGCTGAATGGATTGTCTTCACCTCTGACAGTGTCAGTGCATTCTTTCACACCAAAGCCGAATACTGGCGACCGGCGTACGTTGGATATGGGACTGCTGGTCAAACATGATGAAGGTACAGCGCAGGATTTCAAGGACGCCATCTACCGCGTCGCTCCAAAGTTATCCGTGGGGATTAATGAGCCTTACTCGGCGCATGATTTAAACCACACAATTGACCTGCATGTTGCGCCGCGCGCTTTGCCGCATCTTGCAATTGAAATCCGTCAGGACCACATCCGCCATGACCAGGGCGTCACCCGTTACGTCAAAATCCTGGGTGACGCGTTAAAACAAATAATGGACTGAGACTATGAGCCGGATGGATTTGAGCCTTTGCGAAGCCCGTACACATTACGTCAATGGTGAGAAAATGTTTGCTGAAATCCCTGATGGATTTGAGCAAATTCAACTCGGGCTTGGTTGTTTCTGGGGTGCTGAGCGGATTTTCTGGAAATTGGACGGCGTGCACGTCACGAGCGTCGGCTATTCCGGCGGACATACGCCAAAACCAGATTACCGCCTCGTTTGCACGGGAAAAACCGGACATGCCGAAATGTGCCACATCGTGTTCGATCCGGCTGTCATCAGTTTTGATGAAGTTCTGAAAGTCTTTTTTGAGCATCACGATCCGACTCAAGGAGATCGCCAAGGCAATGATGTTGGCCCGCAATATCGCTCGGCAATATACACCTATTCCGATGCGCAGATGGAGCAATCTAAGGCAGCCATTGATCGCTATACGAAAGCCTATGGCCGTCCAATTACAACGGAATTACGGTCGGCGCCCGATGTTTACCACGCGGCAGAAGATTACCATCAGCAATATTTGGCGAAGAATCCGCAAGGCTATTGTATGCACGGCCCAACTGGCATTTTCTGTGCATTGCCGGAACCAACACAAGCGGAAGCTGCCCCGGCTAAATAAGAGAAGCTAGCCGCTAACAGGGCGTTCCGTTCTTGCGTTGATAGACGCGCTCGGAAGTGCCGTTCGCGGGTAGGTCGAGATCAATGTCGGGATACACGCAGGTGTCCGTCTCAGGATGACGCCCTCCGATAACGAGGAACGTCACATCTTCATCAGTCTCATTTTTCATATGGTGGCCTATGCCGTCGCCCATTGGGTGGGCTGTTACGTCACCGGGTGAAAGAACAAGGCCTTGCCCGCCTTCATATAGCGTGGGGTATCCTGAAACGATGAAAACCAGCTCGTCTTCCGCACTGTGGTGATGGCGTTGGGAACTCCAAGCCTTGGGGCTTAGTGTGATGAGGTTTGCCCCAAACTGACTCAAGCCCGCTGCATCCGACAGTCGTAATCCTGACCGGGCTTGGCACGGCTTATCATAGGGTGCGGGGTAATTACTCCCGAGACGCGGCTGGATTTTTGTGAGGTTGAGTTTCGGCATATGGGCAGGTTTCCTTGCGAGCGCGGGTGACCTGACATAGAGCCATTTCATGCAGTTGACCAAACCACTTCTTGGTATTTTTGCCGTTCTCGGGACCTGGCCGAATTGGGAGGCTTATTTTGATTTGTCCCGCAAGGGACAGAAAACCTCTTTCATCGCCTTGGCGCTCAGCCTCGCGCCGCTTTGGATGGTGGTCTACGGTATCCAGACAGAACGCGCGCGCATAACCGATACGGAAGTTAGCCTGCCAGGCCTCTTGCCGTTCGTTTTGATCGTTGGGCTTTGGCTGTTTTCATTTCCGGCACTGGCCTATCTTATAGGCATGATTATGGAGAAAATGGACCGTGTCCGGGTCTGGACCATCACCCGAAATTGGACCGTGTTCGGATTGTCACTTTTGGTGGGGATTGTCTTCGGCCTCGTCGCTTTGGGAGCCTTGCCGTTCATGGTCGCAAATGGCGTCGTCTTCGCCGCTTACCTTGGCTTACTGGCCGCTGATATCCGTTTGGCGCAAAAGGTGGCGGGATTTAACTGGGGTATCGCAGTTTTAATTGGCTGCGTAATTGTTGCGGTCGGAATGACCTTTGTTCAGCTCGCGATCAGTAGATAACCCGCACAAGGTAGAGCCCATCGGGTGATGCCACAGGCCCGCATTCTGTTCTGTCTCTGGCGTCTAATGCCGCTTGCATATCTTCCGCGTCCCACTTTCCCAAACCGACCTCGACGAGGCTGCCGGTAAAGCTTCTAACTTGTTTGTGCAGGAAAGACCGGGCGCGGAAGGTCAGATGGATTTCAGGACCGGCACGTAGCACATTGGCTTCATCCAGTGTTTTGATCGGGCTCTTGGCTTGGCACTGACCATCTCGGAATGTTGAGAAGTCATGTTTGCCGATTAGGACCTGCGCAGCTTCATGCATGGCATCCGCATCCAGTTTAACGGGGATGCGCCAAACCCGACCTCGGTCCAGTGCCAAACGCGGGCGTCGGTCAACGATTCTGTAGAGGTAACGCCGCTCAATCGCATCGAAACGCGCATGAAATTCATCATCTACCTTTTCAGCGGCGAGAACTGAGATAGGATGTTTTTGGAGATGAAAGTTGAGCGCATCGCGAACTTGATCCGCGCGCAAGGTCTTCTCGAAATCCACATGGGCAATTTGGGCCAGGGCATGGACGCCGCTATCTGTGCGTCCAGACCCGTAGACCGTAGTGGGGGCGCCGTTCAACCGCGCACTTGCATCCTCCAACGCACCCTGCACGGTGGGCGCATGGTCTTGACGTTGCCAGCCTTGAAAAGGGCCGCCATCATACTCAATAGTCAATTTAAAACGGGACATTAGCCTATGTTCAAAGCGTCCAATGCGGTGGCGACTTCTTCGTGCATTTGTAACTGATCTGTTTCCGGATCATATGAAGCCACGGCAGATGTCCAAGCGGCTTTGTCCGTGCCGCCAACTTTTAGGTCGAGGCGTTCAGCAACTTCCTTACCTAATTTACTGTAATGGGTCGTGGCGGAGGTGGAGGTTTTCCAGCCTGCAGCGTCAGCCAGCTCGGCGGCTGTCATCTTGCGATCTTCCGCACGGCTATGCGCGACCAACATCAGACGCCGTGCCTTGCTGAATTTGATAACTTTAAAGACTTCGACATACCCATTGACGGTTCCAATATTGGCTTCGCGGCGTTCTTCGCGGCGTTCACCAAGTTTTTCATCAATCCAGGCTTTGGATTTTGCGATTGCATCTTCTAGGTCCATCGCGATGATTTTGGTTTCCAAGCTTTTGGAGCCGTCCAAAAAAATCATCGCGGCCTTGGCATTGGCGCGGATCAAGTGACCGTCGTAAATTTCTTCGTGAATACGCATTTCTTCTCTCTTCAATCCAATATCAATCCGAGAGGGACAGGTGTCCCCCGCAGATAATCATCCACGCTCATCCGGGATTTCCCGGCAGGTTGAACGGAAAGAAGCTGTAAGGCGCCTTCGCCGCAGGCAATTGTCAGACTGTCATCTAAGACTTCGCCTGGTTTACCTTGCCCGTCGACAACTTGTGCCAGGTGTATTTTAACCCGGCGGTCGTCGATCTCGCACCATGCCCCCGGAAAAGGGGACAATCCGCGGATGTGAGCCTCAAGATTGCGCGCTGAGAGGCTCCAGTCAAGCCGTGCCTCGGATTTGTCTATTTTATGGGCATATGTCGGCTCACCGGATTGCGGTGTTGGGCTCAAAGCTTCGCGCTCTACTGCGCCGAGTGCGCGAGGCCACATTTGTGCGCCAAGTTGAGAGAGACGTTGGGACAGTGTCGCCGCCGTGTCGTTGGCTCGAATATCAGTCGACTCAGAAAGCAATATGTCGCCCGTATCCAAACCTTTGGCCATTTGCATGATCTGAACACCCGTCTGCGCATCACCCGCCATAATCGCGCGCTGAACAGGTGCTGCGCCGCGCCAACGCGGCAAGAGGGAACCGTGTAGGTTCAGGCAGCCATAGGTCGGGGCGTCCAATGCACGCTGCGGCAAGATTTGACCATAGGCCACGACACAAGCCACATCGGCGTTTAAGTCTTCCAATCCGTCAATCACTTTCGATTTACGAAAACTTTCGGGTGTTTCCACGGGCAGACCCATGAGCTCTGCAAATTGATGCACAGCGGATTTTGTAAGTTTCTTACCACGACCAGATTTGCGCGGCGGCTGTGTGTAAACGCGAACCACATTATGACCGGAGGCCACGATCTCAGCCAAGGACGGCACGGCAAAATCAGGCGTGCCCATGAAAACGATGTTGAGGGTCATTAGCCTTCTTTATGTTTGGTAGTTGATTGATCGCGATTAAACGAAGTAAGTTGAAATGTAATGTTCAAAAAGTTTTTTAAAAAGAAAAATGAAGAGATTGAAGAGTCATTAGTAGCTGTTCCGATCCCAGCATTCATCACGACGTTATATGCGTTGGAACAAAAAACGGGAGTTCCTTTAACTCGGGATCAAGTTGAGGAATTGAGGAATAATGCGGTATGCATGATGCTACCGCTTTCTGCGATCGAAAAAATGGAAGAAGAAAGAGGTTATCCGGACATCAGAATGAGTGACGCATGGGACGATTGGCAACAAGCTCGCCTCCAGTTGTTCAAATGAAAGGGTGAACACCCAACGGTGTTTAGGCAGTCGCCCGAAACTTCTCAGCTTTAACAACCTTCTTCACCGCGCGCTCGCGTTTTAGGCGCGAGAGATAGTCGATGAAAACGACGCCTTTGAGATGATCCATTTCATGCTGAATGCAGACGGCATAGAGACCTTCCGCCCATTCGGTCACGCGCTCGCCATTATAATCCAAATAGGTGATTTGCACGCGTTCAGGACGATCAATATCCTCATAGACATCGGGGATAGACAGGCAGCCCTCTTGATAGGGTTGGGTCTCTTCGACGCTTTCAAGGATTTCCGGGTTCACGAAATATTTCGGCTGCGGGTCTTCACCTTCGCGGGCGAGGTCCATCACGATAACATTGACGGGCTCGCCAATTTGTACCGCCGCAAGGCCGATACCTGGCGCGGCATACATGGTTTCAAGCATATCATCCATGAGCGCACGCGTTTTATCCGTCACCGCCTCAACGGGTTTGGACACCTGTTTCAAGACAGGGTTGGGCACGGTCAATATGGGTCTAATCGTCATGCAGGGGAGATAGGGGCAGGGGCCGAAAGGGTCAACCCAAGCCGCCAGCTAGCCCCTGTGCCTAATGATTGAAAATAGGCCGTCCAAAGCTGTCCATTTCCGTATGGCAGCGTTCACACGTCCATCCACCAAAGAAGAACTGCTTCAGTGATTTTGGCATGCGGAATTTTGGCTGGCGCGTATTGCAACGCGGGCAGTTCACGGCATTCCGGTTAATGGCAATCGCGGGTTTGGTGCGGTCTGTCATACACCATATGTGGGGAAGGCTGCGCGCGTGGTCAAGTCACAGGATGACGCAGTTGTAACATCTATCGAGGGTTTTCATTTCGTAGACAGTACATGAAACATATTCTCACCGCTCTCTTCCTTTTGTCTCCCGTAGGCGTTCAAGCGGGCCAAAGTTTGGATCAACCTAACAAGCTAGCTGTAGGTGCAATAAATTTAGATGATCAAATCACACTGACACCTGCTTTTTCCCCGGATGGGCGTTTTGCCTACTTCCCACAAAGTGCCTGCACACAAATCGGACCGTGTCCGCAATTGCTGCGCGTGTCAGAAAAAGTGGATGGTCAATGGCAACCGTCTAAACCAATTTCGAAGTTAGATAGGGGGCGTGTGGATTGGCCAAGCGTGACGCCGGATGGAAACTACCTTTTATTTTCTTGGTCAGCACCGCGCGATAGATATGCGGACTTGGAGGTCTATGAGGATTTTGATCTTTATCGATTGGATCTGAACAATCCGGATGCTGTTCCTGAAGCTTTGGACGCAGTTTACGGGGATGCTGCTGACTTAAATCGCCCGCGTCATGGCAGCTTCGGTAAACTCCGCTATGTTCACAACTCCACGGCGCCTGTCATGACGGCAAATGGAGATCTCTATTTTTGGTCAGAACGATTTGACGCCATGGGCGAGCGGGATATTTTTCTTTCGGAACGTCAAACGAATGGAACGCAGGCGGCGGCCGTGCCTTTGCCAACGCCGATAAACTCAACGGGTCGTGATAATCATGCCTGGGTCTCACCAGAAGGCGGATTGATGCTAATCACTTACAGCGCGCGGGGCGGCGAAGGTGGTGCCGATATTTTCGTCTCTCGAAAGGAAGGTAATGTCTGGTCCGACCCAGAAAACTTGGGTCCGCATTTAAATGGACCCGCAGCGGATTTTGCGGCAAAGCTCACACCCAATAAATCCGAAGTGGTGTTCACTTCTACGCGGGATGGTAGGACGTTGCAGGTTTATACTCTACCGACGCAGATATTGATTGATGATGGTGTGCTCACGGCAGCGGATTTACTCCGTTAGGTGTGTTTGCCCAACCACCGGGCTAAATCGCTTGTGACGTAGTCTACGAAATCAGCTTCGCCCGCACCTGCTGCGGGGCGGGCTGCTTCAGGTTCGTGGCTCCAATCCTCATCGGACACGACCAGTACTGTTGTCATGCCGAGCGCCTTCGGGACTTCTAGGTTGCGCAAATTATCTTCAAAGAAAATTGCTTTGGTGGGGTCAATGTCCGGGAACACACTTAGGAAAACATCATAGGCGTGCGCTTTAGGTTTCGGAATATATCCCGTGTCTTCCACGCCGAAATGCCCATCAAACAAATCAAAGAGGTTTAAGTGCCCCGCCACATTTCTGGCATGACCTTTGGAGCCATTGGTGAAGATGTACTTTTGTCCGGGAAGAGATTTGATATTTTCGCGCAAAGCCGGATTGGGTTTTAGGAATTTCAAATCGACATCATGCACATAGTCAAGGAAAGGCGCGGGGTCCATGCCATGGACCGCCATCATACCGGACAGGGTTGTGCCATATTCCGTCAGATATTCTTTCTGAAGATGCAGTGCGGCTTCGGGCTCCAGCGATAAATATCGCGCGACATATTGCTCAATCTTGACGACGATTTGGCTGAAAAATTCTACATCCGCCGGATAGAGCGTATTATCGAGATCGAAAATCCAGCTATCGATATGGGAGAGGTCAATCTTGGTCATGCGCCCGCCTTAACGGGTTCAATTAGCGACGCAAGCCGTCTCCACCGCCTTCAACGAAATCAGCATCAGTTAGACGTATGATTTGGACATCAACGTCGGATGGGATTGGCCGAAAATCGACGGCGGCATAGCCTTGTTCCAAGCAGTTCTCACGTCCCAAAGCCGAAAATCGCGATTCTGCGATACAGAACGGGGCAGGCGTTACGACTTCGGAGCGCAAACGGCGATCAGGATTTGGTTCTCCCTCTTCCGTCACTGACTCCTGCAGGGCGTAAATGTGCGCCTGTGTACCAATCAGGGTGCGATCATAGGGTTTCACGCAGGTTCCGACATCGATGGGCCACCATCCTCGCGACGTCCAATTTCCGTCCTGTTGAATAGCGATCGCGCCATACATACGCGATGTCCCATCATTACAAATATCCAAACCGATCGTGTTACGTGCGGCCTCGGCTTTAGGGATCAGTGCATTAATCAGTTCTTGATTGGTTGCCGCTTTATCCAGCTCTAAGTCGGACTTTGCCGCTGCGATTGTTCTCAGGGTTCGCCGGCCTGATAATCCATCAATGCGCGTTATTTTATAGCCAGAATCCTGGAGCAAACGTTGCAATCCAGCGGTTTCTGCATTCACGCCGAAATCTCCGGGTTCAATAAAAGCTGTCTGACGTTCAGTCGGTTTCACGGCAAAATAATCGCGCGTGTCCATGTTTTTCAGCGCACAATTATCCGTGGCGTCAGAGGTAAAATCGGTTTCTGTCGCGCAGAGTTCAACCGGACCTTTCCATTCTCTTACGCCGCCCCGGTGGATGGGCAGGCTTTCGGCGAATAGAAATCGAGGACTGTCTTTGGGCGTAACAATCGTCACGCAGGCGCCGGGCTGAACGCTGGTCCAACCGGCGGCTTGCATGCGGTCTGACCGAATATAAGCGGAGGCAAAACGAAGGACATAGCTCGTCTCGTTGCAGACATCCCAGTTATTTGTTGTCGCGTTGGCGTCGTCTGACAGAGTGCCCGCATTATTAGACGGCAATTGAGCCGCCGCTGCCTGTGTCCAACAGACGAGGCTAAGAGAAAGCAATAAGGCCCGCATCACCGGATTAATGTTCCCGCACCCATATCGGTGAAGAGTTCAACCAGCAGTCCGTGGGCTCTGCGTCCGTCGAGTATGACAACGGCTTCCACACCACCCTCAACCGCGTTGATCGCTGTTGTGAGTTTCGGGATCATGCCGCCCTTTGCGGTACCGTCTGAAATTAACCCGCGCGCTTCACTACCGGACAGGTCGGTAAGCAGATTACCGTCTCCGTCCATTACGCCTTCGATATCGGTCAGCAACATTAAGCGGCTGGCCCCCAGTGCTGACGCGAGCACACCTGCAGCGGTATCAGCATTGATGTTGTAACCATGACCGTCATCATCGGCACTGATAGGGGAAACCACCGGGATGAACCCCGCATCGTCGCTGGCCAAGGTTTCAATCAGGGTGACATCCGTGCCTGTTGGCTCACCCGTAAAACCCAAATCCGCATTCACGGGACGAGCTGTTATCAGGCGTGCATCGCGCCCGGATATACCGACGGCTTTTCCGCCAGCGACATTAATCGCGCTGACAATGGATTTATTGATCGCACCCGACAGAACCATTTCGGCAACGCCGACGGTTTCCATGTCAGAGACGCGTAAGCCGTCTTTGAATTTTGTCTTGATTTGCAGGCGTTCTAGCATGGTGCCGATCTGTGGACCGCCGCCATGGACGACAACAGGACGGAGGCCACATTGGCGCAATAAAACGATATCTTTGGCAAACTCCGCCGTTAATTCAGGGCTGCCCATTGCGTGACCGCCAAATTTGACGACGACCCAACGTCCGGAGTGACGTTGAATAAAGGGCAGGGCCTCTGAGAGAACCTGAGCACTTGTCCAACCTGATTCGTTTTTTCGGCGTTGCATAAAGCTCTTATAGCGCAGCGCGCGGCAGGGCCAAGGTCGCGATTTCGGCGCGTAAATCTTCGAGGCCTGTGTTTTTCTCTGATGAAGTGACCATCAACTCAGGGTGGGCCGCTGGACGTTTATTGATCGTCCGCGACGTCCGGCGCATGACTTTATCCAATTCCGCACGTTTGATTTTGTCGGTTTTGGTCAGAACTAGCTGATAGGTTACGGCCGCATCATCCAGCATCTCCATCAACTCAATATCAGAAGGCTTTATACCGTGACGGCTATCAATCAGTAGAAAGACGCGGCGCAAACCTGCACGACCGCGCAAAAAAGACCGGGTAAGTTTCGTCCAGTTTGAAATTTGCGTTTTTGGTGCCCGCGCATATCCATAACCTGGTAGATCGACGAGGTTTAAGCGATCATCGACATTGAAATAGTTTAGCTCTCGCGTCCGCCCCGGGGTGTTGGACGCGCGCGCCAGACCCTTGCGGTTTGTCAATGCATTGATGAGCGAGGATTTACCGACATTTGACCGACCTGCGAAGCAAATTTCGGGGCGATCAGGTGGAGGCAATCCATCCAAATTCACAACGGACAGCATAAAGAGAACCTCACGCGCGAAAAGCAAACGACCATCCTCTATTTGGGAGGCCGTAAACTCCGGCGTTGTTGCGAGTGGGGCTTTCTCGTCATTTATGTCCGAGGGGGCAGGACTCATTTCTTGGACTTGGGCTTTTTCTTTTTCTTGACTGAGTTTGGTTCAATCTCGACAGCTTCGCCCTCGACAATAGGTTCTGCTTTGCCCGTGATTTTGCGGAAGAACTTATCGACGGGGGTGTCGACGCCGTTTTTACGCGTGATCCAATATTGTTGACCAAAGGACAGAATGTTGTTCCAAATCCAGTAGATTAGAAGGCCAGCTGGGAAGCCTGCCAAGATGAACATGAACATCCAAGGCATCCATTTAAAAATTTTGGCCTGAAGCGCAGCCTGATCACTCGCGCCCATGGTTGGTGTTGGCTGCAAAGTGTACATCAGGCTCATTGAGGCGCCGTAGAGAATGGCAAGCGGCCCGATCGTTAGAAGCGCAGGCATCCATTCGGGCTGACCGGCCCATGGAAAAATGCCAAAACCGTTGATGATTGAGAGCGGGTCACGAGCAGACAAATCCTGCACATAACCTAAGAAGGGAGCATGCCGCAGGTCGAGATTGATGAACACGGCTTTGTAGAGCGCGAAGAACACAAAGATTGTCGGGATGATCGGCAGGCAACCTGCTGCGGGATTCGCGCCTTCTTTCTTGTAAAGCGCCATCATTTCCTGCTGCAACTTCATGCGGTCATCTTTGTACCGGGTTTGAAGCTTCTTCAGTTTTGGCTGGACCTTCTTCATCTTCGCTTGAGATGCATATTGCTTGGAGTAGAGCGGATACATGACGAGTTTGATGAGGAGCGTCAGCGCCAGAATACCTAGCCCCACACTACCAAGTTTCTCACCCAGCCATGACAGTATGCGGCTGATAGGTTTCACGAGAATTTTCAATTTGCCCCAACCAATCGCATTGGTGAGATCGGAAATGCCGGCATCCTCATAGGATTTCAGCATGTTGAAATCCTTCGGTCCGGCCATCATATAGCCGATTGACTGAACGGTGGCGCCAGGCGTCAGCGTAAGAGATGCAGTTGTATAGGACGTTTCATAGACATCCTTATTGTTGATGTATTTGAAATCATAATTGGCTTCGACAGGATTGCCTTGTGGGGCAATCGCGGCTTGTAACCAATATTTATCGGTTAAGCCAACCCAACCGCCTTCGCCTTTAACAGTCCAAGCGCCTTTTTTCTTGAGCTTCTTATATTTCTGCTCGTGATATTTGCCGTCAATCGTTGAGATTGGGCCTTCTTGAATGATGAAGAAGTTGGTCAAATCATCGGCGAGGCCAACTTGGCGAGCAACACCTTTGCGCTCAACACTAGTTTCCGTAGAGCCAGTGTTGGTGAGACTATCAGTGAGTGTGATGAGATATTGGTCATCGACGCTCAGCTCGCGTTGAATACGCACGGATCCAACCTGCTTTTCCAATAAGACGGGTGTTGAGGGGGTGATGACGTCGCCGGAGACGACGGTCCAAGCCGACGACGTTCCGGATCCGCCGTCAACGGCTGTCCAGTTATCGGCGATATAAGCTGAGCGTTCGCCCCCCTCAGGATTGAGCAGTTGGACCAAACCATCTTCCGCATTCAGTGTCGCATTGTAATTTTTGAGCGCCAGATCATCAACGCGAGATCCGGTCGTGAGAAATGATCCCGTCAGAGCGGGCGTTTCGATTTTAATCCGTGTGGCTTCACCTTGCGCGATCAGCTCTTCGCGGGATTTAGGTTCTTCGATAACAGCAGAAGGCGCATTTTCCGATTGCTCGGCTTGCAGACGGGCCATCTCAGCTTCTGCATCCAAACGGGCTTTTTGCGTCGCTGGGCCTTCAATAAAGGTGAAATAAAGCAACACGACGATCGCCGAGAGAATCATGGCCCAGATAAGGTTTTTCTGTTCATTCATGGTGGACTAGCTCTTGGCTTTTTTGTGATTGTTCCCTGCGTCCCCGGAGGCCCGCTGCGAAAGGGTTATGAGGGCTTTACGCGTGTCGTCAAGCAAGTCCGTCCAATCTCGTGCAGTGGTGGAGTTACGTGCGATGAGGACATAGTCATATCCTGGTAGGCCATGCTCGGGTAAAAGTGTGCGCGCAACCTCGCGTAACCGACGTTTCGCGCGGTTGCGGATCACTGCATTTCCAATCTTTTTGGTGGCTGTGAAACCCATCCCAATCCCGGAACGCACTGAATTTTCACGCATTTGCACGACAACTCCGCCTTTTGCGGAATAAAATCCGTCGCGCACATATAAAAACTCGGAACGCTTTTTGAGCATTCCGAGCTTTGGTGTCATATCTTTAGAGGCGGCGTTCACCGCGCAGAATCGCCGTTGGGCTGATTATGCGGAAAGACGCTTGCGGCCTTTGGCTCGGCGACGAGCCAGAACGGCACGGCCATTTTTTGTAGCCATACGCGCACGGAATCCGTGACGACGAGCGCGAACGAGGTTTGAAGGCTGAAAAGTACGTTTCATCTTAATTCTCTTTATCAGGTCAGCTCAGTCGACTCGGTAGTCGGAGAGCCTAAGTATCTCAAGGGCCGCGACCTACGCGCGCGGGCGTTGACTGTCAAGACGTGGCTTCACTCTCAAGTTTTGATTGGCATGTTGCCAATGTCTCACAAGACAGGCACAAAAACGTGACGGTGCGTGAACCAAGCGTTCCCTGACTTAGCTGAAGCTTTAACCTATCAGGCGGCTAACTTAAGACCAAATAACAGGACCGCTCGCATGCGCCATACAAAACTCTTTGCTGCCTTGCTGACAAGCGCAGCCATTTCCATTCCAGCCTTTGCTTGGGCCGGACCCGATTGTGGCAATCCACCTGTGAAAACAGCGGAAGCTGTCTATACCATCCAAACTCCACAACAAGCGCTTGCGCCTCAGGTGGAAACAAGTGAACCTCAACCCGCCTTGCAAGTGGTAGAACAAGCATCTGAGCCCGCTATGATTGAAACAACACCAGATGTTATAAAGACCGCGGAGGTCGTCGCGCCTCAAGGAAATGCAGCGGTGGCTAATTATGAATCTGTATTACAGCGCCGTATTTCGCGAGGCGAGGGCGGATTGAATTTGTTCGATTACGCCGGCGCAAAAGCCGATGGCGATGGTAAGGCTATCAAGGCTTATACTGACTACCTCGCTGCGCAAAACCCGGACAGTTTTCCGGAAGCGGATCAAATCGCGTATTGGGCCAACCTTTATAATGCGCTGACGGTCAATCTGATTTTGGATAACTATCCCGTCAAATCCATTCGTAAGATCAAGGCTGGAGCCTTTTCACTTGGACCGTGGAAACGCGACGAGGTGACAGTAAACGGGGAAGTTTTGAGCTTAGATGATATTGAACATAAGATTTTACGCAAACGCTACGCCAATCCAGCCATGGTGCATTACATGGTCAATTGCGCGTCAATTGGATGTCCGAACTTGCCGTCCAAACTTTGGGTCGGCGAAACATTAGATGCAGATCGCGAGGCGGCGGCACGCGCATTTATTAATTCCCCGCGCGGCGTTGCGATTAAAGGTAACAAATTGAAGGTGTCATCCATTTACAATTGGTTCGAAAAGGATTTTGGTGGATCGAAAAGCGCTGCGCTTGATCACTTTCGAGAATTTGCTGGGCCAGAGCTAAAGGCTGCCTTGGACGCTGGCGCAAAAATCGATGGCTATGGCTATGATTGGGACCTGAACGAATAGACCAGGCTTCCTTAGCTTGCTAAATCGAGAGAAATAATATGACCGAAACAACACAGACCGAAAAAGCGTCCAAACCGATTTGGATAAAGCTATGGCCGATTTACATTATCCTGGGAGGATTGATCTTAGCGATTTCCCAAGGGTGGCATACCCATCTTAGCCCGGCCGCCTTGGGTGAGAACGCAGTTTACCTCAATAATTTGGTTCAAGAAAATTTCTTGCTCGTGCTCTTGGCTTTCATTGCCATATATATCGCGGCCACAGCATTTATGGTGCCGGCCAGTGCGTTGACGATCGGTGGTGGTTTTCTCTTCGGTGTTTATGTCGGTGCACCAGCAACGGTGGTAGGTGCGACTATCGGCGCTTGCGTTCTTTTTGTTGCCGCGAAGTCGTCTATCGGTGAAGCTTTGAAATCCATCGCCGGGCCTTTTGTCGGCAAAATGGAAGCTGGGTTTAACGAGAGCCCTCTGTCGTATTTATTTACCTTGCGCTTGATCCCGTTGTTCCCATTTGCAGTGGTCAACATTGCGCCGGCCATTCTCGGTGCGAAATTCCGAGATTATCTGATCTCAACTTTCTTTGGGATTATTCCCGGTACGGTGGCATACACTTTGATTGGGGCTGGTTTACAGAAGACGTTGCTGAAAGCGGCTGAGGCTGGTGAGACCTTAGATGTTGGTTCTCTAGTACGTGATGCAGCCGCTAGTTTTGCTCCTGCGTTTTTTGCACTCGCATTCGTTGCACTGATCCCTGCTATTTACAAAAAATTCTTCAAGAAAAATACGACGGCCGTCGACGCCTAATTGGCGAAGGTCTGTTGAGAGAGAAAAACTATGTCTATCGAAAAAACAGAATATGATGTTGATCTGTGCGTAATCGGCGCAGGCTCTGCGGGCTTATCTATGGTGGCAGGTGCCGCCATGCTTGATCGGAATGTGCTTTTGTTTGAAGGCGCGGAAATGGGCGGCGACTGTCTGAACCATGGATGCGTCCCATCTAAAGCTATTTTGAAAGCAGGCAAGATGGCGCAGGCCCAGCGGTCCGGAGAGAAATTCGGAATTACGCCCGTTGAACCCAAAGTCGATTGGGAGGCCGTTAAAGCCCATATCACAGATGTGATTGCCACGATTGCGCCGGTTGATTCTGTAGAGCGGTTTGAAGGTTTGGGCGCCACGGTCATCTCTGAATACGCAAAATTCGTCGATGCGAATACGGTGGAATCTGAAACAACTCGCGTGCGCGCAAAACGTTTTGTTGTTGCGGTCGGGAGCCGTGCCTCTGCTCCTCCGATCCCGGGATTGGACCAAGTTGATTACGCAACGAATGAGAATATTTTTAGTCTCGATAAATTTCCGTCACATTTGCTGGTCATTGGTGCAGGCCCTATTGGATTGGAAATGGGCCAAACGTTCCGACGCTTAGGTGCCGACGTCACTATCATTGATATTGCGCCGCCATTAAGCCGCAATGAACCGGAACACGCTCAAGTCCTTGTCAAGGCTTTGGAAGAGGAAGGCATCACATTCCACGCACCAGTCAAAACCAAAGAAATTCGTAAAGCTAAGTCCGGCGTCGAAGTGGAGTTGGAAGATGGGACCGTTATTAAAGGCTCGCACTTGCTCGTAGCCGCGGGACGTGCACCTGCTGTTGAGGGTCTAGGTCTGGAGTCTGCAGGCATTGATTTTGATCGCCGCGGTATCGACACGGATGACAATCTTCGGACGTCGAATAAGAAGGTCTATGCGGCTGGCGATGTTGCCAAAGGCATGGGCGGTTTGACTCATATTGCAGGTCATCATGCGGGAAGCCTGTTCAAGAATTTCTTTATTCTGCCGCAAGGGCTAAAGAAGAGTTTTTCAACGGCCACAACTGACCGAATGCCTGCCGCAATCTACACTGAGCCTGAACTCGCTAATATTGGTTTGTCTGAAGCTCAAGCCCGTGAGAAATACGGTGATATCGTACAAGTGGCAGAATTCCATTTTGATGAAAATGATCGAGCTATTGCTGAACGCTCTACTCATGGCGGCGTCAAAATCATTGTAGGAAAAAAGGGCAAAATTCTAGGTGGCTCTGTTGTCGGAGCTCACGCTGGCGAAATAATTCATATGCTCTCCGTGGCGATAACAGGGAAGATGAAAGTGTCGAGCTTAGCTCAGATTATTTCACCTTATCCCACGCGGTCTGAGGCCGTTAAACGGGCAGCATCTAGTTTGTATACCGACGCACTTTTTGGTCCCAAGTCAAAAATCCGGATGACGGCCAATTTTTGGGCGAAATTCCACTAGGTCAAGTTCCGCTGGGCATTTTGTTCGCCGCGACGTAAACACATAAAATGGTTGATGGGTTCATATCGCGGCGGCTATCTTCAAAGCTGCTCCTGCTGACGATTGGTTTCGTCATGCTGGCAGAGATGGTTATCTTTGTACCATCTGCCGCCCTCTTTCGACAGGATTGGTTGACTGAGCGTTCCCAACAAGCGGGACTGCTCGCGCAGGCTTTGACCGGTGTGCCGGATTACGAGGCTTCCGAGATTCTCACCGAACAATTCATGACCGATACGGATGTGCTGCAAATGGCGGCGAAGCGTGATGGCATGACGGAGTTGATCCTGGGCGACCAACCGGAAGATGTAGGCGAAATTGTTGTAATTGACATGAGAGTTCCACCTCGTTTCCCTTCTTTGCTCGCTCCATTTCAAGACTTCTTCTCTAACAGTCACCAAACACTTTTAGTTAAGGCGATGAGCCCTGTGCCTGGACAAGATTCGCTCGATCTCCTTATTCCACGCAGTGCATTGCGCATGGAATTAATCGATTATCTTAAACGTATCTTTTGGCTCTCTCTTATTATCGCGATTATCACAGGTAGTCTGATCTACTGGTCTATGTCGGCTATGATTATTCGTCCCGTCAAACGGCTGGCCGAAGACATGACGGCCTTTCGTGAAAATCCCGAACATCGCCGTGCCAAACGCGCTCGCCCGAAACGCAAAGATGAAATAGGTCAGCTGGAACGCGAATTTATCGACATGAAACAATCGCAGCGCGCGGCATTCCGTCAGCGTGAACGGCTTGCGGGATTAGGGCTGGCAGTCGCCAAAATTAATCACGACCTCCGCAATGTGCTGACTTCGGCCTTATTGATCTCAGATCGTCTATCTATGAACCCTGAGCAGAAACTCTCTGACATGGGGGAGCGTCTAACCCGTACTGTTGAACGCGGAATTGGTCTGACGGAAGACGTAATGTCATATTCCAGAGCGGAGACCGCGGACCCTCAAATTCAAGACACGCGTATTGCGTTTACAATCGGTGAAGCGGCTGCAGATGTGATTGAACAATTCCCCAAAACGCAATTTCGGAACACGGTTCCAACTGATTTGATGGTTCGAACAGACCCTGATCATGCCTATCGCATTTTCCATAATTTATTCAGAAATGCTGCGCAGGCGATGGCTGCGCATTGTGAGAAAAACTGTCGATTGCAGGTCGGCGCGGAAATCCGTGACGGGCTAGCCGAGCTTCGCATTTCTGACACAGGTCCGGGGCTACCTGACCGCGCGAAAGAAAATCTCTTTCAAGCTTTCTCCAGCGCACAGGCTCACAGTGCAAATACGAAATCAACCGGTCTCGGTTTGTCCATATCTAAAGAACTGGCCAAGGCCCAAGGCGGGGATTTGAACCTGATGTCATCAGACGACACCGGGACGCGGTTTGTTTTGACCCTACCTCTTTCGGAGTAGTTATTATTTACTGCGCTTCAGCGGTACCTTCTCGGCGCGGGTCGGCCCCGCCAATGAGCGTTCCATCGTCCTGGCGATAGATTATATGTAGGCCAGAAATTTCCCCGCCAGAACGACGGACTTTATGCCCTAATCCTTCGAGGGCAGCGACAATATCCTCTGCCATGCCAAATTCTTTCGCCCCCGCACCGCGGTTTAACTCTTCCGTTTCCGCGTCCCGCAAATTCTGTGCCTCCATCCGAAGAGAGCCGTTGCGAGCAATTACATTTGGTAGCTCAATCGCTTCCTGCGGGGACAAACCCCAATCGATCATGCCGACAATTGATTTAGCCGTATAGGCAATGATTGAATTTCCGCCAGGTGAGCCCGTTGTAAATAAGAGCTCTCCATCCGGTGCGAAAACAATGTGTGGGCTCATGGAACTGCGCGGGCGTTTGCCTGGTGTAACACGGTTCGCGATTAGGACGCCATCCGCATCTTTATCTCTGGCTGAGAAATCGGTCAGCTGATTGTTCAATAAAAATCCGCGTACCATACGCTGGCTACCAAAGGCGCCTTCGACAGTCGTGGTGACGGAGATGGTCAAACCATCTTTGTCTATCACGGTGAAATGGGATGTCCCGGGATTGTCAGGTGTCGCGTCTTTCCCGCGTGAAAAGCCAACGGGATCACCGGCTTTCACGTCGATCATGACGCTGTCGGGTTTGATGAGTTGGGCACGACTGGCGAGATATTTTTTGTCTAGCATTTCTGCCGTGGGGACCTCGACGAATTCGCTGTCTGCAACAAATTTATCGCGATCAGCATAGGCGAGAAAACTGGCTTCTGCGAAAAGATGCCAACCTTCCGCTGTGTTACCCGCAGAGGCCATATCGAAGTTTTCCAGTGTGCCGAGAATAGACTGCACGGCAATGCCGCCACTCGCCGGCGGTTGCGCGCCGCAAACGGCATGTCCGCGATAAGAGGTGCAAAGCGCCTCAGTTTTACGAGGTTGATATTTCGCCATATCCGCAACGGTTAATGTACCAGGGAAGGGGTCTTGGCCTATCTTTGCAACAATATCAGCTGCGATCTCGCCTTCGAGTAAGGCGCGAGGATTTTTGGCGATTGCGCGCAATGTATCCGCGTAAGCCTGGTTATCTCGTAGGAAGCCTTCAGGGATAGGATCGCCATTCTCCATGAAGAAATAGTCGCGTGTATCCGGGTCATTTTTCAAAATATACCCGCCCATACGCTTGACCAATCCGGCCATGCGGGGACTTACGCGAAAGCCTTCTTCGGCGAGTTTTATAGAGCTATCTAATTGAGAGCCCCAGTCGAGTTTTCCATAATCCTGATGCGCGCGGTGAAGCATAACGACGGCGCCGGGTGTGCCTGTGGCTTGGCCAGAGCCGACCCGCTCAAAATAACCGCGCGGTTTCCCAGTTGCCGGGTCTTGGAACATCGTCGCACTTGCGCCTGACGGGGCTTCTTCGCGGCCGTCATAGGTCCAGACTTTGGCGGTTTTAGGATCGTACAGAACCATGAATGCCCCGCCGCCGAGACCAGAGGATTGGGGTTCGACCAAACCCAAAGTCGCTTGTACGGCAATTGCTGCATCCACAGCGGATCCGCCCTCACGCAAGACCTTCAATCCCGCTTCTGTTGCCAGCGGATTGGCCGCCGCTACCATGCCTGATTGGGGCGCTGGCGTGGTCGTGATGGTTGGACCATCCATGACTGCGGCAGACGAAACGTCTGCGGCTTTGCAAGCCGTAAAAAGAAGGGCGGTCGTGAGGAGGAGAATACGTGTCATTCTTGCGGTCTAGAGTATTTTGTCTTTACATTCGAGGGGCTTCTCTCATTTTACCCCCATGCATATTTTTTGGAAATTTGGCGTCATTGTTTCTTGTCTTTTTGGGCTTTGGGCCTGCCAGACGGTTGAACCAAATTCTCACAACACTGAGCTGGTGCGGCAGACCTATGCGTCATTCGATGGCCAAGTCTTGAGCTATGTAGAGCGCGGAGAGGGACCTGTCCTTCTGCTGCTGCATGGGTTTTCTTCCTCTGCCAAGCAAAATTTCGTTGAGACCGGAATAGTCGATGCGTTTTCCGATGCAGGCTACCGTGTGATCGCGCCGGATATGCGCGGACACGGACAGTCCCAAGTCAAAGATGACCCTGAAAGCTGGCCGAGAGATGCAGCGGCGAGAGATCAAATTGCACTGATGACGCATTTGGAAACGAGCCCTCATGCCGTCATAGGATATTCCTACGGTGCATTGACCGCCATACGGTACCACCTTCTGACACGGGACGAAGCCTATCTGATTTTAGGCGGTATAGGGGACGCGGCAGCAGACGAAATGAACACCAAACGAAATGACGCTTTCCGCAGGGCCCTGGACCAACTGGCTGCCGGTGAAGATACGCCGGGTGCGAAATTACTTGCAGCGCGCATTGCCGCGACTGGTGGAACTGTCGCGGGTCTACGCGGAGCACTGTCATCCCGGCTTTATACCGGGGCTGACGTGCTCGCGACATTTGACATACCGGCACTGGTGATGACGGGCGACCAAGACTTGGCCAATGGTTCGGGTAAGGCCCTCGCGAAGATTATTCCGGGGGCAGAATACCGTCAGTTAAAGGGCACCCACCTTAGCGCCGTCATTGATCCAAATTTTGTAAGAAATAGTTTGGACTTCATCAAATTAGATCAACCGTAGTCACCGCAAATACATCCCTTATTTTGCCTCTTCAGGAGGAATGACCCGGTTGACCATAATCCAGCTATAGTCCGTACCATACGCGGCTGCGTGATAATGACATTGCATGCAGCTATTCTTTTGAAAGTAAGTTTCCATGGTCAAATTCGCGGAAAACTCTGGAAATGGATTCCCGGCGAGTTCCGGTTTGTAATCCGGATCTGGATCGAATGTTGGGTCATAAGGAGACGGGAGCTCTGGATTTGTTGGCCACTGCGTACTGACGAGTTCGTAATTCTCCCAGACAGTGCCTCCGACAAGTTTCTGATATTTGGTGTTTAAGGCCTGCGTTGAATATCCCGCTGGTTGAGCCGGCGTTGTCGGAATGGGGTCGACTCGCGTGACCTGAACAGGCCTCCGGTTAGCTTCAGCGACAAACGGAGGAATTTCGAAAGGTTCGCAATCATAGCCTCGCGCTTTGATTTCGGCTTGGGTGATACTGGATGGGTTGACGCCGTCTTTCTCCTTGCAAGCAGAGGTGAGAGGCGTTGTGGGCGCATCGGATCCATTGTTAAATGAAGGGTGGATTCCGGTGACATTATCAACATGCTCAAATGTTGACCAAATCCATTGTGGGGCTTTCTCAGTTTTCTGCATTATGTGCAGACCGACGAGGCCCATATTCGCCGAAGAATAATTGCCTTCCGCATCAGCAATTAAGCCATTCACAACATAATATTTTGAGAGGTCATCTCCTTCGACCATTTCACGCCAAGCCGCTTTTAACTCTATTGAATTATTTTTAAATTGAATGCCTTCATTGCCAGACTCTTTGAACGCTTTCGCAATGGCATCTTCTAGTGTTGGCTTGTCATACCATTTCTCTGTCCGAACTTGTTCATATTCGGTCTCATTGATTCTAACTTCATACCGGACATATTTTTTATTTTGATCAATGAGCGGTCCGCCAAAAGCTTCATTGATTTCGTCCATCAGACCGCCTTTGGTTGTCATTGCAAATACACGTTTGCCGTCATGGGTGTTTCCTGCTGGTGAATAGCTTGGGTCAGAACTATTCCACGGTGGCGGCGTAGGTGTGTCATTTGGGGGGAAAAGTTCGAACCCTTCACGATATGTCTCCCAAACAACGGGTGAAGAGGTTTCGCCCGAGCGGTTCGTGGATAGAAAGCTATCCGGCGTATTTGGCTTTATAGGGACGCCGCGATTTGAAATATCGGCGGGCCAATTTAATGCGATGAATGTTTGCCAAGAATAGTGATCAAAGAACGGCCGATCTTGTTCTGTTGTTAGATTTTTTGCGTCCGAAAATACAACGTCCAAAGGGAGGTTGCCGTCCAATTTCGGCGATACGGTTATGTAAGGATTTGTAGACTTCAGACTGCTTGTCTTTTCGTCTTTTACGGTCTCTTGGTTACACGCAACCAGAGTGAGTGCTGTTGCCAGCAAGATTAATTTATTCATGATGTGCCCCTTATTGAATACCGAACTTTACGAAAAAACGACACAATGTGAAGAGCAATTAGAGTTTTTGAAGGTTTAGGATTTACGTTTGATTTTCTAACCTGACCGCGAATGAAGGTTTAGGGGTTCTTTCAAGAAATTGACAAATTCTTGGATTGGGCTCAAAAGAGCTCCACTTTTAGTGGCGGGGGCGCAACCAAAATGAATGAAGAAGCTAAAATAGACTCTGAGGATGAATCTGCCGATCCGGCGTCTTCATCACCTGCCGATGCTCAAATTGATAAAGGCACTTGGAACCTCGTTAATCGAACAGCTATTGGCGTAACATTCGCGTTTGCGGTTATTGCTGCGTTTCTCTCTTGGCAATTAGCGCAGCTCCTAAGTGGGCTTGAGACGAATGCCACGACTGCGGGATTTGATCATTTAATTGAGGCTGATATTTTGACAGATACGGAGGTTTCTCCTGAAACCTCTATGGCTGTCGCAATGGAGCATGATTTTCAGATGGGTCGGGCGAGCTTACTCCGTTCATTGATAGCGTCACGTTTATATTTGCAATCGGCGTCACTTCTGGCAGGTATGGGCTTGATGGTCATGGGGGGCGCATTAATCCTAGCTCGCATTCGTGAAGCGACGCAGGGAAAATTGGACGTCAAAGTAGAAGACAGCCAAGGCCGTAAAAGTAGTGTTGAGCTTGCAACCACATTTCCCGGCGTGATTTTAGCCTTGATTGGAGCATTGACCGTATGTGTGACAATGGTTTCCAGTGTGTTTAGTCAAATCGAGAACCAAGACGGAGCTCTGTATTTTCGACCTGGATCGATAAGCCAATCATCTTCGCAACAGTCTTCTGACCCCTCCAAGCCTGAAATCGTTAAAGACGAAAACGCAACTGCCGAAAATGTGGGGGCATTTTTGAACGATATTACGGGTGAGGATTAAGGTTATGAAACGGATATTAGTACCGATATTGTGCAGCTCGTTGTTTGCGCCATTGGCAGTTGCAGATGATCATGACCCTGCAGAGGTTAGGAACGAGTATAATGCCTGTGCGACATTATTAAGTGACGACCAATTGTCTGGTGAGCAGGAGGCAAAGTGCAAGATTTATGTGCGGGCCTATGAGGGTGGACATTCGAATGGATATGAGAAAGCGCGGGAGGATATTTTAACATTCAGAGGCATGCCTCCTTACCCATCTGAGGAAGGCGTTGCGGGCGGATTTGTTGGTCATACAGGGAACTGGGAACAGTTCGTAGCAAGCAATCCTCAAATTGGATGGAAGGGCCGAGAGGAAGAATTGATGTCATTATACCTTCAGAACAGAAATTCTGCGGAAACTCCGATCCCTGCGACAGGAATCGGTGCCATACAGATCGATCCAAAAGTCCTTGAAGCTGCGAAACTGAAATTCGAAAAACTTCCTTCGGGAGACTACGCTCTCGTGGGTGAATAAATTCCACAAAAAAACCCCGCCGCCAGAGATTGTCTGACCGCGAGGCTTCTGAATAAAATTGCAAAGGTGTGGCTTAGAGGCCAGCCTTTGTCAGCTCCGCTTCAAATTCCGGCAGGGCCTTGAACAGGTCTGCGACGAGGCCGTAATCCGCGACTTGGAAAATCGGGGCGTCTTCGTCCTTATTAATTGCAGCGATGACTTTGGAGTCCTTCATCCCAGCCAAATGTTGGATCGCGCCGGAAATACCAACAGCGATATAGAGTTCAGGCGCAACAGCCTTACCCGTTTGGCCAACTTGCCAATCATTTGGAACAAAGCCCGCATCGACGGCTGCGCGGGAGGCACCCATGGCTGCGCCGAGTTTATCCGCGATACCTTCAAGTAATTTGAAGTTCTCGCCGGAACCCATACCGCGACCACCAGAGACAACGACCTTCGCCGCTGTCAGTTCAGGACGATCTGATTTGGATAATTCTTCGCCGACATATTCGGATTTCAATGCACCAATACCGCCATCTGCGTCTGACGTTGAGGCGGAACCGCCTTCGCCAGCGGCTGCGAAAGCAGTCGTCCGTACAGTGACGACTTTCTTGGCATCTGTAGACTGCACAGTGGCCATGGCGTTACCGGCATAGATTGGGCGTACAAATGTATCTGCGCTCTCAACACCTGTGACAGAGCTGATTTGCTGCACGTCCAATTTGGCGGCAACGCGCGGCATGTAGTTTTTATGTGTGGTCGTGTCAGGTGAAAGGACGGCGTCATAACCGCTCATTAGGCCAACAACCACAGTTTCCATGGCTTCAGCCAATTGACGCTCAAGGCTATCATGGTCAACGCCAATCACAGCGCGCACGCCATCAATCTTGGCAGCTGCGGCCACAACGTCTTTAACGCCTTTACCGGCGACGAGGACATCAACGTCTCCGCCCATTTTTGCGGCGGCTGTGACGGTTTTATGGGTCGCGTCTTTCAAGGACGCATTGTCATGTTCTGCAACAACAAGAATGGCCATTAGATGACTCCTGCTTCGTTTTTCAGTTTATCGACGAGCGCAGCAGCATCTTCGACTTTGATGCCGGCTTCGCGAGCGGCGGGCTCTGTAACCTTCAATACTTTCAAGCGCGACGCTGTGTCGACACCCAGATCAGCCGGTGTTTTGGCTTCAATCGGCTTACGTTTCGCTTTCATGATGTTTGGTAGAGACGCATAGCGCGGCTCGTTCAAACGCAAATCTGCGGTGACGAGTGCTGGCATTTGCAACTTAACTGTCTGCAGGCCACCGTCGACTTCTTTGACAACGGTGACTGCGCCGCCGTCAATGGCAATAGAGTTGGCAGCTGACCCAATTGGCCAATCTAAAAGAGCTGCGAGCATGCCGCCCGTCGATCCGTAATCATTATCAATGGCTTGCTTGCCCATAACGATCAATTCGGCACCTTCGGCGTCTGCGACGGCTTTCAGCATCTTTGCAACCGCGAGAGGTTCAAGATCATCATCCGTTTGAACGTGAACACCGCGGTCCATGCCCATGGCGAGAGCAGTGCGGATTGTTTCTTGCGCCTTTGCCGGCCCGATAGAGACAACAATAGTCTCTGTCGCTGTGCCAGCTTCTTGCAATTGCACGGCCTCTTCGACGGCGATTTCGTCAAAAGGGTTCATGCTCATTTTTACATTGGAGAGATCAACGCCGGTTTGGTCGGGTTTGACCCGCGCCTTGACGTTATAGTCAAGCACACGCTTGACCGGGACCAGAACTTTCATGTGGTGGCTCCGTAAGAGTTAGAATTCGTTGACAGTCATATGCGACGGGCAGCGACAGGTTTCAAGCCGCCTAAAGCGGCGCATCCGCGCAGGGCGGGCTTAAAAAATTGCATGCAAACCTAGGGTTTGGCGCGTCGATTCAGGAATTTCTTAGCAACCCAATATCCAGGCGCCTGGAAAAACAACAAAAACGCGGCAAAGGGCCCTAAGGATGTTAGCATCGCAAGGGGGACGGCGGTCATTGATATGACAGTAGACCACCATAGACCGATATGCGTTTCTCGGGTTCGAGATAACTCTTGCTCATCTAGTTGAAGTAACTCGCGTTTTCGGACGATATGCCCATACATGAGCGCCATAATAACTTGGCTGCTGGCATAGGCGATAACAAACAGGCAGATTGTTTTGACGGAGTTGGTGGTTGTCATCCCCATTTCAATCGCTTTCGCGTAGTCATTGGTCCATTGACCAACGACCCAAGAATAGAGAGCACTAAAGGTGAACCAAAGCGGATAAGCGAGATATAAAACAACAAAGATGAGGCAGGCGTTCAGTCGAATAATATATTGGTCAGCAACGCCATATCGTCTGAAAAACGTATAATGGATTCGCCAGACCTGCAGCATGACCGCAAATGCAGCTCCGGTGGGGACAAGATAAAACAAAAACTCGCGGAGTTGATCAAAGGTCTTTGGGGCGTCCACACCGGAAATTATCATTCCTAGAGCAATCGCAAAGGCGATGTCCGAGAGGTTTTCTATCCGCGTGACATTATTTCCGCGCCAACGAAAATCTGGATCATGATCCAGACCTTTAAAATCCTTGAGGTTCTCTCTTATCATTCAGCGCCGCCTTCTTGACTGGCAGAGAAGCCGAGTGTCTCAGGATCAATATTCTCACCTTGTTCCGTTAGAAGCGGCGCGAGCGGGAAGGGCGCCGGGGGATTGGCTTCTATGGTGAGCGTGCCGCCTTTTTTTACAAAGTCAGCGAAGGCTTCTGTGGTTTCGGAATAGACTTCAGCTTGCACTTCATTTTGAGCGGCCATCGCGGCAGCGAATACCGCCATACCCAGGCCGCGTTTTATATTCTTCTCGCTCTGCCCAGTCATTTCCGAAGCCAGTTTCAGGCCGCGCTCAACAATGGAATTATCCTCCAGCGTCAGTCGGAAATTTCGAAGTTTCAACTGGTCATACACGGCCAAGGGGTCCGGGGTTTCATTGCTCGCTGTCATCTCTTGCAAGGCGGTCATCATTTCAGTGAGGCCTTCCGCGGAATATTCGAAGTTCAGGGCGAACCCGTCTTCAACAACAAACAAACCGTCCGAGACGGAAACTGAATCATCTGAACTATCCAAGGTCGTGACCGAACTGCCAGAGAATTTGAGCGTCTCGAATCCTAGAGACTTCATAATGTTGTAATTGCGTTGAAAGGACGGAACGTCGGCCAAAGCAGGTTTTAGTGATATCACACTAGGTTTCAGGCTTTGACGGGTGACAATTTTCTCGCCCTTTTCTGTCGTCTGGCCTTCAATACCGCCGAAGTCGACATTGAACCCTTCTGAGTCTAATTTCATCGTCTCGACGACTAACTCGTCATAGGGCTTTTGAAATGCGTTGAGGTTTCCAATCACACTGCCGACAACACCGTTTGTTGACATGGCTGCCTGTGCATCAATTTTTCCGCCAATATTGAGATTGCGTGCGCTCATGCCTTTAAAATCAAGAGTCATATCTTGACCGTCGTTTTGACCTGGTATCACGATGTCCAGATTGTCGATGGTCAGATCAGCTTTACCTTGCCCGTTATCACCGCGAACTTCACCCCAGGACAGGGCATCCAGTGAACCCGATATTTCATCCGACTCCAGAGTCACATCCGTCATAGAAACCGCGTCAAATCCTATATCGTCTTGGCCGTCATCACGCGCGCCCAGCATCCCGTCAATAATTGCAGCTGCTGCATCTGATGTCGGCTTGGAAATATTTAGCGTACCAAATGTGAAAGTCAGTTCGTCCTCGCGCACTATGGCATCCGTCAAGTCCAGCCGCGCAAATCCTGGCACATCGTCAACCAAGCTTGGGCAATGAAAAACGGCGGTCTTGGCGCTGAAAATATCTGCGTCGGCGTCTTTGTCTTGGACGACTACATCGCGGTAGGTCACGAGACCGCCGCTAAAATCCTGCGACGCGAAACTCAGCTTATTTGAACCGTTTTCAACAAGACCTAATCCCGTCAAAGCCTCAAGAGCGTCCGCCTCGTTGACGTCACACTCCTCTGTGGCGAAATATTTCGCGAAAACGCCAGCCTCACTCTTGGAGAGGTTCAAGGCAGACACGACCTCGGATTTCAATGCACCTTGCCCCTTGTCTGCAGGCTTGCATGCCCCCACACTTAATAAGACGGCTCCAGCAACGGAGATTTTTAAAAGGGATGCGTATTTAAGCGACATGGTCGGTTTCCTGAACACAATATTAGGCGGAGACGATAACATGCCCGCGCGCCCTAGCAAGGCAGATTTCCCGTTACGCGATAGCGGTGATCCGCGCGTGCTCTATGTTTTGTCACAACGGGCCAAACGAATTTCTCTGAAAGTGAAACCTAGTGCCCGTGAAGTTCATGTCGTTGTACCGGGCCTGCGCGCGTTTACTAAAGCCCGTGAGTTTGCTCATCAACAACGCGATTGGATTGACGTCCAACTAGAAGCTCTGCCGCCACCGCAACCTTTCGTGCCGGGCAAAGAAATACTATTTCAAGGACAATATTTTCGTCTCGTGAACCCGCCCGGCCGCGGACGGGCGCGCGTAGATCGCGTTGGTTTGAAACTAATTGTGCCTAGTCCAGATATTGAGAGTTTTCCGGGACGTGTTCGACGCTTTCTTATTCGCGAGGCCCGCGCTGAGTTGGAAGCCGCTAGCCATCATTATGCCACTGAACTGAATAAACGTGTCGGAAAAGTATCCGTTAGAGACACGGAAAGCCGCTGGGGCAGTTGTATCACGAGGAACGGTGAAGGGCATATTTCTTATTCTTGGCGTCTCATCTGCGCTCCGCCACAAATTTTGGAATATGTGGCGGCTCATGAATGCGCTCATATGATCGAAGCCAACCATAGTCCGGCGTTTTGGGCTGTCTGTGACCGTATTTTTGATGATGTTAAAGGTGCGAAACGCTGGTTGAATAAAAATGGACCGACACTCCATGCGGTAGGCGCAGAGTTTTAAATCTAAGGGACGCGTGCCCCCCGTATCCCACAATACGAGGGGCAAGTAACAGACCGTTCCCACATGATTGGTCTATAGTTTACTCCCAAGAATGAAATAAGGCAGTGAGCCTTAGTTTCGCGTTATCTTACCCACAAATATCGATAACGCGCTGGCCCTAAACTTTGTATTCTGAACGTAAATTGAACGGAATTTTCGTTGTTTGAGATTGATACACAATACCCTGAAAACAGGGTTAATCAGCTGTTAAAACACGGTTTTATCCGCTTCTCGTCCAAATTTTACGGCAATCGATCTTCCAGCCGATCCAATAAATTTTGAAGTTGCGCATTTTTTCGTGCCCAGTCGGGCTCGGTTGAGACAGGAAGGCGAGCGGCTGGGACGTCGGTAAGCTGCGCCGCCATCGCGTCTTTGAAAATCATGGCCGGGATTGAGCCGCCAGTGACTTTATTCATCGCGGCGTTTTCATCATCACCGACCCATACTGCAGTTACGCGATCGGGTGCGTATCCAACAAACCAAGCGTCCCGGAAATCATTTGTTGTTCCAGTTTTACCTGCAATCATATGCCCTGCAATGCGTGCGCGGTGACCAGTGCCGCGTTCTACAGATTCGAGCAGCATATAGTTCATGTCCGCGAGTTCCTGCGCGCCAAGAACGACGGCGCCATTCGGCGGCGCTCGGTCATAGAGTGGCGTCCCGTCTGCGGTTGAAATTGAAAGAATACCGTAAGCTTCCCTTTGGGTTCCCCAATTGGCGAAGGGCAGATAACTTTCCGCTACTGTGAGTGGAGTTTGTCCCTGCGCGCCAAGAGCGAGGCTGCGGTAAGGTTTCAAATTCTCGAATCCGAATTGTTCGGCTGTCGCTATGATGGTCTCTCGTCCAACGTCTTCTCCTAAAGACACCGCTACAGTATTTATTGAGCTCGCGAGAGCTTTGTGAAGCGTGACTGTACCAAGGTGTTTTTCTGTGAAGTTCTCAGGGGTCCAATCGTCAATCGTGATTGGTGCATCCACCGCCGTATCCCAGGGCGATTTTCCAGCCCGCAACGCAGCTAAGTAAACGAATGGTTTGAACGATGATCCCGGCTGACGCACGGCTTGTGTGGCGCGGTTAAATTGACTTTGTCCGTAGTCCAAACCGCCTACCAGTGTACGGACACCCCCTGTGCCGTCCAAGCTGATAATTGCGCCCTGGCTCGCGCCGCGCTCTGGGTCAAGATGAGCGGTGAGGGCGGCTTGGCCTGCGGATTGCGCATCTATGTCCAAGGTTGTTTGAACAACGATATCTTGTGTTGGCACCCCGATCCGATCTTCTAAGTCAGACCAAATCCAATCAACGAAGTATTGCGCACCTTCCGTATCTTTAGGGCTGTGAATTGTCAGGGGTTCAGCTTTTGCGGCGGCGGCAATGTTGACGTCCAGCAAGCCTTGGGCATCCATAGAATCCAATATCACATGTTGGCGCTGCGTCGCGCGTTCAAAACTCGCTACCGGATTTGATCTTGAGGGTGAATTTAGTAGACCCGATAACATCGCGGCCTCTGCTAGAGAAAGCTCTGCCGCTGGCTTATCGAAATAACGTAGGCTGGCACTTTCCAAACCCCAAGCGCCGCTCCCGAAATAAATGCGAGAAAGATACATTTCCAGAAGCTCGTCTTTAGTGAAATCTCGCTCCATCCAAACGGAGAGCATCATTTCCTGTGCTTTGCGGGACAGTGTTTTATCCGGAGTCAGAAAGATATTTTTGGTCAATTGCTGCGTTAGGGTTGAGCCGCCCTGGACGTAACGCCCAGCGCGAATGTTTTGCCATAAGGCCCGCAGCATAGCGCGTGGATCAATCCCGATGTGATTCCGAAACCGCTCATCTTCTGTGGCAAGGAAGGTCACAGGAATATGGAAGGGGAGGGTGTCTAGATCGACGGGACGTTCCACTGCAGCGCCCCGGATTAGAATGTCACGGCCATTGCGGTCTACGATCTGAACGGAAACAGGGCGGTTGCGTTCCCAGAGTTTTTTCGGGTCGGGAAGGTCTTTTGCGGACACTGCAAATCCAGCCAAAATGGCCATGCCGCTAAGATAAGCACAGGCCGATCCGGCAAGGACCGTATTCATCAGGGCTTTGCGTGAAATGCGCATAGGCGGGATTTAGCCGAAGGCGATTAATCCCCCCTTAACCATGTGGGCCTGGAGCGTTAAATTACAGCCATAAAAAAAGCCACTCCGGAGAGTGGCTTTTCGAAAATAGAATGTTCGACGATATTACTCGCGGCCGAAGAGGCTCATCAAGATTTGGAACATGTTGATGAAAGCCAACAGAAGTGATGCGGCACCGAATGCCTGCATTTTGCCCTGCATGCTCGCGTCATTGGCATATGCATAATAGACGCGCTTCAGATGCTGGGTTTCCCAGGCAGTAATCACTGCGATTGCAGCGAGTGCTACAATGTTGATGATCGTGCCGAATGTCCCGCCAGCGAAGACGCTAAGTGCTGGGACAAACATACCAACCAGACCGATCAGGACATAACCCATGAAAGCGGCGAAGGCGTATTTGACAACAGCTGACAAATTGAATTTTGTTGTATATCCGAACAGCGATAAGGCGCCAAACATAGCAACCGTCATGAAGAAAATCTTCGCAACAATCGTCGGATTATAACGGAATGCATAGGCTGACATCAGTACACCCATAAAAGCAGAAAACCCGAAGAGGAATGCCAAGACTCCGCCTTGCGACATTGACGGCAATTTACGGCCTACAGCGCCAAAGCCAAAAACAATGATTAGAAACGCGCCGATTGCGACGATTGGGTTATAGACTAACGAAGGATTAATAACGCCATTCGCCATAGCCTGTCCCGTTAGAAACGCGACAGTGGCTGTGACGGCCATAGCCATAGCCATATAACGATAGGTGCCGAGGAGGAAAGTCCTGAGCCCTAGGTCAGTTGTTGCACCGGAGGCAACATTGGTTGCATCAAACTGGTTCATGATATCTCCTTTAATATCTCATTCGCCGTTGCGACGATGTTTTCTCTTATATAGTCCTATATTCGACCAAATACAAACATTCCTCTCCTATATAAAACTTAAGGTAAACCTATGGAACTCCGAAAACTCGGACGAACGGACTTGAAAGTCACGTCGGTCTGCCTCGGCACGATGACTTGGGGCGAACAAAACACCGAAGCTGAGGCGCATGAACAACTCGATTACGCCTTGGATCGGGGTATAAATTTTATTGATACAGCGGAAATGTATCCTGTCCCCTCGCGTCAGGAAACGGGTGGGCGTACGGAACAACACATCGGCAGTTGGATCGCGGACCGAAAAAACCGTGACGACTTCATTTTGGCAACAAAAATCACTGGACGCTCCGACTACGGTTGGCGACGGAAACACGCTGATATGTGCCGTCATACCCCCGACCAGATTGATGAGGCGGTAGAAGGGTCTTTGCGGCGTTTGCAGACCGATTACATCGACCTCTATCAACTCCATTGGCCCGATCGGGCCATGCCGGGTTTCGGTTTTGACAGCTATTACGATTATGATGCGGATGAAATGACTCCGCTGGAGGACATCCTCGGCGCGCTTTCTCGTCATGTTGAAAAAGGTAATATCCGGCACATTGCTATCTCTAACGAGACAGCCTGGGGAACGATGAAATTTGTGGAGTTGGCCGAACGTTTAGGCTTGCCGCGAATTGCGTCTAATCAATGTGTTTATAATTTGATTGCGCGGCGTTTTGACTATGACCGTGCCGAAATCGCCATGCGTGAGGATGTTGGTCTGCTGGCTTATTCACCGCTGGCCATGGGCATGTTGACGGGGAAATATGATGAAGGCGATATACCCAAAGGGTCTCGGGCGGATCTGTTTCCGCAATTTATGACGGGTTGGCGAAATGCGGAAGCCGCCTATTTGGACTGTAACGCGACGGCTCGAAAATTGGGTATCACCCCAACCCAGTTTGCGTTGAAGTTTGTTGAATCGCGAGCATTCGTCACAAGTAATATTATTGGCGCCACGAATATGACCCAGCTCAAAGAAAATATTGATGCACATAACATCGAATGGACGGACGACATGGAAAGTGAAGCGCATCGTCTTCACCAAACCTATCGTTGCCCAGCCAGTCGCTAACAGCCCGCATGAAATTATTCGCTGCCATATTCCTACCTGACAAGATCGCGGGCGATGTCGCCCGCGAACAGAAAGGTGTGTCCGGTGCACGCTGGGTCAGTCAGGAGAAGTTGCACATTACCCTCGGGTTTTTTGGGGATGTTGATGCGGACCATGCAGAACTGCTCGACCAAGAGATTGGCACCCTTCGGATGGGCAGTTTTGAACTCAATTTACAACGCGGAGGGCATTTCGGAAAAACGGAACCGCACGCAATTTGGGCGGGTGTATCACCTTCAGCGGCTCTTACACGGCTTAATCAACACTGCCGCCACGCCGCCCGGCGTGCGGACATCCAGATGGAGGCCCGTAAATATACGCCGCATGTCACCATGGCTTACATGAAACCACGTTCGCCCTTAGATCGGATTGTCTCGTTCGAACAACGGCTTGCTGATTGGTCAACGCGGCCTTTCCTCGTTGACCAATTTAGCTTGGTGTCGAGCCATACGAAAAAGCGGGGTCCTAACCTTTACCGCGAAGAAGCGGTTTTCCCATTATTGGGTGAAGGTGTCGTGCCATAGGCCCAAGATTCACTTCCTTGCTTGACCATATCTAGAGGCAAGGTTACACGCCCGCTTCCCAATGACGTGCCCAGATGGCGGAATTGGTAGACGCGCTAGCTTCAGGTGCTAGTGTCCGTATGGACGTGGAGGTTCGAGTCCTCTTCTGGGCACCATTAGAGTTTCCAAGAAAATCCGATTTCGTCCGATAAGGCTAGGTAAATGTGGGGTTTAGGCTCTATGTTTATTCAAATCTGCCATTGCGTTTTAGATAGTTTTTCTGATTTACCCGAGAGATGAAAAACGACCGCGGCCCCAAATCGCATCAATCGGAATGATAGGTTTTTCTTTTGGTTCAGGGTGATGCGTGTCCAAGTTGGCAGC
Source organism: Litorimonas sp. (assembly GCA_039975855.1). Classification (GTDB taxonomy): domain Bacteria; phylum Pseudomonadota; class Alphaproteobacteria; order Caulobacterales; family Maricaulaceae; genus Litorimonas. Next base: position 901,929 of record JBDWGH010000002.1, on the reverse strand, counting down.
ATGTGCCACCTCTTGCACTTTCCCATTTTCAACGTGAAAAATACGATTGCAGGTCTCTATTGATGCAGGTCGGTGGGCCACAACGATTTGAGTGATGGGGAGTTGGGCCAACAAGTTTACAATGTTTCGCTCTGATTGCGGGTCTAGATTGGCTGTGCCTTCATCAAGGAACAAAATACGGGGACTGTTATAAAGCGCACGAGCCAGTAATACGCGTTGCTTTTGGCCGCCGGACAAAATTGAACCCATGTCTCCAATAAGGCTCTGATACCCCATCGGCATCTTCATAATATCATCATGTATGAAGGCCGCACGTGCGCAACTTTCTACCTTTTGCTGATCCAATTCGGGGTCAAAGAAACTAATGTTGTCGGACAGGGAGCCAGACAACAAGCGATCGTCTTGCATCACAACACCAATCTGATTCCGAATAGCGCGAACACCTGTCGTGGAAAGTGATCTGTCATCATACAAAATTTCACCCTCTTGTGGATTATGAAGGCCAATGAGGAGTTTTAAGAGTGTTGTCTTACCACCGCCAGATGGTCCAACAAGAGCAACCCGGTCACCTGGGTTTATCTTCATGCTCACCTTATCTAAGACCCAAGGTTCGTTATCACCATATCGAAACCTTAGTTTATCAACTTTCATGTCTCCGGTGATTTTCTTCCCAACCATCAGGGGAGCGTCCACCCCCTTCTCTTGGTCAGCATATACGATATCGGCCAATCGCTCGAGGTGGAGACCGACGGTTCGGAATGAAAAATAGAGACCAATTAGTGAATTGATACGTCCACTAAATTGCCCTCTATAACTCTGAAAGGCGAAGAACATGCCAAGAGTCAAAGATTGGTTAATTACTAACATCGCGCCAAGATAATAAATTCCCAGTTCAAGTAACCCGAAGACAATTCCATTCGCTGCGCCAGATCCAATGCCGAAGCGTTGGAGACGAAGTCCAACATTCACACTGTCCGCGTAGCTGTTTTGCCAGTGGGCGTGACGCTGCTGCTCACGTCCAAAAATTTTTATCGCCCGCGCCCCACGAATGGTTTCTAAAGATACGGTTTGCAGATCCGCCTGCTTTTGAATCTGCTCTTCGGTAACCCGTATGACATATGGAAAAGTCGCAAGCCGGGACAAGAAGGACAGAACTATGATTCCGCAGACCACGCCAGCCAGCAATGGTGAATATAGAAACATGATGACACCGGTCGCAACAGCCATAATGCCGTCCAGGAGAACCGTAACAAACGAGCTAGTGAACAGGTTTTGAACAGGTTGCAGCGACCCCATGCGAGACATGATGTCCCCGATATGGCGCTTTTCAAAAAACTCGGACTCAAGCCTCATGAGATGACGCAACATATTAGACCGCATCTGGAAATTCAGAAGCGTGCCGAAATACATGGTTACATAGGAACGCAAAACTCCGATGGCAGTTTGGACAAAAAGCAGTAACGCAAATCCAAGAATGATGACCTTCAGAAAATCAACATCTCCTTTTGCGATCGCTTCATCAATGACCAATTGATTCACTAATGGGGCTAAGACGGCGAAGACCTGTAAAATGACGGTGATGGCAATTATCTGCAAAATCACAGGGATGAAGCCCGTCATTTTTGACCATAGGTCCATAATGCGGACCCGTTCCTTGTCTTTCTTTTTTTCGAAATCAGGCGTCGGTGTTAACTCTAGCGCGACCCCCGTGAAATGTTTTGAAACTTCCGTAAGAGGCAGAACGCGTTTGCCGCGAGCAGGGTCGTGGATCGTTATCTTACGTCGTCCAGCCTGCTTCAAAACGACAAAGTGATTTAAACCCCAGTGCAAGATACAAGGAGTTTTTAACTTGCGCAGATCCTCCATATCGCACCGCAAGCCCCTTGCTGAGAGACCCAGCATATCCGCTGCTGCTGACAGAGATTTTAAGTTCACACCCTTTAGAGATACCGAGAACTTACGGCGTAATTCGGTCAGGCTTGTTTGGTAGCCATGAAACCCAGCCACCATTGCGAGACAGGCTATGCCGCATTCGGCAGCCTCTGCCTGTAAGATTACAGATAATTTGTTCCATCGAAAAAGATGGAGTTTCTCAGCGCCCTCAATATTTTCCATTCTGGAGCGGTGACGATTGCTTTCTTGGGAGCGGGCTATGAAATTTCCTTACTCTTGTTCATTTGCAATATTCTGAATTGCGACTTAGAAGTAACGATGTTCTTAGGGTTTTCATTTACGTTACTCAAGAGTAACTTTTTAAAGTCTGTGAATTTTGGGATATATTTAGAAGTTTGGGTCTTACGCCCTCCACATATGATTAACGTGACGGATTTTCCTAAAAGACGCCGTTAGGTTTCTAAGCAAGCTTACTTGCAATCAAAAAAATACACCTGCAAGACTATGTTTCGAAAGCGCTGTTAGACAGAAAATAAAGAAGTTAGCTTTCGATAATTTTGACGTCGCTTTTGGGATGAAGTGGAATGAAACTAAAATTGGCCCTTCAGGGTTTTCTTATGGGGCTCTTTATAGCTTTGCTGAGTTTTATGCAGGGCTTCGCTCAATCCTCTGAACCCTCAGAAGTTTCGGGCGTTTTCCTGTCAAGCGAAAACGTGACGACGGAAGAGTGGCTAGAGCGTTTAAACAACCTGGTTGACCTTTATGAGCGGCATAAGGATAGCGTGACGGTTCCCGAGCATGTCTATCAATCCAATGACCTTAAAGTTTTAGCCGCTTATATTTGGTTGCTCGACACTGGAGAAGTTGGAGGAGATGTAGCTCGATTACGATTACGTTTAAGAGACGTTGCGACTTCGTTGGGAAATGAAAGGTTTGTCAAATTTTCAATTTCTCAGGAGGTAGACCCGCATGCATCGTTACATTGGGATATTGATCAAGCAGAAGCACAAAAACATAAAACCTCAGACCCAGATTGGCTCATCGCGCTGCCTGCGATGAGAGATGACTTTACTTTCAGGTCGTCAAAATTGTCGGTGCAAGAAAAAAGTAACATCGATCAGGCTAGGTTTTTAGAGCCGTCCATTAATGACCCGTTCCGGGATCTCTACGAGTTTTTTTATGCAACCATGCTCTCGCATGAGTATTCATATGCTTTGGACGCGCCCAATTCCTACCGTAACCTGATCAAAGGGATGTATCACTTGGAACAGATGGATTTGCCGCCACTATACGTAAACGGACTGCTCAATCTTATGGCGCCTCTACAAACTGAAATTCCCCGACATGAGCTATTAAAAATATTCAAGCGATTTACCGAGATTGAATTTTCAGACTCTGGTATCAATCAAGAAAATACTCTTCTTTTTTACTATGCATTTTATGATTATACCCTCGAACAAGGCAATCAGGCACACGCGTCAGAGCTTTTAGAGAAAATAAATTCATTTCCAACTAAGACTAGATTGGTTCAGAGGTTTTCTTCTAAGTATAATTTAGAGAAGTTAATTCTGGAAGGAACGTCAGATCAAATTCGCGCTGGTATCGATATTTATGAAGAAAAATATGATGAGGGAAATATTTCGGCTCAAGCGTTGTCTTACTGGGCTCGCTATAGAGCTGGAGAAATTGATTTCGAAACAGCATATTACGGGGCAAAAAAGGTCAAAGTCTCTCAGTCTCTAGCAAGAAGAACGGCTTTTTTCGAAGACAATCACTCTAGCTCATTTGACTATGTTTTGAAAGACGGCTCCATTCAAAAAAAGCTGGTCGGTCGCATCCCAAATTTTGAATATTCTAGTGACAGGCAACTCCCTGAAGAGGTTTCTAACACTTTGCGAAAAACCGTCTCTCGGCTACGAAGTATTTCCAACGCCTCGAGAGATAACACTTCGGGCGCTGAAAGTCAGTTTATGGATTCCATTTTCGGATTTAATTGGAACTCTAGGCTTGAGGGCAGTCTATATTCTGACGCTCTGGAATGGTCAGATCCAAGTTTCAAATCTGTTATAGATAAAAACAAGACGTCTCTTTTGCGCATTCAACAAGAGCCGCTTTTTATAAACCTCCTTAAGAAGAAAGTGCCGCAGGTTGACCCAATTCTCGTCCTTTCTCCGCGCCGAACTGATGGAATTGACTATAGCCAACTGCTAAAAATAGTTGATGACGTGTACTCCTATCGGGCCCAAAAAAGCTGGGTTAATGTTCTTGCTTTGAGGGCCGGCATCGATGCCGAAGACCCCCGAAGTCAGGATTTCGTCTTTGACTTGGAGAATTTGGAGGTCCTTCTATATTTTTTAGAAGGGAATTCCGCTAACTTGATCGATCAAATTGAAAGACAGGCAAATGAAGCCTCCATCCTTGGGCGGTATTTAGATGTTGATACTATGCTCATGTTGGTCGCGATCACTTTGGAGAACGAAGGATATTTTCAAGACGCTATTTCAACGCTGGATATGATGGACTTAGAGTCAGAGGCATCTTCAGAGCTCGTTATCGCTCGAAAATGGGTCAGGGCAAAGGCTTTGATGGGGCTTGGCAATCTGGATTCGGCGAATGAACTTTTCGATGTCATTCTTGCCGCGTCTACCATTTCAGAGCTCAAACCATATATCCTTCTGGACCGGCTCCGTAGTGCGAACAACCAGGGGGATATAAAGTACATTAAGAAATTTCGAAATGAGCTTTCTAACCAAATTCCAGCTGATCACTCGGACGCCTTGCTAAAGGTCATTCAACCCGAAATTCTACGGGCTCGATATTTAATTGCAAAATCCGATGGGGACGAAAATGTGGTTGGTCTCCAACGCGAATATGCGAGGGCACAGCAACAACTCGACCAAGCTGAATATTCGTTCAAAGATCAACTTACTCACAGCCGTCAGCAGGCGCAAATTCAGGCAACTCAAAATGCCCTCGACGGTCTCGAGCGTGAAAGAATAGCGACACAAGCTCAGACGCGGTTGACACGATATTTACTTGCAATTGCTGGAGGGCTTTCACTCATTGGTCTTGGGGCTTTCCTTGTGGCCTATCGTGAAAAATCAAACGTAATAAAGTTAAATGCGAAACTTGATAGTCGAGGCCAAATTTTTAATCGCAATTATAAAGAGTCCCTTTTAGACACGCAAAGGTTCGTTCGTAAGGTGTCCAATAGTCTCGAAAAAGTTAGTGAGAATGTCGATGATATCGTCATATCCACCCGATTAGAGACAATATTGGAAGACTTGCGCGAGCATGAGAGCGAGCAAACCCAACGATCCCTTCAGCGCAGAAATTCAACGTCAGAACAATCTGTTGTAAATGAAGTTGTCCGACTGGATAGCTTTGCAAGAGACATCCAAAAGTATTGGGAAGCCCAACGACCCGCAAAGGATGTTTCAATCAAATTCCAGGCAAAAGGCACTTTGCCGGTAGTGTCCACAGACGTTCAATATATTGAATATGCTTTAAAGGAAGCGGTTCAGGCGTCGATCGATCATACTGATTATGGCTCCATTATGATAAAATTTGCGTATGATGATGACTCTGGCGTATTTACTATGTCGATTACCGATACAGGCAATGCGCTTCAGGAGCCGGATGTCCACTATTCCGGAGGGAGGGATGCTATCGCTCGGCTCGGTGGAGTTTCCCATTTTGGAAAAACATCGGAAAGTGGTTGGACGGCAGAATACCGTATCCCAGCCCCCAAGGTTTTAGACTTTCAATTCTACGATGATGATTCTAATGTTATCCGGTTGGAGACAATGAATGACCGTTAGTTCAATTCAAGTGCAGGTTCGAATTGATGCGCCGCTTCAGGCTGGAATCCAGCGCATGAAGGACTCGCATTATCAAAACCAAGTCCGCCTATATGGGACAGCAAAAGCAAAGAAGCTCTCACATCAGAGATTGATTTCGGGAAAGCTCGTCCAAATCCATAGGGAAATCGGTTTCGATGAATTCATCGAAACAGAATCGGACTTTCCGCTCATTTTTTCTCCGCCTACGGCGCAGGATAAAAAGTCGATCCGCATGGCTTTCCGAATCAAAGACCCCGAAGTTTACGCAGCGCTAGAGCGCACAGCAGAGGAAACTGCACGGCCTTTGGCACATATTATTTACACCATCGTTCGCAAAATGGTTGAGAATGAAAGCCTATTAAACGCCTCGGAAACTGAAGCTGTCTCAGTCGTAAGCGCTGTTTAACCACCTGAAAGATAAGGCGTAATATATTTTTCCAATTTTTCATTAACTTTTCCTAGACATTTCTTCCTTTTTTGTTACCCCATAGTAACAAATTGAAGAGCAGGATGTATTTATGCGGGAATTGAATGATCGGGAAATGGCGCAAGCGTCCGGTGGTTTTACCTCTCATACTGTATCCTCCTTTGACATGGAGACCTTTCTCCGGCGTTCGCCCGGAGCGGTGAGCTTGGCTCCCAAGCCAAGCCCGCCTGAGGTTATCCAGCCTAGCCAATTGCCCCTCCGTGCCCCTGGGAGCAATTGGCAGGATTTGGATACAGTCTATCGTACAGAACAAACAGCGCTAAGCCTCGGACGAACCCCGGGTAATCACTCTTTTCGAAATCGTTTCTTGAATCGGTAGCGCATGAATTCAGGCACATATGTGCCCGATGACCTGATTATCTTCAAAAGGGATGATCGTAAATCGGAAGAGACAGACGGTCTTGAAGTAGAACACAATCCATCTGTCCCTTCCTGCACTAGGCGAGGCCGTATACCATGGTCCCGCCGCAATTGGCAATGAAAGGAAATAGCCATGATGCGACAATTAAACTTAGATGAAATGGAAATAGTGAGTGGGGGCTCTCTTGTGAACCCCGAAGAATGGGGGCCGTACCCTGTTAATCCTCCTGGCGGACCAGGTGGAATGACTTCCGGTGGTCCGACTGGTCATCCGAACGGTGGCGTGGACGGCCCTACTGGAGATGATGCTTACACTACTCTAGAGGATTAAAATTCTTCTTGTTAGGCAACATCACAAATGCCTGACAATCGAGTTATATTCCATAATATATTAAAATCGGAAGAGACAGACGGTCTTGAAGTAGAACACAATCCATCTGTCCCTTCCTGCACTAGGCGAGGCCGTATACCACGACCCCGCCGCAATTGGCAATGAAAGGAAATAGCCATGATGCGAGAACTAAACTTAAACGAAATGGGAATGGTCAGTGGGGGTCTAGGTGAAACAGTAAGCCGCTCGGAAATAGAACGAGGTGCGGATCCTATGTATTACGGCGTAGAAAATTATTTTACTGACCCGTTCAGTGACTTTAATAATCCATTCCTTGCTGGAAGGGATATTCCATGGGGGACCGGAGGATTGGAAATCAACATTGCTAACGCTGACGATTTCGAGATTGGTGGAGATATTTTGCCACCAAGCATCGGAACTAACGCAGCTACTTGGAGCTGGACAATTCCTCGAGACAACCCGTCGCTCTTAGTTGTTTCCTGTATGGAATACGCGGAACCAGGCACTGACTGCTCTCATTTGGCGGATTAAGTTGCAAATTCAACAAGAGAAAGAAACGCCAATTCTGTCATTTTGGCGTTTCATGTTGGCAGGATTCATGGTGGCTATTCCTTGCTCGCTCACCACAGTCACAATTATGACAATACTGGGTGAAATAATAAATATTACTTTGAATATAACCGACGAGCCCACAAAATTTGCAATTCTCGGATTTCTGGAGGAATTTGTCCGAGGTTTGATAGGGTTTCTTCTATTGTCTTACGCCATAAGAAATTATCGCATCAAACAAAATTTGGTTCGAGTTCTAACTTTTGCTTCGATCTTGTTAGCCGTCATGTACGGATGGGCTGAACAATCATCCATTGTAGATTTTTGGATAACAGGTAGAGAGAATCAGCACATTAAATCACTATATTTATTGGGTTTGTTATCCGCTGTAATACACCCTCTTATACATTTCTTTTTATTTTTCTCCGCAGTTTTATCCCTTATTCGTAAAAAACTAGTTTTGTTTATTTCAGTATGCACAATTCACGGATTCTTCAATTTCGCTATGACACTGAATGAAATGAATTTTCTGGAAGTCGATTACCAAACAAAAATTGTGATTTTAAAACTCATTTTTCTCTTTGTCTTGTTTTTTATAACTATCTTGCACTTGTTATTGTACAAAAATGAATTGAATACGTAATGTCATTTTTTAGAAGCGAAGCAATTCAGCACAAACGCCGTAAACTCCACGGCGAAGTCATCTTCGTTCAGCCTGTACGCCTGTTTGTATTCACAATCGTTTTTTTCTTTGTGACGGTAATGATTGTCGGGTTTCTCATGCGGAGTGAGTTTCTTCGGAAAGAAAATGTCGTCGGCTATATTAATCCCTCCAATGGCTTATCTGTCATTCGTGCCGATCAAGGTGGGCGACTAACCCAAGTCTTCGTCAATGAAGGCGACGCGGTAGAGGCGGGACAAATTTTATTCGAGAGCCGCACGGATGTGAGCACTGAAGGCGGCTTTATCGCCGAGCGTCGTTTGGAAAATACGGATGTTCGGCTATCTGAGCTGGAAGAACAAAAAGCAGCTATAGGCAAACGATATAAATTGGATCGCCAGCGCTTAACGTCGCAAATCGAGAACCTTCAGCTGGAGATTACGGCACTCAGCAGCCGCCGTGATTTACAAGCAAAGTCAGCTGCACTCTCTGTCGAGAGGCTACGAAAGTTCGAAAGACTTCTGAAAGACGAAACTGTTTCGGAGTTAGAGTTTGAAAATGTCCGCGCGCAAAATATCAGCGAGGAATTGAGTTTAGAAGCGGTCACGCAACAATTGATCAGCCGCCAAGGGAATCTATCCGAGGCCCGCTTTACCCTGCGAGGGATGGACGGATTGGAAAGCCGCGAGCTGTCTCAACTCACGTTACAGATCCGTCAATTAGAAGATAGCCGCACGAGCCTAGAGGCGACTTCCCGCTATGTCATGCGCAGCCCGGTCGCAGGCACAATAACAGCGGTACAAGGGCAGGTCGGACAGTCCATCGCGCCCCAGAGTCCCGTCATGATGATCGTCCCTGAAAATTCGGAAGTCATTGCCACGCTTCTTGCGCCAACACGCACGGCCGCATTCTTAGAGCCTGGCCAAGATGTGAACTTGCTGATCGACGCCTTCCCCTACCAAAAATTCGGGGTTCAAAAAGGGATGATAACCGAAATTTCCGCGACGCCCTTTCGACCTGGCGAATTGGATTCCCCTATTGCTTTCCAAGAGTCTGTTTACAGAATTAAGGTCAAATTGAACAAACAAACGGTTCTAGCCTACGGGAACGAAGTGCCGCTCAAAACTGGCATGACCCTGACGGGGGATCTGATCACAGATCGCCGAACGTTGATGCAATGGATGCTTGACCCGCTGTTTACGCTGAAGCGAAGTTGAGGGTACTGATTTCGGATTATTTCAACTTTCGACTTTGGCAAGACTAATCCGATTTTAGTGTTATCTATTGGTGTTTTTAGGGGTCTATTGTTTTTCTGGTATTAGATAAGGTCTACCAAAAACTGGTTCAGTAAATTGTATAGTAACTCTTATGGGCACCATTATGGTTTCGTTCACAATGAAATAGTTAGTCGTTTTTAACTCAGTGACTCTTGATATCCACCGAGCGCTTTCGCGCGACCCCTGCCCATGAGGCTTGACCTTTATAACACCTCAAGACAAAAACTGACTGTTATCGAAAGGCATCAAAATGAATTTTTCTGGTTATACTTCGGCGTATAAAATCGCGGTTTCATATACCGCAATTGCGGTTGTCTTATCTGTTCCATTCGCCGCGCTGGCGGGAGATAAAGTGGCTGTTCCTGCAGATAAATTTGATTTGAGTCACTGGAACATAACGGTCCCTACAGATGCTGATAAAAACAAAAAAGTTGATACGATAAGCGTCAAGAAACTGAAAAAGTACTCGCACCCAGATTTCTTTTACCTCGATGACCAAGATCGCATGGTTTTTGCGGCTCCAAACAAAGCTCTGACCACGAAAAATTCTTCAAACACCCGAAGTGAACTCCGTTATATGCTTCGCGGAAAAAATACGAAGATAAAGACGCAAAGTGCCGCAAACAATTTTGCTGTTCTGGCAAGAAAAGACTCGGATAAATTTGGTTCAATTGGTGGCCGCATGGATGCAACCCTTCACGTTGATCACGTTGCAAAGCGCGCAGGTGATGCGAGCACAAAGGCAGCTTACTCCGCTGTCGTCGGACAAATTCATGCGACCAAATACGAAAGTACGAAGTCTGGATTTGGATACGGAAATGAGCCGTTAAAAATTTACTTTAAGAAATTCCCCGACCACGAAACAGGTTCAGTGTTTTGGACCTATGAACGTAATCTGGCCAAAGATGATGATAACCGGACTGACATAGCTTACCCGGTTTGGGGCAATACGTGGACTAACGCCGAAGATCCTGGTGATGCCGGCATCGCGCTTGGCGAAGAGTTTAGCTACACGGTCAATGTTCATGAAAATACAATGCATTTGACGTTCACACACCCAATGCGAGAGACCGTAAATTATTCAATCAATCTGGCTAATAATGTCGATGCCTATGGTCAGGTCGATGAGCTAGACAATAAATATAGTTACGGTGGCGATACACTTTATTTTAAAGCAGGCATCTACAATCAATGCTCTACGAAAAAGGGCGGCGGGTTTTGGTATGCAGGCTGCGCAGGTACGGGCGATTGGGCAGAAGATAAAGCCAATGGCGATTATGCCCAAGCCACGTTTTCGAAATTGGTTGTTGGTCCGTCAACTCCGCCGGAATAATTTTTACAATAAGACAAAAAAGGCCGCCCAAATGGAGCGGCCTTTTTAGTGACTTAATGCGATGGTCTATTCTGCGAGGCTATCTCGCAAGGAGGTCTCTTGCGGCATTCCGATGGCGTGGAAACCACCGTCAACATGATGTGTCTCTCCGGTACAGGACAGCCCCAAATCAGACAGCAAATAAAGCGCAGCGCCCGCAACGCCCATAGGGTCGGTGTTATCCTGCAAAGCGCTCGCGGCTTTGTTAAAGCGGAACATGTGACGACCTGATCCGATACCCGCTGCGGCGAGTGTCTTAATTGGTCCGGCTGAGACGGCATTCACGCGAATGCCGCGCGGCCCGAGATCAGCAGCCATGTAACGCGTACAAGCCTCGAGAGCCGCCTTAGCAACGCCCATGACGTTATAGTTCGGGATAACGCGTTCTGAGCCGAGATAGGTCAATGTAATCATTGACCCGCCATCATTCATGATGGCGCTGGCACGGCGGCCTGCATCAACAAAGCTATAGGCGGAAATGTCGAGGGCAGATTTGAAACCTTCGCGCGTCGTTTGTTCAATGAATGAACCTGCCAACTGGTCTTTTCCAGCAAAGGCGATGGCATGGACCAGGAAATCAATCTTACCCCATTTGGCTTCAAGAGCTGCAAATGTTGCATCCATATGCTCGTCATTTGTGACGTCACAATCCAGCAATGTGTCTGATCCAACGCTTTCGGCAAGTGGCTTAACGCGGCGGAGCAGTTTTTCTCCTTGATAAGTGAAAGCCAGTTCGGCGCCTTGTGCGGCAAGCTGTTGTGCAATCGCCCAAGCGATAGAATTTTTATTCGCGACACCCATGACGAGGCCGCGTTTGCCGGCCATTAAAGTGCCAGTTGGAAAAGTTTGATCTGCCATGTGGTATCTCTCAAGTTCACGTGGGGGAGCTGTGACCGCCCCGCTTTGGGGCGTGCCAGTTATCAGGTTTTAGACTTTACTGAAAATGACGCTGCCATTTGTTCCGCCAAATCCAAAGCTGTTGGACATCGCGGTTTTGACCTCGGTCTCTACGGCTTCTGTCGCAATGTTAATCGCAGGAATTTCAGGGTCGCGGGTTTCTACATTGATAGACGGCGCAATGAAATTACGGTCCATCATCAACAAGGTGTAGATAGCTTCCTGAACACCGGCTGCGCCGAGACTGTGACCGGTCAGGCATTTAGTTGCTGAAACATATGGACCGTCGAGGCCAAAGACCCGTTCGATCGCATTGGTTTCTGCAATATCGCCAACGGGCGTGCTGGTTGCATGCGGGTTGATGTAATCGACAGTTTCGAGGCCTGCGTCTTTCAAGGCCATCCGCATGGCTCGTTCCGCACCTTCACCGCTAGGCGCGACCATATCATATCCGTCTGATGTGGCGGCATATCCAACAACTTCGGCGTAGATTTTAGCGCCGCGTGCTTTGGCATGTTCATATTCTTCCAACACCAACATACCTGCGCCGCCTGCGATGATGAAGCCATCGCGGTCAACGTCAAAAGCCCGGCTCGCTTTTTTGGGTGCGTCATTATATTTGCTGCTCATCGCACCCATGGCGTCGAACAGGGATGACATGGACCATTCTAATTCTTCGCCGCCGCCCGCGAACATGATGTCTTGCTTGCCCCATTGGATTTGCTCTGCCGCAGATCCGATACAGTGGAGGGACGTCGTACAAGCTGACGTAATTGAGAAATTTACCCCCTTGATTTTAAAATGGGTGGCGAGTGTTGCTGAGACGGTAGAGGACATCGCCTTTGGCACGGCAAACGGTCCGATGCGTTTCGGCGAGAGGTTTTTACGTGTGATATCCGCAGCGCGCACAATTTCTAATGATGACGGGCCACCAGATCCGGCAATAATGCCTGTGCGTTCATGAGAGACTTGCTCTTCAGACAATCCAGAGTCCGCAATTGCATTTGTCATTGCTACGGCAGACCAGCCTGCGGCGTCACCCATGAAACGGTAGGAGCGTTTGGAGATGATCTCTTTGTAATCGCAATCTGGACGACCAGACACTTGGCTACGAAAGCCTAGTTCGATCATCTTTTCATCTTTGTCGATTCCGGGATTCCCGGCTTTAAGATTGGCTGCGACGGTGTCGGCATCATTTCCGATACACGACACAATACCCAACCCAGTAACAACAACGCGGCGCATCTTATTTGCCCTCTTCAGGAATGAATAAGCCAACCCGCAGGTCCTTGGCTTGGTAAATCAACTCGTCATCCGCATACATGCGGCCATCGGCAATGCCGAGGACAAGCTTCCGGCGTATGGCGCGCTTAATATCGATTTCGTAGCGAACCTTCTTAATGTCTGGCGTGACTTGCCCGGTAAATTTTATTTCGCCGCCTAGCGCGCGGCCACGTCCTTGACCGCCCGACCAGCCGAGCCAAAATCCGACTAATTGCCACATAGCGTCCAGACCCAAACACCCTGGCATAACGGGATCGCCGATAAAGTGGCACCCAAAGAACCAAAGATCTGGATTTACGTCCAACTCTGCAATGATTTGTCCTTTTTCATAGGCACCGCCCGTATCATCGATTTGGGTGATGCGGTCCAGCATTAGCATAGGCGGCGCAGGGAGTTTTGCGTTGCCTTCGCCAAAGAGCGATTTTTCGCCGCTGACGATTAGATCGTCATAATCATAGGAAGATTGAATTTTTATCATGAGTCGCTGTCCGGAAAATACATAAGGATGACATAGGCATGTTTGAAACGCATATCAACGCGCGAAGCGCGTCGATTTGATCTCGAAGACCAAAGGTTTTGGAAAGCTGTATGACGATGCCAATCAGTTTGCTTTAACAGTAATCTGAACGTGCCAAAATTCCCGCTGTTCGCCTTTAAGCGTTGGTTTCAATTCGGATTTCAACGCAGTCGTTAATACGGCAGGACATCCCGCAGGATTAGTGTTCTGATGGAGTTTTAGAAAGTAAGTTAGAGTGACCTATGCCACCCAGCATTTGGACTGCGCTTGTTTCTAACCTCTATCATGGTTGACCCGACAACCATGATCTAAACTATGTAAGAAAAGTTCAGTTGCTTTAGGTCTAACCAGACGGAGCGATTTCATATCTTCCAATTAGGTCGAGAGCCGGTTTCCAATCCGGTCGGAGAGCGAGCGCTGCTTTTGCATCTCGGTAGGCTTCATTGAACATGTCTTTTTGGTCCATCACAACGGCCCGATTATATAAAGCTTCGGGGCGAGTGGAGCTCTCTGTATCTTTCAACGCAATATTTAGAGTTTCTAACGCTTCATCGTATTTTTTTTGACGAATGAGCGATGCTCCATAATTTACATAAGCTTCTGTAAGTTCTGGTTTTAGAGCAATCGCAGCATCATAATCTGCCGATGCAAGTGCTTGCTCGCCTTTCCGCATATAGAGAATGCCACGATTAACCAAGGTCGCGGCTTCGTCGTTCAAAGTTAGGTTTTGATCAAGAGCTTCAGAACAGGTTTTTATAGCGCTGCGAGACCCATTGTTTCCGTGAGCCGAATATTCGTAACACAGCACAGCATCGCCTTTTCCGTGGACGACTAACTGGGCGTGAGATGCGCTGGCAAAGGCGGTCATTCCGAGAGCGAGTAGGGCGAGACGATAGGTTTTCATGGCGGTTCCCTTTTATGATGTGGGAAACCCTTAGCATATTTTACGGGTTTTTCCTAATTCAGCAGGCCGAGCTCTCTCAAAACCGGCATGACCCCGACGCTTCGGTCAACATGAAACGTGGTGAGACCAACAGCTCGTGCGCCTTTGACATTGGCTTCCGTGTCATCAAAAAACCAAACATCTTCTAAGGCGCAATTCATTAGTTTTATCGGTTTTAGATAGCTTTCAGCATCAGGTTTGGCCTCATGAATTTCATGAGAGACAAAAGCGTGATGAAAGGTCTCATCTGTGTTGAACATGGTGTTTAGGTGCGCCCAATGCAGCGGGTTAGTATTGGACAGGCAGGCCGTCGTGAAGCGCGTTTTAAGACTCGCCAGCGCATCCAATGTTCCAGGGTAGGGCGCGTGAACCCAACTGTTCCATAGTGCCGCAATATCCGTATCGGGAAAATCAAACATACGCGGCAGTTCTGCTACGAAATCCGCTTCGCTCGTTTGTCCCCGCTCAAAGGCGCGAAAGACCTCGCTGGCGTCAAATCGGTCAGAGACTTCTGCGCGGGTGATATTGTTATACGCGGCCAAGGCCTCCATCCCAACCCAAGGCACGATCACCCCGCCAAGATCAAAGAGAAGGACTTTGGGTTTAGCTGTCATGGAGGTCGAGACTATTGTTATTTCCGCAATTAGGACAGATGAAATTCAAATTGGGCAAGCCGTGGCCAATTCGCTTTGCCATTGGGGCTTTGCATTTTTGACAGAGCTCACGCGACTGCGTTGTAATCAGATTGCTCGTAAATCCAAGTTTGTGTTTCACTGCATAAAGACAGCTGAAGAACACTGTCAAAAAACATACAAAAAATCCAAAAACAATAAGGCCATTAGGCAATAGGTTGGTTGTGCCAAGAAAAACTGAGAAGATAAAAATAAGGATCATCGAAAAGGGCCCGATGAAGTAAGCGAAAAGTCCCCACGTTTTCATCCGTGATTTTAACGCCCAATATTGTTCGTTCCGTTTTTCGCTCACGGCCACTTCACAACGGGCGGCATGCTGCTCAATATGGTTTTGACATTGCCACCTGTTTTTAGCCCAAATGTTGTCCCCCGATCCCATAGGAGGTTGAACTCCACATAGCGACCGCGCGTGATGAGTTGTTCTTCGCGCTCGTCCTCGGTCCAAGGCTCATGCATTCGTCCGCGTACAATCTCGACATAGGTTTTGATGAAGTGCCGCCCAACATCTTGGGTGAACGCGAAATCCGCGTCCCAGTCTCCGCTATTGTGACGGTCATAGAAAATTCCGCCGATGCCGCGTGGTTCGTCACGGTGTTTCAGGTGGAAATACTCATCGCACCAGTCTTTGAATTTGGGATAATCCGCGACCGCATGGGCGTCGCAGGCGGCTTTCATACCGGCATGGAAGGCTTTGGCGTCGGGGCTGTTTTGGGTCCGGTCGATAGCTTGAGTCGGGGTCAAATCGCCGCCGCCGCCAAACCAATCCTTTGTGGTCACAATATAACGCGTATTCATATGCACGGCAGGTATGCGTGGGTTGACCATATGCGCGATGAGGGAAATACCTGCTGCCCAAAAGCACGGGTCTTTATCGGCGCCGGGAACACGCGCCGCCATCTCTTCATTAAACTCGCCTTTGACAACGCTGATATGAACGCCGCATTTCTCGAACAGTCGTCCACGTAACATTCCGCCTGTGCCGCCGCCGCCATTTTCGACTTTGCGCTGCCAATCTTCATAGACAAATGTGCCGGGCTCGCCGGGATAAAGATCTGTAGGCGCTTCACGCTCTAAAGTTTCAAATTCAGCGCAGATCGTATCTCGTAAAGATTTAAACCACGCGGCGGCGGTGTCTTTCTTGAGGGCAAATGCGTCAGTCATTCCAGCCTCGATCCGTCATGAGATAAGTTGCGAAACTCGCCAGCCAATGACTGCCAGAATAATGTTCGTCAGAAACAGCGGCGACGCCGGCGTCTTTATGAATGTCCGCTGTGGCGACCAAACTTGCGCGCCGTGGGTCACCTACGGGTAAAGCTCGGGCGATATTATATAGGTTCCAAGCCCGAGAGGAATTTACTCCATCCAAATGAACAAGTTTGCCGTCGCTTGCGTCTTTGACAATAGCGGGCGGCAACCAATCCGTTGATCCGTCCGTTGGGATGTCTGGCATATTATTCGAAAGCCATTCCGCAAAATCTTCCTGACCGGCAATAACACGGCGCATGAGGTCCGCGGTCATGAGGCAGGGAGATAAGAAGTCTTCACCGGAGGGTTCATAGGTGAGAGGGCAGTTTTTGTCGTTTTGATGAAATTTCATCGCGCTGTCTCGAATGAGATTGGCGAAGGCCTCATCGCCTGCGACTTCTGCCCAATCTAGCATCAACGTAAACGCAAATGAGGTTTGATTGTGGGTACCCAAACGGATCGGATAGGCGAGCTTTGGTAGCCAGTCTTTCGTAGCTTGAACAATATCCGCTTCCAATGGCTCTAATGCTGCGAGCCAGCGTTTGGCATTCGGGTCATCATATTCCCGAAGCTCTGCCGTTAGTTGAAGAACCCAAGCCCAACCATAGGGCCGTTCCCAAGACCCGCGCGCTGCGCGGCGGAAATTGGCCAGCTCTCCCGCGACATTTTCAGGCGTTATATTCGCGTCCAGCTTGGTGATGGCTTCGGCTCGCCAAGCGGCGTCCTGTGGTCCCACGCGAAGTTGCCGTATGAGGAGCCAATGTCCGTGAACGGCACTGTGCCAATCAAAGCATCCGTAAAAGACAGGGAAGAGGTCTTGCGGGCTCCCGATTTCTTCGGCCGTGTCTGTTGTGCGCGAAATCTTGTTTGGAAATTCTTGCTGAACACAATCTAAAGCGAGCCGCGTAAAGCGTTCGGATAGGTCCGCCGAGATTTCGGTTGGATAAGACTCTGAAGCGGGCGCAGGGGCAGAGGTCTGGGAATCTGCGCATCCAACAAGAAGCAAAGCAGGTAAGATAGGAAGGATAAGGTGTTTCATATCATGCTTATGGCAGGCTGTTCGTTTGGCGCAAAGCTTCAAAGAGCGTCACGGCAACGGAGTTGGACAAATTTAGAGACCGCGCGCCGGGGGTCATCGGAATGACAACCCGCGCATCCACGCTCTCGTGCACAAATTCAGGCACGCCTGACCCTTCAGCCCCGAATATAAGTGTATCGCTCGGGTTGAACTCAAATTCGGATAAGGGCGTGGCACCTTTGGTTGTCAGTAAAATTTGCCGTCCTGACGTTTGTGATTGATAGGTTTCCCAATCTAGAGCTGTCTGCAATCTCCCTGGAACAGCGTAATCCATGGCTGCACGCCGCATGCGTTTATCGCCCAATGGGAAACCACACGGTTCTATGAGGGTTAAGCCAACTTTGAAACACGCGCAGGTGCGCAAAATGGCACCGACATTTCCGGCGATTTCAGGCTGATATAGGGTAATATGCATAAGCGGCGCATAGCGCTGCGCGGCACTGCGCCGCAAGGTGGGATTGCAAATTGACGTGAGCTAACAAGGCCTTTTTCAGTATCTAGCGAGAAAGTGCCTATTCCTGACTGTAATCTATCCTCAGATTGCGTCGAGTTGCCGCGAATACAGGCTGGCAATACGCATTATATAACGCTAAAGACCGCCGAAATTGTATAGACTCGCCTCTCGAAGGCCAAAAAGGAGTGGACGCCCACATGTCCGATAGTTCCACAACACACGCTGACGCAGAGCTGGAAGACGGCTCCAAGCGCGACTTTATCTTCCTGGCGACAGGCGCAACGGCTGCCGCTGGCGCTGCTGCTGTTGGTTGGCCACTGGTTGCTCAAATGGGCAAAGCCGCTGATACGCTTGCTGCTGGTTCGATTGAAATTGATTTGACTAAAGTCGCACAAGGGCAGCAACTGAAAATGCTTTGGCGAGGTAAACCTGTTTTTGTTCGTCACCGGACTCCGGCTGAAATTGAAGAAGCCGTGAATACAGATGTTTCAGACTGTCCCGACCCAGAAACAGATAGTGATCGTCTTGTCCCAGACTCAAATGGTAATTTACGCCCGGAATTTTTGGTCATGGTTGGCGTTTGTACGCATTTCGGCTGTGTACCAGTTGGTGAAGCTGGCGACTTTGATGGCTGGTATTGCCCATGTCATGGGTCTCACTACGACACATCAGGCCGTATCCGTAAGGGACCGGCCCCGAAGAATATGGAAATCCCGCCATATACCTTCATCAATGAAAACGTCATCAAGGTAGGATAAAGACATGTCCGGTCCCTCGACTTACGAACCTAAATATGCCGCCGCAAAATGGATGGATCAGCGTTTGCCGATCATCCGTATGGGCGCGGATTTCATGACATTCCCGTCACCGCGGAATTTGAATTATTGGTACACGTTTGGTGCCATTTTGGCGCTTTGCCTCGTCGTTCAAATCATCTCCGGTGTGATCTTGGCCATGCATTACGTGGCTGATGTGGATCTTGCTTTCGCGTCTGTGCAACGAATTCGCCGTGACGTTCCATTCGGTTGGTTACTGCAATCAATGCATGCGGTTGGTGCATCCATGTTCTTCCTAGCGGTTTATATGCACATGTTCCGGGGCCTGTATTACGGTTCTTACAAAGCACCGCGTGAAGTTATTTGGATCCTCGGTTGTGCGATTTATCTGGTTATGATGGCAACGGCCTTCCTTGGTTACACATTGCCATGGGGCCAGATGTCTTTCTGGGGTGCGACTGTGATTACAGGGTTCTTTGGCGCGGTTCCGATCGTCGGTGAAAGCCTCCAGCAGTGGTTATTGGGGGGTTATGCCGTCGATAATGCCACGTTGAACCGCTTCTTTGCGCTACATTACTTACTACCGTTTGTTATCGCGGCGCTTGTTGGTCTTCACGTTTGGGCGCTGCATCATGTTGGCCAGAACAATCCAATCGGGATTTCAGAAAAGACAAAGGAAGACACTTTGAGCTTCCATCCGTTCTACACTGTGAAGGACGCCTTTGCGGTTGCTGTGTTCCTCGTTATTTTCGCAATATTCTTGTTCTATCTTCCCGATGCGCTCGGACATGCCGATAACTATATTGAAGCGGATCCGATGAAGACACCGGCGCATATTGTGCCTGAGTGGTACTTCCTACCGTTCTATGCAATCCTTCGGGCTGTGCCATCCAAGCTATTTGGTATTCTCTTGATGCTCGGCGCGATTGTTGTTCTATTCGTTCTGCCTTGGCTAGACACACATAAAGTTCGCTCTATGCGTTTCCGTCCAATCGCGCGTTGGTTCTTCCTGATTTTCATCTTCTTCTGCTTCATCCTTGGATGGTGCGGTGCGGGTACGCCAGATGATGTTGCGATCCCAATGGGCAAAGATGCGGGAATTACATTCTACCGCCTCAGCCAGATTGCGACGATTTATTACTTCGCCTATTTCCTGATAATCCTGCCTGTACTGGGCCTCGTTGAGAAACCGATCAAACGACCGGATTCGATTACCAAAGCCGTGCTCGGTGATGGGAAGCATGGCGCAGCTCTAGCCCCGGCTGAATAGTCGGGTCATACCTTTTAATACTCGTAGTTAGAAAGCGCGAAGACATGGCGTTCAAGACACCGAAAAATCTTATCCTAGGCGCAATCATTGCAGTTGCCTCTGTCACCGGCATGGCCTTCGCGGCTGGCGGCGGCGTTTCAGGCGACTATAAAATGAAGCACCCAGATTGGTCCTTCAATGGGGCGTTCGGGACCTATGACCGTGCTGCCATGCAGCGGGGATATCAGGTTTACCGTGAGGTTTGCGCCTCGTGCCATAGCCTGAAATATGTCGCGTTTCGTCATTTAGGCGATAAGGGCGGCCCGTTCTATTTAGAAGAGTTTCCAAACCCGAGTGATAATCCATATGTGAAAAACTTCGCAGCGGATTGGTCGATTGCAGATATTGACGGTGAAACAGGAGACGATATTGATCGCGTCGGTATTCCTGCGGATTACTTCCCGCCGATTTTCCCGAATGATGCAGCGGCTCGGGCCTCTAATGGCGGGTCATTGCCGCCTGATCTATCCAGCATGGTTAAAGCCCGAACTGGCGGTGCGGATTATCTTTATAATCTGCTCGTATCCTATGACACGCCGAAGCCTGATAGCGTTGAAATTACGCCAGGATTGCATTGGAACCCGGTCATGGACGGCGGAAAAATTGCGATGGCTGCGCCTCTCTCCGACGAGTTGGTGACCTATGAGCCAGTTGAAACAATGGATCACGGCGAAATGAAACTCGTGGATGCGCCCGTTGCGACGGTTGAGCAAATGGCCGCCGATGTGACGCATTTCCTCGCTTGGACGGCAGATCCTAAACTTGAACAACGCAAGAGCACGGGATTGATGACACTCGTCTATCTCCTTATTCTTTCGCTTTTACTCTTCCTGTCTTACAAACGTGTTTGGCGGAATGTGAAGCATTAGCCACCCAGTCAATTGTTAAACACATGAATTTGAAAACCCGGCTCTTGCAGCCGGGTTTTTTGTTTTGCAGGACAGGGCTATGAAAAATGTAGATGAGAAACAGTGGACACTCGGTATTTTGGGTGGCTCCGGTCTGTATGACCTGGACGGTCTGGAAAATCCGGAATGGGTGAGCGTCAGCACGCCGTGGGGCGTGCCGTCGGATGACATTCTTTTTGCGGAAATGAACGGTGTTCGATTGCGGTTTTTGCCGCGTCATGGTCGAGGACATGCTATCTCTCCATCGGACGTGAATTATCGCGCTAATATCGATGCTTTAAAGCGAAGTGGGTGCACAGACATCCTCTCCATTTCCGCCGTTGGCAGTCTGCAAGAGCCTTACGCGCCCGGCGATTTCGTGATGATCAATCAGCTCGTTGACCGCACGTTTAAACGGGAAACGAGTTTTTTTGGAAAAGGGTGTGTCGCGCACGTCAGCGTAGCCGATCCGATTTGTTCCAGATTGTCAGGTTTGGCTGGAGACGCGGCTAAGGCGGCGGGAGCCAAAGTTCATCGCCCAGACGCTGATAGCGACCTGACATATATCGCGATTGAAGGCCCACAATTCTCAACAAAATCAGAAAGCCGGATCTATCGTCAATGGGGGTGCGATGTGATTGGTATGACAAACATGCCCGAGGCAAAACTCGCGCGTGAAGCCGAACTGCCCTATGCAACTATTGCCATGGTAACGGATTATGATTGTTGGCATGAAGGACACGGAAATGTTGATGTCGCGAGCGTTATCGCCGTCATGCAAAAAAATGCTGCGACCGCCAGGCAATCTGTGTTGAACCTGATTCAGACTTTGGCTGAAACACCGCGCACGCCTTCACCACAGGGTATCGAAACAAATCTGGATGTCGCAATTATCACCGCGCCTGATGCACGTGACCCGAAACGAATGGCTATGTTGGATGCTATCGCCGGGCGCGTTCAGCGAGCGTAGCTGAAGCTGTTTCAGAACAAATTAGGGGCGTTGCGCGCCCCAAAGAGCGTCTTGTCTCGCCCAGCCTTTTAAGCCGTTTTCGGATTTTACTTCACACCAGCCCTCTCGGCAGTTTTGCAGGCGTAACAAGGCTTGCGCATCCGTGCGGGCGACTTCACGGGCACGGGCATCAGGGCGTGCCCTTAGAGAGGTATTTTGCAAAGCCAAAACTGTGCGGGAGCCGGAAAGGGCCGGTTTGCGAACCCAAGCTTCATCACCTGAAATATCACGAACCTTACGCCACATCTCAGTTTCGGCGACGATTAATAAGGGTAGTCCTCGACGTTGATATTGCCATGCAATCGGGTGGTCGCGGCTCGGTCCAGTCCGGCCGTTCACCTTGGAGAATTTCAAACTCACGAAGCGTGGCACCACAAACCCTGATGGCGTCCGATCAGCACTTACACGATAAAGGTTGTCTGTGCTCGCTGCGGGTATTGGCTCCACGACGCGATCGACTTTGTCTTGAGCGAGAGCCGGTGCTCCGATTAAGAGGGCGGAGAGGGAGGAAAGGATGATCTTGCGCATGGCGACAGATGTGCCGTTGTTTTGGTTAATGAATGGCTAATTCGTGATAGAGTTCGCATTGCAATTTCGCCATATGCGGTCCAAACTCTTTACATGAAGTCTAAGCCCAAAGTTGTCGTCACGCGCCGCCTGCCAATCGAGGTTGAAAGTCGAATGTCGGATATGTTCGACACTGTCCTGCGGGCGGATGATGCGCCGATGACACAGGATGAATTGGCAGCCGCAATTGCGGATTGCGATGTCTTCGTTCCGACGGTGACGGATCGGATTGATGCCGCAGTCTTGTCTCATGCGTCGCCAGGCTTGCGCCTGATCGCAAATTTTGGCGCGGGTACGAACCATATTGATGTCTCAACAGCTCACGCCAAAGGTATTCCCGTCACGAACACGCCTGGCGTCCTGACTGAAGATACGGCGGATTTAGCGATGGCCTTGATCTTGGCTGTTCCTCGCCGACTGGTCGAAGGGGATCGCCGCTTACGCGCTGGAGAATTCACAGGCTGGGGTCCGACACATATGCTGGGTCATCGTGTACGGGGCGGTAAGTTGGGTATTCTGGGTATGGGACGTATTGGGCAAGCTTTGGCTCGCCGCGCGACAGCATTTGGCTTGGACGTGCATTATCATAACCGGCGCCGTATCCCCAAAGGCATAGAGGATACCTTACAGGCGACCTGGCACGAGGATTTGGATGCCATGTTGGCCGAGGTAAATTTCTTGTCGATCCATTGTCCAGCGACGCCGAGTACCTATCACCTGATTAATTCCGATCGTTTGGCTAAGATGAGACCTGATAGCTATGTCGTAAATACCGCGCGCGGAGAGATTATTGACGAAGCGGCTTTAGCCGCTGCCATCAAAGCTGGGACGATTTCTGGTGCTGGACTAGACGTTTACGAACAAGAACCGCAACCGCATCCAGATCTGTTAGGATTGCCGAATGTCATTCTCGCGCCGCATATCGGCTCAGCCACCCATGAAAGCCGCCGTGAAATGGGTGAGCTGGTCATGATTAATATTCGCGCGATGATGGATCATCACGCTGCTCCCAACC
The DNA here is from genome assembly GCA_039975855.1 of Litorimonas sp. Lineage (GTDB taxonomy): Bacteria > Pseudomonadota > Alphaproteobacteria > Caulobacterales > Maricaulaceae > Litorimonas. The sequence continues at coordinate 878,463 of JBDWGH010000002.1, read as the reverse complement.
GTGTGCTGCCACCTGGCGCGAGTTTTCAAATAGCTTCCTAAGGACAGATCATGAAACAGCTTCTTCTCGCCTCCACGCTTTTGCTCGCCGCCTGTTCTGGCGCGGAAACTGTTGCTGATGCATCTGAACCCAAGCCAGCTCCGCAAGATACGGCTGCTGCAGAGGCGCCCGCCAAACCGAATATCACAAGCCAAGATCTAGGCGGCGGTTTCTATATGCTGCTTGGACCGGGTGGAAATATTGGCGTCAGCACTGGCGCCGACGGCGTCTATATGATCGACGATAAATTCGCGCGCTTTGGTCAAGAGATCATCGACGTTGTAGGAACTCTGACAAACAAGCCGATTACTTATGTTCTAAATACGCATCATCATGGTGACCATTCCGGCGCAAATGTTGAAATGAAAGCTGTCGGCGCAACTGTTGTCGCGCACGACAATGTCCGTACGAGAATGGGCACAAGTTATATGAATAAGGCTTTTGGCCGCCAACAAGACGCTCGCGATGCAGCGCTTTGGCCAACGCTGACCTTCTCTGATGAAATGACTTTGTGGTTCAATGGCGATGAAGTTCGCGCTATCCATATTCCATCCGCTCATACCGACGGAGATACCATCGTACATTTCGTTGGAGCGAATATCATTCATCTTGGTGATAATTATTTTTTGGGTCTTCTGCCTTTCGTTGATGTTGATAGCGGCGGTAGCATCCAAGGCATGATCAAAGCGCAACAAATCGCTTATGACCTCTCTGACGAGAATACCAAAGTCATTCCGGGGCACGGGCCTTTGTCAAACAAGGCTGAACTTGGCGAGTCCATCAAACGCCTTCAGGCTATCCATGATCGCGTGAAAGCGCGAAAAGATGCGGGCGAAAGCTTGGAGGCGATTATCGCAGCTGATCCGCTAGCGGATATGACAAATCTCGAGAGTTTCATCAGTAAGCCAGCTATGATCACGGCGACATGGCGGTCTCTTGGCGGCGAAATTTAAACTCCGAGGAGTAGCCTTATGAGTTTTGGTACACACGCCTATGTTCCGGATGACCGGAACAGGTCCGTTCTTTTTAATCTGAATGGTGATTTAGTCCCGCGAGACAAAGCTGTCGTCAATGTCTTCGACTCTGGTTTTATGTTGGGCGATGGAGTCTGGGAAGGACTTCGCGTTCACCAGGGCAAGGTCGCTTTTTTGGCGGATCATCTTGATCGTCTCTGGGAAGGTGCGGCTGCGCTTCACATAGATATTGGTATCACGAAAGCCGAGTTGACAGACCGTCTGACCGAGACTCTCAGGGCGAACAAAATGACCGATGGTGTACATATTCGGTTGATGCTGACCCGAGGTTTGCGGTCTACCCCCTATCAAGATCCTCGCGTTGTGATTTCCGAGCCGACAATTGTTATTGCGCCTGAATTTAAAGAAGCTGATCCCGCTACTGCAGCTAAGTCACTTAGGCTTTATACTGTTTCTGTAAGGCGCGGGCGAGCTGATGTTCAAGACCCTGGATTAAATTCACACTCCAAAATTAATTGCGTCACCGCCTGTATCCAAGCCATCCAAGCCGGAGCTGATGAGGGGTTGATGTTAGATCCGCAGGGCTTTGTGGCAACCTGTAACTCCACGCATTTCTTTATCGTGCGAAAGGGCGAAGTTTGGACTTCTACAGGTGATTACTGCTTGGGCGGAATTACGCGCCGCAAAATTATTGACCTTTGTAAGGCTAACGACATTCCGGTTTTCGAGCGCAATTTCCCGCTCGCAAAATGCTATAGTGCCGACGAGGCCTTTACGACAGGTACGTTCGCTGGGCTCGCACCCGTTGGAGAAATCGACGGCCGCAAAATTGGCACCGGAGAACGTGGCCCGATGGTAGAACGACTCCAGTCGCTTTATCTTGATCTCATTCACAAAGACACCGCCGGATGATAATTGCGATGTGGTCGGGGCCGAGAAACCTGTCCACGGCGATGATGCGCAGCTTCGGCGCGCGGACAGATTGTGCTGTGATGGATGAGCCATTTTTTGCACCCTTCCTAGATGTTACTGGTAAATCCCACCCCGGACGGGATGAAACTTTGGCCTCGCATGAAACGGACCCTGAAAAGGTGGCCCAACTTTGTGCCGCGCCGACAACAGAAGCCTATTTTTTCCAAAAGCATATGCCGCATCATATGCTTGATGATTTTCCGCTTAGCTGGGCAGAAGGCGCCAAGCATTTTTTCCTCCTTCGCCATCCGCAGCGTGTCATTGCCAGTTATGCAAAAGGGCGAGCAGAGTTTGATCTTGACGATCTCGGATTTGCTGCGCAGCACCGTCTTTGGGTGCAGCTGGGTCAGCCTCCCGTTATTCATAGCGAGATTATTTTGACCGACCCTACTGCGGCGCTAACCGCGTTATGTGCCGAGATAAAAATCCCATATGATCCTGCCATGTTATCTTGGTCGTCCGGACCGAGAGATGAAGATGGGGCTTGGGCGCCTTGGTGGTATGATAGCGTCTGGCGCTCCACTGGGTTTGGTGCGCCTCCTGGTGAGTTGCCAAGTGTCGCAACTCAATACCAATCCCTATTTGATGCTTGCATCTCGGATTATGAGGCCTTGGCGCGTCATGCAATACAGGTGTAGCGTTACACTTGATTTCGCGCGGAACGCGCAAACCGTTGCGAACTGAATTTAGTTAATGAAAGGTTAACTCCGAACAGGAGACCTTTCATGACCCGTACGTCTATTTTTATTCTTGGCCTTACCGCAGCGATTTCATTCCCAACCACAGCCGCAGCCCAATGTGGCACGACCCAAGGCAGTTTCGCTGTCACTTGTGAGCGCGGCGTTCAAGTTTATCGTCACAATGCGTTATCCGGTATTCCGGCTCCGTTGAGCCATGCTGAAGCTAATTTGCAGTCTGCTCAACTTCGTGCAGAAACTGCACGCTTGCGAATTTCCGCCCAAGAACGTGCCAATCAACGCAATACAGAAATACGAGAGCGTGAGCTGGCAATCGAGGACTACCGTGCCCGTGTTTACAACCGTAATTCTCGCCGAACCTCCTATGGTGTTAGTGCTTATTACAATCGCGGATATGGGTTCGCACGACCCGTTCGCATCAAAAAAGGCTCACTGAACGTTCAGTATTAAACACCGCAAACGGGGCAGTCAGGGTCTCGGGCTAAGGCAATAGTCCGGCCCTGCGTCCGAAGCGCATCAAACAGATAAAGTTGCCCAACCAACGGGTCTCCCGCTCCCGTGATAATTTTGATGGCTTCCATCGCCATCATCGATCCGCCCATGCCTGCGATCGCGCCCAAAACACCATGCGTAGCACAGTTCTCTTCATCAAAAGGCGCCTCCGATACAAAGCAGCGATAGCAAGGCGAGGCTTCGTCGAAATTGAATACGCCGAGTTGTAAATCAAACCGTCCAAGCGCACCTGACACCAGCGGAATACAGAGTGAGCGCGAGGCAGCATTGATTGCAAATCGCGCCGTGAAGCTGTCGGTTCCATCCAGAATTACATCATGTTCGCCCAACAGCGCACTGGCATTTTCGTCCGTCAGGCGTTCTGTTATCCGTGTCACGCTGCAGTCAGCATTTAACGCTTCCAGTTTGTTGCCCATAACCTCAGCTTTGCCTGCACCTATATCAGACGGCGTGAATTGAATCTGTCGTTGCAGATTCGAAGCTTCGACCGTGTCGTCATCAATCAAAGTAATGGACCCTACGCCCGCGGCCGCAAGGTATAGTCCCGCTGGACCGCCTAGCCCGCCCGCGCCGACAACCGCAACTTTGGCAGATAGAAGCGCATTTTGTCCCGCCCCGCCAATCTCACGGAGTGTAAGGTGACGCGCATAACGATCAATCTGTGACGGGGAGAGAGCCATAAATCGCCTATATCATACCAGAGCATTGCGGGTAGGCCGCCGACTGATCATCATATCATTGCGCGAATTTCGCGCGCGCTGCTATTATGATTGCTGCACAGCCCGGCAGGATAACAGCAGCCACATCTGTGGCCCAAATATGGTCAAAAGGGAAACCCCTATGTGCCCAAATCACGCAATGATAGAGGCCGTGAAAAAACGGCCAGCTTGCGCCACAGATCAACGCCACGCGATTACGTTTCATCGCGCCCCATAACATCGCTCCGCCAGACACAAGAAAAGTCAGCGCCACGTCCCGAATGAAATGCAGGTTAAAAGGACCCATGATATCCAAACCCGGTGTCAGCCGGTAGAAGGTCTCGGGCATCGTCAGAATATATAATCCGGTCAGAAGAAAATAGACGGACAGGAGGATGGCAAAAATTCTCATAGAAACACAGTAGCGTAAACCCCTCAAAAAAGGAAAGCCCTACACCGCCATTGTCAAACACTTAACGGATGCATCAAACGTTGGTCGGGTTGTCATCCAGTTCCATGTTTTATTTAACTCTTGTTTTCTACCAGCTTTCGGTAACTTCTGCTTGAATGGGTCGTTCAAGAAATGTTGAGAGAACCACATAGGTCTTCGTGTTTTTGACACCCGGGATAGAATATATACTTCCTAGGAAGCTCTCCATTGACGCTGCATCTTGCGTCCGAACTTTCAGAATAAAACAACTATCACCTGCGACGGAGTGCATTTCTTCGACCTCAGGCATTTCATTGAGGCGCATCATTTGTTCGCCTCTGTTCCATATATCAGAAATTATGTGCACAAACGCCAAGAAAGGCTTTCCGATGCTTGGTCCATCCAATTGCGCCGCCATGTGTTTTATTGTGCCTGAGGCGATCAATCGCTTAACTCTTTCGTGGACGGCTGGTGCAGACAAAGCCACCAGTTTTCCAATTTCGGCGTAGCTAAGCCGGGCATCCTTCGTCAAAGCGCTTAATATTTTTCGGTCAAAATCGTCCAAAGGTCGTGTTGGTTTGACCTTTTGCGAAACAATATTCGTATTTGCGTTCATAAGAGAAAGTCCTCTTTCCGATGAATAATATAAGTAATATGTGACTCATAACAGTATAATATTCAGACGTTAAGGCTTTTACAAGATGGAATTATCCGTGTTTTGGTTGTTTTTCGGTGCGACGTTGGCGGTTGTCTGCTCTCCAGGTCCGGCGGCTATTTGTGCCGCGTCACAAGGCGCAGGTAATGGGGTCCCCAAAGCTTGGTACGGCATAGCGGGAATTGCGCTCGCTAATGTGGTTTATTTTGCCCTATCCGCCACCGGGATTGCCGCCCTAATTATCGCGTCCCATCAGATTTTTAATGTGATCAAATGGGTTGGGGTGATTTACCTAATCTACCTTGGAGCAGGGGCCATTCTTGGAACCGCTGGTGGGTTGAAGATTGAACGTGGTGCTTCAATGTCGCGTAAAAAGTTGTTCGCCCAAGGTTTTATTGTCGAGTTCGCCAACCCTAAGGCCTTGCTCTATTTCGCGGCGATCTTACCGCAATTCATCAATCCGTCTAATCCTATCTTACCGCAGATATTGATAATGGGCGGGGTTACCGTCGTCATAGATCTTAGTGTTTACACTGCTTACGCCTATTTAGCGCATCGCCTGATTAATGGCGGCATAAAAAAACGTATAATAAAATCCATCAACGTGATTGCTGGTTCAGCACTTCTTTTTGCAGCATTCAAAATGATGCGGGTCACAAATGCTGCTGTTTAAACGTCAATATAAACTCCCTGTCGGCGTGAACTATTTTGTGACGTCTGACACTATCCTTCCCGAAAATGAGCCTGATGAGATAGTCGACGCCTATTATCGCCGCGCACTAGGTGATGATGAACCGATACAAATTGAAGCTCGCCGCGGGTGGTATTCATGGGGATTTTGATCCTGACCGCAACGGCCACGGTCAGTTTGCGACGGGTCATGAGGCCCTAGTAAAACAAAGGACACATGATGACTGGAATAATTAAACGAAGACAAGTGCTACAAGGTGGAGCGGTTCTCGTCACTACAGCTTTGGGCGCTGGCTCACAATCACTCGCGAATAATCCCAAATCAGCGCTAGGAGAATTGAAGATGGATACAACCTATACCCCTATCGGGAAAGGTATCGTTACCGGAAAGGGCGTCGGCGATTTCGATTTTCTCGCAGGAAATTGGCATATCCGGCACCAAAGGCTGAAAGGCGGTACTAAGGACGTTTGGCAACGTTTTGAGAGCAGTGCCACCGTCCACAGCGTGCTTGGTGGTATGGGGAGTATTGAAGAACTTCGGCAGGCTGATGGCAGCGATATGGGAATGGCTGTTCGTATATGGTTACCTGAGAAGAAAGAATGGGCTGATCATTGGACAAGCGCAGCGACTGGCGTTGTCAATGCACCGCAATTAGGTCGTTTTATCGACGGCGACGGAGTTTTCATATCAGAGGAGAAAGTAGGCTCCAAAAAATGGAAATACCGCGGTGTATGGGACAAGATCACCTCGGAAAGTTGCCGTTGGCATCAGTCGGCATCGGACGACGGAGGCAAAAGCTGGGACTGGAACTGGTGGATGGAATGGACGCGACAGAGCTAGTCCTGCCTACCGGAAGTGTAACAATCTTCGTTTTGGGGATTTAACTCTCCCTTTCGCATCTCATTGTCCGGTTCGTCGCTGAACCGCGCTGCGCTGAGGGTCACAGCAACAGCCGCGCCGGATGATACGCCAATCGGCACGTCGTCTTCTGCCGTGACATGATTTTCGCCAATTCCTTGTCAACCTCTTGAATGCCGGTTCTCCGTTCTTATATGCGAATGAGTTGCATTTACAATAAGGAATAGTCATGAAGAAATTTGGCATAGCCGAGGTGATCAATCGGGAGATGATCAGCCTCAATATGATACGGGTCACATTGCAGGCCGATCACATCAGAGCGTTTCCGCAATCGTCGACGGGCGGGCATATAAAGGTCGTCATTCCTGTCGCAGGGGATAACCTCATACAATTCGAGCGTTTCCTATCCTCCTTCGGCGTGCGCAAACGAATGCGGACATATACCATTCGCCATTTGCGGCAGGCGACAGGCGAAATAGATATCGATTTTGTAGCGCATGGCGATGATGGCCCGGCGTCCGCTTGGGCCTTATCCGCAAAGGTCGGAGACTTTATCGGGCTGTCCTCTCCGGGCGCGCCAAAGTTAAAGCCTGCACGGTCAAACAGGTATTTGGTGGCCGTGGACATGACCGCCTTCCCAGCGGCCGCAGCCGGGCTGGAGGCTTTACCGAATGATGCGACAGGTGACGTTTATACCGCCATCTTGAGCGAAGACGATATTCAGCCCGTTCAAGCGCCCAATGGGATTAACTTGCATTGGATCGTAAACGCTGATCCTGGAAACGGCGGTCGCGCCCTTATTCGTGCTATTCGAAGCCGGCGATTGGCGGGCGATGAGAGCGTATTTGTCGCGGGTGAATACGAAACGGTTGGCGATCTACGGTCTTATTTTCGCAATGAACGCGCCTATCCGAAAGATCAGCTATACATCAGTTCCTACTGGAAACGTGGTTTGATTGAACCCCAACATAAGCGGGTTAAAACGCTAGTTGCCTAAACAAACTCAAAAAAAATGGACTTATAATGAGACAAGCATTCAGAAAAAATGACGTCACAGATCAGCGTCCAGATATATCGATTGGACATTTGGGCCTGCGGGTCAGCAGGTTTGCGGAGTCATTTGAATTCTTCAAATTAGTTGGTGCACGCGTTGTTGTGCGGATGCCGGGCATGGCGATATTAGAGTTGAGAGGCGGTACGCATGTAATTTTGCGCTATGATGGGACAGCCGACGCCGGTTCTGCGGGGTTTGACCTCATGGTAGATGATATTGACGAGATGCGGCAACGCCTCATCACGGCTGGATATGCGCCTAAGGACATCACACGCGGTGGTGTGCATCGCTCCTTCACCGTTACGGATCCTTCCGGCGTCGAAATGGCTTTTACCAGCTCACACGCTGTAGGGATCGTATAGGTCTCGACGCAGTAATGGGCTATATTTAGCGGAGATAAGAGGAAGATCGCGTAGATCCCATCTCTTGGGTTATCCTTTTCGCACCTCATAGTCTGGCTCGTCGCTAAACAGCGCTGTACTGAGATAGCGCTCCGCGAAGCTTGGGATAATCGTCACAATCCGTTTTCCGCGCATATTTGGGCGGGCGCCAACAATTAGGGCTGCGGCGACAGCCGCGCCCGATGAGATGCCAATCGGAACGCCGTCTTCTGCGGCGACATGTTTGGCCGTGCCAAAGGCGGCTTCACTCTCAATGGTCACAACATCATCAATAAGATCGGTGTTGAGCACATGTGGTAGAAAACCCGCCCCAATGCCTTGGATTTTATGTGGGCCTTTTTCTCCTTTTGAAATCATCGGACTGCCCACTGGCTCGACAGCGATAATTTGACAGTTTGGATTTTTTTCTTTCAAGAATTTACCAGTACCAGACAGCGTGCCGCCCGTACCAACGCCCGCGATAAAAGCATCGATTTGCCCATCAGTGTCGGCCCAGATTTCAGGGCCCGTAGTGGCATAATGAATGGCGGGATTGGCGGGGTTGTCAAACTGACCAGGCATGACCGCACCTGGTGTGCTGGCCACGATATCTTCGGCAACCTTGATTGCTAATGGGATGCCGCCGGAGGCTTCGGTTAGGACTAACTCTGCACCTAGCTGCCGCATCATCTTACGCCGCTCTGCCGACATTTGTTCAGGCATGACGAGGATCGCTTTATAACCTTTGGCCGCTGCGGCAAAGGCAATCGCGATGCCCGTATTGCCCGAGGTGGGTTCAACCAATGTTCCGCCAGGTTTCAGCGTTCCGTCCTTTTCCATAGCTTCAACCATGGCAATCCCGATCCGATCTTTGACCGAGGCGATCGGATTGAAAAATTCGAGTTTGAAGCAGAGGTCGGCTGGTACACCCTCAGTTATGTGGGGTAGGCGCACGAGCGGCGTACCGCCCATTGTATCCAAAATAGAGTCGTAAATTTTTCCGCGCGGGCTGGCTGGCATGGGAGTCTCCAATAAGGCTTTAGCGTTATATGTAGGACGCCCTGCGGTAGGAGCAACTACCAATCGCGGATAATCTCGCGCACGAGCTTTCCGGACGGTGTCAGGTCCTTCTCAGTCCACCCGCCATCGGAAGAAGCACTGGGGCGAAACATGGATGCGGTTTCGGCCTTATCACTCACGGACCAGTTCAAATGGCTGAGGCTGTGTTTTCGGGCGAATTTCATCCATTCCAGTGTCGATTTTTTGTCGAATGTCCCGTCACCATTATAGGTCACACTGCCCCATTCAGACAGTATTAGTGGCAAGCCTTTGTCTATCGCATACTCCGCTTTTTTACGTAGGTCCGCCTTATGTGACGCGGCGTAAAAATGAAGCGCATAGAGGATATTGGTTCGATCTGAAATCGGATCATCGGCGGCTTTATCCACGTCTTGGTCCCAGCTTTGCGTTCCAACTATAATGAGGTTGTCTGGATCTACCTTGCGGATGGTATCGATCAATTCCTCTGCATAGGGTTTGACAACAGTTGACCAATCTGTCGTATTCAGCGGCTCGTTGTAAATCTCATAGATAACGTTGTGGTATTCACCATATGCCTCGGCGATGGCAGTGAAGAATAGTTTCGCTTCCTCGACGTCCTGTTCGGCGTGGTGAGAATGCCAGTCGATGATCACGTAAAGTCCATTTTTTATCGCGGCGTTTACGACTGTCACAACTCGGTCTAGGTTGCCGTTTTCATCTTCGAGATAACTGCCATTTCCCTGAGCCCCCATGGCCACGCGGATAATGCCGGCATTCCAATCTTTAGCGAATGTTTCTACCGCACCCTTGGTGTAAAATCGTTCTTGGCCCCAACCCGTATTTGACCAGAAAAAACTCGGCCCCGCGAGAGAGGTGATTTCCCCATTTTTATCTAAGATATGCGGGCCGACTACCGAAAGTTGACCATGTTTCGCGACCGGTGTGAGGGTCGCCTCTTGGGCGCTCGAGAGTTGAATTGAAGCGAGGAGCAGGATGAGGGCGGTTAGACTTGTTTTAAAGACACGCATTCTACTCTCCGATAAGTGTGACAGCGCTGTCATAGCAAGTTTGTTTGGAGTGTTAAAGTGCGAAGCTAGCCGCGCACCTTAATATCTTTCTTATTTGACGTCGTACGAGTTTCGGTTTCACGCAATGTACCAGCGTCGCGGTGCATGTTGAAAGTGCCTTGCCGTCCACCAACACGCCAAACGCCTATGATCTCATCCTTTTTGGGACTGACGGTTCCATTGTAGGCGATCTCCCACAAAAAGTGTGAGTGAGCTGTCTGATAGGTCTTGATAAAGCTGATATTAAAACCTGTGAGATGCCCATTGATATTCGCTACGAGCATTTGACCCGGGGCATGAGACTCGGTGATTTGACCTGTTACTACCGAGCCGGACTGCAGAAGTTCGCAGTCAAAATTCACTGCAGGTGCAGGGTCATTTGGATAAGCATACACCCCCGCCCAAAAACCAGAGAGAGTAGGCATTTATTTTACGCCCGTACTCCCGAACCCGCCTTCGCCACGTGCCGTATCATCCAGGGTTTCGACACTAACGAATGCTGGTTGCGTGATCGGGGCGATGACCATTTGAGCGATGCGTTCACCGCGCGTGATGGTGAAGCCTTCTGTTCCGTGATTTATCAGTAGGACTTTGACTTCGCCGCGATAATCTGCGTCGATCGTGCCGGGGGTATTGAGGCAGGTAATACCATGTTTATAGGCAAGGCCCGACCGCGGACGGATTTGCGCTTCATATCCGGCTGGCAAGGCCATGGCGAATCCCGTCGGGACAAGCGCTCGCGCACCAGGTGCCAAGACCATATCTGCGTCTAATGCCGCGCGCAGATCCGCCCCCGCCGCGAGGGCGGTTTCAAATTGTGGTAGCGGTAGATCGCCAAAATGAGCGAGCGGCTTAATTTGAACGGTAAGTGTCATTCGATGGTCTCAATTTCCGTTTTAATAGTTGTGTTAGATCCGTCAGTCTTGACGATGTCTTCGATGTCTTCGATGTCTTCGATGTCTTCGATGTCTTCGATGTCTTCGATGTCTTCGATGTCTTCGATGTCTTCGATGTCTTCGATGTCTTCGATGTCTTCGACTACAGCCGTAACCTCATTTGCTTCAGTATTGATCGCGATGACAATATCTTCCGTATCGCTGATCGTCTCTTTTTCTGCCTCAGGCTCAACTTGAGCCTCGTCTACCCCATTCGCCACAGTTTCTTTTTTACGTTTTTCGGCAGCTGCAGCTTTTTCTTTAGCCCAATCATTCAAGCCGCGTTTTGAAAAGCCAGTAAGTCGGGTTTCCAAAATTTCTTCCGCTTCTTCAGAGAGGGGATAGCCCTTATAAATATGATCGATTTTGTTGTCTTTCCAATACAGCGTCAAGCTGTCCGTGTCCGGACTGTCAAAGTCTTGCGAGAGAATAAACGGGATTCCGGTGGCCATCACATCATAGTCAGCTTTGGTAGGTAGAACGTCATTTCGGCGGCACATTACGGCTTGGATTTTATGACCCAAATATTCCGTCATGTGCTCCGCATTTTTATCTTTTAGTGACATCAGGAAATCATCTGCCGGAACGAAGGATGGAACTCGAGCCTCGCCGTTACCGTTTTTTGAAGCCACGATTTGAACGAGCATAATTTCGCAGTCAGAAGATTCCTTAGCTGTGGCGTTATGGGAGCCCCCCCCCAGAAGTGCGACGACCATGGCTGCGTTAATGAGGTGTTTCATCAAAAGCCTTTCCAATTTTTATGGCAAGCCGGCGTGCAATGTTGCGTTTGTCCGCCCGGCTCCAGGTTTCGTCGCCGTCTTCTGTTACAACTGTGACAGCATTTTGTTGTCCGCCCATTACATCGCCGGAAACGTCATTTGCCACAATCCAATCGCAGCCTTTTCGTGTGCGTTTTGCTCGAGCCAGTTCGACTACATCATGGGTTTGCGCGGCAAAACCAATGCAGAGCTTGGGACGGGCGCTCGACTTACAAATCGTGGCGAGGATGTCTGGGTTTTCAACCATAGCCAGTGGAGGAATGCCATCTTTTGGTTTGGGTGCTTTCTGGTTGTGCTGGGTGGCGGGACGCCAATCCGCAACAGCCGCGACAGAAACAAATATGTCGGACGGCATAGCGTTCTCAACAGCGGCTAGCATGTCGCGCGCGCTCTCAATATTCACCCGCGTCACGCCATGCGGAGCGGGCAGGGCCGTCGGGCCAGAGACTAGTGTTACTTCGGCGCCTTGATCCGCCAAAGCCTGCGCGATGGCATAGCCTTGCAAGCCAGATGAGTGATTAGAAATGTAGCGTACAGGGTCAATCGCTTCGCGGGTGGGCCCTGAAGTCACCACGGCTTTGCGTCCTTTTAGCGGTTTTGCCGCGCGCAATCCGTCGAGAGTCATATCGCCCATTAGCGCGCCTTGTACGGCATCGGCAATGGCGTCGGGTTCAGCCATGCGTCCTGGTCCAAATTCTCCGCAAGCCATTTCACCTGTATCAGGTCCGATAAATAGTGCGCCGTCCGCGGTCAAGGTTTTGACATTGCGCTGGGTTGCCGCCGCTTCCCACATTCGCACGTTCATGGCAGGGGCGTAGAGCACCCGTTTGTCGGTCGCGAGAAGGGTCGTCGTTGCCAGGTCATCTGCGACACCATGAGCCGCGCGGCTCATCAGGTTTGCGGTGGCTGGCGCAACGACAATCATATCGGCAGAGCGGGACAGTTCGATATGACCCATCTCGGCTTCACCTTCGACCGTTGGTGTCAAATCCCAAAGGTCGGTGAAAACGGTCTTTCCTGATAGGGCTCCAGCTGAAAGCGGTGTCACAAATTCAGCGCCGCCTTTTGTCAAAATAACCTGCGTTTCGATCCCGCGCCGCGCAAGTTCGCGGATCAGAAGAAGTGATTTGTACGCAGCAATTCCGCCACCAATCATGAGAAGTACACGTTTCGTCATGCGAATGAGTTTAGGTGCGAGCGAAGGGGAGTGCAAAGGGTAATGGCGGTCTGAGCGTTCTCATAACGTGCTGCTAAATTGACTTCGAATATAACTGTCCGCATGACCGAATAAACGAATGTCTAGGAGGCCAGCCCATATGAGTGTTTTGGAAATTTCTGCCAATGTTATGGTTGCAGCGGCAATCTTCTTGGCGGGCCGAAACAGCGTTCATACTTGGTGGGTCGGTATTATTGGGTGTGTATTATTCGGGTTTCTTTTCTTTGGTGCCAAACTCTACGCTGACGTTACCTTGCAAGGTTTCTTTGTCGTCACGGGATTGATCGGTTGGTATCAATGGGCTGGCGGGCGGACCAAAAAAGAACTTCCTATCACTCGGACGAAATCGTCGACACTTACATTCGCTGTTTTGATTGGGGCTGTGGTTGGGATCGCTTATGCTTCATTGCTCTATAACTTCACTGACGCCTATTCGCCCGGTTGGGACACGGCGCTTCTTGTCGGGAGCGTGATTGGTCAGATTTTATTGATGAACCGAAAAATCGAAAATTGGTGGTTCTGGTTGATCGTCAATACAATCGCTGTTCCGCTCTTCATCAGCCGCGGCCTCTTTCTAACCTCTGTGCTATATGCGGCCTATTGGTTGCACGCGATATACGCCTACCGAAAATGGTCATCTGAGATGAGCGCGCGGTCAGCGTGATAAATTCATTTTGATCAGTTTTTAAAGGTGGCAAATTTCATGCATCTTGGACAGGAAGGTTAGATTATGATATAAGTGCGTTCTGGAGAGATTTATGAGCGTACATGACATGCTGTCAAATAAGGGCAGCGAAATTTATTCCGTAGAAAATTCTGCTAAACTTCGCGAGGCTATTGCCTTACTCAATGAAAAAAACATCGGAGCCGTACTGGTCACAGATGAAACTGGGAAACTCGCCGGAATTTTGTCCGAGCGTGACATTGTTCGTCGCTCTTTGATGCAGGAAACAGGTTTCCGGGACGAACCCGTCACGAAATCTATGACATCAAAGGTTTTAACCGTTCCCTCTTCGGCTAGCTTGGACGATGTGATGGAAGTGATGAACAATTCCAAAATCCGACACGTTCCAGTAATGGACGGGGATACACTCAAAGGGGTGATTTCAATTGGCGATGTCGTCAAACGCAAGATCGCTATTGCGGAAAGCGAAGCCGCGATGATGCGCGATTACATTGCGGCGGGTTAGGCCATATAATCCGAAAGTTAGACGTTAATAGAAGGTCATGACGAACGTCTATGTTTTCGTTTTGGATAGACGGTTGGATTGACATGAGAGGCAATCAAGATTGAAGATTTACATCTCGAAAATACCCGACCAGACACATGATTATGCAGAATGACCTTTATTTCGGTGGCCAAAAAACAACACGGGTAGATTTTCTAGACCGCGTAAAACGCATTGCTTCCGTTTTAAAAGACCATGGGGTGAATACATATGATTCCGTTGGCGTGTTACTGCGCAACGATACCCTCTACATGGAAATCGTCGAAGCTTGTCGATATGTTGGCGCTTATTATGTCACGTTGAACTGGCATGGTGCGGCGGCAGAGATCATTGATATTTTGGATGACGCTCAAGCGAAAGTCCTGATAGGACACAGCGATCTAACAGCCAAATTTTCCGGCGAAACCGCGCTGAGCATCCCAGTCTTATCCGTCCCTACACCGCCGCAACTGGTCCGCGCCTATTCTGTAGATGCTAGGATAGTAGATGGGCAAATCAATCTAATTGAACTTCTGGACAAGGCGGATCTATACCAAGAAGACCCGCTTAAGGCGCGCGGCATGCTCGCTTATACGTCTGGAAGTACGGGTCGACCCAAAGGAATTCGCCGCGAGCTTAACACTGAAGGTCCGGACCGATACGAGATATACAAGGCGCTAGCGGTGGGCCTGATGCATCTTAAGCCGGGAGATCGTTTTTATACCGCGGCGCCTTTATACCATAGCGCGCCGAATGCGTTGTCGACGATGTGCATCGCGGCAGGATATGCCGAACTTTATATTGCGCCGAAGTTCGACCCAGAAGGATTTCTGGCCGATATTGAGCGGTACAAAATCACGCATTGTTACCTCGTTCCGACTATGATGGTTCGCTTGCTTAAGCTGCCGGAGGAAATTCGAGAGAAATATGATGTGTCTAGTTTCCAGTTTGGTATCTCAACGGGATCGGCCTGGCCGACGGATGTAAAACGGGCGATGATCGATTGGTTCGGACCGGTGTTTTACGAATCTTACGGTGCCAGTGAAATAGGATTTATTACTCTGATCTCTTCTGAGGAAGCTTTGCGTAAACCAGGCTCCGTTGGAAAGGTTCTGGAGGGCGGGTCTATAAAAATCATCAATGATGCTGGCGAAGAAATGCCAGTTGGTGAACCTGGATCTATCTATATCGACCTTCCTCAATTTGGTGATTTTTCTTACTCGAATACCGAAGGGGATTTGAAAGGTCAGCGGCACGGCAAACATGCGACGGTCGGCGATATTGGATATGTGGATAAGGAAGGCTACCTTTACATTAGCGACCGGAAGAAAGACATGATCATTTCTGGTGGCGCAAACATCTTTCCTGCGGAAATCGAAGCTGCGTTGATTGAAATGCCCGAAGTATTCGACTGTGCCGTTTTTGGTGCGCCGCATGCAGAGTTTGGCGAAACAATCGTGTCTGCAGTCCAATGCGTCGATGGAGTGACCCTTACACTGTCGGACATTCAGAGCTTTTTATCCGTTAAGATTGCGAAATTTAAAATTCCAAAGATACTCGATATTCACGATGAGTTACCACGTGAAGATAGCGGGAAGATTTTCAAACAACGCCTCAGAGCGGCGTATTGGGAAGATACGGGACGTCAGATTTAGGCTTTTACCCGCCAAGTAGACGCGGGCCCAAATCTAATTCAACTCGCCGAAAAAGCCTGTGATTTTTACGACCTTTCCAGAGTCATTTGTCTCGGTTACGTCGAATCCCGCCATGATCTGAGTGTCTCCCATATGGATGGCCCAGTGGTATCGGTGGTGATTGTGATGACTGTCTATTTTGCCGACATGAGAATATTTCGCGCCTGGAATTTTAGCCTGAACCGCGTGGACCATATCGATGAAGGCGGAGCGGCCTAAGATGTTATAATTGGGGTCAACGAAATATACGTTTGTTTCCAATGCTTCACCTGTAAGGCGTTCGATGTCTTCAGATGTTTTCGCATTCCAAATCGCCAACATCTTTTCGAGTGAGTTCGGATGATCTGACACAAGGTCTCCTTCACATATCGCGCTGTTTGGTGGTCCTAAACTGTGTTAGAGAACCCGGACTCACCAGAAACATATTTGAACAGATGGAGTTTAAGTTTTTCCGAAAAGACGTTTCCAGAAACTGACTTTAGGGGTCAACGTTCTGGATTGAGTTGGTGTAACAGAAATATTGTTTTCGACCCAAGCCGCTAGCTTTGGATATTTGTTTCCAACGGTTTCTTCATCCCATTCCTCACCTGCAAGTGACATAGGTCGAGCTTTTGTTGGCATTGGGAATTCTGATTTATGTTTGTCTGACATGACGTCCATCATTACATATCTAAATTCCTCAAATTCCGTATCCCAAGGGGTGGCGATACCAATGAGAGACTCGGGGTTTTCTAGGGCGGTATTAAAAACTTCTTGGCCTCGCGAAATTAACCAGTCACAAAAATAGTCAAACCCATCGTCAGAGCATCCTCCATTGATGATATAAGCGGCAGCCCATAAGTCCCAACGATAAGCTGCTTCCAGTTTCGAGCGATAAGAGGACTCGAAGGCTATTAGTTGATCCTTATTCAGCTGACTAAGATCAGCTGCTAACGTCGTGGCTTGTTTAGATTGATCTTCTGAGATCGAAGCATCAATGATCGCCCAAAAATTCTTATCTGACATATTCAGTAAACCCCTTGTTATAACTGAGCAGCTGCCCAACTCGCGCCGAGCGCTATCGCTGCGCCGACGCCCGCATAGGCAATCGGGCGAAGGGCATCTCTTTTACGTCTTTCTTTGACCGCAACGCGGCTGGGGGATAGATCCACGTCACCGTCCGCCCAAGCTTGAGCGAGTTTGGCAATATTATCGGTGGCTTCCGGTAAGATTGAGAGTGTGCGGCGGGTTCGGCCAAGACCATCCAGGAAATCATTTAAGTAACGCTCCGGGCCAACTTCGCGGCGGACAGCTTTTTCGACCACAGGACGGGACGCTTCCCACATATCAAATTCCGGGTCGAGGCGGCGCGCAACACCTTCGGCTTGCATCATGGTTTTTTGTAGAAGAATTAATTGAGGCTGTAATTCCATGTCAAAGATCTCAGTAATTTCCAGCAGTTGCATCAAGACCTTGGACATAGATACATCTGCGGCGCGCTTACCAAATATTGGTTCACCAACAGCGCGGAGTGCGGAGGCGAATTCTTCGACGCTATGGTTGGGCGGAACATAACCAATGTCGAAATGGACTTGGGCGATTTTGTAGTAATCGCGCTGTAGGAAACCGTAAAGTGTATCAATCTCAAAGCGGATTTCTTCTTCACCCAAACGCCCTAAAATTCCAAAATCGAGTAAGACTAATTGTCCGTCCGCATCCATGATCAAATTACCTTCATGCATATCCGCGTGAAACACACCATATTCGAAAGTTGATGCAAGGAAGGATTGAATGGCTTTCGTCGCCAACGCTTTTCTTTGCGCCTCAGGGAGATCTAAAATTGCGTCGTCAGAGAGCGCAGTGCCATCTATCCATTCACTGACCATGACGTCTTTGCCGACCATATCCCAATATAGATCTGGTACGCGGAATAGGCCTGTGTCTTCTGCGACCTCAGCAAGCTCGCTTTGCGCGGCAGCCTCCAGGCGAAGGTCAAGTTCTAACATAACGGCCCGGCGGGCCTCGGATACGAAATCCTTGGGCCTTAAACGGCGAAGATTGGGAACGACGGCATGGGCTAAATTGGCAACCATGCTGATGGCATTCATATCATTCGTCATGCGCGTGACGATGTTTGGGCGTAGGACTTTTACGGCCACGGTGTCGCCGTTGTGTAGCACGCCCTTATGGACCTGGGCGACGGAGGCGGCAGCGATAGGTTCACTCAAAGATGCAAGATGTTTAGACCAAGGCGCGCTCCATTCGGCGGCGATCATGCTTTCCGCTTTCTCCATCGGGAAGGGCGGAACCTTGTCTTTTAAAACCGAGAGGCCGCGCGCAAATTCCGGATCAAACATATCACCGCGCGTCGCTAAGATCTGACCGAATTTAATGTAAGCTGGCCCGAGGTTTTGCAGCGCTCGCGCAAAACGCTCGCCCGCATTGCCTTTACGGTTGCCAATGGAAAAAATGCGGCTGATCGCGCCGATAAATCGAACCGGCCATGGTACCATCGATACATATTCAGCCGGGACAAGCGCGTCATGGCGGATCAAGACCCATCCGGTCCGCAACAGACGGAAAAATGTCATCAGGCGTTTCAACATATGCGGCTTATAGAGCGGCGCGGCGCAGGCGCATAGCGGCGATTTCGCATAGGGGCGTTGTCATTTACTCAATCTCTAGATTGGATTTTCCACCGATTTGTCTCCAAACTTCCGCAGGTAATGTTAAGCGCTCATCTTGTTCTTTAAAAAACTGCGTCACATTGTGCCTGAAGCAAACTCTTCCCTTGCGCGGTTGGCGCCACTAGATGTAGTGGTGATTGCAGGGGAAAGCGGCATATGTCGCGTTTTGAGCTGGGCTTAAGTCGCGAAAATATAGCCTTTTCAAGGTTTTGTAGGGACTTCACGGCGGTTAAGCCCGTCATAGGACAGAGAATCGCGGGAGACGCATCATGGGTAAAATGGGTAATTTTGAGAAATCGTCTTCGGGGCTATTGCTTCCGTCTACTTCCTACAAGCCGTTTCGCTACCCTTGGGCCTATGATTTCTGGCAAAAACAACAACAAGTCCATTGGATGCCGGAAGAGGTGCCTTTGGGAGAAGACCTCAAGGACTGGTCAATTAATCTGACCGATATTGAGAAAAATCTGCTTACACAAATTTTCCGGTTTTTCACGCAATCCGACGTAGAAGTCGGCGCGAACTATATGGAAAACTACATGCCGCTGTTTAAACCAGTAGAAGTCCGTATGATGTTGGCGTCATTCTCTAATATGGAGACTATTCATATCGCAGCTTACGCGCTGCTATTGGAAACGATCGGAATGCCGGACAGCGAGTTCTCTGCCTTTATGGAATATGAGGAAATGGCGGCCAAGCATGACTATCTTGGCAAATTCGGTGTAGAGACAGAAAAAGATATCCTGACATCCATGGCGGTATTCGGCGGCTTTACAGAAGGTCTGCAATTGTTCGCCTCATTTGCGATGCTCATGAATTTCCCACGCCTGAACAAAATGAAGGGCATGGGGCAAATCGTTACCTGGTCGATCCGAGACGAGAGCCTACATTGTGAAGGCATGATCAAACTGTTTCATACCTTTGCAGCTGAAACTGGTGCGCTAACCAAAGACGTCGCGGATGACATCATTGATTGTTGCCAGACCGTTGTGAAGCTGGAAGATAAATTTATCGACCTCGCCTTTGAGATGGGTCCGGTCGAGGGGATGACTGCCGAAGATATAAAACGGTATATTCGTTACATTGCAGATTGGCGTTTGGGCCAACTAGGCCTTCCTAAAGTATACGGGATTGAAGAACATCCGCTTCCATGGTTGACAGAAATCACAAATGGCGTTGAGCATGCGAACTTCTTTGAAGCGCGAGCGACAGAATATGCGAAAGGTGCTACAGTCGGAACCTGGCATGGGGAAGAAGGTGTTTGGGATAAGTTTGCAGAATTTCGTAAAGCCAGTTCTTTGACTGCTGCAGAGTAAACGTTCTCGAAACCGCTAATAGATCAAAAGCGAACACCAAAAGAAAATCCAAGGCTTCGCTTCGGCGAGGTCTTTTTTATGGGATGACACGAATGTTTCCTGTATGAGTTTCTAAACCCCAGAACATAAAGTCTAGCATTCATGTCCCTTCTTTCATTTGAAACCCGGAATTACGATTTTCAAACTATCTACAACTTTCGTGATTTTGGCGGATATAGCGGATTGGATGGCCGTGCGGTTAAGGCAGGGCGTTTATTTCGATCCGCTCACCTAGCCGCCTTAAGCGAGGAAGATTTGCTGGCGATTGGTGATTTGGCGATCGACTTGGTCGTCGACCTTCGTCATGCGCCGGAACGTGCAAAACAACCATCACGCTTTCCAACACCTGCACCGCATGTTCATGAGTATCCGGATGCTCCAGAAGCGAAAAAAGCCAAAGTCGCGCCGCATGAAGCTTTCCTAGAACATGAGCTTTATACGGCTGAGGATGCGCATGGATATATGATGGGGTCGTATACGGCGAGGCCTCATGACGCTGGCTTTCAGAAAATTTTTGCTGATACCCTGCGTTTTATGGCGAATGCTGAAACCAGTGAGACCGCTGGCGTTCTGGTTCATTGTGCTGCTGGGAAAGACCGCACGGGTACACTCTGTGCACTTATCCAATCGGTATTGGGTGTATCTCGTGAAGACATCATGGCGGATTATATGATGACCCTAGAGGCTGTAGATATTGACCAAATTATCGAACCCGCCGCTGAGATGTTTACAAAACGCTTCGGTCGACCAATTGATGCACAAGCAATTTGGCCCATGTTTGGTGTTGTACCCGAGTTTTTGAACGCCGCCTTGGACGGAATGTTAGACGACTCAGGTGGTGTAGAAACCTATGTTAAAGACAAGGTGGGCCTAAGCGAAGCAGAGATTAACCGCATCAGAAACCGTTATCTCGAAGACTGATTTACGGTGAGGCTGTAATTGAGCAGCTGACCGTTGCATAACTTGAGGCGGTGCAATCGACTACACTTCCGTTTCCGTCTTGGAAGTCAACTGCATCTGAGCGTCGAGGCTTTAAAAGAAATGTTTCTTCAAGTTTAACCGTTGAATCAAAATACCGAAGTTCCAGCGGTGTGTAATTATATTTCACGCGCGTGACAACGACCCCGGATTTGGAGTTCAGAAGTTTTATATCAAGAGTTGAGGCGTCAAAATCTGAAAAGTTTCCAACACTGCTATTTAAACGGATGCGTCCTCTGGACTCTGGTGCGGCGCCTTCTGAGGGCAATATAAAGCTTTCCATATCTATGGAAACTTGGCCGCCATCCGGAACTTCCATGACGCGCAGGGCTGCCGAAAGAACCTCTTCAATATCGTCGTCTTTGAGTTCCGGTTGTTGTGTCGCCAGATCGCCAGCTACATTTGTCCCATGGGAAATTCTGCGATCCACACTGATGGCCGATGCAATTTCCGCTAACCCGAAATACATGCCGATCATGATCGGGGCGATAATCGCAAATTCAATTGCGGCAATGCCGCGCTCATCTTCGCGGTAACGTTGGGATAGCCGACGCGGTGATAGAGTGTTGCACAGATTTCGGGCAGAAAACTTCTGAGTAGATTTAACGGAAACAAGGCTCATGATGGTGTACCTTCCGTAATTTGTGACTGCGTATTGGAATTGCATGTTCCGCTTGATGGGAAAGGTTCATTTCTGAAAGCTGTCGTTGCAACCATCGTACGAGCGCCCGAGCCTGCAGGGCTGTCTAAACGTGTCAATAACGGCGGTAGAGCCAGCCGATAATAAAGAACTGAACGCACAACCATTGTGTCGCCGGAACTGCTTGCGGAGTAAACACCGTTAGGCGTTTGCGGAATAGCTTCCTCTCCGGTTTTGGTATCGTCCTCAGGTTCTACAGCTGGAATATCAGGGAGGGCGATCGTCTTAAAACTTTCACCTTCAACAACATCAATACGCACATTCTTCCAACAATTCGCCATGCCCTTCATATTACCACAAACAAGGGCTTTAAATTCGTCGGCGCCTCCACAGGCTTGAAAATTCCCTACGCGAATTAGACGTCCAGCTTCCGCAGTGGCATGAACCAAAGCAGAGTTGACGAAAAAGACGATAGCCAGTTCCATAATGCCGAAAAGCAGAGCGAAGAATGGCAAAGCTACAAAAGCAAATTCAACAGCGGTTGCTCCGTCGTCGTTTTTCTTGAAACGTTTTGCGAGACGTAAGGCGTGACGTTCTGCACGCTGCATAATATGATCTGAAAAAAACATTACTTATCCCACTCCGTCATTAAACTCACCCATCAAAATCCGAAAAGTGGATTTTAGGCAGACCTGTAGACAGTTTGGGACAGTACTTAGTGAGGGGGCGTTAACAAACGTCCAAGGAATCAGGTTAATATTCCGTTAATTTTTGGGCGTTGAAATTTAGCTCGGACGCCTAGTTTGTTGTTGGGGTAGTGGCCCATTGTCACTAACCGGTGGGCTGCCCGCAGGGGTTGGCTCCGAAAATTGAGGCGCCGAAGACGCAGCGTTGAATGCTGGGAATGACGTCAAATTTTGTTCGCTAGAAGTATTGTTTGAGATAAAGCTACCATCATCACCTAGGACAGGAGACGGACCACAAAAGGGAATACATGAATATGTTTCGCGGTCTTTGCCATTATATAGTCGTACCCCGTTGTCAGGTAGGGTGTTCACGACCTGCAAATCCGCATTCATCATCGTATTGCCCTGGGCATCCAATATAATGAGGTTTGTTTCGCCGTATCCACGGCCTACAACAAATATGAGATCGCTAGATTGAACTGTGACATCCGCAATTTTTGGGTTTCCGACAATAATTGAGGACGCGGCGCCGGGAAGGCGAACAATTTCTGTTTTGTTTAACTCAACGGTATAGCTTTGCGCGCCGCCTGCATTGGCACCAACAGGTACACTTACCGCCATAACCCCAAGGCCAATATATAGAGGTAGAGTTTTCAAAATACGCATTGTCACAGGCTCCGCGAGGGATAATTTGTATTCTGGCTTAAGACAATGTGGTGAATGAAGCGTTTACGTTTTGGGCCTTTGCCGCCCTTTTGCCGATGTATATATATAAAGACGACTACCTGTTTTGTCGGATGCTCGTCTTCTTTGGCATGTTTCTATTTCAAACGGTTTTTTGAA
This sequence comes from Litorimonas sp., assembly GCA_039975855.1. Classification (GTDB taxonomy): domain Bacteria; phylum Pseudomonadota; class Alphaproteobacteria; order Caulobacterales; family Maricaulaceae; genus Litorimonas. Next base: position 855,396 of record JBDWGH010000002.1, on the reverse strand, counting down.
GATAGAAATTTTACCCTTAGTTTACCGTGTCTCTCAACCCGGCAGTAATCCCTATCTTCTATACCCGTCTTCATCAGGGATGTCCCTGTAACGAGGGATTATCCTCTCTGAGTAAACTAACGCATACGTGGGAGTAATGTTATGCAAAATCTATTTACACGCTTTATCGAAGACGAGTCCGGTGCAACTGCTATTGAGTATGGTTTGATTGCCGCTCTTATCGCTGTTGGCATGATTGTTGGTGCTGGCGCTGTTGGTACAAAAGTCAACGCTAAGTTCGTCGACATCGGCACAAAGCTTGATAACTCTTCAACTGCCGAAGCAGCACCTGCATCTTAATTGACTGTAGTCTAATGAATTTCGTGGTCATCCGTTTTACGGGTGACCACAAACTAACATGAAATATTCTGCACGGAATGCATAGCGATGTTCCGACATGATTATTTCATGCTGAATAGTCAGTGTGGTGGGGGATTAGACTATGACAAAGAAAATGCTCTTTGCGCGATTCCTCGAAGATGAATCTGGCGCGACTGCGATTGAATATGGTTTGATTGCCGCATTGATCGGCGTGGGCCTTATCGTAGGCGCCAAAGCATTCTCAACATCTGTAAATGATCTTTTCAGCGGCGTTGACAGTGAGATGGTTGAAGCCTTCGGAACATCTGAAACGTAAGAATAAACCTGATATTAAGCCTCTTATCGTACTGTCCATGAAAATTCTGGTGGACCGATAATATGCTATTACCCGCATTCCTATTTTTCGTATTTGCTACGCCGCAACTCATGGCAGCGTTGAATGATGCAAATGCAATGAAAATTCCAAATCGTATACCATTGATCGTCATTGCAGCTTATTTTGCGATGGTGCCGTTTACGTGGTCCGGTATTCCGATGTTCCTGGAACATCTAACAGTGGGAACCGTCTTGTTTGCTATTGGATTCGCTATGTTTGCCTTCGGTTGGATGGGGGGCGGTGACTCTAAGCTCTTGGCCGCCACAGCCTTTTGGTTCACCTGGCATGATGCGTTTATTTATATGATTTATACCGCGCTGTTCGGTGGAGCGATAACGCTCTTTATTATGCTGGGTCGAAAATATATACCAGTTCGTGTAATGACCAGCCAATGGGCGCATACAATGTTCCGCGACGAGACAAAAATTCCCTACGGCCTTGCTTTGGCCGCTGGCGCTATCATGACACTACCGCAAAGTCAGATGTTCAAAGCAGCCCTCGGTCTCTAAAAATCCCCTTTGAGGTCTCTTAAGTAGAAAATGAGACAGAATTTCACTTTTGCTGATCCTTGGGCGCTAATGTAGGCGCGTTACTAGGACAAACGGCTAAAAGTCCTGATTTCCCGTATTGACTGCAAAATTGCCTCTTGGCGTTAACCCTTTCCAAACGCCTCAGTGTCTATCCATTAACCATGCTTTAGTGCGCTTGAGTCTAATTGCCTCAAGCGGCAGCCAATGTGGCGAGGGGATATGGAAACCAAGAAGATAATCATTTTGGGTGCGATGTTGGTCATGGGTGGCGGCGTTTTCTACGCAATGCAGAACCTAGGTGCCCCTCCGCCAGCGCCGATTCAGCAAGCCGCGGCTCCTCAAATTCAAATTCAAGAAGTCGAATACGTACCTGTCCTTGCAATCGATGCTGATGTTTCGACCGGCCAGCGCATTACGGAAAACATGCTTACAAGCATAAAGTGGCCCGCAGAAGCCCTTACAGCAAATCTGATCAATATTGATGATCAACCTGATGCAAAAGCCGAATTCATTAACTCTTTGGCGCGTCAACCAATGGCCCAAGGCGAGACTATTTCGCGTTCAAAAGTTATTATGGCCGGAGATAGCGGTGTCATGGCGGCACTTCTAAAGCCCGGAATGCGAGCGGTCACAACGCGAATTAGCGTGGATACTGCCGCGGGTGGCTTCATTCAACCGGGTGATCGCGTCGACGTAATTATTCGAGAGAATTTTCCTATTCGTCGTGACAACACACAGCAACAACAACAAAGTACGGCAGAACGGTCGAGTCTATACGTAGCTCAAACTCTGTTTGAGAATGTCAAAGTTCTAGCAATCGACCAAACATTCACAACGAGTGCCGAATCTGGAGCCGCCATTCCAGGATCAACCGCTACTTTTGAACTTTCACAATCGGACGCTGAACTTCTTCAAGAAGCAGAAGGTTATGGTGATCTCTATCTGACACTCCGCGGGGTGACGGGGTCAGGATATAAAGGACGAAGTGCCGCCGTTACTGCACGAGAAGAAGCTGTTTCAGCACCAAGCACGCTGACAATTTACCGGAACGGTCAGCCGACTCCAGTTGCATTGCAGCAAAGAAATTAAGGGCGGATACGACATGAAAATACTCAAATCCCGCCAGATTCGCAAAGCGACAACTGCAACAATTGCGATATTGGGTTCACTCGGTTTCATCTGCGCCCCGGGACAGGCCGGAACTCGTTCATATTCTGATATCCAAAATACGGCCTCGCATGTGAAAATTCAGCAACCCGGGAGCGGTGTGAATAATCGTTCTATCGTTTTGCCGTTTTCTAAATCGACGGTCATTGAATTACCTGAAAACGTTATGGACGTGATTGTTTCCAATCCTGACGTTGTGGAAGCTGTGGTACACACCTCCCGTCGAACAATGTTAATCGGCAAAGAAGCCGGTCAGACAAATGTGTACTTTTATAGTCATGACGGCCGCGAATTGCTCAACGTCGATATTCGTGTTGAGCGTGATATCGGTGGATTGGAAGGGTTGATCGCGAAAAATGCTCCTGACAGCAACGTAGAGGTTCAAGTTTTTAACTCAAATATTCTCCTGACTGGTGCTGTTCCGAATGCAGCTGCAGCCGACACAGTGGAGAAGCTAGCTCGTATGTGGCTGGGGGCCGGCGGCGGCACAGGCGAAATTGTCAATCTTCTCGCGATTGAAGGTAAAGACCAGGTCATGTTGAAGGTTCGCATTGTCGAAATGCAGCGTTCAGTAACGAAGCAAATGGGTCTTAATCTAAGCGCAATAGGAGATTTGGGCGGCAGCACAGTTTCTCTAGTAAACAGACTCGGTCCAACATTGGCAAACGGATTTACCGCTAGCGGGACATATAATAATACGAGCGGGGGAGACTTGAGCTCTTTATCGGGTGCGCTCAGCGCACTTGAGTCAGTCGGTCTTGTTCGAACACTCGCAGAGCCTACTCTGACGGCGATTTCTGGCGAAACGGCTAACTTCTTAGCTGGGGGTGAAATCCCCATATTCACTGGAGCAACGCGGGATGATCAAGGTCAACTTATCCGCTCATTTGAGTTTAAACCTTTCGGAGTATCTCTCGGATTTACGCCGGTAGTCCTGTCCGAAGGGCTTATTTCTTTGTCTATCAGTACGGAAGTTTCTGAACCTACAACTGAAAACGCCTTCGTATCTGATGGCGGTGAAAACGTTTTGGGTATTCGGGTTCGCCGGGCCAATACGGTTGTTGAAATGCCTGCGGGCGGAAGCCTTGTGATTGCCGGCCTCATTCGCGAAGAGTCCCGCTCGACAGTGGATGGTACACCAGGGGCAAAAGATATCCCAGGATTAGGTGCATTGTTTAGGGGGCGTGATAGCCTCACAACTCAGACCGAAGTTGTCATCATGGTCACACCATATTTGGTCGATTCAACCCATCCAGACAAATTGCAAACACCTTCAGACGGCTTCCAGTCCGCGAATGATGTCGAAAGCTTACTCATGGGGCGTCTCAACAAAGTTTATGCAGAAAATGGTCAGCCAAAGATCCAAGCGAATTCCCTCTCTGGGCCGTTTGGGCATGTGGTCGATTAAGCGAAGGGCGAAAGACAATGAAAAATTCTATTCTCACAGCCTGTGTTTTGACCATTGGTCTAACTCTTTCCGCTTGCGCGGTTCAGTCGGAAACATTTGCGCCGACGCATTTGCGCAATGCCGTGAATGTTGCTGAATCGATTGAACGATTAGAGCTCTACACACGTCCAAATGGTATGGAGTTGTCTGCGCGTGATAAGTTAGCCGTCGCACAATTCTTAGACGGTTATGCCCGATCAGGTGACGGCGCACTATATATCAATCGACCTGCGAATGCGATGGCCGGTCTCGGAACACAACAAGCGGAAGCCGTAATTCGCGGATTAATGGCGCAGGGTGGTATGAACCCACAAGCCGTTCAAACAGGTCAATATGCGTCGAGGCCTGGCGCCCCCGCACCCGTTATCGTTTCGTACCGGACACTGCGTGCAATTCCTCAAGACTGCCGCGAGATGGGAAGTTTGACGAACACCTACTCTAATCAACCTCATGGAAACTTTGGGTGTTTTCAGGCGGCGAACTTGGCGGCCATGATTTCTGACCCTCGTCAGCTACTTGAACCTTACGCGCCGGGTCAACCGAATGCGCAGCGTAGGCAAGCAATCTACGACAAATATATCCAAGGCGAGCCTACTGCGGCTCAAGTGAGCCCTGACCAACAGGTTGGTGCGAGTAATTAATCTTGATGCGTAACAGACCCGAACCAAAGACGACGCTATGACACATATGACACAGCCGCACCCACAACCCGCCTCCGCGCAAGGGCATGCACCGACGCAACCGCGTCCGGTTCCAATTCCAGCTGCGCCAATGCCGCGGCCGGTTCAACCGAACATGACGCCACATGCTGTGCCGCAGCCAATGCAGCATGCTCCCCGACCTCATGCAGCTCCGCAGCCAACGGTGCCAATGGCGCCTGTGCCGCAACCACAAATGCAGCCTATGCCACAACCACAAATGCAGCCTATGCCGCAACCAGCTGTGCCTCAGGGTCAAATGCCGCATCCAGGCAACTTGCTGGACTATGCAGGTGCAGCGCCTGCACCAACCCAAGCCATGAGTCAGCGTTACGCTCCTTTACAGGACGAAAATCGCGATGAAGGCGAGAAGCCACTTCCATCTATCTCTCTGCACGCGTTTTGTGACCGTCAAGAAACAGCCCACTGTATCAATGAAACAACGCGCGATTGGCGCATGAAGCGCACTAATGTGAAAATTTACATGGGCGGTCTTCCGGCAGCGATTGAATTCTATCACAAAGAAAACACGCCATCCCTCATCATAATTGAAAGCGGTATGCGCGGCGAAGAATTGTTCAGCCAACTCGAACAACTCGCCAGTGTGTGTGATGCTGGAACCAAGGTCGTTATGATTGGTGCAGCGAATGATATTCGTTTGTATCGTCAACTTATGGATAAAGGTCTTTCCGATTACCTGGTTCCGCCCTTACACCCACTGCATGTTATTCGCTCATTGGGCGAACTTTACTCAGATCCTGAACAGCCCTTTATCGGAAGAGTTGCAGCATTTTTTGGTGCAAAGGGCGGGGTTGGATCTTCCGCTATCGCACATAATACGGCTTGGGTTCTGGCCGAGACGTTAAATCAAGAAACGGCTCTTATTGATTTAGATGCAAGCTGGGGCACAACGGGTCTGGATTTTTCTTATGACAATATGTCTGGCTTAGAAGAAGCGCTCGGCGAACCTGACCGCTTGGACGAGACTTTGATGGATCGGATTATGATCCGCCACACACCAAAGCTCTCTATTTTACCAACATCCGGGTCTTTAAACACAAAACCTGTAATGGATTCTGAGAGTTATGAGGCCGTTGTAAATGCTGTACGCGGGATTTCACCACTCTCCATTCTCGATATGCCGCACTACTGGACGGATTGGACAACCAACGTCCTGACATCTGTAGATGATGTAGTCGTTACGGCTACGCCTGATTTAGCGGGAATGAGAAACGCCAAAAATCTAATCGATTTCCTCAAAACGCAACGCCCTAATGATCCTGAACCAATCCTGATCCTCAACTGCGTCGGCATGTCTCCTAAAACTGAGATTTCAGTCAAGGATTTTGGCGCGATGGTCGGACAAGACCCTCACGTTGTTATCGGATGGGATCCTGATAGTCATTTTGAAGCCACCAATGAAGGCAAAATGCTGGGAGACGTCAAAACGGCGGCCTCAACTGTCCAAGGTTTGGAGTTCCTCGCCAATCGTTTGCGTACTGGCTCATTTGATATGCGAGCTAAAGCCGAAGTTGCGCCAACTAAAAAGGGCCTTTTAGCCATTGGCGGCGGAAAATCGAAGAAGCCAAAAGGCGAAAGCAAATCGATGTTTTCTTTCCTGAAGAAGGATAAAGGCTAAATGTTCGGCAAACGCGCAGAAGACACAGCGGTAAAAACGCAAGCAGCTCCGGCTGCGCCAAAGAAAGAGGATACAAACTCCTCCCTTGATGCGCCGTTACATTCCACAAAAAGCCGGCGCACGGATGAGCCGAGCGAGGAATATTACGAAACAAAGGCAACGATTTTTAACGCCTTGTTCGAAACAATTGATGTGTCTGCTCTCGCGGGCATGAATGCTGAAAAAGCACGAGAAGAAATACGTACAATTGTTGACGAGATTATTGCCATTCGGAATGTTCGTCTTTCGGTCAATGAGCAAAACCAGCTTATCACTGAAATCTGTGACGATATCTTGGGATATGGTCCTCTAGAGCCACTCCTGTCTCGTGACGATATTGCCGATATCATGGTCAACGGCGCTAAACATGTTTTCATCGAAACCAATGGTAAGATGATCAAAACCAATATCCGGTTCCGGGATAATACCCAGTTGATGAACATCTGTCAGCGCATTGTGAGCCAGGTAGGCCGACGTGTTGATGAAGCTTCGCCAATCTGTGATGCGCGCCTTTTAGACGGCTCTCGTGTCAACGTGATTGCTCCACCCCTCTCAATTGATGGTCCAGCGCTCACCATTCGTAAATTTAAGAAAGACAAGCTTCGTCTCGCAGACCTCGTCAACTTTAAATCGATTTCTCCGGCCGGAGCAAAGGTCCTTCAAATTATTGGCGCATGTCAGTGTAACATCGTTATTTCTGGCGGTACTGGTTCCGGAAAAACGACATTGTTGAATGCGTTGACAGGATTTATCCATCCTGATGAGAGAATTATCACTTGCGAAGATGCAGCCGAACTGCAGCTGCAGCAACCGCATGTCGTTCGTCTCGAAACCCGCCCGCCAAACTTGGAAGGTAAGGGTAAAATCACCATGGCTGACCTAGTTAAAAACTGTCTGCGGATGCGTCCAGAACGCATCATCGTGGGTGAGGTGCGTGGCCCGGAAGCGTTTGACCTCTTACAGGCCATGAACACAGGTCATGATGGTTCAATGGGAACGCTCCATGCTAACTCCCCGCGAGAGGCTCTCTCTCGTTTGGAGTCTATGATCACAATGGGTGGCTTTTCACTTCCAGCAAAGACTATTCGTGAAATGATTGTGGGTTCGGTTGATGTTATTGTGCAGGCTGCGCGTTTGCGTGATGGTTCTCGCCGAATTACGAAAATTACTGAAGTCATCGGTATGGAAGGCGATGTTATCGTCACCCAAGATTTAATCGTTTATGAGATGGACGGTGAAGACGCAGACGGAAACATCATTGGTGAACATAAGTCTACGGGTATTGCGCGGCCGGCGTTCTGGGATCGCGCACGCTACTTTAACCTAGAAAGAGATCTGGCCGAAGCGCTAGACGCTGCAGGTTCCTAGGTGGAAACGCAAACCATACTTGGACTTTGCGCCGCGGGCCTCGTCGTTTGCGTTGGCATGCTCTTCATGGGGGATAAATCCTCTAGTGAAACAAAGCGCGTGCGCGAGTTTGCGGGTAAAAAGACTCTTGGTTCAAACATTAAGGAAAAGCTGAAAGTTGAAGATTCTGGAAATCGCCGGAAACAAATCGAAGAAACGCTTGGCAAGATTGAAGAACGCCAAAAGTCTAAAAAGAAAAAAGCTAAAACAATTGAAGCCCGCATTATGCAGGCAGATTGGTCTATGAAGCCACAAACTTTCATGATCATTTCAGTGGTTCTTGCTGTGGTGTTTGGCGCTTTGCCTTTCGTTATGGGTATGCCGCCACTCGCATGTGCGGCCTTATCATTTGTAATGGGATTTGGATTCCCGCGATTTATATTGAACGGGGCAATTGCGCGGCGGCAAAAAAAATTCACGTCCCATTTTGCCGATGCGATGGATATTATTGTACGTGGTGTCCGTACGGGCTTACCCTTAGGTGATTGTCTGAAAATTATTGCACATGAAAGCCCCGATCCTTTGGGAGCAGAGTTTCGCCGAGTTGTAGAAGGTGAAAGCCTGGGTATTCCGATCGAAGTTTGTTTGGAACAAATGTACGAGCGTATGCCGATTTCGGAAGTGAATTTCTTTGCGACGGTTCTGAATATCCAAAAGACGACGGGTGGTAACTTGGGCGAAGCCTTGGCTAACCTATCCAGTGTGTTGCGCGGACGTAAAATTTTGCGTGAGAAGATTAAAGCTCTGTCTGCAGAGGCGAAGGTATCCTCAATTATTATCGGATCTTTGCCGATCATCGTGATGTTGCTCGTGACGATTGCGAGTCCCGACTACATGAATGATCTCTACACGACCACGACAGGTCAACGAAACATGATGATTGGTGCGGTCATGATGGTCATGGGTACGTTGATGATGCGCAAAATGATTAACTTCAAGTTCTAGGGAGGCAGGAGACAACGCTATGAGTCCCGAATCTGCTGCTCTCTTCCAGAACGCTGGATCCGCATTGATCGCTATTCTCTTTATGGCGTCCTTGTGGATTGTTGTCATTCCAATGCTGGAGGGCGATAAGAAAAAGAAACGTATGGAGTCTGTCGCGACCGCGCGAGACAACATGCGTAAAAGTCGTTTAGACAGTTTGCAAAACGAAGCTCGTCTACGGTCAGATGGCAAAGGTGTTGCAAAAAATTTGGTTGATCGGTTCAGTTTGGAAAAACTGCTCGAAGCATCAGATTTGAAAGACAAAATGGCTCAAGCTGGTCTTCGAGGACAGAAACCAGTTTATATTTTTTATATGGCGCGTTTAGTTCTTCCAATTGCATTGGGACTTGTTGGCCTCATTCTGTTTGTTATCCTTAATGTGGCAGATTGGGAATTTTCCCAACGGCTGGCCGGGACTGTTGGCCTTCTAGCGCTAGGGTATTATCTGCCAGCGCTCTATGTTCGAAATGTTGCGAACAAACGTCTAGCGTCAATTGTACCCAACTTTCCAGATGCATTGGATTTGCTCCTAATTTGTGTCGAATCCGGCATGTCAGTCGAGTTGGCCTTTGCAAAGGTCGCCGAGGAGATGGGAGACTCGTCCGTGGAATTGGCAGAGGAGTTCTCTCTTACAACAGCAGAACTTTCCTATTTGTCATCCCGGCGGATGGCATATGAAAACTTGGCTCGTCGAAATAACCACCCGGGCATTCGAGCTGTTGCGACGGCTCTGGTTCAAGCGGAACGTTATGGTACGCCGTTGGGTGATACCTTGCGGACGATGGCAAATGAAAATCGTCAATTGCGGGTCATGCAAGCCGAGAAAAAAGCGGCAGCTCTACCTGCTAAATTGACGGTACCAATGATCCTCTTTTTCCTGCCAGTCCTGTTTATCGTTATCCTGACCCCTGCAGCGATGCGCATTGGCCAAGCGTTCTAAGTATCTTCTATATATTTCAAGTCCAAAAAAGGCCGCTTCGAAGTGAAGCGGCCTTTTTGTTTGGCTATCGGATAAGGGTTGATTTAGCGCCGACGGCGGTTCGGTTCTCGTCGTTCCGGTTGAGGCGGTGTTGGTGCGCCTGCAAGTGGTGGATACCCTTGCGGTGCAAATTGCTGCACTTGAGGAAGATTGGCTTTTTGCGACTGTTGATAACCGCTCTGAGTTTGCGGTGGGAGCGTAGGTTGTTGATCAGATCGTTTTGCGGCCATTGCACGGGCTGCTTCAGACGCATTCGAGAAACGCTGTCCTTCCGCTGGACCTGTGAACATCCGGGCTTGCGGAGACTGCTGCTGTCGAGGCTGCATTTCAGTCGGCTGCATGGTCTTTGATGGTTGGCTTGTTACAGGCGTATGAGCTGGCCGCATTTGCGGGAAGCTTGTTTGACGTTGCGTCAGGCCCGTCATTTTTTGCGCTTCGGCATTTTTTCCTTGTAATTGCAGAACTAAGATTAGGTTCTGCCTGACACTCGCGGAGGCATTTGGCATCGAGACGGCGCGGCGAAGCCAGCCTTCGGCTGTTGCCGGATCTCCTGATAAAGCATGACTGAGACCAATGTTCGCCATCACGTTAGGATCGTTGGGGGTAATGCGCAGTGCGCGATCATAATGTTGCCGCGCCTCAACATAGCGCTCTTGTTGATCCAATGCGGCGCCCTTCAAAGACCATAACCGACCGTAGCTTGGGGTCGTTGAAAGGCCTTTGTTTAGAATGGGAATAGCATCTAGAGAGCGTTCGCTGGCAATCAACGCTGCCGCATATTCTGCCATCAAATAGGGATCCCGCGGAAAAAGTGCGCGTGTCGTTTGGGTGATTTCGACGGCCCGTCCGGGGTTGCCCAATTGGCGAACTGCGGCGGCCAGTTTGATAGCAGATTCAAGATCTGCTGGATTGAGATTATACTCATGCGACCAGAATGCCGCTTGCGCGAATAATTCCTGAGTCTCAATTGCGTCCCGCATTTGGCGTGTGGCGGGCATGTAATTATCGACGGCGAGATCCGCTTGCACTTGGGCTTCCTGTGCATTCATGGGGGGCGCTACGGCACATCCTGTTGCGAGAAATGCGGTGCCAGCGATGAGGGCAGACAATATATGAGATCGATTAGTCATGGTCAAAGCGGCCTTTCAACGGATGCACCCGCTTAAAACGACCAGATGTATGTCGTTTACGGATTTCGTTAACAAATCTGAACGAAGAGGGTTAACGCCGCGTTTACAAACCCTTAGGGATTCAGTGCCGAAACTTATATTTTCGTAGGAATTTTCATGTCTAAGACCCCATCTCTTCCATTTATACGTCATCAAGACCTACCGAGCGAAGTTGTGCCGGTAATTGTTGATGTATTGACCGCAGTGAGTTGGGAACGCTTCGCGGGGTCCCTGACGGAAGCTCAGCGCGTTTTCGCCGCCGAGCGCAGCTTCAAAGCAGAGGGTGGACAGCGCTTAAGATTGCCGGAAGCGGATGGTCGAGTGAAGCGTATCTTACTCGGTTTAGGTGAAGACGAAACAATTGGAGAAATGCGCCTGGGGACCTTAAGCGCCAACCTTAAAGGTGGCTATTATAAATTGGGCCATCTCCCCAAGGAACTCGATGCGCGCCTCGCGTCTATCGGGTGGGGGATGGGTGCTTACCGCTTTGATCGATACCTATCTGAAAAATCCGATCCACCTCTTTTGGTGTTAGATGATGACGCAACAGAGACAGAAATTATGTCCAGCGTCGCCGCGACCACACTATGCCGGGATCTGATTAATACGCCCGCCAGTGATATGGGTCCCGTCGCTCTTGAACAAGCGGCACGGGATTTGGCCAAGCAGTTTGATGCGGATGTATCCTCAGTGGTAGGTGAAGACTTGTTGGATCAGAACTACCCAATGATCCACGCTGTGGGACGCGCTGCGCATGAAGCGCCGCGTCTGGTGGAGATTGAATGGGGTGATCCCTCACATCCACGTTTAGCCATTATTGGGAAGGGTATCACTTTCGACACGGGCGGCGTGAATATGAAGTCAGCCTCGGGTGCGCGCATTATGAAAAAAGATATGGGCGGAGCCGCTCATGCTTTGGCGCTATCGCATTTGATCATGGCGAATAAACTGCCAGTTCGTTTGCATTGTCTGTTGGCAATCGCTGAGAATGCTGTCTCCTCCAACGCCTATCGTCCGGGTGATATTCTACAATCGCGGATCGGTCTTACGGTGGAGATCGATAACACGGATGCGGAGGGGCGTCTTGTGCTCGGCGATGCTTTAACAAAAGCAACTGAGAGCGATCCGGTTTTCATGATTGATTTTGCGACTTTGACGGGGGCGGCTCGTGTTGCTCTGGGTCCGCATTTACCGCCTATGTTCTGTAATCGACCTGCCCCGATTGAAGCCGTCTCTCGGCACGGTATGGCGCAATTGGATCCGGTTTGGAACCTGCCGCTTTGGCAGCCTTATAATTCTATGCTTAGCTCACCAATTGCTTCTTTGAAGAATTCAGGTGGTGGTTTTGCTGGGTCAGTAACAGCTGGCCTCTTCCTTGAGCGATTTGTAAAAAATACGCCTTGGATGCATTTTGATACATATGGCTGGAACCCGGCGGCGCGCCCCGCGCATCCCAAAGGCGGAGACATGTACGGCGTTCGCGCTGTCTATGCTTGGCTAAAATCTGGTGGGCTTAATGCGCGTCTCTCTGAGTAAGAGAAACAAAACGCCTGCGCTGGAAGTCGCCAATATGAGTGAGAATTTCATCACGTCGAATTGAGATATTTCAGGTGTGAGGGACACCACAATCTGCGCAGCTGGCCAAATGCTGACATAGAGCATTGGAGCCGCACGTGGACAGTGCCTGAGGATTTGCGGGGCCGTGTATAGGAAACCTATACAAAGCGTCAGCCAAACGAATACACCCATAACCTCCAGCAGCGATGACCAGGGTAAATTGAGGTAAAAGCCAGTTGTTAATCCTGTAATGATGATGCTGCCGGCCAAAATACGGAAAAGGTTTAGGCGCAAAACGCCTTGCCAGTGAAAGAGAGTGACTCCAATAAGGTATGCATAGCCCAAACGGATTCCGGGTACTATCGGTTCAACTTGCTTAGCAAACTCAGAGTCTAAAACGCTTGTATCAATTACTGTTACATAAAGCGCGATCGCAGCGAAGGTGAGCGTTAGGCTTAGGACACGGTTACTTAGAAGGCGGGTGAACCAGCCGAACAAAAACCCAACATGAAGGATTAACCCCCATTGCAGTGTCCAAATTGCGCCCTGCAACAAACACATATATTTCGCATCATCCATCAGGCCAGGCATCCGCGTACCGGGATCGATCAGAAATACGGTTTTAAGCGTGTATGTCGCAAGATCTGAGGCTGACATACGAACCGGTGCATCTGGTGCGCACATGATTGGATAGATGATACAGACACTAAACAATGTTGCGGCAATCAGGGCTGGCCACAGGCTTCGTACTCGTGATCCAAAGAATTCTCGAACGGTGCGTCCGTTCGTCATTGATTGGGCCGCAAGGAACCCGGAAAAAATAAAGAGTAACTGGACGCCGTAACGAGACGGGTCATATCCCCAATGGCGACCCCACTCAGGACTGTCTCCGCCAATCCCCATTGTTGACGCATATCCCAGCCCGATAACAAATACGATGGCAATTCGAAGCGCCGCCAAACCATGCAGTGGAAGGCGGTACTCCATCTGACTATTCGTGTCGGATGTGATCATATCGGTTGTCAAACGACTCATGACTGACGTTATGCTTGAAAACCCTTAAAATTTTTTGTTCAAAATTGTGTTGGATTTGAATCACTTGAGTCCATTTCAAGCAAAACGAAGACGACACTCCCTTGACCCATGAATCCGGACTGTGCGAATCCATGATTCGTCGAATATATTTCTGTTATCTTCCAAGGAGTGCCGCGCCAATGTCTGCAATGAAAACTGCTTTCGTGCCCCGCCTTGTCTCCGTGACAGTTCCCGCAGAAACGGCGCTACCTGTTGTTCGTAAAACGCAAACTGACAAGGTATCTCGCAAAGATAGTCTTGCTTTTTGGCACCGCGTAACTCTGGCAACAGTTCGATCGGAAGCTCCTGATTTATCGGCTCGTCAATTGGCCATGCTCATGACGATCTATTTGGAAGATGGACTCCATACTGTTCGGTCATTGGCCAAACATTTGGATGTTACAAAAGCTGCGATTAGCCGCGCGACGGACAGCCTTTGCAAGTTGGGTTACATTGAACGTAAACCTGATCACCGGGACAAGCGCTCCGTTGTGCTCGCACGCACGTCGTCAGGCATTCATTTTTTATCTGAGTTCGCAGATATTATCCAAGCCGAACGTATATGATCGCGGACAGTCGGACGGATCTACCCCCCGGCACAGAAACTAAAACCTATTATGTGAATACACCGTCCGCAGATTTGATGACGGAAACGGGTATCGGCACACAGGCTCTACTTGGACAAAGGTTTGAGATCATCGAATCAAAAGAAGGCATGTCACGCGGCGCGTTGCTTTCAATTATTCCAGGCATTGACCGTATTGATTACATTGGGTTCCTCCCGACATCTGTCCTCTCCGAAGGAAATCTAAATCCGAGCCATCTCATTTCAACCGTCACGGCCGGTATTTTTGGAGAGGCTGATATCAAGTCCAAACTTCTAGGCAGTCTTCCACGCAATGCTGCCATAATAGGGGAGGTTGAGGGTGATTTTCTGGAGGTATCCCAGGTTGGATTCATTCACACAAAACATATTCGAGAAATGACCGAGTTACCCAAGCGCTCATATACAGCCTTTGCCGCTGATATGACGAACCAGCCTTATATTTGGGGCGGTACAGGGCATATTGGTGTCGACTGCTCAGGATTAGTTCAAAGTGCCCTAGCGGCGACAGGTGCCGATGCGCCGCGAGATGCAGATCAACAAGAGAAGCAACTTGGGCGGCCTGTAGATTTCGCGAATAGAGCCGCTGGGGACTTGCTGTTTTGGCCAGGTCATGTGGGCATTGTCGTGGATGGAGATCAACTCTTACACGCTAATGCGCACCACATGTGTGTTGCTCTGGAGCCAGTGGAAGAAGCCGTTAAGCGGATTGGGTCCGTTCGCACGACAAAGCGGCTTTAAAATTCCCTAAAAAAAAGCCCGCATAGCGCGGGCTAAATTTCGGTTTTGTCTGATACTTATTCCGTCGGGTCGACCGAAGGTTCTTCAATGACAACTTCTGTTTCCAGATCAGGCGCTTCGACAATGATTTCACTTTCGACCTCTGACGATGCAGCAACTGGTAGCGGCGAAGGTGCAGGATCGGCAAGGCGTAGGTATTGAATAACCGCGGCACGATCTTCAGCTTTTTTCAAGCCAACGAAGTTCATTTTTGTTCCGGGTGCGTATGCGCTCGGTTTTGTCAGATATCCATCCAAGGCTTCATAAGTCCATTCACCTCCAAGGCCTGTCAGAGCAGCTGAATAGCTATAACCATCATGGGAGGCCACATCGTTTCCGACAACACCGTAAAGCGCTGGGCCAGTTCCATTTGCTCCGCCAACATCAACGTTGTGGCAAGACTTACACTTTTTGAAGACCTTTGCGCCTTTGGCTTCGTCCATCGCGGCAATCCAATCGGCTTGCGGGAACGGGAGATCGATTTCCTCTTCACCGCCTGCAGCAACTTCAAATGCGCCGACTTTATAAGCGATCGCTTCGCCTTCATGGCCCATGACCACGCCCGGAAGTTTCATAAGAAGCATGAAACCCAAACCTGTGGCGAGCACAGCGCCTGCAATTTTGTTAAAACCTAAATCGTCCATGACGAAATCCTGCCTAAATCTTTACGCGGTCAAAACCTTATCATATGGCCCAACCATTTGGGCCATGTCATATAAATATGTAGCGCGATTGCAAATAGAAAACACCTTGCGGCGAAGCGTCGCGAGAGGTTTATACACGGAAGAATAACGCAAAACCGCGTTGAGTTAGACTAGGCAGTGAAAATGACGCAAAAAATCGTCTATCAGGGCGAACCAGGGGCTTATTCCCACTTGGCTTGCTCGCAGTTTTATCCGGATCATGAACCTTTGGCCTGCCAGAGTTTTGCCAAGGCCTTTGCTCAAGTTCGTTCGGGCGAGGCGCATTGCGCCATGATTCCCGTTGAAAACACAGTGGCTGGCCGCGTGTCGGATATTTATCACCTGCTACCTGAAGGCGGATTGCATATCATTGGCGAACGTTACCTACCCGTACATCATCAACTCTTAGGCGTGAAGGGCGCGGCTTTGTCCGATATTCGGAGTGCCCGGTCACATCATATGGCATTGGGTCAGGTTCGAAAATTCCTAGCTGAGCATGGCATAGACGCGATCGCCGATGTAGATACCGCTGGCGCAGCGCGCAAAGTTGCGGCTGGTAACGACACATCTGTCGCGGCGGTGGCCTCACGCCTCTCTGCGGTAACCTATGGCTTAGATATATTGGCCGAGGATATTGAAGATGCCTCCCACAATACCACTCGTTTTATCGTCTTGGCTGATGCGCCGATTATACCAGAAATTGATGTGCCCAGCGTCAGTTCCTTTGTATTTAAGGTTCGCTCTGTACCGTCTGCGCTTTACAAAGCTCTGGGCGGCTTTGCGTCCAACGGGTTAAACCTAACCAAGCTGGAGAGCTACATGGTCGGCGGATCTTTTACGGCGGCGCAGTTCTATGCGGATGTAGAAGGGCATATTGATAGCCCTGCAATGAAAAATGCTTTGGAGGAACTCGCGTTTTTCTCAGAGAATATCACCCATCTTGGAACCTACCCTATGGATGACATGCGTCTCGCAAAGGCGTGAATTGTGGAGGCGGCATAGGCTTCTTATATGGCGATCATGATAAAACGAATTTTTACAGCGATTTTGGGGGCAGGGCTCTTATTGTCTCCCATCGCTGCATCGGCGGCACCTGACGCGGTTTATACCAATTGGCGCGATAATATCGCGGCGGATGGGTATGATGTTGTCACCTTTTTCTCCGGTAAGCCCCAGCAGGGCAAATTAGAATTCTCGACCCGCTATGAAGGGGCCGACTGGTTCTTTTTTAGCCAGGCGAATAAGGATTTATTTCTGACGAATCCGGACCTGTTTGCGCCACAATATGGTGGATATTGCGCTTGGGCCGTTGCCAAAGGTAAGTTGGCCCCCGGAAATCCGGAACATTGGCACGTCGAAGATGGCCGACTGTTTTTCAACTATAACGCACGCATAAAACGTCGTTGGAACAAAAAACGCGCAAAATTCATTCAGTCTGCGGATGAGCGCTGGCCCGTGTTGAAAGCTGATTAGGCGGTTTCAGCCAGCCAATGCCGCAGCAGTTGATGCGCGATTGTTTGGCGTGGAGGATACATAAAGGCCTGACCACGTTTTTCGAATACGGCTAGCACTTCGTCCCTTGTGAACCATTTGGCGTCTTCCAGTTCTTTTGGATCAATCGTGATTTCTGTAGTCACAGCTTCCAAAATCAAGCCCATCATTAACTGAGCTGGAAATGGCCAAGGTTGGGAGAATACGTAACGTGGGTTTTTTGTTTTAATCCCAGCTTCTTCCATGACTTCGCGTTGCGCCGCGTCTTCAATGCTTTCACCAGGTGATATAAACCCGGCTAATGCCGACATAAATCCGTCAGGCCAACCGGGACCGCGGCCCAATAACACTCGATCTCCGTCAGTCACCAGCATAATGGCAACGGGGCTAACGCGCGGGAAGCTCTCTACGCCGCAGCCCGTACATTGTTGTTTGACGCCGCCGTCACGGGCAACAGTCTTTCCGCCGCATGACACGCAGTGTTTTTCCACATGATGCCAGGCGAAGAGCGATTTCGCGCGGCCCGCAAGCGCCAAATCCGTCGGACGCAAATTACCTCCTACACCGCGCAGCGAGACAAAGTTCTCTTCTGGCATGAAGGCTTCGGGTTTCGCGACGCTGAATGCGAAAATCGGTCTTTCTCCTTCCAGCCCCAGAAAGACAGGTCCTGGTGCCATAATATCATGTCCGACCAAATCGGATGGGTGAATACGGTGAGGGCGTCCGCCGTCACCAATCCCGACTCGGCCTTTAAAAAGAAGAATGGCACGTGCCGAGGTCTTGCTTAGAAGCGCCTGTAATTGTTCAGGGCTACGCTCATTCTCGGCGTAATCCAGAACATCTCCGGCGAAAGGAATAGGGATGTCAGCAATAATATCGGTCATGTGGCCCGACATGGTACCTGTCGCGTCTGAAATCAAACCGTAATTTTGACGAGCTTCTGTTCATCGTTGTGTCATGAATGTGACAGCCACGTCAGAAACTGTGCCAAATTTATCACGAATTTGGATTGTGTGTATCTGGAACGGAACTTCAGGCTTGCGAAAATCTTCTGCTCTCCCGACGTCATGCGTCGTCACACGAAATACCGTCGTATCCCCCTAAGTGACATTTTTGCGGCGGTTTTAAGTAAAGGAATATAAAATGAAGTTTTTGAAAATTGCTCTTGCTGCAACAGCTCTCACAGGTTTTGCTGCGTCTGCTCAAGCCCAAGATAGCGGTGTTTACGGAAACATTGGTGCGGAGGCTGTTGAATTCGATAGCTACAACGTCACCGCCCGTTTGGGCTATCAAATCTCAGAAAACTTCTCTGTTGAAGGTCAGGGTAGTTTTGGTGTTATCGACGACGATGTCGCAGGATTTGATGTTGGCGTAGATAATAGTTTTGCAGCATTTGTTCGCGGCTCGCTTCCACTAAGCGAGCAGTTCAGCGTATTTGCGAGAGGTGGATACCATTTCACGCAGTTTGGCGTTGATGGAACTGGTATTGACGAAAGCTTGGACGTTGATGGTTTCGCATTTGGTGGCGGTGTCGAGTATATGTTCGATAGCGTGAATGGATTACGGGCGGATGTGACGTTCCTGGACAGTGAAGACAATAACATTAATGGCGCTGATTTTTCTGGTACAGCGGAGACTTATGCGATCACCTACGTTCGTAAGTTCTAAGTTAGTTGCTAAGAGTGGATTTGGAAGCCCGGCCTTTGTGGCCGGGTTTTTTATGCGAGCATCCCTTGTGCAAAGTCTTTTGACAGACTACATCGCGCCTCGGAAGGTCGGCCTGGACAACATCCTCGCCAACCCGGTCAGGGCGGGAACGCAGCAGCCGTAACGAGTCTTTATTGGGTCAGGATCCGGTCTTCCACTTTCTCTTTCACTACTAGTTTTTGGAAAATAGCGAAGCGGACCGACCGACTAGCTCAACGCCATTCAACTCGCATTTTTAGAGGGTTCTCTGGTCGAGTTGTTATGCGCATAAGTGGCCAAGGATGGGTTTCCTCTTCTATCCAATGCAATCGTATCTTGCGGAACATGACTGCCATCATGACAGCTGCTTCCTGCAACGCAAAACGTTGGCCAATACAAACGCGGTGTCCCACGCCAAAGGGAAGGAAATCAAAACGTCCAATACCCTTGGCACGATCACCCGTGAAACGGTCTGGATCAAACGCATCCGGCTTATCCCAGTGGTTTTGATGGCGATGCAAAGCCCAAAGATTGATGAAAGTCGTCGCACCCTTTGGAACGATTTGCCCGTCGATTTCATCGTCAGAGATTGCCACTCGAGAGATAAGTGGTGCAGGAGGGTAAAGCCGCATACCTTCATTGAAACACGCCATGGCAAAGGGGATATGATCAATCCATTTTTTTGTAGGAAGATTCATATCCAGAGCATCAATCTCTGCCTCCATACGATCGCGGGCAGCTGTGTCTTGGGATAATAGATAACTTAGCCAAGTTAGCGCACGAGAGGTCGTCTCATGTCCGGCGCCAATAAAGGTCATAATTTGATCTTCGACTTGCTCGTCCGAAAGGTTTTCTCCCGTTTCAGTTTTTGCTGTTAGAAGCAGCGTCAGAAAATCGTCTTTGACAACTTCGCCTTTTTCGATTCGGGCCCGTCGATCTAAAGCCAGCTCGCGTACATTGGTCCGCATCCGGTTTACAGATTTTTGCCACCCAATTTTCGTAATACGCGGTAACCAATCGGGTGCGTTTAACAAATCAAGCGGATCGGGCTTTCCTAACGTGTTCATAAAGGTTGCGATGTCGCGCAAAGCCTCATCTAGGTTTTCATCAATTTCACCCGAAAATAGTGTCTCGGATAAAACGGCATAGGCTAACTTTAAAAAAGCTTCGTCGGTTTCGACAATCTGGTCTTTCGGAAAAACACTCTCCAAAAGTGCCTCTGTCACATTCCTCATCGGTGTTGGAAATTCCCCGATATGACGAGGGGTAAATATTGGCGAGAGCGCGCGCCGGGCCCGCTTCCAGACGTCACCTTCGGCCGCGAGGAGGCCTTCGTTTAGCGCTGGCTTTAATAGGGATTGCCGAACTGGGTGCATGGCATAATTGGCGGCATTTTTGATGAAAATATGTTGAATGGCTTCAGGTGATGTGGCGACAAAAACAGTCTGACCCAAAGCAGTGCTCATGGCATCTTCTCGCGTCATCGATGCCTTGGTTGTCGCGAGTATTGGGTTTCTGCTCATTGCAATGATTGAATCAAACATGTCCAATTTGGACCATTCATCCAAGGGCTTTGGCATTGGGACGGGAGAGGATGGAACAAATTTCCCGTCCTCCCATTTGGGGGTAGGCCGGAATTTGTAATTATGACGTGCCATTTAAGCCTCCTGTCATGAATGACCCTATCGCTGTCACTCTCCACGTCAATTTCCCAAATTTGCATAGCGGCCTCCCGCTAAGCTGTGGACGGTACATGCCTTTAGCTTCCCATCCTGCTTTGGTCCGCCTATATCTGTTTCATGAGCGACACAGCCTCCATGTTTGGTGAGCAAGAATCTTATCAGGTTCTAGCCCGGAAGTACCGACCCTCGACCTTTGAGGACATGATCGGTCAAGACGCGATGGTGACGACGCTCAAAAATGCGTTCGAGGCGAACCGCGTGGCCCACGCTTTTATGCTCACAGGCGTTCGCGGTATTGGCAAAACGACGACGGCCCGGCTGTTGGCGCGCGCCCTGAACTATCAGACCGATACCATTGATGGTCCGAGTGTTAATCTGTCCGAACGTGGTGATCATTGCGAACTCATCATGACTAGCAGCCATATGGACGTGTTGGAGATGGATGCGGCGTCACGAACAGGCGTTGAAAATATGCGCGAGCTGTTGGACGGCGTTCGTTATGCCCCTGCTACGGCACGCTATAAGGTTTACATAATCGATGAGGTTCACATGTTGTCGGCGGGGGCATTTAATGCACTGCTGAAAACATTGGAAGAGCCGCCAGACCATGCAAAATTTATCTTTGCAACAACCGAAATTCGCAAAGTTCCCATTACGGTTTTGTCTCGTTGTCAGAGATTTGATCTGCGGCGCGTTGATGCCGGTATATTAGCAGAGCATTTACGAGGCATCTGCGAAAAAGAAGGCGTAAAGATTTCGGACGAGGGCCTCGCCATGATTTCTCGCGCTGCCGAAGGCTCTGTGCGCGATGGGTTGTCGCTGCTTGATCAGGCGATCGTCCAAGCAGGTCTAGACGGT
Source organism: Litorimonas sp. (assembly GCA_039975855.1). Lineage (GTDB taxonomy): Bacteria > Pseudomonadota > Alphaproteobacteria > Caulobacterales > Maricaulaceae > Litorimonas. The sequence continues at coordinate 834,186 of JBDWGH010000002.1, read as the reverse complement.
GAAGAAGTAACGGGTGAGCAAGTTCGGACCATGCTTGGATTGGCGGACCGTCTGCGTATCCTCGATCTATTCTCTATGGCGGCGAGCGGCGACACCAAAGGGGCTTTGCTCGAAATGCGTGCCCAATATGATGACGGTGCAGACCCGTCAGTCGTTATGCGCGATTTACTGGATGTTTGCCACGAGGTCAGCCGTGCAAAGACGTTGGGTGATCTGGCGGAATTTGAAATGGCGCCTGATCAAGCCACGCGATTACGCGAATTGTCAACGACGCAATCTGTTGGGCAATTGACTCGGCTTTGGCAGGTTCTCAGCGCCGCCTATAATGATGTTCGCCAAGCCCCCGCACCTTTGGCCGCTGCAGAAATGGCGTTATTGAAGTTGAGCTTGGCTGGGCAAATGCCGCCGCCCGAACTCGCTGCAGCCATCATTGCTCAAGCGCGCAAAGATCAAGATGATGGCGGCCCGGGATTGCCGATCATGTCGCCCGTTGTCGGCGGAGGGGCGTCTTCTGTGTCTGCGGTTTCAACACAGGCGGTTTCGAACTCGTCTACATCTGCGCCAAGCGCGGCATTGGAGGCACCTCAACCCGTCATCCCAGAAAAACCCGCTGTTGAGATTGGGAGTTTCGAGGATTTTGTGAAGGCCCTGCCTGATACACAAATTAAGCTGAAATCCGATTTGGAGCGCTATGTCCGCCTTGTGAGTTTTAAACGCGGCGCGATTAGCGTAAATATTATTGATCCGCGGCAAAACCAGCTCATAGGGAAGATTGTTTCGGCGCTCCAAGAAATGACGGGTGATCTTTGGATTGTTTCACCTTCAGATGAGGAAGGCGCTCATCCGATCTCACACCAACGTAAGTCGGCCGCTGCCGCACAAGATGCGGCAGACCGTGCACATCCTGCGTTTTCGCACCCTCTGCTGACCTCAGCTAAAGAGCTTTATATTCGCGACCGAGCGAAGAACGTTATTCATTCTGATTTCCCGAAAGAAGATTAGGACACGCTATGAAAGACCTCATGGGCCTGATGAAACAGGCGAAAGACATGCAGAAGAAGATGGAAACTGCTCAAGAAATGGTCGCAGATTTGACGGCGATAGGTCGTTCTGGTGGAGGGCTTGTGACAGTTACACTTGCAGGCGGTGGAAACATGAAGTCTCTCGAAATTGATCCGTCTTTGATGACAAGTGAAGACAAAGAAGTCGTCGAAGATCTAATTATTGCGGCGTTTCAGGATGCGAAGGTCAAATTAGATCAGGCCCAGGCCGAAACGATGAAATCCGCTATGGGGGACATTCAACTTCCCCCTGGAATGAAGATGCCGTTTTAAGATGAACAGACGAGAAGCCATAGCAGCAAGTGTCGGTGTCGCCGGACTGGCTGCATGTACTTCGGCTTCTCAAACAGATTTATCGATGCAAGATAGAAAAGGGCTACTTTCGGGCTACGCTCTGAATGTCGAAAGTTGGTATGACGCCCTGTCTTTCGAAGATCGTTTTGACAAAGCCGCACAAGACGGTTTTTCACACGTCGAGTTTTGGTTCATTGACAGTTGGGATCGCAAGGCATCTCAACTCGCAAAGTTAGCGCAGGATGCCGGCGTAAAGGTCGCGCAGATTGTCGGTGACAGCCCGCCACTCGCATTAACCGAGTCTCGTTCAGTTTTCATAGAAAATTGTAAGCGCGCCGTTGAAAACGCAAAGGTTTTGGAGTGCGAAATTGTAACACTGACTGGGCACCAAAATGTCGAAGGGGTTTCAAAAGGCGATAGCCTAAGGTCGTATCAAGATCATATGGCGGCAGCGGCATCCATATTTGAGGATGCAAAAGTCTTTGCCGCGATCGAACCTTTTAACCCCTACAATCATCCTGGTCACTTCATTTATGGTAGCGCAGATGCAGTTGAAATCGTGCACGCAATTAATTCTCCATATATGAAATTGAATTGGGACTTATTTCATATGCAACGTCATGAAGGAGAATTAATCGGCAATCTCAAACGTCATGCTGATACGATTTGCTATGTTCAATTGGCGGATACGCCGGATCGCGCGCAGCCAGGAACGGGGGACGTAAATTATAAAACTGTTCTGCAACAGGTGCGAGCAGGTGGGTATACGCGGCCCATTGGACTGGAGCTCTGGGCGAAGAATAAGGATTACGATCAGGCCGTTTCTGACATTCTAGCACTTACTCAAAGTTTGGAAGCTACTTGATGAAATACCTCTTTCTCGGGGCTGTTGTCCTGTCTCTTTTGACCACTCCAGCATGGAGTGATGATCAATCGACCCAATCTGCGGGCGCGCAGGCGGTCACAAATTTTGGAACAATTCATCACCCCGTTTATTCGAAAAATGGAATGGTGAGTACGCAGGACAAAATATCGGCTCAAGTCGGAGCCGATATTTTGACGCGGGGTGGAAATGCGGTGGATGCAGCTGTTGCCACGGGTTTCGCGCTAGCGGTGACTCATCCTCAGGCCGGTAATTTGGGCGGCGGGGGATTTATGCTCGTCTATTTAGCGGACGAACAAAAAACGATCGCGATTGATTTTCGGGAAATGGCGCCGGCACTGGCAAGGCGAGATATGTATCTTAACAGCGCTGGTGATGTAGATAATCAATTAGCGCAATATAGCCGCGCTTCCGCGGGCGTTCCGGGTACAGTCATGGGTTTATTGGACGCTCTGGAGACCTATGGAACGATGACACGTCGTCAAGTCATGGGCCCCGCCATTCGTCTTGCCAGCGAAGGCTTTGAAGTCAGCCCCGTTCTAGAAAAAAGCCTCAAATCGGCAGCTTCACAATTTTCTGCGGACCCCAGTTCAGTTGAGTATTTTGGAAATGTAAAAGCTGGGGAGTTTTGGAAGCAGGCTGATCTCGCAAAGACGTTGCGCAGTATTCTTCGCGACGGCGCAGACGGTTTTTATACCGGAGAAGTCGCGGGTTTAATCGCAGATGAAATGCAGATGGGTGAGGGCCAGGCCAAAGGTTTAATCACGGTTCAAGACCTCGCAAACTACGAGACAGTTACGCGTGAGCCTGTGCGCGGTACATATAAAGGCTATGAGATTGCGGCGATGTCTCCACCGTCTTCCGGCGGCGTGCATGTTGTTCAGATGCTCAATATTTTAGAGGGCTATAATCTGCGCGCTGACGGGCATAATAGCGCCGACTATTTGCACAAGCTAATAGAGAGCATGCGGCGGGCCTATGCAGATCGCTCCAAATATTTGGGAGATCCAGATTTCGTTGATGTCCCGGTTGTGGCGTTGACCGATAAAGAATACGCGGTGCGTCTGCGTGACAGTATTGATCTCTTAACGGCATCTAGATCAGACGAAATTTTACCGGGATCAGAACTTGTACCTGAACCTATCAATACGACGCATTTTTCTGTCATGGACCGCGACGGGAATGCGGTTACACTAACCTATACTCTGAATTTTTCTTACGGCTCTGGATTTTCAGTCGACGGAGCTGGGTTCTTACTCAACAATGAGATGGATGACTTCTCGGCTAAACCGGGATCACCCAATGGGTATGGACTTATTGGTGGCGAAGCGAATAAAATCGAGCCCCGTAAACGTCCACTTTCGTCTATGACGCCTCTCTTGGTAATGAAGGATGGCGAGGTCGTATTGGCGACAGGCTCCCCAGGCGGTTCAACAATTATAACGGCTGTTTTGCAGGTCGCATTAAACGTGATGGAATGGGAGATGAACCTTGCTGAGGCGACCCATCGGGGCCGCATACATCATCAATGGTTGCCAGATTATATTACGGTGGAGCCGACAATTAATGCGGACACTATCAATCGCCTTGAAGATATGGGGCATATCTTTCCAAGAACGGAATCTGGCGAAATTAACAAAACGATTTTGGGCCGTGTTAATTCTGTTGGACAGATCGACGGGGATATAATTGCGGGGGCGGCTGACCCCAGAGGTCCAAAGTCAGCCGCCATCGGTGCTGAATAACCGCGTGTTTTCATCCTAATCTTTGGGACTGGCCTTGTGGGCAAAACGCCTTATATCCGTCTTATGCCGAACCGTTCTGTTAGCCCTGAAATCGATCGCCTAATTAGCCTGCTTTCGAAATTACCTGGTCTTGGACCTCGGTCAGCGCGGCGGGCGGCTTTGGCGCTATTGAAGAAGCCAGAGGCACTTATGGTGCCCTTATCCCATGCGATGGGAGAGGCTGCCGAACATATTTCGACCTGTAAAACATGTGGGAATATCGATTCTTCAAATCCTTGCCATATTTGTGCGTCGAATACGCGAGATCTAACGACCATTTGCGTGGTTCAAGATGTGTCCGATCTATGGGCCATGGAGAGAGCTGGCGCATTTCGCGGTTATTACCATGTCTTGGGCGGAACACTTTCTGCACTGGACGGTGTGCGCCCAGAGGACCTTAATATTGCTAACCTGATACGCAGAGCCGGCGAAGGCAATGTGGCGGAAGTGATATTAGCTATGAACGCCACGGTCGATGGTCAAACCACAGCGCATTACATCACGGATCATTTGGAACCTACAGGTGTAAATATTTCCCGCTTGGCACACGGAGTCCCGGTTGGCGGGGAGCTGGATTACCTGGACGACGGAACGATTACGGCCGCAATGAAAAGTCGACGACCTTTTTAGTTTGTTCGTGACAATCTCACCGGAAGCTGAAATTTAGGTAGCGATGAAGAAGCTATTCAACGAGTTTAAGTTCACACCTGCTACGATCGCTTTGATCGTCATGAACCTAATCCCGTTGGTTGGTGTGTTTTGGTTTGGGTGGGATGCAGGTACAATTGTGTTTTTGTACTGGCTTGAAAACGTTATTATTGGCCTCCTAAATATTCCCAAAATTCTTGCCTGCAGAACGTTACCTCAGATCAAACCACATAGCCCTATTGAAGGCGCGGATCGATTTACCGTCCCAGAACCTTATAGGCGCGCCCCGGTGGGTGGATTGATTTTCCTCTCCGTATTTTTCGCATTCCATTATGGCATGTTCTGTTTTGGACATTATTTCTTTTTGAAATCGACCTATAAAACACTGCCGGGATTGGGAGAGTTCCTCCCGGCCTTGCTAAGCCCAGTTTTATTTTGGTCATTGCTGGGTCTTACCCTCAGCCATGTGGTCTCAATGTTCGTGAATTTCTACGGAAAGGGCGAGTATAAAACACGTACGCCAAACAAGCAGATGTTCATTCCTTATTCTCGGATTGTGTTGCTTCATATCGTGATTATTTTAAGTGGCTTCGTCGCTTTGGCGGCGGGACAGAGCGTGGCGACTCTGTTGTTATTGGTTCTGTTTAAAATCGGATTTGATCTTGCTGCACACGTGGTCGAGCATTCTGAAATTGAGAGCTTGGTTGCGCCCTCAGTCGACTAAATTTCTTCTAATATGCTTCGGCCTTTAGCCCGATGTCCACAGGTCCAACGCCATCTTTCGTGCAAACGAATTTTGCCATTCGGCAAGACTTCCGGTGTGGTTTTACAATAGCCCGTCATTAAAGCGCCGTCGCGATCGACATGTTGATAGCGCATGTCCAATAGTCCCTCCGTATCGACCACGCCTATGATGTGACCAAATTTGATATTACCGCCGGAATAGGTTGCCGTGACCATGTCGCCGTCTTGCTCATATTTGAATATTGTATCCGTCCCTGTTTGAGACGTATCCGACGTCTTAACTGGCCGAAACAAGCGTCCTCCGTAATACATTATGTCTCTCCATCTGAAACGAGTTTGAGCGTTGGCAATTCGTCTTCGATGCTGTCAGTTTCAAAATCGACGGTTCCAATTTTCTTTGCGCGGGAGCTAATTTTTCGTGACGAAATCTGAATGTCAGTCATGTCTTTGTCGGCCATTCTAAAGTGCTTTTGCAGGCGCGCGACCCGTTCATCTAATCGTGCGACGTCTTCGGCCATCACAGATACTTCGCGTTTAATGAGTGCGGCGTTCTTTTGAATCTCCGCATCATTCATGACGGCCTGCATTGTGTGCAGGGTCGCCATAAATGTGGTTGGGGAGACGATGACAACGCGTTGTGAAAATCCTTTATCGATAACGGCATCAAATTCATTGTGAAGTTCCGAAAAAATGGCATCTGATGGGAGGAATAAAAGCGCAAGTTCATAGGTTTCGCCCTCAATCAAATATTTTTGGGAGATGTCTTTGATATGCTTCAGCATATCCCTTCTGAAGTCACGTTTAGCGCCTTCGGCCTCATATGACCCATCCGCTTCGACCATCCGTCTCCAGCTTTCCATGGGGAATTTGCTGTCGACAGCAACATCGCCGTGACCGTCCGGCATATGAATAAGAGCATCGACGCGAGTATTGTTGGAGAGTGTGTGCTGAAAGGTAAAGGCCCTCGTTGGAAGGAATGCGCGGATCAAATCCTGCATTTGTTTTTCGCCAAATGCGCCGCGCGCTTGCTTATTGGAGAGCACGGATTGCAAACCTGAAACTTCTCCCGCCAGCGCTTTGATATTAGATTGCGCTTGATCGATCAGGCCAAGCCGTTCGTGTAATTTTGATAGGTTCTCGCTGTTTCTGGTTTGGACATGTTCCAGTGACTTTCCGACACGCTCAGAAACGCCTGTCAGTCTTGAGTCCAAAACCTCTGCGAAATTCGCGTCCCGGCGTTCGCTATCCTCAGCGAATTGAGCAAGGCGACCTTGAAGTCGAGATTGTTCTCCGCGCATTTCAGCCAGATGGTTTTGCAGCTCACGTGTCTCGTTTGATCGTCCGCGTCGCATGAACCAAGCTGTCGTAAGGATAGTAGCCAGAACCAGCAATGCTGCCAAAAGTAATTCCGTCAGCGTAATCGAAGCGCCCGAAAACTCGACAATAGGTTCCATCTTTGTTCTCCTTGAGGGAGCGATGTGCCATGTTTTTCACGAGTTGGGAAGAGGGGCTCTGCGCGCAAATGGAGGAGCAGTGCTGGCGCAATGTCTGCATCTAAGAATGTGAAACCATTGTTAAGCGCCTTGCGAGGCCTAATATCTTGATCGGCGAGTAAAATTTCCTGACCTAATCCGCCCATCAACCGAATGAAGACTGGCGGAATACTCAGCCACGTGGGCCGATAAAGTGCTTTTGCGACCGCTCGTGTAAATTCGCGGTTACTAGCAGGGGTGGGGGCTGTACCGTTAAGTGGGCCTTCAATCTGCGGCATGATAGCTGCGAACTGTATCATTCGAACCAAATCGTCTCTCGTGATCCAACTCATCATTGTTTTACCACGGCCAAATGTTGCGCCTCCCCCTAACTCTGTCGGCACAAGGAGTTGCGCGAGTGCGGCCCCATCGCGGTCAAGCACCATGCCAATTCGTAGCGTGACAACACGTGTGCTTGGCTTTCGCAATTTTTCCGCCTCAATTTCCCAATCTGTGCAGAGTTTCTGGGAAAAGCTGTTGTCTAGTTTTAAAGGCGTGAATTCATCTGTCTCTCCTTTGGGCGCTATGCCGTAAACGCCTATGGCGCTTCCATTGATCAAGACAGTTGGTCGGTGATGAAGGCGGTCAAACAAGCGTCCTAAGGCGCGTGTCGTCTCAATTCGACTACGTCGGAATTCAGCTTTTCGTGCTTTTGTCCATAAACCTTGCGCTAATGCTTCGCCCGCAAAATTGACGACGCAATCGATGCGTCTTTCCGCAGGAATTTGATCGAGATCTGTCACAAGGCACACGGGTGCAGGAAGTTGTGCGGTCTCCACATTTCGCGTCAAAACGATGATGTCGTTTCCTCCGTACTGTAAAACTTGAACAAGTTTGCGGCCAATAAATCCGGTGCCACCAGTTATGAGCCATGTCTTGCGAGGCCCCTTCATATATAGTGCTGCGGGCGCGCGGCGGTGGAGACGGGGTAACCGAATTGCCGCGTGGAAATCTCGTGCGGCGAAGACTGTGACTGCCACGGCACCCGCGATAAGGAATAGACTCCAATAACCGTACCATATTGGCACTAGAGCCGTTTCACTTTGACTCCATTCGATTAGAACTGGGATAAGGAGGGCTAATACAACCCCGTAATTAGCCGTCATCAAGGTGTGCAATAGACGCTCTGTAACGGGAAGTTTACGAGTTAAATCTTCCTCTGCGAAGTCTCGTAATGTCACACCAACTTCGGCGACCAGCAAGAGGATTAATCCGATAGCAAACCAACCACCGGGTTGAAACAAGGCTAAGGTAATGAATGCGACAGCATAAGCCGCATTACGCACAGAGTGTAATTTCAGCTCGCCCGCTTGACTTTCGCGCCAAGCAAGACGTTCCGTTAATTCATGATGGTAGAGCGTGTCGAGCGCGCCCATGGCCATTTGTAACGCCAGGAATATCCAGAGTGTTAGGCTCATTGCATCGCCTCCAGATCATCTCGGAACCGGACACGTTGATCCAACATTTTGCCGAACCATTTGTGTTCCAACTGCAAAGTAAAGACGAACTCATCATTGCCCATCTCTTCATGTCCGGCACGCAAAACACTCGGCCCCAGCCAGCGCGGAAGTGTCAGGCGGAGTTTTTTCCAAGGTCCAGGGACATCCCAAAATATATCCTGTGCGCGGAAGACCAGCTCTTCGTCTTCGACCAGCGGGATAAGGCTCATCCCAATGCCGCCTCCTATCTGTTCTTCAATGCCTGTTGCGCCTGTAAAGTGTTTCGCACTTTGGATGATTTGCGGGAACGGTCGTTTGGGGTTTTGTTGCGCATACTGGCGCATCCAAACTTGCCCGCCATCTGGTGCTTCCGTGACCGTTACAATAGCGGCGGCTCCGGCGTTTTGCGTGTCTAGCGGCAAAGGAGCGCCAATAAACCTAAGCGCCAAATTTAAAATTCGGCCACAAAGATTGACGTGGTTATGCTCGACATGTCCTCGGTAAACGATTGCCTCGCCTATTTTAACACGCCGTCCGAAACGGGTGCGAACTGGTCGGGGGAGTTTCTTCCACTGCTTATCGCTGAATAGTTGGCGGAAACGAAGATCGCCTATGGGGCTTATGGGGTTCAGGCCCGCCTTTTCTTTGCGGTCCCATTCTGTGTTTTCAAATCTATAGGCGACCATTTTGCCGCTCCTTTAGTTCAGTCTGCTTTGCGTCCCAGTTTCAAAACCTTCACCACCGCGTCCCCCATCGAGACGAGGCGAGAGAGGGTGGAAGAGGGGAGTGACGACATCTTTGTGTACCAACGATCCATTGTGGCGGTGAAATCATGCATGTCGCGCAGGCGTTTGATTTGCTCATCTGTGACTTGATGATCGCCCGCGGCGACTGCGAGACATTCTGTTAGCGTTGCGAGCGCAGGGTCAATTTCGCGTGCTTTACGCGCAGCCGCGATATGGCGGGCCACTTGCCAAACATCTGTCTCTGCGACGAAGTGATCGCGCCTATCGCCGGCAATAGGGAAGCGTCTTACAAGTTTTAAGACGAGGAGTTCTTTTAAGCTATTGCTCACATTGCTACGCGCGATACCGAGTTGTGTTTGAATGTCTTCGGCATTGAGAGGGCGTTCTGTAAGGTAAAGCAGCGCATGAATTTGTGCGACCGTACGATTGACGCCCCAGGTTCCGCCCAAATCTCCCCAATGCAATACAAAACGTTCTACTGCTTCCGGTAATTTGTTTATATCAGTAATTTCTGTCATAACAGAAATATGAGGAATGAATGCCAAAGAGTCAAGAGGTGTCGAAGAAGTTCTTTCCAGAAAGAACTGGGTTTGGCCTGAAAACGGCCCGCTGCGATTTAGGCTTTGGTAACCACAAGGTTTAGTTTCATCTTCAAGCAATTTTGCGACAACATCGTTGTGAGTATGCGCAGAAATATGCGCAAGGGAGGTATGGGACTTCTCTTAGCGGGCTGTTTAACAACACCAGCCTTGTCCGCCGTTGCGGACAGGCCTTTTTTTCGTGCGGCCGCTGTTGTCATTATTTTTGGCGCCTCTGACTTTGAAGAAAATTCGGGTGTCGCGCCCGTTGTCTACGATTTTCACGTTTTGGATGGTTCTACATCGGGGCAAGCTGCACCAGATTTGATATCCGATGATGGCCGGACGATTAACTACAATACCCAAAGGTATAACCCGATACAAAGTGGGGAAAGTTCCGGTTGGGAATATCAGATAAATGATTCGACCTTTGGCGGAGCGTTTTCTTCATCTCCATCGCATCAAACATTGGATGCGAATGATAGCTACACGGCCTTTGGATTAGATGAAACGACAGATATCGATTTGTTAGGCGGTGGAGGTCGGGCTTCGCGTTTTTACGTCGCGTCAAATGTACCGTTCGACATTTTTGGTCAGGCATCGAATTTGACGGCGACAGGCGATTTTAGCACGATGGACTATAATAATATCCGCTATCGTCTCCGATATCAGGTTTCAGGCGGCGGTGGCGTCAATCGGTGGGGACAGAGTGCTCAAGACCCAGCGCCAAGTGGCAACGGAGTGACCTATGGACAAAATGGCGCGATTTATACCCTAGATGGTCTGGTCGCAGCACCTGTGAAAGTCTTCCAAGGAGAAAGGCGAACAGCCCGAACAACAGGTTCGATCATGGATCAAGCCATAGGATTTCAATCGCGCTACAATTTGCGGGGTTCAACGATCAATGGAAACAATTACGATTTCTCCCAAGGGATCGGCTCAATCGGTGCAGATATTACCTATACGGTTTACACGCCCTAATTTTCCATCCTGGGAAAATGTCTGATGGGGTGTGTTATCATGTCACATCTGAATGCCAATAGTTTTAGATTTGACTCATGACATTCGAATGTCCCTAACCTAAGAAAGCTCACACGCCTCGCCAGACAAGGGAGAGGGCCATGAGTAACGAGCAAGCGCCACGCGCAACCGGCTTCTCGCCGTCTAAGAAATCAGTGAGCGCCGCTAAGCGCGATGCAGCTTGGATGGAACGCATCAAAACCAATGAAGATGCGCAAGCGCTTTCTGACCTTTTCGAAGTTTACAGGCCTAAATTAAAAGGCTGGCTGATGGCCCGCGGCGTTGGAAACGGCACGGCCGAAGACATCGTGCAAGATGTCATGATTAAAGTTTGGACGCGTGCGGTTTTATTTGACCCCGTGAAAGCGAGTTTTGCCACGTGGGTGTACCGTCTGACACGCAATAAATGGATTGATCACCAACGCAAACATGGCCGTATGGATGTCCGTGATCCAGAGTTGATGAAAGTTATTGCTGACGATGAGGTGCCATCAGCCGAAGAAGATTTCATGACACAGGAAAGCACGGCCATCTTACGCGAACATATTTCTCGCCTAACGGAGGCACAGCAAATGGCCATTCGCATGGCCTTTCTGGAGTTCAAAACTCACAAACAAATCAGTGCCGAAACGGGGCTTCCGCTCGGCACTGTTAAAACGCGTATTCGCTCTGCCATAAATGCTCTCAAAGCCAGCATGGCCCGGCAGCAAGGCAAACTCCTCTAGAGGAGTTTAGCCAAATGCATCATAGTGATGGGTCACCGCGATGGTAATCTGACGAACCAGATCTTTGGCGCGGTCCAGCGGTTTAATCACATGATCGGCAATATGCGCGAATCCGCCAGAGATTACCGGTGTATCCGTTTTCTCAGATAGCGCTTTTGTCCATTCCAGCGGGGCAGTTTTGGCCGGATATCTATCGCGAAGGTCACGCAGAATATCATCGATTTGGAACGTCTGCATCCGCTGCAATGCGGACAAGCGCGATGTGGCCTCATCCGAAATGATTGGTAATTCCGTCATCGTGATCATCATTTTCATGATGACTGCCAAGCGTAGAGCGTGAAGAATAATCAGCGTATCATTTGGAGTGAAATCTGCCTCTTCATCGCACCGAGCCAGAATTCGGTGGCTGTCATATTTGTCGAGTCTTAGGCGGTTCGCAAGATCCATGATTTGGGACCGCCAGGGGGAGGCTTCCAAGGTTTCAGCAACGATCAATGAGCGGTTAGCCAAGAGAGGCTCTGCGCCAGATAATGCGCGACTAATCCAGAACCCCGGATCAAATAAACGTCCGTAACCCGTCAATATGGAGAGGTTAGTGCGTCCCATTGATTTAATAACAAGATCAAAGATTGATTTCGCGCGGGCGGAGTTTGCATAAAGCGCTTCAAATTTTTCAGGATCAATCCGGGCAGCGCGGCCCGTGCCGTAAACGATATTAGCGGGCGTGCCGAATTGTTGCAAAATCGCATTGTGCGGAATGGCTCGCAGCAGACGCGGATTGAACATGTCGGTACCTGAGCCGGACTTGGCGCGTTTGACTGCGCGACTACCAGTAGGGATCAACATGTTTTGACCGAGACCACCGAGCAATCCGACATAGTTCGGATCAGAATAAAGAGCATCCTGCTCGGACCCGATGGTGCGGTAAACATCCCAAGAGAAGTCTTTCTCTGTGTAAAATGGGTCGTCTCCTGCCTTGCTACGATCGGACATACGTCCGGCAATTAGTGAAAAGACTGTGGCATCCGCAAGCTCTGGCGTTTGGAACCAAAGATACCCATCACCGCCTTGGAAACTTGTCTCATGGCAGAGGTGGATGCCGCGGCGCTCAAATTGCAAAATAGCCCACGGGCTCATTGCATAATCGAGGCGTTCATTAATCGTTCCTGGGTGTCCACCGCGGCCGAGACCTTCGCCATGCGTGTTGAACACGAGAGCCGTGACGCCTTTGACGTTATAATTTTCTAGCTCGCGCGCGAAATGTGATTGTAGGCGTTCAATTGCGAGTGTCGCTGGGATTTGTCCCATAAAACGTCCGGCATCAGAAAACCCTGTTTGGATAGCAAAAACGCCGCGGTCTTCGATGTAATCGCGGTAAACCGGATTCTCCAACATCTTGCTGATAATCCGCCCGCCATTATTCAACGCATCAGCAGTCTCGAAGAGCGGTGAGATATCAAGCATATCTGCAACGCCATAGCGGCGCGCGAGATAAAGCACGGAAAGCGGGACGAGGGCGTCCTCAGTCTCAGCAATCAACAAGCGGATCGGAACAGATGCGTCGATGTATTTTTGAATTTGAGCGATGAGGATCATCTTCTCATGCGCTGTGGATTTTTCCAATGCGAGGGAGGCAAAGTTAACAGGTTGCGCTTTCACTGATTTCGTCAGTTTTGTCGCGCGTTTCAGAACTGTCCGAGTGTCTGACCCAGAGTCAGATAATCCGAAAATGCCTTTGACGCCGGACATGACGTGACGGGCATTTAGGCGGAAATGGATCCGCGCTGTGCCTAAGCCAAACGCTTTCATTTGAGCGCGAAGGCAAATCAAATCCCGCTGGGTGGCGGCATCTGGGGCGCCTGCAATGGCGGCTTCGATATTCGGTAGAAGTGATGTTAGCTCCGTAAAACGGCGCGGCGACTGACGTGTCAGATTATTCGCAGCTGCTACGAGGTTTTCCGGATTGTCTAGATCTTCCTCAAATAGGGCTAGATCACGTTCAGCAGATGCCAAGCCGGCTTTGATCCTATCGGACAAACCATCGACAGCGTCTTCAGCTTTGGCTTTAAATCCACCTTTACCTGCGATGCGTGCAGATTCCTTGGCGTAGCGTGACAACTGATCGCGCTTTTCAGAAAGACGGAGGCGCAATGCGTCGCCCCAGGAAATATCCGTTCGTCCATCAATGTCATATCCGACCCAGCTATAGGCGTCAGCCAAATGTGGGGTAATGCTTGTCCATTCTTTTGGGAAATGTTTGGCGGCGACGTCCAGAATGACAGCGTTCAATTTGGCCAATGAATTTTGAATACGCGTTAGTGTCGCTTGCGTGTCTTCATGCTCTTCGATCAGTGTCGGCGCGCGTTTTGGAAGGTATGGGTGGGTTTTAAGTGTCTCGGTCAGATCTGAAACGTCATTGCTTTTGGCTGAAGCGATAGCACCAAGCGTGTTACGGATGTCGCGGGAGAGCGAAAACGTAGGATGCGCCGTCAGAACGATGCCTTGACCGGGCGTTTCTGCCCAAAGTTTAAATGCGTCAAACCCTTTGGCCGCTTGTGCCTCTGCAACAAGGAAGGTGTCGTTCAGCAATTGGTCAAAGCGGTCTACGCCAGCGCGTGCCCGCAACCGATTGGCCCGATCAATTGCACCTTTGTCAGACAAGCATTTTACGAGCGCTTCGATATCGCGAAACGCTACGCTGCGCTCTTCTACGGCCTTTGAAATATCATAAGCTAGAAGTTTGACAGGGTTGGCTTGCGGATCGGAAGCGACCGCTTTCTTGTGTTCCGCCAAAAGTGTTTCGAGCTTTGTATGCAGCTCCTGCGTGGTCATGCGTTTGATGGACTTAACCTCCTAGAGAAACTTCGCCATAGCCGCCGCTGTGTCCAGCATCCGGTTGGAGAAGCCCCATTCATTATCATACCAAGACAGAACGCGTACCATATTCTCGCCCATAACAACAGTTTCCTCTAGCACAACGGAGGATGAGTGAGGGTCGTGGTTGAAATCGATTGAAACAGTTTTGTCTTCGACGATTTGTAAGACACCTTTTAAAGGTCCGTCTGCGGCCTCGCGGAATGCGGCGTTAATGGCATCTACACCAGCGGTCTTTTCAGTGTTGATTACGAGATCGACAACCGACACATTTGGCGTTGGAACGCGGATGGCTTTTCCGTCTAGCTTACCGTCGAGTTCGGGCATGACGAGGCCAATTGCTTTCGCCGCGCCGGTTGATGTCGGGATCATAGATAGTGCGGCGGCTCGTCCGCGGTTGAAGTCTTTGCGGTGGACGGCGTCAAGCGTAGGTTGGTCGCCCGTATAAGCATGCACAGTTGTCATAAAGCCTTTTTCAATTCCGACGGTTTCATGGAGAACCTTGGCAATCGGAGCTAGAGCGTTCGTTGTGCAGGAACCATTAGAGACGACGATGTCTTCGGCTGTTAGTTCGCCGTCATTCACACCGTAAACGATTGTCTTATCGGCATTGGCACCTGGCGCAGAAATCAACACGCGTTTCGCGCCAGCAGCCAGATGTTTGGCAGCCGCATCGCGAGATGTAAAAATACCCGTGCATTCCAGAACAATGTCGACCTTATTATCGGCCCAATTTTGATCTTCTAAGTTACGTATGGACGTAACCTCGATGTCTTTACCGCCAAGATTGAGGGTGTTTTCCGTAAATGTAATTTTACCTGGATAACGACCGTGAACAGAATCGTACTTCAAGAGATGCGCGAGGTTTTCCGTTGATGACAAATCGTTGATGGCTACGATTTCCATATCGTTGCGATCCTGCTCGATCAGAGCCCGTAAAACGTTGCGGCCAATGCGTCCAAATCCATTTATGGCGAGTCGTGTAGTCATGTTCTTTGACGTCCTGTTTTAAGTCTACGATGCAGATAGATTTGACAGCGCTGTCACGCAAGTCAGAGCTGCAGTATCAGCGGTCCAATAGAGTGCAAACCTGCAATTTTCCAGCAAAAAAGATATGGAAGCGAACAATTCTTCCAATAAGTATTTCGGATACGAAAAACTATTCTATTTTGCTCTGTTTTGGGGCGGTGCTGCGTATAACATTCATGGTCAGCCTGTTAGACAAATCCACGTCTGCTGTGACGTATCCTCGCGCATTGGAGCCCTTAAACGGTTTTGATCGTAAAGCTCTTGTGGAAAGGGTTCGAGAATTGTCCCCAGCTTTATCTTGTTCAGATGAAGCCGTTTCTCAGATGCGAGGCGGCCGAGTGCAGGCCGAGCGACTTTTGGATCAATTGAACCCCGCTGAATATGGCTCGTCGCGAAATCATCTCGACGGAGCGGTGACACGGCTCTCACCTTATATCCGACATGGGGTCATGAGCGTGACCGATGTACGTGACCGCGCTCTGGATATTTCCTGCTCGAAACAGGCAGAAAAATTCATCCAACAGCTAGCCTGGCGGGAATATTGGCACCGGCTTTACAAAGAGTTTCCCCAAAATATCTGGCAGGATGTGGAACCCTATAAGACGGGTTTTTCCCCGGAGGATTACCAAGACGATCTGCCCCGAGACATTAAAGAAGGACGAACTGGTATTGCATGTATTGATGGCTTTATTTCTGAGCTGCTCGGGAGCGGGTATGTACACAATCACGCGCGCCTTTATTTGGCAGGATATATTTGCCATTGGCGCCGGGTGAAATGGCAGGCTGGGGCGCGTTGGTTTTTAACTCATCTCCTCGACGGTGATCCCGCATCGAATAATCTGTCTTGGCAATGGGTGGCGAGCACGTTCTCGCACAAACCTTACTACTTTAACCTTGAGAACGTCGAAAAGTTCTCAAGCGAAAATGTTGATACGCGTATCGAGACAAATCGACCCTTAGCGGCCTCTTACGAGACGCTATACGAGCGCTTATTCCCAAATTTAGGCCCAAAACTATGAGCGTTGTTTGGATTCATGAAGACGCGATGACGCTAAACCATCCCGTCTTTCAAAAAGCTGGCCCCGCCGCCCAACCTGTTTTTATTTGGGATACGGAAGAACATGACAGGCGAGGGTATTCTCTCAAGCGGCGCGTATTTATTTATGAATGCGCGCATGACCTTGATATTCCCATCTATCTGGGAAGCCCATATGATATTCTAAGGGCGTTGGCCGAAGGGCAGGCCATTTATGCGGCTGAATCCGCCGACCCCTACATCAAAGACACTTTATCCGATCTGCAAGTCAGCCATGATGTGGAGACGGTCAATGCGCCCCAACTTGCGCACATTCCCGCCAATACGGACACAGCACGGTTTTTCCGATTTTGGAATCGTGCGAAGAAGTCTGCGCTTACGCATTCTTCTGAACCTCTCATTGAAACGATATAGACAACATGAAAATTGCGATTTTAGGAAGCGGTGTCGCAGGATTGTCAGCTGCGCGGGAATTAAAACGACATGGTATCAAAGCGGTTCTGTTTGATAAGTCTCGCGGCGTCGGGGGGCGTATGTCTACGCGATATGCAGGTGACTGGGAATTTGATCATGGCGCGCAATATTTCACAGCGCAGGATCCAGACTTTCAGGACGAAATCGTTACTGCCATAGCGGCTGGAGTTGTGGCTAAATGGAATGCCAAGGCCCTGTATCTCAAAACCGGTGAGTTGAGCGCGGACACGGGGCGCGCGCGATTTGTCGGACAGCCGCGTATGAACAGCCTACCAAAATTTTGGGCCGAAGGCTTGGACGTGAATTTGGGTCGACGTCTTGTGTCTGTCGAAAAGGACGAGACCTGGACCCTGGCCTTTGCAGATGGGTCAACGGAGACAGGGTTTGACGGCGTGATTTCAACGCTGCCACCCGCTCAGGCAGCCGCTATTTTGCCCAATGACTTCTCCGAACGCGCCGCGGTTGAGACAGCTGAAATGCATGTCTGCTTCTGCCTTATGATCGGTCTGTCCGCGCCGATTAATCCCGGTTGGGACACGTTGCGGGTCAAGAGCCTTCCAATAGACTGGATCTCGGTAAACAACGCCAAACCTGGACGATCACAAGATGTCGGAACGCTTATTGTTCATTCTGAAGCTGCGTGGTCGGATGCGAATGCGGAAACTGATCGGGCGCGCGTGCAAGCTGTCATGATCAAGGCCGCATCTGCCCTGTTAGGTTTGCCGTTAGAAGAAGCCCCGCATATTGCGCTGCATCGGTGGCTTTACGCCGCGAATAAAACCTCACCTGATGTTCCCTGCTTGCAAGATGAGGGATTGGTCGTTGCGGGCGATTGGTGTTTGGGTGGCCGCGTACAGGGTGCTTGGCTATCCGGACGGGCAGCTGCGCGGGCTTTCGTTTTAATCCATCACCCTTTCGCGACCCCTATAGACGAATGCTAAACGCGTCCCTATATGCGCGGCTATGACAAAAGCTGAACTCTACCTCCAAACTGCCAAAGAAATTGCAGCGGTCCTCGACGGCGAAACGAACAACGTTGCGCGTATGGCGACGGTGAGTTGTCTCTTGTCGGAAGCTTTTGAGAGCTATTTTTGGACAGGATTCTACGTCGTTGATCCTATGAAAACCGAAGAGTTAGTCGTGGGCCCATATCAAGGCACGCTCGGCTGCCTACGCATTCCGTTCTCGCGAGGTGTTTGCGGCGCGGCGGCTAAAACGGGTGACGTTCAAATTGTCGAAGATGTTCATGCTTTCCCCGGTCATATCGCGTGTGATGCGCGCAGCCGAAGTGAAATCGTTGTTCCGGTCTACGCGCCCGACGGATCACTTTTCGCAGTATTCGACGTCGACTCCACTGAGGTGGGAAGTTTTGATCAGGTCGATGCAGAAGGTCTCGCGCCCATCTTGAAAGATGTGATCGTCTAAACGAGGTCCTCAATTTTATCCAGCTTGCCACCAAGGGGTTGAGCTTTCCGACCTTCTCTTAAGCGTCTCTCAATTGTTGCGAAAACGGTGTCTATATCGGCATCGGATTCAATATCCGCATGCAGGCTTTCCGGTGCAAATCCAGCTTTGATAATATCGTCCAAGACTTCGACGAGTTTATCCCAAAATCCTGTATCTGAGAGAAAGACGATGGGTTTGTCATGCAGATTTAGGCGCTGCCAACTCATAACCTCAATGACTTCTTCTAGCGTTCCGACCCCGCCAGGCAGAACGACAAAGGCATCCGCTAGATCGAACATCCGAATCTTACGCGCATGCATATCATCGACAAATTCATGCTCAATCCTCGGAATGGTGCGTTCGATTGCGTTGAGAAAATGCGGGATAATACCTATGACTTTGGCGCCGCCGTCACGTGCTGCCCGGGCTGTCGCCCCCATCAATCCCAGTCCGCCGCCGCCATAGACCAAACCATGACCACGGGCCGCGATTTCGTCGCCCAATTGCGTTGCCAACTTCAGATGCGCCGGATCAACGCCCGGAGATGACCCGCAAAAGACGCAGATATTGAGTGATTTGGCGTCTGTCATTGTGTTCCGTTTCATTTAATATCGACTCGAAGAGTGTCCTTTTCGGGACAGGCCCTAGGAGATGTTGTCCGTTTTGAAAACCTCGCCTCAGAAAACAACCCCTAAATTGATCCGGGGACGTTATATCTTGATTGTCATTGCGGCTCTCATACTCGCTATTCTCCTCTATGCTGCGCTAAATGTCTCCGATGGGATTGAGGATACGAACCCCGAAAAACAATTAAGTGCCGACTCGACAGGTGGATCTATGATTGGGGTTCAACCTGCCAGCTTTCAGCAGATCGGCGAATTTCGGGAAGGTACGGCTCAACGCCTTCGTCTTTCAGGAAAGGCTGAACCTGGGGCTGTGGTTGTGATTACCAACCGAGGAGAGCGCCTTCGGCAAGTTAGGGTCAATGATCTTGGGCAATGGGGCGTTACTTTGGATGTAAATGGCGGCCCGATGGTTTTAGAGGCGCAACTCTATATGGGCGAGGACACGCCTGGCGTTAGATCTGAAGAAACGGTTTTTCGATTGCCTATTCCGGAACCTGAGCCAGAAATAGCAGAGGATCCGGGCGGAAGTTCTGAAAAAGCCCCGTCAGAAGAGATCACGCCTGTTGAGATTTATAAAAATACAGCTCTGATTATGGTGACAGCGCCGGGAAGCCCGTCCCGTGTTATTCAGTCGCCATTTGGCGGATCGCCAACAGCAGGTCCTTTGAGCCTGTCCGTTATAGATTACGATTTTTCAGGCGGCGTTATAATTACGGGAACATCTACAGTTCCCGGGCGGGTCAGGTTTTATGCCCAGACAGCCGTCATTGGAGAAACAGGTATTGGTGTTGGCGGCCGATGGAATTTTATAGCCTCGCGCTTATTGCCTCGTGCCAAAATCAATATTCGTGCAGAGCTTATCCCTGCACCGGGCGCGCCCAACGCTCCCGTCGATCCTGTTTCTGTCACAGTGCCGTTTAATTTTCTTCCGCCTTTGCAGGAGGAAGACACAGATGGCAGCGGTGCCTTGTCCATCAATATTGACCCGCAACAATGGCAAGTGCGCCGCACATTGATCGGTGGGGGTGGTCAATCGACCGTGATCTATGCGCCATTACCGACTGAGGCTAATCCTCAAGACGTTTCCGAAACGGCTGAGTAAATTGGCCTTAGTCTCCTAAGACCGGAGTTGGGTTATCATCCGTTGAGCGTCTCGGTTTTCGCGAGCCGTTTTTGATCCAACCAGCCAGGCGCTTCAATCGGCCAGCCATGACAGTTGGCATCGCCAGCATCACAGGTGTTACAATCAGTGTGAGGATTGTCGCGAAACCCAGACCGCATGCCACCACGTAGGAGATCGGAGCCCAAATCTCGGATGTGCTTGAGCCCTTCGTCGAAAACTCACCTGTAAAAATGTTCGCCTGCCATCCGAGAATAAGCGGCATCAAACCCACCACGGTTGTTAAAGTTGTCAAGAATACAGGGCGTAAACGCTGAGCCGCCGTTCGTATGGCGGCGTCCACTGATCCATATCCTTTTTCTAATAATCGCTGATACGCATCGATTAGGACAATGTTATTATTCACGACAATCCCCGCCAAAGCGATGACACCTGTCAATGAAAGGATCATTGAGACGTAGGGATAAAATGAAAGGCCGAGGAGAACGCCAAACACGCTCATAATTACGGCAAGTAGTGTTAGGAATACATGGTAGAAGCTATTGAATTGTAGCAACAGGATGACGCCCATCATGAAAAGAATCGCGAGTCCTGCAGCCTGGAAAAACCTTAACGCAGCCGCATTTTCTTCTTGTTGGCCCAAGAACTTTGTTTGGACGGTGGAAGGGAAATCGGCTTCGTTTTCTAACCATTCGGTGAGTTCAGCGACCTGAACCTGTGTTGCATAGTCCTTCGCTGTATTGGCTTGTACTATATAATAAGGAAGCAGGTCTTTACGCTCAATTTTATCCTGACGAGGTTTTGCCACACGTGTCGCAACCGAAGAGAGAGGGAGAGCACCTTGCGGCGTTTGAATTCTCAATCTGTCTAACTCAGCCAAGGTCCGAACGTCAGATGGATAGCGGATACGAATATCAACTTCCTCATCTGCATCTAATGGGCGATATTGACCAACCAAAGTTCCTTCTGTGGCGAAAGATAACGCCGCTCCGATACGTCCAACATCCAATCCCAGGCGACCAGCTTGGGCGCGGTCAACGATAAATTCCCATTCTACACCGGGAAGAGGCGTCGAATCTTCAATCTCTATAATTCCATCCATCGAGGCGAGTTTGTTTCGAACGGCTTGAGTTGCATTCTTTAGTTCGGATGGAATGTCGCTACTAATCTGAATGCCGATATCTTTCCCAATAGGGGGGCCCTGATCAACAGCTGTTACTTCTGTAAAGATGCCTGGAATATTGGCGACAGCGGCTTCGAGATCATCAACGATAGGCTGAGTTCCTCGTCGCTGACTAAAGGGCATCAACTCTGTATAAACGCGAACAACGGTGTCCGATGGAACATTTGCAGGACCTGAAATGCCTCCACTGCCCGAGGCACCGTCGCCTGTCACTGTGTAGACCGACTCAATTCCATTGATATCTTTGATGCGGTTCTCAATGTCTTTTGCGATATCCAAATATTGTTCGGGGGTCGCGTTTCCTCGTGAGCGCGCAAGAATATATAGCTGCTCGCTTGGGGATTGCGTAAAAAACTCAACCGGCTTAGGCGGCGGGCCGCTCATCTGAGAACCAAAAATTCCGATAATGGAAACGGCTAGTATGATGATCCCCGCTATCACCAGAAGCGGAAAGTGAATGATCTTCGCAATCATACGCACATAGAGTCCAATGAACCCTTTCGTTTCCATCGGATCGCCTTCGCCTCCAGATAAGGCAACGACATTTGCATTGACTGTTTTCTTAGGGCGAAACCCTATCTTAGCACCCAAGGTGGGAAGAAAGATAAGAGCCATGAGCGTTGACGCTGACAGAACATAAATCATAGTTCGCGGGAAATAGCTCATGAACTTGCCGGTCGTAGACTGCCAGAACAGAAGCGGAATGAATGCCGCCAATGTTGTGGCCGTCGAACTCATGATTGGCCAAAACATGCGTTCACCCGCCATTTTAAAGGCCTCGACGCGTTCGACCCCTTCTTCCATTTTTCGGTCCGCAAACTCGACGATGACAATGGCACTATCGACCAACACCCCCACAGAGAGAATGAGGCCGAAGAGGATCATCATATTGATCGTTTCGCCCATAATTAGAAAGCCAAAAAAGGCGATCAGGAAACTTGATGGAATGGCCCATCCCACGAAGATTGCCGACCTCCACCCTAGCGCGGCAATACAAACAATAAAGACCAGAACAACAGCGTTGATAATTGAGGCCGATAGTTCGGACATCATGTCACGAATATAATCCGATCGACTTTGGCTGTAGGTCATATTGATTGTGTGGGGCCAATCTGGACGAGCTATTTCCTCATCGACGAGTCTTTGCACGAGTTCGGTCGCTTCCAGAATGTTGACGCCTTGTCGTTTGCTAATCTCCAAGCTGACGCTGGTTTGACTATTGAACCGGGCGAGCGTTGTGGCGTCTTTATACCCACGTCTAACCTCGGCGATATCGCTCAAACGAACGATTGCGCCATTGGCACTTCGGCGCACGACCAGCGCGCCCATATCTTCGGGTGTCTCTATCAGCCCGGGGAGTTTAATGTTGAAGCGCCCGCTCTCTGTCTCGATCGCGCCCGCAGGGACGAGTGAATTATTTTGTGACACCGCGCCCGCGATTTCTCCGAATGTGATGCCAAGGCTTTCGGTTTTCGCGGGGTCGATAATGGCTTCCAGCACATCTGTTCGCTCACCACTGATCCTTGCCTCTAAAATGAGAGGGATGGCCTCAATTTTTCGCTGCAGAAGTTTGGCGCGTTTCTGTAATTCTCGCTCAGGCGCATCGCCCCAAAGATTAACTGTAAGGATCGGCAAAGCGGAAAAGCTGACCTCTTCGACGATGGGTTGCCGCGCTTCAGCAGGAAACTCTGCGCGTGCTCGATCGACTTTTTCCAAGACGTCCGCCATTATGGCATCTTCATCAACGCCCAATTCAAATTCTAGCGTGACATAGGCCACGTTTGTCGAGGCGACGCCGTCAATTTCTTTTAATCCCTCAATCGCTTTTAGTTCTGTTTCCAAGGGCCTGACCAAAAGACGCTCTGCATCCTCTGGCGAGACTCCCGGTAGAACAACGCGAATATTGATGATTGGAACGGGTACGTCAGGTTCTGCGTCCATGGGCAGGCGGCTCATCGCAAGCAGTCCGCCGATGACGCAAACCAGCATAATGCCTAAGGTCGTCCGCCAA
Organism: Litorimonas sp.; assembly: GCA_039975855.1. Lineage (GTDB taxonomy): Bacteria > Pseudomonadota > Alphaproteobacteria > Caulobacterales > Maricaulaceae > Litorimonas. Next base: position 810,933 of record JBDWGH010000002.1, on the reverse strand, counting down.
TTGCGAATACAGAATCCGACAATCCCAGCGAGGCCAGGTGCGGAGGGCGATATGTTCTTCGTACTCATCGCCGCGCGCTCACTCTGTTCCGCGGGACGCGCCTGCGGCTTGTCTTTGTTGCGGAGTTGACGGCGAAGTATAATTTTCTTGAGGGTCGACTTCCATTCCCACGGATACGAAGTCCTGGCCTTGCGTGATAATCCGCGTGTTGTCCGGCAAGCCCGTAACCCAAAGACCATTGGCGTCTTCATCAACTGTTTTGATCGCCGCAAACCGAACAATGTTGGACTCATCGATATATCGAATGCCGACATCGCCATTATCGGCAATTGCCATAATGCTGCTCGGGACCTGCTGTGCGTTCGTGAGACCGCTCTTAATGCTCACAGTTCCGGTAACGCCCGCTCTCAAGGCGAAGTCATCATTTGGGACATGGATTTCGGCCCTAAACGTCCGTGTCGCGGGGTCGGCTTTAGCTTCGATGAATGCGACCATACCCGTTATGATTTCACCCGTTGCGAGCCGCACATTAGCTGTGTCGCCACGTTTAACTTTGCCGAGCTGCGCTTCCGTGAGCTGTGCGTCGACTTTCAATGGGGACAAATCGACCAGCAATCCGCAGGACATACCTGGGGAAAGGAAATCCCCAATTTGAGCATCTTGGCGTTCCCAGACGCCAGAGAAAGGCGCGCGGATGTTGATATTATCGGCTTCGATCTCGGCTTGTTTCAGGGCCGCACGTGCGCCGTCCAATTGAGCTTCGAGGGCGGTCACGCGCGTGGAGGACTGAAAGCCTTTCTCGGCCAGAGTGCGCGCGGCATTCAAATCGGTCTCGATCTGGCGCATGTTAGCTTTGGCCTGATCGACGACGGCTTGGCGGGCGTTCAGGTCCTGACGGCAAACGGTTTGACCTTTTTTGACGCGTTGACCCTCGGTCACGAAGATCTGCGAGACAAGGCCAACAGTTTCTGCCTTCAGCGCGACTTCACGATTAGCGCGGGTTTGCCCATAGAGCTCCATGACATTTGGATGTTCAGAGGCGATGACGCGCCGAACTTGGACAGTTGGCATTGATAATTGGGCATTTTCCTTGGCCGTTGTCGGTGTTGCAATCGGTAGCGGGGCATCTTCGCCTGCATTGTTGAAAGCAAACCACATTCCTCCAACGACGAGGAGTGAACCGGCGATAATATAGGACGTGTTGAGTTTCATGGTCTGACTACGTTTCACGGACGGGGTTAGGGGATAGGTTTCCCGTCAAATTTATTCAATTTGGCCTCTGCGCCTTTTCAGGGGCAGTTCGCAACTGACAAAGCCGCAAGGCTGCCCGTCACGAATGTATGCTTGGGTTGTGCTTATATGAAATTTTCGAAGATGTATTTCACGAAAATGCAGAAAATTTGACCTAATTTGAGGCGAAACAAAGCTTGCCTTGCTGAACCCCATAACTAGGATGTTACGCTTATGCCGAAAGCTGACGGGGGTTACCTTGAGCGATATTTTAGACCAGCTGCAATCGCGCCGCGACGAAGCAAGATTAGGCGGCGGACAGCGCCGCATTGATAGCCAGCACGCCAAGGGCAAATTGACCGCCCGCGAACGGCTGGAACTCCTCCTCGATCCGGGTAGTTTCGAAGAATTCGACATGTTCGTTACCCACCGCTCCACCGATTTCGGTATGGAGAAGAACAAAATGGCAGGCGACGGCGTCGTCACGGGTTGGGGCACGATCAATGGCCGCAAGACTTTTGTCTTCGCGCAAGACTTTACGGTCTTTGGCGGCTCGCTTTCAGAAACCCACGCCAAGAAAATCAACAAGGTCCAAGAAATGGCCATGCGCCATGGCGCGCCGATCATCGGCCTGCAAGATTCAGGCGGTGCGCGTATCCAAGAAGGCGTTGCGGCGCTGGCGGGCTACACCGACGTGTTCCAGAACAATATCCTCGCCTCTGGCGTCATTCCGCAGATCTCGGTTATTATGGGACCAAGTGCGGGCGGGGCGGTTTACTCGCCGGCCCTGACCGATTTCATCTTCATGGTCCGCGATAGCTCCTACATGTTCCTGACGGGACCAGATGTTCTGAAAACCGTCACCAATGAAATCGTGACATCAGAAGAGCTCGGCGGCGCGAAAACCCACACGACCAAGTCTTCTGTGGCCGACGGCGCATACGATAACGACATGCAGGCGCTGTCAGAAATCCGCCGCTTGTTCGATTTCCTCCCGCTGAACAATCGCAGCGGCGTGCCTGTACGTCCATTCTATGACGAGCATGACCGCGAAGACCTCTCGCTCGACACGCTCGTGCCGGATAATCCGAACCTGCCCTATGATATGAAAGAGCTGGTGACTAAGCTTGCCGATGAGGGCGACTTCTTCGAAATCCAAGAAGACTTCGCCAAGAATATCCTCTGCGGCTTTATCCGCCTCGAAGGGCAAACCGTCGGCGTGGTTGCAAACCAGCCAATGGTCCTCGCGGGGTGTCTCGATAGCAATGCGTCGCGCAAGGCGGCCCGCTTTATCCGTTTCTGCGATTGTTTTGAAATTCCGGTTCTCTCCCTCGTGGATGTGCCTGGCTTCCTGCCCGGCACGGATCAGGAATATGGCGGCGTGATTAAGCATGGCGCGAAATTGCTTTATGCTTATGGCGAAGCGACGGTTCCGAAAGTCACCGTCATTACGCGCAAAGCTTATGGCGGCGCCTATTGCGTGATGTCCCCGAAACATCTGCGCAATGATATCAATTATGCTTGGCCGACTGCGCAAATCGCTGTGATGGGCGCAAAGGGCGCGGTGGAAATCCTGCACCGCAAAGATCTCGGCGATGAAGAAAAAACCGCCGCTCATGTCGCGGATTATGAAGAGAAATTCCTCTCGCCGTTCCGCGCTGCCGAACGCGGATATATCGACGAAGTCATCCAACCCCGTTCGACCCGCAAACGCATTTGCCGCGCTTTGGCATTGGCGAAAGATAAGAAGCTGGAAAACCCGTGGAAGAAGCATGGGAACTTGCCGCTTTAGGTGATTGTCAATGAATAATCCATTATACAGTCCGCTCTTGTATCAGTCGTCTTCTAAGGTCGAAAAGGTCTTAGTTGAAAATAGTGACTGGAGTGGTCGTCATGTAAGACTTAAATATCAAATGATGGTTTCTTCATTGGCGTTATATTTTTTGCTTGGGACAGACGTTGAGAGCATAAGCCTGTTTGGGTTCATTAATTACGGGGATAGCTTTCCTGAAGAAATTTTCTTTAAAATGCTGCTTGGATTTTCTTTTTTTTCCGTGTTGGCTTTTATATTAAGGTCCTTTTTTGAACAGTCTCGTTGGTCTAGCCTACGTAAAGATATGACCAACTTAGTTGCAAATATCAAAGCTAATGAAGCTCTTATAAATGATGTTTTTAAATTCAAAGAACAGAGAGCTTTTGCACTTGATATAGTTTCTTCCGTATCGGAGCCAAACGACGACTTTAGTGAAGAGTTTGTAAGTAAATTTGACCAGCTAAAGTTTGAAAATTATGAAGGAACACTCAACGAGCTTAGGGGCGCAATTGGTCGTATAAATAACGATGCCACAAACTTGAAAAACAGTTTAGAACATATTCGACCTGGCTATCATCCTCGACTCACAGAGTACCAAAATTCTTTGATGAAGGTTTCTCGTCAATCTACTACAATTTCTAATGCAGTTGAAAATGTTGAGCGTGAAATTAAACGCATTGAGCAATCGGGAACTGCTTACAAAGAAATCCAAAGTAATTTGATCCGGTATCGCAACGCTATCGTCGCTCTAATAGATTTTCTGCCCGAGCTAGCGCCAAAAAGCGATACACTTCAAAAAACCGAATTTCGCAGAGGACTTATTTACTCAGCACAAAATCTAGGATTTTCGGTATTTTTACCTCTGTTCTCAGCCGTAGCTTTAATTGCTCTCTCGTTAGTCCATAAATTTCACATCCTGGTGTAGACATGACTAAAATCACAAAAATTCTAATCGCCAACCGAGGTGAAATTGCTTGCCGCGTCATTAAAACCGCGCGGAAAATGGGCATTAAGACCGTTGCGGTTTATTCCGATGCGGATAAAAATGCGTTGCATGTCGAGATGGCGGATGAGGCGGTTCACATTGGCCCGCCCGCCGTGAACCAATCCTATCTCGTTATGGATAAAATCGTTCAGGCCGCGAAAGACACAGGCGCGGATGCTATTCATCCCGGCTATGGTTTCCTGTCGGAAAATCCTGAGTTTGCGAAACGTCTGAAAAAAGAGAAGATCGCTTTCATCGGTCCCAACCCCCACGCCATTGATTCGATGGGTGATAAGATCACCTCCAAAGCCCTCGCGAAGGAAGCCGGCGTGTCTTGCGTGCCCGGGCATATGGGCTTGATTGAAGACGCCGAAGAGGCCGTCAAAATCTCGCAAAAAGTCGGTTATCCCGTCATGATCAAAGCCTCTGCTGGCGGCGGCGGCAAAGGCATGCGGATTGCGTGGAATGACGAAGAAGCCCGCGAAGGCTTTCAGTCTTCCAAAAATGAAGCTGCCAACAGCTTTGGCGATGACCGTATCTTTATCGAAAAATTCGTCGAACAGCCACGCCATATCGAAATCCAGGTTCTGGGCGATAAGCATGGCAATTGTATTTATCTGGCCGAGCGCGAATGTTCCATTCAGCGCCGTAACCAAAAAGTCATCGAAGAAGCCCCGTCGCCATTCCTAGATGAGGCAACCCGCGCGGCCATGGGCGCAGAATCCGTCGCCCTGGCCAAAGCCGTGGACTATGATTCCGCAGGGACCGTCGAGTTCATCGTTGATAAGGACAAGAACTTCTACTTCCTTGAAATGAACACGCGCCTACAGGTCGAACATCCTGTCACGGAATTGATCACTGGCGTGGATTTGGTCGAGCAAATGATCCGCGTGGCCCAAGGCGAAAAACTCTCGATCGAACAAGATGATGTGAAGATAAATGGCTGGGCGATTGAATCGCGCATTTATGCCGAAGACCCGTATCGGAACTTCTTGCCGTCTATTGGCCGCCTCGTGAAATATCGCCCACCCGAAGAACGCACCACGGATGAAGGCGCGATTATTCGAAACGACACGGGCGTGTTTGAAGGTGGCGAGATTTCCATGTTCTATGATCCGATGATCGCCAAGCTCTGCACATGGGGCGAAGATCGCGGCATTGCAATCAATGCGATGAAACATGCGCTTGATAATTTCGAGCTGGACGGCATCGGGCATAATATCCCGTTCCTCCAAGCCGTTTATGATCATGACCGGTTTGAACGCGGCGATATTACGACGGCCTTTATCGCCGAAGAATATCCCGAGGGCTTTGTCGGCGCGCCAGAAAATTCAGGTCACACGCGAAAGATCGCCGCCATCTGCGCGCTGATGCATGATATTCGCCAACATCGCGCCAGCGAGATTTCCGGCAGCTTGCCTAACCATGAACGGCACATCCCCGATACCTGGTCGGTCGAGGTCAAATCCCCGACAGGCGAAGACCGCATCTATACCGCCGACATTAATGGCGAGAGCGGCCTGCGTACCATCGTCATGGATGATGATACGGATAAGGCGTCATTGGAACTGGAAGTCATTCTAAATTGGAAACCGGGCCAGGACATCGTGCGCGCCTTTGTTGATAATCGCCCATTTGTCATCAAATCGGAGAAAATCCCATGTGGGTTCCGCGTTTGGCATCGCGGCGTGACCTTTGATGTTCAAGTTCGCAATCCGCGCGCAGCAGAGCTTGCCGTGCATATGCCGATAAAAATTGCGCCGGATACGTCGAACTTGCTGCTTTGCCCGATGCCGGGTGTTGTCGTCAGCGTGCTGGTTGAAGAAGGCCAAGAGGTTCAGGATGGCCAAGCCCTCGCCGTAGTGGAAGCCATGAAGATGGAAAACACGCTACGCGCCGAAAGCAAATGCACCGTGAAGAAAATCAACGCCGCCGCAGGTGATAATCTCGCCGTGGATGAAGTAATTATGGAATTTGAAGTATGAAGCTAATCAGAGTTTTTCTTCTGATTCAGGCGATTGGTCTTGGCGCCTTTGGGCTTCTATTGTTTTTAAAACCCGAACTATCCATTGGTTTTTTGGAGGCCACTGAAATGAGTTCGAGTGGCTTTTATGAGATTCGTAGTATCTATGGCGGCACGAGTCTTGGCGGGGCGGCATTGTTATTCGCAGGTTTTCTTAAAGCCGACATGATACGGCCAGCGCTTTATTTTCAACTGGCATATACGGGTGGATATGCGGTCGTACGGATTGCGGCCCTGCCACTCGATGGTATTCCCAGCAAACTATTTTGGCCGTTTATAGGCCTAGAATTTGCTACCGTTTTTCTAACGATTTATTGTCTTAGATACTTAAATACGCGTCAGCCACCAGATCGCCAAGGAATTTAAAAACGCGACATAGCGGGTCTATCCACGTTTTGTCGTCAATCGCGGACCCTGAATTTTGTTGCGTTTCAGGTACTTGTCATTTTTCTCTAAAACTCCGTCCGCACACTCCCATTTCACACGCATATTTAACTCGTTCTTTTGGACTTAGGACAGGTTAGCGCTTTCTGACTGGTCCGGGAGACGGTGGGCTTGAGCGTCTGGGCTAAAAGCATCCAGAGGCCGGAGCTTTTGAGCTGAGAGTAGACCGCCTGTTCTTAAACCGGGTCTTGTCCAATAAAACGGGCAATTCTGACCGGAAGGGCAGACTGCGGGACCCCCTACCGGTTCATCAAAAACCTCTGCCGCGTGGTTTGTTGATTGGCTTTCTAAACCAATCAACGACGCCTGCGAGAAACGAAACTATTCAATTCGGTATCCGTCGCGGATGTCGGCCACGCGGGCGGTCCTAATTGCCCTTTTAAAGCCCTTCGGCGGTTCCCAAGATGGACTGCGAGCGTTTCTACTTGCCTATATTTGGGCTCATCTTCGAGTTTGTTACTCTACCGTTACGAATCTTTGACAATTGCGTTAAGGTTTGATAAACACTTCTTTATGCCGCCTATTAGGACATCTTTACCGCTGCCTGAAATTAGCAGGATAGTTTCATAATTTTTACTATGTTCATGCCCACCGCTTTTACGCTTCGGGTCTATTGGCTACAAAACACCTAATCAGAAACCTTTAAAGGACATTATGCTTTACCTCGACAACCGCCCGCTAAATCCGTCCCGTCGTCATGCAGCCAATGGCCCGGATCGTTTTTACCAATGGCGCGGCTTCTTCGATGATAATTCAGAATTGGATGACATCGTTCAGCTTATCGAAAAAGAATTTTCCGAGCATGGTGAAAGCGATCACCAAGATAAGTATTTTCTGCTGCCTGGCCGCTCAAATACTATCACGACACTTTGCGATAATGAGACGCTGGAAGTCCACACAATGATTTCCGCTCAAGGTCCATTGGAGCAGTGGGAGCGTAGCGTGAAAACGACATTCCCGATGAAGCGAACAACAGCTTCAATCATTGGTACATATGTACCTAAATTCCGCGGATCATGTTCATCCGTTGCGGATGCAGAGAGCTTGACTGATGCCTTGTCCAAAAAGTCACGCTATTACGAAGCCAATCTGAACCGTCGCCATTATGAGCGCAATTCTGTATCCGTCGAAATTGAAACGATCGATGTTGGCGGCAAGAAGAAGATTTCAATCTCGCTTCGCGGTGAAGATCCATCAGCTCTCATGGGCGAAGTTGAAGCGTTAGGCTTAAAAGGATCTGATAATACCCATTTCGGTGCGTATCTAAACGATCTCTAAGCAAAGCTTAGACACTCACATCTAGAATACTGAAAGACGCGGCCTGTCACTTGCACGGCCGCGTTTTTTGATTCAGATATGCCTTATTATGTCTCCTCCCGCTGCACATGTTTATAACCCGGAGCTTCCCCCGCTTCCTATTGGTGTTCGGCCGTTCAATCCGCCCTTCTTAATGCGGAACCAATTGGTTCAAACCATCCTCGCCAGTATGAAATTCCGTAAGCGTGGCCCGAACCCGATGATAGATGCGGGTGAAGATATGGTGCTGGAGTGCGAAGATGGTGTTCGGTTAAAGGGGAATTATTCCCATCATCCCGATAATAAGGCGCTCGTGATCTTTCTGCATGGCTGGGAAGGGTCGCAAGACAGCACATATGTCGTGACGGCCGGACGGCGGGTATATGAACGCGGCGCGTCTGTGTTTCGCCTGAACTATCGCGATCACGGCGACAGCCATGACCTGAATGAAGGCTTGTTTTATTCCACCTTGTTCAACGAAGTTTTCGACGGGGTTAAACAAGCTGCTAAACGCGCAGAGGGCGCCCCGGTCTATATTGTCGGCTTCTCGCTCGGCGGGAATTTTGCCTTACGTATTGCAAGGTCTTTACGGGACTTATCGATACAAAATTTGCAGCATATTTTTGCGATAAGCCCGGTGATTGATCCGTGGGGCGCGGCGCCGCTTGTCGATACAAACCCGTTATACCAGCACTATTTCTTGAAAAAGTGGACAAGGTCTTTGCGTAAAAAACAAAAGCTGTATCCGCATCTCTATGACTTTAAGGAAATTCTTTCTCAGCGAACTGTTCTGGGAATCACGGAGAAGCTTCTCCCTGCGTATTCGGATTTTCCGGACATGAAATCTTATTTTGACTCATACCGCGTCGATAGGTGGGATCTTGAAAATTGTCCTGTTCCAATTTCATTGATAACGGCCGCCGATGACGGCATGATTCCTGTTGGGGACCTGTTGGGTTTGAAGTTAAATCACCGCGCCCGTAGAATTATTCATCCACATGGCGGCCATAACGGATTTTTCCAATCCTTGAAGGGGCCAACATGGTATGATGATTACATACAACAGGTCATGGAAAAGGACCCGGCATGATATTTTTATACATCATTGGAGCGATATTCATTTTGTTCGTTATATTAGGACTCATCAGTCAAAAAGGCGAAGCTCCGGGCCTTATTGAGGGCAAGTTGGCTGAGCCGGGAAGTAAGCCAAACACTGTTTGTTCCGAAACAGGAACGCAATCAGAACGCGCCGTAGCTCCTATCCAAGGGCCGCTCTCTGATGTTGCCGATGCGATTGAAGCAACAGGCGGAACAATCACGGCTCGCTCCGATGATTATCTCTCGGCAACCTATATGAGCCGCTTATTCAAATTCGTCGATGATGTTGAAGTCAGGCAAGACGGCGATGTTTGCCAAATTCGATCAGGAAGCCGGGTTGGATATTCTGATAGAGGTGTGAACCGAAAACGAGTTGAGACCATACGCCACGCGGTGCAATCGCATATAACATCTTAGACGTAGAAGGTATGGTGACGCGTATCGCGTTGTCCATCAGGGAAATCATTTATGCCAGAACAGCACCTTAAACCTAAAAAAGTCGACCATGCGCGGTTGAAGGAACTCGTGCGTGAAATGCTGATCGCTCTGGGCGAGGATCCCGACCGCGAAGGCCTATTAGAAACACCAAGGCGCATCGCCAATTTCTGGCGGGAATTCATTGAATATGACCCTGGCAAGTTGAACACGACATTTTCCTCTGTTCGCCACGATCAAATGGTTGCCGTTACGGGAATGCGGGTTTGGTCAATGTGCGAACATCACATGCTACCATTCTGGTGTGATGTCTCTGTGGCTTATATCGCGGAAGACAAAGTTTTAGGTCTCTCTAAATTTGCGCGTATCGCGCATAAAAACGCGCATGCACTGTCTCTACAAGAAAAACTCGTTGCCGATATTTCGGATGATCTGAAAAAATTCCTTGGGACGGAGAATGTAGCTGTCATGGCGAAAGGTGAGCACCTTTGTATGACGATGCGCGGCATTAGAACGCCGCATAGAATGATATCTTCAGCTTTGGATGGGCAGTTTCGTCAACCCGAAACCCGGGCAGAATTTATGGCTTTGGTCAACGCTAGCTAACAAAAGCGCTTACATACTAATGGGTGATTTTCACGCCGGGATTCCGGTTGCGATGATCTTATGCACTTAGGAAGGGGCCGTAGGTTTCGCCAATGTAAATCGGTGTGCCTGTTTCCATGATCTTATTGATCCACAACGTATCTGAACGATCTAGTGAGGCTTGGGGCGTTCGCAAAATAACTTGCCGTATGCGATTGGGGTGTCTCAAAATGGCGTCATGATACACTTGAGCATCGTGCTGTCCTGTGTCTCCAATCAATATGAATGTTAGCGTGGGGTTGGCCATAAGGACCGTATCAATAGACCGGCCTTTGTGATTTCCGTGGCTATCCCTAACGCGTTTTGTCTTTGAAATTCCAAGGTCTCTCAAAAATTTTGGACCTTGGGTCAGCCCCGCTCGGTCGAAAACTTCGTTCAGAAATCCGTGCAAATTCCAGGGTGATGAACTGACATAGAAGACCGGGTTTATATCGTCATGAAGTTTGCGGATTAGGACGACGGCATCTGAAAATACAAGCCGCGACTCTGCGTTTCCAGTTAAGGAATTCCACAAGTTGCGGATGAGACTCCAAGCTTCAGTTTTAATCAAAGTGTCATCGATATCAGAAATGATGCCATATCTGGCCTCTGGTGACGGAAGCAGTGCTGTGAGTTCTGCTGGGGTCTCTTCATCGTTAAAGTAACAATCAAAGGCCTTCCAGCCAGAGGCATTTTTCGGTCGAGGGAGTTCTAGATCAAAATAACCTTCTTCATCTGTATGGGTTTCTTTCCCTTCGCATTGGATGTGAACGTTGTTTAGTTCCCGCGTGTTGAAAAGAGCCACCATAGATTTGAAGTTTGACCACGTTGAAGGTCTCTCCTTCGGAGGCTTAGAGGCTTTTTTTGAACGCCTGCTTATGACACGTCCTCGAAGGACTATTTCGTTTTCTGTCGCATAGCCGAAATAGGGGTCAACCTCGGCAGGGCCAAATGTACGTTTTGGCCTTACAGCGTTTAAACCTCGCCCGCACGCAGCCGCGAATTCTGCAACGCGGCCAATCATTTTTCGATTTTCTCGTTAAAAATTGGGTGTGATCGGAACATTTTAGGCGCCCTGACTTAGTCGCATGTTCACAATGTCCAATACTTCTAACACGGCGTCAGGGATGTTGGTGCCCGGTGGGAAGACGGCTTTTGCGCCCATCTCTTTCAATTTTTCTACATCTTCGGGCGGGATAACACCGCCAACGATAATTAGAATATCTTCGCGGTCGTTTTGTTTCAATGCATCCCGCAAGGACGGTACCAGAGATAGGTGTCCCGCCGCTAGGGAACTTGCTGCAATCACATCGACATCAGACGCGATGCCAAGTTCTGCAGCTTCTTCTGGTGTTTGAAAGAGCGGCCCAATGACGACATCAAAACCAATGTCGGAAAATGCTGTTGCCACAACCTTTTGACCGCGGTCATGGCCATCTTGACCCATCTTTGCGATTAGGATTTTTGGCTTTCTTTCTTCTAATTCGGTGAACGCCTCAATACGGGATTTAGCGGCCTTGAAGCTGGGGTTGGTCGGGTCAAAGGCACTGGAATAGACCCCCTTAACCCCAGCTGGTTTAGCTGAGAATCGTCCGTAGACCTTTTCTAAGGCATCGGAAATTTCGCCGACTGTGGCTTTCTTACGCGCAGCGTCTACTGCCAAAGCGAGCAGATTGCCTTCACCTAAGTCTGCTGATTTCGTCAACGCATCTAAGGCCTCCTTCGTCGATTGTGTGTCGCGGTCTGCCCGAAGTTGGTTTAGCCGTGCAATTTGGCCCTGCCGGACTGCAGCATTATCGACTTTTAAAATCGGAATATCGTCTTTCTCTTCTGAAAGATATTTGTTTACGCCGACCACCGTCTGAGCCCCGCTGTCAATGCGCGCTTGAATGCGTGCAGCAGATTCTTCAATGCGAAGTTTGGGAATACCAGCCTCAATAGCGGATGCCATGCCGCCCAAAGCTTCGACTTCCTCAATATGAGATAGAGCCCGTGAGGCGAGGTCATGCGTTAAGCGCTCAACGTAATGGCTGCCAGCCCAGGGGTCGATTTGTGAGGTATGCTGACCTTCGGTTTGAAGAAAAATTTGCGTATTTCGAGCGATCCGGGCCGAGAAGTCAGTTGGTAGAGCGAGGGCTTCGTCCAAAGAGTTCGTATGTAAAGACTGTGTTCCGCCATCAACGGCGGCCATCGCCTCTATATGGGTGCGGCCTACATTGTTGAAAACATCCTGCGCGGTCAGAGACCAGCCGGAGGTTTGGCAATGCGTCCGAAGCATGTTGGACTTCGGATTTTTAGGGTTAAACCCACCAATAAGCTGCGCCCAAAGAAGGCGTGCTGCGCGGAGTTTTGCGACCTCCATGAAGTAATTCATGCCCACAGCCCAGAAGAAGCTTAGCCTTGGTGCAAAACTATCAATATCCATCCCTGCCGCTACGCCTGTCCGAACATATTCCAATCCGTCCGCGAGAGTATAGCCCAGCTCGATATCAGCAGAGGCACCAGCTTCCTGCATGTGATAGCCGGAGATCGAGATTGAATTGAACTTTGGCATATGTTGGCTGGTATGCGCAAAGATGTCTGAGATTATGCGCATGCTGGGTTTTGGCGGATAGATGTAGGTGTTGCGCACCATGAACTCTTTCAGAATGTCGTTCTGAATTGTACCGGCAAGCTGCTCTTGTTTAACGCCCTGTTCTTCAGCCGCTGCAATATAGAGGGCTAGAATTGGGAGAACCGCTCCATTCATTGTCATCGACACACTCATCTTATCCAGCGGAATTTGATCGAACAGGACACGCATATCGTAAATGCTGTCGATGGCCACGCCAGCCATACCAACATCACCGGGGACGCGAGGGTGGTCAGAATCATATCCGCGATGTGTCGCAAGGTCGAAAGCTACGGACAGCCCTTTTTGACCTGCAGCCAGATTGCGCCTGTAGAAAGCATTCGAGTCTTCAGCCGTTGAAAATCCTGCATATTGTCGAATTGTCCAAGGACGCTGCACATACATCGTCGGGTACGGACCGCGAATAAAGGGTGCAAATCCGGGCATGGTATTCGTGAACGGTAAGCTTGCAGTATCATCTGCACGATATTGGGATTTAATGTCTATGCCTTCAGGCGCAGCCCAGCTTGGTTTGGAACTGGATCGAGCTGTGAAGCCATGACTCAAATCCAATCTTGTGAAATCGGGGATACTCATGATCGTACCTCCGGTGTTTTAACGTCTTTGGCAGGATGGAGTGTAACCCCAAGAATTGGAGCGTTTTTTGCGGCGCGTTTGGCAATGGATTTGTTTAAGTCTGCCGCTATTTTTCCGCTCTCTTTATAGGCTTTTATACCGCCTGCAGATTCAATTTGTTGAAACAGCGCCCAGGCGGATTGAGCCAGTTGTTCGGTCATGTTTTCGTGCCAATAACTGCCATGCGCGGCGTCAGAGACTTGACCAAGATGACTCTCTTCCATCATCATGAGTTGCATATTACGGGCGATACGGTGGGCAAATGGCGTCGCATGCCCCAATCCGTCGGTGAACGGCCTTGTTGTGATTACATCCGCTCCGCCTATGACAGCTCCAAATCCAGCGCTCATGACTCTCAGTAGGTTTGTCCAAGCGTCTTCGGTCTGCATCATTCGCAGTGAGGTAACTGCGCAAAGCGGAATGCCTGACCCGTCCTCGCCAAAAGCGTCGGCTATGCGTAGAATAATTCGGCGGGCCGCTCGGAACTTAGCTATTGTTAGATGTGTTTCTCGATCAGCGGCTAGGTCAATCACCATATGCTGGCAAACGGTTTGGGCGCCGTGCAACCGCATGGCTTCTACAAGGGACGCAGCCAATCCAGCAATTTCTTGGACCTCTGTCCCGCCCGCTTCATGAATATCGGCAGGGCTGAGACTCATGAGGCGCCACCTCGCAGGAGCAATTTGGGTCTTGGCTGCTAATGCGTCAGCGTCTTTCACCGGGTCTAACCCGGTCCAGACATGCGCGGTTTTTAGACGCTCTAGGCTAAGGATATTTTCAAAACTGTCGCCATCAATTATTCCAGTTGCGAATTGGATTGGAACCAGTTCGCAAAAAACGCCTTCTAATAAGCGTTTGAGGTTATTGCGTGTCGAAAGATCTGGTCCTCTTTCAACTCGAACCGCACTTGAGCCGCCTTTTAAATCTTCGAGAAGTTGGATGTTTGCATGGTTAAGGTCAGGATCCCGGACTGGAGCGGCGATATGCCAACTGCGCCCGTCCAAGAGTGGTAAATCTACACGCCCGAGTGCCGTCAGAGAGGGCGGTAAATCGTCCGCACACAAGAGTGGTCCACGGACAATGTCGTCTTCGGTTTTATGAATGAGTGTATCAAATGCGGCTCCTCGAAGTCCTTTGTCGACTAAAGCAAGCCAGTCCGCCCAGGACGCAGAGAGAAAATCTGCTTTTATGTTCAAATTTGACATCTTACCTATTTAGCCGTTCGAGGCAGCGGTTCAACTCGATAACCGTCAAATGATTTTGAATACATCACATCCTCGTGTGTTCTTTATAAAGAACGATCGGTTCCCTATATAGGATGTTGCAACAATGCGAATGCGCGTCTATTGGGCGCGCGAAACAGAATATCAGGATGGAATCTCCACCATGTCGAATGCCCCTACTGAGGAAAAGGTCCTCTCCGTTGAACATTTTACGGATCGCCTTTTTGCCTTTTCAATAACCCGCCCGTCGTCTTTCCGTTTTCGGACTGGTGAGTTTATAATGATTGGCCTGCCAAAAACAGAAGATCAGAAACGGCCGGTTATGCGGGCTTATTCAATCGCGTCTCCAGCTTGGGATGATAAGTTAGAGTTTTACTCGATCAAAGTTGAAGACGGACCCCTGACATCACGCCTGCAGGCTATTGAGACTGGTGACACGGTATTGCTGGGACGTAAGCCTGTCGGAACCCTAGTGTTAGATGCACTGCTGCCGGGTAAACGTCTTTGGATGTTTTCCACCGGAACGGGCTTCGCGCCATTTGCATCTTTAGTCCGTGATCCTGAAACATATGAGCGATACGATGAAGTTATTGTTACCCATACGTGCCGTGAAGCAGGCGAGTTGGAGTATTCTAAACGTCTGGTCGACGATTTGATAAATGATCCATTGGTTGGTGAAATGGTTGTCCGCGAAGATGGGACATCCCGTCTTAAACTCATCACCTCGCTGACACGAGAGGATCATCCGCTGAAAGGCCGGATTACGACGCTCATGGAGACAGGTAAGCTGTTTGAAGAAGCAGGAACACCGAAACTTAATCCAGAAACTGATCGAGTCATGATCTGTGGTTCAAAAGCTATGATTGATGATACTGCGGCGCTCGTTGAGACCTTTGGTCTTAAAGAAGGTTCGAATTCTCAACCTGCAGAATTCGTAGTCGAAAAAAGCTTCGTCGGTTAGCCGCCGAAATCGCCAAGCGTCAAAAGCGAAACGCGGATTCCGATACCCGAATTGTCAAGAATAGCATCGTTATTAAAGCGGTTCTTCGTATAGAGTAGCTCAATAAGTGTGCAGTCATCGCGATATCGCAAGCCAAAGGCTTGTCGGCGCGTAGTGTTGCTGTCCAAGTCACGTGTCAGAGCGTAGGTAGTGCTCCAGTTTTTTGTCAAATGAAGCCGTGCGGACCCAGTTATTTCTTCTTGTGGGGCATCCAACGTATCAACCAGATCACCACTGGCGTTACTCAAGCGGAAATAGCGAGCATTGGCTTCTACCCATTTTGTTCTGAGCCTTGCCGTTGAGTCAATTCGCGTTAGTTCTTTAGAATCTTCGTTATATCTTAGCTTTGTTTGAGTGCTGAATAAGCGGCCCAAATTTACGGTCGCTTCACCAACGATATCAGACTGATTGCCCTCTAGTCCCGAACCCAGCAGGAAACCGCCATCTTCGCTGGACAGGCCATCAATTGCCAGTCCGTCACCACCTGAAGAGAATGATTGCCCGATGAAGAGGTTAACTGAGCTTCTCGTACCCCAGTCCGCTGACACACTACCGCCGACGTCGAGCCGCGTGCCTTCTTGCCAAAAATCAAATCCCGATGACTTATTGGATTGCCACAATAACGCTGCGGATAAATCTGCATTCCCTGCATCTTCAGCTAAAATGAAATCACCAGCACCACTTTCTGTGAAGTCGTTCAATTTGGCATCACCAAAGCTCTGCGTAACTTGAACGCGAGGTTCGAGTACCCAAGTGACGGTCTCTCCAGCCTTTAGAAATGGATACCTAATATCTACGCCAACCTGACCAAGGGTGCGGTTGAATTGGCTGTCGTCCGTATCAGGAAAAATTTCATCGTCGGGTTTTATGTCGTAAAAATCTGTTCGGATATTGCCGAACGGTTTCACTTCTATTCCGCCGGGCGCGATCCAGGTTTTACCATAATCAAGGCTCGCGGTTGCGCGCGTATAATCTGAGCCCGTGTCGCGGGTTAAAACCGTTAGATTGCCACTGGCCTTTAGACGACCGTTTAAAACCGGGTCTGAAATATAGTGTTCGACCTCTATACGGGGGGCAATGACGGGGAGTTGTCCGTCATCAGTTTCGGAAAAGCGAAATGTACCATCGCCATTGTCCGTGATGCGATCTCGTCGATCTTGGAAGGCAACCGAAGAGACCGTTAATCGTGTTGAGTCATCTTGCCCAACAATAAAGGCCTGAGATGTATTTCGACGGGATTCCCCTTCATAGAGACCTTGCGTCTCTCTTTGCTCATTTAGGCTATAACGGGTTAGATAGTTATCATCCGAGGTGTACTGGAATCCAAATCCATAGGTCCAAAAATTGGTAGGAGCAAAAAGCCCCTTCGCATTAAAATGCGCGCGGGCTTCTTTTCCAACAGGGGCGTTGTCTGGATCCGTAAAAAGGGAAGCGTCATCAAAAATATCCCCGTTCCTGTCGAAAATACTGCCATAGGTGAGGCTACCTTCCAGTTCGATACGCCCTGTATGGAACTGTCTAGCGACTTCATATTCCAACAGTGGATTTACCTTCGAATACAGGCGCGGCGTAATTGTGGCTTCGGTATAATCATCAATGGCCCAGTAATAGGGGACGCGCGCATTAAACCCTGTCGAGTTAGAATAACCGAAAAACGGGGCTAAGATGCCGCTAGCCCGATCCGCGCTCGGGTCAGGATGGGCAAGATAGGGCGTATAGAAAACTGGGATGCCAAACAGCTCGAAAGTAGCATCGCGATATTGCACAGTCCGAGAGTCTTTGTCCTGGGTGACCTGCCGAGCTTTAATGCGCCAGCTCGGGTTAGGTTTCTCCTCGCAAACTTCACAAGCCGTGTAATAGGCGTTGTAAAGTTCGATCTCTCCGTTTTCTCCGCGAGCCACAAAACGTGCGGCCGTTACGCCACCATCCGGCAATCGCGCCACGAAATCCGTGGCTGTACCAGCTTCCAGCTCGTTCGAGAGTTCGAGTTTATCTGCATATTGAGAGCTGCCGTCAGCCTGAACGAGCACAACGTTTCCGCTGGCAATAACTTTTCCTGTCTCCAGGTAATGTATGACGCTATCGGCCCTCAGCGTTTTGTCCTGATATCGACCCTCTACTTCGCCTTGGGCCGTGAGAGTGTTGTTTTCTTCGTCATTCGTCAGCGTGTCTGCTTCCAGATAAATAATATCCGGGTCTCTGTAAGGACTGTCAGCGGCAAGCTTGAGGTCTTGATCAGATTGTTCGATTGCCCCGAATTGGGCATAAGCAGGCGTGGCAAGCCCAGCGAGCGAGATCAGCACAGATGATGCAACGGATTTCATCCAGCTTTGTTTGCACAATGATGTTGGCAAAATGACCCCGTCACATCTTAAAATCTTAAAGGTCGGCCATAGCTTAGCTAAAGCCTGTGGTCCATGCGTATTGCATCAAATTATGCGTCTCTGGCGTTAAAAATCAGCCACGCTATCGTCACGCGCACAAGTATTTATAAGGCAGGGTAGCCCGACCATCGCTTAACAGTTTTCATGACAAGGCTGGATTGGATTCGGCTTACATGCGGTAGTGCGGCAATTGTTCGGCGATAAATGCGTTCATAGTCAGCCGTATCTGGAGCAGCGACTTTAATAAGATAGTCTGCATGACCTGTCATTAGGTGGCACTCTAAGACTTCGGGGCGGGCCAGTGCGGTTTTCTCAAAGGCAGACAAAATAGCCTCGCTTTGCCCTTCCAGCGTGACTTCGACGTAAAACGTCATTGCAAAACCGAGTTTCTCTCCATTTAATCGGGCCGCATAGCGTTCAATAAGGCCTCGTTCTTCTAATAACCCAATTCGGCGATGGCACGCCGACGGAGACAGCCCGACTTTCTCTCCGATTACTGCTGAGCTCTGCCGGCAATTCGTTTGGAGTTCGTGCAGAATTTTTCGGTCAATATCAGAAATATTCATATTTTATCCGAATTTGTATAGAATTTGTGGGATAATATCCTAAAAAATATTCTCAGCAAAGTGGATTTTGTAGAAATTCCTAAATGCATTGTCGTATTTGTTACGGGAACCAAAAGGAGAGCACTATGCGTATTGGCGTCCCAAAAGAAATAAAGTCGCAGGAATTTCGTGTCGGCCTGACACCTGAATCGGTTTCAGAAATGGTCGCTGACGGGCACGAAGTCTGGGTCGAAACGCTAGCAGGTGCAGGCATTGGATCTATGGATGATGACTACCTGGCCTCCGGAGCAATCATTAAAGATACCGCGGCCGAGATTTTCGCGAAATGTGATATGATTGTGAAGGTCAAAGAGCCTCAAGCTGTTGAGCGGGCGATGCTTCGTCCCGGACAAATTCTTTACACATATCTTCACCTCGCCCCTGACCCCGATCAAACGAAAGGTTTGATAGAATCAGGCGCAGTTTGCATTGCTTATGAAACTGTAACCGATGACAGCGGTGAGTTGCCACTCCTCAAACCCATGAGTCAGGTTGCAGGCCGTCTCGCTACTCAGGTTGGCGCGACAGCCTTGCAAAAGCTTGGCGGTGGCCGCGGTGTTCTTCTTGGCGGCGTCCCGGGTGTTGCTTCTGGTAAAGTCGTGGTCATTGGAGGCGGCGATGTTGGGTATAACGCTGCGCTAATGGCGATCGGGATGCAGGCAGATGTAACAATATTAGAGCGCTCCAATAAGGTGATGGAAAAGCTCTCTTATGAGTTTGGAAACCGAGCGCAGGTTCGCCGTTCTACCCCGGATGGTTTGGCTAAACTTCTTACCGAGGCAGATCTCGTCATCGGTGCCGTGCTAATCCCTGGTGCTGCCGCGCCTAAATTGGTGACCCGAGAAATGTTGTCCACCATGAAAGAGGGTTCTGTTCTTGTAGATGTCGCGATTGATCAGGGTGGGTGTTTTGAAACTTCAAAAGCAACCACACATGCCGATCCAACATATGTAGTGGACGGGGTTGTCCATTACTGTGTCGCGAATATGCCGGGCGCTGTTGCGCGAACTTCAGCTTACGCGCTCAATGCAGCGACACTTTATCACGCCAAGCGCATCGCGCGACTGGGGTGGAAAGAGGCGATGCGAGAAGACCATCATTTGTTGAATGGCCTTAATGTGTGCGAGGGTAAGTTGACGATTGAAGCTGTGGCTGACGCTCAAGGTTTGGATTGGGTGGAGGCTGCTTCGGTCCTTTAAATTTCATCAAAACAATATTCGATCCAATGATTATATGTTTCACCGGGCCGCAATAGGCTATCTTGAGCGAAGTTTATATCATTGGGTCGAAATTGCGGTTCTATGGCAATGCCGGTGCGAGGGCGCGATAGCGAGTCTCCAGTATAAATCTGCATGTCTGGAAGCGAACTTGTTACTGTCATCGCAGTTTGTCTTACGGTCAAAACCGCGCGGTTCACATCAATATAATTGCTATCGAGTTGAACGCTACCGAGTGGAAGCGCTTTTCGAAAGTCATAGCGAGTGTTTCTAACTTGCAAGGCTTGATCACTTTCAAGCTCGGAATGTGTTTCAGCGTCCACCAGCAATTCATGTCCGTCAATTCTGGGAGTGTTGGATAGGTTCCAATAGGGATGCCATGTCATATTTAGGGGGGTAGGGCGGTCAGATGTAGCTTCCATTTCAAGCCTCAGCTTGTTCTTTACGAGAGAGATATTCAAAGCTGCCTTCACGGTTCCAGGGAAACCAGGAAGTTCCTCTGGTGATTCAAGTTCCAACCTTAATCCAGTCTCCGTTATTGCGGCGTCCCACAATTGAGCGTCAAAACCCTTGGGCCCACTATGTAAATTATGGACACCGTCATTCGCTAAGAGATGAAATTGATCTTCGTCGATTCCGAATTTGGCGTTTACAATTCGATTCGCATTTGGACCGATGATACGCCCGATATAGCCAGAGTCGGTCTCGTAACTTTCCCAGTCTTCAAACCCTAGACAGATGTTTTGGCCGTCAGGCAGGTGGAAGCTCTGAAGAATCGCCCCCTGATCTAACACAACCGCCTGAAATCCACTCTCCGAATTGAGCCGATGAGCAGAGACGGGTTGCCCGTCTGCCCTTATTCCAAATTGCCAGTGCTGCGTCATGATCTGCCCATAACTTGCTAAATTTGATGTTCAAGTTATCAATAGCAAAAATGGAGAATTAGTGATGAATGCACAGACAGATAATAATCCGGCAAGCGCACTGGAAGGAATGTCCGGTTTTAACATTCCTGACCCAACCAGTATTGAACGCTTAGAAGGGAAAGTATCTGATCGCGAGTGGCAAATCCGCAAGAATTTGGCGGCGACGTATCGTCTCTGTGCGATGCATGGTTGGACGGATCTTGTGTTCACCCATATTTCTGCTCGCTTACCAGACGAAGATGGTGAGCATCGTTTTCTGATTAACCCTTACGGCGTAATGTTTGACGAGATGACGGCATCTGGCTTGGTGAAAATCGACGGCAATGGAAAAGTCTGTCAGGAAACACCGTATTTCATCAATCCAGCGGGCTTTACGATTCACTCGGCTGTACATCATGCGCGTGCTGATGCGGGCTGCGTTATTCATGTGCATACGCCTTATGGCATGGCCGTAAGTGCACAGAAAAAGGGCCTACGTCGTTATACGCAGATGGCTATGCAGGTTTATAATGATCTCGCTTATCATGATTATGAAGGTATTGCTTTGGAGCTCGATGAGCGCGAACGTATCGTCGCAAACTTGGGCGCGAAATCCCTGCTAATGTTGCGTAATCACGGCACGCTTACAGTCGGACCAACCTGCGGGACGGCGTTCTTGCGGATGTATTTTCTCGAAAATGCCTGCAAGGCTCAGATTTTCGCGCAAAGTGCGGGTCATGAGGATCTGTTAGTTGAAGAACCACAAGACATGGCTGACAGAGTTTATCAACAAGGCGCCGCCGCGTTTATTCCGGGCATGGGAGATAACCTTGTTTGGCCGGGTTTAATGCGCAAACTTGCACGGACAAATCCGGGGCATGACCATTAAGGTTGAGCCCGCGCTCAGGTTATCACTCTTATTGAAATGGTCTGTGTTCTCTGATGAAGAGAATGCACAGTCAGGTTGACCGAATCTCACATCCTTTTATTGTACGAGCTCACAAGCTACGCTTTTCATGCGTTTAATAACGTGCTTAAAGTTGTGTAACGTTAACTCGGCTTTCACCAGTTAGTCAGGTATAAGATGTTGTTGGCAGACGTATTCCACTAGGGTCGTCGCGGGGGATGTTAGAAGGAAATATGATGAAAATCTTAAACACGGCATTGGCCCTAGGAAGCATAGGGTATGCCTTGACGGTGCCTTCTATGGCGTTGGCACAAGCGGCTCCTGAGGTCGTTGACAGCTATCCGAAACAAATTCTTAAGGAGCGCGCTGAAAAGCGAAAGGCTGAACGAGAGGCAGCCAGAAATGCAGCTTTAGGCACACCAGCAACAGTCGGTCCTGTGACAGCAGGCAGCTCTCCGATGGGCATAGAGATGGTTGTTATCAATCCCGGCGCGGGAAAGTTGGGATCTCCAGACTATGAAAAGAAGCGCGCGCGTTTTGAAAATCCACTGCGCGATACGTTCATCAATTATAGATTCGAAGTTAGTAAGTATGAAATCACTTTCGATGATTGGGATAACTGCGTCAAAAGCGGCGGCTGTGCTGGCCATAAGCCAGATGATAAAGGTTGGGGGCGAGGCAAACGTCCCGTCATTAACGTTAGCTATAATGACGCACAAAATTTCCTGAAATGGCTGAACGGTAAAACAGGTCAAAATTATCGTCTTCTGTCCGAAGCGGAATGGGAATATGTAGCGCGTGCCGGTCAAGACGCACCTTTCGGCAATGGGTTCGATATGAGTTCGCAATATGCGAATTTTGACGGCAAGGCGCCTTATGGTTCAGGTGCAACAGGTCAGTATTTGCGCAAAACTCAAACGGTGGGTCAGTATCAACCCAATGCGTTCGGTGTTTATGATATGCACGGCAATGTTTATGAGTGGGTCGAAGATTGCTGGAATGCTAATCATAGCGGCGCAATCGGCGATGGTTCCCCGCGCAAAGATGGTGATTGTAAGTTTCGTGTCATGAAAGGCGGCTCTTGGGTCACACATGGATATCAAACACGTGCTGCTGCACGGATCCGTTACGTCACGGATTACAGGTATGATGATTACGGCATTCGAATTGCTCGTACATTAAACTAAATCTTGGCATCAAAATAAATCTACGACACGGCAAAATTGCCGTGTTAGTATTTATATATGACAGACCACATCGAAACTGATTATCTCGTTATCGGCAGCGGAGCTGTCGGTATGGCTTTCGTTGATACCCTCCTTGATGAAATGCCGGGCGTTGACATCGTTATGGTTGACCGTTTTGCAAAACCAGGCGGTCATTGGAATTCTGCTTATCCTTTTGTCACTTTGCACCAACCCAGCGCTTTCTATGGTGTGAATTCACGCGAGCTTAGTCACGGCCTGCGGGATGAAACCGGCCTAAACAAAGGACTCGGTGACCTAGCAACCGGTGCTGAAATTTTGGCCTATTTTGAAGCCGTGATGCGTCAAAAGTTCTTAACATCTGGCCGCGTTCGTTTTTTCTCATTGTCGGATTATAAAGGCGACGGTGTCTTCGAAAACAAATTGAGTGGTCATGAAACGAAAGCCACAGCGAAAAAGATCGTCGACTGTACTCATTTGAATACAACTGTGCCGTCGACACACACACCGAATTTCTCCATCGCGGACGATGTTCGATTTATGCCGCTAAATGATCTGCCATTAATTACGGATGCGCCAAAAGGTTTTACCGTTGTTGGAGGCGGGAAGACGGGTATTGATGCCATTCTTTGGCTCCTTGAAAACGATGTGCCGCCGAAGAATATCCGCTGGATAAAATCGCGGGATGCATGGCTCATTAATCGCAAAAATACGCAGCCTTTCCCTGAGTTTTTTGAGGATACTATTGGTAACCAGGCCAATATGTTTGAAGCGATCGCAGGAGCGTCTTCAAAGTCCGATATGTTTGATCGGTTGGAGGCTTGCGGATATTTCCTCCGTCTTGATCCGACAGTTCGTCCAACAATGTTTCACGGTGCTACGATTAGTGAACCAGAGTTGAAAGAGTTACGCCGCGTGAAAGATGTCGTTCGAAAGGGCAGAGTCGCCGCCATAGACGCGGACAAAATTACTTTTGTTAATGGACGAACAGAGCCAACTTTGGGTCATATTATTGTCGATTGTTCTGCCAGCGCGATTAAAGAAAATATTATCAAACCTGTCTTCCAAGGGGATCTAATTACGCCGCAAACTGTGCGCGCCTATCAACCTGTTTTCTCGGCGTCGATGATTGCGTGGATTGAAGCTCATATTGAAGGAGAAGCCGCGAAGAACTCTATGAGCGGCGTTGTGCCTCTACCGGATGATCTGGACACATTCATTCGTATGACGGCTGCGAATATGATGAACCAAGCTCTGTGGGGGCAAAATAAAGATCTACGAAACTGGATGCGAGAACAACGCTTGGATGGCTTTTCCAAAATGGTGAATGATGTCAAACCCGAAGAGTCTTCCAAGGTAGATATTTTAAAGCGGTTGAAAACAGCAGCCATGCCGGCGATGGGGAAGTTACAAAGTTTCCTGAATTAATTGTCTCTGACAATGCTTCCCAATATCCATGCCCTGACCTTTGGCGAAGTATAAATTTTGTTCCTCACAACTCGGACATCGGGTAACCTGAACGCATGAAATATTTTGGTATCGGTTGTTTAGTTTTTTCCTGCGTTGGGTGTCAGTCAATTGAGATGCCCGATACACAAATTGCCGCAAGCAATGCATCTGCGGTGTATGAGGATACGTCCACTTTTACATTTGATGGATATAAATCTCACGCTTGGGTTAGTGACAAATTTAATGGCTCACATGGCCGACAGATTAAGGGCGAGGTTTTAACATTCACGGCAGAGCAAATGCACAAAGAAGGCGGGTTGGATGTTGGGTTTTCTAAGCCAGGTTTGAAACCTATGCCGGTCGCAAGTGTCCCAGATAAAACGTCCATTTGCTCCTCTTACGATATTGATCTTTTGGGCGGCGGGCGATGGTGGGCTGGTCCTAAAATTAGTGTGAATTGGCAGGGAGAGGAATCCGCGAAACAGAACGGCGATGATTGGTACGAAAACTATATCATCGAGATTGCGAGCACGTCTCCCGAAGAACTGCACGAGATTTTGACAGATGACTATTTTAGCCCGGAAATTCTCCCGGATATTGTTTTAGCGGGCGCCACTTACCGCACCTATAAAATCCGCTTTCACGACTGGTGGCAATTCTGGTCTGTGCGGCAAGATTATCGCGAAACCGGAACGCTTCCCATTAACCCCATCCTCAATCTTTGGTCAGAACATGGCCTACCAAAAAATCGCCAATTTGACGGTGTCAAAGCCAATATCGAAACCTATGGAGAGGTCGTCGGGACCGGCCGCATGGCGGTCGATGTTAAAACCAATCCTGCAAAAAAATTAGACTGCGCGCTCTAAAGCCGCGCCTTCACCCGAGAGATCGCTGCGGCATCAAGTTTTCCTTCCAGGCCTTTGCGCAATGTTTCGCGATCCGCGTCATATTCATCCACGCCGGACTCACCGGATTTCAACGCCCAATAATAGGCTTCCTCAAAATTTTGAGCTGTCCCTTCGCCTTTGGCGAGCGTGAATGCATATAAGAATTGACCTTCCGCATCGCCGGCTTCGGCAGATTTGCGGAACCATTCAGCGGCTTTTTCTTCCGATTTCGCAGCTGAATACCCTTGATACACCAGCAAGCCATAATCCGCCATCGCAGCCGGATGCCCACCTTGCGCCGCCTGTTTCAACAAAGCGGCAGACCGAGCGCTATCCGGCATAATCTCATAATTTTCGGCATACATAACACCTGCGATATAGGCGGCTTCGATATGTCCGGCTTTGGCAGCAGCCTCGTAGTGTTTTAGCGCCTTTTGCGGATCACGTTCAAACTGACTATCGCCCAAACGTTTCGTCGCTTCCGCATCAAAGCTTTGCGATGCGCTCGTCAATAAGCGCTCGGATTCCGCCGTGTTCGCTGTGACGCCTTGGCCCGTGCGGTAAAGATCAGACAGTACGCGCATGGCATCCGTGCGGCCTGCATCCGACGCGCGCGTGAGCCACGCCACGGCATCGGTCTTTGTCAATCCAGCCTGTTCCCGCAGACCCATTTCACCGAGGGCAACAAAGGCATCAGGATGACCTTTTGCGGCGGCCTTTTCATACCAAATCCGCGCCGTTTTCATGTCGGTATTGCCCGCTTTGCCATAGCGCAGGATGTAGCCCGCCATAACGGCCGCATCGGCGCTGCCTAAATTGGCCGCAGTTTCAGACAAGCTCAAGGCTTCCGTGAATTTGCCGGCATTAAAGGCGTCTAAGGCGACTTCGAAATTCGTTTGTACTTCTGCTGGGTTCGACAGGGTCGGCGAAGCGCTTACGGTAAGGGGGGCGAAAACTCCAAGCAGAGCTGCGACAAGCGCGATACCGCCGCGGCGGGCCCGTCCGGATGGGACCAGACCCCCGATGACACGGCGATGAAATCCGCGCCCGCCGCGATCACGGCTTCCGCATTGTCCACCGTTATCCCGCCAATTGCGACGCTCGGTATTTCGACGGCTTCGTGCCACCATGACAAAATCTCCAACTCGGCGCGGGTTTTGGCGTCTTTTGTCGGCGTTTCAAAAAACGCACCGAAAGCCACATAATCCGCACCAGCCTTTGCAGCTGCAAAAGCCAATTCTTTAGAATTATGACAGGTGACGCCGATAATAGCATCCCCGCCCAGCACCTCACGGGATGAAAAATAGTCCATATCTTCCTGCCCAATATGGGCTCCATCGGCACCGATGTCGGCCACCAAATCGGGATGGTCATTCAAAATAACCTCCACACCAGCGGCGTGACATATAGCGGTAATAGCTTTTCCGGCCTGAATGAGGGCTGAATTTTCAATGTCTTTAAGGCGTATCTGAAGACAGGCCACAGGTGCCGCCGCAAGGGTTGTTTTCAGCAACTCACAAAAGGCTGGAACGTCCTCAATGACGGGCGGGGTGAGTAGGTAAATTTGGCAGTGTTCGATCATACATGCCGTCTAGCGAGGATTGGGCGGTGATGCGAGACATATGATGCGGCCGGCACAGTTAGGCGTTGGCCGGATTTTGTCAGACGACTAAGACTTTAGCTTTTCCTTTTTGATTTCCTCAATCTCGCGTGCGGTCGCGATTTGTAGTGCCCGGTTGGCGACTTCCCGAATTTTCTCCCGCCGCGCATCCTCACGTTCTTGTTTCGCTTCCGCCTTGGCCTGTGCGGATTTGGACGCCAGCTTGTTATATGGATTTCGGTCATGCTCATGACGAAGTTGATCCATGTAAAGGTTCATCATGGTCTGCATCAGATCGCTCGGCATGCCGGGTTTGAAATCTGGACGCGCCACGGGCGGATGTGGGCGCGGCATATCTTTTTCCGTCAACGGGGTGCGGATCTGCAAATCACTATCGCCGGGTAAGGGGGAGATATGGGGCAGGGCAAGTTCCTGCGTATCCCATTCCAGCCGTCGTAACCTCACCTGTTCGGCGCGGACACGCACGGCGAGGTGCATACAGTGCAGCTCGTCTTTGAGGGAGAGAGCAATTGGCTTCTGGGGTTTTCGGGGCATAGGTTTTATCTCACGCGTTTAGGCTCACAGCCCATCATCCTTTTCAGGGCGGGTCTGTCGAAGCTTTGGGTTTATCCGTAAAG
Source organism: Litorimonas sp. (assembly GCA_039975855.1). Classification (GTDB taxonomy): domain Bacteria; phylum Pseudomonadota; class Alphaproteobacteria; order Caulobacterales; family Maricaulaceae; genus Litorimonas. The sequence continues at coordinate 783,718 of JBDWGH010000002.1, read as the reverse complement.
TAGGACTGCCCGCGTGGTGGCAAGCACGATGGCTGCCAGATGTAGTAATTTAGGTTTACGCGATTAACACCACGCGGCAGCGGTTTTTGATAAAGCGGCCCATTTGTCCCACCAGTTAGGCCAGCGTTGGACCCAGGTGTCGGCTCTCACTCTAAAAAGTCCGGCACAGTCCGATGTGTCACCACCGGATGCTCAACTCCACCGTCCTTCAAACAGGTAAATGACGTCTCACCTGTCCTATGTTTGAAAGAACTTGGGTAATGTAACACAGGTTTTGGAAATGAGGATTATTCTCTCCAATCGTGATGTAAATCATTGAAAAAATGAAGTTTCCGCTTTCTCAGAATGAGGATGGGTGTTGAAACTAAAAACAACCTTGACAAAAGGAAAAAATTTGCGCAAATATTTTCCTAAAATAACAGGTGTCTAAAATGAGTAAGTTACGTAGTCCCCAATTTGGTGCAATTTTATATCGTTCGAGTGAGCTAATCAGTGTCCAAGGCGCCAAAGTTTTTGATCTGCTAGGCATTAGTCTTCATGCCAATAAGATTTCTATTGTTCTGGCAATAAACGCCAAAGGTCCTTTGTCATCGACTGGAATTTCACACCACACAGGCATATCGCGCCAATTAATTGAGAGTCGCCTGAAAAGCAGTGTGAAAGATGGCTTTTTTACTCAAATGCAAGACCCGCAGGATTCTCGTAAGAAAATCTATGATATTTCAGAAAATTCTAAAGCCGAGGCCGATCGTATAATCTCAATCATGAAAGATTTTGAACGAGTTTATGCTGCCCTGTGGGAAGAGATTGGGGTCGACTTAGAAGATGGAATAAAGCGGATGGAAAAGGCCCTCTCTCGGATTTCTCTAGAACACAGGCTTTGCCAAGAATTTCCAAACTATTCCGATCAGATGTCGCAAGGCTAAATTTGCGGAATTAAGATTCCAATCAATTTTCTCGATCTAATCCAAAAGTTTCATTCATGTTAAAAAAATCGTTTCTATCCGTGTCTTTCAGTTTGTTCGCATTGGCGGCAATAGGATGTTCAAATCAGACCAATCCCTCACATTCCGCGTCTGAAGCCATTCACCCTGTCGCTGATGTGAAGACAATTTGTACAGCGGTATCTCAACGCTATGCTTACTTCCCAGCTCGGGCTGATCACTGGAGGGAAACATGTCGTAGAGCCGAAAAAGAAGCTTTAGCTATGGAAAACTCAAACGCTACACTCGCGGTTTTCGAACGGATGATTGACGATCTTTACGATCCACATGTTGGATTAAACACGAACAACCACAATTCTCCAAGGCTCGTGCCGTCTGGATCTGACATTTGGTTCGAACGTCTTGATGGGATTTATGTTGCATCAGCCGTAAGGCCCCTCAGCGGCGCCGCGAAAGCGGGTGTACAGGTTGGGGATCAACTCTTGCGCTTTAACGGATTAGCGCCTGAGGAACTGGCGCTGACGCGAATGCATGCGGGTGTTGAGACAGCGAGCGATGATCGAATAACTTGGGCCATTAACGCAGCGGTTGCAGGCAGGCGTTCGGAACCCAGGAATATTGAAATAAGTCGGGCCAGTTCTGTTCTTACCTTTGAAATGGAGGATCCTAATGTTCCCCAATCAAATGACTTAATCACATCGAAAACCTTATCTGGAAATGTGGGGTACATTCGTCTGAATAATAGCTTGGGTAACTCAGACAGCGTAGAAGTATTTGACCAAGCGCTTCTATCACTCCGAAACACCAAGGGTCTAATTATTGACCTGAGGGAAACCCCCAGCGGCGGAAACACTGGTGTAGCAGAGCCCATTATGGGGCGATTTATAAGCCAGAGAATGCCGTATCAAAGCACCGTGAAACTCAATGGCTCACGCAAAGATCGTAAAATTAAGCCAACCGGATCGTGGACTTACGACAAACCACTCCTTGTACTGGTAGGACGATGGACTGGGAGTATGGGTGAAGGCATGGCAATCGGTTTTGACGGCATGTCACGTGCAAAGGTATTAGGAAGCAAAATGGCGGGATTGGCAGGTGGTACGGAAGATTTCAAACTTCCGGAATCAGGCGTTAGCATTAAATTTCCGACCTATGACTTGCGCCACCTCAATGGAACACCTCGTCATGATTGGAAGCCAAAGAATCCCTCTACGGCTGATAACGGCGCTCAAGAAGATAAGTTGCTAAGCGCTGCGATTTTAGAGTTCAAAATGAGAGGTCAGTAATTTCGAGTGCATAATACTTGAATAACCTGGGGTGCGTTTACGCCTCGCCCATTCCTCGGTCTTCCTACTGTCCAAATTACTTCGAAAACCTTTGAATTAATTCGATGCTGGGTTTGAGTTGGTAGTGAAATTCTAGCGTTTCAAACTCCGTATCCGGCGCAATATGCATCTCATAGGGCAGGGTGAGAGAGGACTGTCCGCGAGTCAGGGCTATGCCGTCATATATATCGACATGGGTATCAATTATCAGACGTGACATGGCGCGTGTATCTTTTGCTTTGAGCGCTATTTGCGCCGCCGGAATTATGTTGGGGAGAGGCGCGTTCAAAGTCGTTAGCGTTTCCCGCGTGTCGAAAATTGTGACGGTTTCGGATTTTTCGTTTGCTGTGTTTTCATCGTTCGAAAATAGCTCTGCGGTTAGAACAACATTATTTGGGATGAGCGTAACAGTATCCCTAAGCTGCGGAAGCATATTGGCGAGGATTGGCACATAGCATTCTCTGAACAACAAAGCGTCGAGGGTTTCGCTATATAGGATATGAAATGACGCAGCATCCGGGATTTCAAAGGTGACCGCATCGGCGAGGTGGTAGTCTTTGATATAGGCCTCCAGAGACAGGCCTTTGATCAGTCTCTTCGCGCTGTCTAATGAGGGTTTGTTGATTTCGAGCAGGGAGAATTGCAGGTCTTCTGGATTGAACTGCGAGGCAATCATCGGAACAAAGGGCGCGTAAGGCCCGCACCCGGCGTAGAAAATATTTATCGTCTCGCCGGGACATTCGGATTGCCTGTCTTTGATGACCTTGAACAACCCCTGCAAGATTTTGATGGTGCGATGATAATCCAATAGGCATTGGGCCGCATGGTTGAGGCCAAGTGCCATCCCGCTGGCGGTTGGAACCGCGGCGAGGTTTTGTATGACCATGTCATTGCCGGAGATATCTGTGAGATCGTAAAAATGATGATGAAGTCGATTTATGATTTCAACGGCATCTTCATGCGGGAGGTCCTCTCGCAAAAGAGCTTTGGACGAGGTTTTGAAGTCGGTGATCAAATTTGATTGGGTCATGATTTGCGCTTCATAAATCCGATGGGCCTACAGGCGGGGCCCTATCTCTATGCAAGGAAATTTATAATCTTCAACACGCTATCCGATATTCAATCGTTTTCTTCTCTTTCCACCACGTGAAAACCCTGATTAAAAACAGCTATGAAACATCTCCTTCTTCTCCCCGCTATTCTCCTTCTCGCCTCTTGTGAACCGCGTGCAAATTCTGATGGAGGCTCCAATGCCTTGGCAGGGTTTGAACTTCGGGAAGGGGTCTTTAATCTTCACGTCAATCAAAAGACCAATAAGATTTATGCGCGTTTGCCGAAGGCGGGCGAAGACGGCGTGAGCTTGCGGCTGATTCATTCCGCGCGTTTGACAGCGGGTCTTGGGTCTAATCCTGTTGGGCTTGATCGCGGTTGGGGCGAGGGGGGCCGTGTCATCGCGTTTCGCCGAATGGGTGATAAGATTATCGTTGAGGAAGAAAACTTACGATACCGCGCCGACGCGAATAATCAATTAGAAGTCCGCGCCGTTAAAGAAAGTTTTGCGCGCTCCTTTATGGCGAGCTTGCCCATTATTGATGACGCAAGTGACGGTACTGTGGTTGATCTGACGGGGTTCCTAGAGGCCGATAGTCTTAACCTCGTGCAATATCTCAAAGACGCGGGGCAGGGCAGTTTTAAAGTGCAATCCGACCGCACATTTGTCGACACCTCGCAAGCTTTAGCCTTCCCCGATAATGTCGAAATTGATGTGTTCTTTACGCTGAGCTCGAGTGATGCCGGAACCGAAGTTTCGACGACAGCTGCCAATGGCAAAGATGCCACCCTGATCCAGCACCATAGTTTTGTTCGCTTGCCCGAAGATGGGTTTGAGCCGCTAATCTCTGACCCGCGCGCGGGCGTGATTGAGCAAGTGCATTATAATTATTCTGCGCCGTTGTCTGCCAATATCGAAACCCGTTTTGCGCGGCGCTACCGGCTAGAGCGGGATGCCGACGGAAATATTGTCGATCCGATTGTCTTTTATATTGATAGCGGCGCGCCGGAACCGATCCGGTCTGCACTGGTGGACGGCGCAAGATGGTGGGAAGAGGCTTTCACCGCTGCAGGGTGGGAAGGCGCTTACCGGGTCGAGCTTTTGCCCGAAGACGCCCATCCGCTCGATATTCGCTATAACACGGTTCAATGGGTGCACCGCCAAACGCGCGGCTGGTCCTATGGCGGCGGCGTGTCCGATCCGCGCACAGGCGAAATGCTGAAAGGCCACGTCAATTTGGGCAGCTTACGCGTGCGGCAAGACCGTATGATTTTCGAAGGTCTACTGGGCGCGGGTAAAACTAATAGCGGTGACGCCGATGATCCAGTGGAATTGGCACTCGCGCGTATCCGTCAACTCTCCGCGCATGAAATTGGCCATGCGCTCGGCTTTGCGCATAATTTTGCGGGTAGCACGGATGATAAATCCACAGTGATGGATTATCCCGCCCCTGACGTGCGATTAATTGACGGCGCGTTAGATGTGTCCAACGCTTATGGCGTGGGCATTGGGGAATGGGATAAAATTTCTGCGACTTGGCTCTATGGCGACAATACGGATGCAGAGCGTAATGCGCTTCTCGAGAAAGCCGCCGCTGATAGCGTGACGTTTGTCGGAGATTTAGATGGCCGCAGTTCCGGCACAGCCCATCCAGATGCGAGTGTTTGGGATAATGGGTCCGATCCGGTGGCTAGCCTTAAAAACGTGATGGCAGTCCGAGCTTACGCGCTTGAACGCTTTGGTCCTGATAATCTGCCAGAAGGTCGTCCGCAATCAGAGTTAAATGCGGCGATCGTACCGATCTATCTATATCATCGGTTCCAGACGGCAGCCGCAGCCAAGCTCATTGGCGGGGTGTCATTCACCTATGGTGAAGATGCAGGGCCTGGCGAGATTGTATCGCCTGCGCGGCAACGCGCGGCGCTAAATGCTGTCCTGGATACGCTCGACCCGAAAGCCCTCGATTTGTCGGATGAGGTATTATCCCACCTGACTCCGCGCCTTGGCTCTTGGAGTTTTGCCGATAATGACCGCGAGCTGTTCCGTAAAACCGCTTATCCGGCATTTGATACGGTCAGCGCGGCTGAGACGGCAGCGGACCTCACATTTGACGTCTTGCTGCATCCACAGCGCGCAGCGCGTCTAGTGGAGTTTCACCGCCGCGATGCCCAAAACCCGTCCTTGGATTATGTGCTGGGCGAAACCGCAGACCGAGTGATGTCAGCCTCCAAAAGCGGGCGCACGGGCGAGATCGCTTACGCCGTGCAGGCGCGTTATGCCTTCGCCCTGATGGAGCTGGCAGATGGCGACAATAGTCCTGCGGTGAAAGCGGCGGCGATTGAGGCGCTCAACAATATGGCGACACGATTGGGAACAAGCGGCAATGCGAATAATGCGTGGGTTGTGGACCGCATCCGCGCCTTCCGCACGCGACCCGTCACGGCAGCCGCGCCAACATCTCCCGCCAAAGCTCTGCCGCCCGGCAGCCCGATTGGATCCGACTGATGTTGCATCAGGGCGGATGTCATTGCGGTGCCGTGCGCTTCGAATTTGACGCGCCCGCCGCGGTCGATGTGACCGATTGCAATTGCTCCATGTGCGATATGACGGGCTATGAGCATGTCTTTGTCCCTGAAGGTGACTTGCGGTTTCTGTCCGGAGAGGACGAGCTGACGGAGTATCGATTTAATACGGGTCAGGCTGTGCATATGTTCTGCCGCACCTGCGGAATAAAACCACTTTACCGCCCCCGCAGCCATCCCGACGCGTGGAGCGTAAACCTCCGCTGCGTCGATGCAGGCACGCTAGCCATCGCCAAACGCATCGCCTTTGACGGTAGCGATTGGGAAGGGAATATTGAGGCTTTGAGAGAAAAGACTTGAAGACCCCTTTTTTTCCAATGACTGCTAGAGCGGTTTCGGTCACTATGTGCGTAATCGCCGGCACAATATTTCTTCTTCTCTTTTTTTTGGCGCCTGCTCCTCCACAATTTCAGTATGCTGACACTAAAGTTGGTGAAGTCGTAGAGACCTATCCTGCGCGAGGGAGATATCATACAAGTGAAGCAACAGTGAGGGTCCGACTCGAAAATGAAAACTTGATTTTTATGAAGGTCCAGACGAGGCACAATATATTAATTGGAGACACAATTAATGTTGAAATCCTAACGGCTGATGGCGAAAAACCGCGCTACCGCCTTGCCCAAGACCCCAGCGTTGAAGGTTGAGACGTGAACAGGGTTCCAATTTTTCCTCTTTCGCCAAAGGCTCTGTTTTTAATAGCGAGCTTTGTTGGCGTCACCTTGTTTCTCCTTGTTTTTTTTCTGTCCCCGCCTCCTGCCGAGTATAATTATTCGCGCACTCAAACAGGAGAGGTCACAGGTATTCGAATAAGAAATAGCAAATATCTCCGAGGCGAAGCGCCAATTGAAGTTGCATTGGAGAACGGAACAATAATTTACATGAATGTTCCCACTCACCGTACTTTGACCATCGGGCAATCGATTGAAGTCGACATTCTTGAAGCAGAAGGAAAGAATCCTCGCTACCGACTTTCCCAAGACATCGTTCGGCCTTGAGGCCATCACCGAATATGAGCAGCCTAACTTTATTTATCTAATTTTGGACCATCGAGCTTTTTCTCAAGAAAAGAAAAAAATCTCATGATCAAATATCCTGACCAGTACCCAGCGACCGGCGGCAGAAGTAAAGCTCCGAAACCGATGAGAGCCATAAAACCTAAATAGCCTGCACCTATGCTCGTCGCTTTCATCAAAAACGGAGAAAATACGATTAAAACGGCAATACAGGACAGAGCGAGGCCGGCTTTTGAGACATGTCGCCGCTGGGAATTGAAACCCGCCAAAAAGCTGGCAATAAAAATTGCCAAAGGGATCATTAACAAGAGCGCTTCCATACACCGTTCTAGGCGCAAAGACTTAATTCTTTATCTTAGAATTGAGCGAACGGGTCTTTAGGGAATTTGTTAAAAAACCGCGTTACCGCCTTGCCCAAGTCCCCATTGCGCCTTAACCCGCGCCTATGACTGACACCTTCCAAACGCTTTCTGGCCTGGGCCAAGTGGCCGATGATTATGATGCCATTTTTTGTGATATTTGGGGCGTAATTCACAATGGGAAAATGCCTTTTCACGAAGCATGCGAAGCGCTGGAACGCTTCCGCGAGCGCGCGCCTGTTGTGATGATCACAAATATCCCACGCCCAAGCGTTGGTGTACCTGACAGTTTTCGCCGGATTGGCGTGCCGGGCGAGTTTTACGACGCTATTGTTACGTCTGGTGATGCGACCATCGACTCACTGGCGAGGCGGGCTCCTGGACCTGCATTTAAAATCGGGCCGGAGAGAGATGACGGGCTTTATGCTGGATTGGAGTTGAATTTTACCGATTTGGATTCGGCGGAATTTATCTCCTGCACGGGGATGTATGACGATAATGAGCATCCCGATGATTATACTGAATTGCTAGGCGAGGCTCGGGATCGCAATTTGCCTATGATCTGCGCTAACCCGGATATGAAAGTGAAAGTTGGCGAAAAGATCGTCTGGTGTGGTGGCGCGCTGGCTAAGATGTATGAGGATATGGGCGGTGAAGTCATTTATGGCGGGAAGCCGCATGAACCTATCTATCGTCTCTGCCGTGCTTGGCTGGATGAGGTGATGGGCCATGTCCCGCCGCCCGAGAAAATCCTCTGCATCGGAGATAACATTTTCACGGACCTCCTTGGCGCGCAACGTGAAGGGATGGACTGCTTGTTCATTCAAGACGGCCTGCACGGCGGAATGGAACATCAATTCAAAACGCTTTTAACAAAACACGGCGTCAGCGCGCGCTATATTGCGCCAAAGCTATCATGGTAAGTTAAGCAGATAACTGATATTTGTCGGGTGTGGCAAAGTCGATTTTGACATCCGCCGCCTTTATGGCGAACCCGCATCCCGTCTTGCAGGACCTTGTCGCGCGTGGTCCTATTACCCAATCCAAGATACCGTTTCTGGGTAAGATGAATTTCCTGACCCACCACAACGCGGTGATGGAGATGTTGAAATCATCCGATAGATTTGTGGTTGATGGCCGAAATGCCGGAAAGCGCAGTCAGATTCCGATTCCTTATATGCCGAAGACATTCAAATTGCTGATGTCGAATATGCTGTCTTTGGACGACCCCGATCACCGCCGGTTGCGTAAGATCGCCGATAAGACGTTTCGCACGGCCAATATCGAAGCGTTACGCCCCGCGATTGCGGCTATGGCGGATGCGCTATTGGATAAAATGGAAGCCAAGGGCGAAACTGACCTCATGCAAGGTTATTTCGATGTTCTGCCGCTTCTTGTCATCTGTGAGCTTTTAGGATTGGAGGCTGAAGACCGGGATAGATTGACGGATGAAATCAGATCTTTTGCCGATATTTCAAGTGTTCTCGGTGTTTTCAAAATTTCACCCGCGATAAAGCGGATGTCTAATTATCTGCGTGCTGAATTTGACGAGGTACGCAAAAACCCAAAACCCGGACTTATCTCTGAATTTGTAAAATTGGCGGATACAGATGAGGATCGCCTGTCCGAGAACGAACTTCTGTCAATGGTTTTTGTTCTGTTTATTGCGGGGCATGAAACGACCAAAAATCTTCTGTCTTGTGCCGTTCCGTGTTTGCTTAATCATCCTGAACAGTTGAATAATTTGCGGGAGGATAGTGCGCTTTGGCCAATGGCCGTTGAGGAATTGATCCGGTTTACCTCTCCCGTACAAATGACAAAGCCTCGATATGTTGTGCGCGACATGGAATTTCACGGACAAAAGATGAGAAAGGGGCAGATGTTCATGGCTTTGCTCTCTGCGGCAAACATTGATCCCGCTTATTTCGAAGCGCCTTTGTCCTTCAACATTCACCGCGAGAAAGTACGGCATGTTGGGTTTGGCAATGGGGTGCATTTATGTTTGGGGATCCAACTTGCGCGGGTCGAAGCTCAAATCGCCTTAGAGCGCTTATTTATACGCTACCCAGAGCTTTCTCTGGCTATCCCGCAAGACCAGCTTGTTTGGGCGAAGCGCTTAGGCTCGCGGGGATTAAAGCAATTACCCGTCCGATTTTTTGCTCACGAATAAGCGACTTATCCCGTCGAATTTGGCATGGAAAACTGTGTCATCCCCTGCTAGAGGCGCTGAATGACTGGCAAAATCAAATACTATCTCGAAGACCTCGAAATTGGCATGAAGGCAGAGACTCGTGCAACGATAACCTCTGACATGATCAACACCTTCGCCGATATCACGGGCGACCATAATCCGATCCACGTAAATGAAGAGGCGGCCATCGCAGCCGGGTTTAAAGGACGCATCGCACATGGCGCGCTTTCGGCGAGCTTCATTTCGGCTGTTTTAGGAAATGACCTTCCAGGGCCAGGCGCCGTCTTTGTTGAGCTGAACCTGCGTTTCCGGAAACCCGCCTTCATTGGCGATGAAATTACCGCAATTGCTGAAGTTGTCGAAATCAATGAGAGAACGGGTCGCGTGAAAATGCGTTGCCATTGCGAAGTTGACGGTGTGAAAATCTGCCGGGGTGATGCTGGTGTTTTTGTTCAGAAACGTCCAACAGAATAGCTTCGCGTGAAAACGCTTCAAACTTATTCCAATCTATCGGGCTCCGATAAAGGGGCGGTTATTGCACTGGGCAATTTCGATGGTTTGCATCGTGGACATCAGGCCGTCATCGAACGCGCCCGATCTATCGCCAATGACATTGGCGCGCCGCTTGGCATAGGTCTGTTTCGGCCGCACCCCTACCGATTTTTCAAACCCGATGCGGCGCCGTTCCGCCTCATGAGCGCGCGAATACGCCAGCAGGTTATGGAAGAGTTAGGTGTCGAATTTCTCTATGAAATTCCATTTGATGAAGCCTTGCGCGATATGGACGATACGGAGTTTGTCGAACTGGTCCTGCATCAGGGTCTTGGCATCCGTCATGTCATCGTCGGCGAAGACTATGGGTTTGGGAAAAACCGTTGCGGGAATGTTGAAAGCCTGACCCGCCTTTGCGGAGAAAGAGGCATAGGCGTTACAGCGATCTCGCCAGTTGGCCTACATAAATTATACGGCAAATACGGTTCGACCGAAATTCGCAAAGCGCTGCAAAACGGCGATGTTTTCCATGCCCAACATATGTTGTCGCGTCCGTGGCGCGTAGACGGGATTGTGCAAAAGGGCCAGCAGCGCGGACGTACAATTAATTTCCCGACGGCCAATTTGGAATTCGCGGATCTCGTGCGCCCAAAATTTGGCGTCTATGTCGTCGAAGTCCGCCTTGAGGGTGAAGAGGTCTGGCGTCCTGCTGTGGCCAATACGGGCAGTCGTCCAACGGTCGATGGAGAAGAGGCGCGGTTAGAGGTGCATTTGCTCGATTTTGATCGCGATCTCTATGGTCAATTGATTGACGTACGTTTCCGCAGCTTCATTCGGGCTGAGAAAAAATTTGAGAGCTTTGACGCGTTGAAAGACCAAATCATGCAAGATGCTGATGGTGCGCGGGCGATTTTGGGTGTGGCCAGATAGCGCTTAATTACGGGGTAAGTGTTAAGTCCTAGAGCTTTTTAACTGGCGGGCAAAACAGCCATGCCGATAATTTGCTTCAGGTCACTGAAATCTCGATTAATGGCCCTAAAATTGGGAACCGGGAACTTTCGTCTAGGTGAAAAATTTAAAAAAATTGGATGTTTTTCAATAAGTTGTAGTCTGGGGTTGCAAATTTTAATGCCATAAGATGTACAGATTTTAATGTTCATCTTCGGTTCATCTAAACTGTTCCAAAGCCGCTGCCACTGCTGAGGGGGTAGTCCTATGCAACAAACCGAAATGAACGATATTCTAATGGTTCTGACCGTTGGAATATATGCTGATAAACGCATTCACTCGAGCGAGATTGAGGTCTTTATCAAATCGGTGGCGCGGATGAATTTGTCCAAACATAAATTACCGAAAATTTCAGAAGCCAAAGCTTTAGCTTGGTTTGAGATGAATAAAGATCATGTTCGGCATATTTTTTCTGGGCCAAGATCAGAGTTCGACAAGTGGTTTATTCCAATATTAAAACGTGTTGGACAGCACGGGGATAAGATCGCCTTATTGAACCTTCTGAATATGATATTCTTGGCTGATAATGAAATGCATGTCAGCGAGATCGCTCTTAATAACTTGATTAAGCGCGTCTGGAATTTGGATGACGGATTACGCCTCTGCGGTTAGCTGCGCTTCAACCTGATCTAATCGATCTTTTCCAAAGAACATTTCGTTCCCAACAAAGAACGTTGGAATGCCGAATACGCCGCGCGCGACGGCCGCATCCGTATTCTCAGCCAATTTTGCTTTGACGTCTGGGTTTTGAGTTGCGGTCAGCAGGCCTGCACCATCTAATCCGGCATTGGTCATAACTTTGGCATATACGTCTGGATCACTCATATTCTCGCCGTCTTCCCACATCGCGGATAGTCCTGCTTTCACATAAGCGTCCAAAACCCCATCTTGTTTCGCGGCAATTGCGCCCCGCATAAGAAGGAGTGTGTTGACTGGGAAATGCGGATTCATTTTGAATTTTGACAAGCGGTGAAGCGAAATGAACCGCGTCATTTCTAGCCGTTCATAGTCCAGCTTTCCTTTGACATTGGCATAGGACATCCACGGGGCTTGATTGCCTGTGAGTTTAAATATCCCGCCGAGTAGGCAAGGCGTGATGTCGAATGTTGCGCCCGTGCGCTCCAATACAGGTTGGATCGCGTGCCAAGCTAAATAGGCATTCGGGCTTCCGAAATCGAAAATAAACTCAACTGATTTAGACATTTGAAAGCCTCAGAATTTTTCTGACCATGGTCGAAGATCTAACTCTTGCGTCCAGGCCGTGCGGGGTTGGTTATGCAGCATGACATAATTCGCTGCGACATGGTCAGGGTTAAGAATCGCGTCTTGTTCTCGCTTGGCGTCGACATCCGGTAAAATCTCGCGGATGAAATTCGTATCTATCGCTCCGTCAATGACAACATGGGCCACGTGAATGTTCTTTGGTCCCAATTCTCGGGCCATGGATTGGGCCAAGGCCCGTAAAGCGAATTTGGCGCCGGCGAAGGCTGAAAACCCTGATCCCCCGCGTAAGCTCGCTGTTGCACCTGTGAAAATGATAGTACCACGTCCGCGTGGCAGCATATGTTTTGCCGCTTCGCGGCCGGTTAAAAATCCCGCAAATGTCGCCATTTCCCAAACCTTGCGGAAAACGCGACTGGTTGTTTCCGTGATCGAAAATCTCACATTCGCCCCAATATTGAAGATGACCACCTCTAAGGGGCCAATATCGGTTTCGATAGATTTGAAAAGGTCGATCATGGCGTCTTCGTCACGCGCATCTACAGGGCAAGCACTAGCCAGTCCCCCATCTGCGCGGATTGATTTCGCCAGTGTCTCTAATTTGTCGGCGTGTCGGGGACGGCGGGAGAGGCAGACATGTAAGCCTTCACGGGCAAAGGCACGCGCAATCGCTGTTCCCGTGTCATCTCCGCATCCAATAATCAGTGCTGTCCCTGTCATGCGACGAACCTAAGGCCCACTAAGAGAAAAAGACAGGCTAGTCGGCGAATAAGGGCTATTCGCTTTTATAAATGACTCCGCCTTTCATGACGAAATCAACGTCCATCAATTCGCTAATGTCATCCCGTGGGTCTCCGTCAACGCCAATCAAGTCCGCATATTTACCAGCTTCCAATGTGCCAATCACACTGTCCATCTCGATATGTTTGGATGCGACAACGGTTGCTGCGCGAATGGCCTCCGTTTCGGACATTCCGGCTTGGACCATATATTCAAATTCCTTGGCATTGCCGCCATGTTTACTGACGCCCGTGTCCGTTCCAAAGGCAATCGTAACGCCATTTTTGTGGGCGAGGGCGAGCATATCGAGCATTTTAGGACCGATTTCCTGAGCTTTTTGATAACTGGCCTCGGGGAGGAAGTCCCATTCCTTTACCGTCATGCCTGCCAAAACGGTCGGGACCAAAACAGCGTCATTTTTCTTAAACAAGCGCGCGGTTTCGGCGTCCAGATCCGTTCCGTGTTCAATGGATTTGACGCCCGCTTTTAATGCCGCATCAATACCATCTTTTCCGTGGGCATGTGCCGTCACTTTCCGGCCCATAGAGGTCGCGGCCTCTACGATGGCTTTGAGTTCGTCATCAGTCATTTGCTGGCCAGTGCCCGCATTCGTGTTGGACAATACGCCCCCGGTGGAAGCAATTTTGATGAGGTCAGCGCCGTTCTTAATCGCAAGACGGGTTGCACGGCGGCAATCATCTGCACCGTCGCAATTCGTCGGGCGTTGGAAATGTTCCAGTATGTCGGCGCGATAGCCGTTCAACTCACCATGTCCGCCAGTAATGCTAACATTGCCGGAAGCGCGGATATGCGGCCCAGTCATTTTTCCGGCTTTGATGGCGCGAGATAAAGCTTTGATTTCAGGTGGCCCCCCTACATCCTGCACGGCAGTAAAGCCCGCCATCAGTGTTTTGCGTGCATTATCTGCCGCATCGAAGGCAACATCCCCAGGTTCCTTAGTGAATGTTTCTAACCGACCATTGGGATTCCATTCACCGCGTAAATGCACGTGGCTATCGATCAGTCCCGGCAGATAGAACATGTCTTTACCATCGATGATGGTTGCATCTTTATCTTCTAGGAAGCCGGATTCGACACCCAAGATTTTACCGTCGTGGATAATGATAGTTTGATCTTCGAGAACGGTTTCGCCGGGAACTGCCATCACATGCCCAGCATGGATGAGGGTGTAATCAGTATAATCCTCTTCGGCATTGGCATCTGCAAAGGCAGAAAGTCCAACTCCCAGCGCACCGATTGAGAGCGAGGTGAAAAGAGCAGTTTTTAGAAGCGTTCGATAGGTCATTCGACCTGTTAACACATTGTTAACTAGTTGAAAGTGGACTCGCCCAAAAAGAGAAACACAATTTGTTGACGGCTAAGCGCCTTCTACTTTTTTGGCAAAGCGTGATGAGCAATGTCCGTGCGGAATTGTTTATCAGCCCAATCGATCTCTTCAACAGCCGTATAGGCGCGTGTTACGGCCTCCTGCAGGGTTTCCCCAGATGCGGTGATGTTCAAAACGCGTCCGCCATTTGCTTTTAACTTACCGCAATTTGTGCCGCGGCGCGTTCCCGCGTGAAAGATAACGACGCCGTCCTCTTCATTCGCGGCTTCGACGCCTTCAATGACGGTACCTTTCTCATATTTGCCTGGATAACCTTTTGCCGCGAGGACGACATTAGCGACGGGGTTTTCAAACCAAGCGGGGGCTTCTGTTTTGTCCAATTCTCCAGCTTCGGCGGCCAGAAAGATTGGTAAGAGATCGGATTGCAAACGGCGCATGACGACCTGGCATTCTGGATCCCCAAATCGGGCGTTATATTCAATGAGTTTCGGACCTTCATCGGTTAGCATCAGGCCAGCAAATAGCACGCCTTTGAACGGGTGGCCGTCTTTAGCCATGCCGTAGACCGTGGGTTGGATGATTTTTTCCATAACGTTCGCAAGAACTTCATCTGTGAAAACAGGGGCAGGAGAATAGGCACCCATACCGCCTGTGTTTGGACCTTTGTCGCCATCGAAGGCCCGTTTGTGGTCTTGTGCCGCAATGAGGGGCAGGGCTGTTTTTCCGTCTGAAATGGCAAAAAAGCTGGCTTCCTGCCCGTGCATGAATTCCTCAATGAGCACCGTTTTAGAGGCGTCGCCGAATTTTCCGGAGAAGAATTCTTCCAGCTCAGCTTCCGCTTCTTTGAGCGTTTCAGGGATGACGACACCTTTACCGGCCGCCAATCCGTCGGCTTTCAAAACATAAGGCGCTTTCATCGTTTTGAGGAAAGCTCTCGCGTCTTTGATGTTTGTGAAAACACCATACGCTGCGGTCGGGATATTATACTTGTCGCAAAGCGATTTTGTGAAAGCTTTGGAGGATTCCAGCTGTGCAGCAGCCTGTATTGGCCCAAAGGTTTTGACTCCCATATCTTGTAAAGCGTCGACGATACCTAATGCCAATGGCTGTTCCGGCCCCACAACAACGAAATCATAGGCTTCGCGTTGGGTAAGGGCGAGCAACCCAATGATGTCGTCAGCTTTCACGTCTACAATATCGGCCACCTCTGCAATTCCGGCGTTTCCAGGTGCACAATGTAACGTCTCCACCAGAGGAGATTGTGCCAATTTCCAAGCCAAAGCGTGTTCACGCCCGCCAGAGCCGATCAGAAGAATTTTCATTTCAAATCTCGTTATACGAAGGTTTCGATTAGGCCTCATATGCTTGTGGGCCGAGGACCGCAATCAGTGACACTCAACTCATTCACATTTTCGTTTACTTGAACTGCGGTTTTGCGGCTTGTCGGACGCCGCGGACAGGACTAAACCCCGCGACATGTCAGGTCCCTCCGCTTCAAATCCCCAACCCATTTCGTCCAAGTCTCAGATGATCGACTATCTGGCCTCGGGCTCTAAACCCAAAGCCGATTGGCGTGTGGGGACAGAACACGAAAAAATTGGATTTTGTAACGCCAAGAAACTGCCCCTACCTTACGACGGACCGTGTTCCATCAAAGCCATGCTTGAAGGACTTCAGCGGTTCGATTGGGAACCCGTGCTTGAAGATGGCAATCTCATCGCCTTGAAGCGTGACGGTGCGTCCGTGTCGTTGGAACCTGGTGGGCAATTGGAACTCTCTGGCGCCCCACTAGAACACATTCATCAAACCTGTGCCGAGGTTTCACGCCACTTACGCGAAGTCCGCGAAGTCGCCGACGAAATCGGCGCTGGTTTTCTTTCGCTGGGATTCCGTCCCGATACGAAGCTGGAAGACGTACCCGTTATGCCCAAGGGTCGTTATAAGATCATGCGCGACTATATGCAAAAGGTTGGCACGATGGGCCGCGAAATGATGTTTCGGACTTGTACAGTCCAAGCGAATTTAGACTTCGGATCCGAAGCGGACATGGTCAAAAAATTTCGGGTTAGTCTGGCTTTGCAACCTATTGCCACGGCCTTGTTCGCTAATTCCCCTTTCACAGACGGTAAGTTGAATGGGTATAAGTCTTTCCGTTCACGTATTTGGATGGATACCGATGCTGACAGAACTGGAATGCTGCCTTTCGTTTTTGATGAAGGATTCGGCTTTGAGCAATATGTCGATTACGCACTCACAGTTCCCATGTATTTCGTTTATCGAAACGGCGAATATCTAAATGCCGCGGGCAAAGACTTCCGCAAATTTCTCTCTGGCGATTTGGATGTTGTTCCCGGGCAAACGGCGACCATGCAAGATTTTGAAGATCACTTATCGACGATTTTCCCAGAAGTCCGTTTGAAAAAATTCTTAGAAATGCGCGGTTGTGATACCGGTCATTGGGATGAGTTGTGTGCCATGCCCGCTTTTTGGACAGGTCTCTTATATGATGAGACGGCGTTAGATGCGGCTTGGGATATGGTCAAAGATTGGACCACAGAAGAGCGTCAAACACTGCGGGATACAGTACCGACTTTCGGTCTGCAAACGCCGTTCAGAGACGGAACAATCAATGACCTTGCGAAACAGGCTTTGGATATTTCTCGTGCGGGCCTCAATGCGAGAGCGAAAATGAATGCTCACGGAGAAAATGAAACTGTGTTTCTGCAGGACCTAGACGCGAAGGTCGCCTCCAAGCAATCGAGCGCCGACCGTTTGATCACGAAATTCAATCGTGAATGGGCTGGTGATGTTATGCGGGCCTACACAGAGTGTATCTACTAAAAGGTATCCGTTACTTCGATAGAAATGCGCTGACCGCGTTTGCGGCGCGTAAGTTCTCGGCGAAGAAGTTCACCACGTCGATCTTCGTCAAAAACGAAACGCTGACGTCTAAATTCGAAATCGATTATATTCTGGGCTTTTAAAGTCCACTGCATGCCAAATAGGTCTTTGTGAATCAGGGAAAATTCGAAACTTGGCCGGATGAAATCATTTGGTAAGCGTTCATCAATTCGGAAAACATCGGCGCGCCGCATTTGTTCGATTTCCGCTTCCAGTGCGAAGGGCGTTCCGTTAATATCCCAGCGGGCAGCCACTTCATATTCCCAAAGTGTTTGACGGCTTGTTGGGCGACTTTCCCCTGTGATAGGATCTGATAACGTGCTGTCAGCCAGCAATCCCTCAGCTGTGAGCCGCAAGCCCTTGAGCGTATCATCCAAAACCCAAGTTAGGTTACCTTCAATCCCATATCTCTGAACATTTGTATCAAGATTTCCTGGCCCTTGAACAAGGCTAGTCGTTCCATCGCCATTACCCGTTTCGAAGAGTAATTGTTCAACCCGATCCTCAATGACGTTGAAGAAAATTTTTGCGCGCCCCGATAAACCGGTTGAATTCTGATGCTCCAGCTCCAGTCCTGTTTCCCAACTTTGCTGTGGTACAAGACTTTGACTGCCTTGGTTGGCAGTGCCTTCTGCCAAGCTAACATCCGAAACGAAATCTCCAAAATCGAGTTGGCCGACACTGCGTTCTAATTCAGCGCGCAATGTCCAATCCTCTGCAAGGCCATAGGACGCCGCGACGAAACCTTTGGGCCGGAAGAATTTTTCTGGACCATTATCGCCAGACAGAACTTCCAATACGGAATATTCTGCGCCAAGCGATGCCTGAATATTTAGCTTTTCCGTTGCGGACCAACTGCGGGATAAATTGACTTGAGCGCGATCTTCTTCCACGCGAACGCTATCGAATGCAATGTCTCCTCCATTTTCGGAAAACTCTGTATCTGATTCGAGCTCATTTATGGCGCCCTCGAGAGAGAGGGCCCAATCTGACGTTTCGCCTGTCTTCCATGTATATTCAGCGCGGGCGATATATTCGGTCTCGAGATCATTTCGGAGGAATAATTGGGAGAATTGCCCAGATGTATCATCATTGAAAAGGAACCGGCTCGTGACGTCAAAATCCTGATGACTATGAAGTGCGATAAGTTTGAGACGGCCATTTTGACCTAGGCCTTTAAGATCGAAACTATAATCGCCGCTAATTTCCAACCGGTCTCGGTCTTCGCCAATTGTGGCAAGGGACGCGCCGGAGAGGGTGCTATCCGTTCTATCCAAAAAGGTTTCTGATACAGTTGTGTTTCGGTTTTGACGTAAGGCGGAGAGGTTGAGGTTGCCAATATCTCCATTTTCCCGATCCAGCGTTAAATTTAGATTTGCACTGGGTCTCTGACCGTTAAATCCGAGTTTCTCAACTCGATCCTGCGTAATATTTCCATCACCGTTAAAGAAAGTCTCATCGCCGTCTTCAGTGAAAATAAATTGGCCTAAGTCGAGGCTACCCACAGCTTCCAAATTTCTAGTTTTGGCCGAAAAGTTTATACCGCCATCTCCAAGCTGCGGCTGTGAGCCCTTTTCAAACCTAACAGCGTAATTCCAACTACCTGACAGTTCGCCTGTTTTTGCGATGATATTGGCGACCTGTCCCGAAAGACCGGGAATATCCAGCGTTGCGCCGTCGACGATTTCGATGCGGGTTACATTGCTTGCGGGTATACGGCCCAAGATTTGATTGGCGCCCGAAGATTTTGATGAGGGGCGACGGCCATTGATCAGGATATTAAGCGAGGCTTGGCCGAAGCCGCGTTCTCCGCCTTCCCTTCCGCGAATTTCAAACCCGGGTAGGCGTGCAACCATATCAGCAGCGGTTTGCGGGGCAAATTGCGTGAAATAATCGGGAGTGTAGACCTGTGTTTCGTTTTCGGGGTTTGCTGAAGATTCAACTTGTCCAAAGGCAGGTGTCATCGTTGACCCAAAAGCCGCCGTGACTAACAAAGCCGTGATTGTTGTTTTCTTCACCTGATGACCCCTAATCAAGCACTCGGAATTTCGTATGATGCGCCCCTAGTCTACTCAAAGTTTTATCACAACCCTTCACCTGTATGTCATCGAACAGATTGAAGTCCTACTGGCAGCGTTGCGCTGGATTGCGCGGTGTGTCACAGGCGACATAAGATAAGTTGGTTCTGAAGAAGAACCTCTTCAAACAAACATGATTAACAGGGGATTTTAATGGCTGAATCACAAGTTACGCCAACTGGTTCTGCGAGAGATACTAGGTTTTTTGGACATCCGATGGGATTAATGAATCTTTTCGTGACAGAAATGTGGGAGCGCATGAGCTATTACGGCATGCGCGGCTTCTTAGTATTATTCATGACGGCAGTGATTGCTGAAGGCGGGATGGCCATCGGAACAGCGACGGCTTTTGCAATCTATGGGCTTTACACGGCGTCTGTGTATTTCATGGGATTGCCAGGAGGTTGGATAGCGGACAGGTTGATCGGAAGCCAAAAAGCCGTTTGGTATGGTGGTATCGTCATCATGTGCGGTCATGTGGTCCTCGCTATTCCTGGAACGCCTACATTTTTCATTGGCTTGCTATTGGTCGTCCTTGGGACGGGACTTCTCAAGCCAAATATATCGGCAATGGTTGGACAACTCTACACGTCTGACGATGAGCGACGAGATAGCGGGTATGCCTTGTATTACATGGGCATTAATATCGGATCTGTTCTTGGATATATAGTTTGTGGAGGTTTAGCAGAAAAAGTTGGTTGGCATGTGGGTTTCGGTTCAGCTGCCGTTGGTATGGCGATCGGCCTTATGGTTTTCCACTTCACCAAACCGACCTTAAAGGGTGCTGGAGAAAAACCGGCTTCTCCGATGAGCTCCGTAGGTCAACGCCGTAGCTGGATCGTGATCGCGCTTGGCCTTGCGGCAATAGCAATCGTGACAGCGCTCATGCTAACAGGGGTCCTTACAATTGACCCGATTGCAATTTCCAAAGGTACGGCCATCGGTTTTTTATGTATCTTTGTCGCCTATTTTTGTTGGATTTATTTTGGCGGGAATCTCAGCAAGATTGAGAAAAAAGGTATGTGGGCGCTCTTGTTAGTTTGCGTGGCTTCAACTTGTTTCTGGTCTGGTTTTGAGCAGGCAGGATCTTCACTCAATCTCTTTGGACGCGATAATGTAGACCGAAATATCTTTGGCTGGGAAATGCCAACGACCTGGCTTCAAAGCATCAACTCTTGGTTCATCATTCTGCTGACACCGTTTTTTGTCTATTTCTGGCTTTGGTTGGGACGCAAACTTTCAACGCCAGCTTACGGGATTAAGATGGGTGTTGGCCTCGTGATTATGGGCTTAGGATTTGTGGTTATGATTTTTGCTGCCGAAGCCGCTGCAAATGGAAACGTAACCGTTTTCTGGCTGGTTCTTACGTATTTCCTTCATACTGTTGGTGAGCTGTGGTTGAGCCCAATTGCCCTTTCCGCGGTGAGCAAGCTTTCACCTAAGCGTTTCGTTGCACAGCTTATGGGACTGTTCGTTCTAACCTATTCCATGGGCAACATTATTGCTGGCCTTTTGGCCGGTGGTTTCGATCCGGAGAACATTGCCGAGATGCCCGATTTGTTCACGATGATTTCGACATTCGTGATTGGCGTTGGCGCGGTCGTCCTTCTGATTGGTATGTTCATCAAAGGCTGGGAGCGTGAAGTCGAAATCGAAAGAACGCGCACAGATGCCCTTGAAGCTAGCTAGTACAAAAGCGTCATAACTTGGAAAACAAAAAGCCCGCTCAATTGAGCGGGCTTTTTTTATTGTCTTCTGAAGACCCAGCCTCAGAAAGACTGGGTAAACCAAAGCTATCTTTTGTTCATGATCATCCCAAGGATATCATCCATTGAGCTGCCGTCACCGTCTGCGTCGAGCATTTTGCCTAACATACCGAGGCCTTGCTGATGCGCTGAGTTGGCTTGCTGCTGCATTTGCACCTGCTGCCTACGGGCACCGCCGCCGAGCAATCCGCCGAGCAGACCACCAAGGCCGCCTTTAGATTGTGCGCCGCCAGTTAGCTGTTGCATCGCCATTTGCGCAATCATGCCTTGCAGACCGCCGCCGCCTTGGCTTTGATTGAACATGCCCGCGCCGCGGGTCTGTTTACCAAGCGAGCCCATCGCCATCATGGCGACCATTGGTAACATCTTCTTCAAAACGTCTGCGCCAACACCCGATTGCTCTGCTGCGCGTCCCGCTACAGCGCGGGAAACATCCTTAGAGCCAAATAAGTGACCCAAGATCGCATTGCCTTCATTGACGGCAGCGGGCTGACCCAATTGCGCCGGATTGTCCAAATACTGATCGTGGCTTCCATTTTGAAGCGCACCAAGTAGACCCGCCAAACCTTGTGGGTTATTCGTGTTTTGCTTCATGGCTGATGAAATAGCCGGCAAAAGCGCCGCGATTGCGCTTTGTGATTGTTGTTGATTAAGGCCGAATTGTTGACCAACTTGCTGTGGTGCTTGTCCGCCCGCAGCCTGCATGATCATTTCCATCATGTTCATTCCCATACCCATACTCCTAATGCTGGTGGTTTGCGGGTACTATGTAGGAAAGAATAAGCGGGCGCGAGCAAGATTCTCGGTTTCTATAAAAACGGTTTATGTGGCGTTCATCCTTTCATCACAGGACGGTATGATGGTTGGAACCAATTTTCGGCGAGGAAGATTGCGTGTTCAGGCAAAAAGCTCGCAACCAGTAGAACCAAAATCGATATACCAATCGTCGCTTTAAATAGCTTAGTGGAAAGGTGGACAGATTTAGTTTTGAAACTATTCCATGAAGCTAATGCCCAATATATTGCCAAGATAGCACTTATGTATGTGAGTTCGTGAAAGCTCTCCGTTACGGCTTCTATGTCTGCATAGGGACGATCGACATCTGTTAAGAGTTCTGGATGAGCTGAAAAAGGCCCGATCTCCATGCCCGCAATTCCACCGAATATAAAAATGAACCGCAAAACAATCACCAGCATTGCCATTATGACAGTCAACATGACCAAGTCATGCGTAGAAATCGCGCCGGTATTTTTCTCTCTGCGCTCTTTAGCGGCGCGCCTCACATCCCAACGATAAACGGGTTTATCGGTCATAAAATATACATAGGTATGATGCTCATCGGCCACAAGTTTCCAAGATCTGCAACCTAGTGAGGAGAGTTTTGTGGTTAGCGCCTGATCGCTAAATAAGGCTCGTAAACGGCGAGCGTGTTAATTGTCAGCATTCCCATCAGAAAAAAGAGGACAATAAAGACAATGAGTGCTTTTGGCCATTTGTAACACCGTTCAATGGCCGCTGAAATTGCCGCCAAAGCTAACAGTATCCAACCCAAAATAATAATATGTGCCAGAGCAGTTGGCGCATGTAGCCCCGCATATGTTGCATCCAATGCGTAAGACAATTCGACCGTTTCGCCATCAGCGAACGTAGAGGCCATGACAAAAAGACCTAGCACAAGGACCCTTTGAATGATCAACGGGAAAAGCAGGAGGCTAAATTCAATCGGTCGGATCTGCCACCATCGCAAATAAGTTGTGTGCTTAAACCGCACTCCCGCCGACCGTAATGTTTTCAACATAAAGGCTAGGCTGACCGACCCCGACGGGTACGCCTTGTCCTGCCTTTCCGCAGACCCCGATTCCGGGGTCAAGTTCCATATCATTTCCGACATGGCGAATTTGAGTCAGAACAGTTGGTCCGTCTCCGATTAAGGTTACGCCTTTAAGTGGTTCGCCAACTTTACCGTTCTGGACGCGGTAGGCTTCTGTGCATTGGAACACGAATTTCCCGCTGGTGATGTCCACTTGCCCGCCGCCAAAGTTTGTCGCGTAGATTCCGTCTTTCAGTTCCGCGAGCATTTCGCCCGGGTCTCTCTCACCGCCCAACATGAATGTATTCGTCATGCGCGGCATGATAGAGTGCGCGAAGCTCTCGCGCCGACCATTACCTGTGGCCTCAACACCCATTAGGCGCGCGTTTTGGCGATCTTGCATAAATCCAACCAAAATTCCGTCTTCAATGAGGGTCGTCCGACTAGTTGGTGTGCCTTCATCATCAATTGTGAGACTGCCGCGACGTCCCGCGATGGATCCATCATCAACAACAGTGACGCCGGGGGAGGCGACACGTTCACCAAGCATCCCGGCAAATGCACTCGTACCTTTGCGGATGAAGTCCCCTTCAAGGCCATGACCCATAGCTTCATGCAGCAGCACGCCAGGCCAGCCGGGTCCAAGCACCACGTCCATTTGCCCGGCGGGGGCTGGTACTGATTCCAAATTTACTTGGGCTTGGCGCAGGGCTTCTTGTGCGAGGGGCTTCCAAAACTCGGGTTGGATATAGCCATCATAGGCTTCGCGTCCGCCGGCGCCTGCAAATCCTGTTTCGCGGCGACCGTTCTTCTCTGCCGTAATCATGATGTTCAATCGGACGAGGGGGCGGATATCATCATAACGTTCGCCGCCTGCGCGCAAAATGGCGATGGCGCGGCGATTGGCGCTCATAGAAGCCGTGACTTGAACGACCTGTGGGTCCAATGCCCGGCAATAAGCATCGATTTCCTGTAGCAACTCAACTTTCACGCCAAACCCCGGAGAGGCAACAGGGTCTATATCCGGGTAGAGCGATGTATTGGTTCGGCGCGGCGAGGGAGCCGCCGTTCCATCATATCCTTGTTTGGAGAGGCTGACTGCGCCTGCTGCCCGCGACAAAGCCCCCGGAGACAGCTCCGTCGATTGAGCAAAGCCGGATGTTTCGCCTGCGACGCAGCGCAAGCCGAACCCGCGAGAGGTGTCAAAGCTCGCTGTTTTTAACCGACCATCATCAAATGTGAGCGATTCGGACGCAGATCGTTCGACGAAAAGCTCGCCATCATCGGCCCCGCGTAAGGCTTCATCCAATTCGGATTGGGCCGTTTGCGCATCTAACGCGCTGTCATCAAATACAAAATCGGTCATAGAGGCTTTCAGTTAGGCGAAAATCGTCTGAATTTTCACCGTTATAAGGCTTTATCTAAGGGCTATCTCGCTATAGACAACCGCGCAAATGCGACAATTGGCGCTGGAATCCTTTCGGGACTTCTTGTTATGAGCCGCATATACGTTTGCGACGCCTAAAGGGACACTCTTTAAGGCACGAAATCCAAGAGGGACACATGCGGTCTAAGAACACAATTATTGCACTCGTTGTTGCAATCTTACTCGCGATTGTAAGCTACGTTGTATTGACCTTTGTAGGTCTCAGCGGGGAACGAGGATTAGGGAAGCCATCACCAAATGGTTTCTATCTACAGGAATCAGCGACGCCGGTCATGGACGACCTGACAAGTGTTTATAACCTTGTCTCTTATATCATTGGCGGCATCGTCGCTTTTGTCTTGGGTTTGATGGCCTACATCATGATCCGCTACCGTGAAAAGGCGAACCCCGTTCCGTCAAAAACGTCACATAATACATTGATTGAAGTGATTTGGACGATTGTTCCGGTTCTCATTCTTATCGTTATCGCTATTCCGTCCATGAACCTTTTGTATAAGCAGGATGTTATCAAGGACACTGAGGTTACGGTGAAAGCCGTTGGGAACACGTGGAACTGGTCTTATACTTACCCAGACCATGAAAATGTTGAAGAAATCATCTCAAACCCGCTGGACGAAACGCAGTCTAAAGAAGCTGGCAAGCCTTATTTGCTCGCGACAGATGGTGCGCTGGTTGTTCCCGTAGACACCAACGTCAAAGTTTTGGTGACATCTATCAACAATATGCACGCGTGGACCGTCCCGAGCTTCGGCATTAAAATGGACGCCGTTCCTGGGATCATCAATGAAACTTGGTTCCGCGCAAACCAAACCGGTACGTTCTACGGACAGTGTTCAGAAATTTGCGGTATCAAGCATTACTACATGCCGATTGAAGTCAAAGTCGTATCCAAAGCTGAATATGCTCAATGGATCGCCAATGATGGCTCATTCACAACATCAGTTGCACAAAATAATTCTATAGTGGGCGGCGGTCAAACCGCGGCTCAGAAGTAGGAGAGAGAACAATGGTAGCCCTTCCTGGTGAAAACACTCCCGCTCAACCATCTTCTTATGATGATGACGGCAAACCTGGTTTCTTTGCACGCTGGTTTTATTCAACCAACCATAAAGACATCGGTACGCTCTACCTGATCTTCGGGATCATCTCCGGCCTGATTGGTGGTTTCCTTTCCTTTATGATGCGTATGGAATTGGCCGATCCTGGCATTCAATTCTTCACGAACGAGCATCAATACCTCGTCTATGTCTCCATGCATGGCCTGATCATGATCTTCTTTATGGTCATGCCCGCTTTGATTGGCGGTTTTGGTAACTGGTTTGTTCCAATCATGATTGGCGCGCCCGATATGGCGTTCCCACGCATGAACAACCTGTCTTTCTGGCTTCTGCCGACAGCTCTCATCTGTCTATTGATAAGTTTTGTGGTGCCCGGGAATGCCAACGGCAATGGATTCGGGGGGAGTTGGGTCATGTACCCGCCGCTCTCGACGACGGGGCATCCGGGTCCCGCATTTGACTTTATCATTATTGGTCTTTTGGCAGCAGGTTTCTCGTCCATTTTTGGCGCGATTAACTTCATCACGACGATCCTGAATATGCGGGCGCCGGGGATGACAATCCATAAGATGCCATTGTTTGCATGGTCAGTTCTCGTGACGGCCTTCCTTCTGCTTCTGGCTCTGCCAGTTCTAGCTGCGGCGTTGTTCATGTTGTTCACTGACCGGATTGCCGGCGGTACGGGTTTCTTTGACCCATCCCGCGGTGGTGATCCGCAAATGTTCCAGCATTTGTTCTGGTTCTTTGGTCACCCTGAAGTTTACATCATGATCTTGCCTGCCTTTGGTATTGTTTCGCACATTGTTTCGACCTTCTCGAAAAAGCCGATCTTTGGCTATCTCGGCATGGCCTATGCGATGGTTGCGATTGGCGTTGTTGGCTTCGTTGTCTGGGCTCACCATATGTATACGGTGGGTATGGACGTTGATCTGAAGGCCTACTTCCTTGCTGCGACGCTTGTCATTGCGGTGCCGACAGGCGTGAAAATCTTCTCGTGGCTTGCGACGATGTGGGGTGGTTCCATCCGCTTCACCATTCCGATGCAGTGGGCGCTCGCCTTTATCTTCTTGTTCGTCGTAGGCGGCGTAACAGGTGTGATGCTCGCTAATGCGGGTGTGGATGCTTACCTTCACGATACATATTATGTCGTGGCCCATTTCCACTATGTTCTTTCTATGGGTGCGGTCTTCGGTATTTTCGCGGGCTTCTACTATTGGTTCGGTAAGATGTTCGGCGTGATGTACAATAAGTTCCTCGCCGCAGCCCATTTTTGGCTCTTCTTTATCGGCGTGAACGTGATTTTCTTCCCGCAGCATTTCTTGGGTCTGAACGGCATGCCGCGTCGCTATGTCGACTATCCTGAAGAGTTTGCGGTATGGAACGCAGTTTCATCCATGGGGGCGTGGATTACGCTTGCCGGTGTCGCCTTCTTCTTCGTGATGTTGCTCGAAGCGTTCATCGTTCGTCGCCGCGTTGGAGAGAATTATTGGGGCGAAGGTGCCACGACGTTGGAATGGACATTGTCTTCACCTCCGCCATATCACCAATTCAATACACTCCCGCGTATTGAGGATAATGCAGAGCACTAATCTACACTCTGATTTGAAATAAAAAAAGCCGCTCCATCTGGGGCGGCTTTTTTGTTGGCTTCCAACTGCGGCAAATGTTCATCCTCTCTTGTGAGTCGTGCGCTTTTAGACGATATGGACGCCAATGAGTTCAGAGACACATATCGCAGGCGATGAGCCGATTGCCTTGGCAGGTGCAGGGCTTTCTTTGGCTGGGCCGCGTGATTTCTTCCAATTGATGAAGCCCCGGGTCATGAGCCTCGTGATTTTCACGGCGATTATCGGTCTTCTTGTCGCGCCTGGATCTTTGCCGCTTTATAATTCCATGATGGCGATTGTCTGTATCGCTGTTGGTGCTGGGGCGTCGGGCGCTCTGAATATGTGGTATGATGCGGATATTGATGCGCAGATGACGCGAACAAAAAAACGCCCATTACCGCGCGGCGTTATGGCACCAGGTACGGCGCTGACCTTTGGATTTTTATTGTCAGCCGTTTCTGTCTGGATGTTGGGTTTGGCAACAAATTACGTCGCAGCAGGATTGTTGGCCTTTACGATTTTCTTTTACGTGGTGATTTATACGATGTGGCTGAAACGCCGCACGCCGCAAAATATTGTTATTGGCGGTGCGCCAGGCGCTCTCCCGCCAATGATCGGCTATGCGGCCGTCACGGGAACTGTCACGATAGATAGCACGATCCTATTCCTAATCATCTTTATTTGGACTCCACCTCATTTCTGGGCCTTGGCGCTTTATAAGCTCAGCGATTATGGCCGCGTTGGTATTCCGATGATGCCGAATGTAGCAGGTCCAAAATCCACGCGAAATCAGATTTTTGGGTATTCGATTGCACTGGCTGTGGTCGCTGCTGCGCCAGTATTTACAGGGTTGAGTGGCTCAATTTACGCCTTCGGTGCGTTCTTGCTGAATGTCGGGTTTCTGGCGCTCGCGTTTAAGGTCTGGCGCTCCCGCGCTGGAGAGAAAGACGAAGTCCAACCCGAGAGTCTTTATGAGGTTCAAAAAGGTGATCGCGATGCGCGAAACTTGTTTGCGTTCTCAATCCTTTATCTGTTCGCCATGTTCGCCCTAATCGGTGTGGACTATCTCTTATCTGGAGCTGTTTAACATGCAGGAATATCGCGATCGCCCAACACAGTTTTCCGAACCAACGGCCGAAGAGGTTAAGGCGAGAACCAAGCGCAATATTGCTTTGGCACTTGGACTTTTGCTGTTCGTTGTATTGGTCTTTGTGACCATGGTTAGCCGGGGGCAGTTACCGAATGCCGTCTAACAAGAAAACGCTCTTAATTTTATCCGGCGTGGGTGTCGCCATGCTGGGTCTCGGGTTTGCATCGGATCCGCTTTACGACACGTTCTGCCGCGTCACGGGATATGGCGGTACGCCAAAGATCGCCGATGATAATCTATCAGAGGTTATCGACCGCACGGTCACCGTGGAATTTGATTCCAATGTTGCGCAGGATTTGCAGTGGAAATTCCGTCCCGATCAACGCCGAATGGACGTCAAACTCGGGCAATCGGGCTTGGCTTATTATACAGTAGAAAATACCGGTGATTTTCCGGTGACGGGGGTCGCGAATTTCAATGTCATGCCGATCAAAGCAGCTCCGTTTTTTATTAAGACTGATTGCTTTTGTTTTGAAGAACAAACCATTCAGCCAGGCGAAAAGCTGAACTTACCCGTGATCTTTTTCGTTGATCCTCAGTTGGACGAGGATTCGCGTCTGGATGAGATCAAATCTATGACGTTAAGCTATACGTTTTTCCCTACGGAAGAGGGTACAATGCCTGCGGAAATGACTGCAACCGCGACGAACTAATCCAATCTGCGATATTGCGGCGACGCGATGGCAGCGCTATAGCCGCTACGACTTTAACATCCGCACGTTCATCTGTGCGAATCTAACGATAAGAGTACCCTCATGGCCGGACACGCCGTCGAACACGACTATCACCTTATTCCGCCATCCCCATGGCCATTCCTGTCGGGCATTGCTGCCTTGATTTGGGGATCTGGCATGGTCATTTTCTTTGCTGGATTGACGCCGCGCACAGGCGAGTCGCCCATGAAAGAATGGTTCTTCTCTAAGGGCCTCGATAGCCTTCAGGACTCATACCGATCAAGCGCTGATAAAGTCGGCGCAGATGGCGGTTGGATTATCTTGCTTATCGGGTGTCTGTTTGCCGCTTACGTTATGTATGGCTGGTGGAAAGATGTGGCGGCTGAGTCAAAGGCTGGCGATCATACCCCTGTTGTGGATATCGGTCTGCGTTATGGCATGATCATGTTCATTATGCAGGAAGCCATGTTCTTTGTGGGTTGGTTCTGGATGTTCTTTGAACTCGGTCTTTTCCATAAAATGCGCGCAAAATGGGATACAGCTATTCTTGAGAACGCTGACGAATATGCGACATCGATGGCGCCAGGCGTAAAGGGTGTTGAGCCTTGGAACTTACCCTTGATGAACACGATTATTTTGCTGTTGTCAGGGACGACTGTAACATGGGCGCATCATGCGTTGATCCATGGAGACCGGAAAGGTGCGAAATGGGGGTTGGCCTTGACTGTCCTCCTCGGAATTTTGTTCACCTATGTTCAAGGCGTAGAATATCTAGAGCTATTCCATGAGCATGGCGGAGGACATCACCCTTGGATTTCCGCAGACGCCTTTGGGTCTGCCTTCTTCATGGCCACAGGGTTCCATGGTTTCCATGTCCTAATCGGAACCATTTTCTTGGCAATCATGTATTTGCGCTTGGTAAAAGGTGGCTTGCGTCCTGAGAAACATTTCGGTCTCGAAGCTGCAGCTTGGTACTGGCATTTTGTTGACGTTGTGTGGCTCTTCCTCTTCGCATTCGTCTATATCATCTTCGCGGTATAGGCGGTTTAGGTCAGCCGGTAGATGGTAAGACCAAGACGCGGTCGGCGGCGCTTGCCGCCGGTCCAGACCGGCCTCGCGGGGCGTTGCCCGGAATGCGGCGAAGGCCGTTTGTTCAAATCCATGCTAGGCTTTGTTGAAAGCTGCGCCGTCTGTGGGGCAGATTTCCGAGATGAAGACGCGGGCGATGGCCCGGCGATTTTCGTTATTTTCATTGTTGGCATTTTCATCGTCCCGATGGCGCTCGGGTTTCACATGATTTTGAACCCGCCCTTTGCAATCACGTTCCTGATCTGGGGCTCTATCATTATCGCAGTTAGTCTTTGGCTCCTGCGACTCTTACGCGGATTGATGTTCAATATCGCGTGGCAGAGAAATGCGCGTGAAGTGCGTCTGCAGGATTTCGAAAAATGAGCGTGAAATTTCGACCCATGCCTTGGTTGACTGGAATCGTTGCCGTCATGCTGGCGATCCTAATCTCACTCGGTGTTTGGCAATACCAACGGCTCCAGTGGAAAACGGACTTGCTGGCCGAAGTCGAAGCCTCCGTCACCGCGCCGCCGCTCACGTCTCTAGCTGATCTGGAGCGCGCGATTGCAGCGGGCGAGCCTGTTGATTTTAGGCGGATTACCTTTCAAGCGCCCCAACTTACTGGCGCGCAAATATATGCAGTTTATAAATCTCAAGCTGGGGGTATTTATTGGGATCTCTTTACTCAATATGCGTATATTCTAGCTCGATATGACACTGTGGTTGATGATAAAAAACCACCCCAAACAAAGGTTTGTTGCACATCTGATATTTCTCCTAAGCACATAGGATATGTTCGAGAAAATCATCCAATGGGCCGCGTTGAAAGTTGGATTAAATCAAAGCCAAATCCTGTTGCAAACAGGTGGTTTAAGTTCAATCAATCAGGAGACTGGGGTGTGGGTGATGTGAGAACATCTCACTATATTGACATAGTTAAGTCTTTTGATTCCGTCGATGATGGAGAACCCGATGCCAGTGCGCTCCCAATTCGCCGTCCTACCATCCGAAACAATCACCGCGATTACATGCTGACCTGGTTTTCCTTCGCTGGGTTGCTCCTGATTTTCTATCTCCTGATCCATAATCGCGCAGGACGTCTCTCGTGGTAAGTTCACGCGGGACTCACACTATTCTGTCCGGCAAAGCGGCTGGCGGTACGATACGTCTCATTCATCCCCGTTGGGCGGATTTTGAAGCCTGGGCGGAATTGCGACGTAAAAATGCGGAGTATCTTCGCCCATGGGAACCTGAGGTTTCGACGGCTGGATTGAACCGATCCGCCTATCGCGGGCGTCTATCTCGCCTCAAAAAACTAGTGCAACAAGACCGAGCGTTCCCATTTCATATATTCCGTGGAGACAGTTTGGTTGGGGCGTGTAACATTACCCATATTGAACGCGGGACAGCACAATCTGCGAAACTTGGTTATTGGATTGGCGAGAGTTTTACGGGACGAGGATTTGCCAGAACAGCCGTTCGTGCGGCGAGTGATTTTTGTTTCGAAGGATTGGGTCTACACCGCGTGGAGGCTTCGGTTCAAAGTGAAAACTCTGCCTCCATCAAAGTTCTGCAAGCCAGCGGTTTCACATTCGAAGGCACCGCACGGGGCCTATTGAAAATTAATGGGGCATGGCGAGATCACGATGTCTTTGCCCGATTGAGCGGGGATTAGGCGCGCCCACCGTCCTGGCTTAAACTGCTGGGGTTGATGCCCATCTCTTTTAGCGCCGCCGCCCATTTTCCATCCAGGTCTTGCGAGAAAACCAAGTCATCATCGGCCTCTGCGACTAACCAACAATTGTCGGCAATTTCATTTTCGAGTTGGCCTGCAGCCCATCCCGCATATCCGACGGCCAGCATCGCGTTTTTGGGGTGATCCTCTGACACTAAGGACTCCAGAACATCTTTTGTTGATGTCAGTGATAAAGTTTCAGAGCACTTCAGAGATGTTTCCGGTTTGAAATAGTCAGAGCTATGCAAAACGAACCCGCGATCAATATCAACGGGACCGCCGTTCAATACGGCAGTATCTGCAACTTTCACATCGCCTGAAATGCCAATTTGATCCAATAAGTCAGAAATTTGTAGGCCTGACTTTCCCTTATTGATGACAAGCCCCATTGCGCCGGATCTGTCGTGACTGACCAAGTAGATAACAGAGAAACGGAATCGCGGATCATCCATGATCGGGGTTGCGATCAAAAATGAATTACTAAAACTCTGTGGTTTGGATTTCGGATGTTCCATACGCGACTAATGAAGCACATCTCGATTGGGTCAAGTCACCTTCGCTTGAGGTCGCAAAATCAACCTAAAGCGTTGAAAATCGACGCACCCTATCTTGCACAGACCCCGAACTCACCCTATCTTTATCGAAAGACGATAAATTAAAATTTGGGAGAATTTCAGTATGTCAATTCAAGAAGGGGATAAGCTCCCCGCCGCTACATTCATGAAAATGGGCCCGGATGGACCTCAACCTGTCAATACGGATGACGTCTTTGCCGGAAAACGTGTGGCGCTCTTTGCTGTGCCTGGTGCGTTTACGCCGACCTGCTCAGCTAAACACCTCCCAGGGTTTGTTGAAAAGTCCGCCATGTTGAAAGCGCGCGGCATTGATGAAATCGCCTGTGTCTCCGTAAACGACGTGTTCGTTATGGGGGCCTGGGGTCAGCAAGCCGGCAGTGCAGATGTAGATATGCTCGCGGACGGAAACGGTGAATTTGCGGCGGCCATTGGCCTCGAAATGGACGGATCCGGATTCGGGATGGGCCAACGCTCTCAGCGTTACGCCATGGTTGTGGATGACGGCACAGTCGAAAGGTTATTCGTCGAAGCGCCGGGTGAGTTTAAGGTGAGCTCAGCTGATCACATGCTGTCCGAGCTATAAGAAAATACTGAAACGGGGCGCACCTAGTTTTACAATAGTCGAAAGGGGACAACATCATGGAAATCGCTAGTCTTATACCGATCATCCTTGCAGTGCTTGCTGTATTCATAATTTTTAAAACCGTGCGGATTGTACCGCAAGGATCCGAATGGACACTGGAAAATTTTGGCCGTTACGCCAGAACGCTTAAACCGGGATTGGCTTTTGTTATTCCTTTCTATCAGCGAATTTCCAATAAAATGGATATGCGTGAACGCGTTATCGACATTCCGTCGCAGGACGTAATTACGCGGGACAACGTGATGGTCACTGCGGATGCTGTTGTGTTTATCCAAGTCATCGATGCCCGTATGGCGACATATGAAGTGTCCAGCTTAGAGAACGCTATCCAGAATCTCTGTCTTACAAATGTACGGACGGTTGTCGGTTCAATGGATCTTGATGAGGTTCTTTCCAAACGTGATCAAATCAACGCACAGCTGCTGTCCGTCATTGATCAGGCAACGGATACTTGGGGAACAAAAGTGACGCGGATTGAGATTAAAGATCTTTCGCCGCCGCATGACATCACGCAAGCGATGAACAAACAGATGAAAGCCGAACGTGAGAAACGCTCTGACATTCTGATTGCGGAAGGCCATAAACAATCTTCTATTCTTAAAGCCGAAGGCGAAAAAGAAGCGGCTATTCGCGAAGCTGAAGGTCGCAAGGAAGCCGCATATCTTGATGCTGAGGGGCGTGAGCGCGAAGCTCAAGCCGAAGCGAAAGCAACGGAAATGGTCTCGACCGCGATTGCACGTGGTGATGTGAATGCGATCAACTACTTTGTTGCGCAAGAATATGTGAAAGCCTTTGGAGAGTTGGCGAAAAGCCCGAACCAGAAAACGGTTATCGTTCCAGCCGAATTATCCGGTTTGGCGGCGACGGTCGGCGGCGTGACGTCACTTTTGGACAGCGCCAATAAGAAGAAATAGGAAGGGCTGCATATGGAAAATGAAACCAACATAATCATATCTGCTCTGGAGACTATGAATGCGACAAAGTGGGGGCTCTTGGGCCTCGGCTTAGTCGGGTTGGAGCTGGTCACAGGCACTACATACATTCTCTGGCCGGCTGTTGCGGCGCTCGCTATGTCGGCTTGGGTTTTCTTCCTGCCGCTTTCTTGGGAAATGCAGTTTGTCCTGTTCTTTGTCCTTTCGACGGCCTTACTCGTTATCGGACATCTCTATCTCAAGCCGTTGATGAAATCAGGTGAGCCTGCTGACCTGAACGATCCAGGCCGGACCATGTTGGGACGCCGCGTGACAGCGTTTACTGATTTTGACAATGGTCATGGCCGGGTCACTGTTGGAGATACTCAATGGAAAGCCAGCACGGAATCTGACGATCCGAAATCAGGCGATGCCTTGATCATTACAGCTGTTGCTGGCGCAACGTTAATTGTTGAACCTGCACTGAAATCCTAAAATGAGTTTGACCGTCCAAAGTTTTGGCTCTCGACATTCATTCGAGTTGATAAGGGACGAGGTCGTCATTGGCGGCCTCGCTTACGCTTCGGATATGCGGAGCCCAAAGGGCAATGTCGTATTTGCTTCGGGAACGGCTCATGTTCATGGAATTGATGCCAAAATTAATGCCAAGCCGGCGAACTCTTCGCGTGGTGATTTGGAATTTGATATCATTAAATCTGGACGAGAAATCGGAGAACTCGAATTCGATCGCAAAGGCAATGCCCGATTAGAGCTCAACCGTATTGATAATGGGACGGACAAATTCAAAATTAAACCGCGCGGCCTGACAAGTTGGTGGTTCTTGGTTGAACAGGCCGGCTATCCTGTTATGGAATTAAAGCCGACAGAAAAATACCGCCGCGATGCCTACCATTACCGGGTGAATCCTCGTTCGCGCCGCATGCCTGAACGTGTGCTCGATGAACTCAGTATCTATATCGCATTTGCCGCGAATGTTTACAGCGCCAAGATGAAGGGCATTACGACTGGCCGCTGGCCGGGGTAACTTTATTTGTCCCATCGAAAAGACTGGACGATGGCAAGTCCGTCGCCTTGTGCTCCGCCTGAAAGCCGACCAATAACTTCGCCGCTTACGAAATCAATTTCCGCAATTTTATTTGCACCTGTCTCGGCGACGTAGAGGCGAGACCCGTCTTTGTTGAACAGCAATGTGACTTGCCGCGTTTGGTCTGATCCGCTGACGCGGATTGTGCGTTCAACTTCTCGGCTGGCCACGTCCAATACGGTGACGGTCCCGTCCAACAGATTTGACGTCACCATATTTTCTCCGTCCGGCGAGACGATAATGCGCAGAGGGAATTTACCCACTTTGATTTCATCGAGTTTTTTGAGGGACGCCGCGTCAAAGATAACGACTTTGTCTTCGCCCCGAACAGACGCCCAAACCTCTGATCCATCTTTGGTAACTGCAACGCCTTCCACCTCTTTCCCCGCAAGTGCGGATATGACCTGTTCCGTTTCAAGGTCTATGCGGCTGACCGTGCCGGACTGCATATTCGCAGTGTAAGCAACAGTTTCGTCAGGACTCACTGCGATCATATGCGTGCCGTCTTGTTCGGTTGGGATTGAGCTGACTTTCCAGTTAAAAATCGGGCAAGGGCCATTCGGGAACCCATTGAGATCGTGATCAGGATTAAGAACAACAATTGAGTTATTCCCTTCAGTGGTGGCTATAAAACCTCCAGACTTTAAGGGGAGCAACCCGTGGGGGCGGGTGTTTTTACCTAGATCTATAGATGCAATTATGCCTCGAAAAGAAACATCGAAGACATCGATGACAGCATCGCCATAGTTGACCACAGCTGCAAATCTACCATTATAAGAAGCAGCGATTTCGTGCGGGGCATTGGCGCTGACTGGACGCCGTGAAACTTCCCTACCCGTTTCCATGTCGATGAAGCTGACGGTGTTTTCACCTTTATTTCCGACCAGCAAAAATTCCGGATGTGGAAATGGTGGTGTGCAAGCAATAACAGGCGTAGATGCCAGCATTCCAGCAGATGTGAAAACAGATAACAGAAAATATCTCATATCAACTTCCTCTCCCCGGTATGCCTCGCCGCGCCAACTCATCGGCTTTTTCATTGCCGATATCACCTGCGTGACCTTTGACCCACTTCCATTGAACATCGCGCTGTGAATTGAGTTCGTCGAGTTTTTGCCAGAGGTCTTTATTCACCACGGGTTTTTTATCGGATTTCTTCCAGCCGCGCTTTTTCCAACCGTGAATCCACTCCGTGATTCCTTTGAGAACGTAGGTGGAGTCAGTGAAAAGAACGACCGGACCTGAAAAGCCAGGTTTTATGGCTTCTAGGGCTTTTATCGTCGCCATCATTTCCATCCGGTTATTGGTCGTCTCTTTTTCGCCGCCGAACATCTCTTTCTGGCGTTTACCGTGATACATAATGACGCCCCATCCGCCCGGGCCAGGGTTTCCGGAACAAGCCCCGTCCGTATAAATGACGAGTGCGCCTTCCAATGCACCCGGCTTTAGGGCGTCTTCCTTTTTCGTGCGCGGCATTATTTGTCCAGCAGGAGGCGCGGCAGGCGGAAGATGACCTTTTCCTTGGTCACTTCGACCTCTCGGCAGCTAATTTCATAGCGCGAACGCAAGGCCGCGATGACCCCGTCCGTTAAATATTCTGGCGCGGAGGCGCCTGCTGATAATCCGATAGTTTCCGCTGCATCGACGGCATCCCAGTCGATTGCCTCTGAAGAAGATATTAAAGCTGCACCATCGGACCCTGCTTTAGCGCCAACTTCGACAAGACGTTTTGAATTAGAAGATGTTTTAGACCCAATCACGAGCAGCAAATCGCAGCGTTCAGCAATTGCTTTGACAGCCATTTGGCGGTTCGTGGTGGCGTAGCAAATGTCCTCTTTATAGGGTAGGGCGATATCCGGGAACCGGGCCTGCAGCGCGGCTATAATATCCGTGGTGTCATCAACCGACAATGTCGTCTGCGTCACAAGTGCCAGCTTTTGACCGTCCTCTGGTTGATAGGTGTTCGCGTCTTCAACCGTTTCAATCAATGTCATTTGGCCAGCTGGCAATTGCCCCATCGTGCCGACGACCTCAGGATGACCTTCGTGACCGATCAGTAAAATGTGGAGGCCTTCTTTCGCATGGCGTTCCGCTTCGACATGAACTTTTGACACGAGCGGGCAGGTGGCATCCAAAAAAGTCAGTTCGCGAGCTTGCGCCGCTTTCGGGACAGATTTTGGAACGCCATGCGCAGAAAACACGACGGGTCTGTCATCTGGACATTCATCTAGTTCTTCAACGAATACGGCACCCAGTTTGCTTAAACGGTCAACGACATGACGGTTATGGACGATTTCGTGCCGAACATAGACGGGGGCGCCAAATTTCTCGATGGAACGTTCTACGATTTGAATTGCGCGGTCTACGCCCGCGCAAAACCCACGCGGGGCGGCCAGAAGCACGGTTTTATGTTTGCGCACGGTTTCACCATCAGAATGTGCAGTTAAAGTGGCAGACATGAGGACTCCTTCATAATCCGCGCATTGCAGCGATGAGCAGATTTGATTACAGGGCTTTCTATAGCATTAGGTCACGCCTCGCGATAGAGCGGGAGTTGTGTCAAAACAGGACCGGATTGGGACTTTTCCATGTCGATGAAAACCACGCTTATCGGAGCCGCTGCGCTGTCAATCCTTGCATTGGCAGGATGTCGGTCAACTAAAGAAGTTTTGTCTATTGGGGCGGCAGCAGAAGCCAACCCTGGACCATGTCCCCGTGCATTCTCTCTTTATGACGCATCACGTGTTGTGGAGATTCGCGGTGATGGGAGTGAAAAATTTGGAAATGTTGGGTTTACAGGTGAGGTAGACGCTGTTCGCTCGCTTTGCCGATACTACGCAGACCGTCCTATTGTTGCTGATTTGACCATAGACTTCTCTCTTGGTCGAGGTCCTGCAGCGTCTGGTGAGACAGTGACGTATAATTATTTTGTCGCCGCGACTCGCAAAAATATCGACGTTCTCGAAAAATCTGTTTTCCCACTGACCGTTACTTTTCCAGCCGGGCAAGATCGTATGCGGGTCACAGAAACAATTGATGAAATTATTTTTCCGCGTGCCAATGATACAACATCGGGTGAGAATTTTGAAATTGTTGTCGGATTTGTCGTGACGCCAGAACAGCGCGCTTTTAACGCTGATGGCAAACGCTTCCGTGTCTCCGCCGGCCAACGGTAAGTCTCATGTCGTCTATTTTGTCTAGCTTGGACGCCGTCGCGCGTGCGGCTTTTGAATCGCTGGGGTTTCCTGGAAATATCGCCGCTGTGCGCGAATCGGATCGCGGCGACGCGCCTTATCAGTGTAACGGCGCGATGGCTGCGGCAGGAATTGCCAAAAAGCGAGGCGAAAAAGCCAACCCACGAGACATTGCAGCCCAAGCTGTTGCGATTATGGAAAAAGACCCAATTATGGGGACGTTGGATATCGCTGGTCCAGGTTTTATCAATATCACGCCCGCAGACGAGTTGCTGACGGCGCGCGCGAAACAGCTACTCAACAATCCAGCGGATGGCCTCAGCGCTGAAACCTCCAAAACCATCGTCGTCGATTATGGCGGGGCGAATGTTGCTAAGCCGATGCATGTTGGACATTTGCGCTCCGCCGTTCTTGGCGAAGCCATCAAACGTATTTTGCGTGCACAGGGTCATACGGTCATTGGCGATGTTCATATGGGGGATTGGGGTCTGCAAATGGGACATCTCATTTCGGAACTTGCCGAAGAACAGCCGAACCTTCCATATTTCGATGACACTTTCGAAGGCGAATATCCGAAAGAACCACCCGTCACGATGGATGATCTCGCTCGATTATATCCGCAAGCCTCAAACAAGGCGAAGGCGGACGCCGACCGAATGGAGAGCTCTCGTGTTGCGACAGCGCAGTTGCAATCCGGGCGTCGTGGATATCGTGCCCTCCTTGATCATTTCATCGATGTGTCCGTTGCTGCATTGAAAGTTGGCTATGGAAATCTAGGCGTTGAGTTTGACTTGTGGAAAGGCGAAGCCTGCGTGGACCCCCTTATCCCCGGGATGATCGATGATTTGAAAGCGTCAGGAATAACTGAGGAAGTTGATGGGGGATTAATGATCCCATTGGACCCAATTTATGAAGCCGAGAGGCAGAAAGGCATTGCGGCTGGTAAGAGAAAAGGTATGCCGCCTGTTATGCTTCTTTCGAGTTCGGGAGCTGTTCTTTATCATACAACGGATCTTGCAACGCTTATTGACCGTAAGGCGGAAATCAATCCTGACCTCATCGTCTATGTCGTTGATCAACGCCAAGCTCTACATTTTGAGCAAGTGTTCCGCGCTGCTATGAAAGCTGGTTGGTATGACGCCGACCAGCTCTACCATGCAGGATTTGGTACGATGAATGGCAAGGACGGTAAGCCATTCAAAACCCGTGAAGGCGGCGTACTCCGCCTTGAAGACCTCATGGATATCATGAACGAAGCCGCACGTGATCGGCTCGAGTCTTCGGGTATCGGCGCGAATTTCGACGCGGAAGAACGCACTGAAATTGCGCGTAAAATCGGCCTTGCCGCATTGAAGTTTGCTGATCTGCAAAATCAGCGGATGACGAATTACATTTTTGATCCGGAACGTTTCACAGCTTTTGAGGGAAAAACGGGGCCGTATCTTTTATATGCCGTCGTGCGGATTAAATCGATTTTGCGCAAAGCCACTGAAATGAATGCCGCGTCCGGTGATATCGCCGTTGAAGCAGACACGGAAAAGGCGCTCGTGCTCTCACTTGACGCCTACGCTCGTGCGATTGAGCTTGCTGCAGACAAATACGCACCGCATATTTTGTGTGAACATGTTTACCGCGTCGCGCAGAGTTTCTCACGATTCTACGCTGATTGTCCGATTCTAGCAGATGATGTGCCGGAATCGGTTAAGGCCTCACGCCTGAGTCTCGCAAAAGCGACTTTAGCGCAGCTCGAACATGGTTTGAACTTACTAGCGATTGAAGCGCCTGAGCGGATGTAGCTCGGCGCAGCAAGCGCTTTGTCTAGAATTACTGAGGACGTTGCTGCTGATAGGCAGCTTGAGCGACCTGTTGCGGTTGACGTTGCTGTTGCTGCTGCTGTTGAAGAACAGGCTGTTGAGCCCGAGCTTGCTGCATCGGTGCAGATTGACGAGTAGCGGGAGCGGGAGCGGGTGCGGCTTTCGCGGTCACCGCATTTTGTCCAGATAAACGGAGCGCGGAAGGCGTTTTTCCGTCCAATTCTCGTAGACCTGACGTGGCTTCTAAACACTCGGCATACATGTTTAGTATTTCCTGCATATTGTTCTCCCCCCAAACGCCAACGCCTTTCAGCTTGGATACGAGTTCGAATGCTACTTCTTCTTTTGACTTACCGGACATAACGAGGCCTTGTGACTAAATTCTGTGCTGTGTGCGGAGTAACACACAGGTCTTAAGGCTTTGGTGTACAGATGAGATTGACTCTCACGCTGAGTCCGCGCATCCCAAATTATCCCTGCCAAATGGGAGAGAGTCGGAAAATAACCCCGGCCACCGAAGGCGCAACCGCCCCGGAAACGCTCAGGTCAACGGACCGTTTGGCAGTCAAAACGCTGGAAAGCGGGCAGTTTGGTGAAATGCCCCGCCGACGGAGTAAGTCTAACGTTTCATACTGAAGCGTCGGATCAATCTCTCAGGCCTCAAGGACAGCAGGTGGCATTGGAACGGCATCAGCCGTGATGCGCCTATGACTGATTTAAAGACAACCGCTCTTTACGACATGCATGTTGCCCTAGGTGCGAAAATGGTGCCGTTCGCCGGTTACGATATGCCTGTTCAATATCCCATGGGTGTTTTGGGTGAGCATCTTCATACGCGCGAAAAAGCAGGTCTGTTTGACGTCTCCCATATGGGGCAAGTCTTCCTCGTTCCCGCAGACAAAGATTTTGCGACTGCGGCCAGGGCGCTAGAAAAGCTCGTTCCCGCCGATATTCAATCTTTGGAGCCAGGGCAGCAACGTTATTCACAATTCCTGAATGCCGAAGGCGGGATTTTGGATGATTTGATGATCTCCCGTATGGGCCTACCGGGTTACGAACACATGCTTTATCTCGTCGTGAACGCGGGCTGCAAAATCGATGATTATGCGCATTTGGAATCCCACATGTCGGATGGTGTTGAGGTTCAGGTCAAAGACGACACTCTATCTCTCATCGCGCTTCAAGGCCCGTCCGCTGTTGAGGTGTTGAAGCAATTCAACCCAGCTGTCGCAGATTTGATTTTTATGACCCATACGGATTTACAGCTTTCAGGACCATTAGAATCCCCGATTTGGGTACATGTTTCGCGATCTGGTTATACGGGCGAAGATGGCTATGAAATTTCGGTTAAACACGAAGACGCTGTTCGTTTGACGAAAGCGCTATTGGCGCATGGCGACGTTGAAATGATAGGACTTGGCGCGCGAGATAGTTTGCGTTTGGAAGCCGGGCTTTGTCTTTATGGGCATGATATTGATACCACCGTTTCACCGATAGAAGCGGGACTATTCTGGTCTGTCCAAAAACATCGCCGCTCTGCAGATGCAGGATATTTGGGCGCAGCGCGTGTTGCCGCTGACATCGCCGATAAAACGACAAAGCGCCTTGTTGGAATTAAACCAGAAGGCCGTGCCCCTGCGCGTGAACACACCGAAGTTCAGG
Organism: Litorimonas sp.; assembly: GCA_039975855.1. GTDB lineage: Bacteria > Pseudomonadota > Alphaproteobacteria > Caulobacterales > Maricaulaceae > Litorimonas. The sequence continues at coordinate 742,206 of JBDWGH010000002.1, read as the reverse complement.
ATTTGGATGGGAATGTCATTGGAGAAATCACATCAGGCGGGTTTGGTCCAACGGCCGGAGGTCCAGTCGCCATGGGCTACGTTGCGCGCAAATACACGAAAGCTGGGACAGCTGTTCAACTGATTGTTCGCGGCAAAGCTCGCCCTGCCAAAATTACTAAACTCCCTTTTGCACCTCATAACTACTACCGCGGAGCCTAACTCATGAGCATTTATTTCACAGAAGACCACGAATGGATTTCCGTTGATGGCGATATCGGCACGGTCGGGATTTCCGCCTATGCGGCCAAAGCGCTCGGCGATGTTGTTTTCGTTGAGCTGCCGGATGTCGGCACCGAATTTGACAAAGGTGACGAAGCCGCCGTCGTCGAATCCGTTAAAGCGGCCTCTGAAGTCTACGCCCCGATCGGCGGCGAAGTCACGGCCGTCAATGAAGCGCTCGAAGATGCGCCAGAAACGGTCAATGCCTCTCCAGACGGTGACGGATGGTTCTTGAAGATGAAAATTTCGGACGCCGACGAGCTTGAGAGCTTGATGGATGAGACGAAATACAAAGAGTATTGCGACGGTCTCTAGCTAATGTTTCGTGGTTCAATGGGTCTGACGTTGTGGGGGCTGGCGATCAGCGTTCTCGGCCTTTGGCACATTGTCACATGGGTTCAAAATTCGGACGTTGATAAGGGTGTTTACAAACTCGCTGTCGGAATTTTTTGTCTGTTAGTTGGATTGCTCGTCATAGCGTTCAACAACATATCCCGTGGAAATGGGAAGGAAGATTAAATGCGTCATGTCATTCCAATCTTGTTTTACCTGTTGTCGGTGATTCATATTCTTCCCGCCTTATCTGGGTTGTCAGGAACTCGATTTGGCAAACTCTATGGGGTTGCTACCGAGGACAGTACGCTGATTACACTTTTGCAGCACCGCGCTGTCTTGTTTGGCTTTGTCGGGGCTGCCTGTATTTACGCAGCTCATTCCCCAGCGATCCGCTGGCCTGTATTGATGGGCACGATTATTTCCATGGCGAGTTTCATTGTCATCGCTGCAATGCGGGGAACCCTGTCTGGGGCTTTAAATAAAATCGTTATTGTTGACGCGGTCGGATTATTGATCGCCGCTATTCTTATTTTTCTCATGGCTAAAGGATAAAGCCGATGCGTTATTTACCGTTAAATGAAAATGATCGAGCGCAAATGCTCGACGTTATAGGCGCGAAGTCGATTGATGAATTGTTTCACAATGTGCCTGAATCAGCGCGCTTGGACGGGTTGATTGACCTACCCAAACATCAGTCAGAACAGTCTGTAGAGCAGTTCTTTCAGCGCTTGTCGAACAAATCGACACCTGCGGGCAGTGTGCCGTTTTTCTGCGGAGCAGGGGCATATAAACATCATATCCCGGCGACCGTAGATCATCTTATCCAACGGTCTGAATTCCTGACAGCCTACACACCCTATCAGCCTGAAATCAGTCAAGGCACGCTGCAAACCCTTTTCGAATTTCAAACGCAAGTCGCGCTCCTGACCGGAATGGAAGTCGCAAACGCATCTATGTATGACGGATCTACCGCTTGCGCTGAAGCTGTTGTCATGGCGCACCGTGTTGCCCGCGGAAAGAAATCCAAAGCGGTTCTCGCGCCTGGACTTCACCCGCATTATGCCGCCGCAACGCAAACTTTGGCCTCCACGCTCAATATCAAAATCAATGAGCGGGAGACACGCATGGGCCGCGACCACAATGTCGTGGACCATATCGACGATGATACATGCTGCGTTGTTGTGCAGTCCCCAAATGTCTTCGGCGAGATTGTTGACCTGCGCCCAATTGCGGAAAAGGCACATGCGCACAAAGCGCTGCTTATCGCGGTGTTTACAGAACCTGTTGCGCTCGCCGCGATTACGCCTCCTGGAGAACAGGGCGCGGATATTGTTGTCGGTGAGGGGCAAGGTCTAGGTGTTGGCCTTGCTTTTGGCGGTCCACATGTTGGTCTGTTCGCGTGCCGCCAAAAACTCGTTCGTCAAATGCCGGGCCGCGTTTGCGGAGAGACTGTGGACGCCAATGGCGATCGCGGTTTTGTGCTCACACTGTCCACGCGGGAGCAACATATTCGCCGCGAAAAAGCGACGTCGAATATTTGTACAAACTCGGGTCTCTGCTGTCTCGCCTTTACCATCCATATGAGTTTGCTTGGCGATGCAGGCATTCAACAACTCGCAACGCTCAACCATGAAAAAGCGTGCGAATTAGCCGATGCAATTGACGGTGTGGACGGAGCTGAAGTATTGAACGAGGCCTTCTTCAATGAATTCACCATAAAATTGAATAAGCCAGCAGCAGAGGTTGTCGACGCGATGGTGGATAAAGGAGTCATCGCGGGTGTCCCACTCTCACGACTCGCACCGGACGCTGACCCGAATCTTCTCCTCGTTTGCGCAACTGAAACATCGAGCGATGAAGATATTGCCGCCTATGAAACCGCACTGAAGGAGGTGTTGTCATGAAAACTGAAGGTCGTCCAACATCACCGGCACCCGCCAATATGAATGAGCGGAAAACCGTGTCCGGGTCAAAAGCTCTCAACCAAGCTACCGCTCTTATTTTTGAAACCGGTACGCCGCGCCGTACGGGGATTGATTTTCCGCAGGCCAAAGGAACAAAATCCCGTCTGGGCGGGCATGAACGCAAGGGTGAGATAGGTCTACCGGGTCTATCCGAGCCTGAAACCCTGCGCCATTATGTACGCCTGTCGCAAAAGAACTACGCGATTGATCTTGGTGTCTATCCACTTGGCTCTTGCACCATGAAACATAATCCGCGCCTGAATGAGAAGGTCGCGCGCATGCCGGGCTTTGCAGATGTGCATCCGCTGCAACCAATCCAATCCGCCCAGGGCGCATTGGAAGTTATGCATGTTTTGTCTCACTGGCTCATGACGCTTTGTAATATGCCAGCAGTCGCGCTGACGCCAAAAGCAGGCGCACATGGTGAGCTTTGTGGGATGATGGCCATCCGCGCACGCCTGGACCATGACGGTGCGTCACACAAACGCCGCGTATTGGTTCCAGAATCAGCGCATGGTACAAACCCAGCCACGGCCGTCCAGTGCGGTTTCAGCGTAGACGAAATTCCTGCCAATGCTGGCGGCCGGGTTGATATGGATGCGCTACGCGCCAAACTCGATGGCCTCGGAAAAGAGTCCGACATCGCAGGTATCATGCTGACAAATCCCAATACATGTGGATTGTTCGAAACAGACATTATTGAGATTGCCGACCTCATCCATGAGGCGGGCGGGTATTTCTACTGCGACGGCGCGAATTTCAACGCGCTGGTTGGGCGTGTTCGTCCGGGTGATCTCGGCGTCGATGCGATGCACATCAATCTGCACAAGACGTTCTCCACCCCACATGGTGGTGGCGGTCCGGGTTCGGGCCCGACAGTGCTCTCTGATGCGCTGAAAGATCACGCGCCCGTGCCTTACGTCATTAAGACCGAAGACGGGTTCGACCTGGTTGAAGACCCTGACGATAAATCCTTTGGACGTATGTGCGCGTTCCACGGAAATATGGGGATGTATACGCGCGCTCTATCCTACATGATGAGCCACGGTTCAGATGGACTTAAGCAAGCTACGGAAGATGCCGTGCTAAACGCGAATTACGTCCAAGCCTCACTATCCAATGTCATGACGACCGCGTTCGAAGGAACGTGTATGCATGAAGCCTTATTCGACGACCGTTTCTTGAAGGACACAGGGGTCGAGACCCTCGATTTTGCGAAGGCCATGATTGACGAAGGTTATCACCCAATGACGATGTATTTCCCACTCGTCGTACACGGAGCCATGTTGATCGAGCCGACCGAGTCAGAGAGTAAAGGGGAACTGGACCGCTTTATCCAGTCCATGCGCTCACTCGCGACCCGAGCGAAGAACGGTGATGTGGAGAGCTTCAAACAGGCACCGGTCTATGCGCCGATGCGCCGTTTGGACGAAACGCAGGCGGCCAGGAAACCCGTCCTCCGTTGGACACCGCCGTCAGACATTGCGGAAGCCGCGGAGTAAACCTGTCATAAAGTAAGGAAATCACGACTTTTCCCGTTTTGGTGGGACCAGCTTTCCCGATTTGTCGTAAAACTGCGTTGTAAAAGTGAGCTCTTTATCTTTTTGGTTTTCAAATGATCCATTTATAACTTGAGGGATGAAGCGGGCGTAGCCTAGTACTCGCTTGGCAGGGCTCGCAAAAGCGTTATCTGAACAATCAATAACTTCAATATGCGTTGTATGGCCTGTTTTTGTGACGGTGAAACGGAGTTTGCACCAACCGGAACGTGATTGCTTAAAAGGTCTGTTTGGAGCTCTAATCTTCAAGACTTTTGCGGGTGCGTCACCGCCCGCCAAAGCTGCAGCATATTCACTGGCATAACGTTCGGCCATTTCGCGGTCATTTTCAATCGCGGCTTCACTATAGGAGGGGCCGAAACGTCCATAAATCTCAATAGGTCCCTCTGTTCCCTTTGCGTCCTTTCGAATTTTCTCTAAATTTCGTTCAACAAAGTAAGTGTCTGGATAATTTGGGTGGCTGAAGTCGACGAGGTCGAGTTTTTTGATGGCGATTGGCAATGTGCACGGTGTTACACAATTCCCGAGTTCTTTTCTTTTGCGGTAGGCTGTCGCGACTGCTCCCTCGACATTTGACATGAAAGCTGTCGTCTTTTTTGATGATTTAGCCAGGATCGGACTAGCGAAACTCATAAGTGTGAGTCCAAGGGTGAATTTGAGATAGAGATGTTTCACTTCATTAATTCCCTTGTCGAAGTTTATATTTAGAATGCGCTTGACGATTATGGTTGTCAAAATTCTAATACAAAAAAAGCCGCCCCGTATGGAGCGGCTTTTTTTATCGTTCAATAAGAGTTGAAGCTAACCCAGCGTCGCGCCCATTTGTGCGATGCCATCTTTGATCAACTTTGATTTATCCGCTGCGCTTAACTTCGTGCGTAAGAAGTTCTCTGCTGTATCCATGGCCATGTCAGCCGCTTTAGCTTTCACTTCGCTCATCGCTTGCGCTTCAGCGTTAGCAATTTTGGCCTCGGCTTGTGCAGCGCGGCGCTCAAGTCGCTCTGTCAGATCCTTACGGGCCTGAACAGCCATGTTTTCGGCATCAGTCCGCGCTTGCTTTACGATTTCCTCGGCTTGCGCTTCGGCTTCTTTTTGCTTGCGATGATAAGAGGCGAGAAGAGCTTGAGCCTCTTCGCGGAGACGGCGGGCTTCATCAAGTTCAGCTTTAATCGTATCAGCACGGTCGTCCAAGGACTTGTTCAAAGCCTTGAAAGCACCCTTGTAAACAACGAGCGCAATGAAAAGCACGACGGGGAGTAAGACCCAGAATTTGGAGTCTAAATACCATGGCGTTCCGGCCGCAGCGTGTATGATATGTACAGACATCATGCTGATATCTCTCTATCTAGTTCTTCATGACAGCACGAACAGCCGCAGCTGTTGGCGCTTTGCCGGTGAGTGAGGATACAACGGCGATCGCAGTTTCACCTGCAATGGATTCGATGTTCGACAAAGCCTTCATTTTGATCTTACGAATGTTTGCTTCAGCGATTTCAGCTTGGCGATCCATATTGGCGTCCGCAGCTTCTATCTCTTTTGCAATTTCCGTATCGATAGATTGCTTTGTTGTTTCAGCGACATTCATCGCCTTGGCGCGAGCATCAGCGAGAGAGCGATTATAAGCTTTCTCGGCTTCTTCCGCTTCGCGTTGCATATTTGATGCTTGGTCCAAATCATCACTGATCCGGTCTTCACGATCAGAAATACCCTCCCGCAAACGCGGGAGAATGAACATCGAAAGGATGATGTAAAGCGCCGCAAAAACAATGATCAACCAGAAGATCTGGTTGACCCATGTTGACGGATCCAACTGAGGGAGGCCGACAGAGCCGGCCTGTTCAGCGTTGCCGTATGCAGTATCTGTTTCAGCAGCCATTTGGAAGGCTCCCTAAATTAGGCGCCGAACAAGATGATCATAGCGAGAACGAAGCCGAAGAGGCCTGTCGCTTCGCAAAGCGCAAAACCGAGAAGAAGGTTTGTGCGCTGACCGGCGGCTGCGGATGGGTTACGTAACGCACCTGCAAGGTAGTTAGAGAAGATTGAACCGATACCGATACCGGCACCAATGAGGGCTGTACCGGCAAGTCCTGCACCGATATACTTTGCTGCTTCTGCTTCCATGATAATGTCTCCTATGGATGGAAATTCAGATTAGTGATCGACGTGATAAACGTCGTTGAGATAGACACAGGTCAGGATGGCAAACACAAAGGCTTGCAGTCCGGCGACGAGAAATTCGAGAGCGACCAGGGCAACGGTTGCGAACATTGGAACAATAGATCCAACCGCAACAATGCCGCCTTTTGCGGCCAAGAACGCTGCGAAAATCGCGAAAAGTTTAAGCATAACGTGACCCGCAACCATATTGGCGAACAATCGAACGGCCAATGTGATGGGGCGGCTGATGAATGAGATAATCTCAATCGGTACAATAATAACATACATGATGGCGGGAAGGCCGGACGGGGCAAAGATTTTGAACCACTTAAATCCATTTTTCCAGATACCGGCGACGATCACAACGCCAATTGTGAAGACGGCCATCGCCGCGGTGACGGCGACGTGGGACGTCGTGGTGAACGCGTATGGGTTCATCCCGATAAGGTTTGCGGCGAGGATGAAGAAGAAGAGGGTGAAGACGAAAGGCATGAATTTCATAGCTTCCGCGCCGGTTGTGTCTTTCACCATGTTGGCGATAAATTCGTAACTGAGCTCGCCTAGGGACTGCATCTTACCAGGGACAAGTTTGCGTTTGGTCGTGAGGGCAAAAAACGCGACAATCAAGACGGCCGAAACGACCATCCAGAATGCAGAGTTTGTCCATGAAATGGTCTGTCCACCGATCTGAAATAGCTCAGCTATCTCTTTGATCTTAAACTGCTCCATAGGATCGCTTGCCACGTCCCACTCCTATTCGTTTTCATCGTCGGGCATATCATCCCCAAGAGGGACACCCGCATTTTGTTCGTCCATTTTAGCGGACGTCCGTAAAACTGCCATTATTCCGGCGGCGAAGCCAAAACATAACCCAATCAATATACCCCACGGTTTCGACCCGAAGATTGTGTCAACGCCGTAGCCCAAACCCAATCCAACTATGACCGAAACTACGAGTTCCGTGCTCATCCGCCAGGCTTGGCCAAGAAGTGAACCATCATCCTTTACATCCGGGGTGACCTCATATTTCGCTCTTGCCGCGTTTAGTCGCGCGCCAAGATCGTCAAGGTCATTCGGTTTAGAGGCGTGGTTTTGTCCGTTTTGGTTAGCCATGACACATTCGCAGCATTCGTCGGGAAAACCCCTGTCGAAAGCGGCCCCTACCTAACGAAGGGGGTAGGGGAAGTCAACACGAGTGAGTGAGGGGTTATCATGTTGAAAAATATAATAAAATTACTTTTCCTGTGATGTTTTTTTGTGCCAAATTTTAGATGAGGTGAAAGAGTCGCATTCAGAACCTTCGTACTAGACCTTTTTGGGCGATGCCTTCAGTTTGAACACTCTGCGTTTGTCGCTATCAAAGTGGAATTTGGCAGGTTTGCCGTTTATAATTTCGTGTAATGAGACCTTATTTGCCGTTTCAGGTGACGGGTATTCAGTTTCCATACGAAATTCGGCTGTTTCTCCATATTTTGCGCTGATTTTGGGGTTGGCAATCAGTTTCTCTCCATCACATGTATCAGTCGTAACGACTTGCGCGACATTGGTGGGAATTTCAGAATCGTTTGTTTTTTCACAAATGGAAATTTCTATTATCACAATATGATTGTCACTCTCAGAAATGCGCAGACTCATATAAAGGTGGGCGTTAGGGTCATTTGAGGGACTTGCCGCGACAGGTAGAGAAAAAAACTGACCTTCGGCAATATGAATTTCGGTCCTTGAGCGACGCACGCGATTCCCGTCACTAGCCATTTCCACCACTGGCTCAATAAATTCACTTTCTAAGGTCAGGGAAATATCTCCTGCGTTCGCGGCGGTTGGCAGAAGGAAAGGGGTTGCGAGCAGCGGAAATACCGCCAACGTGGCGAGAACAGATTTTGGCTTGGATTTAAGTGTCATGAGAAGCTCCGTCAGCTTTAAGGGATGGGAGCGGGGTTCAGTTTGCGACAGGTAAGAAGAAATCAATCCGCGAACGACATCGCTGACGGTGCGGCCTTCATTGGCGGCTTTGTTTTGTAAAGCGACCTTATCCGGATGGGATAGACGCACTTCCAGCGTTTCGGATTTTTTGGGTTGTTTCATCTCGGTCCTTGATTCGCGTAGCAAAGGGTAGCCCGCTGCATAAGAATCGCAAAACGTTGGAGGGTGGGCGAGGGAATGTGTGTCGGGACAATCGGTATTTCGTGTCGGGACGTTTTTTTGTCTTTAAGGACGAGGTAAAAAAGATCTATTCTGCTGCTACTAAAGCCGCGGCTTTTTCCAGCTCAATAGAGAGCAATTGCGAGACGCCTTGTTCAGCCATTGTCACACCAAATAAGCGGTCCATGCGGCTCATTGTTACCGGATTATGGGTGATCGCTATAAATTTGGTATTCGTGTGCTTCTTCATTTCGTCCAGCAGGTCGCAATAACGACTTACATTGGCGTCATCCAGCGGCGCATCGACTTCGTCCAAGACGCAGACAGGTGCTGGGTTGGAGAGGAACACCGCAAAGATGAGCGCCGTAGCTGTCATGGCTTGTTCACCACCGGATAGGAGAGACATGGCTTTTAAAGATTTTCCTGGCGGGCGGGCCATAACTTCCAGACCAGCCTGTAATGGATCGTCTGACTCGGTCAGAGCCAAAGCCGCCTCACCACCGCCAAATAGAGTTTGGAACAAGCGACCAAAATGTCCATTGACCTTATCAAAAGCTGCGAGGAGACGTTGGCGGCCTTCCGTATTCAATTCGTCAATGCCCTCCCGAAGGCGGGCTATCGCAGCGACCAAGTCTTCGCGTTCGGATATCATTGCGCCCAAACGTTCTTCTTGTTCGGCCGCCTCTTCGTCAGCCCGTAGGTTCACGCCGCCCATTTTCTCACGTTCTTTGCTAAGACGTTCGAGCTTACGTTCAATATCGTTTTCAGAAAGGCCTGTATCAGAATCCAATTCGCCGAGATGGGATTTGAGTTCTGACGGTTCGCAATTCAGCGTTTCGTTTACGCGAGCTTTGGTCTCGCCAATTCGTTCTTGCGCTGCGATGAGACGGGCCTCGGATGCGGCGCGCGCTTCACGAGCGGCACCTGCAGCTGTCTCGGATTCGCGAGCGAACTGAACCGCGTCTTGGGTTTCTTTTTCTGACGCACTTAACGCATCTGCCGCGGCCGTTCTGCGGCTTTCAGCTGTCGCCAATTCTCCAAAGAGCTTTGTCCGGCGCTCGGCGAATTGGTCGGGGCCATCAGTCGCCTTTGCCAGAGACATCTGAACAGCCGCCTGACGATTTTCCAAAGTCGCGACGCGCTTGCCTGCATTTTCGGATCGGCGGGACCAATTTGCACGCTCGGCTTCAACGGCGGTTAAGCGTGCGGCGCGGGCCTCGCTTTCATTTTTTAGGCTGCGATATTGCGCGCTTGCTTCATCGGCGACATCACGGGCATTGCGGAGCTGTTCCGAGAGATGTTCACGTTGTTCGGACAGATCCTCGCCGCCAGAATGCGTGGCGAGATTTTCTTCCGCTGATGTGACCTGTTTATCCAATTCAGCCGCTTCAGCTGAAAGCCGCGCGATGCGGTCTTCCAAATTTGTTTTCTGGGCAGAGGCGCGGGCAATATCCGTTTCATATTGCGCCATCGCGGCTTGAGCGGCGCGGTCTGCGCGTTCCAAATCCGGGAGGGCTTTACGGGCATCACGCGCGGCGGATTCGGCCGTTTGACGGGCTTCACGAGCGGCTTCAAATTTGGCCGTCGCGGTTTCGACATCCGAATCCGCAGCGGCGATTTCAGCGGTAAGCTCCGACACCCGGTTTTGTTGTTTTAATTTAATCGCGGCAGAGGTCTCTACCCCTGCAGCGATGGTAAAACCGTCCCAACGCACGACATCACCGCGTGGGCTGACAAGACGTTGCCCGGGTTTGAGGGACTTGGATTTTGCGTGAATGTTATCAATTGCTGCGACGCCGATTTGTGATAACCGAGCCTGCAACTCTTGCGGTGCCGTGATGAAATTGGTGATCGGTTCGACACCTACCGGTAAGTCTTGCACAGGCACATCGGCCCCGTCCCAACGCAGACCAGCAGCACCGCCAATGGCAGCCTCCAAATCTTCGCCTAACACAGCAGCGAGCGCTTGTTCATATCCGGCTTTAGCTTGCACGCTATCCAGTGCAGGTGCCCAATCGGCAGAGGTGGAGCGGCGCAATACATTTTCAAGCGCGGACTTCTCAGCCGTCAATTTTTGCGCGGCTTGGCGGACAGTTGATAAATGCTCACGCGCCAAACGGTCCGCGTCTTCGGCCTGTGTCCGCTCCGCCGTCAGCGCCTGTTCTTTGGTGCGGGCGGTTTCCAATGCGGTGAGCGCATCGGTGGCGGCAGACGAGAACAAATTCGCATTTCCGAAATTGTCTGTATCTAATCCGGCGAGCTTGTCTTCGGTTTGCTCTAATTCAATACGAACGCGGCTGCGTCTTTGTTGGGCTTGGGTCAATTCTCGTTCGGCGGCATCGCGGCGCGCGGCTTGGTCAGCCGTTTTTCGGGTCAGCTCATTGAAGTCCGCGTCCAGCGTGTTGCGCGCCTTCAAAGCTTCCGCTGCGGCATCGGCGGCTGAGTCCAATGCTGCGGAAATGTCTTTGAGAGCTGAAAGTTCTGCGTGTTCCGCTGCCAAGCGTTCTTCAGCGGCTGCGGCGTCGCCCACAACGTCGCGTTCATGCACCAAGTCAGAGGCAATATCTGTGAGCTGCGCTTCTAATTTCCTGACTTCGGATTTGGCCGTTTCTTCATCTTGTTCCAACGCGTCTTTAGCCGCGTTAAGACGAGCAAGAAGGGCGGCTGCGATAAGTTGTTCTTCGCGTTTCGGCTCTAACAGACCAGAGAGTTCGTCAGCGCGCCGCATAGATTCGGAGGCTTGAACTTGGGTGTCGGCCACGGCTTTTTCGCGCTCACGTAAATCGGACTGCGCCGTTTCCAATGTGTCGAGAGCAGACTGCCAGCGTTTCAACCAAAGCAGGGCCTTATATTCGTGAATTTCTCCTGCGAGCCGTTTGTAACGTGCGGCCTGCCGAGATTGACGACGAAGGGATAATAGCTGGCTTTCTATTTGCCCGACTATGTCTTCGAGGCGGTCAAGATTGTTCTCGGCCGCGCGCAGACGAAGTTCTGCTTCGTGGCGTCGAGAATGCAGGCCAGATATGCCAGCGGCTTCTTCAAGAATTCGGCGGCGGTTACTTGGTTTCGCCGCAATCAATTCTGATATCTGACCTTGGCGGACGAGGGCTGGTGAGTTTGCACCGGTGCTCGCATCCGCAAAAAGGAGCTGCACATCTTTGGCGCGAACCGTTTTGCCATTAATTTTGTACTTGGACCCTTTGGATTTCTCTATGATCCGCATGATTTCCAGCGTGTCATCGTCGTTGAATGCCGGAGGAGCGATACGAGCTGAATTGTCTACGGTCAGAGTGACATGGGCTTGGTTTCGACCGGGACGGGTTTTCGTTCCGTTGAAAATCACATCTTCCATTGCCGCACCGCGCATGGCTTTGGCGGAATTTGCGCCCATAACCCAACGGATGGCTTCGAGTAGATTAGACTTACCGCAGCCATTGGGCCCAACAATACCCGTCAGGCCGGGCTCAATCAGAAATTCTGTTGGCTCGACGAAAGATTTGAAGCCCGTCAGCTTTATAGAATTGAAGACGAGCGAACCCATGACTTATTCAGCGTCGGCTTTTTCAGGAATCGGTTCACCCAAAATTGGTGAAATCGCCGCTTGGATGGATTCGAAATCACTGTTCGTACGGGCACCATTGATGAAAATTGTCGGTGTGCCTGATACGCCTTGGTCCACCCCGAGGTCGACAAATGCGTCATAACGCGCCGTAACGTCTGCATCGCCCATACAAGTTATGAATTCGTCTTCCGACAGTCCGGAAGCTTTCGCTAGACTGATATAAGCTTGACGAAGCCCATTTGGTTTTCGACCCATTTCCATGATTTGAGATTGGCGGTCGAATTGCAACTTGATGTTTTTGAAGAACTTCGTGCGGTCTGCGCAGAGTGCTAATTTATGTCCGGCCTGCGCCATTTGCGGCTCTCCAGCAGGGAAAGGCCGGAAAACATATTTGACTTTACCGGTATCAATATATTGCGATTTGATCTCAGGGTAGACGTTTTGGTGCCAGTATGCGCATGCCCCGCAAGATACAGATGCATATTCAACTAATGTCACAGGCGCATTAGCTTCGCCTAGAATATAATCGTCTGCGACAGTGTACTCACCATCCGACCCCCCTGTAGCGGTAGGCGTATCTGCGCCGCCACAAGCAGTCAGAGCCAAAGCGGCGCCGGCCATGAGGAGGACAAATCGTCTCGAAAGCGAATCAATAGGTAACATAGAGGTAATCCTTGAGATTTAGCAGCAATTAGCAAGGGGGCGCCCGCAATGGGCTATGGATAGGTTTATGACCCTATATCGGGTTAAATCCATGAAGTGGATTTAATTATGGTCATGTCCGGCATGTGCGTCCGCAGGTTTGATGTCCTTAGGGAGAGCGGAAATGCCTTTTTCTTCCATATCGTTGATGAGTGCGACGAGGCTTTTTGCGTCTGAGTCGCCTTTATAGTGCTGGCCGTTAATGAGAAAAGCGGGCACGCTCTTAATACCAGCAAGTGTGGCGCGGCTCGAATTATCGACAATGTGAGCCGTAATGTCCGGATTTCGTAGACAGCTGGTCATAGCTTCATTTGTTTCCATACCTGCCAATGCAGCAATTTCACCGTAGGCTTCCGCACCGCGCCCTTCTTGTGCGGCTTTGAAAATCGCACTTTGATTTTCCATTTGGTATTCAATGATGGACATATAGTCAGCGGTCGGTGCGCATTCTGCCAAACGGAAACCCGCCATGGCGAGGTTACCGGGCGCAGTCGGAAATTCCCGGAAGACGAAACGAAGCTTCCCCGTGTCGATTAACTCTGACTGAACAATCGGCCACTCATTTATGAACCAGCTTGCGCAATGCGGGCATGTTACGGAAGCCCAGACCACTAGCGTAAGGGCCGCATCCTCGCTGCCAAGAACGTGATCATCAGGTGCTTCGGTGAATGCAAAATCCGTAACACGTGCAGGTAAATCTTCGGCTTGTTGTGCAATTGATGGAGCCGCTGAAAAAAGCAAACCGAATGCAGTGGTCATTGCTACAAATGCTGAGGTAAATTTCATTTACTCTGATCCTTCGATAGGACCTGACGACCCATCTTCTCCAGCGCCTGTTTGAGGCGCTCACTTTTAATATCGGATAGGCCGTCTCGCAGTGCCATTTCTTGGCGTGGCGCGAGGCCTCTACTCGGTTGTGTTCGTGCCGGTTTTGTCATGCGCGATTGAACGACCTTAATACGTGAAATATGACCAGAACCTAAATGGGCATTTAGTCGCTGAATAATTGGACCTGATTGGGCCAAAATCAAAGAAGCGGCCGGGCCTGGCGCCGATATGATGAGTGTTCGCCCATGACGTCCCCCTAAAAATCGAACAGGCGCAGAAATTTTTGACCAACGCGGCCCCATCACTTCCGGCCAGATTTTCTCAAGCGCGATGGCCGAGCTCCCACCGCCATGTTTTCTGGCGAGTGGTCGCATGACTTTAGATACCGAAAGTCCCGCACTTGGGGCAGCGCGATATTGCGGCCGCCCACGCTGGGTTTCCACCCACTGACCCAGAATTTGGTCATTATGTCGCTTCTTGTCTGACATCTGAACGTCTGTCGCCTATTGCAGCGAAGGCGTAAAGCGGACAGAGCGGCTTTATGCATCACATTTCGGAAATGCGCGCGGAACTTCTTCGTTGGTATGATGAACAGGGACGAACCTTGCCTTGGCGTGTTAGGCCTGAAGATCGCTCTAGGGGCGTTGTTCCTAATCCGTATGCTGTCTGGCTCTCCGAAGTTATGAGTCAACAAACGACACTCGCGCATGCCACGCCATATTGGGAAAAATTCCTCGACTCATTTCCTACCGTTTCAGATCTAGCGAATGCGGACCGCGACACTGTTCTCTCCATGTGGGCAGGGCTTGGGTATTATGCACGAGCGCGAAATTTACATAAATGTGCAGGGGTCGTTCGCGATTTGCATTCAGGAGTTTTCCCAACGGACGAAAAAACACTGCTTAATCTACCCGGAATTGGACCCTACACGGCGGCGACAATTGCGGCAATCTGCGCGGGTGAGGCAACAAATATTGTCGACGGGAATGTGGAGCGTGTGATCTCTAGAGTGCATGCTTATGATGCGCCGTTACCCAAAGGTCGCAAAGGTTTACGAGAATTAGCGGGAGCTATGGTGCGGGATGATCGTCCTGGGGATTACGGTCAGGCATTAATGGATCTTGGGGCTACAATTTGTTCGCCGAAAAGCCCGACATGCGTACTTTGTCCATGGTCGAAGTGGTGCATAGCGCACTCCAAAAGTGAAGAGACGCTCTATCCGAAAAAAGAAAAAAAGAAGCCGACGCCTGTGCGGTATGGCTATGCCTATGTTTTACGCTGCGGTGACGAGATACTTGTCGAGCAAAGACCTGACAAAGGACTGCTTGGCGGAATGTTGGGTGTGCCAACATCGGCATGGGGTGATAAACCCACTGACCACAGCGCTGCTCCAATCAAACGAAATTGGGAACGAGTTGGTGAGGTCAAACACGTTTTCACGCATTTTGAATTACGAATAGAGGTCTATGTCGCGACGATTGAGAAAAGTAGTGAGGGTCAGTGGATTGAAGATATATCGGGCCTACCAACTGTCTTTCGGAAAGTCGTCGAAAAGTCTCTGAATGCTTAAGAGAATTCCCAATGAAATTCGGGCATTAAAAAAGGCGCCGGTCTGAAGACTGCGCCTTTTATGAATGCGTCATCAGGAAACTATTCCTGATCTGAAAGCTTACTTGTAGTTACCTTCAAGCCCAAAATGCTTTGTCAGCATGTAATAGACAACTGCGCGATATTTGCTACGCTCGGACTTGCCGTATTTTTCAATGACTGCTGCAATAGCGCCGTCGAGGTCTTTGCTTTCGGACAAACCGTGCTTTTTGATCAAGAAGCTGTTCTTGACTGTGTCCAGTTCTGATTGATCTGAACCTGAAACTGTGGAGGCATCGCGGTTATAAATGGAAGGTCCGCAACCGATTGTGACCTTGCGTAGAAGGTCCATGTCAGGTGTCATGCCGATTTTGTTTTTCAAAACGTCAGCATATTTTTCGATTAGTTCGTCGCGTTTGCTCATAGTGGTCTCCAAAGTTCCCCAATAATTAAGAGACCCGAGCGGCTGCCCGGGCCTGTAAAGTCTTTATGGTTAACTAAGGTTAAACGCAAGCTGAACGGGATTAGGCTGCCTTAAGCTTGCGCGGCCTCGGCCATTTCAGCTCTGACAACTGCACGGATTGTATCGATAGGTTGTAACCCGCTTGGGCCTTGCAAATGCCAGAATGTCCAGCCGTTACATGACGGAGCATTTGTCAACAGAGCGCCGAGTTTGTGGATGGATCCGCTTTGTTTGCCTGACTCCAAACTACCATCGGCGCGCACGGTTGCGGATAGAATGCCGTTTTTGGAAAAAACTTTCGTCCCGATCTTGACGAGGCCGCGTTCGACTAAATTGCCGAACGGAACTTTAGGCTCGGAACGTTTGGATTTTGTGACGGCAACCGTGGCGCCTTCCTGGATTGAAGCGATGCGGCGGCTGGCGTGGATGATATATTCTTCTTCGCGTTCAAAGCCGATAAATTTGCGGCCCAATTTCTTGGCAACTGCGCCAGTTGTGCCAGTGCCAAAGAATGGGTCGACAATTACGTCCCCAGGGTTTGTTGTCGCTAGGATAACGCGGTGGAGCAGGCTTTCTGGCTTCTGCGTCGGATGAGCCTTCTTTCCATCACCCTTTTTTAGGCGTTCGCGGCCAGTGCAGATTGGTAATGTCCAATCAGACCGCATTTGGACGCCTTCATTCAGCATCTTCATCGCGTCGTAATGGAAGGTCGGCTTCGCATCTTCAGATTTCGAGGCCCAGATCAGGGTTTCATGCGCATTCGTAAAGCGTGTGCCACGGAAATTCGGCATAGGGTTCGTCTTGCGCCATATAATGTCATTCAAGATCCAGAATTGTTGGTCCTGCAATACCGTGCCGACACGGAATATGTTGTGATAGCTGCCCATCACCCAAATCGCGCCATTTGGTTTTAGAATTCGGCGGGCTGCAGCCATCCATTCTTGAGTGAACAAATCATAAGCGTCCATGGTGTCATACTGATCCCACGCTTCGGTAACGCCTGCGACGTGGGAATTATCTGGGCGCGATAGATCACCACCTAATTGCAAGTTATAAGGTGGGTCAGCGAAAACGAGATCCACTGACTCGGCTGGCAGGGCGTTCATGTTGGCAATGCAATCGCCTTGAATGATCTGGTTTAGAGGCATTTCCGAAACAGGCATCTCTGCGGACGGATCATGCCGAGCGGGCGGATTTGGGTTTGTGATGACCTTGAAGCGGTTTTTCGTTTTTTCTTGCACGTTTGGAGCTCTCGCGGCGGGGGTTTCAATGTGTTCAACCCCTTCGTCTCTGATTCGTCCTAACAGCGCGTAAACGCTTGATTTACTTTACTAATTAAGAATTTGGTAAGACCCGTTAATATCCACACGGCTTTTGTTAGGAGAGGTTACCAAGACGTGAAAAAAGGCAACAAAAAAGCCGCCCAGTAGGCGGCTTGCAGTCAAGTTGATAACTCCGCCACTATAATAGTAGCTCCGCCGCAAAAAAAGCGAAGAACCCGCCGACAATATATATGAAGATAGAAGCCCAAAGAATAATACCGCTACTCCGTCGCAGTCGCGCACAGGCTTTGGCGGCAGCTGGATCGATCGGGCAGGGCGCATTACGGGATCGCCAACGAAAGAACAGCGCGAGAGCTAGAAGTAGACCTGATAAGATGAATAACTGAGTTTTATGCGCGGTTAGCCAAATATAACCGGGAATATTGGAGCTAATACCGGCCATCATAGCTCCGGCGCCTATTGTGACAAGCAACGCTGGTAAGGCGCAGCACAATAAAGTCGATGTACTAGCAAACAAAGAGAGTGTCGGCGCGAAGAGCGCTCGCCGTGTAATTGGCTTAGACACAGCGTTAATTGGCCAAAGTTACTGCGCCGCGTGCGATGGTGTCCACTTTATAACCGGATTTTTTAACAGCTTTGCGAAGAGTCTTATCCGTCATCGTAGCACCGGGTGCTAATACGAGGTTGAGGGTCTTGGCGTCCAGATCAACATAAACCGCAGCGACATCGTCGCGCTTGCCGAAAGTTTTGTTCATCGCTTTGGCGCAGAAATCACAGACCGCGCCTAGGACTTTCGCTACGATAGGTTCACCGCCCGCTGCGAGGGCTGCCGCGAGTTCAGGCTGATCGGCCAGCATCAATGCGCTGTCCATCTCACCCATATCGTGCCCAGCATGTGGGTCTTCTTTATGGTCATGCCCCGCATGGTCACCTTTATGAGCGGATCCGTGCTTTGGTGCATCCGGATTTATCTGCGCCAGGGTAGGGGTGGAGAAAGCCAAAAGGCCAGTGATGAGTAGGACACGAAACATAGATGCCTCCATTAGAAACGATATTGAAAATTGAGTAGTGGTTGATCGTCGGTGACGCTCCATCCTGCCTCGAATAAAGCTGAGCCGTAGAAAAAACGGAGGAGGGGCGTCACCCCAATCGGTTCCTTTGCATCGGGGCGTTGGTCGACCTCCAGCATAAGCCAGGTATGCAGCTCGCCTGTATCACCTTCATAGGGTGCGAAGCCGACACGCGCGGCCTGTATCGCAGATTTATCCAGGCTACCGTAATCTCGCGCAGAGGCTCGATAGGACACGAATAGGCGTCGGGTTTCCCAATCGGCCATGACGCCAATCTGTGTTCCTGCCTCATCGCCTCCCACATTTGAGTCTATTCCTTGAGCTAACCCGGCTGCGCCCCAAAAATAGAGATTGGCTTGATAGTTTTCACCGAACCAACGTTTAGCGAGCCATGTCCCTTGCAACCCCGTGAATAGGATGTCGTTTTTTCTATCCCAGTCAGTTTTTAGTCCAACAGAGTAAGCGGCGGATGGAGAATAGTGTATGAGAGCGGATGTGGATTGCCGGTCAGTATCCTCTATAAGTGTCCAGCCGTCTGCATAAGACACGGGCCGCGCAATGGCCTCAGTAGAGAAGGCCAACAGGGCAGTTGAAATAAGAGCTGGCTTTAACATACCCTAGGGGGGTATATGATTAAGCAGCATTACGCAAGTTATTGGAACGTGAAATGACAGACAGAAAATCCAGAAGAGCTGGCGTCAGTAAACGGTTGGCCCGGATCGAAGGTCAAGTTCGAGGCCTGTCCCGCATGATTGATGAAGACAGGTATTGTATTGATGTCCTTACACAGGTGAAGGCTGCGCAAGCGGCTCTCAAAAAAGTTGAGGGTGAATTGCTCAAGGATCATGCTGACCACTGCCTGGCTGCAGCTATCGCTAGTGATGACCAAACTGAGCGCGAGCGCAAAGTTTCGGAACTCGTGACACTTTTGCTGAAAAAAGCCTAAGCAATCCAAATTAGGACGCGCTTTCTAATTTTGTTCCCTATTTCCTAATCATCGAACAAAGCGGGATGTCCCGCCCAAACATGAACCTAAGGAATAACACCATGGCGACTGCTAAAAAAACTGCAAAGAAGACAACAAAGAAAACTGTCAAATCAGCGAAAAAAGTTGAAGCAAAAACAACTTCTGCCCTTCGCAAAGGTACATTGGCTTATCTCGGCCTCTATGGTTTCGCTGCTGAGCGTGCAACAAAGCGCGCAGATCAAGTCAAAGCGTTTTACGCTAACGCAACTGATGGCCTTGTTGAAGACCTGATTGCCCGCGGCGAAAAAGTTGAAAAGCTGGTTGTTGGAACTGCTAAAACTGCTCAGGAACGTGCTGTTGAAACTTTCGAGACAACAACTGACAAAGTTAAATCAGTTGTTCCTTTCGGTGCAAATGACCGCGTTGAAGAGCTAGAAGCTGAAATCAAAACTTTGAACAAGAAGATCTCTGCTTTGTCTAAGAAAGCTGCATCACCGCGCAAAAAAGCCGGCATCAACAAAGAAGTTATGAAGACTGAAAAGACAGCTCCAAAAGCTGCTTAAGGTCCTACCTCTTTCGACTAGCCCAATCCTGTCGTCCCCTTGACGGCCACTCTCTCTCCCTTGATGGCCTTGATTGGGTCAGTTCGAATATGACGGTGCTTGCCTTAGCGGCAAGCACCGTTTTTTTATTCTAATTTGGAAGACGACTCGACTCGCGCGCGTCTCTTTCCTACTCCTGTAGAAAATATAACGGGTGAGGATTTGATTATGCCGGATAAGATTGGCGCAAAAGCTGCGGAAACCACGACCGCGGTAAATGGGTTAGTTGGGTTTCGTCGATCTGAAATCATAAAAAGTTTTGGTTTGATGGCGGGTTATGCTGCGAAACAACCTAAGCCCTTTGCCAAGCATATCGTTAAATACGCGGCAGAAATGGTCGAAGTCGCGAAAGGGACATCGGAACTGGAGCCGGATCGTAAAGATCGTCGCTTTAAAGATGAGAGTTGGCAAAAAAACCCACTTTATAAGCGCGGTATGCAGTCTTGGCTCGCGATGCGCAAAGAATTGAATGGCTGGATTTCGGACTCCCGAATGCATCCTGCGGATCAGGCACGCGCAAAGTTTGTAACCGATTTGATAGTTGATGCGCTGGCACCAACCAACACATTGCTCGGCAACCCAACAGCGATGAAAATGTTAGTTCACACCAAAGGGCAGAGCCTGGTGAAGGGTCTTCAGAACGCGTATAATGACATGACGAAAAATGGCGGTATGCCGAGTCAGGTTGATGGACGTCCGTTTAAAGTTGGCGAGAACCTCGCGAATAGTCCCGGTGCTGTCGTTTTTAAAAACGAAATGCTGGAGGTCATTCAGTACAAGCCGCAAACGGATCAGGTTTACAAAATTCCGTTGATGGTAATCCCACCGCAAATCAATAAATTCTACGCGACCGATTTAGCGCCTGATAAATCCATGGTGCGATTCCTAACCAAAATGGGATTTCAGGTTTTTGCCGTTTCATGGCGCAACCCAACTCGCCAACATGCCCATTGGGGTTTGGAAGAATACGTAAATGCGTTGTTCGCGGCATCAGACGCCGTTCGTAAAATAACGCGCAGCCCTCGCATCAATGTAACGGGTGCTTGCTCAGGTGGAACGACCCTAGCCCTTTTCTTGTCAGAATTAGCAGCGCGCGGGGATAACCGCGTGAATTGTTATACGCTGATGGTGTCCGTGCTAGACGGTAAGAAAGTCGATAGTGATGTCGGACTATTCGTAACAGATGCCGGGATTGAACAAGCCCGCAATATGTCTCGAAAAAAAGGCGTCTTAGAAGGCGAGCAGTTAGGCCGTGCCTTTGCTTGGATGCGTCCAAATGACCTAATTTGGAATTATGTCGTCAACAACTACCTCTTAGGGCAGGATCCGCCGCCTTATGATGTGCTTTATTGGAATAATGATACGACAAACCTCCCTGCGCAATTGCACTCGGATTATCTCGATATCTTCCAGGACCGCCGTTTCAGAAAAGACAAGAATGTGGTTTTCATGGATCATATTGTTGATCTGGAAGCCGTCACGCAGGACGGGTTCATGGTCGCCGGGATTACTGACCATATTACACCGTGGATGGCCTGCTATCGAAATATCCGTTTGTTTGGCGGAGAAATTGATTTTGTCCTCTCCAATTCCGGACATTTGCAATCGCTATTAAATCCTCCAGGTAATCCAAAAGCTCGTTATTTCACGAATATGGACCATCCTCCTCGTGCAACAAAATGGTTGGACGCCGCGGAAGCTGTGGATGAGAGTTGGTGGCTACGTTGGAATGAATGGCTGTCTGTACGCTCGGGTGAGATGAAAAATGCCCCGAAAAACCTCGGAAGTAAGGCATTTCCCGCGCAGTCAAAGGCTCCGGGCGAATATATCTTCACCTAAAAGGTACGGTTCAGATTCACTGTGTTAAGCATTGGATAATGCTCAGTGACTAGCCATATTGGAAATAAGTAACCCACCCGGGCTGAATCGGGTGAGATTGGTTCGTAGAGCCATTAAGAGTTCGCGGATCGGGAAAGACGAGACGATGCCACATACCCTTACCGCGATTGACGGTCATGAAGAGCCGATTGAAGCGCATTCAATTCCGCGTATCTTTTTTTCGAAAGTGGGAAATCAGAAGCTTCGGACGGCAATTTGGTCGGGTGTTGATAAAGGCGAAGGCAAGCGCACGCCGCTACTGTTCTTTAATGGAATTGGCGCCAACCTCGAAATTGCCCAAGCCTTTGCCGATACGTTTACGGGTCGAGACATCATTACATTCGATATGCCGGGCGTCGGTGGGTCACCTGATCCAACTGTTCCTTATCGTCCGTGGTGGGTCGCTAAAGCTGCCAAGCAAATCTTGTTAGAAAATGGGTATGATCTTGTTGATGTTTTAGGCGTGAGTTGGGGCGGTGGACCAGCACAACAATTTGCCTGGCAGAACAAGAAAATGACGAAGCGTCTGATCCTTTGTGCCACAACAACCGGCGTCACAATGGTTCCTGGAAAGCCCAAAGCGCTGATGAAAATGGCTAGCCCAAAACGCTATATCGATCGGGATTTCCTAAAGAAAAACTTTGAAACTCTATATGGTGATGCCGCTTCAAATGCTGGCGAATTCTCCATTAATATGATGCCGCCCTCTGTTAAAGGTTATCTCTATCAGTTGATGGCAATGGCGGGATATTCGACACTCCCGTTCATTCGTCGCATTAAAGCCAAATCACTCGTGATCATGGGTGATCAAGATCACATCGTTCCGCTCGTGAACGGTAAAATTTTGAATTCCTTTTTGCCGCGCTCTAAACTACGCGTGATTAAAGGGGCGGGGCATCTCTTTTTGCTAACCCGCCGTGACGAAACCGTGGAAATCATCCGAAAGTTCTTTCTCGAGCCAGAGGTGGCTATGCCGCATGTCGATGCCGTGAAATTGCCATCGGTCGAAGAAAGCTATATCAATTATAAATCCAAACTCGCGAGTTAAACATGGCCAAAACCCCGTCGGACAAAGATACCATTCGTAAAATCTGGCTCGCCGGTATCGGCGCATATGGCCGAGCGGTTACAGAAGCCAAAGGCGCGGTGGACACTTTGGCGGGTAAAGGTTCTGAGGTGTTTGATGAGCTGGTTCAAAAAGGTGAGATGCTCGAAACCGTCGGGAAGTACAAAGCCAATGAGTTGGTTGGCAAAGGGAAAGCGGCTGTCGAGGATATTACGCCAGACTTTGAAATTGACGACCGCATCGCAAAGATGCGCGCGCGCCTTTCGGGGGCTGCAGAGAAACGCGACGATCGATTGGCGGCTCGAGTTGATCAGTTAGAGGCCAAGCTCGATGCGATTTTGGACAAATTGGATATTGGAGAGGCCGCGCCCAAAAAGAAGTCGCCCGCACGGAAAACTAAGCCAGCCTCGAAAACCAAAATGACAACGCAGAGAACGACTGCGAAGAAGTCGGCAACTAAAAAATCCACGACGAAAAAATAATATGGTGAGCACCGAAGGGGCTATCCAAATTTGACCCGATCCGCGACGAAAACCAAAATACTCGCTACCGCGTTGGAGCTTTTCAACAATGAAGGCGAGGCGCAGGTATCGAGTGTGGATATTGCCTCAGTCATGGGAATCAGCCCCGGCAATCTCTATTACCATTACAAAGGCAAAGACGAAATCATCTCCGCCTTGTTCGAAGATTTTGATACCGAAATTCGGCAGGTTCTGTCTGCTCCGCTCAAAGATCCGCTCGCGATTGAGGATAACTGGATCTATCTCTACATTATCTTCGAAGAGATTTTTGACTTCCGGTTTTTCTACCGCAATCAAGGGGAATTGCTTCAGCGCATCCCTGATCTCCGCGGGCCTTTTTCGCGAATTCTAGCATTAAAAGAACGAGCGGGATTTTCGCTTCTTTCGACGCTAGAGGATTTAGAAAAACTGAGCTTTGATGAAGGAGAAAAGGCTGCATTGGCCGGGCGGCTCGCACAGCACTTTACATTCTGGTTGCAGTATCATGACTTGCGGTTCGGAACGGCTCCGGAGAAACGCCTTATCGATCAAGGCGTTTTCATGACCCTTATTCAAATCACACCGTATTGGCGACATGGCGAAGGCTATGCAGAACTATTGAGTGAATTTGCCAGTGGAAAGATTGATTGAGTTTATCGACAGGTCTTAGCGGCCTTCGCAACGGCTTCGACTGCCGCCGGCATTGCGTCCAAATTCGGAGGGTTCGTTACGAACCTTTCTCGGAAGTCCGCATTGCTTTCCCCATAAAGATAGAATGCTGCGGTGCGTTGTTCGTCCAATGAGAGTCCCTGCATCGTCTTTTTAAAAATACACTTGCAAAGTTTATTGAGTGTTCCAGCTTTTTTTTGACGCGCATAGTCTTTGCGAGCCTGGCAGCTTTCCATGAATTCGGTTCGCATCACGGAAAGCGCATCTGATGTCGCGGGCGGTAGGCTGTCGTTATTTTGTCTCGGATCAGACTCCGGAGCACAGCTCGCAAGCATGACTGATGATAAAAAAACCAAGATTCGTTTACGTAAAATCATAGAACATCTCTCGAGTGATAATGACGTCCTATTTGTCTTAAGGCCTAAAGGTTAAGCCATCTCTTGCACGAAAATATGAACGGGTTTTCCAGAGGCTAAACTGTTGCCTAAAACTGACGGAGCTACACGATCTATATCCATCTTGGTTTCAAATGCATTCTTGCAAAGGTTTTCTATACCCGTTTCACAGATAGAGACCTGCAACACTCCTCCATCTTCTTTGTTAGAGCTTGGTGTGAAGGTTAGTTTAATTTCAATCGGGTTGTCGCCTTGGCTATTAAGGGTGAACTCTTTCTCCACGTCGTGGGCATCAACGTTGATGCCAAAAGCGGAATTATCAATCGCTCCATGAACAATATAAACAGGTAAGGCTGCTTTGGCGGACTTATGCCCGCGTTCATGCAAATGTATGGGGATTAGAGTCAGAGCGTGTCCGATAAATACAGCGACAATCAGGCCAGCCGCGATTTGCCATTTCGGCAATTTGCGGGTCGTGCTGGCGGTGTTTAGGGCCATGTATTTTTCGACGAGCCCGCGAATGAGGCCGCTTACGCTCTCACCATCCTGCTTGGCGAGCTGGGTGAGTGTTTGCTTTTCCTCCAGCGAAACTCGGACCTCAATTTTTTCTGTACGTTTCATAATTCATGCCTTTCGTGTAATGGAAAGCTGGCGGGTAGGATTGTAAGCTGCAAGGGATTTCGTGTCAGGATGTGATGAGTTTCGTGTCATGACGTGCAGAGTTTGTGAGGTAAAACCACGTTTCCTCCTTTCGGAATTTTCACGTCCTCATATTTTCTTCCATTTCCCCGCCTTTTTCGTGGCTCGACAGAGATGTTTCCTCGGAATGTAGAAATAAAATCCTCGGTTTGGTCCCCCGTGATATACTGGTGATGTTCTTTTAGACATGGGACAGGCGAGGCCTCGCTTGCCGTTTGGTAGACGGTGGGTCTGAGCGTTTTGGTGTGAGAACCAAAGAGGTGCCGGGACTTTAGGAACGAGAGCCGACTAGTGGTTCCAAGTGGGCCAACTCTAGGGTTGCACCGGCCGTTTCTTCAAAAACCATTGCCGCAGAGTCGTTGATTAGCCTTACAAACCAATCAACATCGTCTTCGCGTAAAACAACTTTTTCTACCCTTTGGTATTCCATCGGGAAGATACCTCTGCGGGCATGTCCTGCTTCAAAATGAACCTTCGGCTGTTTCCGAGATGGGCAGCATGGTTTTTCGCACGACTAGACATAATCGCACGGTATCGTGCGGGACTTCCCATTGCCCCGAAGCGTTCTCGAGGCTAAAGGCGCGCTAACGACACACGCCAACTCGGAGAATCCCATGGCACGCGCAAAAATCGCCCTTATCGGCGCCGGTATGATCGGCGGAACTTTGGCCCACATCGCGGCCCGCGAAGAGCTAGGCGACATTGTCTTGTTCGACATCTTTGAGGGGACAGCTAAGGGTAAAGCTCTTGATCTTTCCGAAGCAGCTCCCGTCTTTGGTAAAGACTCAAAAATTCGCGGTACAAACGACTACGCCGAAATCGCTGGTGCAGATGTTTGCATCATCACGGCGGGTTTCCCGCGTAAGCCGGGTATGGATCGTTCAGAGTTGATCGGCAAAAACCTCGGTGTGATTAAGCAAGTGGCGGAAGGCATCAAAGAATATGCGCCAAAGGCGTTTGTTATTTGTATCACCAACCCGCTCGACGCGATGGTTTGGGCCTTACAAAAATTCTCCGGACTTCAGCCACGCAAAGTCGTCGGCATGGCCGGCGTTTTGGATAGCGCTCGTTTCCGCTATTTCTTGGCTGATGAATTCGGGTGTTCTGTTGAAGACGTTCATGCCTCAGTTCTCGGCGGCCATGGCGACACAATGGTGCCGCTCACACGATATTCCACAGTGAACGGCGTGCCGCTCCCTGATCTCATCAAGATGAAATGGACAACTCAAGAGCGCGTTGACGCGATCGTTGAACGCACCCGCAAGGGCGGCGGCGAAATCGTTGGTCTCTTGGGCAATGGCTCTGCATTTTATGCGCCTGCCGAGTCTGCTATCGAAATGGCGACATCTTATCTCCGCGATAAGAAACGCATCTTACCTTGTGCGGTTCGTCTCTCTGGTCAGATTGCAGGTGTTCGCGGTCTTTATGTTGGCGCACCGGCGATGATCGGCGCGCGTGGTGTTGAGAAAGTGATGAACATTCGCCTCAAAGCAGATGAGCGTGAAATGTTCATGACGTCTGTTGCGGCAGTTGAGAAAATCATAGCGGACTGTCAGGAAATGGAACCGTCACTAAAGGACTAACCCGAATTAATATTTAGGTTTTAAGGCGGGCTGAAAAGTCCGCCTTTTTTGTATGTGGAAAAAGATATGACTAAGACTGTTTTAGAAACGCCGCGTCTCATCTTGCGTGAAATTGATATTGAGGCGGATTTGGATCGCTGGTGTGAGATGATGGCCGACGAAGATACCGTACGGTTCATCGGCGGCAAGACATTGGACCGCGCGCAATGCTGGCGGCAAATGGCGACCTTAATGGGACATCAGCAAATCCGCGGGTATGGGTTTTTGTCTGTTATCGAAAAGTCATCCGGTCGCTTTGTAGGACGGGTGGGTCCTTGGAATCCGGAAGGTTGGCCCGAACCTGAAGTCGGTTGGACCATCATGAAAGACAGCACGCGGAAAGGATATGCCAAAGAGGCTGGGGCGGCCTGTATAGACTATGTGTTTAATACGCTTGGGTGGGATCGCTGCATTCACGTTATCGACAAAGATAATCTCGGCAGTATCAAAACAGCGGAAGCCTTGGGGTCGGAGCGGATGTATAAGATCGATGCTCTAGCGGGTTTCCCTGATGCGGGAGAATGCTGGGCTTATGGCCAAGAGAGGCGTTAAATCCACCCGGCTTTTCGGACACGCTTTGCGCCTTCGCGGCTGACAGGAACGTGGGTGCCGGATTTTAGATGTATCTGTAATTTTCCCTGTGATTTTTCGACTTTGTCTACCCCGGTTTCCGCAACCCACCAGCTGCGGTGAGGCTTTAATCCAATAATTGGGCTGGCAAGGTCCTCGGCGTCGGACAAACGCATGAGTAGCATATGTTCGCCCGCGGCCGAGTGAATTCGGACATAGTGATCTTCTGAACTAATAGCGTAGAGCGGGGCTTCTCGAAACTTCGGCGGTAAGCGTTCTAGCAGAGGAGGCGAGGCGATATCTGCATCCGATGAGGTCATGCGTTGTTGGAGCAGTTCGGCGATAATCGCGATTACGATAGCAATGACCCAGATGTAGAATAGGCTTACGAAAACGTATTTAAGTTCGCCGGATGTGTGAATAAAAAGAACAAATGGTGCCACCGCTATTGTTGCGCCGACGGACTGAATGAGGGCCCGTTGCCAGTGGGCCTCCCCGATATTTCGGCGTGAGAATATTTTATCGGCGGCCACGGCTCCGATCCCACCAGCCAAGCAGAGACCGATCCAATACAAAAAACGTGGAAAGAGCGAAAACTGCCCTGTTCCATAAGGCGCAAGCACAGTTAGAACGATGCCCGCAATGAGGGGCGTTATGAAAGGTTTCAAAAAAGCCAGATGAGAGGTCTTAGACAAATCTGACGTCAGAGTTAGGGTTGGAGCCTGTCATTCACGTATCGTGAACGGCAGGACATGCTTTTTCAAGTCTGTTCGCGAAGCAAAATTGGCGGTTCATGCAAATGCGCTGGCGCAAGACCTGTAAACTGAGTTGGTTCTTTTCATCAAAAAAGGAGACCGCCATGAACCCCGAGTATTTTACGCAAGCTAGCCTCGCCATCCAAATTCATATGCTAGTGGCCGTGGGCGCGTTCTTTCTCGGTGCTTATGTCTTGATGCGTCGAAAAGGTACACGCGCTCACAAAATAGCCGGCCGCGTTTTTGCTGCCTTAATGATCGCCACGGCCACGACCGCAATTTTCATCCGGACGAGTCCAAGTGGGAACTTCTCCTGGATCCACATTTTTGTGCCGATTACCTTTTTTGGCCTCTATCAGGTCGTGTCCTCTATTCGGAAAGGAAATATGAAAGCACATAAGCGGCATGTTCTGACGCTTTATTTCGCTGCGCTCCTTATTCCGGGGGCGTTCGCTTTTATGCCGGGGCGAACCATGTGGATGTTATTCTTCGCATAGGCAAATATATGCGAATCTTCACGAAAGGTTACGATTGGGCGGTTGCGACGAGGGAACAGGGCGTTATAACGCCTCCTCGATCGATAATATCCGCAAAATGGAACCTCCATGAATATCCACGAATATCAGGGCAAAGCTGTCCTCAAATCTATCGGTGCCCCGGTTAGCGAAGGCATTGCGATTTTCAACGCGTCTGAGGCAAAAGCCGCAGCCGAGAAATTAGGTGGACCTCTCTGGGTCGTGAAATCGCAAATTCACGCTGGTGGACGCGGTAAAGGAAAATTCATTGGCGCGCCAAAAGACGCCAAAGGCGGTGTCCGTCTCGCATTCTCAATCGATGACGTTGTAAAGAACGCCGAGGAGATGTTGGGAGAATATCTCGTAACCGAGCAAACCGATGAAAAAGGAAAGCAGGTCAATCGTCTTTATATCGAAGATGGGTCAGACATTGACCGCGAACTCTATCTCTCAATCATTATCAACCGTGACACGTCTCGTGTGTCATTCATCGTCTCCACTGAAGGCGGGATGGATATCGAAGCTGTCGCTCACGATACACCGGAAAAAGTCATCAACTTCGACATCGATCCAGCAACTGGATTTATGCCGCATCATGGTCGTTCGCTGGCTAAGGCCCTGGATCTGAAAGGCGACCTCGCAAAGCAAGCCGGTAAGCTAGGTAAGATTTTGTATGAAGGTTTCCTCGCCAAAGATATGGCCATGCTGGAAATAAATCCGCTTATCGTCACCGAAGATCAGCGTCTTCACTGCCTTGACGCAAAAATCAGTTTTGATGGCAATGCGCTGTTCCGTCATCCGGATATCGCAGAACTTCGCGACGAAACCGAAGAAGACGCTAAAGAAATCGAAGCCAGCAAATATGACCTGTCATATGTCGCGCTCGACGGAAATATTGGCTGTATGGTCAATGGCGCGGGCCTTGCGATGTCTACAATGGATATCATCAAGCTTTATGGTGCAGAGCCAGCTAACTTCCTTGATGTTGGCGGCGGCGCGACGAAAGAGAACATTGTTGCGGCGTTCAAAATTCTGACATCAGACGACAAAGTTGAAGGTATTCTCATCAACATTTTTGGCGGCATCATGAAATGCGATATCATCGCGCAAGGTGCAGTCGACGCTGTTAAAGAAGTCGGTCTTGAAGTCCCTCTTGTTGTTCGCCTCGAAGGAACGAACGTTGAGGCAGGTAAAGAAATCATCAGAAATTCAGGTCTGAACGTGATTGCTGCGGATGACCTAGACGATGCCGCACAAAAAATTGTCGCTGCGGTGAAAGGCTAAGAATATGTCAGTCCTCATCAACAAAGACACTAAAGTCATTACTCAGGGAATGACGGGTAAGACAGGGACGTTCCACACGGAGCAAGCCCTCGCATATGGTACAAAAATGGTTGGCGGCGTGACCCCTGGAAAAGGCGGTACTGAGCATCTTGGGCTGCCAAACTTTGATACGGTTGCTGAAGCCAAACACGCGACTGGTGCAACGGCATCTGTTGTTTATGTGCCGCCACGTTTTGCGGCGGATTCTATCATGGAAGCCATCGATGCGGAAATGGAACTCATTATCGCGATTACGGAAGGCATTCCTGTCTCCGATATGATTCCGGTGAAACGCGCTTTGGTTGGCTCGAAGTCGCGCCTTATTGGTCCAAACTGCCCCGGCGTTTTAACCCCGGGTGAGTGCAAAATCGGTATCATGCCGGGTAAGATCTTCTCTAAAGGTACCTGTGGGGTTGTTTCGCGATCTGGGACACTGACTTATGAAGCTGTTTTCCAGACGACCCAGGTTGGTCTCGGTCAGACAACAGCTATTGGCATCGGTGGTGACCCGATCAACGGCACTAACTTTATCGATTGCCTCGAATTGTTTCTCCACGATGATGAAACAAAGCAAATCATCATGATCGGCGAAATCGGTGGCTCTGCGGAAGAAGAAGCTGCCGAATATATCGCGCACATGGCCAAGAAGGGCATCAAAAAGCCAATGGTCGGCTTTATCGCTGGCCGTACAGCGCCTCCAGGACGCACGATGGGCCATGCTGGCGCAATCGTATCTGGCGGCAAAGGCGGCGCGGAAGATAAAATCGCGGCGATGGAAAAAGCTGGAATTCGAGTGTCTGACTCGCCTGCAAAGCTTGGCGTTACGATGATGGACGTCCTAAACGGCTAGATGTTTTTCTTAATTCTGCAATGGCCGCTCTGAAAAGAGCGGCTTTTTGCGTATTTAGCCTCTCATTTGTCGTTCATACCTAACTGTTACAACAATCACGAAATCCGTCGGTGACACTGTGTTTACACACTGCTAGAGCGGACGCTGAAACCAACGCCAGCAGGCAAGGCTGAATACGCATGACCGACCGTTCTGAACGGAACCAAGACTTCCTCGACACGCTCTTCCTTGACGGTGGAAACGCCGCATATTTGGAGCAAATGCAAGCGCGCTATGCCGAAAACCCCGGTAGTGTTGACCCATCCTTTCGAACCTATTTCGATAGCCTCGGTGAAGACCGTGGCAATGCGAAGAAAAATGCGGCTGGACCGTCTTGGAAACGGGCAGCTCACACAACTGACCCTACGCCAGAGCTAACGTCCGCCCTAACTGGTGATTGGGGTGATAAAGTCGCTGCCGTTGAGAATGTTAAGGTCGCGCGTCCAAACCTGTCTGATTCCGAGGCAGAGCAGGCCGCTAAAGATTCACTACACGCTCTAATGCTCATTCGTGCTTACCGTGTTCGGGGGCATTTGATTGCTAACCTCGACCCGCTTGGTCTTCAAAAACCTGGGTCTCACCCTGAGCTCGAGCCAGAGACTTATGGTTTTGGTCCAAATGATATGGATCGAGAGATTTTCATTGACGGTGTGCTTGGACTGGAAAGTGCAACTCTCTCGAAGATCATGGACATTCTGAAGCGGACTTATTGTTCGACCCTTGGCGTGCAATTTATGCAGGTTTCTAACCCGGAAGAGAAAGCTTGGATTCAAGAGCGTTTGGAAGGGCCAGAAAAAGAAATTTCTTTTTCAAAAGAAGGCCGTCTCGCAATCCTGCAGAAACTGGTCGAAGGTGAGACCTTTGAGCAGCTCATTCACAAACGTTATCCTGGCACGAAACGATTTGGACTGGATGGAGCGGAAAGCCTGCTCCCGGCGTTGGAACAAATTATCAAGCGTGGCGGTCAGCTAGGTCTAAAAGATATCAATTTCGGAATGCCGCATCGAGGCCGTTTGAATGTGATGGCTGCTGTGATGCAGAAGCCATATTCTGCAATTTTCTATGAATTCTTGGGCGGCGTGGCTGCTGGGGCGGAAGACTTTGGATCCGGCGATGTGAAATATCACTTGGGCGTCTCTGATGACCGTGAGTTTGACGGTAATTCGGTCCATCTTTCTCTCGCGCCAAACCCATCCCATTTGGAAGTCGTTGCGCCTGTAGTGATTGGCAAAACGCGCGCGAAACAGCAAATGGCGTCAGGCACATATCAATCTCATAAACCTGAACAGGTTATGGCGGTTATCTTGCACGGCGACAGCGCGTTTGCTGGACAGGGCGTTGTTATGGAAACATTCCAACTCTCGCAATTAGTCGGATATCGTACAGGCGGCACGTTGCATGTTGTCGTAAACAATCAAATCGGATTCACAACAACGCCGGACGAATATCGCTCTGGTCAATATTGTTCTGACGTCGCCTTTATGGTCGAAGCACCTGTATTCCATGTGAATGGTGATGATCCAGAAGCGGTTGTCTTCGCGGCCCGCGTAGCAACCGAGTACCGCCAAAAGTT
The DNA here is from genome assembly GCA_039975855.1 of Litorimonas sp. Classification (GTDB taxonomy): domain Bacteria; phylum Pseudomonadota; class Alphaproteobacteria; order Caulobacterales; family Maricaulaceae; genus Litorimonas. The sequence continues at coordinate 710,270 of JBDWGH010000002.1, read as the reverse complement.
TGGCAAAGATGTTGTGCTCGATATTATTTGCTACCGCCGTTACGGTCATAATGAGGGCGACGACCCATCATTCACTCAGCCCATTATGTATCAAGCAATCAATGGCCGTCCATCTACCCGCCAAATATATGCGGAACGTCTCATTGCGCAGGGTGATCTGACTGAAGCTGATGCTCAAAAAATGATGGATGATTTCTACGCGAAATTGGATAAGGATTTTGATGAAGCGAAGTCATATGAAACTAAGCAACCGGACTGGCTGCAAGGTGTATGGCAGGGCATTTCACTACCAACAGAAAAAGATGGAAAACGTGGCGGCGACACGGCAGTTGAGATTGATCAATTGAGAGCCATCGGGCAGCAAATTGTGTCTGTTCCAAACTCACTCAACATGCATCGAACTCTTAAGCGAATTATCAAAGCACGCGCAGATCGAGTTGAAAAAACCGCTGATATTGACTGGGGTCTCGCGGAACATTTGGCGTTTGGCACTCTGATCAGTGAGGGTCACCCTGTGCGTCTTTCGGGTCAAGACTCTGAACGCGGAACGTTCTCTCAACGACAATCCAACTGGATCGATCAGAAGACAGAAGAGAAATATTGCCCACTTAACAATTTGTCCGAGGCGAATGAATATTATCAGGTTCTCAATTCGCATCTTTCGGAAGAAGCTGTGCTTGGGTTTGAATACGGATTTTCAACCGCTGCACCAAACGCGCTGACCATTTGGGAAGCGCAATTTGGTGATTTTGCCAATGGCGCCCAAGTTATGGTCGACCAATTCATTAGTTCTGCGGAACAAAAGTGGCTGCGTATGTCGGGTCTCGTGATGCTCTTGCCACATGGTTATGAAGGCCAAGGACCGGAACACAGCTCCGCCCGTTTGGAGAGATATCTTCAAATGTGCGCAGAAGATAATATGCAGGTCACAAATATTTCTACGCCGGCTAACTACTTCCATGCGTTGCGCCGTCAGGTGAAACGGAATTTCAGGAAACCACTCATCAATATGAGTCCAAAATCGCTTCTGCGTCATAAACTTTGTGTTTCGACGTTTGAGGAAATGGGTCCGGGAAGTGAATTCCATCGTCTCCTTTGGGATGACGCGGAATATAATCCGGAAATTAGCCAGATTAAATTGGCGGCCGATAGCAAGATCAAACGCGTCATTATTTGTTCGGGTAAGGTTTACTATGACTTATTCGAAGCGCGTGAAGAGCTTGGTCGGAACGATGTTTATCTTCTCCGTGTTGAGCAGCTTTATCCCTATCCGGATGACGCCGTTCAAGAGGAACTGTCGCGCTTCAAAAATGCCGATATGGTCTGGTGTCAGGAAGAGCCTAAGAATATGGGCGCTTGGTCGTTTATTGAGCCTTTCCTTGAAGAAAGCCTTATCGCGATTGGCGCGAAAAACACGCGTGCTCGATATGTTGGCCGCGTAGCCGCTGCGTCCACCGCCACAGGTATCAGCACGAAACACAAAAAAGAACAGCAAGCCATCATCGATGGCGCGTTCGCGAAATAGACGTCTAGTTAGGAAAACCCCATGACAGATATCACAATTCCAAATGTTGGCGAAAGTGTCAGCGAAGTCACAATTGCTCAGTGGTTTAAAGCTGTGGGCGACGCTGTCAAAAAAGACGAACCACTTGTGGAACTTGAAACAGACAAAGCGGCGCAAGAACTCGTTTCACCAGAAGATGGTGTGCTGGAAGAAATTCTGGTGGCCGAAGGCGAAAATGCTGAAGTCGGAAAATTGATAGCTATTCTGGGATCTGGGTCTGGCGCGAAAGCTTCGCCAAAAGAGGCAGCTCCTTCGGCTGCAAAGACTGAGACTCCTGCTGCATCCAGTGGAGCCGCTATGAATATTGATGTGCCAAACGTCGGTGAAAGTGTCTCCGAAGTGACTGTCGCGTCCTGGATGAAACAGCCGGGGGACTCCGTAGCAAAAGATGAAGCCATTGTTGAGTTAGAAACAGACAAAGCGGCGCAAGAACTCGTAGCTCCGGAAGCAGGTGTAATGGGTGAAATTTTAGTTGCGGAAGGCGAAGTTGCCAAAGTTGGTCAAACCATTGCGACGTTAATGGCAGGGGCATCTGGCGGCGAAACGTCTGCGCCGGCGGCAAGCTCCGAGGCTGCGCCGGTTGAATCCGATTCTGGCGATGCGATTGCTATGCCAGCTGCTGCTAAAATCATTCGTGAAAACGGATTAGATGCGTCACTCATTAAGGGGACGGGTAAAGGTGGTCGCATTACGAAAGCTGACGCTTTGGCTGCGAAAGCTAACCCGCCAAAAGCCGCTGCTTCTGCGCCTGCTGTTAAAGCAGCTCCTGCCGCACCTAAGGCTCCTCGTGATACGGGTCCACGTGAAGACCGGGTTCGCATGACACGTATTCGTCAGACCATCGCTCGTCGTCTCAAAGACGCGCAAAACACCGCGGCCATGCTGACGACATATAATGAAGCAGATATGTCTGCGATCATGGATATGCGCAAGCAATATAAAGAGCTGTTCATCAAGCGCCACGGCGTAAAACTTGGGTTTATGTCCTTCTTCGTGAAGGCCTGTGTCCAGGCTTTAAAAGACGTCCCGTCTGTGAATGCGGAGATTGACGGAACAGACATCATCTACAAAAACTTCTACGATATCAGCATTGCAGTAGGCACGGATAAGGGCCTTGTCGTACCGGTCCTGCGGGATTGTGATGAACTGTCACTTGGCGGGATCGAAAAAGGTATTGGCGCTCTCGGTGCAAAGGCACGCGACGGAAAACTGTCTATGGACGATATGTCGGGCGGCACGTTCACCATTTCTAATGGCGGTGTCTACGGATCGCTTATGTCATCACCTATCCTTAACCCACCGCAATCGGGAATTTTGGGTATGCACAAGATCCAAAATCGTCCGGTCGTGATTGATGATCAAATGGTCATTCGTCCAATGATGTATCTCGCGCTGTCTTACGATCACCGGATTGTGGACGGTAAGGAAGCCGTAACATTCCTCGTTCGCGTCAAGGAATGTCTAGAAGATCCAGAGCGCATGCTCCTCGACCTTTAACGCCTTATTAGGCCAAGTCGTAAAACTTGGCCTAAATATTTTCGTGTAATCATCCTGTTCGAATTGGGACGGGAGACGCGAACAATGCCAGCATCATTGACGAATGCCGAGCCAGACTCAGGTGGGAAAACGGAGAAGAAACTCAAAGGCACGTCTCTCGAGCAGCGCATGCTGGGTGTGATGGCAGCTTTCGCCGTAACGTGGGGTTTGCTCTGTCTTTTAGGTTTTACCCTCGGTCAAATCGCATCACCAGAGGAACTGTCTAAATCTTACTCACCGACGCAGATCGCGTATATACAAGATACACCGGGTTGGGTGCTTTTCGGCAAAGCCATGACCACCATCGGAACACTGTGCGGCGCAGTTTATCTCCTTTTGCGTAAAAAAAGCGCCTATCACTGGTTCTCAATTTCTCTGGTCGGGACGTTGATGATCATGGCAGATTCCGTTTTGCGTGACGGGTTTCATGTTCTGGGCGGTATCGGAACCGGCGTCAGCCTCGGGATGGTCATCGTTGCGATTTTCCTCTTCTGGGCGTCTTACTCAGCCTTTTACGAGGGCCAATTAGAGGACTGATTGGACAGTTGCGACATTTTGGCGTACTTTCCCCGAAAAAGGGGAGAGTGTCATGAATGAGGACAATTTAAAGCCAAACGTCTTGTTTTGGATACTTGGGGTCATATTTCTGCTTTGGAATCTGATGGGGTGCGGAATTTACCTCATGGATACAATGATGTCGGATGCCGCTTACTTGGATGCTTATGGTGCTGAGATGGCGGCTGCGCGCGAATTTTATCCAACCTGGGCGACGGCCTTCTATGCCATCGCTGTTTGGGGGGGATTAGTCGCAGCAATTTTATTTTTGATGAGAAGAGGGCTGAGCGTCACCTTGTTTGCCGTGTCGCTCGTCGCAGCTGTGATTTGTTTCATTCCTAACTTCACAAACGAAGTCATCAGAGATGCCGGCGGGTCGACATTTTGGATGATGCCGCTAATTGTCGTCGTCTTGGGTATCGTTGAAGTTTTGTATTCACGAAAGCAGGCCTCTAAGGGTATTTTGCGATAAGGCGCTGTTGACCGACTGACGGCTCGCGCCTATCTGTCCTGTTCGATAATCAATTCTCTGACAGGATATTCCTATGGCTGATCAATATGACGTCATTATCATTGGCGCAGGCCCAGGCGGTTATAACTGTGCAATTCGGTGCGGACAGCTTGGCCTAAAGGTCGCTTGCGTCGAATCTCGTGAAACTTTGGGAGGTACCTGTCTCAATGTGGGTTGTATGCCTTCAAAGGCGCTTCTCCACGCGACGGAACTTTATGAGACCGCCCAAAAAGATTTTCCATCTATGGGTCTGAAGGCAACAGTTGAAGCCGATATTCCTGCGATGATTGAAAGCAAAAATAAGGTTGTCACAGGGCTGACCCAAGGCATCGAATATTTGTTTAAGAAAAACAAAGTCGATCACATTCGCGGCTTCGGGAAGATCAAATCAAAAGGCGAAGTCGAAGTCGACGGTAAGGTCTACAAAACAAAGAACATCGTTATCGCGACAGGGTCTGAAGTGGCAAACCTTCCGGGTGTTGAGATTGATGAGAAAACGATCGTTTCTTCAACGGGTGCTCTCGATTTGCAGGAGGTTCCGAAAAACCTTCTTGTCATTGGTGGCGGCGTAATCGGTTTAGAACTGGGTTCTGTTTGGCGTCGACTGGGCGCAAAAGTTACCGTTGTTGAGTTTATGCCAACAATCATGGTCAATTCTGATAAAGAAATTCAGAAGGCTGCGCTTCGTATGTTCAAAAAGCAGGGCATGAAGTTTGAACTCTCTCGCAAAGTTATGGCTGTCGAAAAATCCAAATCCGGATTGAGTGTCAAAACGGAAGCTGCTGATGGCGGGAAGCCAAAGGATATTGATGCCGATATCGTTCTCGTTTGTATTGGTCGTAAGGCTTATACCGATGGTCTGGGTTTAGAGAATGTAGGTATTGAGACGGATAAGCGCGGCCGCGTTCAGCACGACCATTGGAAAACGTCTGTCGATGGGATTTGGGCAATCGGTGATGTGATTGATGGACCAATGCTTGCCCATAAAGCCGAAGAAGAAGGTGTTGCCGTTGCAGAATCGATTGCAGGTCAATCTGGCCATGTGAACTATGCGGTTATCCCTGATGTTGTATATACGCATCCCGAGATCGCCTCTGTCGGTCAGACGGAAGAAGAGCTGAAAGAGGCTGGAATTCCTTTCAAAAAAGGAAAATTCCCTTTCACAGCCAACTCACGCGCGCGCGCAAATCACGAAGCGGAAGGGTTTGCGAAAATCCTGGCGCATGCTGAAACCGATGAAATTCTTGGTGCTCACATTTTAGGGCCTCTCGCGGGTGATCTGATCCACGAAGTTGCTGTTGCGATGGAATTCAAGGCCGCAAGTGAGGACCTTGCACGAACCTGCCATGCACACCCAACCGTATCCGAAGCCGTCCGTCAGGCCGCGATGGACGTCGAAGATTGGGCTATGCAGATGTAATTAGCAGTCTTCGCTAAAGAGAAAAAACAAAGCCCGCTGATTTGATTCAGCGGGCTTTGTTGATTCTAGTAAAGTGTTGCTAAGGCATCTGGTGAATAGTCTCGTAACTCTTCCGTACGACCGGCTTTAACTTTGGTAACCCACTCTGGGTCTTGGAGGAGGGCGCGGCCCACGGCAACAAGGTCAAATTCACCCTTATCCAATCGCGTATGCAGCTCGTCCAGTGACGCGGCTTCGGACCCTTTCCCTTGGAACGCACCGATGAAGTCACTATTCAAACCAACCGACCCAACAGTGATCGTCGGTAGTCCTGTCAATTTCTTTGCCCAGCCCGCGAAATTTAGATCGGAACCTTCAAATTCCGGTTCCCAAAAGCGGCGCTGTGAACAATGTAAAATATCCACGCCCGCATCGGCAAAGACCTGAAGAAACGCCCCTAGTTTCTCAGGGGTATCGGCCAGCTTGGCGGTATACTCCTGCTGCTTCCATTGAGAGGTACGCAGAATGATTGGCAAGTCTCCAACGGCTTTTCGACAGGCTTTGATGATTTCCGCAGCGAATGTCGCGCGCTCAACCAGCCCGCCGCCATATTTATCTTCACGAACATTCATGACTTCCCAGAAAAATTCGTCAATCAGATAGCCGTGCGCGCCGTGGAGCTCGATTGCGTCAAAACCTATCTGGGCGGCATAGCCTGCCGAGGTTGCGAAGCCGTCGACGATATCAGCAATCGCTTCTTCACTTAAGGGTTCGGCAACTAGTTTACCCGTGTGTGTAATGCCTGAAGGAGAGTCGGACGGTGCGTCTGGAAAATGGCCGGCGCCTGGTTTCCGTGTTAGCCCTTCATGCCAAAGTTGCGGAGCGATTTTACCTCCGGCGGCCTTCACATCAGAGACGACTTTTTTCCAACCATTTAGCGCGTCTTCCCCGTGAAAGAGCGGGTAATTCGGATTACTACCAGCGGCCTCTCGTTTGATCAGTGTTCCCTCTGTCACGATAAGGCCAACTTCGTTCTCAGCGCGACGCTGGTAATAGTCGGCGACATTTTGGCCAGGAACACCGCCCGGCGAAAAACCGCGCGTCATTGGGGCCATGACGATACGGTTTGGCAGGGTCAATCCGCGCACGGTGAACGGGGTGAAGAGGGTGTTGGACATGTCAGTCTCCTGTAAATTCGAAAGACTGACATGGGGTATCAGAACGGCAATCTCAACCGCCAGAAATTGAATGGCCCAGCAATGCTTTCATCGCGTCGAGATAGGTAACCCATGCTTTGCGGCCGGCTTTTGTTAAATGAACCAAAGTCTGCGGTCGTTTGCCGTTGTAACCTTTCTCTTGCCGGACGAATCCGGCCGCTTCCAACTTCGTTAGATGAGTGGACAAATTGCCATTGGTCGCGCCGATTTTCTCTTTCAATTCTGGGAAGCTGGCCGGGTTTACGGCTGAGAGATAAGCCATAATGCCGAGTCGTAATCGCCCGTGAATGACGTCGTCAATTGCCCCGATGTCTATGTCAGGATTCTCGCCGGTCATTATCGCGCCGCTTTCATAGAGAGCACGGATGGGATGATTATGGTGATGATGGAGCCGATAGCGGCAATGAGATAGATGACGTTCTGACCGTAGAAACTCATCGTCACAGCGGCCATCGTACATCCGGCAAAGGACGCAAAATGTAGCCAACCATGACCCGTCATTTTAGCAATGACCCCATAGGCGAGGCCTTGCCCAGCGAACCCCATAATCAGTATAATTGTCCAAAGCTCATGGCTGCCGCCCGCGAGAAATAAATTCAAGAGTACGCCAAACGCGACTGATCCGATAGCCGCCGTGAACATAACCCAGATATTGTTCTCAACTCGGTTGGCAGTCGAATAAGCGCCCGGCTTTTTCCCGACTTTAGGGCCAAGAATAGCGCTTCCCAATCCACCAATAACGGCAAATCCAATCCACAAAATTGCAAATGACCATTCCGGAACAGGTAATATTCTTTCTAAAATCAAATAGTGGATCGAGAACGTTGTTGTCAGCAACACGCCCCACATTAATCCTATAGGGCCGCCAACCAGAGGAGTGTTTTCCCCGGCTTTGGCAATTCGGCTCGCCTCTTCTAAGTCGGCCATGAGTGTTTCTGTTTTTGTCATGCTGACGCTCCGTTCAAGGTTAGATTGGATTTATGTCTGAGGATTTTCAAATCAAAATAGATGGCAACGACAGTGAATATGTAGCTAGCAGCGACAACGACCGGTATCCAAACCAGCATTGTTTCCGGCGCCGAGAACCAGACAAACAGAACAGCTGCAGCTCGAGCAATGGAGTGCGCGGTAAATAAAGCTGTCCGGTTATATGCCCAGCCGATCACAGGCCAGTGGAGGGACATCCCAATCGCGAGAATAGGAACAACAAGCTCCGGTGCTGCGCTTTTCGCTGCCATGAACAGCATGGGCCAGAATAACAACATGCTCGCAAATGTTGGAAATAGGACGCTACTGATAGCGGACTTATCCTTCATGAAATCGTTCTTTGTCAGAAACGCAAAGAATAGGGCCAATGGGAAGATGGCTCCCGATAGGGGGAAGGCAATCGTAGCCCAGCCGTTTAAATCAGTTTGCGTGCCTAACCAAGCAAGGATCAGCCAATAGACTGCGCCTGCCATGGGGATTGGCAAACCACCTGACACGCGCAAATATTGCGCGAGCTTGTGTGCATTGAGTTGCGCTTTTAGCGCCTCAATATTTGAATGAGTATCGCTTTGCATTTTCGTCTCCTTTCAATGCGTTCGTCTGGCACGACTTAACTTCTAATTTAAAATAGGTTTGACATACAAACTTGATTGCGTCTAGTTTGAAATGCAAACTAAATTGTAAAGGAGACGAAAATGTTTGTTGCTCAAAAAATGAAAATTGGAAAACCGTTAAAGGCCTCAGCGCTTGCTGGGTCACTTTTACTTGTCAGTGCCATGACAAGTTTCGCGGCGGATGCTCCGGGCTGGAAAAAGACCGGTGATATCCCTGTGACAGTCACCCTAACCGATGTTTTGCCGGAGGGGGCCGCCGGTGGAACCATCTATGTGTCGATCCAAACCCGCGAGGACTATCAGTCCATGAAAGGGTTTGGCGGTATCATTCAAAAGGCGGAGCTCGGCGAAATGACGGCCAAATTCACGGTGGATGAGCCCGGTGAGTATTCTGTCAGCGTTTGGCATGACCGAGATGATGACGGGCGTTTTTCCATGGATGCTTCTTATAATGTCCTCGATAGTTGGGGCGCATCGGGAACACCGCCAAAAGGGAAGGCGCCAACCTTTGACGATGTTAAAATGACAGTGCCGTCCATGGGGACGTCAGTCACGATAGATATGATCAATCCGGTTACGCCGTCCTAAACAATTCTAACTGAACCCCTCGGTCCTCGCTTGTTTAGTTCGAGCGGGGATTTTTATTTAAACTTACGCGCGCGGATGGGCGCCTGCATGAATGTCCATCAAACGCGCCGCATCCACATCCGTATATCGCTGGGTCGTTGATAGACTTTCGTGACCTAGCAGCTGTTGGATCGTTCGCAGATCACCGCCACCCGCCAAAAGATGCGTCGCAAAACTATGTCGCAATGCGTGCGGTGTCGCTGTTTCCGGCAGGCCCAAGGCGCCGCGTAATCGCCGCACTTCGCCTTGAATGATTTCAGGCCGCAAAACGCCCCCGCGGGCCCCTCGAAAAATCGGTTGATCCGGAGTGAGTTGATAAGGCGATTGCCGCATATATTCGGCAACGGCGTCTGCAACTGCGGGCAAGATTGGGACCAAGCGTGTTTTATTCCCCTTACCTGTGAGTTGAATTTGCCGGGCCAAAGGCACATCGCGCCCTGTCAAAGCAAGGGCTTCTGAAATGCGCAATCCGGCCCCATAGCAGAGCGCGAGTACGGCTTGATTTCGCGAAGCGATCCAAGGCTCGCCGGGGCTATCCAGAGGTGTGTCGACAATTTTTAAGGCTTCCGCTGCGCTCACGGCTTTTGGCAATGGACGTTTAACCCGAGGTCCACGGATGAGAGGCAGGGCAGAATTCGCGGCATCCCAGCGGCGTTCAATATAACGATAAAATGTGCGCACAGCAGAAAGCTGTCTTTGAATGGATGCCGCAGAGAGCGGACGATTGCCGCGCCTGCGCTGCGCGAGATAGGCGCGAAATCCCCGTGCCTCAACGCCAACAATATCGGGGAGCGTAAGGGTGGTTTCGAGATAGCCCGCGAGGAAACCAAGAAATTCCGAAATGTCGCGCGTATACGCCTCGCAGGTCTTTTCGGCCAAACGCCGTTCCCCGCGCAAATGTTCAATAAACAAATGCAAGACCTCGGGGGCGGGAATTTTTTGCAAAGCGACCATGGGGATAGTGTGCGGGGTTACGGTTAAGATTAGGTTTTAAACATGCGGTTTCGTTTGCAGCCAATCGAGTGGCTGCCGTCGCATATACAAAGCAGGACGTGCCCGCAGGAATGGTCTTCCCGATGGAAATACCAAAGGAAGAAAAAGCTATGTTTTACGCGAAGACCGCATCGCTGGTTGTAAGGCAGCTTTGCACTTCCTGCGGCGATGGTTTTTGAAGCAGCGGCCGGTCATAATCCCCACAAGTCATGCCATTAGACAAGGTGGTCGGCTCTCACTCCTAAAGCCCCGGCACAGTCTGCGCTCTCACACGCAGATGCTCAGACCCATCGTCTCCCAAACCAGCAGATGAGCTCTACCCGTCCTGTGTCCGAAAGAACTTTCTCAATATATCACAGCTTTTGTAATCGAGGATTATTCTCCTGAATTGTCCTCTAGATCGTTGATTTAAAGAAATTTCAGTTTTTCTGAAAGGGGGACGTAAATTGAAAAGGCGAAAAAACGTTCCCTAGACAGGGGTCGGCAAACCCGTATTGTTCCACGATGGGGATAAGGGGCAAGCAGATGCGATTGCGCAGAATTACAAAACATATCCGCGAGCAAAACTGGTTCGCCGTCGCACTCGATTTTCTCATCGTCGTCATCGGTATTCTCCTCGCGTTTCAGATTACGAATTGGAGTGAAGCGCGGTCTGATCATTCACGAATAGAACGTCGATTGGCGAATGTTGTTGACGATTTACGTGCGGATATTGTCGAGATTGAGGGGATCATAAAAACGACCGAGTGGCGCGCATCAGCTATTCAAACAGTTTTGGATTCTGCGGATAAGCCGATAACGCCGCGATATCAGACCCCTTTTGGCGACGTTATCGAGACACCAAAATTTCCCGCATTTGAAAGCGAATTTCCGTGGGACGCGGCAAATGCAATCGTGTGGTTGGCGACGCTTGACGGGAACCGGGGTGGCTATCAGACACTTCTAAGTACGGGTGACCTCCAGCTTATTAAATCCGAAACGCTCAGCCGCCAGATACAGGCTTATTATGCCCGCGCAGAAGAAATCTCTGATACCGACAAAGCGCATCAAGACGTCCGCGATCAGGTTACCGCCGTCAGGCAACGATTAGGTGTTGGGATTAATCAGACGACCACGGATGAGCTTGTGAAATTGGTGCGAGAGGACAGAGAGTTTTCAGCGGCTCTCTCTCACCTTTTTGGTCAAGACACAGTTCAGATTGTAATAATGCTGGAGATTTCCGCTAACGCAGAAGAGCTGATCGCCGCAATTGAGAAAGAACTCGAATAATGCGCCTCCGTTCCCTGACAAAACACATCCGCGAGCAAAACTGGTTCGCGGTCGCGCTCGACTTTTTCATCGTCGTCGTGGGCATACTCATCGCGTTTCAGATTACGAATTGGAGTGAGGCGCGGGGTGAACGCAAACAAGAACATGTCTGGCTAACGCGGTTAAACGGCGATTTTGACCGCATCATTGTCCAAGGAAATTATTTAAATCCCCACATGAAAGAACAAATTCCTGCGATACAAAGCGTGATTTCTCATATTCGATCAGGAAACCGCCCCGAATTTGAAGGTGAGTTTGTAGAAGATCTAAAAAAAATCAACGAAGTCTGGGTGAATATGGAATTCTCCGCGACCTATTTGGAACTGGTCGCCACAGGAGAGTTATCAAAAATTCGAAACGAAGAGTTACGCGATAAGTTAGCGAGTTATAGACGCAGCAATGAAGCAGATGAAGTCCTTCTAAATAGCCAACTCGGTGTAAGAGACTCTATCGCAATAGATCGAGCTGTTCAGTATTCAGTCGCTGACACTAAATATGAAACCACCTATGTGCCAGTTGGTTTTCATTGGGATAAGTTAGTTGAATTGGAACCCGAACTCCAAGTCATTTACCGCACGCAAATCCTGAGAGAACAATGGCAAAGCCAATCACTGGACATGGCGTTAGAAATTAAATCATTGCTGAAGCAAGAGTTGGAATAATAAAAATTTAGCGTCCTGAAATGTCCAAAGAGAGCCGCTCAACCATCACTAGACAGTATCCTGGCAAGCATTATGTTCTTTCTATGGGATTAGGGGCGTAGCATGTTACTTCGAAGAATATCTAAACACGTGAAAGACCAAAACTGGTTTGCCGTTGGACTCGACTTTTTCATCGTCGTCGTCGGCATCCTCATCGCGTTTCAGATCACGAATTGGAATGAAGGGCGAGCGGAGCATCGCAAAGAAACACAGGCTTTAATCGAACTCAAAAAAGAACTTGAGGGATCAATCGAGGTTGTTGGCGCCAAGTCACATGCCTACCAACAGGCGGCTGATGCGGGTCGTCGATCCCTCTCGACTCTGGCTCGCCCAAATGACTGTGATAAAAATTGTTGGAATGTTCTTGTCGATTTTATGCATGCGTCGCAGTGGCAAGATTTAAACGTCACTCTCTCTGCGTATAACACGATGCGCGAACAAGGTTTTCCAGAAAATACGACTATCGTGGATGCCGTCGAAGTCTACATTCAGATAAATATAAACAATTCAATCGCGATCAACGAACTACCGGTCTATCGGTCATTAGTTAGGCAAATCATTAGCCTAGAAGCTCAGGAATTTTATTGGGATAACTGTTGGTCAATTAAAAACGGGTTGGAAACCTATGTTTTGGACTGTCCCGAGGGGATATCGGATGCTGAGGCCAAAAGCTTGGTTGATGAGATCGTCGGCAACCCAAATATAAAACCACATTTAACGCAGTGGATGGGGCAGGTCGTCTCTCTGTCGCAAACCTTGGGGGCTCAGAATAAGGCGGCTCAGGAGGCCATTGATATTGTAAAACAAGAGTTGGAGCGACGATAATGTTATTCCGCCGCATCAAATCCCATATCAAAGACCAAAACCGGTTCGCCGTCTAAGGGCGTTTCAGCTTTTAAGTGCTTAAACGCAGGCGCTGTATCTCCAAAAAACAGCTCTGCGCCTCGGACCTATAGCGGCTGGTTTTGCCCCTTGGATAAGGATAATATACCTGTATAGCCGCTCTGGGGGTTATTTAATTGGGAGATTGTCATGCAATCAAAATATATTTTCACAGCGCTTTTAGGCGCATCATTGGCTTTTGCGGGCTGTAAAGCCGCAGACGAAGCCGTTAGCAAAACAAAAGACGCGGCTGCCGCTACAGCAGATAAAGCCAGCGAAGTTGCTTCTGATGCCAAAGACGGCGTCAAAAACGCAGCTGAAAAAACGGGCGAAGCCATGGGCGATGCAGCGGACAAAGCTGGCGAAATGGCTTCTGACGCGAAAGACGGCGTGAAAGCCGCTGCGGATAAGACTGGCGAAGCTATGGGCGATGCGGCGGACAAAGCTGGCGAAATGGCGTCTGATGCAAAAGATGGCGTTAAAAACGCGGCAGAGAAAACTGGCGAAGCCATGACGGATGCTGCGGAAATGGCCGCTGAAGCAAAAGATGACGTCGAAGGCGCTGTCAAAAAAGCAAAAGATGCTGGGTCAGATACGACCTATGAGACGAAAAAAGACGAATAGGTCCTACCCCCAAGCTAACACAGCTTGGACCTTACAGTTTGAAAAGCGCTGCCTTCGGGTCAGCGCTTTTTTTGTTTCCGATGTTACGAAGCCGTGTTCGTCTAATCCAAAACACTCTTCACGATGGGGCCGAGAGGCGAGTCGCCGAGCACTGCGAGTTGCATCTGCGCGGAAACCTTGTTGATTGCCTCTTGCGGTTTGGCAACCGGGTGCAGTGCGATGCGCAGCGGTCGCGAACCTTGTGGTTGAGAGATGGCGGTCGCAATGGCGTTGGGAATATCCATCGGATCGGACTCGCCGCCGCCCGCTTCGCGTTTGCCCATGCCGGCCGTAAAAGCCGGATAGGCGTTGATGACATCGTCGCTCATGCGAGATTTCAACGCCGCAGATGGGGCGTTTTGATTATACCAAATTTTTGTCGGGTAACCGCCAGGTTGGATAATGGTCACATCGATACCGTGTGGCGCGACTTCATACGCCATTTGCTCACTCATGGCTTCCAGCGCGAATTTGGTTGGGGAGTATTGTCCAAAGCCGGGAATAATGACGCGGCCAAGCTGTGACGTCACGTTGAAGATATATCCGCTCTTATTTGCGCGCATGGACGGCAGGACTGCCCTCGCCATACGCTGCGCACCGTAAACATTCGTATCGAAAATCAGCTGTGTGGCGGCCATGTCTTGCGCTTCAATCGGTCCAGCGATCGACATGCCTGCATTATTAATGAGAACATCCAATTTGCCGTCTGTAGCTGCCAAGGCTGCCGCGACTCCAGCGGTCACTTGCGCGTCATTTGTGATATCGATTTCCAGAACCGTGATGTCCAAATTGTCGGACTTCGCTAGGGCTTCTAGCTCTGTCGCTTCCGGCCGGGGAAAGTTGCGCATGGTCGCAAAGACCTTGGCGCCGAGCCGCGCATAATGTTCCGCGCCTAACCGTCCAAACCCGCTCGAGCAGCCGGTGATAAGGATCGAGACGCCCGAGAGATCAACCGTATCTTGCGCCGTCGCTGTTGTCGTCTTGGCACAGGCTGCAACATAGGCGGCTGCCGTAACGGATGCGCCGAGCATGAGGGTGCGGCGATTGAGTTTGGGTGAGTTAGACATAATTCAGATCCTTTGTTCGTGAGCAACGTAACAAGATTGATACGTGCAACCAAGCTTTCCGTTTCGCAGTAAAGTGACGAGCTTTAAGGCGTGAAAATTACTGCAATTATCCAGCTAGTTGCGAACGGTTATCGAAGACTCGCGTTGACATATTAGTGCCGAAGCCTAGCTTGCGCGCAGATTAAAAGAGGGACAATTTTCATGTCATCTGAATGGAACGATACGCGGCCCATGTCGCCGCATTTGCAGGTCTGGCGCTGGCACGGCGCGATGATGAGTTCGATCCTGCACCGCGCGAGTGCAATCATCTGTTATGTCGCGCTGTTTATCGTGGCGGTCGGCGTCTTGGTCATGTCCTTTACGAATGAAGTGCCGCTAGAAGGTTTAATCTTCTCGCCGCTAGGCGCGATTGGTCTCTTCGTCTTTTTGTTTGCTTTTGTTTTCATGGCCGCCGCGCAACTGCGCCATGCGATTTGGAACAAAGGAAAGATGTTAGATCCGGCGAAGAATAACCTTTTATCGTTCAGCATGCTGGGCTTTTCACTCGGGTTATCCGCCGTCCTAACCCTCGCAGCTTCAGGAGTTTTTTCATGAGCGCAGGATCACAAAACCACGGTACGAAACATTTCAAAATCCATACGTGGACAGGCTGGGGCGTTATCATCGGATTGCCCTTTGCGATCTGGTCCGCGCTTTCCGCTATTCCGGCAGGCGGGCAAGGCGTATTGGATTGGCTCTCCACACCAATTGGCGCGGTCGGCTTCCTCGCATTTTTCACGGCTGCCATCTGGTACTGCAAGCTGGAGATGGACGAGGTCATCATGGATTACTTCGGCGGCGGAGTGCGCTCATTTGGCCTGTTGATGAACAAGCTCGTCGCCTTCATCTTATGGGCGTCCGTGGCGTTCGCCGTCATTAAACTCGCATTTCTAGGATAGTCACATGACTAAATGGATCGATCATACTTACGACGTTGTTGTTGTCGGCGCGGGTGGCTCCGGCCTTCGCGCGACCCTCGGCGCAGCACAATCTGGCCTGAAAACGGCTTGTGTCACCAAAGTTTTCCCAACGCGCTCCCACACGGTCGCAGCGCAAGGCGGCATCGCGGCATCGCTCGGCAATATGGGGCCGGATGATTGGCGCTGGCACATGTATGACACGGTTAAAGGGTCAGACTGGCTCGGTGACCAAGATTCAATCGAATATCTCTGCCGTGAAGCGCCGAAAGCGGTTTACGAGCTAGAGCATTGGGGGATGCCATTCTCTCGGAATGAAGACGGCAAGATTTATCAGCGCCCGTTCGGCGGCCACACAACGGAAATGGGCGAAGGCCCGCCCGTACAGCGTACCTGCGCAGCGGCAGACCGAACAGGTCACGCCATGCTGCATACGCTATATGGTCAATCCTTACGCAATAATGCCGAGTTCTTTATCGAATATTTCGCGCTCGACCTGATCATGGAAGATGGCGTTTGCCGCGGCATGACGGCCTGGAAATTGGACGATGGCACTTTGCATCGTTTCCGGGCCCAGACAGTTATCCTCGCCACAGGCGGCGGTGGCCGGATGTTCTTCTCCGCGACTTCTGCTCATACGTGTACCGGCGATGGCAATGCCATGGTACTGCGCGCAGGCTTGCCTGTTCAAGATATGGAGTTTATCCAATTTCACCCAACTGGCATTTACGGTGCGGGCTGCCTCATCACAGAGGGCGCACGCGGTGAGGGCGGATATCTAACCAACTCCGAAGGCGAACGCTTTATGGAGCGTTACGCACCCAGCGTGAAAGACCTCGCCCCGCGCGACCTCGTCAGCCGCGCGATGACGATGGAAATCCGCGAAGGTCGCGGTGTCGGCAAAGATAAAGATCATATCTTCCTGCATCTGGATCATTTGGACCCGAAAGTCCTCGCCTCCCGCCTGCCAGGGATTTCCGAAACAGCCAAGATTTTCTCCGGCGTCGATCTAACGAAAGACCCGATCCCTGTTCTGCCAACCTGCCACTATAATATGGGCGGTATTCAGACCAATTATCACGGCGAAGTTCTGACGAAGAAGGGTAAAAACCCTGATGAAGTCGTCAAAGGCCTGATGGCTGTGGGCGAAGCGGCCTGCGTATCCGTTCACGGTGCAAACCGTCTCGGCTCAAACTCGCTGATCGATCTCGTGGTCTTTGGACGTGCAGCTGGTCTGCGCGTGAAAGAAACCTGCACGGCGAATTTGGATCAAAAGCCTTTGGCTGCTGATGCCGGTGCAGACTCGATTGCACGCCTCGAGAAATTCCGGAATGCTGACGGCACAAAGAAAACAGCGGATATCCGCCTCGATCTTCAGAAAGCCATGCAGACCCATTGTTCCGTCTACCGGACATCGGAAAGCCTGACTGAAGGCGTTGAAAAAGTCACCGCGATTGCGGAACAGCTCAAAGACGTCTCTGTCGCGGATAAGACCATGGTCTGGAATACGGATCTGATGGAAACGCTGGAACTCGACAACCTTGTCGCCCAAGCGCGCGTGACAATCGCCTCAGCTGAAAACCGCAAAGAAAGCCGCGGCGCTCACGCGCATGAGGACTTCCCGGATCGCGATGACAAGAAATGGATGAAACACACCTTGTCTTGGTATGACGGCGAAACCAATAAAGTCAAAATCGACTACCGCCCAGTCCACGACTACACCATGACCGACGGGATTGATTACATTAAGCCGAAGAAACGGGTTTATTAGGCTTCAAAGGTCATCGAAATGCAGAAAGCCGCCCGATTGGGCGGTTTTTTTTTGACCAAATAAACCATTTAGAATTACACTTTCTCCATTTTCTTACATGGGAATTGACTTATGGTGACATGTGTCACCATAAGGCGACATGAAACCGTCTTCTTCTGAGCTTGTCATTTTAAAACATCTTTGGGCCTCTGGCGCGTCGAGCGTTGGGGAAATCCATTCGTCTATCTCTGAAACATTGGGTTGGTCACGCTCGTCCTCGCGCAAGACGATTGAGCGCATGGTGGGTAAAGGGCTGCTTACGCAAACCGAAAAACACGGGCTGAATATCTACCGCGCCAAAGCGAAAAAGATCCCGACACTCGCAGGCCTTATCCAGAGCTTTGCCGCTGACGTCCTTGGCCTTGATGGTCCGCTGCCCGTCTCCAATCTTGTTAAAAGCGACATCCTTTCAGGGGAGGAGCTCGCCGAGTTGGAAGCCTTCCTGAAAGCGAACTCGCCACAAGATGATGAGGGCGCATAGATGACGTTCCTATTGGTATTCATTGCGGTGATGTTCATCATCAGCGCTCTGGTATGGGCCTTGGCAATGGGCGCGCGGCTGATTGATCGACAGGTCGAGCAGTGGCCTCTGCTCTGGGCGACGGCGCTTTGGCTTTGCGTAAGTGTGCCGGCTTTGGGGCTCATAATTTCGTTGATACCCAGTGCGGCGGCACATGACGCGCTATCCGTTTTTTCCCTGCATGAGCCGTTACAATCCATCGGATTAATGACGAGCGGACAATTGGAACCTGTCGCCGAGACACAGCTTTGGAATTTCGCTTGGGTTAAATCTGGTCTGATTGCGCTTTATCTTGGCGGCGTCGCATTGACCGTCTCAAAATTAGCCTGGGGACGGTATCGGATCCATCGCCTGGTACTCGCCGCAGATTGCGCCGATATTGCGGGGCAAGATGATGTGTTGGTTTCAAAACTAGTGCAATCACCCTTTGCGTGGACCCCATTTGGGCAGCCAAAACACTCCCGTATCCTCCTCCCGCAGAGCTATCGGGGGGCTGTGAGTTCCGAGCAAATTCACGACATCCTTATTCATGAACGCGCCCATATTACGCGGCGGGATGATGAATGCGGATTGGTGATGCGTATCCTGCTTTGCCTGTGCTGGATGTCGCCTTTTGCACACCGCCTGTTTGAGCATTGGAGCCAAGCTACTGAAATTCGTTGTGATATGGCGGTGACCGCCCATCGCGACCCTCAAATGCGGAAGGCCTATGCAGATACTCTGTTGCGGGCACTCCACATAGCGGCGGGCCGGGTACAGCAATACCCGGCCGCCTCCTTCTCAACCCAGCGTATAAGGAACGAAAAGATGAGAATTAAACATATTATGGACGGGTCGCAGCCCGCATTCAAGCGGCTGCGTGATAGGCTCGTTCTAGGCGGTGTGGCCGGAGCGATCGCTTTGACCGGAACGCTCGCAATTTCGACCACGGCCATGGCTGATCCTGCCCCGACAACGAAGACCGTGAACACTGTGGTCAACCCGATCGTATCGGGAGTCGTGACATCAAAATTTGGGCCAGCGAGTGATCCTTTCAATAAAGGCAAAACACGTAATCACCACGGCCTGGATATCAAAGCGCCGACCGGAACGCCGATTTATGCGCCAGCGGATGGTGTCATCCGCGCGGCAACAGAGCTTTATGATGGAAAGCCAGCTTACGGAACGGTTGTCATCATTGAGACCGAAGGGTGGACCAAAACAATGTTTGCGCATTTAGACGCGGCGACGGTTGAAGAAGGTCAATGGGTCGCCAAGGGCACTCAAATTGCGACTGTTGGCAATACCGGCAAGAGCACGGGACCGCATGTTCACATCGAGACGCATGTGAATGGAAAACGCATCGACCCCGCTACGGTTTGGGATCTTTTGCCGAATAATTAGAGATTTATTCCGCTGCAGCTTGGAGAGGTAATCCCACAGCTGCGGCGGTTTCAAAAGCCAGCCTGACAGTGAAGGTACTGCCTTTGCCGAGCTGGCTTTTTACATTTACAGCGCCGCCCATGAGTTCTGCCAAGTCCCGCGCGAGGGTTAGGCCGAGCCCAGTTCCGCCGTGACGGCGTTTGATAGATCCGTCTTCTTGTGTGAAGCGCTCAAAAATTCGCTCATGATCTGCTTCTGCAATCCCAATACCTGTGTCGGCGATAGAGAAGAGGAGGGCCGTATGACCTTGCGCGTCCGCGCCGCCGTGAACCTCAATTCGTATCGTGCCGTGATCGGTAAACTTCACCGCATTGTCGATGAGGGCCTTGAGAATTTGAACCGTGCGGACTTTGTCTCCAATCAATTCTACCGGGACACTATCTGCAACAAATTTCTGAAGCTTTAGATTTTTCTGATCGATCGCCTGTTTATACGGGGCAGTGGTTTCCGTTATCGCTTTGCGAATATTAAATGGGCTGTCATCTAAACTGACACGCCCGGCCTCCAATTGTGAGAAGAGCAAGACGTTTCCGATGATGGTTTGCAAATCGCGTCCGGATTCACGAATGATTGAGGTCAGCTCTTTCTGATCTTCGTCTAAATCTGTTTCCTCCAAAATATCATTCATTCCAATGATACCGTTCATAGGGGTGCAAAGCTCATGGCTCATCGTTGCGAGGAAATTGGTTTTAGCGCGATCAGAGTTTTGAGCGGCGGCAATTCCCGCTTCTAAATCCCCAAACGCTTCATGCATGTTTTTAGAAAAGAAACCGGCCATCATGGTAATCAAAACAGTAGCTAAGCTAGCCTGAACGGCGCGTTGAAAATTTCTGTCTGCGAATTTTTCAACGTCAAAGATCGGCGTATAATCATACACCGAGCTGACCCACCATAAGCCCCAAATGATAGCGAGCGCGACCGTTCCAAAAGCAGTGGTTGCCCGCCAACCACAAATAAATCCGTTCGCAACGACGCCAAGAACAAAGAAGGGAATGAGGGCAGAGTTAATCCCAGTGTTTTGATTTAAGGCAGACGAAAGTGTGCCCGCAATGATAAGGACAGAATATGCTCCGGCATAAAGTTGGAACCGACTACTGAAACGTAATGTTGCAATAATGAGAACGACTAATGCGCAGACAACCGCGGAAATCAGGTGGTCGAACGTGAGTCCTCCATAGGAATAAGACATGGCGGTCATGTTAATGATTTGCGTTGCAATGAAGGCGAGACCCATCATATAGACAGCCCGCGCCCGCATCAGCTCGCTTTTCGTCGCAAAGCGGTCAATCCTTAGAAAGCGCTCTAACCCGTTAAAAAATACCAACATGACCCAGATTTATCGCAACAGTGTTATCATCAAGTTGATAAAACTTTGCGTTTCTGGGGTCCTATCCTCGGCAAGCGACTATTGGTAGGGGGAGGGAATGGCAAACCTGTTTCAATCTGCTGGCCTCGAAGCCGATGCGCCCAAACCTTTGGCTGAAGCCTTGCGGCCCGCCGTTTTAGACGATGTAGTTGGACAATCCCATTTGATCGGTCCTGAGGGTCCAATTGGCCGTATGCTAGGGCAGGGACGTTTGTCCTCCATGATTTTATGGGGACCGCCAGGTGTTGGAAAGACAACGATTGCCCGATTATTGGCGAATAAGGCCGGTCTAGAATTTGTCCAACTTTCGGCCGTTTTTTCAGGGGTTGCAGATTTACGAAAAGCGTTCGATGCGGCGCGACTGCGCCGTGAGTCTGGGCGCGGAACGCTTCTATTTGTAGACGAAATCCACCGTTTCAACCGCGCGCAGCAGGACGGATTTTTGCCCTATGTCGAAGAAGGGGTTGTCACGCTTGTTGGGGCGACAACAGAAAACCCGAGCTTCGAACTCAACGGGGCGCTGCTCTCGCGCGCACAGGTGTTTGTGTTGAACCGTTTAGACAATACAGCCTTGAACGATCTACTGGACCGCGCCGCCGCTCATATTGGGCAGGATGTGCCTCTGGACCAAAGCGGGCGCGATACACTGATCGGATTTGCCGACGGCGATGGTCGCTATCTATTGACCCTAGCCGATGAGATATTTCTAGCGGGTGATGAAAAGCTCGACTCGACAGGTGTGGCCGCGCTCTTACAGAAACGCGCGCCAGCCTATGACAAATCTCGAGACGAGCATTACAACATCATCTCAGCCCTGCATAAATCCATGCGCGGGAGCGACCCAGACGCAGCGCTGTATTGGTATGCGCGGATGATTCATGGAGGCGAGGATCCGCGATATATTGCGCGTCGATTGGTCAGGTTTGCCAGTGAAGATATAGGTTTGGCTGATCCAACAGCCTTGATGATCGCGTCCGAAGCGGCGCGCGCTTATGAACGTTTGGGCAGCCCAGAAGGCGATCTAGCCTTGGCTCATGCTGTCGTCCACCTGGCGACAGCCCCGAAGTCCATTGGTGTTTACGCTGGTTATAAGGCAGCAATGCGTGCCGCCAAAGAAACAGGTAGCCTGCCGCCGCCTAAACATATTTTGAACGCACCAACAAAGTTGATGAAAGACATCGGGTATGGCGATGGGTATGCCTATGACCCTAATACAGAGACCGGATTTTCGGGTCAGAATTACTTTCCCGATGGCATGGCACGACAAACCTTTTACGCACCAAAAGGCGATGGAAGAGAAGCTGCAATCAAAGCGAAACTGGAGGCTTGGGCGAAGCAAAGACGCAGCGAGGTCTAACTCTCGATCGGCTTTGCATCGAGGGTAAATTTCCTTTAGCGTTTCGGCCATGTCATCATTTTCTACTCTTCTTGTTTCTCGTGACACAGAGAATAATTCTGTAGCGATCCTGACTCTGAATCGACCAGAAGCGATGAACAGCTTCAATACGGTTATGTTTCGCGAGCTTCAGCGTGCCTACACCGAATTAGATAGGGACCCGAGTGTCCGGGTAATCGTAGTGACGGGGGCTGGGCGTGCCTTTTGTGCTGGCGCGGATATTTCGGAAGGCTTTAGCTCTGCCGGATTGGCGAATGCGCCGACTATGCATGAGGGTGTTGCCCGCGATGCGGGCGGTGAACTTGTATTGGACATGTTCAAAATCGACACGCCTATTATCGGGGCCATCAATGGGCATGCCGTCGGAATTGGCGCAACCATGACAATGGCGATGGATATTCGGATTTGTTCAGAAAAAACGAAATGGGCGTTTCCGTTTGCCCGTCGCGGAATTGTCTTTGATGGAGCCGCGAGCTGGTTCCTCCCGCGATTAGTTGGTTGGGCCAAAGCCAATGAATGGATTTTGAAGGCCGACATCATTTCACCAGATGAAATGTACCGGGCAGGCTATGTTAGTGAAATTCATCCGTCCGAAGCGGTTTTACCTCGTGCTTTAGACCTGGCTCGGGACATTGCGCAAAACTGTTCGCCGACATCCACAGCGAATAACAAACGCCTCTTGCGAGACTCAATGATGGGCCACGGTCTGTTGGAAGAAGCGGCGTTCAGGTCTCATATAGCTGAGAGCCGCTACTTAAATAAGGCATTCGTCAGTGCAGATTGCGAAGAGGGGGTCCGGGCCTTCTTAGAAAAACGCCCGCCGAAATTTGCTGATCGGTCTGACACCTAGGACAAATCAAAACTGGAGATTATCATGGATAGACGGATTGTACTTCTTGGCTTGGCCTCCACGCCTTTGGCCGCTTGCGAAACTCTTGACCCGTCCATTTTAGATGGTCTTGGCGGTTTAGGCGGCGCTTTAACCGCAGGTGAAGTGGCTCTTGGCCTTAAAGCGGCGCTCGATAATGGCGTAGGAAATGCGCTCTCCAATGTTGGCGTTTTGAATGGTTTCCTCGGGAATGATATTGTCCGCATTCCCCTCCCCAAAGTTTTACAAGATGTACAGTCTGTTTTGGCTCCATTAGGTGCCGATAAATTACTAGTTGAACTGCAAACTCAACTTAACCGCGGCGCCGAGAAAGCGGCTCCAGTGGCGCAAGACATTTTTTTAGACGCGGTGAAAGGGCTTACCATCACGGATGCGTTTGATATATTGCGAGGCACTGAGACGGCGGCGACTGAGTATTTACAGGCGCGCACGACAACGCGTTTGGGACAGCTATTCTCTCCGATCATGGAAAATGCCCTTAATCAAACAGGAGCCTTGCGCTTGGTCGATGATGTATCATCGCAGTTACGTTCAGTCCCCTTTGGTCCAAACCTCGGTGCTGATGCACGGAATGATTTAGTCGCACATGGTGTGGATTACGGATTGCGCGGCGTGTTTCATTTCATCGGAGAAGAAGAAAAAGCCATTCGCGCCAATCCAGCCAAACGGACATCTGAAATCCTAAGGCGCGTATTTGGGGCATAATCGCTGAAAAATGTAGCTCCAATGAAGATTTTTGAACCGTTAATATATTTTTCACTTTCGCTCTAGGCGAATCTATGTTTCCAAAGATCCAAGTGACCCGCACGCCCCCCAATGACGAGGTCACATGAGGACGAATGATGACACTTACCAAAAAGCTCTCTGAGCTTATCGCTACACATATGTCTCGCCCCGGACATGTTACTGATGCCCCAGTTGAGGCCGACTTTGTAATGTCAGGTCTACGCGCTGCCGGATCATCAAACATGATTACGCGCCGCAAGATACTCTCTGATGTATCTCAGTTGCTGGACTGCAAATCTGAAGACTTGGAGTTTCTTTTCACAGAATTTGCAATGCCGATTTCCACGGTACCAAATTATGAAGTCATGGTTCCAGACTTTCAAAGCCAACTTTTGGCCATCGCAGAATAACCCGATTGCGGCCCTGAACTCCGCTCACTTCTGACGTAATTCGTCTGCATCCGCATCTTTCAATATTTGAAAGATGGCTATGTCCCCTGATCCTTTTCGTTCCACATCCTTGCCTGGTTTACGCCGATCGGCAGGTTTAAAACTCATCCTGATTTGTGCACTAGTTTTACTCATGGCGATCCCTGCCATGTTAATCGGTGCAATTAGTTATGAACGGTCCACGGCCGCAAATGAGGTCACGCGGCAAGTCAGTCAGCGCTATGGCGGTCAGCAGACTGTCATCGGGCCGATATTATCCGTGCCATATGAGACAAAGCTCTCCGATGGGACGGTGCAGACAGGACATTACATTATCTATCCTGATAGCGGCGCAGCGGTGTTTGATTCCGTGAATGTCGAAAATAAGATGCAGTCTCTGTACAAGGTGCCTGTTTACTCCGCGAAGGGCGAATTAAGCGCACGTTTTGATGATCCGCTCAGCCGATTGGAAAAGACGGGTGTTACTCTACAGCGGCGCGATGCGCGTTTTCTGATTTCTCTATCTGACGTGCGGGGTTTGAAGCGGGATATTCAACTGCGGGATCAGAATGGCCAGACCGCGCAATTTGAGCCAGCGAGTGAGGAAGCGCAATCCCGACCCGGTGTTCCAGCGGTTTATGGTCAAAATTTGGAGGGCGGCCGGATCATCGTGAAGGCGGCCATTCCGGGACGCCAACACGAAGCTCTGCCACGTTTTGGTCAATGGCTTTCCGTCTCTGCAGTTCCCTTTTTTACCGACAGCGGAGAGGTATCAGTTTCGGCTGAATTGTATCTATCTGGCGCGCAGAGCTTGTCGTTTCCGCCTTTCGCAAAATCCACGCAAGTAAGTCTTGCCTCCAATTGGGCTGATCCTGGATTCCAGGGCGAATTTACACCAATTGAACGCGAGATAAGTGATGAAGGATTCACAGCCAATTGGTCGATGCCTTACCTATCCCGAGGTATTCGGGGACAAGGCCGCGCTGAGGACGTATTGCGGGGACTGACGTCCAATATGGTTCGGGTGAAATTTGTGAATACGGACAACCCTTATCAGACGGTCAATCGTGCGTTGAAATACTCCGTTTTGTTTATCGGATTGGTGTTCTTAGCTTATTTCTTGTTTGAAATTATTGTTGGGACACCCGTCCATCCAGCTCAATACATTCTGATCGGTTTAGCACAGGCTATTTTCTATCTGCTTCTTCTCGCATTTGCTGAACGCATTGGATTCGTTCCAGCATTTCTGATTGCATCCGTTTTGACGATTGTTGTGACCGCCGGATATGCGGGTGCGGTCTTTGGTGGGCGGTCTTACATTTGGAAAGCTGGGAGTGTTTTCGCCATTGTTTATGGCTTGCTCTTTGTACTTATGCGAATGGAAGACTTCGCCTTGATGGTTGGGGCTTTGGCCAGCTTTACGGCAATTGCGGCGACTATGTATCTGACACGTGACGTCGATTGGTACGGCGCTGGGAAAGCCATTAAAACAGGCTGATATGTGGCCTAGGTGCGGACAAACGTTTGACTGTTGTTCGCACCATATGTCGCGCGTGAAACCCCTTGGGTTGTGCGGTTTTTATGTCTATATCACCTTCAATAAATTCAGATACGGACAACGTTTCCAATGGTTCAGCTTACCCTTCCTAAAAACTCCAAAGTCCGAAAGGGCAAATCTTGGAATGCGAATGCCGGTGGAACGCGTTTGAAGACGTTCAAGATCTATCGCTACGACCCTACCGATGGCGGCAACCCTTATTGGGATACATACCAGATTGATTTGGACGAATGTGGTCCAATGGTGCTGGACGCTTTGTTCAAAATTAAGAACGAGATCGATCCAACACTGGCTTTCCGCCGCTCTTGCCGTGAAGGTGTTTGCGGATCTTGTGCCATGAATATTGGCGGACGGAATACGCTCGCCTGTACGAAAGGTATTGACGAAGTCAAAGGTGGAACGATTACGATTTCGCCGCTACCGCATTTGCCTGTTGTTCGTGATCTCGTTCCGGACCTGTCTAATTTCTACAAGCAATATGCGTCGATTGAGCCGTGGCTGCACACCAGCACGCCGCTTCCAACGGAAGAGATCACGCAGACTGTTGAGGACCGTGATAAGCTAGATGGGTATTATGAATGTATCCTGTGTGCGTCCTGTTCTACCTCTTGCCCATCTTACTGGTGGAATGGGGACCGGTATCTCGGGCCAGCAGCCTTGCTACAGGCTTATCGCTGGTTGGTTGATAGCCGGGATGACGCGACAACAGAACGTCTCGATAACCTCGAGGATCCGTTCAAACTTTATCGCTGCCACACAATCATGAACTGCGCGAATGTGTGTCCGAAAGGCCTAAACCCGGCCAAGGCGATTGCTGAAGTTAAAAAGATGATGGTTGAGCGGGCTTAGTTTTTGGGGGTTTTTCGCTCAAATTATTCTAGGTCGCTTGACCTAACCTAAAAATTCCAAGAGCCTTCTATTGACCCAATAGGAGGCTCTTATGCGTTTTACATGTCTTGTGACCGTTTCAATTATCCTTGCAGGGTGTGGCGGCGAAACCGTATCCGACGTTAATCCTTTTGGTCCATCTGCGTCTGAATATGCGGAAATCGTAGAGGCGAAATTTGCGGCGAAGGATTGGACGGCTAAAACAATGCCCGAACTTTCCGACCTCTTGGCGTCTGGGGAGCTAACATCCGAGGAATTGACGTTAGCTTATCTCGATAGAATTGAGAGAATTGATCGGGCCGGTCCTCAGCTACAATCCGTGCTTGCGCTTAATCCTGATGCAATGGCGCAGGCCGAAGCGTCAGATTCCAGACGTCAAAACGGTGAGGCCTTAGGCTCGTTGGACGGCATACCTATCCTGTTTAAAGATAATATCGAAACACTAGATCCCATTGCGACGACTGCGGGATCATATGCCCTCAAGGACAATATCACCGAACGTGACAGTCCACTGGTTGCAGGGCTGAGGGAGCAAGGCGCTGTAATATTGGGAAAAACGAACCTCTCTCAATGGGCCAATTTTCGCTCCAATGAGAGCGTTTCCGGTTGGTCGGCATTAGGTGGTCAGGTCCGCAATCCACATATGCTGGACCGCAGTCCCTGCGGGAGCTCTTCTGGCTCAGGCTCCGGAATCGCGGCGTCACTTGCCGCAGGCGCGGTCGGCACTGAAACCAATGGCTCGATCATTTGTCCGTCCAATGTCAACGGTATCGTCGGGTTTAAACCTACTGTTGGCTTGGTGAGTCAGCAATACATCGTCCCGATCAGCGCGACGCAGGATACAGCAGGCCCAATGACGAAGACCGTGCGCGGCGCGGCGATGATGTTGGGTGCAATGGACAATCAAGACACGGATTACGTTGGCGGCCTGGATGCAGATGCACTGAACGGCAAACGCGTTGGTGTTTTGCGGTTCGCGGAAGGCTCTAATGACGATATCAAAGCGCGGTTTAACGCGAGTTTGAAAGCCATAGAATCCGCTGGTGCGATTCTCGTCGAAATTGAAGACTTCACACGAGACGTTGAAAATTACGGCCAAAAGTCTTTTGATGTTCTGCTCTACGAATTTAAGGCGGGAATGGATGAATATCTCGCGGATACCCCGGCGGCCGTCCAGTCACGCTCGCTTGAGCAGCTGATTGCTTTCAATGAAAGTGAGCCTCGAGAAACGACTGTGTTTGATCAGGATATTATGGAGCTTGCGCAGTCGAAAGGCCCGCTTTCGGATGAAACCTACATAACAGCCAAAGCAGATGTACAGCGCGGCACGGGCGTGGATGGGATTGATAAGATGATGCGCGATTATGATGTGGCCATGTTGGTTAGCCCCTCCGGGCCAGTCGCCTCCCGGGTGGATCCTGTGAATGGTGATGTCTGGCCGTCATGGGCAGGGGCAGGAAGTTATGCGGCTGTCGCAGGCTATCCACATATTACTGTTCCCATGGGGGATGTGCACGGCGTTCCGGTCGGGTTTTCGATTATGGCTAGCAAAGGCCAAGACGCTGAGGTGTTGTCCTATGGATATGCATTTGAACAAGCTGGCGGAAAACGTGTTGAGCCGAGATACCTCAGAAGCGCTGAAGATCGTCCCGAACTTGAGAAAGCCATGCGGCCCTAAAGTTGTCCGACGATTTTTCGGATATATGCCGTCGCTTCATCTGCGTTTTTCGAAAGCGCTTCGGGTGGAATAGGCTCACCGAAGCTTAGGCGGAAGGTCTGTCCCTTCTTATTCAGTAGCTCATGGAAAAGGGTGATATCCCTTAATTCGGCGTTCAGCCGCGCAAAGGCGTAATAGAGAAAAGAATTTCGCGCCTTAATGCGCAGCGGGATGACCGGAGCCTTGTATTTCCGGGCCAGCATGGCGGCGCTGCTTTGCCAGGGTTTGTCAACGAGGCCCCGCCAACTGAGTTTCGCCAAAGCGCCAGATGGAAAAATTACGACGCAGCGCCCCGCTTGCAAGGCCGCCTTCACGGCTAATAATGTGTCGCGAGTCTTGGCGTGATTTCGTTTTGATTTCACCCACTCAACCGGAATGATGATGTCTTCTCCTTTTGGGATCACGCGCAGGGCATCGGCGTTTGCCAGAAAGAGATGATCTGGTCGTCTGTCTCGAATAGCTTGAAAAACGGCCAATCCATCCGCCAATCCTGTTGGGTGGTTGGCGATAACAATGCATCCACCGGTCGGTGGGAGCTGATGTAGCCCCGTTACGGCTGTCCGAGGGCTGATATGGTTGGACACGCGAGAGAAAGCCTCATGCCCGGTGAGGGGCTCTATGGTATCTGCTAAAAATACCGCCGCATCATAGGCTAGCATGCGGTAAAGCATCGGCCGCACAAATTTAAACAGTCGCGGCCTAGAGATCAGCCGGGGCGCCCGTTCAGCAATGAGTTCTTCAACAATATGCACGGAAACTCTCTTGACGAAATCAGGTCATGATTCCAAGGGGCGGTTATGTCCAAACCAATAAAAGTCCTTTTTCTCTGCACAGGAAATTCCGCGCGTTCGATTTTGTCCGAGGCCTTATTGAACGATCTGGGCCAAGGGCGTTTTCTAGCTTGGTCCGCTGGTTCCAAACCCAGTGGCCGCCCACATCCTGAGGGATTGGCGGAGTTGGCAAAACAAGGCCATGTGACATCACTATATCGATCAAAGAGTTGGGATGAATTCTCGGCGGACGGTGCACCTGAGTTCGATATTATCGTAACGGTTTGCGATAACGCCGCGGCGGAAGTCTGCCCTGTGTTCTTCGGGCCCGGGTTGAAAGTACACTGGCCACAAGTTGATCCAGCCCATATTGAACCTCTCTCCGCACGGCAAGCTGCCTTCGCGCGGACCTACAAAATCTGTAAAGCCCGCATTGAAGCCCTGATGGAGCTCTCAAATGAGGAACTTTTAGATCACGCAGCGGTTCAAAAGATCGCGAATATCGATCCGACATAAAAAAAGCCGCTTCCGAAGAAGCGGCTTTCTCAATCTTATCTAGAAGCTTTTACTTCTTAGCGACTGGGCGCTTTGGCGGAGCTTTTTTTGCCGCGCCGCCTAGTTTGCTCATTCCTGCTGGCGGAACAGTCTTATTCAAG
Source organism: Litorimonas sp. (assembly GCA_039975855.1). Taxonomy (GTDB): domain Bacteria; phylum Pseudomonadota; class Alphaproteobacteria; order Caulobacterales; family Maricaulaceae; genus Litorimonas. Next base: position 680,544 of record JBDWGH010000002.1, on the reverse strand, counting down.
ACTTGCTTCGCCCACTCACGTCCACCGAGACCGAATGCGATGGCTGCGGCCACTGAAGCGGAGATGACGAAGGCAGAGAAGGCAACCGGTACGATTTGTCCTTCAGGGTCAAGGCTTGAAAGACCCAAGAAGATGAAGAGTACCATTGCGAAATATTTGACGAATGCTGCTAATTTGGCATTCATCATTGTGCCCATGAAACGGCCCATGAAGTTGGCAAGGAATACGCCGATTGCGATCAGGACAGCTGCACGAAGTAAGCTACCGCCGAAGCTTTGGACGGTGCCGAACGCTTCTGTCAGGCTGTCGTTACCAAGAATGTTAACTGCTGCAGAGACGCCGATAACCAGCGTAATTAGGAACGCAACATAACCAGCCGCTTTTGACGGGGACGTTTTCATTCCTTCGCCATCGTCTAGCATCATGACTGAATTAACGGAGTTATCGAAACCAACTGTTGGCAAGAAATTCGTCAGGAAATTCGAGATAAAGCGGCCAATGAAGATAGCACCGCCCAATACTAGTGATGCACCGACAAGAGCAGGAATATAGCTCGTGAAACCTTCCAGCATATTGGAAAGAGGCTCACTAACACCTTTCAACTGAAGTGCGCCAAGAGCAGCAACCGCGACAGGAACGATGATGATTACGAATACCAGTGTGCCTAGCGCTTTTGCGAGCGACCCTTTGCTACCAGTGGCGGATGTTACGCCAGAACGTGCAGCGAGGTTATCAACTTGCGCCGCTTCGAGAACGGATGTCGTGGCGTTGCCCGCGACTTTGGCAATGATGAAACCGATGAAGAATGTAAAACCAGCACCTAAAAGTTTCGGTACGAAGCCAGCGATATTCGTAAAGAGCGCTTCAACAGACTTAAAGTTTTCGCCCATACCAATACGTGAAAGTGCGAGATAAAGTGTGTAGAGTATCGCAAGCCAGAATACGGCTTTGCCGATTGAACTTCCGATGTTCCCGCCTGTCGATTTGGCGCGTTTGCCAATCCCTGTGCGGTTGATCGCGCTGGAAACTAATCCGCGCAAGAAATATGAGATGATGATACCAGCAACTAAAATTGCGCCAGCAATTCCTATATTTGTCCAATCCACCCCTTGAAGATGGCTCATTATTTTTTCCATGATGTGTGTCCCTCCAGACAGAAAATAAGGCAGCGGCTTTTCCCGCGTCAAACGCCCATTAATCATTACTGTAGCGTAATACTAGATTAACGGTTCATGAACGCGATATTTAGGCGGGGTAAATCTTCAGGCGATTTCGCCTCTCGCGCGTTGACGAGAGACCCTCTCTAAGCCAAAGCGCATTTTATGGAACCCGCACCTATTCGGAATAAACCTCTGTTTTACGGCCTTGTCGCGATTAGTTTTGGTCTCTTGGGTCTAGCAATTATCCTTTTGTCCGTCTGAGTTATGGGTCCGGTTCAATCACGATTAGAAATGCGTATCGCGGACGGTGTCTTGGTTCGGGATGAACAACAAATCGAAGCCGCACGCGAACTCGATTCGCGTTTAACTGCGCTATCTGAGTATGAACCTGGGTCTGGGGGTCTGCTTGGTCGTTTCTTCGGAAATCGCGAAACCGTGCCGCGCGGGCTTTATATGTATGGTGGCGTTGGCCGCGGAAAATCAATGTTGATGGACTGGTTCTATGAGGCCGCCGATTTCAAACCGAAACGCCGCACGCATTTTCATGCTTTTATGTTGGATGTCCACGAACGCATCAATGCTTGGCGCAAGTTGGATAGAGACGGCCGCCGGGCCAGCCCGCATCATGTGCGCGGGGCAGGGGATGACCCAATTGCCCCTGTCGCCCGCGCGATAGCCAGCGAAGCAAAACTCCTTTGTTTTGACGAATTTCACGTCACAGACATCACGGATGCGATGATTTTATCCCGCCTGTTTGAAGCGCTTTGGGAGAGTGAAGGCGTGGTTGTTATCGCGACCTCTAACCGTTCGCCCGATGCGCTTTATGAAAACGGATTAAATCGCGGGCTTTTCCTTCCCTTTATAAAAATGATGCCGGAGCATTTCATCATACATGCGTTTGAAGGTGAAACGGACCATCGATTGCGCGCCCTGACGGCAGCACCCGTTTACCACAAGCCATTGGGCCCGGATGCGGAAACCGCGATTTCCGCTGCATGGGATCGTCTTACACGTGGGGGAACACCTGTTCTTACAGAGTTAATCGTGCAGGGACGGACATTGAATTTCCCGAAAACTGCCCGGGGGGTTTTGCTGAGTGATTTTGCAGCTCTTTGTGACGCTAACCGCAGTCCAGCTGAGTACCTGGAAATCGCGCAGTCGTTTCACACGGTTATCATAGAAAATGTGCCTGAAATGGGCGCTCACATGCGTAATGCCGCCAAGCGCTTCGTGACGTTGATTGACGCATTATATGAGACTCGCACTAAATTAGTGATGAGTTCTGCCGTCGAACCTGCCGATCTTTATGAAGAAGGCGATGGTGCATTTGAATTTGAACGGACAGTTAGCCGCTTGATGGAAATGCGAACGGAGGAATATTTGGCTCTGGAACGCGGCCAAGGAGAACTTGGCTAGACTTTACGGCCAAAAGTCCAACGATGGGCTGGGCTTCTACCGAATTCTTCGACTGCGGCTCGGTGGGCTTTCGTTGGATAGCCTTTATGTCCTGCCCAACCATATTCCGGAAAGCGCGAATCGGCCTCTGCCATAAGGCGGTCACGTGTGACCTTTGCGACGATGGATGCAGCAGCAATGGAGAGGCTTTTTGCGTCTCCCTTCACGATTGCGTGAGCATCACAATACAGATTAGGGGGGACGCGATTTCCATCGATCAACGCGCAATCCACTGAAATATTTAAGCTTTCTACGGCGCGGCGCATGGCTGCCATAGATGCCCATAGAATATTTATTCGATCAATTTCTCCCGGTTCGGATATTCCGACACCAATTTTCGCGTTTTCGACGAGCATATTCAGGAGTCGTTCACGCGCTGAGTGGGAGAGGGCCTTACTGTCATTCAGACCTGCCGGAATATTTTCTGGGTCGACGATTACAGCGGCCGCAACAACTGGTCCCGCAAGGGGGCCGCGACCCGCTTCGTCAACTCCGCAAATAATTCGGCCGCGAGAGGCGCCAGCTTGGGTTTCGTAACTGAAATCAGGCATAATCGGCGAAAACTCTTGTGAAAGGGAACGTCTGGCACAGCATATGCAGAAAAACGCATGTGTAGGGTTTATCAGGTGGATGAAGGTCTGCTAAAGACTTTTAACGATTTATGAAGGAGCATTCCATGTCCAAACTCAAAATCGCCGGTGCGTCACTCGCACTGGTACTCGCAGCAACAAGTTCGGCATTCGCCCAAACGGCAGATGAAGAAGCAGCTCGCAAAGCTTCAACTCCCTCAACAGAAGGCATCGTAACCAGCGCGGCCTCTTGTCAGTATGAAGGTGGTTTCCTCGGCAAAGTGGAAGGCGCAAATGTTTGTATGGCTCCAATCCGTGGTGCTGATTTCTCAACACAAGCCTATGATGGACAAAGCCTCGGCGTCATGTCTTGCGAAGGCAATGGCGAATTCTCAAACGAATTAGCAGGTACTTACTGCCGTATCTTCTTGGAGCCAAAACCACGCAAGAAAACACGCGCAGAGCTTGAAGCTGAACTCGCTGCGATGACAGAAGCTGAATTGGGCGCGACTAACTAAGCTCCCACGGCTACACGAAATTTTGAAGCCCGGCTGTCCGCAGCCGGGCTTTTTTTGTGGCATTCTATCAAATGACACGGCAGACCGCGTTTTTATGCTGGCTGTTATCATACCCACACTGAATGCGCAGAATTGCCTGCCATCACTTCTGCCTGAGCTTGGCCCCGACCTCGACAATGTTCGTTTGGTTGTTAGCGATGGCGGATCGACGGACACAACGCTATCTCAGAGCTTGGCAGCAGGAGCCGTCATTGCGAGAGGAAGGCCTGGGCGCGGCGGTCAAATGGCGCGGGGTGCGGAGCTTGCTGGAGCAGCGGATAAGGTTGGCGCTTATTTATTTTTACATGCTGATTGCCGCTTAATGCCAGGTTGGCAGTCTGCGGTTGAAACCGCTCTTCAAACAACAGAAACCGCCTGGTATTTCCGATATCAACCAAACGGAAGAGGCCGAAGCGTCATGTGGCTTCGATTTATTGTCTGGTTAAGAGGGTGGGCTTGGCGCCTCCCTTATGGCGATCAAGGGTTGCTGATTCCCCGTGATATGTATGATGCAATTGGCGGATATGATCCTGACAAGCCTTTGTTTGAAGATGTCGACATCATCGACCGCATCAAAGCCAAATATGGGCGTCGGGCTTTGCAAAAGCTTCCCGTCGCGTTGAACACGGATATTTCAGATCATTTACGACAAGGTGTTTGGACACGCGGGTGGCGGAACTATAAATTACTCAAAGCCTATCGCCGCGGAGAGCCTGTGGCTGCGTTATTGAAGAGATATAACTGATGCGACCTGTTCTCTATGTCGTTGCGAAAGCCCCGATCATGGGGCGCGCCAAGACACGTCTTGCGGCTGATATTGGCCCTGTTCATGCTAAGCGAATTTACCGTTCGCTCATGGGGCAGGTTCTTCGTCAAGTTCAAGATCCGCGCTGGGATACCGTTCTCGCTGTCACGCCGCCGCATTTATTGGGCAGAATTCCAGATTGGGCGGGTTTTGCGCAAATCCCCCAGGTTTCGGGATCTTTGACGCCCCGCCTAGAAGCGCTGTTTTCACGTAAGGGACCGACGTTGACGATCGGAACAGATTGTCCAGAGGTCGATGCGGGGGATATCGCTGCCGCTTTCAGAGCCCTCCGCTCACATGATCATGTCTTTGGTCCCGCCGATGATGGCGGGTTTTGGCTGATGGGAACAAGGGGTCCGCTCAAGCCAGGTTTTTTCAAAGGTGTGAGGTGGTCGCACGCGGAAACGCTTTCCGACGTGAAGGCTGGTACAAATGGGGACTACACCGAGTTGCGGACGCTCACCGATGTAGATGACCTTAAGGCGCTTCGTCAGCTTCGGCGGTCTCAGCGTTAATCAGCGCCAAGGTTGCATCCACCAGGGAAAGGTTCGCGCCCTTGCCGTGTCCGGGTACAACGATCTTTGCATTCGGATAGGTGGCTTTCACCCATTGTAGACTTTCCGCCCATTTCGACAGGTCAGCATCAGCGGTATTCCCAAGTGTTTTGGCGCCCGCGCCGCGCAACGCACATCCACCATATAAGACGCCTGCTGAAGGGACATAGACAACCAAATTATCGGACGCATGGCCATGTCCAGGGTAAGCGACCTCAAGTGATCCGACGGATGTTCTTGATTTAGGGTCTTTCAGAGCCGCCACAGATGTGTTGGGCGCTGGAAAACCACTTCTAGCGGCAAGAGCGGGCGTGTCAGGATGTGTGAAAATCTGAATGCCCTGCCATTCCGCAACATCCACACCCGCTGTGCGGTCCATATGGTGATGGGTGACGACCATTTTCGTGACGGCTTTACCGGTCTCCGCTTTGACTTTCTCTAACAAAGAAAGTGTCGCGAGTTCACCCCACGCGCCATCAATCAAAATGACATCCTCTCCGTCCAAAACCACTAATCCATTGGAAGGAATCGGGCTTTGTCCCGGGAGAGTGTAATTCGTTGTATGAACCCAAACATTATCAGCGATTTTCGACAGGGTGACAGGGTAATCCGCCTGTAGGCTTGATAGAAAATCGTCTGCTGGTTTTTCGATAGCGGAGTCTGCTGAAGTGTCAGTCCCTCCGCAAGCGGACAAGGCAAAAGCGGCAATAATTAGAGAGCGTTTTAACATGAAAACATCCTATTCAATTTCCGCGCCGATATAGCGGTCATCACGCAGAAATCCAACTCTGTCAGTCAGCCTTACCGATAAGTTTTATCGTAGCAAACGTATCGGTCAAATTGGTTTGTGTAGCATCGCTCTACGATCACAGGGCGAGCTTGCCAGTCCTTCTGCCATTGACGCACAATTTCACCGAAACTGGGGGGAGGCGGCGGAGCGTTCGCGTAATCAAGATCTAGCTGTCGTTGCCTCTCGGCCGCTTCTTGGCGGCGAATTTCCCGCGCGGCTTCCATACGCGGAAATAAATCGGCCTGCAGCGGTTTAGGAATGCCTTGGCAAATGTCGCCGCTAGGACGGCGCGTTTCAGGGTAATCAATACGCATAGAATAACCTTGTACCCAGCGCGCAAATTCGCCGCCTAGGCCATCATTGGCGACGACGCGAACGGCTTCCATACAAGTGTCGAGTTTGGCCGTGGCTGCATCATAAGCGAACGGCCACCCATTTTGCCAAACGTAGTCTTCGCCCCATTCGGCGAGGCGTTTCGGGATAGGGTTGCATATTCCGCCTGCGTCCCGAACCGAATTGTAATGACTCATCCATGCAGACTCATCTGCCTTTGGCTTTGCGAGAGGGGAGAGAGTAAGCATCACGGTGCCGCCCTGAAAACTGGCCTCACATTCACTTTGCAGCGGTTGGGTGGCGCTAAAATCAAGCGCTGCACTAAACCGACGGAAATGCTCGGGGCGATCCATATCCAATGGCATGGACGAATAGGGGTCAACTTTTGTGAAGGTTTTATTCAAAACCGCTTCTGACGGCTCTTCGCAAAATTTTCCTTCCTGTTTATCAAATGAATACCCCGCAGCCCAAAGTGACTCTTTGAAGGGAATGCTGTCGTGATTTGTCTTACTAATTTCTAACAGATTTTGCATGGCGCGCTCACACCGTGCCTGACGGGCCTGAATTTCAGGCGAACTGACTGAGAGCTCATATTCGAATGCTGTTGCTATTAGTTTTTTGGACATCCCACATGTGGTGTGAAGCGATTTGTAATTTGCTAAAGACGGAGGCGGAAAATCCTCAGGGAGAGAGTCCCAAACACGGTCTCGGTATTTCTTTGTTTTTTTCGTATCGCGTTTGGACAAGGCTTTTGCGAGTTTCTCTAAGTCCTTTGTAACGCGTTTTTTGTCATCAACAGTGAACGCTCCCCAACAAGTTTCATTCTTAAAGCAAAAATAGAGGCCAAGCGTTGCCTCTCTGTTTTCTAGTGCGGCGCTTAGTCCGTATTCCGCCCAGTAAAGCGTACCGTATTTATGCAAGTCTTTTGCGGATCTTGTGTATTCGTACTCATGGGTGGGGTCGATTCTATCGTGAAACGTACGGGCGCAACTATTCGCAGAGGCAATATTCGATATAAACAATGACCCAACGGCAATTGAGATAGCTAAAAATAGAGTATGAAGTTTCATGATTGCGCCCTTGGGAAACCTAAGTTGTGTTTAAAAAATAAAAGAACATTTGGAAATTAGTTTTTAAGACTGAGCAGTCGTTCTCTGAGATTTAATAAATCCCTCCATGCATCCTTTTTCAATTCTGGACGGCGGAGAAGGAAGGCTGGGTGATATAGCGGAAGGGCTGGGTAAGTGGTCCCTGCGATTGTCACGTCTTGCCATTGGCCATGATTTTTCATTATTCCCGTTAATCCCGTGAGTGCAGTCATGGAAATTCCACCAACGAGCAGCAAGACTTTCGGTTGCGCGAGTTCGATGTGCTTTTCGATGAACGGTCGGCAGAGCTCGATTTCTTCTGGCTTGGGATTACGGTTTTGGGGCGTACGCCAATTCATAACGTTGGTGACGTAAAAGTCGTCTTCGCCCAGGGCAATCGCCCCTAGCATCCGATCAAGAAGTTGCCCTGATTGTCCGACAAAAGGTTTGCCTTGAATGTCTTCATCGCGTCCTGGGGCTTCGCCAATCACCATGAGGTCGGCTTCAGGATTGCCGCGAGAGAAGACAGCCTGTCGGGCGCTGTCGGTTAAGGTTCCCGCATCGAATCCATCCATAGCTTCGCGGAGGGCCTCAAGTGTTTTGATCCTCGACAAATCAGTCGCACTTGCCGAAGGCGGTGTATCTGCCCGAGGAGTCGTCACGGTGGCCTTTGGAGCTGCTCGCTTTGCTCGAAACGGCCGCGTATCCGGCACTTTGGGCACATCCACGCCCATTTCGGCATACCAATCCAGCAATGACCGAAGCGCCGCGTCCATTAAAAGATCTCGTTCATGGTTATAATCATCACTTTTTCACAGTTCGGAAAACTGTGCGTACATTGGTTTCAATGCAATTGATAATTTCGCCGGCAATGTCTTTACCTGTGGCTTTTTCAATACCTTCGAGACCAGGGGATGAATTTACTTCGAGAATTTTAGGTCCCGTGGAAGAGCGTAGAATATCCACGCCTGCTACATTTAGCTTGAGGATTTTGGCGGCCTTTATGGAGGCGCGGCGTTCTTCTGCTTTTAAGCGAACCTTCTTAACAGTCCCGCCCTGATGGACGTTTGACCTGAAATCTCCATCTGCCGCGGTTCGCATCATTGCGCCGACAACTTTGCCGTCGACGACAAAACACCTCAGATCGGATCCCTTTGCTTCTTCAACGAATTCTTGGACCAAAAAATGCGCGTTCAGTCCGCGGAATGCGTCGACAATGGCGCTCGCGCCTTTCCGGTTATCTGCAAGTACAACTCCTTTACCTTGGGTGGATTCGAGAAGTTTCACAACGACGGGTGCGCCGCCAACGAGGTCCAGAATGCCTTTCGTATCATGTGAGGATTTCGCGAAAGCCGTAGTCGGCATGCCCAGGCCGTGACGCGAAAGAACTTGATGCGCTAAAAGCTTGTCGCGACTGGCTCCAATTGGCGCAGCATTGTTCAAACAGTAAACACCCATGGCTTCGAATTGACGAACCACTGCCATTCCGTAAAAGGTTAGGCTGGATCCAATCCGCGGAATAATCGCATCATAACGCGGCAAAGGTTTGCCATCATAATGGACCTCGGGTTTATGCGCATTAATGGCCATGTAGCAGCGCGATGTATAAATACAGTCGATAACGTGTCCACGGGCTTCGGCGGCTTCGATCATTCTCCTATTGGAATAATTATTCGGGGATTGCGTGAGGATGCCAATTCGCAAAGGACGTTTTGGAATTGACTTACGACCCTGTTTTTTGCGGTACACATCATATTTCAGAACAGGTTGTTGAAAGCTGGTCCCGGGACGTACGTTGAAGTCTTCAGGGATAGCCGACCGCCCAAGAAGCATCCGATATCCCATGGTTTCACGATTTGTCAGCGAAACATCGATCGGCCAGCTGCGTCCGCCAACGGAGATATTCGCGCGGATCACATAACGTAGCTCAGACACGCCGTTGGAGCTCGTAACATTGCGGCGATCAATGATTTTTGCCGAACACACGACCTCAATCGTTGGGTCCGCTGGGTCCGGGTGCATGATGAAACGCACTTGCGGGTTTTTATCGGTACCAAATGGTTCGATGGCGACAGCGTGCAATGCAGACGTCCGCGCACCTGTATCAACCTTGGCTTTTATGGCGGGGAGAGAGAGGTCGGAAAGGGAAACCCATTCTTCCCAGCCTAATACTGGGCCGCTCTCTTGTGTAGTATCGCTCATACGGTGTGACTTTTAATCTGAAAAACGTGGGTGTCGCAGCGATACGGATGCTTGTCCGCTGCGGTTGGGTCCGTTAGAGAATAATCCACTTCAAGATACACTGCTAGGGCCGAAGAATAATAATGTATAATCTGGACCAAACCACCGCCGCATTTACAGCTGCTGATGACAGCGTCGAACGAGAAAGCATGGAATATGATGTTGTCATCGTTGGCGCAGGGCCTGCGGGCCTATCCGCCGCGATACGATTAAAGCAAAACAACCCGGAAACGTCTGTCGTTGTCTTGGAAAAAGGCTCGGAAGTTGGCGCGCATATTCTGTCTGGTGCTGTTTTAGACCCGATGGGCCTGAAAGAACTCTTCCCTGATTTTGAAACGATGAGTGGTTGTCCGGTTAAAACGAAAGTCAAATCTGACAAATTCCATGTTTATGGTCCTGCCGGAGCGCTTCCAATCCCGCAATTCGTTCTCCCCCCGCTGATGCATAATCATGGGAATTACATTGTCTCAATGGCGAACACCTGTCGTTGGATGGCAGAACAAGCCGAGGGGCTGGGTGTTGAAATTTTCCCGGGCATGGCGTGCTCGTCTTTAGTTTACCGCGAGGACGGATCAGTCAAAGGCGTCGTTGCAGGTGAGTTCGGCTATCAAAAAGATGGCAGCAAAGGTCCGGGATATGAGCCGGGCATGGAGCTTCACGGTAAGTACGTCATGCTGGGTGAGGGTGCACGTGGTTCCTTGTCCAAAGTTGCGATTGCAAAATATAATCTGGCCGAGGGTGCCGAACCATCCAAATTTGGTCTTGGGATGAAAGAAATTTGGGACATTGATCCGTCCAAACACAATGAAGGCGCTGTTCTTCACACTGCGGGCTGGCCATTGGGTGCGAAACAAGGCGGCGGCTCTTTTGTCTATCACGCCGAAAATAATCAGGTTTTCCTCGGCATGATCGTCGATCTGAATTACGAAAACCCCTACCGCTATCCTTATATGGATTTCCAAAAATGGAAGACCCATCCAGATATCGCTGAACTCCTAGAAGGCGGCAAACGTGTGGCCTATGGAGCGCGTGTTGTGACAAAGGGCGGTATCCAAGCCGTGCCGCAGGTCGCTTTTCCAGGTGGCGTTTTATTAGGATGCACAGCGGGTCTGGTGAATTTGCCACGGATCAAAGGTAATCATAATGCGATGCTTTCAGGGGTACATGCGGCGGATGCGGCGACAAAAGCCTTAGGTGTTGGCCGCTCCGGTGATCGTTTGCAGGCCTATGATGATATGCTTCATGATGGCCCGATCGGACAAGATTTACGCCCGGTACGAAATGTTGCGCCGTTAAATGGCCGTTTCGGCCCGTTCCTCGGCGGAATGCTGATGGGCGGCATGGATATGTGGTCAGCCAGTCTTTTGAAATTTAACCTGTTCGGTACAATGTCGCACAAGAAAGACGATGCGGGATCGACCAAAAAGGCCGCGAATTTCAAACCGATTGAATATCCAAAGCCAGATGGCGTCTTAACGTTTGATCGTCTGACGAATGTGTCGATGACATTTACTAATCACGGTGAAGACCAACCTAGCCATCTACGGCTGATTGATGATTCTATTCCGATTACTGTGAATTTGCCTGAATTTGCAGAGCCCGCGGTCCGGTATTGTCCCGCCGGCGTTTACGAGGTTCTTACCGATGATGACGGCTCAAACCCTAAGTTTAATATCAATGCGCAAAACTGCATTCATTGCAAAACCTGCGATATTAAAGATCCGTCTCGCAATATAGTTTGGACTGTCCCTGAAGGCGGTGGTGGACCAAATTATCCGAATATGTAGGGCATCTGTCTGTCTCGATATCCTCACATTCGTCCCGGAAATGTGAAGCAGGCCGCTGATAAAGCGGCTTGTCACCTCGCGGTCACCCCCGCAGAAAGCTGACATGAAACGTCGATTGATTACCCTGACTTTTGCGGCTGTGATCGCGCTCTCCTGCCAAAGCGTCGATAACGCTTATGCTGCGCCAGAGACACAGAACTTATCAGAACTTTACGGAGATTATTTGGCCGGTAGCTACGCCCAGAAAATCCAAGATCGGGCGTCTCAACAAAAATATTTCACCAATGCGTTTCTCAGCCAACCGGATGATGTTCGTATTGGCCGCCGTGCCATCGTGTCGGCTTTGGAAACTGGTGATATGGCCGCCGCCGTCAAACTAGCTGAGCGCGTTCTGAAATCTGATAAGACAGAGCCAATGGGACGTGCGGTCCTTGGTGTAGACGCCTTCCGTCGCGGCCGTGAAAGCCGCGCTCTCAAGTATTTTTCTGGTCGTACAAACGACGTCACTATGACCATACTCATGCAGTTGGTACGGGGTTGGACTGAAATCGAGAAGAAAGACTATGAGGCCGCGCGTCAGACATTTGCTAGCCTGGAAGCTGGTTCATATTTTGAGGCCTATGCCGAGCTGCAACTCGCCAAAATTGATGGCCTCCAGGGTGAAACCGAAGCCGCTTTAGAGCGATTAGATGCGGTCGATGAAGCTGCCGTGTCCGGAGTTGAAACTTTGCTAACGCGTGTCCGTATCTTATCTGCGGCAGATCGTTCGGATGAAGCAATTGCGGCATTGGAAGAAATTCTAGTCGATAATGAAGGCCTCTCCATTGGCCCGGTCGGCGCATATTTAAAACGCCTAAAGGCTGGTAAAAGCCTTCCTGCAATTGATGCTAAAGGTGAAGCCGCTCGAGCGTTAACAGAGCCTGCTCTAGGGTTTTTCGCCAGGAACCGGTCTTTAGACGGCGCGGAAATTTTTCTCAGATTTGCAAGATGGATTGAACCAGAACATACGAAATCAGCACTCTGGCTTGGATCGATATTAGAAGACCGCGATGATGCGGGACAACAAGAAGCCTTTGAATTCTATAAGGCTGTCAGGGAAGACGATCCCTACTATATTTCGTCGCAGCTCAATATTGCGAACATTCATTTTAACCGAGAAGATGACGATAAAGCGATTGAAACTTTAGAGGCGTTGAATGAGCGCGAGCAATCCGTCCTGACCCGTGAAAGCCTGGGTCGTGCAAGATTCTTCCGGGAAAATTATGAAGAGGCCCTGCCGTTTTATAAAGAGCTGGTCGATTCAATGACGGATGAGGAGATCACGGCAAATGTAGAGCCGCTGCGTTTTCGAGCTATTATCTATGAACGCCTAAATCGGTGGCCTGAAGCAGAAGCGGATTTTAAACACGTTTTGAAGCTCGTCCCGGATGACGTCGATACACTAAACTACCTTGGTTACACCTGGGTCGACCGAGGTGAGAATTTGACCGAAGCCTTTGATATGATCCGTGAAGCTGTCAAACAGCAACCTCAATCGGGTGCGATTGTCGATAGTCTCGGATGGGCACATTATAAGCTGGGTGAATATGACAAGGCACGAGAAAACCTCGAAGATGCTGTCGCTCTATCTCCCTCATCGGCCACAATTATTGACCATCTCGGTGATGTATATTGGAAGTTAGGCCGCAAACGGGAAGCTGGGTTCCAATGGAAACGCGCTCTTGAGTTTGATCCAACAGATGAAGAACGCGCGACGATAGAATTGAAGTTGGATAAAGGCTTAGAGGCTGTTCCAGCCAAATCCAACGCGCTGCCTTAGTTTGATTGGGGCGTCCAATGGGGAAGCAAATACGGCAGTTGGCGCGCGCTAAAGTCAATCTTACCCTTCATGTTGGCGCTTTGCAGAATGACGGATATCACCCGGTCGATAGCCTGGTTGTCTTCGCTGATATCGGCGATGATCTTATTTTTGAACCAACGGCTGAGACAAGTCTTACAATAGATGGCGCTGATAATCTCCCAACGGATGGCAGCAATTTGATCTTGCGGGCTATGGAAATGATTGATTGCGCTCCGTATCACATTCATCTGGTAAAGAACCTTCCGGTCTCAGCGGGTTTGGGCGGCGGCAGTGCGAATGCGGCCGCGGTGTTGAGACAATTCGGAGCGATGGTCCCGAATGACAATTTGGCCTTTAATTTGGGCGCAGATATTCCGGTTTGCCAGACATCCAAAACGGCCTTGATGCGCGGTATTGGTGAAGAGGTGACGCTTCTCCCATTGTTGGGCCAACTTTCAGCGGTTTTAGTGAATCCCGGAGTTGCTGTCTCAACGGGTGAGATATTCAACGCGATGGACTCGTCCCCGCGCGAGAAAACACCAAAAGCAAATGTAGCCTCAGGGGATTTACTTTCTCGGGCACTGGCCGGGGTAAATGACATGCAAGATTTTGCCGTAGCCCAAGCCCCCATCATCTTGGATGTACTCCGGTCTCTCGCGCAGCAATCTGGATGCGAGTTGGCGCGAATGTCAGGGTCAGGCGCGACATGTTTTGGTATATTCCGATCAGATGCCCAAGCCGCTGCCGCGGCGCAGGCAATCTCTGCTGCACACACCGATTGGTGGGTGCGATCTTGCCGTTTAGGGGATGCGTAAACATGATTGCGCAAAACATATCACTCTGGCTTCAAATCGGCGCGTTAGCTTTTCTAACGAGTTTGGCGGTTGCTGGATTTATGTCTTTCGCAGGATTGGGAGATTCCTCTGACGGGCGATCTGCCCATAGCGGTACGATACCCACATCTGGTGGAGTGGCGGTGTTGGCGGGAGTAGGCGCATCTCTGCTAGCGGTAAGCCTTCTCTTTCCGGATTTAAACCTGCCGCGTGGGTTCGCGCCAGTCATGTCGCTTTTATTTGCGATTGGCATGCTGGGCCTAGTTGATGACGCTCTGACGCTGGGGGCGAAGACTAAGTTTGGAATTATGATCTTAATATGCGGCGCGGCGGTTTGGCTGATTGGTGCGCCGACAAATCTTCCCTTTTTGGGTGAGCCAGTAACACTCTTACCAGTTTTCGGTTTTGTTGGCGCGATGCTCTGGGTGTTTGTGGTGATGAATGCCGTGAACTTTATGGATGGTGCCAATGGGATGATGGGGCTTTCTCTAATCATCGCAAATGTCGGGCTATTTGGTGCAGGATTAATCGGCGGTTCGGCGACGACACTCTTATTGTCGGGGCTGTCACTCATGACGCTTTTGGGTTTCTTGCCTTATAATGCGCGCCGAAAAGCAAAGATATTTGCCGGAGATGTTGGATCGCTAAGCCTTAGTTTTTTATTCGCGATCTCCGTCCTGTTTCTCATCAAAGAGACCCCCGATAAGACTCTACACCTTGCAGGTCCCATTTTGATTTTACCAATTTTGGTAGATGTGTTGCTGACGCTCGTCAGACGCGTACGTAATAAGGACAATCTTCTGAAGGCGCATAATACCCATCTCTATCAGCGCATAATTCGACACGGGTTTAGTCATTTAACGGTCAGTTGGTTCTATGCACTTGCCGCCCTTATGTGTGCTAACCTTGTTATTATAGGCGCGCCGAGAGGCTGGCTCGACCGGATACATATTCCGTTGATGTTAGTGGGCGGCGCAGCGGCGGCTTATTGGCTCATTAGTCAAAGTCTATCGGCCAATAGATCAACTAATTCTGGCGACCACAAATCCGGCTAGCTCTTTAAGTGTATCGCGCAGAGGTGTGGCTGGGAACACATTCAGGGCATCCGCCGCATCTTGTGAATATTGTTTCGCTAAATCCATTGTAGATTCTAATGCGCCGCTATTGCGAAGCATGGAGACAGCCCGTTCCAAATCTACATCTTGTTGGTCATGATCGACGATAACGCGGCGCCAAAACGCCCGGTCGTCTTCAGAGCATGTCTTCAAGGACCGAATGACAGGCAGGGTCATTTTTCCTTCGCGGAAATCATCTCCAACGGATTTACCCAAAGCGCTCGCCATCCCGCCATAATCTAGCGCGTCATCAACGAGCTGGAAGGCGAGGCCTAGTTTAAGCCCATATTCGCGCAGCGCGTCGCGTTCGGCTGTTGGCCGCTCCGCGATCACAGGGGCGACTTCGGTTGCTGCGGCGAAAAGGGCGGCTGTCTTTGCCTTAATCACGCGCATGTAATCATCTTCGGTCATGGCGAGATTGCGCAGCGCCGCGAGTTGCTGCACTTCGCCTTCGGCAATAACGGAGGACGCATTGGACAAAATTCCCAGCGCTTCCATGGATCCCGTTTCGACCATTAAGTTAAAGGCGCGCGCGAAAAGAAAATCCCCAACCAGGATAGAGGCGCTATTTCCCCAAATCAGGTTTGCGGGTTTCTTACCTCGGCGCAGGGCGCTCTCATCGACAACATCATCATGGAGCAAGGTCGCGGAGTGGATAAATTCGACAGCAGCGGCGAGTTTGTGGTGCGCATCGCCCTCATACTCACAGAGTTGAGCCGCGCTCACAGTGAGTAACGGGCGTAATCGTTTTCCGCCTGCGCCCACTAAATGCTGTGCTAAATCTGGAATCAGGCCCACGGAGGACTGCATGCGCGCCAAAATTAGGGCGTCAACAGAGGCCATATCTTCGCCGGTCAAGTCCCATAGCGCTTGCGCGGGGGAGAGAGCGGCGTCTTGCCGGATTTGTGCGGGTGCATTCACGTGCTGGGAGACCACCATTTTTCTAACACTGTCTACGTAATGCGACCCGACGCGCGCGGCAAGGCGATTTACTGCGGCGCATTCCCGTATTGCATATATGCAAGACCTCCCCACCTTTGGCTCATGTTATGTCTTATTCGAACCATGAATCCTGTCACGCTCAGCTTTGCACAAGCGGTTTTGAAGGATGCAGGCATCGAAAGTTTCCTTTTTGACATGAATGCATCTGTTTTAGATGGATCAACGATCATAGTCCGTAAGCGCTTGATGATCATTGATGACGACGAAATTGAGGCGCGGGAGCTTTTAGAAGATGCTGGAATTGGGCATGAGTTGGAATCGCCGCTCCCTGAAAAGAGCCAAGCTGGAGAAAACACGTTTCTGTCAATTGTCTTGCAGAAACTCGGCATTAGCCCAAAGTAGAGTGTATGAAATGTATTCTCACGACCAATAATCCCGCAACGCTCAGCTTCGCAGAAGCGATTCTGAAAGAGGTCGGAATTGATTACTTTGTGCTCGATCAGAATATGAGTGTTTTAGAACCGGGAATTATGATCCCGCGGCGCCTGATGGTTGTTGACGAAGATGAAAGCGCCGCGCGGCGTCAGCTTGGCCTAGCGGGCATGGAAAAGGATTTGATGGAAGCTTAGGGAGAGAAAATTCCTAAAAACAAACTTCCAATCGCCGAAAAAATGGACCCGGAAATGATGAGTTGCGAGTGGACCCAGCCTAGGCACCCTCCAATAAACGCGCTTCCGAATCCAAAAATGACCTTTACCCAGAAAATTTGAAGGTCTGTCGCGGCGGATCCCTCTAAAAGCCCGCCGATTGACGTCGGGATCATCCAACCCAAAGCCGCCGCCAAACCAACCGCACAGATAATTTTTCCGATGAAACTCGTTTCATTCATGCCGTGTTGATAACACGCAGGTCTGAAAATCTAGTTAGGATGGAAATAGAGAAAATTGGTAGACAGTTTTGAAATGCGACCCGCCTTTCAAACTTGCGCTTTTTTCGCATTCCCCTAGAACGCGGCTCATGACTGATGCTGCGACCAAACCGACCTCATTTCAGGACTTTATCCTGACGCTCCAAACCTATTGGGCGGCGCAGGGCTGTGTGATTTTACAGCCCTTTGATACGGAGGTCGGCGCAGGGACTTTGCATCCGGCAACGGTACTGCGTTCACTCGGGCCGAAACCCTGGAATTGTGCCTATGTGCAGCCGTCGCGCCGTCCTGCAGATGGACGATATGGTGAGAACCCAAACCGCCTGCAACATTACTATCAGTTCCAGGTCATCATGAAGCCGAACCCTGAGAACCTTCAGGAGCTTTATCTCGGATCGCTGGACGCCATCGGCATTGATCGCGATCTTCATGATATTCGCTTTGTTGAAGATGATTGGGAAAACCCAACAGTCGGGGCTTGGGGCCTCGGCTGGGAAGTTTGGTGTGATGGTATGGAAGTCAGCCAATATACTTATTTCCAACAAGTCGGCGGGCTGGACCTCGATTTGGTCTCTGGCGAATTGACTTACGGGTTGGAGCGCCTCGCCATGTATGTGTTCGACGTCGATAACGTCTATGACCTGCCGTATAATGATCACGGCGTGACCTATGGCGACGTTTTCCACCGAAATGAGGTGGAACAATCCACCTATAATTTCGAACAGTCTGACGTCGATAAATTACGTCAGAAATTCGAATTTGCGGAAGCCGAATGCAAAGCTCTCCTTGCGCTTGAAAAACCACTCCCGCTGCCCGCTTACGAGCATGCATTGAAAGCCTCGCATTTGTTTAATCTTCTAGATGCGCGCGGCGTTGTTTCCCCGACCCAGCGCCAAGAATATATCAAACGGGTGCGCGATCTCGCTAAAGGGTCTGCTGAGGCTTATGCCGCGAGTGAAAGCCCAGAGGCTTCGACGGTATGAAGTTTTTAATGCCTATCGCCGCTGTTTCTCTTGCTGCCTGCAATGTAAACTCTTTGAATGCACCTGACCCTCTAATGCCATTTGATGCCTCGATTTTAGGCGAAGAGATCTGCTATTTTTCGAAAAATGATAGCATTGAGGAAACGGTATTCGCTTTTGATAAGGTTGAAAAAGGCAAAGCATATGTAGGTTTTATGGATGAGAGTATCGAACTCATCGCATCAACACCTCTCGAAATTAATGAAGGCGGATTTTTATCCGGCATCTATGTGCCATCCGATGAACCTGACTGGGAAATCCGTATCTCAGGCATGTACCTAGAGGGCGCGAAAAAGCCGTTTACGTACGGTATTTCTTTAGAATTATGGCGGGATGGAGAATTGATTTTTCTAACGCCAGCAACTGGGCAGTGTGAACTCTAATGGCTGAATTCCTTTTTGAAATCCTGTCCGAGGAAATTCCGGCACGTATGCAAGTACGCGCAGGCGCGGATTTGTCTAAAGCCCTAACGGCTGGCCTGACGAAGGCTGGATTGACCGTTGAGAATGCGAAGGTTCTAACGGGACCACGCCGCCTGGCGTTCATTGCCGATTTACCGCTGCGTTCGCCTGATGTGTCCGAGGAACGTAAAGGCCCTCGTGTGGGCTCGCCTGAGCGCGCGCTTGAGGGCTTTATGAAAGCCGCTGGCTTGTCTGATATCTCCGAAGCTGAAATCCGCACTGACCCGAAAAAGGGCAAGTATTATGTCGCCGTTATGGAGAGTGCAGGGCGGAATACGGATGTGATCCTGCAAGAGCTGATCCCTGACGTGATGAATAATTTCCCATGGCCGAAGTCCATGAAATCTGGAGGGTCGAATTTTCGTTGGGTTCGGCCTTTGCGCGGGCTTATCGTGATTTTCGGCGGCGCGGTTGTCGAAGTCGAAGTGGGCGGAATTACGTCTTCCAACATGACGGTTGGCCATCGCCGTCATGGGCCGGGGCCTTTCGTTATTTCGTCCTTTAAAGATTACACGGAAACTCTGGAAGGTAAGGGTCATGTGATCGTCTCTCATGAGGCACGTAAAGCCGTTATTGTCGAAAAGGCCAGATCGCTTTGCGCTGAAAAAGGCTTGGAACTCGTCGAGGATGAAGGCTTGCTCAATGAAGTCGCGGGTCTGACAGAATGGCCGGTTGTATTGCTCGGCGATATGGACCCCGAATTCCTCACACTGCCGGATGAGGTTATTCGCCTCACGCTGAAATCTCATCAAAAGACATTCACTGTACGCGACCCGAAAACGGGCAATCTTGCGGCGCATTTCATCATTGTCGCCAACCAAATCGCACCGGATGGCGGTGAGGCGATTAAGGCGGGGAATGGCAAAGTCATTTCTGCGCGCTTGTCTGATGCGGTGTTCTTCCAAACCGAAGATGCGAAGAAAAATCTCATCGACTATTATGACAAGCTCGACACGGTGGTGTTTCATAAGAAGCTTGGCACGATACGGGATAAGGCAGAACGGGTTGCTGCGCTGGCGAAAGAACTCGCGCCGAAAGTGGGCGCCGATCCAGAAAAAGCTGAACTCGCAGCGAAGCTCTCCAAATGTGATTTGGTGACCCAGACGGTGATTGAGGCGACATCCCTACAGGGACAAATTGGCCGCCTAATGTATGAGCGCGAGGGCGGCGACGCATCCGTCGCGACCGCCATTGAAGAACATTATAAACCGCAAGGGCCGTCTGATGCGGTACCAACTGACCCCGTCGCAATAGCCGTCGCACTCGCCGATAAACTCGATACGCTGGCCGGATTTTGGGCGATTGACGAGAAGCCGACCGGGAGTAAAGACCCGTTTGCCCTGCGCCGTGCCGCGCTAGGTGTGGTTCGGATTATTTTGGAGAATGAGGTTCGGTTGAAGTTGGAACCAAATCTCTGGGGAGCGTCGGCGGAGCTTCCAAATTCTGATAAAATTGCGGCGCAGATTGACAGTATCAAACTTGAGGGCAGTATTAAAAGTGAACTGTTCAAAGAGGCTTCTCATGCAAGGGCGGAATTGGATATATATTCAACTGGTGAATATATTTCCGACCTCCTCGCCTTCATCTTAGACCGCCTAAAAGTCTATCTCCGCGATAAGGGTATCCGCCACGACATCATCGACGCGGGCCTCACTGAAGGACAAGACGATCTCGTCTCCATCGTGAACCGCGTCACGGCGCTCCAATCCTTCCTCTCCACCGATGACGGTGAAAATCTCCTCGCGGGCTATAAACGTGCCGCCAACATCCTGAAAGCCGAAGCAAAGAAGGGCGACCTCCCAACAGGCGAGGCGAATCGTCCTGCGGATGAATATGGCGCGACCCTTTTTGATGCGTTGAAATCTTCGAAACCGAAAATTACGGACGCGGTTTACAAAGAGGACTATTCAAAGGCTCTAACCAATCTGGCCAACCTCCGCGCGCCGATTGATGCATTTTTCACACATACGCAAATTATCTCAGATGACACCGCTGTCAGAGAGAACAACCTTCGACTTCTTAGCATGATTAGTGATACGTCGCGGCAAATCGCAGACTTTGAGGCCATTCAGGGTTAGTTCCTAATTCCTCAGATATGTGAGTTTACTTAGCCTGCTCGATTGCCGAGGAGGCGCGTGAATTATTGATGGGGTCAGTCATGACAAAATGGGTCTATAACTTCGGCGGCGGAACGGCCGAAGGCGACACATCAATGAAGAACTTGCTGGGCGGCAAGGGCGCGAACTTGGCTGAAATGGCGAGCCTTGGCCTTCCGGTCCCTCCGGGTTTTACGCTCACGACAAATGTCTGCACATCCTATTACGAAAATAACGAAACCTATCCCGAAGATATGGATGCCCAAATCCAAACGGGCCTTCAGCACATTGAAAAGCTAACCGGCAAAACCTTTGGCGATGCGAAAAACCCGCTTCTCGTGTCTGTTCGTTCTGGTGCCCGCGCGTCTATGCCGGGGATGATGGACACGGTTCTGAACCTTGGTTTAAATGACGAAACTGTTGAGGGTCTCGCCGAGCTTTCCGGCGATCGCCGTTTTGCACTCGATAGCTACCGCCGTTTCATCACCATGTATTCCGACGTTGTATTGGGTGTGCATCACCACACCTATGAGGATATCCTCGAAAACCACAAAGATGATCAGGGCTATATGCTCGACACCGAATTGACGGCCGATGATTGGGCCACAGTTATTTCTGCATTTAAAGACGCCACGAAACGCGCCCTTGGCCGCGATTTCCCACAAGATCCGCAAGACCAATTGCAGGGCGCGGTTGATGCCGTCTTTGGCAGTTGGATGAATGACCGCGCGATTGTCTATCGTCGCCTCAATGATATCCCTGCCGCTTGGGGCACCGCTGTGAATGTTCAGGCGATGGTCTTTGGCAATATGGGCGAAACCTCCGCCACAGGCGTCGCCTTTACGCGCGATCCGTCCACGGGCGAAAACACATATTACGGTGAATTCCTTATCAACGCGCAGGGCGAAGACGTCGTTGCAGGTATCCGCACGCCGCAAACCCTGACGAAAAAAGCGCGCGAAGAGATGGGCGAGACCGCACCATCCATGGAAGAAGCTTTGCCTGAAGTTTATGGGCAATTGGCCGATACTTTTGTCACCTTGGAAGCGCATTACCGCGACATGCAGGACATTGAATTCACGGTCGAGCAAGGCCAACTTTGGATGCTGCAAACCCGTACTGGGAAACGCACCGCACGCGCCGCATTGAAGATCGCTGTCGATATGGCTGAGACGGGCCAAATCACCAAAGAAGAAGCACTCTCTCGCATTGATCCGCTGGCGCTCGATCAACTGCTTCACCCCACACTTTCGCCCGATGCGCCGCGCGATATTTTGGCGATGGGTCTGCCTGCGTCCCCAGGGGCAGCGATTGGCGAAGTCGTATTTAATTCCGATGAAGCCGAAGCCAAATCTAAAGCCGGGCATAAAGTCATTTTGGTCCGGATTGAGACGTCACCGGAAGACATTCACGGCATGCATGCCGCCGAAGCGATTGTAACGGCGCGCGGAGGCATGACCTCTCACGCGGCGGTTGTCGCGCGCGGCATGGGGACGCCTTGCGTGTCTGGTGCGGGTGAAATCCGCATCGATTATAACGCGCAGGAATTTTCCGTGATGGGCCGCACCGTCAAAGCCGGCGACATCGTCACTGTGGACGGCGCAACGGGGCAGGTGTTCGCGGGTTCCGTTGACATGATCCAACCTGAGCTTTCCGGTGACTTCGCCAAGGTTATGTCTTGGGCGGATGAGGTCCGAACATTGGGCATTCGCACCAATGCAGAAACGCCATTGGATGTTCAAACCGCAATTGATTTTGGTGCCGAAGGCATCGGTCTTTGCCGGACGGAACATATGTTTTTTGAGGCGGACCGCCTCGCCAATTTCCGTGAGATGATCTTGGCTGAAGACATTGAAGGACGCGAACTTGCGTTGGCCAAAATTCTCCCGGTACAGCGCGATGATTTCGCCGCGATCTTCCGCATTATGGGCGACCTGCCGAGCACAATTCGTTTGCTTGACCCGCCCTTGCATGAATTCCTCCCGCACACGGAAAAAGATATTGAATCTGTGGCGCAAGAAATTGGCGTACCCTCGGCTGAGTTGATGCGCCGCGCGAATGAGCTGCAGGAAAGCAACCCAATGCTCGGCCATCGCGGCTGCCGCCTCGGGATTTCCTATCCCGAAATCTATGAGATGCAGGCTCGCGCGATTTTCGAAGCGCAGAAACTTGTTGCGGATGAAACAGGAACGCACCCGATTGCAGAAATTATGGTGCCGCTTGTCTCCAGCGCGAAAGAGCTGGAGCTATTGAAAGCGCGCATTGATGCAATCGCGGCTGATGTTGGGACGTCAGACTATATCGTCGGTACGATGATCGAATTGCCGCGGGCAGCCCTACGGGCGGGCGACATCGCGCCTCATGCCGAATTTTTCAGCTTCGGCACCAATGATTTAACGCAGACCACATTTGGTCTCTCCCGTGATGATGCTGGGCGTTTTCTACCAGATTATGTTGCGGCTGGAATTGTTGAAAAAGACCCCTTCGTGTCTCTCGACCAAGACGGTGTTGGCGACCTCATTCAAATCGCAACGGAGCGCGGCAAGGCTGTAAAGCCAAGCCTCAAACTCGGTATTTGCGGTGAGCATGGCGGTGATCCAGCCTCTATTGATTTCTGCCATCGTACCGGACTGGATTACGTGTCCTGCTCACCTTACCGGGTGCCAATTGCGAAATTGGCGGCGGCACAAGCGGCGATTAAGGCGAAGGTTTAACGCGCGGGTTCTGCCGAGGAGGAAACTAAAAGTACGCCGAATTTGAGGAGTAACAGTCTCCCCGAGTGTCCATGATTGGGCGATTTTAAGACTCTTGGCTTTGGCCCACTTTGCGCGTCGAAAGTGGAAGTTAGGGCTTCGTTTTATTTTGGATATAGTTCGTATCTGGGCAAAGTTAGAGTTGGACAATTTTTGGTCAAAGTCGCTTCGAAGTTTTCAAATTCTTTATAACTTCTTGCCCAATATATTCGGTGAGCATTCTTGTCTTCGACATAATAGTATGGGCCTTTAACAAGGCCTACGCTTACTATATCAGACCAATTTAATTCCTTGCGAGATATACCCATGACCTGAAACTTCACCTTAGAAGGGCCACTGAGGCTTTCCTCAGTCCAGTTTATGTCTTGAATGGATGTTAAACTAGGTATCGAAAGTATAACAAAGCCAGCTCCCATAACCGTACATGCTGGGCCGTACACTAGCATTCCATCAATTAATATGGTCGTTAAAGCGCCAAAAATAAGAAATAATATTCCTATAATCAGAACGAAATAAACTAAACCCGCATCTGGTTTAATTGTTCCAGCTATTGATGGATTACCAACGGGATTATATTCGGAAACCTTTTTTTTAATCCAACCTAAAACTATGGTCACTGCAAAAGCAGCAACAAAAGTTGGAAGTATCTCACTAATTGACATATTGTGATTCTAACATTGCGCCCTCCTGAAATCTAGGCGCTTTGCTAAGATCCACTCTTTGAGGTTTTCGGGAATCAACGAGCGTCCTTCTTTGGGCGGATTAAGCCACCCGGCAAAGGTAGCGGGAAGATTGGAATTTCCATCCTCGTTTCGAGGCAACGCCTCGCATCACAAAACCACACCTTTTTAATCCCTTGTAAAAAACCTCAAGAGATGCATCCGCGTTTTAGGTTTTGTGGGTCATATTTATTCTTGTCTTCTTTCAACGGGCGGCCATGTGCACGTTGGCTTGGCTGGAAAGAAGCGATGCTTGTCATTGGAGCTTTGGGTGTCACGCCCCGAATGCTTGGGTGGCCTATCGCGAGCTGATTGAGCCTAGACTGTTCTGTTCGGCCGGTAGCGCAGAAAGGCGTCGTCGCGTGGGGCTTCTTAGCACGTTGCTGGGAGGGCTCGAAAACACATTATTTTACGCTGGTTTGCACCAGAGCCTGACCACCCACGCGAACATCCCATTTAACTCAAAACGGAAAACAAACGAAACGAAGACAGACAAACGCAGACACGCGTCCCGCCAATACTTAAATAAGCGGCATCACTTATAACAGGCCTGCAGTAGGTCCTTCATGACTTGAAGGCCCAAGGTCTGTGTCACCGTTATATTCCGCGTTGGGATGTTCTCGGGATTTGGATAGGTTCTTAAGGCTGCCTCAACGCTGGCTTCCCGCAAGATATGAAGCATGGGGTAGGGCGACCGATTGGTATAATTGCCCGGGTCGTCCTGAGCTGCACCAGCGAAACAATATTGTGGGTGAAAACTCGCGAGTTGGTACACCCCTTCATAGCCTTGGTCTTTCAGCAAGGTGTTTGCGAGCTCTAACAGGTCTAAATAGTCTTCGAATTCAGATAGGCCTTTCGGGAAAATGAGGAGGCTGGTTTCTCTGCTGCCATCTCGATCTAAGGCAACACATTCTTGGATGACGCGCTGTAATTGGGTCTCTAAATTTCTATCTTCGATGATGGCATAATGAATGCGGTCATTGTCAAACTCACGTTTCGCAAACGGGCAGAGCGTATGCGCAATTATGACGGATGAAAGCCACGCTTGAGTTTGCCTGACGAGTTTTTGGTGATCGACCATATATTTCAATTCATGCGCTAGAAAGTTTAACAGTTGACATGACACTGTCATGAAAATCAATTAAACCCTCTTTATGAAACATTTATTCCCCCTCTTGGCCTCGGCCGCTCTCTTAGCGGCATGTCAAACTGCGCCGTCCGCTTCTACATCGACAAAAATGGAGACAGGCGTAACGCCTATGGCCTCCGCGAAATTGGACAGCTCCAAAGCTCTCACCCGTATCGCATTTGGCTCTTGTTTGAACGAAACGAAGGGCCAGACGATTTGGAATACGATTGCGGCAGATGATCCCGATCTCTTCCTCTTCATAGGGGATAATGTTTACGGCGATAGCTATCGCTCTGATCCGCGTTGGCCTGATCCAACCATGCCAAAAATGCGCAAGAGCTATAATACGCTAGCTGCTGTACCTGAATTTGCGAATTTCCGGGCTCAGACCCCGCTTCTGACGACATGGGATGATCATGATTACGGGGCCAATGATGGCGGTGCATATTACCCGTTTAAGAAACTTGCGGAGCAAATC
Source organism: Litorimonas sp. (assembly GCA_039975855.1). Taxonomy (GTDB): domain Bacteria; phylum Pseudomonadota; class Alphaproteobacteria; order Caulobacterales; family Maricaulaceae; genus Litorimonas. The sequence goes on along the minus strand of JBDWGH010000002.1, from coordinate 654,889 downwards.
TATCTAGACGCTTGGGACGTGCCTGCGAATGATGAACGCCGCAGCAGGGACGGTGTTCACACGTCGAAAATTATTGGACCAGAGGGACAGCGCGTCCAGATTATCATGCTCGACACGCGGTATTTCCGGACCGATTTGCAGGCAACGAATGAGCGGAATGCCCCCGGCAAGGAACGTTATGTGCCAATGGAAGGCACACATGGGTCCATGCTCGGCGAAAGTCAGTGGAATTGGCTGGCCGAAGAGTTGAAAAAGCCTGCTGATCTACGCTTGCTGGTGTCGTCTATCCAAGTGCATGCAGACGGACATGGCTGGGAGGCATGGCGCACCATGCCGGCAGAGCGCGAAAAGCTCTATAATCTGATTGATGAGAGCGGCGCGGAAGGCGTCGTCATTCTGTCTGGTGACCGTCATGCCGGTTCTATCTATTTGCGTGACGATGTCGTGGATTACCCACTCTATGAAGTCACAGCGTCATCTTTGAACCTACCTGCCTCCGATTGGCGCGCTCAAAGCGGTGAAACCGGTATGGAAGCAGGCCCATATCGGGTCCATCCGATGCAGTTTGAGGTCAATTATGGCCTTGTAGATGTGGACTGGGATGCCCGTACAGCCAGCTTGAAAGTCGTTAGTCCAACAGGCGGCGACTTTGTGAACAGCTTCAAATTCTAGCAGTATTAGTATTGAATACCTAATTTTGACGCCTATTTACCTCCCGAAGCGACGTTGACGTCGTATTAACCAAACTAAGTGATGCCGTTGCAAAAGGGTCACAGGCGGAAAGAAAAGGCCCACATCTTGCACCGCGACACCGTGAAACACGTTGCGTCAGCAAGAAATTGGGCTAGGGAGCGCGAATTATGCGCAAAACGCAAAATATAAAAGGTTGGGTAACCACGTTAGCTGTCATTGGTGCAGCGGCTGTTGTGATTCCAACGATTGGCGCACAAGCGTCCAACCAGCGCGTTGATGCCAAATGGGCCGCTGCGGCGGCTGAATTCCGTGCGGCTGAAATAGATTCCGTTGAGTTTACGCAAATTGAGACGCCGCGTCTGCGCGATGCGGCTGATATTCAGTCTTTATCGCCTTTGCGTTTAGAACATCGTCAATGGGCGGAAACCCGCGCGTCAGAGCATAAATGTCTGGCTGAGGCCGTCTATTATGAAGCTCGGTCTGAATCCCGTTCTGGTCAATTGGCTGTCGCTGATGTTGTCAAAAATCGCGTGAAATCGAAACATTATCCAAACTCAATCTGCGGAGTCGTTTATGAAGGCGCGCATAGACCTTTTGCTTGTCAGTTCTCATTCGCGTGCGACGGGTCCATGGATCGCGCCCCAAAAGGGAAAGCCTGGCAGCGGTCACAGGATATTGCTCAATTATCTCTGACAGGATTTGTCGCGGATTTGACGAAGAACTCAACCCACTACCATACTGTTCAGATTGAACCGGATTGGTCCAAAACGTTGGAATTTAAAGCGACCATCGGGTTCCATAAATTCTATCGTCCGAGCTGGCGCGAGAGAAATACAGGAACACCTGCGATCGCAATCGCGCCGCCCGCTTAAATCATAAGGTTTTCTGGCCTTGAAATACCGCGCCGATCGCAGGCCGCTAAAACTGTATTCCTTAGCAAGCACGCAATGGTCATGGGTCCAACCCCGCCGGGAACAGGCGTGATTGCGCCAGCAACAGCCCGGGCAGGTTTGTAGTTCACGTCTCCCACGAGTCTGAATTTTCCCGGGCGCTTTATGCTAGGCACGCGGTTGATACCGACGTCAATCACGCAGGCCCCGGCCTTGATCCAATCTTCCTGAACCATTTGTGGTCGTCCTACGGCAGCAACCAGAATATCTGCGCCCCGGCAGATTGCCTGTAAGTTTTCAGTACGGGAATGCGCGATTGTGACGGTGCAGTTTTGTTCTAAGAACATCAGCGCCGCTGGCTTGCCGACGAGAATAGATCGACCCAAGACAACGCAGTGTTTTCCTGTGAGATCTCCCAATGCGGCTTTCGCTAAAATAACGGACCCCGTTGGTGTGCAGGGCCGCAAGCCGGGTTGTCCCAAGACTAGCCGTCCAGCGGACACATCCGTTAGCCCGTCTACATCCTTAGCTGGGGCAATTTCTGCAATGACGGCATCGCTGTCGATATGATCCGGTAGGGGTAGTTGAACAAGAATACCGTCGACATCGTCATCAGCGTTCAAGGTGCGGACGATATCTACCACTTCGGCTTGGGTAGCCGTTTCCGGTAGGCGGTGTTCTAGGGACCGCATTCCGGCTTCTTCGGTGAATTTGATTTTATTACGAACATAGACGTGGCTGGCCGGATCATCCCCGACAAGAACAACGGCTAAAGTCGGCTTAAAGCTCAGAGAAGAGACAGCCGCCGCGACGTCCGCGCGCGTTTCTGCTGCGACGTGTTTGCCATCAATCACATTATCCATTTCAGACCTTTGTTTTGTCTCATCATATAAGTCGGGATTCGTTTTTTTGTGTCACTATCATCTGCACCAAAAATTGCACCGGAAATTTGGAGTTTGAATTCTTCGTAACCTGTGACCTGTTGTCTTGGCAGCGACCATAGGCTGTGGTTTAACTGACCTAGGTTAAAGGTCTAAATGTGAAGGGACCGCATGAATGCAATTCGCATAGCTTTAAACGCCGGAAGTATTGTCCTCGTGGCAGTATTAGGCTGGCTGGTTGTGCGTATTGGCTTGGGGGTGGCTCAACCCGAAAGTCTCTATGCTCCCGAAGTAATCGTAGCTCCGGTCCGAACCGCCGCGACGGGTAAGGCAAATGTGACGTATGACTTTTCGACCGACCCTTTCGCATTTGGTGAAGTCGTTGTTGTTCCTTTAGAAATTTTCGATGATGCCCCTGAAACGACGCTTAATCTAAAGCTCATTGGGATTGTTTCAGAGAGCAGCGCCGTGTTTCAATTGGCCGATGGGACCAATAAGGCGGTGAAAATTGGCGACGAGATTATGAATGGCGTGACTTTGACCCGCACGTCGAAAGATTTCGTAACTCTGGATGTGAATGGCGAGACACAGAAATTGACTCTGGAGCGCGTGAAACTGGGCGAGTCCAGCAACGCACCAAAAATTCTTCGTGCTGCCCCCGTGGGTACTGCGGCATCTAATATGCCGACGCGTCAAGATGTCGAAAATCTGTTTGCGCAAATGCAACTAACACCGCAGTTAGAAATCTTACCCGACAGAACGACCCGTATGCAGGGCTTTAAAATCAAGGCAAGGGCAGGCGCCGACTTGTCTAAATTTAATTTGAAATCCGATGATATCCTGACCCGTGTTGGTCCGGTTATGTTAAATACGAACCGAACGAATATAAAAGAATTGCGCGATCTCATAGCAACTGGTGCTGCGCAAGATTATGAAGTCATTCGAGACGGGGCTCCCGTCACCATCCGTATAGGCCAGTGACCATGTCATTTAAAAAACTCTTAGCTACAGCCGCTTTGGCCGTGACAGTCGCCGGCGGCGCTCTGATGCCGGCGTTTGCGGCTGATGACCACATCATCAACATGCAGGATGTGGATATCAAAGCCTTTATCGAAAATGTCGGCATTGTGACTGGGCGAACTTTCGTCATCGACCCTCGGGTAAATGGCAAAGTCAATATCGTGTCTGAAAAGCCGCTTAATGACGGCGAAGTTTTTGCGGTCTTCAAAGAAGTTCTACGGGTCCATGGGTATACTGTTATTCGGGCCGCGAACGGGGAATACCGCGTAACCTTGCTGCAAGGTGCGGCTCAGGATGCGCCGTTGTCTGAGTCCGGGAACGGAATTAATGGACAGTTTGCAACGACTATCTTGCGCGTTCCAGATGGGAAAGCCGCAGAAGCTGCGCGCCTTATAAAACCCGTCATGCATAGTCAGGGGCAAGTTTCTGCCAATCCTGATGGGAACATTGTCGTTGTCACAGATTTTGCGGAAAACCTGCGCAAGGCCCGCGCTATTGTAGAGGCGATGGGGTCAGGTGGAAATGTCCGCGAAATGGTTCAGCTTACACAGCTTTCAGTTTTAGACGCCCAAGACGCATTGAAGCAATTAGGCGGCGCAAAAGCTACGTTTAAAGTTGTCGCCTTGGAGGCCACGAACAGCATCATCCTCGAAGGTTCCGCGGCTGAAGTTGCGGAACTCACCAGTCTGTTAGCCACTATGGATGTGGGCAGTACGGCCCCGCGCGGCGCTATCTCCGTGATGCCATTGCGTTACGCGGACGGTGAGGGGTTAAACGAACTCCTCCAAGCCCTCTTGCCGACATATACAATTGAGGGCCAACCCACGCCAACAGTTGCGTATGAATCTGGATCAAATACTTTGGTCATTAGTGCGTCTGCGGAGGTTCAGACAGCGTTAGAGCAGATTATACGCCGTCTTGACCAACGCCGCCCACAAGTCCTTGTCGAAGCCATAATTGTAGAGATTTCCGATAATGCGGCCAAAGAACTTGGCGTGCAATTCGCGTTGGGCGGAATAAACGGATCAACCGTACCTCTGCTGTCATCGAATTTCTCTCGCCAAGCTGGAAATCTACTTAATGTTATTGGCGCATTGGGAGCGGATGACGTCGGTCTTGGCGACACCGCACAGAGTACATTTGAGACAGCCGCTATTAGTTCTATTGCAGGTCTTGACGGCGGCAGTTTCGGGATTGGCGGTAGCAGCAATGACACATTGTTCGGGCTAATTGTCAGTGCGTTGGAGACCGATGAAGACAGTAATATTCTGTCTACGCCATTTGTCACGACCTTGGACAATGTCCCTGCGACATTCCTTGTGGGACAGGAAATTCCGATTACGACGGGGTCCATCGTCGGCAATGATCTAGCGAACACCTTCCAAACATTTGAGCGTCAAGAAGTTGGTATCCAACTGGATGTCTTGCCGCAGATTTCTGATGGTGATGTTATCCGTTTAGAAATCGAACAGATCGTATCTTCAATTTCTGGTGTTCTGACATCGGCCGCTGGTGACTTTGTTTTGAATAAGCGCGAAATTACGACAACGGTTTTGGCAAATGATGGCGAGATTATCGTCTTAGGTGGGCTTGTTCAGGATGATGAGCAGGTCAACGTCGCAAAAGTTCCAATTTTGGGCGATATCCCCGTGGCAGGAAAATTGTTCCAATCCAAAGGTAAGAGCCGAAATAGAACTAACCTTATGGTATTCTTGCGACCTACGATTATTCGAAATGCAGATGATGCTCGCGCTGCGACGCAAGGCCGTCTGGACCAGAGCCGCGCTGAGGATATTAGCCAAAGTGGACGAGCGACGTCAAAACTCGACCCACTTCTTGTCCCTCAGCCCTAGGTCAACATGTTCCGTTGGGTTTTACCTGCCGCGCTGAGCGGAATGCTGGCCTTATTGGCCTGTTTCCCCATGCGCTGGGCCGCAGGGTGGGTCGTACCTGATACTGTAAAGACTTTGGCGCCTGATTTGGACATGCGCGGCTCAATTTGGCGAGGTACAATTTCAGGCTTACCACTGTTTGGTTCAGCAAATTTAAGTATCGCGCCGCTCGCCCGCCGCGTTGATTTCCAATCGGGGGAGGATGGAAATTACTTAGCTGGTATAATTTCTCCAACCGAAGCCGCAGACATTGATTTCCGGTTGGATTTGACCACGGTGCCGTTCACGGATGGACGTTTGCAAGGGTTACGAGGCGATTTCTCCGCGCAAATATCAGAGATGAAGATATCAGAACAATCCTGTGAAATGGCTATCGGTACGGCGCGAACGGATGTTCTCCAACGAAATGGCGGGACGATACAATGGACCGGACCTGAATTAAGCGGCCCTATACGCTGCGAAGACGGTGCCTTGTTGGTGGACTTATCCGGCCAAGATGCTCAGCAAACAATCACAGCACAGCTAAAACTCATACCAGATGGAACATATCGTGCCGACGTGAAAGTACGGACGGTTCGTGTGGAAGCGGATGCGGTTTTGCCTTTGTTTGGATTTTCCCGCTCCGGCCAGAGTTTCGTACTGACAGAGCAGGGGAAATGGCGCTAGTCTATGTCCATGCGTGTCATTTTCTCAATATGTAGTGTCGCCTTGCTGACCGGTTGTGCCAGCACGCCGTCGACACCGACGTCCTCTTCTGAGACGTCTGGATTGCCGACATCAGAGTTAGCTCCCGGACAATGCGGGATGTTTGGATGGTCAACTGGGGAAACGCGCGAGTTTATATTTTATGCGGATAAATCTACGGCGCGTTATGATAGTTTGAAAGGCCCTGTGGACCTTACGGCGCAAACTCAGTTTCCTGCCACTGACTATGAGGACAAGGCCGGAAACACAGTGACCCTGCGCCTAGGTGAAGGTGAAGCCATGAATGGTGGTATGCGTTTTCCGGGCGCGCGAATTGTGACCCTGACAGATGAGGGTTGGGAGCGCCTACACCCTGTCGCAATTGTTCGAACCTGCCAGCCAGGATAACGGCTAAACAAATTTCAGAGTCAAGAACGTGACCGCAATGCCTGCGGCCAGAAACGGACCAAACGGAAGTTTTAATTGCGCGCGCTCTTCGGACGGTTGCATCAAGATATAAATTAGGCCCGCACTACTTGCGATTAGGATAATGAATGGAAGAGCTGCGGCGCCGCACCATGCGCCCCCGGCCGCCAATAATTTAGTATCTCCACGCCCCAATCCATCTCGTTTTCGGATAAGGCGATAAGTCGTCTCTACGACCCAAAATATGGCATACCCTAAAACAGCTCCGAGAATATAAGGGTATAAGTCCAACGCGATATTGAAATTATACAAAAGCCCCAAAGCAATCAGAGACTTTGTCCAAATGTTGGGAAGACGATAGGTTCGCCAATCAATCACGGATAAGCGTAGTAGTCCGCCGAGAAGAATGAAACTTCCAACCCAGTTTATGATAACGCTGCTCATGCAATTCGCCTAATGGGTCGAGCCCGCCGCGTAAAATGGATTTACGCATGGATATGCAAAGTCTACTCGTGTGAGGCCGTAGACCGATTCCTCAAGGCGACATCATGAGTTCGACCGACCTCCAACCCGAAGACGATACCTCTCTCCAAGATGCCTTGGCATTGGATGATGATGTTGCGTTAACGGAAACGCTGTCGCGCCTGCATCCAGCTGATGTGTCTGACGAATTAGAACAGCTTTCACCAGATCAGCGCGAAGACATCATTGCCCGGGTGCCAGATATTATTTCCGGCGATGTTTTAGCGGAGTTGGAAGATGATGTTGTAGAAGACATCTTGCCGTTTTTGGATGCCGAACGGATTGCCGATGCGTTGTCCGATATGGACAATGATGACGCGACTCAAATTCTCGAAGAAATGGAAGACGCGCAGCGCGAGGATGTCTTGGAGGCCGTCACGCCTAAAGAGCGTATTGCCTATGAAGAGAGCCTTGCGTTTGATGACGAGACGATTGGCCGTCTCATGCAGCGCGAATTTGTGGCTGCCCCGGAATTTTGGACCGTTGGCGATGCGATAGATCATATGCGAGAGACTGGCGAAGATTTACCTGAATTATTTTTCAACGTTTACATTATTGATACCGCATTCAAACCGATTGGATATGTTCCCGTCAGCCAATTAATGCGTGGTCAGCGCGAAACGCGTCTTTCCGACATGATGAGCGACACAATTATAAAAATCGATCAGGATAGCGACCAAGAGGAAGCTGCTTATCTGTTCGAAAAATATAATTTGATTTCGGCTCCAGTCATAAATGAGGCAGGTCGTCTGGTCGGGATGATGACTGTCGATGACATCATCGAAATTATTCAGGATGAGAACAAGGAAGACATCCTCGCATTGGCGGGGGTTTCGGATGCGGGTCTTGCGGATACGGCAATGGAGACCGTCCGCGCTCGTGCGCCATGGCTCTTTATCAATTTGCTTACGGCGGTCTTGGCGAGCCTTGTGATTGCGCGTTTCGACTATGCTATTACTGAAATTGTCGCTCTCGCTGTCCTTATGCCGATAGTTGCTAGCATGGGTGGAAATGCGGGCACACAAGCCTTGACCGTGGCCGTGCGCGCGTTGTCAGAGCGCGAACTTACGACCAAATCTGCATGGAGAGCTGTCCGGCGGGAAAGCCTCGCAGCGCTGATTATTGGCGTGATATTTGCTGTGGTTCTCGCGTTGATTGCTTATATTTGGTTTGGAGATAGGCAGCTCGCCATCGTCGCGTTTATTGCCATGATTGTGAATCATCTTTTCGCTGGATTAGCAGGTATCGCTGTGCCGCTAGGGCTAAAACGGGCCGGAGCTGATCCAGCGGTTAGCTCTTCTGTTTTTGTCACAACTGTGACGGATATCGTCGGCTTTTTCGCATTTCTGGGAACTGCCGTTATTATTCTCCTTTAGGGCGAATTCGGCCCAACATTTGCAACGACTGTCTTAACTCAATCGGGCCAACGCCCGAGATGTATTGATTTGGGACGACTATGAGCCAGAACCTCACAATTTCTGAAACCGGACTGAAACTGATTAAGGCGTTTGAAGGCTATCGTCCTGTTGATCGTGAGCTCATTACGGGGCAACGGATCGTGGGTTACGGTCATCGTCTGTATTCAGAAGATGCAATCATGATGAACAAGGGTGAGGCAGAAGATGTTCTGCGTTCGGACCTCGAACCTTTCGAAGACATGATTAATTCTGAAGTTCACGCGCCGATTTCGCAAAGTCAATTTGATGCACTTTGTTCTTTTGCATTTAACATTGGACCGAAAGCCTTTCTACAAAGCGATACGCTTCGGGCCCTCAATAATGGTCGTCCGCTAGATGCCGCCAATGGGTTGGATATTTGGCGTAAGTCTGAAATTGCTGGGAAAACCTATGTTGTCGACGCGCTTATGCGCCGCCGGACTGCAGAAAAGGCTCTGTTTTTACGCACCGAACGTGATCTATCAGCGGGGCGTGAAGATTTACCACCTGTCCAAGATACGACGATAAAGGGGCTGTCGACTGAAGATGCACTCCCAGTTTTTACGGAAGATGACGCAAGTGGTATTGTTGCGACAGCGCCATACGAAGCCTTCGTGGCACCGTCGCGTCGCCGTGAAGACGGTCCTGCTGGGGCATTACAACTTTCTGAACTAGATGTTGTTGACGACGTAGACCTGACTGAAGCGAATGACATCTTGGAAGACGTTCCAACTGATATCGCCTTTGATCTGGATGAAGATGAGCTGGAGACTGAGGTGTCATCCGTCTTGAATGACGATGTTTTTGAGCGCGTTGAAACAGATGAGAGTCGAACGTCTCCTATCGCGGCGGCAGCAACAGATATCGTTGCCCGTTTGGACGCGCTTATTGAGGATGCGGATACACGTTTTGAAGAGCGAGACGCCGATTGGCCCGAAAGCTTGATCACACCGGAAGATGTAAAAAGCGATCTCGAGGTTGAGCCCCAGGCCAATGTTATCGACCTTAATACGCGGACAACCCGTCCTATTGAGACCGTGAGTAATGCACCGGCTGAAATTGAAGGGACGCTACCCTTGGTCAAAGAGACATCGAAAGAGCCTGTCATGGTCATAGATGAATTGGCTCAGGACGACGCTTTTCGCGCAAGAACGGACTCAGCGGCGAAATATATCGATACGCAGGCACCTGACATTGTGCCCCAAGCGCCACCAGAAAAAAGTGGTTTGGGCCTATGGATTCCAGTTTTGCTCGGGTTCATCTTGTTGGGCGCAGCGGGCGGTACTTTGATTAGAGGCGCCGAAGCGCTCCTGGGGCAATGGGGGCCGATCATTGCCTTTACCGGATTTGTCATTGGGATTGGCCTAATCCTAGCCGGAATTTACGCGGCATTAAGGATAAACTCACGCAGTTAAGGCGTCGCAACACCTTCTCAATATTTTCCGATTACGGAGCCACCTATGTTGACTGATAATTCAAATATTGACCATCCACATCTTGATGAAGGTGATATCGCATCTGATCCGGCTTCTATGCTGACAGATTGGACTGACGCGAAGTCAGCTGCGTTTCAAAAAAAGATTATGAACTTTGGTCATAATTTGGGCGGTACAGGTTTGTTTACGGATGAGGCTTTGATCTCATTGCTGGAGCGCCATCCTTCCGATCAAATGGATGTCTGTACAATGGGGGCGCCTGACCATCCAATGTATCCGAATAAATTTCGGACGGGCGATTTTAGAAATGTGCCTGGTAAAACACTTTTAGAGGCCGCTAAGGCGGGCCGCGTTTGGATTAATCTGCGCCAAGCTATGAATGTGCATGAGGATTACAGAAAAGTGCTGGATCAGATGTATGGTGAACTGGCGAAGAATACGGGCAATCGTGCGTTTAACCCACGTGGTGGCATTCTAATTTCTTCCCCAGTGGCTCGCGTACCTTATCATTTTGACAAAACACAGACGATCTTGTGGCATGTACGCGGACAAAAACGGATTTACCTATATCCACTTACCCAGAAATTCATTTCCGACGAGGCGTATGAAAGCGTTATTTCAAACGCTTTGGAAGATGATCTGCCTTATGATAAATCCTTCGATGCGGAAGCGGAGATTATCGATTTAGCGGAAGGTATGGCTTTAACTTGGCCATTGAATGCACCACATCGTGTGGACAATCAGAGTTTTTGTGTCTCTGTGACGACGGAGTATTCTACCCAGGAATCTGGATCGAAAAACGCGGCTATGTTGACTAACGCTACTTTGCGCCACCGTTTCGGAATGAATCCGTCATATGAGCGGGACGGCAATCTAACCCGCCGTGTCAAATCGGTTGCTGGTCGGGTGCTTCGCAAGGCGAAACTCACACCAGATACGACTAAGCCTGATATGGTTACCTTCCGGATTGATGGAAGCGCGGAAACCTACATTGTTGATGTCGAGGCGTTTCAACGCAACTTCTAGCCTTATGTAAATCACTTCTCTAAATGGGAGGTGATGACGGTTCATTTACAGAAATTATCCGTTGGATCTGAGTCGGTCCAAACCTTGGCCGATTGGCAGAACCACGTTGTTCAGCGACGGCAACAACAAGGTTTATCTGCGCATCACATTCACGTCACGCGCATGTTTCCGAAACGTCGTGAGGAAATACTCGACGGCGGTTCTATTTATTGGGTGATTAAAGGGAATATTCTCTGCCGGAACCGCATTGTTGGATTGGAAGAAACCACGAAAAATGGACATCGTGCCTGCGGAATATTGATGGATCCGGAACTTATTCTTGTCGCTCCCAAACCTCGCCGCGCTTTCCAAGGGTGGCGTTACTTACAGGATGGCGATCAGCCTGCGGATTTGACAGGCGTCGAAGCTGATCCGGATCTACCTGCGGCATTTATGGCCAAGCTCATAGATTTGGGGGCTTGGTAGCCACAAACAAAAAAGCCTCGGAAGGAAATCCGAGGCTTTCGTATTTTATATGTTAATCAGTGTTAGAAGTTTACGCGGACTTTCGCGTAATACTGACCGCCGTTAAATCCGGTCGGGGCCGCTTCAGGGTACAGTTGACCCAATCCACCAGCACCTGGGTTTTCGTCCGGGTAGTTGTCGAAAATATTAGCCGCACCAATTGCGACCTCAATACCATCGCGAACTTCGGCTGCGACTTCGGCATCGAATAGGATTTCAGCTCCAATGTCATTGACACCGTTTCCTGTGTCATCCCAGCCGCCGTAATAATTGGCGCGCAGTAGACCACGCCACATACCTTGGCGATGCGTAAAGCTCACATTACCTTTGACGTTTGGCAGTAAGTCTTCAAGCGACTGCTCACGTCCGTCAGAAATCGGGTTGATATCACCACGATCGGTTACTTTCGTATCCGTGTAGTTACCTGCAACAGAGATGGCTGAGGTTCCGCCGCCAAGGCTAAACGGATAACGTGCCACAACATCAACACCGCGAGAGCGCGTGTCAAAGCTGTTTGTAAAGAAGCGGAATTGAGACAATTGGTCCAAACCAGCAAAGTCACTACGATTGATTGTACCGTTGGCGTCAAGTTCTGTCAGGGCATCACTAACATTGTCAGCTGTTGCACCAGCAAACTGAAGAGCCGCCAAGAAGTCGACGTTCGCGCCCAAAGCAATGCGGTTGTCCACATCAATTTGGAATGCGTCAATTGTTACGGTCAGGCCTTCATAATCAAACGCGATACCGGCTGAGAGGTTGAATGCTTCTTCCGTACCGAGCTCTGGACGTGAACCGCCATTTTCACTGGCGATGAAGTCAGCGGCAAGTTGCCCAGCTGCAGTGTTGAGCGGCAACGTACCTTGATCAACTAACTGTCCACCGACATTTTGAGTCGTCACATTTGTGATGTTCGCTTGTCCAGCTGTTGGAGCATGGAAGCCTGTTGAGACCGTACCACGGAGTGATACATTGTCTGTGGCTTTGAAAAGCGCTGCGAGTTTGTAATCAACAGTGCTTCCAAATTCGGAGAAATCTTCATAACGCAATGCGCCTTGAAGGGTCAGTTGATCCGTTACGTCTGCTTCCAGATCAACGTAGGTACCAATGGAGTCCTGTGAATTCGAAGAGGAATTCGGGAAACCACCAAAGCCGTTAGAGCTAGACGAGAACCCTTGGCTAGCGAGTGGGCCAAGCGCGAAACTGGCTGCATCACCAGCGAAAAGATCAAATGTCTCTTTGCGGTACTCTGCACCAAAAGCGATTGAGAGATCAGATGCGAGACCAACATCGTGAAGATAACCGAAGTCAGCATTCAGCGTTGTTTCTTTCTGCTCTTGTCCACCCGGTACGAAATCGCGCGGTGTGTTCGGACCAAGAGAGGCGTTCACTGTGTTATTGATAAAGAAATCAACTTTGGATGATCCATGCGTCACAGATAAGTCGTATGTTAGGCCAGAACCCAATTCGACCAATCCGCGAAGACCGCCGGAGATACCGAAGTCACGCAAATCACCACCAAAACGGGGAACAAAGCCGCCAGGAATTGTTTCTACAAAAGAGAAACAGTTTGCTGAGGCTGTAACCTGCGCAAGGATTGTTGGATCAGGGATGAGACCATCTGTTCCCGTCAAAGGAATGCCGGCAACACAGTCTTCACCAGTTCCAACGCCGTCAAGGTCACCAACGCGGACAGATGCAACTGCATCGTCTGCATCAGATGCGAGGCCTGTTAGAGGATCAACTGTTGGTCCGCGATAAACACCGCCCCGGTTTGTTGGGTTACGATAGAAGAACCCACCTGTTGTTTGGCGTTCGGCATAAGTACCGACGGCATAAAGTTCAGCGTTCTCACTAAGTTCAATGCCTGTATTGACGAGAAGCTTCAGATCACCTTCGACATCAGGTTGTCCCCAATATTGTGGGACTTCATCTGTGTATGTGTTGATTGTTTGGAAATCCGCTGCAGCTGTATTACCTGCGGCGATCAAAGCTTGGACATCATCACGTACGACGGAGCGGACTGTACCGTCTGTTTCGCCATATTCAGCTGTCACGTTAATGAAACCTGCATCGCCAATAGGGAGGCCGACATTGGCGCCCAAACGATAGTTGTCACCGTCACCATCATATGTGGAACCGTATTTGGCTTCGATGACGCCGCCTGTTGAATCGTCTTTCAGAACAAAGTTGATCACGCCTGCAATCGCGTCTGAACCATATTGCGAAGACGCACCGTCGCGAAGGACTTCGACCTGCTTCAAGGCCAAAGATGGGATAGAGGAAACGTCAACGCCTTGTGATCCATCAGCAATACCGCCGCCGAGGAAAGCAATGACTGCGCCGCGATGACGGCGTTTGCCGTTCACGAGTACGAGAGTGTTGTCTGGAGAAAGTCCGCGAAGGTTAGCTGGACGCACAATAGAAGCGGCATCTGAAATTGGTTGGGTGTTTACGTTGTATGACGGAACGGCTGTACGCAGAAGGTCCTGAACATCGTCTGCTGCATTGGTTGTAAATTCTACACCCGTGATAACGTCAACCGGAGCCGGCGTGTCGGCCGCGGAACGCAGAGAACGGCGCGTACCTGTGGTAATGACAACGTCTTCATTGGCGTCGACAGTCGTGTCTTCGACTTGGGCGTGGGCTTGCATTGGCAGAGCCGCCAGCATGAGCGTCGACGCGGAAAGCGCGAGCCATGTTTTATATGCAGAGTTTTGCATGATTGGATATTCCTTAGATTTAGTTCTTCCCTATGCCGGGCGGTCAGCTTGGCTGACTCTATTTTTTGGCATGGGGGAACCTATCTAGTGTAGGTTGTCTCACAAGAATAATTTCCAGCACATATCGGGATTTTTAGAGGATGTGACTTAATTGACACACGAAAACCGTTCAATTTTTAGAAAATAATGTCTATTGTGGATAAATATTGGACTAATTGTGTTTAAGGAAATCTTGTGAAGGTAAAAATTTCTAAAATCGAAGATATGGCGGATATAAAAACCCTCATGTTTTCGGCAATAAATAACCTGCAGGCTGACTTCCTTACACCTGAGCAAGTTTCGGCGTCTCATGCTGGAATGGGGCTGGATACTCAGCTGATTGAGGATGGCACATATTTTTGTGTCTGGGATGAGGACCGCATTGTTGGATGCGGTGGCTGGTCGTTTCGGTCTACATTGTATGGTGGTAACCACACGGTCGGGCGAGACGCGTCACGATTGAATCCAGATACCGATCGCGCGCGGATTCGGGCAATGTATACTCATCCGAATTTCACACGCCGAGGCATAGGGCGCATGATTCTGGAGGCGTCTGAAAAGGCGGCAAAGGCTTCGGGTTTTAAGGGGTTGGAAATGGCGGCAACGCTCGCCGGAGAGCCTTTTTATAAACGGTGTGGCTATACTGTGGAGCGCCGCTGGCGAGATGAAAATGGTGCGGTCCCTGTTCCCCTATTGACGATGGTGAAGACGCTGTAATTCCGTTTCTATACTTAAAGCGCCGAACAATAATATTCCTGCGTAATCCTCAGGGAATGCTAACCAAATTTAGAATAAATTAAGCCTGATGATCCAGAAATCGTACTGAACTGGGACGGATTTTAAATGTCAGCATTTACGCTTAAAAAGAAAAACCTGGAGCAAGGCGACGCTCCAAGGGATGTATCTAATATCCTCAGCGCTGCTGATATGGCCTTTGCGCGCATCGATAAAAATCAAATTATTCAATATGTAGAAGGAAATGTCGCTGGGATTTTGGGCTTAGGATCAAATGATAACCTCATAGGTTCAGTTGCAACGGAAATGTTAGGTGCGTTTAGGATTGAGGATCCTGTTTCTGGTGCGTTGATCAAACCCAAAGAAATTGCTGAGATCACGGAGCAATCTTTGCGTTCAAAGGACCCGCATAGGACGACGGCTGTTCTGACGACCCTAGATGGACGCCGCGTGAGGCTTAACTGTTGGTATGAGGGTAACGACGGCTACACAATTGTTGTGCGCGATATCTCCACAGACAGCCAATATCGAAATCTGTTCGAAATCGCCATGACGGCCGCGAATGCTGGGTTTTGGTCAATGGACTTTAAATCAGGCAAGTTCACCTATTCCACATCAGTAACTAGCCGTTTGACGGCGGCTGAGCAGGCCAGATTAGAGTCAAACGGATTGTTTTCCATAATTCATCCCGATGATGTTACAGCAATGACAACGGAATGGGCGGATATCGTAGCGAAACGTCGTGATTTTGATCTCAAATACCGCGTGCGTATCGATAGCCATGGCGACATGTGGCAGCGATCCATTGGACAAATTACCTGCGCGCCTGATGGGACACCCCTTGGTGCCACTGCCTTTGTTATGGATATCAGTGAACAGGTCAGCAAAACAGAAGCGCTGACAGCAGAACGCTCGGCGTCAAAAGCCAAGTCGGAATTCTTAGCACGGATGAGCCATGAAATTCGAACTCCGTTAAACGCTATCATAGGTATGAGCGATAGCTTGAAGGACGAAGACTTAAATGAGGACGTTCGCGAAGTTATAACGGACATCGAAAGTGCGGCAGAAGGCCTGCATTATTTGCTGTCACGGACTTTAGATCACGCAAAGCTCTTGAGTGACAAGGTTATGATCAATCTTGAGCCTACTGACCCTCGTGTAGTCTTGGGCACAGTGGCGCGGCTTTGGAAGCCTCAAATCAGCAGTAAAGGTTTGAATTTCCAAGTTGTTATCGATCCTCAATTGCCCACATCTATCCTGTTGGACGAGTTTAGATTGCAACAGTGTTTGAATAATCTGCTCTCTAATGCTGCAAAATTTACGAAAAGCGGAAGTGTTACGCTTTTAGCTCGAAAAGCGGACGTAAAAGGTAAACCATCCCTGGTATTGGCCGTGAAAGATTCTGGCATCGGAATGTCGGCAAGCGAAGTTAAGCGCATTTTCGATCCCTTTATGCAAGCCGATATTTCAATTCAACGTGAGTACGGTGGAACCGGCCTAGGGATGAGTATTACGAAGAATTTGTGCGAACTTATGGGAGGGAACATCCGCGTCAAAACGGAACGTGGAGCGGGCGCGACCTTTGCACTCGTCTTACCTATATTAAACAGCGAGTCTGAATTACCTACACAAGCGGAATTGGACATTCAGCCCAATTTGACGCCTGTCGAAAGTACTTCTGTCGCCAAAAATGAACCTGCCAAACCGATCGAAGCTGAGCCTGTAGCGACGACAGAAGACGCAGAAGAGAATTTGGAACAGAAACCGTTTCAAGGCCTCAATGTTCTGTGCGTAGAAGACAATCCTATCAACCAGAAAGTCGTAAAACGTCTAATTGGAAAGCGGGTCAATCAACTCTATTTTGCAGATAATGGTCAGGAAGCTCTGAATATTCTTAATACTGTACCGGTCGATGTTGTCTTGATGGATATTCACATGCCTATCATGGACGGTATTGAGACAACTTTGGAAATTCGGAAGTCCAATGAGACTTATGCCAATGTCATCATCATAGCCCTAACCGCAGATCCTGATTATCAACAGCGCCGTATCTGCCGGAATATCGGGATGGATGATACCATCGCGAAGCCTGTTAAACGTGAAGACATTTTGGATGCGTTTGATCGTACCTTGTCTAAACTATCTAAAAACTTCGGACATGAAGTCGCTTTAACGGCTTAGCTCGGAACGCCTTCAAATTTTCCGTCTTTTTCCAACGCGGCTTGCCAAGCCGGGCGAGCCTCCATGCGCGTAACATAGTCTAAAACACTGGGATATTCGTCGGCGAGGCCGCCCCGCATCTTTAACATGTGCAAGGTATAACCCATTGCGATATCTGCCGCGGTGAATCTGTCGCCGGCTAGAAACTCTGAATTTGAAAGTTGGGTTTCCATATTTGTTAGAACGGCTTTGAGCCTAGGCTCAATAAACACTGATTTTAATGTTTGCTCGACCTTACTGATGATGGGGCGCACCAGAAATGGCGAGCGTTGTGTCGCCAACCCAAGAACAAAGCCAAATGTCGCCATGGGCTGCAATGTGCCCTGTGCCGTGTGGAACCAAAATAGATAATCAGCGCGTATGGGATCGTCAGCTGCTGGGCGCAAATCTGGCCGATCAGATTTGTCGACGATGTAATCAATAATCGCGTTACTTTCGGATAGAGCAAGCGTGCCGTCCGTAACCACAGGTGCCGTGCCTAACGGGGAGAGGTCTTTATAGACTTGCGGGGCGAGCATGGTTTTCGGATCGCGGTCATACATTTCAAAGGCATAAGGTGCGCCGATTTCTTCCAAGAGCCAGAGAATGCGGATGGACTGCGAATTCTCTAGGTGATGCAAAGTAATCATATCGTTTGTCCTTAGACCGCGAAATTATCAATGAGGCGTACGCTGCTATCACCATTTGGGCAGTGTGCCGCCACGAGGACACGCGCTGGGCCATCGAGATAGCCGCCCTCTAAAACGGTGAGCGAGTTCGGACTGCGTACTTCCACATAATCGACAGATGTGAACCCAACTTTCAAAAGCGCGGCCTTGGCGGCATCCGTCGCTTTGTCCACATGTTGACCGTCACGCATATCTGCTGCGCAGGACTTCATGATACCATTGAGTTTTCGAGCCAGCGCTAATCCGTCTGCATCAAAATAAGCGTTTCGAGAGGAGAGGGCGAGGCCATGCTCATCACGCGCTATCGGGGCGCCGACAATCTTAATTGGCATGTCTAAATCATCGACGAGGCGGCGGATCGTTGCGAGTTGTTGATAGTCTTTCTCTCCAAATATAGCTGTATCAGGCTGAACGCGATTAAAGAGCTTTGTGACGACGAGGGCCACTCCATCAAAAAATGTAGGTCTGTAATCTGTCTCCAACCCCTTCGCGACACCGCCGACTGTTATGCTGGTTGCATGGTGGACATCGTACATGGTTTGAGGGTCAGGCACGTAAATCAAATCGACGCCTTCTGCCCTTAACAAACGCGCATCCTCTTCCTCTGTACGGGGATAGGCATCCAAGTCTTCGCCCGGTGCAAATTGTGTTGGATTGACGAAAATGGAAACGACGACCCGTTCGCCATATTTCTTTGCTTGGCGGACAAGTGTTAGATGGCCTTCATGTAGGGCCCCCATTGTTGGGACAAAGACGATACGATCGCCTGATCCGCGCCATCCCCAAGTGACCTTTCGTAGGTCCAGTTCCGTTCTCACGATTTCCATAAAGACCATCTACGGTCTAAGGGGCGATAAGCCAACATTTGGTTTGTGTTTGGGCTGCCGCTATTTTTGCACAGGCGGCCTTAGCGTCGACGGCAGATAAACCTGCTAATCGCGCGTTGTAGACCGGAACGCCATTAACAAAGCCGCTGGTGATATTGGGTGTCGAATGCGGTGCCAGAGATGCTGCCGCGGCCAAAGCGTCCGACTCTGATGGAAGGCCTCGAAGTTGAATCGCCCAAGGTTGGACCTCGCGGCGCATTGAGGCGCCGCGCAAAACCGTTGTTGGAGTTGCTTGGTTCGCCAAAATTAGGGCAGGTGTTTCTGCCTGGGGTCTGACTCCCATAACCTCAAATCCCCGTCCTACGAGATCGCGCATATGTGCATTGCGACTTTTCCCGCTGGCACCGCCGAGAACGATCGCAATTTGACGTCTATTATTTCGGACGGCACTGACCATCAGATTATAGCCAGACGCATTGGTGTAGCCGGTTTTAAAGCCGTCTACTTCGGGCATATCGTGAAGTAAGGCATTTGTATTTTTTTGGCCACGGAAATGCGTCTGCCCAAAATAGTGATAACGGTCATAGTGCGTTGTCAAAATGGAATGGGCGAGCTTCGCCATATCTCGAGCCGTCGTTTTTTGATCAGGGTGAGGAAGGCCGTTTGCTGTTTTGAAGGTTGTTCGCTGCATGCCTAATTCACGAGCCTTGGCCGTCATCATGTCAGCGAAACGAGCTTCAGTGCCCCCTAATCGTTCTGCCAGTATAACGGCAGAGTCATTGTGACTGCGTACCGCGACAGATTGGATTAATTCGCGAACGGAGATCGTTTGCCCCGTCCGTAAGCCTAATTTCACTGGGGGTGTGCGGGCGGCGTTGCGCGACACTTTTACTTGCTCATTCAGAGTGAGTGTTCCGGAATCTAAAGCATCAAAAACCAGATGCAGCGTCATTACTTTGGTCAGGGATGCTGGGTAGCGCGGCGAGTCAATTTGACGTGCGTGGACCACATCCAATGTGTCGGCGTCTACGATAATTGATGCATAGCGACCTTGCGCCCAAGCAGGAGCTGTCAAAAGCAGGCTCAACGCAAAAATGAAAAGGAAACGAACCATAAGAGTCCGTATTCCGTTGGAACGGTTAGAATAGGGTTAACGGTCTGTTAAATCTGCAGTCCAGGGTCTTTTAAAATGGGGTTGAATTCAGCGATAGTTCGAACGTCTAAATCTCGAAACCTATTTATTAAAAGATTGATCCGGGGTGCCAGAAAAGCAACTGATGATATAGGGAAACGCTTCCGTGACATGATAGCGATATTGTCCATCAACAGTCATGCCATTGCATTCGTCCAAGTCTCCTAGGCCACTTACATATTCGTAGTCGGCTCTGAATTGCCCATCATATAACCCGCCAGGATCATTCGGACCTGTCGGACGCGTTCCCGATTTTAGACGGAAACTCGATTCCGCTCTGCGGATGACACCACTATCGTCGAAGAAAGGTCCGTAAATAGGAAAACCATCCGCTGCATATCCGATCACGCCAGACACTGTACTTGCGTCGCCATTCGCGACCGGAGGTGGACCATGATAATGGTATCCGCCGTTTGGTTGCGCATGCGCGTTGCTTTGATCGACTTGAAAACCATTGGGGGCGTGCATTGGGTCATACCGCCATGGAGCATCTGGGTCATTGCATCCCGTGCGGCCGTCACCCACGCCGAAACATCCTGCCGACAAAATATCAACCTTTACGCCGTTCAAAAGTACGGCGTTGTTGAATCGATCCAAGGGAGTTTTCGTTGTGGCTAAGGTGGGTGTCGTTGGAAATGAATAGGTTTTTGCGACTTCGCCGACGGCATTCGCGAATGATGTTTCGCCGTCGTTAAAGTCATGATTGGGAATAGAATTGGACGACAAGGTACAGGTATTACCTGTCGTTCGCGTTTCTATTGAGGCTTCAAACTCTCCGCCGCGAAGGACATCTTTTGCACTGGCATTATATTGACCGATATAGTCAGCACAATTTGGACTCACGTCAGCGAATTTTGCCCCGGTTATGTTCGTGATATCTCGTATCTGAGCCGCTTCCTGTTCCAACTCAGATAGTAAACTACTGACATCCATACCCGTATCGAGAAGATCTGATTGTTCTGCTGGATCGGCGAATAAATCATATAAATCTTGGTCGCTGCCTGACGTTTCAATTAACTTAAATTGGTTGTTTCTGATTGCCCACCCGCCACTATATTCGGTGAAGGCATAGTCACGTGTGTCTGAATTCGAGTCAGTCAGCAGGTCAGCAAAACTTTGACCATCATTAAATGCGTCCAGGTCCGCGCCAGCGAGCTCAGCAATCGTCGCAAATAAATCAGTGTGATTAACCAAAGCGTCTTCCCGTTCACCCATTCGGGTAATGCCTGGGCCAGACATAAAGAATGGTGTATTGATGCCGCCCTGGAGCAGGCCCCCCTTCGCTCCACTTTGTTGAGGGGTTGTGGTGGTCGCGCTGCGCGGCGTTCCGTTATCACCCAAATAGATAACAATTGTGTTCGCTCTTTCCTGCGTGTCGAGGCTATTCCAAAGACGGCCAAATTCCGTATCCATGGCTTCAATCGCCGCTAAATAATAGTCTCGTGGATTTGCATCTATATCCGTTTGCGTGCCTGATAGGTTGCGAGCGTGAAGGTCCGTTGGAGGCAAATGATAAGGCGTGTGGGGCGCGTTATAAGACAACCATAAGAACCAAGGTGTTGTTTGGTCTTCGACCCAATCAATAGCTAAATCCGTGAGGGCGCTAGTCGCATAACTTGTTTCAGTGGTGGACACACCATTTACGGTCAGGTTCCAGTTGAAATAGTTGGGTATGCTGCCGTTAAGTATCCCCGCAAAATAGTCTATTCCAAAGTCATTTGGTCCAGAGCTCCCGCCTCCCAAGTGCCACTTTCCTACCATTGCACTAGCGTAGTTTGACGTTGATGTGTTCGTTTTGAGATAGGCTGGTAGGATCACTTCGTTACCCGGTAGATCATCACCAGGTTGGAGAACATTTGTACGCCTTGCATGTTTCCCAGTCAGTAACGCTGCTCGCGTCGGGGAACAGGTGGGGGCGACCCAGGCATTTTCGAATATTACCCCGTTATTGGCGAGAGCCGACAAATTTGGCGTGCTCGGCAAATCCGTAGATAAATCATATTCCGCAGAGGAGTCTTTTCCTTGGTCGTCGGACAATACAAAAATGATGTTTGGTTTGCCTGAGGCCGTAACCATCTCCGCAATGGTAATGTCAAAACTATCGGAAGCTTCTCCGCCATTTCCGTCATTAGCCGTGATTGTGACTGTAACTGTCCCAGCCTGTGAAGGGGTTCCACTTATCGTTCCACCGCTACTGGTCAGTCCTGGAATATTAACTGAAAAACTAACTGTGTAAGAGAGCGTGTCTCCGTCGGCATCCGTGAAGGTCGATCCGGATTGCGTTGCGTCATATGAAAAAGCGGCAGCCACTTGCGCGTTTTGATCTGCATTTTCCGTCGCAACAGTTGGAGCAGAATTTGTGACTACGGGCGGAGACGTTGGTGGTGTGGGGGTTGAAGATGATCCCCCGCCGCCACAAGCGGTAAGGAATAGCAATGCCGCAGTTAGGCCAAAGTGAAGACGTGTGTGTGTCATGATAACTTTCTGCTGTGTTATGCAACACACGTTTGTGGATTGAAAATCCTTCGAAAAAGTTCACATTTATTTTCAATAGTCGACTGAACATTGCCGCCGCAGTTTAGAGCCGCGGAGGCTAGAGGGTATTATGGCGCGATCATTTTTAAGGCTGCGTCATAGGCTGGGTCTTCTTTCTTCACGAAAGCATCAAAAGTCATTGGCGCTAGGATGTCCGGAACAACGCCTTTGTTTGGGGTGAAAGCACTGACGTCATTAAAATCCTGAAAAACGGGGACGCGTGTCCGAATGCCACTTTCCGGTAATTTCAATGTGAACAGAACGCCGGCTGTAGTTCCTTCAGCGCTTCCACCTGTTTCTTCCCCTATCAGTGTCGCGCGATCTATATCCTGCAGTTTCGCCATTAAGGCTGTCGTCGCTGATCCATTGGAACGACTAGAGAGGACGAACAGCTTGCCCGTGAAGGCAGAGCTATCCGGTTTGACTGCTTTGAGGTCATCGGAAAAGACTTTTCGCAAGGAGTATGTGCCGTCGTCGTTTTTCTTAAATCCAATGCGTTTAGGATTGAGCACACGTGTGTCCCAAGTTGAAATGTGTTCTTCTAAACCTGAATGATTGAGCGTTTTCATACGTGAGTCACGTACGAGGTGGGTTTTTTGTTCAATCAGATGCGCAAATAATCTGACCTTTGCATCCGTTGATCCTCCACCATTTTCCCGTAGATCGAGAATAAGGGTGTCTCGTCCTTCGGCCTTAATTGCGTTAAATATTGGGTCGTAGACGTCATCCGGTTTGACAGGGTTGCGGTAGTTCACAAAACTATCGATCTTAAGATAGGCCGCATTATCACCGATGCGGTTAAACGTAATAGTGTCAGGAAAGTCCAAGCTGGCTTTCCCGTCTAAAACTAGTGCTTTCCAGTCCTTGTGAACGATGCGGTTTAAGGTGACCGTTTTAAGATCTCCATCCCGTTTTCGTATTCCAACTTGCGCTTTTGGCTGAACATCCCAGAGGAGAGCTCCGAAGTGATCAACGGCGCCGCCCATAAATTCGAATGACGCGCCCATGTGAATGTCTCGTACGAATTCGGTGTCTCCATCCACAGGGATCAAGTGCCGTACATCATTCATCATGTCGTCAAAGTTACGTCCATCAATGGAGACGATTTCATCTCCGAAACTTAGGTCCGTCGTCCCTGGTTTTTCGATAACTGCACGGCCCTCAATAACACGCCAAACCATCGGTAAGTAAACGGGTGTTACGTTCCGGTCTTTCGCGATCGCTCGGGGTAGTTCAGCTTTCGTATGGTCACAGTTTATCTCTGCCAGAACGTTTTGAACGCCGATGTAAAACTCTCCGATGCTTAAGCCCGATTGTGTTTTGGCTTTTAAGTTCAAAGCTGCCCAAGCCGCATCCAAGGCCTCTATATCTGTATAGCGGGTATAGCCGGGGTGAATTCGGCTATACGCCTCTTGTGCCAAGGCGATGTCGGCGCTGACTTGAGCGGCCGTCAACATGGTGTCCTGTGGCCGCGGGTCTTGAGCGATTGCAGTCAGGGGTAACGTCAAAGTCAAAGCCACGCCGGCAAGTAGCGATTTTAAATGTGTCATTGTGAGTCTCCATCTCGTGTTTCGATGAAGACAAATTGCCGTGGTTCTGATTTTGCCTCGCCTCGTTACGGGAAATGAGACGACAAATACTGAAATTAGGGAGTTTTACGGATTATGAGACGTTTTGGGCCGTACGCTTTTTGAAGCCTGAGGGGGTTTCGCCAGATAGATCTCGAAAAACCCGGTTGAACGTGGCCTTGGAATTGAATCCGGAGTCCATAGCAATATTCAGGAAATTGCTGGCCTCTGTTTCAATTAGGCTTTTTGCGTGATCGACCCGCATTTCATTTATAAAACGATTGAAACTTTTTCCGGCGCCTTGATTGAGAGCGCGCGACACATAGGTTTCGTTTGTCCCCATGCGGTTCGCTACATCACGAATGGATAGTCGGGGCTCAAGATACCAATCTTTCGATTGAACAGAATGCCTGAGGGCTTCGGCTTCGGTTTTCCAATTTTTCTCTCCACTTGATTGTGAAGGCGTATCAGACTGGGTCGAGGTTATTTTGGGATACGCTTCATTGATTTGAACAATTGCAGAGAAGCCGAGGGCGGCGAAAATCATCATGACTACAAGTTGGAACGGATAAGCTGCGATATAGCTGATATCTGGGTTAATCAGCGATATCAGACCGAGGCTGAGCCAAACTAGACCCGCCAGACCTAATAGGCCGAAAACACGAATGAGCCAGATGGGATCGAAATCTCTTGCAGCTGACTCCGTTTCTCTCAAAAATGCCCGGTAGTGACGGATCAGCGAGATCGTCAACAACAGACAGATAATTGATAAAAGCAATGTCGTTAGAATAATAACGGGTTGAATAATGGGGGAGTGAACGGTTCTGCTGAAGTCCCATTTATTTTGATAATCGCCCAAAAATAAGAAAGCGATGAGATAATAAGCGAGTGCTAATAGGCCCGGAACCAGAAGCACCTTGCGCCAGCCCAAAGGACCTTTCGTCATCAAAGCATGCGCGTGAAAATAGATGAGCGGTGGGATGAGAAGCTCTGCATTGAATGGGAAGAAAGTCAGTCCCGGCCAAACGGTATAAGCGTTCGCAAATCCAATAATTTGCGGACCCATGCTCCATACACTCGCCAGGAGTGCCAGAGCCAAAAAGACATTTGCACGTCTTTCAGAACGTCTAAACATCAAAATTAGGGCAGATATAAGGATAGGTAAGCAGAATGCGAAGATCAGAGCCGACCGCCAGCCGATAATGATTTGCGCGTCATCCATAGCTTCGTTTAGGCAGAGATAATCGATCTCGCAAGGTGTTGAATTATTCGTTTCCGTAACCGCTTAAGAGGGTTTTGAAGTTTCGCTATGCGGCCTTTTTTGCCTTTTTTGACTTTCTTAGCCATTTCATCACTTTTTTCATCAGATCTGCTTTTCGAAGTGGTTTCGACAAATAATCATCCATACCAGCTTCGAGAAATTTCTGCTGATCGTGTTTCATCGCGTGAGCGGTTACACATATTATCGGCGTTTGCGTCCGCCCCTTCTCGGTATTTTCTTTCCGTATGATTTGAGTGGCTTCCACGCCGCCCATCACAGGCATTGATACGTCCATGAAAATCAAATCAAAGGTTTGTAGTCGACAAACCTCGACGGCTTCCAGTCCATTCTTTGCGATTGAGAGATCTATTTTTGGGTGCTTTAAATACGATGTGATGACAGTTCGGTTGATTTCATCATCCTCCACGACGAGGAAATTCAGTCGTCCATTTCGCAGAGAGCAGGATTTTTCGACTGGTGATTTGGGTTTGGTAAGTAAGCTCTCATCGTCTTTCCCAATGGTAATCTCCCGATGGGTAAGGATTTGGGCGGAGGCTTCGGAGGAGGCGACTTCTAGAGGAAGTCTCAGTTTAAATTTGGTTCCTTTTCCTGGTTGGGAGGACGCTGTGAGGGTTCCCCCCATCGCTTCGGCGAGCTCGCGGGAGATTGCCAATCCCAAGCCTGTGCCCCCATATTCTCTCGTTGTGGAATCTTGTGCTTGTGTGAAAGCATTAAAAACCACCTCTAATTTGTCTTCTTCAATTCCAATTCCCGTATCTGTTACCGCTATTGTCAGATTCGTTATGTTTCCTTTTTGGACACCTTCAACGTCCAAATTAATCTGTCCTTTAGGCGTGAATTTTATGGCGTTACCTACTAAATTTGACAGAATTTGCTGGACGCGATTGCCATCAGTTTTGAAGCTGATTGGAAGAGCTGTGTGAAAATTTAATTTCAACTCCAGCCCTTTCTCAACGGCGCTGGCATCAAATAAATCTACGGTATTTTGAATGATGTCTCGAAGGTTACACGGTTCTGCGTGGATACATTTTTGTCCAGACTCGATCTTAGAGAGGTCCAGGATGTCACTAAGAATTTTCAGAAGTGTGTTTCCGGATTTCTCTATGATTTTTGTATACTCCAACTGCTGTTCGGTGAGGTTGGATCGTTGAAGAACGTCTAGAATTCCGAGAACTCCGTTCATCGGGGTTCTGATTTCGTGGCTCATGTTCGCTAAGAAAGTGGACTTTGCCTTGTTGGCTTGTTCAGCAGCTTCTTTAGCTGTTCGCAAAGCCCGCTCCGCAAGCTTGGCTGCCGTGATGTCACGAACATAGGCGACATAAATATCATCGCTTGAGTTTTCCTCTAGCGCGTTGCTCCTCGAGATAGACAACTCGGACATGAATTCTTGACCGTCGATGCGCTTAGCTTCAATCTCAGTTCTAAAGTTGCTCGGTTCTGAATTTGCAGTGGCGTTCATATGTTGCAAAGTATGGTAGTGGAGCTTTTTATAACGGTCAGGAATGATTAAGTTGGCGATGTCTTGGCCGATGACCTCCGTTCGATCAAAGCCGAACATTTCTTCTGATTGATGATTGGCTTCTAATATCGTCCCAATACTGTCGATAATGATGATTGCGTCTTGGGACGAAGAAAATGTCGCCTCAAACTTTTGCTGCTTTAGTTTTATCTCCCGCTCCATTTTCTTCAACTCGGTGATATCTACGCCAGTCAGCAGCAAAGCTTGTTCTCCGGTTACAGCGTCGATGCTATGCTTTATACTTAAATCAAACCACCGTTTCCCGATGATGGTGTTCACTTCCGCTAGGATATGACTATCCTTGTTTCTAGCCCATTGAGATTCACATTCTGAAAAGTCATTTTTGTTGGCGAATAACTCCTCCAATTTCATCTTGGATGTATCGAAAATACTTCTCGCGGCAGGGTTCAAATATAGAGGTTCGCCCTGACCATTGAACAAAGCAATTGATACATCGGTGTGAAGCAAGGCATTTGTACTACGCGCGTTTTCATTACTCTTGCCTAATCTTTCAACGACTTCGCATAACATTGCCATATTGCCATCCGGCAAAGGATACCCGGAATAGCGAATGTCCAATGTCTCCGGTCGGTCATTTGGGTAAATTGTCCAGTTCTCTCTGAAGGTGGATCTTCCTGCCTCAAAGTCAGATTGAAATTGCTTCAACCTTTTTCTCACTGTTGTCGACATGTCTGACGATAGGTCTCTTAGCTTAAGAGACAATTCATCTTCAGCCCCCCAAATCTCGCACGCTGCTACGTTAGCATGAAGAATACGTTCGTTGCTTATATCAAAGACCCAAATGGCAGTTTGTAATTGCCGAGCTAGGGCGAAAGGGGATTGGTGTGTCTCGGTGATAGGGGCGCGGGATGAATTCATACAAAATACTATTACAGATTGCAATTAAGAGAGTGTTACAAACCCCTGCAAATATGAGCATTTTTGAAATTTTGTGCTGACCAAGGGTATTAAATGACCTGCCGTGTTCTTACTCAATTCACACCCATATTTCGCAGTTCGGCATCTTGGCGCGGCGGGCTTAGGCTTTATATAAGCCGTTATGCACTTCGAACTGAATCATATCACGGCGGGCCCTGACAAAGACAAGGGTACTGAAGACGGAGAGGAACGGGGCGTTGCCACGAAAGTCCGTCCTAAGACTAAAAAACCGTCTATGTGGCGCGTATTGCTTATGAATGATGATTACACGCCGATGGAATTTGTCGTGTCTATCCTGATGGGCATATTCAACAAGACCTCGGAAGAGGCGACGCAGATTATGCTGAATGTGCACCAATCGGGCGTTGGGACATGCGGTGTTTACACCTTTGAAGTCGCAGAAACCAAAGTCGCGCAAGTCATGGACAGTGCCAAACGGGCTCAACACCCTCTGCAATGCACCTTAGAAAAGGCTTAGTAATCCGGCTCAATCTGATCGATTGAATGCAATGTGTTTGGGATGATTTCATAACTATACGGTAAAGAGAAGGCGAGGTCGATGTCGCCCTTTCGATCCCAATATACTTGCCGGTCTAACCCTTTTATTATCGCGACATATTCTGGCCCAAGCGCATCAGTTATAGCGTTAATTTCGTCCACAATCTTAGCGACGACTTCATCGCGGTACTGATAAGGATCCACGACAGACACTGACGTTTCGCCGTTCGTGCTAATCGAAATTCGCCCCGTTTCTTCAATTCCTTCAACAAACCGGGAGAGTTTCGACGCTAGGATCGCGCTATTCTCCACTCGGTTAGGGATAGCGGTTTTCACCCGCATCCGCGCAACGGAGGTGTCGGGACGCCCGCCAAAGCTTACGCCTTGAATATAATTGGCTTGCGTCAATCGACGAACAGTTTTGCCAGATTCGATAATCGAGAGCTCAATCGTATCATCCGTTTCGGCGGCTTTGATAAAAGCTTCAATAGTATCTGAAAGCTCGTTCATGCGGTCCGTGAGTTCACGGGCGTCAGATTCAATTGTAACGCCGAGAAGGAGAAAATCTCCGCGCTTTACCACGGTAACGCCTGGCGCCCCGCCGCTTTCTTCAAAACTATCCGCACGAGACATACGGGTTCCTGTGACGATGATCTCATCTTCATCTTGCGCATAGATTGGGGTCGGTGTCAGCAAGGCCAAACTCAAGCCAATAGCAAGAAGAGCAAAGAATGTGCGTTGCATGTCGAAACCTCTCTATGACGAGTTGTCAACATGACACGCAAACTCTCCGCGTCTAGTGTCTTCTCGTGAGCGGCGAATCCCCGAAACGCGAATATCACGGGGGTGTGACAGTTCGCGGCTTGAATAACGGGAGGGTGTCCCCACATCCTTTTATCGAAAGGAAAACATAATATGGCATCTTTTTCCCCCGTTTTGGAAGAAACCATCCACCGCGCCTTGACGCTAGCGAGTGATCGTAAACACGAGCTCGCTACGTTGGAGCATCTGTTGTTTGCGCTGTTGGACGACAAAGACGCCGCCGCCGTCATCTCGGCGTGCGATGTCGATATTGAACCTTTGCGCGCCGATGTGCAGCGTTATCTGGACGAAGACCTCGCGTCGCTCGTCGTTGAAGAATTTGAAGAAGCCCGCCCAACCGCAGGGTTCCACCGCGTGATTCAGCGCGCCGTCATCCATGTGCAGTCCTCAGGCCGCGAAGAAGTCACGGGCGCAAATGCGCTAGTGGCTTTATTCGCTGAACGAGAATCCCATGCCGTCTACTTCCTGCAGGAACGCGATATGACCCGTTATGATGCAGTGAATTACATCAGTCACGGCATCAGCAAATCTGGTGACGGCACGGCCCCGAAATCCCCGACGGGCGCCGATATGCCCGAAGGCGAAGACGCCAAGAAGAAAGATCCGCTCGAAGAATATACCGTCAATCTGAACCAGAAAGCCCAAGACGGGGATATTGATCCGCTGATTGGCCGCGATGAGGAAGTTGAACGTTGCATCATGGTGCTCTCGCGCCGCCGCAAGAATAACCCGCTCCTTGTGGGTGATCCCGGCGTGGGTAAAACTGCGATTGCAGAAGGAATTGCTCGCCGCATCGTCAACGGTGAAGTGCCCGACGTGCTGGCCGACGCCACGATTTACTCACTCGACATGGGCGCACTGCTGGCCGGGACACGTTACCGCGGCGATTTCGAAGAACGGCTCAAAGCTGTCGTGACTCAGTTGCAAGACACAGACGGCGCGGTGTTGTTCATCGACGAAATTCACACAATCATTGGTGCAGGTGCCACATCAGGCGGCGCTATGGACGCGTCTAACTTACTCAAACCTGCGCTTCAAAGTGGTAAACTTCGTTGCATGGGGTCGACGACTTATAAGGAATATCGCCAGCACTTTGAGAAAGATCGGGCTTTGTCTCGCCGTTTCCTGAAGATCGATGTTTCAGAGCCAACTGCAGAAGATACGGTGAAAATCTTACAGGGTCTGAAAACCTATTTCGAAGAATTTCATGACGTGACCTATTCGGCAGCCGCTATTCAGGGCGCCGTCGACCTATCCGTACGTCATATCACCGATCGCAAGCTCCCTGACAAAGCGATTGATATTATCGATGAAGCCGGCGCGCGTACCAAACTCGTTAAGGAAGATAAGCGGAAAAAGAAGATCGGTATCAAAGAGATCGAATCCGTGATTGCCAAGATCGCTCGCATTCCACCGAAATCTATTTCGCGCGATGATGAGAAGGCGCTAAAATCATTACCGATGGATCTCAAACGCATGGTGTTTGGTCAGGATGACGCGATTGAGAAAGTTGCGTCTGCTGTCAAGCTTGCCCGTGCGGGTCTGCGCGAACCAAATAAGCCGATTGGGTCTTACCTGTTCGCCGGTCCAACAGGCGTTGGTAAAACCGAAGTCGCGAAGCAACTCGCAATGACCCAAGGTTTGGAGCTACTCCGCTTTGACATGTCCGAATATATGGAACGTCACACGGTCTCGCGCCTGATTGGTGCGCCTCCAGGATATGTTGGCTATGATCAGGGTGGATTACTCACGGACGCTGTGAACCAGAATCCGCACTCTATCCTACTCTTGGATGAGATCGAGAAAGCTCATCCTGACATCTACAACATCTTATTGCAGGTGATGGATAATGGCTTCCTGACCGACACGAATGGCCGCAAAGTCGACTTCCGCAATGTCATTTTAATTATGACAACAAATGCGGGTGCGGCGGACGCTGCCAAAGCTGAAATTGGATTTGGTCGCGGCCTGAAGGACGACGAACAAGACGGCGCCATTAAACGCCGTTTCACGCCGGAATTCCGTAATCGTCTCGACGCGATTGTCAGCTTTGCCGCGCTCTCGCCCGAAGACATTGCGAAGGTTGTCGACAAATTCGTCATCCAATTGGAAGCCCAGCTGTCTGAGCGGAAGATCGAGTTCGAACTTTCCAAAGGTGCCAATCTCTGGCTTGCCAATAAAGGCTATGACAAACGCTATGGCGCGCGTCCGCTGGGCCGGGCCATTCAAGAATATATCAAAAAACCGCTCGCGGATGAGATATTGTTTGGAAAGCTGAAAACGGGCGGCCTTGTAAAGGTCGGGGTGGATAGAAAGAAGGAAAACCTAACTTTCAAAATTGTTCCACCTGCGAAGGCGTCTGGAAAAGGGAAGGGGTCAAAGGCTCCGAAACCAAAAGAAGACGCTTAGCCTATTCTTCTAAATCTTAATCGAGCCCGTCAAATTGGCGGGCTTTTTTATGAGAGTTTTACTGGTAAGGTTTTCAAGCCTCGTATGGATAGACCTGTTTTGAACTCGGGCAATCCATCCAATTCTACAGCCTCATATTCGGAAAATAAGTAGGTGAATAAGACCTTCATATTTAATTTGGCGAGTTGATTGCCAAGGCATAAATGGGCCCCTCGTCCAAAAGCCATATGACGATTAGGTTGACGAAAAATATCGAATTTTTCGGGTTTGGAGAAAACTGCCTCATCGCGATTTGCGGCCGCGTAGAGCAGGCCAAATGTTGTGCCTGCCGGATAATTATGTCCGCGAATGTTTACCTCATTTGTGGCGTGCCTATGAAAAAAGGGGAGGGGTGGTTCGTAACGGAACATTTCTTCAATTGCGGAAGGCCAAAGCGAAGGGTTCTCGCGTAAAGAGGTCATCGCTTCCGGGTTATTGAGGAGTGCTAACAGTCCCGTCCCGATTACATCAATTGATGATCCATGCCCCGCCATTAAGATCAACATAGAAGTGGCAATGAGTTCGTCTGATTGGAATAAGCCTTCTGCTTTTTGCGCCACCATTTTTGAGATCAAATCATCTGTTGGCTCATGGACGCGTTCAGATTTTAGAGTGACAAGATAGTCGTGAAAAGCTTTGACTGCGTCTTCGGCGGCAGCCTTCTTTTCTGGTGTTTTATCGACGTCATAATAGGCGACAACCTTCTCTGACCAGGCGCCTAATTGTGTAGCATCTGAAATTGGTACACCCAGAAAACGCGCAATTACCATTCCCGGTAAATGTGAGGAGATGTGCGTTATGAAGTCAAAAGTCGTTTTCTGAGGTAAGCTCCTGAAAAGCGTTCTAACATACCCCAGAATTTCATTTTCCAAACGTTGAACCGCTCGCGTTGTAAATGCGCCAAAGACAAGTTTTCGCAATCTTATATGCTCCGGGCCATCTGTATCTAGCAGGTTTTTCTGCACGAAGCGCTCATGATAAGGCATATTATCGAAGCCAGATTTTTCTTTTTCGGCTAGTAGGTCTTCGGAACTGCGGTGGTTCTGCAGAGATCGAACACAACTCGAGTTCAGAGCGACTTGCGAGACGTCTTCAAAACGCGAGAGCATCACCATGTCTAAATCAGGCCAGTAAAAAGGCGCGTCTTGGGCACGTAGCTGTGCATAAACCGCATAAGGATTGGCGGTAAAAGAGTTGGACGTTGGGTTAAAGGTAAAACCAGACATTATGAGGGTCTATGACGTGGCCTTGCGTGGTAATCAATCTATTCACAATGCCCAGATAGAGCGGAAGGTGCCTAATTTGGTCTAATGTACCCGATGCACCCGTCGATTATAAACAATCAATCCGCCGCCCAACAGCAGCATAACGGCTCCGTATAATAAGAGCGTCATCAGCACCGTCCCGCCTAACGCATGACCGGGCGGGAATAGAGATGCGTTAAGCAGAAGACCCAGGTTGGTGTTGCGAACCGTAACTTCAATCTGGATTGCCGTTCCATCCTTGGTCGGTAGCCGAAGGATCTTCGGGACAATGATGCTGAGGACCAATAGAGCTAATGCGAAGGCGAGGATAATCATAATATTCCTCGGGCCAAAAGTGCTGAGGTCTAATCGACCTGCCCCCGCGGACCCTATGACGATCAAAAGTATAACAAAAATAGATCCGTAAATGCCGAGCTTAGAAATTCTTTCAGCATGGTTGGGCAATTTCGCGAATAACGCCATGCCGATAAACAAAGGTATCAGGAGGAATAGACAAATCTCAAACGCGATACGGCCAACAGGCATCACAAAGTCAGCCGGCATATGTTGAGAGATTAAAAAATTCAAAACGATAGGCGTGGTGATGAGGCAGGCAATGGTCGTGATGGCTGTTATTGCAATGGACAGAACGATATTTCCTTTGCCCATATAGGTGAAAATGTTCGAGACAGTTCCGCCTGGAATTGCGGCCAGTAAGGCGAGGCCGATTAGAATGCCCGCCGCGGCCCCAGATAGTGATATGAAAAGGAAGGCGACAAGAGGCACCAGAAGTAATTGCAAACCCATGCCCACGGTAAAGGCACGAGGCGTTTTGATAATCCCGGTGAAGTCCTTCGGAGCCAGTGTTGCGCCCATTCCCAGCATGGCCAGGCTCAGCTGCGCAGCAGCAAACCAATATTCATTTGCCAAGTAGAAACTAAACATACGTGTCTTTCGGGTTGGCTAAATTTGGGCATCTATGAGTGGTGTTGGGTAAATCTATATCTCATACTTTGGCAAGATCACTCCGAAAACGAGTGTTCATAACATTCGTTTTCATAAGGCCAATCGTTTCGAGTGGTTTAGCTGCAACTCGACTAAAATTGTTGTATGGAGACATTGGTGGCCCCGATTCCAGATGTTGACAATGGGTTATAGCGACTTTGCTTGCCTGATTATTGCTTTGTTCTCTCTTCTTTGACCCTTTACAACCAGACTATGACCGACCCTATAAAACGCCCCCTGGTGACCCCCACGGGCCTCATCACCGCCGCGATCGCGTTCACGCTCCCTTTTCTCGCAGACCGCCTTATCATTTCCGCTATGACCGAGGTTAAAGATGCCTCTTTAGGCGCCGTTATTGGTATGTCCGTTTATACGGCGTTGCCATTTCTGCTTTTGGATAGTGCGATGCGACCGCGTCGACGCGTTAGATTGGCGCTTTGGATGGGGTTGGCATTAACAGTTTTGGTCTGGGCAGCATTTGCACAAACAGGCCGCGCGGCGCAGGTCGATCCATCTGCTGGGAATGTCCATGTTGGCCTCTACATGCTGACCATGATTTGGCCGGCAGTTATAATCGGTATTATGGGCGCGGCCGCAAAGGTCGGAGAACCCAATTTATCGGAGGACAGTCATGTCGCTTGAAGTCGCTCTATTTCCATGCCTCTCCGACAATTACGGTTTCCTGTTGCATGATGCTAAGACGGGCGCGACAGCCGCAATAGATACGCCCGATGCTCGAGAGATTGCGGCGCAATGCGAAGCACGTGGTTGGACGCTGACAGAAATCTGGAACACACATTGGCATCCCGATCATGCAGGCGGGAATGTTGCGATAAAGCGGCGGTATGACTGTCAGGTCAGAGGACCGCAACAGGATGCTATTCCTGTACGTGACATCACACATTCGGGCGGCGACGCATTTGAATTTGCGGGTCACACTGTCAATGTCATTCACACCCCGGGGCATACGGATGAGCATATCATCTACCACATTCCAGCGGCCGAGATTGCCTTCGTCGGCGATACGATTTTTGCTCTCGGGTGTGGCCGCTTATTTGAAGGGACCCCTGAAGAAATGTGGGAAAGCTTGTCTCGAATAATGGCCTTACCGGACGCGACGAAGCTTTATTGTGCGCATGAATATACCCTCTCCAATGCGAAATTTGCGATCTCAGTAGACGGTGAAAATCCTAATTTATTAGCCGCAATTGCGGATGCAAAAGCTAAACGCGCGGACGGAAAACCGACTGTTCCAACCACCGTGGGCGTAGAAAAACACGCGAACCCCTTTGTAACGGCAGGGAGCGCAGCAGAGCTTGGGCGTCGCCGCGCTTTGAAGGATAATTTCTAAATTCGCGTCCTGGCGGGGTTAAGTATGAATGCAATGTTAACGTGACTCTCAGCGTTCTCTCAGCTTAATTGTCTTAGAGGACTGATATGACACATTTACGTACCCCCCGATTTTGGCTTTTGACGACAGCAGCCCTCGTGTTCAGTTCTTCAATACCGGCGAACGCCCAAAGTGTTCCAATCTATCAGGCGGGTGCTCCAACGATGGTTGCAGCTGCGCCGGGCCTTCCGTCTATTCCAGCTGAACAAATTGCCCAAGACGTGACGTCAGAGTTCAACCCCCGTACAGGTGCGCGTGAGCTTATCGCTGCGCCATTTGACCCATTTGAAGAAGACCCGGCCATGGCAGGGTCGCTGCGTCTGCGTTCTGCGGACGGAGCGGTTGCGATTGATGGTCAACCGCTACGGGATGGTGCGTTGGTTGAGCTGGATTTTTATTACAATTCTCCGTCCGATGATCCTTTTGACGGACGCAATTATGGTGAAGCCGCTTTTGTGAACGGCGAGTTAGCGCCGACTGTTCTGCGTGACAGTCGCATTCTGGAGTGTTCTACGCGTGTAGAGAATGTCGTTTACGACCACACATCATATTATGATCGTGGATTATCCGTCGGCATCTATCGTCCATATCGTCACTATGCGGGGCATTATGGTTTCGGATTTGGTTTCGGAAACAGTTATTATGGTCCTGGATATGGACATTATGGCAGCCGTAGATCCTATCGAAATAATCGATCTTATGGCTATCGCGATCGCGGTACGCGCAGAGCTCGAAATAGCCGCTCTGGCACACATCGCCGTGTCCTTGACGCTGTCAGGAACCGTGATGGGGATGACGCTCGCCGCAATCGGAATGATACCGATCGCTCGCGAGCGGACAGACGAAACAACGCTGTGCAACCGCGTCGGACAAATTCACGTGGCCTGACTGACCGTCAAATAGAGGACCGCACACGCCGGATCCAATCATACGGAACGGGCCGCACGCGGGCTAACGTCCGAAGGAATTCAGGTCGTTCGGGTGCAATGCGGGCAGGAAGCACTCAGCCAAGGATCGATACGGGAACAGAGCGGTCCCGAACTGCCCGAGAGGACTCCCGTCGAGCGGATCCAAGACAAAGTGAAACGCGCCGCAACGAGTCTCGTCGCAATGAACCACGCCGAAATGAAAACGGAAGAAATGAGTCCAGGCGGTCTGAAACTCGGCAAACGCAACCGCGCCGAAACAATGCGCAGCGGTCTGAGGTTACTCGGGCAGAACCAAGGCGTAGCGAAACACGGCGTAGCGAACCGAGACGTCAGTCGAATACGCGTTCAAATTCGCGGACGAAGAACGTTAAGAAGGAAGCGCCTCGTCGCAGAATTTCAACGGGTGACACCAAGAACCGCATAAATGCGAAGAAAAACTTCTTCCCAGATGATGGTTACGGCGGTCGCGGCGTTGTCTCCTCGCGCAGTGTGGATTGCGCGCGAGAGGATAAGTTGCGGGTTTTCATTCCAAACGATCGGTTGGATGCTGCGCGCTTTGATGGGCTTACACTGATAGCGTTCGATGCGCAGGGCGGTGAGACGCCGATTTACCTGCCGCCGAATTACATTGAAGGTTTCCGTATGGCTGCGACAGGACGGGTGAGGCCGCAGGGCGTTCAATCTGCGCCGCAAACGATAACGCCGCAATATTCAGCTCCAATTCAACGTCACCGTATTGAAGCTGCGCCTTGTCCAACAGGAACCACTAAGCAAGCTGATGGAACCTGTCTCCAAATTGGTACTAGGGGATATCCATAACGGTAAGTGTTTCGATTTGGGACAGTTTAGGTCCCTATTTGATGCAAATGCCCCATTTTTCTCGCTAAACACGAGGATTTTCCGTCAAAACTCTTGGCACGGGTGTTGCAACTCCTATTTCGAACCCTGGGGGGCACCCCGCGTTCCCACGTTCGGTCCCGACATTACTCCCGTCGGCCCGGGCAGTTAGTTAGACAAACTCAGCCCTGTTTGCAGCCCATACTGCAAACAGGGTTTTCTTTTGCCGTCTCCTGATTACTGTGCGCTCAAAATAAAGATTCACATTCCAAACTTGGGGGCCGTTATGGGCTTTTCCCTCTCACGAGAGATAAAATATATTGGCACCATGCTGCGCATGTTGCGAGCCGTCAAAACGGTCGACGCTGATTCTGATTTTTTGATTGCTGATGAGCTCGAAATCCGGGTCGATGCATTTGGCAATAACATCGCTTTTATCGAAGGTGACCGGCAGTGGACCTATAATGATATGGATACTTACGCCAACCGTGTAGCGGCTTGGGCGAAAGGACAGGGGCTGTCACAGGGCGATTGTGTCGCAATCTTTGCGCGCAACCGTCTTGAATATATTCCGCTCTGGTTTGGTTTATCAAAAATTGGTGTTGTCCCGGCTTTGTTGAATTACCAGCTTTCAGGGAAAGCCCTTGCGCATTGTGTGAATATTTCGGACGTCGCCCATGTGATTATGGACGTCGATATGGCGTCTCAGTGGAAGGCTTCCAAAAAACAAGTTGAAGGCAACCCGAAGGTCTGGGCGGCATTCGGTGAAGTTAAAGGATATGACAGTTTTGACGCTGCTATCTCCGAAATGCGTCCGGATCGTCCAGCTAAGTCAGAACGGGCCGGATTAATTGCTAGCGGACAGGCGATGAAGATGTTCACGTCTGGAACAACCGGATTGCCAAAAGCTGCAAAAGTCACCCATGTGAGAGCGCAAAACTATCTGCGCGGAATCGGGACGGGTGCTAAAGCTAAAGCCTCTGATCGTATGATGATGGTCCTGCCGATGTATCACGCAACCGGCGGACTCGTTGGGTGCGGCGCGATGCTAACTTATGGCGGCGCGGTAATTATTATTCCGAAATTCTCAGCTTCAAAATTCTGGGATGATGCTGTCGAACACGGCGCGACCATGTTCACTTATGTGGGCGAATTGTGCCGCTTCTTGTTGTCGCAACCGCCAACAGAGAATGAGCGGAAGCATAAAATCAGCTGGATTATCGGGAACGGCTTGCGACCCGAAGTTTGGGAGAGTTTTATTTCCCGATTTAATGTCCCTCACGTCATTGAGTTTTACGGCGCAACAGAGGGCAATGTCAGCTTGATCAATGTTGACGGTCCTGTCGGCGCAGTCGGACGTGTGCCCTCTTATCTGTCGTGGAAGTTCAACATCGATATTGTAAGATATGATGTGGAAACGGGTGAGAACCCGCGCGGGGCAGATGGCTTTTGTATTCGTGAGAACTTTAATGAGCCCGGCGAGATGATAGGCGAAATCCGCGAGGATGACCCGCGGTTCCGCTTTGAAGGATACGGGACAAAAGAGGCGACGCAGAAGAAAATCTTACGCGATGTCTTCAAAAAAGGAGACGCATGGTTCCGTACAGGCGATTTAATGAAGCGCGATGAAGACGGATTTTATTACTTCATTGACCGCGTTGGCGATACCTATCGTTGGAAAGCTGAAAATGTGGCAACGAATGAAGTCGCGGGAGTCTTGTCTGTCTTTCCAGGTGTCACGCAAGCCAATGTCTATGGCGTAGCCGTGCAGGGATATGATGGACGTGCAGGTATGGCCGCTATCGTTGCTGAGGGAGAGCCGGACATGAGCGAATTAAAGGCCCATGTGGACCGGGAACTGCCGCATTATGCAAGGCCCGTTTTTATACGTTTGTCAAAAGACAGTGATACAACAAGCACTTTCAAGTTTAAGAAAACCAATTTGGTCAAAGCGGGTTTTGATCCAGCAAATATCTCAGAACCGCTCTACTATGCCGATCCAAAAACCGGTGAATACACACCGATTGATGCAGATGTTTTTGCTGGGATTATCGACGGGACGGTGAGGCTGTAGCATGAAGGGACCGGACGATATTCTTCGGTTTTGGTTTTCGGACCGGGTCAAAAAGCAATGGTTCAAATCGTCCGATGCTTTTGACGCGGAAATTCGGCATGAATTTGAAGGCACCGCCATGGCGCTCGCCGCAGCGCAAGCTGAGCGCAAGACCGCCCATGCCTGGGAAGGGCAAAGTCCCGAGGCGCATCTCGCTTTGATACTCGCGCTGGATCAATTTCCGCGAAATATGTACCGGTCAACACCCGCAGCATTTGCTTGGGACAGTTTTGCATTGGCAGCGGCAAAAAGAATGGTTGCGCGCAAAACCGACATTCATCTGACTCAATCCCAAAGGTCGTTTGTTTATATGCCTTATATGCATAGTGAGGATTTGGCCGATCAAGACGAATGTATCCGTCTTTCGGATGCCCGCCTTGATGATGAAGGCACGCTTAAATTTGCGAAAATTCACAGAGATATCATTGCCAATTTTGGGCGTTTCCCCCACCGCAATTCTATCCTTGGTCGTGAGACTACTCCGAAAGAACAGGCCTTTCTCGATGATGGTGGTTTTTCAGGATGAACGCTCGTGCATTGAATGTGTTTAATGTCACCCCATGTCTATGGGTCTAAGGGCGTATTGCCGGAGTTAGATAATGGTCGATAATTTTATCACGCGCATGAAGCAGCGCAAAGCGTCAGCAAAAGACGAGACGTCCGACGAGGATCATAA
Source organism: Litorimonas sp. (assembly GCA_039975855.1). Lineage (GTDB taxonomy): Bacteria > Pseudomonadota > Alphaproteobacteria > Caulobacterales > Maricaulaceae > Litorimonas. Next base: position 615,273 of record JBDWGH010000002.1, on the reverse strand, counting down.
GCCGTCTGTGATTCAGCAACAGCTCGCCAAGTTTAAATTTGAACCGGATCAGATTAATCTTTTCCAAGAGAGCTTTCGTAGGGTTACCAACCAGTTTGATACGCCTGGCCCCCGCATGGCCCGCACTGAAAATTTCAATGTAGGCGAGGGTGAGTCCGCCGTTCCGTGCCGCCTTTATGTGCCTTACGGCGCGGATGAGTCGAGTGGACCTTGCCTGATCTATATTCACGGTGGAGGCTTTGTTACCTGTGATGTGGAAACGCATGAAGGGATCGCGCGGCGTCTCGCCAATGGTGCCGTGTGCCGTGTTCTATCGGTCGATTACCGCTTGGCACCCGCGCATCCTTATCCGGCTGGACCTGAGGACTGTGAAACAGTTTTAAAATGGGCGCTGGACGGAACTGGTCTGGAAGAGCACGGAATTGACCCGAACAACATCGCCATTGGCGGTGATAGTGCGGGCGGAAACATGGCCGCCTATCTCGCGCAAAAATACCGCAAGCAAATTAAGAGCCAAATCCTGCTTTATCCGCTGATGCAGTTAATTGAATTCAAGCCGCCAAAGCCCGGCCCGCAGGATTGGCTCCAGCTCGGGTTTATGGCGTTGAAATTTATTGATGAACATTACGTGGCAGGTGCCGATGCTTCTGACACACGCCTATCGCCATTGCTTGAAGCAGATTTAAATGGTTTGCCCCCAGCCTATGTTTTGACGGCAGGCCTTGATCCATTGCGGGATGAAGGCAAGCTTTATGCGGATAAACTGGCGTGTCACGGATGCGAAGTAACCTATCACCACGAGAAATCCATGCCACATGGATTCCTGAATTTTGCGAGAGCGTTTCCCAAGGCCAAGTCATTGCCTTTGGACGCCGCCGATGTAATGCGCCGACATTTTCCCAAAGCGAAGCCACTTCGTGAGTAAATTTCAGGGCTCTACAGCCATTCAACACTTGGGAGATGGGTTCTTCGATTCGGTCAAGCCTGCGGACTTCAATCTCGTCGGTGTGCGCTATTTCGATGAGCTGTTATCGCAATCGATAGGGTTGAATCTATCCTCTGATCAAGTTGTCGATCATTTCCTACGGTTTGACCCGCTTCCAGAAAGTCTCCCGGAGCCTTTGGCATTACGCTATCATGGGCATCAATTCCGGCATTATAATCCTGACATTGGCGACGGGCGCGGCTTTTTGTTTGCGCAGATCGAATCCGGTGGAAAGCTCTTGGACTTTGGAACGAAAGGATCGGGAACAACGCCTTTCTCTCGCAGTGGTGATGGTCGGTTGACGCTTTTGGGCGGCGTCAGAGAGGTCCTCGCAGCTAATTATCTAAATAGTATGGGCGTCAATACGAGCCGAGCTTTTACCCTAATTGAAACGGATGAGGCATTGCAGCGCAATGACGAGCCGTCTCCAACTCGGGCGGCTGTGCTGACGCGTTTGTCCCATAGCCATATCCGTTTCGGAACATTTCAACGCCACGCATTTTATAATGATCGCGAGGCTTTGGAACGATTGAGCGCCTATTGTATGCGGCACTTTTATCCCGACGCCGCAACACCTGAAGAGATGTTCGACCAAGTTGTCACAGCGAGTGCCGACACTGTCGCGAGTTGGATGGCTGCCGGTTTTGTGCACGGCGTGATGAATACGGATAATATGAACATTACGGGTGAAAGTTTTGACTACGGGCCTTACCGTTTTCTACCCACGCTCGATCCCGGATATACCGCCGCATATTTCGACCATGGCGGGCTTTACGCATTTGGACGGCAACCCGAAGCGATGTCTTGGAATTTGGCGCAACTCGCCCAATCATTGTCACTGATTTGCGAAGATGAGGAATTGATAACGTCAATGAACGATTTCGCGCCGCGTTATCAGTCTGCGTTGAATGCTCATGTTTTCCGCCGGTTGGGGATTGCGCCAATTAATCCCGAAACCGACACAGCATTTGTCCGAGATACATTTATCTATCTAAAAGAAAGCCAAACCCCGTGGCCTGAATTTTGGCATGATTGGCAGGGCGGCGGCGTCCGCGCTGACGGAGATCAGATTGGCTCCTATGACACGGCGTGGATGAAACGGATTAAAGCATTTGATGCCGTGTCCGATCGTCCAAACACTGATGTCCCAGAGTCACTACTTTACACGGAAATCGGCGAGATTTGGCAGCCTATCGCCGAGTCTGATGATTGGACCGCTTTTGAACAAAAGAACGTGAGATTAAAAGCGATCCCTTGATTGAACGCTCTCTCTGCGCCATCCGTAACTAAGACGACATAGATTGAAAGACATCGTAAGGAGTTCCTCATGACTATACGCCACATCGCTTTACTCACCACGGCTGCAATTCTCGCAGCTTGTTCCGCCAACACCGAAACGACAGAGACCACTACCAAACTGGACCGTACGGTCACCGAAGCCAAAACAGACGTCGCCAGCGAAGTCGAGATGCGCGGCGCTGATCTGTCTGAACTACCTGCGGGAACTTATAAGTCCGAGCAAGGTCATGCCTATGTCGCGTTTCAATATTCGCATCAGGGCTATTCCAAACCCATCATTCGCTGGGGAAAGACGGATGCGACCGTGACATTTGACGCGGAAAACCCAGAAAACTCCAAATTGACTGTGACTCTGCCGCTCAAGGATATCGATACGGGTGTTCCGGCGTTTGATGATCACATCAAAGGCGAAGGCTTTTTCGATGCAGCCAATCATCCGGAAGTGACCTTTGTCTCAACTGACATTGAGCAAATAAGAGATGGGTATGGCACATTAACAGGTAATCTTACGATAAAAGGCGTGACGAAACCTTTCACCCTGACCGGAACCGTCAACAAAGTTGGCAAGCATTTCCGCTCTGGTGTCGACATGTTTGGCGTATCCGCCAAAGGCCAGCTCAAACGTTCTGATTTTGGTGTTGATAAATACGCGCCTATGGCCGACGATATTGAGATCATGGTCGAAGTGGAATTCCAAAAGGCGGAATAATTGGCGCAGGTAAATACAGACAGATATTCTAAGGTCGCTATCGCCCTACATTGGACGATTGCGATTTTGATCCTGAGTTTGGTTATTGCTGGATTTTTGATGACGCAGGAGTGGATGCCCCAGCGTTTCAAGATTTATCAGTGGCATAAAAGCTTTGGAATTGTGGTTCTGCTCCTGTCTGTTCTTCGCCTGATTTGGCGACTAACGCATAAACCGCCGGCCTTGCCGGGCGGGATGAAAGGCTGGGAAATTTTTGTAGCGAAAGTCACGCATATTGGATTTTACGCTTTGATGATTGGTGTTCCGCTTTTGGGATGGGCAATGGTATCCGCGTCCACCTTGCCGATTGAGAACCAGCTTTTCTATCTCATTCCATTGCCAGACATGCCGGGCGTTGACGCATCAAAAGAAGCCGCGGAACGCCTAAAATTCCTACATGAAGTTGGCGCCAAGCTGATCTTATTACTTTTCGTCCTGCATGTAGGCGGGGCGCTAAAACATCACTTCGTTGCCAAAGACGGAACACTTGCGCGGATGATACCTGCGCTGCGATGTGAGTAATCGGCTGATAAAGTTAAGCCTTTATCTTGAAACACTCTTAGGATGTTTCAACGTTTTCAATTTTTAGGCTCTCTTTGATTTCGCTAAGGACTTGAATATTCAAACAATTTTTTGATATGTCATAAAGAAACTCAAAGGTTCAAGTTCTTTTTCATCAAATTATCGTTGATTTATTTATTAAGGAATGCAACCGAAGCGAGACTAACTTCTCGATTTTACCCTGAGGTCGCTATGCATCCCAAATTTCTACTGCAGCAAAATTTAGCACAAGAAATTGGGACAAAACGAGAATCGAAACAAAAATCTCTGCGGGATCGTTTCAAACCGCTGACAAAGTTAATTTCAACTATCGCTTGTGCACTTCCACTCGCTGTCTCGGGAACTATCGCGAACAGTTATGAGCCTGATCTACCACCCGGTGGAGGGCCTTCCAATCAGCCAAACCCTCCAACTTTGGAGCTGGAAAAGCGTCAAGGGGCAGAACACCGATTGGAGGCATTTGGGGCCACTCTTCTAGGGGATGGCATCGACCCAAATACGGGAACGGTTAAATTCGAAGTCACCGATGTTAGCTTACCAGGTAACTTTGCGCTTCCTGTCCAAATTACACGGAGTATATCTCAAGGTCGTTTCTATGACCGAACGGTCGCGACGGAATTTGGAGACTGGCAGATATCTGCACCTCGGCTTCATGCTCTAACCAGAACCGGATTTAACTGGACAGGAAATCGTTGCACAAATTCCTTTGCGCAGTCCTTCCCTAGTCATGTCATGCGCCAGGGAACCACTTGGTATCGTCATCAATACACTGATGGGTTCAACATGGTGATTCCAGGGCAGGGATCGAAATCAGTTCTAGAATACACGGGTAGCACGGGCGGTAATAGCTTGTGGCCATCGGGGACGCAGTTCACCACTGTCGATGGCTGGCGATTGAGCTGTGGTTCCTCAAATAGTGGGCAAGGCTTTATTGGTCATGCACCTGATGGAACCAAATACCGCTTTGACAAAGTCTTCACACACAAAGCTGACGAAATGGGAAGTACGTTCGGCGGCGGCTTGTCCATGCAACGGACACGCAACTTTATCGCTGCGAGCCTTGTCACGGATGTGCACGGAAACACTGTAAACTATGACTATGATAGCAGTGGCCGCCTCACGGCTATTCGCGCGAGTGATGGCCGTCGTATTAATCTGAACTACACGGGTTCTTCGAAGCTCATTCGTTCAGTCACCGCAAACCCAGGGACAAGTGATGCACGAACATGGACTTACAGCTATGCATCAAAAACATTCCCCGAAATTTACAATAACGGCACAGTTCCCAATTCACTGACCCAAGTCACCCAACCCGACGGATTGAACTGGTCTTATAATATGGCGGGAATGTCGGCAGACCCAGGTCCAAACCAACAATGCCCTCAGACGAGTCAAAACGTTACAGCTACTCATCCTCATGGCGTGAAGGGCACGTTCCTGATTGGACAAACTTATCAAAGGATCAGCTACAATCTTCAAGAAACTGTGGTCTATGGCTGCCCTGGTTTTAACGAGATCACTCCAGGTAATTTTCCGCAATGGCACATGAAAAAAGCGTCAATTATGTCGGTCTCCCGCAAGACGCTTAGCGCGCCTGGACTGGCCTCTCAGCAATGGAATTTTTTGTATGAATATGATTCTGGCGCGGCGAATTCATCCGGGTCTGACCGGACAAATTGGTCAAAAGTCACGGATCCAGAAGGTATCGAGACGAAGTATCGCCACTATTGGCAAGCGGAACCCTTTGGCGGGAAAGCTGCCTCGGTAGAAGTGATTGACAATGGTAGCGTATTACAACGCGCCGATCATACTTATCAATATGAGGGTAGCTTCGGCAATCCATTGGTTGCGACCGGAACAACTGTTCAATCCTCGCGCCGTCCAACCCACAATATCTCAACAACAGTGCAACGTGACGGATCTACCTATGTTGCGACTAAGGCTTTTCAGACGAACCAATCCTCTCCATCGACCTATAGCTGGAGTAAGCCGATCACGATCGTGACCAATCCAGATTTTGGAACGACGAACACACAAACAACAAATATCACCTATCAGAACAATGCCACCAAGTGGATAAATGGCCGTGTGAAGACGACGTCTTTCCAAGGCGCGCCTTGGGAAGAGTTATTCTATGATAGTTATGGACGTTTGACGGAATACCGGAAACATGGTGATCGTCTCGCCACCTATACGTATCACACGGCGACAGGTCGAAAGGGGGCGCTGAACCGCTTCCGCAGATATACGACCAGCTCCGCCTATGATGAAACACTTGTCCCGACTTATGATCGCGGAACACCAACTCTCGTGAACCGGCCTGATGGGACATCCATTTCCCGGACAATCGATCGAAATGGATGGGTGACATCAGCAACGGATGGGCGCGGCAATACGACCGATTACGACTATGACGACATGGGGCGTCTCACGCTCATTGATCGGCCGGATAACTGGCTCTCAGCATCAATCGCCTATAATTTCTCAAATCCCGGTGCGATTCAGACTGTGACCAAAGGGAATGCGCGTACCACGGTAACCTATGATCCTATGTTCCGTGAGACATTACTGCGGAGTCAGGCGCTGGATACCGGCTGGTCGAGTTATGTGAAGACATCCTATGACAGGCTCAACCGCAAGACATTTATGTCTTTGCCGTCAACAAGTAATAATCCCAGCCAAGGGACTAATTATACCTATGACGGTCTCGGACGCGAGATACAAACGGCTGAGAACGTCTCGCCCTATGCGACAACGCAAACGGCATATTTAGCGCAAAATGCAGTCCAAGTCACAGACGCCGCGGGCAACATCACAACGACATATAACCATGGCCATAGCGGTCCTGGTAAAGGGGAGCCGCTTAGCATCGTGCAGCCTATGGGCGTTAGCACAGTACTGCACCGCGACAGTTTTGGGCGCGTTTTCCGTGTTCAACAATCCGGCAATCACAATGGGTATTCTGTAGATGAGAGCCAGTATTATTACTTTGATGGCAATCACAATATCTGTCGATCGCGAACACCGGAGGGTGGTGATACCCTATCAATGCATAACCTCGCGGGACAACTCACCTCCTATTCTAAGGGCCATGGCGCAGGTACAGCCTGTTCGACCCCGACAGGTAACAGCAAGGTTACATTGACCTATGATGATATGGGTCGTCCGACTGTGACGAATTTCCAAGATTCTAATACGCCTGACATCACAAAGACATATGACGCTAACGGTAATGTTCTTACCGTAAATCGCGGCACAGGCGGTAGCGCGGTTGATTGGACCTATACCTATAATTCATTGAATATGCTCACGTCTGAGACACTGGACATTGACGGGCGCAGCTTCCCGATGAGCTATAGCTATAATAATGCGGGCTACAGGATTGGTAGCACAATGCCAACCGGACCGGCCATTTCCTATGCGCCGGATGGGCTGGGCCGAATGCTCTCCGTGACCAGCGGCACGCAATATGTGGCGAGCAATACCGATTTCCACGTGAGCGGCGCCGTTAAGAGCATGCTTTACGGTAATGGCCAAACTCTCACCCAAACATTTAATGCCCGGTTTCTTCCGGAAAATCGCCGCGTTGCGATCGGAAACCTGGCAACGCTCGAGCAAAAGCTGTCTTATGATGTGCTCGGAAAAATTACGTCTCTGCTCGATATTGAACTCACCTCAAACAACCGCACCTATGGATATGATGCATTAGGCCGTCTCACCTCCTCAACGGGGCCTTGGGGCGCAGGGTCATATGACTATGACAGCCTGGGTAACTTACGGTCAAAGGCAGAAGGTTCTCGAACAGTGAACCTGACCTATGATAATCGGAATAGATTAATCACTAGCATCGACAGTCTACCTACCACACAGGGTGGAACCGCTTACCGCACCGTGGCCTATGATGCACGCGGGAATGTGACGACGCTAGGTCATCTGGGCATGGCCTATGATATGAGTGACCAGCCTGTTACAGTCACGGGCGCTGCCAATGGAATTGGCTATGCCAACGGCAATTACGTTTATGATGGAAACATGAAACGTGTGAAATCCGTTGTGAACGGAAAGACGTCTTACTGGGTTTATGATGCTGCGGGGCAACTCGTATACAATGACAAAGTCTCTTTAAATCGACAATTGCAATATATTTACAGCGCTGGAAATAGCTTGGCTCGATGCAAGGTGGAAGCAAATGGGTCCTGCAAAATGCGATACCTCATACGGGATTACCTTGGCAGTGTCGTCCAAAGAAATGACCCCAATGGCATCGTAAAAGCGAGCCTTTCCTTCAAGCCATTTGGCGAAGAAATCGGCACGAGCTCAGGCACTGACTCTATGGGCTTTACGGGCCATATCAAGGACACAGATACAGGGCTGAACTACATGCAAGCCCGCTATTACGATCCGGTGATTGGACGGTTCTTGAGTATAGATCCCGTAACAGCACTAGACGGAGGATCGGGTTATTTTAATCGCTACTCATATGCATTTAACAATCCAATTAATAACCAAGACTCTACAGGCGAATATGTTGAAGGTACAGTGTCCCCATCGGGCAATAACGTCAGCCTTGTAGTACCTCTGCAAAGGGGGCCCAACGTAAGTGAAGTGGCTTTTATGCGCGTTGTTCGCGGAGCGAATCAATGGGCAGGAACCTACGGGAAATACAATGTGACGGTAGATGTAGTATTGAGATCAGATACCAAGGGCCCTACCAATACGGTAAGATCTAGGCCGGGAGTAGGTCGAGCCTTTGTATCAGGCGGTCGTCGCGACGTTACCCTTTACAGAACTAGTGCCGGAGAAACTCCGAAGCATGAAGTCGGGCATCTTTTTGGACTACCCGATAAATATCTTGACGTAATTCAAGATGGAAAAGTTGTTGGTTCAAGGGCAAAACCTGGAACTGATGGCGCGACTAACATAATGGGATTGGGGTCTTCAATTACAGAGGCCGACATCACTGCTATAATTGAGAACAAAGGGAATAATATTGTCAAAACAACTAACGGCTCTAATCCTCCCCCAGTCAGCAACCAATTGAGTGGCAATCATTACTTTTCTATAAGTGGGAGTGTAATAACAGGAACGCGTTCATGCGGCAGTCGGCTCGGGTGCTAGAATTACGTTATGAAATTCAAACCGTGATGAAATATGTCTATACGTATTTACTTTTTTAGAGCTTGGTTTGTAGGAATGATCTTTCTGCTGATTATCGGTGCGATTGGATGCGGCGCTGAAACCAAACAAAGAAAAGAATATTTAGTTGGATGTTGCAATTACGTCAGTGCAAGTTTTTGCTTGAATGATTATAAGGTTCAAAGAATAGAGCGATTTTCAGTCCGTGATTTTGTTTTAACATCTCTGTATGATGGGAATGATGACTTGATGTTTTCAATATATGAAGGAAATCACCCGGATGTGGAAGCCGGGGATATTAAAGAAAAAATTGAAATCAATGACTTAAAAATTGAAAGATTCAAAAAAAATGCGGGGCAAGTTTTGGTAAGTATTGATGACGGGAACTACCCTTCAAAAATACATTTTCAGAATTTTTCGACACCTGAATATTCGAGTATAGATTCAAACAATTCTGACCGTTGGGTATTTTTTAGAACAGAACCAGAATATCAACAGTCTCCTCAATGTGCGTATGATTATTCAGCTAATAGATAAAATCTAAAGAGGAAGTAGTCGCAGTCGGAGCTGCTGGCGGGGTGGGGTCGTTCGTAGGCAAATCTATTGCAGGACGAGTGGAGGTTGTAGCTACGTACGCTCCACTCGAAACTCTAAATCAGGCAGCAAACAGTACTGTTGATGACGTAGGTATGTAACTGCAGAAATCGTAGCTAGGGCGGATGGTGCTCTTGGTGCGGGCGTTGGAGGTAATGCTAGTAAGGTTTGATGAGAACGTCTGTCTTTGTGGCTGCAGGACCTTTGTCCAAAGTCGAAGCAGCTATCTATACGTCGTAATATAGTTTTACTGCCACCTTGGGCCATGAGTAAGAATTTTGTAAAATCCTGTTACTACTCAATGAATTACCCTCTTTCCAATCGGGACTTTTGAGTCAAAAATCTGTTATAATGCTAGTATGGCGATCCCGGGTGGATTCGAACCACCGGCCTCCAGATTAGGAATCTGATGCTCTATCCGACTGAGCTACGGGACCGAATGTGTGCCTCTAATTGAATGTGCGGGGACGCTCAAGATGTTCAATCAAAATCTGCGATTCGACCTGTTGTAAAAACTGTGAAACAATCAGGGCGTGTTGACCTTTTCTGACAGCTCAAACCGCCTGACACGACGAACGGCTTTGTTCGCAGGCGTGGCGTCAATTGCGCTGATGGGGAATATTAAGTCCCCATCCATCGCGGCACCCAAGCCCGGTGAGACAGGCCGCGTCGTCCGCGTCATTGATGGCGATAGCTTTGTCATGGCGCTGGACGGCGGGCAGGAAGTGTCGGTGCGTCTTTCTGCGATACAAGCGCCCAGAACCGCCCAGCGCGCGGCAAAAGCCTGGCCTTATGCCTACGAGGCAAGGGCAGGTTTATCGGCGCTCATCAAAGGCCGTGTTGTGCAGCTCTTTTATGGCGGGGAAACCCGTGACCGTTTTGAACGGGCGGTGGCGCAGGTCTATACGATGGATAGTTTCGGGCAGCCTGACCTCTGGGTTCAGGGGGAGATGGTCCGCTTGGGTTTGGCGCGGGTTTATAGCTGGAAGGGCGAGCTTGCCGATATGGCCGCGCTTTATGCTTTGGAGACTGAAGCCCGGGATCGGTCGCGTGGATTATGGGCCAGTTCATTTTATGCGGTCCGTAAACCGGACCCGGATCCTTTGGCGCAATATGTGGATAGCTTGCAGATAGTTGAGGGCGTTGTGACCTCTACCGCAGATGTTCGCGGGCGCGTTTATTTGAATTTTGGGTCTGATTACAAAACGGACTTCACCATCGCGATTGCGAAGAAAAATGTGAAGCGATTTGCAGCGATTGACCCGGTAAGCCTTACAGGCGCACGTCTCCGTGTCAGGGGCTGGGTAGAAATGATAAACGGCCCGATGATCTGGTTGGATCATCCAGGCCGTTTGGAAATTTTAAGTTAGGCATTTGCCGGGAGGCTGAGGGTCTACCTGCAGGGCATATCCGGTAATTCAACCCGCATACCGCCACCCGCTTCCAAGAGGTAACAAGAGGTTCCCGTACTCATCAGGGTGAAGTTTGTCGGCGTGCCTGGGACTCTGTCCGCTAATCCTTCAACGGCGACGGGTCGGACTCTCAAGATTGAGGTATCGACTAAGCGGCCTGGATCCATGTCTAAATCCGAGCGACCCATGGCGGATTTAACAGCCGTCTTGATAGCTAATATTTGCGCCGCATCGGGCTCAATGGCGAGTTTTGCCGCTTTCGCCTTTGGTGTGGTTTGACAAGCTGTCATGGCGAAAATTGCCAATAGCGGGAAGAGACGGGATAGGATCATTTCAAGTCCTCAATATCACCATCTGTGACACCAAAAATTCGGCTGGTGCGCATGAACTCTTCCATTTTGAAGCGCGGATCATTGAGAATATCGGCTTCAGGATAAATGGAATTTTGCGTTTTCGAGAGTACCGGTTTTGTCGACACAGTTGTCGGGCAAGTGCCGTTCTCTGCGAATTGAAGCGCTGCCGCGAGGAAGGGCTCGTTTTCATCTCCGAGCGCGCCTTCGAAATTATCCGCAATCGTACAACCGGGAACCGTGACGCCAAATCCGTTCGGCCCGTCATTTGGCAAGAACCCATCAGCGTAATCGCCAAAGCCTTTGTCATTCGCACCGCGGAACTGGACGGTGAAATATGTTTCGCCGCAATTATCTGTTGGGTAGAATCCGTAGGGTTTTCCGCAAGTTTGGGAGCCGACGAGGATAACTTCGACATCAATGCCGCGCAGGCCGTTAATGACAGCTTCGGACGCGGAACAAGTTCCGTCAGTCGAGAGAATGAAAATCCGTTCGAGATCAAGTTCCGGCAGGGGCGTGCCATCATTTACGGTGAATCCTACGCCTGTGCTGATGAATGGCGTAGGTGTTAGGGCGTTGCCGGTCACGGGGTTCGTATTCGGGCTTTTATCATTGAAGGTCAGGCGGTCAAAAGTTCTACCGTCAGTCGCATCTTCACCCGCGACCATAAAGCCAATCTGAGCGGCCACGGCGAGTAATCCGCCGCCATTATAACGCAGGTCTAAGACTAGGTCGTCAATATCAGCCGCTTCCATTTCCGTCATAGCGTCAAAGATCGCTTTCTCTGAACTGAACGGAGAGAATGTTGTGAAATGAATATAGCCGACCTTTGTTTCATCATCGACATCGATAACGGACGTCGTCGTAACAGGTTGTTCAACGACATCCGCCGATGTAATCGTGATGTTGCGCTCTAGGCCGTCTATACCGCGAACGGTAAAGCTATGTTGTTCACCGGCTTCGGCAGGAAATAACCCAGCCAATAAGATGTCTAAGTCACCTTGCGTTGTCGCGCCGTCGACGGCGTCAATCCCGTCAATGACAAGAATTCTATCTCCGCGTCGGAAACCGCCAATGGCTGCCGCGGGGCTTCCTGGTTCGTTATACGCAATTCGAATATCCCGCCCAGGAGGGGAGCCCTGTAGAACACGGAAGCTTGCACCATATCCTGAGCTGGCCTCACCGGATTGGCGGGCTTCGTATTCCGCGGTATCTTGAGAGAAATGGAATTGATCCACCGGGGCACCGGACGCTGTTGTACGGGCTGTTTTCAATACATCAAAATAATCTACTCTATCGGCAATTGAGTTCGGATCCCGGTCCGTCACCTCATCATACCAAAGATATGTTTCATCCGTCCAAGACCGGAGCCAAAATTTCTCAATCAATGTTGATCCCGCGGTATCGGCTCTGCCAGCACGGGGGTTTTGACATTGATCTTTGAAAGACGTGGCCGAAGCAAATGATCCAGGGGTGAATGTTGGGGCGCTACTGACCGGGGGTGTTATTGTACCGCCACTCGAAGATGAGCCGCCGCCGCCGCCACAAGCTACAAGAAAAGCACAGCTCCCGGCTGATGCTAGAAGGAACTTAATAGATTTTGTCATAACCCCACCTTATCCGAACGCACCCCAACCTAGAGTGAACGATGGTCATCGCTCGGCACAAGGTCAAGCATCACAGCGTTCACGATTGCAGGTCAAACGCAAAATTTGACCTGAATTCGTTCAATGATGAGGAAAGGCGACTCTACGCCGCAGCTTCACCGCCGTCGTCAGCATTGGCAGCTGCGTCTTTTGCCGCTTTTGCCGCTTGGCGCGTCCGAGCTTTTGCAAGTGTATCTAGCACATCTTCCAAAGCTGCATCACGCGACTCTTTGCGAATCGCAGCAACTTCGCGAACCATGCGATCAATCGCGCGTTCATAGAGTTGGCGTTCTGAATAAGATTGCTCTGGCTGAGCATCTGTTCGGTGAAGGTCGCGGACAACTTCTGAGACCAAGATTAGGTCGCCGGAATTGATTTTGGCTTCATATTCCTGGGCCCGACGCGACCACATCGTGCGTTTAATACGGGCGCGACCTTTGAGCGTCGTGAAAGAATCTTTCAATGTCAGCTCGTCTGATAAAGCGCGCATGCCGGATGTTCCGGCCTTTGCGGTTGGAACACGGAGTGTCATTTTATCTTGCTCGAAATGCACAACGTAAACCTCGATATCGAAACCAGCGATAACTTCTTGGTCAACCGATGTCACAATGCCCACGCCATGAGCAGGGTAGACGATGTGTTGATTGGCTTTGAAAAGGCGCTTGTTAGACTTTTTCTTCGCAGCAGGTTTTTTAGCGGCCATTGATTTTTCCCTTAGTCTTTCAAATCAAAAGCGCGGCAGCTCAATAAAAGCTATCCGCGCTTGATGGTATTTGAAAATATCATATCACATTTTTGGACGAAAAGCGAATCCCGTCAAAGCAATCGTGATTTTCTAATTTATTCGTCGCCAGTTCCGGCTTTCTCGCTGAAATACTTCTCGAATTTACCTGTTTCGCTCTCATATTTTTCGCGGTCTGCAGGTGGTTCTTTTTTGACTGTGATAACTGGCCACAGTTCTGCGTATTTGGAGTTGATTTCGAGCCACTTTCCGTCGGGTTCGTCCTCTGTGTCCGGAACGATGGCGTCGACAGGGCATTCAGGTTCGCAAACGCCGCAATCAATGCACTCATCGGGGTGGATGACGAGCATGTTTTCGCCTTCATAGAAACAGTCGACAGGACAGACTTCGACACAATCCATGAACTTGCATTTGATGCATTCGTCTTTGACGATATAGGTCATGCGGGTTTGGCTCCAGGTTTATGGCTGCGGCGCGGATGTGACGGAGGAAACCGCCACTGTCAACCACCCGCTACTCCAGTCTTTCATATAGGGTTTGCGCTTCGGGCGCGGGGCCGCGCCGTGTGCCGGGGGCTGTCATCCGCACGGACAGCAATTCTTCGCCTCGCATAAAGCTCACCCCGTCCCCCGGGCGAATAAGCGTATGTGGCTTGCGTGTGCGGTCGGTTTGTCCATTTCGCGTGAGTCGAACTTTGCCCGAGGAGATTAAACGCGCCGCACCCGTACGTGTTTTCAATAGCCTTGTGCGGTAGAGCCAGACATCTAATCGACAGGCTGTTGTCGGGGTGTCTTGGATGGATTTGTCCTTTTGCGTGGAGCGTAGTCTTGGCAGGGGTCAGTCCTTTTTATCGTTTTTCAGAGCGGCGAGCGCTGCAAATGGGGAGTTCTCAACCTGTTTTTGGGTCGGCGGCTTTGGACTTCTCGGAGCGTTTCGTCGTGGGTTCGGCCCATTGTTACGCTTGGATTTGAAGCCCGGCTTTTTACCGCCGTTCGGTTTGAAGCCTTTTTGACCGCGAGAGGGGAAGTACCAATATTCGAGGTTTTCGACCTCTGTCGTCTCGCCCGCTTCATTGGTGACGCGGTGATGGTAAAGGGAGAGTGATTTCTTGGCTTGAGGCTTACGCGGCGCAGGTTTTGGAGTCGCTGCCTTTTTAATTTCGATCTGTCCAGGTTTTGTATCTTCTGCAGGTTTTACGTCCGCAGCCTCGGCCGTTTCTGTCTTCGCCTCAGGCTGAGCTTCTGCTTTCGCTTCAGGTTCCGCTTTGGCCGAATCAGGTGCTTCCGCGACGGTGTCCACAGTCAGCTTCGTTTCAGAAATCTCGAATTTATATCCCAATGCCGTCAATACGCCTTGGACGTCTTCATAGGTCGATCCCAATAAAGCCAACATCTCGGCCATCACTTGGAATTTGTGACCTCGGGCTTCTGGTGTTTTCGTTCGTTTGAACTGGTCTTGCGCTTCGCGAATAATGAAAGACAAACGGTTCAAAATATCAAATCGGATGATGCGGTTTCCGACAGCACGGTAGCCTGCCAGCGACAAAGCCTGCTCAGTATAGCCAGAGGAGGCCAGATCTCCTTGGTTGGGGATTGATGTCACGCCCGCAAACGGGATCCACGGCTTTTTGTTTCCACCCGCGCCATATGCAACGAGCAGCGAAAGCAATCGGGCCGGTTTTGGTTTCACCATGTCTTGCAAATATATATTGTAGTGACCGAACACGACACCGACGGACCGGAGCTGACGGCGCGCGTCTTGGTCTAAATCCCGTACGGTTTGCAGGTGATCTTTACGCTCGAGCGCGCCATTATTTTCCAGCAAGATAAACCCAAAACCTTTTGCGGCTGGGAGTGTTTCTTCGGCAGCCACTAAATCCTTAAGAGCTTTAAGCGGAGCGAGTTGCGCTGTTACGGCTGCGCGCAAAAATTCGCGCATACGATCAGTGGCCATCTCGCGCAAAACGGCTTGGCCCAATTCGCCGCCAATGACTTCCGCGTCTGGTGTGAAGACTGATCCGCTGGGCGCGATGCGGCCAACGGCCATACCGCCCCACATAATTTGCCCTGAATCGGACAAGGTAAATATCTGATGCGTGCCGGATGAGATCGATGTCAGGCGGCGGTCCACTTCGGGGCCAACGGCCTTTTGTGCCGCGGCGGCCAAAGCTTGCGCTTCTAAGCCACTTTGACTGGTATCAGCCGTAAATTTCAACCCGTCGAGTCGTCCGATTAAATCATCGTCGACATACACCTCTCCGGTGTCTTTAATGGTTGCGCTCATATCCAGGTCGGCTCCTATGCCTTTCAACAGCTTTCGGGTGCGTCGATCAACGAAGCGCGCTGTTAGAGCTTCGTGTAGCGCGTCTGATAGCCTGTCTTCAACCTCTCTCGCGTGATTAATCCACTGATCGGGATTTCGCATCCAATTTACCTTTGACGCGCAATAGGTCCACGTTCTGATAAAGGCCAGCCGAGAGGACAATGCGTCAACTCCGCCCAAGGTTTCATCACACCGGTCAATTTTAGTGGCCATGAAGTCATCGGAGAGTTTGCCACCGCCTTTGATTAAGGTACGCCAAATATCTTGAAGAAGCTTTACATGAGTATCGATTGTCAGATTTCTAAAGTCCGGGACTTGGCAGACATCCCAAAGCATTTTGACCTGTGCTTGGGTGTTAAGCGCGTCGTGAACTTCATCAATCGCTTTCAACCTCTCTAAAGCGGCCTCATCGTCTGCGCCTTTTATACGTCGAAGACGGCTGGTCGGCCGAGGACGGTGCAGGCTTTCCATCAAATGTTCGATTGAGCTGAAATCCAAATCAGAATTGCGCCACTCAACGTAATGGAGCGGTTCAAAATCATGCGCCTCTATTCTGTTCACAAGACCTTCATCCATCGGAGGGCAATCACCGGTGGTGCCAAAGGTTCCGTCATTTCGAAAACGCCCAGCGCGTCCTGCAATTTGTCCGGCCTCCATAGGGGTGAGGTAACGACGTCGGCGCCCGTCATATTTGGTGAGACCGGCAAAAGCGACATGGTCCGTATCTAGATTTAAACCCATACCCACGGCGTCGGTCGCAACCAGAAAATCAACTTCGCCGGACTGGAACATCTCGGCCTGCGCATTTCGGGTGCGAGGGGAAAGGCCGCCCATAACGACCGCCGCTCCGCCGCGAAACCTTCGAATGAGTTCGGCAATGGCATATACTTCTGCCGCGCTGAAGGCGACGATCACGGAGCGTTTAGGTAGTCGCGTTAGTTTCGCGGGGCCGTCATAATGTAGTTCGGAGAACCGCTCTCGGTGATCAAACCGAATTCGCGGAACAAGCGTTGCGAGAACGTCGCGCGCCGTTTCAGCGCCTAGAAATAGAGTCTCTTCCATTCCCCGCGCATAGAGAACACGATCAGTGAAAATATGCCCGCGTTCATGGTTCGCCATCAATTGCACTTCGTCTACAGCCAGAAAGGCGAAGCGTTTTTCCACAGGCATGGCCTCGACCGTGCAAATGTAGAACCTTGCTTTTGGCGGGATGATTTTCTCTTCACCCGTAATCAGCGCAACTTGGGCAGCGCCTTTTAAAGCAACAACGCGGTCATAAATTTCCCGCGCGAGTAGGCGTAAGGGCAGGCCAATCACACCAGAGCTATGCGCGAGCATGCGCTCAACGGCATAGTGCGTTTTGCCCGTATTGGTTGGGCCCAGTACGGCTTTCAGAATTGGATCGGAATGGCGGGGCATATTCAAATGAAGACCTGTGCCGATTCGTGTGTCAGAATCAAAGTGTCTGGTGGGTGTTTTAGCTCTAAATCAGTAGGCGAGAAAGACAGCTTATGGGTATCGAGATTGAAAGAAAGTTCCTCGTAACGAGTGACGCTTGGCGAAGAGGGACCCCAACCTTATTTGTGCAAGGCTATCTCAATGCGGACAAGCATCGCACAGTGCGGGTGAGAATTGCCGGGCCGGATGCCATGATAACAATCAAGGGCATAACGGCGGGAATATCCAGATCGGAATACGAATATTCGATCCCGCTTGAGGATGCGCAGGAGATGCTGAAATTATGTGAAGGACCGCTCATAGAAAAACATCGGTGGCTGTATCCAGTGGGTGAGTTGATATGGGAAATCGACGAATTTTTCGGTCTTAATACGGGTTTGGTGGTCGCAGAAATTGAGTTGGACCATGAAGATCAAAGCATCGATCTGCCGGATTGGATTGGTCAAGAAGTTACAGATGATGCCAGATATTATAACTCTAGTCTTTCGAGGGTGCCCTTCACGACGTGGGAGCTGCCATTTGAGTAGGACTGGCACCGAAAATCTGCGTGAGAGTTCTATTTCGCTTCCCTAAATTCGATGTCGTCCACTTTGATGACGGCTTTGAAGCCGCTAATTTTATATGTGAAACGTACGGGCACATGCACGCCTGCCTCGTCGTAATATTTGAAGTAGACATTTATAGGCGTTTCTGCCTCTTCTTCACTCGGCAAGTCTTCGGGATCATACCCTGCAATAGGCTCGTAATAAGCGCGGCAATGAATGGTTTCTTCTTTGCCGTCGTCAAACTTCACTTTTTTGGTTCCGACCCGTTCCAGCCTTAAATTATAATGTTGTTTGGAATCAAAGATCGGAACACGGCCTGAGCAAAGCTCACCATCGATTTTTGTGCCCATCATCATAAGGTGCAAAATAGCTGAAATCGTGTCGTTCGACTTGTAGCGTTCGATCGGCGATGCGGGCGGAACGCCTTGACTGCCCAAGGGCGGGATAATCGCGACGTCAACACTGCCAGCATTGCGGTTATAATTCATCTCGACACGGCGGTTCTTCTTGTCCGTGTTTTGCTGCACGTGCCAATCTGGGCGAAGGCCTGTGGAGTCATACCGGCCTTTAGTGACGGCCCAGATTTCCATTTTTTTGAGCAAAGCTGCCAGCCCCGAGGATTTCGCATCAGTGTAAGCGGCATATTCGGTGTTATCGAATTGCGCGATAATGTCAGACCGAATGACTCGGAAGCCAAATACATAGCCTTTAAGCTGCATCCGAATCTGCGTCGTGTCTTCGTTCGGTATTGGCAGCGTGTAAGTGGTGTCACTCAGGTTTTGTTCATTCAGAACGGAGGCGCTATCCGCGTAATTCATCAGATTATATGGGACAATATATGCTAATGCATATGTTCCAAATCCCGCTAAAGCCGTGAATCCAAGTGTTTTAAGTGCGTGTTTCATAAGAAGCTTTTTGCAAATGTGATGTGTCTTGATTATGAATGAGCTCACCCCATAGCATTACAAATGGGTGAGGTTATACCGCAAAAACGGGTTGACGAGCGCGCGGTCAACCCTTAGGTCGCGCCTTCAAGTTACCGCCCACGCCGTGTGGGCCTTTTTTCATGTCTGATAGGTGATATCATGGCTCGTCGTTGCGATCTTCTAAATACCGGCCCTATGACCGGAAATAACGTTTCCCATGCGAAGAACAGAACGCGTCGTCGTTTTGAAGTCAATCTGTGCAATGTTACTTTGGCATCTGATGAGTTGGGCCAAAAATTCAAAATGCGCATTGCTGCGAAAACGCTTCGCACTGTGGATTTCAAAGGCGGTCTAGACAAATTCTTGTTGGGTACAAAAAACCACAAGCTGACTGACAAAGCCAAGAAGATCAAAAAGCAGCTCGTTAAATTGGAAGAATCCAAAGCTGCATAACAAAACTAACGTTCCCACGTTAAAAAAAAGCCCGCTCTTGAAGCGGGTTTTTTTATGACTTGAAGTTTGGCGTTAACCTTTGGCTAACCATAAATCCTGACTGTGGTTTGGCGTGGCGGGGATCACGAATCGTGACAGCTCTTTGTCCACGCCACATTTGGTGAAGGAGCTTTATGCGCTGTAATTACGGGCAACACGCCTTTCGGCCGCCCAGCCGAAAATCCAATCATTTTGCAAAAGCAATGGCCGTGAAGCTGCGGACGCTATGTGCGAAAAGTGAGCGCCGGCAACGAAAATACGCGCCGCTCCTCCCTTAGGAGTTTACTTCCCAATCACGCGTAAGAACCTGTCTTGAAGCGACGGATTGGTTTTGAACTCGCCGGTAAACTGTGTCGTGATTGTTGAGACATCAGGATGATGCACACCGCGCGTGCTCATACATTGATGAGTGGCGTCAATCATGACGGCACATCCACGCGGCTTTAGCGCGTCTTCGATTGCATCAGCGATTTGCGCCGTCATTGTTTCCTGTGTTTGCAGGCGTTTGGCGTAAATCTCGACGACCTTGACGAGTTTTGAAATTCCGACGACCTTGTCTGTCGGCAAATAGGCCACCCAGGCTTTCCCTAAAAATGGCGCGATGTGGTGCTCACAATGCGACTCAACGTCGATATCGCGTAAAATGACCATGTCATCATACCCAGAGACATCTTCAAAAACGCGAGACAGAACTTCTTTTGGGTCTTGTTCATAGCCGCGGAACCATTCGCGGTAGGCGTTTACGACGCGCTTTGGTGTGTCGATTAAGCCTTCACGGTCCGGATTATCGCCTGCCCAAGCAATTAAAGTGCGGACAGCCTCCATGGCTTCTTCCTTTGAGGGCCGCGCAGTGTGGGGAACAGGTTTGAGGGTCGGTTTTGTCATGGGGAGGCATATAAGCACCCCGGCCCCGAAAGGCCAGAGTGCATAGCCGCTCCTCCCTTATGCAGCAATGATAGGCGCTGTGGCGCTATTCTTCTTCATCACCCGTAATCATACAGGTGCCGTCATCTTGCGCGGTTGTGCCTTCCGGGCAGGCAATCACGACAGTTGTTGTTGCGGTGGTCGGCGCATCCATCATGGCCGGTTTCTTCGTCATTTCCGGTTTGGATTCCGTCATGATTTCTTTGCCTTTCAGCATCATGCCGTCGTCGGAGACCGCGATTTCGCCTTCGGTTGCGGTGATGGCCTCCGATGGAGACTTGATCATCAGCGAATCGCTCGCCGGGCTTTGGTCTGCGTCATGGCCTTTGATCATGTCTTTAGCTTCATCATTGACTGCGTCTTTGGCTTCTGAGGCGGCTTTATCCTTTGCGTAATCCTCGGCCTTCGTTGCAGAGCTTTGCGCAAAGGCAGGGGCAGAAAATAGCAAGCAAGACACGCTGGCTATTGCAATAATTTTGGTGATTTTCATAAAACTCTCCGAACTCCCCAGCCGGAAACTTCGGAAAACTCTTAAATTTTGGCGAGATTAAGGCTCGCACCCCGGATCTTCGCTAATCAAACGATATCGTAACATGTCGTCCACACTCAGCCAGTAGATATCGTCCGGTCCAGCGGCGCTGCGAGTGAACTCATAGAAATCGGGATCGACGCTCATTTTGCTGAGAAACCAGCGCTGTGTTCGCAATTGCCCGTCATAGAATGTCTTGTCACCCCGTTCGCCTGTTCGGGTCCCCCAACTGTGCACGCCAATCATAGCGCCGCACTCGATCGTACGCGGACTGCCCGCGATGAACCAATCCACCGCGCCGCTGGCAATGCGGCCATCGGCAGGGACATGTGTGGCAAGGCCTGCCGCGCGCAGGTCCATGACGACGCGGCGATTTGTATCCATGTCCAATGTTCCCGGCATGGCTTGCAGGATAAGTGTGTCGACATCTGGATTTTCTCGGACAAAATCTTTGATCAAATTATGCGAATTATTATCCGTCGTCCCAGACACATAGGCGGCGTTCCCTTGGACATTGAATGTCACGTTATGCTCGACAGGCTCAGTGAGGTCCCAAAAGGCCAGTGCGCCGAGGGCAAATAAGACGGCAAAGACGAAAAGATGGATAAACTTCATGTTTTATATGTGCGGGGAGGCCGCTCATGAAACAAGGGGCTTTCAAACCAAGAGGCAGGGCGCTAACAGGCGCGCATGACTGAACAGCATCCACTGACGCTCTACAATTCGCTCACGCGAACCAAAAAGACATTCATCCCGCAAGATCCAAAACGCGTGACGATGTATAATTGTGGACCGACGGTTTATTCCTACGCCCATATCGGCAATGCGCGCGCTGCGGTGGTGGCGGATGTGTTGTTCCGCGTGTTGCGTCATATCTACGGTGAAGATCATGTCGTTTATGCACGCAATATTACTGATGTGGATGATCGCATTATCCAATCCGCGAAAGAATCTGGACTGCCGATTTCCGAAATCACAGAAAAATATGCGCGGATTTATAATGAGGATTTGGCGGGGTTGAATTGCTTGCCGCCAACCGTGCAGCCGCATGCCACGAAACATATCGACGATATGATTGTCATGATTTCAGAGCTGATCGAAAAAGGTCACGCTTATGAATCCGATGGTCATGTGTTTTTCGATGTCTCGACTTATGAGGCTTACGGTAAACTCTCCGGCAATACGCTGGATGCGCTGCGCGGTGGTGATCGTGTCGGCGAAGGTGAGGTCGCGCGGAAAAAGAATGGTGCGGATTTCGTTTTATGGAAACCCGAACTTCACGGTGTTGGATGGGACGCGCCATTCGGACGCGGCCGTCCCGGTTGGCATATCGAATGTTCCGCCATGGCAAAGGCGACCTTGACCGAAGAGATCGAAGGTGATGTCATCGACATTCACTGCGGCGGTGTTGACCTAAAATTCCCACACCACGAAAATGAAATCGCCCAAAGTTGCTGCGCGAATGACGAAAAGAAAATGGCCAATTATTGGGTCCATAATGAGTTCCTCAATATGGGCAGTGAGAAAATGTCCAAGAGCTTGGGGAACGTCACGCTCGTGCATGATTTGCTGAAAGAGTGGGATGGGGAAGTGATACGAGCGGCATTGTTAACAGCTGATTATGACAATGAGCTACAGTGGTCTAACGAACTGCTTAAAGAGATCAAAACAGATTTTCGTAAAATTTACGAATCTCTCAGACTAGTTAGTGATGTCGAAATATCAGGTGATTTGAAAACTCAAATTGATAAAAATCGAAAATGTTTAGAACCAATATTCAACAATCTTGGAGCTCGGAAGCTCCTTTCCATAGCCAGAATGAATGCTAAACAAATAAGGACGGATAAAAAATTTGGAAACCTGTCTGGAGCAGAAAAATTTGCTGAATGTAAGTATCGTATTCAAGTCATCGGACAAATTTTAGGTCTATTTCAAAAAGACCCGGAAGACTGGTTCAAAGGCAATGCCTCCTCTGACGATCAAGCCGAGTTCGACGCTATCGCCTTGCGCCGCCAAGAGGCGCGCGCGGCAAAGGATTGGGCGGCAGCCGATGCGGCGCGCGATGAAGCCACGGCCAAAGGCATCGTCCTCGAAGACGGCCCTGACGGAACAACCTGGCGTAAAGCGTGATGCGTATTTTGAAACTTGTCGGGCTGGGTTTGCTGGTCCTCATGAGCCTCGCAGCTGGTTTCGCCAAGGTCATGCAAATGCCTCAAGAGGTCGCCTTTTTTGAATCGGCAGGCCTTTCCCTAGGGCCACTGATACCGTTCGGCATCATTCAGCTTATTGGGGCCGGACTGGGCCTTATACCAAAGACGCGTAAATTGGGCTTAGCGTCCATGGCCGTTTCGTTTCTAGCCTCGGCGCTTATGATTTTTGTAAGCGGGAATACCGTTTTTGGTATGGTGTCGCTTATCCCTGCTGTCCTCGCAGGGGTCCTAGCGTTCAGTAAATGGGGTGCAGAGATACGCCCCTCGAAATAGAGATATGCTCTAAGCCGAGCGCGCGAAACCCTGTTTTCCAATCGAACGCTTTGCCGCTCGAATAGCTTTACGGCCTTGGGTCTGTTTTGACGGGTTCTCGGCAATCAATCCGATAAGTTGGTAATCATCGCCATTCAATTCAGGGATACGTCCCGTCATATCCAGCTGTTCAATTTCTAAGTCTGTTAGTTCGCGCATGACATCTCCCACAAGTGTCGCTTGAACCTGTTTAACCTTGTGAGCGTTAAATCCGCCTGATGGCACGTGGTTTCAGAAGGGTAAATTTTGACGGCCTATATCTATGAGGGCTTTGGCTAATCGGTTTGACAAATGAGGGACGGGATATTTATTGGTTTGGGCATGATCAGACCTCATCTTTTAAATGTTCTCCTCCTTGCTGGGCTTGGATTAAGTGGATGCTCGCAAAACTCTGCGCAGACGGAACCTGATAGCCCAGTTGTATCGTCAACAGCGTTTAATGCCGAGCTTGCGGCTGAATTGGGTGCGGATGATTATGGGATGCGGTCCTACGTAATGGTCGTTCTGAAGACCGGTCCGAAGGATGCCGAAATTACAGACGCCGATGAACGTACCGAGATATTTAAAGGGCATTTTTCGAATATGAAAACACTTGCCGAGGCGAAAAAACTTGTTCTGTCGGGACCGTTTACTGAAGGTGAGGGGAAGCGCGGGCTTTATATATTCAATGTGGCGACAATCCCAGAAGCCGAAGAGCTCGTGCAATCGGACCCTGCTGTCGCGGCCGGAATTTTCGTCCCGGAATTCACAAAATATTATGGCTCAGCCGCGCTAATGCAAATTCAAGACGTGCATCAGACAATTCAAAAAACGAAGATCTAGGAAGCCTTCTATCAAGAGACTTGTTGCTGGTTGCCCTTTGACAAAAGTGTTTTCAAATTTAGATGTTTGCTTGCGGTAAGATAATAATTTTGCCACTTAAAATATATGTCTTACCGTTTCGCCAGAATATTTCTTACTTTCATTCTGGCATATATTCCGACTCAAGCGCTGGCACAGCAAGGGAACCTTTCAAAAGCGGAATTTCATCTTACGGAATTCATGCAGAAAAAACTTCCCGATTTTAGAATTGTAAAATCAATAGAACCTTTTCGGGAACGTTATAATGCGTCTGTTGAATTAAACGTTGTGTCGACCCTTGTGACGGATGGAAGATCAGTCAAAGCTTTAGTTACGTTGCATGATGGCGATACTGGCGAGCCTTTGGAAAGCTGTTATTCCCCTTGCACATTGCATAAAGAATCTGGTCGGCATGTATATATTTATGCCTATCGTATTGGGCACGCACCGATACCCTTATATATAGATAGAGATCCAATAGAGGAAAAACGGGCTGAACCCTATTGGAAGGGCATACACAAAATAAGTTTAGGTCCAAATTTTAGACAGATTTATGTAAAACGAAAAAAGTGTGAAATTGAGTTTGCGGATCGTCTTAAAATGGATGCAGACGCCTCTCCTTGCTATCGATCCCCACCACATGTTCCTCACGTTGATTTCAGCGGTGAATGTAAGGTGACATATGACCTTACCAAAATGGGCAATCCGATAAACATTGTCGCGACAACATGTACAGACCCTGTATTTGAAGGGCCAACGATGATGGCTGTCTCTTCGTGGAAATATTACCCGAAAGTGGATAGAGGCGTGGCGGTTAAGCGTGAAGGCATAGAGTCAACGATGCGGTTTGATATTACAGATTTTGATGGGCATCTTCTGGATGCAAATGGTGAGCGCGTCAAAGAAGAGTAGGTTAGCTGAAAAAGGGCTTAATTGAAAAGATCAGTGTTTCCAGTTTCACAATTAGTCCTCGAATTCTGAAATAATTCTCCGTTCTATTTCAATGGTTTAAAATTTTATCAAGAGATGTATCCTCACCTTGGGTTTTTCGTCTCATATTTAAGCTGTCTTTTCACAACGGGCGACCAAGCGTACGTTGGCTTGTTCGGTGGAAAGCGGCGCTTGTCATTGGACAAAGCTGGGTAACGTCAGTGGAGTTGGGTGGCTTATCGAGAGCTGTTTACCCCGCGACTGGGTAGTTCGGCCGGTAATGCGAAAAGGCGTCGCCGCGTGGGCTTTCTGGCAATCGGTGCATTTCTTGTTTGCAGGAATTGCACGGGTCGGGAAGGCTCGAAAACATATTATTTATTCTCGTTTGCGCGAGAGCCTGACCACCACGCGGACACCCCGTACTCTTACGGAACTTTTCGAAGCTAAGACATACAGGGGCGACAAATCGTTCCGAGGCGACACGAAGATGTATAGACATTCTTAGCCGCGAGATTTATCGCCGAGCTATGATAC
The DNA here is from genome assembly GCA_039975855.1 of Litorimonas sp. Lineage (GTDB taxonomy): Bacteria > Pseudomonadota > Alphaproteobacteria > Caulobacterales > Maricaulaceae > Litorimonas. The sequence goes on along the minus strand of JBDWGH010000002.1, from coordinate 589,778 downwards.
TTTATGGAAATTTGAACTCGGGCAATTGTTACAAGGTGCGGCTTTTGCTGTCCTATCTTGGCGTGGCCTATACCTATGAGAATATGGACGCGCCGAACGGAGCAACGCGGACGCCTGAATTTCTGGCGATAAACCCGGCTGGGCAAATTCCAGTTTTAGTTTTAAATGATGGGAGAACGCTGGCTGAGAGCAATGCGATCATGACCTTCCTCGCCGAAGATACCCCCTATGTTCCCGTCAATGCATTTGACCGCGCCAAAGCGCTGCAATGGATGTTTTGGGAGCAGTATAAGCATGAGCCCGCCATCGCCGTTGCACGGTTCATCAGCTATTATGCGCCAGACCGTGAGGGCGAATTGCCGAACTTGCATGAGAGGGGCCGCGCAGCGCTTGATGTTATGGAGGGTCATTTACAGGCCTCGCCTTGGTTTGCCGGTTCAGGTCCGTCCGTCGCCGACATCGCCCTTTATGCTTACACGCATGTTGCGGAAGACGGTGGGTTCAAATTGGCTGATTATCCGCATGTGCAGGCGTGGTGCGAGCGGATGGCAGAGCATCCCAAACATGTCTTGATGACCGATATGCCTGCTTAATCACCATGCAATTTTAACATTGGTGTTTCCCTTGTCGCGGCGCGCTGCCGCGTTATGGTCTCGTCATGGGGAAACCGGACTGCAAAACACTGATTATTGGCGCTGGCTTTGGCGGTGTTTGCATGGGCGTAAAGCTGAAAGAACGCGGCGATGATGATTTTATTATCGTTGAAAAAGCGGATGAGGTCGGGGGAACCTGGCGCGAAAATACCTATCCCGGCGCGGAATGCGATATCGCGAGTGCGCTTTATTCTTACTCTTTTGCGCCTAATCCGGCTTGGGATTTTAAATGGGCGAAGCAAAAGCAAATCCATGCCTATCAAAAAAATATTGCTCAGACCTATGGGCTTTATGAGCATTTAAAATTTGGTCGGGAAGTGACATCGGCCACATTTGATAAGGGGCTTTGGCGAACGACATTTTCTGATGGCCAGGTAATTGTCAGCCAGTTTCTAGTATCCGCGATTGGGCAGCTGCATATTCCAAAAACCCCCGAGATTAAAGGCGCTTCAAAGTTTAAAGGCGAGAGTTTTCATTCGGCGCAGTGGAATCATGAATATGATTATTCTGGAAAACGCATCGCCGTTATTGGGAATGCGGCCAGCGCGATCCAGCTCATTCCTGAACTGGCCGAAGCCACTGACAATCTAACCGTTTATCACCGGACGCCGAACTGGATTATCCCGAAAAAAGACCGGGCTTATTGGGGGATTGAGAAATGGCTTGGAAAGCGGTTTCCATCGCTGGGGAAACTCTATCGTTTTAGTCTTTTTGCGCAGGGCGAATATTTTGTGTGGCGCATCATTCAGGGCAAACCCATCAGCAAATGGCTTGGCACGCAATGGGTGAAGATGGGTCTTCGGAAGCACGTGAAAGACCCGGAATTACGTGCAAAGATGACACCGGATTACCCAATCGGTGCGCGGCGTATTTTGCTGTCTGATAAAATCTATCCGGCCCTTGCCAAAGATACGGTTGAGAATGTGACTGACGGCATAGATCATTTGACAGCGGAAGGCATCGTGACATCAGACGGAACAGCCAGAGCGCATGATCTCATTGTGTATTCAACAGGGTTTCATACCAATCCATTCCTGAAAGAAATCGATGTTTCAGGTGCTGATGGGCAGTCATTGCGGGGCCATTGGGAAGAGGGTGCGAAGGCCTATATGGGCATTATGACAGCGGGCTTTCCAAACCTGTTTTTACTCTACGGTCCCAGCACGAATACGGGCCATACTTCGATTATCTATAAGCTTGAAAACCAAGTTGGATATGTCCTGCAACTCATGGACAAAGCCTCTTCGCACATTACGGTGAAAGCCGAAGCTGAAGATGAATTTGACGCGGAAATGCAGAGGCGTTTGAAGGATTTGGCGTGGTCAAAGGTCGAGGCCAGTTGGTACAAGGTTGGGGACCGTGTTCCCAATAATTGGCCGGGAAGTGCGTTGGAATATAAGCGCAGAAACAAAACCCCAATTTGGGACCATTACGAGGTTACCTAATGACGACGCTTCGTTACAAAATGTTTGAAACCTTGTTGAAGGTGACCCGTGCCGATCGCGTGATTGCGAAAACAATGGACGGTGCGCCAAACCGCATTGCGAAGCTTCCGGGGAAGTTAAAAAACCGAGCTGAGAAGATCGAGATTTCAGGTGAAACTGTCTGGATTATCCATCCTAAGTCTGGACCCGGTGGCGCGGCCTATATCCATTTTCATGGCGGGGCATACATCTTAGGTTTGATGTCTCTTCATTTTGGATTGGCGGCTCAACTCTCTGATCGCGCGGGCGTTAGTGTTGTTCTGCCTGACTATCCGCTCGCCCCAAATGCGGAGGTCGAAGAGATTACGGATTTCGCCAATCAGGTTTATGACTATGCTGCGGACCGTTGGAACGCCGTCAAAATTGGCGGCGGCAGTGCCGGTGGAAATTTGGCCATGGCGCTTGCGCTGTACCGGAAAGGTAAGGGGTTATCTCAGCCAGATCATATCCTACTCATGTCGCCTTGGGTGGATTTGGAAATGTCTCATCCGGCCAATGATGGTCCTAGCGATGAAGTCTGTTTTTCTGATGCGACAGACCTTCGGCGTGCTGCGAAGCTTTATGCGGGTGACATCGCTGTGGAAGACCCGCGCGTCAGTCCAACTTTCGCGGATCTATCCGGTCTCGCGCCTATTTCTATTTTCACGGGTGACGTGGACCTACTCCACACGGACATTTTGATCTTTGCGGAAAAAGCCAAGGCGGTCGGGGTTCTGTCGAAGCTCGCCATTTTCGGGACGATGGGGCATATTTTCATGCTTTATCCCACGCCAGACCGCGAGAGTGCCTTAGTCGAAATGAGCGATATTTTGGCAGCATAATTCATTTCTGAATTTTTCCATTCTCCGATTTAACTTGAAACCACCTGCGGAGTTGTCACTACTTAGGGCAAATAAAAATAACCTATCGGGGACACGCTATGACACTTCAGGCCTATGATTGGATTTCTTACCACGCGGCGACGAACCCTAAAAAACGGGCTATGTATGATCTCGCGAGTGGACGAGATTTTTCCTATGCTGACATGCATGATCGAGTGGCGCGGGTTGCGGGCATGTTGCGTGATAAAGGCATCCAACCAGGTGACCGCGTTGCGTTTCTCTGCCTGAACACAACCGATGTTATGGAATTGGTTTTCGGGTGTTGGCGTGTCGGCGCGATTTGTTTGGCACTAAACTTCCGGCTGACCCCGCCGGAACTCGCCTTCATTCTAAATGATTCCGAGGCCTCCATGGTCCTCGTCGATGCCCCTTTCGCACCGCTCGCGGAGCCGACCAAGGGCCTCACGAAGGTTGAACATTGGGTTATGACAGATGGGGTCGGCGGTGACAGCGAATATGAGCAAGGTCTAGCGGCAGCAACGCCTATTTATGATTTCCATCCGCAAAGCCTCGAGGATCAGTGTTTGCTCATGTATTCCTCTGGTACGACCGGCTCGCCTAAAGGCGTGATTATCACTCATGCCATGCTAGATTTTACCGCATCCTCTGCCATTCGCTTGGGAGAGACGGGACCCAATGATGTGTCCCTCAACAACATGCCGCTGTTCCATATTGGCGGATTGAACGTCACGGCGCTGCCATCCATTTGGATTGGCGGGACGTGCGTGATTATGCGGATGTTCGATCCAGAGGCGACAATCAAAGCGATCTCTAACCCTGATCTTGGCATCTCTGTTATGTTCTGCGTGCCTGCTGCATACAATGCGATGAAGGCGCATCCCGCGATGGAGACCGCGGATTTCTCCCGAATTAATCTCGCCCTGTGCGGGGCGGAGACAGTTCCTGAAGCGCTCATCAATTGGTGGGGTGAACGGGGCATTATCATCCAAGAAGGTTACGGCATGACGGAAACGGCGGCGGCCGGGACTATGTTGCTCAAATCAGATATTCCGCATCGTATCGGCTGGGCAGGTCGACCATTGATGCATTCGCGTATCAAGATCGTGGATGAAGACGGGAATGAAGTCCCGCGCGGCACACCTGGCGAAATCTGGTTCAAAGGCCTTGCCATCACGCCGGGATATTGGCGCAACCCCGAAGCGAATGCGAAGAGCTTTACGGACGGTTGGTTCCATTCTGGCGATATTGGGATCATGGACGAGCACGACTATGTCTCAATCGAAGACCGCGTGAAGGACATGTATATTTCAGGCGGTGAGAACGTCTACCCGGCAGAAATCGAAGGGGCTCTCTATGAGATGGACCAAATCGTTGAAGTCGCCGTGATTGGATTGAAGGACGAGCGTTGGGGTGAAACAGGTTGTGTTTGCGCCGTCGTCAAAGAGGGCGAGAGCCTGTGTATGGAAGATGTCATGGGCCATCTGCAAGGCCGTTTGGCGAAGTTTAAACTTCCATCCCATTTGCACTGCTTGGCGGAACTACCGCGCGGCGGAACGGGGAAGGTTTTGAAATTTGAATTGCGAAAATCGGTGCCCAGGGAACTGGGGCTTTAAAATCTTTCATGTTTTAAACTGATTGTTATGCGATTGTTTCTGGGAAAATTTCTAACGGTTTCTATACTGTTGGGCTGCCTCTCAGCCTGCTCAGAGCACGTTTTGGTAAATCATGCTGGGGACGTTTTAGACAAATATGAAGCAATGAGGCTAGAAACAGCCCAAGAGCATTCGCATGTTGAGTATTGCGAAAATGACATTGTAAAGTTGACGATTTCTAGCCGTGGGCAACTTGCCAAACGGAAAATATTTGTCCCACGTAAATCGGTCGTGCACTTTAGAAACCGCGATCGGTTAAATACTTATCCACTAGGTGTTAGCGTCGCTTTGAATTGTCTGTCCATGGACGCTCAGAGTGATTGCCGGGAAGATTCTAAAGTTGTCGGTATAAACGTGAGCTCACGTGACTCTGCGGAAAGGCACATGCGCAGTGCGTTAGGGCGCGATATGGAACCCGCAGGTTTTAATTCTATTGGTCTATATGAGCTCAAGAAAAATGCGCGTTTCAGGGCGAATGATAATATCAATAAAGATGACCTGCATTATGCTAATTTTGAGCCAACAGATATATCAAATAAAAGCAACTTACCTTCGCTCTATATCCGCTACAATTCCAATAGATTTGCTCGCAAAGACTTAAAAAGGTGCACTTGGTCGCTTTACACTAACGAAGAAATCCGAACTTCCCTTGCAAGTGACTGTTCTGACTTGTCGGAGTGGGAAACTTATTTAATGGAATTTGATAAGCTTTCAGATGAGATCAGTTGGAGGGGAGAATTCGCGAATACTTGCGCAAAGCTCTAATATCCGGATTAGCTTTGAGCGTCTTTTCTGAAGTCCCTGACTTTAGAGTTATGCCCTAAAGCGGGACAGGATGGTCGTGGAAAATCTTCCGCATGAGCGGAATAAAGCTCTCTAAATCATCCGCTTCAAAATCAGGATCAAAGGCGGGGGCATCCCATTCATCGACGAGCTTTACCGCGTAATCATACCACGGCTCGTCCTTCCATTGTAGGCGGAGGTCCGTTGGAGCGCCCATGTAGTGATAATAATGCTCACCCTGAAACGCTTGGTGATTGCGCAGCACGTGATAGCTGTCCTCGCTCACATAAGGCCGCAGCATTTCCGCGACGATGGGGCCGTGGTTCGGGACATTGATAACCTTCGCCATGTCATGGCACAGCGCAACCACGATCTGCTCGTCGCTCGCGCCCGCCCGTCTTGCGAGCGTGCCGCAAATCAGGGCATGTTGCAGCTGATCGCACGCAAATCCGAGAGTCGCATTTTCGAGCTGTTTCAGCATGTCGATAAAGCGATCGGCGGTCTTGCCGAAATCCTGTTTATGCGCCGCGCCGATCTTCATCCAATCTTCCAGCGTGCCGTCTTGCATGCGCGTAAATTTGGCTTGCTGACTGACAAGGGCCGGGTCAGCTTTGATAACGTCTTCGAGGTCTGGTGCGTCTAACATGATGTGGTCTCCCCTGATTTTCTTTCATCCTATCAGAAATTGGCGTCGGGCGGCGATTTTTTTCGTCGGTGCGAACATTCATAAATGAAGCCTACCGAATCACAGTAATTTCATTCGCTGCATGCACACTCTGGTACTAAGTCGCACCGTATAAAGGATGTTAGGTTTGGTGATGGGCCGCTGTATAAGGGTGTTCCCTCGGAGATATTATGCGCGCTTTTCTTTTAATATGTGTCACCTGGCTTCTCGCTTTCTCCGCTTATGCGAGTGAATCTGAGGCGATTGATACAGGAAAAGTTACGGCCTCGATTGTCAGCTCGCATGACAGTGTAGCGCCGGAACAAGAGTTTTACGTCGCACTCCGCACCACTTTGGATGAAGGCTGGCATACCTATTGGCGAAATCCAGGGGATAGCGGGGAACCTGTTCAAATCAGCTGGGACCTGCCGGAGGGCGTCACAGCTGGAGGGATTAGCTGGCCATTACCTCGCCCCATACCGACGGGTCCCATAGTGAATTACGGTTTCGAAGGCACACCGCTTTTTCCGGTAAAGTTCACGGTCAGCCCAGACGTCGAAACTGGCGCGAATATAACTATCACCTCCACCTTTTATTATCTTGTCTGCGAGGAAATTTGTATCCCGGAACAGGGTAGCGCGAGCTTGACAATTGTCATTGGCGAGCCGGCCGAAGATGCGCGTTGGAGCTCGGAAATTGAAGCCGCACTCATCGCGTCTCCAAAACGGGGCACTGTTGAAGGCGCGATTGAAAAGATCGGTGACAAAGTTGAGCTTAGTTTCTTAAATCTACCCGAGGGGGATTTCTCCGAAGCTTATTTCTTCCCTTATGATCAAGGCGTCTTAGGTCACAGCACCCCGCAAATCGTCACGCGAGGGGAGGCGGGTCTCCGGCTGACATCGACGGCTGATTTTGTTTGGGAAACGTCGCTGCCGGAAAGTTTTGAGGGTGTTCTGACCTATGAACAGGGCGGTCAATTGAGCGGTACAAATGTCAATTTGAAGGTTGGGGAAAGCCTAAATACGGGAACTACGTCGCTCCCCATTATAGCGATCAGCGAGGTAAACCTCTGGACCGCGATTATCGGTGCGCTCATCGGCGGTCTTATTCTCAATCTCATGCCTTGCGTCTTTCCGGTTATATCTATCAAAGCGCTTTCTATCGCGAAATCGGCCCACGGTGAGCGGCGCGCCATTCGCCGCGAAGCCTGGCTTTACACGGCGGGTGTGATGGTGACCTTCCTTTTGCTCACCCTTGTTTTGCTGGCCCTAAAAGCGGGTGGGGCTGAGATTGGATGGGGTTTCCAATTGCAGTCTCCGAAGATGGTTGCTGCCTTGGCGGTTTTACTTTTTGTGATTGGTCTCAATCTGTTGGGAGCATTTGATTTCGGTGGTGGTTTGCAAAATGCCGGTCAAAATCTCACGCAAAAATCAGGCGCGGCAGGGTCTTTTTTCACTGGAGCTTTAGCCGTTATCGTTGCCACACCGTGTACGGCGCCGATGATGGCAGGAGCGGTTGGTTACGCCTTGGCGGCCCCCGCCGTGATTACGCTCGCTGTCTTTATGGCGTTGGCGATAGGTTTCGCTCTGCCATTCTTAGTAATTGCTTATGTGCCGGGACTACTCTCCAAGCTACCAAAGCCTGGGCCATGGATGGCACGGTTTAAAGAAGTTCTGTCTTTTCCAATGTTTGCGGCTGCAATTTGGCTTGTGTGGGTTTTGAGCCTTCAGGCGGGCGAAGGGGGTGTGCTTGTCGTTTTGTCAGCCATGCTCGCAGTGGCTATCGCTATCTGGTGTTTCAAAAGAAGGTCTCTGATTGCGAAGGTAATTGGTGCGGTTTCTGTTTTGGTTGCTCTTATTTTGCCTCTCTCAATTTCGAACGCTGCCAATAGCGCGAGTGTTGTTTCTACAGAGCTTAAAGGCGAAGCCTGGTCGCCCGCGCGCGTGGCAGACCTCCAAGCAGAAGGCCGCCCGATCTTTGTTGACTTCACGGCGGCCTGGTGCGTGACCTGTAAGGTGAATGAAAAGCTCGTGTTGAACACATCGAAAACACAAAAATTATTCGAAGAGACGAATACAGCGTTCCTGATCGCGGATTGGACAAATAAGGATGATGTAATCGCGGCGGAGCTTGCAAAATATGGCCGGGCTGGCGTGCCGCTCTATCTGGTCTATTCTAACAATTCCGTGACCCCGGTCATTTTACCTCAAACCTTAAGTCACAATGTGATAAGAGACGCTATCGCTGGGGAATAAACCATTTCGCTTTGTTTTACGTAACAAAAGAATACTTCAAGCTAAGGATTTAGACATGACGATTTCAAAAATTCTATTTTCAACCATGGCTGTTTCAGCTCTCGCACTGGCCGCTCCGGCGACAGCGAAAATCGCGACCGGTTCCAATGTGTCCGACATGACGGTCACTGACTCAAATGGTGTGCAGCATAATCTTTCCGATTTTGCGGGAAAGAAAGTCATTCTCGAATGGACAAATGAAGGCTGTCCCTATGTGAAAAAACACTATTCGACAGATAATATGCAAAAGACCCAAGCTACAGCGAAAGCAGATGGCGCGGTTTGGCTTTCCGTGATTTCCAGTGCTCCCGGCAAGCAAGGGTATAAGACGGGCGAACAAGCCAATGCGTGGAAAGAGGCACAAGGTGCAGACGTTACAGCAATTGTTCTCGATCCGGCTGGAAACATGGGCAAAACATTCTCTGCAAAAACAACGCCGCATATGTACATCATCGACGAAAGTCAGACTCTCGTTTATCAAGGTGCGATTGATGATAATTCCTCCGCTAATCCGGCAACCGTAGAAGGCGCTCAGAACTATGTTCTCGCTGCTATGGAAGATTTGAAAGCCGGAAACGCCGTCGCTACGTCTGACACTCCGCCTTACGGTTGTTCCGTCAAATATAAGTCTTAATCAGAAAATAAAACTCATTTAGATGAGTGAATGATAACCCGCTGCCTTCATTGGTGGCGGGTTTTTTGTAGGTTGTACGTTCAACCCGACGCGATCTGTTCAAGCTTGGCTTTCATCAGATCAGAGATTGGTGCGGGGCGGCGGGTCTCCTCATTGACATAGACATGCACAAATGTGCCCTGCGCGCTGGCTGTTGTCTCGTCATTTCGGAATAATCCGATTTCATAGGTCACGCTGGAGGAGCCAATCTTGGTGGCCCTTAATCCCGCAACGACGTTGTCGGGGAAACTGATAGGCGCGAAATAATCGCAAGAGGTCCCAACAACCAATCCAATGGTCTCGCTTTTCCCGATCTCCAACAACCCATTATCAATCAGCCAACGGTTTACGACTGTGTCGAAATAGAAATAATAAACTGAATTATTCACATGCCCATAGACATCATTATCCGCCCAGCGAGTGGGGAGGGTCATGCGATGCGGGTAGCTGTCCAGGCGGTTGGGGGTAGGGCGTGTCATCGAAGAATGTATTTACCAGACTTGTTAGTGTTGGATTGTAGGATATAATTTCAAATTATGAAAAAGGACGATTGGCATAATTCATATTTATATAATGTATTTGGAACAGCGTTGGCCTTTTTAATTTTTTACTTGATCGTGAAATATCTAATCTGATCATATCACAAAATCGTCTCATAGATTTTGACCACCGCTTCATGGGTCATTTCGCGGGCATTATTCATCAACAGGCGGTCTTTGGTCATGGCATCATCCGCCATCATTTTGATCGCATCGCCGGGGATATTCACCTCGGTTAGAGTTTGCGGAACACGGGTGGCGTCCTTAATCCGTAACATTTCATCTACCAAGGATGAGCCCGTTTGCCCAACGCCTAGGTCGGTCGCGATTTCGCCATACCAATGATCTGCTTTTGGCTGATTGTATTTCATGACCTCGGTCAAAACGAGCGCATTGGATAACCCGTGCGGGACATGGAAAAATCCGCCGAGCGGATAGGCGAGGGCGTGGACCGCTGCGCAAGGCGCATTTGAAAAGGCTTGTCCCGCGATCATTGCGCCCATCAGCATTTCATTGCGTGCGTCAATATTTCCAGGCTCATTCACGGCTTGGACAATGTTGTTTCTAAGTTTGCGCAGAGCTGTGAGGGCGAGGGCGTCACTGATCGGGTTTTTCAGGCGGATAGAGGTGTAAGCCTCAATCGCATGAACCATCGCATCAATGCCCGTGCTGGCCGTTATGGAGGCGGGCAGGCCAAGCGTCAGCTCTGCATCCAATAAGACCCGATCCGCATAGAGACTGTCGGCGACCACGCCTTTTTTGGCGGTCTTGCCTGTTGTCAAAATCGCGACATTGGTGACTTCGCTGCCAGTGCCGGACGTGGTTGGGATAAGAAGGAGCGGGAGTTTCGGTCCCTTCGCATTATCAACGCCATACATGGTTTCCAGCGGTTGGTCGCATCCTGCCAGATGGGCCGCGACTTTGGCAGTATCCATCGGCGAGCCACCACCAAAACCAATCACCAGACCTGCGCCAAACTTCCGAATTCCGTCAGCAATTTCCTGAACAATCGTGTCTGGCGGATCCGCCACGACTTGATCAAAAATCATGACATCAAAACCAGCGCTTTTCAGCGCGTCTATTCCGGCATCCATGAGGCCTAAGCCCCGAACACCTTTATCTGTAACAATTGCAATGCGTTTGTTCGCGCAGAGCCCCTCAACAAACAAATCAAGCTTCGCTGCTCCTCCGGGCGCGATACGGATGTCAGAGACTGTTTTGAATGTGTGCATTGTGAGAAGATAAGGGAGAAGTTTGTAGATGTCACCTAAGTAGAAAACATCTACCTAAATACCCTTATGCTCTTTGCTCTATTCAATTCGTATAAATTTGACTCGATCTGCCAGAGGAGCCGACGCGTAAAATCCCGTCACGTTCTCGTCCTTTGCTGTAATGAACTCTAACTTTTGGAGAGGTCCGTTTCCGATAAACGTGTCTTTCTGATAGGGAGTCAACTCAAATGCTGACAGGCGGGTGTGGTTGGCAATCAATTGCCCATCCTTCACTTCAATTGTATAGCGTGTTTGAAGGTCTTCGCTCCAATAGGTGCCGACATAAGCTTCGATTTTCATGTTTTCGGGGTCGAATGGGGCTAGGTTAATTCTATCCGCCACGATCGCACCATGCAGTCCGATTTGGTATTTAACGCTGAGTGACTTTCCGACTCCCGGTTCCGCGAAGATGAGTGAGAGATTGGTTCTCTCATTTAGCAGAAATTCTCTCTCCCCGATTTGAGGCAGAGGTACCAGCTCATCTCGAGAATCCCCCATCGACGCGAAAGTCAGACCGTCTTTTTCAGCGCGCAAAGAGAAGATTATGCCGGGATAAAATTCATAGTCTCCTGCATATGATTCCATCTCTAAAGGCGTTGCTGGATCAAATGCGGCTGGCGAAGTGTTTTCGAAATTAGGGGATTTACTTAGAATCGTATCGACAAGGGCGAAGGCGAGTTTGGCTGTGTCAAAATCATCCCGATTGCTCAGAATGATCAGCTCTAAATCCTCTTCGGGAACGCGAAGAATGAATGTCTTATACCCCTCGTCAGTGCCGCCATGAGACCAAGTGTTTAGACCTTTATAAGGGCGGAGCTCATGTCCCTTGGCGAAAGTCGAGTTTTCTCCATCATTTGCGGATCCGCGTTCGGCCATCATTGAAAAAACATCGTTATTTCCAACTGTTTGCGTTTCGAAATTTTCCGCCCATTTTAGCAGATCAATCGCATTTGTAAGAAGTCCAGTGGATCCAACGCGTTCGGAAGACGCTGTTACTTTATTGAAAGTCTCACCATTGGGGTAGTAAGCAGGGATGCGGCCCATGATGATATCATTTCGACTGCCTCTAAAACGCGTACTTGTCATTTTTAACGGATCGAAAACCCGCTCTTGCATAAAGGACTGAAAAGACTGACCCGAGACGCGTGCGATGATTTCCGCAAGCAAAACATAACCTGAATTGTTATATTCTACCTCTTCACCAGCTAGGAAGTTTACGCCATTTTGCCGTGCAATCATCTCGATGGATTTTTCCTGAGTTACAACGTCATCGTCTTGCCATCCTGCCATTGGCAGAAGTGTACCACTCTCTCGCAATCCGCTTGTGTGGTCCATTAGGTGCCGGGTAGTAATAACGCGCGGGGTTTCATTTAATTCGGGAATATATGTTCGGATATCTACATCCAAATCAATCTGTCCTTCTGAGACCAATAAGAGCGTGGCAAAGGCTGTAAATTGCTTTGAAATAGATGCGACCTGAAAGACGCTTTCAGGCTTGATATGTTGACCGCTTTCCAAATTGGCCAAACCCGTACTGCCTTTGTAAACGAGGTCGTCATCGAGGGAGATTGCAATCGCAACACCGGGCGCACTGTCGGATATCCATGGCTCTATCATCGCCTCGATTTCGGTCTTCATGTGATCGGTAAACCTTCCTTCCGAATTCCCAGCATTGGTGCAGGCGGCGAGTGATATAACCCCCAGAAGAGCCGGGAAAGCGCGGGTTAAGCGTGATTTAAACATGATCGAACTCCTAATGAATGAAGCCAAATCAACAATCTTTCATGACAAATTCGACCGATTACATGAAATCGAACGGTTTTGCGCATAGTCGAACGCTATGTAGAAAGTTAGGCGCGCCAATCGTTTAGTTTTGCGCGCGGAATGCGGTGGGCGTGAGACCAGTATGTTTTTTAAATGCTGTGTTGAATGATGATTTAGAATTAAATCCACTTTCGTAGACTATTTGGAGAACAGAGCATTTCGGGTCTGCACGTAAAAGTATCTTGGCATGCTCGATGCGATAATTATTCACAAAGTCGAAAAAATGTACACCCAATTGTCCATTTAATAGTTCGGATAGTTCCCGTGGTGTTAGAGCAAGTTGATTTGAGAGCTCAGCAAGGTTGAGATTAGGATCAAGAAAAAGCTCATCGTCTTTCATGGTTTCTAGAACGCGCGTTAGATCGGCATCTCGAGTGATTGAATCGATCGCTTGCAATCGCAACAAACGTCGATCCACATCGCGAAAGAGCTCTGGTTGGAAGAGAGATTTGAGTGCGATCCACGTCGTGATTGCAAGGGCTAGAAGTGCTCCAAATATTTGGAGACCAACAAAAATTTCTGGAGAAATTACCCTCGCAAAACCGTCCCGAAATACAATTACCGTATGGGCAAAGAGGGAAACTGCCGCGAACTGCGTCAACCAGACCAAAACTTCTGATCTTCCGCCTGTGTGATGAAGTCGGAACCGTTGCCTGAACTGCCATAAGATGAAAATAATTGCGGTCATGTAAGCATAATACATAGAATGGGCGAGAATAGCCGAAGCTGTTGTGCCAACTATGAAAAGTGTCGGACTTGGACCTTCTATTGTATTGAAAACTAGACTCAAACAAAAAGGAATAAGGTGAAGTGAATCATACCATTTCAATCGGAAATCTGAATAACAGCTGGAGATAAAAAAGAAGAAAAAGGCAGGCATTTGTAGTTTACCCAAAGCCAGCCAAATCCCGCCGACCCAACCGGTAATCAGTGGCGACTGACCCCAGAGCCAAACACTTAATTCAATCGCAGTTAGGATTAAGAAAATAGCAAGAAATCGGTTTGGCAGTTTACGTGACGATGGCACGGTCAAAAGAAATCCTGCGAGCAATGCACAGACGAAGCCTATCAGGATTGACGTCACCCCGAAAAAATTGGCTAACGAAACGTCTATGATTTACCCCTGTGTATCAACTTGAAGCTCTAAATATTTCTTGGAATCTTACTGATAAGAAATCATTCAATCCATCGTCAAAATAACTTTGCCCATCGCTTTGCGGCTCGTCAGTTCGTCAAACGCGTCGGCGAATTTTTCTAGCGGGTAGTGGTTGCTGATACGGGGTTTGATTTTCCCAGCTTGAAGCATTTCGCCGATCTCTTTGAGATTATTCATGTGGTCTTTCGGGTCGCGTTGAGTCCATGCCCCCCAGAACACGCCTCGGATATCGATGGATTTTAACAGAGCTAGGTTTAGCGGAATGCGCGGGATATCACCTGCTGCGAACCCGATGACTAAATAGCGTCCACCCCAATTCATCGCACGAACGCAAGGCTCGGCGAATTTGTCGCCAACCGGATCATAGAGGACATCCGCCCCGCCCAGCTCTTTGATGGCTTTCTTTAGATCTATATCGCCAGAGTAATTGATACCCTCATCCGCGCCATGTTCTTTACAAACAGCGAGTTTTTCGTCTGTACTGGCGCAGGCAATGACCCGCGCGCCCATAGCTTTGCCAAGCTCAACGGCTGCAAGGCCAACACCGCCCGCTGCGCCGAGGACAACCAAGGTTTCACCCGGCTGAAGCTGCGCGCGTTGTTTCAATCCGTAATAGGAAGTGCCGTAAACGAGGACCAATCCAGCCGCGATATCAAAGGGCATATCGCCAATCGGGCCGACCACTTGCACGGGGGCCACGACTTCAGTGGCAAAAGCTCCGATTTGGCCAAGGTAGGAGACCCGGTCGCCAACATTCAGATGTTTCACGTCATCGGCGACTTCGGTCACAATGCCAGCTGCTTCGCCGCCCGGTATGAACGGGAAAGGGGGCTGGGCTTGGTATTTGCCTTCAGCGATTAAGATGTCTGGAAAATTTACGCCGGCGGCTTTGAGAGCAATCCGAACATGTCCTGCCTTCATGGCCGAGGGTTCGACATCCTCAACGGTATGTTTGTGGTAATCTTGGAATTGGTGGACTTGTAAGGCTCTCATGAGGGGCTCCAATTAGGTTTACGTTTTTCGACGAAGCTGGAAATACCTTCCTTACCTTCGTCAGATAGCATGCAGGTTGCAAAGACGTCGGCGGCATGATCCATCATGATGGCGCCTGATTTATCCCGCGATGACAAAATAAGGTGTTTGGTCGCGGCAATCGCGCCAGGGCCGCATTTTAGGACGCCGCGTTTAATCTTGGTCTCAATCTCCTCTAATCCCGCTACATCGACTGCGGTTTCATCCAGAAGGCCGTATCCAAGCGCCTCAACCCCCGTAAATCGCGCACCCGTCAACATAATCCGTCTGGCGGTGGACAACCCGACACGTGACACGACAAAGGGGGCTATTTGTGCAGGCGGGATACCGAGCATGGTTTCCGTCAGCGAGAATTTGGCATCTTGGGTCCCGATAATAACGTCGCCGCAGCACATCATTCCGAGCCCGCCAGCGATCGCAGCGCCTTCAACGAGGCAGATTACGACTTGAGGCATCTCGTTTAATCCGATCAAAACATCCCCAATGCCACGGTTCATCTTTGCGACCTCAGCATGCCCAACCCCTGGCGCTTGCATGCGATTAAAACTCTTCAGATCACCACCGGAACAAAAAACGCCGTTTTTCCCGCGCAACGTGATCCCCCGCACGGTTCGATCATCGCGAACGGCGTCAATGACAGCCAGCAAATCAGCGCACATGGCGTCGCCAATGGCATTCTTATTCTTCGGACTGTCCAGCCAAATCGTCAGCCAACCGTCTTGCAGTTCGGTAAATAATTTTGTCGTGGGTGGTAAGTTATGCATAACGCTATGCATATTCGTCATTTGACCCGCCGTCGCAATAGACATAGCTGAATGACATTCATTTTTTCTGGAGAGTCCCTCATGAGAGAAGCCGTCCTCGTTTCAACAGCCCGTACACCAATTGGCCGCGCCTATCGCGGGGCTTTCAACGCCACACCGTCACCGACCCTCGCAGGTCACTGTATTGACCATGCCGTCAGTCGCGCTGGCATTGAAGGCGCCGAAGTTGCCGATGTTGTCATGGGCTGTGCTCTGCAGCAGGGCGTACAGGTTACTGTCGGCCGGAATGCGGTTCTCGCGTCGAACCTTCCTGTCACTGTCCCTGCGATGAGCGTGGATCGTCAGTGTTCTTCTGGTATGGTTGCGATTGGTATCGCGGCTCGGAAGATTATGTGCGGCGAAGCCGATATCGTCATCGGCGGCGGCGTAGACAGCATTTCCATGGTTCAAACGCCTGAAATGCGCGTGGCACCGGATCCACAAGTTATCGCAAAGCATCCTGACGCCTATATGCCGATGTTGCAAACGGCCGAAGTTGTGGCCGCACGCTATAACGTGTCTCGCGATCGCATGGACGAATATGCTCTCATGAGCCAACAGCGTACACATGCCGCGCAGCAGGCCGGTGCTTTCGACGATGAAATCGTCCCGCTCGAATCCACAATGAAAGTCATGGATAAAGAGACGAAAGAAATCTCCGAACATGTCGTCACCTTGGAAAAAGACGAAGGCAATCGCCCAGGCACAAATATCGAGGGTCTCAACGGTCTGAAGCCTGTTCTCGGTCCTGATAAAACCATCACTGCCGGTAATGCGTCACAGCTCTCTGACGGCGCATCTGTCTCCGTTCTGATGGACGCAAAGACAGCGGAGCAGCGCGGTCTGTCTCCGCTCGGATATTATCGCGGTATGGCTGTTGCAGGTTTGGAGCCAGATGAGATGGGCATTGGTCCGATTTACGCCGTGCCGAAACTTCTCGCGCAGCACGGTCTTAAAATGGAAGATATTGATCTGTGGGAGTTGAATGAGGCTTTCGCGGTTCAGGTCCTCTATTGTGCCGATAAGCTTGGTATTCCTATGGAAAAACTGAACGTCAATGGCGGCGCGATTTCCGTGGGTCACCCATATGGTATGTCCGGCGCACGTATGTCTGCGCATGCCCTGATTGAAGGCAAGAGACGCGGCGCCAAATATGTCGTCAGCACAATGTGTATTGGTGGCGGCATGGGCGCGGCTGGGTTGTTTGAAGTCGCGTAGTATTTGGGCGTTGCCCAAAAATTTGATCGAGAATCAAATTTAACGAAGCGCCGTGCGCACAAGCGCACGGTTGAGACGTATCCAAGACATCCAAATTGAATAAATAATTAGAGTAATATCATGTCATCAGTAGAATTTAATAACCGCGTTGCAATCGTCACCGGTGCCGGTGGCGGCCTTGGTCGTTCACATGCCTTGGCCTTGGCGGCGCGCGGCGTCAAAGTTGTCGTAAATGATCTTGGCGGTTCCGTAGATGGTACAGGCGGCGGCGCGACCATGGCGGAAAATGTTGTTGCGGAAATCATCGCGGCAGGCGGCGAAGCCATCGCCAATGGCGCGAACGTCACGAATGAAGACGAGGTTCAGGCCATGGTGGATGAAGCCATCGCAAAATGGGGCAAGGTTGACATTCTGGTCAATAATGCCGGCATCTTGCGCGATAAGTCGTTCTCCAAAATGGAAATGGCGGATTGGGATTTGGTTGTTGCGGTCCATCTGAAAGGCTCGGCAATCTGTACCAAAGCCGTATGGAGCCACATGAAAGCAAACGGTTATGGCCGTGTCGTTATGACGACCAGCTCTTCCGGTATGTATGGCAATTTCGGCCAGACGAATTACGGCGCGGCGAAGGCTGGCCTGTCCGGTTTCATGCGGACACTCTGCCTCGAAGGCGCGAAATATGACATCCGCGTCAATACGCT
This sequence comes from Litorimonas sp., assembly GCA_039975855.1. Classification (GTDB taxonomy): domain Bacteria; phylum Pseudomonadota; class Alphaproteobacteria; order Caulobacterales; family Maricaulaceae; genus Litorimonas. The sequence goes on along the minus strand of JBDWGH010000002.1, from coordinate 572,189 downwards.
TTCGCCAACAGCACGGTCCCGCATGACGGAAAATCTGATGCCAGAAGAAATTCTTGAAAAGCTGACCGTCGAGTCTGTGTCGGCTGGTCTTGTTTATCTTGTCTGCGACGACGCGCCCAATCGCATGATCCTCTGCGCTGGGGCAGGAGGCTATTCTGAGACGAAAGTTTTCGAAACCCAAGGGATCAACCTGTCCGAAGGTGAGCAAACGGCTGAAAATGTCGCGAAATTCATCGATAAGATTCGTGATACTGACGGGCAAGAAGAATACACAAATGGCGGGCAACAGGGCGCGAAGTTCCTGACCCGTATTCAAGGCGGCGACTTCATCGCCTAAAGACAAAGAGGGAAAAATTATGAGCGATTTAGACACATTCCGCATGGAGACACGTGCGTGGTTGGAAGAAAATTGTCCCGAGGAAATGCGGACACCGATTACGAGCGATAAAGATATATGCTGGGGTGGCCGTAACTGGAAGTTCTCCTCCGACGCCCAAAAGATCTGGCTAGACCGAATGGCTGCGAAGGGTTGGACAGTTCCGACATGGCCGAAAGCCTATGGCGGTGCAGGTTTAACACGCGCCGAAGAAATCATTCTTAAAAAGGAAATGAAGCGTATCGGCGCGCGTTCACCGCTTGATAGTTTCGGTATTTGGATGCTTGGACCAGCGTTGTTGAAATTCGGAACCGAAGCCCAAAAGCTTGAGCATCTTCCGCCTGTGGCGCGCGGTGAAATCCGATGGTGTCAGGGATATTCCGAGCCAAGCGCTGGGTCAGATCTCGCATCCTTGGCAACGAAATGTGAAGACAAAGGCGATCATTTCATCGTCAATGGGCAAAAGGTTTGGACATCCTACGCAGACAAAGCGGATTGGATTTTCTGTCTCGTTAGGACCGATAATACGGGCAAGAAGCACCACGGAATCTCCTTCGTTCTATTCGATATGGAAACGCCTGGGGTCGAAGCGCGTCCAATCAAATTAATCTCCGGACGTTCTCCTTTCTGCGAAACCTTCTTTGAAGATGTTCGCGTTGAGAAACACAACCTTGTCGGGACGCGCGACAAAGGTTGGGATGTTGCGAAATATCTTCTGACGCATGAGCGCGAAATGATTGGTGGTCAGAACGAATCTGTTTCCCGGCCTTTGCATGAAATTGCAGCGGCTTCGCTGGGCCTTACTGACGGTAAACTCGCTGATCCAATGCTCCGCGCTAAAGTTGCTGAAGCAGAGATTGATGAGTGGGCCTTTGGTCTTACCATGAGCCGGAAACTCGCCGAAGCTAAAGCCGGTGCTTCACTCGGCGCGGATAGTTCCATGCTGAAGTATTACGGCACTGAGCTGAATAAGCGTAAACACGAGTTGATGATGGACGCGACCGGCCATGAAGGTTTGGAGTGGGAGTCTGATCGCTCTAATGACGGCAAGATGGCTCGATCATGGCTCCGTACGAAAGGTAATTCGATTGAGGGCGGTACATCCGAAGTCATGCTCAATATTATCTCAAAACACATTCTCCAACTCCCGGGAGCCTAATCCATGGCACTCTTACTAAATGATGACGAAGTGATGATGCGCGATATGGCGCAAGGTTTCTTCGCAGATAAAGCGCCTGTTAAAGCTCTACGAGAGTTACGTGACAATCGGGATGAAACTGGATTTGATCGCGCGCTTTGGTCGAACATGGCTGAAATGGGTTTTGCAGGAATTGTTGTTCCTGAAGAACATGGCGGCGTGGACATGGGCTATCTCGCGGCGGGTTTGGTCGCAGAGCAAATGGGCCGAAACTTAACGGCGTCTCCATTCCTTTCGACGGCGATTTTGGCCGCAACAGCTCTCAAGCACGGCTCAGATGAACAGAAGGCCGCTTGGTTGCCAAAGATTGCTTCAGGTGAGGCGGTGATCTCTCTGGCACTTGATGAAGGCGTGAAACATAACCCACGCGGTACCGCGACGACGGCTGAGCCTTCCGGGAATGGATTTAAACTCAATGGTTCGAAGGCAATGGTCGTCGACGGCCATGTCTCGGACGTCATGATTGTTGCCGCGCGGACATCCGGTGAAGAGGGTGACGCGGAAGGCATTTCGTTGTTCCTCGTTGATCCGAAATCCAAAGGCGTTTCAACAGAACGCACAATCATGGTCGACAGCCGCAATGCGGCGCGCATTGACTTGGATGATGTTGAGGTCGCTGGGAATGCTTTGCTTGGCACGCTCGATGGCGGCATGGCCGTCCTGGATAATGTTCTATCCGCAGGTCGTGGTATTGCGGCAGCGGAATTGCTGGGTGCGGGTGCTCAAGCTTTTGAAGACACAGTTGCCTATATTAAAGAACGCAAGCAATTCGGAATGATCATCGGTGAATTCCAAGCGCTACAACACCGTAGTTCGCATCTTTACTCAGAATTGGAACTTTGCCGTTCTGCGGTATTGGGTGCGTTGACGGCCCTAGACTCCAAAGATCCGAAAGCTGCTCTTTATTGCGCGATGGCGAAAGCCAAACTCGGTTCTGTTGCAAAGCTCGTCAGTCAGGAAGGCGTGCAAATGCATGGCGGCGTTGGCATGACTGATGAATATGACATCGGTCTTTTCATGAAACGCATTCGGGTCTTGCAAGAGTTAATGGGTGATGCGCATTATCATATGAACGAATTCGCAGAAGCGAACGCATATTAAAAAAGCCGAGCTAAATTAATTAGGGAGAGTGAAAATGAAGACAGTAAAAGCTGCAGATTTACAAGCAACGGTTGGAACGGATTTGGGCGTTTCCGACTGGATCACGATTGAACAAGATCGAGTCAATCAATTCGCTGATGTCACAGAAGATCACCAGTTCATACACGTTAATCCGGAGATGGCGAAAATGACCCCTTTTGGTGGTCCAGTTGCTCATGGTTTCTTGACCCTGTCATTGCTTGCGAAATTTGCAGAGCAGGGAGCTCTAACCATCGAGGGTGTTAAAATGGGTGTCAATTATGGCTTCGAAAAAGTCCGTTTCCTCGCCCCTGTGAAGGTAGGCAAGAAAGTTCGTGGTCACTTCAAACTGAAAGCAGCTGAAGAGAAGCGTCCGGGGCAATATTTGGTTACTTATGAAGTCTCGGTTGAGATTGATGGCGAAGATAAGCCTGCCCTCGTTGCGGATTGGCTTGGGATGCAATTCACAGGGTAATTTAACTTATTATCGAAAAAGAAAAGCCGCCCCGAAAGGAGCGGCTTTTTTATTGGCTGAAACCAAGAGCCTTAAGCCGTAGAAATTTGCCCTCCATCAATGGCAATCGTTTGCCCAAATGTGAAGGCCGACGCACGCGAGGACAGGTAGAGGGCTGTTCCTGCGATATCTTCGGGTGATCCCATCCGGCCCGCTGGGATTTTCGTCAGCGCGTATTTTGTCATCGCCTCATTTTCAGTAATGGACTTCGTCATTTTGCTAGGAAAATAACCGGGTGCAATTGCGTTGACGAGAATGTTGTCTCCAACGAGGTCCGTCGCAAGGTGAGTGGTGAGATGAACGACCGCCGACTTACTTGCCGTGTAGGAATATGTTGGCATGCCGGAATTCCGCAACCCATTGATGGATGCGATGTTGATGACACGTGCTCGGCTCTCCGGACTCCCGGCTGCCTTAAGGAGAGGGAGGCATTTTTGGGTCATGAAGAACAAACCTTTGATGTTGATATCCATGACTTTGTCCCAACCTTCTTCAGGGAAGCTATCGATTGGCGCGGCCCAAACTGCGCCAGCATTGTTGATCAAAATGTCCAATTTGCTTTCGCGTTTGCTTAGCTCTGCGACGAAACCCTCAATGCCTTCGAGCGTGGATAAATCGGATGGAATAGCGACACATTCGCCGAACGCAGAGAGTTCTTTTTGAGCCTCGTCCAACTGACCGATTTTTCGGGCTGTGATGTAAACCTTCGCTCCGTTTTCGAGCAAGCCTTGCGCCATCATAAACCCGATGCCACTGGACCCGCCGCTTACAACAGCCACTTTACCGGATACGTCAAATAGGTTTTTCATAGAGTCCTCGAAGAATATTTGGTTGACTGGCACTGTGTCACAGTCTGAGTTAGGTGTCCAAGAATTGGCAGGGCGACAATTGTCTATTCCGGTTTATTGATCTCGCGTTCACCGACAACGCGCATCAGGCCTTCTTGCGCTGTAGAGCAGATAAGGCGTCCATCTTCTGTGTAAAAACTTCCGCGATTAAACCCGCGAGAGCGAGCAGAGCGCGGGCTGTCGATGTGATAGTAAATCCATTGATTGACGCGAATTTCTTCGTGGAACCACATTGCGTGATCTAGGCTCGCACCAATGATTTTATGCGTTCGGAAATTTACGGGATGAGGGCGAATGGCTGTGCTCATCAACGCTTTGTCAGAAATAAACGCCAAGAGCGTTCTATGCGTAATTGGGTCATCACCAATTTTATCATTGAACTTGAACCAAAAGCCGTACCGAGGCTCATACTCACCGGGTAGGATTGAGGTCTCTAAGCCTGGTGTTCGCAATTCCAATATGTCAGTGCCGAATGTGAGGTAATAGCTTCGAAAGTCCGCTTCCGAGAGACCCATGATTGCACCAACTTCGGCAGCGCGTTCAAAATCATTTTCCAACTCGCTATAGTGTTGAATGTTGTCCGGAAAATCGAATTGATGTTCATAGCCTTCTTCAACGATTTGAAAGCTGATTGAGGCGTTAAAAATTGCTTCGCCGCGTTGCTTTCCAACAACACGACGTGTGGAAAAACTGCGGCCATTTCGAATGGGGTCAACTTCGTAGATAATTGGACGCGAAAGATCGCCAGGACGAAGAAAATAGGAGTGAAGAGAATGGGGTTTGCGGTCGGGGTCAACCGTACGAACAGCCGCATTCAAGGCTTGTCCGACCACCTGACCGCCAAAGACGCGAGGTAGCCCCATTTCCAAAGCTTCGCCACGAAACAGAAGCGTATCCAGCTCCTCCACGTGCATTTTTTCAAGAAACTCTTCGCGTGTAAACATAGGGTTCAGATAGCTGTGAAGCGCGCCAAAATAAACAGTCATCTTGGCATTGGTGAGGATGTGCTTATGTATAAACTCAAGGGAGTGACATGAAAAAGATACTATCAAAAATGAAAGTGCCAAATGTTGGCGCCGTTCTAAGCCCGGCCCTTGGGTTAGGCGACACACTGTTATCCGGTGTTAGCGGTGCGTTTGATAAGGTAACGGGGACCTTCGATACAGGATTTGGGGTCTTGCAAGGTAGTCTGGGTGGAATCCCTTTTTTCGGAGCCACCGCAACTTCGAAATTATATGATCACACTCAGTTTGATGAAAAGCACTACTTTCTAATCCCTGATGCCACGTCTGACGACGGGTATTCGCTTTATGTCATGCGAAGCTTACCTGCGGGCGTTCCCCCGATAAATGATCTAGAAAAACGCCGTCTTCTACACTTGCCAAGTGAAGGTGCACTTCCGATGCTTGAGCATATCGTTATCAAAGATGCGCGAGAGCGGGCGAGTGCTGACGCTGTGCCAAATAATTTTGTCTCGTCCAATTTAGACTCGCTTATCGATGAAATTGATAAGGTTGACGGTAAGGTCTTTAATGGCGTGCTATTATTGGGTGGGTTGGTTGCTCTGGCTAACCCTCTCGCGGGTGCGGCCGTTGCAATGAAGGCTGCGGTACCGTCTATCGGGTTGATCGTGTCAAAATACGGTCTGAAGGCTGTAAGCGAGACCGCGACGAATATGGACGTTGCGCGGCAAATCAAACGCGCCGAGAAGGACGTGAAGACACAGTTCAAATCCGCTAAAACGGTATCTGTTATCAATCCTGTTTTGCATCACCTAAGCTCGCGCGCGTCACTAGACATGTGGATGATGGAAAACGAAACCTTTCAGTTCATCTGCAAGGATATGGATTTTACCCAAAAAGACGTTCGCCGCCTGACTGATTTTACAGAGCAGGCGATTTCAGACATTGCCAAAGACGCTGAGACGCAGATTTACTTGGAAAAAGTCACGGCGATTATTCGCGGTAGTGAAGCCAACTAATTTCCAGCTTCTCCGTTTGCGACAGCTAAATGACCTTGGCTCATGACATATGCGCGAATGTCTTCCATAGATTTGGGCGACAACTGTTCCTTGAAGGAAACCATACCGTTCTCAGCTAAAGCCCCATTCAGCACGATATCAGTCCATTCGTTTTTATCTGCTGTCGCATAAGACCAGCGTAGGTCTGGTAGGACGCCAGAACTAACCGCGAGCGGTCCGTGACAGACGAGACAGTTCTCTGAGTATTGGGCGAGGCCACTCATGATCTGAACTTGGGAACCGAAATTTTCTCCTTTGGGGGAGCGTTCGACGGCGGAGATCATTGGGTCAGGAATTTCACCTGTGCCACCAACCTTGAATGTCACAACACGTCCAACTTGCGGCGGAACAGGGGAATTATATCCATAGCCTGCGGACAGAGCCCAAGCCGTTCCCCACCCAGTCGTGATGGTCATATATTGCTCACCGTCGATTTCATAAGTTGAGAGGCCGGATAACGCTCCCGCTTTCACGTTTTGACTCCAAAGCTTGTCTCCATTTGCGGCGTCATAGGCGACGACATCGCCTTCACGTTGGCCTTGGACGACAATACCAGTATCAAGGCTAAGGACACCTCCATTCCATGGACCGTCATGTTGGACCGTCCAGCGGGCCTCATGTTTGATCGGGTCCCACGCGACGAGCCAGCCTTGATTGAGACCACGAAATGCGCCCAGTGTTCCGGCCGGAAACTCTGGTGGGATACCTGCGGCGAGATTATAGCCAAGGTTCCAGTAAGCATCCGGATCGCGCTCGATTTGCATATCCTGATAAAGCTGCGGGATAAGTTGTGCTGGGATATAGGCGAGTTTTTCTTGCGGTGAATATGCCATGGGGTGCCAGTTATGTGCGCCTAATGGTCCCGGAAATATTGCCTGCGGTTCACCATCTGTGACACGCGCAAAGTCGGCTTCAATGGGACGTCCGTTTTCGTCTAGCCCTGTCGCCCAATTCATCGGTACGAAATTATTCCCTGAGATGAATTCTCCAGTCTTCGCGTCCAATACATAGAAAAAACCGTTCTTAGGAGCTTGCATCACCACTTGTCGATCGGCGCCATCCTCTCCCAAAGGAAGGTCGGCCAGAATGATGGATTGCGTTGCTGTGAAATCCCATTGATCGCGTGGGGTCGTCTGGAAGTGCCAATTATAAGCACCGGTATCAGCGTCGAGGGCCAGGATCGAAGATAGGAATAAATTGTCTCCTTTACTTTCTGGGTCTCTAATTTTGGCATTCCAAGGGGAGCCATTTCCGACGCCAACCAGGATTTGATCATTTTCTTCGTCAAAGACAATTGAGTCCCAAGCTGTTCCTCCGCCTCCATCGGTAACCCATCCGCCCGTGTCGCCCCATGTGTCATTGACTAAAGATTTCATGATTGGGTCGGACGCTGCACCATCCTCAATTTTTTGTGGATTGGGGACAGTGTAGAAACGCCAATCTAACTCGCCCGTGTTCGCATCATAAGCGCTGACATAACCACGAACGCCCAATTCACCTCCAGAGTTACCAATGATAATGCGTCCTTTAACGATACGCGGTGCCATTGTGATGGTGTAAGGTTGAGATTGGTCTACCGTCACTTTGGACCAAACAAGGTCTCCGGTTTTTGCGTCTAAGGCTTCTAGTCGACCATCAAACACACCGAGGTAGATTTTTTCGTCATAAATCGCGACGCCTCGATTTACGACATCGCAACAGCCTTTAATGGCGTCTTCGCCAGAGACTTCAGGGTTGTAAGTCCAGATTTCTTCGCCAGTTACCGCGTCTAGGGCATGAACGATCGACCAGGCGCTCGTCACATACATGACGCCATCATGTACAATCGGCGTGCTTTCAACACCGCGACCTGTAGACAAATCAAACGTCCAAGCGACGCCAAGATCTGAGACATTCTCTTTGGTTATATTTGTAAGACGAGAGTGGCGCTGTTCTTTGTAATCGCCCCCATATGTAAGCCAAGTTTCGGGGGTACTTGTCGCATTAGACAGGTCAATATCGGTTATACCGGATTGAGATTCCTCCGGAGCGGAGCACGCCAAAAGTGCAGCGCAGGCCAAAACTGACAATCCGTATCTCAGATAACTAGGCATAAAATTCCCCAATAATGTGTGCGGTCTTTGACCGTCATTATCGGGGAACGTAACGCTTTTTAGCTTCGACGCAATGTGTTCCCATTGCGCATAGAAAATGTTGTTGTTTCTGATTTGGCTTACTTGGGTCCAGCAAAGAACCAAATGATGAAGCCAATGAAGGGTAGAACAAGAACCAGTAAAATCCAAAGAAGTTTAGTCATCCCGGAAGCTGATGAGTTGATGATTTTTAGAACGGCCCAAATCCAAAGAACTAAGCCCGCAACATAAATTAAAAATTCCATTTCAACTCTCCAATGAATAGTCGAAGACTATTGGTGGTCCGAAGAGGCATGAGAATACCTCCCAAACTATGATATCACAGATGGTGCCTCTCGGTTCAGAGTAGACTGTATCTGCGCTATTTCGTTCGCAATCAAGTTTAACTCACTCAACGCTTTTTGAGTATCAAGATTTAAGTCGCCTGATGAAGGGACATATTTCTCCAAATATAATCGCAATGTAGCGCCAACGGTTCCCGTTCCGGAAAGACGTAAAACGAAACGGCTGCCGCTTTTGAATTCGATCCGCATGCCCTGATTTTTTGAAACAGATCCGTCAATAGGATCGGTATAAGCAAAACTATCAGCCTTTAGAACAGTTTCGCCATGAAAGCTCTGGCCGGGAAGGTTGTCTAATTGCGCCTCAACAATAAGCATGACCTGCTCAGCTTTGCTCTTTTCAACACCTTCATAATCATGGCGAGAATAATAATTTCGTCCAAACTCCTGCCAATGACCCGTTAGAATGTCTCCAACGGTTTTTCCGGAAACGGCGACGATATTCAACCACATGAGAATGGCCCAAAGCCCATCTTTTTCTCGGACGTGATCAGATCCCGCGCCCGCGCTTTCTTCACCGCATATTGTAATGCGTCCTGCATCCAGAAGATTCCCGAAAAACTTCCATCCTGTGGGTGTTTCGAAGCATTCTATGCCTAATTTCTCGGCCACGCGGTCCGCGGCACGGCTTGTCGGCATAGATCGAGCCACACCGGAAATGCCGTCTTTATAGCCCTTGGCTAGGTGTGCATTCGCCGTAATAATCGCGAGGCTATCTGAGGGCGACACATATGTATTTTGACCTAGGACAATATTTCGGTCGCCATCGCCGTCCGAACAAGCGCCAAAATTTGGTGCGTTATCACTAAACATCTTAGCGAAAAGCTCTTTGGCATAGGCGGGACCTGGATCGGGGTGACCACCGCCAAAATCGGGAAGGGGAGTTGCATTCAATAGGCTGTCTTCTGATGCACCCAACCGATTGACGAATATTTCTTTCGCATATGGGCCTGTAATGGCGTGCATTGCATCGAAACAAATACTGAAACCGGAGGCGAACATTTTTCGGATAGCGTCAAAATCGAACAAGCCTTCCATAAGATTAGCATAATCGGTCACGCTATTGATAATTTCGATCGTCATCTCACCTATATGAGCCGTGCCGAGCTCGACTAAGCTTACAGGGTCATTCTGGCTGATCTTGTATGAGTCGATTTCAAGGCTTCTCCCGAAAATCTTCTCTGTGACAGACTCAACGACGGGGCCGCCATTCCGCCCGTTAAATTTGATGCCAAAGTCACCCTTTGGACCACCGGGATTGTGGCTAGCCGAAAGAACTAAGCCGCCAACGGCCCCGTATTTACGAATGACGCAAGAGGCAGCCGGGGTGGAGAGGAAACCTGATTGTCCAACGAGTGCCTTTTTTACACCGTTTGCCGCGGCCATGGACAAGATCGTTTGAATGGCCTTGTCGTTAAAATATCTACCATCTCCGCCAATGACCAATGTACCGCCGGAAAGTTCCGGGACAGAATCGAAAATTGACTGGACAAAATTCTCTAAATACCCGGGTTCTTGAAATGTCGTGACCTGCTTTCGCAGACCGGACGTTCCAGGTTTCTGATCGTCAAACGGCGTAGTTTTAACTGATGTCATAGTAGGGCCTGTAGAGCGTCATTTATTGCTTTGAATATGGCGCCGTGTAACTTAACGGTTTCACCCGTGGCAACATTCAATTTTTGCCTAAAATAACATTGAAATTTGTATCTGAAGAGTTGTTTCGATCATGTCATTATCCTTCGAGAGTCAGCGTCCAAATCTAGACGGTATTTACGCTGCATTATTCGCAGCCTCTGAAGTGATCTATGCAGAGTTGAAGAAGGGCTCTGGTTTGAAATTCGCAACATCCAGCAATGAGTCTGGTGATGATCAAATTGAATTGGATGTTATCGCCGATGAGGCATTTTTCGAAACACTAAGCAAAGATCCGAACGTGCGGTATGTCGTGTCCGAGGAACGCCCAGACATGGAGAAGATCTCCGACGGGCCTTATAGTATCGCCCTTGACCCACTCGATGGATCCAAATCAGCCTTAGTTGGTATTCCATCAGGCGCCATTTTTGGAATCTGGGAGGATGCAGAAGTCGCCGCAGATTTTTCAGGAAAGAAAATCATCAGCGGCGGGTTTTTCGTTTTTGGAATGAACCTCGAGGCTTATTTCGCTGATGGCTCCAAGGTTTACAAAGGTCAGTTCGATCAATCGACTTCCGAATGGACGGTCATGCCAATTGAAGGTGACCTGCCATCGGCCAATGTTATGTCGCTGAATGCCTGTAACCAAACGATGTGGCACCAGTGGATGCAGGATTATTATGCTGGTCTCTTTATGAGTGCCGACGGAACACCCACCCCGCATAATATGCGTTGGTATGCCTCTATGGTGTCAGATGTTAAACGTCTTGTCCTTCAGGGCGGTTTGTTTGCTTATCCTGGGGCAAACCGAAAAGGATATGAGCAAGGACATTTGCGGCTTGTCTATGAAGCTATCCCAATGTCTTTCCTCATCCATGCGATGGGTGGGTCGTCCACAAATGGCGATGTTTCATTGCTCGAAGCGCCCGTCGAGACTCTGCATCAGAAGACGCCTGTCTTTATTGGCGAGGCGAAGAAAATAGCGGCTATCGAAGCGGCAAAGGCTGCTGCAACCAACTAATGATCCCATTTGATTAGTTTCACCGGGTGCCATCAGGGTTGCTTGCCAACTAAGGTTTCTTCAGTCTCGTACCCCGACCAAATCTCACGGAGGAGGTTGGTTAGGCGAGCGCTTTGTTGAGAAATAAAAGCACCGGAACGTGGTGGGCAGTATTTCGCGTGAGCTCTGGTAAGGTTTGGACAGCTTGACCTCTGACTTTGAGAAAGTTTGGAAGCCCGCCTTTGAAGATAGGTGACAAGAACGTGTTTGTTAGAAATCGGAATGAACTAGGACGCTATTCGAGTGCGCTTCGATGTTCGCTTACCTGATGAACTTGCAGGATCAGAAACTCTCGATAGTCACGGTGGAATCGACCTTGCTGATCGGCTCCCAATATTGATTTGATCCAAAACTCACGTTTTTTCGACGAATAGAATGTAACTGATCAGTCCTCTATTGCGTAAGTTACTTTATAACTATATGCGTCAGGTGTGTCATTGATTGAGAACATATGGCTATTTCTTTTCGCGAAAGCGAAAATGATCGAGCGTGGAAAGACTTTGTTTCTTGGCCTGGTTCTTTCTTTCTTCATCTATGGGCAAGCGGCATCATCCTCCCATGTTCATGAACTCGAACATCATACCTATGAACTCGAACATAGCGCCTATGAACACGAGCATGAGGCTCATGAACACGAGCACGATGAAAATCCGTTTCAGACGTCATGCACATTTTGCGTTATTGCCTCCAGCGAAGACGAGGCGTGGGTGGGTGATCTCGATCTTTCTGATGACCCCATCCTTCTGAACCCGACACATACACTTTCCGCAGCTTTCCTGAACGAGAAAAATCTTAAGAGAACTATTCGCCTCGATAAACAGGTGGGGCCAACGCCGCGTGAAGAGCATTGGGATCCTGTTCGGGCGCCCCCTTTTCAATAGTCAAATATCGTAGAGCTGATCTTGTTTGCGTGCACCACTAATTGTGGTGGAGCTACTTTGTCCAAGATTTGCACATTCCAATCGCCACCCTTCAGTGATTTCGGATAGGAAATTCGCTGACAAATACGGCGTTCTCACCTTCAATCAAGGAGGTCTCGATATGTCTATTGAATTGAAGACTCAATCATATGCGGCCGAAACACCAAATATTCACGCCATATTGGCGCAAGCTGAACAAGTTGTAGAAGTAAAAGGCGGGCGTTTCACAGCGATCCGAAGACACATTTATCAGTTGTTATTAGAAGCTCCTCATCCGTTAGGCGCCTATGAGATCATTGAAAACCTCAATGGCATAGGCGCGCAAAAACCCCCAACTGTTTATCGCGCGCTCACGTGGCTCATTGAACATGGCCTAGTCGCTAAGATCGAATATAATTCAAGGTATGCCGCGCTTCCGATTGGTATTGACGCGGATGATTTGGCCTTTGTAATTTGTAGGGAGTGTGGGGATACGGATACGTTTGAAGCACCTGGTCTTTCAAAGTCACTACACCAAACCGCAAAAGATCGTGGATATGCGGATACGCAAATGGTCATGGAAATTGTTGGGCTTTGTGGTGGGCATAAGGGTGAGTCACGCGGATGACTGTCAAAACAATAGACTATTCAGGCGTCGCTCTCTCCTCGCTTTGTATCGTGCATTGCGTCTTGCTGCCTGTTGCAGCGAGTACGCTACCAATTGCCGCTTCAATTGCAGAGAATGAGTTGTTTCATAAAGTGCTGGTCTTACTTGCCGTTGTGCCTGCGGTGCTAGCATTTTCCAGGAGGTCTTCTTCCAAGTTTGCGCCCGCTATTCGTTCGCTGGGTGTAATGGGCATTGTGACCTTATTAGCCAGCGCCTTTGTTGAAGCGTTTCATGATATAGAGACGGGTTTAACACTATTTGGCGCATTCAGCTTGGCGTCCGCACATATTTGGAGAATTGCTTCGACCAGACCTCACCCCCACCAGAATTGACTTTTTGCGTATTCCGCCTATGTTGAGATCATGCGTATTCTAGCTACCACATCGATTGTAATCATAGCTTCAGCTTTATCCTTGCCGTCAGTGGCTTGTGATCGGCATGGAGGTATGTTTGGTCAGCTGAGCGGAGCGAGTTGGACGGATTATAATCCAGCTACGGCTGAATCTGACGCCTTATTTTTTGAAGAACAATTGTCCAAGTGGCACGAACGCAATGCAAAAAATGCTGCAGATGCAAAGGCCGCCAAACCTAGTTTTTCAAAGGTAACGTCGCGGGCATCCTTGGGTGCTCAAGCGCGCTTGGCCAAAAGATCAAAGCCTGCAAAAGACGCTAATGTCCAGCCCGAGGTAACGCCAGCGAAGGCGGTTGCCCCGTCAGAGACAGCCGCACGTTAAATCCTGGTTGATAACCCATCAGATACAGACCGCTTCAGCGCGATGAGCGCCGGGATTAATCCTAATATTGCTGCGATAAATGTTAAACCCAATACGACAAAAGCGTCCGTCAGCCCGGGAAGTTTGCTGACTGCGCTGATGCTGAAACGTGTTTCTAAATATGGGCTTAGCGCCCATAATAAAGCGTAGAGCAAGGCAACGCCCAATATAGCTCCAGTGAAAGCAATCAACGCAGCTTCGCTGACCAGCAAACCGATAATCGTCCTACCTTTGGCACCTACCGACCGAAGTATCGCCATTTCACGCCGCCGTTCATTTAAAGTGGTGAGTATGGACGTCAAAACCCCGATCAAACCGACAACCACAACGAACCCAGAGACGATGGCCAAGGCGCGTTCTACAATCGAGACTGTCCCCCATAACTGACTGAGGGCAACGCCCGGGATGACGGCTTGCAAGGGTTCTTGATCATAGGTGTTTAGGTCACGCTGGAGTCGCAGAGTTTGTATTCTAGATTTGGCCCCGACGAGTAACGCGGTAATGCTCTCCGGCTGGAGATCCAATGCCCGAAGCCGGTCTTGAGAGACAGCTCGGCTTGCAGGGGTCGGTGTGCCATCCTTCCATCCAATATGTATAGCTTCAACGGCGGCGATGCTGACATAGACAGATCGATCAACGGGTGTTCCCGTTGGTTCCAGAATGCCGACGACACTAAACGGTTTTTCCTCGTGATTGACAAAACTAGTGCCCCCTAAACCATGTGAAAGGGTCAGAGTTGTATCCATATCGTAACCGAGATCACGAGCGACTTGTGCACCTAAAACGGTATCGAATAAATCTTCGAAAGGTTTTCCGTTTTTAAGGTTGAGATCACGGTCGCCGGCATATTTGTAGCGATCAAAATACTCCTGCGTTGTTCCAACAACGCGATAACCCCGATGAGAGTCGCCAAGGCTGATTGGAACCGTCCACGCAACGTCCGGCCTGGAAGCAATATCTTCATAGGTCTCATAGGTGATATTATTAGTCGGGTCACCGATTTGAAAAACTGAATAGAGGACGAGATTTACGGGACTTGATCTGGCTCCAACAATTAAGTCAGTTCCACTTATTGTGCGTTCAAAACTCGCTCTTGCCCCTTGGCGCAGATTTTCAACGGCCAAGAATAGTAGGGCAGCGGTCGCGATGGAGAGAATGGTCAAAAGCGCAGTATAGCGGCGCGCCCAAAGCGAGCGGGCGGCTAACGCAATGATAATCGGCGTTTTCATGGCGTCGTCACTTTGTTGAGGGTGGTAAGGTCAATCGACCTGTCAAAGTGTTTTGCTAAACTCAAATCGTGACTGACAAACAGAAGGCTGCAATCAAAGCGCTTTCGTTGCGTATCCAATAACTCAATGAAACGGTCTCGGTTATCGCTATCCAGTGCCGATGTTGGCTCGTCCGCAATGATGAGATCTGGTCCTCCAATCAGTGCGCGCGCGACCGCGACCCGCTGCTGTTGTCCAATACTCAGATTTCCGACTTTGCGCTCGGCGAAGGTTTCGTCGAGGCCGAGATTTTTGATTAGGTTTTTCGCTGTGTCACCGACAGAGCCTGTTTCGCTCTTTGCGCGATTGGTGCGTTTAGATGAAAATCGGCAGGGCAACGTCACGTTTTGCGTGATATTGAGATAAGGGAGCAAGTTGAGTTGTTGGAAAATAATTCCGATATGATCGGCTCTCACCTTATCCCGGCGTCCCGGAGACAGGGTTGTTAGATCAGTGCCGCAAATTGAGATATTTCCCGCTCTTGGATGTAATACACCACCGATCAGGCCTAGGAGCGTACTTTTCCCTGAGCCACTTGGGCCGCGCAGGAATACGCTTTCCCCACGTGCGATACTAAGCGTTTCAATCTGAATTAGATCCTCAAAGCGGTCATACCCAAATTTGACATCGCGAATTTCAAGGACCGTATCAGTATTCATATGGTTCTATTTTTGACAGATCGAGCTCATAGGCACTATTTCCAAGATCATTTAAAAACTCACCCGTTTTCAATGTGCCTTCGAGCCAGAATGGTTCGTATATATTGTCAATTTTCGCCGCGAAGGCAGACTTTACGAGGATAATTTGATTGGGCGGCGGCGGAGGTGTGTGCAAGCATGCGCCGAAGTAGGGAACGACCAGAAACTCATTATATTCTGAGTTGGCATTGAAATCGAAAGGGACAACATAGCCCGGGACTCTGATGCGTTGTCCATTAAGCTCTTTGACAACATTGAACGTTCCAATCTGGTTCATCGTGTCTGCATCGCTGCCTTCCTCTATGAGGCTAGACATGTCGGTTTCTTGAGACGCGGCTTCAGCCAGTGTCGTGCTATTCTGAGCCATTTTGCGCTCAAATTCTTCGTAAAATTCAACGTAGAGAGACTCGAGTAGCTCGTCTTCGCCCTCCGGCATCAGATCTTCCCATGTAATCTCTGTGACCGCTAAATTGGTCTCAGCTTCTACACTGGAGTTGGCAGGCTTGGTTTCAGCGTTAGGGTTGGAACATCCTATGAGCCCTAAGCTCAGACCTGCGGAAAGAAGAAATTTCTGAATGTGGTTCATCGGGTTAATTCTGCCGTGGTTTTCGAAGGTGTCAAATCAGCACTCATTTGCTGTGAGGGGCCGAGATATACAAGTTCCAGTTCGGTTAAATTTGGAAAAATCTCAAAGAGTTCAACTTTTACTGTCTTGAGTTTATCGATTTCACCACAGGACAAAAAGTAATTTAGAAGAACATCTTTGTGAACACTATTTTCCTCATGCTGGTGGTGTTCATCATGATCATCCGTTTCTGACTCTTCTTCATGATGGTCACTGTGATCGTGATCATCATGGTGTTCGTCATCCTCTTCTCCGGAGTGAGTTTCAAAGAGATCGACGTTAGACGAGGGGGTTTCAAAAGAGCATTTCGCAGCATCATTGAACCGGATGAGTATTTCCGGCTGTGTCAAACTCACTTCGGCCTCTGAAACAAGAGCCTTTTCGGCATCGCTTTTTGGTGCATATTCGAAACCTAAGAGGTTATATAGAGGGGTCTCAAATTCTATCTGAATTGTGTCATTTTCAGATGCAATTGAGAGTATTGCACCGCCATGGACGTGACTATCTGCAGATCGAACAGAGGGTACGTCTTCATTGAGAGGCTTGATAGGTGAAGCCTCTGCAATAGGTTTAGGGGCCATCATTTCGGCGGACGGTGCAGGGAGGGTATTGTTGGTTTCGGAAGCTTTTTTGCGGTCTGGCTGTGAACAACCGACTAAAAGCAATGAAGCGCATAGAATGGAGGCTAGGCTGATAGTGGATGGTGGGGGAGGCTTGAATTTGAAAGTCATGTTATTGAGTTACAATCGAAAGCCTGCTCACTCAAGCTAAATGGTAAATTAGACGGACTCAAAACAAATACCTCCATAATTGTTGGAGTTGGTGTGTAATTGAGATTGTTATTCGCGTTCAAATTGCGAAGCGGAAAGCGTCAGGAGGTCGACGCGTATACTTCTACCGCCAACGTTTATTGTAGGAATACTTGGTCAGTCGAGACGCACCCAATGTGATATACCATTTACTTGTCTCTAGGGTAAAGCTGATAAGAAATAAAAGAAAAAGCAAAAATCCCGCGGAATATATGACTCTATCTGAATTTAATTCAGTAGTTGCAACCATAGACCCAAGAAGCAAAACTAATTTCAGGGACCTTCTGATATTCCAATTTCTGTTCTTCTCTAGCGCGAGAGTCTCTGAGCTAACTGGAATAGAAGTGAATGATGTAAAACTCCTAAAAGATAATAGTGTTTCTTTAAACTTGCGTGGTAAGGGCCGCAAATTTTGAAATGTAATAATCAAAGAGAAAGCCACTATGAAAAACCTCAAAGAGTACAGCGGGCAAAATTTTCCAAATCCAAGTTTTTGGTGGATTTCCTTTTCCAAGCCAAAATGGCAAACAAATGTCCAGGAAAAACATTAGCCGGATTATCAAAAGAACACTTCTCTGATTGCTTAGACAGGAGAATTTCCCGCATTCGTTTCGACATTCTGCGTCGATGACCTGGTTAGAGTCGGGGATGGAAATTTATACTGTATCGGTTTTGCTCGGACACAATGACCTCAAGACTACTACGGATTATCTCAGGTCTGCCTTCAAAATGAGATCGGATGCTTTAGATAGGTCTGGACAAAACAAACTGGTAAGTCACATTTTCGAGCCCGAATTCGCATCAAACGCGGAATTTTGGGACCACCTGGGAAACGAGATGGGCAATACCGGTTAGGGGGCTAAGCGGACATTAAACGAAATTGAGAACCGTCAAGATCGGCATATTACAATTCAATGAAAATAAAATATTTATATATTTCCTTCAAAACTCGCCCCACATGCGGAGAGCATATGTCTCAGTATGTAGGTAGTTCTACTTTACTGAAGTTCCTGTCAGCATCATCAATTGAAGTTGCTGGCGCATGAGATCGTATTTTGTGCGGATCCGTTGAAAACCCGCCTGTTCATATTCAAGGCGAATTTCAACGAGGTCTCGGAGTGTTTTTGCACCCGCTCTTTGCTCAATTTCTGCGGCCTCAAACTGCAATAGGGTTTGCTCCTCGACATCTAGACGACTGACTAATTGAGCTTCAAGCGAAAGACTTCGTCTATATCCAATACTCACATCCTTACGTAAGCGGCGCTCCGCATCAAGAACTTGACCGCGCGCGACGGCGTGACGCGCAGAGGCTCGTTGATTGCGGGCACCGATCGCGTTGCCTGAATAAAGCGGAACAGAAATATCCACGCCAATGCGGTCACGAAACTCAAATTGGTCAAACCCACCAGTGGATGAATAGGCCCCAGTTGCGACAAGACCAATAACAGGAAGACGGCTACGTTTTTCACGTTGACGAACAGCTTCTAGGCTCTCGGCACGCTTCTCCAAGGACTTAATTTCTGGATTCTTGTCGATGGCGATTTGTGAGGCGGTCTCTGGATTTTGCAAGCCCGCAAACCTTTGCTGTAGGAGATCTTGAGTGGCGCGTGTCGTACAGAGTGGCCCAGAAGTTCCAGTATCAATCTGCACCTGAGTTGCCGCCTCTTCTTTGCGAAAATTGAGTTCCAGCACAAAGGCTTCGGCATCAGCGAGTTGTGAGGCCACCGAGGCCCGTTCAGTTCGGGTCGCGCCGCCTCGGCTTAAAAGATTATCAACGGCCAGTAATTGCTGGGCAAAATAATCATGGCGACGCTTTGTAAGCTCTATCTGCTCTTCAGCTTCTATAAGGGCGAGGTAAGATAGACCTGTCCGTTGCGCGGCTTGTTGCTTTGCAAGGCGTGTATCCTCAAGGCTCGCCTCAAAGCCGAAAGTGGCAGCTTGGCGCGCATATTTAGAATCCCCAAAGTCGAAAACACGCTGCGAGGCTCTGATGCCAACTTGATTTGAAATACTGCTATCAACAACGCCTGTGTCCCCAAATCCTGAGCGTCCAAAAGCAGAGATTTGCGGCCGGAATAAAGATCTAGCATCTTTGATATCAGCATCGGACTCCGTTTCCTGAGCTTTAGCAATAATGACATTTGGATCGCGTTCAGCTGAAAGTCTCAGAACATCATCAAAGCGTAAGCATTCTTGTGTGGATGACGTGAAGGCATTGACTGTTTGCGCTTTCGCGAGCTGAGTTGTTTGCAGCGTGATGAGCGTAGCTAAAATTATTGCGCTCCCGAAAAGTCTTGAAGATTTTAACATGATACTTCTCTCTCACAATATGCATCTATGAGGTCCGAAGACCACGGAACAGCGACTCGCCCAGAGGCTCTAAAAGGTAATCCATCAGAGTCCGACTTTTACCGGAATAAATAAAAGCATCGACCGGCATGCCCGGTATAACCTCTACATTGGTTGTGCGAGCTAACTCAGAGGCAGGGACACGAATACGGGCTTCATAATAGCTCACCGATGTAACTGGGTCTGTTTTGAGATCAGCACTGACATCAATAATTTCACCTTCCAGACGCGGCGCTTGCCAACCTTTATAGGACGAAAATTGCGTGCGAACGAGTTGCCCTTCAAAAATTGCAGACCGATCCGTCGCAGCAATTTGGACAGAGGCTGTAACCTCTCCAATGTTTGGAACAATTTCCATCAGTGTTTCGCCAGACCGAACAACACCGCCAATTGTTGAGAAGGCCATATTTAAAACTTCACCCGATACAGGCGCAAAAATGATCGAGCGATCCAGTACATCTTGTGCAGCGTTGAGGCGCTCTTCTACGGCTAATAACTCCGCACTCGTTGAAAGCAGGTTTGTCGCATTATCCCGCGCTGCCTGCGCTTTTGCCTGTGCGATTTGCGCTTTAAAATCTAACTCCGAGGCGCTCGCATCATCGGCTTGACTGTTGAGATTAGCGATATCGCCTTCAAGGGTTGCGACAAGTCTTTCAGAGGCTGAAACTTGATCACGGCGTGCCAACTGCTGTGAGAACATATCTGCGATGACACCCAATTCATCCCTTGCAGATTCAAGCGCCTTCTCTGCAATGACGACCTGTTTCTCACGCGATATTTGCGTTTGCTGCGCTGCGTTAAGTCGCGCAGATAACACTGCAATATCGGCGGAAAGCGCGCTGCGCTGCTGATGGAACAAACCTGTTTCCCGTCGGATAATATCCGCACGTTCTTCTTTACCTAAATCCAGGTTGTCCAAGGCATCAAAAGAAGGGGCCGACGCACCAGTTTGAAGCGCTCTCAAACGCGCGACAGAGGCGGCCAACGCGCCATATTCTTGCACGACTTGATCTCGATTAGAGAGTGAAGCCGTTTTTTGAAGAACAACCAGCACGTCACCTTTTTCGACGAATTGACCTTCGCGAACTTTAATTTCGCTGACGATCCCACCCTCAAGATGTTGGACGACTTGGCGATTATCTTCGACAATAATTTGTCCGCTTGCAGCCACACCTTCTTCGAGAGGCGCAATGCTTCCCCAGGCTAGGAAACCACCAAAACCAATCAAACAAACAACACCCATTTTCCAAACGATTTTGTCTTTGACAGGTCTAATGCTTACAGTTTTCTGGGTCATTATACTGCTCCTACTGTCGTCAAATGTTGAACAGGTGCATTCGCAGCTTTCGGTTTTGGCTTGGAAGCCTGCATGTATTGTTTCGTGTTTGCCGTCAGAATACCACCCTCTCGAACGACTAGAA
The DNA here is from genome assembly GCA_039975855.1 of Litorimonas sp. Taxonomy (GTDB): domain Bacteria; phylum Pseudomonadota; class Alphaproteobacteria; order Caulobacterales; family Maricaulaceae; genus Litorimonas. Next base: position 551,440 of record JBDWGH010000002.1, on the reverse strand, counting down.
CTGACTTCGTAGCGGCAATGAGTTTTGGATCATGAGTTGCTGTGATCACCAGAGCCCCTGACTTCGCAATTTTATTCAAATTACTAATCGCGTGGTAAACGGCCGTAGGGTCGAGATTTGCGGTGGGCTCATCTAGCAAAATTAAAACAGGGTTTCCAAATAAGGCGCGTGCTAAACCAATTAATTGGCGCTGCCCTGCAGAAAGTGATCCGATTCCAGATTTGCCAACGAGTGTCTCGTAACCTTGAGGCAAACTCAGGATCATTTCATGAGCGCCAGCCTTTTTCGCTGCATCAATGATGTCCTGCGACTCGCACTGCGTCATGCGCGCTATATTTTCACCGACTGTTCCGGGTAAAAGTTCAACATCTTGCGGGACATAACCAATATACTGACCACGATCTTCACTCGCCCAAGCATGCAAATCTCGACCGCCTAGACTAACGGAACCCGAGTGTGGATGCCACGCTCCTGCAAGTGTTTGCAGAAGCGTGGTCTTCCCACATCCATTTGAGCCTAAAATCGCCACCATTTGACCGCCACTAAACTCAAAACCGAATGGGCGAATAAGAGCTTCTCGATTTCCCGGGATAGCAACAGAGAGACGATCTACTTTCAGATGCGGATCCGGGCGCGGGAGGGGCGTATAATCGGGCTCAATATCCTCTCGCTCTATTGCAGTTTGAACCTGGTTCCATGCCAAACGCGCACTAGCTATACCGCGCCAGCTCCCAACAATTTGGTCAATTGGCCCAAGGGCGCGTCCAAGAATAATAGAGCCAGCCACGATTGCACCGGGCGAGATTTGTTGTGTAATCGCCAAGGCCCCACCTGCGCCCAAGATAAGAATCTGGAGCATTTGCCTGCCGGCTTTTGTTGCAGATGCAAAACCTGTTTCCTTGGCTCCGGCTTTAAGGTTCAAATCGCGTGCGGTTTCCTTAGTACTTCTCCATTTTACCAAGGCATTATGTGTCAATCCCATTGCGACAATGGCCGAACGTTGACGGCTCAAACCGCTGGCGAGATTAAAAGCCTCAGAACTGACCGCGGCAGCTGTTTCATTTGTACGGCGCGCAGAGACTTCGGCGAAAATCGCAACGCCTAGCAAGATTAAACCACCTACCAGACCTAAAAAGCCAATGAGCGGATGGATCATGAACATGACCAGCAAAAAGAACGGCGCGAAAGGTAGGTCAAAGAACGGGAGAACGGTTTGGTTTTGGAAAAATCCACGAATTCGGGACAACACCCTAAGATCATTTGGCAAACGACCGCCAGCATCATGAGTCTTATCGAACTCTTGGAAAATGCGCTCAGAGATTTTTTCTTCTAATTCTTCTGAAGCCAATGAACAAATACGGCGACGTCCGGTTTCAGAAGCGGCGTAAATGCCCAACAAGAAAAGAGAAATTATGGTAATCCAAATCAGCGTGTCTTTTGATCCAGACGTCAAAATACGGTCATAGACTTGAAGCATGTATAGCGGAGAGACGAGCAGTAAGAGATTACTCACGAGGCTAAAGCCTAATATTGGTAAGAAATAGCCAGGCAATTCACGGCCCATTGCAAAGAACCAGCTGACTAACCCTCTATTTTCACGGATTTTACTATCTTTTTGGTGGGTCATAATCATCTCTCTACTCGCAGAACCTGCCCCAAAATGCGGTCTACAAAGCTATGTCGAGTGAGAGAGGCAATCGGTTCAAAAAAATACGAAAAAGCCCCGCATTAAATGCGAGGCTTAGGTTTAGACGCACGTTCTCTCGAGAGAGTAAGGGAACGTGCGCATGTTCAAGGCCTGGGGGGCTTAAGCGACCTCGAACATATCTGGAACAAACGGCGTCGCATCAAATGCGAATTCATCATTTGCAAATTCAGGTCCAGAAGCCGTATTAAAAGCCACCTCATGAGCTTCGAAAATTGGTGAATCTTCGACTTCAACAGACCTCAAAACACCAGGCATTTCATCCGTCGCTGCCGTCGTAATTGGCGCACCATTTTGGCCGATAACCTGTTCGATAGATGTAAGTATATCTACTTCGATGACTTCTTCGAACACATTTCCATCGCCAGTGTCGACATCTGCAGATAGTGCCAGTCCGTTCACATCACCGCCTGCATCCACGATGAAGTCCTGGACTACCCCACCATTTGATCCGGCCGGCGCATTGTGGAGATGGATTGATGAGAAAGGACCAACGGGCGTCAACTCAGATGTCGAAATTCCAGACACTTCTAGGGTTGAGCTGTATGTCGCATTTCCATCGGCATCGACAGTAATCGTGACTTGGCCTGTGCCCGTTGCATCAGAGTCAGACGCATCCATTGGTTCCTGTGACGCATCCAGGTCACCGTCCAGAACAATTGTTCTGACACCATCCACCGTCTCATCAGATGAGACTGAAAGCTGACCACGGATTTCGCCTCCACCAAACTCTTCAGTATGGATGTTGAAGTAAAGATTACCGTCAAGGGCGGCCTGAACGAATACCGCGTCATCTGCGACTTCCGCATCAGTGACTTCGACAGAGAAGCCAAGCTCTCTTGTCGCTGTACCGTTTCCTTCAGCGTCTAGTTCAACAACAACAGGGACAGAAGACGTTGTATAATCCACAGTGTCGAAACCTTCACCGCCATCATAAGTGTCCTCACCATCCGTCCAAGTGATGGTATCATCACCTGCACCGGCTTCGATTACATTGACACCACCGTCGCCGCGAATTGTATCGTCGAAGTTTGTACCAATGACGTTCTCAATCGAAGTCAGGGTCTCATTGACCATTCCGTAGCTGGCCGTACCGGCACCGAGGTTCACATTGACAGCTACACCAATATTGGAGTGGTCAGCGGTATCGATACCTTCGCCGCCATCAAGTGTATCTTGGCCGCCGCCGCCGCGTAGGACGTCATCGCCAGATCCACCAATGAGGATGTCGTTTCCGGAACCACCGTCAAGAAGGTCATCACCAAAGCCACCTTCGATCGTGTCGTTACCGGCCCCACCGAAGAGTTCGTCATCTCCGCCAAAGACTGCGCGGTCGACAAGGATACGAAGCACGAGCTGCGTTCCGCCATTGAGCGTGAAGTCACCAACAGATGGATCAATCGTTGTTCCCGCAGCTGTTGTGCCGCCAAGAATGTTGATTGGTGATCCATCCGGGTTAGCTTCCGAACCGTTAAAGCCGATATGCGTAGCGACAACACCGTTCTCATCGACACCTGTATTCGGTCCCATTTGATTGAGGAACGCAGCATCAAGCTCAGTATTTACCTCTGTTCCGGCATCCAGCACGTCAGACCCGAAGCGTAAGATCTCAATCGGTCCGAGGAATGAACCATCAGAGCTAAAGATCGGATCAGCCAATGGGTTGCCTGGTGAGGAAAGGAAAGCGTCATTAGATGGGATCACCATGGTCACCCAAACAAAGTTACCTTCGCCAACATCAGCCGGATCAACATTGATGATGAAAGACGCGCTCTCACCCGGATCAATTGGACCTGGTGCGCCTACACCGAGACCGAAGACCGTGGCGTCAACACCGTTGTCACCTGTTGTCTGACTAAACTCTGTTGCAAGAGCTGACACATTCCCATCCTCAGCAATGCGTTCAAGGCCTGTGCTGGCAGCTTCGCCGCGCACATAGGTTGAGAAGTTTGTCGCTTCGCCGTCGTTAAAGCCGAACCAAACCGGGGTTAGGAAAGTTCCACCATCACCCAATGTGTTCTCGAATGTGACTTGGATAGCTTCACCATCACCAATGGCATCGCCGCGGATATAGTCATCACCGTCGCCGCCAGAGATCGTGTCGTTCCCGTCACCACCTGCGAGCAGGTTGTCACCGTCATCACCCGTGATGATATCATCTTGGGCCGTACCGATAACATTCTCGATGTTCTCAAGTGTTTCATTCTCGACCATACCGTAAGAAGCAACACCGTCTTCAAGGCTAACCTCAATACCAAGACCGATATTGCCGAAGTCTGCCGTGTCGATACCTTCGCCGCCGTCAAGACTGTCTTGACCACCACCGCCGATAAGTGTGTCGTCTCCGGCACCACCAATCAGCGTATCTGCACCGGCACCGCCTGAAAGCGTATCATTACCAGAACCGCCATCAAGAACGTTATCAGCTGCATCGCCTGTTAAGCGATCATTACCAGTGAAACCTGTCAGGTTCTCAAAGTTCTGGAAGCTCTCTTCGACTGTCGTCCCGTTTGGCGCAACATAGATTGCTGTTCCAGAGGCCAAGCTTGCGTCGACATTGCGGCCAATCCCTTCGAAGGAGTTGGTGTCGTTACCTTCACCACCGTCAAGACTATCTCGACCACCGCCGCCAGCGAGGATGTCGTCACCCGCACCGCCTGAAAGCGTGTCATTGCCAGCTCCGCCGAAGAGGACATCATTACCTGCTCCTCCGTCAACGGATTGGTCGCCTGCGGCTGGGTTCAGCACGTCATTATTTTGAGAGAGAATGACATTCTCAATGGAAATCAACTGATCCACTTCGGTGACCTCGTTGATAACGTCCCCGTCTTCCGTTGATCCATCTGTCGCGCCACCGGCATCAACAATGATGTCTTGCAAAACAGGACCGTTTGTTCCCGCTGGTGCGTTATGAAGATGGATAGCTGAGAGCGCGCCATTCCCCAGTGTGATTAATTCTGATGGAGAAATACCTGTTACATCAAGAGTCGAGCTGTAAGTCGCGTTTCCATCTGCATCGACCGTAATTGTGACTTGGCCAACGCCTGTTGCATCTGAGTCAGACGCATCCATTGGTTCTTGGGCGGAATCAAGTGTGCCATCCAGAACGATTGTACGCACACCATCAACTGTTTCGTCAGAAGAGACCGAGAGTTGCCCGCGAATTTCGCCGCCGCCGAATTCTTCTGTGTGGATGTTGAAATAGAGGTTTCCGTCTGTGGCTGCCTGAACGAATGTTGCATCATCCGCAACTTCGGCATCAACGACTTCAACACCGAAGCCTACGTCACGTGTGACCGTTCCGTTCCCATCTTCATCAAGATCAACGATAACAGGCACAGAGCTTGTTGTGTAATCAGCGGTGTCGAAACCTTCACCACCATCCAACACGTCTTCACCGCCAGACCAAGTGATTATGTCATCACCAACCCCGGCTTCGATAACATTCTCTTGGCCATTACCTCGAAGAACATCATTATTTTCAGAACCGACGATGTTTTCGAAGTTTGAAATCGTATCAACTTCAATGTTTTCGTTGAAGACGTCACCATCATCAGAAGATGTGGACTGCTGAAGCTCTACAGCCGTTTCAGTCGACGCACGTGTCCCATCAGTGTTTCCGCCCGCATCAACGATGAAGTCTTGTAGGACTGGGCCGTTTGTTCCTGCCGGAGCGTTATGAAGGTGGATACCTGAAAGCGCGCCGCCGCCAAGTGTGATTAACTCGTCTGAAGAGATACCTGTGATATCTAATGTTGAGCTATAAGTCGCATTTCCGTCTGCATCGACAGTAATGGTGACTTGGCCAGCGCCCGTTGCGTCGGAGTCAGACGCATCATTTGGCTCTTGGGCCGCATCAAGCAGACCATCCAAAACGATTGTACGCACACCATCGACGGTTTCATCAGATGAGACTGAAAGCTGACCACGGATTTCACCGCCGTTAAATTCTTCAGTATGAACGTTGAAGTACAGATTACCGTCTGTTGCAGCTTGAACAAAGACTGCATCATCAGCAACTTCAGCATCAACAACCTCTACAGAGAAGCCAACTTCACGTGTGGCCGTACCAGCGCCGAGATTGATGTCTACGCCGACAGAAGACGTTTCATAATCAAGTGTATCAACACCTTCTCCACCGTCGAGTGTGTCTTCACCGCCTGACCAGATCACGCGGTCATCACCAGCTCCGGCTTCGATGACGTTTACATTGCCGTCACCGCGTAGAGAGTCATCATTGTCAGAACCGCGTAGGTTCTCGATATTTGTGAAAGTCTCATTGACCATGCCGTAGCTGGCTGTTCCTGCACCAATGTTTGCTGTTACGCCGACACCAATACCTTCGAATGAGTTTGTATCGATACCTTCGCCGCCATCGATGACGTCTTGACCGCCACCGCCAGCAAGGACGTCATCGCCCGCACCGCCAGTAAGTGTGTCTGCCCCGCCGCCGCCGATGAGTGTGTCGTTACCATCAGCACCATCGAGGACGTTCGCATTCATATCACCTGTTAGGGTGTCATTTCCTAAACCGCCTGTGAGGTTCTCAAAGTTTGTGAAGGTCTCAGAAACCATGCCATATTCGGCTGTTTCGTCGACGAGAGAGGCTGTGACATCTGCTCCGATACCTTGGAATGAGTTCGTATCATTACCTTCACCGCCATCGAGGATGTCGGTTCCACCGCCACCCGCAATCAGGTCATCGCCAGCGCCGCCTTCGATTGTGTTGGCCGCTGCACCTGTCGCGATAAGGACGTCGTCATTGTCTGAACCACGGAGGTTTTCGATACCTTCGAAAGTCTCGCTGACCATTCCATATTCAGCTGTACCTGTTCCGTCAGCGTTAACTGTTGCTGTGACGCCCAAACCAATGCCTTCGAAAGAGTTCGTATCGACACCTTCGCCGCCGTCGATCATATCAGCGCCGCCGCCGCCCGCGAGGACGTCATCACCAGCACCCCCGATGAGCGTATCAGCTCCGGCGCCGCCGATCAGCGTATCGTTACCTTCACCGCCATCCAGGATGTTGGCATTAGCGTCGCCCGTAAGACTGTCATTTCCAGAGCCACCCGTCAGATTTTCGACATTTGTGAATGACTCGCTTACGCCTCCGTAAGTCGCCGTTCCATCTGCTATGCTAGCTGTTGTATCTGCAGCGATATCTGCGAATGAATTCGTATCATTCCCTGCGCCGCCATCAATAACGTCAGTTCCGCCGCCACCAGCAAGGATATCATCACCTTCGCCGCCCAGGAGGGTGTCATTACCTGCCCGGCCGATGAGCGTGTCATTTCCAGTACCGCCATCAAGCGTATCATTTCCATCATCACCTGTGAGCGTATCGTTACCAGCCAAGCCGGAAATCGTATCGTTGCCAGCCAAGCCGTTAAGTGTATCGTCATTTGCTGTACCTTGAATAGTATCATCACCCGCCGTTGGGAGATTTGGATCAATCGCAATCGGAGGTGGAGCATCATCATCGCCACCGCCCAATGCGATTGCTAGGCCAGCCGCAGCAGCAGCCAAACCAATCAAAACTAAATTTCCGTTTCCGTCTGTAAGCTCAGCCAATGCTGCAGACCCAAGGAAAAATTGACCAGCCTTTTCAACGAATGACTCTGAGCCAAGGCGAACAACCTCGCCATTTTTCAAGACAACTTCCAAGCTTCCGTCTTCAAGACGGCGGGTAGAAGCCACGTTATTTAGTGAATTCACATCAACCATTTGAACGTCCGCTTCCGCAGCGTTAGCTTCAGTTGAGAGAGCTACGGCACCTGCCGCAGCGATAAGAGCAGCTTTCGCTGCTGCATTTTTCTTTTTAGATTTTTGAGTATTTGTCTTGGTCGACATGGGGGTCTCTCCAGTTAGGTTTTAGCAAGACGGTTGACCCAAATGTTGGAAGAAAAATTAAGCACAGACCAACCGTTCCATAGCTCTGTCGAACGAACCGGAGATTGGGTTCAAAATTAAATAAAAATAAGTCGAATAAGATTGACGTAAAAAAAGCTCGGACAAGCCGACCTCTCCAACTTATAAGAATACGAGTATCAACCGCATCTGTTATTCGCCTTTATGAGGCCAGAGCCAAAAATGGGATCTGGGCCTGATATTCCTAGATCAGATGCTTCCTCAGATAAAAGCGCTCTAATATCTTTTGCGGATTTAATATCAGCATATCGTGGGTCAGAAGCAATTTTTGCAACAATGAAAGGCGCTGCGATAGAGGTTCCAGACACATAACGGCCTGTTTTTACATCTCCAACAAACACCTCAACTCCAGGGGCTGAAAGATCTACGTGGGGGCCCTGCACAGCTTTGTCATAGATATTTCCATCACTATCTACTGCTGTTGCAGCAATTACATCATCCAAAGCGGCAGGGTAAAGAGGTGACGAGTGCGCACCGCTATTACCGACCGCTGCAACGATGATAACGCCTTTGTCGGCAGCTCTTTGAATGCCGCGATCCAAAGTTCGATTATATGGCCCCGCAAGACTAATGTTAACGACACGCACATTTGAACGAACCATCCAATCGAGCGCTTTCAGCATCGGTTCAACACCTGAATATTGAACGCCGTTCTCATCTTCGCTGACGACTGAAGCGTTATAAAGCTTAGCATTTTTCAGGCGCCCGGTTCCAACAAGAATATCGGCTATGGCCGTTCCATGACGTTGTGCAGCAGGCGCTTCTTTCCCAGAAATGAATATGCGCGATTCAATATGGGCGGATGAGCGCCCTAAAACAGCGTCACGATCAACACCGCCATCGATAATTCCAATATCAAAAATAGCGTCGCACCCCTCCTCAGGCCACTCAATCAGCGAGTTCGCATAAATTCGGGGCGATGAGAAACCCAAGCCTGTCTCATTCATGGCGGCTGCCTGTAGGATATATTTATGATTGGCCTCGACGGTAGATTTTGGCTGCAAGCGCTCTAGCTCAAGGCTGGCGACATGGGGATCGATTCCTGGTGGGCAATCAAAGGTCAATAGATACAAGTTTAAGCCATCCAATGCTTCTTTACGTTTAAGTTCATAACCCCAACGCGCTGCTTTTTGCTCTAAGTCAGCCGCAACATCTACTGAATTTACAACGGCCACGACCTCGGAGCGGTTAATGAGTTCGGTTGTCTGTTTCTGAGCTAGGACTTCACGGGGACGTTCTAAATTATAAGTCTCGCACCCTACGAGTAGGGTCGTAGCTAATAATAATAGGATTCTAAATTGAGGGGTCATAAATTTATCCGGGCAACTTGAATTTCAGTCGAATAAGGAGGGCGAGCGGTTCATAATTAGAATGAAATTTCACTTGTTAGGAAAAATGTTTGGGTGTCATTGGAGAATGTCTCTGCATTATAATTCGCATATTCAATCGAAAAGCCGACTTTATTGATCCTAGCCTTTAGAGCCAAATCTAATTCGCGTCCGTATGTCCGACTATCGGTATCTGATTCAAACCAATGGTGCCGAGCAAGTATCGATATATCTGAAAGCGGGCCAATGGGATCAAAGCTATAGCTTGCCGACATCGAGTAATCTCTCAACCCATCGGGAGGCGTGCGTAGGAATTGATCTGCTGATCCTTGAAACCTGTGAAGAGAAGCCAAAGGTGTTTGCAAACTTTGACCCTTATCACTCCCCAAGAGTTCACCGCGCAGTTTGAATTTGAATGCGCCGGGACTGAGAGTCAGTTCAACCAAGCCATAATCGGCTGAGTAATTATTCGGATTTTCCGCATAATCACTTTGCTTGGCGTAAGACGCTTCCCAGGCTACGGCGAAATTCTGCCAATCCCGTCGACCTAAAATCCTTACGCCTGTCGTTTGCGTAGATGCAATTTGAAGATCCAGACCTTTCGCCCCCGTCTCGAGTTCGGTCGCATAGTGAAATGCGGAAGCCCGGCCCAGTGGCGTCGCAAGATTGTAATTGGCGAAAAAGGAATCCCCTTCAAACACGCCTGCAGCGTTGTCAGCGCCTAACGGACGCCTGACTTTGTTGAAATAACCGATATCAAGAATACCTGGACCAAACGCCGTCGTTTCAACGCGTATGGCCTCTATGGATTGATTGTTTTGGCGAAAGGGAAAGGCACCAATAAAACGCCAATCATCAAGCGCCAGTCGTTGTCGTCCGACCGTCACGCGTGTCTTAGGAATAATCTCACTGATTATTTGCAGACGGTTCAACTCAATGCCGTCTGGATCGGGTATGACAGGTAAGACGGCATTATCGCCAGTTCCGTCATTATAATTGTTGATCAAAGCTGCGACGCCCTCAACTTCGGCAAGGACAGATGTTTTTTTGAAAATGTCCAGTTCAACAGCACCTGCAAAACGCAGGGTTAAAGCCTCGCCGGCTTGTGTGAAATTATCTTCTTCTAAGGCTTGATAGCGTAGTCGTAGATCACCTGAAAACCGTGGCGTGATAGACGTCGGCTCATCTTGAGCCATCGCAGACGTAGAAATCGTGCCTAGCAACAGAGCCGCTAAAAGGCCTAATGCTCCTCCACAATCCTTCATAAGACTTAAGTGTTATTCACAAGACGTAGCTGTCGCGATGACACGTGGTAAACGCTCAAAACTTTCAACGGCTGTTGAGCAGGTAGCGATAGACTCAAATTTTACGTCATAGAGTCCCAAGGAGCTTGGCCCCGAAATAATTTTTGCGTCAAGTGATTGCAGGGTCTCCGTGAGTTGCTCTACCGTAACGTCAGAGTGGAACCCGACCTTAACTGTATAAAGATCGCTAGCTGTCTCGGATACAGTCACATATTGAGGTTCCGAGCTGTCCTTGATCGCCAGGGAACTTAGAACACCGGCCTGTCCAATCGCCGCAACGGCCAAAATCGCTGCTGCATATTTCCAAAACTTAGGCTGTTTTGATGTTATTTGAGGTTCAAAGCTGGACGAATTGTCTGACTCAGACATAGCCTTTGAGAGTTTGGCCCATCCCAGTTCGCCCGGCTCAAAATTATCCTGATCAGCCCTGATTGCTGTTTTGAGATTTTTCTGAAACTGGATCTCTGCAGCGATACTGGGGTTCTTGGCAGCTAAATTTTCGACCTCTAGTCGCTCATGCTCAGGAAGCTCACCGCGTAGATATGCAGGTATCATCAAAGAGATTTTGTCTTCGAAACTTGCCATGGTTCTGACTTCCAATTCTAAACTATGTCAAGCATTCGCCCAACACATATCATATGCGTTATGTCGTCTGAAAAAAGGATTTGGTTCAATTTTTTTTAGAATCAAATCTAACTATCGTTTCGTGTGATTTGCGAGATCACGCATTAGTAACTTCTTGGCATGCAAAATACGCGTCTTTACTGTGCCAACGGGGCAATTTTCGATCTCTGCAATTTCCCGATATGTCAGATCTTCATAAAATGCGAGATGTATCATGCGTCTGTGCGTATCGCTCAACCGAGCAATACTGGCTTTTAACGCTGATGCGTCTTGTGACAACTCTACGGCCTCCAGGGGTCCGACTTCATCATCAATGAGATCTGGAACCTCATCTGTGTAAGACAGCCGAGATGATTTTCTGTTTTTGTCTATCGACTTATTTCGGGCTATGGAGAAAATCCATGACTTCAATGAAGAACGTCCTTGGAATCGTTCGGCTCGTTTCCACACCTCAAGCATTGTTTCATGAACAATATCAGAAGCCTCATGCGGATCGGCGAGCCAATTTTTAACAAAATGAAAGAGCGGGCCAGAGTGAAGGTTATAGACTTGTTTCATGGCTAGTTGATCGCCGGAGGCTATTTTTTGGGCTAGAGACAGATCAGCATCCCGCGCACTCGACTTCATGTGAGGTTTTCCTCCCTGAATAACTCGAAAAATGCTCGAACGATTTTCTTTCGGTTTTGAAAGAGGTTCTGTATCTAAAAACGCCACCTAAGTCTCTCCCGCACATTGAATTGTAAATTTCACTCTCCACGGCGCGAGTAATAACGTTGATCGTTTTTATCTAAACAACACATGTTCACATTTCTGTGTGGATTTTAACTCAGTGGTTTAAAATGGTCTAACCTAAGACGGTCGCTAATGTCCTCAATGGGGATGTTTCTACAAATCCCAGAACGTCTTAAAATCGCCTCAAGCAATACACTGAGCTAAGATCCCAATAGGGAGATCTATACCTTAACGACACATCAATCCCACTAAGGGTTTAGATCTCCGTGATAAGCGATATTAGCGGAATTTGTCAGCGGGTTTGCGCGCTTTAAGGACACTCGTTTCGGGAAATGATTACGACGGTTAGTTTGACGCAATGTGCAGTTTATCAGAACACTAGGCAATATAAGACACTGTGTCGAAACCAGTTTTGTTCTGATGTTCTGATAATCGAATGTGCCGATAAAAGGTTTTATCGGAATGTTCCGATAAGTGGTGGCTCCGCAAGCAGGAGTCAATACCGATATAAAAATACAATAAAAACAGTGGGTTAAACGACATTTAAATCTAAATGTTGCACCGTTTGATGCACCATTTGTTACACTCAAAATGACTTGAGCAGATAGATGAAACGCCTAATTTATCTTTAAGCAAGCTAAAGGGATGTCTTTATCAGTGTTAAGGTGGATATCCCTGCTTAACATCTTCTGGCTGCCCCGCACGGATGCTTTCATTTCGGTTTTTACTATATAAAACAATTAGTTAGGTTGGTCAAGAATCGAAAAAGTAGCCCATTGAGTAGGCTGTTTTGTGTCCCATTTCCATTAAAGTGTTTAAGGTAGTTTATTTTTTCAAATCAATAGATGCTAGGATTGTAAATTTCTCTCTGCAGGCAGGAGACAATGAAAATTTAAAAATCTACAGCTTATGTGAATTTTCGCTTCAAATGTTACACTCTTTATTGCACCGATTGTTACACCAAATCTAGGCCGTAGAATAGATTATTGTATGTCGGTTCGCTGTTATGTCTCAGGGTTGACACTGCTTTTTCCTGATTTGAACGATTATTAAAATGGTTTAGGTGGAATGTGATTTTAGAGCGTCTCGATCTAATATCAGCTTAGGGGGCATAGTGGACCTAGCTCAGTGTCTTAGATCGCCCCTTAAAGTCACTAGAGGTTTGAACCACTCTTAAACTAAGACATGATTGGCCTAAACTCTTTATGTGCGTCATGTGCATCTAGACACTCGTCATGATTTGACAGAGTTTGAAGTACTTTGCAGTTCGCGATTTTTCCGCCCTCACACATTGTAATCATATTTTTAAGCTCGGCCTCCAAAGCTTCGAGTTGATTGAGCCTTCTCCTGACATCAGCAAGTTGGCTGCGGGCGATGCGGTCTACGCTCGCGCAGTCTGTTCCGGGGCTTTCCTGCAAGTCAATGAGTTCACGTATAGCCTCAATCGGAAAGCCAAGATCTCTGGCGTGACGGATAAAGTTTAAACGTTCGACCGCAGTGTCGTCATATATTCGTTGCCCGCTGCTTGTTCTATCAGGCTCGCGAGTGAGACCGATAGATTCATAATAACGAATGGTTGTGACTTTCACGCCGCAGTCACGGGACAGGATTCCAATCGTTTTCCGGCTCATATCATTTTTCTCTTGCCTCTACAGTGACTGTAGACAGTAGATTGTTCTCGAAATTGCACAAGAGGACGATGATCAGATGAGTGGATGTTGCGACGATAAAGTTTTTGTGGGGATGTCAGACGGCTATAAGCGTGCCTTACTGGCGGTCATCCTTATCAATGCCGTTATGTTCTGTGTGGAGATAACGGCGGGCCTCAAATCAGGGTCTCAAGCCCTGTTAGCTGATGCGCTCGATTTTGCAGGCGATAGCGCGACCTACACGATTAGCCTCTTGGTCATTGGGGCCTCCTTGCGCACGCGCGCCATGGCCTCGCTTTTCAAGGGCGGCAGCCTAGCCTTTATTGCCATTATTATCTTAGCGTCATCCTTATATCGCTTCTTAGGCGATACAGTTCCAGTTGCTGAAACCATGGGGATTGTCGGGTTTCTGGCACTCTTGGCCAACCTCACAAGCCTTCTGGTTTTGATGCGTTGGCGCGATGGAGATTCCAATGTGCGCTCCGTCTGGCTCTGCTCGCGTAATGATGCCATCGGCAATGTGGGTGTTATCATCGCGGGAATCGTGGTTGCCATTACTGGCACGGCTTGGCCTGATCTGGTCGTCGCTATTTTGCTTGCGACACTGTTTCTGCGCTCCTCATTCTCAATAATTTCGCAGGCGAGAGCCGAACTGAAATCCGGAGAGGTTATCCGAAATGATAAATGCTGAACCATTTCTAATTGGTCTTATGTTGCTCAATGGGTGTCTTTCGATTCCCTTTGGTATTCTCGCAAAACGCTCCTTTGCAAAGAACGGTAATCTCACGCCTTTTCTCGCGGCATGGTCGGGTGTTGCGATGCACGGCCACGCTCTAATGACCTTTGCGATTGCATGGATGAACAGAGGGGCGCTTTACACGCCGCAATATTGGACTGTTACGGCGGGGCTTCTTATCCTAATTTTGGGCGTTTATATCATCTATCTGGGACGCAAAGCCTATGGCGATCAATCTCGCGTCTATGGCCTAAAAGAAGACGCTTTGATTACGCACGGTATTTATACACGGTCCAGAAATCCGCAATATTTTGGTTATGGCTTGATGTTCTTAGGAGCCGCGATTGCCTCAGGTTCAATTTTGGCATTTATCTTCGTCGCAGTGTTTGCGCTCATGGTGCATGTTGGGATTACAAAAATTGAGGAACCGCACTTGGAACGAGTCTTTGGCCAACCTTTTTTAGACTATCAGCAAAACGTGGGCCGATATTTTAAATTGCGCAAGAAAAAGAGTGGCTCTCACGGTTTTGGCTGAGCTACCTACAATCGTAGCTCAATTAAGGACACTCGCTAATGTTCGCTAAGGGGATCTTGCTCCACTTTCTCAGAGGCTTAAGCTGCCGAAAGAAGGATACTCAAGGATTACTATCTGCCGATCAATGAACTACATGGCCAAGTTCAAAAATAGAGATATTGTGCGAAAAATGCAAAGAAACCGCCAATTAGAAACGCAAAAACACTTACCCACCATACTGTCCAACTCACTCGGCGCGCGCGGTTGCATGCACGGGCTTTAGCAGGGTCGGCAGGACAAGGCATTGACTTTGCCCGCCATTGCATTGCCCCGGACAGAGAAATCATGAGAGCCGCGAATGCAAACACCCAAACCTTGTGACGCCCCAGCCATGTGATTTGAGGAACGGTTTCTATGATTCCAGCCATGACTGCACCAGCACCAATGCTCACCAATAAAGCAGGTAGAGCGCAACAAATCAGCGTGCCCGTAGAGGTGAAAAGAGAGAAAAACGCGGGAAGCGTCGACGGGGCTTTGATGACCTCAATATGTGGTTTTGATGATATCACTGACCGATGACGCGTTCAGTGGACACCAGCGAATAACCAGATTTGCGTATTAGTTTTTCGACGCGTTCGTCAGAAAGTGACTGGCCTGGCTTCAAGGCGACACGCACTTCACCAGCGCTTAAGTCAACATTCAGGGACTCGACGGCGTCTTCTTTTTTGAAGACTTTCTTCAATGCTTGAGCGCAAAAATCACAGACTAAACCGTTGACCTTTGCGACGATAATGACCGCATTCTCAGCCATCACTTCACCGGATAAGTCAGGCGCTTCCATACCTGCGTGATCATGGTCGCCGTGATCCATTTTACTGTGATCCATTTG
The DNA here is from genome assembly GCA_039975855.1 of Litorimonas sp. Taxonomy (GTDB): domain Bacteria; phylum Pseudomonadota; class Alphaproteobacteria; order Caulobacterales; family Maricaulaceae; genus Litorimonas. The sequence continues at coordinate 536,031 of JBDWGH010000002.1, read as the reverse complement.
TCCATGATCCATTTTACTGTGGTCCATTTTGCTATGATCCATCGCAGAATCTTGCGCTAAGGCAGGTTGTGCGAACATAATCAGGGCAGATGCCGCGACGATATATTTCAATGTATTCATGCTGAAAATCCTTTGTTTAAAATCTTATGATCCAATTCGCGAGCCACTCATCTTGCTCAATGGTGTATCCTAATTCGACCATTTGAACCCCTTTGAACAAGCGAATAAGCGGTGTTGTCGTTATAGGCTTATCACCTTCCGGGTGGTTTTCGACTTGAACCATGAGCCATGTATGAAGATCACCATAGTCACCCAGATAGGGTGCCACACCAACCCTTGCGCTATGATGAACGCTATTGTCATCTGCCACTTCCGTTGCTCGTACACGGTATTCGGTAAACCAACGGCGCGTTTCCCAATCTGCTGCAATCTCTACAAATCCGGACAGTTTTGCATCTTCATCTCCAAACGGGTCCGCTTGTCCAACGCTGGCTTTGCCATACAAATTTGCTTGGCTCTGAGGGCCATTCCATCGCTTAACAAGCCTGTTATATTGGAGCCCCATATAGGTGTAATCTTCTTCCCAATTTCGTTCCAAATATAGGCCAATCGAGTCTCTTGCCGTGGGTGAGTAATGGGCGTGTATCGCGGACATGTCCCCATTGTTTCTTTGCATAAGGGTCCAGCCATCTGGATAAGACACTGGGCGTGCATGTGCCGTTTGAGCAAAAGTCATAGCCAGAACACCGAGACTAATGTATCGCGTAATGATCACTTTTTCCGTCCGCCTAGAACCGCGACAAGCTCTTCTACTTTCTCTCGGCGCTGATCCATATCGTCCGATTTCAAAGCTGTTTCGACACAGGTATCTAGATGGTCGTTCAACACTAAACCTTCTAAACTGGTCAATGCAGACTTTACGGCTTGGATTTGACGGACGACATCGATGCAATATCTATCGTCTTCGATCATTCCCGAAATGCCACGAACTTGGCCTTCGATTCTGGCTAAGCGCTTAATGGCGAGTTGGCTTGTTTTGTTTTTCATACTATACCCTTAGGGGGTATGTATCGTCACGCCTTATGCTTAGCAACTCAGATTGTCAGTTCTAATTTGAAGCTAAGAGTTCGCCGCTTTGCGGCAAGTCCGGCGCGCCTGCCTCCGCTCGTGTGGGGCGGCTCCGGCAGTCCCGCCAGACGACATAGACGCGATGGCAGCAATTAAATAGAAAAGCTGGAGAATGAGAAAACGAAGTGAGGGCAAGATAAAACAGGTCGGCCCACCCGTCGGGTAAGCCTTTGTCTGCACATCGTTTTTGGTAGGGCTTTTACTAAATTGGCGTGGCCCACCAATAGTTATTTTTTGCCCATACCCCTTGCGTAAAGCGGTAGGCCCACCCTTTATTGAACTGTCTGTACCCTAAAAGGAGCGGACGGATGAGTAAGGCTGGCGAAGATGATTTTAAGATACGGATAGCCAGGTCTAAGTCGCCTCGGTCCAACCGTGGCGGCAGACCCCGCGCCAAGAGTTTCTACTCCTCGATCTCGCCAAAGCGCGGGGGAGGGAGAAGCACTCCAAACCGAAGCCAACGCTCCACAACGCAGAGAACATTTCATCGCCGCGTTGTCGTTAAGGCGTCGATCAAAAAAATGACTGGGTTTGGCGCGGCAAAACTCAAAGACCATCTCAAATATTTAGAGCGTGACACGACGCAAAAGGACGCAAGCCCAGGCAAGCTATATGGCTCGCTTATCCATGAACCTGACGCCGAGATTTTTCACGCGCGTTGCAAAGATGACCGCCACCACTTTCGCTTCATTGTCTCGCCGGAAGATGCTGAGAAAATGTCAGACCTGACGGGCTTCACTCGCGAGCTTGTTAGCCAGATGGAAAGCGATCTTGGAACCAGGCTGGATTGGGTCGCGGTAGATCATTACGACACGGCGCAACCGCATACGCATCTGACAGTACGCGGCGTTCGGGATGACGGCAAAGATCTTGTCATCCCCCGCCAGTATATCTCGCATGGCATGAGAGAACGGGCGCAAGCTTTGGCAAGCCTAGAACTCGGTCCGGTCAGTGAGTTGGAACGACGTTCCAAATTGGCGCGAACCATCACCGCAGAACGGATGACCGATCTCGACAAGACGATTGATCAGATACGCCAGGAAGACATCGTCAATCTGGCTCAGCCAGCAGAGCAGAAAAGTCTATGGCGCAAGCAGCTCATACGAAAACGAATGGAGACGCTAAGGAAGATGGGCTTGGCGGAATATGAAGGTAAAGGTCTGTGGCGGATGTCCCCTAACTTCAAGCAGACACTTACTCGCATGGGTGAGCAGAACGACATTCTTAAAACGTTGCACCGCGCTATGGCCAAACAAGGCATGGAGAGAACTCTTGGTCCCGATGCAATCTTTGATCCGGCAGACATCCATGGGCAGCCCGTCACAGGCATTGTAAAGTCATACGGACGACGAGACGACAGGCAGGACAAAGGCTTTGTTGTTATCGAGAGCTTGAAGGGCCGAGTTATCTTTGGTGCTGTGTCAGAAGACGAGACCTTTAGCTCTCTTAAAACAGGACAGGTCGTAACCTTTGGAATTCATCCGCAATATCCGCGCGCGATTGACAAATCCATAGCGGCTATCGCTCAAGACCAAGCAGGCATTTATAGCCCGATGCATCATCAACTGGAGCGCAATGAGTCCGAGGCTTATGTGAAGAGCCACGTTAGAAGGCTGGAGGCCTTACGGCGATCCAATGTTGTCACGCGCAATCAAGATGGATCATGGCGGATTCCTGAAGATTATTTGGACCGTGTGAGCGACTATGAAGCGGAGCGGGCCAAGCGATTGCCGACGCCGCTTCAACGCGACAACAAACTCACACTCACTCAGATGGAAACAGCACGCGGCGCGACATGGCTAGACCGCGCTTTGGTGGAAGAGATGTTGGCGGGCTTGCCGGAAGACAATCCGGTCCAAACTTCAGGGTCTAAACGAATTGAGGTGCTGCGTAGTTCTGGGTTTGAGATTGGGAAGGACGGGAAGGTCCCAAGCGACACGCTATCACGCTTAAAAGATATGGACCTGAAGGAGGCTGGCGAAAACTTATCCAAGTCGCTCGGTAAACCATACGTCACCGCTCAGACCCAAGGTCACATAGATGGAACTTACCGCCAGGCCATTGATCGCCCAAGCGGGAAGTTTGCCATCATTGAGAGATCGCGAGAGTTTACACTCGTCCCATGGCGGCCTGTGATGGAGCGGCGCTTAGGGCAATCGATAGCTGGCACCATTGGCGGGGGCGGCATCAGCTGGGATGTGACAGGGCGTAGAGGGCCATCACGGTAGAGTTACCTCAGTCGGTTACTTCAACCCTCATTCGGCCAGAAACTGGCTCGACTATCCGCAATGTTCAAAACGTAGCGTTAGCCACATTTTGTGTCTCCACCAAAGAAGGTAAGACCAATGACGACATCCAAACCCCGCGTTCGAGCCTATGTTGACCATGATACTTTTGCCAAGCTTCAGTTTGCGACGACGCGGCCACATGTCACGATATCGGACACAGTCAATAATGCTCTCAAAGCCTATCTCTCAGATGAGTATGCGCTGGAGCGTGAAAGCGCGATTATCAAGCGGATGGACCGCATCGCGCGAGAGACTGAAGCGCTTGAACTCCGGATGGCAATTACGTCAGAAGCTATGGCGTTATTCATCCGCCACTACCTGACGGCCACCCCTAAGATACCGAAGGCCGATCAAGATGCGGCACGAGCGAGAGGTGAGGCGCGATATGATGCCTTTAAAACCAACCTCCGCACGGTGTTAGAAGACACAACGCAAAGTCTCTACGGCGCTGTCAAAGATATCTATACCGATACAGATGGGTTCTTCACAGCTGAAGAGCTGAACCTCTTGCACAAGCCAGCGCCCTGAGAGGCCGAAGGGAAGTTTGAAACCGAAACGGGTTCACCCGAGCGCTAAGTCTGTAATGCGATATAAATCTGACACCGAAATTACCGACGCAGAGATCAAAGCTTCATTGATCTATGTTGCAGGGCTTGTTGAACGCCAGGGCGACACATATTGGCCTTTGATTGAGAGACTGGATCATGAGCTCTCAAAGCGGCGAAAAAGAGCCAAGCGATTAAAGCGCTTACTAAATTCCCCTGACCAGTTCCTCTGAGTAGGGGTGGACAAACTTTAGCATCTCCGATTGGCGATAAGCCAAACTCCCACCATCACCATATGACGGCCGACTATTGCTATGGCCCATCAATGTGCATCTTAGTCCGTAATCAATACCGCTTTCCTGCATCCGTTTTTCAAAGGAATGTCGGAATGAGTAGATTCTGTGATTATCGCTTGGAAAGAGGCTACGGTTCTTAAACGCTTTCATCAGCGTGGCTGAGAGCAGATGACCCTTGTCTCTGTAATGCGGAAAGCCAGATGGGGCTAAGCGCATGGCTTCAAGAGAGATGCCTGTAAGCGGAATATCCCTAATGGCGGAATTTGTCTTGAGCTGGCGATTTTCTCTTGGCCTTATCTGTATGTGAGGCACGTTAGCGTTCAGTTTGATATGTTCAGACCTCAAATTGGCGATCTCACTTGGACGGCAACCCGTTTCAATAAGAGCGTAAATGATGAGCCGTGCATCTCGATTTAGACCTTCAAATAATCCGGGCACTAGGATGTTCTTACGCACCCAATCGTTTTCAAATGCTGGAATGTCTTTGTAGTAGTTCTCAGTGTAATTTAGCCCCTTAAAAGGGTTAGGCCGATTGTGGGCACCTTGATAAACCCAGTAGCTCTTGAACAGCGTTCGCATATTGCCGATGTCGCGGTTTGCGCTGTTGGGATTAAGACCCTTGGAGCCGTCCGCAGGATTTACCCGCTCGCCCCACCATTGGTAAAAGTCCTGACCGTGCTTGCGCGTGATCTGGTCCATTGGCAAATCTCCAAATAGGGCAATGAAGTTGGCGATGGCGCGTTCTTTGGGCTTACGCCAAGTTTTCTTCTGCGACTCTGACTTGCCTTTGAGCGTGCCAATACAAAGCGTGTCTGCGTAAAGAGAGAATGCCTGAGAAACAGGCATATGAGTTTCTTGAACGCCTCCCAATATAGCTTCTGCCTCAATGGTCTCCACAGATTTAGGCTGAGCTTTAAGAGTTGTAATTCTATCCAGAATTTCGCCGAGAGATGCATCATCCACGAGGGTATCGACGGGGGTGTAGATATAGCCGCGCGCCATTGCCCGCTTTTTAGCGGCTTGATAGCGTGAAAGTAGTTGAGGGCCTGACGCATTGCGCGCGCCTTTGCGCTCATTACTTTGTAAGAGTGCCCAATATTCATCATCCGCTAACATCATGGCATCTCGCCTATGCCGCGCGATATCTAGGGAGGCCGTTTTTAACCCGATGCGAATTGTACCTCGCCGATCAAGATGCGCAACTTCTGAGGGGACGCGGCGCGTATACTGCCAACGCCCACGCTTACTATAGAGATACTGATTCAGTCGAGACATACCCATTATGTTGCACCATTTGTTACACCATTTGTTGCACCAAATCTGAGGAAATCTAAGGGTACAGGGATGCAGAGGGGCATTATCCCTGTGTTTTCAGACACTTATTATTCGGTGAGGGTAGTATGGTGGCTCCGCAAGCAGGACTCGAACCTGCGACAAGCTGATTAACAGTCAGCTGCTCTACCAACTGAGCTATTGCGGAATAGACCGTTCAAGGTAGGCGCGCCTGATACAAGCGTTTTTCCGGTTCGGCAAGTCCGCTTTTCACTCAATTCCTAAAAAAAACACCGAAATGTCATGCGGCCAAAAAAAAGGACGCCGAAGCGCCCGAAAGGTATTAGGTGAATGGTGGGTGTCCCCTAGAGGAGACACCCCCTCTATTAAGGAACAGGGTAAACATCTCGTTAACATTGCTAAAGTCTTACGATTTTTCTGATAATTGATTTGAAGCTATCTTAACTGGGTTAGACAAATGGGCGGATATCTCCTACTAAAACCCCATGAAAACGATCCAAACTTACGCTGAATTCTGGCCATATTACCTGCGCGAACATGCTCAAGCGGCAACGCGCGGCTGGCATTATGTTGGGACAGGTTTAGCTATTACGTTGTTAGTATATCTTGTCGTGACGCAAAAATGGGCTCTGATTCCCTTGGTTTTTGTGAGCGGTTATTTCTTCGCTTGGGTCAGTCACGGTTTGATCGAGAAAAACAAGCCTGCCACCTTTACCTATCCGCTCTGGTCACTCGGATCGGATTTCAAAATGCTATTCCACTTTTTAACTGGGACGATGGGACGTGAGTTAGAAAAAGCAGGCGTAACGCCCGTTTCTCACGCAGAATAAACCAGCTTTCCACGTTTAATCGTATGGCGCACGCGCCCCGTCATGCGGCGGCCATCGAATGGCGTGTTTTTCGATCGACTGCGTAGGTTTTCGGCGTCACAGACCCACGGTTCATTCGGATCGAATATCACGATATCGGCTGCGGCGCCTTCGCGTAACACGCCGCTATCTAGACCGAGTAAATCGGCAGGATTACAAGTTAGCGCCGCAAGGAAGGGCAGCATCTCTAAAGCCCCATCGGCAATTTGGCTGAGGCCCGCCGCTAAGAGTAGCTCAAGCCCTACGGCCCCCGGGGACGCTTCAGCATAAGGTAAGCGCTTCTCACCAGCTGGGCGCGGATCATGGTCCGAGACAATCACATCAATCGTGCCGTCATTGATAGCGCCGAGCAGAGCTTGGCGATCCCGTTCTTCCCGTAAAGGCGGTTCCAGTTTCGCAAAGGTTCGATAATCTCCAATATCGATTTCATTGAGCGCCAAATGATTAATGGATACTGACGCGGCGACGTCGAGTTGCTTCGCTTTGGCGCGGCGCAGGGCCGGAAGGACTTCCGCTGATGAGATAAGGTCGAGTAATACCCGTCCTCCCGTAAGTTCAGCCAATGCGATATCGCGTTCCGCCATCATGCGCTCTGATACAGCGGGCGCTGCCGTCAAGCCGAGGCGGGATGAGAAGTCACTTTCATGCGCGACCGTACCGTTGGACATTTCAGGGGTCATACAATGATTAGAAATCAGCGCGTTGAAACTGGCGGAATAGGACAGCAAACGCCGCATCATTTGCGCGTCGCGGATGGGAGCTTTTCCGCTAGCAAACATCACGGCACCCACCTCTTGCATCAAGCCGATTTCCGTCATGGTTTCGCCGTTCAGCCCTTTGGTAAGAGCGCCAGCTACATGAATATCAACGGGCAGATTTTCACCACGCCGCATCACATAATCAATCAACGCCATATCATCGAGAACTGGGTCAGTGCCCGGCATGACGACCATCGAGGTTACTCCGCCCGCGACCGCTGCTTCGGCTGCGGTGACTAAAGTTTCGCGGTTTTCGCGCCCGGGTTCGCCAGTGGTGACGCGCATATCGATGAGGCCAGGTGCTGCGCATAGGCCTTGGCCCTCAATTACGGTTCCATAAATCGCGCAATCTGGGCCGAGTTCGGCAATCTTGCCGTCCTCAATTCGAATATGACCGATCTCGTCGCGCCCGCTTTCGGGGTCGAGAATGCGGATATCTGTTAGGGTGATGCTCATGCCGCGTCTCCCGCATTCCGCCGGGTGTCTTGCGCGTCGGAGAGCGCATGAAGAATAGCCATACGCATAGCGACACCAGCACCCACTTGGTTGGTTATGAGACTGATGTCCGGATCGTCTGCCACGTCAGAGCTAATCTCTACGCCGCGGTTCATTGGGCCAGGATGCATGACCAGCGCACCGGGTTTCGCATGGGCCAGTTTGGCGCGGGTTAGTCCGTGGAAATGATAATATTCGCGTTTCGACGGCACGAAAGCGCCTTTCATACGTTCCAATTGCAGGCGCAACATCATGACAACGTCACAGCCTTTTAGACCCGTTTCCATGTCATGGAAGACTTCGACGCCCCAACGATCTGCATCAGTCGGGATAAGCGTAGGTGGTCCGATAAGCCGCACATTCGCGCCCAACAAATTTAGAAGCTGGACATTAGACCGTGCGACGCGGCTGTGCAGGATGTCACCGCAAATCGCGATCTGCAATCCGCCAATATCGCCATCAAAGGCTTCGCGTAACGTTAGGGCGTCGAGCAAGGCCTGAGTTGGATGTTCATGCATGCCGTCACCCGCATTGATAACAGAACAGGACACTTTTTGCGAAAGCAAGGCAGGCGCGCCGGAGCTACCATGACGCACAACCAAAAGGTCTGGATTCATAGCATTTAGCGTTGCGGCTGTATCCAACAGGGTCTCGCCCTTTTTGACCGAAGATGATGCGACCTGCATGGAAATTACATCCGCGCCCAGACGTTTGCCGGCTAGCTCGAAGGACTTTTCAGTCCGCGTTGAGTTTTCAAAGAATAGATTGATGAGGGTTTTGCCGCGTAAGACTTTGCGTGCACCGTCTTTTTGCTCCGAGAGGTCTAGATAATGCGCGCCCAAGTCTAGCAGTCGTTCAATATCAACGCGGTGAAAATCGGAAATGGAAAGGCAATGTTCGCGGGTGAACGGGTAGGCGTCATATTCGTGTGGCGCAGTCGTCTGTGTCATAAGGCTTTCCGGTCCTCAATTTGCGATGCGTTAGCGGGAGAGGGGCGGGGCGTCAATTGCGAAGCGCTTGGTTTCCAGACACGTGTTTATATTTGCCGCCAATCAAGTGGTCGGCCGAAGAACTCATATTAAGCAGGACATGCCCGCAGAGTTGTCTTCCCGATGGAATACCAAAGGGTAGAAGAAAGTTGTTTTACGCGAAGACGAGTTGATTGGCTTGTAAGACCAATCAACGTGTACATTTCGCTGACGCGAATTACACGCTCTGCGGCGATGGTTTTTGAAGAAGCGGCCCGTTTGTCCTACGAGTTGAGGCATCTCTGGCCCCACGCATCGGCTCTCACTCCTAAAGTCCCGGCACCTCCAGAGTTCTCACACTCCGACGCTCAGACCCATCGTCCCCCAAACCAGCAAGCGAGGCCTCGCCTGTCCCGTGTTTGAAAGAACTCGTCCAATATATCACAGCTTTCGAAAGTGAGGATTATTCTCTTGAATTAAAGGATAAGAGATTGGTTTAAAACGTTTTTTAATTTTGTGAAAGCGGGATAGAGTTTTTGTGAAAAGTATGGAGTCCGTTTTGCCAGGAAAGCAGCCGCCACTAGCTCCAAAGTTTATCTATCCCCAGGACTAACAAACCCAAACAAACTGTCCATGATCCGCAGGCAATAATATCGAAGGTCGTGTATCTCGCGCGGGCCATTCCGCTAATGCCTGTCACTAATGGCACGATGCTTCGAATAGGGGTCAAAAACCGTCCGATGAAAATTGCAAACACACCATATTTAGCGATGGTTTGCTCGGCCTTCTCAAGCATTTGGGCGCGTTTAACCGCGAACGGCGTTTGATGAAATCGAGGCCCCATGGAGCGCCCGATATAGAACCCGCTATGGTCACTCAGCAGCGCACCCAAAAATGCCAAGGGTAGCATTTGTTGGAGAGTGGCAATTTGCTCGACGTAGAGAAACGTGCAAACCGACAACAAAATCGCGCCCGACACAAACAAGCCAATGCCGACAAAGGCTTCCAGAAAAGCAATCAACGGAACAACCAGTAGGGCATATTGCTGGTGGTCGCGTATCCATTGAGTGATATCGTTTTCGATGGCGAATACCTTATTGTGTCGAATTTAAAACGAAAATTGTTTCAGCTAAGCTTGGCGAATTGAACGGATGTTAGCGCGCTAGTAAAGGACCTAGCGATCTTCGGGTGCAGTTTCTTTTATCCGCGCGACATGCGCTTTCACATCTGTCTCCGAGAATGGGGAATGAATGCGTTTTTCACTGGCAGGGTGAAATCCTAGCCCGAGCGTTTTTCCGTCTCTCAGATTTTGTTTTGGACGAATGGGCCTTGGTGCAAATCCGCCGCCACAGGTCGGGCAAACATTTTGCAAAATCCCGTCTACGCAAGTGGCGCAATAAGTGCACTCATAAGAGCAAATTCTGGCATCAGGGGAGTCAGGCGGCAGATCACAATCGCACCATTCGCAATTCGGTCTAAGGTCTAACATGGGACTCTCTAGTTTGTTTGCTTTTGGGTTAGTTTTTTAAACATCTCAAATTTTTACCATCCCATTCGGCATAAGTTGAGTAATCGGTTTTGTAAAATTTGCTGACTGGGGTGTCGATAAAGTTAACTACAATATCAGCTGGCAATTTACCTGCGCATGTGAAGCTTTGGCAGGCGCTAGCCATTTTGTTTTTGCACTTTAGTTCCCGGCGCTCGCACTTAAAATCTAACAATGTCAATTCTGATAAATCTCGAGTTCTAGGTGTCATAGATTTCACTTTGATACCGAACATTGATTTCCGACGGTCCCCAAGTCCCGCGATGTTTACCCTTTCGTTGAACATTTGAGCGCCGGCGCGATTTGGGGCTGTTCGGCCTGACTCGGACCCTTTCACAGCGATATAGTCCGTCGCGGTTATCTTCAGGCAGGCGCCTTTTGAGAGGTCGGAAGAACAGGCGGTTAAAAGCGCGAAAGCGCAGAGGCCAAAGAGTATTCGCATCAAACGTCCCTTTATCATGGAGCGTGAATTGAATAGCGGAGGTGGGCTTTAGGATGTCCTAAGATGCGCCCAGAATTTGAGGTCAATTTCTTAGGCGGTCCAACACGCCTTGCAAGATATAACTTGCGGCTAATTTATCGACGTTCTCTGCGCGCTTCTTTCGGCTCATATCGGCGTCGAGCATTCCGCGTGTGACCGCCATAGTCGATAGGCGCTCATCCCAAAAGAAAATCGGCAAATCCCGGATTTTCATCAAATTGGCTGCGAAGTCTTTGACGGATTGAACGCGGGGACCCGCCGTTCCGTTCATATTCATAGGTAAGCCAATGATAAGGGCGACAGCGTCATTTCGGTCATAAATCTCCAGCAATTCAGTCGCGTCGGGCGTGAATTTTTTTCGGCGAATAGTTGATAATGGAGTGGCGATGAGGCGCGTTCGGTCCGAAATAGCTAAGCCTAGAGTCTTTGTCCCTGGATCGAGCCCAAGCAACGGGCCTGTTGTTCCTGCAATATCGTCAAGCGTTTGAATTGGCATGGGGCCCGTTAACCTAAGACGAGCGATCCGACCAGCATAAGACTGTAAATTAAAGCCGTGATGGAAAGCGTGATTTTTACCCAGCGCGTTGGGAAACGTTGCCATAACACAGCGATGCATCCGAGTGCGATGGCGATATCTATTTTTCCAACCCATCCAGCATGATGATCAATATCCCAATAGGAAAACGGGCTGTAAAACCGCCAATCGGAAATCGGCCAGAAATGACGATAGGCATCATCCGCATGGACCGGCATGTCTGTGGCAATATGAATGAGGGCGGCGAGGGCAAAAACAAGCAGCAGCTTCCCCCAAGTCTTGGTGCGCGCAAAGAAACCGATCAAAGCGAGGGCAGCATAAATCGGAATGGAGTTAAACCATGCGATGAGATTTTGCATGGGCGGCGCGAAATAAAGCTCGTTCCACATTTCGTCACCGGATACCCCGTTGACGATGGATTGATATGGCGACCACAGAAAGATGGCGAGATCAGGGAGGAGCGATCCCGCGAGCACAGAAAGGTTTCGTTTGCGGTCACCTCGCTTTGACAAGACGGCAAGGGAGAGCAGGGCATGTGTGGAGGTAATCACGCGGGCGGTGTTAGCAGATTTGGACGGACTGTCCTAGGGATCTACTTCTGGCGTTCAGGATTAACACCCACCCAATTTTCATCGACATAGTCTTTGATGGCCTTCGCGTCGACGTCGATATCGCCTGTTAAGGGGAACAGGCGGTCGAGAACAACATGCTTATTGGGTCCGTCAAAAGCGCAGATAAAGACTGGTACATCCGCAGCATAGGCTACACGCAAGAACCCCGTTTTATATTTTTGTACTAGAGATCGGGTTCCTTCGGGTGGGAAGCCAATGCACACGCGATCGCTTTCTTCGATATATTTGGTAAGCTGTGCAACGACCGCTTTACCGCCACGTCCGCGGTCAACGGGATAACCGCCTAGCGCGCGGAATAACGGACCCATTGGCCAAAAGAACCATTCCTTCTTGATCAAGAAAGTATATTTGAACCCGCTGGCCAGCATGGCGAGAGAGGCTGAGATAGCATCCCAGTTGGAAGTGTGCGGAACGCCAATGATGACGAACTTGTCGACGTCCGGCATGCGGCCTTTCAATTCCCAACCTGTCAGTTTCAGAAAAAAAGACCCAAGAGCGCGGGTGACAGCATTGCCCATACGGGGACTGTGCGCAGACATATGTGGATTGTCATATTTCATAGTAATCGCGTCATACTGAATTTTGTGCGCTTGAAAAGAAACGCGTGTGAATACTGATCTGCCAAGTCTGATTAGAAAAGGCGTCCTAAGATTTGTTAGGATTTATTCCAACATATTTCGACTCGATATAATTTTTGATCGCCGCATTTTCTACGTCAATGTCTCCTTTTGGGTCCCAGAGTTTGTCTAGCATGATGCGCTTGTTCAAACTGTCGATGCCAACAATGAAAAGTGGAACGCCAACGCCCTTTGCAATTCGCAGATAACCGGTTTTGTAGCGCTCAACCTTTGACCGCGTCCCTTCGGGCGTGATGCCCAACCAGACTTTGTCTTGGGTAGAGAAAAAGTCCTTGAGTTGGCCGACGACGTCAATTTTCGCTTTCCTGTCGATCGGAATACCACCCATAGATTTCCAGAGCGCGCCGAGCGGCCAGAAAAAGGCTTCTTTCTTCATCATCCATGAGAATTTTAAACCAACGGACAGCATAGACCCCATCGCCAAAAATAAATCCCAATTGGAGGTGTGCGGTCCGCCAATGATAATCGCTTTTTTCAGATTGGGCAGTTCACCATGTAGCGTCCAACCCATGGCTCCTAAGATTCGGTCCCCAATCCACCGGGTGAGCGCATTACCCATACGTGGTGTGTTTGGACCAATAAATGCGTTATCGAACTTCAAATCTATCCCCTGTCTGGGGGATGATTTTGTCATCTGACCCCGTTTTAGCTCTTTTCAGGCTTTAGACCTGTATAACTATTACGTACGAAATTGCGAATTCGGTCGTTATCGACTTCGATATCCCCTGTAAGGTCCATCATTTCATCAAAGATAAGAGTGCGGGTCACGCTGTCGACGCCAACCACGAAAACCGGAACACCCGTGGCATAGGCGATGCGGAGATAGCCTTTTTTATAGACGCCGACTTTGGAGCGTGTGCCCTCAGGCGTAATGCCGATCCAGGCTTTTTCGTTTGCGTTAAACCAATCTTCCATCTGCCCAACGACATCTTTCGCCGCTTTTCTGTCAATTGGGATGCCGCCCATGGCCTTGAACATGCCGCCAAAAGGGAAGAAAAACGCTTCGGCTTTCATCATCCAGCTATATTTCAGGCCAAGTGCATACCGCATGCCCATGGCCAAAAGGAGATCCCAGTTCGAGGTGTGAGGCACGCCGAGAAGAATAGCCTTCGGGACATCTGGAATAGTGCCGCCGACTTTCATACCGACCAGACGCAACATGACCCGGCCAAAAGCGCGTGAGATGGCGCCCCCGAAATTTGGGGCGTTTGGAGGCATTTGAGGCGCAGACATAAATCGCTTTCAGTGGGCAGAAGACCGAGTCAATTTCGACCCGCCTGTATCCTGTTCATGGCGCACCTAGGTCGGGCAGAGCTGCGTTACAAGTGTAACCCTGTTCACATAGGCGTGGGGAAGGTCTTGCCCCTGCTTTTGCCCCCTGCTAACCGCGCGGTTCAAGATGAAGGACTGACCCAATGGCTCAACCAGAAAACGGCGTCTCAGCAGAGGACGTCAAAAAAATCGCAAGGCTTTCACGCTTGCATGTCGAAGACGAAGCTTGCGGACCGATTGCGCAAGATTTGAACGGTATTCTGGCCTGGATCGAACAGTTGGGGGAGGTCGATGTTGAAGGCGTTGAGCCGATGACATCTGCCGTCGATATGCCTGCGCCGCTTCGCGCTGACGCTGTCTCGGATGGCGGCAAACGTGAAGATGTTTTGAAAAACGCGCCGAAGTCAGATGATGGTTTCTTCGTTGTCCCGCGAAGTGTGGAGTAAACGAGATTGTTTGGCGGAACTAAGAAACCCAAACTAACAGGTGATGGCGAAGCTCTTTACTTGTATCTACCGACGCACAAGCGGGGTTCTGGTTCGGTTGCGAAGACGAAAACATTACCAGACGAATTTATCGGTACTGATGAGCCGATGGTGAATTTAGATTATGATGAGGCAGGACGCCTTATCGGAATAGAGGTTGTAAATTTTGACTGACCTAACAAAAATGACATTGTCCGGTGCGCTGGACGGATTGGCATCGGGCGATTTTTCGTCCGAGGAGCTGACCAAAGCCCATATCGACGCCTGTATGGATGGCGCGGATTTGAACGCGTTTATCACGACGACATTTGAGCAAGCCATGGAAGGCGCCAAAGCGTCTGACGCGCGCCGTAAAGCTGGCAATGTTGGTAAGCTCGAAGGTGCGCCGCTGGCCATCAAAGATCTGTTCTGTACCGAAGGCGTGAAGACATGTGCGGGATCAAAAATTCTTGGTGATTTTGAACCGACCTATGAATCAACCGTCACGGCGAATATGAAAGCCGATGGCATGGTCATGCTCGGGAAGCTGAACCTCGACGAATTCGCAATGGGCAGCTCAAATGAAACCTCGGCTTACGGCCCTGTGATTAACCCGTGGCGCAATGGCGAAGACCTTGTGCCGGGCGGATCATCTGGTGGGTCGGCGTCTGCTGTGGCGGCTGATCTCTGTCTTGGCGCAACAGCAACAGATACGGGTGGTTCCATTCGCCAACCTGCATCCTTTACCGGCACAGTCGGGATTAAGCCGACTTATGGCCGTTGCTCGCGTTGGGGCACAGTGGCTTTCGCCTCCTCGCTCGATCAAGCAGGTCCGATTGCCAAGACAGTCCGCGATAGCGCAATCTTGCTGGAAAGCATGGCTGGGTATGACCCGAAAGATTCGACTTCGATCAATGCAGAGGTCCCGAATTGGGCGGCTTCTTGTGGTCAGTCCGTTAAAGGTCTGCGCATTGGCATTCCCAAAGAATATTCAATCGACGGCATGCCTGAAGATGTTCAATCGCTCTGGGACGAAGGGATTGCATGGATGAAGGCGGCGGGGGCGGAAATCGTTCCGATCACACTGCCACACACGAAATATGCGCTGCCCGCCTATTACGTTGTGGCCCCTGCGGAAGCCTCTTCGAACCTCGCTCGCTATGACGGGATGCGTTACGGCCTGCGCGTCGACGGCAAAGACCTTGCGGACACATATGAGCGCACGCGGACCGAAGGCTTTGGCGATGAAGTCCGCCGCCGTATCATGATCGGAACTTATGTTTTGTCGGCTGGCTATTACGACGCTTATTATTTGCGCGCACAAAAGGTCCGCACACGGATTGTTCAGGATTTCGAAAACGCATGGGAAACATGTGACGCGATCCTAACCCCAACCGCGCCAAGCGCAGCCTTTGCTGTCGGGCGTCAGGTCAATGACCCTGTGCAAATGTATTTGAACGACATCTTCACCGTCACGACGAACCTCGCCGGATTGCCCGGGATTTCCGTGCCGGCAGGTCTCGATAAGAATGGCTTGCCTCTCGGCTTACAAATTATTGGCCGTGCGATGGATGAGGCGACTGTGTTCAAGGCCGCCAGTGCGTTGGAAGATGCGGCTGGATTTACGGCGAAACCTGAAAAGTGGTGGGTTTGAGTACAGAGGTACATATCGACTGGGCTGGTTCACACTCAAAGGTAGACGTTTTGAAATCTATCTTAGAGCAAGTGAAAGCTCCAGATTGGCATGGTCTTGGGCTTGATGCTCTCGAGGATAGTTTGGTGATAGGGAATATCAACAAAGCTCAGCCGCCATATAGATTTAGGATAAAAAACCTCAAATCTATTGAGGATGATTTGATCGAATTTCAAAATGGTCTGGTTGAAATCTTCTTAGATTGTGTACGTAAATATGATGGTTCGTCCATCGCAATAGAGTAACGAAAAAGAGAATATTCATGTTCATAGCTCCAAGAATTGCGGACAAAAAAGATTGGATCAAAGGCGAGACGGGTGATTGGGAAATCATCATCGGCCTGGAAGTTCATGCCCAAGTGGCGTCCGAGTCCAAATTATTCTCTGGCTCAGCCACAGATTATGGCTCTGCGCCTAATACGCAGGTCAGCCTCGTGGATGCGGGTATGCCGGGCATGCTGCCTGTTGTGAACGAGTTTTGTATCGAGCAAGCCGTGAAGACAGGATTTGGCCTCAACGCTAAGATCAACCTCTTCTCTCGTTTTGATCGCAAGAATTATTTCTATGTCGATCTGCCGCAAGGCTATCAGATTTCACAATTTGAATTCCCCGTCGTCGGCGAGGGCGAGATTGAAATTCTGCCGATTGATGCGGATGGCAATGTCGGCGAACCCGTTAATGTCGGGATTGAGCGCCTCCATCTGGAACAAGATGCGGGTAAATCCGTGCATGATCTTTCGCCGGACGAGACTTATGTCGATTTGAACCGCTGCGGTGTGGCCCTGATGGAAATCGTCTCCAAGCCAGATATGCGTTCACCCGAAGAAGCCTCTGCCTATGTTGAGAAGCTGCGCGGCATTGTCCGTGCGCTCGGGACATGTGACGGCGATATGGAGAAGGGCAACCTTCGCGCCGATGTGAACGTATCGGTCCGCCGTCCGGGCGGAGAACTCGGCACGCGCTGCGAGATCAAGAACGTCAACTCCATGCGCTTTATCCGTCAGGCCATCAATTATGAAGCCCGCCGTCATATCGATATTTTGGAAGCTGGCGGCGAGATCGATCAGGAAACGCGTTTGTTTGACTCGGTCAAAGGTGAAACGCGAACCATGCGGTCAAAGGAAGACGCACATGATTACCGTTACTTCCCAGACCCAGACTTGCTCCCGATTAAGCTGGAGCAGTCCTTTGTAGACCGAATTAAAGCTGAGCTACCGGAAATGCCGGATGCGCGCAAAGCCCGCTTTATGGCGGATTACGGCTTGCCGGAATATGATGCTCGGATTCTTACATCGGATAAGGTGAAGGCCGATTTCTATGAAGCCGTCACGAAAGGGCGCGACTCTAAAATTGCGTCTAACTGGACAATGGGCGAGCTCTTCGGTGCGCTGAACAAGGCGGGTCTTGATCTAGAAGACAGCCCCGTTTCTGCTGATGCGTTGGGTGGTTTGATTGACCGAATTCTGGATGACACAATTTCAGGTAAAATCGCCAAAGGCGTATTTGAGAAGATGTTCGCCGGCGAAGGCACAGCGGATGAAATTATTGAGCGTGATGGTCTGAAACAGGTCACCGATATGGGCGCAATCGAAGCTATGGTGGACAAAGCCATTGCGGATAATCCCGGCCAAGCCGCTGCCGCCAAGGAAAATCCAAAACTCCTCGGATTCTTTGTTGGGCAGGTCATGAAAGCCAGCCAAGGCAAAGCCAACCCGCAAGCGGTCAATAAGATTTTGCGCGAGAAGTTGGGGCTTTGAACCAAATTAGTTTGGAAGAGCTATGCGATGAATTGTGGGAGGGCCTTGGAGGTGAGGTTTTGTCTGTTATTCCGTCCTCGCAATATGGCTTGAAAATAAAGTTTCAATGTGAAGATTGGGGCAGTTCACGCCAAGTTCGAAATTTTATCATCACGTGCCATGAAGTAGCGGATTCAACTGTGTGCCCGGTTCAATGTGATGAACTTGCATTCGATAAAGAGCATGTGGTCTTGTGGAAGCATAACCTACCGCATTTCCAACTGTTTTATAATTCCGTCCCAAAGAATGCTTATGAAACTCTTGGGCGGCTTTTAGAGGTGCATGATAAGACATTTAGTGCCGCTGGAGCCATCAGTGAGTTTGTCGATCCAGTTAATTTCTTGAAGTACAATTCTGGCGGTTTAGGTCTTCTTGCGAGAGGACCTGAGCCACAGTTAAAGGTTTACCGAGACGCAATTCTCGAGCAGGTTAATACTTATATGGTTTCTTCATATGAACCAAAGGGTGGTTTTTCTGTTTTGTGGTTCGAGGTCGGGCATGTGATTGCTAGATCTTTTGAAATTGAAGAGATATTTGAGAGTATCGAAGAATGACCGAACAGACCCGTGAAGAAAAAGAAATGGCCATTACGGTGCTTTCCTTGGCGCTGTGGGGGGTTGTTATTATGTTTGGTGTTGTTGCCGGACTCTTTCTTATTGATATCATCCCGTCAGACCACGGAGTCATCATCGGAGTGTGTTTGTTGGCCGTTGCAGGTTTGAACTATGTTCTAATGAAAGTCATGGTTGGCAAAATGGAAGCGGAATTAGAGTCTTCAGAGGATTGAATATGACCGAACAACACCAATCGATATGGCGCATGCTTCGGATTGTAGGCCCGATTTTCATGTTTTTCATTGTGATGTTCGTCTGCCTTTATGTCCTGAACATCCAACTAGTTTTGTCGGTCGTTTTAGCGTGTTTGTTTTCCATCATTGAGTTTGTGACTCTAACCTGGCTGATCCGTCGAACAAGCGGGTCCTCTTAACCGTTCAGTTAAGCCGCTCTGGCTTTCATTTTTTATGGGTGCCTTGGCAGGCATGGCAGTCTACTCCTTCACCTTCAAATTGGCCTATAGGAGGAGAGTTCAATGAGCTTGAACACAGAAAAGAGCGCATCGGTCACTGAGGCACTCGATACGCGGATCACTGTTCGGCAATTTTTGGACAAGCCTGTTCCGGATCACGTGCTGCGAGCATTATTAGAAAAAGCCATGCGTAGTCCGTCTGGAGGAAATCTTCAGCCCTGGAAGCTGCATGTGATGACAGGGGACACCTTAGCAGCCTTCAAGAAAGAAGCTGTTGAGATTACTTTGGCAAATAAGCTCGAAGAGCCAACACACCCGGCCTATCCGCAACCTTTATGGGAACCCCAACGCTCTTGGCGCTATAAGCTCGGCGAGGATATGTATGCCAAACTGGGCATTCCGCGCGAGAATAAAATGGGCCGTTTGGTCTGGTTTGCTCAAAATGCAAAGTTCTTCGAAGCTCCAGTCGGGATTATCATCACGGGTGACAAGCGTTTGGGCGCGCCGCAACACATGGATATTGGCATCTTAATTCAATCCATGATGCTTCTGGCCCGCGAAGCTGGGTTACATACGGCGCCGCAAGGTTGGTGGCGTAATTGGAGCTCTGTCTGTCACAAGCATCTGGATATCGATGAGACGGATGAGGTAATGGTTGGGATGGCGATTGGGTATGGTGACCCGGATGCCAATGTGAACAATCTCTATGCCGATCGTGCCGGTTTGGACGAGGTTGCCAAGTTTTATTCCTAATTTTTTCGAAAAATTCGCGAAATAATTTTCGCGGACCTGTTTGTTACTTCTACGTGAATCCCTGTCGGGGTTCACGTTTTTTGTTGCCCTAGTCTTTAGTTTAATCTGATATTTACCTCACTATACTTGATATTTATCAAGTTTTGACGAAGTTTAACTCAAGTAAAACGAAATTAACCGTCTTTTTCTTTAACTTTATATTTATCTTGCCCTGTCCACATTCGTTTCATGCCGAAGAGAGATGCGCCCTACGCATCCAAGCCAAGGCAACCCCGGGATTGGCCCGAAGGGTAGGGTGAATAAAAATTGGGAGGAGACCGTAATGGCCTTTACAGAATTGGAAGTCCGCGAAGCGGAAAAAGCAATAGATACAGCCGCTGGCGCGGATGATATGTTCCGCTTGGGACTTATCTATTCAACGGACATGGAAGACCGTGGCCCTGACTTCGTCGAGGCGCATAAGTGGTTCAGTCTTGCTGCACTGATGGGCAGTCTGCCAGCCAAAGCATATCGCGAAGAGCTAAAGCATGAAATGAGCGCTAGCGATCTGACGCTCGCTCAACGTGCTGCACGAGGTTGGATGTCTGAAAACCGCGGTTTATTGGCGGCTTAATCGATCTACGGAGAAATAACGGTGGTTCCGCCGTCATTTCCACTGCCGAATTGATAAGACAGGTTGAAGTCGACCGGTAAGGCCCGACGGAAACCGTCCATAAACGTTCCGATTTCACCAAGCGTGTTTTGTGGAACATAGATGATATCGCCGCGGCGTAGCTGCACGTTATCATTATATTCGCGAATGTTGAGCATTCCGCCGCGAATGTTGACGCTACGCATCATCATGCCACCATTCGGTGCGCGTCGTAGAATGGCAATATCACGAGACCGCGCTGTGGGACGCAGGCCGCCGGCCATGAGAATGCCTTCCAAAGCGCCGATACGTCCCGGAATTGTGTATGTTCCGGGCTGACCGACTTGGCCGCCAACATAGATTTGCTCTGGCGCATAGGCACGAGGCGTCACCGCTATAGTTGGATCGCGGAGTTGCTTTCCTAGCTCACCCATTAACTCGTTCTGAACTTGTCCAAATGTTCGGCCCGCCGCCATAATTGGACGGCTCATCGGCATAACAACGCGGCCGTCTGGGCCAACGGTTAGTGTTCGTGAGAGCTCCGGGGCCGAGCTAACAACAATATCCAGCTGATCACCAGCGACGAGGGTATATTCAGGTTCCCAATCCACCCATTGTTGAAACATGCCAGGCGGCGGCGGAGTTTGATAAGCGATGTGCTTCTGGCCCCGCATTTTGTGAAAAATGTTCTTATACTTCTTCGGCCCAGCTTTCATTGGCTTGCCGTAACGGTCCACAGGCACGCCGTGGGGCGTATGTTGCGGTACAACAGCGGGACCTTGGCCATAACGCGATTGAGCGTCGGCAGTTGGCGCCGTCAGCGCGATAACGGCGCAGGACGCGGCCAAAAAGGCGATTTTGCGGGAAATAAGCATCAAGCGGAGCCTTTTTACGGGGCAAAGTGGTTTTTTCCATTAGTTAACAAGAATGGATAAGGAATTATTAAAATTTAGGATGACATGGTTAACGCGAACACTTTGCGGGGGATTCGCGCATGGCCAGACGTGGTCGGAAAAAATTTGAGCCTGTCAGCTCGGCACAAACACCTCGAATGGGGGATTTGACCGTTGGTGACTACGCCAATGGTATGCCGAACATTCGCTTGGGAGAAATGTTCAAATCCTTCTTTCGTCAGATTTTATGGGTTGGACCGTTATTCGTCATAGGGGTCATTGTCGCTTTCTATGCCACCAAGGATCTCAAACGTGTGTATTCTGGCGATGGACGCATCATGGTCCAGTTGGGCGAAGAATACGTCTACAGCCCTGTCGGACAGACTGGGGCCGGGAATGGTCTTATGACGACCATCGATACGATTACGCTCACTGAAGCCGCGTTAATGAAGAACAGCGAAATTGTTCAGCGGGTGCTCGGTGAAATGGCGCCGCCTTTGAACGCCAATGGACCCAACCGGACGAACTCTCCGGCACAGAATTTGTTTGATCGCGAAGCCTTCTCAAAAATCAACCAAGCGTCCAATGAGCGGGACCGTCAAGATGCGGTCATGGAGCTGCGTAAGTCGGTTGAGTCTAACTACCACGTGATGCCGCGCCCAAAGTCGACCATTATCGATGTGTCATTTAGTCATGAAGATCCTGATGTTGCGGTCGCAACAACAAATGCGTTCATTGATGCTTATATGTCGTTTCGTCGTCAGGTTTTCGTCGAAGGCTCTAGCGAATTGATTGCAGAACGCCGTGAAGCCACGGAAGAACAACTCAATGCAAATGAGCGCGCAATTGCGAGATTTTTGAAAAAACACAATGTCGCTGATTTTGGATCAGAGCGAACAGGTCTGCAAAAACGGACTGAGGATTTGAAAGCCAGTCTCAATGCGACCCGCGCGTCAGTCGCTGAAACGGAAGCCGCATTAGCGCAAGTTGAAGATCGTCTGCGAACCACTCCAGAAACAATTGATCTTTACCGGGATGATCGTGCTGCGCAGCGTGTGGCACAGGCCGAATTGGAACTACGTCAATTAATGGCGAAATACCTCCCGACATCTGATCCTGTGAAACAGAAACAAACGGAGCTAACGGAGCTTCGTGCGTTACAATCTTCCTATGGCGGGAAAGCCAGTGGCGGGCGTCGTGTGGGGCCTAATCCTGAGCATCAGGCATTAAGCACTCAACGCAACACGCTGGCGGCTACGGCTGACTCACTTCGGGAGCGTGAATTTACGCAACAACGCCAATTGAATTCCGCCGACCAAAAAATTCGAAAGCTAACAGCTTTGGGTCCAACGCATGAAAATCTCTTGAGAGAGCGTGAAACACTTAAAGCGCGCTTGGATTCTTATAATGCGAAGGAACAAGAAGCCTTGGTTGATGCCCAACAGGCCGAAGCGCAGGCGGAAAACGTCAAAGTTATCTCGAGAGCACAATACGCCAATAAAGGCCGTAACATGCAAAAATGGGCCTGGCTCGGTTCGTCTCTGGCGTGGGGCCTCGTGCTCTTCTTCCTCGCCATGATACGTGTCTTCCTCGACCCGCGTTTATATGCCGTGCCTGGCGCATCTCGGAATGTGCCGCCGGTTCAGGAGCCAGTTGTTGATCTTGGCCCGGTCCATGATCCGATTCCTGAGGCCGTACCCGTATATGATCCTTCGCAACGTCCTAAGCCCAATCCTTACGAGGCTCAGCCGGCGGCTTATGTCGACCCTTATGTTCAAGCTGGAAATACAGAGGTTGGATACGCTGCGGATTACACTCAACCGTCTTATGCTGACCCATATGCAGCACAAGCCATCGCGGCACCTTATCAAACTGGTTATGAACAGCCTGCCCAGGGCGCCTTCCAAGCTACGTATGATGGCAACGCAGCTGTGGATCTATCCCATAACCCTTATGCGGCCGGTGAAGTTCAGGCCGGATCCTTGAATCCTGTGCCACCTTATGCACCGCCACAAAGCTAGCTGAATATGGCTGCTACGCAGACCTATACGCAGGCGCATCTCCAACAGCGAAATTATGCATTGGGGGGTGTTCTGCGTGGTTTGGAAAATGTGATATTTTTCCTGCTTCTCTTTCAATTTTCGACCGCTTTGATTGCGTTATTCCTGACGGATTTCAATAATCCAGAGTATCAAAGCCCGCTTGCTCGTATGCTCTGGTATCCAGGTTATGCAGCGATTTTCGCCATGCTATTGCGAACATTGCCACAAGTTATTCGTTTGGCGGCGTTCAACCCGCTTTTGATCATTTGCGTTGCGATATGCGGGGTCAGTTTTTTATGGTCAGTTGACCCAGCCGTGACATTACGTCGATCTATTGCTGTATTACTGACCACCGCATTTGGGCTAGTTCTGGCAGCTCGATATGATTGGAATGGCCTTGTCCAGCGTCTCGCTATTTTGTTTGGTGTGACCGCAGTATTGTCCTTGCTGATCGGCCTATTTTTACCCGCCTATGGAATTATGAGCGAAATTCATGTGGGGGCCTGGCGCGGTGCTTGGATTGAGAAAAACTATATGGGCGGCTTTATGGCCAAGGGCGTTATCGTCATGCTCTGCGCGTTTGCGATGCGGCCTGACCGGGGATGGATATGGCTGCCGCTTTGTGCCCTATGTTTGTTGATGGTGCTTCTCTCAACGTCAAAGACAGCTCTGTTGATTTCTCTCATTGGTATCGGGGGCTTTGTGGCCTTGCGTTTATACCGCCGTTATACGTTTGTTCGGCCGATCTTGATCCTTTCAATGCTTCTTGTCTTAGCAACGATTGCCGGCATGCTGATCTTTGCACCTGATTTTACTTTCGGCCTTATCGGTAAAGAAAGAACACTGACGGGGCGTACGGATATTTGGTCTGGTTTGATTGCTTCGATTCAGACGCGGCCTTGGCTGGGCCATGGTTACGGTGTTTATTGGCTCGATCCGCTCGGTTCTTCTTATTATGTTCGACTCCAACTCGAATGGGGTATTCCAAGCGCTCATAATGGCTGGTTGGAGACGTGGCTTTCCACAGGTGCCTTGGGTGTTGGCTCGTTTGCAATTCTCTTCATTGGAACAATCATTCTTGCTTTTGACCGTCTGCGGAAAGGCGGGACCGAGACTTATTGGGTTATCTTGTCGACAATCATGTTTCTCGGGTTTTCCATGTCTGAGTCGACGATTTTGCAGCAAAATGACCTATCTTGGGTAATTTTTGTAGCGACATCCGCGAAACTGTTCGCCTTTGAGAAACCGTACTGGCGAGATCGCGTGCGTGTTCCATACTTCCTCACGAAGCGAACAGATTACACAACGCTTCCCGTTTAGATTCCGTAGAATTTCGGGGATAGCCGGTCGGACCAAAATAGCTTTCCGAAACCTTGTGCTAATCGGCCGAGATTGAAAACTGACTCTGGCCGATTGAGGAGCTTCGTTACGGCGAACCGCACGCCATAGCTCACAATTTGCCAAACACCCACACACATCCAAAATACGACCAGTGGCCAACCCGAAACACCTTTGTCCGCCGCTTCATGGGTGGGGGCTTGTCCAAACGCAAAATTGCGTCGCCAGACATATTTCAAGGTCGCTCGATGTGCTGGGACGTGTTCCAAGGTGACCGCTGCGTTTGTCCAAGCGATGCGGATGTCTTGCTCCTCTAACTTTCGGAACAGGGCATCATCCTCACCGCCGGTTTGATTCAAGGATGTATCAAAAACAGGGGAGGGGAGCGCCGCTTTAACCCGATCAATGAAGCAATTTCCTGTGCCGATGCCGCGCTCAATTATACCATCTTCGCCGTGATTTTCTCGTGAAAATAGAGGCTGCATTCTTTCAAAAAACGGATCATTGGGATCCGGCATAACGGCATTGACGGGACCAAAAACCAAAGCGGCGTCAAATTTTTGAGCAGCGTCGACCATGGCTTGTGCCCAGGGTGAAGAGGCTTCCATGTCATCGTCCAGGAATAAAATATAGCGTCCGCGTGCTGTCCCTAATGCGCTGTTTCGGGCATTGCTGACGCCAGGTTCGGGGACATGAATATATGTGATGTTTACGTCAGTCGTCGCGATTTTTTCCATGACAAAAGACTGAGCGCTCGCCTTTGGATCATTGTCGGCAATTACGATTTCGATATCCAGACCGGACACAGTCTCGGCTTCAACGCTCGCTAAGGCCCGCGCAAGGGCATCGGGCCGCTTGTATGTGGGGATAATGATCGACAGGCAGTTTTCGTCAAAGGTCATGGCATATGGCCTTTTTTTACAATCGAACGATAGGCGTTATCAACGGTCATGACACGAAGGCCGCTGTCTTTGACAGCCGAAACGATTGATTGAAATTCTTCTGGTGTGCATCCGAAATTGCTAGGGTTTTGCCTAACATCATGGGTGAACAGGTGGAGCCACAGAGGACGCGTTTTCGCGGATTCAATTTGTTGCATGGCGGCTTTCAGCCGTTCGCCTGAATATACTCGAACCGCTTTCAATAGGTTTGCATCTTGGGAGGAATTTGAGGGCGATAAAACACCGCGCAATGTATGAAAACGTTTACTGAGTGCACGTTTCAATGATGGAGAAACATGACCGTAGGGATAAGCGAAATGCCGACTGCGCGGCAGGCCAAGTTTCTTTAGAGTTTTTTGGTTCTTTTCTATGTCCATTACATATTCATCTATGCTGACGTCATGTGAGCTCAGGTGAGAAAATGTATGATCTGCAATCTCATGTTCCCGTTCATGGACGTCAACAATGTCCGTAAGGCTCATGTGACGGCCCAAATGATTTTCAGTCTCGCACAGACCACAGGCGACATAGACGGTTGCCCGCCAGCCTTCCGCTTCCAGCATCGGGAGTGCCGTTTCTACTGCCGAGGCAGGGCAGTCATCAAATCCGAATGAGATTATAGACTCATTCAATTCCGGTAGAACTGATCGCGAAACACCGCGCGATAGAAAGCGGGAGATCTTGTTTAATGCTTCGCTCATGACAAAGCCTCAGCGTAATGAGACGCTCGCCAGAGTTTTAAGGCAGTTAATCGGGCCCGCATCGGCAGGATGTGGGTTTTAACAAATAATCTTAGAAAGGGGCGCATCAAGCTCTGTCCAGGCAGGCGGCCCAAAGTCTTCGAAATGTTATAGAGAGGGAGTCGTTCGGCCAATTCCGGGTGAGCTGTCGTAAAGCGAAGATAGTTTGCCCCGGACGTGGCAAAACGTTTGAGCAGGGTTTCGGTTGTTTCCAAACCTAAGTGAATGGCGGGATTGTCGACATGCACCAAAGTGAAGCGTTTTGAAACGCGTGCAGCCCATTCGCTGTCTTCCCAGCCCCACCCGGTAAAACCTGAGTCGAATGGTTCTTCCTCCAGTACCTTGCGCCTGACGCAAAGATTAGACGATGCCACATATTGCGGACCGGCAGCTTGGCGCTCATCCAATGTCAGACAATCGGAAATTTCTGACAGGGCTCTATGAATATCTCTATCCGCGTCGGCTTGTTGGGCTTCCACTTCAAAACCACCAAATAGTATGTCGGCGCCGCAGGACTCAATTAGTGAGATGTAATTGCCCAAAAACACATTACGGGCCGGACGCATATCCGCATCGAGGAAGAGTACCCAGTCGCCGCGAGCCGCATCGAATAAGGCGTTTCGGGCAGCAGAGCGGCCTTGGTTGTTTTCGTTCGTTATGAGGCGAATAGGCCCTTTTGCCGTCGCGACGGCATCACGCATGTTTGCGGTCAAACCGGTATCATTTGTTCCGTCGTCATAAAACAGAACCTCGATTTGACCATCGCTTAATTGCGAGTCCAAGTCCTTTAGCAAAGCGCGAGCATCGTCTTTGTAAAAGGGAATTAAGACCGATAGTTGCGGTGAGGTTTCAACATATGTCGCGCTATTTTCTATGGAGAGCGTCATTCTGCTGGCTCAGGCATAGGAGAGGTCGTGAAACGTTGGATGAGCTTACGAATGGTAGTCCGACAATCCGCGATATTTAAAATCCAGCAAGCCATGAGGTACACAGCAACGCCGACCACGCCTTTGATCACGAGGGTAACGAAACCTGGCGCTAATCCGCCCAAAGGTAGATTATATACAGCGGTCGCCATTAGGGCGCTACAGGCCGTGATCTCGATCGCCGCTTTAACAGGTATAGGGAGCGGGTAGTCGCGACGCCCGAGAATTGTAGCGATAACAATGGCTAGGGTATAGCTAGCAATTGTAGCCCAGACCGCACCCATCAAACCGTATTTAGGAATCAGCAAAACATTCAGTCCCAAGTTCAATATAACTGGGATGACAAGTGCCCAGACGAACTTATGGGTCTGTCCTGAAAGCATGAAGGCACGGTGTACGTAATAAGTCATAAAGCCATTGATTAAGCCTGCCAAAGCAATCCACGGCATGACCATAACGGCATTGTCCCGAACGCCTTCACCGAGGATGAACCCGGCATCCTTTGAGACCAAAGCAATTCCTGTTGCTGCGGGAACGGCGATCCAAAGCAGGGTCGCTCCGTAATTCTTTAGAACGTCTTGTGACCCTTGCGTGCCGTCTTTCTCCATGGCTGTGATGGCGACGGGGGTGACAGCCATTGAAACCCATACAAAGAGAATTTCCAAACTGCGGTTTGCGAGGTTATATCCCGCATTATATTCGCCGGCGGACGCTTCATTCATGAGTGCCGCGATCAGATATACGTCCGCGGAGTTGAGCGCATAAGACATCAACAAACCGATGCAAAGCGGAACGCCATAGGTGAAATATGTTTTCACCTTTTCTGGGTGATATTGCCCGCCGCGCATTTGTTTCAGCATGAAAATTAAATCAATGCCACCAACTATCAGCAAGCCGCAAATAATGCCGACGAAAGGCGCGGCAGCGCTGAGCGGCGTATATAAAACGAACAAAACACCCAAGGTAAAACTAATGAGCGTGTGTGACGAAAACCCGAGCGAGTAGCGTTTAATCCTGTGGGCGGCCTTATGGGCCTCCATCCCCAGATTGAACAAAACTTGTAGGCAGGTCGATCCCAATGCAAAATACAATACAAAGACGAGATCGGAATTCAGCGGCGCGAATGTTAGCGCCGCCATAATAACGGCAAAGCCAATTGCGCCAGTTAGAATGGCGAGACGGTAGAGTGTCTTCAGATGAGACGAAACATCGTTCTCCCGTTCTGCACGGGCTTGAAACCGCGCCATGGCGGCTTCCATCCAGGTAAATAGGCCCATGTGAACGAACTGCATGGTAATCATTGCGATCGCATAGATCCCAAACTCTGAAGGTTCCAAAATGCGGGTCAGAATCGCAATGGTACCGAAAGCGGTTACTACATTCGCCAGATTTACCGGCAGATATGACAGGATGGACTTACCTAACATGGCAACTAACGGACGTTTGTCCGATCACCTATGAGGACGGGTAGGGTCTTCAACATGATATAGATGTCCCACATCACGTTCGCCCGTTCGATATATTCTACATCAAGACGCACGCGTTCCGCGACGTCGGATCCGTCATGCAAAGGTCCACGTGATCCGTTGATCTGTGCCCAACCTGTCATACCCGGTTTAACCTTGTGGCGGTGTGCATATTCATTGACGAGCTCTATGCTTTCTTTGCCTTGGGTTTTCATTCCCACAGCATGCGGCCGCGGCCCGACTAGTGACATCTCCCCTTTTAAAACATTGAGAAGTTGCGGCAGTTCATCCAGCGATGTCTTACGAATGAATGTTCCAATTTTGGTAACACGAGCGTCATTGACAGCTGTTTGTTGTTCGGCCTTGAGGTCGGCTTTATCATTCCGCATCGACCGGAATTTATAAACATTGAAGACCCGGTTGTTGAAGCCGTGGCGAGGTTGTTTAAACAATGCCGGACCCGGGCTGTCCAAACGAATAAGAACTGCAATAAGAGCCAGAACAGGGGCTCCTAAAACAAGAGCTGTTGCAGAAATCGCAATGTCCATCAAACGTTTCAGCGCCGTGTGCCGCCCAGATTTCGGATTGCCTGTCACGTCTCGCAGACTGATTTCTGCAATTTCCGAAACGCGCTGTTGCACATGATTGAGGGTTTCAAACTCATCGACGACGAAAGCGATGCGGTTTGGCAACAGGCGGACCCGGTTTACAAAGTCTTGCTTTCGTTTGTTCGCCATGGATGGGAGAGTCACCACGATCCGATTGACATAGGGAAGGGCATCCCAATTATGTAGATCTTCTACTGTCCCGACAACCGGTACACCGTGAATGTTGTGCGGCGCCCGAGCAATACGATCATCAAAAATACCAAGAATATTCAGCTCTTTCGTTTTCGCATTTTCTTCAATAATTCGGCGTGCGCTTTCCGTTGCACCCAACATGACAATGGTTGGTGAGAGCGCGCCACGAGTATGAAGGCGGCGGATTTGCGAATGATAAAAACTGTGCAGGACGGCTAATAAAGCAATGGCTCCCAACCCGGCCTTGGCCAGTGCGTCGGGAAGGAAAGTTTCAGGCCTGATAATGAGGGCAACTGTCAACCAAACGCCTAAAGCTGCGAAGCTTGCGAGCATCACCGTCTTCAGATGAGTCGTCCATGATGCCGCCGCGTTAAACCGATAAGCATTCGAGAAAAACAGCGCCGCGATAAAGATAACGGACCCTAACACTGAGGCCGCAACAGGCGCCATTACACCGCGATCATTTATACCAACATAGCCGTTCCAAATTCCAATCGCGATGATTGCGCAGACCAAAATGATATCAAGACTGCGTAATCCGAAGCGTAATGCGCTCATATTTACCTGACGGCGCGGTACATCAATATCGGCTGTCGTTAGACGCTTACGGCGGCGATCAACTTTTGGCTTAGCGGCTGACTCTGGTCGAATTTTTGCCGCAAAGTTATCTATCCGCGAGTCTGACGACCCACGTTTCTCATCTCCTTGTCTTGCAGCCTGACGCGCCGGCTTCTTGGCGGCATCATTTGCGTGCAAGCGCGCAGCAAGCTCCGCATCTTTTATGTCTCGTATTGGCATTCAACCCACCTGTTTTTTGGGGCGTGTACACGCATGAAGGAAATATCCCGTAAACGGACATGACTTTATTTCGCATGCAGACTGCGCGCCCGATGGTATCCATTGTTTTGTGGCGGGTCATTTTGCGCGAATTTATGGTTAACAAATTCTGAAGCTGAGGCAGAGCTGTAATCCGGTGCATTAAGGGTTGCAGGGTCGGAGTGAAATCGCTAGTCCCGCCGACGGAGACGTGGCCGAGTGGTCGAAGGCGCTCCCCTGCTAAGGGAGTATGGGTCATAAGCCCATCGAGGGTTCGAATCCCTTCGTCTCCGCCATTTTTTTGGCTTATATGTCTGATGTACAGGACAAATTTACCTACCCTGTTTTGTTTCGGGTGCTCTTTAAGTGATGTTCCGAACAGAGTTTCTTGGTAAGAGGGTATAGGACAGACTCTCTTCCACACCGTTTTTCTCTGGCGCCGCGAGCGTCTCTAGAAGTCGTTTCACGGCCCACTTCCCATATTCTTTCAGTGGTTGTTTGATCGTCATAAAAGGCGGAACGAACATTTCCGAAAGATCTGCCCCATCAAAGCCAGCGACAGAGAGATTCTCTGGGATTTTCCACCCCATTCCCGTCGCACATGATATAACGCCTGCCGCCATGTAGTCATTGCCCGCAAAAATTGCTGTGGGAGGAACTTCAGGCGAGAGCAGTTGTTTGGCAGCTTCAAAACCAGATTCGAAGGTTGCATATCCATCAGCGTGTCGAAAATTCTCCTTAGGAATTCCAGCGTCGAGCATAGCTGCCTGCAGACCTGCTCCGCGGCGGTTTGCCATGACATGTTGCTCTCGTAGGCCGATATAGCCGATATGGGTATGTCCATGTTCGATAAAGTACTGACCCAGCTCGTATCCTGCAGAGAAGTCATCAATCCCGACTTTACTGACTGAAGGTTCATGATGTTCAATATCAATTGATGAAGCAACAAGCACGACTGCGCAATTTGCGTTGATGATGGCGCTGATAAGAGAGAGGTCTTCTGATAGAGGTGGAAGGAGAATGAAACCATCCGCGGCGCGGGTCTCTATCATTTTAAAAATATGTTTCCGAGACTCAGTTGCCGCCAAAGGCTCCAGCAGCAGTTTATATGAGGCTTCGCGACAGGCAGGCAAGACGCCCTCCAGAACGCCAGTTAAAAACTCTGAGGCAGGGGGCTCATATATGACTGCGACGCTGTAACTCCGCTGCCCTCTTAGCTGCCGGGCAGCCATATTTGGTTTAAATTCCAACTTCGCGATCGCGTCATTGACCTTCAATCGCATTTTTTCTGAGACGAAAGGTTCGCCGTTCAAAACTCTTGATACGGATTTCATTGAAACACCCGCTTCCCGAGCGACTGTTTCTAATGTCGTATTCTTTTGCGGGGGTGACTGTAAATCCGGCACTTTAAATCCCCTAAACATTCAATATCGAATGAAAGGCCGCAGAGTTATCTGCAGACTCGCTCTGTTTTAAGGTGCGTGCTCTTTATGTCCAGCTCCATCATCTCGCCGGCTACAACCCGGCGATTGAAGAAATGAGATGGATTTTCAGTGGGAGAATTCTATTTGATGTACTTACTGGCGTCAGCGTTCTTCCCTAAGTTCATGACGTAGAACTGTCCAAACTCAATTGTCTGTTTCGCATGGGCTAGGTTGAAGTTGATGTTGGTTTTATCATCGCTGTAATCACGGCTGGCTTTTCCACTCAAAGAGTAAAGTTTCCACTCTGTTCCGATGTCCATGCGTTGTTCGATAACGGAGTCATACGGGTCAATGTTACGTTGGATTGTGACAGTAATGTCTCCGGTTTCACGGCCTTTTGGGGGCTTAGCGGCGCGGGCCCAAAACGACATCATAATGACGTCGTCTTTTTCGACAGATGTCGTCATTGGGATACGTGTAGCCGTGTCCCAATGGTTACGTTTTTTCTTTTTAACGACGACACGGTAGGCCATACCGCCAGGGACGCCTTCAGATTTCACAACGGAGTCTCTTTTATCAGAGCCTTCCGTGTTCCATTCAATATCATAGGGGTTATTGATCAATGTTCCCGGGAGTTGCGCATCCAGAGCTTTGAGTGCAGCAGCTACCTCAGGAGATATTTCGTCTTCAGCCTGGGCGATTGTCGCCGTTCCAAGTGAAAGTAAAGCAGCGGTCGAGAGCGATATCGCTATTTGTTTGAACATGTTTTTCCCCAAGTTTATTTTTGTTAAACTTAATGCAAAATAGACAGCGCTGTCAATTTTGGCTC
This sequence comes from Litorimonas sp., assembly GCA_039975855.1. Classification (GTDB taxonomy): domain Bacteria; phylum Pseudomonadota; class Alphaproteobacteria; order Caulobacterales; family Maricaulaceae; genus Litorimonas. The sequence goes on along the minus strand of JBDWGH010000002.1, from coordinate 503,710 downwards.
TCAGTGGGAGGAATTTTTGGTTTAATTAGTTGAGGAGAGTGTCTAGGTATTTAACTTGACCTTCAATTTCAGGTTTAGCTGCGCAGCGTTTACATCTGTCGGCGATTTTCCGCAGTTTCTTTAATTCTTTTTGGGCTTCTTCCAAATTGCCTTCTTGATACTCCAACAGGCTCAATTTGAAGTGTGCATCGTACAGTGTTCGGTGGATTTTTGTGGCTTGCGACAGGGTCTTTTTCGCTTCCGCTGTCTTGCCAAGTTCCAGCTGTGACAGACCTTTCATGTAGACCTGAAAACCACGATCCTCACATGTGCGTTTTGTCTCGGATCCTGGTTTTCGAAAATTAGAAGAGTTTATTGTGTTGACTGACGAAACGGTCGGAGATGATGGAATGATCACTACCCCGCCTTGACCTCCACTTGGTTGAGGCGGAGCAATACTGTCGCCCGCTACATCAGATCGAATGGAGTTTTGTTGAGCGGTATCAAGGCCGGCTCGAAAATTGCGTTCAACTCGAAGAGCACAAAATGCATTTTTGTCAAATTCGATCTCGGCTGTTTCATAATCACCGGACAGAAATGCCGACATAGCAGGATCTGATTGTTTTCTTGCTGTTGCAATGACCTCGTCAGGGACATCTGCGCTTTGTACGTCCTCAGCTTCTATTGCCTGTTGGGCATAAGCAGGGCCAGAAATCACAATTCCAATGAGTACTAATGCTGAGACGAAATTTTTCATATTGAACTCTCGATCTTAGAAGGAGCTTCCTTCAGTTTTACACAATTTCCGAAAATCACAAAATCAATTTATAGTAATAGTGATTGGCCTCATGGCTATTATCGATTTTACAGATCTGCCTTACAATTTGCGTCAATAAAATCTTGATGGCTTGGCATTGGGGTTAGGCAGGCTTGGGTTACGCGTTCAATCTGCTGCATTCTGTTCACAAGCTCATCATTGGATATTGAATTTGCCATCGGGTGATAGGAATTGGGTTTTAAACCTTGACCATGCATGACGGCGAACCAACTGGTCTCGCCGAATATTTCATTGTCATGACGGTAAAGCTTGGCGGTGTCTTTGTAATTCGTGATACGGGCTTTCAGCGTATCTGGGATATCCATGTTCTTACAATATTTCCAAAAGGGCGTGTCTTCGCGTTCAGTTGCATAATAATGCAAAATTAGAAAATCACGAACTTGTTCATACTCAACTTTTGTTCTGTCGTTAAAATAATCAATATTGGATTGCGCAAAATTCTTATCAGGGAAGTGGGCCATTAATCGTGCAACAGCCGTTTGAATGAGATGAATTGATGTCGATTCCAATGGTTCTAAGAACCCTGCAGCTAAGCCAAGTGAGATTACATTTTTATTCCAAGTCTTTTTGCGTATTCCAGTTTTAAATCGAAGGAAGTTAGGGTCTGAAATTGGTGCCCCGTCGAGGCCCTCGTTTAACGTTTTAAGAGCATCATCATCTGAGATATAGTCAGAGCAGTAAACGTGCCCATTCCCTGTTCGGGACTGCAAGGGAATACGCCATTGCCACCCAGCCGTTTTAGCTGTTGCGCGGGTGTAAGGATAAGGTTCACCATTTGATTCACTTGCCCGTGCCACTGCTCGATCGCACGGCAACATAGCGCTCCAATCTTCATATCCGGTCTTTAAGGTTTGTTCGATCAAAAGCCCTCCGAAACCAGAACAGTCGATAAAGAGATCGCCGTTATGAACGTCTCCATTTTCGAGGGAAACGCTTTCAATATGACCCGTTTCTGTATGTTGTTTTGCCGTTATAATCTTTCCTTCAATGCGCGTGACACCTCGCGATTCGGAGAATTTCCTCATAAATTTTGCGTAGAGGGATGCGTCGAATTGAAAGGCGTAAACGATTGAATTTAAGGGAGAGTTTTTGACCATCAAATCAGGCCGTTGGAATTTTCCTTGCTGTGCAGCCAAGACTTGTAAGCAATAATTGTCAATCGAAGGTGCTTTACCCAGAGCAGCATAGCGGTGGTAGAAATGATGAAACCTTATACCATCCATCGCCACACCGTAATCTCCAAAAGGATGGATATATCGCTCGCCTAACTTACCCCAATCGACAAACTCAATACCGAGCTTGAATGTTGCATTTGTTTTTTTGACAAATTCATTCTCATCTAAACCCAATAGTCTGTTGTAATAGTTTATATGTGGGATCGTGGCTTCGCCGACGCCAACTGTGCCTATGGCTTCCGACTCTATCAACCGAATGTTTATTTCTTCGTCATTGATGAGACGTGACAAACCTGCCGCGACCATCCAGCCAGCAGTCCCGCCGCCGACAATAATGATGTCCTTTATCTTTGCATTTTGCATTTAAGTTGCTGCTCCAAAGTGCTGCAAAAATTCTTCATGAGTAGGCATTTTTTTGGCAGTCTGGCTCATCGCTGTTCGCATCGAGTCAAGGCTGTGATTGACCTGAGATGCCGGAAGAGACGCGACGATGGGGTCTACAGTTTTTGGGTAAACATTTTGACCCACACACACGGCGACCCAGCTTGGTTTAGAGAAAAGCTCATCATCATATCGAAAGACGCGTCCAGCCTCTTTGAACAAGCTTAACTTCCGTTGAAGACTATCCGGGATTTTCATGTTTCGACAATAATCCCAAAACGGACTGTCGTCTCGTTCAGTTGCAACATAATGCAAAATGATGAAGTCCCGAACTTGATCGAATTCCTTTTGCATCTGGATATTATATTCCTCGCGCACAACCGACGACACGTCCGCGGTTGGGAAGAGAGAGATGAATCGACTAATGCCCATTTGAATAAGATAAAGCGATGTGGACTCTAGAGGCTCCAAGAATCCGGCTGAAAGGCCGACAGATATACAGTTTCTATTCCAGAACGTTTCGCGGCAGCCTGTTTTGAAACGAATTTTCCTTGGATCGCCATTTGGCGCGCTATCCAACCCATTCATTAGGATGTCGATGGCTTCATCATCACCCATATATTGACTGGAATAAATATGGCCATTTCCTGTTCGGTGTTGAGTTGGAATACGCCATTGCCAACCCGCTGTTTTGGCGGTTGCCTTCGTATATGGCAGAAGGGGCCCAACCCTTTCGCTGGCAACTGTCTGAGCGGTATCGCATGGCAGCCAATGGCTCCAGTCTTTGAAAGGTACATGCAAGGTCTTTTCTGTCAGCAAAGCTCTAAAACCCGTACAGTCAAAAAAGAAATCTCCGCGGATATTTTCCCCGCTCTCCAAAGTTAACTGTGAAATGTCGCCAGTCTCCGCATTTTGTTGAATGTCTTCGACAAGGCCTTCAATTCGCGTAACACCGCGCTTTTCTGCGTAATCTCGAAGGTATTTCGCATAAAGGGTTGCGTCGATATGGTAGGCATATCGCATATGAGACATCACTGATTTTGGATTTGGATTTGGCTGGGCGAATTTGTTTTGCTTCGCGGCAACAGCGCACATGCTATACTCTTCCAGATCAGAGGTCTGACCGCTGGCTTTTGAGTGCAGCCAATATTGGTGGAAGTCGATTCCCTGCATATCGACGCCATGTTGACCAAAAGGATGAAGGTAGCTCTCACCCTTTTTTCCCCAATCGATAAACTCGATGCCGAGTTTAAAGGTTCCATTGGTAGCTTTCAGAAATTCCGCTTCGTTTATTCCTAGCATTGCGTTGAAGTTTATCATGTCTGGAATGGTGGCTTCGCCAACGCCTACCGTTCCGATTTTATCAGATTCGATGAGAGTTACCTTTGACGTTCCTTCGGGTAACATGCTTGAGAGAGCCGCTGCGGTCATCCAACCCGCCGAACCTCCGCCTACGATCACAATGTTTTTCAGACGCTCAGCCATGCTTGTCTTTCAAGTATTTCAGCAACCCTGTCATGTACACATGATGTGGGGGCATTTTTTCGGCCATTATCTTTATGGCTTTATTCATTTGTTCTAATTTGTTTTTCAATTGATCTTTGGGGATATGGTCGGCGAGGGGGTCGTATCTTACGGGATCTCGACCCATACCCAGGTGTAACACTGTCCAATCCTGTTCACTGAATGGCTCATAATCAAATTGAACCAGGACGCCGCGGCTTTTGAATTGTCTAATTTTGGCTTCAAGTTTTTCGTGTACGGCGCTATTTGTGGCCGCGTCCCAGTAAGGCCCAGTTTCTCCCACATTAGAATCAAAAAATGCTCTCGAAAACATCTCCGCATGCGCATAATCGTCATGAAAACGGCGATTATACTCGCGGCTTTCAACGGTCATTCTATCCGTTACAGGAATGAGCTCGGCGAGACGTTCAATGTCTTTTTGCAATAATAAAATCGGGGCTGGGGTCAGCGGTTCAACTATCGCGGCCCCGTGACCCAAGGTCAGGCAATTGCCGAGCCAGGGCTGGGTCAATTTCCCTAATGTCACTTCAATAGGATCAGTCTTTGCGTTCCTGTGATGCGCCAAAGCTTCCGTTTCAGAGTCTGGGTCATATACGGTTAGATGGTGTGTTCCGTTTTGAATTGGCGTTTCCGACAGCCAGCCAAAATCAGTGCCTGTTAAAACACGGCAAACGCCTTCGAGTTTTTCTTTACCTGTGACGGAGCTAACCGCTTTTAGGTTTCTACCCGATGATTGAATCTCGGCATGAGGATCCGCTAACTTGCTCTGAGGTCCCAGAGCATCAATAAAGAAATCAGCTTCAAGGCTTTGCTCGTTAGACAAAGAGACGGATTGAATGCTGTCGCCTTGTCGTGAGACGTTCAAGACGTCGGCCTTTATAAGGTTCACGGACGTGTTTTCGATTTTCCTCGAAATTATGCTGCACCATTCTTCCGGTAAAAAGTGATATCCATATTCTACATCTGCCAAAGGTATTTTCTTTCCTTCCGGCGGATGAGCAAAGACACCGGATTCGGCAGCTTGAGCGGACATGATGTAGGTTTCAATTTTTGATAGGTTTGCAGCGGAAGTTCGCAAGCGCGTTAGATAGTGATGGAAACTCACACCATTATAGGCAGGTAGGGGACGGTAGAAACTTTGCATCCACTCCCGATTGTGGGAGCCCCAGTTCTTGTACCGCGTCCCCAGTGAGAAACTCGTGCGACTGTGGGGCAAGACGTCAGGTTCGGTAATTCCTAAACCTAGCAAAAACTCATAGGTCTCAGGCGAGGTAACCGTTCCAAAGAATATATCGGTTTTATTGCCCTGAGAGGCTTCGATGTAAGTCAGTTCAATAGACGATGGCAATATATTGACGAGCTTTGCCACGCAAAGCAGCCCAGCAAGGCCATTGCCGAACACTGCAATTTTTTTGATGGTGTCATGCGGCATCAGTGGGCTGCGCCGATGTAGTTTTCCAGAAATTCGCCGTGAACTGGTGTTTGCTCTACAGCTCTTTGACTCATTTTTTTAATCGCGTTGGTTTTGCTGACCAAATCGGCATCCGAAATCTGATTGGCGCGTAGGTCATAACTGCTTGGCATCAGGTTTTGTCCTGCCATCACGGCGACCCAACTTGGCGGTAGAAAGACGCCTTGTTCATATCGGAGCAGGTAACCCCGGGAGGTCCAAGCCTCAATTTTGTCCTGCAAGCTCTTTGGCAAGGCCATATCGCGAAAATAGCGCCACATCTCTGTATCGTCTCTTTGGGTCGCTACATAATGTAAGAGTAGAAAGTCTCTGACGCGGTCAAAATTCAAATCCATGCGCCGATTATATTCATCGGCATCTGATGTCTTGAAGTTTGAGTCGGGAAATAACTCAATTAGCGCCGTGATGCCTTCTTGAATCAGATGGATTGATGTTGACTCAAGCGGCTCCAAAAATCCTCCCGACAAGCCAATTGCGACTACATTTTTATTCCAGAGTTTTCTTCGTTTACCTGTTTTGAAATAGAGTTGCTTTGGTTCTGTAAGTGCAGGGCCTTCGAGCGTGCTCATTAATTGATGAGTTGCTTCATCATCGGAGATATATTTGTTCCAGTAGACGTATCCATTGCCAGTGCGGTGTTGCAGCGGGATACGCCATTGCCATCCTGCATCTCTGGCGGTCGCTCTAGTATAAGGAAGACTTGGCCCGGCGGACTCGCATTGAACGGCTACAGCGCGGTTGCATGGCAACCACTCACTCCAGTCTTCATATCCGGTTTCGAGAAGCTGTTCGATCAGAACTCCGCGAAACCCGGAGCAATCCACAAACAAGTCGGCTTCAATTTTTGTCCCGTCTTCGAGTTGAATCGACTCGACGAGACCCGTTTCAGCATGTTGGGAAGCATGAATCGCTTTGCCTTCGGTGCGTTTGACGCCGCGATTTTCAGAATAGTTCCGCAAAAGCTTAGCGTAGAGAGCAGAATCGAATTGATATGCATAGCCAAAATTTGATCCGATCTCGAGACTGTTAGGGCCGGGCAATCGGAACTTGCCAGATTCGGCGGCTAAGATTGGATAGGAGTAATCTTCCAGTCGCGTTTTGTGACCATTCTGCAACAGTCGAAGCCAAAAATGATGGAAATCTATCCCGTTAATGGGTTCGCCGTAGTCCCCGAACGGATGAATGTAGCTGTCACCAAGCTTACCCCAATCGCAGAATTCGATACCGAGTTTAAAGGTTGCTCGGGTCGCCCGCATGAATTCTCGTTCTTCAATTCCAAGCGTTTTGTTGAAGAAACGGATATGCGGAAGCGTGGCCTCTCCCACGCCAACGGTTCCGATGCTGTCAGATTCTACGAGTTGTATGGAGATATCTAAGCCATTGAGTTTGTTAGATAATCCGGCGGCGGTCATCCAGCCGCTTGTGCCTCCGCCTAAAATACAAATTCGTTTTATCGTCATAAAATTACGCGAGTCTTGTTGTTGAACAAATGTCCAGTTGCTTAATTTAGTCCTGGAGCAGGACTTGCCTGATGCTCTTGCTGCCCTCGAAATTCAATACATCAACTTGGCTAAGTCAAAAATTGCGGTGTTACGCCGCATAACGTCGAGGGGCGACCCAGAGTATGGAAATGTATCTAAATCGCGATTGACAGCGCTGTCAAACTCGGCTTAGGAACGTTACCAATAGGACAGCTAATAGTCCTGAAAACGACAATCATGGCCTTTTTAGCAGGCAGAGGGGAATCAAAATGAAATTAGAATCCGGCACAGCTGTGACCAAAATGAGCAAGCTCTCATTACTTGGAACGACAGCTCTCATCGCAGGCTTTGGCTTTGCGCCAATGGCGTATGCCCAGGATAACGGCGACACTGAAGTCGTTGAAGACGAAATTGTTATCACGGGTATTCGTCAGTCATTGAAAGAGGCTCGCGATCTAAAGCGGGATGCGGATACAGCCATTGATTCTATCACGGCTTCAGACGTTGGTTCACTTCCTGACCTCTCAGTTGCGGAAGCTCTCTCTCGAATTCCAGGGGTCGTTGCTCAGCGCTTTGATATTTCGAATAATAATGGTGGGGATTTCCCATCACCAGAAGGAGGCGGCAACTTGATCCGAGGCCTGACCTTGGTTCGGTCAGAATTTAACGGACGCGAAGCGTTCTCCGCAAACGGCGGCCGAGCTTTGGATTTTGGTACTGTCCCGCCTGAGCTCATTGGAGCGGTAGACGTTTACAAGAACACAACAGCCGATCAGATCGAAGGCGGAATCGGTGGGTCAATCAATCTTCGGACCCTAGAGCCTTTTGATCAACAAGGTCTGCTGGCGGTCATAAATGCTGACGTGACCTACACAGATTTGCGTGAAGAATGGAGCCCAGAAGGTAGCATTCTTTTGGGTAATCGTTGGGAAACTGGGGCTGGAGAGTTTGGGCTGTTGGGGTCTATCGCGACATCAGAGCTTCAATCAGAACTTCATGGTTTCCAGATCGGGCAGGTAATTCCATTTAATACCGGAACGGAAACAATCGCGATCCCTAACGGTTTTCAGCTTAGAACAAATGAAGTTAATCGACAGCGCGATAGCTATTACCTCGCAGGTCAATGGCAAAATGCCTCGGGCGATTTACGTTTGACTGGTAAATACTCTCGAATTGAGAATGATACAGACAGTGACGAGCGTACGCTTGAATATTTTGGTGATGGCGAGAGTTTCGGACAATATGATATTTCAGGTCTTACCTCGACAGGGTTTTCCTCTAACGGAATTGCACAATGTAATGGTAGCAACGAGCCAACTCCTGCGAACCCGACTTGTGAGGTTACACTACCGGTCACGGGTCTGTATGAAACGGGTGTCATCTCCAATGGCTTGCGCGATTGGACGGGCGCTAGAGGTGCAAACTTCACAAACTTGGCTATTAATCAAGTCGATAAATCAACCACAGATGACCTAAGCTTGAACCTGAAATGGCGTCCAACCGATCGTTTGTATGTTAATTTGGATGCACACAGAACGACCGCTGATTTCTCACGCGTGCGTTTGTGGGGCGGGACGCGCTTCTTCTCAGATTTCACGATTAATGCAGATTTGGATAATCCTGAAATCTCACTTGTTCCTGATGTCGCGAGCAACCCGTTTACTCGTTCCGGAACTTCGACCTCGGGAGACGGAGATTTCTCTAATCCACAAAATTCTTACCTCCTTTTTGCTGCGGATGAATTCCAAGACAATGATGGCGAGATGTATGCGGTCAAAGGTGACGTTGAATATGAATTTGGTGGTGACGGTTGGTTCGACTCTGTCCAGTTTGGCGCTCGTTACGCCGATCGAAATCAGACAAATCAACAAGCTGGCCTAAACTGGGCTGCTGTTGCTCCACCGTGGGCGGGTGGCGGCTACCTGCCTTATGCAGCTCTGGACGAGTCGACTTATGACAATGTCGAGTTCTCCGACTTCTTTAGAGGCGGAGTGGTCCAAGGGACGAATACAAACGTTCTTTTCACCTCTCGGGACTTGTTACGAGACTATGATGCGTTTTCAGCGTTTATTGCCGGCGAGCCTTTAATCACTGATCCAGCCAATGGTCGAAACCCAGATTGGAATCCATTGCGCGATTCTTCAGGCGTCGTTGACTATGCGGGGCGCGGAATTGCGAGTGAAGTCACTGAAAAAACTCTGAACCTATATTCTCGCCTAGATTTCGGGCAGGAGTTTGACAATGGAATGTCGCTTGAGGGTAACATCGGCCTAAGGTACGTCAGAGCAGAGGTATCTGGGGAAGGTGGATTGAATTACGCTGATGTGCGTTCTTTGGAACTGCAAGGCGGAGGAACAGCCACAGAGAATGATCTTCGTTTGCTAAACTTTGCTCCTGAAACAGTTGCCTTCTTGGCTCAACCAGATGAAAGCGTGAGCGGAAGTTTTAACACCAACGAACATTGGCTTCCGTCCTTCAATGCGAAGTGGAATATTACTGATAAAACGCTTCTTCGTGCCGCGGCGAGTAAACAGATTACCCGTCCGAGAATTGATCAATTGAATCAAGCTCGGACAGCGGTTGGCAACTTGAGATTTGTGTCAAATAATGATCAGGCAAACCCAGAAATACTAGATATTATTCCTACGCAAATCACTGTATTTGGCGGAAATCCGGACCTGAAGGCGATTGAGTCCACAAATCTGGATCTGTCGGTTGAGCATTACTATGGCGACGATAACTCATTCACATTCAATTTGTTCCATAAGGATATTTCAAACAATATCGTATTTGGATCGCAAACGGTGGATACGGTTACACTCGATGGTCAAACCGTTGCGATGGTCTTTAATGGAGACGTAAACCAGGACGAGGCTCAGCTAACAGGTATTGAGGTGGCTATTCAGCACTTCTTTGACGACTTGCCTGGGATTCTTGGAAACTTGGGCGTTCAAGCCAACTACACATACATTGATGCTGACGCTGTTGCGCCGGCTGGTATTGTGGATGCGGATGGCGACGGAACAGCCGATAGCTTTGAACGAATTTATCGCTTTGGAGTGGACAACTTCTTAGGACTTTCCGAAGATGCTGTGAATTTGATCGGTATTTATCAAGACGATAAGCTTGAAATGCGTCTCGCTTATAACTGGCGCTCAGAGTATCTCGGTTCCTATCGTGATTTCGTTTCTGGCAACCCAGTATTCCAGCAAGCGACAGGTTATCTTGACGGATCAATCAAGTATGATGTCACAGAGAACTTCCAAGTCCGTGCGCAAATTGCGAACATCACGAATGAAGAAGCGAACGCGGAACAGCAGATTGATGCTGATGGGCAGCGTTTCGGACGAACGAGTTTTGTCGGAGATCGCCGAATCAAGATTGGTGCGCGTTACAAGTTCTAAGCGCGAGCGAAATTCTAATTTTTTAGAGGGGCTTCGGCCCCTCTTTTTTTGTGTCCATGCCATACTCTGAGCCTTGAATGTGACTCGTTATTTTAGAGTTCGTTGGTAATATTCGGTTGTCTTAACCAGATCTCCATATTGCTTTCTGGACGCCGCAATTGGCGTTACCAATTTTGGCGATTTTAAAAATAATCTCTTTGCCAGCGATATAAAATCGGAATCTTTTTGACTGACCATCTGTTTTCCGTGATGTAAGTTTCGGACCAATTAGAAATACCTATTTTCCATAATTATCTGTTCGACCGAGCCAATAGGTTGAAGAATTATTAGATAATTTTGGATTGCAGTTTCAGGAGCAAAAAATGAAAATAGCCCTTATCATGGAAAACAGTCAGGCGGCCAAAAGTGAGATTGTTCATAAAGCCCTCAAATCCGTTGCTGAACCAGCAGGTCATTCGGTTTCACATTATGGCATGTATGCCGCTGATGATGATGCTCAGCTAACTTATGTTATGAATGGTCTATTAGCGGGCCTTTTAATTAACTCAGGCGCAGCTGATTTTGTCGTTTCAGGCTGCGGTACAGGTATGGGTGCTATGCTCGCACTCAATACGATGCCTAATGTTGTATGCGGTCTTGTAATTGATCCAACAGACGCATTCTTGTTTGGTCAAATTAATGACGGTAACGCGATTTCCATGCCGTATGCCAAAGGTTTCGGTTGGGCCGCCGAGCTAAATTTGCAAGACTGCTATCGAAAGCTCTTTGAGATTGAGCGTGGTGTTGGTTACCCGAAAGAGCGAGCTGAGATCATGGCGAAAAACCGGAATATCTTCAGTGATATGAAGGCGGCTGCAACGAAAGATATGCTGACAGTGCTCAAGTCTGTCGATCAGAGCTTACTAAAATCTACGATTGCCGGGGATCAATTTGAAGACCTTTTCTTCGCGAATGCGACCGACGAGGCGCTGATTTCTTATGTGAAAGACGTGTTAGCTAACTGATCGGGACAGAACGTTCTTAAAAGTTCCTACTCTCATTAGCATTGCCATAGGAGTTTTCATTCCATGACCCCATTTGACCTTTCTGGAAAAACAGCTCTCGTAACGGGCGCCAATACGGGACTTGGGCAAGGTATGGCCTTGGCCTTGGCGGAGGCGGGCGCGGACATTGCACTCATTGGACGGTCAGAGCCGACGGAGACGCTAAAGCTAATCGAAAAATTTGGTGTAAAATCTCATTCTATCCTAACCGACCTGGGCAAAGCCGATGCTGTTGAGGACATAGTTGCAGAAGCCGTGTCCCAGCTAGGCGGTGCAGATATTCTTGTAAACAATGCAGGCATAATCAAACGGAACGAAGCCATCGATTTTACTCCGGCGGAGTGGGACGCTGTAATGGATGTTAATTTGCGAACCTTGTTCTTCCTCAGCCAAGCTTTTGCACGATATCTAGTGGCAGAAGGTAAGACCGGAAAGATCATCAACATAGCCTCTATGTTGACTTTCCAAGGCGGAATTCGAGTGCCGTCCTATACGGCCTCTAAGAGCGCTGTTGGCGGATTAACGAAAGCCTTAGCGAATGAGTGGGCCGCGCACGGCATAAATGTCAACGCCATTGCGCCGGGCTATTTCGCCACTAACAATACGGCGGCCTTACAAGCGGATGAAAAACGTAATTCGGAAATCCTCGGCCGTATACCAAGCGGTCGATGGGGAAAGCCCTCTGATATGGGCGGCGCTATCGTGTTTTTAGCATCTGCGGCTTCCGACTATGTGCAAGGCATCACCCTTCCTGTCGATGGCGGATGGTTGTCCCGATAATATGCAATCAATGGGCTGAGCTAAGCTAAGGCTGATCTCAAATCCCGAAACGACTTTTATTTTGGCGCGCTTTTGTATTCCAAGCGCGCCTTTTTATTTGTCTGAACTAGCCGACCAGTAGCATTGAAATTGCTGGAATATATGTGACGAGTAGCAGACAGGCGATGAGAGCGAGATAGAACGGCCACATAGTTTTAACCGTATCTTCCATTCGAATTTTCCCGACAGCTGAACCAACAAATAGTACCGTTCCAACGGGCGGTGTAATCGTCCCAATGCCGAGGGCCAGCATCATAATGACGCCGAAATGGACAGGGTCGACCCCAATCGTTTGAACCACAGGTAGGAAAATTGGAGTCACGATAATTATCAGCGGCGCCATATCCATAAATGTGCCTAAAACGAGAAGGCAGAATAGAACCATTAGGAGAATTAAGAAGGGGGAACTTGTAAGTCCTAGTATTAAGTTGGACATCATCAATGGTGCCTCTAGAAGCGCCAGCAACCAACCAAAAGCCGCCGCTGATCCAATGATAAGCATAATCAATGCCGTCGTTCTTGCAGAATTTAAAACAGCAGTTTTGAATTCTTTCAACCCGAGACTCCGGTAGAAAAATATCCCGATGATCAGTGTGTAGACGATGGCTACTGCGGAACTTTCCGTCGGTGTGAAGACGCCCCCTAAAATACCAACGACAATTATTACGGCTGTCAATAGACCGGGGAGAGCGGTAATGGCGGACAGGAGCAGTGCTTTAAAGCCAGGAAAGAGCCCTTTGGGGTAACCTTTCCTATGAGCGATAATGGATACAACCAGCATTAATGCTAGGCCACAAAGTATACCAGGTAGAATGCCTGCGATGAACAGATCGCCAATCGAAATGGAAACACCGCTTGCCGCGGCGTAGATAATCATATTGTGGCTGGGCGGGATGATTAAGCCAAGAATAGCGGCAGAACATGTGACGTTCACCGAGAAACTGCGATCATATCCTTTTTCTTCCATGATCGGAATCATGGTTGATCCAATGGCTGACACGCTAGCGACAGCAGATCCAGAGATCGCGCCGAACATCATGGACGAGCCAACATTCACGTGTCCAAGCCCACCTCGAACGCGGCCAAACATGCCCTCAGCGACTTTGATTAATCGCGCGGCGATCCCTGTTTGGGTCATTAAATCCCCAGCGAATATGAAGAATGGAATGGCCATCAAGGTAAAGACATCAATCCCTGCCGAGAGGCGTTGGACCGCGACGAGGGGATTTAGTCCTAACATCGTAAACGTGATCATCGAGGAAATAAGTAGGGCGAATGCCACAGGCACGCGAATGCAAAGCAGAATGAGCAAGCTAAGAAGTAGAACAAGAAGAGCCATATTAATCTGCCGTCTTCTTTGAATCAGATTTTAGAGTTTCAAAAAGTTGCGCGCCTGAGAACAAGGTGATGAGGGCGCCGGAAATCGGGAGAGGCAACAGCGCTAATCCTCTCGGTAGACCCAATGACGGTATGTCAAAAGCCCAAAGCACTGTTGTCAGTTGCCATCCGGCTATAATCATTACGACTCCAGCACAAGCGACTGCGAGATGTGCCGTTATGTCAAAACCTCTCGCTAGGCGATTGGGAACGGCATTGCGCACTGCGTCGATTCGAATGTGAAAACGTTCATGCACGCCAACTGCGGCCCCAAAAAACACGAGGTATCCTAAAAGCAGGAGGGATAGACGTTCTGACCAGGCCGGGCTGTCATTGAAAAAATATCGAGCCACGACTTGGTAAGAGATGATTGCCGTCATCGCGACAATACAGGCGGCACTAATAAAGAGAGCAGCTCCACTTAGTCGATTTAAGAAGGTCTTCATGTGCCTTGCTCCCCCATTTGATCAATTCTCGTGACATATGACTGAAGCTCAGGAGTTACGAATTGCTCATAGACAGGCCCCATGAGAGCGCGGAAGGGCCCGCTGTCGATATCAGACAGGATTTCTCCGCCGCTGGCTAGAAGAGCCTTTTTGGAGTCCTCTACACTTGCATCCCAGAGGCCTCTCATGACGCCTACCGAATGTCGGGCGGCTTCAAGAATGATAGCTTGGTCTTCTTCAGAGAAGCTGTTCCATGTCCGTAAGCTCATGATCAACATGTCAGGTGTTCTGAAATGGCCAGTTTCCGAAAAGTTCGGTGCGACTTCATAATGCCGCGTGCTAATATAGGCTGGCCAGTTGTTTTCGGCTCCGTCGATCACGTTTTGAACTAAGCCTTGATAGACTTCGCTAAAGTTCATTGGCGTCGGGTTTGCGCCCAGCGCTCTCATCGTTGCCAAAAATATATCCGAATTGGGGACTCTGATTTTCTGCCCTTTTAGTGCGGCTGGCTCAGGAATGAGCCGCTCCGTATTATAAAAGCCTCGCCCGCCGGTATCGTATATGGCGATGCCGCGAAGTCCGAACGACTCCAGCGATTTCATTATCGTATCTCCGATTTCACTGTCGATCACACGGCGTTGGTGATCCGTGGAACGGAATAAGAAGGGTAAGCTGAACAACTTAGTTAGGGGGGCAATATTATTGAGTGCCGCGCTGAACGTACGGGTCAAATCTAGACCGCCAAACATGGCAATTTCCAATGTACTGCCCTCAGAGCCTAATTGTCCTCCAGGATAGAGTTTTACACTAAGCCGCCCATTGGTTTTCTCGTTTAAATATGCCCCCATCGCGCGCACTGCTTCGACAGTTGGATAACCGTTAGACTGTGAGTCAGTCGCGTATAGTACACGTTTTCCGCCCAGAACTTCAGAAGAGCATCCCGCTAAAGCAAATGTCCCGCCCATCATCAGCCCGCCAAAACTTCGGCGACTTAGATCCGAGGATAATGTCGGGTGTTTATCGGGATACTTGAGTGTATTTTCGCGATTTTTATCGCTCATCTTCTGTACCCTTTAATCTGAAATCTAACATGGTGGTTCCATTTCGATCTATCCATTCGCTAATGGGTTCAGTTCAGCGTTTTGTTCGCTTTGCGAGTTGATAATCATAGAGTGACGGAACGTCTTCCATCGTAACATTTATACGTTCGCTATAAGGCTTTGGCACATAGGCGACGTCAAACTCTCGGTTTCCTGAAATGCCGACTAATCGCGCAGCTGGGCCTTCCTCAAGACCGCGCAGAGTCACGACTTCATTGCGGTCGGCACCGCTACGTACATTGACTTTCAGATTCCATGTTGTGTTGTATCGGCCATGTCCTGGTTGCCAGTATCCCGCGCCACTGCCGTCCCAAACAGGATAATAAGGTCCGTTCTCGTCTCTTTTCGCGTCGACATTTAGCGTGATGTTATCAAAAAGGTTTTGATGGTTGGCACCTGCATGTTGGTCCAACACGGACGCCTTGTTTACAATTGCATTTTTGAAGACAGTTTTCGTGGATTGTGTGTTGAGGCTCAGCGAATGAATGGGAGCATTATTCACGGTCAGGTTTTCAATCAGGAAGTTATGCACGTTACCCGCATGGACCGAATAATGTGCTTGTCGATCACCATTTGTTATAATGTCAGAGATCGTAACATTGGCACTGTTATAGCTTAATATTCCTGTATCTGCATTGAGGAAAGTAACGTCTCTTATCCATCCATCAAAGACACTGGTAAGGTAGATACCATTATACCCGCGTTCCAGATGGTGCCCAAAAAACGGTGACATCGGGAAGGAGATATGAAGGTCTTCAATCCCGACATCGGTCAAGTGGTCCCATTTAGCAAATTGCGCTGGAATTTCAGCTGAAACCGTATGCAGCAATGGGTCACTGATCGTGATCGTATTTTCATTTATGGCCAGAACCTTCGTTTTCTGGCGAACAAGTGGACGTTCCGGGAAGGTCCAGTGATGGGATCCGATTTTTTTACCTGTATCTCCATTCCCATACATTTCTTTTAGAAGCGGGCCGTCTTCACCTGCGCGGTTCAACCATTGTAGCTCGACTACATCTCCTATTTTCAGTGTTTTGGATGTCGTGACCTCAACCTTCCGGGCTCCGGCTTGCCCTGAAATCGCATTTGCCAAGACAGGAATGACGGGGTCTTCGCTCTCTAAATAGGCGGCAGCGCGTGTGCCTTCTTTTTGAACCCAGATAAATCCACCCGTCCAGGAATACTCAGAGAAGAGCTCATCGATATTTCTATCTTTCTCTCTTTGTCGTTTGTTATATTTTTTGAGGTATTCTCGGATCTCTTCTAGATAACTCGTTTTGTCGATCATTTGGAGTGGTCGTGGAAAGTGAAGGTCCGTTCCATTTGCCCCCGAGCCAGCACCACGAAACACGATATCGCTACGTTCGATTCTCAAAATATCAGAGACGATTACGCGTCCCTTCGGTAATTGCACAATGACTGGCCCGCGTACTTTGTGAGCCGCTTCCAGTGCTTTCAGCATGGATTTGGAATCATCAATTTCGTCATCCGCTGTGACACCGTATTTCGTGACATCAATCACTTTGCCTTTAGTTGTCGGGATGTCGCCTATGCCGTGATTATATCCTGCATAAGAAAAATCAGGGAGTCGATTTTCCGTCATAACAGATGGGTCGGTGAGAATTTGTATGCTGTTGTCTTTATTGGCGTGTGAAAATGAGGGGGTACCCAAGGCTCCGATTAGGCCAAAAACGGATAAGAATTTAACGATTTCAATGTTTGTTTTCATGACTGAACTCTAAGCATTGGAACGCCGAAGCGCAAAGCAAAGCGTGTCTTATTTATTTATTTAATGTCACAATTTTGAATTAAATATTGAAAGGTATTACCAATTTAAACTTTGCCGCAGCGGTTTGCTGCGTGTGGTTCAATAGAATTTCTATTGTCATTCTTTGATTGGTGAACCAGGTTCGGCTAGTCGCCAAACTAGTGTTTTGATTTGGCGGCGCTTGTTATCACGCAAGAAAAGCGCTTCTTAGGGTTTTAAGAAACTTGGTTTATCCATTCGAAACCTAACCTTAATGCGACCACTAAGATCAACACGCCGGTCAATCGCTGTATCCAAAATTGGGAAATGTATTTGACGCCGACATGGTTGCCGATGAATCCGCCGATCACAACAACGGGGATGAGAGGCCAAAAAGCCAAGGCTTCTACAAAAGAATTATTGTCGGAAAGTTTCATGGACTGCCCTATGAAACCAGCGACCGAATTGAAAAAGATATAGACACTGCACGCCGCAGCGATTGTTTTGGCCCGCCCCCATGACAACGCATATAAAATTGGGGCGAGGAAAATCCCACCGCCAATTCCAACTAACCCGGAATAAAACCCGATTGATGCACCTATCAGCCCACTTAAAGAAGTCGACACCTCTTTTATGTCTGATCGTTCTGTCTGGCCTGCGCTTCGTATTAGTCGAACCCCGGTAAATAAAAGCGCTATCGCGAGAAGGCCGATGAAAAGGGTTTCAGAGATGTCTAGCCGCCCCCCGAACCAAGCTGCCGGAACGGAGAATATGAGGAAGGGCCAAAGTTTCTTCCAGGGGATAAGCTTGGCGCGGGAGAAACGTAATGTATTTCCTGTGACGACAGCGATGTTGCAGCTTAGCGCGATGATCGGGATCAACGTATATTCAACGCTACTCGCAACCAAAAGTGCGGTGTATGTTGATCCGCCGCCAAATCCGACACTCGCATACAGGCAGGCGGTTAGTGCAAACAGTAATGCCAAGGCCGCAAGTTTCATCCTTCGTAAGCCAATTCGCCTATGAGGATTATGTTCACCTGCTCTCCCTCTGCGTATGGGCCGCCAAGGGGAGGTATTTTGATGAGTGCATTAGCGTCTGATTGAGACCGTAAACGAAAACTCTCTTGAGGAGTTTGGACTCTCACACAGATTTGCCCATCTCGAATAAAGGCTTGCCCGCGCAAATAGGTTTCGCGCGGTCCATTCTCTTCCAGAAAATTGCCCAGGCTTGCGGGCAGAAATATAGTCTCTAGTCCCAGAGCAGGTTTCAAAAACAAATGCGCGCAGACAAACGCGCTAGCTGGATTGCCTGGGAGGCCAAAAACAATTTGATCAACCCTCTTGCCCATCCAACTTGGTTTCCCCGGGCGAACGGCGACAGTCTCAAATATTACCTGAAAGCCGGCGTCCCGAAACGCAGGGCGCATGAGGTCATGATCTCCAACGGATGCCCCGCCTATCGGAAGAATGATGTCAAAGTCTGCGACTTGCGAGATCAGCCCAGAAATCGCCTCAGGACTATCTTTTACAATGCCAAAATTCGTAACATCTGCGCCCCATTCCTCAAGCAGGGCTTTCAGCCCGACACTATTCGCTGCATAGATTTGACCTGATGGCAGTTCTTTTCCAATCGGTTGGAGTTCGTCACCCGAACTAAACATCGCGACCTTGAGTTTACGAAAGACCTCGATTTGAAAATGTCCGGCGGCTGCTGCAAGCGTTAAGTCACCCGCACGAAGGCGGTGTCCTGCCGTCAGGAGGACTGTACCAGCGACAAAGTCAGACGCTGCTGCTCTGACATGACTTTCAGGGCTTGAAGCAAGTTTGATTGTGATTTCCTTTCCAACGCGTTTGACATGTTCTTGCATCAGCACGCGTTCCGCTCCGCTTGGCATCATAGAACCGGTGGAGATACGGACGGCTTGGCCCTGAGAAACATGCCCAGCAAAAGGGTGGCCCGCTGCAGATTCTCCGATGATGTTGAGTCGATCCTCTGTTTGGCATTCCGAAACGGCATAACCATCCATGTTCGCCGAGAAAAACGGAGGCATATCTATGAGGGCCGTCAAATCATTTGAAAGCATACGGCCGATTGCGTCAGTAACAGCCACAGTCTCCACAAGTGGGTTCGGCCGAACGGCAATAATATGAGCGAGCGCGTCTTGGACGAAAATCATGCTCCCGTCTAACCTGTGCAAGACGGCGCATAAAGCATTGCCTTGTGCGGTGGGCCGCATAATCTGCAGCTGTGAGCCAGACTTATGATCATGCCGAAGATGTTTTGCGAGAGTGTGTCGATAAACCCGACGCAGTTTTGGTCGTATTGACCGATGTAACGGGCGGAACCTTACGCGCAAGAGGGGCCATGATGGCTGTTACCTCTTCTCAATCAATCGGGTATATCTCAAATGGATGTGTTGATGCAGATGTCGTCGCACGAGCCCGAGCCGGACAGTCCGGAACGTTCATTTATGGCGAAGGTTCGCTTTATCGCGATATTGCCCTGCCATGTGGTGGGCGATTGGAAATCACGATCATTCAGAGCCCTGACCAGCAGGCCATCCGATCCGCTCTGGATAAAATGGACTGCCGTGAGAACGCTCAGCTTCGATTGGGAGGGTTTTCGGTGTCATTGGTACCACGCATTAAAATCCGGATCGCAGGGCGTGGGGCTGCGTGTGTGGCGCTTGCAGAACTTGCGAAGTTGAGTGGATTTGATGTATCTGTCCAGTCTCCTGATGCGGATATTTGGCCCAATACACAGCATCTTAGAGATCCCGCAAATCCGCCATCCGTCAAAGACGACCCACGGACAGCGGTCGTTTGTCTATTCCATGATCACGATTGGGAAGCGGCTCTATTGAAGCAGGCTCTCGCAGGAACCGCATTTTATGTTGGTGCTATGGGTAGCGAAAGAACCCATGAATTGAGAATTCAAAATTTGGTAAGTATGGGTGTGGCTCAACCGTGCATCGCGCGCATAAACGCGCCAATTGGACTCGTTGCTTCGCAACGCGACGCAAGGCTCTTGGCGCTTTCAGTTTTGGCTGAAATCATTCAATTTGCGCAAAAGGCAGATTTGTTGTGAATGCCGCAAATATCGCGTGTGTCGTCTTAGCTAGTGGCTTGTCTAAACGGTTCGGCGATGTTGATAAACTCTCAGTCGACTTATGTGGGAAGACTGTTCTCTCTCACGTTTTAGACGCCGCGGGTGTCGTTGGATTTGGAGAGATCTTTGTTGTGTCTAAAACGAAGGTTGTGGATGACCTTATTTGGGTGAAGAACGAAAATCCTGAATACGGACAAGGACATTCATTGCGGCTGGGGTTGGGCGCAGCACAAGCCTCAGGATGGGAAGCATGCATGGTTCTGCTAGGGGATATGCCGCTTATTTCATCCTCCCATATTAACCAACTTCTCCAAAAAAATGAATTTAACCAATCGATAGTGAGCTTAAACGAATCTACGCGGATGCCGCCGGCGTTATTTAATGGTGAAGCGATAGACATGATATTGTCCCAGAATTCGGCATTGGGCGCCCGCGCTTTATTCGACGTTCTTAAACCAATGACAGTTAAATTAGATGGGGACGCTGCCCGCGACGTGGACACGCCAGAGGATTTGGCTAGTGTGGCGCATGTAATGGAAGCCCGCAGAACATGACAGCGCTTGCCGCCAAAAATTTGACCGCTCCACTTGTGGATACGTTCGGTCGCACGGTGACCTATCTGCGACTATCGGTGACGGATCGGTGCGATCTAAGATGCACTTATTGTATGTCGGAAAAGATGACTTTTTTGCCGAAGTCAGATTTGCTGGATGCGAATGAATTAGAAGAGGTCGCTCGCACCTTTATTGCACGCGGCGTGACCAAAATTAGGGTTACAGGCGGAGAGCCACTCGTGCGGCGAAACATCTTGGATATTATGACCCGATTGTCGAAATATTTGGGTCAAGGTTTGGAAGAGTTGACACTGACGACCAATGGTACACAGCTTGCGAAACATGCCGAGGCATTGGCAAAACTCGGCGTAAAGCGAATTAATATATCACTTGATAGTATAAATCCGGAAACCTTCTCCAGGATCACGCGCGGTGGAAAATTGACACAAGTTCTGGATGGTATTGCTGCCGCGCAATCCCACGGGCTGAAAATTAAGTTGAATGTTGTCGTTCTAAAAAACGACAATGCGTCTGAAGTTCCGTCTCTCATCGAATGGGCCCATCGACGTGATATCGATGTAACATTGATAGAAGCGATGCCGATGGGCGAGATTGAGGAAGACCGGTTCGATCAATATATTCCGTTATCCGAAATTCGAGCGGATTTGGAGAAACGCTTTACAATGACGGCGGATAACTACCGAACGGGAGGTCCGTCGCAATACTGGCAAGTAGCGGAAACGGGCGGGCGTCTGGGCTTCATCACTCCGCTATCCAATAATTTCTGCGGTGGGTGTAATCGTGTACGATTGACCTGCACCGGCAAACTTTTTCTCTGTCTTGGACAGAATGATGACGCAGATTTGCGAGAAGTTTTGCGAACGGGCGGTGATCTAGATGCAGCCCTGACGGAGGCAATGACCCGTAAACCGAAAGCGCATGACTTTCTCGTCGATGCTCCTGGAAAGGCTCCTGCGGTGGCGCGACATATGTCCATGACTGGGGGCTGATGTGGCAAAAATTTTGTTCTTTGGACGGTTTTCAGATCTTTCTGAGCCCTTAGAGATAGATTTGCCGGATTTCGTAACTGACAAAAAAAGCTTGTCCGATTTCTTGTCGGACCAAATCGAAGGTTTCGCCGTCCTAGCTGCTAAATCTGATACACGCATTTCGGTTAATATGATGGTGTCGATGAAAGAAGTGCCCGTCCGCAATAGTGATGAAATTGCGTATATGTCGGCGCTCTCCGGCGGATGATACGTGTATCAGACAGTCCGATTGACCCGGAGGCCCTTTTGTTGGCTTTTCGAGAGGGTCTTCAAAATGCGGGTGCTGTAACCTCTTTTACCGGGATTGTCCGTGATGACGGGCAAACTGAAGCTCTTTCACTTTCACATTATCCCGGCTTCACAGAACTGCAAATTGAGGGGTTCGTTTCGAAGGCAAAAACGCGGTGGTCATTACAAGGGACATTAATCGTGCACCGTGTTGGTCGAATGGTCGTCGGTGATCCGATTGTCATTGTCGCTGCCGCCTCTGAGCATCGTCGGGACGCGTTTGAAGCCTGCGATTATCTTATGGACCGATTAAAATGCGATGCCCCGTTCTGGAAACAGGAAGTTGTCGGAGGAGAAACCCGCTGGATTGAGCCTCGCGCCCAAGATCATTCGGATCTGGATCGGTGGTCTTCATGATTGGTGTCGATGAAAACCTCATATTCCGGCCCCTCAATATTGCGGTTTTAACAGTATCAGATACACGAACCAAACTGAATGACCGGAGTGGCGATAGTCTTGCTCAACGAGCCAAAGTGGCAGGGCATTCGGTTACAGCCCGCGAGATCGTAAAAGACGATATTCTAGAAATTTCAAATCAGATAGGTATGTGGGTTTCTGACAAAGACATCGACGTTATCCTAACGACGGGAGGTACGGGCCTGACCGGTAGGGATGTGACGATTGAAGCTATCAAGCCTCTTTTCAGAAAAACTCTCGAAGGGTTTTCAATTTTGTTTCACCGCCTAAGTGTTGAAAAAGTTGGACTGACCACGCTTCAATCCCGCGCTTGCGCAGGAGTCATTGGTGTCACCTTTGTTTTTTGTTTGCCGGGCTCAACAACGGCCGTAGGTCAGGTGTGGGATGAGATTATTGAAGGTGCATTGGACAGTCGATATCGTCCGTCCTCATTGGTGGACCTAATTCCGAGGTTGAGTGAATGACAAAGCTAACGCATTTGGATGGTCAAGGTCGTGTTTCGATGGTTGATGTGTCAGACAAAAAAACAACATCGCGACGAGCGGTGGCGGAAGGGAGCGTTTTAATGTCCTCCGAAACATTCGCGCTGTTTCAATCCGGTGAAAACCCTAAAGGTAATGTCGAAACCACGGCAGAATTAGCAGGTATTATAGCGGCCAAAAAGACATCAGACCTTATCCCGCTTTGTCATCCGCTGCCGCTCTCAAAGGTTAAAATTCATATCGATCCCGATGAGTCTTTGCCGGGCGTCCGTGTCACGGTAGAAGTACGTACATTAGGCGTGACAGGGGTTGAAATGGAAGCGCTAACTGCCGTGTCTGTCGCGTGCCTCACAATATATGATATGCTGAAAGCCTCCGATAAAGCGATGCGTATCTCGGATATCGCTTTATTGGAAAAGCAGGGCGGCAAGAGTGGTGATTGGGTTGCGCCTTAATCATTAGACTTCAATCTTGAATTCGAAATGGTCAGTTGACCTTGGATATTTATAGCGTTATTGCGAACCATTCTTAATAAGGCCTTTTTAGCAAAGCTGTCGCCATGTCTCCGAAATTTCGCAAATATCTAATTCTCGCTCATCTTTGGCTTGCGGGCCTAATGGCGCCAGCTTTTGCTCTCCATGCTATATCTGGTGGATTGTATTTGATGAATATCAAGGGGAACGTCGCGACCGAGCGCGTTTCTCTACCGTCCGGCTCTGAACTCGATTTTGAAAGTGTGACTCTCGAGACTGATGTGCGCTCTCTTTTGGAAAACGCTAATTTGAAGAGTGATTTTGAGTATATCAGAAATCGTGGAACCGTTATTCAACTTCGCCCAACATCTAGAACCTATCTTGAGTTCAGACAAACGCCGCAAGGATTATCTGCGACACGGGTTAAGCCCGACACCGTCAAGTCCTTGATGGAGCTGCATATGGGTCACGGCCCACAACTATTTAAAAGCTACCAAAAGCTTGTGGCTTTGCTCTTACTCGGCGTGGTTCTTGGCGGTATACTGGTCGGATTGATGGCAAAAGCTTATCGAAGACAAACTGTGATCGCGCTCGTTCTTGGTACGGTGGTTTTTGTCTGGCTAGGGTTCTTCTAGATTAGCGCGTTTCGCTACCATCATAAATCCGGATTGAATTTGGTCAAGGCCGGGTCACCTATCAATTGAGTGGCTTTGATTGTGAAGTAAACCGCCTCGCAAATATTCGTCGCGTGGTCGCCAATCCGCTCTAAGTTTTTCGCAACGAAAAGAAGTTCCGTACAGGCGGGGATTGTGCGTGGGTCGCCCATCATTACGGTAACCAGTTCTCTGAATATAGAATCGTATAGATCATCCAAATCACTATCAGCCTGCCAATAGTGCAGGGCTGCGATGGCGTCGCCTTTCAGCAAAGTGTCTAGTGCTCCAGCGAGCTGCTTTCTGACTTGCTTACCCATCCGGTAAACAGAGCGTGCCATATCAATGCGTTTTTCTTCATTGATAATCATGGCCCGTCTCGCGATGCCTTCCGATAAGTCACCAACGCGTTCTAGATCGGACGCAATCCGCGTTGCGCTAATAATACTACGAAGGTCCTGCGCGACCGGATTACGTAGAGCGATTATCCGTTGAACAGCTTCATCGATTTTAAACTGAAGCGCATTAGCCAGTTCATCGCGATCAATAACTTGTTGGGCTTTAATACTGTCGCGCTTTTTGAAGGCTTGCATGGCATCAGCGACCATCTCGCTGACGAGAGTCCCGAGGTCTGTCAAATCACTCGTCAGACGCGATAATTCCGCGTCATAGCCGGACACAATGTGGTTGCTGCTGCTGCTGATCATTTCACTAGGCCTTTGCTCTCATGTCTTAGTGACATGATTCTCACATCTTTTTAAACAATGTAGATTAGAAGCGCGCGACATGTCCGAGTCGTATGACGGCGCTTCTATGGTTTTGTGAAGTTTCAGTGACAGTTATATAATTCGGGTCCGTTCCTATTTCACAATATTGGTGACGTAATTCTCTAGCATTTCCTGTCGGCCTGAGACGGGAGAAGGGGACGTGTTGCGATTGAGCGCATCTGCCGCTACATCGTCCAGGCTAGCTTTGCCGGCGAGCATGTCCGCTCCAACACCACTTTTCCAACCAGAATAACGTGCATCTTTAAACGCTTGCAGCTTGTCGTTTTCAATCATGTCTGCGGCATTTAATAGCGCGCGCGCTAGCAGGTCCATCCCGCCAATATGCCCGTGGAAGAGATCTTCCGCATCGCAGGACTGACGGCGGACTTTGGCATCAAAATTGGAACCGCCGTTTTTAAAACCGCCGCCTTTTAGGATGTAATACATGGCCTGTGTGGTCTCGCGTAAATCATTGGGGAACTGATCCGTATCCCAACCATTTTGCGGGTCGCCGCGATTGAAATCGATTGAACCAAAGATGCCGAAGGCATTCGCCATTTCGACTTCATGCTCAAAGCTATTTCCGGCCAATGTCGCGTGATTAGGTTCAATATTTACGCCGACCTCGTTCTCTAAGCCATACTGCTTAAGGAAACCATAGACTGTTCCAACGTCACGGTCATATTGATGTTTTGTTGGCTCATGCGGTTTGGGTTCAATCCAAATATCACCTTTAAAACCGATTTTATGTTTATGTTCGACAACCATGGCGAGGAAGCGTCCGAGCTGTTCCATCTCTTGGCCAACATTGGTGTTTAAAATTGTGTCATAGCCTTCGCGGCCACCCCATAACACATAGCCCGACCCGCCGAGACGGTGCGTGGCTTCCAAGCAATGCTTGACTTGCAATGCGGCAAAAGCCGCGACATCGGGGTTTGGATTGGTTGAAGCGCCAGCGATATAACGCGGATGAGAGAAATTGTTAGCCGTTCCCCAAAGGAGTTTGGTGCCGTGCTTATCCATTTTCCCTTCGATTTTATGGACAATCTTCGCAAGGTTTTCTACGTGTTCCCTTGGTGTTTCTGCATCGGCCATGACATCGACATCATGAAAGCAGAAGAAAGGCTGTCCTAAGCGATCAAAGAAATCGAATGCGGCATCGAGCTTGTCTTCTGCAGCTTGTTGATCGTTCTTATTGCGGGCATGCCATGGGCGATTAAATGGTCCACCGCCGAAGACGTCTGCGCCATCCCAACAAAAGGTGTGCCAATAACAAGCGGCGACCCTTAAATGGTCTTCCATGGTTTTGCCCATGACAAGTTTCTTCGCGTCATAATATTTGAAAGCGAGGTCGTTCTGAGACTCTGGGCCCTCATATTTTATAGGGTCGATATGGTCGAAATATCCGCTCATGAGTTTAGGTCCTTGGTCGCATTATATAATTTTGTAAATGTTTCGCGGCGTCCTGAATACAGGTCGCGCATTTCAGCATTGGGTTCAATGATATGGTCTATTGGGGGAGGCGTGCAGATGTCCAAAATGCTGTCCTTACCCAGACAAAGCCGCGCCAAACGTGCCGCGCCAAATGCGGGGCCAACTGCGGACGCTGTACGGTAGGTAAGCGGTGCGTTCATAGCTGAAGCAATTATCTCACCCCACCAATTTGAGCGAGATCCACCGCCAATGACCGAGAGATTTTCAATGCTGGCGCCAGTTTTGCGTAGCGCATCTACGCCATCAGCGAGAGCAAACGCGACGCCTTCCAGGGCGGATTGCGCCATTGTGAGTGGGGTGTCCTCATGGCTCAGGCCGAAAAATGCGCCTTTGGCATGCGGGTCGTTATAGGGAGTGCGTTCTCCCGACAAGTAAGGGAGGAAAATTGCCCCTTTGCCAGGTGTCGCGGCGTCTGCGGTTTGTTCATAGAGCGCGGCTTCTGATTCAAATCCTGCTATTCGAGCAACAAAGTCAACAGCGCTTGCGGCAGATAGAATAACACTCATTTGGTGCCATAATGCTGGCAAGGCATGACAAAATGTATGCACCGCACCGTCCGTGTTTGGACGGTATTGATTGTCGGCAAGAAAGACGACGCCAGATGTGCCGAGTGAAACAAATCCTTCGCCGGGTTTGACAACACCAGAGCCAACAGCGCCTGCTGCATTATCTCCGCCGCCCGCAGCGATGGGGACTTGGTTCATACCCCACGCATCTGCGATTTTTGGGGTCAATTGGCCCGTCGCCTCTGATCCTTCATAGAGGGTCGGCATGTGGTCGCGGGTTAGTCCGGTCAGTGCCAAAACTTCGTCGGACCAATCGCGCTTCGCCACATCCATCCATAGGGTGCCGGCGCTATCACTCATGTCAGAGGCGTAATCTCCGCTTATCAGAAAGCGAACATAATCTTTGGGCAGTAAAACCTTGGCAACGCGTTCGAAATTCGCCGCCTCGTGCTCGCGCATCCATTGGAGTTTCGGCGCCGTGAAGCCGGGCATGGCGAGATTGCCGGTGATTGACATCAAGGACGGCATCTCGGTCATCATTTTCGAACATATGTCGCCGCTACGCCCATCATTCCACAAAATTGCTGGGCGAATTATGTCATCATGTTTATCTAGGCAGGTGGCACCGTGCATTTGGCCCGAAAGGCCGATGGCCTGCACGGCACGCCTTGCACGGCTGTCGAGCTTTCGCACGGCCTCATCCGTTGCCCGCCACCAACTCGCTGGGTCTTGCTCCGACCATAAGGAGCGCGGCCGAGATACGGACAGCGGCGCAGAGGCCTGATCTATGACAGATTGGGCGTCGTCTATAATGACGGCTTTGACGCCTGAGGTACCAATGTCGATTCCAAGGTACATTATTTGACAGTCAGTTCGACAGACTTTGTGTTTACGCTGCTATTGCCGACCATGATTTCAAACGTCCCAGGTTCAACAACGCGGCTCATGTTGATGTCATAAAACCGCAGAGCTTCTGGGGTGATGTCGAATGTCACAGTTTTTGTTTCACCGGCTGCGAGGGATACACGTTCGAATCCTTTAAGCTCTTTCACTGGCCGTGTGACTGAACTGAAATTGTCGCGTATATATAATTGCACGATTTCGTCGCCCGCCAGTTCGCCAGTATTGGTCACATTGACCGAAACGTTGGTGGAACCGTCAGTCTCTATAGTCGCCGCTGATAATGTTGGTTCAGCGACCTCAAATGTCGTGTAGCTTAGGCCATGCCCAAAATTGTAAAGCGGTGACTCATCATCAAAAGCATAACCGCGACGGGCGGTTGGTTTGTGGAAATAGTAAGCGGGAATTTGTCCCACCGTGCGGGGTACACTGACGGGCATTTTACCAGAAGGATTAACGTCGCCATAGAGTAGGTCAGCTACGGCTGTTCCGGTTTCTTGTCCTAAAATCCAACCGAAAAGGATGGCTTCGAACTGATCCTGAACATTCTCGAGGCTAAGCGGGCGGCCAGAAATGATAACGCCCACCATTGGTTTTCCGGTAGCCGCAATCGCATCAACCAATTCTTTTTGTTCGCCGATCAGGGTGATGTCATTCCTGTCTCCAGGGTGAGTTTCTGACCAAGCTTCGCGAGATGTAGATTCATCTCCGCCAATGGCCATGATAATCAGATCAGCGCTTTGGGCGATTGTTACAGCGATGCCGATGTCTCGTCTGTTCTGCGCAGGGTCAATCAGATTGACTTCGTCATCCCACCAAGACCGGTTATCTGTCAGCGTGACGCCTTGAGCGTGGACAACTTCCGCAGTCCCTTCGAGTTTTGTTTGCAAGCCTTCGAGAATGGAAACTGTCTGTTTTGGCTCGTCTGAATATCCTCCTAAGACCGTGATAGCGCCATTCGGCCCGATGACAGCGATACGTTTGTGGTCGCCTGCGGTTAACGGCAAGATACCGTCATTTTTGAGTAGGACCGCTGCTTTTTGAGCAGCCTCGAGAGCAACAGCTCGTGCTTCGTCATTGCCCGTGATCTCTGTTGCGTAATCGGGATCCGCGTAAGGTGTTTCGAATACCGCGCCGCGGACTTTCATGTCGAGCACACGTCCTACGGCCTGGTCAACATAGGCGATGTCGTAGGACCCGTCCTCAATCCGTTCTTTAAGAGCGTAGAAAGCAACTCCATCCGGCAGCTCAAGATCGACCCCGGACTTCAATGAGAGTGCCCCTGCATCGCCAATATTCTCGACGATCCGGTGGCGGCCTTCTAGTTCATTGATCGCAAAATAGTCAGCAACAACTGCCCCATCAAATCCCCACTCGTCACGCAGCACGTCATTTAGTAACCAGCTATTGGCGTGGGACGGAACACCGTCAATTTCATTATAAGATGCCATGACAGATGCAGCATTGGCTTCGGAAATGGCCGCTTCAAATGGCGGGAAGAAGACTTCATAAAGCTCACGCTCCGACAAATGGGCCGGGCCTACATTCATGCCGCCCTCGGGTTGGCCATGCCCTGTCATATGTTTCAGGGTTGTCAGGACTTTATTATCGGCAATAGGGAAGCCGTCACCTTGGAAGCCCTTAACAGCGGCAACACCCATACGGCTGACAAGGTAAGGGTCTTCTCCAAACGTTTCTTCAATCCGACCCCACCGTGGGTCGAGGGCAACATCCACCACTGGAGAGAGGACGTGATGAACGCCGCGTGCGCGGATTTCACGCGCTGTAATCGCGTAAATTTCTTCGGCGAGTTCCGTGTCAAAGGTCGCG
Source organism: Litorimonas sp. (assembly GCA_039975855.1). Classification (GTDB taxonomy): domain Bacteria; phylum Pseudomonadota; class Alphaproteobacteria; order Caulobacterales; family Maricaulaceae; genus Litorimonas. Next base: position 474,401 of record JBDWGH010000002.1, on the reverse strand, counting down.
GCAAGCGCAATAGACTGAGGAAAGCTAGTTGCCTCAAAGGCTTGATATCCGTGAAGGCCTTCTTCGTGGAATAAGGTTGGGATAGCCATGCGCGTGTTTTCGATATGCCATTTTTGAATATCATTGACGAGCGCAACCGTGTCGGCGGGGTTTCGACCGGTGAGGGAGCGCACAACTGTCGCGTCATTGACGCCTTTACGTTCGATCTCGCGTTCCATCCCTTGTGTGTCTTGCGGGCGCGCGAAGCAGCCAATGCCGTTAGGGTGGATTTTCGCCATTTCCTCGGGCTGGAAGTTGCCGTCGTCGTCAAGGACGTCGCCTTTTTTTAGCCAAACACAGGAAATTTGAGCGAGCTTCTCATCTAGAGTCATTTCAGCGATGAGTTTTTCAACACGTGGGCTGAATGTCTGCCGTTCGAATTTCTGAGATTGGGTTTGGGCGGAGGTTGGCACAGCTTCCGAAGAAGGCTGGCACGCCCAGAGTAAAGCTGCGGACGAGGCTGCGATCAAAAAAGAAGTCGGTCGAAAGTTCATTTAAAATTCCCCCAATATATCCAACGAACGCTTTGTGGCCGTTGATTTTTACCCGACGTCGCAAAAATTGACAACGCTGTCAATTGAATTCGATCTGAACCTGAAAACCTGTTTTAATCAGGGTATAAGGCGGCAAACACCGAAGTGTCTCTAGGTGGTAATTTTTAAAGGTGGTCGTTGGTGATGGCGATTCTTGGGCAGGGAACGGAATAAAATCGCTAAAATGGCAATTGACACCGCTGTCATTATCGCTGCAAAGACTGATTCAGATAAGTTTAGAAAAACTAGACGCAAACATCAAAGGGGAACGGCCATGGCCGAAACAAGCGCCGATACAGGCACGACGCAGGCAAATGCCGGCTTCATTTTTCTGATAACGATTGTCGCCACATTGGGCGGATTTTTGTTTGGGTACGACAGTGGCGTAATTAACGGCACGGTTGACGGTCTTCAGCAGGCTTTTGGCTCTACATCAGTTGGGACGGGATTATCTGTCTCCTCAATGTTGTTGGGGTCAGCAGTGGGGGCATTTATGGCGGGCTGGCTCGCTGATAAATATGGGCGACGTAACATGCTCATCGTTGCAGCCATTCTGTTTATCATTTCTGCCTTCGGGTCGGGAATTGCCAACTCGGAATTGCCTTTCATTATTTACCGCATCATCGGCGGTCTTGGAGTCGGGGCGGCCTCTGTTATGGCGCCGGCTTACATTTCTGAAATCGCGCCAGCTGAAAAACGAGGTCGTCTGACGTCAATTCAGCAAGTCGCAATTATCGCTGGCTTGTTCCTTTCTTTCCTTTCCAACTATTTCCTAGCGAAAACAGCGGGTGGGTCGACTGAAGAATTTTGGGGCGGATTCCAAACGTGGCGTTGGATGTTTTGGATGGAACTAATCCCGGCGTTCTTGTTCTTCGGTCTTCTGTTTATGATTCCGAAAAGCCCTCGTTTTTCAATGTTCAAAGACGATGAGGCGGGCGCTCGAACAACTTTACAGAAGTTATTCGGGGAGCCTATCGCGTCGCGCAAAGTTGACGAAATCCGCGAAAGCTTGGCTAGTGACCACAAGCCACGCCTTAGTGACGTCATCAAAGGCGGTAAAATTCGTCCCATCGTTTGGGTCGGTATTGGCTTGGCGGCGTTTCAACAACTCGTCGGTATTAATGTCGTGTTTTACTACGGTGCAGTGCTTTGGCAGGCGGTTGGTTTCACAGAAAGCGATGCTCTCTTAATCAATGTTCTCTCCGGTGGGCTTTCCATCGCTGCGGTCATGATTACGCTGATGACGATTGATAAAATTGGCCGAAAGCCTTTCCTCGTTTGGGGGTCCGCTGGCATGGCAATCACACTAGCGGTCGTTGCTTTTGCATTCTCGCAGGGTGAGCTTGTCGATGGAACTCTGCAGCTTCCTGACAATATGGGGCTAGTGGCCCTTATTGCTGCCAATGCTTACGTTGTTTGTTTTAACATGAGCTGGGGCCCGGTTATGTGGGTGATGCTTGGCGAAATGTTCCCGAACCAAATTCGCGGTTCAGGCCTAGCGATTGCAGGTTTGGCGCAATGGCTGACAAACTTCGCGATCACCTTTACCTTCCCGATCTTCCTTGCAGGTATTGGTTTGGCCGCAGCCTATAGCATTTATGCTGCGTTCGCTTTGGTCTCTGTTTTCTTTGTCGCGATCGCAGTCAAAGAGACCAAAGGCAAAGAACTTGAAGACATGGTGGGTTAACCTCAATGTGTCTGGACACAATCTCAAAGGTCAGCCTGTTTGGGCTGGCCTTTTTTATGTCCGCCTGCGGAGGGACGGAGCCCTCTGACACTTCGATGGTATCTATGATCGAACCTCCCGCAGTTTTACGAGAGGCTGGGAAGGCACATTTTAATAGTAGATTGGCAGATATTGCTGGTCTCGATCCTGTAAAAACCGGCACAGTTCTAATAGGGGACAGTATCACTGAAGCCTGGATGTGGCAGAGGAAGACAAAGACTTATCCTTTCCTCCGCCCTGTCGCCAATCATGGTGTGGGATGGGACGTTACCGAGGGAGCTGTTGCTCGGCTGCCGTTAGTGGAGCCGTCAAACCCCGATCAGATTTTTATCAAAATTGGAACAAATGATATTTCCTTGGGTGTACCGCTTGAGGAGATGGCGCTTCATTTTGAGCTCTTACTCTCGGAGCTTACCAAATTGGAGCCCCAGGCGAAATTATATGTGCAATCCGTTTTACCGCGCGAGGCAGACAAGCTGGATAGAATCGCGGAAGTCAACTCTATGCAAGCGAAACTCGCGAGAGCTTACAACGCTGAATACATCGACCTGACATCGACCTTTGCACAGGCAGACGGCACACTTCGGGAAGAGCTTACGGGGGATGGTTTGCATTTGAACGCGGCAGGCTACGCCGTATGGGGAGAGGCGCTTTCGCCATATGTAAAGTAAAATGCCAAAAATCGAAAATTCGTCTGGCCAAAGTTGGCTTTTATAGATAAGGAAACTCTATGATTTCTATTGCGAAACAAGTGCTGATTGCGATTGTTCTGCTGCTTCTCGCCCTTCTGGGTCTTTAGCCGCTAACTAGATTGCGCTGTTCCAACCGTGTTTTTGCGTGTTGAAGAGAAACTAACTGCGCCATTTTTTCAGCCTCGTTGCATTGTGTGTGTCTCGTGAGCGGCATTCGGTAACGATGTTTCTGCCTTCCCTTTCTGACAATATCTGAACGCTTTCGTTCACTTCGTTCTCGGTGATTTATCCCTGAGGCCGTCAAATCTTATCAACCCCAAGGGCTGCGTTGTATTCAAAACGGTGCGCCAAATTCCAAGCTGAGGACCTTTTATGTTCCGTATTCTTTCATTGAAATCTGTTTCCATTTTAGCCCTATCTGCCGGACTTGTTGCGTGCGGCGGAGACCAGGACGCTCCGAGCGCGACGGCTGACAATCTAGCTGACAAATTAGAGGTGCGCGCGCCAGGGTCGGTGGACCCTTCTATTTGGCCTAAAGTTAAGAGTCCTGTTGGTTTGGATCCGGCAATTGAGGCTCGCATAACGGATATTATGGCTCAAATGACATTGCGCCAGAAAGTTGGCCAGGTCATTCAGGCGGATATCGGATCAATCTCTCCCGAGGATCTAAAGACTTATCCATTGGGCTCTATTTTGAACGGTGGTAATTCGGCTCCGGACGGAAACAACCGCTCCGCCGCATCAGCGTGGGTTGAGCTAGCGGATGAGTTTTATGAAGCGTCTAAGGAAGCATACGGCGACAGCATGTTCATTCCTATGATTTGGGGAACAGATGCCGTTCACGGACATAATAATGTTCCGGGCGCAACGGTATTCCCGCATAACATAGGGCTGGGCGCGACGCGCAATCCGGAGCTCTTAGGTAAAATCGGCGCCATCACAGCACAGGAAATTCGCGTTGGCGCGCAGGAGTGGACTTTTGCTCCGACAATCGCAGTTGTTCGCGATGATCGTTGGGGGCGGACTTATGAAGGTTACTCTGAAAATCCGGAAGTAACGGCGTCTTACGCAGGTGAACTGATCCGCGGTATTCAGGGCGAAGTCGGGTCGGATGATTGGCTGCAAGGCGATCATGTTATTGCGACGGCGAAACATTTCCTCGCTGACGGGGGCACGAACCAAGGTCGAGACCAAGGCGATTCAATTGAAACTGAAGAGGAACTCAGAGACATTCATGGCGCGGGATACCCTCCTGCATTAGAGGCTGGTGTTCAGTCTGTGATGGCGAGTTTCTCGTCTTGGCAGGGCAAAAAATTGACGGGTCATAAGGGATTGTTGACCGATGTCTTGAAGGGCCAAATGGGTTTTGATGGATTTATCGTGGGTGATTGGAATGCGCATGGGCAACTCGATAGCTGTACGAACACTGATTGTCCCGAAGCGCTGCATGCGGGGCTCGATATGTACATGGCCCCGGATAGTTGGCGAGGATTGTTTGATACAACGCTGAAGCAAGCTGAATCCGGTGAGATTGACTTGGTCCGTTTGGACGATGCCGTACGCCGAATTTTGCGCGTCAAACTTCGGGCGGGATTGTTTGAAGCAGGAAAGCCGTCTTCACGCGGGGTGGCAGGGCAATATGATTTACTACAGGATCCGGCGTCCAAGGCTGTAGCCCGGCAAGCTGTACGCGAGTCGCTAGTGCTCCTCAAAAACGATGGCGTTTTACCGCTGTCTAATGATGCCACCATTCTTGTTGCGGGTGACGGCGTTGATAATATCGGAAAGCAATCTGGCGGGTGGACTTTGTCTTGGCAGGGAACAGGCAACAAGAACTCTGACTTCCCGGGCGGTTCATCAATGTTGGACGGGATTGAACGTCACTTGAAAAACGGTTCAGGCAAAGTCATCCAAGCGGATCCGCAGGGCATTTATACCGGAACGCCGACGGTTGCTGTCGTTGTATTTGGCGAAGATCCATATGCGGAGTTTAAGGGGGACATTGACACTCTCGCCTATAAACCTGGTGACGATTCTGATTTGAGCCTTCTGAAGAAGTTCCAAGCGGATGGGATTCCGACTGTCGCTGTTTTCTTGACGGGCCGTCCTATGTGGATGAACCGTGAAATTAATGCTTCAAATGCCTTCGTAGCAGCTTGGTTGCCGGGTTCTGAAGGCGGTTACGCAATGGATGTTTTGTTTGGCGAAGATGACGCGGGTGAAGCGGTCGATTTCAAAGGTACTCTATCTTATTCTTGGCCTCGAACAGCCATTCAAACACCTCTGAACTATGATGATGAGAATTATGATCCGCTTTTTGCTTATGGCTTTGGTCTAACTTATGCCCAAGATGGCAAATTGGCGGCTTTGCCCGAAGAGGCAGGTGTGGAGCTCTCACAAAAGAATGAGAGCGAATTTTTCAAAGCTGGTAAAGCGGTATTCCCTTGGGAAATGATCATTGGTGATGCGTCTGGGAAATTTACTGTCAAAACATCAAAGGCAGAAAGCCCTGGCGGAAATGTGAGCATAGTTTCGGCTGATGACGGTGTTCAAGAGAATATTAGGACGTTGGAATTCAAAGACACAGGGCGTTTTGAAATTCGCGGAACACCGATTGATCTACGCCGTCAGAACACAGGCGATATGGCGTTGTATTTCCGTGTTCGTCCTGAAGCAGGCGCAGAAAATGCATCGGTGCGTGTTGGTTTGGATTGCGGCGATGGATGTTCGGTTGACAATGATTTGTCGTCTGTTTTGCAAGGTGCCAAATTTGGTGAATGGGCCGAAGTTTCTGTAAAGCTCTCGTGTATGGGGGCCGCGCCCAGCATGGAATATGTGCGTTCTCCTGTCGTGATTGAGTCAGACGGTGCCGCCAAATTTAGCATGTCTGATATTCGCCTCGTTGCAAATGAGGGACAGGCTGTTTGTTTGAATTAGGTATAGAAGCCTTTAATTGAAGTTGAATGAATAAACTCCACGCGTTTCTTGCGACTAAATGGCAATCAGACCATAAGGAATGCTGGGGAGGGTCTCTGACCGCAGTTTAATGCGGTCAGTCTCGACCCTGACTAGGGGAACGACGAGTATGAAAGCTACAATCACCGACGTCGCGAAACGAGCTGGCGTTTCAATGAAGACTGTGTCGCGGGTTTTGAATAACGAACCCAATGTGGCTGAAAAAACTCGCGCTCGCGTGAAGGCGATTGCGGATGAGCTGAGATATTCTCCCAACCTTGCTGCCCGCGGGCTGGCAACGTCGAAGTCATATCTGATTGCGCTCATCTATGATAATCCGTCGCCAAACTATATCTCTCATATCCAACGAGGGGCTATCGATGCATGCCGCGAAGCCGGATATCATCTTGTGGTAGAGCCTCTGTCACTCGCGGAAAGCGGTACTCATGACGAAAAAGTCGGGCTTGTCAGAACTGTGCTTGATAGATTGCCCGTGGATGGCGTTATTTTAACGCCTCCATTGAGTGATAATGAAGCTGTTCTAGAGGTCTTAGAAGAGTTGAGCATAAAATGCGTTCGGATTGCACCCAAGAATGGGGGAACACAGCCATTTGTAGGGATGGATGATGAGACTGCGTCTTATCAGATGACCCAATACCTTCTTAAACAGGGTCATGAAAAAATTGCCTTTATTCGCGGTCACATGGATCACGCTGCGACATCTTTGCGACATGCCGGATTTGTGAAGGCTATGCAGGAAGCCGGGCTTGCGGTCTCAGAAAATTTCATTGTGCAAGGCGATTTTTCCTTCGAATCTGGCGCGGCTGCCGCGCGAAAGTTATTAGCAGAATCCAATCCGGAGCGACCAACTGCTATATTCGCGTCAAATGACGATATGGCAGCTGCTGTGATCTCTGTCGCAGGCCAAATGGGATTGAATGTACCCGACACTCTTTCGGTTTGCGGTTTTGATGACACCCCACTGGCTCGAGTGGTTTGGCCTGCTCTGACGACAGTTCGCCAGCCTATTTTTAAAATGGGGCATCAAGCCGCGAAAGAGCTAGTTCGCCGATCAGATGAAGAGGCGGAAAAAGGTCAAATTTTAGACTTTGAAATCATGCTTAGAGACTCAGTTTCTGACCTCAAATAGAACAGCCAAAGTACATTTAATCAGTAATTTTCGAAAACGAACATTTCTTGCTGGTTGACAGCGCTGTCATTACTGGACATATCTTCCCTAAGGCTGCATGAGACGGCCCGCTTGGACGGAGTCGCAATTCGTCGGATTAAAGGGAAACTAAGGTGGCTAACTTAAACACCAAAAAGCCTGGCTCTGGTAGCCGGAAGAGGGTTTCGACGTCGGAGGTAGCTCCTGAAGCTGGGTCAGCTTTTGTACCCGTCGAGCCATTCGAAATTGTTGTCTTTGGTGGAACGGGCGATCTTGCACGTCGTAAATTAATTCCGTCGCTATATCATCGGTTTTGCGACGGCCAAATACCTAAAAAGTCTAGGATAATTGGTGCGTCCCGTTCACGGATAACTCGTGATGAATACCTGAAAATGATAACCGAGGCCTATCAACAGTTTCATCCAGATGCTGATTTTTCGAAAACAGATTGGGAATCCTTTTGTGAGCTAGTCGATTACGTTCCTGTTGACGTGACGACCGACAAAGATTGGGGAAGTCTTGGCGAGAAATTGGATACAACCGAGAAGCTCATTCGCGTGTTCTATCTGGCTATGCCGCCCGCGTTATTTTCCAATATTTGCCAAGGTTTAAAAGCTGCCAATCTAGCTCATAAACAAAGCCGTGTAGTTCTAGAAAAACCTTTAGGTCGTGACTTTAAATCCGCGGACGAAATCAACGAAGCGGTCGGGAAAGTCTTCTCCGAAAAGCGAATTTACCGAATCGACCATTTTTTAGGCAAGGAAACGGTCCAAAACCTACTCGTTCTGCGTTTTGGCAATGTACTATTGGAGCCACTTTGGAACCGGGATTCGATCGAACATATTGAAATTACAGTTGCCGAGAGTATCGGCGCAGGCGGGAGAGGGGCTTATTATGATAAGTCGGGCGCGCTGCGGGATATGGTCCAGAATCATCTGCTCCAACTGCTATGCTTGACCATGATGGAAGCGCCTGGGTCTACGGATGCTGACGATTTGCGATTGGAAAAAATCAAAGTCCTCCGTGCGTTGGCGCCTATCACAGCCGAGAACGTAAGAGAAACGACTGTCAGAGGACAGTACGTGAAAGGGAAAGTCGATGGTGAAATTGCGCCTGATTACCTGACGGATGTAGATTTCGAAGAGAGCGATGCAGAAACCTATGTTGCTATCCATGCCGAAGTAAATAATTGGCGTTGGGCAGGGGTTCCCATTTATATTCGTACTGGCAAACGCATGAGCGGTCGTCGGTCCGAAATTATCGTTCAATTCAAACCCGTTCCTCACTCCATTTTCGGTGCTGGAATCCCTGTCAATCCGAACAAGCTGGTAATTCGATTGCAACCAGATGAGGCCGTCAATCTTTGGATGGAAATCAAAGAGCCTGGCGCCGGTGGTTTGCGACTGAAAACCTTGCCATTGAATCTGTCTTATGCGGATAATTTTACCGTCAGATACCCTGACGCCTATGAGCGTCTTTTAATGGATGTTGTCCGAGGGAACCTTTCGCTGTTTATGCGCCGCGACGAAGTCGAAGCAGCCTGGATCTGGTGTGACGGCATTTTGAATGCTTGGAAAGAAGTTGGCCAAACAGTCTCCTATTATCCTGCGGGATCAGATGGTCCTGATGCGGCTAATCGCATGCTTGCTAACCAGGGCGATGAATGGTCTGAGATCGAATGATCGATCAACCCACCATACATTGCCAAGGCAATATGATTGCGAATGCGGCGTTCGCTATTGAAGCTATGTTGAGACAAGCTCTCCAATCGCGTGGTCATGCTAGCTTAATGGTCAGCGGTGGAAGTTCTCCGAAACCGTTATATGAACGATTGTCGAAGGTTGATTTGGACTGGTCTAACGTAGCGGTTGGCCTTGTCGACGAGCGTTGGGTTGATCCCGGACAACCGGGGTCGAATGAAGACTTTATTCGCGAGCATCTAATCCAAAATAAAGCGGTCTCAGCGAACTTTTTTGGATTGAAAACCAAGCACACTACGGTGACGGCGGGGCTGAAAACTGCGGAAATGCGGTTCCAAAAAGTTCAACGCCCTTTTGACGTCTGCGTTATGGGCATGGGATCCGATGCACATACGGCGTCTTGGTTTCCAAACTCAAAAGGGTTGGATACGGCGTTAGCTTTGGATAACCAAAATATCCTATGCGCGGTCGATGCGGCCGGGGCTCCTGTTGCGGGCGACCATCCGCATCGAATTACCCTGACCTTGCGTGCTGTTTTAGACGCGCATGCCGTTATTCTTTTTATCCCCGGTGAGGCTAAGCGAGGCGTATTTGACGTCGCCCCCGCAAAGGCGTTATCTGATGCACCCGTACAGGCTCTGCTACGTGCGGGACAAAATCTTCATGTATTTGCGAGCCCTGCCTCATGATCCATTCCGTGATCCAAGATGTGACAGCGCGGATTACCAAGCGCTCCGAAAGGAGTCGCGCAGGGTATCTGGCAGCCTGTGAAGCGCAAATGCGTGAGGGACCAAGGCGTCGACGCTTGTCTGAAGGTAATGTCGCCCACGCTTCCGCCGGGTGTGCTGTTCTCGAAAAGACAGAGCTGCTGGGGGCAAAATGGGCTAATATCGGTATCGTCACGGCTTATAATGATATGCTGTCTGCACATGCGCCTTTTGAGCGATTTCCCGAATTAATTCGCCACGCAGCGCGGCGCAATGGTGCTACTGCGCAAGTCGCTGGCGGTGTTCCCGCGATGTGTGATGGAGTTACCCAAGGGCGCGAAGGTATGGAGCTCTCGCTCTTTTCACGGGACAACATTGCCCAAGGCGCGGCAATCGCATTGTCCCACGATATGTTCGACGCAGCCATTCATTTGGGAGTTTGCGATAAGATTGTGCCTGGTCTAATGATTGCGGCGCTTCGCTTTGGTTGGATTCCGCAGATATTTGCGCCAGCTGGCCCAATGCCATCAGGTCTTCCAAACCCTGAAAAAGCGCGAGTTCGGCAGGCGTTTGCCGCAGGAGAGGCAACGCGTGCGGATCTTCTCGCCGCAGAAGCCGCTAGCTATCACGCGCCTGGAACATGCACGTTTTACGGGACGGCCAATACTAATCAGATGTTGATGGAAGTCATGGGCATGCAATTGCCTGGCTCTAGCTTTGTACATCCCAATACGCCGCTTCGTGATGCATTGACGGCTCAAACCGTCAGGCGCGCAACCCAAATTACAAACATGGCGCAAGGTCAGCATGCAGCCTTCACTCCAGCTTGCAATGTGATTTCTGAAAAGAGCATTGTGAACGGGCTTGTTGGATTAATGGCTACGGGCGGGTCCACTAATTTGACGATCCACATGGCGGCAATTGCACGTGCGGCAGGGATCATCATCAATTGGGATGATTATGCCGCGATCAGCCAAGCTGTTCCGCTCATTTGTAAAATCTATCCGAATGGTATCATGGATGTGAACCATTTTCATGCGGCGGGCGGCATGGCCTACCTTATCGGTGAGTTATTGAGCGCAGGTCTGATGCAAGGGGACGTAACAACAATTGCAGGCGGCGATGGCCTCCACGCCTATACCCAAGAGCCCGTGAAGAATATGCATCTTGAACAAGACACGGTGATTTGGCGTGAGGGGCCCAAAGTTAGCCTGGATACTGAGATTTTGACAACGGTAGACAAACCCATTCGGAAGGATGGAGGTTTGGCATTATTGGAAGGGAATCTGGGACGGGCGGTCATGAAAATTTCTGCCGTTAAAGAAGAGAACTGGAAAGTAGAAGCTCCTGCCATTGTAATTGATGATCAGAACGATCTGATAACAATGCATAAAGCTGGAGAGCTTGAACGCGATTTTGTTGTTGTTTTGCGGTTCCAAGGACCTCGCGCCAATGGGATGCCAGAATTACACAAACTCACGCCGATTTTGGGCCTGTTGCAAGACAAGGGTTTTAAGGTTGCTATGGTAACAGACGGCCGAATGTCCGGTGCGTCTGGAAAGGTTCCTGCTGCTATTCATCTTCATCCTGAAGCGCTGATGGGCGGCGCAATCGCGCGCATACAAACTGGTGATCTTGTACGCGTTGATCCGGCCAATAATGTTGTTGAAGTTGTTGGTGTCGATTTGTCTACAAGGACTGCGGCTGTTCAACCTCCTCAGCCACAACTGGCCGCATTGGGTATGAATATGTTTGCCGTACAGCGAGCTGTGGCAACAGATGCCGAAAGCGGTGCATCTACATTGGGGGATATGCCGTGGTTAACTTAATGCCGGAAACCAGCTTATCTTCAGCCACCGCCGCTAACGGGAAGTCAATAGGTCTGACGCTAGTCGGTGATGTTGGGGGAACGAATTGTCGTTTGGCATTGGCAGAACGCACAGCATCTGGGGGCATAGAACTTCATCATTCCGAGCGCTACGCCGTTGAAGAATATGAGACTTTCAACGATGTCGTTGCGAGCTACCTAGAGACATTTAACGTTCAGCCAAAACAAGGCGCTTTTGCGTTTGCGGGCCCAAAATTTGATGATGAAATTCGGATGACAAATCTGAATTGGATCGTTTCTGAAGATGAACTACGAAAAAAGTTTGGTCTTAAGACGGCGGTCGTTCTGAATGATTTTGTGGCGATGGCCAATGGCGCGACTGTTATTCCTGATGATGGATTTGACGTTCTGATTGAAGGCAAAGTTGATTACACCAAACCCGTCGCAGTTCTTGGGCCGGGAACAGGTATGGGGCTATCGTGTATACTGCCCGGGAAACCCGTACGAATTATTCCAACCGAAGGTGGGCATACCGCATTCGCACCAGGGAGTGAATTGGAACGAGACGTACTCGCTTATTGGTCATCTCGGTTGTCATTTGTGTCAGCTGAAGCGCTATTATCTGGGCCAGGTTTGGTCAGACTGCACACGGCAATTTGTGCAATTATGGACGCGCCTGATCACAATTTGACGGCTCCGGAAATTGTCGGCGCTGCTGAACTGGATAAGTCATCAGTTGCGCGTATCACTGTCACCCAATTTTGCTCGATGTTGGGCGGATTTGCGGGGAATGTGGCCGTAACTCAAGGTACATCCGGTGGCGTTGTTGTTGGCGGCGGGGTGTCCAGACATATTGCGAAATTCATTCCGGGATCGGAGTTTGCGTCTAGGTTTAAAGACCGCGGGCCAGGTAGCTGGTATGTGAAAGATATTCCAGTGCGCCTCATCCAGGCCAATTTTGTCCCACTTTACGGTGCTGCGGCGATGGTGCTCAAAGACTAAAACAAGAGAGATCTATGCGTGCTTCCTTACTATGTGTCTTAGCGATTTGCGTAGGGGCCTGTGCAGAAACTGATACTAACCCTATTCCTCAACAAACGGGTGCCACTCTCTTTGAGAGCATTGGAGCCGTAACGACATCTGAAAACAGATTGATTGACCCGAAAGCCAAAATTGAAAAATTGGGGGGTGACTACGGTTGGTCGGAAGGTCCGGTTTGGGTGGATAGTTTGGATGCGGTGTTATTTACGGACGTCCCTGGGAACACCATCTGGAAGTATAAGGACGGCGAAGGCTTGAGCGAATATATGAGCCCATCAGGGGCTGTCCCGCCGTTAGCTGATTATACCTCCAGTCCAGGGGCCAACGGTCTCATTATGCATGATGCGGATCATATTATCGTCCCCGACCATGGCAGTCGAACACTCTGGCGCCAGAATGTACAGACACAAGAACGAACAGTTTTGGCTGATACATTCGAAGGTAAAAAACTCAACAGCCCAAACGATGCTGTTCTGCATAGCTCCGGCATTATTTTCTTCACCGATCCGCCCTATGGGTTGAAGGGGCAAGACGACAATCCTGCGAAAGAATTGGATTTCAACGGAGTTTTCGCTCTCTATCCTGACGGCTCATTGAAAGTCGTCGACGGGAGTTTACCGCGTCCCAATGGGGTAATCCTGTCTCCAGACGAACGGACACTTTACGTCGCCAATTCTGATCCTGAGACAGCGAATTGGACCGCTTATGATGTTTCAATATCAGGGGATGTGTCCAACTCGCGTGTCATTGCGGAAGCATTTGAAGAACTGAAAGCAGGGCTGCCGGGAAATCCTGACGGGATGGCGATGGCTGAAGATGGAACGATATTTGCGACAGGTCCGGGCGGCGTATGGATGATGTCACCAGAAGGTGAAAAACTCGGTCTAATCTCGACGGGTACGGCGATTGCAAATGTCACGTTTGGAGGCTCTGATGGCCGAGACCTCTACATGACATCCCACAGTTTCTTAGCGCGGACGCGTACAACCGTTAAAGGGCATGGTTTTTAAGGTTGCCGAGGCTCGCCCGTTAGGACGTCAAACTGGCGCCTTGCTCAAATTGAATTTTTGCTAACCGCGCGTAGAGACCATTCTGTTTCACGAGCTCCGCATGCGTCCCTGTTTCAACAATGCGTCCATCATCCAAAACGATAATCCGGTCAGCTTTCAGCACTGTTGAAAGCCTGTGGGCGATGACCAAGGTTGTTCTGTTCTTTGACGCTTGTTCGAACGCTTTTTGAACCGCTTGCTCAGACTCTGAATCCAAAGCGGAGGTGGCTTCGTCCAATAATAAAATCGGAGCGTTTCTCAGGATTGCACGCGCGATTGCAAGACGCTGGCGTTGGCCACCTGACAATGTTGCCCCTTGTTCCCCTAAATCAGTGTCGTACCCATCGGGAAGGGCCATTATGAAGTCATGTGCATAGGCGGCCTGAGCCGCCAAAACGATTTCATTCTGCGTGGCGTTCGCTTTGCCATAGCCGATATTTTCTGCGGGAGTTCCTGAAAACAGAGGTGCGCTTTGTTGGACGACAGCAATGTGCGAGCGAAGGGCCTCCGGGTCTAAGTCGCGGATATCCGTTCCATCGAGCGTGATTGTGCCAGTTTGTAAATCGTAAAAACGTAGGAGAAGTTGAAAAACAGTAGATTTCCCTGCGCCACTCGGACCAACCAAAGCTACGGTTTCTCCAGAAGAAATTGAAAGAGAAACGTCGGTTAAGGCCGCACGATCTTGCCGCGTAGGATAAGCGAAGTTTACGGATTTAAACTCTACCTCGCCGTTGATGGTGGTGAGGGAAACAGGGTTTGCAGGAGGAGTGATGATGGGTGTTTCGTCTAATATTTCGACTAACCGATCAGCAGCTCCCGCAGCGCGCAAGAGATTTGTGAACGTCTCCGTTAATGAGCTCGCCCCACCTATAGCGAGAAACGCCAATACAACAAATTGGGCTATGTCGCCTCCCGTGACCAATCCGTCTCGATTAAAACTGGCACCGAAATTGAAGATAATAATGATACCCGTAAAAGCGATAATGAACATCAACGCCGTCAAAACAGATTGAATAACAATACGTTTCCGTTGGGCGGAATAACTGGCTTCGATATCTTTACTAAAACGGTTCCTCTCACTCTCTTCTTGGGTATAGGCTTGTACTGTTTGAATACCTCCAATAGCTTCACCTGCTCGGGCGGATGCATCAGCTAACCGGTCCTGGGCGTCACGGGAATAACGTTTGATGTTTTTTCCAGTCAGAACCAATGGGAGTATCATGGCCGGGGCAATGGCCAATACCATGAGAGCCAGTTGCCAAGATATGAAGAACATCCAGATTATTGCTCCGGAGATCGTCGCAATAGACCGTAAAGCAAAACTGACGGAGCCAGTAATCACTGTTTCTACAAGGGTCGTATCCGTTGTCAGACGAGATAAGACTTCACCCGTACGTACACGCTCGAAGTAAGTTGGTGAGAGAAGCGTTAAGCGGTCAAAGACAGCTGTGCGGATATCGGCGATCACTCGTTGCCCTAAGCGCGTAATAAAGTAAAAACGCAATGATCCCGCGATAGCGAAGACAATAGCGACCACACCGGCAAGTAAGAAAAGTGGAGCCGTTGAGTCACTATCTTCACCACCTATTGTCTCGCAAATGGTAATTGTTGAATTGCTCTGCCCAAAGCCGCAATCAACGATGATTTTGCCGACCCAAGACATACTCAAACTTCCCAGTGCGGACAGGGCTAGGAAAATCAGGAACGCAATGAGTTGACCTGGGTATCGTCCAATGAAGGGCCAAAGTTTCGCAAGCGGACGCAAAGACCGGCCTTTGTTACGCCCCGCCTTGTCCTGATCAATTTTCGCCGCGAAAGCTGCGCCTGAGCTGCGGGATGAGTCTGTTCTGTTAGAAGCCATATCGCGCGCGCTATTGCACTTTGGAGTGAAAGTGTAAAAGGCTCTTTCTGCATAGCAGGTGACTTGCAGACGCTGGCAAACCCCGCCAAGGGAGAAACATGACGACTCCTTTACATATTTTATCCGAGAGCTTCGGTCATAAAGCGTTTCGTCCTGGTCAAGCCGACATCGTGGACATGATCTTGGCCGGAAAAAATGTGCTAGCAGTGATGCCAACAGGCGCTGGTAAATCGATATGTTATCAAGTGCCAAGCCAATTATTGGATCGACCAACTATTGTTATTTCTCCGCTCGTTGCCCTTATGGACAACCAGGCGGCTGGGTTGCGAGCAAATGGTGTTTCAGTTGCTGCAATTCACTCAGGGCAGTCGCGCGAGGAGAATGTCGCGCAGTGGAGGGATGTTGCGCAGGGTCGGACGAAACTTCTCTATCTGTCGCCAGAACGCCTCATGCAGCCTCGTATGCTCGCTGCAATGGAAGCGCTCGATCCAGCTTTATTCGTTGTTGACGAAGCGCATTGCGTTTCGAAATGGGGGCCTGCTTTCCGTCCGGAATACGCTGATCTGAGCCGTCTTAAGGAGCTCTTCCCAAATGCTCGTATTGCTGCTTTTACGGCGACAGCGGATGCATCGACACGCAAAGACATTGCTGACCAACTATTCTCTGGGCAGGGCGAAGTCATTGTCCACGGATTTGATCGTCCGAATCTCAGCTTAACCGTGTCATCGCTGACAAACCGCACTGACCAGCTTCTGACATGGATGGAGACCCAACGAGGGGAATGCGGGATCGTGTATTGTCTGTCCCGGAAGAATACTGAGAAATATGCTAAGATATTGCGGGATCAGGGGTATAACGCACTACCTTATCATGCGGGTTTGTCATCCGAGGAACGTTTTGAAAACCAAGAGCGATTTCTGGCGGAACCTGCAGTCGTCATTGTTGCGACCATCGCCTTTGGCATGGGTATCGATAAATCCAATGTTCGGTTCGTGTATCACCTGAACTTGCCAAGCTCGCTTGAAGCTTATTATCAGGAAATTGGCCGTGCAGGCCGAGATGGCGCGCCGTCAGAAACAGGTTTGATTTTTGCACTGGACGATATTCGTATGCGTCGACAATTTATCTCTGATGAGGACTCAGACACGGATCATCAGCTGCGGGAACATCGTCGGTTAGATGCGTTGCTTGGATATTGTGAGGCATCAAAATGTCGTCGCCAGGTTTTGATGGCCTATTTTGGTGAAACGACAGATCCGTGCGGAAATTGCGATGTTTGCCTAAACCCACCGGATCTGATCGACGCCACGGCAGAGGCGAAAGCTCTGTTTGGCGCCATCGAAGCGACTGGTCAGCGTTTTGGTGCGACCCATGTTATAGCCGTGGCACGCGGCGATGAAATCCCACGAGTTTTGCAATATGGTCATGACAAGTTACCAGTTTTCGGCACTTCAGATAAGCCTAAGCAGTGGTTTCAAGGGCTTCTAAGACAGGCTGTCGCTTTGCGTTTTTTAAACGTGAACATGGAGGCTTACGGGCGGTTGGAAATTCGGCCCAAGGCGCAGGCTGTTTTGGATGGTCAAGCGCCGTTTAATTGTAAGGATCCGACAGTTAAGCGGGCGGCAAAGACGTCCAGATCTCGAACTTCATCAAAAGCGATCAAGGCATCATTGAGTACAGAAGACTCCGAACTTTTATCCCGTCTTAAAGCACTACGGATGGACTTTGCGAAGCAGTTGGGAAAACCGGCATTTGTTGTTTTCTCAGATGCGACCTTGATTGATATGGTTTCTCGAAGACCAAAAACACGTGAAGAAATGTTGGATGTTAGCGGTGTTGGACCGAGTAAGTTTGAGCGTTTCGGCGAAGCCTTTATCGCCGAACTCGAAGGTTAGCTTGTCGCCTCGGAACACGTTGATATAGCCGTTATAGCATCATCGCCTGCGATAAATTCGAAATTAGGGCGCGCAGTGGCATCGTAGCTAAATTCAAAGACAACTGCTTGCTCCGGCGGCGTCCCCGGTTTCGCCGCTGTCTTACGATCTGCGATGTAAATATTTGAGCTTAGGCCAGATGCCTGAGCGCACCCTGACTGCGGCCCGGGTAATTGTGCGGCGGAACCGAAGGGACTGACTTTGTTCATTGTGCCGCTGACATGCACTTCGACTTGTACATCACCGATTACTCTATTTGCTTTAACACCAAAACCCGCATTCGATGCGACGAGGTAACGCGATACACCAGGTTCTGACGTTGGGATTTCAACAGCTGTCACCATCGGCCGTATATCAAATGCGACGCGGTGAACAATTTGAGCGGCCGCCGGAAGACTAAGCAATTCAACGGCTAATAGACCGAGAATGATATATCGCTTTTTACCTTCAAGCATGGACAGTTTTTTGAGGCGATTCTTCATTGGGTACACCCTGCAATCCGCGTGCCGTTCAATGAGGCGCCTCGATGCAGTCATGTCAGTTTCGTGCGGACATGGCTTGGCGATGAGATTTCAATCCGCTAAGTGCCTCCGGATGACCCCGCCTCTTAAAAAGATAAAGCAAAGCGCAGGCCTGCTGTTTTCAGGTGGGCAAGACTCCGCCACCTGTCTGGCTTGGGCGCTTGAAACTTTTGATCATGTTGAGACCATTGGTTTTGAGTATGGTCAGCGTCACGACATTGAAATGACTTGCAGGATGGATGTTAGGCGATCCGTACAGAAACAATTCCCGGAGTGGGCGGGAAAACTGGGCGAAGACCATGTCATTAATCTCGCGGGTTTAGGCCAAATCAGTGAAACATCTCTGACGCGAGATGTAGAAATCGGTGTTCATGAAAACGGTTTGCCAACGACCTTCGTACCTGGACGAAATTTGATTTTCTTGAATTACGCTGCCGCATTGGGATGGCGTCGAGGATTTAATCATCTCGTAGCGGGTATGTGTGAGGCCGATTTTTCAGGTTACCCTGATTGCCGCAAAAACACGTTGGATGCCCAGATGGACGCTATCTCTTTAGGATTGGATCGACGCTATACTCTCCATACACCGCTTATGCATCTATCTAAATCTGGTGCTTGGGACCTAGCACAAGGCCTTGGTGGTAACGCTCTCGTGGAAATTATTCGTCAAAAAAGTCATACGTGTTACAAAGGTATCCACGCCGACCTTCATGATTGGGGTTACGGTTGCGGTACATGTCCTGCCTGTGAGTTGAGAGCCAATGGTTGGTACGAATTCGTAGGTCGTGCAGCGTGAGTTACTCCGTTAAAGAGATTTTCCTGACAGTGCAGGGGGAAGGTGTCCGTGCCGGCACCGTTGCGGTTTTTCTACGCTTTGCAGGCTGTAACCTATGGTCAGGATTAGAACGTGATCGCGTGGCGGCAGTATGTAAGTTCTGCGATACGGATTTCGTCAAAACGGATGGAGTGAATGGCGGCAAGTATGATGCGACGCGACTCGCGAAGAAGGTTTCTGATCTATGGGTCGGTGAGGGCGAACGATGGGTTGTGTGCACCGGCGGGGAACCCCTCCTTCAGTTGGATGAGGCCTTAATCCAAGGTCTTCATCTCGAAGGTTTCAAGATTGCAGTTGAAACAAATGGTACTCTGGCAGTACCTGAAGACGTTGATTGGATTTGCGTTTCTCCCAAAGCAAATGCAGGATTGGTTCAAACTCATGGTGATGAGCTTAAATTAGTCTTCCCCCAGACTGAAAACCATCCGTCCGAGTTCAAAGGTATGGGGTTCACGCATTTTTGCCTGCAACCCCGAGATGACAGTTATTTGGGCGCAGAAAAAAAGGCGGACCATTCCCAGGCCGCCTTTCAATATTGTTTAGAACACCCTCAATGGCGCCTGTCAGTACAGACACATAAATCGATTGGGGTTCCGTGAATTAGCTGGACCCTGTATCCATACTGGCGAGCTTCTTACTTAGCTTTTTAGAAAACCGAGAAAATGCGCGATCCGCATCGGTCCAAGTGCCAGAAGACTGAACCGGTCGATCATTAAAGCTCGAAAAATAGTCATACTCAGCCGTACCGATTACTGCTCCACCTGCTGCGATAAACTCAGCGGATACATCTGCGCCGCCAATCCCAAAGCTCTTGAAAGACAGGTTTGATTCTTCCTTCAACTGGTTGAACGTAGGCCGATTGTTTTTCACTTCATTTATCGTGACACGCAATAGCGTTGGTGCCGAGTCTGATAAGGTCAGGCCGCGTTTTTCGAAGTCCTCGACCAGTTCTTCCTGCATCTCTTGTAAAAGATGTTCGATTGCTTGGTCGCCATATTTTCCATTATTGGAAAAAGGTGAGTTGAGACGTGAGCTGGAACCGCGATCTGAGAGTTTCTTCGGAAGATTATTTGCGCGGTGTGCTAAGTCCTCGGAGACAACTACTTCCAATTTAAACGGACCGGTTACGGCTTGGGAAAAGTCGGCATCAAACCCGCGGGCCTGCGCGATTGCAGGTGTTGCTAGTAGGGCTGTGGCAGAGATAAGTGTCAGAATTTTACGCATATGTTACTCCTCTTTTGTTAGAGTTTAACATATTTTTGGTCTCGTAGCAAAACACGCTACGTTGCTGCGACCTGACAAATATGTCATTTAACCTGCGACATCGACCACAACAGAGAGTACATTTTTCGCTGTTTTGAGCCCCGCGAGCTCTGCATCTAAACGGGCTGAACTGATGACGCGGGATACGCTGACGACTTTACCCGTCAGATCAACAACCTGATAGGTGATAGATAACATCCGAGAGGTTGTGTCTAGCGCTGCGTCCGTAACTTTTACGGGGACAGCGCCGACATAATAGACTCCCTTACCGGTAGCCCACATCCCTTTGCCAACCATTTTTGTGCCACCAACTGCGGTTTTGCCGACAACTTTCGTCGTCCCAACTGCTGCTTTTCCTACAAACTTAGTTGTACCCACAGCGGCTTTGGCCGGAACTGTGACAACCTTATGAACGCCGCATGAGGAAAGGCACAAACCAGCTGTGGCCAATCCAATGATGAAAAGTGATTTGCGCATATTGATTGCCCTTATTCGCGATCTCGTTAAGCAGGTATAAGCTGAGGAGTCTAAACAGGACATGAAAATGCGCAGGCCGTTACTGTCCTTCCCGGCGCCAAGCCCAAGCGAGAAAGAGGAAAAATAGTCCAAACAGAAAGATACCAGGTGCCAAAGGGGTGCGTCTGCTTTGCGTTACCGTATAGGCCTCATGCGCAACAAGGCCCATCCAATCTCGCCCTGACGTCTGACGTCCGGTTTTAGGGCGTCGAATTTCTGGAATGTTTGATGTCTCTAATCCAACTGATTTGATCAGACCATTTGTGGCCGTTGCTAACGGGCTCAATATTTCTTCCGTCGGTAAGAGGTTTTCATACTCTTTGGGGTTAAGTGCACCGACGGCCGTTATGGAAGAGATGGTGCCGTTGTTGAGACGGTAAGCACCTTGCCCTGCAAGCGGTAGGGTCGCGCGGTATAAACCATCGGCGACCCGGTCCAATGAGACGCGACTGCGCGTGCCGTTCGGTGCAATTACATCGACAGGCTCATTTACATCATCTAGCGATCTTCGGGTGATAACGAGGTCATCGCCGTCTCTGATACCTGTAAGAGTCTCCGCATCCAGTTCGGGCTCGCCCATCAACCAATGCGCTGTACGGCGGAACATCTCTCGATATGGGCCGCCGCCATCATGTCCTTTTGCCCAAAGCCAAGCCTGGTCACTCATTAGCATCGCCACACGTCCATCGCGGACTTTATCAATCACGAATAACGGTACTCCGTCAGGACCATTCATCAATACATCGCCGCCAATCGGGTCATTGTCGATAACGCGGTACCATGACCCCCAGGCTTGGTCTTCATTGCCTTGAAAATCTGACGTTATCGGATGACGTCTTCCTTTGTCGTTGAGTTCTGGGCGAAATGCGCCAGTCAAAATTTCACCTGTCGGGCGAGCAGGAAGAACCGTTACCAAAGGCGTTCTGTAGAGGCTTGCCTGGGTTGCGAATGCGGGGCCCGTGGCGAGCAGGAGCGCGCCGCCATCTTCCACATAGTGAGCAATATTTTGAAAATATTGCGGTGGGATAGTTGGGCGTGAGCGACCTTGACGACGGGATAGAGAGCGGCGTTCATACTGATCAAAAATAATTAGATCGAATTCGTCCAAGCGCTCTTCAAAAAGCTGACGAGTTGGGAATTGGATGAGGGATAGTTCCCGTTCACCTGCATTGGTATATTTGCTGCGACTAGTCAGAATGGTGAATTGAACAAGGTCAAGTGCAGGATCCGATTTCAAAAGATTGCGCCATGCTCGTCCGCCATTGTGCGGTTCGCCCGTAATCAACAAAACGCGCATACGGTCTCTGACGCCTTGAATTTCCGAGACGAAAAGATTGTTGTTGAGGGTTAACTCTCCGTCAGCGCCTTCAACTGCCAGCTCGACTGTATTGCTGCCTCGGCGCTCTATTTCGAGTGGGATTGAGAGAGGACGTCCTATCGTTATTGGGAAACGTGCTTTTACAGTACCGTTTAGCTTTAACTCAATACGGGCTCTTTCACCTTCAAATCCTGGGTCTTCGACAAGGAGCTCATATTCCGCCTGTTCTCCGACAACCCCAAACTTTGGAGCCTTTGTCGCCAGAATGCGTCGGTCGCGAGCTTCAGGTTTACCAATAATAAGACTGTGGAACGGAACGTTTTCCGGGAGGTAACCCGAAGCGGCTTCAGTTATGTCATGCGCGCGGCCGTCTGTTAGAGCCACGACACCTGCCAATCTTTGTGAGGGAGCACCAGCTAGAGCATCGGTCAGCGCTGAAGCGAGCAATGTGCCCTCATTGTCTTGCGGGACCGATATCGTAATAATGTCCAGATTGCCATCACTTCGAAATTCGGACTTTAAATCAGCGACCATTTCGGTAAGCGCTTCATCTCGCCCTCCAAACTTCATGCTATCGCTTCGGTCCTCAATGACGATAACTGTGTCTCGCAACGGCTCCCGATCTTCTTCGATTGATTGTGGATTTAGAAGTCCAATCATTAGGAATAGACCGGCCGTTAACCGTGTGAACTGACTACGCAAACGTCCAGCACCAGCCGCTATTGACGCGATAAAGATCGAAATTCCTAGCCCCACGATCCAAGGCACGGGGAGGAGTGGATCAAATGCTAAATTTCCGAATAACTGGTCCATCATTCGGTCTCGCCTGGAAGTTCGCGTTTCCCCTCGCCCAAGCGCTCAACCAAGGCGGCCGCGTGGACTTGATCGGATTTATAGTTTCCTGACAAAGCATACATGGCGATGTTTACACCGAAACGGATTGAGATTTCCCGTTGACGGGGTAGATCTTTTTCTAGGTCAACTAATGCGCCGTCTAGATTAGTCACAGCCCATCCCGCGGCCCAATCATTGGATCCAATTATCACCGACGACACGCCATCTCGTCCACTTGTACCCGCTTGGGCAGCCTGAACATAAACGGGACCATTGGCCCAACGACCAGGAAAGACTTGAAGTAAGTAAAAGGATTTCGTGAGGACGTGGTCAGAGGGCACCTCCGTTAGTCGCGGAATATCTAAACCTTCGCTGACACGTTTTAACCCAGGGTGAGGATCTCCGGCCCTCAATACTCGGTCGCCTTCATCACCCGTATCAAAAACGATTGTCCCGCCAGACGCCATATAGGCATTGATGTTCAGTCGAGCCTCTGGCGATAGGGAGGGTGAGTCCCGTCTGATTGGCCAATAGAGAAATGGGTACATTTCCAATCCCGCCATGTCTGCCGTAACTCCATGCACGCCAACGGGTTCTATTGTTGTTCGGCCACTAAGTTGTTCCTTCAGACCTTCCATAGCCACACGAGACAACTCGTCACGCCTGATATCACCGGTTTCAATATAAGCGAGATGTAGCCCGGTCGCGGCTTCCAAAAGTCGGGTGTCGTCTTGCGCCATAACGTCGGGGGCAAAAATGAGCCCGACAAAAATGAGAGCAGCGACACCACGTACAGGTTTTAGATAGCTCAAACGACCCGAAGCCATCAAAGCAAATAAGGCATCTAGAGCTAAAGCGAATAATGCGATTCCGAGTAGCTTTCCCATCAGAGAGCTATCCGAGGTTTCGCCATAAGTCCGAAGGGTTGAACCGCCTGAAAAAGAAATATCTTTAACGGCAGCTGGGTCTTTCACGACGGATAGCGCACGAATACGTGTTCCTTGGCGATACGTGCCAGGCAATGCTGAGCTCGAGGCAGGAGCGGTTTCAAACTCGGCTGTCGTTAGACTTGGCATTCCTGGTGGCGGTGATTGTAAACGCCCAAAGGGATCGAGTTCGCGGTCTATTACCCAATTGGCAGTTGACTCTGTTTGCTCGATCGCACGGCCCTTCGCGAGTGGAAGAAGACGTTGTAGCATATCGACATATAGTCCCGACAAAGCCAAATTTGACCATTCTGGTCCTGCGGTGACGTGGAAAAGAATGACGCGACCTTGTCCTAACGGCGCACTTGTCACGATTGGGCTACCGTCTTCGAGTCTCGCCCAAGTGCGAGTGTCTGTCTCAATGCCCGGTTCTGCCATGACCTGTTTGGAAACCGTTACGTCTTCCGGTATTTCGAGACCAGCAAATGGCGATTCATTTGAGAAAGGCGCAAGTTTTTGTGGGCTTTCCCATGCCAGTGCGCCGCCAATTGCACGATCTCCAACGCGCAATGCGACGGGCAATAGTGTATCAGGAGTTTTCGCTACACGCGCGCCAGCAAAACGGATCAAAATCCCGCCTTCTTCAACGAAAGCTTTGACCGCATCATCATCATTGCGTTGGCTATCGGGCATAACGAGGATCGAAGGTTTCAACGCCAAAAGAGTATCTTGATCGCCCTCAAAGACATCTGCGAATGGCAGAAGCGCTTGTTTAGCATAAAACGGTTCTGTCAAAAGTGGGCTGGAGGTGTCCGCATTGGCGCGCAGCACCCCGACAAGTGGGCGTCCAAAACTATCATCCAATAGTTTTATTGAAGCCGCGGAGCGCACACCCGATACACGTAACCTTGCAACACGTGATCGGAGTTGTGCGGGTAAATTAAAACTAACGGTGGCTAGATCAGCTCCCGGCCCAAATTGCAGCTCCTCCGAAGCAATAACTCCGCCGCCCGTACCAAGAGCCTCAATGGTATGAGAACTGGGCGTGCCTGATGAGGGGCGATACCAATCTGCATCAAACCCCTGCGGAGTTTCGCGAACCTCTGACGGCAATATGACCGATTGAACTTCAGGTTTGAAAATTGTTGCGGCATTTGGAAAACTTGTATCTCGGGATGCGCTTAAACCTGATGTCAGCACATATATATCGGAGTTCGATTCTATCACCGGTGCGTCAAATTCGCTGACATAACTCACGGGTTGCAATGATTTTAACGTTTCCAGGGCTTCACGTGCTGGTCTGAAGCCTAGCGCTTCGCTTTCCGACGGTATGAGACTAACCTCAAGGTTATTGCGTTGCGCTATTCGAGTAAGCCGCTCAGCTTCGTCAATCAGGGCATCCCAATTAGGTGCGGAAAAAACACTTTGATCAATGAGCAGTGTGGGGCGGGATTGGGTTTCGGCGCTTGTAGATTTGAGGATCGGTTGCGCCAAGGCAAAGGCAACAAGGGCTACCATCAGAAGTCGGAAGATAAGTAACCAAAGCGGCGTTCCTGCCGGTGTTTCTTCTTCAGCTTGAACGCCTTCCAATATCCGAAGAGGTGGGAATATTTGATCGCGCGGTTTTGGTGGGCTGATCCGCAATATCCACCAGACGATTGGCAAGGTTAGTAGGCCCAACAGAACCAGTGGCGCCAAGAATGTAAGGCCCGCAAAACTCATAGGTCACCGCTCAGAGCCTGATAAAGCGCGTTTAGAGCCGTTGTGGCAGGTTCGTTTGTGCGGTGTTGTATATGTGTCCAACCGAGGCGTGCCGCCGTATTCGCAATTTTGGCATTATGATCTGCAAGCCGTTCTTGATAGGCGTTTCTCGCTGTCTCCGCTCTACCTAACAGAAAGCGTTTTGAACCGCCAGGTGCCCGAATATTTAGACGGCCTTTATAAGGAAATGCCTCTTCTGCGGGGTCAATGATTTGCACCATGACCCCTGTTACTGGTCGGCCAGAGAGACGCGAGAGGCGTTTGCGCCAGTCTTCGATAGGGTCAAGAAAGTCACTGACAATCACGAACCGAGAATGCGCCGCGATGTCTGTTTCAAGGGCCCGTTCGTCAGCTTCGGATCGCATCATTGATTCAGCAAGTCGTTCAAACCCTACCCGGCCCGAGCGGGCGCGGTCTTGAAGACCGATGAGCGCGCACCGTTCCCCCGCTTTCATTAGGAGGTTTGCTATTGCCAAGGTTAGAACCCGCCCGCGATCCGCTTTTGTCGGAAGGAGTTTGTCGCTTCCCCAGACCATTCCGGGGCGAGTGTCCGGCCATAAATAAATTGTGTTTGCCGCTTCCCATTCATTGTCGCGAACAAAAATTTGGTCACCGCGAGCAGATCTTCGCCAATCAATTTGGTTGGCTGCGTCGGTTGTTTGATAGTTTCGATATTGCCAAAAAGTCTCGCCTTGACCCGCGCGGCGGCGGCCGTGAACGCCAGATGCAACTACTGCTGCTACGCGCTCAGCCTCGGCGAGGAGCGCAGGATAACCTTGCGACAGCGAAAGGGCGCGTCGCCGAACATCATGTTTTCGGGCTAGCAGGGCCATTCTACCGGATTCGGTCTTTCAAAGTCTCGATAACGCTATTCACGGTTTGCCCATCAGCCCGTGCCGCGAAATTCAATGCCATGCGGTGAGACAAGACCGGACCTGCCAATTCCAAGACATCATCAATAGAAGGTGATAGACGTCCATCAATCAACGCACGCGCACGGGTCGCGAGCATCAAAGCTTGGCCTGCACGCGGACCAGGGCCCCAGCTGACTTGTTCCCGAATGCTCGGGATATCTGTTTGGTCGGGACGGGCGTTTCGGACGAGTGTTAAAATGGCTTCAAGCACATTTTCGCCAACGGGGAGTTTCCGAACGAGGGATTGCATATCGATCAATTGTTTCGGGGTGATCGCTTTCTTGGCACTGGCTTGTTCCGCGCCTGTCGTGCGGACGAGAATGTTACGTTCTGTTTCGAGTGTTGGGAAATCTACATCTATCCGGAGCAGGAAACGGTCGAGCTGCGCTTCGGGGAGGGGGTATGTTCCCTCTTGTTCGATTGGGTTTTGGGTTGCCAAGACGTGAAAGGGCTTTGGCAAATCGTGACGGACGCCTGCGATGGTGACGAAACGTTCTTGCATGGCCTGTAATAGTGCAGATTGCGTGCGTGGGCTGGCGCGGTTGATTTCATCTGCCATCAAGAGCTGGGTAAAGACCGGGCCGGGAATGAACCGAAACTCTCGTTTGCCTTTTGTCGTCTCCTCGAGAACTTCGGAGCCTAGTATGTCGCCTGGCATCAAATCTGGCGTGAATTGCACGCGCTTGTCATCTAGCCCCATGACAGTACCCAAAGTTTCCACGAGTAGTGTTTTCGCCAAGCCGGGTACTCCGACGAGTAGCGCATGGCCGCCGGAGAGGATGGCCGAAAGGGCAAGTTCGACCACTTTGTCCTGACCATAGACCACGCTACCGATGTTATCTCGGGCTGTACTGAGCCTACCACTGGCCGTTACTGCGGCTTTTTCTATGTTCGCGGGAATATCTTGCATCGAAATCAAGGCCTATGAATAGTATTAGAGAGACTCATATGAACTCTACGAATGAAAGCTGGTAAAACCATTGTCCACCCCAAACACCTTAAATGGCGGTAAGTCGCAGTTTTCTCTCGAAGATTTGATGAAAGCCCTAGCTGATACGTCGGATGATCGTAGGCCCGTAGAACGTTGGGACCCTGAACATTGCGGTGAAATCGATATTGTTATCAAATCTGATGGCTCTTGGTGGCATGAAGGATCACCAATTACGCGAAAACCCCTTGTGAAGCTTTTTGCATCTGTCTTGCGCAAAGATGATGACGGGAAGACATATCTCGTAACACCCGTGGAAAAACTGACGATTACGGTCGAAAGGGCACATTTTATAGCCGTGCGTTTAGATGCCAAAGGGGAAGGTCAAGACCAGCGGCTATTCTTTACAACCAACATGGAAGATATGATTGAAGTGAGTGAAGACACGCCACTGCGGATTGAAACCGATGCAGAGACAGGCGAGCCTGATCCCTATGTGGGCGTATGGGGACGACTTGAGGCCTCTTTATCGCGCCCCGTATTCTATGAGTTGGTTGATCTGGCAGTCGAGCGCCAAACACCGGAAGGGCCACAATTGGGCGTGTGGGCGAACGGAATATTTTATCCGCTCGGACCTGCGGGATCGCATGATGTCTGATGTGGTTCTAGATAAAGTCCGTAAAGCACTTCTGCCACTAAGGATTTCTGATGGGGCCGATCAGGTTAAACGTGATGGGCAGCGTAAGGCGGCTGTCCTGTTTCCGCTTGTCATGCGAGGTGAATGGCAAGTTATTTTGACCCAACGCCCAGAGACCATGCCCTCACATGCTGGACAGATTGCCTTTCCAGGCGGGAAGGCAGAAGTCGGTGAAACGATCGCACAAACGGCGCTGCGCGAGACAGAAGAAGAAATAGGCGTGGAAGCCCGCGACATCGAACTCTTAGGTCGCTTGCCCAGTTTCGACGCCGTGAGCCAGTATCGGATCACACCATTTGTTGGAGTAATTGACTCAGCCGCCCAAATCACACCTGATCCGCGGGAAGTTGAAAGTGCATTTGAAGTGCCGCTCAGTTTTTTAATGAACCCCAATAATCATAAACGTCGCGAAGTGTTTTTCGATGGGAAGGATCATGTGCTATTCGACATGCCATATGATGACATTGACGGTCGGCATCGGAACATTTGGGGTATGACAGCCATGACCATCTATCGTCTTTGGCAGCGAGGGTTTGAGTCATGATGGACAGGCGATTTTTTCTGGCAGGATTGGCGGCGATCGGCGCGTGTCGTGACAATCGGTTGAACTCAACGGTCTCTAAACATGTGAAGCAGATGGCCATCACGATGGATGACTTCAATCTGCAATTCAAAACGGGTCTGAGTCAAAAAGCGCGCCATGAGAACATATTAAGCGCCTTTGAGGCTGTTGGTCATAAAGCTGCAGGTTTCGTCACTGGAGACTTCGTCAACACCGATTGGGGGCAAGAGGTTGTTCAAGCGTGGCTGGATCGAGGACATATCATTGCCAACCATACCTGGACCCACCCGCATGCGAATGAAACGGATACGGATGCATACCTCTCCGACATCAGACAAAATCAGGAATACTTGTCTGGAGTTAGAGGCACATCTGAAATTTTTCGTTTCCCGTTTCTGGATGATGGGCGGGACCGTGAGCAGCAGATTAAACTATTTAATGGTTTAGATGAATTGGGACTACGTAATGCTCCGGTGACAATGGACAGTGTGGATTGGTATACAGCGAGTCGATTGGAATCAGCACTTAAATTAAATCCTGATACTGACCTCGTACCTTATAGAGATTATTACGTGAATATGTGTGTGACCTTGTCCAATCATTGGGACCAAGTCGCCCAAGCCTTGGGTTTCACATCTTTGCCTCATCTTACTTTGATGCATCATAATGTTTTAAACGGGCATTTTCTGAAAGATGTTTTACTGGCGCTAAAAGCGGACGGATGGGTGTTTATTGATGCTGCGGAGGCGCTGGCGTTTCCAGCTTTCCATCCGATCCCGCATGAACCGACATCAGGTCGCAACTGGTTGACTCTGAAAGCCCGTGAAACTGAAATGGAAGTCGCGCCTTACCCTGAACAATATATTGGTTTTGGACGTAAAACGATGGACGCGTTGGGTCTCTAGGGTATGACGCTCGCATGAATTTAACACCGCAACAATTTCCATGGATGCAGACCGATGCTGTGATGTCACTGTTTGAGGCCATGCCGGAAGGGAGTCTGCGGTTTGTCGGTGGGTGCGTCAGGAACGCGCTCTGGGATGAACCGGTCGGTGATATCGACTTGGCTTGTCAGTTGGAACCTGAGGCAGTGGTGACTGCCCTAAAAACTGCGGGGATACGCAATATTCCCACTGGTATCGATCACGGCACAGTTACAGCCGTAATTGACGGCACACCTTATGAAATCACAAGTCTGCGCCGCGATGTTGAAACAGATGGCCGGCGGGCAACTGTCGCTTACACAAAGGATTGGGCAGAAGATGCGCAACGCCGGGACCTCACAATCAACTCCCTTTATGCCGATGTGAACGGTCAGGTTTTTGATCCCACTGGGAAGGGCTTGGATGATTTGAAAGCTCGGAAATTTCGGTTCGTTGGGGATGCGGCTCAGCGGGTTCAAGAGGATTACTTGCGTATTCTAAGGTTCTTCCGCTTTCTGGCTTGGTATGGCGGACACGAGAAAGTTGATGCAGCCTCCTTGAAAGCCTGTCGGGAGCATCAATCCGGCATCAAAAAACTCTCCGCTGAACGCGTTTGGATGGAGATGAAAAAACTCCTATCTGCGCGTAACCCTGTTCGGACCTGTCACATTATGCTGACAAACGGTATTTTAGAGACCGTGTTTCCCGAAGCGAACAATGTCGATGGGCTGGAGGCCTTAGTGAAATTGGAGGCGCGGGAAGGGATTAAACCTGATCCACTTCTGCGGCTAATGGCGATGAGCGCGCGCGAACCCTTGCAAATGGCTTTGCTAACGAAACGTTTGAAAATGAGCAAGTCGGAGACGGCTAGGTTGCGAGGCTGGGCCGATGACGGCGCGCAACTTTCGACCGATATGGCAGAACGGGACAGATTGGCCGCAATTTACAAATCCGGAAAAACAGTAATTTTTGATCGCGCTCGGCTACGCGCCGCCGGAGAACCGGACCCAATCCAATCCTCACGCTGGATGGTTTTGGCGGATCTTGCATTAGGTTGGCAAGCCCCCATCTTCCCGGTGACAGGAAAGGATCTGGCAAGGGCTGGTGTGCCAAAAGGCCCGGGAATGGGTAAAGCGCTGAAGGCGCTGGAGGCGCTCTGGGTCCGGTCTGGATTTTCAACTGAGAAGCCGCAACTCCTCGCGGCATTGAAACTCATGGGATACTAACATCTAATGTCTAATCTAACGCTTTATATCGGTAATTATAATTACTCGTCTTGGTCTCTGAGGGCTTGGCAGATTTTACGGAAAACGGAACTGCCGTTCCAATCAGCTGTGATTGATTTGGACGTTCCAGGTTACAAAGACGCGTTGCTGAAGATCAGCGATGCCGGCACCGTTCCAGTTTTGGATGTCAATGGGCAAGTCATCCCGGATAGCCTCGCCATTGCAGAATTCTGCGCTAAGGCTGTTCCAAATCTTTGGCCAAAGGACGAGGCGCTTTGGGCGGAAGCCAAGGCCGTGGTTGAGAAAATGCATACTGGTTTTGAAGCTATCCGTAGAGAAGCACCTATGAACCTACGGCGTCGGACGCTGGGACCTATGCCTGTTGATTGCTTAAATGAGGCTGCAGAAATATCGGCGATGTGGGATGATCTGCTCGGCCGCCACGATGGGCCGTTTTTGTTCAATGATTGGACGATTGCAGACGCATTTTACCTGCCAGTTGCAACCCGCTTCGAAAGCTATGGCTTGCCGCGATCCACGCGTTCTGATGTCTACATTTCTGAATTAATGACAGACCCGCATTACCTCGAATGGGAAGCGTTAGCTTTCACAGAAACTCACATTTTACCTGAAACTGATATCGTGAATACCTAAATTCGGATACCTACTTAATAACGGCTATCACTTCGATTTCCGCCGTGGAGTTTATCGGGACATCACCCCCAAAAAACCGAACGACACAGGGTGTGACTCCGCAATCCGTATTAGCGGCGGGTAGATCGGGTGTGCCAAAAGACCCACCAGTGAAGCCAGTCGTTGTGGCCGACATAAATCGTAGGTTTGTTGGTAGGGTGTCTGAAATGTCAACATCTTCGGCGGGGGCTGTTGCCGTAGCAGAGTTGGTGACAGTGATTTTGTAAAGCACTTCATTCCCCGGCGTCATGTATAGGCCGAGATTTCCTGGGTCATAGACTTCCACGGTTTTTACGGCATTTAAATCAGCGTTCCGTCGCCCGCACATTTTGATAGTATGCATTGCGATGATCTGAAATGCAGGGTCAGGGCCAGCACTTGCGTCATTGCCATAGTCCCATTCTACTTGGTCTACGGGTTGGTTGAATGTAACAATTACATTGCCCGCACTGGAGGTTTGCGCCGCGTTTCCACCTTGCCCAATGGCTTCGTTTCCAGAAACGAAATTTTGTGCACTAGGCGTAATGATTGGTGTGACATCGACGCCATCCAGCGATCCACGAAATTGTAAGCGATCTACCCACCCACCGAGGTCGACGTCAAAAATTATAAATTGGAAAGCTTCGATGCCCACGCCAGGGACCCCAATATCCATCGTCATCGTAACAAATTTTGATGGTGAATCAAAGTCAGCTGCAATTCCGATACTATGGTCTCCCGTGAACCCGCCATTGTAAGTCGTTTGACTGACAGGTGTTGAGAGCCCGCTGATATTACCTAGAAAGGTTGTCTCTCCCGATAGCTCGAAGTCTAGGTCAATATTCGTTGAACTAACGGGATCGAAGGCGGTGAAAGTTCTTATGAAATCGCCTTCTGACCAGCCATTGGTGGAACCAGGCGCGCCGAATACGAGTTCAAATTGGTCGGCTATCGGACAGTTCAAGGCTGGCGGTGTTGAAGAAGGCTGTACGTTAATCGTCAAGGCGGCATAGTCATCTTCCGAGGTGTCGGAATTGTTTGGAGTTGAATCCGGGTCTGTCCGGTTTGATGTCAAAATCTCAGCAGTTAAAGGAAAGCTGCCCGATATTGGGAGTGAAATAACAATTGTCCGCGAGCGGGGCACCCCAGGTGCGAAACCAGAGCCGATGCTCCATATTCCAGTTGCGTTATCAAAACCTCCATCTCCTGAGGATGAAAGCAATGTAACACCTACGGGCAGATTTAAAATTGCGGTTGGAGTGGAATTTTGTGGACCTTCCGACGTTGCGGTAAGGGTTAGAGTTACGTTGTCACCTGACGCCGGTAAGTCATTATCGGCTGTAAGAGAAAGTGATAGGTCAGCACCGGTCGTAGGTTGGAAAATCAATTCACTCCTGATGAAGTTACCACTTTCGCCCGTGTAATCATCGCAAATTTTCAAGGTCCAAGTACCATTTGGATCTTCGCCATCAAAAGCACTCAAGACGTTGTCTGGGCGAACAAAGAACTCATAGAATGCCGCCGTTGTATCATTTGCGGTGTTGTGGGTGCCAGTATTGACAACCTCTAGATTTTCGTCGCTGAGCTCAATGTTATAATCGTCGAGATTACCAGCGCCTGAAGTGTCTGGATTAATCAGTTGAACCTCAGTGCCGAGAGGTGACTCTAACCGGACATCCATGTCTCCGCGCCAGGTATGAGTTGCGACTAAGCCTACATTTATGTCTGTTATCGCGGATAAACCTGAGACGGTGAAGGTTCGTTCCAGGTCATTTACAACGCCAGCGCCATTTGCGTTTGTTCCGCCTAAGCAAAATGTACTGTCATTGATCGCGCCACCGGTTGAGTTCACAAAGGATTGCGCATGCGCAAAAGATGGCATGACAAGAATACAAACCAGCCAAAAAAATCGCGCTATTATGCCGCTTGACGCATGCATTTGAAATTATCCCAAACTCTCTGGTTCCCACGACCAGATTTCGGAAGAGAATAGGGTGGTTAAGTTTATGAAAGTCTTAAGATTTCTTACTGATTTCAATCTCGTTCATCTGAGGTTGTATTTGAGTTTGAATGTCTGGTTTTTGCGGCATTGGCTTGGCGAAATTTCTTCTTTTCTTGTCCTTTTGCAGCTTTCTTTCGGGCCTTTCCTCGGCGATCAACAGAGATAAGAATGCCGCCTTTACCGTCTGGTCCACACATTATCGTCGTGCGTTTCCCGCCCTTGCCACTCGTATTTTCCATTTCCCAGACTTTTAACCCAGATCGGCTGACCTCCGGCGAGCCGTAAATTTCGGAGATTTTTGCGTCAATCTCCCTCGCGTCCGCCATATCAAGGCTGCTTTGAAGTTTGATGAAATTTGGCCGTTGCTTTTCGGTGCTATATTTCGAAAGCAGTTCAAAGGCGGCGTCGCCAGAGTCAGTTGCAAACGCAGGAATTGCAATAGCGGAAAATAGGGCCGCCAATAGGATTTTACGCATGAACAAAGCTCCGATTAAGTCCGCAGCAATGTGTTCGTTAGATATTAAATTCGCCTAAACGCGACTGTTCAAAATTTAGACATTGAACTTAAACAGCATGATGTCGCCGTCTTTGACGACGTATTCTTTACCTTCTTGGCGAACCTTACCGGCTTCTTTTGCGCCTTGTTCGCCATTATTTGCGACATAGTCGTCATAAGCAGTTGTTTCGGCGCGAATGAAGCCTTTTTCAAAGTCACCGTGAATGACACCTGCACAGCGCGGAGCCTTCCATCCCTTTTGGAATGTCCATGCGCGAGCTTCTTTCGGACCGACCGTGAAGTATGTTTGTAGGTCTAGCAGCGCATAGCCTTTCTGGATCAAACGATTTAACCCCGGTTCCGTTAAGCCAATGGCGTCTAGGTATTCTGCTTGCTCTTCGTCTTCCAAGACGGCCATTTCAGATTCGATCTGCGCAGAAATGATTACCGCTTGCGCCCCTTCAGAGTCGGCATGGGCTACAACTTTGGCAGAAAAGTCATTTCCGGTCGCCGCGCTGTCTTCGTCGACATTAGCGACGTAAAGCACGGGTTTAGACGTCAGCAGCTGGAGCATTCTCCAGGCTTTCTTATCGTCATCGTCAATCTCAACAGTCCGAGCAGGTTTGCCATCTTCAAGGGCCGCGATCGCCATCTCAATCAAACGTATGGTCTGTAGCGCGTCTTTGTCATTTTGTTTGATCTTCTTTTCCAGGCCTGGTTTGCGCTTTTCAAGGCTTTCTAGATCAGCAAGCATAAGCTCAGTTTCAATTGTCTCGAAGTCAGACATTGGGTCGATACGGCCGTCGACATGCGTGATGTCGTCATCTTCAAAACAACGCAGTACATAAATAATGGCATCGGTTTCTCGGATATTTGCGAGGAACTGATTTCCCATGCCTTCGCCTTGGGAGGCGCCTTTGACGAGGCCCGCGATATCAACGAAATTCATCCGAGCGGGTATAATTTGTGCGGACCCGCCGATTTTCGCAATCGTATCCAGACGATGTTCCGGCACGGCGACGTCGCCGACATTCGGTTCAATCGTACAGAAGGGATAATTCGCCGCCTGGGCATTGGCTGTTTTGGTAAGCGCATTAAACAATGTGGATTTACCAACATTTGGCAGACCAACAATACCGCATTTGAAACCCATGGCGGGACTCCGAAACTTAATTTTAAAACTTGCGCGGCTCTTTTCAGTCTCGTCGCTTACCGTCAAGGCCCCAAGGACAGAGGTGGGGTAGTGCAATCCGCCAAATTGCCTCATATTCAGGCGGAGCTAATCGGCGTATGAAGTGACAGATGACACCAGAAACTCTGATTGCGAAACATTTGAGCCTGCGGGTTTGGCTGCAACGGATTGTGCTGCCGACGATGTTGGTGCTTCTGGTGTTTCTCTATGCATTCTCAGCCATTTCTGACGCTCCGCGATTCCGTGATCACAACGCGACAATCGTCGGGTTCTTTGCCTTTTATTTTATTCTCGTCCGAGGAGGTCACATGATCATGATCCGCTCCTTGCATATGGATTTGATGAGGAAACATGAGGACGCATATCGCTATGAATTGGCGGCGGTCGATAAAGTGCTGTTCAAACGGAAATCCATTGGGTTTACACTCGCGCAAATCAAACGAAGAATTTTAGAAGATGCCCGCCGCCCGAATGGAGAGCGCTCGAAATATTAGTGCATACAAGGAATTGATTGCTGCCCATCTATTGATCGCCGTAATCCTAAACATAGCAGGGTATGGTCGGAGACTTTTCTTGTTTGCAAATTGCTAACCTTATTGTCTCTCAGAGTTTTAAACTGTTCTAGCTATTTAGATGGTCCCCCCACTTTTTATTGCGTAATAATGTGGATAAAATTATGTTCAGCAATTCTCTGGCGAAAAGATATTTTGCCAATGAATCCGGGCAAGTTGCGGTAATAACAGCGGTTTTGGCTGTGCCGTTAATGCTTGGTGTTTCTATTGCTATGGACAGCAATTTGACTGACCGACATCGGACGCGTCTGTAATCTGCATTGGACAATGCGGCCTTAGCCGCAATATCGGATCAAACCCTTAGCCCAGCGGCACGGAATGCGCACGCCGAAGATCGCTTTTGGGCCAATATATCCAGTGAAAATGCTATAAATTTCCAAGTTGTGTCTTCGGAAGACAACAAGATCGAACTCGAAGCTCAGATGACAGTACCGACATTATTCGCAGGAATAATCGGACGAGATACGGTCGATTTGAAAGCAACGGCCGCTGCAGAACTCGTAAAGGGTTCTACTGTTTGTATGTTGGCCTTAGATCCGGATTCTGGGCGTTCCTTTGAGGTGACGCAGGGAGCCACTTTGGATGCAAATTGCACCATTCAGGTTAACTCTCTTCATAAACAGGCTTCAGTCGTCGATCATGGCGGTCAGGCTAGGGCAGAGAGTTTCTGCATTGGCGGCGGAGTACAGGGACCTCGTTTTCCATTTGTGAATACCGAATGCTCCACCTTGAGTGATCCTTATCAAACCCTCGATCTTCCGCTGCCGACAGAAGCTTGTGTAGATCAAAATAAACTGATTGCCTTAACCCAAGACTGGCGGTCGGTGCGTGATGCCGTCGAAAACCACGAAATCGAAGAAAACCAACGCTGGGCGGATGCTCTGGCGGCTGGACAGACTTGGTACCCGACATATTTTGAAAAACAACATTTGCAGCCGGGCAATTACTGTCAGGGGCTTTACCTCGAAGGAAATGAATTCATTCTTGATCCGGGTGTTTATCACATCACCCACGGTTCATTGGTATTCGGTCTTGGGACAGAACTGATCGGCGAAGGCGTTACCTTCGTCTTGCACAATGAGGTAGATATGGAAATTCGGAATGGTTCAATTTTGAATATTAAGGCTCCGACATCGGGCCCAATGGAAGGCCTCGTTATTGCGCAAAGTTTAAAGGATAAGTCGATGACTAATTCAACTTATCCGAACATAGGTTCGACCATTACAGATGGGGCGAAACTTAATCTGTTGGGAACGGTCTATTTACCGTCGCATAAGATCGAATTTTTGGGTGGGAGTCTTTCCAAGACCCACGCCCCAGCAACGTCGTTTATCGCCCATCAAATCAGCATTGGTGACGGCGCGGATATTGTTGTGTCTTCAGATCATACCGCCGCGGGTATTCCGCCAATACAGCCTCGCTCAGATGGGGGTGCGCGCCTCATAAGATGAGCTATTAGAGCGCACGCCCGCTAGCTGGGTTATAGTTCTGTCTCAGTTCTAACTTTATTGAATTTGCTCGTATCAAGTTAGAACTTAAATTTCACAGATGTTGTGGCAGCCGTAGCTTTCAAATAGGTCGAGTTATCGAACCGGCGGTCGTTTTTTGACCTCTGAATACGTGATCCGTAATTGACGTCTATATTGGAAAATCTGTGTTGAATAACATCTTCTGAAACTCCCAATTTGAGGGGTCCTAGCAAGGTGACTTGAATGTCTTGATATGATTCTCTCATATATTCTTGTTGGTTAAGGTTGAAGCGGTTGGAGGTTAAAGAGCCAGCGTCCATGTTTTGAAATGCACTCGCGTCAGTTTGATACTCTGTTTGAAAAGACTGACCTGTGAGGGGCTGCGTGGTCGTGTCATTTGCGAAAGCTGTAGACGTAAGACCTATCAGGCCTAGGGCAATAGCGCTTATGAGACTTATTTTATTGGAAAACATGATTTTGTCCTATGCGGGCAACACAATGAGAGCTGTCTCAGTGTTGCGTTTAAAATTTGATGCGGCGGAAATAAGGTTCAAGATGAAAAGCAGGACGGCAGTACCGAAAAGACCATGTCCAATGCCGGGCACATTGACTCCAAGCCAAGGTGACAAGTGAAAACCTATGGCGCCTAAAAGTAATCCGGCCGCTGAGACATTTGCGAGTTTCCGGCTCGTCAATGACGGGGCTAAAAATAGCGCCGCCGTTATGAGTTCAGCAACCCCCGTGATACGGCGAATAATCGGCTCAAATAAGTCAATTCCGGAGCGTGTCGCGATGATCTCAAACACATCATTGGTAGCACCAAATTTCTGAGCGCCGAAAAATAAGAACCCTGCACCCAATGCATAAGGCAAAGTCTTTGAAAAGGTTTTGATATTCATTTTATCTCTCTCTTTTTAAATTGACCGAACAGTCAATAATGTCTTAAATTTTTTGGCAACTGGTGATAGCTTGTCTATCACTGTGTCGCTTGAGTTCTAAATACAGTAATAAACCAATTGGTCAATAACTGCTTAGTCACAGTTTTGTGAGGCGATAGCATCAAAGCAGGACGTGCCCGCAGAGTTGGTCTTCTGATGGTGTACCAGAAGGGAAGTTAGTTTTACAAAAGACCGAAGCGCTGTTTGTCAGGCAGCACTTCAAGCTCTGCGGCGGCAGTTGTAGATACATCGGGCGGGGGTCCCGCAGTTGTGCCTCCCGGTCAGACACGCCACAACAGATGCGACCTTGGTTAAGTGTCACACCTGTGTCTGCGGTCAGTGTTTCCTACCACCTCACGCAAACCCCATCTTCCGACGGTTCTAACGGCCCCGAGTTTGAGTTCACAGCGGTCGCCTCTCGATGTAAAAGGTCCGGCACACACTCAGTTCTCACACCAAGTCGCTCAACCCTACCGTCTCCCAAACCAGATAGAGAGCGCTACCCTGTCCCGTGTTTGAAAGAACATCCTGAATGTATCGTAGCTTTCGGAAGTGAGGATTTTTCTTTTTTCAGATGGGGATAGAGTTTGAAAAACCTTCAGTAAACTTGAGGAAGTCGTTAATAAATTTGAGGAAGCGGAAATTTAGAAACGAGGATGGCGTATTTGCAAAGTCTCTTTTACGTCATTTTAAAACGCTATTCTTGCAATCCAATTGTCATTTACCAGTAGACCAAAATAACAGATCTTGTGATGACGAAACTATTGGTAGCTTGTACCCTTCAGCTAAGCCATTGGATGATATTACGGATGGTTATCCGAATTCAGACGAATATAGCTCCTCAACAAGACGCTTAAAATTCATATGAGTCTCGTTCATGATCGTCTCCGACTTTCGTCTGAATTTTGACTTCGCGATCCACATCAAAATTTTTGACAGACCTTTATATCGGCATTCAGAAAAGTGCTCAATTTCGGTTTGAGCCCCCGATATCGGTGAGAGAGAATATTCGACGACGCCATCACAAAATTTGGTGTTGTATGACCACCGAATGAATTGGTTTGAGGTAATTGCGTTTATCTCGCTCATTTGTTCGAAGGTATATCCTTCGTAATCGAATTCGCTGCGGTAGGTCGATCCGACGCTGTTTGGAGCTCCAGATACGCGGCCATATGAAGAAAGCATAGGGACCCATTTGGGGGCTAAATCCACATCGAGTAAGATCTGAAAAACAAATGAAACGGGCGCGTCAATGATTGTTGTTTTGGATATTTTCATCGTTTGTCGTTTCAGAATTGATGATTTCAACGATATAAAATTATCAGAGGTTCATCACTGGTCACATATTTGTTCTGGGCATGCCAAACCCTAAAACGCACCGCCACCTTGGCCATAATCCTCTTCGACCCAATTGCCGAATTTTGTGAGGTTAGGCTGGAAGGAGAGGGCGACTGTTCCGATGGGGCCGTGGCGTTGCTTGCCGATGATGACTTCGGCTTTGCCATGAAGCTTTTCCATCTTCGCCATCCATTCTTCATGTTCGGCGACATTGTCCTCTGACGGTTCTGTCCGGGATAGATAATATTCCTCACGGAACACGAACATCACGACGTCGGCGTCTTGTTCAATCGAGCCGGATTCTCGTAAATCGGAGAGCTGTGGGCGTTTATCATCGCGCTGCTCAACCTGACGGGAGAGCTGGGCGAGGGCGAGAACTGGGACGTCCAGTTCCTTGGCGAGGGCTTTTAGACCCTGTGTAATCATCGAGACTTCCTGCACGCGGTTCGCGTTTGAACTCATGCCTGCCCCGCCCGTGAGGAGCTGAAGATAATCCACGACGATACAATCGAGGCCTTTTTGGCGTTTTAATCGTCTTGCCCGCGCGGAGAGCGCGCCGATGGACAGGCCGCCTGTATCATCGATGTGCAACGGGATTTGGATGATCTCATCCGCTGCGTCGCGAATATGTTCATATTGCGCAGAGGTAATATCACCGCGGCGGATATGGTGAGAAGACACACCGGATTGTTCTGCCAGCAAGCGCGTCGCGAGCTGTTCTGAACTCATCTCCAGAGAGAAGAATCCAACCACGCCGCCATCTGTCGTTTTCTCAATCCCGTTTTCGTCTTTTTCTTTTTTGAATTGTTTCGCGACGTGGAAAGCAATGTTTGTGGCCAGGGAGGTTTTCCCCATGGACGGCCGACCCGCGAGAATAATGAGGTCTGATTTATGGAGCCCGCCAAGCTGGCGATCTAAATCGATTAGACCTGTGGAAATCCCGGACAGATTGCCGTCCCGCGTAAAGGCGGCAGACATCATTTCAATCGAGGCGAGGAGGGCATTCTCGAAATCGACAAACCCTTGCTGTGTTCCGCCAAGCTCCGCGAGATTATAGAGCTGGCTTTCCGCTTCAATGATTTGGGCTTGGGCGTCCGCTTCGCTGTCTGGATCGGTCGCGGTGGCTTTGATTAGGTCAGAGAGGCGGATCAATTCTCTGCGCATGGCGAGGTCGAAAATGAGTTTCGCATATTCAGTTGCGGTAGAGGTCGGCGGGGCATTGTCGAGCAAAAGCGCCAGATATTCTACACCGCCAATATCAATCAGGGTTTCATCTTGGGAGAAGCGGTTCTTCAGGACAATCGCATCGGCGAGTTTGCCGGTTTCAATCAGGCGCGCAACAGCGTCAAAAATACGGACGTGGACGGGATTGTAGAAATGCTTGGCCTGCACAATCGGCGAAATTTTGTGATAGACCTCATTGTCATAGAGCAATACGCCGAGCAGGGCAGCTTCGGCCTCTTGGCTCTGCGGTGTGGAATCTAGCTCCGGGCCTGAACCCGCCATCGAATCATTATCTGCTATAAAAACCATAGGGACGGTGTGACTCTATTTTGACGACGTGTCATTAAACACAAATAGGAATTATATCCTAACTTCGTCACTAAGCCTGTTATACAATTTTGTCCACATGAAAGCTGGGTATAAAAATGCAGACGCAGGGGGAGAGGACCCCGCGTCTGCTGCCCCGCCCGTTTCGCAAACCTCTTTTGGGGAGAGGTCTTGCGCGACGTAGCCCGGCGGTTGGTGTCTTAAGTCAGTGTTTTGATGACGCGCTCCATGTCATCGGCGAGATAGCCGATGTTATGGGTCACATCATCGGCTTTGGCCGTACCGAGAACTTCACCTGTGTGTGTATCGACGAGGAGGGCTTTGGCCTCTGCTTCTTCCCAACTGCCGCAATCCTCGTGAACGGTCAGGCCTGTTTCAGACAATGCCTTGCCGCCAAAACTGGACCAGTAAGCGTCCGCGCCCATGCCGTAGAGGATAACGTGGGAGTAGCCTTCATTGGCAGCCGTGATACGGATTTCATCGATTTTATTGTCCGTATCCACGCCTTGGAAATCCAGTTCCGGAAGGTATTTGAAATGATCGCTGGCGCTCAGCACGTCTAGTTTTACGTCAACGCGCTTATCAAGAAATGTCCAATCGGCTTCTTCGGTGTGCGGGGTTGCGATGAATCGTCCGCCATCAATACGGGCAATCGCAATGCGCGATTTGGCGTTTAGTTTTTCAGTTTCGATAAAGGCGGCCTGACGCAATTCTGCTGATCCGTTATGT
This sequence comes from Litorimonas sp., assembly GCA_039975855.1. GTDB lineage: Bacteria > Pseudomonadota > Alphaproteobacteria > Caulobacterales > Maricaulaceae > Litorimonas. Next base: position 432,985 of record JBDWGH010000002.1, on the reverse strand, counting down.
GGTGTCATGATTTTGGCAGGCTCGACCATGGCGAGATAATCGTCGTCGGCAAATGCGGTCGGCGATCCTGCCTGCGCGATATTTGCAAAGCCTGTGATTAAGGCGGCAATTGCGGCGGTTTTCAAAAGTGTTTTCATGGTCTTAGCCCTCTCTAGTGTTGATGAAACCTAATTGGAGGGCTTCAATGGCGAGGGATGGACGGAGCTGTGCTGATTTTGGGGCAATGTTTTGGTAATGTGGCGGAGAATGCGGCGAAAAGACCTGAATGTGGCAGTTTTCTAGGAAATATGGCGGAAAAGAGCAGGGCTGCCCCGCGATCTATATCCATGATAGGCTTTTGTCATGAAACGTGCGCTCGTCCTTATCTCTATGGCATTCTTGTGGGCTTGCCAGCCTTCGGCACAAACGCCGCCAATGGAATCCCATTTATCGTCAGAGCTATTCATCCGTATTATCAAGACGACCGAAGCCAAAGACAAAGGCGTACTTCAAATGTGGAAGCGAGGGGCGGATGATTGGTTTCATTTGGACCGTAGCTTCGACATCTGCACGTGGTCTGGGGCGCTCGGGCCGAAACTGCGGGAAGGGGATGGGCAGTCACCGGAAGGGTTTTATTTCATCAAACCGTCTTCGCTGAACCCTAATTCCAGCTATCACCTCTCCTTCAATCTGGGTTTCCCTAACGCCTATGATCGATCTCATGATCGCACAGGAAGCTTCCTAATGGTCCATGGGGATTGCGTGTCTATCGGCTGCTACGCGATGACGGATGAGGGGATTGAAGAAATCTATGCGGATGTTGAAGCGGCTTTTGCTGGCGGCCAGAATTTTATCCGTGTGCATGTGTTCCCGTTTGAGATGACATCAGAAAACCTCGAATCCCACGCTGGCAACCCAAACCACCTGTTTTGGACCAACCTTAAAACTGGGTGGGATTGGTTCGAGCGCGAAAACCGCCCGCCCAATGTCACTGTCGTCAACAATACCTATGCATTTGAGGCGTCGGACGGATAATAGAAAAAAGAAACCCCGGCCGCGTCACCAAAATAGGGAGGGTTGTGACACAGACCGGGGTAAGAATTTCAGTGCTTAAGGGCGAGCACCAAAATTATACAGTTTGACGTTCGATAAGGGGTTCGAGACGTTGATCACTCTATCGCGTAATCGGCCTTCACATACAAAACACCTGTCGGTGGGTTTTATGTGAGATTGGCTCGCGAAACCGTGAGGGAATGCACGAGACTAGTTAGTCAAGTCAGCCCTAGCTTCCGCAATTTGAATTCCGTCAGAGACCAGTTTTAGGTCTTTTAACCCATCGGCAAACTCTTCGGCGATTTGCGCAACGGCATTCTTGCGGGCCGCGTTGCGGAGTTTGTCCTTGCGACCACCTTTGCCAATGACCGTGCTAATGCCTTTTTTGTCGGCGAAGGTGCTACCCGAAAGATAGGGGTACCCATTGCGCACATCGAGTAAGATTGCGCTGGCAGTCGCTTCGGCGTTCAAGTTTCGGCTTGGTAAAACGAACAATCCCAAAACTGTTAGGTCGGCGAGACGTAGGGCGTTTCCATCGGATTTGGCCAAGTCCGATACCTCATAGGCGATTACATAGTCTAAATGCTGCCTGGCGGCGCCGCGCCGGATATGGTCAATAACAGTTGTGTTTTTGCGTTGATCGAAACTGCTTACGGAGTTCGCGACAAGCGGTGAGACGGGAATGAACTCACCGAATGATGGCCCCAAGTCTTCTGCGGCATCACGCCAGCTTTCAGCTTCCTCCATAGGGACGCTTGTCAGTTTTTTATATTGGCCGATACGCGCCAAGCCGATGCGAGCAGGGAAGCGTAAATCTGGTTCAACCGCCGCGATGGACCGAACATCTGCGTCCGTTCCTGAGCTGGACAAATCAATTGAGCTCTCTGAGGTTTGGTAGCGTGCCAGATAATCCTGACCTGACGTATATTGCGCCGTTGTTTCACATCCGGCCAAAGCCAATGCCGCAACAGCCAGGCCAAGTTTCGCTAATCTTGAAGCTTTCATTTGTATCTCCCGTGAAAATGGCAGGAATAGAATTGATGACGGCGGCAATGGGGCGGTTTTGTGCTGATCGCGCGACAGGCCCACAGAAATTTATCAAAAGGCTTGGCAAGTCACTTTTGTTCACGTAACGTTCTTTCATGACTGTGACGCGTATCATCGGGATTGATCCCTCTCTTGTTGCGTGTGGCTGGGGCGTGATTGATAAGGCGGGGAATAAGATTACCCATGTTGGGCATGGGGTTATCCGTCCACCCCGCAAAGAGCCTTTGGCCTCGCGGCTTCATTTTATCTTTGATGCCCTGACAACACTCATTGACGAATATAGGCCTTCAGAAGCTGGGGTTGAGGAAGCCTTCATGAAGGATAATGCCATGAGCGCGCTAAAGCTGGGGCAAGCCCGGGCGGCGTGCATTTTGGCAGCTACGACCAATGGCATAAATGTGGGTGAATATGCGGCTCGCGTAGTCAAAAAATCCGTGGTTGGAACCGGGGCGGCAGACAAAGCTCAAGTTGCGCACATGGTGAACCTGTTACTGTCAGGCGCCAATGTGAAAGCGGGTGATGCTGCAGATGCGCTGGCCATCGCGATCACGCATGGAAATAATATCCTGACGGCCGCTCAATTGGCGCGGCGTGCGAGTTAACGGCTTACTTGCGAGGCGGGGTCCAAGGGATGACTGGTGTTTCGGGATCTGGCCAATGATGGACAGGTGGCTCAATAACTGGCGGCTCGGGCTCGATGTACACAGGAACTTCTACAGGAACCTCGACTTCGACGATTTTTACCTCAGGCTCGTATGGCGCGGTGGTAACTTGAAAAACCGGATAGACGGGAATGACGGCCATCATTCCACAACTTTGTACGACAACGTCGCAAGACGATCCTCTGAGCTCGCCGCCATAGCGGGAGTTATAGGCCGTTGTTTGAGCCATCTCATAGCCATAGGCGGTTTGGCCATATGTTTGAGAGCCCTGCATAGAATAGGCGTCTGTCGACATTTGATAGGAGGGCGCACAAGCCGTGACAGCAATGCAGGACGCTCCAGCGATCAAAATGATTTTCAAATTTTGGACGAGGTCGCGCATTCTTTTGCGCTATCTTGAAACGGTTAATGAGATACTAATTATGCCCAAAACTGAGAGATTTGCCTTTCGCCATAGAGGCCCTAGACCATGACTATGAACTGTTACTTTGATTCCCTGCCAGAGAGTGGAGCCGAAAGATGATCGGAATGCTCATCGGTCCTTGCTTGATGGCCGGAACAGGCGAAGCTATCATTGATTGTGGCGGCGTTGGATATCTAGTGCAATGCGGCTCGAAAACTCTGGGACAGCTCGCCGAAGGTGCGCCTGCGCGTTTGCATATAGAGACAATCGTGAGAGAGCAGTCCATTACGCTATATGGTTTTGCTAGCGAAGAATCCCGGGCGTGGTTTGTCCGGCTTCAATCCGTTCAGGGCGTTGGACCCAAAGCGGCACTCGCAATTTTGGATATATTGTCTCCAGGTGAAATCATGAGCGCTGCAGCGCTGGAGGATAAAACCGCTTTTTCACGTGCGTCTGGTGTGGGGCCAAAATTGGCCACACGCATCGCAACTGAGCTTTCAGGAAAAGCCGCGCCAACGGGACGGGGATTCCAAGCCGTATTCACGCCGCCTGTCGCAGGCGAGGCGAGTGAAGCCCAACGCAATGAAGGTTTATCCGACATGCGTCTCCGAAATGACACCGTCAGCGCGTTGGAGAATTTGGGTATTGGCCAAAGTGAAGCACTGCGTGCCGTTGCCAAGGCCTATTCTACATTCGTAGAAGATCCGAATTTGGATGATTTAATTAAAGTGTCGCTGAAGGAATTGGGGTCCTAGGTGACCGACGAGCGCATCATATCCGCCGACACCCAAACTGGCGATGTTCGGGACCGTGCGCTGCGGCCGCTCTCTTTCGGGGATTTTGTTGGGCAAGCATCGGCGATCGCCAATTTGAGAGTCTATGTTGAGGCAGCGCGGCGGCGTGGTGAACCGCTGGATCATTTATTGCTGTCTGGCCCGCCTGGTCTCGGCAAAACGACCTTGTCGCAAATTGTGGCACGCGAACTGGGGGTAAATTTCCGCTCAACCTCAGGGCCAATCATTTCAAAGGCGGGAGACCTTGCGGCGCTCCTCACCAATCTCGAACCAAATGATGTTCTGTTTATTGATGAAATTCACCGCCTGAACCCCGTCGTGGAAGAGGTTCTCTACCCCGCGATGGAGGATTTTGAATTGGACCTCATTATTGGGGATGGCCCGGCGGCGCGGTCAATCAAAATTGATATTGCGCCGTTCACCCTCATCGGGGCAACAACGCGAGCGGGCCTCCTTGCAACGCCTTTGAGAGATCGTTTCGGTATTCCCGTTCGCCTCGAATTTTATGATGTCGATGATTTGACGAGTATCGTCGCCCGTGCGGCTGGAAAGCTTGGTTTGGAAATGACGGCGGACGGATCGCGGGAAATTGCACGTCGAGCGCGAGGGACACCGCGTGTGGCCGGACGACTATTGCGCCGGGTCAGAGATTTATCCGAACATATGGGAAATACAGTTGTCGATGCGACGGCAGCGGATGCCGCGCTGAAACGGTTGGGCGTGGATGATATCGGGCTGGATAAGCAGGATATGCGCTATCTCCACGCTTTGTGTGAAATGTTTGGTGGGGGGCCGACGGGCGCGGATACTTTGGCGGCAGCGTTGTCCGAAGCCCGCGATGCATTGGAAGATGTGATCGAGCCCTATCTCATTCAGCAAGGGTTTCTACAGCGTACCCCGCGCGGACGTATGGCCACGCCGCGGGCCTATGCGCATTTGGGTTTGAACCCGCCCGCGACCCCGCCAGCGCCAACATTGTTCGAGGGGAAATAGTGACTGAGCACCAAAAAAATTCAATTTCAGAAAGTCACAAGATAACTAGGTCGCTCTCCACAGCATTATTGTGTTCAATAATTGTTTTGGTAGCAGGCTTGCTGCTAGGTGTTAGGAACCCAACAGCTATAGTAGTGGTTATATTGTTCTTTTTCCCATTTGTTTTTTTGATCGAGCTAATTTTCAAATAAAACTAATAGCGCTTGCAGTGAATTGGCCCGTTGCGTTATTTTCCCCACAGCTTTTTGAGTTTGCAATATGACTGAACAACCGAACATCGGCTGGTTTGAGGGACGGGAGCATTATTATCCTCTGCGGGTCTATTATGAGGATACTGACTTCTCAGGTGTCGTTTATTACGCCAATTATCTGAAGTTTTGCGAACGCGCCCGGAGCAGTTTCTTTCGTCTAGTTGGATTTGAACATGCAGCTCTTTGGGAGGGTGAAAACCCCATTGCATTCGCCATTCGGAAAATAGAGCTTGAATATAAAAAACCCGCACGCATTGACGATAGTCTTATCGTCCGTACGACATATGATCGTATAAAAGGGCCTCGTCTTTTCGTCTCCCAATCCGTCTGGCGAGGTGAAGAAGAACTCGTGACCGCAGTATCAGAGGCAACAGCAATTTCCCCAGAAGGCCGTCCGCGCCGCATGCCGAAACATATGGTGGAGGGTTTGACTCCATTTTTGAAATCCGATGATTAGGACGGTTCATAGCTGGTTAAGCTTGTCATCTAGATAGTTTTTGATTCTATGACTTCCATTCAACACACACCCTATACCCATTGGCCAACGCGCAAGACCGCGGATCCGCGTGCGGCGACCCAGGCGCAATTTGTGCATGGCCTCACTGAAATTCTGCAATATCAAGCGCCAATGCAGGGGCTGGCACTGTTTCAAACTTATGCAAAGGCTTCGGGTCTGTTGAAGATTGCCGCGCCTGTGCGCCGTAAGTTTGAGCGCGCGATTATTCTGGCCGAAAAGTCAGGTGATATCCTCGTCGAGCGTGAACCTGATCCAGAAGCTGATGGTCCAGACGATAGTGTCGGCTGGATTTTACGATTGCGAGATCAACAGCCCGTTAGTTTGCGGGATTTGGGGCCGCGCGGATTTGCCGACATCCCAATGAGTGAGTTGGCCGCTTTGGTTCTCGAAATTCGAAGTGCTGATGAATTCGCAGGGCGTGAAGATATTTACCGCGCTGTGCTTGATCATTATGGGCTACAAAAACTTACGGCGCTCGTTAGGCGGCGTTTAGACGCTGTCCTTTCGGAGTATTTTTGATGACCCGTGATACACTCTTCCTTCTTCCACCCGGTTTTGCGGATAATGATCGACGGGAATACTGCCCTGAATGTGCAGAGATTTGGGGCGTGTTGTCCTATTACCCTGCAATCCAGCAAAGTGTTGAGATGATCTACCAACCTATCGCGAAGCCTCGTGCAGACTTGGTCGAGCTTTTAGGTAAGAAAAATCAGAATTGCCCGACGCTTGTTCTGGCGGAGAATAGTCCAGAATTTGAGAATTGTGGTATTATGAGTTGGCGCGGTTCGCGTTTCATAAACAACGCGCGTGATATCGGGCGTTATTGGTCACAACGCTATGGGACAGCGGTCCCGCGTGGAACGGGACCGATTTAAGGTAAGGTTTTAGCCTTGCGAGGGCGCGCCAAGCGCTTCGCCCGGTGCTGGTCCGACAGGTCCGGTGACAACATCTGCGCTACAGAAATTCGTAACTTCAGTTTGATTGCCTGTCTCCTCGTCCGTTAGCACGTAGAAAACTTCTGCCTGTTTCATGACAATTTTCTGCTCCGTACGCTGCTCAATCGGCGCATAAGGGGGATTTTCAATTAAGCTGATACCGACAACTGTTTTGGTTTCAGCCGGGATTTCGACCTTCTGCAATGCGGCGACTTCATAACATGTCGGCGCCGGCGGGACCTCGACAATAACCTCTGTTTCCTGAACGGGTTCCTCTGGGATAACGGCGCAGGCGGACAAAGTCGCAGCAGCAAAAACAATAGCTGTGAAGCCTTTAAATGAAGTACGCATTATATTCTCCGAGTTCTTAACCGACTTATGTGTCGATTCCGCCCAAATTACGACAAAATTAAGCTGAATTTTGGTAATTCTGCATCAAAGGTTTAAGGATAGGGTTAAGGTTTTATTATTACAGCTTACAAACGCTTAACTGGTTCCTAAGGTATTGGGACGCTAACCCCAGTTCAATTCGCCAGAGACCGACACGAGGATTCATATGATTGACGTTATTTTTCAGGCCAGTCCATTGGCTGACGTCCATAGTAGCGGGGACTTCTCGTTTGTTTCGCTTTTTCTGCGCGCGGATTGGGTTGTAAAATCTGTTATGATCCTGCTGGCTTTGGCGTCGATTTGGTCTTGGGTCGTTGCCGTCGATAAATTCATTATGTTCGCGATGTTAAAACGCCGCGCGACTGCCTTTGAGGATACCTTTTGGTCCGGACGCACTTTGGACGAGCTTTCTGCCGCGCTTGGCTCTGATACACGAGATCCTATGGCGCGCGTCTTTGCCGCTGCCATGCGGGAATATAACGAAAGCCGAAGCGCAAGTTCAACCACTGGCGTATTGGGGCGATCAAACGCGACGCATGAGCGGATCGATAGCGTGATGAATTTGGTGATCAACCGCGAGTTGGCTAAAGCAGAGCGTGGTATGACGGTTCTTGCGACGGTCGCATCTGCTTCCGTGTTTGTCGGGTTGTTTGGAACCGTCTGGGGCATCATGAATGCCTTCCGCGCGATTGCGGCTAGTCAAAATACAAACCTGTCCGTTGTGGCCCCCGGTATTGCCGAAGCCTTGTTCGCGACAGCGCTCGGTCTGGTCGCCGCGATCCCAGCCTTGATTTTCTATAATATGTTTACGTCTGATCTCGATAAATATGGTGGTCGTTTAGAAGGCTATTCGGACGAGCTGTCTGCGATTCTGTCACGCAAACTAAGCAAGGGAGCGTAGGCGTGGGTGCGACCATAAAAAGAGGTGTCGGAAGAAATTCGGGGCGCCGCCGAAATCGCCGCACGGGATTGAATGCGGATATTAATGTTACGCCGCTCGTGGACGTTATGTTGGTGTTGCTCATTGTGTTTATGGTTGCCGCGCCATTATTAAGCGTCGGTGTCCCGATTGAGCTACCAAAAACTGACGCCAAATCCCTACCGTCGCAAACGGAACCCATCACAATTTCAGTCAATGCCGCCGGAGAAATTTTCATCCAAGAAACCGAAATTGATTTGGAAGACGTCGCGACCCGCCTCGTTGCGATCAGTAATAACGGATATGATGAGCGCATTTACCTGCGGGGCGACGGACAAGCGAATTATGAAGCGGTTATGAAAGTCATGGCACGGGTGAATGCGGCTGGGTTTTCAAATCTTGGCCTCGTGACCGATCCGGTGAGTGCCGGAAATTAGAGCGGGGTACAGAAAATGTTAATGCAAATATCGAAATTCTATCTTGGCATGTCACTTTTTGGGGTGTTGGCACTCAACGCGAATCCAATGATTGCCCACGCTCAAACCTCATCTGTTGAAACGGGGGGCGTTGAAGAAGTTTTAGATGACTTTGAAGCGGACGGAATCGTTTATATTGATCAGGACAATAACGGGTTCCTAAATGATGAACCTATCAAGCATTTGTCGACTTTCTTGTTTATGATTGGCCTGGAGGAACCCGACCCGCCTTATAATGACTCCGTGCTTTTAAAAGTGCACTCAGAAAGCGACCCAGAGGTGTATCTCCCCATCAAAAAGAAGCTTGAGGAACAAGGGTTCGCGACAAAATTGGAAGTCGTGTCTAGCACAGAACCCGCCCATAGTCCTTGAGGTATGAAATTCGGTCTGCCTATATCCTTAGCCCTACATGTGGGCGTATTTGGAGGTTTCACGTTTTTCGCGTCAGAAGCTAAGCCTTTGGGTGAGGCTAAAGTCATTCCCGTTGAAATTTTGACTGTTGCGCCGGAAACCAATGTGTCTGCTGCTATCAAACCCACAAAACGTGACGTTCCAGATGAACAGCCGGAGATCATGACATCACCAATCCCGATGGAAAATGCGGAGGAGGTAGCACCAGAATTGAAAGTCACGCCGAGCGAACAAGCTGTCGAGAAACAGGCCGAAGTTACGCCCGAGGTTACTAAAGATGCGGAGCTGATCCCTAAACCCGAAAAGAAACCTGCGCCCAAGGAGCCAAGTTTTGATCTCGACGCGCTTTCGGGATTGATCGATAGAACCCGCGAAACGGCGCCCGAAGCAAATCAACAAGTCGCGCTAGAGAGCGAAACAGCGCAAGCACGTTTCGAAGAGATCGCGCGACGCGCCGAGGGTGAAGGCAGCGGATTAGCCGCTACAGAAGCCGATCTTGTGGCCAACGCCATGTATAAATGTTGGCGCATGCCGGCTGCCGCGAAAGATGCGGAGAACTTGCAAGTTCGCCTCAATGTAAAGCTCGTCATAGGGGGATATGTTGAAAGCGTGACGCTGATTGACCAAGCTAATTCCCGGCGCTTATCTCCGGGCAATGAATATTGGGATGTAGCAGAACGCGGCGCAATCGCCGCGGTAAACAAATGTGCGCCCTATGATTTCCTTCCGGAAGAACGTTACGGCGTATGGCGAGAACTTATCTTGAACTTACGCCCGCAATTGTAAAGACTGTCCCTATGACACGTATCGCGCGAATTATTCCCATCTTGGCTTTATGGCTGATGACTCTTTTGTTGAGCTTGCCCGCCCACGCTCAATTGGAAATTGATATTACCAAAGGCAATTTAGACCCCGTACAAATCGCGGTGCCGAATTTCCTCGCCACCACCCAATCCGAACGTGAATTGGGAATGCAAATTGCAGACGTTATTCGAGCGGATCTCGAGCGTTCAGGTCTGTTTAAGTCTTTGGATCCTGCCAGTTTCTTGGAAACTCAAACCAATATTGATTATAAACCCACCTTTGCCGATTGGCGTGTGATTAAAGCAGATGCCCTGGTTTCTGGACGAATTAAAACTGAAAGCGCCAGCCGGATTTTGGTTGAATTTCGTCTTTGGGATGTCTTTGCGGGACAGCAGCTGAAAGGAGTTCGGTTTGCCACTACGCCGGATAATTGGCGCCGGACAGCGCATAAAGCTTCGGACGCTATCTATGAAGCATTGACGGGGGAGAGTGGATATTTCGACTCTCGTATCGTCTTCATCGATGAAAAAGGCCCGAAGACAAATAAGAAAAAACGTCTCGCGATTATGGATCAAGACGGTGAAAATCCCGTCTATTTGCTGGGTGGTTCTGAGCTTGTCTTGACGCCGCGCTTTTCTCCAAGCTCACAGACCATTGTCTATATGAGTTATGAGAATGAAAATCCGCAGATTTACTTGCTGGATATTGAAACGGGCCGCCGCGAATTATTGGGTGATTTCCCTGGAATGACATATGCGCCGCATTTATCTCCCGATGGGAAAAGTCTGATACTGACTATGGCGCGCCGCGGGAATAATGATGTTTACGTCATGGATTTGACGTCCCGCAGCACGACGCGGCTAACGACCGATCCCGCGATTGATGTATCAGCGAGCTATTCGCCAGATGGGAAAAACATCGTATTCAACTCGGACAGAGGGGGCTCTCCGCAGCTATATACAATGAGTGCGGATGGTAAGAATGTGAAGCGGATCAGCTTTGGCAAAGGTCGCTATTCCGCCCCAATCTGGAGTCCTCGCGGCGACAAGATTGCGTTCTCCCGAAGTTATGAAGGGAAGTTCGGTATTGGCGTAATGGATGTCGACGGTCGAAATGAACGTATGTTGACTGATAGTTATCTGGACGAAAGTCCTACTTGGTCGCCAAATGGGCGTGTGGTCATCTTCTCTCGTGAATATCGGGGGACGCAAGGCCGTGTAGAAGTTTGGTCAGTAGACCTCACGGGACAAAACTTACGACGTGTAGAGACACCTGGAATGGCATCTGATCCCGCTTGGTCACCGCTTCTACCGTGATGAAATTTTGGGCTATCTGTCTAATTTGCAACGTAAAATCAGCGGATAATCAAATTTCAGCCTTGATTGCGCCTTAAACCCTGCGTTTAAAGAGGTATGCGGCGGGGCAAATTAAACGTCGCACCTGATGGAGAGACAAATGAAACATTATCTAATCGGCGGCGCAGCCCTTTTGGTGCTTAGCGCATGTGCCACGAAACCAGACCCAATCGAAGAAACACCTCCACCACCCCCCGTTGTCCAGGCTCCGCCTGAGGTTATTACGCCGCCACCGCCACCACCTGTCGTGGAGCAATTACCGCCTGTCGTCCAAACAACACCCGACTTGCCAACGCCGGGGTCAATTGAAGATTTCGCTTATCAATCCGGTGGAGAACCCCGCATCTTTTTCGGATATGATCAATATGATCTTTCTGCTGAGGCCAGGGATGCCCTGCGGCGGCAGGCAAATTGGATGAATATATACCAAGATTCTACGGCTGTTATTGAAGGTCATGCGGATGAACGCGGAACGCGCGAATATAACTTAGCGCTTGGAGCTCGCCGCGCGGATAGCGTTCAAGCTTTCCTCATCAGCCAAGGTGTCTCGCCAAATCGATTGCGGACAATCTCTTACGGTAAAGAGCGCCCAATTGATGGTCGTCCGTCTGAGACAGGCTGGGCCCGCAATCGTAATGGGTATACGAACCTGCGTCTCAGAGGCGTGAGCTAAGCTCTAGCTCGACTGAAAATTAAAATTGCGTTCATCACCGTGACCGCGATTTAAGTCACAATACCTTTCACCGTCGGCTATGCTGGCGGTGTTCGTATATTCAACTCGGTCCCAGGAGACCAAAATGCCAAACTTCATGAAACCGATTTTCACTGCATTGCTCGCCACAACTTGCCTGATCGCAGTGCCGGCTCAGGCGCAATCGAAGAAAGAGTTGGCGGCCCAAAATACCGCGCTTGCGGAACGGTTGGAACGATTAGAATCGCGAATGTTAACGGGCGACCCTGCGGCTGAACGCTTGATGGCACGCATTGACGCGCTGGAATCGGCGCAGCGTGCGCTGCGTGGTGAGTTAGAACGTGTCGCTTATGAGCGGGACGGTTTGAAAGGCGAGGTCATGCAATTGCGAACCGAGCTGCAAATTATTCAAGACATGGCGGGTCGAATGAAGGTGCATTTAGATGCCGTGGACTTGATTGCCCAAGAACAAACTCGTCCTATTGATCGACGTGTTGGCCCCGTAATCCTTGGGCCTACCACGCCCTTAGACCCGCTAGGCGGTGCACCTACTATAGGGGAGCAGCCGTTGGTGATTGGCAACGGCCAGACACCACCGCCAGCTATGCCTTCAAATGATGTTGCTCAATTGGGTGAGCGCGGAAAACGCCTGCTTAGTGAGGGTGATTTCGCAGGGGCGCAGACTTCCATTAAGCAATATCTTCAATTTAACCCGGATGCCGCAGATATTGGTGAAATGAATTATTACTTGGGCGAGAGCTATTATGTGCGAGGCGGGTACGCAGATGCGGCAGACGCCTATATTGCCAGCATGAAACGCGATCCACGTGGTGTGAAAGCGCCTGACGCGATGGTACGTTTGGCCGGTGCTTTGCGTGAGCTTGGCAAAACACAGGATTCTTGCGCAACCTTGGCCAGCTTGCCACGTCAATATCCGAATGCATCGCCGACAGTGACAAGCAAAGCCAAGCTGGAAGCCGCCCGTTCGGGCTGCTAGGCCTTCGCGGGTGAAACTCCCGCCTATTCATCTCAATGCGCCCGCCGCGATTGCCTTTTCAGGCGGCGGCGATAGCACGGCATTACTGCATGCCTGTCGTGATAACCCAAATATCAATCACGCCTTTATCATAGATCATGGATTTCGAGCCGATAGCGCAGAGGAGGTCACACATGCGGCGGAGTTTGCGCGATCTCTGGGATATAAGGTCAAGTCACAACGATGGTCTCACGACGGAGTTTCGACAGGCATTCAGGTTAAAGCGCGCAAGTATAGATATGCCGCTATGGGAGACATGTGCCGTGCAGCGGGGCTGAAACATCTCGTAACAGGTCACACAGAAGACGATCAGGCCGAAACTATTTTGATGAGGCTGGATCGCCATACGGGATGGCGGGGCTTAGCGGGGATGCCCGAGGCCGCTTACGGTCCGCTGTGGCCAGCTTTAGCCGGTGTTACCCTTCATCGCCCTTGGCTGAATGTATCGCGCGCAGACATCCGACAGTATAACGCTGAGAACAGTTTGAGGTTTGTGGATGATCCCTCAAATGAAAACACGGATTTTACGCGGGTTCGCGCGCGGCAGGCTTTACGCGCCGATGTAGAATTACGTTCAGAATTAATAGAGCAGCAGAAAATTGCGCGATCAAGACTATCTGCCGAACGTAAAAACTTCTCGGTTTGGATGAAGGATCATGCGGTCATGAACCCGCATGGATTTATTGAAACGAAGGCCCTCCCGTCGTCAGAATTACTGCTGCATATTCTCAACGCCGTGTCAGGGCAGGGTGGGCCAATTGATGCTGCGAAACGCGCTAGCCTTTGCGCAGAAATGGAGTCGCCAGATTTTAAAGCAGCGACGCTTTCGGGTGCTTGGGTCATTCGCAAAACGCAGAACACAGGTCACACTTATGTGTTTGTGCGCGATAGAGTCGCAGTGGCTGGGCGTCATGGGATCACCGCTGTGCCGTCTGCGGAACTGAAAAAACAGCAATTGACGGTTTGGGATGGTCGATTTTTTTGCAAGGCCAAAACAGATAATGTTAAAATTATAACGGCGCTCGGACACATAAATAAATTAAGGCAGGTTACTGATTTTAAAGAGTTATCTAATCTTCCTGCTGAGGTTAGGTCTACGCTTCCGGTTTTCTTACACCAAGGAAAGCCGATAGGGTTCGGTGCGTGCGATACGGAATTTGTGTCGTCTAGGGCGTGTTCGGCGTCTCGCTTGCAAGCGTTGTTTCCAAATCCAGACTCTGTCTCGATTTATACCGTATGAAAAGCATGACAGGTCGACGCTTTATTTTGGCGTTGAGCATCCCATATGTTATGCACGAAAAGAAAACCCGAACCCCGAAAAGGTCGTAAGCCACATGAAAAACGCCAACACCCGCAATTTCATTGTCTGGGGCATAGTCATTGCTCTGCTGCTCGGCATGGTCGCAGCCAGTAATTCGTCTCTCGAAGGCCCTGCCAAGAAGGACGAAATTACATATTCTCAGCTGCAATCCCGTGTGAATTCAGGGGACGTTCAATCCGCGTTGATTGATGTCGAAGGTGGCGTGATTACCGGCACCCTGAATAATGGTGACAAATACCGGACGAATATTGGACCAATCAATTTGGACGCTGACGCTCTGTTCGAAGGTACGGATATTCCTTACGAGTTTGAGGAGAGATCCGGCCCGAACACGCTCGGAAGCATTTTGATGGCTTTTTTACCGATCCTTTTGATCGCTGGATTATTCCTATTGTTCTTCCGCAACATGCAGGGTGGCGGACGCGGCGGTGCAATGAGTTTTGGTAAGTCCAAAGCTAAACTGTTGACTGAAAACAGCCAGCGCAAAACATTTGATGATGTTGCGGGCGTGGAAGCGGCCAAAGAAGACTTGAAAGAGGTTGTTGAATTCCTCCAAGATCCAACACGGTTTACGCGTTTGGGTGCCCGCATTCCAACTGGTGCATTGCTCGTAGGCCCTCCCGGTACAGGTAAGACTCTTCTTGCGCGTGCCGTTGCCGGTGAAGCGGGTGTTCCATTCTACACGATCTCCGGTTCGGACTTTGTAGAAATGTTTGTCGGCGTGGGTGCGTCCCGTGTCCGCGAAATGTTTGCCGAAGCTCGCAAACAGGCGCCCTGCATCATCTTTATTGACGAGATTGACGCCGTTGGCCGTCATCGTGGTGTCGGAACCTCCGGTGGCCACGAAGAGCGTGAGCAAACATTGAACCAACTTCTCGTCGAAATGGACGGATTTGAAGGCGATGAAGGTATTATTATCATTGCCGCGACCAACCGTCCTGACGTGCTCGATAAAGCGCTGCTGCGTCCGGGTCGTTTTGATCGCCAAATTGAAGTTCCTTATCCAGATATTCAGGGCCGTGAGAAGATTCTCGAAGTCCATATGAAAGGCAAGCCGATCGGCGCCGATGTCGACGTAAAATATGTTGCGCGCGGCACTCCCGGTTTCTCCGGTGCTGATTTGATGAACCTTGTGAACGAAGCGGCTTTGCTTTCAGCGCGTCGGAATAAGTTGAAAATTACGCAGCGCGAATTCGAAGACGCACGTGACAAAGTCTTGATGGGCGCCGAACGCCGCACGTTGTCCATGACAGATGAAGAGCGTGAGAACACCGCCTATCATGAGGCCGGACACGCGATTGTTGGCCTGAATATGGAAGGTAGCTTGCCGATCCACAAAGCCACGATTATTCCTCGTGGCCGCGCCTTGGGTATGGTGCAATATTTGCCGGAACGCGACCAAATCAGCCAATCTCGTCAAGAGATGATTGCTCGTATGGCTATGGCTATGGGTGGCCGCGCGGCGGAAGAACTTCACTTCGGGTATGACAAGGTCACGTCCGGCGCGAGTTCTGACATTGAGCAAGTTACACGTATTGCAACGGCCATGGTTACGGAATGGGGTTTGTCGGATGCGATTGGGCCGATTGCTTATAAGCATCAGGACAGCAATTCCTTCGTACCAGGCATTGGTCGCGGCTCAGCGATTTCGCCTGATACGGCTCAATTGATTGAGAATGAGATCAAGCGTTTCATCACGGAAGCGCATGAAACAGCTTTGAAAATCTTGAAAAAGAAAAAGAAGGATTGGGTGAAACTTGCTGAAGCGCTTCTCGAATATGAGACGCTCTCAGGTGATGAAATCAAAGCCCTACTCGAAGACGATACGAAGCCGAAACGCCCCGATGGGTCCGGTGGCAGTAAGCCAGCCGTGTCAGCTGTTCCAACGACGAAAAAGCCAAAACCGATTGGCGGAACGTCTACGGCGAAGAATGTATCTGAATAAGAATACAAAGCCCGGTCAATCGACCGGGCTTTTTTTATGGATATATCTTTGAATCCTGATTAGCTGCACATCATGTTTACCCGTCCCCGCATCATGGGCATTTTGAACGTCACGCCGGATAGTTTTTCCGATGGTGGTCAATATGAAACCACTGAACTCGCTGTGAAACAGGCTTTGCGCTTGATCGAGGAGGGCGCCAATATTCTGGATATTGGCGGAGAGAGCACTCGGCCCGGCGCCGTCGAGATAGACATCGCTGAGGAAGTGCGGCGCACTGTTCCTGTCATTCAAGCGATCCGTCATGCCACACGCGATTTTGACGAAGACGTCGTGATCTCTATCGATACCCGCAAACCGGATGTGGCCGAGGCCGCTATCTTATCCGGTGCAGATATCTGGAATGACGTGTCGGCCCTGGGATTTGACGCCCGTTCGCCAAAGGTGGCGGCTGCCCTAGGCTGCCCAGTAATTCTCATGCATGCGCAGGGACAACCTGAAACCATGCAAGATAACCCCGAATATAAAGATGCTGTACCGGACATCCTAAGCTGGCTTGAAAAGCGCGTCGCTGAGGTTTGTGAGGCAGGCGTGGAACGATCCGCTATCACGCTCGACCCGGGTATCGGCTTTGGAAAACGTCATGAAGACAACCTGGCGATCCTACGGCATCTCGATCAGTTTAAAGCGCTGGGCTTTCCAGTACTGATGGGGGCTAGCCGCAAGAGTTTTATCGGACGGATTGATGGGTCGGAAGCAGACGACAGGTTAGGTGGGTCCATCGCAACTGCGCTTTGGTCGGCGCAAGCGGGAGCAGATATCTTGCGGGTTCATGATGTCAGCGAGACCGTTCAGGCGATGAAGGTTTGGGAAGCTGTGGTGTCATCAATTGACCAAGGTTAAGGCTGTATTATTCGGCTTGATACTGTGGCCGTTGTTTCCTGTTAGGTGGTGGGAAGGCAGGCCTATTATTGCTATGTTGCTAATGCTCATCACGACTTGGTCAATTGGGGCGGGGAAGACCGTGCATTCCGTTTTCTACTGTGGAACTTTTGCGATAGTTATGTTCGAGTTGATAACAATACCAAGACGAGTCGAAATAGAAACCAATCGAATGTCAGAGAATTTGCATGACTGAAACACAAGGCCGCGTTCTTATCATTGCCGGTTCTGACTCCGGAGGTGGGGCAGGTATCCAGGCTGATATCAAAACCTGTTCAGCCTTTGGCGCTTACGCTATGACCGCTGTTACGGCTGTAACCGCACAGAATACGCTGGGCGTTCAATCCGTTGAATTTATGTCGCCCGCACTCGTGAAGGCTCAGATAAAATCCTGCCTCTCAGACATTGGGGCCGATGTCGTAAAGATTGGGATGCTCGGCACAAAGGAAATCATCGAAGTGGTCGCCGAGGCCGTGGATGAGTTAGATGCCTTTGTCATTCTGGACCCAGTTGCAGTAGCGACATCAGGTGATGCTCTTTTAGAAGCTGATGCCATTGAAGCGTTGCGCGAAACGCTCTTGCCCTTGGCTGATCTCGTGACGCCCAACGTGCCCGAAGCTGAATTGCTAACGGGTTTAAAAATCTCGGATGTCGATGATCTCACCAAGGCCGGTGACGCCTTGCTGGGACGCGGGGTCTACGCGGCTCTGATGAAGGGCGGTCACTTGGATGGAAGCTCAGTGGTCGATGTCCTGGTTAGTGAAGAGGGCGCAAACATTATGTCCGGACCTCGTCTGCGCTCTCGGCATACACATGGCACTGGCTGCACACTCGCTAGCGCCGTGGCTGCGAATATGGCGCTGGGCTTAGACCTGGACGAAGCGGTTATGCGGGCACGGGAATTCGTGTTTGAAGCCATTAGAACTGCACCAGGATTTGGTTCTTCCAAAGGTCACGGGCCGCTTAATCACGGTTTGGCGATTGGCGAGGAAGACGACGACACCCCACCGGCTAATAACCCGTTTGCAGCGCTTAAAGGGCTGAACTCTTAGTCTTCGATTTGAATCGAGAAATGATAACGCCGAATAAAATGAGAAACAGTGCGACGAAAATGCGCCAGTCTAGAATTTCTTCCAAGAATATCACGCCCAGAATGACCGAACAGACTGGGACGAAATAATTGATGCGGGCCATGACGCTTGGCCCGGACATATCAATCACCCAAAGATAGGTAATCGTGGCGATGGCCGTGGATCCTAGGCCCAATCCAATGGCGCATAAAAGCGCTGGAATGGTCGGTACTGGGGGCGGCCCAGAGAACATGACGGCCCAAAGGGATGACAGTGTCGCGCCCATCAGCAACATCATTGCCGCTGCGATAGGCGACGGTGTCGGAGGTGTTCGGCTCGCGACGACGGTTGTGACAGCGTAAAAAACTGAAGCCGCAAGGATCAATAATTGAGCTTTCCAATCGGAGACTAGGTCCAGCGACAATTCCTTTGGTAGAAATAAAATGACGATCCCAACAAAACCGAGTGCAAAACCGACGAGTTTCCATGCCGTTAGTTTTTCTGAAGTGAAAAAATGCGCCAATATAATTGTGATAAGGGGCATTGTTCCGACCAGAATGGCCGTTAGCCCGCTATCAACTGTTTCTTGTCCGTAGGCGATTAAAACAAAAGGCAGACTCGCGCCTGTTACGCCAAGTGCACCATACCAAATCCAACGGGGATCTTTGAGTGACGGAAGTCGGTGCCCAATAATATAGCTGTAAATTAGCACGACGATCGCGCCGATGATCATTCGATAAGCCACCAACCAATCGGGGGATAAAGTGCGAACGGCGACGCCCACCATGGTGAATGCACTACCCCAAACGAGGATGAGGAACAGCGCAACACCGATAAGCATTGGCGTTTTTATTCCGCTTCTTTCAGAGTCGATATTAGTATCGGTGTGAGCCATGCGTCGCGGTTACAATGTTATGGCCGAATGTCTATTCAGTATTCTCGGAATTCGAAAATTAGGTACATTTTTGCAAGGATCGGCTGGAGCTCAAAATTTGAACAAAGTTTCAGATAAATTTATCGATTGAAAATCCTAGGCCTTAAACGGATCTCGCATCAAAATTACGTCTTCGCGTTCGGGTGATGTTGATACCATGCTAACCGGACACCCGATTAACTCTTCGACACGGCGAACATATTTGACGGCCTCGGCGGGCAGATCAGCCCAGCTGCGTGCGCCGCGTGTGCTACCTGACCAACCTGGCATAGCTTCATAAATTGGCTCGACGCCGGCTTGATTAGCTGCACCTGCTGGCAAGCGTTTAAGGATTTTGCCATTCAAACGATATCCCGTGCAGATCTTCAATTCTGGTAGGCCATCCAGAACATCCAATTTCGTCAAAGCGATCCCGGTGATGCCGCCAGTGATAATGGCCTGTCGGACCATGACCGCATCAAACCAACCGCAACGACGTTGACGACCAGTGACGGTGCCAAACTCATGTCCGCGTTCACCCAAGCGCTGTCCGACATCGTCAAATAACTCTGTCGGGAAGGGGCCTTCGCCAACACGTGTTGTGTAAGCCTTTGTGATGCCGAGGACATAGTTCAATGCGCGTGGGCCCATTCCAGTACCTGCGGCGGCTTGTCCGGCAATTGTATTCGAGCTGGTTACGAACGGATATGTGCCGTGATCAATGTCCAACATTGCGCCTTGCGCGCCTTCGAACAAAATACGTTTTTCAGCCTTCGAGGCCTCATCCAATGTATACCAAACAGGGGCCATATACGGGAGGATATCCGGTGCAACATCCAGCAGTTTTTGCGTCAATTCTGCGGCATCGCTTTCTGGCTGTCCGAGACCGCGCCGCAGCGCATTATGATGATGTAGCAAGTTTTCGACTCGCGCTTGAAGATGCTCTGGGTCTGCCAAATCGCAGACGCGGATAGCGCGGCGAGCCACTTTGTCTTCATAAGCCGGACCAATACCGCGTTTGGTTGTTCCGATTTTGACGCCGTCAGCACGGTTCTCGCGAATACCGTCAAGCTCTGAATGGATAGGCAAGATGAGGGCAGCCGACTCAGAAATTTGTAGGCTTTCTGCATCGATAGTGACGCCTTGGCCTTTAATACGTTTCACTTCGTCAAGGAACGCCCACGGGTCGAGGACAACACCATTACCAATGACCGATAACTTTCCGCCGCGCACAATTCCGGACGGAAGAAGCGAGAGTTTATAGGTTGTGCCGTCTACAACGAGGGTATGCCCAGCATTATGTCCGCCTTGAAACCGGGCAACAACATCGGCGCGGCTGGAGAGCCAATCGACGATTTTTCCTTTGCCTTCATCACCCCATTGAGACCCGACAACGACGACATTAGCCATGACACACTCGCATAAAAAAAACACGGCCCTCATCCCAATCTCAGGGTGAAGTGACCGCGTTAGGACAACTTCATTTGGCCCTTAACCGAGTCTTTGCATGGATGCGAGTCTTGCGGCTGAGTTATCACTAGAATTTTCGGTTCAATCGAAAACCAGCCGCGTCGGACCCCTCATTCGGTCCATCGGAGAGGAGGCCGCCATGCGAAATGTGCTCAACATAGCCCTCTGCCGCCCATTCGTCGGATAAGTTTATGCCGAGTGTGAGTTGCTGCCGGAATAATATCCGGGATCCATAGAAATTTCTATTTCTCGCCGTTTCTAAAGTTTCCGAGACCGATGAGGATTGTGAGCGAGCATCGTCAAAGTCGAGAATTCCGTCATGTACAACAACGCCTAATGCGAAGTCGCCATAAAATGTGTCGCCAAGGTTTTGACGCCAGAGTAAACCTGCACCGCCATAGCTTGTCTTGCCTTCAACGTTCAATGTGCCCCCAATATAGGGCTGCGGAGAAAGCGCCCATTTCAAAAATTTGGGTTCGTCGAAAATGATTTCTGCATTCAAAGCGATTGACCGTTCCTCGTCACCATCGCCATTAATGATGCTCCAGCCTAGATCGTGTTCGGCAACACCCACGCGCAATTCCGAGACTTGAGCGAAAGCTGGAATCGCGGATACAGCGCAGACAAAGGCGCCCAGCAATAATTTCATGGAAGTCCCCTATGTCAGTCCCTGGCGGAATTCTTGACAGTCTTAAGCTTACGAAGGCGTGGGGATTAGGTGAAACCTCGTTTAGAAATGATAAGACGCTCGCATACCCAAAGTATCCAAGCCCTCATTCGGGCGGCCACTGACGAGGATGTTGCCGTGGGATAAATGTTCGACAAAAACATGTGTCGACCATTGCTCCGACCAACGATAGCCGATCGCGATTTGTTCGCGGAACAGTATGCGAGATCCGTAATCGATCTCAGTTTGCTGACGATTGCGAAACTCGGCCAGCTCTGATGCAAATTGCGCGCGTTGAACGTCTGTGAAACCCGTTTCTACACTCGCGTCATCAATGACGCTCTGCACAAGGGGAGAGGCATCAACCTCAATCGTTCCGTCATGAACGACTAGGCCGAGTGATAAGTCGATATAGAAATTTTCCGCAAAGGTCTGACGCCATAACAATCCCGCGCCGCCATAGCTGGTTTCCCTGCCAAGGTTTACGGCTCCGCCAATATAAGGCTGCGGCGTCAATGCCCATTTTAGAAACTCAGGTTCCTCAAAAACGATCTCGCCATTGATTGCGCTTGAACGCTCCTTATCAGAACCGCTGCCTGCGCCCGTCCAGTCAATATCATGGAAGTTAGCGCCGAGTCTGATTTCTGCGATTTGTGCGGAGGCCGGAGTCGCGAATGCAAACATTGCTGCCGCAAGGAGAAACTGTTTCATCATTGTGTAATCCTGAGGGGTGCCCGAAATAATAAAACAGCTTTACGCGGCGAAGGGCTTGGAAAGCAAGCCCTTCGCCCAAGCAAATTAGATCGAAACTAGATCAACAATTTTGACCTGATCGATGGCCTTAATTTCATCGGCGACCTTCGAGGAGACCTGTCCATCAACACTGACGAGACAAACGGCTTCTTCGCCTTCCTTCATCCGGCCCAAAGAAAATGTCGCGATGTTGACTTTGTGGCGACCTAAAACGCCGCCGAGTTCACCGATAAAGCCTGGTTTATCCTCGTTACGGACATAAATCATGTTCGGCGCAAATGCGGCATCCATTGGAACGCCGAATAAGCGGACAATCCGTGGTTCGCCGCGATAGATTGTTCCAACAACGACATATTTTCGTTCAACCGTTTCAACCGTTAAACGGATCAAGCTTTCGGCGCGCTCGGCTTCGTCAACATAGCTTTCTTTGACTTCAATACCGCGCTCTTTGGCAAGACCCGGTGCCGAGACCATGTTCACATCTGGCATCGCCGCTTTCAACAATCCTGCGAGAGCTGCAGCGGTCATCGGATTCGTGTTTAGCTCCGTAACGGCACCTTTATAAGTGAACTCAACAGATTTGATCGGCGCGTGCAAAAGCTGTCCTGTCATCGAGCCAAGCTTATCTGCCAGGTCAACAAAAGGCTTTAACCGCGGTGCTTCTTCGGCGGAGATGGACGGAGTGTTGAGCGCATTTGAGACAGCACCGGTTAGAAGATAATCCGCCATCTGTTCCGCGACTTGGACGGCTACATTTTCTTGGGCTTCCAAAGTGGAAGCACCGAGATGCGGCGTTGCGATGAAGTTTGGCGTGCCAAATAAGGGATGAGATTTCGCAGGTTCAACGGCAAAAACATCGAGGGCTGCGGCGCGAACATGTCCGGCGTCCAAGGCGTCTTTCAACGCTTCTTCATCAACCAATCCACCTCGGGCGCAGTTCACGATGATTATGCCTTTTTTGGTCATGCCAAGGCGCTCGCGAGAGACAATCCCTTTTGTACCTTCGACGAGAGGAGTGTGCAGCGTGATAGCGTCTGCACGCTGGAAGAGGGCGTCCAATTCGACCTTTTCTACGCCGAGCTTTACGGCTCGTTCTTCTGTCAGATAAGGATCATAGGCGATGACCTTCATTTTCAAACCTTGAGCGCGTTCCGCGACCAATGTTCCAATGTTACCGCACCCGATAAGGCCAAGGGTTTTATTAAACAGCTCAACGCCTTTGAAATCCGATTTCGGCCATTCGCCGTTTTGCGTGCGTACAGACGCGGACGGAATTTGACGCGCCGCAGCGAATAACATTGCGATCGCATGTTCCGCTGTTGTTACGGCATTTCCGAATGGCGTGTTCATAACAACAACGCCGCGATCTGTGGCTGCCTTGATGTCAATGTTGTCAACGCCGATTCCGGCCCGTCCAATGACTTTTAGGTTTGTGGCTGCTGCAATGATTTCTGCGTCTGGACGCGTGGAGGAGCGAACGGCGAGACCATCATATTCAGGAATGATTTTTAGAATTTCTTCTTTGGAAAGGCCGGTGATGACATCGACATCCACGCCACGATTTTTGAAAACCTGTGTCGCTGCAGGAGACATTTTATCGGAAATAAGAACCTTAGGCATTAGTTTAGCTCCTGAATTTTAGTTTCGAATGCCCAATCCAACCAAGGCAAAACGGCTTTGACATCTTCGATTGGGGTGAGACCGGAAACCCAGAGGCGGAAGCCTGGAGGGGCCGTACGGTAGGCGCCAAAATCAACGGCGACATTTTCTTCGCCCAGTAAAGTGATGATGGATTTTGCGAATGCAGCTTGATCGTCTTTGGGAAGCGCGGTGACACGCGGGTCCACAATTTTCAGACAAACACCTGTGTTGGACCGCTCGGCCTCGTTTTCGGCGAGGTTTGCAATCCAGTCGCGTGTTTCGACCCAGTCCCAAATAGCTTGGGCGTTGGCATCAGCGCGATCATGCATGCCTTGTAATCCATCGTTTGCTTTCGCCCAATTCAGAGCGTCAAGGTGATCTTCCGCGCACAGCATGGATGGTGTGTTGATGGTTGCCCCTTGGAAAATTCCCTCGATCAGTTTGCCGCCCTTGGTCAGGCGGAAGATTTTTGGGAGTGGCCAAGGCGGGTTATAACTCTCGAGTCGCTCCACGGCTTTCGGCGATAAGATGAGCATGCCGTGGGCTGCTTCACCGCCCATAACTTTCTGCCAAGAGTAAGTCACAACATCGAGTTTGTTCCAAGGTAGGTCCTGCGCGTAGACAGCCGAGGTCGCATCGCAAATTGTGACGCCGTCGCGGTCATCGGGGATAAAGCCATAATCTGCGACCTTCACGCCAGACGTTGTTCCATTGGCCGTGAAGACGAGGTCCTGAGATCCATTGTATTCAGAAAAATCAGGAAGTTGGCCATAGGGTGCTGTGAGAAGGGTGAGGTCTTCTAGCGGCAATTGCTTGTCGGCATCGGTGACCCAAGCTTGGCCGAAATTCTCCCAAGCCGCGACCATGACGGGTTTTGGTCCTAACATTGACCACATTGCCATTTCGACGGCACCCGTGTCAGATGCAGGGACGATACCAATACGGTAGTCTGCAGGAACCTGCAGAACTTCGCGTGTGAGATCGATAACTTCTTTAAGTTTTGCTTTGCCGAGAGCGGATCTATGAGAGCGGCCAAGAGCGGCATCAGAGAGAGCGTCAAGCGACCAACCAGGGCGCTTGCGTGTAGGTCCGGCAGAAAAACGGGGATCGGCCGGGCGCACGGCCGGCTTGTTCAGAGTAGTCACAATGTCTCCTGTGGTGCGTTTTTGTACACCGCTAGAGTTTCGCCTCAGTGGGGAGGCGGGGCCCGCGCGCCCGATAGAGTGAAATCAGGTCCGTCGTCAAGTCCGGTTTTGAGTCTACATGGGTGGAAACCCGAATAACGCTGAAATTCCAATTGGTTAGGGGGCGCATCACAAATCAGTCAGGCGAGCGGGTCTTAGCTTAGTCATTTCCCGTTAATGTAGCTCACTGAAATATCATTTAATCTCTGGGTCGTAATGTAGTACCGACTCACCGTGACCTACTTAAAATCAACATATCTTCCCACTCTATCGATCGCGTCTGCGCTGCTTTTGTCAGCCTGCGGCGGCGGAGGTGGAGGCAGTAGCAGCACACCTACTCCTCCAACACCTCCAGTAGCGGATACAACAGCTCCTGCACTGGCATTCAGTCCATCCAGGTTGAGCGTGGAGTCCGAAGCGACTGGTAGTTCCACTTTAACGGCGACGGACGCTGTAGGAATCACAGTAGGACCAACAGTAGATTGTACAAATGGTGGTTCTTTTGATGTTGCTACCAATACCTTTACAGCCGCAACAGTTACGGCGGACACGGAAAGTGTCTGCACCGCGACTGCCAGCGACGCTGCGGGCAATGAAGGAACGGCCACGCTTACTGTAACGATGACCGTACCAGTTCCTGACACGACGGCCCCGGTCGTGACGTTTAACCCCGCGACGCTTTCAGTTGAATCCGGCCAAACTGGAAGTTCAAACCTTACCGCAACAGACGATACTGCGGTTACAACTGGTCCGACGGTTAGCTGTACAAATGGCGGCAGTTTTAACGTCGCAACTAACGTCTTTACGGCGGCGACAGTCACGGCAAATACCGAAAGCGTTTGTACGGCTACAGCCAGTGACGCGGCCGGCAATGAAGGTACAGGGACTTTGACGGTGACCATGACGCCAGCTCCTGTCTCGATGGATGTCATCGTTTCAGGAAAACTGACTTATGACCGGGTGCCATTGAATACCACAACGAGTGCATTGAACTATGACGCTATAGTCCAGTCGCCAATCCGTCAGGCACCTGTCGAGCTTCTCAATGCATCCGGAACAGTTCTTCAGAGTACAGTTTCCGATGATAATGGGGATTACAGTTTCACAGTTGAGTCGGGTCAGGACGTTCGGGTTCGGGTGCGTTCTGAAATTCAAAAAGGCGCGCCAAATGAAATTGACCTTCAAGTCGTAGATAATACATCCGATGATGCTCTTTACGCCTTGCAAGGCGCATTATCTGAAGTTCCAACTGCAAACCAGACGCGCAATCTGAATGCCGCGTCGGGCTGGGGAGGCAGCAGTTACACCACGACCCGTGCGGCTGCGCCATTTGCACTTTTGGACACCATTTATACCGCTATTGAAGGTTTCATTGCCGTTGATGCTGACGTTGATTTTCCAAAATTCAATGTTTTGTGGAGCACACGGAACAGACCCTCGACGACCATTGATGTAGATAATGGTGACATCGGGACGTCTTCTTTTACAATTCAGGACGGAATTCCCGTACTTCGTATTCTCGGCGCCGCTGACAATGATACCGACGAGTATGATGTTCACGTCGTCGTTCATGAATTCGGGCATTACTTCGAAAATCAACTTAGCCGTTCCGACTCAATTGGTGGCCAACACAGTTCCAGCAATCGTTTGGATGCGCGAGTTGCATTTGGTGAGGGCTGGGGGAATGCGCTTTCTGGAATGATTTTGGACGATCCATTCTATCGCGATAGCTTTGGTGCCCGGCAAGGCAGTGGCTTTAACATCAACGTCGAGAACAATACCTATACCTCGACTGGATGGTATTCTGAGGGTTCAGTCCAATCCATCTTATATGATTTGTTTGATGATACGGATGATGGTGCCGACACCGCCAGTTATGGCCTTGCACCAATCTATGGTGCGTTCACGGATCCCGACTATGAAAGCACATCTGCCTTTACGTCGATTTTCGCATTTTTAGAGGCGCTAGATAATCAATCTGGAATCACGACCAGCGAAATCACGGCATTGACGGATGCTCAAAATATCAATGGAACAAATGGATTTGGGATAGGGGAGACAAATAATGGCGGCTTGACCGATGCGCTTCCAGTTTACCTCCTTCTTCAAACAAACAACACTCCGGTAGAGTTTTGCTCCGTCGACAATTTCGGGACCTTCAATAAACATGGTAACCGGCGTTATCTCGCGTTCAACATACCGACGGCGGGAACCTACACATTTACAATGGCAAGGTCTTCCGGTGCGGCGACGAGCGATCCCGATTTTCGTTTGTTCAAAGACGGCGTTTTTGTGGGAAGAGGTGAGTCCGGCGTTGTAAACACGGAAACGCAAAACATATCTTTGACGGCAGGTCAGCATGTAATGGAAGCTTACGCTTTTGAAAATGTTGACGGAACATCTACGATAGATGTCTGCTACACAATGACCTTGAGGGCTCAGTAATATGTCATACTCAAAACTAGTTTTAACTGTAATTGCGATCGGCGGAATCGCCGCTTGTAGTGCAGCCACGCAAAAAACGACCACGACGGAAAACGTCGATAAAAAGATGGCGCATGCAACCACAGTTAAACCCGGAGCGAGCGTTACACTCGACTCTGCCTTGCCCGAGTCGATGACGTCTGGGTCTTTCCAAACCGTTCAGCTACGATTTTCTGAAGCTTATAGTGATGGTCCGATGTCGGTCAAAATCGAGCCCAGCGAAGGTCTTAGGTTTTTTGGCGGGGAATCTTCCAAGACATTTGATATGTCTCAATCTGGGCCCCATCTCTGGACTGTTGATGTGAAGGCCGATGTCGACGGCGTCTACTTCTTGAACGTCTTTGCCGAAGCCCAAGGTCAACCGCGGTCTTTCTCTGTTCGCCTGGACATGGGCGCAACGACGCAAAAAATGTTTGATGACGCTATGCCAGCCGATGGCGAACTCTCCGACGGCGGCAAAATCCGGGTGCTAGAGGCGGAAGAAACCATACAATAAGCCTCGCCTCACAAACCCGTCACTTTTCATAGCCTCTCGAACAGACTAGTTCGGGAGGCTAATTTGTATGGAGAGAGACGATGGCCGAGCAAACACTATCCGAGTGGACCCCGCCAAAGGTATGGGAAAATAAAGTATCTGGCGGCAGATTTGCCAATATAAATCGCCCGACATCAGGCTCTACTCACGAAAAAGAGCTGCCAATCGGCGAGCATGATTTTCAGCTTTATTCGCTTGGCACGCCCAATGGGGTCAAAGTGACGATCATGTTGGAAGAATTACTCGCGGCGGGAGTCAGCGCGGCCGAGTATGATGCGTGGCTGATAAATATTGGAGAGGGTGATCAATTTGGATCGGACTTTGTTGGTATCAATCCAAATTCTAAAATCCCGGCTTTGATGGATCACTCAGGCGACACGCCAGTGCGCGTCTTTGAATCAGGTTCCATCCTGATGCATCTCGCAGAAAAATTCGAAATGTTCTTACCCAAGAGCGGTCCAGCAAGAACGGAATGTCTGTCTTGGCTATTCTGGCAGATGGGCAGCGCACCCTATCTGGGCGGAGGATTCGGACATTTCTATGCCTATGCCCCAATGAAGATCGAATATTGCATTGATCGCTTTTCGATGGAGGTAAAACGCCAATTGGATGTTTTGGACAAGCAGTTGGCAGAGCGTGAATATATAGCGGGCGATGAGCTCACGATTGCCGACTTTGCGATATATCCTTGGTATGGCGCGATGGCGCGGGGTGTTCTTTATGAAGCTGGAGAGTTTCTCCAAGTCGAAAGCTATGAACATCTTCAACGTTGGACGAAGCAGTTGGCTGCGCGACCCGCATTCCGCCGCGGTCAACTCGTCAACCGGTACTGGGATGACAAGGGTTTGAAGGAGCGTCACAGTGCTTCAGACTTTGACGGTTTGCTATAAATCGATAACCGCGAGTCTTTAAGCCGTGAGGTAAAGGCCTGTTAAAGATTAAGGCATAGGATTCCTTCAAATTCAGGACGTTCTGTTGGGGCACAGCAAGGGGCTGTAACGCAGAAGCCTGAACTTGGAGGCCCCCATGAAAACTCTAATTGCACTTCTTGGCTGCACAGCGCTTTTGGCGGGGTGTAGCTCCCATTCTCCCAATTATCCAAAGGCCCAGTGGCAGAATGCGCCCTCACCGAAGGCTGACAAATTTGCTGTTGGCTTGGGAGCCGGGACCACCGGTGCAACAGTGGAGGCAAAATACGCTCCGAATGATACGTTTGGGTTGCGGACAAATTTCAATTTCCTAGATTTCTCCGTTGATGAAGAGTTTGACGATATCGACTATGAAGGGGATTTTAACGCGACTACATTTGGCGGGTTTGTCGATGTCGCGCCATTCCAGAACGGGTTTGTATTGTCTGGCGGCGCTTATGTTGGCGATAAAACTCTCGATTTAGATGCTACTCCGACAACGAATGTTGAAATCGGCGGGCAAACATTCACGCCAACAGAGGTTGGTACGCTGACAGGAAAAGCCGAACTGTCCAGTTTTTCGCCCTATGCAGGAATTGGATATGACGGATTTATCGCCGGGTCCGATGATTGGTCCTTCAACGCGCGTGCGGGGGTGATGTTTACCGGATCACCGGAGGTCGATTTAGTATCAGCCAACGGGACTCTATCTGACAATCCGCTCTTGCTTCAAGAATTGGAAGCCGAGGTTGCAGCGATTGAAGATGATGCGGATGGGTATAAGTACTATCCGGTTCTTACCATTGGTATCGCGCGTCGTTTTTAACGGGCAAAGCCGTTAGGGCATGCCTTCGCCGCGATAAGCTTCGACAACATCATAAATTTCGCGCCCCGTCAGGTTTACCTGCGCTGCATAACCTGACTCTGTTATCCGGGCGGGGTTTTGCGTCCCGATAATGGGGAGGATACTCGCGCCAAAGCCGCGAGTGAAGGCGAGGGCAGCTGTTGATCGGGAAATCCCGTAGGCCGTCGCAATTTTATCCAATACATCTTGCACGGGACCGTTCTCTGTTGGAATTTTCCCGCCTGCGAGTGGTGACCACGCCATAACTGTCGCGCTTATTTCTTCGGCATAATCCAATATGCCATTCTCAAGGGGTGATTGCTCTAAGGCCGAAAATTCAGGTTGAATGGTTGTGATCGGATGTTTGAGATGCGCCTTTAGGGCACGCATTTGCGATACCGTGAAGTTGGAAACCCCGACAGTTCTGGTTTTTCCAGACTCGACCATTTTATCCAATGCCCGCGCGACTTCTGACATCGGAACGGTCAGGTCTGGCCGATGGATTTGATACAAGTCGACATAGTCGGTTTGAAGCCGAGCTAACGACGCATCGATTGCTCGCATGAGATAGGCGTAGGAGCTGTCATATGGGCGTATCGCGTCGATCCCGCCTTTTGTGGCTAAGACCATTTGTTTGCGGAGACTTGGCGCGGCGGCGAGGACTTCGCCTAGTCGCAGTTCTGCCTGACCAAAACCTTTATCATCCAAGTGCGGAAACTCGCTGAAACCATATATATCAGCGGTATCAATTAAGTTCATTCCGGCATCGAGAGCGGTCCTGATGAGCGTGTCTGCTGTTGAAGTCTCATGCGAGGCAAAGCGCCAACATCCAAAAGCGATCTTGCCAATGGTGATATCGGTTTGTCCGAGTTTCATTATCTATCCTTCAAATTCTTTGGCGTCAGCGAAAGCCAACTGAAACGCCGGGCGGGATTTCATGCGGGACATATACGCCTTGAATACATCACTCCGACAGAGCCCATAAGCGCCTGCCCAATTCACATTATGCGCGGTTATGCAATCGGCGGCAGAAAAACTCTCGCCGCAGATGAAGTCATGTTTCTCTAGGCGACTAGCAAGTTGAGGGGCGACCTCATTTTTGATTTTATCTCTATTGAATGTGGCGAACGCGTCGCTTCTGGCCGCTTTTGGTAAGATCGTTTCATGCAGGCGAATGTTCCAAAGCATTTGATCCATCCAAGACCCACCCAAGGCCATAACCTGGAGATAATCCGCTCTGGCTCGTAATTCAGTAAGGGAAGGTGCAAACCGATCATCTTGATCAGCCAACCAAGTCATAATCGCGAGGGATTCTGTAATGGTCTGCTTTGATCCATCTGCATAAGTGACGTCTAAAACTGGAACCCCGTGGTTTGGATTTTTCGCGAGAAATTCTGGTGTGAATTGCTCTCCTTGACGCAAGGCCACCCGAACAGTTTCAAAATCCTCTCCATGCATTTCATGCAAGAGCCATTTGACCCGGGCGGATCGCGATAGGGGATAGTGATAAAGCGTGAGGTTTGAAATTTTCGACATTCCAGAGCCATAAACCGCTAGGGGTTTATTGCAATTGGCTTGTGATCATATCCCATGAGTTCTGACGCGCGATTGTTTCCTCTGGGTTATTCAATAGATTTTGATTGAGGTATTGATTGCGAGGGGCGATGCCTACGTTTCGAAATTGACCGTAATAGAGCCAATCTCCAGACGATGACTTCACCCAAAAATCTGAGAAACTCGTGAGTCTGGGATATCCTTTTCGGCGCTCGGTTCTCATTTCGCCACTGCATTTGAAACCATGAGTGGGATGATCACCGTGAATGTAAGCCATCTCTTCATGTCCAGATCCGATCAACCGTTTCATTTCGGTCCAACGGCACGTCTCGATTTCCAAATTACGAAAGGATGTTTTGTAATCGGTCACAGCTGATTGGTATATTTTTTGACGTTGGGACTCTGACATTTGGTAGCGCTTTGGCTGCGCTTCCATAAGAGAGGCCATCCATTCCATAGAAGCGGGATTTTCCGAGGCCTTTGGGTCGTTTTTGATGTCTTCCAAGAGCTTTTTGGCTTCAGGGTCCTTTTTCGCCAGAACTGTGAGAGCGAGCTTAGCCATAATTTTCTGGCGCTTCTCCATCACGCGCATATCTCGTTGCAGGCGGTCTGCACGCGCTTGCCGGATGCGTAGCTTTATATCTTCAGGGTAATCCAATTCGGGAATATCATATCGGGCTTGGAAAGCTGCCATGAAGGCTGCTGAGGCTTCTGCATTGCTCGGCACGTCATACCCGCCTGTTGCAATACCTGGCATCACGCCTGTTTTTGGCGCAGGGTCTGAACATGCGGCGACCCCAATGCCCAGTGTTAAAATGACAAGTCGCTTCATCATTTACCCGCCGCAAGATGCGCCTCGTAATATTGATCTAAAATCTGTCGTGCATAGTCTTTATTGTCTTCAGAGAGGCCAAAGCGGGCATGGTCAGCGGCCAGGTAACGCACCGATTTCCCCGAATAGGCGGCATAAGGTAGTCGATCTTCATATCTGGTTGGTGCTGGTCCGATTAAAAAGTGATCGGCCCGATTTACACTAATGACGTTTTCGGCGGGTACCGTTCCAATGTCTTTGCGAACGCGTCGTTCGAACGTCTTCCAATGTGGCTTCAATGCATCAAAACGCGGGCCTTTTTGCATGCGTTTGGGCCAACTTGCATCGGGGCGGGGTTGAACGCGCGTCCAACATCCGCGCGTGGATTTATGTGTTTTTGATACGAAGTTGACGGGGACGTGGTCGGGTACGCCAAGAACAGCCGCTTGACCTTTTTCAGAATAGACGACGACACCCGAAAGCCGGACATTTGGCGACATATTGAAATTAAAGAGACCATCTCCTGCCAGCGCAACAAATACGGTTTCGGACGTTTCGGTAATGAATACATCTGTCATCGGCATGTTCTGCGCCGGTAGCCTCACGTCTCCCATAGCAGAGGTTGACCGCATACCTTTGCTTTTCATTGTTTCGGCTTGTGCTTTTCCAAGCTTATTCACCTCATCATTTTCGAAGGTCATCAAGCCCGGGAAGTCAGGTTGTTTCATCAAAGGGAATCTTGCCGACCCACTGCCAATGATAAGGTATTTTCCGCCGCCCATACCGGGATTTCTAACCTGGCAGGATGGTTCCACAGCTGTGAGGGCAATTGGCGGGGTTTCAAGGTCCACATCATGCAATCCTGATGTGAGGGCTTGAACGTGATGGGCTGTTGGGGTTTTCGCACCAGGTGAAACAGCGATGGAGCGTCCAACTTTCCAACCTTCACTCTGTTGAATTTTATCTAAGGGATCAAACGTCGGAAGGTCAGGTTCGGCTTTGGTGCAGGCCGCTGATGCAAACGCGCAAGTTAGCGCAAATGTGAAGGCCAAGCCTCGCGATTTTGTCATTGTCTTTCCCCCTTGAGACAAGGCATTCTACGACAAACAATTTAACGTGGTGTTATAGGATGTGACCCAAACAGGGGCGAATCCATGACAACGGGGCGCAAGGACAAGACAATGATAAGATTTAAGGCTTTGGCCGCTTTAACGATTGCGGTGACCGGACTCGCCGCCTGTGCGCCAGTTTCTGTTCTCAATGGAATTACCCCATCCTCGACCTTTGATCGTACGAAAAACGTATCCTTTGGTGACGGGGAACGCGATAAATTAGACATCTACCGATCAGAAAAGCCAAAAGAGGGCGCGCCAGTTTTGATGTTCGTTCATGGCGGATCATGGGATAGCGGCTCCAAGGATATTTATAAGTTTCTCGCTGAGGGCTTTACCAAGTCCGGTTATGATGTTGTCGTGCCGAATTATCGGCTCTACCCGAATGCAAGTTTCCCGAATTTTTTAGAAGATAATGCCAAAGCCGTCGCCTTCGCCGAGGAAACATTCCCGGACCGGAAGATTGTTTTGATGGGGCACTCGGCAGGGGGCTATAATGTCCTGATGCTGGCGCTTCGCGATGAATTTCTCAGCGGTGCCGGTGTGAACCGATGTGAGACCATTTCTGGTGTTGTCGGATTGGCGGCTCCAACTGGCATTGTGCCGCTAAAAAGTGAGCGATTAATCGAAATCTTCCCGGATCGTTTCACCGGAGATGATGCTGTACTGAACAATGTTACTGGGCCAGCGCCAGCAATGTTTCTGGGTCACGGCGAAAGCGATACAACGGTCTATCCGAAAAACTCGATGGCGTTGGCCGACAAGGTCACGGCGCGCGGAGGTGTTGCACAAGCCGAGATTTACCCAGGTCAGAGCCACACAGACGTTGTGAAGGTCCTATCTAGGCATTTTGATGGAGATTCGACCTTAAAGGCCGATATCGTGAGCTTTATTGACGGTCTTTCAAGCGAAGGCGCGACTTGCCGCTAAGCCAAACCGTTTACGCGCGCAAATGTTCGGCCGATCGTGCCGACTTCTGGACTCGGGTTATCGGGTAATACGTCAGGGAATGACTTGGCGCAGAGTTTGAACGCCGCATCTGTGTCGTCTGCGTTTTTAAATCCCATTGACCATTTTGGAAATTCTCGTTCCGTCGTTTTGCGTTGGATCAGGACAAGCGCATTCGCGACGCGAGGGTCGGAGGCGATTTTTCCATATAATTCTAACACGGCGGCTTTGTCGCCCTCGAGAACTTGCAAAACTGAGCCGTCCTGGCAGAGCAAGATGCCGGTAATGCCACGTTCTAAATTTCGCTTACGAGATGTCAAAGCGATCTTTTCAAGATCGCCGCTCTTAACATTTTCCGTCAAGGCACACGTATAGATTAACTGGAAAATTGCGATGGGATTGACCCTCTTTTTTTGTTGACGGTCCCACACCGAACCACGTCCTCTACACACTAAATGTAAACTGACGGTTACGAGAATGTAAGATTATGCAGTTTGCGCGAGTTTGTCGCAGGTCGGCATACGACGTGACGCACTACCTTGCGCAATGACGCGCTCTCTGTCACATAACATCCATACCGAGGGGCACTTTATTGATTGGCTTCGCCAATCAAAGAGTTGAGACGCACCCTTTGAACTTGATCCTGCAGCAAGCAGGCGGAAGGACGGACCATGAGGCAGGCTTTTACCATAGCTGCGATGCTACTTCTCAGCGCGTGCGCGCATACCATGCCGACGACAGATGCGGTATTCCTCGTCCGACACGCCGAAAAAACGACAGAGAAAAAAGACCCGGGCTTAACTGAGGCGGGGAAAGCCCGCGCGGTAGCTCTCGCCGATCGTCTGGAAGACGAGGGTATCACCCATATCCACAGCAGCGATTATATCCGAACACGTAACACAGCTGCACCGCTGGCGGAGCGTCTGGGATTGGAAGTTGCGCTTTATAATCCTCGGGATTTGCCGGGCATGGCAGAGACATTGAAAGCTATGCCAGGGCGTCACCTTGTCGTGGGGCATTCCAATACGACGGGTGAGCTGACAGAATTGCTCGGCGGAGATGGCGGCACGCCCATTGTTGAAGCCTGGGAATATGACCGCCTTTACGTGGTCACGATGGAATCGGGGGAGCCTGTGAAGTCTTATTTGACCCGGTTTGGTGTGAAATCCGAGGTTGAGGCAAAGTAATTGGATCCCCGTCCTGATATGAATGACAGATTGCTGTGGGGGATAGAGCGAGATTTCGTGAAGCCCGTGAAACGATCACAATCCAAGTTCGGATTTGTGACGTCAAAGTTTTTGTCAGTCATAATGCTTATAATTTTTGCGGGTTCATTATGGAAGAGTCTTCCACGAAATGAGCTGGGTTCAATTTTATGGTCAGATGTTTGGACAGCCTACGGGTGGTATGTGCCGCTCCTAATCGTGATTTTTATCGTGTCACGGTTTTCGCGTTTTTTCGGAAAACCCAGACCTTCACTAAATGCCATGCCGCTTTGGCTCAGCTCGCAAGACTTAGCCTATGTTCCATCAAACGCGGTTTACGGAACGGTGTTATCCGTTGCTAAGATTACAAGTGCGAGCCTCGACTACGTTGAAGGTTCGCTGGCTGTGCATGTTCAATCCGGTGTAGAAACCGTGAAACTATTCTCATCTGATGCAAATAATCTTTTGCATCACCTCTACACCCTACGTCCCGATTTGGAGCCGACATCATGAACAAGGGTCCGAAATTCTATCTCATTTGTGTTGGAGCACACCCATGAGCAAGGTCTTCATATGGGTCGGGCATCCGCGAGAAACGTCTTTGTCTCATGGGATGGCGGATCAGTTCGAAAAAGGGGCACGAGAGAACGGGGCTGAAATCCGGCGTATGCATTTGCGGGATATGGATTTCGATCCAGACCTAGAGGAAGGGTATCACTCTCGAAAAGATCTTGAGGCTTGCCTTAATGAGTGGCGCGAGAACATCCTATGGGCGGATCATCTGTGTTGGGCCTATCCAATTTGGTGGGGCGGTATGCCAGCAAAAATGAAAGGTGTCATCGACCGTGCTTTCTTACCCGGCTTTGCGATGGAGTATCCGGAAGACAAACTGTTTTGGGAAAAACTGCTCAAGGGACGGCGCGCGGATATTCTCCTGACGGCAGATGCGCCAGCCTGGTTTGATGCGCTGTCATATGGACGCCCAGCTAAAAACCAAGCTGCCCGATCAATACTAAAATTCGCGGGGATTTCACCTGTCAAAACGCTCCAAGTCGGAACGGTAAAGACAGCTAAAGATGCCCAAATTCAAAAATGGCTGGACGCAGCATATCGCCGCGGCCGCAAAGTAAATGCTTAGACCTAAAGAAGACATATCATGAATAAGCCCGTAGATCAGTCCCAGTTTCAAACCCCCGAAGTCACCACGGGGCCGCTTCCGGCTTCGACTAAGGTTTATACAAACCCGAAGGCCGATCCGAGCCTGCGCGTGCCGCACCGCTCTATCGCGCTGCATCCAACCGCGAATGAGCCGCCCGTGCCTGTCTATGACACCCCCGGTCCGTATTCCGATCCGAGCGTCACAATCGACGTCGAAAAAGGGTTGGAGCGTCACCGCAAAGCCTGGGTGCTAGAGCGCGGCGGCGTGGAGGAATATGAAGGCCGTGAAGTCAAACCCGAAGATAATGGCGGCGCAACGGGCAAATATCTCGCGCGGGAATTCCCGATCAAGAATGATCCACTGCGCGGTGTTGGCGACGAAATGGTCACCCAATATGAATTCGCGAAAGCGGGCATAATTCAAGTAAATTTGTAAAATGAAAAATGTGAAAACCAAGATGTTAAAACACGCCTCCCTCGCGTTTTTCGCGGCCACCGGAATGTTGCTCTCGGCCTGCGCGTCTGCGCCGGAGACACGGGCAACACCACTGCCGGGGGCAGCTTTGCCCAAGGCTCAGCTTGAAAAACTCGTTAATCTTGATCCGGACATGGCTAAAATATACATCGTACGCGATTACATTATCCCAACCGGATTAAAGGCCAAAATTTCGATCGGTGACCAAAAATTGGGTAGCCTGAAAAATGGGCAATATTTCGAGACCTATGTTGAGCCAGGTGATCATGTTCTTGATTTGAGTTTTTCGAAAATTTTCATGGTGCGCGGCCAGTCGCAAAATATCTCCGTCGAGGGCGGCGAAACCTATGCCTGGCTAATCGAAAACTCCCTAGGGGTTGGCGGTGCGTTTATGACGCGCACGCAGAATGTCCGAATTAAATATTTCGACCCCACCAAAAACCCGAGCGAAATTTTCGCCTTAGACAAAGTTGAATCTAAAAAATAAGCCGTCAGAGATAGAATAACTGACCAACCTTCGAGTTCGAATAATCCACATCCGAACAACCCAAAAAGAGTTTTCCCATGAATAAGCCCGTAGATCAGTCCCAGTTTCAAACCCCCGAAGTCACCACGGGGCCGCTTCCGGCTTCGACTAAGGTTTATACAAACCCGAAAGCCGATCCGAGCTTGCGCGTGCCGCACCGCTCTATCGCGCTGCATCCAACGGCGAATGAGCCGCCCGTGCCAGTATACGACACGTCAGGTCCGTATTCCGATCCGAGCGTCACAATCGACGTCGAAAAAGGGTTGGAGCGTCACCGCAAAGCCTGGGTGCTAGAGCGCGGCGGCGTCGAGGAATATGAAGGCCGTGAGGTCAAACCTGAAGATAATGGCGGCGCAACGGGAAAATATCTCGCGCGGGAATTCCCGATCAAGAATAATCCATTGCGCGGTGTTGGCGACGAAATGGTCACCCAATATGAATTCGCGAAAGCGGGCATCATCACCAAAGAGATGATCTATGTCGCCGAGCGCGAAAACCTCGGCCGCGCTGAAATGGTTGAGGGCGCGGAAGACAAAGTCGCGGGCGGCGAGAGCTTTGGCGCGGAAATCCCCGCCTTCGTCACGCCCGAATTCGTCCGCAGCGAAATCGCCCGCGGCCGCGCGGTCATCCCATGCAACATCAACCATGCCGAGCTAGAGCCGCAAATCATTGGCCGAAACTTCCTCGTGAAGATCAATGCCAATATCGGGAACTCTGCCGTGGCGTCTTCCGTTGAGGAAGAAGTCGAGAAAATGGTCTGGGCCACGCGCTGGGGCGCGGATAATGTTATGGACCTGTCCACGGGCCGGAACATTCACAACACGCGCGAATGGATCATCCGCAACGCGCCATGCCCGATTGGGACTGTGCCGATTTACCAAGCGCTGGAAAAAGTGAACGGCGTCGCCGAAGACCTGACATGGGAAATTTACCGCGATACGCTGATCGAACAATGCGAGCAGGGCGTCGATTATTTCACCATCCATGCGGGCGTGCGTCTCGCCTATATCCATCTGACGGCCAGCCGTGTTTGCGGGATTGTCTCGCGCGGCGGGTCAATCATGGCGAAATGGATGCTCGCCCGTCACGAGGAAAGCTTCCTCTACACCAAATTCCCGGAAA
Organism: Litorimonas sp.; assembly: GCA_039975855.1. Taxonomy (GTDB): domain Bacteria; phylum Pseudomonadota; class Alphaproteobacteria; order Caulobacterales; family Maricaulaceae; genus Litorimonas. The sequence goes on along the minus strand of JBDWGH010000002.1, from coordinate 394,684 downwards.
TCTGCGACATCATGCGCCGCTATGACGTGACGTTCAGCCTCGGCGATGGCCTGCGTCCCGGCGCTGTGGCCGATGCCAATGACCGCGCGCAATTTGCGGAACTGGAAACCCTCGGCGAGCTAACGAAAATCGCTTGGGCCAAAGGCTGCCAAGTCATGATCGAAGGCCCGGGCCACGTCCCCATGCACAAGATCAAAGTGAACATGGATAAGCAGCTAAAGGAATGCCACGAAGCGCCGTTCTATACGCTTGGACCGCTCACGACAGATATCGCACCGGGCTATGACCATATCACATCAGGTATTGGCGCGGCGATGATCGGCTGGTTCGGGACGTCCATGCTCTGCTATGTGACCCCGAAAGAGCATTTGGGTCTGCCGGACCGCGATGATGTCAAAGTCGGCGTAATTACCTATAAACTCGCAGCCCATGCAGCGGACCTCGCCAAGGGGCATCCAGCGGCACAAATCCGCGATGATGCGCTGTCGCGCGCACGTTTCGAATTCCGATGGGAAGATCAATTTAACCTCGCCCTCGACCCCGAAACGGCCCGCGATTACCACGACCAAACCCTGCCGAAAGACGCGCATAAAACCGCGCATTTCTGCTCCATGTGCGGACCAAAATTCTGCTCCATGGAAATCACGCGGGAAGTAAGGGAATATGCCGAGAACCTAAGCCCGAATGAAAAGGCGGCGCTTTATCCTGATGAGGCGCAAGCCGGGATGGATGAGATGTCCGAGAAGTTTAAGGAACTTGGCGGTGAGATTTATTTGGAGACTAAGGGGTAATATGAATTTTGCTGTGATCATCTTTGGACAAGAGATTGAGTTGCTTAAGCCATTGGTGTCGGCTGTTTTCTCCGCAGCCGGCATATTGTTTGTCTTTTTTGTACGATCTGTTTTGGATTGGAGAGTCGCTCCATGGTTAGTTTGGCTTTTTTCTAAAATCCCCACCGCAGGATTTGAGTTAAACAAACACAGTAAGTTAAAAGGCTCGTGGAATCATGTATATCTATCCCATGATGGGGCAGGGAGTAATCCTAAATGGACAAGCCATGACAAGAAAGTGCACCAGTTTTCTTCGTATCTTTATAGCGTGTTTCATACTGATGGTGTAAAATATTACATCCTCGGGAAGATTGTTGATGGTTATGTCACGGGAGAGTGGAGGGCGCATAAACAAGAAATAAATTCCTACGCCGGGGCATTTCAGTTTAAAATTGTTGATGAAAACACCCTGAAAGGAACTTGGATAGGGTTTTCTAAATCGGAAGGCATAATCCGTCATGGAAGTTGGGATTGGGAAAAAGTAGCATAGGAGTTTAAAGAGATTGGCGGCGAGATTTATTTGGAGGCTGAATAATCGATTTGCGCGGGGGACGTTTGCCGCTTCCCCATCAGCCATGTAAGCAGCGTTTAGAGAAAGGGTAATTATGACCGCAAAATCTTGGATGCTGGCGCTTTGTGCGGGGATCATGTTGGGGGGTGTAGGGTGTGACATCCGAACCTGTCATCACAACGGCTGAAGCGGAGGTGGCTGAAAAATCGGTTGCCGAAGCTCCTATGTTCACCATTAACCGGGTGAAAACCGGTGAATCCAGCGGCGAAAAAATTTGCAAAAGCCAAGCTGTCACCAGCTCTAGATTCAAAAGAAAACTCTGCGCGACACAGGAAGAATAGGACAAGCTCGCAGATGACACTCAAGCGGAGCTGACCGTTTTAAAACGCAAGGTTCAGAAACATAATTAAATTATTACTTAGCCGGCAACGCTAAATAAATTGATCTTTTCGTCTTACGTAACTTGCTACATTGTCAAATGTGGGCATTAAATGAATGTCCGATAAAAAGTCAGCGACAAGAAATTCATAGAGCTTGCTCGCCATAGAAAACGGCATACAAATTTTGATGGCTAGCGGACAGTATACTCTGGCACCCTCGTGCTGAAACTCATTTTCTCCATTATGCCCGTTATAAAATTTGACGCTGTTTCTTGGACCCCTTTCTATATCAAATCTTGGGAAAAACCAATCCAGTATACCATTTAAAGATGGGTAAGAGCCATGTTCCATTTTCCATAATGAAGCTCCTTTTACGAATAAAAATAGACCGGATTGACTGTGAAGAAATTTGTTCAAGTGAGATGAAAAAGTACATCGTTCAATTTTTACCTGCTTGTGCCCGTTGGGCCGATAAAAACTCAAGGCAAGGTTAAGCATATAAAGATCTTTAAACGCCCACACGCAGAATTCTGCAGGAGGATCGTCCGAATTGATGATATCTTTCAGCGCGAACAAAAGTGCTTTTTTCGGGTCTTTAGTGAAGTCCAATAACCTCGTTGGCACGCCATGGTGCTGAGCCAAACCAAAAATGTCCGTCGGTTCCCAATGCTGTAATCCATCACCAGTATACCAGCCAATTCCCAAGCCAGTTGGTATAGGATACGATTGATTTTCTATTCCTATCGTTAGCTCAGGGATAGTCATGCCAAGTTCATCGCACAAAGTGTGAAAATATTTGACTGCAGAAAATTCAATGAGCTCTTGAACGCCCGCTTCAGAGAAATTGGATGCTGGAAATTGTTGATACAGATGCTTGGGCGCTCCTTCTCCTACAATTTCCAAATGTCGACCCGTTTTAGAACCATAACGGTCTTCAAAGAACTCTCGTTGTCTCGGATAAAATGATAGTCCGGGATTTCTCCATGCAGAAGGGATCAAGTCCCAATTAGAATCTGCATGCCCTCGAAAAATTGGCTCATTGAAGTTTGCCCAGCATGGGTGAGATAGCCTTAGGAGATCATAGGCATCACTTTCCGTATGCGGCCGGATTGTAGTATACCAATGTGACTCACGTTCTTCTTCAAAACCTTCTCTGAACGGCCACTCTTTAAACCCAGTGTATTTCATTTCGGTTTCGCCCCTGATCCCGTCCAATCGCTTAAGACAGCCTATCATCTCATATTCAAAATTTAGAGGTGGTTATGTCTATGTCAATTTTAAAGTGAGTAATTCTGGGGTCACGCTATTTCACTGAATTGACCGAAAATTAGTTCGATTCAAAACCGATAAACTTGCCAACCACCCAAACCTCGGCCATGCTTTCCACTCGCAACACGGAGCCCACATCATGATCGGATACATCACCCTCGGCACATCAGACATAAAACGCGGGGCTGCCTTTTACGACGCCATCGCCAAGGAAATGGACACGCCGCGTATGATGGGCTCCGAAGAAGACGGCTTTATCGCGTGGGGCAAACCGGGGGATAAGGCCGGGCTGTCCATCATTCATCCGCATGACGGCAACGCCATGTCCGTTGGTAATGGCAGCATGGTTGCGTTGCTGGCGACCGACCAAGCGCATGTAAAACGGATTTACGATTTGGCGCTCTCGCTGGGCGGAACTTGCGAAGGCGAACCGGGACTGCGCGGCGGCGGATTTTACGCGGCTTACTTTCGGGATTTAGACGGGCATAAACTCAACGCCTTTTGCATGGGCGCGAGCGAAGATTAGCGAGCAAAAGGGGCCGATGATGCGTTGGATTAGACAGGTAGGGATTGGGTTTATTACGGTGACGGCATTGCTCGTCTCGGCTTGCGCGCCCGATCTGCCTTCCACCGAGAACGCGGACGCAAAGGTTTCTGAAGCGACTGCCAGCCCTGACGTCTCGAACACCCTGATCGGGACATGGGATGTGGCGCTATACTTTTCGCCCGATAACCCGCCTTCGGCCACAGTCATGGAAATCAGCGCGGCGTCGACGGATGGGGCATTGAAGGGGAGTTTTTACCAAAGCCCCTTCGAATTGGGCCGTTATGTCATCAAGGACGGCGAGGTCATCATTTCAGTCGTCACATCCGATGGCAGCGGCCGGTATCAAACCTCTGGACGGTTATTGCCGTCCGGCGAGTTCAAAGGGCAAACCCATTCCATTGGCCGGGATTTTCTAATGCCTTGGACAGCTACGCGGCGATAATCCCATGACGCTTCTTTCACAGGCTACGGCTTTTATTCTTTTGCTGATCGCGCTGCTTCATTTCCTCTGGGGTGTGAATGTCCCTGCACACCGTCATCCTCGGCCTTGAGCCGAGGATCTATCTTTCGACGCAGGCATGGACCCTCGGGTCAAGCCCGAGGGTGACGAACTCTTTTAGAGCTGTTATCTCCTAAGCATGCAGCCTTGCGTTTACATGATGGCATCTAAGCGTTTGGGGACGATTTATATTGGCGTGACGTCTGATTTGCCGTCGCGCGAATGGCAGCATCATTCTAAATCCAACCCCAAGAGTTTCACCGCTAGATATAATGTTCGGCATCTGGTTTGGTTTGAGCATCACGAGTCAATGGCTGACGCTATTCAGCGTGAGAAATCTCTGAAACGCTGGCGGCGTCAGTGGAAGATTGAGTTGATTGAATCGGCAAACCAGCACTGGCATCCGCTTGACCCGAATACAGGCGAATTTGTTTTTGAAGGCTAAACCAGACACATGACACTCCTCTCCCAAATCACAGCCGCTATCCTTCTTCTCATCGCGTTCATCCATTTCCTCTGGGGGGTGAATGTGACTTGGCCGGCTAAGGATGAGGCGAGTTTGGCCCGCGCGGTTGTGGGGGCGAAAGGCATTACGCAAATGCCGAATTTTTGGGCGTGTAGTTTCGTGACGGTCGCTTTGTTGATTGGGACGATGATCGTCCTGACCCTTGGCGGCGCTGTGCAGATGGCGTCACTCCCGATGTGGATTTTCCAGATTTTGGGGGCAGGGTTTGCTCTTGTTTTGCTTGCGCGCGGTATTGTCGGATTTTCTCCTTTTTGGGCAGGCCTCACACCCGAGGAGCCGTTTCGGACGCTCAACCGCCTCTATTATTCCCCGCTGTGCCTTGCGTTGGGTTTCTCGGTTGTGACCCTCATTTGGCACTCACGCTCACTTTGATTTGGGTAGGCGTTCCTCGCCATCCTCGTTTCAAACCCAAAGACGGCGAGGGAGAAGTCACGCTATTCAACGCGGTATAAAAAATCCAAAAAACTCCATCCGCGAATTCGGTTTTAGCTGCCATATTCAATGGGTTCTTTCGGACATAGGACAGGTAGACGTCACCTACTGGTCTGGAGGACGGCGAGGTTGAGCATTTCGGGGTCACGCTTGAAACTGTGCCGGGCCTTTTGCGCTGAGAGTTGACTGCTTTGTCTTAAACCGGGTCTATCCAATAAAACGGGTATGTCTGACCGGAAGGCGAAACTGCAGGACCCCCAACCGGTGCATCAAAAACCGTCGCCGCATGGTTGATACCTGCGTAAAACACTTTCTATTTTCGGTATCCGTCGTGGATATCGACCATGCGGGCCGTCCTAATTATAGGAATTCCCACATTGGCTGTTCCAAATGTTGAAACCAAAGTTTCACTCTGGCCAGTTGGATATTTCGCTTGGCTTTAGATAAAGGTCCGCGCACGATCCAGACCTCCTAAGTCCAAATGAGATGCCTATGTCCGTTCAAACACTGATCTCGAAATTAGGCTTAGAGCCGCACCCCGAGGGCGGGTTTTATCGCCAAACATTTGTGTCGGAGGAAACCCTGCCGAGCGGCCGTCCGGCGGCGACATCTATCCTATTTCTTTTGACCCATGATAATCCGTCTAAACTGCACCGCTTAGACGCCGAAGAGATGTGGTATTACCAGTCGGGTGACCCGCTGATTGTGCATATGATTGATGATGCCGGAACCTATTCAGAATTTCTGATTGGCCCGGATTTAGAGGCGGGACAGGTAATGCAGGCAGTCGTCCCGCCAAATGTTTGGTTTGGGTCTTCGGTGGCGCCGCCGGATAGTGATCGACAAGAGGGCTGGGCCTTGGTTGGCTGTATGGTGACACCAGGCTTTCAGTTTGATGGGTTCGAATTAGCGCGCCGGGGGGCGTTAATAGGGCGTTTTCCTGATCACCGTGCTGTTATCACCAAGCTAACACCAGAAACCTAAGCTGTGGTTTAGGCTGCCGCTAATCTGGCCGACTTTATTCTTCGACGTCGTGTTTTCGCGGCGCGGCGAGGGCGACCCGCTTTCCATTTATTGCCGAGCATGATGGACAGGATACATCCCGCGAGGGTGATTGTGATCAAATTTGCGAAGATGAGCGGCCAGGCTATGGTTACGAGGCCATAGGTCAACCAGAGCGCAATCCCGAGGGTGAACATCATATACATGGTCAGCGATAGACCATCCGTATTGCGCGAGCGGATCACCATGATCGCTTGGGGCAAGAAAGAAGCCGAGGTGAAGAATGCGGCGATGAAGCCGATCATTTCGACGTTGAGTAGATTTAGAGCAGACATTTTCCGTCCAGTGGAAAGTTGATTTCGGCGCCCCAATACGCTCGATTTGTGACGAAACAATAACAACTTCCCGTCGTTTCAGCAGACGTCTCTTGCAAAAATGGAGGGGCCGAAATTTGCGGCCCAATCAGCTCGCTATGTCCCACCTCTATAGCTGTCTCGAAATCCGCTACAGTCTTCTTTCGGTGCTTGAACATCCATGCCGGAGACGATCCGCCAGCCTTCTGGCATTTCGGCCATGGTGAAATGATTGACGCCGCAGCCGACGCGCTTGCCGTCCACGTCAATCACAAAAGGCGCCCAGACACTTGAGAGTTTGCCATATTTTTCGACTTTGATCTCAAACAGCTCTTCATGGGCGTAACCGACCTCCAGCGTTCCAACCCACTCGCGCCAACGGGGCAGGCCATCGCGCGTAATCTCGCCTTCCGAATTCAGGCGAAGCAAGGTTCCGCCCTCGGCAAAAATGGCATCTACCATCTCTGCGTCGCCGCGATACATAGCGATCATCATGGAATAGGCGGTGTTTTCAGGCGTAGAGAGGTCAAGCGGCGCGGTGTCATAGTCCGGGGTGGCCACTGTTTTAATAGCGGGCTCCAATGGGTCGGCTGAACAGGCAGAGAGCAGAGTGAGTGCACAGGTCAGGGTGAGGGCGTAACGGATCATGGTGAACTCCTTTGGAAGGACTCTTACCATAGCGGTCGTCATTTCAAATACTTCATCGGATTGATCATAATTGTTGCTTATCACCTTGAAATGCCCTGGGCTTGTCGGTCGCGACCTATGATTTTCGGTCATGCTTTCTGTGATTTGATTTTTTTTAGGACTGCTCGTACTGTCAGTTTACCGTGGAGGAGAATTTTATGACTGATCACCTTACTACTAAAATTGTGGTTTTTGCATCTTTTGGGCTTCTTGCGGCCTGCACAACTGTTCCGAACAATAGTGCTTCGTCAGCGACTGTGGATGCACCCATAGCGACGTCATCTGAGACCACCGTAAAAATTGTCGAGGTCACGTCTGGTGAAGCGGAGAAAATGTGCAAAAATCAGGTCGCGACGGGATCAAAGTTCACCAAGAAAGTTTGTAAAACGCAAGCCGAGTGGAATGCGCTTCAGGTACAAGCTTCAGGCATGACCAGATCTCTTCAGCAAGCAGGCGCAGCCAACGATATCGCCAGATAAGGTATTCACTTGATCGATTTAAATGGAATTTATCTTTGATTAACTGTGATCTGAAAGGCCAATGAAACTCATATTGCCTATCTGCGCGCATGGCTCTCGTTCAATACATCTATACGTCAATATTGGTTGCGGAGCTGACACCGCAAAATGCGTATGACACCTCCGCGATGAGTACACGCGTATGCAAGCAAATGGGCATCACTGGCCGGGCTTTTGCCAATCGTCAGAAGGCCTTGGCGATAACTGAAGGTGAAGAAGACGTCGTGAAGCACTACTTCACATCTGTTGCTAAAGACCCATTGGCGGGGAAAATATTATTGCACGTGAAACGACCTATCCCGATACGGGAGTTCACCGATTTTTCTATTTGGTTGAATTTAGGTCAGGATTTTCCGTCTAACCAATCCGTGCGGAAATTAACCCCTCAAAGTCTCACCCATGCATGGCCAGCCAATCTATCGGCGAAAATCAGAATTTTGGCGGATGCCTATTTAGACCCCGAGATGTTGGCCGCTTAGGCTGCGCGTTTTGAAGGGCCGATTTTGTCCTGAATACCGGCGACCAACTCCATGCTTTTCAATCGTGCAGTTTGGTCGAAAAACGGCATAGATATGATGAATTCATCGGGTTGCAGTTGATCATAAAAACTGGACAGGCGGTTTGCGATTTGGTCTGGCGTGCCGACCGCGCTGCCCGCTAACATCGGTTCGACATGCGCAGCGATTTGGGGCGGGACTTTATAATTTTCAATCGGCGCCTTAACGAGGCCCCGCATGTTTGTGACCATGCCAACAAAGGCTTGGATCAGCGTTGAGAAATGGAACTGGGCTTCGGCTTCTGTATCTGCGGCGAACACATTGCAGGCCATCATGAAATAGGGCTTATCTAAGTAAGCGGAGGGCTTAAACTCACGCCGATAAATCTCCGCTGCTTCGAAAAGTTGCCGCGGAGCAAAGTGTGAGGCAAATGCATAAGGGAGACCTAAATGCGCGGCGAGCTGTGCGCCAAAGAGACTTGAACCGAGAATCCAAACGGGCACATTGGTGCCTTCACCAGGAATAGCTCGCACAGGCAGCGGCGCATCAGTATCCGAAGGACCTAGATAGGCGAGCAATTCGACAACATCCTGCGGGAACCGATTGGCTGCTGCATGGCCGTCTTTGCGCAGCGCGCGAATAACATTTTGATCTCCGCCGGGGGCGCGACCTAATCCCAAGTCAATACGGTCAGGGTGCAGGGTCGCCAGCGTGCCGAATTGTTCGGCAATTGTCAGCGGCGAATGATTTGGCAACATCACACCACCAGAGCCCAGCCTGATGGATTTCGTGTGCGCAGCCACATGCGCGATTAAGACCGAGGTCGCCGAACTGGCCACGCTGGCCATATTATGATGCTCGGCATACCAGACGCGATTAAACCCAAGCGTTTCGGCGGTTTGGGCCGTGCTGACGCATTCCCCAAAACTCTGCGTAATTGATCCGCCTTCTACAACGCGGGCGAGATCAAGAATGGAAAATGGAATTGGCATGGGGTCATGATAGAGCGTCTGTTGTTCAAATCAATCTTGCGCTGTTTTCTGACTATATCGGCAGGGGCGACTAAATGTCTTTCCCTGTTTTATCCGGCAATTTCCCCCATAAAATCGACGATAAAAAAGATGCATCCTCACTTTCAAAAGCTGTGTCATATTCAAGCTGTCTTTTCACAACGGGCGGTCATGTGCACGTTGACAAGTGCAATTCTGTTTGATGAGGCCTCGAAAATTTGGTGAAGCTTACCCATTTTTCGATACTCATTTTATAAAGAAACAGAAATGCACGGATCGGTGGAAAGCGGCGCTTGTCATTGGAGTTTTGGGTGTCACGCCCCGAAAGCTTGGGTGGCCTATCGCGAGCTAATTGAGCCTAGACTGTTCTGTTTGGCCGGTAGTGGAGAAAGGCGTCGTCGCGAGGGACCTTCCGGTCCGACAAACTGGCTGGTCTTAATGTTGAGACGGCTCGAAAACACACACTTTATCCTCGTTTCCACGAGAGCCTGATACATCCTCGCGAACATCCCGTTTATCGGGGTCAAATTTCTCTCCCACATCAAAACTAAGACATACAGGTGGCAAGATGCCCCGAGGCCGACTAAATAACCGCACCTGCTGCGCGCGGCTTGTGGCACTCCACTTCGAGTAGCTCCGCCATGATACGTGTGCGAAGCGCGAAGCTTTGCATGTGGCAAAGCGCATGAAGGATATGCGCCGTCCAAAAGAGTTTTGGCGAAATTATGGGTGAGCGGTGGCAAGCCCTTGTCCAAAAACGAATATTTACGACTCACATATTTCTAGGGTCACCACGCCGTTCAGATGCTATCAAAACTCTAGCGAAGTCGAAAAAGGGGGATCTCATGACGCAAAATCCAGAACAGATTTTCTTTCCCGTTTTGGCGCTCATTCTCGGTACGCTGATCTATACGGCGGTTATGGGTTTAACGCGCGTCAAGGCGGCCCGAACCGGCAAGGTCGATTACCGCATTTTCAAAGTCTACCGCAATAAAGAGAGCATGCCCGACACTATGCTCAAAATGAGCAATCACTACGACAACCTCATGACCATGCCGATTTTATTCTATGTCCTCGTGACGGTGATTTATGTCACGGAACAGGTCGATAATACGGCTATTATTTTTGCCTGGGCCTATCTCGCCTCGCGCCTCATCCATTCCTTCGTTCACCTGGGCAAAAACCATCCGCTCCACCGTTTCTTTGCCTTTGGCAGCGGCGCTGTGATTTTGACCGTGATGACGGTGAGGTTGGGGATTTCGTTGGTGAGGTGAATTAAAACATGAGAAAACCGCTGAAAATTATTGGCTTGGGTTTGATTGGTCTAATCGTCGCTTTTATTGGATACGTGACTTATGGATTTACCTTTCTCTCATACAAAGAAGATCGGCTCACCGTGGGATGTGAGAAGGAATTTTGCATCGGACAATCAAAGGTCGATGTTGAGGCTCAATTTGAAAATAAATTCAGTTTCGACTCTGGCGTGATGGTGCCGTTCGATCCAACGCTACAGCCATCTAAATACACTTCGCTTGATATCCCAAATTCATTTGATGAACTGCTGGTAAGAGACCGTTGGACAGTTGTCTATGATGAGACACGAGGCTGGCGAAAGTTTGTTCATTTGAAATTTCGAGACAACGTTATCTATCAAATTGATGTTATAGATTATGGACCATTTTATATAGATCTGTAGAGCCTCACCCCCTTGACACATCCACCCTATCGGCTAGTGCCCCGCCTACATTAGCCCGGCGTTGCTGACCGTTTCTCAGTCTGCGCCATAAGGGTCCTGATATCGGGCCAAAGGATAAAGACATGCACGCTTTCCGTACGCACACTTGTGCTCAACTTCGTAAATCTGACGTGGGCGAAACCGCCAAACTCTCTGGATGGGTTCACCGTAAACGCGAACATGCCAATGCGCTGTTCATTGATCTGCGCGATCATTACGGCATCAGCCAAGTCGTTGTTTATCCAAATGAAGAATTTTATGAGGCGGCCAAGCGTTGCCCATCTGAGTCCGTTATCACGGTTACAGGCGAAGTATTGGCCCGCGATGCCGAGGCCGTGAATGCCGAGCTGGACACGGGCGAGATTGAGCTGCGCGCCAAGACATTCCTGATTGAGAGCCAAGCGGACCCACTTCCGCTGCCTGTTTTCGGCGAGCAAGAATATCCTGAAGAAATCCGCCTCAAGCATCGCTATCTCGATCTACGCCGCGAGACGCTGCACAAGAACATCATTTTGCGCGGGCAGGTGATTAACTCGCTGCGTCGCCGCATGATCGATCAAGGGTTCACCGAATTCCAAACGCCGATTTTGACGGCGAGCTCGCCAGAAGGCGCACGTGACTTCCTCGTACCATCGCGTTTGAATCCAGGTAAGTTTTATGCTCTGCCGCAAGCGCCACAGCAGTTTAAGCAGCTTTTGATGGTGGCGGGTTTTGACCGTTACTTCCAAATTGCGCCCTGTTTCCGCGACGAAGATGCGCGCGCTGACCGGTCACCTGGTGAGTTCTATCAGCTCGATTTGGAAATGAGCTTTGTCACTCAAGAAGATGTCTTCCAAGCCATCGAGCCTGTTATGGCGGGCGTGTTCGAAGAATTCGCAGATGGCCGCAAAGTCCAGACGCCATTCCCGCGTATTCCGTATAAAGAGTCGATGGAGAAATATGGCTCGGACAAGCCTGATCTTCGTATCCCATTTGAGCTCACCGACGTGTCTGAGTTCTTTACCGATGAGAGCAAGACCGGCTTTGGCATTTTCGCCAAGATCACCAATGGCGGCGGGAAGGTTATCGCGATCCCTGCGCCGGGTGCAACAGACAGTCAGTCCCGTAAATTCTTCGATAGTCTCGACAAATGGGCAAAGAAGGAAATGCAGGCTCCAGGCCTTGGATATGCGCGTTTGCGCGAAGAAGATGGCGCGGTGGTCTCGCAAGATCCTGCGCTCAAGAATTTCGAGCCAGAGCTGCTCAAGGCGCTCCTTGAAAAAATGGGTCTTAAGGCGGGCGATGGCGTTTTCTTCTCTGCCGGTAAAAAAGCCGCCGCTTATAAACTCGCGGGGGCTGCGCGAAATAAGGTCGCGAAGGATTTGGATCTAATTGACGAAGAAGCGGGCTTTAAATTCTGCTGGGTCGTGGATTACCCGATGTATGAGTGGGACGAAGACAATAAGAAAGTCGACTTCTCTCATAACCCATTCTCTATGCCGCAAGCGCCAGAAGGCAAATCCGCGATGGATGTGCTGCTCGAGGCGGACACGGATGAGAAGAAGCTCGATATCCTCGCTTATCAATATGACATTGTTTGTAACGGCATTGAGCTCTCGTCTGGCGCGATCCGGAACCACAAAGCTGATGTCATGTATAAAGCTTTCGAAATCGCGGGTTACGGCCCAGAGGTCGTGGACGACAAATTTGCGGGCATGATCAATGCGTTTAAATTTGGCGCGCCTCCGCATGGTGGTATTGCGCCAGGCGTCGATCGTATCGTGATGTTGCTTGCAGGAACCGAAACCATCCGCGATGTCATTCTCTTCCCGATGAACGGAAATGCGCAGGACTTAATGATGAATGCGCCTGCGGAAGTCGATCAGTCTGCGTTGAAAGAGCTTAACATTAAAACAGTTGCGCCGATCCCTAAGGACTAACGAGCCAGACGTTTTTCGGAATATCGATTTGAATGATCGATATTCCGCCCGTTATTCGAGTGCGGCTTTGCTTTGCACCAAATCGCTGTGAATACGCTGTAAGCGGGTACGCAGGGCGCGATCTCGTGGCGCGCTCGCCGCTAATAGGTTCTCAACATCGGCAATAGCGCGATCTAAACGGGCTGCGACGAGAGTCATATCAGCATCTAAATTATCGTGCTGATGTGTTTCCATGGCCGGCGTGACGTGATCACAGTAAGGTAAGGATAGGCCGACGGGCAGGCGAGTTTTTTCGTCTCCGCATGCGACATCAAGCTGAACTTGTTTCAAACCTTGAACTGTTGACATGTTCGCGCCTGAAAAATCTGCGTCATCAAGATTTGCATCAAGCAATATCGCGCCGCCAAAATCAGCGTTTTGAAATTGTCCGTTTTGAAAATGCGCTTCGGTCAGGTTTGCATTGTCAAACTGAGCGCCTTTGAAATCCGAATTCGAAAAAACAGCCCGAGACAAATTCGCGCGGGACAGATTGGCATTCGCGAGCTTGGCGCCGGAGAGACGGGCCTCTGTTAAAGTTGCGTCTTCCAAAACAGCGTTCGGCATATTCACGCCCGCGCCGCTAACGCGGTACATCAACGCACCCCGAAAATGGGCCCCTGACAGGTTTGATCCGTCTAGCGATCCGCCTGAAAGATTGGAGTTATTGAAGTTACTGCTGGAAAGATTTGCGTTATTTAAGCGAACCCCATTCATTGCCTTATTTGATAAGTCGCACCCCGAGCAGGACCCGCTACTCATTTGAATGCGCGCATCAACTCGAATTTGGGCGTTCGATTCTGATGCTAAAGCGAGAGCCGACAAAGCCAGTAGGAGGATGTTCAATTGCTTAATCACGCAACCTTTTAGCGGTTCTGTACCCCTGCACTCCATTAAAATCCCCGTAAGGTTCCGACTCTTTACAGTAAGTGTGACATTTTTAACGCGTTGAACGCCTATAGTTGGCCTTAATACACACACATTCAGGGTTTACCGCCCTGAGCTACGGCCTTACTACGCCGGATATATAGTTTTTTCGGAGTCGGACCTTTGGCTTTTTTCAATCGCTTATTCACATGGTGGAACGGCTCGACATTGGGCACTTCGCTGCAAATCCGGACCAAGGCGGTCAAGGTAGGGGAAGATGAATACGGAAATCAGTATTTTGAAAGCACCAAGCTAAGTTATGACGGCCGTACACGGCGTTACGTGACATACTCAGACTATGCGGAAGCGTCGAAGGTTCCGCCTGTTTGGAATGGTTGGTTGCACCATACTTATGATGAGCTTCCATCTGACATCGATATTAAGGTTCATGGTTGGCAAGAAAGCCATGTGCCGAACCTGACAGGTACGCCGTTCGCTTATAAGCCGAAGGGTAGTTTGGATCGCGGCGGGGTTCGCGATGCAGTTGCGGCGGATTACGAAGCCTGGACACCAGGCGAGTAAACCTAGTCATGCGCGCATTTTTAGCCCTTGGAATTACTTTGGTGACTTGTGTGTCCGCACATGCGGCGAATATTCCAGGAACTGCCATTAATGTAAGGGCCTTGGATAAGGTCACAGCTACGACGCAAGATTATACGGTCAAAATTGGCGATACGCTGGAATATGGAAGCCTCTCGATTGATGCAGTTCATTGCGAAAAACGTCCACCAGAAGAACTACCTGAAACCTTCGCCTTTCTTAAAATTCGAGACACGAAACTGGACGGGACGGGTCAAGAAACTGATGAGGCTGAAACCGTATTTTCTGGTTGGATGTTCGCATCGCGTCCTGCCTTGTCAGCGCTCGATCATGGCGTTTACGACGTTTGGGTAATCGGATGCGAAACGCCAGAGGTTAAACTCCCTGACTTTGATTAGTTCGGACGGGTTTCACGACTAGATAAACCTGCGAGGCGAATTCCGGCATGCTAAAGACGACCGGTGTCTTGCGTGGGCTCGCACGTGCTCAACTCATGTTAGAGTTTAAATGTCGACTTCTTCTACGAATTGAGCGTGTTCCTGAATATATTCATACCTAAGCTCTGAACGTTTACCCATCAAAGTTCCAACGAGACTTTCCGTCGTGGCCATTTCGTCGGCGTCCAATGTAATGCGTGCCAAGGTGCGGGTTCTTGGATCCATGGTGGTGACTTTGAGTTGAGCAGGATTCATCTCACCGAGCCCCTTAAATCGTCCTATTTCAACTTTGCCTTTTCCCGTGAAAACAGATTCCATCAACTCTTGTCGATGGTCGTCATCGACAGCGTATTCTGTTTTCGCGCCTTGGGTCATCTTGTAGAGCGGTGGCATCGCCATATAAAGACGACCGGCTTCAATAAGACCCGGTGTATACCGGTAGAAAAAGGTTATGAGGAGGGCCGCGATATGAGCACCATCCACGTCCGCATCCGTCATAATAACAACGCGTTCATAACGTAGATCATCCAAATCAAATTTTCGTCCTAACCCGACACCAAGCGCCACAGAGAGGTCGTTGATTTCATTGTTGCGTTGGATTTTCTCCATTGTGGCAGATTCGACGTTCAGGATTTTACCTTTGAGTGGTAAGATTGCCTGCGTTTCGCGTGATCGGGCTTGCTTTGCAGACCCCCCAGCGGAATCGCCCTCAACAATGAATATCTCCGTATCTTCGCTACCCTTGCGAGAGCAATCGGCGAGTTTTCCGGGAAGGCGTAATTTCTTAGTTGCTGATTTACGTTTGACGTCACGCGCTTTGCGACGTTTTACACGTTCATCTGCCCGCTCAATAGCCCATTCAAGAAGCTTGGTTGCATCCTTTGGAGAACTGGCAAGCCAATGATCGAAAGGGTCGCGCACGGCGTTTTCGACGAGCCTTGATGCTTCCGAGTTAGAAAGGCGGTCTTTGGTTTGACCTTGGAATTCAGGGCTTTTGATGAAGACAGAGACCAGGGCACCAGCGCCAAACATGACGTCGTCAGGGGTGACGTGGCTCACTTTTTTGCCCATGCCCGTCAGGTCGGCATAAGCGCGTAGCCCTTTGGTGATTGCAGCCCGCATTCCAGCCTCATGCGTGCCGCCACCCGGTGTAGGAACCGTGTTACAATATGAGCGAACAAAGCTGTCCGCCTCGCCATAGCCTTCAGGAGACCAGCTAATAGCCCATTCAACTCGACCATGACCTGAGTCTTTTTTGGATTTCCCCGCAAATATTGTCTCAGTGATGGTCGCTTTCTTTCCGAGTGTTTCGGAAAGGTAATCGGCTAATCCACCTGGGAAATGGAAAACAGCTTGCTCTGGAATATTGGGAGAATTTTTAAGTTTCGCAGGCGCGCACTTCCATCTGATTTCTACGCCGGGTTGGAGGTAAGCCTTGGCTCGGGCCATATTGAAAAGCTTGACTGCGCGGAATTGTAACGCCTTTCCAAAAATTTCGGCGTCTGGATGGAAGCGCATTTTTGTTCCGCGGCGATTATTGATCGCACCCATATTCTTGATTTTTCCAATCGGCTTACCGCGCTCAAACCGCATAACATGCAGCGTTTTATTCCGTGCGACTTCAACTTCCAAAACATCGGAGAGGGCGTTTACGACAGAAACACCTACGCCATGTAGTCCGCCCGATGTCTCATAAGCCTTATTTGAAAATTTTCCGCCCGAATGGAGTTCTGTAAGAATGACTTCGAGAGCTGATTTTTTTGGAAATTTTGGATGGGGGCCAATAGGGATGCCTCGTCCATTATCTGATACTGACAAATAGCCTTCGGCATCTAACTCGACTTCAATCCGAGATGCGTGCCCTGCAACCGCTTCATCCATTGAATTGTCGATGACTTCCGCGAACAAATGATGAAGGGCCCTATCATCCGTTCCGCCAATATACATGCCAGGACGCAGGCGCACTGGCTCCAATCCTTCCAGCACTTCGATAGAGCTGGCGGTGTAATTATCCTGCGCAGCATCTCCGCTCTTGCCAGCGAACAGATCTTTTTTCTTGGCTGAGGCCATAATTGTTCTGTTTTCGTTCCTTAGTGTTCGGAACGCAATATGCGGTGATTTGCGGCATCCGCAAGGCTAATACTGTATGATTAGGTTAGTTTTTCCACACGATAGGGGCTGACTCATGCCCAGAGTCTAACTCGACACCTTCGAAAAACGAACGTGTTACGTTCTTGACAGTTTTTTCTAACTTAGCTTGGCGCTTTTTTAGGGATTTTAGTTTGATAGAGTCAGCAAAACGAGCCGGTGTCTTATCCGTAGGTTTCGATTTCAAACCGAGTAACCGTTCCCAAGTTTGCAACGTATTCCAATCGTCTATCGCTGCGAGGAAATCTGGCGGGATCGATAAATCCGCGACGTGAAGACATGACCGCATATAGTCCGCTTCCATAAGTCCGCCTCGCCGAAGCTTACTGCGCCAAACATCCGTATTTGTCTCGGAAAGCCGTTCGGATTTAAGCCGTTCAAACATAACAAACGCGTCTTGTTTGAATGCGTCTAAGTCGCGGGGTCGGCTAAGGATGTCCGATTTAATCTGCATCACTTCAGCGCCCAAAGATTTATCCCCAGCGACAATTCGTGCAGGCGCAAGAGCGATATGTTCCCAGCTATGCGCACGTTTCATATGGTGGTCATAAAAGGAAGATAATTTCACTGCAGGTGGCCCAGAACGCCCAGACGGACGAAGTCTCATATCTAGTTCATAGGCTATGCCTTCGCGCAATTTCACCGTGAGTGTCGTCCGCAATCGTTGAACAATTTTCGTCGCCGTTTCTGTGTCAACGTGGTCCGCAAACAAAAAAACGAGGTCAAGGTCGCTTTGAGGCGCCATCGCCTGCGTGCCCATTTTACCGAGACCTAAAACTGTGATTGGAACGTTTTCTAAACCCAAATCTTCGCAAACAATTTGAATTGAGAGATCAAGGGTGCGTTCTGCAAGGGAGGTCAATCGGTCCTGCATCATCTTTGTCGTGAATGTGCCCTCCAAGAATTGCGTATAGGCCTTGAAAAGTTGTTCATTTACAAATCGACGCAGTGCCTCCAATCGATGTTCATAGTCTTGAGAGGTCAGTACAAATTTGGATTGTTCTTCCAGATCGCTGGTCTCTGACGCGATAAAAATATCTATAATATGTGGTGATTGACGCAGAATTTCACTCATATGCGGACTGTGGAGCAAGGGCGTTATGAGTTTGTCCAAGAGTACTGGATGACGATTGAGGAGTGAGAAATATTGTTCCGATCGACCGATTTGTTTCAAAAAGGAATCCACGCGTTGAAAAGCTTCATCATTGTTTTGACGCATGACGCGCCTTGTTAACCTACGTCCCAAATCTCGATATTTGCTCTTATTATTTAAAGACACCCCATGATTTAAAAACCCATTGTTCCAACTACTGGCGATGTGGGAGTTGTTGCCTGTTAAGTCCGAAATTTGTTCAGCTTCAGGGTCAGGTTCAGAGACTGCAAAGAGTGACGAAAAACGATCATGGACACGCTGGCGACGTTCATAGACGTCTTGGTGAAACGCCTCTTGATCTCCTAATAGTTTAAGACAAGCGTTTAAGGCGTCTCCTTGCGGAATTATATGTGTCTGTTCGTTGCCCACCATCTGTATCGAATTTTCAATGTTTCTGAAGAAGCTATAGTCTTCTCGCAGGAGGTCAGATTCGGATGAGGAGAGTAGTTTCGTTTCAGCCAAAGCAGAAAGCGCGGCTCTTGTATTGGTGACGCGAAGGCCGGGACGTTTGCCTCCATGAATGAGTTGTCGCGCATTCGCGATAAACTCGATCTCTCGAATTCCGCCCCGCCCTAGTTTGACGTTGAATCCGCTCGCTTCCGGTGTGATTGGTTCGGGCGCCGCGCGTTCATATTGGAGTCCCGGATGCTCGTTATTTATCCGTGTTTTCAACGCGGCCAATTCGTCTAGAGTCGTGAAATCCAAGTTACGGCGCCAGATGTAAGGTTCCAGACGCGATAAGAACCTCTCTCCTTCATTTAAATCACCAGCGACTACACGCGCCTTCATTAAAGCTAGTCGATGCCAAGGTAGAGACCTGAAAAAGTAAAATGTTTCGGCTTTTGAGGTGCTTAAAGCTAAGCCAGTCCCCGAGCTTTCCGGGCGTAATCGCCAATCAACCCGCCATACAAAATCTGGGGAATTGCGAGGCTGTAAGATCTGCGTAACACGTTTGCAGACATCCGATGCGATATGGGCCTGACCCTTATTTTGGGGAACAGGGAGGGTGGACTGATCGTAGAGGGCGATCAAGTCGACATCTGATGAGAAATTTAAGTCATAGCCGCCCAGTTTCCCCAATCCTAACAGAAATAGACCAGGAACACGCCCATCGGGTAAAGTTAAACGATGGCGTTTTGCGGCTTGTTGCCAAGCCAGTTCCAGCGCCCTGTCAATTGTTGCATCCGCAAATTCACTCCAGACGCGACCTCTTTCATCAAAGGTTTCGAATGTGGTTTGCGCCAGCGCGAGGGAAAACCTAGCCTTCAGCGATAGGAGCGTCTCACTATCTGCACTTGCAACAGACGCCTGGATTTCTCTCAGATCATGACAATGCCCATATTGCCGAGCAATTTCGCTGAGATAAGGACTGAACTCAACTTGTTGACGGCTGAGATTAGGAAGTGTCACCTGTCTTTAGAAAAGGAGGCGAATTACGATCCGGCCAGTATGTCGGATAAATCCGTCTCGAATGTCACTGTCAAAGTCAAAGCCGATCGCTGAATATTCTGACCCGGCTGCAACGGTGAAGCCGAGTAAAATCCCTTCATCGGGGAAGGCATGTGCACGAAGGCGAGCCAGTTCGGAGTCAAAGAGGTTTCCATTGGAATCGGACAAGCCTTGGAATCGGAATGCCGTTTCAGTTGGGTCCGAAATAAACTCATTGCGATAACCGACACGCAATGATGGGCGTATCCACGTACGTTTACCTTGGAAATTTGCGCCAAAGTCGAACATGGCTGTTGCGGCAGCTGTCTCCGAGCGACGTCCATCCACACGCAGACGAACCCCTTCCGTTCCTGTATCGGTATGACCGTATTCGTTCAAATAGAGGTAGTCCACCGAGAGACTGGGGCGAGCCCAATATTTATCACTGATCGCTAACTCATAGCCTGCACGAAGCGCAGCGTTTGCATGCACGCCTTCCCATTCTCCCTCTGCTGTTCCAAGGAAATTGCCGACCGAAACGCGGCGGTTTTGATCAAACTCACTGACCCCGCCGCCACCATAAACGTCGATGTTAAATCCATTTTTTTCAAATCCAGCATAGGTGCCGGCTTGATAGGTTCTGACGTTGAGAGGTTCGTCGCTTCCGATAACATCTTCGACTTCTGTGCTGGCAAAGCCAACACTTACGCCGACCGCATGGAAAGGGCCAAATGCGGTATCTATCCCGCCTGAGAAGCCGAAGCCTTCGCCTCGATATTGCTCGGACAGTCCTGCTAATTCGCGGTCCGCGAAGTAGAAAAACTCCTGTAACCAAGCACCGCCTGGTTTATCAGTTGATCTGCGCGCCGCATCTAGATGCGATCCGACGGCGCCAACGGCGCCGTCAACATTGGCCAAAACAAATTGCTTGGCCGCACCGGAAAACTCTGGGAGAATTTGGTTGTAGGCTGCATAAAAATCATCGGCTTCGGTTATATTGGAAAATGCATTGCCGAGGCTAGGTGTCGCCGAAAGGGCCTGTAAAACGGGGCCGTTTTGAACAACGCCGTCTACAACTGATCCAAATGCGGCGGCTTGAACGGCATCCAATCCTAAGCCCCCATTTTCAACAGATGTTGTAGGGTCACGTAGGTCAAGTGTAACCACAAGGGTATTCGGGTCAGATAGGCTCAAACTCGTATTGTACAAGAATGGTGTCTCTCCCGTACTTAATAAGCTGAGATCGCCAATTGTAAGGTTGCCCGCACTCGCAAGCGTATAGTCAAGTGTATTGGTCCCGATAATTGACTCTAGAATAGGGCTGATGGATGCGCCGCTCTCAAACGTAATGTCGCCATCGGAGATGAGGGTGGTCGCTGTTCCAGTGGCACCATTGATCACAGGACGATAGGTTGATGTACCGTCGATCAATGCTGAGCTGACTTGAATGTCGCCTGCTGAACCAAGAGCGAGTGTGGATTCTTCCGTAACGGATAGGGCGAGATTATCGGTGTTCTCAATCGCACCGATAAAAGTCGAACCGCCTGATAATGACAACGTATCAGCACCACCACCAAAATCTAAGTCACCAAAAATAACGCCCGCAGTGGAAACAACGCTATCATCACCCGATCCTAATAAGATGTCACCTCGAATAAGGGGGGCATTTGATGAATCGGGATTTTGAGACTGACTTATCTCCACATTTTGAGTCGATGCGCTGAAGTCAATTGCTATTAAATTGAAATTAGTTTCTTCAAGTGAGAGGGTGTCGGATGTTGTTCCAAGTGTTGAAATGGTTCCTGTGTTTTCCAAACGACGAAGGGTGCCAGATGCATCACGAATGGCGATGGCCGTCCCGTCTCGGCCAACGAGAAGGGATGAAATTGTACCGGTGTTAACCAGCTCTGCCACTGATGCGCCGTCGCCAATGTCTACAGCGATAGCGAGTAGGGGGCGGGGGGCAATAATATTTGTACGATCAAAGTAGACTTCATCCACTGCTTCACTGGTGGAAGCGACAATAGCTCCACTGTTGTTGATAGAGTCCGCAATTGCTTGATCGCCAATCACGAGAACGCGCGCCACGCCATCTCCGTCAGTAAGTGCAGTGGGGGTCGGAGCACGGAATGTTGTTGCAGATAGGACGCCTGAGTTACTTATACCGCCTTCAATAGTGACATTCGAAAACGAAACGGTGGTGGCATCGAAGTCGTCGAAAGTCCCGCTAGCCGTGGCGGTGCCTTGATTGATGAATCCGTATTGAAGGTCTGCGTCGAATTCTGCATCATTGGGGTCAGTGACTTGCGCGACCAAACCAACAGCAATAACTTCTCCATCACCGCCAATTAAAATTGCGGGGGCCGAGCCGAGCTGAACAACCGAACTCGTATTGGAAACGACCAGGACTGGATTGCCATCGTCGTCAAGCAACGGGTCGCCATTTGTGTCAACGGCTTCAACGAATTGTTGGTCAAATAAAATGCCCTCGGTCACATTGCCTGATATGTTGACGACAGACCTGCTTTCAAGAAGGTCTTCCGCAGTCAAGTCTTCCCGTCCTGTTGCGGCGGTGTCGCCGCCAAACGCCGGGCGCGTCGTAAATCGGAAGCCAGAAGCCGACAATGCTCCAGCGTTTACAAATCCACCGTTAATATCGCCGGATACTGCATAGGCTTGGGAGTCCGTTCCTCGCACAGCAATGCTGCCTTCATTGGTAACGTTTCCGGTCACGTTGGACGCCAAGTTTATACCGGTTGATCGATCGCCAATAACTGAAATTTGCCCTGAGGTTAGAAGGTTACCTGTCAAGCCTTCTGTCATCATTGGAGTATTGGCAAGATTGATACCGTAGCTATCATTTCCTTCAACAGTGATTGCCGACGTAGAGGTAAGCTCTACATTGCCCTGGAATGGCGAGGCGCCAGAAATCAAAATACCTGTACGTCCTTCGCCTGACGCGAAACTACCATCTTGGAAGGGGTCATCATCCGTATCCGTTGGGGGTGTGAAATCCTCAATAAGGGATATAGAACCAGTTTGGGTATAGCTGCGATCTTCGCCGCCTTGTAGTTCCGCACCAACTGAACCTGCTGCGCCTTCCTCAATGACAACAATTGCTCCGTTTAGAAGCGAGTTTGATGAATCTAATAAAAGTGCGGGGTTGCGGTTATCTAAATCAATTGCGCCTGACCCTGTGATGGTTGGTGTGTTTTCAACATCCTCAGTAGATGGATCATCTCCGAGAATGACATCTGCGGGCGTACCGTCAGTTCCAGCTGTAGAGGTCCGAATTTGCTGATCAGTGTCTTCTGTAATGTTCACAGACACCTGGGCCTGCGCGGAGAATGAGAGCGCTCCCAAGAGCGCGAGTGTCGCGGAACTGCGGAGTGCGAGGGTCTTGAATTGACGCATGTTTATCGGGTCCCGACGGCTGTCTTGCGGCGAGATATCAAATATCTACACCTGTTTGGACGTGGGTTTACCCAAAATGTGCATGGGGGCCAATGAAAACATGGTTATTTTACAGTCACGTTAGGTTAAAAGCGAGCTCAGCAAGTTTTTGGCGCTGCGATTGCTTTCAGTTCACGGCTCTGGCAAGGCGCGCCAATGACAAAAACAGCTGAAATTCGATCTCCAAAACCAATATCTTGGCAATCTTTGGTCGTTCTGGGTGGTGTCATTCCAGCGATATTGGTTGCGGTGGATCAGTGGTCAAAATGGGCGACGACCCGTTTCTTTGATTTGCCAATGGGTGTTTGCGCACAGGCCAGCCCAAGATTAACCCACGAGGTCTCTCCGATTGCTGACCTTTCTTTGCTTTGTAATCGGGGGATTAGCTGGGGGATGTTACAGGGCGATTCGTCATTAAAACGTTGGGGTTTGACTGTTTTTGCGTTCTTGATGACACTGGTTTTTGTTTCCGTGTTACGGAAAACTGAAGATCGTTTAGGGCAAATTTCTTTGTCATTGGTGATCGCAGGCGCCGTCGGAAATGCGATTGATCGTCTATTGTTCGGCGCTGTTACCGATATGATCGATTTTTCTGATATCGGCTTTAACTACGTGTTTAATGTGGCGGATAGCTACATTACGGTCGGAATTATCGGCTTTTTTCTCTCAATTTTTCTAACGGAAAGGCGTGAGAAGGCAGCGGCCCAGAATACTGCGCGGTGATTTTTCGGCTGTAGAATAAAATATTGGTCACTTGGCGCGGGGCGTACCGCGCGCTAAGTGCAGATAAGTTAAACAAAAGGGTCACGCCATGATGCGCTCCGCATGTCTTTTTTCTGCTTTTGCGTCCGTTGCTTTGATCGCGACAGGCTGCACGTCAACATCTCGAGCTCTGGGGTTAGAGAAATCTGCGCCAAACGAGTTTAATATTCTGACGAAAGCGCCTCTTATTGTTCCACCGGAATACAATCTGCGACCACCGGCGGTTGGCTCGTCTTCGGCTGAGAATAATTACTCCCAACGTTCTGCCCGTGAAGCCCTTTTGGGCGATATTGATGAAGCCGACCCAAGTCGGGGGGAAATTGCGCTGATGGCTAAAGCTGGCGTAAATCGTGCAAATCCTGAAATTCGCCTTGAAATTGACGGCGTGAATTCCGTTGAACGGAAATCTTCTGGTTTTGCCAATAGAATATTGTTCTGGCAGAATGGCCAAGTTGTGGATGCAGAAGGTAATCCAGCGCCGCTTGATCCTGAAAACGAAGCGCGCCGCGTAGAATCTGTTAATTCGGCGACTGGCGGCGGAAAGGTCACCATTTCTAAACGTCCAGGTGGGCCAAAACTACCCGGACTATAGTCTCCCATAAAATCACACCTCCTCCACTAGCCCGCCGCATGGCGGGCTTTTACGTTTCAGGGGAATGAACACGATCCCACATATGATTCGGCGCCTTCCTGCACAGACCGTCAACCGCATAGCTGCGGGTGAGGTGATTGAACGTCCGGCGAGCGTGATCAAAGAGCTCGTAGAAAATGCACTAGATGCCGGCGCCACGCAGGTCGATATCCGTTATGAGGACGGCGGCCGGACCGTTATTACCGTCACCGATGATGGTAAGGGCATGGATACAGCCAATCTTTCGCTCGCGGTTGAGCGTCATGCCACGTCAAAACTCGCAGATGATTCCAACCTTCTTGATATAGGTACAATGGGGTTTCGTGGTGAAGCTTTACCCTCGATAGGTTCCGTCGCCCGTCTTTCCATAACGTCTCAGACGGAAGCGGATGACAGTGCATGGGAATTGCGTGTTGATGGCGGAGCCAAGAAAGACCCTCGTCCAGCGCCGCGCTTTGGTTTGCATGGCACGCGTGTTGATGTCCGGGATTTGTTTTTTGCTACACCGGCTCGTCTCAAGTTCTTAAAGTCAGAACGTTCTGAAAGCATGGCTATTAGCGATGTCGTCAAACGCCTCGCTATGGCCAATCCGCATGTCGGATTTACCTTGACCAATGGATCTCGAACGTCGTTACGTATGGCAGGAACGCCTTTGTCAGAAGACGGACGATTGGTACGCTTGTCGAAAATTTTAGGTGATGACTTTGGTGCGAACGCCGTTGCTGTTGATTCCGAACGGGAAGGTATTGTTCTAACAGGATTCGCTGGGTTGCCGACGTTTTCACGCGGGAATAGCGCGCATCAGTACCTTTTCGTAAATGGGCGGCCGGTTCGAGATAAACTCCTCCACGGTGCGGTTCGAGGGGCGTATCAGGATTTTCTTGCACGTGATCGTCATCCAGTGGTTGCGCTTTATGTCGATCTCCCACGTGAGCATGTCGATGTGAATGTTCATCCAGCCAAAACCGAAGTCCGTTTCCGTAATCCTGGGCTTGTCCGCGGATTGATCGTCAGTGCCCTTCGTCATGCATTAGCCGATGCGGGGCATCGTGCCAGTACAACCGTCAGTGATTACGCGTTGGGCCGTATCCAATCAGGGCAACAACCTGCTTACGCATATCAGGGGCGTTATGGCGGCGCACCACAACGCGGATATGCGCCCTATCGCAATGATCCCGCGATGCAGCCTTTGATTGACGGAATGGGTGGTATGTCGGGCCGTGTTGAGGAAACCCCTGAAGGATTTGTGGGTGTTACCCTGAATGGCGAGAGAGCGGATCATGCGCCTACCACAGATTATCCGCTCGGGACGGCCCGCGCCCAATTGCACGAAACCTATGTCGTCGCGCAAACGCAAGACGGTATTGTTATTGTTGATCAACACGCGGCACATGAACGTCTCGTCTATGAGGAAATGAAGCAAAAAATGGCAGGGCAGGGTGTGCCACGCCAAACCTTACTCATTCCTGACGTGGTGGAGTTGGGCGAAACGGATTCGGCTCGCGTCCTAGCGCGGTCAGAAGAGCTCGCAGAGATGGGGTTGATCTTGGAGCCGTTTGGTCAGGGCGCCATCTGCGTCCGTGAAACGCCAGCCCTGTTGGGCGAAGTTGATGTACAAGGTTTGCTCCGTGATCTTGCTGATGATCTATCCGAATATGACGAAGCACTTAGCCTTAAAGAACGTTTTGAGCATGTTTGCGGAACGATGGCGTGCCACGGATCCGTAAGGGCAGGGCGTCGGTTAAACGGTGATGAGATGAACGCGCTCTTGCGCCAAATGGAGGCGACTCCGCACTCAGGCCAATGCAATCACGGCCGTCCGACTTATGTGGAGCTGAAACTAGCGGATATCGAGCGGTTGTTTGGTCGACGATAAGATTGCTTCGGGATTTTCATAAAGATTACAATGGGTGGGACAGATGACGGAATTGAGTAACGGAATTTCAGAGCCCAACAAGGCTGCATTGGCTAAATCTCTGATGGCCCGATTTAAGTGGGTTAGAGCCCTCTTCTACGCATCTGCTGTCGGAAATTTCATCATGTTAATCGGAGTTGTGCTTGTCTTTTCAACCGATTTTTCCGGTTACAATCCTGACGTCGATATTACGACGTCAGACATGTTTGTCGGCATAGGTGCATTGTTATATTTGCCAGCATTTCTGGGCAGTGTTGTTGCTTTTTCAATGTTCAGCTACCGGGCCATGAAAAACCTACATATTTGGGAAAGTAGGTCCGCAGAAATGTCTCCAGGTTGGGCGGTAGGATGGTATTTTGTACCGATCGCGAACCTTTGGAAGCCCTATCAAGCAATGGAACAAATTTGGGATGGCTCTAATGAAGTTGTTAGCGGTAAGCTTATTTCAAACTCAAAAATAGGATTATGGTGGGCGCTATGGATTGTTACGAGTATCGCGTCCCGCATTTCCGACGGGATGTCTAAAATGGACGGTCCATGGAACATTGTCTTAAAACAGGCCGCAGTCGTTGATTTGATCGCAGTATTGTCCAGTATTGTCGCAATATTTTTGATTGTTCCGACATTGAAAATGATCGCGGAAAGGCAAGATGGTAAGCTACAATCGGAGAGTTTCGAGTAGAAGCCGGTAAACCGTGACCCAAGTTGCGTTTGTTTATTTGGCTGTAGCTTAACGAAAGTGCGCGAGACTATTTTGGCTTTATCAAACCTGGCAGTCCATCCAAGCTTTTCTCATTTCGGCTATACCGATATTCCTTCCAGTCTTCGACCGATTTGAATTCGTGTGAGCGTTTCAATTGGTCACGTTCGCTTTTAAATTCGTAAAATGGAACCGCATAGCCGCAGCTATCCATAACCCGTGTTAGGTTTACAGTGATGATGGCTCTGGCTCGGTCAAATTCCGGGAACCACGCCAGTTTCTCTTCGAAGCCCTCATCATGGAACGCACAAACAGAGCCTTTACCATATAATCTAAGGATGTTGGCTTTGCCCTCATAGGCGCAGAACATAATCGTAATGCGTCCATTTTCGACAACATGGGCGTGGGTTTCGATCCCCGATCCACCGTAATCCAGATAGGCAACTGTCCTGCTGTCGATGATTTTGAAACTGTCGTAACCTTTGGGAGACACATTCACATGTCCATCAGGCGAAAGTGGAGCCGTTGCGACAAAGAACATTTTCTGCGCTTTAATAAAGGCGGAGAGTTTGTCGTTCAATTCGTCGTATGTTTTGCCCATGAACTATAGGCTAAGCATCTCTGCTGGTTGGCGCAAGAAACAATACGCGTGCGGCGCCCCAAGTCTTATCTTCCAAAACATCAAAGCCTCGTGGTTCCACTTCGGCCTCAACGCTCTCTTCGAGGATAATGACGCCGTTATCTGCAAGTAAATTCTGCTGCAGGAGACGGCTGAGGACGGGCTTCCACAAACTTTTATTATAAGGTGGATCCATGAAGATATGCGTGAATTTTCCGCGCAAATTCCCCGGGGCAATTTTCAATTTGGTGGCGTCATAACGATGTAATCGTGTGTCTTCGGATATCTTCATTTTTTCGATATTTGCGCGAATTGAGGCACGGGCTTTGGGTTCAGTTTCGACGAAAAGACAGAAGTCTGCACCGCGAGAAATAGCTTCTAATCCGAGCGCCCCAGAGCCCGCAAAAATGTCCGCTACAATTGCGCCGTCAAGCGGTGGCGCCCAGTTTGCATGCTTAAGAATGTTAAAAACCGACTCGCGTGCTTGATCTGACGTCGGCCGGGTAGTTCGGCCGGCTGGCGTTTGTATATTTCTGCCACGTAGTTTGCCTGAGACAATTCTCACTTCTTGCTCCGCCCTTGACCACGAGGCGAGAATTTTCCTTGATATTTTCCGCCGGGTTTTCCGGCAGCACCGACTTTTGATTTGCGTTTTGGTTTGGCAAATTTCCCGCGGCCCTGTGGCGCTGCTTTAGCTTTCTCATCCGGCTTCTTTTGGAACCGTTTGGCACTGCCGTAGCTCCCTCGTTTTGGGCCTTTTGTTTTCTTTTCAATGGGTTCGGGGAAGTTCATTAAGTGACCGAGTTGAGTTTGAAGGACCTTGTATTTAACTTCTTCGACTTTTCCCTTGGGAATGTCACCCAACATAAATGGACCATAACTCACCCGTATAAGCCTGTTCACTTTGAGGCCAAGGTGTTCCATCGCACGGCGAACTTCGCGGTTTTTGCCCTCGCGTAAGGTTACCGTAATCCAGCAATTATCTCCGCTCTCGCTATCTAATATGGCCTCAATTGGGCCCGTCATTATGCCATCGATTTTTATGCCGTTCTTGAGCGTGTCGAGTTCGGTTTGAGTGATCTTGCCATAGGCACGCGTCCGGTAACGCCGAGACAACCCCGTCGAAGGATGTTCTAAATGTCGCGCGAGCTCGCCGTCATTTGTCAGCAGTAAAAGACCTTCGGACGTAATGTCCAATCGGCCGACAGAAATAACACGACCCATCTCTTTGGGTAAAACATCAAATACGGTTTGCCGGTTCTTCTCGTCCTTATGAGAGGTGACCAATCCATCCGGTTTGTAATAGCGCCACAGTCTGGTTTGCTCTTTACCCGCAACGAGATTGCCATCGAATTCAACTTTGTCTTTTGGACCAACTTTAGTCGCCGGCGTGTCGATGGTTTTACCATTCACCTTGATGCGGCCTTCCGCGACCAGTTTTTCGGAATCACGGCGAGACGCGACGCCTGCGCGGGCGAGGTATTTCGCAATTCTGTCAAGCTTTGGTTCGTCGGTCATAAGGTATGTGTCTTGACGGTTAGGGCGCAAAAGGTGAAAGCCGCGCCATGGATGATGAGCACTATATGCGTCTAGCGATTGAAGAAGCCAAGGCCGCAGCACGGCGAGGCGAAGTGCCTGTCGGCGCTGTGCTTGTCAATGCGGATGGCAATGTCGTGTCACGTACGGGAAATGCGCCGATATCCATCTGCGACCCGACCGCGCACGCAGAAATATTGGCGCTCCGCGACGGGGCATATAATACCGAAAACTACCGGCTTGGCGGAATGAGCCTCTATGTAACGCTAGAGCCTTGCACAATGTGCGCAGGCGCCATTTCCAATGCCCGTATTGCTCGAGTCGTTTATAGCGCCTCAGATCCAAAAGGAGGTGCCATTGAACATGGTGTTAAGTTTTTTGAACAGGACACGTGTCATCATCGTCCAGAAGTCACTTCTGGTGTCTTGGCGGAGGAATCATCGGAAATGTTGAAGGCCTTCTTTCGAGAACGTCGCCGCAAATGAAATCAAATCTGCGAGAAACGCTTTCCGCTCCATCTTTTGAAGGGGGGCGGGAAGAACCACCCTTGGCGTGGGGCGCTGTCGTATTAGGCCTCGTCGCAGCGGTATTATACTCTCTGAAAGCTGTATTCGTGAAGCTCGCATATTTGCCGACCGACGGCATGGTAGAACAAGTCCCGCCCATAACCCTTATGATGCTGAGGCTCGGGTTTTCCTTTCCTGTATATTTGTTGATTTTGTTCTGGGCCTGGCGACGCGCGGACACCAAGCCGCGCGGCAAGCAAATATTACTGGCTATGGGAACTGGTATTATCGCCTACTACTTGTGTACGCTGCTCGATTTTACAGGTCTGCAATTTATCACGGCACAGTTAGAGCGCTTGTTGTTATTTACATATCCAGCCTTTGTCATTGTGTTTGGCGCCCTATTTTTCGGAGGTAAACTCACCCGGTGGGGCGTTGCCGCGGTTGTCTTGGCATATGCGGGTTTGGCGATTGTCTTCGTGGGAGGCGATATCACCGAGAGTTCCAATCTCTGGCTGGGTAGCGGTTTGGTTCTTGGGTGCGCTATGTTGTTCGCTCTTTACCAACTGCTCGCAAAAACATTCATTGATAAAATTGGGGCTCAACTCTTTACCTGCCTCGCTATGTTAGGGGCGGCTACGGCTATTTTTGCGCACTTCTTGGTAGCGGCAACCGCAGACAACGGCATTATTGATGCGTTATCGCTTCCGCCTCGGATATATCTATTGGGCCTGACCATCGCCGTTTTCTCTACTCTACTACCCAGTTTTTTTATGAATATCGCGATTGGACGAATTGGAGCGCAACGGGTGGCTATGCTCGGTATGATTGGTCCTCTAGCGACGATCATCGCCGCAATCATTGTGCTGGATGAGCCTTTTGGTCCCTGGGACGCAGTTGGAACGGCAGTCACTTTGGCTGGAATTGCGCTCTATATGAGATCTAGCAAGGCAAGACCCCGGAAAACGTAAACGATGCCGACGACTGTCACGAGAATGCGGGTGTATTTTCGAAACCCGACATCGGAGAATCGCTCAAGTAGTGTCGTCCCGAATTTTGTCCCCAGAACAACAGCAGGGATGGCAAGAGCCAGCACCCAAATTGGTGGCAAATCCGCTAAACCTTGCGAACGAAGCAAAGGTATGCCGAAATAGGCAATCTTAACTAAATGGCTCGCAAACATTGTGACAGCCTTCGTTGCCACGATAGCTTTTCGGGTGAGGGCGGTCTTTACGTAAAAGAAGTCAAGCGCGGGACCGGCGACTCCGGCGCTTAGGTTTAATCCCATGACCATTGCCCCGCAAAGGGCGGCATGTGCGGGCTTTTCAGCGTCACCTGCCAGTATGCCCTTTGGTAACCACAATAAGATCGGTAATAGTCCGAGGGCTAAGAAAAGTTGCGCTTTATTGGGTGTAAAGGCGACCCAAAGCATGAGGGCAATTGCGGGCAGGGCTCCTAGAAGTTGCCAGCCCAAAATGTCCCACCGGATGTGCTCGCGTAATATGGTTGATCGCGACCCATTAGAGACTGATTGAACAACACCGTGGACAACCATCGCGGCGCTGACGCTCATTAGGCTGGCAATGATGCCCATAAAAACTAGACCACCTGCCATTCCGAACAGTCCGGAGATCACGGCGCATAAACCCGCCGCAAAAATGATTAAAAGACCTGTCTGCATTTAAGACCTCGTTAACCGCAACATGGTTACCAAAACCTTATATGGGATGGCTCGGGTTGGGCGATTCGTGGGATTTAAAAGGGTGGCTGATATGCGTTTGTTCAAGAAAGACGCGCCTCAATTCGGGGCAGATGATGTGAAGGCAACACAAGATGTGGTTCAGGCCATAACTGATGCGTTGAAAACCGGGGCAGAGCAACAGGATCTTGCGGCTAAACGGTTGGGCGCGCTTACCAAATCAATGAATAAGATGGATGCCAATGTTCGCCAAGCTGCGCGTTTGCAGGCTGAAACCGAACGATTGGAGGCTGAGGTTAAATCCTTAAGTGCGGATTTAGATAAGAAACGCGCTTGGGCCCAGGAGCAAACAGCGAAACTCGCGACGGTCCAGAAAGAACGCGATAAACTGCGTACGGAATTAGACGGTACGAAATCAGAGCTTTCGGCCCGAACCGAACGGGAAGCTGGACTGCGAGAATCAGAGTTCAAACTCCGCCGAGAGACTGAGTCCCTGACTAAGCAACTCAACCAACGTACGGATCGTCTCGAAGAACTCGTTTTAACGCAGCAACGTGTTCAAGATGAACTTGCGCAAGCCACTGGTCATATTTCTTCCCAAAATCACAAGGTTCGTGAGCTTCAAAACGCGGTCGAAGAGTTTACTTTGCGTTTGGACGAAAAAACCAAGTCTGCAGATGCGTCTTTATCGGCGCTTCGAGACCTTCGACTGGATCATCATGCTGCTAAAGAGCAATTGGTCGCAACAAACTCACGCTTACAGTCTGCGGAGTATGAGCAGGCGAGTCAAAAGAACCTGTTTGAAGACACACTTAAGCGCCGCGCAGATGAAATCCTCGCTTTAAAAACTCAGATCGAACAACTGACAACACAGCTTCGTATCAAAGATACAATGGGTAGTCATTTTGACGATGAAACTGCTGGCCTCCGTCAAGCACTGGAGACCGAGCGTGAGCGCAATGGAGTTAACGAACAACGTCTGCGCAATCAGGCTGAAACCGAAGCGCGCCAATCCCGAGCTCTTGCACAAGCGAAGGCTGAGTTTGATGCTTTGAACTCGAAGTTTGTAGAGGCGATGAAAGATCTCGATACATTCCGTCAAATAAACCGGGTTCAGTCTCAGAAATTAGAGAACTACGCCCAACTCAATAGTGCGCCCGCACCAAAGCGGGATTATGCACCCATGCGAAATGAAGACCCGGCTTTGTTGAAAGTCGTCAAATAGGGACGATGATCACCCATTAGGTAAAGAAAAAACCCGGCTCCATGGCCGGTTTTTTTGTCTGAATTGCCGTTTAATTGCATTCGTCGTCGGGAAGTTTAAGGCGCTGACCGATGTCCAATACGTTTCCGCGACCCAGACCGTTAAGGCGAGTAATCGCCTTTACTGTTGTGCAGTGCTCTCTCGCGATATCCCAAACTGTGTCGCCGCGTTGGACGATGTATGTGTAACGCTGGCTTTTTGTTCGAGTGCTGCGACGCGGTGTTTCAATCAAGTCCGTGGTCGGTGTGGCTGTGCGAATGATCTTTGGTTGGGCCGGAGTTAGGGATTTCCGTAAGAAGTAGTTTCGGCAATCGACTTCAACCTCCGATAAAACACGGCTTCCTGTTTCGCCGTCTTCAACTACCATGATGCGAACCGCGTCATTATCGTCGTTGTCGTCGATCACTTTTCTACGCATTTCGTCAGTTTCGCAAATCATGGAGGCTTGATTAGATGTTCCATCTGTTGCGAAGCTTGCAGATTGAACAGTTGTTTTGGCTTTGCGTTTTTCGATCTTCACAGTTGGAATGCTCTCTGAAACCGAGGAGCAGCCTATAAGGAAGGCTGTCGCCGTTAGGAGCGAAATTTTTGTTTTCATGGCGGTCAGCCTCGACAAAGTAGAATTGACCTCGAGATTGGCACGAACAGGGTTAGTAAATCTTTAAAGTGCGCCGAGATGTGGTCTTGACGGGCAGTGTACTGGCGTTAAGTCGCCGCCCATGAAACGCGCCGTAAACAAATACCTGACTCGCATCCATAAATGGGCCGGATTAGTGCTTTCGCTACAAATCCTATTCTGGTTTGGGTCTGGGTTTTTCATGACCCTTTTCCCGATTGATCAGGTCCGAGGGCGCCATTTGGTCGAGACGGAGATCTTTTCTCTAACGAATTCTGATATTATCCCAATTGAAATTGCAATGACGGCCTATGATGGGGCGTTAACAGGGGCCCGTTTGATCAATGTTGCTGGACGGCCTGCCTATATACTTTTGGGCGAAAGCGGTCCGCAAATGTTGGATGCAAGAACTGGCTCAAAATGGACCGGATTAGCGGAGGCGGACATTCAAAATGTTGCTCAATCAAGCTATAAAGGTGATGGCAATATCTCGTCGTTTTCAAGGCTGAATGTCGCGCCTAAAGACTATTCGGGGAAGCTCCCTGTTTGGCAAGTGAAGTTCGATGATAAAGCCAAAACGCGGCTTTATATCGATCCCGATACCGCCGAAATCCGGAGTGTTCGCACCCGTCTCTGGAGAGTCTTTGATCTTGCTTGGAAATTCCACATCATGGATGTGACTGGCGCCGATAATTTCAATAGCTGGTGGCTGCGTCTCGCCAGCGGCGCCGCGCTTTTATTCGCGCTCAGCGGTGTTGGGTTGCTTTGGTTCCGAATTGTTGCCCGCCCAAGACGAAGGCGGACAATAGCTTCTGCATAGCAGAAGGAAGGTATCCCTAAATGGATTGTCCCGTGGCTTCCCAATCCTTCAAGAACGCAGCTAGGCCTTTATCTGTAAGAACATGATTTGAAAGTGACTTGATAACGTTTGGTGGGGCAGTGATGACGTCGGCGCCAACAAGGGCGCAGTCTTTGACGTGGTTCACGTTTCGGATCGAGGCGGCAAGAATTTCTGTCTCGAAGCCGTAATTATCATAAATCGTCCGAATATCTTCAATCAGTTCTAATCCATCCAAGGTTATGTCGTCGAGACGTCCGATGAAGGGAGAGATATAGGTCGCGCCTACTTTTGCAGCCAGAAGGGCTTGGTTAGGGGAGAAGCATAATGTGACGTTTGTGGGAATATCTTCTTTTGAGAGCGTGTTGCAGGCTTTCAAACCATCCATTGTCAAAGGAAGCTTGACGCAAACATTATCCGCAATTTTTCGAAGCGTACGTCCTTCACTAATCATGGTTTCGGCATCTGTCGCGACAACTTCCGCAGAAACATGACCGGGGGTCAGTTTGCAGATCTCCGCAATGACTTCCTTAAAGTCACGTCCAGATTTTGCGATGATAGATGGGTTGGTTGTGACGCCATCCACTAGGCCAATATCGGCTAGCTCGGAAATGGCGGTTATGTCAGCGCTGTCAATGAAGAATTTCATGGCGGATATGTCCCCTGATATTTTGCAGATGTATGAGGTTTTAAAGTCAGACGTCTGCTATCATGTCCCTATCGTGAATCAAACCGCCCAAATTCTATTCCCTGTGAATGTACCAGGCCCGTTTGATTATGTGGTTCCAGAGGGTTTAGATATCTCACGTGGAGATTTTGTTTTTGCCCCTATTGGCAAGCAAATGAAGCTGGGTGTGGTTTGGTCTCTGGGGGTCGCTGAAGGCGAGCGGGAATTGAAGTCCGTTGTCGACCGAAAGGGAACAAAGCCACTCTCTGCAGATATGATTGACTTCGTTGACTGGACCGCCCGATATAATGGTGCTTCACCCGGTAATGTGTTGCGGATGGTTATCCGCAATTACAAAGCCTTAGATCCTTCGGCGATCGTGACATTATATAGGCCGAGTGGAACAACTCCAAAAAACCTAACATCTTCTCGTGCGGCTGTCCTTCGGGAAGGCGGGCCTTGGCCAGCGCGAGCAAGCGAAGCCGCTGCCCGAGCGGGAGTTTCCGCCGGGGTTGTAAAAGGCCTCGTGAAAGCGGGTGGATTGACCGCTGAAAGCGGCCCCGTTGACCCACCTTTCGCCAGGCCAGACCCTGAGCATCCTGGTAGAGACTTAACGCCGGGGCAGGAGGAGGCATCTACGGACCTTGTCGAGCAAGTTAAAGCGCGGACTTTCAATGTTTCGCTTTTGGACGGCGTAACTGGATCTGGCAAAACTGAAGTTTATTTCGAAGCCGTCGCGCAAGCTTTAAGGCAAGGGCAACAATGCTTGATACTTGTGCCTGAGATTGCTTTGACCCAAGCGGGGTTGCGTCGCTTCAAAGGACGTTTCGGAGCTGAGCCTGCAAGTTGGCATTCTCAAATGGGGGAGGCTGCTCGTCGCCGTGTTTGGCGGGAGGTCGCTCAAGGTCGCTGCAAGCTAGTCGTCGGCGCACGTTCCGCGCTTTACCTGCCTTTTCCAGAGCTTGGCCTCATTGTCGTCGATGAAGAGCATGACACTTCTTATAAACAAGAAGAGGGCGTAATATATAATGCTCGCGATATGGCTGTCGTGCGCGGTCATGTGAGTGGTCACAGTGTCATCTTGGCGTCTGCGACACCAAGTTTAGAATCGCTGCACAATGCGCGAACTGGAAAATTTGCTCATGTCGTATTGCCAGAGCGTCCTGGTGCTGCGGTCCTTCCAGAAATAGCCTTGGTCGATTTGAAAGAAAACGTGCCGGAAAAGGGAGCGTTTTTATCCCAGCCACTACTTGATGCTGTCCGCGATGTTACAGAGCGAGGGGAGCAAGCGCTCCTCTATCTCAACCGGCGCGGTTATGCGCCGCTCATTATCTGTCGGACCTGCGGCGAGAAACTGAAGTCGCCTGATACGGATAGCTGGCTGGTGCAGCATAAACGAACTGGGCGGGCGATGTGCCATTTGACTGGTTTCTCTATGCCAATGCCAAAGCGTTGCCCCGAATGCCAAGCCGAAGAAAGTTTGACATCGATTGGCCCTGGGGTTGAGCGCATAGCAGAGGAGGCACAAACCGCGTTTCCAAACGCTCGCGTCGAAGTGTTGTCTTCTGATACGGCAGGTAACCCTGCAGAGTTAGCTGAGCGCATGCGTCGGATGGAGCAGGGGGAAATTGATATTTTGGTCGGGACCCAAATGGTCGTGAAAGGTCATAATTTTCCGCGCTTGACGTTTGTGGGGGTCGTTGACGGAGATTTGGGATTAGCAGGCGGAGATCCCCGGGCAGGAGAACGGACTTATCAAACCTTAGTGCAGGTCGCTGGTAGAGCAGGGCGGGCGGATAAGCCCGGACATGCCCTTATTCAAACGCATCAACCCGAACATGAAGCGCTTGTGGCTTTGGCGGCAGGCGATCGCGACATGTTCATAGGGGTAGAGTTAGCCATGCGCGAGATGTTGGGCTTGCCGCCTTTTGGAAAATTGGCGGCGGTCATCTTTTGGGGGCCGGATCCGGCGAAAGTGGATGCGTTGGCGAAAAGGTTCCTTAGTGCTGCTCCTCGGGCTGAAGGGATAGACATCTTAGGTCCGTCAGAAGCACCGATAGGGCGGTTGCGGGGTCTTTACCGACGCCGATTGTTTATTCAGGCTGATCCATCCGTCAATTTGTCAAAATATATGAAGGCTTGGCGCGAGAAAGTTCGACCGCAGTCGAAATACAAAATCCAAATAGACATAGATCCTCAGAGTTTCATGTAAAATCACAGGTTTAGCCTTGCCGAAACCTTGCGAAAGTTTAGGTTTTGCGTCCAATTGCACAATTGTGGTGCAGATTTGACACACCCGTCGACAAAAATACCTCAAACATTCCCTAGAGTGCGGTTTAAGTTTGATAGGGTTACATTTCTGTCATAGCGACGAGCGCAATTGCGACGGAAGACTGGCTTTTGTCGTGCACGCCTGGGTGAACCAGGATAAATTTAGAGGGAAGTTTTGCAAACATGAAAATGTCCACAAAATCAAAACTGCTATTATCTGCTGTATCTTTCAGCTTGATGATGGCGTCGGCCGCGCCGACTTATGCGCAAGATGATATCGAAGGTGACGAAGATACAATTGTTATCACCGGTTCGCGTATCCAAAATGTCAACGTTGTTTCATCTAGCCCTGTCGTCACTGTTGACGCAGAGCTTTTCGATGTACGCGGTACTGTAGATACAGTTGATCTCGTCAACACGTTGCCAGCCGTATACCCAGCTCAAACGACAGCCTTCGCTAACGGCGCGACTGGTACGTCAACACTTGATCTACGTAATCTTGGTGCGACTCGTACGCTTGTTCTCGTCGACGGTAAGCGTCTCGCTCCTGGTGGCCCACTTGGTGGATTCGCTGCTGACCTTAACTTGATCGCACCTCAGCTTGTTGAGCGTGTTGAAGTCGTTACTGGTGGCGCGTCTGCGATTTATGGTTCCGATGCGGTTGCTGGTGTTGCAAACTTTATTACGCGCAAGGACTTTGAAGGTATCGAAGTTGATCTTCAGTATGGTTTCAACCAATCCAACAATGGCAGTGACTTCTTCCAAGAGCGTCTCGAAGCTGTTGGCGCAGATCCTGCTAACGGTAGCGTAACTGATAACGAAACTTTCCAAGCTAGCATTCTATTGGGTACAAGCTTAGATGATGGTCGCGGTAACGTAACTGGCTATTTCAACTACGCAAAGAACGATGGCATTCAGCAAGGCGACCGTGATTTCTCACAGTGTGCAACATTCCCAACTGGCGATGATGATCTTATCTGTCTTGGGTCTAACCAAGGTCCTTTCCCAACTACGTTTGTTCTGTCTGCGGACCCGGCAAACCCGATTGGATTGGTTGACGCTGCAGGAAACCCATTGTTGAATGCTGATGGAACTCCACAAACAAGTGGTGCGTTCTCTTTGGGCACAGATGATAGCCTAACTGCAGGGTTCAACAACGCGTTTAACTTTAACCCATTTAACCCTATTCGCCGCGAAGTTGAGCGTTTTAACGCCGGGTTTAGTGGTTATTACGATATTACGAATAAGGCGACTGGGTATTTGGATTTCGGCTTTACGTCATCCTCATCACCGCAAATTATTGCTCCATCTGCGGCCTTTGGTTCAACAATTAACCAGGTCAATTGTGATAACCCAGTCCTGACAGACGAAGCTCGCGCGCTGATCTGTGGTAGTGCGGACATTAATGGTCCATTCCCACGTGCTGTTCTAACAACAGATCTACAAGGTAACACTGTTGATGCTGGTTTGTATGCTCAGAGCCAAGTTCGCCGTCGTTTCGTTGAAGGTGGTCCGCGTACGGATGATCGTCAGCGTAACAACTTCCGTCTCGTTGGTGGTGTTCGTGGAACACTGGATGATGAGAACTTGAACTACGATGTATTTGGCCAGTATTCTGAGACAAGACTTCAGCGTATTCAGTTTAACCAAGTTACACTTGCGAACCTTCAGCAGTCACTCGACATCATTACAGATCCTGTAACAGGTCTACCAGTTTGTCGAGACTCTTCAGGTGGTTGTGTACCGTTTACGTCAGCCTATCAGATCGGTGTTCCATCGTCAGATGCGCTTCGTGCATTCGTTGACACGCCAACTTTGACTGTTGGTACGTCACGTCAAACCGTATTCGGTGCTACTATCGGCGGCGACCTTGGCAAGTATGGTTTCACAAGCCCATATGCAGAAGAAAGCATGAGCCTTCTTGTTGGTACGGAGTACCGTAAAGATGAATTGATTGAGCAAGCTGATGGCATCGCGTCTTCCGGTAACCTTGTTGGTTCCGGCGGTGCGACTGTGCCTGCTGATGGTGAAACATCAGTTTTCGAAGTCTTTGCTGAAGCTCAGTTGCCATTAATTGCTGGCGTAACTGGTATTGAGCAGTTTAACCTGAACGGTGCTATTCGTTACTCAGACTATGCTTCACAGAACAACATTGACAATACGCGTGGTGAAGATTTCTCCGCTACAACGTATGCTGTTGGTGCTTCATGGGTTCCTGTTGATGATCTGCGCATTCGTGCTCAGTATCAACGCGCTATCCGCGCGCCCAATATCTTGAACCTGTTTAGCCCGCAAAACTCTGGCCTAACAAACCTGACCGACCCGTGTGCGGGTGCTACACCTGGTAACGTAGGTGGTGCGCCAGTTACAGCAGCTCAGTGTGCAAATACTGGATTGCCTGCTAACCTCTTCGGTCTTGTGGCTCCTGACTCCGGTCAGTTGAACACATTGACAGGTGGTAACCCGGGTCTGACGCCGGAAACAGCTGATACATACACGCTTGGTGTTGTTTATCAGCCAAGTGCCGTTTCTGGTCTGACTTTGTCTGCTGACTATTTCGACATAACCGTGTCTGACGCGATCTCAACAATCCCGACAGCAACTACGCTTAACCAGTGTTTGTTGACAGGCGCGACGGAGTTCTGTTCGCTTATCCAGCGTGGACCGGATGGGTCATTGACCTTCTTCCCGCGTGATCAAGCTTTCATCACGGCGACTGCTCAAAACATTGCTGAATTCGCAACAAGTGGTATCGATTTCCAGGTCCTTTATGGCTTTGATATCGGTAGCTTTGGTGAGTTGTCATTCAATTACAACTCAACATATGTGATCTCACAAGAGCAAACGAACCTACCAGGAACACCGTCATTTGATTGTGTTGGCTTCTTCGCTGGATCTTGTGGTAACCCGAACTTCGAGTATCGCCACAACATGGTCACAACTTGGCAGTCACCTTGGAAGGTACGTGCATCAGCTGTATGGCGTTATTCCTCAGGTGTTGACCAAGTCGGCTCTATCGATAACGGTTTTGGTGAAGACGGTACTGTTCGTTCACTCGTAGATGATGGTGGAAACGCTATCGACGAGAGCATTGATGCAACAGGTTATCTTGACCTCGCAGCATTCTACGACGTCAATGACTCAGTTACGCTCCGTGTCGGTGCAAACAACGTTCTGGACAATGATCCGCCAATCGTAACGACTTTCGGTACGACAGGTGTGAACGTTGAAGCGAACACTGTTGCTGGTGTCTATGACGCAGGTGGACGTTTCCTCTTCGCAGGCGTGAACATGAAGTTCTAGAAAACACTCGTTTTCTATTAGTTTAGGAAAGCGGCCCCTTGGGGCCGCTTTTTTTTATGTCTTAAAGAGATCCGCTTGGTGTCTCCTGAGGTTGAACGCCGGGTGTCTTTAGCAACGAGGCTTTGTGCCTTAACTCGGTCTTCGCGAGATGCGTGACGTATCCGACACCCGCATTTGCACCTCGCCATAGGCGAATAATCGCATAGATCGCCGCGCCCAGTGGAAGAACGGGGATGGCGAGTGTCCAATGCGTAGCGGCACCAATCAAAAGAAATGCCAATATAAGTGCAGAGATAACGGCGACTCCAACGCTCATCCATAGTTTAGCCACTGTCAGAGGCCAGCTGACCTTATCGATGGCGCCGTCAATTATCATTTCACTGGCGAGCTGTTTTGCGAGGGCCAAAT
The DNA here is from genome assembly GCA_039975855.1 of Litorimonas sp. Lineage (GTDB taxonomy): Bacteria > Pseudomonadota > Alphaproteobacteria > Caulobacterales > Maricaulaceae > Litorimonas. The sequence goes on along the minus strand of JBDWGH010000002.1, from coordinate 354,112 downwards.
CTTTGCGTGCTCGGTAAAGCGCAATAAACTGTCTAATCATTGCGCTAAGAGGTAAAAATCCGTCTATTTTGTCAAGTAACTTTCGTCTTTTGGGGTTAACTTAGGTGCCGTGCAGATAGGACTGCATGCTGGCGAGATTCTGACCTTGGCATGCCGATTTTTCCCTGCTATGGCCCGCGCGATTGAGGGAAAGGTTATCGCCTTTTCTAAAGGAAACCCAGTTTTTGACGCCGCATTTTGCGCGTAGGCTACAGCTCAGGATTAACCCGTTTTGTCCGACACCGAAGTCATTACCGGCGAAGCCCCTAGGCGCTACGCTCTTGCACTACTAGACCTCGCCGAGGATGCGAAATCCGTGACGCGAGTCGAGAAAGAACTTAAGTCTTTCAAGAGGATGTACGATTCAAATCAAGATTTGAAACACCTTGCCGAGAGTCCCGTTTTTGCAACTGAAGACAAGGTTGCGGCCCTTACTGCTGTCGCGAAAAAAGCTAAGTTGTCTGCATTAACAACTCAGTTCATCGGAACGGTAGCTGGAAATCGCCGTGCAGATGAACTGCCGGGAATCATTTCTGCATTTAACGACCTGCTGGCGCGCCGCCGCGGCACTCAGGTCGCCAAAGTGAAAAGCGCGTCAAAACTCACGGCAGCTCAAATCACATCTATCAAATCCCAATTGAAAAAGACGCTAGGCCGCACGGTTGATGTCGAAACTTCAATTGACCCTGACCTGCTGGGCGGGTTTCAGGTTCGTATCGGTTCGCGCCTTTACGATAGCTCACTTAAGACAAAAATCGAAGACATGCGTCTCGCCCTCAAAGAAGCATAGAGGACATATATTATGGACATTCGCGCCGCAGAGATCTCCACGATCCTCAAAAAGCAAATCAAGGGCTTCGGCAAAGAAGCCAAAGTCTCCGACATCGGACAAGTATTGTCTGTCGGTGACGGTATCGCTCGTATTTACGGCCTGGACAATGTTCGCGCCGGCGAAATGGTTGAATTCCCTGGTGGAATTAAGGGAATGGCCCTCAACCTCGAAACTGATAATGTCGGTGTCGTTATCTTTGGTGATGACCGCGGTATTAAAGAAGGCGACACAGTTAAGCGTCTCGGCGAAATCGTTGACGTTCCGGTTGGCAAAGGTCTCTTAGGTCGCGTTGTTAACCCATTAGGTGAGCCGATTGACGGCAAAGGCCCGATCGAAGCGACAGAGCGCCGCCGTGTTGACGTTAAAGCTCCTGGCATCATGCCTCGCCAAGGTGTTCACGAGCCTGTGCAAACTGGCATTAAGGCGATTGACGCGCTTATCCCTGTTGGTCGTGGCCAGCGCGAATTGATTATTGGGGACCGTCAAACAGGTAAAACTGCGGTCGCGGTTGATGCTATTTTGAACCAAAAAGCGGCTTTTGATGAAGACCGTGAGAATGACAAACTTTACTGCATCTATGTCGTGATTGGACAAAAACGCTCAACCGTTGCTTCACTTGTCAAGACACTCGAAGAGAACGGCGCGATGGAATACTCCATTATCGTTGTCGCGTCTGCGTCAGAGCCAGCTCCGCTTCAGTATCTCGCGCCATTTGCCGGTTGTGCAATGGGTGAATTTTTCCGCGATAACGGCATGCACGGCTTGATCATTTATGATGATCTATCCAAGCAAGCGGTTGCTTATCGTCAAATGTCACTTCTTCTGCGCCGCCCACCGGGTCGCGAAGCGTATCCTGGTGATGTTTTCTACCTTCATTCCCGTCTTCTTGAGCGCGCTGCGAAGCTGAACAAAGATCACGGTGCAGGTTCTTTGACGGCGTTGCCGATCATTGAAACACAAGGTAACGACGTTTCGGCGTTTATTCCGACGAACGTGATTTCGATTACTGATGGTCAAATCTTCCTTGAAACCGATTTATTCTTCCAAGGCATTCGTCCTGCGTTGAACGTCGGTCTCTCAGTTTCTCGTGTTGGTTCTGCGGCTCAGATCAAAGCTATGAAACAGGTTGCGGGTCCTATTAAGGGCGAGCTCGCGCAATACCGGGAAATGGCCGCTTTCGCTCAATTTGGTTCTGATTTGGATGCTTCCACTCAGGCTCTTTTGGCCCGTGGCGAACGTCTAACAGAGCTTCTTAAGCAACCTCAGTTCTCTCCTTTGCAGGTCGAAGAACAAGTTGTCGTTCTTTACGCGGGTACGCGTGGTTATCTCGACGGCATCGATGCGAAATCTGTACAGGCTTATGAAGCTCAACTGCTGACGCATCTTCGTGGCGAGCAAAAAGCTCTGCTTTCCGATATCGCGACCGGCAAAAAATTGACTGACGAAATTGAAGAAAAGATCAAATCAGTCTTGAAATCCTTCACGGATAATTTCGCCGCTTAAGGAACTCGTCTCATGGCGTCTTTGAAAGAGCTAAAAAACCGGATCGGTAGCGTTAAAAATACGCAGAAGATCACGAAAGCCATGCAGATGGTTGCCGCAGCGAAGTTGCGTAAAGCGCAAGAGGCTGCCGAGGCATCACGTCCGTATTCAGACCGGTTGAATTCCATCATCATCAACCTCGCGAATTCCATGTCGGACACGGCAGGTGGCCCAGAGCTGCTGGTCGGTAACGGTAAGTCGGATAAAGTCCTTCTTGTTGTTGCGACCGCTGACCGTGGTTTGTGCGGTGGCTTCAACACGAATATTGTTCGAAAGGCCCGCGAAGAAATCGTTGCTTTAGAGCGAGCTGGAAAAACAGTGAAACTCTACCTGATTGGTAAAAAAGGTTATGATCAACTGAACCGCCTTTATGAAGATCAAATCGTTGAATATGTATCTTTGAAAGAAGAGCGGAAATTACATGCAGGGATCGCACAAGGCATTGGTGAGAAAATCACAACGATGTTTGAAGCAGGCGATTTTGATGTTTGTAAACTAATCTATTCTCAGTTCGTCAATGTTATGCAGCAAGATGCTGTTTCCAATACCTTGATACCTGCAATGGCAGCACTCGGTGCCGAAGATGATGCGCCCAGCGAACCTGCTGCGGACAGTGTTTTTGCGCCTGACCTTGAGGGATCAATTTACACTTATGAGCCCGATGAGGCTGGTATTTTACGTGTCTTGTTGCCGCGCAATATCAACACTCAAATTTTCTCGGCCCTGCTTGAAAACCAAGCCGGTGAGATGGGCTCCAAAATGACGGCCATGGATAATGCGACGCGAAACGCAGGCGACATGATCGACAAACTAACGATGACATTCAACCGCACACGTCAGGCGCAAATCACGTCTGAATTGATCGAAATTATTTCCGGCGCAGAAGCGCTGTAAGATTTAAGAGGCTAGAGGAACTTACTCATGGCAAAAGCACCTGCAAAAAAGACGGCGGCAAAAAAGCCTGCTGCAAAGAAACCCGCCGCGAAGCGAAAGCCAGCCGCTAAGAAAAAAACCGTTGCAACCAAAATGACTGCTGGCCGTATCAGCCAGGTTATTGGTGCGGTTGTTGATGTGGAGTTCGAAGGCGGTGTTTTGCCGTCCATTCTGAATGCGTTGGAAACTGACAATAACGGCAACCGTTTGGTTCTCGAAGTTGCACAGCATCTCGGACAAAACACAGTTCGTACTATCGCGATGGACGCCACAGAAGGTCTGGTTCGCGGTCAAGACGTTACGGATTTGGGTGCACCGATTACGGTTCCTGTTGGACCAGAGACACTCGGACGCATCATGAACGTTGTTGGGGAGCCAATTGACGATCGTGGTCCGGTGAAGACAAAGGTGATGGCGCCAATTCACAAAGAAGCACCAGCTTTTGTTGATCAGGCGACAGAGACCGAAGTTCTTGTTACGGGTATCAAGGTTATTGATCTGCTTTGCCCATATTCAAAAGGCGGTAAAATCGGTCTCTTCGGCGGTGCCGGTGTTGGTAAAACCGTTTTGATTATGGAACTCATCAACAACATCGCGAAACTCTTTGGTGGTTACTCTGTGTTTGCGGGTGTCGGAGAGCGTACTCGTGAAGGAAACGACCTATACCACGAGATGATCGAATCTAACGTGATCAACCTCGACGGCGAAAGCCGCGCAACATTGGTTTATGGCCAGATGAACGAGCCTCCAGGAGCGCGCGCTCGGGTTGCTTTGACAGGTCTGTCACAGGCTGAGTATTTCCGTGATGAAGAAGGCAAGGACGTTTTGTTCTTCGTCGATAACATTTTCCGCTTTACACAAGCCGGCTCAGAAGTGTCAGCGCTTCTTGGTCGTATTCCTTCTGCCGTGGGCTATCAGCCAACATTGGCTACAGAAATGGGCCAAATGCAGGAACGCATTACATCGACGAATAAGGGTTCAATTACGTCTGTTCAGGCTATCTACGTTCCGGCCGATGACTTGACTGACCCAGCGCCAGCGACATCATTTGCTCACTTGGATGCTACAACTGTTCTTAACCGTGCGATTTCCGAGAAGGGTATTTACCCAGCCGTTGATCCGCTCGACTCCACATCACGTATTTTGGAACCACGGACTGTTGGTGATGATCACTATCAAGTGGCTCGCCGCGTTCAAGAAATCCTTCAGCGTTATAAAGCGCTTCAGGACATCATCGCGATCCTCGGTATGGACGAGCTGTCTGAAGAAGATAAAATGACCGTTTCTCGTGCGCGTAAAGTTGAGAAGTTCCTCTCACAGCCTTTCGATGTTGCTGAGATCTTTACTGGTTCCCCAGGTATCCAGGTTCCACTTGCAGACACAATCAAATCCTTCAAAGGATTGGTTGAAGGCGAGTATGATCACTTGCCAGAGCAAGCTTTCTATATGGTTGGCGGGATTGACGACGTCCTAGAAAAAGCAGCCAAAATGGCTGCGGAAGCCGCGTAACAGACAATGGCTGACACGCTCCAATTCTCTCTCGTCTCTCCAGAGCGCGAACTCTATTCCGGTGATGTTGATCAGGTCGACATTCCAGGAACAGAAGGCGATCTGGGCGTGATGCCGAACCATAGCCCTCTAATGGCGGCTATCCGGACTGGAACGATCACGGTTTATGAAAACGGTACAGAGACCAAGTTTTTTGTTCAGGGCGGGTTTGCAGATGTAACGCCGTCTGGATTGACTGTCCTGGCCGAACGCGCAATTCCGATGGACTCTTTGGATAAAGCTGACATCGAAGCGCAAATCGTCTCTGTTGAAGCCAACCTACCAAATTTGACGGGTGACGCTGCATTGGCGGCCAGCCAAAACCTTGACGGATTACGCGCGATACTCGCGGCGTAAATTTCTTCGAAAATTGAGTGGTTTGGCGGCCTCTTACTCCGGTAAGGGGCCGCTTTCGTTTTGACCCAGAAACTTCCTGCGCTAAAGCGAGTTATGCCAAACCCAACTGTTATCGCTGTCGCTTCGGATGCCAATCACAACATCACTAAACCTATTCGTGACAGTATCGCACTGATTGCAGGATATGGTGTTGAAGGAGATGCGCATGCTGGAACCAAAATTCAGCATCGTTATGACAAACGCAAAAACCCTGATGCGCCAAACTTGCGCCAGGTACATCTCATGCATTCCGAACTTTTCGAGCAGGTTGAAGCGCTAGGTTTGGATGTAGAGCCGGGGCAGATGGGAGAGAATATTACAACACGAGATATTGATATTCTTAACCTTCCGAGGGGGACGAGATTACAAATTGGGGATGCCATCATCGAAATCACGGGACTTCGTAACCCTTGCAAATATCTCAACGAAATTGCTCCGGGTTTAATGAAAGCATGTATCGCTAAGCATGATGATGGAGCGATCTTTCCCCAATCTGGCGTGATGGGAATTGTTTTGGCCAGTGGCAAAGTTAGAGCAGGGGATGAAATCCACATTATCACCGCACCTGACCCACATGAGCGCCTTAAACCTGTTTGATTTAAGCGTAGTGTTAGCTCGGTTTCTAAATTTTTTACTTTGGTTGTCCGGCTTCGGTCTGATGCTTTTGGTATATGGCCTTCTGATAGAGCCGTCCCAACTGAAAATACGGCAGGTTGAATTTTCGTCGCCGAAATACACTGGGCCAAAAATCCGCATTGCTCTGCTAACGGATCTACATATCAATGGTTTGCATGTCCCGCCGAGCCGAGTTTTAGACATTGTCGATGTCGTGAATGCTCAAAACCCTGACATAGTTTTGCTGCCTGGCGATTTCGTTTCGGGTCATGAGAAAGCCGAAAATCGTTCCGCTGAATTCAATAAAAAACTAGAGATCGGCGTAAGCTATCTCAAGCATATATCGGCTCCAACCTTTGCAACAATCGGCAATCACGACGCTTGGTGGGATGCAAAAAAAATGCATACACTTTTGGAGAATGCTGGGGTTACGGTAATTGAAAATCAGGCAGCTTCATTTGAAAGCCTCTGCATTGTTGGACTGGCAGATCAGTGGACGAGTTCACCCGACCCAATTGCCTTTGAGGGCTGTTCAAATACCGCAAAACCAATCGCGATCACTCACTCGCCCGACGCCTGGCAAACATTTCGGCCTGATACCATTCTGGCATTGTCAGGTCACACTCATGGTGGACAGGTCAACCTCCCGATCATTGGCAGGCGGGTAAATGCGATCACTTTAGGACCTGAATATAGTTATGGTTTTTCGGAAATTGGAGGTGTGGACATGTTCGTCAGCGCGGGCGTCGGTACATCCATACTCCCAATTCGTTTTAGAGCTCCGCCAGAGATTGTTTTGATAACACTGACATCCGCGCGTTAGAAACGATAGCCAAATCTCGAAATATCATCTCTGCAAGCATTCGCGACTAAGTCTTTCGCCTCAGTAGAATAATAACTTTGATAGGCTTTTGGAAATGTGACGTTGAATATTGGGGGATCACTAAACTCACACCCTATGGTACGAAAAATACCCTCAAGGTCTTCAGCAAAATTTTCAAACCTTCCAATTCTGTCGACTCTCAGCCGTCCTGTTTGATCTGTAAAATAATCGAGCTGGTTAAGGTGAAAAGAGTCGTCATGTTGACTTCGTCTAGCCAAACCTGTCAAAAAGTTATGGAATTTTCTTCGCGTTGTATCGTCAATAGGGGTCTCGGACACCCCGCGGTTCAAAAGATGGTACCAAGATAGCAATCGTTCCCAAGGGTTTCGAACAAAACCGAATGCGAAATAACTTCCGTGTTTATCTAAAAGTTTGACCGCACTTCCTGTTGCATTTGCGTGCTGGTTTGAATGGATGACTGCGTTTCGGTCACTTCCGCTAAGTAGATTTTCAATCGTTGTTCCGCCTGTTCGATGGACGTGAATGAAAACCGTTCTGAATTTATGCGATATTATCATCTTGAATGTCTTCAACAGGAGCATTGCTAGGTTCGTATCTAGCATCTCTATCGGACTTGTTTGTTACCAAAATAAAAGTCACCAAAGCCATCAAAGATAAACCACCAGCCAACAAGAAGGGCGAGCCCGGTACATATGGGATATCTGGGTTACCTGCTAGGAATTGAAAAACTCCAATGAGATTGTCAGGAAATGCCTGCATTTGACGATCCGCGCGGTTGGCCGTGTCTCCAAACAATCCAAACATACCTGTCATCGCCATCGGACCTGCCATAAGCGCCAGGCCTTGTGCCGCGCCGATTGCACCTTGAAGCTCCCCTTGTTCAGACTCAGACACACGGCTGCTCATCATATTAGTTAGGGCAGGACCATAGAGGCCAGCTAGCGCCGCCATGGGCCCGGCGGCGTAAATAATCCATCCCGCATCAGCACTGCCCATCATCGTGTAACCTATAACTGCAGAAGTTATGCCGATGAAACCCGCCCAGAAGAGTCCAATTTTTGGAATAATAACGCGGATTAGCCCGCCTTGAACAATCATCGAAGCAATGGCGAACGCACCTAAGGAGAAACCTACATCGCCTGAACTCCAACCCAAGCCTTCTATTGTCGAGAACGCATAGGTCGTTGGATAAACAGTGTGGGCAACGGCTAGAATGAAAAGTACAAAGATCAAACTTTTCACGCCCTTAATGCGGCCTAGCGCGAGGACTGAGCCAACCGGATTAGAGCGCTTGATATCGAATGAGCGTCTTTTTGATTTTGCTAAAGTTTCTGGAAGGAAAATGAGGCCATAGATGACATTGATGAGCGAGATAACGCCGGCAGCGTAGAAGGGGACCCGCGTACCATATTCACCAAGAATTCCACCTATTACCGGTCCCAAAAGAAATCCGACGCCGAAGCTCGCACCGATAAGTCCAAAGTTTTGGGCTCGTTTCTCGGGAGGACTGACGTCGGCGACATAAGCATTCGCGGTCGAGAACGTTGCCCCAAATATACCTGAGAGTGCGCGTCCGATGTAAAGAAATAATATTGTCGGCGCGAGCGCCATGAGGAAGAAATCAACGGCGAGCCCTGCAAGAGACGTCAGCATGATAGGCCGGCGACCGAACCTATCTGATAGTCCGCCAACGATGGGCATGCATATGAACTGAAAGACAGCGAAGACGAGGGTTAGTAATCCGCTATGTTTGACGGCTTGATGATTTTCTAAGCCAGTTAATTCTTTGATCAAATCCGGCAGAACTGGGATCATGATTCCAAACCCGATCGAGTTGATCATTACTGTGATCAAAACGAACATAAGTGCGTTTTTGGAATTTCCTGAGGAGTCAGCCATTGCTTGCGTCTAGGCTAAGCCACGGGCTTTGCGAAGGGTGCAAATTCGATGATTAACCGTTCATAGACGGGGCGCTTAAATGGCACCACGGTCTCCGCAATACCATCGAGATCGGCCCACCGCCATTCAGAAAACTCCTGCGGGCCGTGGGCTGTCAGATTTACATCTGATCCATCTCCATCATACCGAAAGGCATACCATCGCTGGCGTTGGCCCAGAGTTTTGAAACGCTTACGCTTGTGCGCCAACATTTCTGGTGTGAAATCATAGTAAAGCCATTCCTTGATAGTGCCGAGATAGTCCATATTGTCGGCGCGTAGGCCTGTTTCTTCAAACAATTCACGTTTTGCAGCGGCTTTAGGACGTTCGCCCTTATCAATTCCGCCCTGCGGACATTGCCAAATGTAAGGGCCACTCTCGTTAAAGCGTTTTCCTAGCCAAATTTGTCCTCGTTGGTTAAATATCGCGATGCCGACATTGCGACGATAGTCAGATTTTCTGTGTTTCATGATTTACTTTAGGGCAGCTGTCGCGGGTGCAAGTTGCAAGTTTTGTCGATCTAATGTCGCAATCCACGCCTGAACCTCTTCTAATGTTTGCGGGTAAGCAAACCCAACGCCGACTGGGTGGGACCCGGTTTTTGCAGTTTGGCCGAGATTAGACAGGCGTGAGGAGATTACCTGGGGAATAGGGTCTGGATCAATTAGGCCGTGTCCAGCTTTAAAAGGTTGGTCAACAGCAGTTGCCAATGCGGGTAAGGATGGAGTTTCAAATGAACCATCTGTCAGAAACCCCAGACCCGTTTGAGAGAGGCGGTCCATATATGGCGCGGCCACATCAGCGCGTGTTAAAAAAGCGTCGCCGTTGAAATTGATCAAGCCAGCATAACCTTGCGCCCGCGATAGGATCCAATCTAATCTGCGCCCGTTTTCTGAAGGCGGCAAAGAAACTCGAAGTGTCCTGTCCACTCCTGCTGTCGCTTGGTTAAAGTCCCCCGAGTCCAGGGGCACTTCAATTAGGACTTCGTGGCCGTCCTCACGAGCAGAGTTTACCCAATCTTGCAACCCGACACTATGGGCAGCGAATGATAGCGTTACATCAGCTGGCAAAGACTTTATGGCATCCTGAGTAAATGACCGATTTATACCTAGTCCGCCAAAAATTAGGGATACCGGTTGTTTGCCGGCTTGCGGAGTATATGGTCGTCGGTAAGCGATAAGTGCATTGCCGGCTGCTTTAGAGGGTACAGGGCCGAATGCGCTTTGCCGCGTTAGTCCCGCGATTGGAGCTCTCGGTAGGGCTCTAACACTTTTCGTAATCTCAATGCGTTTGGGTTCCGGTGAGTTAGGGACTGATGCGTTTCCGGCGCTCGCGACTTTAATTGAGTCCGTCGGGTTTACCCCTTCAGGTACGTCTCCCGCCAGAAGGTCAGGTGTTTCCAAAGTCTCGTCATCAAGCGGAGCAAGTGTTTCCGTTAGAGGTAGTGGCGCTAGCGCTAATGATCCCTCTGATCTTGCGTCGTCTGCGTTACCGAACAGGGTAACGGCGACAACTGGAAGTGAAAATCCAAGGAGCAAAAAGCTGGCTGCTAGCAAGGCATTTTTACTCCTTGAGGGCAAGGCGACGGCAGCGCGGCGATTCGGATGATCGTAGGACATAGCTTTGTCTAAGAGTGTTTGTTCTCAGGGACAAATGGTAACAATGCGGCTAATATTTTTCAGACTGGGCTTGCAGAAGGCGTTCGTACTGAGATGTTTTGAGGACCTCAACCGCTTTCCTTAACTGGAAATCTTCGTCATCCGGAAATGTATCAGGGGCGTAGAGGATATCATCATATTTTTCCTCATAATCTGTTTCATCAGGATTACTCAGGAAGTTACGTAATGAGTCTTCTCGGAAGCGTTTCCGTATTTCGCCACTATCCTCAAGGCTTGAGACTAAAAGATCAGGCATAATGCCTCGGCCTTGGATTGAAGCCCCAGATGGGGTGTAATACCTTTGGGTCGTAAGCCGAAGCGCGCCGTCTTCAGCGCCTAAAGGGATTACGGATTGAACAGACCCTTTACCGAAGCTGCGGCGACCTAAAACCACACCGCGTCCACGATCCTGTAGAGCTCCGGCGACGATCTCCGCGGCTGACGCAGATCCTGGACTGACAAGGACAACAATTTTAGCGTCGGGGTAAAGTTCGCCGTCTTCAGCATTATAACGTTCATTATCGCTGGCGTCGCGACCTCGCGCGGATAAGACTTCACCGCCATCCAGGAAGAGACCGGAAATACTCACCGACTCTGTTAGTAGTCCGCCTCGATTTCCGCGGAGATCGATAACCAATTTGTCGAGTTTTCCCAACCGCGTATTGAGATCAGCTAAGGCGCGTTCGGTATCCTCCGTCAATTTGTCATTATTAAACGTCTCGATTTGAATGTAACCGACACCTTGTTCGACCCGGTGGCGTATCGCACGCCCGCGCACCGTATCTCGAACGACAACGATATCCCGGGCGACTTTGTCTGGAGATAATACTGTAACTGTGACAGCCTCGCCTTTTAAGCCACGCATACCGCTGACGGCTTCATCCAATGACTTTCCACGTATATCGGTTCCGTCAACGGCCGTAATAAAATCTCCACCACGAATGCCGGCTTTATAGGCAGGGCCTTCCTCGATAGCGAAATTGACTTTAACGAGCCCGCCTTCCGACTGAATTTCTATACCTAACCCACCATATTCCCGGCGAACGGCTTCGCGTTGTTCTGTGAAGTCAACCGGCGGTACATATGAGGAGTGTGGATCCAGTGACTGCAGTGCACCGTTTAAAGCGTTTTCAACTAGAGATGCAGGGTCCACTTCTTCAACATACTCATTTTGAACAATAGCTAACACGTCTGCGAAAATGCTCATTTGATCATAGACAGCTTGCGGGTTTTTCTCATCTGCAATGGCTGAAAGCGGCAAGGCCGCTGCTAGCGCTAATGCGCTCCATTTGACAGGACTCCAAACTGGCCGTCGCATGAATTATCCTTGAACCTCTGCAAGTTTTTGGGCGTAAGTTCCCGATTTCAAGAGGGCAATTGCTTGTTGAAGTTGATAATCATCTGAAATCTCGAAGCCTTCAGGGGGATAGTCAATTTTGACGTCTTCAATTGTTTCTTCACCGGATTCTTCATCTTCGTTGGCAATCGCATTTGGTAAGCTAGCTTCAGAGAAACGTTTTGTATCTTTTCCATCATCAGGAACGGCTGAGATCATGATGTCCGGTGTGATACCACTCGCCTGAATGCTGCGGCCATTCGGTGTGTAATAGCGCTGCGTTGTGATTTTTAGTGCTCCGTCACGGCCACCTCTTAAAGGTATGACGTCTTGGACAGAACCTTTGCCAAATGTTGTCGTACCGACAATCAATGCGCGGCCTTTATCTTGTAAGGCACCCGCAACGATTTCCGAAGCCGATGCGGAAGCGCCGTCAACCAGAACTATGAGGGGGACATTCTTCGCCATTTGCCCTTTTTGAGCATTAAAGACATTGACGTCATCTGCCCGCCGCCCACGTGTTGAGACAACCTCGCCGCCATCCAAAAAGATAGACGAGACTTCCACTGATTGAGTCAGTAACCCGCCTGGGTTGCCACGTAGATCGAGGATCATACCGGGCAAACGGCCACCATTTTCAACTTGTAATTCACTGATGGCCCCGCGGAGACCGTCCGCAGCTTTTTCATTGAATTGAGCAATGCGAGCATACCCAATTCCGTCCTTCATTTCGAATTTTACAATTTGCCGTTTTATGACTTCACGGGTGATATCCAAATTAATGGGATCTTCGCCTTCACGAACAATCGTAATGTTGATGTCCTCACCTGGCTTACCGCGCATTTGATCTACGGCTTCTGATAATGTGAAACCAATTAGGGATTTACCGTCGATTTCTGTGATGAAATCACCAGCTTTTACACCGGATCGTTTAGCTGGTGTGTCATCAATTGGTGCTATGACTTTTACAAAGCCATCTTCCATTGTGACTTCCATGCCTAGGCCGCCATATTCGCCTTTATTATCCATCCGCAATTCTTTGAATGAATTCGGGCTGATATAAGAAGAATGAGGATCAAGGGATTGAAGCATTCCGTTCATTGCATCTTCGATTAGGGCGCTATCATCGACCTCGACAACATACTGACTGCGAACACGGGCAAGGACATCTGCAAAAAGCTCTAACTGCTCGAATGTTTCGTCATAGGCAGGACGCTCAACGGCAACTGCCGCTTGATGGGTCGTCGAAAAAGCAAAGAGTGCGATAGCCGCAACGCTTCCGAGGGCAGGCAGGACAAGTTTCACAAGGCGTCTCCAGTATTAGACTCTAGACTTAGCCAGCCCCTTCGAGCTTTGCCAGTCAAATTGCTGCGATTAAGGGGTGAACTTACCCCGATTTAACGTCTTCAGGTGCTAACCAAGGTTTTGGATCAACAGGAGAGCCGTTTCGACGTAATTCTATATAGAGTTCTGCCCCAGTTCGGCTTGGCAGTTTTCCAACCGGTTCACCGCGCCGCACTGTGTCTCCGGAATCCACAAAAAGGTCGTTAAGGCCAGTCAAAAGCACGAAATATCCGTCCCCGACGTTCAGAATGACTACATTGTCGTAATTCTTAAACGGTCCCGAGAACTCAATGCGTCCAGCATAGGGTGCGATAACTTGGCCTCCGGGTCTACCTGCATACGTATGACCTTTTTCTCCGCGTCCATAAGATTTCACTAAGCGCCCAGAGACGGGAAGGATCATTCCCCCTTTGGCTTCGGCGAAACGCTTCGTTCCTTTCGGAAGAACCGGTTTGGGCGCGGGCTTTAAGCCTGGCTTAGTGCGCGGAACGACCTTTGAAGCTTCGCTTTCCAATTTCGCGATCAATTCGAGTAAAGTTTTTGACTCTGCGGCTAAGCGATCAGCTTCTGCTGCGGCGGCGTTCTTTTCATCAGACAGTTTTGCTTCCAGTTTTGACTTATTAGCTAGACCAGCATTGACCGTTTTCATCTCAGACTGCAATTTTCCTCGAGTCTCAGAAAGGTCCTTCTTTTTCAATGCTAGTTGGGCTTGGGTGACCTCTAACGCGGTGAGGTTAAGGGATAGAGATTCGGCCCGAGTTTTAAGTTGATCTGATAATGTCGCCATCAGAAGTCCTGCATCCGCTGCACGCTTCGCATTTCGCGGTGTAAGGGCAAGGGTTGGAGGCGGTGATGCTTCTAACCGCTGAAGGGCGGCCAATAACTCGCTATATTGTTCGCGATCAGCTTGAATTTGTACCGTCAATGTTTCAGCGCGAGCCGTTAAATTATCGGTCTCTTGTTCTAAGGTCGTCAGTTCGGTCTCGATGGACTGCGCTTGTCGTGCGGTTTTCGCGAGCGTTTTTTTTAGAGTCGAAACATCTTCACGAACTAATTTGCGCTCGCTTTCTAGTTCTTTCGCTTTCTTACGTGCGGCTTGTTCCTTTTTCGTCAAGGCTTCCACATCATTAGACGTTTGCGCATAGGTCGGAGAGAGCACCGTTAAACACGCTGAGAAGGCAAGGATGGCGAGAGCGATACGCATGTCGTAGAACATGGAGGATAACGTCTTTACCGCCCGTTAATCACACTTTCAAATTCTTAGGTTTAATCGCGGTGATAAGGTGTTTTCGCAAGGATGGATAGAGCGCGGTAAATTTGCTCTGCGGCCATCACACGCACCATTTTATGAGGCCATGTCTGCGCGCCGAAACTCCATTTCGTTATTCGTCCTGGGCGCATCTCTTTTATAACAGACGGTTCAAACCCGTCTGCACCGCCAATCACGATATAACTTGCAGCTACACCATCATCACGCACGCTAGAGAAATGCCTCGCGATCTCTCTGGAAGTTGGGCTTTTTCCACGCTCATCCAAGATTATGAGTTCATCTGAAGGGGCGACGACAGACAGGAGTTTCGCCGTTTCAGCCGCGCGGTCAAATTGACCTTTAAGTTCCACGCCCTGTTCTTCAACGGCAAGGAAGCCCGTACCGCGCGCCAAACCTTGGGCACGGGTCAAATAATCGTCGACAAGTGTTTTTTCCGGTCCGCCGCGTAAGACGCCGCCAGCCCTAAGTATCAGCTTCACGCTTCGGGTGTATCTTCCGGCGCTTGCTCTCTAACGTCTTGCAAACCGTTCGGTAGGGGAACGGACCAGATTTTCTCGAGGTTATAAAATACACGGACTTCCGGACGGAACACATGAAGAATGACATCTCCTGCATCAATAAGCACCCAATCAGATGCCTCTTGTCCCTCGACCACAAGTTCTTTGAAACCACGCTCTTTAAGGCCGCGTTGGACATAATCTGCCAGTGCGCTGACGTGACGGTTTGATCGTCCGGATGCAACGAGCAGATAATCTGCAATTGAGGATTTCCCGCGAATGTCGATTTCGATGACATCCTGAGCCGAGTTTTCGTCCAGGATATGCTGAATAAAATCTGAGAGTTCCTTAGATTCCGGACCGTCTAGGATCGTGACTTTAGCAGGGGTTTCTTGATGTGCGGCGGTCAGAAGACTCTCCATAGCGGGTTTGGTGATTCAGGCGTTAACATATGCAGACAGATTACGCTACTCGCTAACGGGAGGCGCGAATAGCGGATGAGCTGCGTTTGTCCAGCGGCAGAGTCAGGTAGGTCCACGCGGGAGCAGTTCTGTCCTTTAACGTGTGAGCTTGATTCTCACCAATACGAGCATGATTGAACTGCCGCGAGGCTTGTCCGAGACGGGCCCGAACAGATGATCCGGGACGCGCAATCACTGCAATTGGCACTGTTTCCATTATAGTTTGCCAACTTCGCCATTGAGGGAGTTGGAGTAAATTGTCTGCACCCATCATAAATACGAAATTTGTGTTCCGCCGACGTACTTTCAAAGTCGTAAGAAGGTCGACGGTATATTGCGTATTATATCTGAGTTCGACATCAGAAATCCGCATGTTTGGCGGCAAAGGCAAATTAGAGACCGTCGCCGCGCGGCTTTCCCAGCTTGGTTGTTCCGGTTTGAGCGGGTTTTGTGGACTGACTAGCCACCATATTTCGTCTAGTTGAAGCTGGCGCAGACCTGCTCGGGCTACATGAAGATGGCCTCCATGTGCTGGGTTAAATGACCCACCAAAAAGTCCTACCGATCTCAAGGTCGCGTTTGTCCTGCGCCGCGCACTTGGTATTTATAACTTGTTAGATGTTGAGCCCCAACCGGGCCACGAGCGTGTATGCGGCCTGTGGCAATTCCGATTTCAGCCCCAAACCCAAATTCACCACCATCAGCATATTGCGTAGACGCGTTGTGAAGCACGATGGCGCTGTCCACTTGGTCCAAGAAAATATTGGCGGCTTGGACGTTCTCCGCCAAAATCGCATCAGTGTGACCGCTACCATACTTTGCGATGTGGGTGAGGGCGGCATCAATATCATCAACGACAGCAATGTTCAGAATTGGCGCGAGATGTTCCGTCTCAAAATCAGTATTTGACGCTAGAATTGCTGTTTTCAAATGTAACAAGGCCCGATTATCCGCACGGAGCTCGCATTTCTCGCCGATGGCTTTCTCTAAAGCTGGAAGAAACTCCGAAGCGATATCTTTGTCCACGAGAACTGTCTCTGTAGATCCGCATACGCTTGTGCGTCGAAGTTTAGCATTTTCAATGACTTGCACTGCGGTATTAATCTTCGCGCTTTTGTGGACGTAGCTATGATTTAATCCGTCTTCATGAGCTAATACTGGAACACGTGCCTCTTTCTGAACGCGGGATACGAGGCCTTTCCCACCGCGTGGGATGATTAAATCAATAGTCGCGTTTAAGCCATCTAGCATGAACCCAACAGCGGACCGGTCCGTTGTTTGTACAAGGTTGATTGCCGTTTCAGGTAGACCCGTGTCACGTAGGCCGAACTGAAGGGCTCTATGAATTGCGCGGTTAGATCGCATGCTTTCTGAACCGCCACGCAAGACACACGCATTTCCCGATTTTACGCACAGACCACCGGCGTCGGCAGTAACGTTTGGGCGACTTTCATAGATCATTCCAATCACACCAAGCGGAACGCGAACTTTCGAAAAATGCAGGCCATTTGGTTGAGTCCACTCTGTTTCAATAGATCCGATTGGATCGGGTAGATCTGCAATCGACTGCAATCCCTCCGCGATGCCTTCGATACGGTTTGTATCAAGCTTAAGGCGATCGAGTAATGGCGCGGATAATCCCTTTTCGGCTGCGGCTTCCATATCAGCCTTATTTGCAGCAAGTATGGAGGCGTTAGCTTTACGGATATGTTTGGCCATGGCGCGCAGAGCCGCATTACGCATATCTTCATTAGCTAACCGCAGTTCGGCGCCCGCAATTTGCGCCGCTCGCCCAAGAGCTGCCATATCTGTTTCGAGTGTCATGTCAGAGCATTACCAAATTATCGCGGTGAATGATTGCCGCACCGTTTTCATAGCCTAGTACAGCTGAAATCTCACCCGATTTTAGACCCTTAATCTTGGCTGCCTCGGAAAGGTCATAGGCAACCAAGCCTCGAGCGATTTCGGTGTCGTTGGCCATAACAGATACCGCATCACCTTTTTCGAAATTACCAGTGACGTTAACGACGCCCGCCGGAAGTAAACTGCTGCCGTTTTTTAGAGCTCTCACAGCCCCGGCATCTATAAACAGTGTGCCGCTGGGTTTCAGCGTGCCTCCAATCCATTGGGCCCGAGCTTTCCGCGGATTACTTTTTGCTTTGAATAGGGAGTGTTTCGCGCCGTCTGTTAAGGCCGAGAGTGCGCCGACCGACCTTCCATCACAAATAATCATGTCGCAACCTGCTTGCGTAGCGATTTGTGCCGCTGCCAGCTTTGTGACCATGCCGCCTGTGCCGACCCCGGCCGCCGCGTTTGATCTTCCGCCCATCGCCATGATGTTGTCCGTTAGGTCAGACACAACGGGAATGTGTTCTGCGGATTTATTCACACGTGGGTCGGATGTGTACAGTCCGTCAATATCTGACAGTAGGATTAGTAGATCTGCACCAATCATTTGGGCGGTGCGAGCCGCTAAACGGTCATTGTCTCCGTACCGAATTTCGTCTGTTGCCACAGTGTCGTTCTCATTGATGACTGGCACCGCGCCTAACCTCAACAGTGTGTCGAGCGTTGAACGCGCATTTAACCAACGGCGACGATGCTCGGTATCATTAAGCGTCAAAAGGGCCTGGGCGGTAATGACACCATGTTGACCGAGGGCATCATCATAAGCCCGCGTTAGGCTTGATTGCCCCGCCGCAGCGCAGGCTTGTTTTTCCGGTAGCGTGAGTGACGCCCCATATAACTTTAATCGCTGTCGCCCTAATGCGATAGCGCCTGAGCTTACGAGTACAATGCGTTTATCTTTTAGGCGCGCCAAATCAGTTGCGAGTGCCGCTAGCCAATCTTCTCGTAAGGCCTGCGTCTCGTCATCGACCAATATGGCCGAGCCGATTTTGATAACAATGGTTTCGGCGGCGGAGAACATCGGATTACGGCGACCAGCCTTTGACGTCTTCAATTTCGCCGCTGGCAATTTGCGCTTGACGAAGCTTCTCGGCTCGCTCGGCTTCTTCGCCAGCACGCCGAATTTCGACATGTTTATAAATCGAGGCGAGAACAGGTGTAAGCCCCTGCTGCGCGACGGAACTAATAGGGAATGGACGTTGTCCGCATGCCGCTTCTAACGCATCCTGGAGCTCTGAAATGCGGTCAGGAGACAAAGAGTCACATTTAGATATTGCAACGACTTCGGGCTTGTTTTCAAAGCTCTCATCATAGTCTTCGAGTTCTTTTCGGATAGCCAAATAATCCGCGACGGGATCTTCCGTTGTTCCCGAAACAAGATGCAATATGGCTGCACAACGTTCAGCGTGGCCTAGGAAACGATGCCCAAGTCCTGCGCCTTCTGCGGCGCCTTCAATAAGTCCTGGGAGGTCAGCAATAACAAAACGTTCCGCCGCGCCCATGCTAACGACGCCTAAGTGTGGATGCAGCGTCGTAAAGGGGTAATCCGCAGTTTTGGGCGTGGCCGCAGTTACTGACGAAACGAAGGTTGATTTACCTGCGTTGGGTAAGCCGATAAGTCCTGCGTCAGCAATGAGTTTCAGGCGGAGCCAAACCCATTTCTCTTCGCCTTCTTCGCCAGGGTTGGCTTGTCGCGGGGCTTGATTGGTCGCGCTCTTGAAGCGGGCGTTCCCCCAGCCTCCGTTGCCACCTTTTGCCATCAAGATACGTTCGCCGTCTTCTGTCAAATCTGCCAATATTTCATCTGTCTCGGCATCGATAACCTCTGTTCCAACAGGAACCTTTAGAATGATGTCTTCAGCCGCTGCTCCATGCCGATCTCGACCCATACCGTGCATGCCGGTCCTTGCTTTGAAGTGTTGTTTGAAGCGGTAATCGATCAGAGTGTTGAGACTTCGTGTTGCTTCCAAATAAACATGCCCTCCACGTCCACCGTCGCCGCCATTAGGGCCGCCAAAGGCAATATATTTCTCTCGCCGGAAGGAGATACTCCCTCCGCCGCCCGATCCGGACTTCACGTAGATTTTAGCTTGGTCGAGGAATTTCATAAGGCCGTCCTTACGCCGCGCCGCGGGCCTTGGCTAGGTCTGAGAGCGTTCCATGCATGCCAGGACCGAAACCAAATTGAGGCCGTGCCATGAACCCAAACCGAGTGTAGAATGTGTCTTGTCCATCCGCCGCAAAAAGCCCGATTAAACAATTAGGATTATTAGTTTCGGAAAGACTATCGATAAGTGTTGAGACCAACTGGTCGCCAATGCCCCGTTTTTGATAAGGCTCTGCCACTATAACATCTTGGATGTAGGTATTTAGTACTCCATCCCCAACGGCACGAGCCATGCCAACGGTCTTTCCATCTACCGAGGCTGTGACGCCTGCGATTGACGCTTTCAAAGCTTGTTGGGCATGAATGGCTGTTGGAGTTCCCCAACTGACACCGGAGCGAAGGGCTACAAATTCCTCTGTTGTTGGCAATCTATTATGAATTTGAATATTCATGTCGCGGCCTTCAGTACAAAGTCCTGCGAAGGAGCCTTTTTTAGACGCGCCATGGAGAAATAGCTCTCAGGTTCTCCGAGGGGCTTGAATCCAAGTTTTTCCAAAACCCGTGCGCTCCCTGGATTATCCGTAAACACTCCTGCAACCCGGTCTTCACGGCCCAAAGAAAAATCCGCTTCGTTCAAGAGGGCGATGCAGGCTTCTGTCATATAACCGTGGCCCCAATGTGGACGTCCGATCCAATAGCCAATTTCCCATAGGGTATCTGGGCCGCGTTTGAATAGATCCGTAATTCCGATCAATTCGTCTTCGCCTTTTAGGGTTATGGCGTAGGGATGAGCCAATCCACGGCGCTTCGCAGCATGGAATGTCATAATTTTGAATTCGGCAGAGAGCAGGGGGAAGGGATAAGGAAAACTACCTGTCATCCGTGCAATATCGAAATCAGAACCAAGGACTGATATCGCTTTGGCGTCACGCTGTTCCGTTTGGCGTAGAACCAGCCTGTTTGTTTCAATTATATCACGCATGACAATTCTCCCAAATTGTCAGCAGGTGGTAACTGAGCTTCAGCTACAAAAAAGGGAAACCGGGCGGACCCGATTTCCCTGCTGTTCTTTAAACGGGTCGCCTTGTGGCGGTGACCCGAAAAATTCAGGTCTCTATTCAGCGGCCTCTGGGAGGTCGACTGAGACATATGTTCGGTCGTTGCGTTTCGTTGCGAAAGACACACGGCCTTCAGTCAAAGCAAAGAGCGTATGGTCTTTGCCCATACCAACGTTGGCGCCCGGATAATACTTAGTTCCGCGCTGACGAATGATAATGTTGCCTGGAATGACCGCTTGGCCACCAGATTTTTTTACGCCGAGACGACGGCCTGCACTGTCGCGACCGTTATTGGATGAACCACCAGCTTTTTTATGTGCCATGACGAACTCCTAAAATACGTGAGGGGCGGCGTTAGCCTTAGCCCTTGATGCCTGTGATGCGAACAACAGTCTCGAGCTGACGGTGTCCTTGCTTACGACGATAGTTTTGACGACGCTTTTTCTTGAAAACGATAACTTTGTCGCCTTTGCGCTGTTCCAGGACTTCACCTGAAACAGACGCACCTTTTACAAGAGGGGCGCCAACTTTTACGTTGCCGGAAGCACCGTGCATCAACACGTCGCCAAATGTAATTTTTCCGCCAGCTTCGCCGTCGAGTTTTTCAACGATAATGATGTCGTCTTTGGCAACTTTATACTGCTTACCACCAGTTTGAATGACTGCGAACATGGTTTGTCCTGTTCCTCTAAGTGATCCTTTGAAAAGGGTACACGGTCTTAAAATACATAAAAGCCGCGCTGGGCGAATCCCGCGGCGGCCAATCCGACGCCCTTATAAGCTCTTGCGCTGACCTGTCAATCCGCTTGCGCGGGAGTTTGGCAGAGAGGTTCTCAATGATGAGACTCTAGCAATCGCTTATACTGGCACCAAAAAACCCCGCCACCGATGAACGTTGGCGAGGCTTTTGAACCGTATGTCCAGCGCGAATGCACTGGAGTTTAAGTCTTAGTTACGTGGGCGAACCCGGCCGATGACAACACCGTTAGCAACGATTTCGCCGTTAGCATTGACGCGGCCGATAACTGCGCCGGAGCTGTTCACGACTGAGCCGTCAGCTTGGACCGTGAAGTCACCTGCGGATACTCCGCCGGCTGAGCCAGATGCACCATTGATAATGCTTCCGCCGCCAACTGAACCAATCGTAGAGCGATTGTTCAATCCGCCGGCTGCTCCAGTCGTCACGGAGCCGCCTGTTGCAGACAAGCCGCGTAGGACAACTTGTCCAGCGCTGTTCACGACATCGCCGTTAGCTGACATCGTACCGATTACAACTCCGGAAGCGTTACGGACGGATCCGTCTGCACCGATTGTGTAACCACCAGCAGCTGAGCCGCCTGAGATACCGCCGCCAGTCGTTGTGACTGTCGTGCCGGAGGTGAAGCCGCCAGTTGTACCAGTCGCTACGCCGCCAGCTGTAAACCCGCCGGATGTTAGTTGGTTTCCGGAGACCATTGAGCGCCAGTTAACACCGAGGGCGTCAACAGTTGTCAATGTCAGGCCACCTGTAGACAGGCCACGAGCAGTTTGGAAACGTTCGACTGAAGCATAGGTCTGCTGACCAAGGCGTCCGTCGATTGCACCGTTGTAGAAGCCTTCCCGCTGAAGGGCGGTCTGGATAGAGCGGATGACAGTTGGATTAGCGTTGGCTTCACAAAGAACCTGACGCCATTCTGCCTTCTCCGGGCTTGTTTGAGTGCGACGCTCAATTGTGCCGTACTGTGCCGGGATAACAACTCTTTCAGTCGACGCTGGGCGAACCACACGCTGAACTTGAACCGTATCATAACGAGCCGGAATAACGCGGCGTTCAATCCGCGGTGCACCATCAACTACACGACGTGTAACTTGCTTGGTAACAGCTGGGATAGTCCGCTCTGTTGTCGTTGCCGGTGTCTTAACGACGCGACGCGTGACCTGCTTCGTAACAGCTGGGATACGACGTTCTGTCGTAGCCGCAGGTGTCTTGATGCGCCGACGGGTTTCCGTCTTCGTTACTGCAGGGATAGTCCGCTCCTGCGTTGTCGCTGGGGTACGCATCACGCGGCGTGCAACCTGTTTGGTTACGGCCGGGATAGTGCGCTCAGTGACACGAGCCGGAGTTTTCACAACGCGGCGAGAGACCTGCTTCGTTACAGCTGGGATCGTCCGTTCAACAGTCGTTGCCGGTGTCTTAACGACACGGCGTTGAACCGCTGACATCTTCGCTGGGATCGTGCGCTCAGTTGTCCGTGCAGGTGTCTTAACAACCTGACGCGAAACAACCTTTGTCACTGCCGGGATAGTACGTTCCTGCGTTGTCGCAGGTGTACGCATTACACGACGAGAGACTTGCTTCGTCACAGCTGGGATAGACCGTTCAGTCACAGCAGCAGGCGTTTTCACGACGCGACGAGAGACTTGCTTCGTCACAGCCGGGATAGTCCGCTCAACAGTAGACGCTGGCGTTTTCACAACGCGGCGAGTTTCTGTCTTAGTCACAGCTGGAATACTACGCTCAGTTACACGAGCCGGTGTCTTAACGACGCGGCGTGTCTCTTGCTTCGTGACCGCTGGGACGCTCCGCTCGACAACAGATGCTGGCGTTTTGACCACGCGGCGTGTGACTGCCTGTGTGACCGCCGGGATGGACCGCTCAGTTACCGACGCTGGTGTCTTAACGACACGACGGGATACTGATTTAGTCACAGCCGGGATAGCCCGCTCAACCGTACGAGACGGCGTCTTAATGCGGCGGCGTGTCTCTGTCTTCGTGATCGCCGGAACTGCACGCTGTTGCGTAGCAGCTGGCGTTTTCACGACACGACGTGAGACTTGCTTCGTCACAGCTGGGACCGTGCGTTCAACAGTTTGTGCCGGTGTCTTAACGACGCGGCGTGTCTCTGTTTTCGTCACAGCCGGGATACCGCGCTCTGTCGTCCGTGCTGGTGTCTTAACAACACGACGGGAGACTTGCTTGGTAACAGCCGGGATAGTCCGCTCAACGGTGGACGCTGGCGTTTTCACAACACGGCGTGTTTCCACTTTCGTGACTGCCGGAATTCCGCGCTCTGTTACCCGAGCCGGTGTTTTCACAACGCGGCGAGAGACCTGCTTAGTGACAGCCGGGATAGCCCGTTCAGCTGTACGTGCCGGTGTCTTAATGCGACGGCGTGTCTCTGTCTTAGTGATGGCAGGGACTGCACGCTGTTGCGTAGCAGCCGCCGTTTTCACAACACGACGAGAGACTTGCTTCGTCACAGCCGGAACAGTGCGTTCAACAGTTGCCGCTGGTGTTTTCACAACACGGCGCGTTTCCTGTTTTGTGATCGCTGGGATCGCACGCTCTGTCGTCCGTGCCGGTGTCTTAACGACGCGGCGGGAGACTTGCTTAGTAACAGCCGGAGTTGCGCGTTCGATAGTTGACGCTGGTGTCTTCACGACACGACGCGTCTCTACCTTTGTCACAGCTGGGATAGTCCGCTCAGTCGTCCGTGCCGGCGTTTTGACGACGCGGCGAGAGACCTGCTTTGTCACAGCTGGGATTGTGCGCTCAATGGTAGAGGCCGGTGTCTTGATGACGCGGCGCGCTTCCATTTTTGTCACAGCCGGAATGGCCCGCTGAACAGTTGACGCTGGTGTCTTAACGACACGGCGCGTGACCTGCTTCGTGACAGCTGGAACAGTCCGTTCGACTGTTGCAGCTGGTGTCACGACGCGGCGACGTGTTTCCTGCTTTGTAATAGCCGGGATGGTCCGTTCTTGCGTAGCCGCCGGAGTTTTCACGACGCGACGGGAAACCTGCTTAGTTACAGCCGGGATAGTCCGTTCAACAGTCGAAGCCGGAGTTTTCACGACGCGGCGTGTTTCCACCTTCGTAACCGCTGGGATAGCCCGCTCTGTCGTCCGTGCCGGTGTCTTAACGACGCGGCGGGAGACTTGCTTGGTAACTGCTGGAATAGTCCGTTCGACAGTTGACGCTGGTGTCTTAACGACGCGGCGTGTTTCCATCTTCGTGACTGCAGGGATAGCCCGTTCAGTTGTGCTGGCCGGAGTTTTCACCACGCGGCGAGAGACCTGCTTGGTCACAGCCGGGATAGCCCGTTCGACAGTTGACGCTGGCGTCTTGATGACGCGGCGCGTTTCCTGCTTCGTGACAGCTGGGATGCCGCGCTCAGCTACAGAAGCTGGTGTCTTAACGACACGGCGAGAGACCTGCTTAGTCACTGCTGGGATTGTGCGCTCAACCGTACGAGCCGGAGTTTTCACAACACGGCGAGTTTCCATTTTAGTCACAGCCGGGATGGACCGCTCTGATGTGCGGGCCGGTGTCTTAACGACGCGGCGAGAGACTTGCTTGGTAACAGCCGGGACAGTGCGCTCTACAGTAGACGCTGGTGTCTTAACGACGCGGCGCGTTTCCTGTTTCGTGATCGCTGGGATGACCCGCTCTTGCGTAGACGCAGGACGGTCAACAACGCGGCGTGTGACAGTTGATGTCTTCGCCGGGATTGCCCGCTCTGATGTACGAGCCGGTGTCTTAACGACGCGGCGTGTACGTGTCTTCGTGACCGCTGGAACACTCCGCTCGACAGTCGACGCAGCTGTTTTCACAACGCGGCGGCTAACTTGCTTCGTGACCGCAGGGACACGGCGCTCAGCTGTACGAGCCGGTGTTTTGATACGGCGACGTGTTTCAGTCTTCGTAACAGCTGGGATAGTGCGCTCAACGGTTGATGCCGGCGTTTTGACAACGCGGCGTGTCACCGTGTTTGTGACGGCCGGGATAGCACGTTCTGTTGTGCGAGCCGGCGTTTTCACAACACGGCGAGTTTCCGTCTTCGTGACCGCAGGGATTGAACGCTGCTGCGTAGAAGCCGGACGATCAACAACGCGGCGAGTAACAGCCTTGGTCACGGCCGGAATAGTCCGCTCAGCTGTACGAGCCGGTGTTTTGATACGGCGACGTGTTTCAGTCTTCGTAACAGCCGGAATGACGCGCTCAACTGTAGCAGCAGGACGGTCAACAACACGACGTGTCACAGTGTTTGTGACGGCCGGGATAGTCCGCTCAGTTGTGCGAGCTGGTGTTTTAACAACGCGGCGTGTCAGTGTCTTTGTGACCGCAGGAACGCGGCGTTCGACAACTTCTGCTGCTTTTGAAACAACACGTGTGGAGACTGAACCCATCTTCTGGCCAAATTGACCACCAGATGTTCCGCCAACAAGGCGGGAGCCGCCGGCCGCGCGGTCAGCAGATGCTGCATCGGTACGTGACAATCCATCACGATCATCACGACCGTCGCCATTTGCGTCGACGAAGCCTTTGATGCGTGTTCCGCCAGCGTATGAAGCGCCAGAGGCGTCAACAACACGGGCAGGGGTCTTAACAATGCGACGTGTCAATGTGCTCGTTTGGGCCGGAACCGCAATCTCACGTGTTGACGCTTCGCGATCGACGACACGTCTCGTGACTGAGCGTGTGACTGCCGGAATTGTACGCTCAACTGTGCGCGCTGGCTCTACGACGACTTGCTTTGTGATCGTCTTGTACTTCGCAGGGATCAGAACACGACAGAGGATTTCACCTGTCTGGTTCACGATAGTCTCTGTTGATTCAACAACCTGGTTAGACACACCGTTAAAGACAGTGAACTGTCCGCGAGTTGCAGTATTCACGCGGCCACCAGCAAATGCGCCGGAGTTGATTGCTTGTGAACCTGGCTTCCACTCTTCACGTGCCGGCTCGATAAGAACGCGCTCGGAACGTGTTTCATATTTCGCAGGGATAACAGTGAGGTCAGTGCGCTCTGGCGTGACAACGATTGTCTCAGTGACAGTGCGATATGTGGCTGGAACGACTTCGATACGTGTAGACGCTTCCTGCGTAACAATCGTCTCGGTAACTGTTTCATAAACAGCCGGGATAATCGTCAACGTGTTGGCCGCTTCCTGCATAACGTATTGCTGGTTCTCTGTGCGGAATTGCGCAGGAACAGAGACGTATTCAACAGTCTCAGGCTGAACGACAACTGTCTCTGAGACAGTTTCGTATGTTGCTGGGATGGAAACGAGTTCCGTCGCAGCTTCCTGAACAACGACAGTTTCAGTCACATTGCGGAATGTCGCAGGTGTTACAACGAGTTCTGTAGACGCTTCCTGAACAACGATAGTTTCGTTGTATGTCTCATATTCGGCCGGAATGGTTTCATATGTGACGCTTGCAGGCTGAACGACAACAGTTTCTGTAACATTTTTGAATGTTGCAGGGATTGTGACCAGCTCTGTAGAGGCCTCTTTCACGACAACCGTTTCAGATACTGTCTCGAATGTTGCTGGGATAGAAACAAGCTCTGTGCTGGCTTCCTGAACAACAACAGTTTCAGTGACCGTTTCGAAGGTTGCCGGAACGGAGACGAGCTCTGTGCTGGCTTCCTGCACAACAATAGTTTCGTTGTAGGTCTCATACTCAGCCGGGATGGATACGTATTCGACAGTTTCAGGCTGAACAACAACTGTTTCAGATACAGTTTCGAAGGTCGCTGGGACAGAGACAAGCTCTGTTGTTGCTTCTTGAACGACGACTGTCTCAGACACTGTTTCATATGTTGCTGGGATAGAGACGAGCTCTGAAGATGCCTCTTGAACAACAACTGTCTCAGTGACGTTTCTAAACGTTGCTGGGATTGTGACGAGCTCTGTAGACGCTTCTTGAACAACAACTGTCTCGGACACTGTTTCATAAACAGCTGGGACAGAGACGTATGTCACAGACGCAGGCTGAACGACGACTGTTTCAGTCACAGTTTCGAATGTGGCCGGGATAGTGACGAGCTCAGTAGACGCTTCTTGAACAATGATTGGATCAGACACTGTCTCAAAGACGGCCGGAACGGTTTCATATGTAACAGATGCAGGCTGAACGACGACTGTTTCAGTTACTGTCTCAAACACAGGTGGAACTGTGACGAGTTCTGAAGATGCCTCTTGAACAACCACTGTCTCTGAGACTGTTTCATAAACAGCTGGAACAGAAACGTATTCGACGCCAGCAGGCTGAACGACGACTGTTTCGGTCACAGTTTCGAATGTCGCAGGGATGGAAACGAGTTCTGTTGATGCTTCCTGAACGATGACAGGCTCTGAAACTGTTTCATAAACAGCTGGGACAGAGACATATTCAACAGAAGCAGGCTGAACGACAACTGTTTCAGTCACAGTTTCGAACGTTGCTGGGATTGTGACAAGCTCTGTAGACGCTTCTTGGACAACAATTGTCTCAGAAACTGTCTCAAAGACAGCTGGGACAGAGACGTATTCAACACCAGCGGCCTGAACAACAACTGTCTCATTTACAGTTTCATATGTTGCCGGGATGGAAACGAGCTCTGTGCTGGCCTCCTGAACAACAACCGTTTCTGTGTAATTTTCATACTTAGCTGGAACAGCTGCATATTCGACTGTTGCAGGCTGAACGACGACTGTTTCAGTAACAGTTTCGAATGTCGCAGGGACATTGACGAGTTCTGTAGACGCTTCTTGAACAATAACCGGCTCTTGAATTGTCTCATATACAGCTGGGACAGCTACATATTCAACAGATGCTGGCTGAACGACGATCGTTTCAGTCACAGTTTCAAATGTCGCTGGGATTGTAACGAGCTCTGTTGATGCGTCTTGAACAACAATAGTCTCTGACACATTCTCGAATACTGCTGGAACAGTGACATACTCGACACCAGCTGGCTGGACGACAACTGTTTCTGTTACAGTTTCGAACGTTGCTGGGATTGTGACCATTTCGCTAGACGCGTCTTGTACAACTACCGTCTCGCTGACTGTCTCATAGACAGCAGGAACAGAGACATATTCAACAGTTGCAGGCTGAACGACGACCGTTTCAGTCACAGTTTCGAAAGTCGCTGGGATAGAAATCAGCTCTGAGCTGGCTTCTTGAACAACGATAGTTTCGTTATACGTCTCATATTCAGCAGGAATAGAAACATATTCGACGCCAGCGGGCTGAACGACAACTGTTTCTGTTACAGTTTCGAATGTGGCTGGGATTGTGACGAGCTCAGTAGATGCATCTTGAACAACCATTGTTTCTGATACTGTCTCATAGACAGCTGGGACAGATACATACTCAACAGAGGCTGGCTGAACGACGACAGTTTCAGAAACTGTTTCGAAAGTCGCAGGAATAGAAACGAGCTCTGTGCTGGCTTCTTGAACAACCATTGTTTCGGTAACCGTGTCATAGACAGGCGGGATAACTTGATACTCAACTGTTGCAGGCTGAACGACGACTGTTTCTGTGACAGTTTCGAAAGTCGCAGGGATCGTGACGAGGTCTGTGCTGGCTTCCTGAACAACCAATGTTTCAGTGTAGTCTTCGTATTCCGCAGGCAGAACAACATACTCAACGCCCGCTGGCTGAACGACAACAGTCTCAGTGACTGTTTCGAAAGTCGCGGGGATCGAGACGAGCTCTGTGCTGGCTGCTTTAGAGACAACAGTTTCGGTTACTGTCTCGAAAACAGGTGGTACAGTAACCAGCTCTGTGCTGGCTTCTTGCACAACGACTGTTTCAGTGACGGTTTCAAATGTTGCTGGGATTGTGACCAGCTCGGAGCTAGCTTCCTGAACGACGACTGTCTCGGAGACTGTCTCAAAGACAGCAGGGACAGTGACATATTCGACGGATGCAGGCTGAACAACGACTGTCTCTGAGACAGTTTCGAAAGTTGCAGGGATCGTGACGAGCTCGGTACTTGCTTCCTGAACGACGACTGTTTCATTCACAGTTTCGAAGACAGGTGGAACAGTAACGAGTTCAGTACTGGCTTCCTGGACAACAACAGTCTCGGAGACAGTTTCGAATGTCGCTGGAATTGTGACCAACTCTGTTGACGCCTCTTGAGAAACGACGCTTTCAGTAACCGTTTCATATACAGCTGGAACTACCGTGTATTCCACTGAAGCTGGCTGAACGACGACTGTCTCAGACACAGTTTCATATGTCGCTGGGATTGTGACCAGTTCAGTCGACGCTTCTTGAGCTACTACTGTTTCCTGAACGGTTTCGAATACAGGCGGGACTGTAACCAACTCGGTCGCAGCCTCCTGAACAACGACTGTTTCAGTGTAGTTTTCATAAACAGCTGGGACGGTGACATATTCAACCGACTCTGGCTGAACGACGACTGTTTCAGAAACAGTTTCGTAAACAGGCGGGATAGCGACTAGCTCTGTAGACGCTTCTTGAACGACGACGGTCTCAGTAACTGTCCGGAACGTGTTCGCACCTGATGTTGACCCACCGCGATATGCATTGACAGCAGAGCGTGAGACGATGTTGCCGCCGGATGCGACGATATTGCCGGACGCGTCAAGCGATCCGATGCTGGAGCCAGAGGCATTGTAAACACGACCGTCGGAGGCAACTGAGTAAGTTGTTCCGCCGATAACGAGACGTGTGCGCGATGATCCTGTGCCGATGAGTGTTAGGGGGTTAACAGCATTGGCAGCCAATACGCTTCCGTTATTTGCGACAATGTTGCCTGACGCATCAACAGTACCGATGCGCGCGCCCGCAGCATTCGTGACCGTTCTGGAGGAATCGATGGTGTAAGGAGTTCCGGAGATGGTGACCGTGATCGTTCCGCGGCCCGGGATAACAGATCCACCAGTGGAGCCTGCTACGAACAGCTCATAGCTCTCTTCTTGGACAAGGACGCGTTCCGTTACAGTTTCAAGCTGGGCAGGGATCTTTTTGATCTCTTCGCCGGCCTGACGCAGGACAACCTGTTCAGTCGATGTTTGATACTGTGCCGGGACAATGACCCGTGCAAAACATTCACCCGGGAGCGGATTACCTGGCGGCAGCTCCTGAGCGATAGTAGGTGCGGCTAGTACCGCGGCCGATGCGGCCAATAAAAGAGTGCGTTTCATTTTAAGAAAACCCCCAAAGTCTCCAGTTATAGTTACTCGCGACATGCGAATACCTCCAATAGCCCATTGCCCGTACAGACGAACGGAGGGCGTTAACTTCCTCTTAAACTCTGAGGAAGGTATTTCAATTACTAATTGGTTTTACGCGAAAAGGTTGGAAGAAAGACGCCTGAGCGGCGTGTAACATCTCCCTATCTCCCCTCGTATCACCATAAGCTTCCACTATTTTGACAGAATGTGGCGCAAATTGGTCTAAAATGCGGCGGACCTTGTTCTGTCCCCAGACATTATACCCCTGCAATTCTCCAGTGATTCTATCTTTGTTGATTGCCAACTCTGCCGCCATGACGTGATTTGTCTGAATGCCACATGAACTCGCCCAAACACGCAGATACGGACCGATGGACGCGCTGCATATATATAATGACTCTGGTCCGCATTTCGGATCTCTCAAAAGTTCATCCAGTCTTTCCTGGGCAGCTGGGCGAATTAGGCCTGGAATGACGTCTTTCGCGAATTGGGTTGCGCGGGCTTCTACGTTTGCCGCGGACTCGTCCTTGAAAAACTGCCGCACGACTGCGGCTTTTACCGAATGGCGATCAATTCGACCCAGCTTATAGTTGACGAAAGTGGGTAAGAGGCATGCGATATTCAAAACCCATCGTGCGGTTCCGGCATGATACTTTAAGAATAGGGCGAATGTATCTTGGGTCGTGATTGTACCGTCGAAGTCGAAGACGAAAATCTCGTGGTCATACTCTGTTGCGGTGATCGACATTGGGTGTTTCTTAAGGTCCCGGTTGAGTGATTCAAGTCTGCAATATCAGCGTGATTTACAAAATGACAATCTTACCAAATCTGTGGATAAAGCGGCTGTGAAACGGGGCTTGAACCGGCATGCATCGCCCTTCACAGACAAGGGCGAAGAATCTTGATTTCTTAACAAATACGGAATTTGTATGCGCCTTACATATTTATCGCAAGTCTCTGTAATCGCATTGATTTTCTTATCAGGGTGCAAAGCAAAGACGACAGCTTTGCCATCTATTGAAGATGTGTCTTTTGCACATATGGCCTCCGACCTGCCAGTTGATACAGCGATCACTTATGGCGAACTAGCAAATGGAATGCGTTATGCCGTGCGTGAGAACGATACGCCGACCAAGACAGCGACGCTTCTGATGCGGATCGATACGGGCTCAATTAATGAAACTGACGAGACACGTGGATTGGCGCATTTCCTCGAACATATGGCGTTCAATGGCTCAGAAAATATCCCTGAGGGCGAGATGACGAAGCGGTTAGAACGGTTTGGTTTGGCTTTTGGAGCGGACACAAACGCGTCTACAGGATTTAATGAGACAACCTACCAATTGGAACTTCCAGATGTGTCGGAAGAGATGTTGGATGAGACCCTTGGTATCATGCGCGAAACGGCAGAGCGTTTGCTGCTAGACCCTGAAGCTATCGATAAAGAACGCGGTGTTATTCAGGCGGAGCGCCGCGCGAGGTCAAATCCGGCCTTTAAAGCGTTTCTGGACCGGCTCGATTTTTATGCTGGACATACGATTTTGCCAGACCGGCTGCCGATAGGCACGGAGAGTACCATTGACGCCGTTACGCCAGAGCAATTCCGGGATTTTTACAAGCGCTATTATAGGCCGGAAAAAACATTCATAACCTTAGTGGGGGATATGAAACCTGAGCTCGCTATTCAAAAAATCGAGGAATATTTTGGGGATTGGGTCAATCCTGAAGGCGTTGAGGCGGGAATAAACGTCAAAATAGACTCAGATGCCATCACCGCAGCGCGAACACGAATTTACACCGATCCAGAGATACAAACTTCGGTCAGTTTGGCGATTTTGCAGCCAGTTGATGACGATTCGGATACAGCCGCCAGCCGGAAGGAGGGGCTAATAGAGAGTCTCGGGAATAGAATGTTAAATCGCCGACTAGGTAAAATGGCTCGCATGGAGGACTCCGCTTTCATTTCTGCAGGTGTTGGGCGGAGCAATTTCTTTGATGTCGCGGAAGTTTCGTCGTTGTCGGTAAATTCCCAACCCGACAATTGGGATGCGGCTTTAGCTCAGGGCGAACAAGCTTTGCGACAAGCATTGGAATACGGATTTTCCCAAGCTGAGTTAGACGAACAACTGGCAAATATCGAAAATTCACTGCAGGTGTCAGTTCAAACCTCTCCGACACGTCGTACGCCCCGGTTGGCACGGCAAATTATGGGGGCTTTTGGGAACGAGTCCGTGGTCACGACACCGCAAACCTCTTTGGAGCGCTTCACGGTAAACAAGCCCGAAATAACACTGGACGCCGTAACAAGAGCTTTCCGTGAGGGGTGGGCGGGACTGGATGCCGCGCCTCAACTTTACATGCAGAATTCAATCACTTTGGAAGAAGGAGAGGTCAAGCTAGAGGCCGCGTATGCAGCTTCCAGAGCGGTTCCTGTTCAGGCGCGGGAAGAGGAAGCTACCCTCAAATTTGCCTATGATGATTTCGGCCCTGCCGGAAAGGTGGTTGGCCGTTCGCGCATAGAAGATTTGGACGCGACACTGGTCGTGTTCGAAAATAACGTCCGCCTGAATATGAAAAAGACGGATTTTGAAGATAATGTTGTTCGCCTATCTGCGCGCGTGGGCGCGGGCACATTATCTGCGCCAACTGATGTGGCGCCGGGGTTTGAAACCTATGCGTCTAATATGTTGGCGCTTTCTGGTCTTGGTCAGCACAAGGTGGACGATATTGCGACGATCATGGCAGGAAAATCTGTTGGTGTTCGGCGTGGTCTTGGCAGCACGGCAACGACCTTGTCCGGCTCCACAACTCCTGATGATTTGAGCCTACAGTTAAAACTCATGGCGGCCTATGCGACCGACCCCGGATATCGGCCCGAGGCTCAATCGCAATATGATAAATATATCAAGTCTTGGTATCCGACACTCGACAGCACGCCAAGCGGCGTGGCCAGCCGTGATGTCAGCCGTATTTTGCGATCTGGTGATACCCGCTGGGGGATTCCCGAAGAAGCGGCTCTTTTGGATGTTGATTTCGATCTCATCAAAAAATGGATGGATGAGAACGTTCAAAACGGTGCGATTGAGTTGACCGTAGTTGGCGATTTTGAGGAAGACAAACTTATAGATGCCGTTGCGGTCAGCTTAGGGGCGCTCCCGGAGCGTCCCACTGAGCCCTATCGCCCGGATGCATCTCTTACAAAACTGGAATTCCCCGCCGGTTCAGCCGAGCCTATCACTCTCACTCATGCGGGCGACGCTGAAACCGCCCGACTATATGTTTATTGGCCGGCGCCCGATGCATCAGATTCAAAACGTTCCCGGGAAACTCAAGTGTTGGCAGACTTGTTTCAACTCCGCCTAACGGAAGTTTTGCGTGAAGATGAAGGCGCAACCTATTCACCTGGCGTGTCGCGCTCCGGTTCTCGGCTTTATCCGGATTACGGGTTTATTGGCGCGCAAATAGAGGTGAGTCCGGATCGGATTGATTCAATGGCAGATAAAATTCGGGAAGTTGCCGCAGAATTTCAAGCGGGGGATATCGATCCTGACGTGTTTGAACGCGCGATTAAGCCGACTTTGGAAAGCTTGGAAACCAGTCTTGAAAGCAATGGTCTCTGGATGAGTGTCCTTAGCCAGGCACAAACAGATCCAGAACCGATTGCTCGTTTCAGGACACGCGAAGCTACGTATCAAAACATGACAGTCGGAGACATGAAACCCATCGCGGAACAGGTCTTTAATCCGTTGAACGCGTTGGAAATTCAAATATTACCCGAGTAATGAGATTGTCGGCAAGCTTGGCTCAACCCTTGCAAATATAA
The DNA here is from genome assembly GCA_039975855.1 of Litorimonas sp. Taxonomy (GTDB): domain Bacteria; phylum Pseudomonadota; class Alphaproteobacteria; order Caulobacterales; family Maricaulaceae; genus Litorimonas. Next base: position 320,000 of record JBDWGH010000002.1, on the reverse strand, counting down.
AAATGTTACTGAAATTAAACCATTTTTTGTCACTTCCTGTTAAAGGTTAGCGTGTTGTTAACCATAAATTTCGCCTTTTCGTCCCGTACCGATACATTTCTTTCGTTTGGCAGAGGGGATGCAGATGTAGCTCCGTAAAGTCGTCGCACTGTTTCAATTTGGACACCGCGGCATAATTTGGAGTTGGATGATGAAACGGACCTTTAATCATACCGCAGCCGCTTATCGGAACGACACTAACGGCAATGTTGCGATGATGTTCGCCGCTAGCTTGTTTATCATAATCGGTCTTCTGGCTGTCGCAGTTGATCTTTCGAACGGATTTTCCGCGAAACAACGCTTACAGGATACGACGGATGCCGTAGCTTTGCTGGCGGCGAAGGACAAAACACTCGATACGCCCGCGAAATTGGAAGCAGCCGCTCAGGCGCTTTATGATGTGACTTATCCTGGTGAACGCGGTGTTCGCATCGAAATTGAGGATATGCACCGCGATGGTGACAAAGTGACCGTCGTAACGAAGAATAATATCGATACCTATTTTTCAGGTGTGTTCAACACGAGCAATATGGATGTCGGTGTGACGTCAACAGCGGTTTACGCGACAAAGGCTATGGATGTAGCCCTTGTACTCGATACAACCTTCTCAATGAGTGAAAATAATAAGATTGGCGGCTTAAAAGTTGCAGCCAACAATTTGCTCAATACGTTTGACGAGCTTGAAAACGACAATTTACGGGTTTCAGTTGTTCCTTTTGCGCAATATGTGAATGTCGGCTTATCCCGCCGTAACAAAGTTTGGCTGGACGTACCGGCTGACTCAACGACCTATGGCGACGAGGTCTGCAGAATGAAGCGCGATGTCATATCACGTTCCAATTGCCGCCGTATTTCCCGGACATGTTCAAATGATGGCGTTTCATATGATTGCTCATACACAAGGTGTGACAAGCAATATGGTCCAGAGTACGAAGTTTGTAACTCGCCTGTTTCTCGACAAACTTGGAAAGGGTGCGTTGGATCACGCGTCGCAGGTTATGACGAGCGTGTTGCCTATGATGGCCGTAAAATTCCGGGTCTGTTGAACACAAATTGCGGTGTAGAGCTCCAAGAATTATCAAATGATATGACGAAGGCAAAAAGTACTGTTTCTTCTATGACGGCGGCTTGGAACAATGGAGACACTTACATCCCATCTGGTGTTTTATGGGGGTGGAGAACATTAGATGGATCTCTTCCTTTGTCATCCACGGGCACCACTGGTCGTGACAAAGTTATGATCGTCATGACAGATGGTAAAAATGAAGGCTCAAAGAACGGTACAAAGCATAATGGTTCAAGCCAGAACGCGGCTAATGCCAAGACGGATGCGACTTGCGAGGCTGCGAAACGGGACGATGTTACTATCTACACGATCGCATATGACGTGAATGATACGACAACGAAAAACATGCTGACCCGCTGTGCTTCCGGGAGTGCCAATTTCTTCGACGCGGCCAATGCTAGCGAACTCAACAAGGCTTTCCAGACGATTGGCGACGCATTGAATGAGTTGCGGATCGCTTCATAAAAGGGAAGGTCTCAGCGCAAAATTAAAAACCGCCAGTGGGGTTTCTCCACGAGGCGGTTTTTTTTGGGCTATTTTCTAAACCGTTTCAAAGGGCTAAGTAATCTTACTTTTTTATTCCCAGTAATTGCATGTGAAAAAGTAACGTTCCAGTCGGGCGGTCTGATCCTTCTCGGTACGCGCCATATGCGATTTCGCCTGGGATATAGAGCACGCGGGCTTCACAGACTTTCATTTCTGCCAGGCTTTCGTTCCATCCCTTGATGAAACCATTCGCATTATGCGTCATGGTTTGATCGCGATCGATAGAACTATCGAAAACGGATCCGTCTGGGAAAAATCCGTGATAGTGCATTTCAACACGCTGGCTACCGACCGGGGTCGCGCCTTTCTTGAGGCCTTTTTTGACGACCTTATACTGAAGTCCGCTATCCGTGGTGACGACGCCTTTCCGTGCGCCATTCGTAGCATGGTAAGCCGCGAAATCTTGCGTTGCTTCAATTTTTCCAGCGTCCAAATAATCAGCATTCGCCAACCATTGATCTTTTGGGCATTCATAGATCGCTTCTGCTGGGTCGACAGGGCCGTCATTCCCGTTTGAGCATGCGGCGAGGAGGGCGGCTGTCCCAATTAGTAAATATCGTTTCATTTGATCTCCTAATATCTTCAAAATTATATTGCGTGGATTAACGCGCAAGTTCTTTCATAGCCGACTCAAGGCCTGTGAGGGTCATCGGAAACATGCGGTCTTCACCGATAATTTCCTGAATCATTTTTGTGGACTGGGAATATGCCCAGTACTTCTCCTCTGTCGGATTTATCCAGACGAGGTGGGGGTAAATTTCGACCAGGCGTTTTAGCCATACGGCGCCAGGTTCATCGTTCCAATGTTCGACTGAACCGCCGCGCATGGCAACTTCGTAAGGGCTCATGGCGGCATCCCCGACCATAACCACGCGGTGATCGCTACCATATTTGTGGAATACATCCCAAGTGGGTGTGACTTCACTCATCCGACGGACATTGTCTTTCCAGACTTGCTCATACAAGCAGTTGTGAAAGTAGAAATATTCCAGCCGCTTAAACTCACTTCGTGCTGCGGAAAATAGTTCTTCAACTTGTTTAATATGACCGTCCATTGATCCACCAATGTCGAAAAACGCCATGACCTTTACTGCGTTACGGCGTTCTGGTCGCATTTTGATGTCGAGCCAGCCTTGTTTTGCCGTGCCTTTAATGGTCCCAGCAAGGTCAAGCTCGTCAGCTGCACCGTCGCGGGCAAATTTACGAAGGCGACGCAAAGCGACTTTGATGTTTCGTGTTCCGATTTCTTTGTCACCGTCAAGGTTTTTGAAAACGCGTTTGTCCCAGACTTTTACAGCCTTGCCGTGGCGACCTTCTTTCTGACCAATGCGCACGCCTTCGGGGTTATAGCCATAGGCGCCAAATGGTGATCTTCCGGCCGTGCCGATGTTTTTATTGCCGCCTTCATGGCGCTTATCTTGATTATCGAGACGTTCTTTGAGCGCTTCCATGATTTTGTCGAAATCACCTAGAGCTTCGATTTCGGCCATTTCCTCAGGGGAGAGGTGCAGCTCCGCCATCTTTCTGAGCCAATCGGCAGGTATTTCTGCATCATCGGTTCCAAAAATATCGCCTAGATAGTCTACACCGCGAAAGACATGGCTGAAAACTTGGTCAAACTTATCTAAGTCTCGTTCGTCTTTGACCAGTGCCGTGCGGGACAGATAGTAAAAGCCGTCCAAGCTCTCATTTGGAACGTCTTTCTCTACACCTTCGAGAAGTGTCAGATATTCTCGGATTGAGACAGGCACACGTGCACGGCGGAGTTCTGAGAAAAAATGATGAAACATGGAGACTGTTTAGCAGGTTCGCGCGGAAACTAAACGGCAATTTCTGGTCACCATACATGCGTTTGAGTCAGTCGTTACTGTTCTAGTTCTTCCGGCAATTCAGGGTTCGGATCGGTTGGCGCGCGTTCGCTTTTCCCTGAATATTTGAAGACAACGAATTCCAGCGGGCTGTCGTCAGCAGCTTTTACGCCGTGGTAATCCCATGCCCGCGCAAAAAGGATATCGCCTTCTTTCGCTGGCGTGGTTTCGCCGTTGAGATACCACTCGCCGCGACCTTTTGTGACCATCAAATATTCCTCATCGGCATGGCGGTGAGGGGGATGAATTTCTTGCCCAGCGTCAATTTTAGCAACCCCTACAAGGACTGGCTTCAGCACATGAGTGTCCTCGGTGAAATATGGAAAGAACGTTCCCCAAGGCGCTGTATCAGCGGCAACACTCGCTTCCGAAAAAATCGCTGACTCGCCCGCACTATTCGTGACATCTCCGTCTGCGCCGCGACACGCAGCCAGTAAGAGGGTTGTGCCTAAAATTAGTCTTTTCATGATGTACATTCCCCAAGAGTGGACGCTGAAACACCCGCCGCATTGGCTGTGCATTCGTTAGAATAAGTTTTGCCGTCACAACCACAAACCGGACGGAATTCTTGTGTGCAGATTTCAGGAATAGGTGTGCAAATGCCAGGAGCGTCCGCTGCGCCGCACATATCGCCGATTGTCCGTCGGCAGAATTCACCCGGTTGACAGTCTGGGGTCTCCGTTCGGACCATACCGCCACAATAACGAGCACCCAAGGGGGCTTCGCTTACAGGGAAACTAGGAGGAGGTAGGTGCGGTTGGTTTTGATGCTCTATTGGCGTGTCCGGCGCTGCACAGGCCGTCAGGACGAGAACCACAAGCGCAAGTAAAAATGAGCGCATCAACCTGTTCTCACATCCGTTTCGATACGGGCTGCTACTTCCGGGTCCAAACGCATTTCCATCGCTAACCGGTCTAGATAGTCGCGTTCGCGCGGGTTTAACCCGTTCGCAATACGGCACGACACGGCATAGATTTCTAATGCCGTCTGGTCGTCTTTGGCGAGGGCTGCGATGGCATCCGCATCCGCATCGCCAGAGAGGACCTGACGAACATCTTCGGCTTCTACGCCGTCTAAACCGTCCAGCATGACAAGTTCTGCGTCTGAAATGTCGCCGTCTGCTTTTGCGGCTGCCACCATGGCTTGCAGCAAGATATCTGCACGATTGGTTGGGGCTTTGTTATTGATCAGCTCGACAACGTCCTGGAAGTTTTTCGGCATAGTTCCGGCCTTCTGCGCTTTGTAAGCTAGAAAACCGAGAGCGCCTAAACCACCGAGTGCGGCAAACTTTCGCTTTGATCGGTTGCCTAGCACTAATGCTAATGCGCCGGCTGTAGCGGCTGCGCCTAAGCGCAATTTTTTGCGAGATTCGACGTCACTGCCAACGCCTAGTTTATCTGCCAGCGCATCTTCAGCTTGTTTGAACATGTCCTTGCCCTTCGCCGTGAGTTCCGCCGTGTCAGCGGTTTTGGCTTTTTTGACAAGATCCTGACCGGTTCCTAAAATCTGGTCCAAGAGTTTTTGAGCGGTCATTGCGGGTGTATCGGTCATTTGAATCTCCTATTGCGGCCCCTTCATAGCTGTAGGGGCGGGTCAGGACAAACGGGTCTTGATTTTTTCTGCGACAGTCGTGACAGCTATCACATGAAAAAATGGCTTTTGGGCGCAGCGGCGCTGGTTTCAATCGGGTTAGTGGGTGCAGCGGTCTATTTACGCACGCCCAGTGCGCCGCCTTATAGTGCGGATACCGCACGACAGGCCGCGCAAGGCTATGACGCCCGGATTATTCGCGATGGATATGGCGTGCCGCATGTTTTTGGCACACGCGATGCGGATACGGCGTTTGGCTTTGGGTATGCGCATGCGGAGGATGATTGGGCGACAATTCAAGACACTTTGATCGCGGCGCGCGGAAAAAGCGCTGAATACAAGGGGAAAGAAGCCGCGCCGCCGGATTACCTCTATGATCTGTTTAAAGTTCGCGAGTCTGTTGAACAAAACTATCAAAGAGATGTCAGCACCGAAGCCAAGGCTATTGCAAAAGCCTATGCTGCCGCGATGAACCTTTATGCGGTGAATAACCCGGATCAGGTTTTGCCGAATATCCTGCCGATTACGGAGCAGGACGTGTTGGCAGGTTTTGCTTGGGCCACACCATTTTTCTATCGCTTGGACGGTTATCTGGAAGAGCTTTTCACGGCGGAAGACCGTCCGAATGTTTCGCCTTGGGGGCAGACATCGTCGCTAGGCCATAAATCGTCTCAAGAGGTGGCATATTCGGTGCGCGGCTCAAATGCATTTGCCGTTGCGCCGTCGCGCAGCGAGGATGGCCATACCCGCCTGATCGCTAACTCTCACCAGCCCATGACCGGGCCCTATGCTTGGTATGAGGCGCATCTCGTCAGCGAAGAGGGAATGAACACGCTGGGCGGGACCTTCCCGGGTGTGCCGATTATGGCACAAGGCGCAACACCAAACTTGGCTTGGACCCACACGGTCAACCGACCAGACCTTATTGATATTTATGCCCTAGAAGTCGATGATGTCGACAAGCCAACCCGATACCGTTTGGATGGCGAGTGGATCGATTTTGAGCGAACAAAGTCCGAGTTTCGTGTGAAGCTCTCTGGACCGTTTTCATTGCCGATTAAACGCGATGTACTTTGGTCGAAACATGGACCGGTTTTGTCCACGCCGACAGGACATTATGCCATTCGGTTTGCGGGGTTGGGTGCTCTTGAGCCGGGCGGCTTAGGCGCGCTGGACCAATGGCTTGCGATGAATAAGGCGACGAATATGGCCGAATGGCGCGCGTCACTTGAGAGCCAAGGCGTATTGTCATTCAACATCGTTTACGGCGACAAAGATGGGAATATCGGCGCAGTCTATAATGCCCGGATGCCGCGACGTATAGAGGGGCCAGAGTGGGAAGAGGTTTTGCCCGGTGATCGATCAGACCTCATTTGGGACGAGTTTCGCCCTGTTAGTGACATGCCGCAAATATGGAACCCACCCTGCGGTTGGGTGTTCTCCGCTAATGCCACGCCATTCAATATCACGGATGACGCCTGCAATCTGGATAAAGCCGATTTCTCAGAGACTTTCGGGATAGAGGATCGGATTACGAACAGGTCTCTACGCGCGTTGGCGCTGCTGGAAAATGATGATGCGATTAGCCGTGAAGAATTGCTGCGTTATCGTGCTGATACAAAATATGCGCCAGAGAGTAGCTTGATGAGGCTGGTCGTCGAAATTGTCACAACTCCCACGGAGGATGAGACACTGAAGCAGGCACAAGACATCTTGCGGAACTGGGATGGAGATACGACGAAAAATAACCGTGGTGCTGCGCTCGCCATTATCACAGGCACGCGTGCGCTGGGCTATGAATATACCGAGCAAGAACGTGATCCGATGGACGCTCTGTCTGAGACCGCCAGCGATCTCATGACGAAATTCGGGCGACTTGATCCCGAATGGGGCGAGGTCAGCCGCATTATTCGCGGCGATGTCAGCGTGCCTTTGGATGGCGCGCCTGATGTGTTGCGTGCTATTTACGCCGATCGTGACGGTGTCGCGAAGGAAGGTGTAATGAACGCATTTGCGGGAGACACGCATATCGTTGTTGCGGATTGGGCGGCAGATGGCAGTTACACCGTCGACAGTATCCATAATTACGGCAGTGCCACGCTCGATGAAACTTCACCGCATTATGCCGACCAGGTCGAACTGTTTGCTAACGGGGGGTATAAGCGCGATGCAATGACGTTGGAGGATGTGCTCGCGGGCGAAGTGACGGCGGATTATACACCAGGTGAGCGTTAATCCACTTTTGGCAAAACCGCTGTTTTCTTGACGACGCCATAGGCAAAGCTCGTATCGATGGACGCGATGCCGCCTATGGGATGCAAATGTTTGCGAACGAAGTTTTCATAACTCGCCAAGTCCTCAATCACGACTTTTAGCAAATAGTCCGATAATCCCGTCATGACGTGGCATTCGATAATATTCTCAATCTTGCGCACTTGATTCTCGAAGTTCGAAACAGTCATTTTGGTGTGTTTCTCTAACTTCACGCGCACAAACACTGTGACGGGAAGGCCGTAAGCCTCGCGGTCCACGTCCACGCTATAGCCTCGAATGACGCCTGACGTTTCCAGGGCCCGCAAACGCCTTAAGCAAGGGGAAGGCGATAGGCCAACCCTGTCTGCGAGTTCCTGATTTGTCATCCGCCCATTGTCTTGCAAAGCGCGGACGATCTGTCTGTCTTTTCTATCCATATTTTCCATATTTTGGCAATTACTGCTAATTTTGTTCTTGTTTGTGGCAGAATAACACGGTTCTGCTTTTTGAAATAGCTTATTCTGTATTCATCAGGAGAGCGTTATGATTCACAAAAATTCACAGAGCTTCGCGACTCGTGCCATCCATCACGGGTATGACCCTCTCGAGAACGAAGGCTCGCTGACTCCGCCGATCCATATGACGTCAACTTTTGTGTTTGAGAGCGCTGCCCAAGGCGGTGCGCGGTTCGCGGGTGAGGAAGCAGGGCATGTGTACTCTCGGATCTCTAACCCGACGCTGGATTTGCTTGAGCGGCGAATTGCCGTTCTGGAAGGAGCAGAGGCGGGGCTCGCGCTATCCTCGGGTTTGGGCGCAATAACCTCGGCAATGTGGACACTGCTCTCGCCCGGAGATGAGTTGATCGTTGACAAGACGCTTTACGGTTGTACCTTTTCATATCTGCATCACGGATTGGCGAAGTTTGGGATAACCGTGACCCACGTTGATTTGACGAAGCCAGAGACTCTCAGCGCGGCGATTTCAGAAAAAACGAAACTGGTTTATTTCGAAACCCCCGCAAATCCGAATATGCGCCTCGTTGATATAGCCTCTGTCTCTGAGATCGCGCATGCCTCGGGCGCGAAGGTTATGGTCGATAATACCTACTCTACGCCTTATCTGACGCAGCCCATTTCACTGGGAGCGGATATCGTTGTGCATTCGGCAACCAAGTATCTCGGCGGGCATGGTGATGTAATTGCAGGGCTCTTGGTCGGCGACATCGAGACGGTTCAGGCTATACGCCTTTTCGGAATGAAAGACATGACCGGCGCCGTAATGAGTCCCTTTAACGCATCCATGGTGTTACGCGGGATTAAAACGCTAGAGCTGCGCATGGACCGCCATTGTCAAAGCGCGATGACGATTGCCAAGCGTTTGGAGGATGCGCCGCAAGTCGACCGTGTCTGGTATCCCGGTTTGAGAAGTTTTGAACAACATGACCTGGCCACACGGCAGATGTTGGATTTCGGAGGTATGATCGCGTTTGAGCTCAAGGGCGGCATTACGGCAGGGCAAGCGATGATCGACACCACGCAAATGATTCATTGCGCGGTGTCTTTGGGGGATACGGAAACCTTGATCCAACATCCCGCGAGTATGACCCACTCCACCTATACCCCGGAAGAACGCGCCCGCCATGACATTAGTGATGGCCTGGTACGACTTTCCGTCGGTTTGGAAGGTGTAGAAGATATCTGGGAGGATATCGAGCGCGCCTTGTCGATGGTTTAGCCTCGACTACTCAGCATTACTGGCATGATAGGCTTTAGAGACGGCGAAGCTATCTTCAAACCAATTCCAGCTTTTGACTTTCTCGTCTTCAACATGAACACGAACGGCCCAGCTAAACTCGCCCGTTTTGGCGCCAGAATTGTTCGCTATTGCACTCATTTTTCCCATGAATATTGCTTGGTTGCCTGATGCCATTTTATAATCGGTTGTCCAGCTGGTGGTTTTCAGGCCAGCGCCAAATGCAGGCATAAATTCGCCGAAGACCACGTCTTTGCCTTCCCAGTTTCCAATCCAAGGAATGGTGGCATCGCCTTCATTATGCCAAACAAAATTATCCGCCATGAGTGTGTTTAAAGTCTCACCATCACCGCTTCCTGCCGCCATCAAAAAGGCTTCGGCAACTTTTAGTGTGCGCTGACCTTGTTTGAATTCGGACCGCATTTCAGATTTTGCGGAAGGTTCGCCAGCGTCGCCTTTATGTCGTTCTCCACCACAAGCTGAGAGCGTAATGGCGACTGCGGCTAAAACTGAAATTGATAGGGGTTTCATAAAGTTATTCATGAGTATCTCCAAAGTTTCGGGGGAAGTGGGGGCAGAGCGTCAAGCGTTACCCACTTTTTACAATTAAATTAGAACTTGCCGTTTTGGTTCTTCCAATTGGCTTTTTCAGGGATGGGCTGGATAACGTCCCAATGTTCTACGATGAGTCCGTCTTCGATACGGAAGAGATCGTAAAAGGCGACATGCTCGCCCTTGCCAAATTTCCCCTCGCTCATGCTGAGAACGAAGTTACCTTCACCTAGAACTTTGTGGAGTTTGTTATACTCCATCACCAGGCCATTTTCCGCAAAATACGCCATTGCTGCGCCGAAACCGTCTAACCCGTCAGCGACGGCGGAATTATGCTGAATGTATTTTTCTGGATTTATGAAGGAGGTGATTTGGTCCATTTGACCGCCCAGGAGAATGTCATTGATAAATTTAGTGACGAGAGCCTTATTGTCCTCTGTTTTTTCCAAATCGACGACTTTGGTTTCGCCATCAAACTGCGTGTGGCCGCTTGGATTTGGCGGTGTTACCTCAGTCAAATTATCCCAGTGTTCGACAATTAGGCCTTCTTCAAAACGGAAGACATCAAACCCAGCTTTTGGTCCAAAGAAGTCGTACTCAGTATGTGTAACAACATAGTTGCCGTCGGCAAAAGCCCGGTGGACCTTTGCGCTAAAACCTTGCGGTGGTGCATTTTGCATGACCGCCCCGAAACCTTCCAACCCATCCGCTACGTCTAAATTATGTTGAACGTATTTTTCGGGGTTGATGTAGGCAATTGGGGCGGTGTCACCGGTGTTGAAGCTGTTTAAAAGTGCGACAGCCTTTTCTGTGTTTGAAGTCATTTTAATTTCCATAGGCGCGTTTGCAGGTGAAGAATCTGAGATCGATGTACAGGCCGAGACCGCGGCGACGCCCGCAGCATATAAAAGTGATTTGAGACGATGGGTCATGTTTGGCTCCGATTTGAATTGATTTTCACCTAGTCAAATCTAACCACTGTATATATATAAAATGCTCAACAATACTGTTTGAAATAATAAACAATGAGGGTGTTGTGATAGATAAATTAAAATCAATGGCGATCTTCGCTACCATTGTCGAAGAGGGAACTTTTAGGGGAGCCGCGAAAAAATTGGCGGTGTCTCCAGCAATTGTCAGCCTACACGTCAAGAAACTGGAGACCCAAATTGGTGCGCCTCTTCTTTATCGTTCAACTCGCCGGGTGACACTTACTCAAGATGGTGAGGCCTTCTATGAGTCCGTAAAGTTGATGATGAGTGCGGCCGAAGACGGATTGAACCATTTTTCGAGCCAGGCGCGGACACAATTGACCGAACTTCGCGTCGCCATACCTGATACATTGTCGGTAAATCCTATTATGACCAAGATTACCGCATTTGCGAAAAATCATACTGGTATCAGATTGAACCTCATGTCGACCGACAAACGGCAGAGCCTCATCGGTGAAGGTCATGATGTCGCTATTAGGATGGGGTATTTCAAAGACTCCGATTTGAAGTCCAAACGAATTGGTGAAGACCGCCGCGTTGTTGTCGCATCACCGGCCTATGTAGAGAAAAAAGCTGCTCCTGAGGGCCCAGAAGACCTATTAACATGGGATTTCATCAGTTTTTCACTTGTACCGGATCATCTTCAACTCAAACAGGGAAACGATACAAGTCAGAATGTTGTTGGTAATGTCATTGCCAAAGCCAACTCAGCATTGTCTGTTCGCGCGTTGTGTTTGTCTGGAATGGGGGTGGCCTTGCTTCCTTATCACCTGGTCGAAAGAGATTTGGAGATGGGACGCTTGATCCGTGTCTTGCCGTCATGGGAGGATACGAAGGTTCTCCCGATATATATCGTCTGGATTCCTAATGCGGATCTTAGTCTTGCAACGCGGGAATTCATTAATTTCATGAGCCGCTAGCTCAAAAGTCTTCGAGGTTTTTGTCTGGGCGGAACGTGGATCTGATCTTGATGTTGCCTAATGATCAAACCCATTTTCATTGCGAACATCGCGTTCAGAAAAAGCTAACTGGGGTTAGTACGGTTATCAATCGGATTAGTTGGTGCGTGGCACATCTAGGGGGAAACGAAGCTACGCTTCGATTAGGGAGCTCTATCTACGTATTTCTCTATGCGGGAAGAGGCTCTGGATCGGTGAGTGTATCTTCCTCGCTACCCTTGCAGAATACCCGCAAGAGGACGAACCCAAGGATACCTGAGGCGATTGAGCCCATGAGAACACCGAGGCGAACCCCATTAAGTAGGCTGGCGTCGTCAAAGGCTAATGTTCCGATGAATAGGCTCATTGTGAAGCCAACGCCCGTCAAAGAAGCCACGCCATAGACTTGGCACCAGTTCGCCCCCTCAGGTAGTTTGGCGAGACCGAGTTTCACGGCAATCCAACAGAAACTGAATACGCCAATTTGTTTGCCCAAGAACAATCCTAGCGCGATGCCAAGTGGAACGGGTGACAGAAGGTCCGCAATGGACAGGCCTTTTAAAGACACACCTGCATTCGCAAAGGCAAACAAAGGCAATATTAAAAATGCGACCCACACATGCAGGCCGTGCTCAGCGCGTGTGAGCGGAGATGAGGTTGTTGTTCCATCTTTCGCGATTGGGCGAACCAGCGGGATAGCGAACGCGGTAATGACGCCGGCCAAGGTCGCATGGACACCTGATTTCAGAACGGCCGCCCAAACAAATGTTCCGATCAACGCATAGGGGAGGATACGCATGACCCGAAATCTGTTCATAGCAAAGAGGACGGCCGTCCCCACTCCGGCCCATGCCAAGGCGTAGAGTGATAAGTTTTCCGTGTAGAAGAGCGCGATAATCACGATCGCTGCCAAGTCATCGATAATGGCAACTGCGAGTAGCAGAATTTTCAGCGACACCGGAATTCGGTTTCCAACGAGGGCCAAAATGCCAAGCGCAAAAGCGATATCTGTAGCGGCGGGAATAGCCCAGCCATTTACCGTTACTGAGTCAGTATAATTGAAACCAAGGTATATTAGGGCTGGCACGACGATACCGCCGATGGCGGCAAAAAGGGGGAGAGATATTTTGTCGAGAGATGAGAGCTCGCCTTTTAATACCTCACGTTTGATTTCCAGTCCAACCAGGAAGAAGAATATCGCCATAAGCCCGTCATTGATCCAAAGGAGGAAGGGCTTTGCGATCTTGAATTCACCAAACTGAACGGCGACGGGGGTGTTCAGAATGCCTTCATAACCCGATGCCATGAATGAGTTGTTCGCGAGTAAGGCAAACAAAGCAACGAACATCAATACGATACCGCCCGAGGCTTCGAGATGCATAAAATGCGTGATCCGTTGGCGCACGGATTTGGAGGAAAGCGTATTTGGCATGAGGCTCTCTCAATTGATTTTCGATTTTGAGAGCCGCGATTGCTGTTTTCGTAAAGCGATCTCTTATTTGAATGTGGGAGCGTTTATCAGGCTGTAGCGCCCAAAAAGACGACAAGACTGATGAGGGAAAGCTCTGTCTTACGCTTTGAAACTAGGTTTTTAAGTACAGTCATAACTAACTTTCTTGTAAATTGGTACCGAGAGGAATGGACGGTATTAATCGCCGCAAACGTAAGGCTTGCGGATGTGGGGACTCTTGCTATCTGCGAGATTCCGATAATTCTCGCTGGGCTTGATTCTTAAGGGCCGTCAGAGCCGCTCTGTTTCGCGCCAAAATTTTGTAGGCGGAAACAACGTGAAACCGAGGTTTTCTCAATCTTTAGCAAAACGATTAGAACCACGTTGAAAGAGGGACATCTGCTGAATTTGAAGCTAGTGGTCTACGCATTCTGCGCCGACGATTTGGGATGCAATTTGCTGTAACAGGCGTTTCTTTGCGGACCCGAATTGTATGCTTTGTTTGTACGTTGGTTTCCGGAAACAGCCGCGCCGCGAATGCATCAATTTGTGTGAGGGCCGATTGCAAGCGAAGCATCATGATCTCCTTTTTTGTTCGCAGGAAATAAGTAGGGAAACCGTGTTCATAGTTTAAATATAAAAAACCTGTATTTTGTATAATATAAAGCTATGTTTGTGTTTATGAAACCTACGCTAAGACAAATGGAATATCTGGTCGCGATCGCGGAAAGCGGGACTTTCAGTGCTGCCGCCAAAAAGACTTTCGTCAGTCAACCCAGTATGTCCGCACAGATAAAAGACATGGAGGCCCATCTCGGGGCACCCCTTTTAGAGCGTGGACGACATGGCGCGTTGTTGACGCCTATTGGAGAAGATATTGTCGCACGTGCTCGTTTGATCTTGCGGGAAGTAGAGGAAATGAAAGTCTTGGCGCGAGAGGCGGATGGAACCCTAGTGGGCCGCATAAAGTTGGGTGTCTTGCCGACTGTAGGTCCTTATTTGTTACCGCAAGCGACGCGGGTGCTGCATGAAGCTTATCCTGATCTTCGATTGTTTGTCCGTGAAGAGCGTACGGTTGATCTCCAAAATCATCTCTCTTCCGGATATTTCGACGCAATTATTTCTACGCCTGAGGACCACCCTGACACGCGAGCCTTACCCATCGCGCAGGAGAATATTTATGTCTGTATCGCGCCTGATGATCCGTTGGCTGTCTCACGGGCTCCGGTTGAAATGAAAGATCTAGAAGGTCGAGAGTTTTTGACGTTAGGTCATGGGCACAAATTTGCGACCGTCGTGAAGAATATTGCTACTCAAGCAAATGCGACCACGAGCGGAGAGTATGAAGGCACGAGCTTGGATGCTATTCGGCAGATGGCTGCAATGGGGGGCAGTGTTGCGATCTTGCCCAGCCTTTACGCAATCTCTGAGGCAAAGCGGGACTCTCAGCTTATTGTGCGGCCTATCAATCACCCGCTCGCGCAAAGACAAATATCTTTGATTTGGAGGTACTCATCGCCATTGGCCGCGAAATTTGAAAAAATTGGAACTGTTTTTGTAAATGTTGCGCGAGACATCATGATCTAGCGGGTCTAGAAAATGGGCTTACGAGTTTGACTTTACGCGGCGGGCATTGAGGCTTAGCTTAATGTAAATTCAATGAGGGCGAGTCATGACAATTAAAGCAATTTCACTTGGATTTTTTTTAGCGGGCGCGAGTGTTTTCAGTCCGGCTTTCGCTGACGACGCATTGCGCAGTGACATCGCTTCTGACTATGATGCCAATCTCGAAGCGCTCTTCACACACTTTCATAAAAATCCTGAACTGCCATTCAGAGAGGTGGAAACGTCGGCTCGTTTAGCATCAGAAATTTCGGCATTGGGTTATGACGTCACGGAAGGTGTCGGCGGAACCGGAATCGTAGCCGTCATGAAAAACGGGCCCGGACCTACAGTTATGATCCGTGCAGATATGGATGGACTCCCGGTCAAAGAAGATAGTGGTCTCTCATATGCTTCAACGGCCATGCAAATTGACCGGGACGGGAAAGAGAAACACGTCATGCATGCCTGTGGTCACGACGTACATATCACCTCGCTTGTCGGGACGGCGCGGCAATTAGCGGCGCGTAAGGATCAATGGTCGGGAACGCTCGTATTAATCGGACAGCCCGCTGAAGAACTCATTTCTGGTGCGCGGGCTATGATACAGGATGGTCTCTATACGCGTTTTCCAAAACCAGACTACGCGCTCGCATTCCATGTATCCGCCGACACACCAACGGGGCATATTGAACTTCCGCTAGGGATCGTAAGTTCGAGTTCGGATAGTGTCGATATTATTGTTCAAGGCGTCGGTGCACATGGGGCGTCTCCGCATAAGGGTATCGATCCTGTTCTGGTGGCGTCTCAAATCGTTGTCTCTTTACAATCTGTTGTCTCGCGATCGATTGCTCCGCTGGAGCCAGGCGTGATTACTGTGGGCGCTATTCACGGTGGCACGAAACACAATATTATTGGAGACAAGGTAGAGATGCAGCTGACTGTTCGGTCGGATAATACCGAAATTCGCGAACAGCTGTTGGACGGTATTGACCGCGTGGTAAAAGGCGTTGCCATCTCAATGGATGTGCCTGAAGATTTAATGCCCGAAGTCATTAGGTCCCCAACCCAAACCACGCCGCCCGTTATCAATGACCGTGAATTTGCGACGAGGCTGACAAACCTATTTGAAGATAAGCTGCCGGAAGGCACACTCCATAGCCAACCTCGCCAAGGTATGGGGGCTGAAGACTTTGCTTACTTCGTTACGCCGGAACATGGCGTTAAAGGAGTTTATTTTAGCGTAGGCGGAACGCCGGCAGATGAAGTAGAAGATGCGCCCTCCCATCATTCGCCGTTCTTCAAAGTGCAGCCTGAGCCGTCAATTAAATTAGGAACAGAAGCCATGGTCGTCGCGGCGCTAGATTTGATGGCGAAATAACCGGCGAGCGGCCAGGTGCCCCAAATGCAATAGGGTAAAATCGACGGGGTTGATTTGGCAGTGGCTTAAAAAGAAGCAAGCCGTTATTTTGCGGCAGGGCGCATCCCAAAACGGGCTTTACCCAGCCCAAACATCAAGAACGTAGCGACCATTATTTACCAGATTATCCATCCAAGCCTGACTCTCTAATTCTGTCGCACCCGTTTGTGCACCATGGATAGACATAAGTGCGTTTTTGACGCTTGGTTCCATGGCGGCGCCATCGCCACAGACATAAATAATGGCACCATTTTGAATTAGGTCCCACACCTTTGATGCCTGTTCAGCGAGTCTATGTTGAACATAGACCTTGGTCTTAGTCTTGCGAGAAAAAGCCGTATGCAACTCAATGAGTTTGTCTTTAACGGCGGCTTCGAGTTCGTCTTGATA
This sequence comes from Litorimonas sp., assembly GCA_039975855.1. Lineage (GTDB taxonomy): Bacteria > Pseudomonadota > Alphaproteobacteria > Caulobacterales > Maricaulaceae > Litorimonas. Next base: position 303,542 of record JBDWGH010000002.1, on the reverse strand, counting down.
GATGAAATCCTCGTTGGGACGACGACACCCAAAGAATAGCATGGCATCGCCGATTTTTTTTCCGGCTGCCTTCTTAATCCGACGATCTTGGATGAACCCTCTAAAGGGAGCAAGGCCGGTACCAGGGCCAATCATAATCACAGGTGTGGTCGGATCCTCCGGTAATCTAAAATTCGTTATGGGTTCTTTTATGACGGCTTGAATTGTATCTCCGATATGGGTCCTAGCTAAATAATTCGAACTCACACCCTGATAGTCGCCATCGCCAGATAGGGCGGGACCCTCAACAACGCCCACCGAAATCGTGCAGTGTCCAGGTTTATGAGTGGGCGCAGAAGAGATCGAATAATAGCGAGGGGTCAAAAAGGGAATCATTTCCAAGTAAATCGCAAATGGAAGTTCACAAGCAGGGTAGAGCTCTAAAATATTTAAAACAGAGCGCCGCTTGAGCAGGACTTCATCTCGATACAAATCAACTCCGTCTTTTGGTGCTGCAGCCCAGGATTTGAATATCTCTTGTGTATTGGGGCATCTCGTATTCGCGGCCAGAATGCCTAAGTCTCGTCGTGTCGCGACGGCCTGCAGTTCCCCGTAAACTTCTGCGAGGCGTTTTAGCGAAAATGTTGAACCGTTCGGGAAGGGGCTTCGACGTCCACCTTCCACATTAACGCGGATATAGGTTTCCGCATCAAACCCAAATCTATCTAAGGCTCGCCGGACTAATTCGGGGCTATTCACAGGAACAACGCAGAGATGGTCGCCGGGCAGGTAGCTCACACCATCTGGCAACTTAACCTCAATATGGCGCGTGGAGCGAGTAGACGGGTTTTTACCTGCCTTATTTTGCAGTTCATAATTAGCTGTGATGGTCATAGGCATCGCGCCTGCCTGCAACGCCACGGGATTCGCTGTAACGCTTTCTGCTATTTTGACGTCATAGAGCGGTGCGGCTTCCGCGGCTTCTGTGAAATCAATGTCTAGATCGAGAGCTGTCCCAACGTGAGGCCATAGGTTGTCAAACCACTCATGAAACTGTCCTGACAAGTCTTCACGTGCATCCCCTTCGCCCCGGGGAGCAATACGTGTCGCGCCTAGCTCTTCGAGGCGTTGATCAATCAAACGCGGAATTGTTTGGAACGTAGACGCCCAGTCACGGTTACCGCACCCAAAAACGGTGTAGTTCACGCCTTTGGCCGAGCCTGCTTTGGCAATTTCGAGCGCCTCGACAAACTGAACAGCATTATTAGGCGGCGCGCCGTTGTAAGAGGCCGTAACAATTATAACGGCGCCCGATGTCGGCAGGCCATCCGCATAGTCATCAAGACCTGCTAATGTCGTATCAAAGCCATTAATGTCGCCCATTTGGGCCAGTTCATGCGCATAACCCTCTGCGGTTCCAAGATTTGACCCGTAAAGAATTGTCAGTTTGCCGCCATGCTTTCGTCGTTTGACGGTCGGGGTAGCCTCAATCGTATCTTCAGACGGTCCTTCGCTTCGGGTTAAGCCATCACGAAGCCTCGCCTTAATCGTAAATCCATCGGGCTTGATGGAAAGGGTCTCTTTGATGTCCAGATTATAGGCTTTGTGATCGAAAAGCTTAAAGCGCTGTAAGATCATACCCAGCACCAAGACGGCTTCCTGCAAGGCGAACTGCCGACCAATACAGGCGCGTTGTCCATTCCCGAACGGTTTATATGCATAGCTTGGCCGGGACGCTTCGGCAGCTTTGGAAAAATGTTCTGGATCAAAATCATCAGGACTATTGCCCCAAATCGTTTCATCGCGATGTAAACTCGGGATCAAAACAGTAACAAAAGTGCCTTTGGGAATCGGGTACTTACCGCCGATAATCTCATCTTTAAACGGAGACACACTAAAGGCAGGCGCCGTTGGCCAAAGCCTTAAAGCTTCAAGTAATATGGCCCGTGTGTATTCAAGTTTACCAATTTGCGCGATTGTTGGGGAGCGGCTTATGTCCTTGCCCAGAACTTTATCAACTTCCTCGCGGGCGCGCGAAAGGACGGAAGGGTGTTTGAGCAAATAGTAAAGGGTAAAAGACAAGAGGCCTGACGTCGTCTCATGTCCCGCAATTAGGAATGTATTGATTTGATACCGAATATTCTCATCGGATAATTTCTCACCTGAAGCGGGGTCTTCTCCCGCCAGCATGAAATTCAAAAGGTCTTTTTGTTGCCGGTTCCCACCGCGGCGGCGTTCCTTAATGATCTCATCAACAAGCTCATTCATATAGGAGACATCGACGTCCATTTGCTTGAGTCTGTTCCGCATCAGCATTTTCTCAAATGGGATACCTTTAAAACTCATACAGGTTTCAAGTGTTCGCGTGAGCGCGTCAATAAAGGGGTGAAAATCGTTGCGATAAAACGAGTTAAACCGATAATCAAAGCCACAAAGTCCAATAGTATCTAGGGCAAGGCCTGTCATATCTCGGACAACGTCAATTTCCTCATCCGCGTTAAGGCGCTCCCACTTCATCATCAATTGTTCGGCAATATCTGCCATCATTGGTAAATAGTCTTCCATCGCCTTTTGGGCGAAAGTGGGCATTAAAATATTATGGGCCTTTGACCAATTTGGGTCTTTTGTATCACCGGTAAAAAGCCCGTCTCCGCCTATCGCGCGCACACGCCTTAATGGGCCGCGCACCGTTTTATCAAATCGGCTTTCGTCACAAAGTTCATTGACGAGTTCAGGGCCGGAGACAATCATGATGGGGGTGCCGAGCATGTCGAGCCAAAATATCGGCCCTTGTTCTTTGGCGTGCTCCATTAGGCTCTGTAACGGTGCATCAGAATTGACTGAGAATATGTTTCCTAAAACCGGAACTGCTTCCGGCTGTGGGATAGGATCAAGTTTATGTTTCCCCGCCATGTATTCCCCTTTTTAAGGAAGGCTAACATTGCGAACAAGGAGTGTATAGAGGCCTTTCATGTGGGGTCTTTGTCTTGTCGAAATACACTTTTGTGAAGCGGTTAAATCTTGTAGTCTCGAGGTTGATCCGTCGGATCTTTGAGGGCGAGGAATTGCGCAAATACAATGCGGCAGTCTCTGACCTTAATCTGAACGCTCTCCTAATGCACCGTGACATAATTCGGTTTTTTTTGAGCGCAGCTTGAGTCGGTCATTTAACTAGCCGCAGAAGCCATGGTCGCCGAAGCATTGGATTTGATATCGAAATTAAGGTGTTTGGATAGAAGCGGCTGTAAAAGAGTTATATATTCATTCCATCCTCACAGCGGACGTTAGCCAGTGTCTTATTTTGGGCGATTTTAAGATACACCCGTATTTTACATTGAACCTGCTATTAATTGATTTGTTGGAGTGACCACGCAATACAGTGCGATTTCGGCATTTTATTAACAGGCAAGAGATGAACATTGATTTTAACACTGCGATTTCAAGCCACATGCGTAAGTCAATAATTTCTGAACTACGCGGTATTGAGACAACGCACGATGTACGTATTTTGTTTGCAATTGAGAGCGGTAGTCGCGCTTGGGGTTTCCCGTCGCCTGACAGTGATTTCGACGTACGCTTTGTTTATGCACGGCCTGCCGAATGGTACCTTTCGCTAACGCCTGGACGTGATGTGATTGAACTCCCTATTGATGGAGTTTTAGATATAAATGGATGGGACATCAAGAAGGCCCTAACTCTCTTATTGAAGCCTAATCCTGTGATGCTGGAGTGGCTATCTAGCCCAATACATTATCTCTGGGATGATGTCGTCTGCGCGAAATTGAGGGCGTTTTCGCGGGAGGTAACCCACGGACCCGCTTGCTTACATCACTATCTTCATCTTGGCGGACGGCAATGGAGCGTACATGTGGACGGCAAAGAGCGGGTGAATCTCAAAAAGTATTTCTATATTGTTCGCCCTGCTATGGCAGTGCGTTGGATGCGGATGCATCCTGACGTTATCCCACCCATGAATTTCCAAGAGCTTTTAAGTGGTGTTGATTTGGACCTTGAATTAGTAGCCGCGCTTGAAAAATTGCTGAATGAAAAAAGTAAGTCCAAAGAAATAGGTGAAGCCCCACGGGTAGATATTATCGATAAATTTATTGTCTCTGAGTTCGACTGGGCACGAGAGGCCGTTAAATCCATCTCTGGACCAAAAGAGAATTTACATCAGGCAGCAGATGTTCTTTTTCGTGAGGTCGTAAACGGGGAATAGTCGAGTTAATCAGTGTTTTGACGAGCGTACCATATTGGGCGGTTTGAGGCATTCGGCTAACGTCTTCAAAGCATTCAGTAATCCGCTAATTCAAAATTCTGCCCCGCTTTCGCGTAAAACAAGGTCTTTCTACTTCAAGGGCTTATCATTCATTCCAAGTGAATAATCCTCACTTTCGAAAACTGTGATATATTGGTCAGGTTCTTTCAGATATGGGACAGGCGAGGCCTCGCTTGCTGGTTTGAAAGACGATGGGTCTGAGTGTTCTGGTGTGAGAGCCAGAGAGGTGCCGGGACTTTAGGAGTGAGAGCCGACGCCATGGTCCAACGCTGGCCATACTGGTGGGACAGACGGGCCGCTTCTTCAAAAACCATTGCCGCAGAGTCGGCACAATCCATTCGATTAACAACCGAATGGCAAGGAACCGAAAGCGCGAAAGCGATTTCGGAACCGGGTGTGTGCCACGTCTTCGCGTAAAACTCTTTTTTCCCTTTTGGTATTCCATCGGGGAGACATCTCTGCGGGCACGTCCTGCTTTTTTTAATACCTCGGCAGTTCCCAAGATGGGCTGCAAGCCTTAGCGCTTGCGAAAATCCTTTTTGGGGGTGTCTGCCGGATCCTTCTTTGGCTTCCAATAATCACGACGGCATCGTTGGCCGAGGCGTACGAGAAGTTCGTAATTGATGGTTTCCGATTGCTTGGCTTCGACTTCTAAATGCTTGCCGCGGAAGATGACAACGCCGCCGACTTCGACGGATAGGTTCGCATCTGTCGCATCAATAATGGTCAGGTCCATGCTAACGCGGCCCACAATTTTGACTTCCTCATCATGGAGAATAGCCGTGCCCGTATTGCTCTGATTGACGGGAACACCGTCTGCATAACCCGCGCCGACAATGGCAATGCGCATATCGCGCGGTGCGATATAGGTAGCGCCATATCCCAATGACTCGCCAGCTTTGATATATTTGACTTGCAAGATAGGTGCGAGGAGTGTGGCGACGGGCTTGGTGACTTCTTGGCCCGGCTTATTCGTGGCGTTGCCCCCGTAAAGGCCGATGCCCGGACGTACCATTTGGAAATGATAGGGCTTACCCAAATATATGCCTGCCGTATTGGCAAGCGAAAGCGGGGTGAGGGGCAGCTGAGCCGCAGCTTTGCGGAAACTTGCCAATTGCGTCTTATTCATCGGGTTTTTGGCGTCTGATGCGCAGGCGAGGTGACTCATCACCCATTCTGGATTCAACGCTTTCCAAAGGGATTTGTCTCGGCCGAGTTCAACCGTGTCTTCAAAGCTTAAACCTAAACGGTTCATGCCTGTATCGATGTGGATCGCCGTATAGGGCGGCTCATTGATACCGCGTGATACATCAGCCCAATAACGGGCTTGTTCCAGGGAGTTGATGACAGGTTTGAGCTTTGCGCCGAGCAAGACGCCTTTGTCCCGAGGGGCAGGGCCGTTCAAAACATAAATGGCGGCGTTCGGACCGACGCCATCGCGCAGCATTTTGCCTTCGCCAGCCGTGGCGACGAAGAAGATGCGGCACCCTGCGCCATAGAGCGTTTTGCCCACCGCAACTGCGCCCAGGCCATAAGCATCCGCTTTAACAGATGCGCCGATTTTCGCAGCGCCGACCTTTGCCTTCAGAGCTTCATAATTCGCGCGAATTTGCGGGAGATCGACGCGCAATGTTGGACGGGTGGAATAGCTAGGCTGATTAATAAGTTTGGACATAGGCGCGCGTTAGACCGTTTGGCGTGTGAAAGGAACCAAACAGTTACAGTGGACTATGATGATATTGAGGAAAGAGGAAGGCAATAAGATGAACACATTGTCATCAAGGTGCTGAAACCATTCAGCATTCGTTCAGGACTATTTTCCTAATTACGAGATGCGCGCGTCCCTACCGTGACGTGATTTCTCGACGCTCTCCCTGTCGGAAATGGCCGCAGCAGCTGCTTTGTCTTGGCACGGATAGAGCGATTGGCGAAATGGCCCACGGTGTGCGTAGCAGGGCCGCGGCTGTCCGGTGAAACTCTCTCTTCACCCGACAGCCCGGCTTCTGTCTCTTTAAGCTGAGGCTGTATTGATCGCTGGAATGCGGAGAACTTGACCCGGGTAGATTTTGTCGGGGTCGGTTAACATTGGCTTGTTGGCTTCGAAGATCTCTGGATACAGCTTCCATGTGCCGTAATAAGTTTTTGAAATCGCTGAAAGAGAATCACCAGACTTAACAGTGTGGAACTGAGATTCGCGGCCTTCCAGCGCAGATTTGGCTTCGTCATTCACGCCGCCTACGCCTTCGACATTACCTACGGCCAGGATGATTTTTTCTTTCATCTCTTGAGATACGGCTTCACCTTTAACTGTGACAACACCATCTTCACCCACAGCAATGTCGACGCCGTCCGTGTTCAAGCCGTAATCTTCGACTTCCTTCTTGAGCTTGTCTTCGGCGTCTTTGCCTTTGAACACACTGCCCATTGCCTTACCGGCGGCTTTCACAAATGGAATCATGCCAAACATAGTTTTTCCTTCAATTTATAAACGGCGCTATAATTTGCGCGTTATGGCTTTTTGCCATGCTCTAACACTCGAAACCATTGAAAAGTTCACTATTCGATGAGGAGAGACCTGCCATAAAGCTTGGCCTTTCAAAGCCGTCTCGCTATAGGGGCGCAAATATACTTCGTTCAAAGGCTTTTTGTCATGACACTCGCACAAGCTGGTATTTCCATTTTTGGTCTATTTAACATGGATCCGGCCCTTTTCGCATTCGCTCTGATTACAATCGCTTTCGGCGGGCTGAACCTGCTAGAATATAAGCGGTTCGATTAGAACGATATCTAAGGGCTAGCCCTCATGATTTCCGCATTTCTTATTCTTCTGGTTGGCTTGGTCGTCCTGATCATTGCTGGTGACATTATGGTGCGCGGCGCTGCGGCATTGGCGCGCCATTGGGGCGTTCCCGCGCTTATAGTCGGCTTGACGATTGTCGCCTTCGGGACATCTGCACCTGAAATGGTTGTAGGTGTACAAGCCGCATTGATGGGTGAAGGTGACTTGGCCGCCGGTAATGTGGTTGGGTCGAATATTGCCAATGTCCTGTTGGCTCTTGGTCTTCCGGCGCTTATCCTAGCCATCCCCACGAATATGTCTGGTGTTGCGCGTAACAGTTTTATTGCGCTTTTCGCTGCAGTGCTCTTTGTCTTTCTATCCTTCGTTCATTCACCACTGATGCAATGGCAGGGCGCAATCTTGTTCGGTGGGATTATCGCCTATCTGATTTTTATGTTCCGTCTCGCGAAAGCTGGCGCCGATGATCCGATTTTAGAGGAAATGACAGAGATTGATGAGGGTGAGGACGGTCTTCCGACCAATACGCTAAAGTCTATGATCTATGTAGTCCTCGGGATTGTAGGCTTAATTATCGGCGGCAAACTCATCGTCGATAATGCCGTTGCGATTGCCGCCGGATTTGGAGTGTCGGAGACTATCATTGGTTTGACAATCGTTGCTGTGGGCACGTCTTTGCCGGAAATCGCAACAGTGATTGTCGCGACCTATCGTGGTCATCCTGAGGTGGCGATCGGCAACGTGCTTGGATCAAATGTATTTAACGTATTTGCAGTGATGGGGGCTTCTGCATTGGCCGGGCCAATCATGATTGACGGTACTCTGAAGAGCTTTGATTTTTGGGTTATGTTGGTCGCGAGCTTCGTTTTACTTCTTTACGTTTTACGTCGTCAGCCAATTGGTAAGAAAACCGGTGCGGCTTTCACGATTGCCTATGTTGTTTACCTCCTAGCCGTGGTTTTGCGCATGACGTCATTTGGCGCATAATCTGATGCGGTTCGAGATTGAAAAAGATTTTCAGTTCGAAGCGGCTCACTACTTTGGCCATGCCGACGCAAATGATGTTTTTAAGAAAATCCACGGTCACAGTTTTCAAGGCACTATTACAATTATCGGCGACGCCCAAGAAGACAAAGGTTGGGTTCGTGATCTTTGGAAAATAGAACAGATCGTTAGAGACGTTGTTGCGCCTCTGGACCATTCGCTGTTGAATGAAGTGGAGGGTTTGGAACAACCAGCTTTAGAGCAAATAGCAGCTTGGATTTTTGAGCGGTTGGCCCCGAGCTTGCCAGGGCTCGCTTGTGTCGAAGTCGGTCGCCCCAGCTGTGGGGAACGCGCGCGGGTTCGTGCGTAAAGCGGTTTTAATTACAGGTGCAGGGGCGCGGGTTGGCGCCTTTATTGCCAGTGGTTTAGCAAATGACGGTTGGCATGTTTGTGTGCATTATAATCGTAGCGAGGGTAAGGCTCAGAAACTCGCTGGTGAAATTGCCGAAAGGGGCGGCTCTGCCTCTATCGTGAAGGCAAATCTATCGGTCCCGCAGGAAGTCAATTCGCTTATAGCACGTTGCGAAAGACCGTTGTCCGCATTGATTAATAACGCCTCGACCTTTCGGCAAGACACTGCCCAAGATTTCACGACGGCAATTTGGGATTATCATCGCGCGGTAAATCTTGATGCGCCTCTACGTCTGTCTGCGGACTTTGCGGCTCAGGCCGAAAAGGGAAGCTGTGTTATCAATATGATTGACCAACGCGTACTGAAACCCAACCCGCAATTTTTCACCTATAGCCTGGCGAAGGCAGGGCTTTATTGGGCCACTAAAACCATGGCGCAAAGCTTTGCGCCGACAGTTCGAGTAAATGGCATTGGTCCCGGACCGACATTAGAAAACTCGGAGCAGGCGGAAGGAGAGTTCGCCAACGAAGCCAAGGCGACATTGCTGGGTGAAGGCAGTCCGCCGGATACGATTTTGCACGGCGTCCGTTATCTGCTTTCTGCGAAAGCAGTTACAGGGCAGATGATCGCCGTGGATGGTGGTCAACATTTAGTCTGGGAAACATCTGATCTGGCTTTCGGAGGCGCACTATGAGCGACAGAAAAACAATGCTGAACCGCTTTCGGTCGCGCAAAGCTATGCCAGTCTCTACCCGCATTTTCGTCAAAGGTTTGTTGATACAGGCCAGTATTGGCGTTCATCCGCACGAATATGAAGCGACCCAACCCATCATTATCGATGTTGAACTCGACATGGCGGATATGAACTTACCGAAAGAAGATCGCCTTCACGAGACACTGGATTATGGCCTAGTCGCCGATAAATGCGAGGAACTTGCGCTAGAAGCGCATGTGCAACTTGTCGAAACGCTCGCCGCTAGGATTGCAGATTGGGCGCTCTCGGCAGACCCTCGCGTCCAAAGCGTCGCGGTCCGCATCGCGAAGCCTCAAGCTTTATTGAAAGCTGATACAGCGGGCGTAGAGGTCGTGAAATCTCGATGACTTCACGCCTCGGTTCGAAAAACGTTCTCGGAACACCTTTGCAAACCTGCTCCACCGATCCAATGACAGGGTGGTTTCGGGATGGGTGTTGCGAGACACAGTCTGCTGACCGTGGACGGCATTTGGTTTGTGCTGTCATGACCCAAGGCTTTCTAAAATTCTCCAAATCCAAGGGAAATGACCTATCGACACCTCGTGCGGAGTATCGATTTCCGGGGCTGAAACCAGGCGATCAATGGTGTCTCTGCTTAGAAAGGTGGAAAGAAGCGCATGCTGCTGGGTGCGCACCGCAGGTGGTTTTAGAAGCGACACATCAAATCGCGCTGGAACGTGTTCCGCTTGAGACGTTCCAAGCGTTTGCTGTTAAAGCCGACACTCCCTAATTAGGGGCGTGTCAACTGAGTCGAAATCCACCCAGCCCAGAGCGAAATATGGGCCGAAGCTCATCGCCGATTACGTGAAACGCTTGCCGGGGAAACCTGGCGTGTACCGGATGTTCGATGAATTTGGAAATGTGCTCTATGTCGGCAAAGCAAAGAATCTGAAAAAACGGGTCACGGCTTATACGTCTTATGATCGTCACCCAACACGTTTGCGCCGAATGATCCGCGCCACAACGGCGATGGAATTTGTGATTACAGACAGTGAGACAGAGGCCTTAATTTTGGAGGCCTCACTCATTAAACGGCTCAAGCCGCGATACAATATTCTCCTGCGTGACGATAAAAGTTTTCCCTATATTTTGGTGCGCAAAGACCATGCTGCCGCACAGGTTACGAAACATCGCGGGGCCCGCAAAATTAAAGGTGTCTATTACGGCCCTTTTGCAAGCGCAGGCGCTGTCAATCGCACGCTGGACACGCTGCAGCGCGCCTTCAGGCTCCGCAATTGTACGGATAGTTATTACGAAGCCAGAACACGTCCGTGTTTGCAATTTCAAATCAAACGGTGTTCCGCGCCTTGCACGGGTGTGATTTCTCTTCCGGATTATCAAGAATTGATAGATGAAGCTGAAGGTTTTCTGAAAGGAAAGTCTGACTCGCTCCGGCAAAAGCTCCAGGCCGATATGGAGACCGCTTCTAAGGCGATGGAGTTTGAAAAAGCGGCCGAATTGCGGGACCGCTTGCAGGCCATTGCTCAAGTGCTGACAAAATCAGGCGCGCATAATGTGAACCCGCAGACGTTTTCAAACGCTGACGTTATGGGCATGTATACGGCGGGCGGTCGCACTTGTATCCAAGTCTATTTCTTTCGGGCAGGACAAAATTGGGGGACGAATTCCTATTTCCCGAGGCACTCTTCTGACGATCCGCCAGACCAGGTTTTGGGGGCATTTATTGCGCAGTTCTATTCGAATAAGCCCATCCCTAAGCAGGTCTTGCTGTCCCATACTGTCGAGTCATTTGACCTTTTGGTTTCGGCCTTATCAGAACGCTCCGGCCGCAAGATCGATATTCTTATCCCGCAGCGTGGCGAAAAAAAGCGGATTGTTAGCCAGGCGGAGAAGAATGCTCAAGAGGCGTTAGGTCGTAAACTGGCCGAGACAGGCGCGCAGGAAAAATTGTTGAAAGAAGTCCAAGAAATTTTTGGGATGGATGAAACCCCACAACGCATCGAAGTTTACGATAATAGTCATATCCAGGGCACGAATGCGGTTGGGGCTTTTATCGTAGCAGGGCCCGAAGGGTTTCAAAAACGCGATTATCGGACATTCAACATTAAGGACGTGACTATAACGCCGGGGGATGACTTTGGTATGATGCGTGAAGTGCTGAAACGCCGATTTGCGCGTTTGTCAAAAGACCCGAAGTTGGAATGGCCCGATCTCGTTATTATTGATGGAGGGAAGGGACAGCTCTCGGCCGTTACTGAGACACTTGAAAAGTTAAATGTTCTTAGCCGCATTACTCTGGTGGCGATTGCCAAAGGACCTGATAGAAATGCTGGACGCGAGACCTTTCATATGAACGGGCGAGGGATGTTTACGCTGCCCATGCGCACACCTGCGCTATATTATCTGCAGCGTTTGCGGGATGAGGCACACCGGTTTGCTATTGGAACTCACCGAGCACGGCGGAAGAAATCGATGGTTGCAAATCCACTGGATGGGATTGACGGCATCGGTCCGGGGCGCAAGAAAGCATTATTGAGCCATTTTGGTTCGGCCAAAGCCGTCAAAGGCGCAACGGTCGAAGATTTGGCGTCGGTAGAGGGGGTCAGCCAAAAGCTGGCGCAAACAATCCATGACTACTTCCATGAAGACTGATGACGCGATCGAAAGCCCGAAAGCCGCAGGAGGCGCCTTTGCGGATGCACTGACTTGGCTCCGAATTTTGATCATGCCGCTTGTGGCATTCCTGATTTGGAAAGGGTGGCAACCTGTTGATATGGGCGGAATCGACCTTGGCTTGACCCTTTTGGCTTCGGCTTTATTTGCCATTGGTGCGCTTACGGATATTTTTGACGACTTCTTGGGCGGAAATGAGCGGTCTGTGCATCGACGTTACGGGTATCTTGATGATGTAGCAGATACGGTGCTCGTGGTAGGGACCCTTCTGGCGCTTCTATTTGTTGTTCATCGTGCAGGTTTAATGTCTTGGCTCTTCCTTGTCCCGGCTGTTGTTTTAATTGGCCGAGAAATATTTGTGGGTCTGTTCAAAGGGTTTGAGCTATCGCGCTACTATCTTCCCGATACGCTGCTTTCAAATTTGAAATCTGGTTTGTCCATGTTGGCAACGTGTTTGCTCCTGGCCTCACCATGGTTGCAGTCGTGGATTGACCGAATGATGGCGGGAGAAGACAAGGTTGCAGAGATTTTTGCGACGTCGTCTCCAGCAATTTGGATTGCTGGAATGCTTATCCTTTGGGTGGCAGCTATTCTCTCTGTCGTAACAGCGGTCGGTTTATTTCGAACAGACTTTACTGCTGCGAATGACGCTTAAGTGAGCGCCCCTATTTTAACAGAACCAAGTGACCGTCATTCATTGTGGTGGGTGCCAAATGCGCTGACGATTGGCCGAATACTAACAGTGCCAATTTTAATGGCAGGTATTTTGGCTTTAGGCCTTCAAAAGGAAAGTTGGCTTGCCAGTATTCCGATTGTGGGCGGGTTGTTCATAGCTGCGACTGCTACGGATTGGCTGGACGGATTTTTGGCGCGTCGGTGGAAAGTCGTATCAGGTTTTGGCCGGATGATTGACCCAATAGCGGATAAGCTTCTAGTCGCAGGCTGTCTGATCGCACTCTGCATCGTCGCGCGAGGCAGTTGGATATTCATGTATCCTGCTGTTGCGATTATTTTTCGAGATATACTGGTATCTGGTGCGCGTGAACATGCCGCGCTAACCGGAAAGGTAATGCCACCGACGAAGTTGGCAAAATGGAAGACGGCTTTTGAAATGGCTGCGATTGCTGCATTGATTGTCTGGACCATTGGTTTGGCGGTCCTACCGTTCGATGACGCGGTGCCGCAGATCACGAAGATGGCCCACCATGGCGGATTGGCTATGCTATGGATCGCGGCATTGCTCTCGGTTTACACGGGCTCTCTCTATCTTCGCGCGGCTGTCACGGATTAGTTAGCGTTAATACAGACTCGATAGGTGACAAGCCCGCACGAGTCGCGATAGGCGCTCCCCGCAATGTCACTTTGGACAAACATATCGATGGCGGCGGCCCGTTTGTTCGGCCCGCCCACCGCAGATGACGGGAACGGCCGCGCTTCGCATGTGGACGAAGCAAAACTGGTTGCCGCGCTCGTTGCGTTAGGTGCAAAAATGGCGAAAGCTGATGGGCAAGTTCGGGAAGAGGATATTGTCGCATTTCGACAAGTTTTCCGGACAGACCCTCAAACTGAAGCTACGATTGGGCGTTTCTTTGATCTCGCTCGGCAGACAACTCTCGGCTATCAGCGTTACGCCCGTATCGTCACGAAGGCTTTTCGGGCGCAGCCGGGTTTGTTGGAAGATGTATTGGATGGGTTGTTCCATATCGCACTTGCGGACGGTATCGTCACAGAAGAAGAAGCGGAGTTTCTAGAAACCGTCGCTCAGGTTTTCGGGTTTTCGGACCGGGAGTATCGTCGGATACGAAACTCGCATTTGGGGCAGGACTCTGATGACCCCTATCTCATTCTCGGAGTGGATCCGGACATTTCGGATAAAGACCTAAAGACAGCCTATCGCCGTCAGGCGGCCGCAAACCATCCGGATCGCCTCATGGCGCGAGGCTTGCCCAAAGAGATGATTGGTCTAGCTAACCATAAGATGGCGATTATTAATCGCGCATATGCCCAAATTTTGGACGAACGCAAAGCCCGCCGTCCTCGAATTACCTGACCTTTCGAAAACGACACGAAACCGCACTTGACGAAACGAGTTTCTACCACGACATTAGGATTATGACTCAGGCATATTATATTCAGGGACGACGACCCGGTTTTCTTTCATCTATAGCTCGGACCGTTTTCTTAGCGGCTGCTGCGATTGGTGGTTTGTTTATGTTGGTAATTTCGGCCACTTTCGCTTTGTTCGTTGTGGCAGGCATTGCTGTTATTGGATTTCTTGTCTTCGCCTTTTTCTGGGCGAAAGCAAAAATAGCAGGAAAGCCATTTGGTCCGAAAGCGATGATGAACGCTCAAATGGAGCAAATGCGCAAGGACATGGAGGCCCAATTGGGTGGACGTCAACCTTATGCATCTGACGATCAAGGACCTGTTGTGGACGCCCGCCGAACACCTGATGGATGGTCGGTAGACGACTAACTTAAGGTCTTTCATTCAAATCTACGCCTGATAAGCCCGCTTAATGCGGGCTTTTGACTTTTGGATAATGATGTTGTGTTGCCTAGGTTGGGGGACAAACTTTGTAGTGTCGACTTGGGCCCTTGGCGGGACCAGTGTGCCGCCATTTATGTTGGCCGCAACGAGGGCACTTCTCGTGCTTTTGATGATGGGTGTCTTCTTATTTCGTCCCTTACCAGATAAATTCTTGCGCCTGATTTTTGTTTCTCTCTGCGTTGGCGCGCTACATCTGGGATTCCTCTATACTGGCTTTCAGACCGCACCGGCATCAGGGAGTTCAATCATTTCTCAAGCCGTTATTCCGATTGCGACAGTGGTGTCTTTCTTCTGGTTAAAAGAAACCGTGTCAGTCTCCCAAGGCATAGCAATTATTGGGGCAATGATTGGCGTGGTAATCATGGTTTATGAACCGGGCGCTCTGCGACTGGATGTCGGATTAATGTATGTCTTAGCCGCATATTTTGTTTTGGCAGTTGGGTCTGTCGCCGTGCGGACAATTCCTGAAATAGACTGGCGAGTTTATGTTGCCTGGACAGCTGTAGTTGTCCTCATATTTAGTGTCATCGTTTCTGCTCTATTTGAAACAGATCATAAGCAAGTTTGGTCCGACGATAAGATGCCGCTTCTTATTGCTGCCGGCTACGCTGCGGTTGGCGTATCTGTCTTTGCGCATGGCCAATATTTCCGTCTCTTGCAGACATATCCGGTCAATAAGGTAGTGCCGCTTTCATTGATGATAACGGTATTCGCAACTATTTTGGGCGTCATTTTCTTGAAAGAGACCCTCTATCCGCGCTATCTCCTAGGGGCGGCGCTGATACTACCTTGTGTTTGGTTCATTTCCCGAGGCGGTGCTCCCGCGCCCGTTGAGATGGACTAGGAGAGTTGTAATGACAAATAAAACTATGCCGTTTGGCCTCAAATTTTCTGACTATCTTGATCAAATTTCAGACCCTAAAAGGCAAGCAGATTGCCAGATCATTCATGATATGATGCTGGATATCGTCGGAGAAGAACCAAAGATTTGGGGGAGTAAACTCTCAAGTGGAATAGTTGGATTTGGCGACTATCACTACAAATATGATAGCGGGCGAGAAGGAGACTCGTTGCGGTTGGGATTTGCCAGTCGCGCTGCAAATATCTCGATCTACATCATGCCTGGTTATCAGGATTTCTCAGATGAGTTGGCCCGTTTAGGTAAACATAAAATTGGAAAGTCTTGCCTCTATATCAAGCGATTGAGTGATGTGGATGAGGCCGTTTTACGAGAAATGCTCGTCAAAGGTTTGCAGCTGATGGATGAAAAATATCCACGTGACGCTAAGTGATGAGCAGCCCAAATTTTAATGCGCGGAAGCTACCAATATCCATATTGGTCTTGCATTATACAGGGATGGAAAGTGGCGCGTTAGCCCGCGATCGACTCTGTGATCCGAGTGCAGAAGTCAGCGCACATTGGCTCGTTCATGAGGATGGAAAAGTTGAAAATTTGGTTGCGGAGGAACAGCGGGCTTGGCATGCGGGGGTTGGTAGTTGGAACGGTATCATTGATGTGAACTCTGCCAGCATCGGAATTGAAATCGTCAATGGCGGTCATAATTTCCCGCAAACTGATGGAACGTTGCCGCCATACGCAGACGCGCAAATTCTAGCTGTCATCAAATTGGCCAAAGACATCGTTGGACGCCACAATATCAAACCTCAAAATGTTGTTGGACACTCGGATATCGCACCCGACCGTAAAGAAGACCCCGGCGAACATTTTCCATGGGCAGGATTGGCTGCGGCGGGAATAGGGCTTTGGCCAGGTGAGCTGCCTGAGGATCATCGTATTGTATTTGAAGCCGGCGATAGGGATCGCGGTCTCTCGATTATCCAGCGAGGCTTAGCAGATTTAGGCTATGGCGCGAGCGTCACGGGATGTCTGGACGAGCAAACACAGGCCATTATTCGCGCCATACAAAGACGCTATCGCCCCACGCGAATTGACGGGGTGATCGATATGTCTGTGATGGAAATATTGAAACGACTGAGCGAAATGATCCGTGGGTAACGAAGAATTGTCAAAGACCCGACTTTTTAAGTATTTTCTATTCGGCTTATTGTTAGCTGTCGGGTGGATGCTCTTATTCGTTTTTGTTGGAAGCCTGTGGTCACTTAGTAGGTCTTACACTGAAACGCTGAGCATCATTGAACATCTTCATAATGGCCGCGTCTTTTCAACTTGGATGAATATTTTAGCATTGCTCGGCGGGACTTCTATCGGTCTATTCGCGTTATTTGAACTATCGAAAGATACGAAATCAAACTTGGTTATTGCTGGGTTTGTTGTGACCCATTTTACAATTGTCATCACGAACTTTTGGATAGGTGATTACGAATTTAAGAGAGATCCTCGACCAGACACTGTTATCGATAAGATTATTGATCTCAGGGAAAACCTAAAAAAGAAAGAATAATTCGGTCATCTTGTCATCGCTTAAGCAGCGTAAAGATCAAAGCCAAAATCGCGGGAACGGCTTGCGCTACCAGTATTGTTGGGCTGACGGTAATGGCTCCAAATATGCCCGCAACAATAACGCAGAGTAAGAAAAAAATTCTTACATCACGCTTTCCTGCCATCAAGGCCCAAATCAGACCTGCAGCCAGAAAGCCGTTATAAAGACCTTGGTTTTGCGCAAAATGAACTGTCTCGGCGGCGAATTCAGGCGTGAGGTTAAACATTCCCATGCCGATTGGGCGCTGCCAAAGAAACATCTCCACGATGAGAAAAAAGATGTGCTCTAGGGCAACAAAGCCAGTGAGGATTTTTGCTAAGAGTTTCATGCGTTCACCTTGCTTCTAACCAATCGGCCGGGACGGGCGCTTGTGACTTGATCGTTTTCGATGACACGCTCGCCATTCACGAAAGTCGCCATGTAACCGCTTACGGGTTGGAGTAATCGTTGACCGCCCGCTGGCAAATCTTTCACCATGACAGGTACGCCGAGGCTCAAGCCATCGTAATCGATGATATTCAGATCCGCTTTTTTTCCAACGGCAATACGGCCACGGTCAGGTAGACCTAAGTAGTCTGCAGCGTCTGCCGTCAGCATTTGTACTGCACGGGGTAGGGTGATGCCAGGCTTCCCGCGACTTAACCGGTCGCGTGTCCAATGCGCTAGCAAGTAGGTTGGGAAACTTGCGTCGCAGATTGTGCCAACATGTGCGCCGCCATCAGACAGGCCAGGTAGGGCCTTGGGATGCCGCATCATAGTCAGGACATTATCGTAGTTCATATTGGTGTAATTATAGACCGGGAAATAGAAGAGGGCGTGGCCGTGATCTTCTAACAAGAGGTCATAAGCCATTTCCCATATACTCACCCCTGCATCCCGAGCGAGTCCCGCAATTGAGGCTTCGGAAGAGGGTTCGTAATCAACAGATCCTTGGTGCCTGTTCATAGGGAACACTTTTTCTGATAGCTGCGGAAAGGTTGCTATCATCATGTCAACGAGTGGTGGAACGGGGCTGTCATCACCTGAAAGTTGGACGGGTGATTCCGAAAGAAGCTTCGCCTTAAACTCCGAATTTCGCATAATCTCAACCCGCTCAGCCAAGGGTTTGTCGGCAATCGCGATATAGCTTGGGTGGCCCATTATTGGATGGAATGTACAGTTCAGGCCATTAATAGCACCGATTGCGCGCGGTGCGACTTGGAAGGAGATATCTAACTCGTCAGCATTCAGCTCTTCGGTTCGGCTAATGATATTTTTCCAATCGTCTGGGGCAAAGTCACGCTCCATCAAGCTCATCGATCCCGGACGACCTTTACCTGCGCGAAAGAATGCCTCCATGAGTGCGAATTCTGTATCGAAGGTTTCACCGGGACGCACCATGTCGAAATCATTTACAGCTTGCAGGACGCCATGACCTGATGCTGCAACGGCGCGAGCTAGGCCTTCTAGCTCGTCTTTCCCGGCTTCCGAAGCAGGGGTCCAATCTCCATCACTGGATTTATGGAAATCGCTGCGGCCCGTGGAGATACCTATTGCCCCGGCATCCATCGCTTCTTTCACTAATGTTTCCATCAGAGAAATATCACTGGCTTCTGCGGGTTGATTGAAGACTGCGCGGTCGCCCATCGCATATACTCGTAGGGGGTCATGTGGAACCATGGCCGCGATATCGATTGTTCGAGGTTTAGCATCCAGTGCATCTAGATATTCTGGGAAACTTTCCCATTGCCAATCCATACCTTCATGCAAAGCAGTGCCGGGAATATCCTCAACACCTTCCATTAGTCGGATGAGCTTGTCGCGATCCTCGATGCGGCAAGGCGCGAAGCCGACACCGCAATTTCCCATGACGGCGGTAGTGACGCCGTGATTGACGCTAGGCTGTAAGGTTTCATCCCAGCTCACTTGACCGTCATAATGTGTGTGCAGATCAATAAAGCCCGGGGTTATAATATGACCTTTGGCGTCCATTGTATCTTGTGCCTCACCAAGGTCTTTACCGAGAGCGGCAATCCGTC
This sequence comes from Litorimonas sp., assembly GCA_039975855.1. Classification (GTDB taxonomy): domain Bacteria; phylum Pseudomonadota; class Alphaproteobacteria; order Caulobacterales; family Maricaulaceae; genus Litorimonas. The sequence continues at coordinate 284,673 of JBDWGH010000002.1, read as the reverse complement.
CGTTTTTGATCGCAATGTTTAGCGTTTTGCCTTGTTCGCCGGAGCCGTCAAAAACAGTCCCGTTTTTAATGATTAGATCGTGCATCTTTCCACCTCCAAAACAAAGCCAGGCTGCTTCCACCTATTAAATGCCAGACGCCCCACAATCCTGCAACTGCTCCGGCGCCGCCGACGCCGCCAAGTTGGGTGAGCAAAATCACGATCCCTAAGCCGGAGTTTTGAATACCAACTTCGATTGTCAGCGCGCGTCGACTGGCTTTGTCGGCATTGATCGCGCGCCCTGCTAAATTCCCGAGAGCGAAAGCGAGAATATTGTGCGGTAAGACAATGAAATAGAGGCCGATACCCAATACCATGAAAACTGGGAAAAGCCGGACACTTGCGATGAGTATAATGGCTAATAACGCGACCCCCGAAAGAATGGCTAAAGGCGTTTGTATGCGGTCCGATATTCGCGGCGCGAAATGCCGAAAGACCATGCCAAGCAAAAGCGGTAGTGCAAGAATGATCAATGTTTGCACAAGGAAGTCGATAACGTCGATGTTGATTTCCGTCAGAAGCGCTCGCGTGGGCGGGTATAGGCCGCTCCAGAATAAGATTGAAAATGGTGTGATGAAGGCTGCGAAGACAGAAGATGTCGCAGTCAAGCTGACAGAGAGCGCCGTGTTGGCTTTCGCAAAAAGAGCAATCAAATTGGATGTATTCCCGCCCGGACAGCAGGCAATCAAAATCATTCCCAATGCGATGCTTGGATGCGGATTTATAACAAAGCACATCACCAATGTGAGTAATGGAAGGCCAATAATTTGAGCGGCAATGCCCGTAAAGTAGAGTTTTGGCTGCGTTTTAAAAAAGCTGAAGCTTGAAGGGCGTAACCCAAGCGCCACGGCAAACATCATAACAGCTAGTACGATTGCCATCCCGACTTCGGAGGCGGTGCCCATATCTAGTTGGAAATTGTCGAGAGCGTCAGAGTTCATGACGTCGGTTGCAAATGGATTGTGAGTATCAATCGCGTCCCCGTCTTTTCAAAGCCTAACATATGGACTTCAGTGTCTGGCGCGGCGATCGAACGCAAGGGTGAAGTCTGAACCCTTCTCAGAAAAATCTGAACTGGGGTGTTGCTGGTTTTATTTGGTTGAAGAGTGCATTTCACCATTCAGCATTACGCCTTGAATAGGGATTGCACCCCAACTTTCACCAGGTAAATCCATCGGGTTTGCTCCTAATATCGTGAAATTTGCGCGTTTTCCGACTTCAATAGATCCGATTTCATTTTCCAAACCTAGCGACCAAGCAGCTTCAATTGTAACGGCTCGAAGGGCTTGCTCCGCTGTAAGTCGTTCACTCGGCGTGCTGACACCGCCTTCGCGGGTGGCACGCGTCATATGTCGGCCCGCAGCCAGGAGCGGCATGGGTGGAGCTAATGGGGCATCCGAATGAACTGTTACGCTGAGTCCGGCTTTAAAAGCGGAGGATAGCGGGGTGATATATTCCGCCTTTTCGGCAATGACGGGTTTGTAGTCTTCACCCATGAAATTTACATAGTGAGAGGCTGCAGAAATTCCGATCCCGAGGTCGGAGGCTTGTGTCATCTGTTCCGGCGTAATTAGGCCTGCATGTTCGATGATGAGACGTTGCCCATCCTGTCCTGGAGATTGTTTTGCAAAAGCCGATAATGTGGAGTCTTGAGCCGCATCTCCGTTCGAGTGAATGTGAATGTCGAGGCCTCTATCCCAATATGAAGACATTAAGGCGGGTAGGTCATTTGGCTTAGTCACCCAAAGTCCGTCAGTGCCTTCAGATTGCCCTGACAGATATCCAGGCGCTGCGAGTTTCATGGTTTGCGAATAAAAAGCTGCGTCGGTGAAAAGTTTGACCTGCGGGAGAATGCGAGGATCGGCTTTTGCTAGCTCTACTATTTTTGACGCGCTCTCTTTGCCGAACTCTTGAGCGAATGCACGATGTTCCGGTACAAGATAAAGCGTATACGGATCGCTTTCATTATAATGAGCATCGAGGATTTGGTTTTCAAACGTTCGCCCAAAAATTCCATATCCCATCTCTGCGATGGTTGTGACGCCGCCCTCGGCTAAGAGTTTTTCAAACCCGTTGAAACCTTTTTCAATATGCGCGGGGTTCAGGAGGTAAGGAGCCAATTTAGGAAGAAGGGGGGCGACAGCATCTTCAAAAATACGTCCCGTCAGCTCTCCCGCGGAATCCAGGGCCACGCCTTCATAGGTTTCATGCATCTCCGCTGATATCTCGAAAAGCGCTAAAGCAGCGGAATTCATGTAAAAATCATGCCCGGAATAGTGCCAGATGATGATTGGTCGCGTTATCGATATGGCGTCGAGATCAGTCTTGTCGATGTCCCCCTGAACAAGGTTATGATACCCATAGAGCAGGAGGGGGCTATCGTCGGTTTTTGCGGTCTCGAAGAGTGCAATTTTCTGAAGAAGTTCCGATTTTGATGTGGTGCCTTCTACTAAGCCTTCCGGGTGAGGCATGTCCCAGGGCGGAACCCAATCCAACCCATACATCATCGATCCCAGTGTCAAGTGTATATGGGGGTCAATCAAACCCGGAATGAGTATGGAATTATTGTATTGGCCATCCCATAGAGCATTGGGGAAGTCTTTAAATAATGCAGCCTCGCTGCCGACTCCAACAATCTTGCCATCGCGAACCGCGACAGCTTCTGCAGTAGGATTTGACGGATCAACCGTGATAATGCCGCTTGTAAGGTAAATCTTGGTGTCATCCACTTCGGTTTCGAAGAACGAACAAGAACTGATTAGAAGAGCGGCAGATAGCAGGGCAAAGTGTTTCATGTGCCCAGCCTAGCTTGACTTTATACTAATCTCCAAACACTTACCGACGTGTCAGGGAGCTGGACGGTCGCGAGCCGAGCATATTTTTGTTAATGCATGGTTCGAGGAAAGTCCGGGCTCCAGCGCGTACAGGATGCCGGGTAACACCCGGCCAGTGTAAACTGAGGGAAAGTGCCACAGAGAGAAGACTACCTTGATTGTTTTGTTCGCAAAACATCGGGAAAAGCTGAAAGGGTGCGGTAAGAGCGCACCGGGCGTCTGGCAACAGAGGCCGCGAGGTAAACCCCATCCGGAGCAAAACCAAATAGGGACAGTATCGTGGGTCGCGCCATAGCTGTCCGGGTTGGTTGCATGAGGCATGTTGCAAAATATGTCCTAGATGAATGATCGTCACCCATTTATGGGGACAAAACCCGGCTTATAGGCTCCCTGACAACTTTAGCTTTCTTTCGCAACTCTTGACATCTTGAGACACTTGGGCAGTGAGGGTTTTATTTAGGGGTTTGTTATGAAGTTATTTGTCGCTGCACTTGCTGTGTCGTTTGGTCTTTCGGGGTGCGCCACCGCCCCGTCTGGGACGTCATCAGAGCACAGGGCAGCCTTCGCTGAAAGTGATAATAGCCCCCTAGTAAATGAATTGTATTCTGACGATGAAATCATGGCGATTATGTTCGGTGGCGGTGAGCGCGATCCCGATAAATTTGCCGCGCGGTTGGAGCGGACGCAAAGCTTCCCATTAGGGTCAGAAGGAAATCCTGTGCGCGCTCATATGCCTCAGGGTCAGGTTTCATATCTGAGTCGATTGAAGTGCGAGAGTGGCGCGCGGCCAGGCTTTGAGCGTGCAGGAAGTTTTGGTGCGGGGCCCTATGAAACCATCTTGGATGGCTATAATTTGACGTGTTCTGGAGTTGCGAAAGCAGAAATGGTTTTTATGGATATGTATCATCCAGGCTACATTGAAACAGTTGCAATTCCCGGCTTTACGATCGATTAATTCGACAATCATCTGAAAGAATTGGAGCGTGGGTAGAAATACCTGCGCTCTTTTTCATGGTTAACCACAGCTTAACTGCCTGAATCCTATAGTAATCCTGAGTTTATCCACACGACTCACAGGATGTGTGCGGGACAAAATAAGGTTAACGCTTCGTTCAAAATGTCATTGTTTCCCATCAAATCCCATAGTATCCCATATATACTGCTGGCACGATGCTTTGCGGTGATTGTGGATGGTCTGCGACGTGTTTCTTTCAAGTACGACAAACAATTTGGATGCCAAGGGGCGGGTTTCGGTGCCTGCTAATTTTCGTACACAGTGTTCGGCTTCTGGTTTCGAGGGCGTTGTGCTTTGGCCGAGTCTTGATGGGGCCTATCTTGAGGGTGGTGATTTGTCGATCTTAGAGCACTATCAAGACATGTTGGACCGGATGGATATGTATGATGAGGGGCGAGAGGCCCTTGAGCTTGTCATTTTTGGTGAGAGTGAGAGGCTAAGCTTTGATTCAACGGGCCGAATTAGCTTGCCGTCCAAATTCAAAGATCATGCTGCGTTGTCTGGCAAGGTTACTTTTGTGGGCCGTGGGCGAAAATTTGAAGTTTGGGACGAAGCTACCCACGAAGCCAGACGGGCCGAGCTACGTGAAAAGGCGCTCGCCAATCGCCATCGTATGAAACCAGCATGAAGCATTACCCTGTCATGTTGCCAGAGGTGCTAAGTGCGCTTGCAATGCAAGCGGGGGAAACTTGCGTCGATGGAACGTTTGGCAATGGCGGCTATAGTGAGGCAATCTTAAACTCAGCAACGTGTAAGGTTATCGGTTTAGATCGCGATCCAAATGTGGCGCCAAGGGCGGCCGATATGACTGCCCAGTGGGCGGGGCGATTTCGGTTGATCGAAACACCTTTTTCAAAAATGGACGAGGTTGGGTTGGAGTCTGTTGATGCTGTTGTGCTCGATATTGGCGTGTCTTCAATGCAATTAGACCAAGCTGAACGTGGGTTTTCTTTCATGCGTGAGGGGCCGCTTGATATGCGCATGGAGCAGGGCGGGGGACCAACTGCACGCGATGCTGTGCTGCATCTTTCTGCTGCAGAATTGACCCGTATTTTTCAAGTTTACGGTGAGGAGAAGCGGGCGCGTCATGTTGCAAACTGTATTGTCTCTGCCCGTGAGCAAGGCGATATATTAACCACCTCTGATCTGGCGGACATTTTGGAAAAGGCTCTCGGGCGTCGCGGAAAAACACATCCTGCGACCCGTGTTTTTCAGGCTTTACGTATTTTCGTCAATGATGAGTTGGGCGAGTTGTATCAGGGGTTATGCGCGGCTGAGCGAATATTGAAGCCTGGCGGGCGGCTAGTTGTTGTTACTTTTCATTCTCTGGAAGACCGAATTGTAAAGAGTTTCTTACGTCGCCGGGCGGGTGAGGTGCGGGGCGGGTCGCGTTATGCGCCTGAGGTTAAAAATGATGGTCCGGCGCCGAGTTTTGATCTTCCCAAGCGCAGTGTGACGAAACCGTCAAAGTCAGAGATCGATGAAAATGCTCGGTCTCGTTCAGCTAAGCTTCGTTTGGCTGTGCGCACTGAGGCGTTGGTGATTGATGCGGATGATCGACTCTTACCAAATGTGATTTCATTGGCGGAATTGGGGGCGCGTTTATGACCGTGTCTTATTCTTCAGCGGCTCGTTCAGCGCGGCGAATGTCATGGTTTTTGCTTTTCCTAATCGGGGTTGCGCTGACCGTTACGCTTTATTTTGTTAAAACCCACGCTCAATCGGCTAAGCGCGATGTGAGAGATTTGACGCGGGCTATTGCGTCGGAAGAGGCTGGCATTCGAGTTTTGCGTGCTGAGCTTGCTTATTTGGAAAGCCCAACTCGTCTATCCGAACTAAATGAAATTCATCTAAACTTGGGTTCGATTTTGCCGGAGCGGGAGCGTTCTACTCATGAAATTGAGGAGTTGTTTCCATTGAAGGTGGAGGCAGAGAAGTGACCCATTATCATGCTTTCCGAGATCAGCAGACGTTGACTTTAGCGGATGAAGAATACCGCACTGTTGCGGAGGGACGAATTCGCATTCGCATTGGCGTTGTGGCATTCGTCTTCATGCTATTGATTGCGGTGGTGCGCTTGGCTGAAATTTCACTTTTCTCATCCGACGCACATAAGCGAAATTTACCTCAGGCCATAAAAATTACGCGCGCTGATTTAACGGATCGAAATGGTGAGCTGTTGGCAACCACCTTGGAGACGTATTCGCTTTATGCTGAACCTCGTCGTGTTTGGAACCCGCGCGAAACTGCGACCGAATTGGTTAAGCTGCGCCCACATTTGAGTCGGGCGAATTTACAGAAAAAGCTAGAGTTGGATCGTAGCTTTGTTTGGCTTGAGCGAGGTTTGACGCCAAAAGAGCGTCAGGCCGTTTTTGATCTTGGTCTCCCAGGTTTGGCGTTCCGCAAAGAACCAAAGCGCGTTTATCCGCGAGAAAATTTGGCATCTCATTTCGTAGGTTTCACCAATGTTGATATGCGCGGCGTCGCAGGAGCTGAGCGTGCATTCGATGCAGACCTGACGTCCGACAATGCGCCGTCCGTCGCGTTGTCTTTGGATTTGAGAGTTCAGTTTGCCTTGATGGACGAGTTGGCGAAAGCTCGCGAAAAGTTTGATGCGCTGGATGCGAGCGGCGTTGTCATGGATATCCGTACGGGTGAAATTATCGCCATGGCCTCTGTCCCGAATTTCAATCCAAATAATCCTGACACAACATCGCCTGAAACTCTCTTCAATCATGCCGCAATGTCGACCTATGATTTAGGAAGTGTGTTTAAACCTCTGACAATGGCGATGGCTTTGGAAGACGGTGTGGCCGACCAAGTGGAGATGTTCCCTGTGCAAAAACCCTATAAGGTTTTAAAGAAATTTATTCGCGATGATCACCCGTCTGATGTGCCGCTGAATATGACAGGTGTTTTGGGGGAAAGCTCCAACCGAGGGACGGCGATGATCGCTCAACGAATTGGTGGTGAACGGCAACAGTATCACCTGCGCAACCTTGGTCTATTGAACCGCGTGGATTATGAACTGGCCGAAAGTGCGAAGCCGCAGGTGCAAAAGCGTTGGGGTGAAATGACCACAGTTACTGTGTCTTACGGGCATGGATTGTCCGTGACTCCACTTGCTCTCACTGCGGCAATCGGTGGCATGCTAAATGACGGAGTATATGTAACCCCGACGGTCCGTAAACATTCCGTTGCGTCACCAGCGGTAGGACGCCGTGTTTTCCGATCAGAGGTTTCTCAAGATCTGGTGGATATGATGCGCTTTGTTGTGACGGACGGAACAGGGCGAAAGGCTAATATTCCAGGGTATGGTGTCATGGGGAAAACGGGCACGGCAGAGAAACCCTCAGCGACCGGCGGTTATGATCAGAAGCGTCTTGTTACGAGTTTCGTCGCGGCGTTCCCTCATTCTGATCCGCGCTACGCCATGATCGTGACGCTGGATGAACCTAAAGCGATTGAGGGGACCTATGGCTATGCAACGGCTGGGTGGAACGCCGCGCCGGTAGCGGGGCAGGTTATTCGACGTATCGGTCCGATCTTGCCGGGCGCGCGAGATACCTCTCAATTCGCGCAAGCAGAAAACGTGGTGACGCCATGATAAATCACACTCTCCGCAGTTTATTCGGTCTTGACAATGACACTACGGTTACGGGTCTGAGCGCGGATAGTCGTGAAATCAAACCGGGCATGGTTTTTGCGGCGCTACCTGGCACGGCAATGGATGGGCGGGATTTTATCCCCCAAGCTATCGAAAAAGGCGCTGTTGCAATTCTAAGTGTCGAAGGCGTTAAAGCCAATGTGCCTGTGATTTCTAGGTCAAAGCCAAGGCTTGTTTATGCTCAAACAGCGGCAAAGCTGTATCCAGGTCAGCCTGCAACGCTCGTCGCAATGACGGGTACAAATGGGAAGTCTTCGACGGTAGATTTTTTACGGCAAATCTGGGCTTATGCGGGGTTCAACTCTGCCTGTTTCGGAACTTTAGGTGTTACATCTTCATCTGGTTACAAGCCGATGTCGCATACGACGCCTGATGCGCTTGCCCTTCATAAAACGTTATCTGCTTTGAAGGCTGAAGGTGTTACCCATGCTGCAATGGAGGCCAGCTCCCATGGCTTGAAGCAATACAGGATGGATGCTGTTAAAGTCACCGCTTCAGGGTTTTCCAATTTGACTCAGGATCATTTCGATTATCATCCTGGTCTGCAGGATTACTTCACATCGAAGGCCCGGCTTTTCATTGATCTTACCCCGCGTGGCGCCCCTGTTGTTATCAATACGAATGATAAATTTGGCCAACATCTCGTCGAAGTGTGTGAGGGCCTTGGTCAGGATGTCTCGCAGGTTGGATGGACGGGAAAAGATATTCGTATCGACGAGGTCATGCCTCATGCATCCGGCCAAAAGTTGACATTGGTGGTCGACAGTACGCGGTATAGTGTCGATCTTCCGCTCGCTGGTGAATTTCAGGTTTTGAATGCCGTCGCTGCGCTTGGCCTTGCGATAAAAACTGGCGTGAGTGAAGCGAAAGCTGTTGAAGCCTTGGGTTATTTAAAAGGCGTTGCTGGACGTTTGGAATTGGCAGGCGTGAAAGACGGTGCGCCGGTTTACGTCGATTTTGCGCACACAGAGGATGGGCTGGACAAACTACTCCGTTCTGTTCGTCCTCATACAGCGGGTGACATCATTATCGCATTCGGCTGCGGCGGTGACCGGGACCCTGATAAACGTGCGAAGATGGGGCGTGTTGCAGCCAAGCTTGCTGACCAGGTCATTGTTACGGATGATAATCCTAGAACCGAGGATGCGGCTCTTGTTCGCCAGGCGGTTTTGCAGGGTTGTCCCATGGCGACGGAAATAGGTGATCGCGCACTTGCGATCGCGGAAGGTATTCGGCGTCTCGGCCCGAAAGACTGTCTCGTTATTGCGGGTAAGGGGCATGAACAAGGTCAAATTATTGGTGATACGGTTATTCCATTTTCCGATGTCGAAGTCGCGCGCGGGTGGCTTTCATGACGCTATGGACGTCTGCAGAAATAAGTAAAGCCACCGGGGGAACTGTCACCTCAGATTTTGAAGTGACGGGCCTTTCTATTGATACGCGCAGTATTCAAAAAGGTGATTTGTTTGTCGCTTTAAAAGACATGCGGGATGGCCATGATTTCATCCCGGCTGCTATGGAGGCTGGGGCTGGCGGCGTGTTGTGCGAGGTTGCGCCAAAAAATACACCAGCGGTCGTCGCAAAAAATAGCGCGAAAGCCCTGGAAGGCTTGGGTGTTTATGCCCGGGAAAGTCGTGACGTTCTTCGGATTGGTGTGACGGGCAGTGTTGGTAAAACCTCCGTTAAAGACGCATTGGCGGTCATGTTTTCTGCATTCGGACAAGCCCATAAGTCTATAAAATCATTCAATAATCATTTTGGTGTTCCTATCACGCTAGCGACTATTCCCGCTGATGCAAAATATGCAGTATTAGAAATGGGTATGAACCATGCAGGTGAGATGACAGGTCTTTCCAAGCTGGTGAAACCCCATATCGCGATCATCAATAATGTATTTGGGGCTCACCTCGCGCACTTTGAAAATGTCGAGGGCATAGCGGATGCAAAAGCCGAAATGATTGACGGTATGGAGGCAGGAAGCGTTCTGATCCTCAATGGTGATAATGAATTTTCTCTGCGAATTAGAAAGAAAGCGGAGGCCGCAGATTTGCGGGTGCTGACGTTTGGTCACTCTGAAAGTGATGATGTGTACATTTCGGGCTCTGAGGCGCTAGCTCATGGTGGAAGGCTAACCTGTCAGGTTGAATCAGAGAGTTTTGACGTCAATTTAAATGTACCGGGCGAACATTGGCTTATGAATGCGGCCGCCTGCCTAGCGGTTGCCTGCGCAGCGAAATTAGATTTGAAGACAGCGGCTTCCGCATTGGCAGACATCAAGCCTGCTCCTGGAAGGGGTGATACACACAGTATTATCATCGACGAAAAGGCAATTACCCTCATTGATGAGAGTTATAATGCCAATCCAACATCCATGCGGGCGGCATTCTCGGCTGCTGCTCTTCGTCCTGGACGTAAACTCGCGCTTTTAGGCGATATGTATGAATTGGGTGCGGATGAGTTAGAGCTTCATCGCGGTCTAGCTGGCCCCTTAATCGAGGCAGGATTTGAGCGTGTTTTTATGGCCGGCGAGTGTATGCGTTTGCTTATGGGGGCGTTGCCTCAACCCATGCGAGCGGGTTGGTCTTCTAAACCTCATAATTTGTTAACCAAACTGAAAGGCGAACTCCGCGAGGGAGACATTGTCCTTATTAAGGGCTCCAATGCATCGGGTGTTGGGAAAGTGGCGGCGCAACTCAAGGGGGAGGGCTAAGATGCTCTATGAATGGCTCGGGCCGTTGGGCGAAGAATTTCAGCTCTTTAACCTATTTAACTATATCACTTTCCGTGTCGGCGGCGCGCTGATGACGTCACTTATCATCTTTTTCATCTTCGGTGAAAAAATGATCAATGCGCTTCGATCACGTCAGGGCAAGGGTCAGCCGATCCGCGAAGACGGTCCAGAGAGTCATATCATCCAAAAAGCGGGAACGCCGACAATGGGTGGTTTGATGATCCTATTGGCTGTCGTTATTTCAACCCTGCTCTGGGGCGATTTGCATAGCCCGTTCCTTTGGACGATTTTCTTCGTTACAGTTGGTTTTGGCGCGATTGGATTTTACGACGACTATCTCAAAGTTTCTCGTCAGTCCCATAAAGGGTTTTCCGGAAAGCTTCGTTTACTGCTCGAGTTTTTGATTGCGGCGGTTGCGGTTTGGATTTTGACCACAGCTTTCCCGCAAGAGGGTGATTTCGCAACAGGTTTGGCAATTCCGTTGCTGAAGAATTTTACAATCAACCTCGGCATTTTCTTTATTCCATTCGGCGCTCTAGTGATCGTCGGGACGGGAAATGCCGTCAATCTAACAGACGGTCTCGATGGTCTCGCTATCGTGCCAGTTATGATTGCTTGTATGAGCTTGGCCTTCATCGCCTATCTCGTTGGCAATGCGATTTTCTCGAATTATCTCGGCGTCCCGCACGTCCCGGGGAGTGCAGAAATTACGATTTTCCTTGGAGCCATAATCGGGGCGTCACTTGGTTTCTTGTGGTTCAACGCCCCGCCAGCCATGGTGTTTATGGGTGATACGGGATCTTTAGCACTTGGCGGCGCTCTGGGGGTCACAGCTGTTGCGATCAAACACGAAATCGTATTGGCTATTATCGGCGGTCTGTTTGTTCTGGAGGCTGTGTCTGTCATTGTTCAAGTCGCCTCCTTCAAACTCACAGGGAAGCGCGTTTTCCGAATGGCGCCTATCCATCACCACTTTGAGAAAAAAGGTTGGCAAGAACCGACCATTGTCATTCGTTTCTGGATCATCGCGATTATCCTCGCGCTGATTGGACTTTCGACGTTGAAGTTGCGTTGATTAAAGCTGAGACATTCCGCGACCAGACTGTCGCCGTCTTCGGACTTGGGCGGACAGGTGTGTCTGCTGCGCTTTCGCTTGTCGCAGGCGGCGCAACGGTTTTGGCATGGGATGATAATCGTGAAAGCCGCGAAGCCGCTCAACAACAAGGCGTGCCAATCAAAAATTTAGAGAAGGCTGACTGGTCTCAAATTGATGAGTTCGTACTTTCTCCTGGCGTCCCGCATCATTTGCCTCAGCCGCATTGGTCGGCGGAACTGGCGAAATCTGCAGGCGTGCCGATTATTTGCGATATTGAAATTCTGGCGCGTGAAGTGGCGGCGAAGCCTGGACGTGCGCGACCAAAAATCATCGCAATCACCGGGACAAACGGGAAGTCGACGACAACATCGCTGATCGGTCATATTCTTAAGTCTTGCGGAAAGGACGCGCAAATCGGCGGCAATATCGGTCGCGGAGTGCTTGATTTAGACCGTATGCATAGCGGAACCTATTATGTCATTGAACTCTCAAGCTACCAGCTTGAACGCACGCATTCTCTGAGGGCAAATGCGGCTATCTTTTTAAACTTATCTCCAGATCATCTGGATCGTCACGGAACACTTGAGGATTATGGTTTGGCTAAGCAAGCCATATTCGCCAATCAAACCAAAGATGACGCCGTTATTATTGGTGTCGATGATGCCTACGGAAAGGCGCTTTGTACAAAGCTGAAAGTCAAAAACGGACGGAACATTATTCCGATCAGTGCACGCCGCGCTGTGGGACATGGCGTCAGCGTTTTGGGCGGGAAACTGTTTTCAAATCTATCCAAAAAATCTGTCGAAATTTGCGACATGAAGAAAGCGATCGCATTAGAAGGTCGGCATAATTGGCAGAATGCGGCAGCGGCCTATGCGGCCGTCAACAGCCTGGGTCTCAATCCAAGAGAGATCGGCGAGGCTATTCTGACATTCCCAGGCCTTGCGCATCGCATGGAAACAGTCGGAACGCTTCGCAATGTTCGGTTTGTGAATGATAGCAAGGCAACCAATGCAGATGCTGCACAGCAGGCCTTGGCGAGCTATAATGATATCTATTGGATTGCAGGGGGAGTTCAAAAAGAGGGCGGCATAGAGCCACTAAAGGACTTGTTTGATAATGTGCGCGCAGCTTACCTAATCGGCGATGCTGCTGAAGAATTTGGAGTGACGCTTGAGGCTTCAAAAACCCCACATCAAAATAAGAGGACGCTAGAAATGGCGCTGCTCTGCGCGACGAAAGATGCGCTCGAGTCAGGTGTTAAAGACCCAATTGTCTTGCTGTCTCCAGCTTGTGCCAGTTTTGATCAGTTCAAAAATTTCGAAATCCGAGGCGATGCGTTCCGTGCGCAGGTTCAGAAATTGATGGGTATTGAGGTGCCGAATAAATCCAATCCAACCCAAGAAGAGGAAGCGGCATGATCGGCGCGCTTCCTAGGCTTATCACGTCTCGATCCCGACGGACACTGATCGGCGAATGGTGGCGGAGTGTGGATCAAGTCACCTTATCTATTCTCGTTTGTTTGCTGGGTGCCGGACTTATACTCTCTATGGCCTCCAGCCCCGCCGCGGCGGCACGGCTGGATTACGATAACTCGTTTTACTTTCTTTATAAGCACATGATCTTCGTTGGTATGGGTGTTTTTGGCATGTTCATTGTCTCATTGTTTGACGCTGTGAATGCACGCCGGATTGCGGTTCTGACGCTTATCGGATCTTTTTTGATTATGTTAGCGCTGCCTATCATCGGGTATGAAGTGAAGGGCGCTACACGATGGGTGCGGATTGGTCCGTTAGGGCTGCAACCGTCAGAATTTGCAAAACCAGCATTCATCGTCTTTGCGGCATGGATGTTTTCAATTCGTCACCGTGATCCCAATGTTCCGGCCGTTGCTATTGTCTTTGTTGCCTATGCTGCGCTTGTCGGATTGTTGATTTCACAGCCTGACTTTGGGCAGTCCTTTCTGCTGACTCTAGGGTTTGCGGCCGTATTTTTCTTCGCAGGTCTCTCGCTCGGTTGGCTCCTTATTATGCTAGGTATCTCAGTTGTGGGCGTGATTGCCGCCTATCTGACTTTGCCCCATGTAAGGGCAAGGGTGAGCGCGTTTACATCGCCCAACACCGCTGACAGCTATCAAACCGACAAAGCGCTTGAAGCGATTTCTTCTGGCGGGTTTTTCGGGAGAGGTCCTGGCGAGGGCAGCGTGAAATACTCGCTGCCAGACGGCAATACAGATTTCATTTTTGCGGTAACAGTTGAAGAGTTTGGATTTCTGATTTCGACAATTCTCATTTTGCTGCTTGCTGGTTTTGTCGTGCAAACGTTCCGAAATGCGCTTCGTCTCAATGACTACTTCTGCCAACTAGCTGCGGCAGGTTTGGCAACTTTGGTTGGGATGCAAACCATCATCAATTTATTCGTGAATTTGAACATGGCGCCAAGCAAAGGCATGACCCTACCTTTTATTTCGAATGGTGGATCCTCGATGCTGGCACTTTGCTTTACGGCGGGTCTAATTCTTGCGTTCACTCGTCGTCGTCCAGGGGCTTACGAATATGGCAGATAGACTGATCTGCCGCATCCTTATCGCGTTTTTGCCAAACCTCTGCCCAAATGTCTCGAAACAACCTCCGAAATATTGGAGGTACAAATTATGAAAAAGATACTCTTAGCGGCGGGTGGAACCGGAGGTCATATGTTTCCGGCGCAATCTCTTGCAGAGATCCTGAAAGCCAAGGGATGGGAAGTCGCATTAATGACCGATGCGCGCGGACAGAGACATAGTGGGCGTATTCCAGCGGACCCGATCATCGAAGTTCAAGCGGCCTCTATCTCACCGCGCAAACCCATTCAGGCCATGAAGGGCGCGCTGAAGTTGGCGAAAGGTGTGAGGCAGGCGAAAAGGTTCTTACATGACTGGAAGCCTGACATCGTCGTCGGCTTTGGTGGCTATCCCGCTTTTCCTGCCATGCGCGCCGCGCAATCCGTCGGGTTGCCTACAATTCTTCACGAACAAAATGCCGTGCTGGGTCGTGTAAACCGAGTCTTTGCGGCCAAAGCGACGCATGTCGTGTCAGGCTTTGAGGTTTTGGAAAAAGTAAGCTCGAAAGCAAATGTGCAATGTTTGGGTAACCCGATGCGCGCGCAAATCGCCGACGCGGTGCCGGGAAAATATGTGGTTCCCACTGAAACAATAAATCTGCTGTGTGTTGGCGGAAGTATGGGCGCGCGAGTGCTTTCTCAAACAATCCCAAAAGCAATCGCAATTCTCCCTGAAGAAACAAGGAAGCGTATAAAGGTGGTTCAACAGACGACCGAAGGGGAGGTTGCTACGGCGCGGGCCGCCTATGCCGATATGAGTGTGGATGCGATTTGCGAAACATTCTTTTCCGACATTGAAAGGCATCTGGCCAAAGCGCATTTTATTGTTGCGCGCGCCGGTGCTTCGTCAGTTTCCGAGATTGCATTAATGGGGAAGCCGTCACTCCTGATACCTCTGGCAATCGCGATGGATGACCATCAAACTATAAATGCACAGTCACTAGAACGCCACGGAGCCGCCGATATTCTGCCGGAATCAGAGTTTACCCCTGAAGCTGTCGCCAATATCCTGCAGGACAGATTAAATGATTCGAACTGGCTCTCATCCGCTGCCGCTTCTGCCCGTACCCTTGGGCGTCCGAACGCGGCCCGTGATCTCGCACAGCTGGTCATCACAACGCTCACCTAAGGCCAACATGCCCGAAACAAACCTCAAGCAAAACGCACTCGCAACGAAAGTTCCGTTTGACCTGGGTCCAATTCATTTTGTGGGGATTGGCGGAATTGGAATGTCGGGCATTGCCGAAGTCATGCTGAACCTTGGCTATCAAGTGCAAGGATCGGATGCCCGCGAGAGCACGAACACGGCGCGGTTGAAACGGTTGGGAGCTGAAATTTTTATTGGTCAAAAGGCCGAGCAGGTTGTTGGTGCTGGTGCGATAGTTATGTCTTCCGCCATTAAAGCTGATAATCCTGAACTTATGGAAGCGCGCGCGCGGTCTATCCCAGTGGTCCGCCGTGCGGAAATGCTGGCGGAACTCATGCGTTTGAAATGGACTGTGGCTGTTGGCGGCACGCACGGTAAGACCACGACCACGACCATGATCGCGGCATTGCTAGAGGGCGGTGGACTCGATCCCACAGTTATCAATGGCGGGATCATCAACGCCTATAAATCTAATGCAAAATTAGGCCTTGGTGATTGGATGGTTGTTGAGGCGGATGAGAGCGATGGATCGTTTTTGAAACTATTGCCAACAGTCGCAGTCGTTACAAATATCGATCCCGAACATATGGAACATTACGGGGATTTTGATAGCTTGCGTGGGGCATTCGACACTTTTGTTGAAAACCTACCGTTTTATGGATTTGCCGTTCTGTGTATTGATCACCCTGAGGTTCAGGCGCTCGTCAGCCGAATTAGTGACCGTCGGGTTGTAACATATGGCTTTAATCCGCAGGCAGATGTGCGCGCTGAAAACCTACGTCTGGAACCCGAAGGCTCTCGGTTTGATGTTGTTTTCCGAGGTCACGACGGAGAGGAAGACCGTTGGACGGATTTATTCCTTCCAATGGCAGGAAAGCACAACACCCAGAACGTATTGTCTGCCATCGCGGTGTCGCGCGAACTTGGCCTAGATGCTGAAAAAGTGCGAGCCGGATTGGATGGTTTTGGCGGTGTTAAGCGGCGCTTTACGCATGTAGGTGACTGGAATGGCGTAAGCATCATAGATGATTACGGACACCACCCCGTCGAAATTTCAGCAGTTCTGCAGGCAGCGCGTCAGGTTTCAAAGGGTCGCGTTCACGCGGTTGTACAACCGCATAGATACTCACGTTTGTCTCATCACTTTGAAGAGTTTTCGACCTGTTTCAATGATGCGGATTTTGTCTACGTCGCAGATGTATACGCAGCAGGAGAGGCGCCAATGGAGGGAATTTCAGGTCCCGCGCTCGCGGAAAGTCTGCGCAGTCACGGTCATAGAGATGTAGCATTGACTTCAAAGCCAACACTCGCGGGCGATTTGCATCCAAATTTGGAAGCGGGTGATTTAATTGTCTGCCTCGGTGCTGGCGATATCACCTATTGGGCAGCGGATCTCCCAGAGCAGCTTGGTAAACTGTGAGCCTTCTTGAAAGATTACCGGAGGTTCGCGGCAGTTTGCGCGCGGATGTTTCGCTTGCACCTTTTACATGGTTACGCGTTGGCGGTGCTGCGGAAGCGCTGTTCATGCCTAAAGATGAAGCAGATCTTGCGCATTTTCTTAGCTCCGTCTCAGATGATGTCCCGGTTCAAATTCTTGGCGTCGCGTCCAATACGATTATTCGGGATGGCGGAATAAAGGGAGTTGTAATCCGTTTAGGTCCGGCATTTGGCAAAGTATCCGTTGAGGGGTTGAGGGTCACAGCCGGCGCTGCGGCCTTAGACAAAACAGTGGCAAAAAAAGCGGCCGTGGCAGGCATTGCCGGCCTTGAGTTTTACGCGGGTGTACCGGGTACTATTGGAGGCGCTTTGCGGATGAATGCCGGCTGTTACGGAGCTGAAACACGAAATGTTCTTGTCAGTGTCGTTGCTTTGGATCGCACAGGGCGGCGGCAAGTGATGAGCTTGGATGATATGCAGTATTCGTATCGACATTGCGGGGCTGCGTCAGATCTGATTTTTACTGAGGCTACGTATGAGGGTACGCCCGATGATCCGTCATCAATTCTGTCGCGAATGGATGAAATTACGGCCAAGCGTGAAGCAAGCCAACCCATTCGAGAAAAGACAGGTGGGTCTACGTTCAAAAACCCTGACGGTCATTCATCTTGGAAGCTTATTGATGCAGCAGGCTGTAGAGGTCTGCGGGTTGGCGGCGCACAGATGAGCGAACAACACTGCAATTTCATGATAAATGCGGATGGCGCGACAGCGGCGGATCTTGAAGAGTTGGGCGAAACAGTGCGGGCCAAAGTTTTAGAGACGCAAGGTGTTCAATTAGATTGGGAAGTCCGCCGCATAGGAGTGCCGTTATGTTAAAAGTTGCGGTGTTGATGGGCGGGATGTCGTCTGAGCGGGAAGTTTCACTTGTATCTGGAAAAGCTTGCGCGACTGCGCTGCGTTCCGTTGGGTACGATGTTGCTGAAATTGACGTGACACATGCGCTTTGGGAGCAGTTGAAACTTGCTGACCCTGATGTGATCTTCAATGCACTCCACGGTGACTGGGGGGAGGATGGCCGCGTTCAGGGCGTGTTGGACATGTATGGAAAGCCATACACCCACTCTGGCGTCATGGCATCTGCCCTTGCGATGGACAAACATCGTGCCAAACATGTTTTGACATCCGTAGGTGTCACTGTGCCCGAAGGTGGGTTATTCGACCGCTTAGACGTCTCGAAATCTCATCCAATTGAGACTCCTTATGTCGTAAAGCCTAACGGACAGGGATCATCCAAATCTGTCTATATTGTAAGAGATAGTGGCAGTAACCAGCGAGCGGCAATAGCAGCGGATGTTGATATGGGTGAGCAGGTTGTTGTTGAAAGCTACATCCCCGGACGAGAACTTACGGTTGCCGTGAAAAACGGTGAGGCGATTTGCGTAACAGAAATCATCGCGGCTGAATCAGAGAACGGGTGGTATGATTATGACGCGAAATACGGCGAAGCCGCAGCGGTACATCAATGTCCAGCTGATTTGCCTGATTATGTAACAGCGCTTTGCATGGATTGGGCGGCAAAAGCCCATATTGCGTTGGGCTGCCGCGGAGTTTCCCGTGCGGATTTCAGATTTAATGATAAAAACTGCACACCTGCCAATGTGGTAAACAAAATCGTAATGCTTGAAGTGAATACTCAACCCGGAATGACCCCGACGTCGCTTGTCCCTGAACAGGCAGCTTATGTCGGGATCGATTTTGCCCAGCTTTGTCGCTGGATGGTTGAGGACGCTTCATGGCCGCGGTAAAAAAAGGTAAATCCAAGTTCAACGGTATGATGCGGGTTAGCCCGCTTAAGCCTGGCTTGCGAGGGTCCCAGAATTGGATGGCTGCGCAAATGCGAGCAGCCAAACACTCACCGAAAGCCTTTATGCGTTTCATGCTAAAGGTAATTGGCACGTTTTCATTTCTTATTTTCGTTGGCCTTTGGCTCGGGGGGTATCTTCCTGCAATTCGAGACGGTTTAAACAGCTGGAAGGTCGAACGCCTTATGGCGGCGGGCTTTGTCGTTGAACAAGTCGATGTCATGGGCGAGGGGCGCTTGAATGAGCGGGATATTCGTTTGGCGGCGCAGATTCAAACCGGAAGCTACTTCTTTGGCGTTGATCTAGATGCAGCGCGGGATCGAACCGAAAGCCTGCCATGGGTTGACCGCGCCGTCGTTCGTCGATTGTGGCCAAACCGGATTGTGGTGCAGGTCGTTGAGACAACGCCTTACGCTCTTTGGCAGAATCAAGGCCAGCTGCATCTACTTTCAGAGACCGGCGTGCCAATTATTCCGGTCAACGCCGCGAAATCTATTCCGCAAGGACTAAAAACTTATGTCGGAGTGGACGCCCCGTCCGAAGCGAAAATGATAGAGGCGAAATTGGAGCCTTATACGGAACTTTGGTCCCGCGTTGAGAGTTTAGTTCGCTTTCCGTCAGGGCGTTGGGATTTGCACTTAAGTAACGACGCCGTTGTTCGCCTTCCGGTAGAGGATGTAGGTGCGGCAATGAGGCGTTTAGCCAAATTGGATCGCGAGACTTTTATTCTCTCACGAGAAGTCGGAACGATTGATTTACGATTGTCCGATCGGATTAGTCTTACGGCGAAACCTGTTCAAGATACGCATTCGAGCTAACTATGTTTGGGGGTCCGACAAAGCGGCAGCCGGAAACGGTTTGTGTCCTGGACATTGGGTCCAATAAGGTCGTTTGCCTGATCGGACGTGAGGAACCTGGGCTGGGTGTGCGCTTGATAGGCTCTGGTTTCGGCGTGTCCTCGGGTTTAAAAGGCGGAGCTGTCGTTGATCTAGAGGCTGCCGAAATTGGTATTCGCGCTGCCGTAGAAAAAGCTGAACGTGCCGCTGGCGTGACGGTTCAAGATGTCTGCGTGAATGTGGCGTTAAGGTCTATGAGATCCAAACATATGACTGTTCAGACCGAATTCGCATCCGGTGCAGTTGTGGATCGTGATTTGAAACGTGTGTTGAACTCGTCATTGTCAGAGCTCTCTCAAGCCGAAAACGCAATTCTACACGCAATTCCACTGAACTGGCAGGTAGACGGTGAAGACGGCATCCGAGATCCGCGCGGTATGTATGGCCGTCAATTAGGTGTAGATATGCACTTTGTTCAAGGCGGTATTGGACCACTCAGAAATCTGGCGCATTGTATTGAGCGGTGTCATTTGACGATCCGTTCCGTAACCGTCAGCCCATATGCGGCAGCCTTATCAGTTTTGACAGAAGATGAACGTGATTTGGGTGTGACACTAATTGACCTGGGAGCGGGTATCACATCAGCTGCAATTTTCCGCGACAACACACTTGTTCATGTGGATGCTTTGGGCGTGGGTGGGCGCAATATAACATCTGATTTAGCCCGCGGTCTATCAACACCATTTGAGGCGGCGGAACGCATTAAGATGATTTATGGTTCGTGTTTGCATGGTGCGGATGATGAAACGTCGATGGTGCCGTGCCCGCCAATTGCTGCGCAAGACGAACTTCATCACGTTGAGCGGTCTATGGTAACAAACATCATTAGGTCGAGGGTCGAAGAGACTTTGGAGTTATTGCGAGAGCGGATTTTCAAGGCGGGTCTAGAAAGCTATTCTGGCCGTCAGGTTGTGTTGACTGGAGGCGGCGCGCATCTAAACGGTGTCCGTGAACTCGCAACGCATGTGTTAGGAAAGCGGGTTCGAATTGGACAGCCACATGGTGTGTTCGGATTGTCGGACGAGTTAAGCCAGCCAGATTTCGCTGTCGCGACCGGATTGCTAAAGCACGTTTTTGATGACCGTGAAGAAGTTGTGAACGGGCCGCCTGATCTTTCGGGTCGGCGTATGCGCACGCAGCGCTATTCCGGGAATGCCGTTGCGCGCTCCGTCCAATGGTTGCGCGAAAACTTCTAATCGCTGCGCTTTTCGCCCAGATTTAGTGCAAAAGTTAACGCGGTTAATAGGCCGTTAAACCTTTCCTCTCAGAGTGTGATTCACTATTCATTGACCATATTTCGGGTGCCGTCATGCCAATCAATTTTCAACTTCCGCAATCTGTAGAACTCAAGCCCCGTATTGTCGTCATCGGTGTTGGCGGAGCAGGTGGTAACGCCGTTAATAATATGATCTCAGCTGGACTAGACGGCGTTGATTTTGTCGTTGCGAATACGGACGCGCAGGCGCTGGCCTTAAACGCCGCTACTCGTAAAGTTCAAATGGGCGGCGGGATTACCCAGGGTCTTGGAGCTGGCATGCGTCCTGAGGTTGGAGAGCAATCTGCCGAAGAGAGTTTGGACGAGATTATGGAGCATTTAGACGGTGCCCATATGTTATTCGTTGCTGCCGGTATGGGCGGTGGAACTGGCACAGGTGCCGCTCCTGTCATCGCGCGCGCTGCACGTGAAAAAGGTATTCTAACTGTCGGTATTGTAACGAAACCTTTCATGTTTGAGGGTTCGCGTCGTATGAAACTCGCGGAGCAGGGCATTGAAAATCTATATGCCGCTGTTGACACGATGATCACAATTCCAAACCAGAACTTGTTCCGCGTTGCAACAGAGCAAACAACAATGTCCGACGCGTTTTCCATGGCGGATGAAGTTCTTCATTCTGGCGTTCGTGGCGTCACCGATTTGATGGTGGTTCCTGGTCTTATTAACCTCGACTTTAATGACGTCCGCACTGTGATGGACGAAATGGGTAAAGCCATGATGGGGACGGGCGAGGCTACAGGTGATCGCCGAGCTGTTGAAGCTGCGGAATCTGCTATCAACAACCCGCTTCTTGATGATGTGTCTCTCAAAGGTGCTAAAGGCGTCCTCATTAATATTACGGGTGGACGTGATCTGACGCTTTATGAAGTTGACGAAGCTGCTCAGCTTATTCGTAATCAAGTGGATGAAAACGCCAATATCATTGTTGGCTCTGCGCTTGATAATGATCTGGATGGTATTGTACGAGTCTCAGTCGTGGCGACAGGTGTTGACGCCGTTACGCGTCCTGAAGCTGCACCTGCGCCCTTTACGTCGCGAGAAGCGCCCAAGCCTGAAACTGCAAAAGTTGTTGAATTAGGCGTGCACGAACGTGCGCAAGAAGCGGCCGCTGCCGAAGCCGAGGCGCGCCAGGCATTTGAGGCTTACGAATTTGACCGTGAAACCGATGCTGTCGCTGTGAATGCGCCGCCGCCATACACTGCGCCAAAGCCTTATCCACCTCGGATTCAGCCGGAAGGCCAAGTTGCAGCAACGCCGCAATCGCCTTCGCCTGCGCCCGCAGCTATCCCTGAAGCGGCACCAACCAGCCCGGCTCGTAGTCCGTTCGGCTTTTTCGGGCGTCGGAAAGTTGCTGCGCCAGCTCCGCGCCCAACTGTACAGAGCCGTCCAGCTCCAAGTGGTGACTTGTTTGGTAGTAATTCGGATGATGAATTGGAAATTCCAAGCTTTTTGCGACGTCAAAACCGCTAAAAATTGTGCTGATTTGATTAAAGAAGGGCCATTCTGACCACAGAATGGCCTTTTTGTCATTTAATGAAACAATCCGACACGGAGCGTTTCTTGTTGATATGCGTTCCTGATTATAGCTAAAGATATGATCCAATCTGGGGCAAATATCGTTAATATGAATATTCGACGTCAATCTACGTTGCGCGCAGCAGCTGTAACAGCAAGTGTTGCGTTGCATAACGGCCAGCATACTCGCTTGGTTATGCGGCCTGCGCCAATTGGAAATGGGCTTCGTTTTGTCCGCACAGATGTAACAGACCGTGATAATGTCGTTCCGGTCCGCCCTGACCTTGTGACAGGTGTTCGGAATTGTACGACATTGTCTAATGCGGCTGGCGTAAATGTATCAACGATTGAGCATTTGCTTGCGGCCTTGAGTGCGGCGGGCATAGATAATTTGGATATTGAATTGGACGGCGAGGAGCTACCTGCGCTTGACGGATCATCAGAGCCGTTTTTACAATTGATTGAACAGGTTGGTGTTTACAGACAGCCTGCGCCGCGCCGATACGTGAAGGTAACTGAGACTGTTGAAGTGCGGTCTGGCGATATGTGGGCCCGCATTGATCCATGTGATCGGTTGGAACTCGACGTCACAATTGACTTTGAGGAAGAGGCGATTGGCCACCAAAGACTTGAAATCGTTCCCGATGTTCGCTCCTTTCGTGAGCGTATGGCCAGTGCGCGGACGTTTGCTCGACTGCACGAAGTCGCTGCCTTGCAAGCGGCTGGCCTGTCCAAAGGCGGATCGTATGACAATGCTATAGTCGTAGATGATGATAAGGTTTTGAACCCAAAAGGATTGCGGTTCGATGATGAATTTGTGCGCCATAAGGCACTGGATTTATTGGGAGATCTCTATTTAGGAGGTCCAATTTTGGGACGCGTGACAACCTTCAAGCCCGGTCATGGTCTAAATCATGATTTACTGATGAAATTGTATGGCACACCGTCAGCTTGGACATTTACGACAATGCCTATGACGGCCATTGAGGTGGAAGAACAACCATTTCTGACATCTGTTCCTGCCTAACGTTTTTCTCACTTTCCGCGACCCGCTGAAACCTCTAAGACACCGTAAATAACATAGCTCTGAATATGACTCGGTTTCGGGTGATTGGGGGCGAATTTAGAATGAACGGGTTTCATGTCCATATTTTCTCAGGCCTCATCCGGTTTTCGTGCGGCAGCTCTCGGAGCAGCAGTTCTTATCCTGACTGCGTGCGGTACAAGTAAAAAAGAGCGACTGGCTTATGTCGAACGTCCGGCCGAACTGATTTACAATCAGGCGGTAGGAGAGATGGATCGCGGTGATTGGGCAGATGCAAAACTGCTCTTCCAAGAAGTTGAACGCCAGCATCCATTTTCCAAGTGGGCGAGACGATCTATGTTAATGAGTGCCTATGCGTCCTACCGATCCGCTGATCATGATGAAAGTGTTGCAATGGCTCAGCGCTTTATTGGCCTGCACCCTGGATCAGACTCAGCGCCTTACGCCTATTACCTCATTGCGATAAATTACTATGATCAAATTTATGATGTGGGCCGGGATCAAGCGACGACGACATCCGCAGAAGCCGCTTTGCAGCAAGTTGTACGCCGTTATCCGGACAGTGACTATGCACGTGATGCGCGACTGAAACTTGAGCTCACCCACGATCATTTGGCAGGTAAGGAAATGTCCATTGGGCGTTATTATCTGAAGCAAAACCAACATTTGGCGGCGATTGGGCGTTTTAAGTCCGTTGTCTCTCAATACGAAACAACGTCCCAAACGGAAGAAGCCCTGCACCGTCTCGTCGAGAGCTATGTGTCTATTGGCGTTATTCAAGAAGCCAAACTCGTGGGATCCGTTCTTGGATATAACTATCCGAACAGTGAGTGGTATAAAGACAGCTATGAACTCCTGGAAAATTACGGTGTCAATTTGGACGACGAAATCAATAAGCCACGTAGCAAAGGCTATTGGACGCGCCTTAAAGAGCGCTTGTTCTAAGCCGTGCTATCGGGGCTTTCTGTCCGAAATGTTGTCCTGATTGAATCTCTCGATTTGGACTTTTCCCGTGGGCTTACGGCTCTGACGGGTGAAACAGGCGCGGGTAAATCCATACTTCTGGACGCATTGGGTATGGCGACGGGTGCACGATCTGATCGTGGTTTAGTCCGTAACGGTACTGATAAAGCGCAGTGCACAGCAAGTTTTACACTTTCCGAAGACCATCCTGCATGGGCAGTCTTGATTGATCAGGACATTGAATTCGAGACATCAGAGGATTTAACGCTCCGGCGGACGGTCAATACCGATGGCCGTAGCCGCGCTTTCGTTAATGACCAGCCCGTTAGTGTGAAATTGCTTTCCCAGTTAGGCGGGCTTCTCCTTGAGGTTCACGGTCAACATGACGGGCGCGGGCTCCTGGACGCGACAACACATATTTCCTTGCTGGATCAATTTGGCGGATATCAGCGCGAATTGGAGGATGTTCGCTCGGCGTTCTCAGCCCGGGTAGAAACTAAACGTGAATTAGACGCACTTCTTCTGCTGCAAGCAAAAGCGGGTGAGGACCGTGAGTTTCTAGAACACGCTATTGCCGACTTGGATAGATTGGACCCCCGCGAAGGGGAAGATGAAAAACTCGCGGAAGAAAGACGTTTTCTACAAGGTGCCGAAGGCGCTCTAACGGAATTGACCGCTGCACAGGACGCGCTCGGCGAAGACGGCGCGTTCGAGGCACGTCTTTCCACCGCTTTAGCTGGGATCGAACGTCTTCGGACAAAGTTTGGGGAGGGTGAAATTGCGGCGGCTAGGTCTCTGACGTCCGCGGCGGAGGCACTGGAACGAGCTATGCTCGAAACTCAAGAAGCACGCGAAGCCGTATCCGCTGCGGCGCAAAACTTTGACGTCGAGCCGGGCCGTTTGGAAACCGCAGAAAAACGTCTATTCGCCTTGAGAGCTGCGGCTCGAAAATTTGACGTGCCTGTGAATGAACTGGCGCAAAAACGCTCACTTTTTGCGGCTGAATTGGATGCGATAGACTCCGTTGTCATGAATATTGAAAAGACGCGGCAACGTGCAGAAGTCGCTAAAGAACAATATGACAAAGCTGCTGCAATTTTGACTGCAGCCCGCAAAGCGGCGGCACGCACGCTGGATGCTTCGGTGACTGTTGAATTGCCGCCGTTGAAAATGGAGCGCGCACAATTCAAAACTGACCTATCCCCAGCACCAGAGGGGCCTGCTGGTGTTGACCAAATACGCTTTCTTGTTTCGACAAACCCGGGAACGGCGATTGGTCCCTTGGATAAAATTGCCTCCGGTGGCGAAATGGCGCGCTTCGCCTTGGCGATAAAGGTCGCGCTGGCGGGACAGAACAATGCTGTCATGGTCTTTGATGAGGTCGACCAAGGTGTCGGCGGTGCTGTTGCCGCCGCTGTGGGGAAACGTCTCGCGCGATTGTCTGAACATGCGCAAGTTTTCACGGTTACCCATAGCCCGCAGGTTGCCGCGTGCGCCAATAGTCAATTCCGTATTGAAAAGACCTCGATGGGTGAGACAACAACAACATCCGTGACCCATATTCTGGATGAGGATCGAGAAGAAGAAATCGCTCGTATGTTGGCTGGTGAAACGATCACACAGGAAGCCCGTGCGGCGGCACGGCAATTGATGGCATCATGAGTGTTGAAAAACGTATAGCCTGGTTGTCCCAGGAAATTCGGGCAGCAGATGCGCTCTACTACCAAGACGACAACCCAGCCTTATCTGATGCTGAATATGACGCGCTTCGAAAAGAGTTGATGGCTCTTGAAGCTGAACATCCGCATCTCATCCTCAAGAATAGTCCAACACAATCCGTTGGGGCGAAACCATCCGGTAAGTTCGGAAAAATCAAACACACCGTCCCAATGCTCTCTTTGGACAATGCTTTTTCCGATGAGGACGTGTCTGACTTTGTTGCCCGGGTGAAACGTTTTCTGAGTTTAGCGGATGACGCGCCTCTGGCCTTTACGGCTGAGCCAAAAATTGATGGTCTATCTGCCGCGCTTCGATATGAAAACGGACAATTGGTTTCAGGCGCAACGCGCGGTGACAGTCAAGTCGGAGAGGATGTGACGGCCAATTTGTCTACATTGGAAACGGTGCCAAAGACGCTGGCAGGTTCAGATTGGCCGCAGGTTTTGGAAATTCGCGGCGAGGTCTATATCGATCACGCTGATTTTGACACAATGAACGCCGCGCAGCTGGCTGCTGGAAAATCTGAGTACAAAAACCCGCGGAACGCCGCAGCGGGCAGTCTTCGTCAAATTGATCCATCGGTGACGGCATCGCGTCCTTTGAAATTCTTTGCCTATACTTGGG
The DNA here is from genome assembly GCA_039975855.1 of Litorimonas sp. Taxonomy (GTDB): domain Bacteria; phylum Pseudomonadota; class Alphaproteobacteria; order Caulobacterales; family Maricaulaceae; genus Litorimonas. The sequence continues at coordinate 258,203 of JBDWGH010000002.1, read as the reverse complement.
GAGAGGTGAGTGAACCTTTTGCCGAGACGCAGATGGGAGCTGTTGAGGAAATGGCGGATTGGGGTTTTGACGTGAACCCCCAAATGCGACGTCATGACGGACCAAAAGCCATGATTGCACATTACGCCGAGATCCTGACGGCGCGTGCAGGGCTTGGATATGATATTGATGGCGTGGTTTACAAAGTTGATGATCTAGGCCTTCAAGACCGTTTGGGCTTTGTGTCCCGCGCGCCGCGCTGGGCGATCGCGCATAAGTTCCCCGCCGAAAAAGCCATTACAACGATTGAAGCCATAGATATTCAGGTCGGACGTACAGGCTCGTTGACTCCCGTAGCGCGCCTTGCCCCCATCACGGTTGGCGGTGTTGTTGTATCGAATGCGACGCTACACAACGCCGACGAAATTGCGCGTCTTGGGGTCAAGGTCGGTGATAGCGTTGAGATACAGCGAGCAGGCGATGTCATTCCCCAAGTGCTTCGCGTTGTGGAAGCAAGTGCCGCGGAGCCGTTTATATTCCCGAAGCAATGCCCTGTTTGCGATGCGCCGGTTAGTTCGGATGTTGATGAAAAAACAGGTCGTCAGGACGTCGTACGGCGGTGCACTAACGGTCTGTCCTGTCCTGCTCAAGCTGTTCAATCTCTTGTGCATTTTGTGTCGCGGCAAGTGTTTGATATTGATGGTTTGGGTGAACGCCAAATTGAGGCCTTTTTTGAGAAAGGTTTAATCAAAGAACCGGCCGATATTTTCACGCTACGCGATAGGAATGATGAGATTAAATTGGAGAGCTGGGAAGGCTTTGGCGAAACGAGCGCTGCTAAGCTCTTTGACGCTATTGATGTGCGGCGGAGTATTCCTTTTGACCGTGTTCTCTATGGATTGGGAATACGACATGTTGGTCGAACGAATTCGCGGCTGATTGCGCAGCATTTCATCAGTTGGGATAAATTTCGTACGGCTGTACCTGATCTGCAAAATCCAGTGAGCGATGCTTATATGGGACTTTTAGGTATTGACGGTATGGGGCAGGCTGCATTGGGGTCATTGGCGGGGTTTTTTGAGACAGAGTCAAATCGTATAATCGTCGACAATCTAACGAACCAACTGGATATTCAGGATGCGGAAGCGCCGGTATCGGACTCGCCTGTCGCCGGAAAAACAGTGGTTTTTACAGGCAAATTGGAGCGCTTTTCACGAGACGAAGCCAAAGCTCGGGCACAGTCCTTGGGCGCTAAAGTGTCAGGTAGCGTGTCTAAGAAAACGGATTTTCTGGTCGCGGGACCGGGCGCGGGGTCGAAGTTGAAAAAAGCGGAAGCTGCAGGCGTGAAAGTCCTGACGGAAGATGAGTGGCTGGCATTGATCGCCTAATAACTCCTTTTCAAGTTCCGCGTAATCTTTGCCCACTCTGTATAATTCGTACGTTTTATATGTGCCTTATAAGCGCGTTCATCATCGAAGGCTTCGTTGACGATGTACCGGCCCGCGATTTTAGGGTGCGGTTTGACCTCAAAATAATGGCATCCGGCCTCCGCTCGGGTCAGGCGGGTGTGCTCGGGCAAAGCGCGAGCAAAGGCTTCGCGGTCAGCTTCGGGAACATCAGCAAATCCGGAAATGATATACATGGTCTATAGCGGTTTACAGGCTGACTGAAGCCAATCGTGAGCAGCGCCATCCACGAGTGGAGAGATCTTTTCAAAAACCTTCGTGTGGTAGGCATCCATGTAGGCACGTTCGGAAGGGGTCAGCATTTCCGTAACAATTAGGTCTCTATGAATAGGAGCCCATGTCAAATTGGCGAAGCCAAGCATATTGCGTTCACCGCCGTCGATAGACTTAGGCGCCGTGACATATTGTAGGTTTTCGATACGAATGCCGTATTCGCCCGCCTTATAATACCCCGGCTCATTACTCACGATCATGCCGGGCTCTAAGGCTACCGTATTCGGCGCTTTTGAAATGCGTTGGGGGCCTTCATGCACTCCTAGGAAGACGCCAACGCCGTGCCCTGTGCCGTGGTCGTAATCCAAACCCGCTTGCCAAAGAGGATAGCGGGCGAGGGCATCTAGATTGCTGCCCGTTGTGCCGACTGGGAAGCGCACTGTAGCCAAGGCGATATGTCCTTTAAGCACGAGGGTGAAGCGTTCTCTCATTTCCTGCGTTGGTTTGCCGATTGGGACAGTGCGTGTCACATCTGTTGTACCATCGGGATATTGACCGCCGCTATCAATCAAGAAGAGTGATCCGCGCTCCAGTTTTTGCACGGTGCCAGTGTTCACGCGGTAATGAACAACCGCGCCATTTGAGCCTGCGCCTGAGATCGACTCGAAAGACAAATCACGGATAGATGTGTCGACGCGGCGGCATCGTTCCAGCTGTGTCGCGGCCTCAATCTCATCGAGGTCGCCCGTTTGCGCTTCGGTGTCGAGCCAATGTAGGAAACGCACAAGCGCCGCGCCGTCACGAATATGGGCAGCTTCGGTGCCTTTTATCTCAACCGCATTCTTTTTGGCTTTTGGAAGAGCGATGGGATCGGATATGGATTTCACCTTCGCGCCCGCGGCATTGAGGGCATCGACATGCCAGGCCGATGCCGTATTTGGGTCGGCGACAACCGTTTTCTCTGCCAGTGCAGAGAGAGCGTCATTTAACGCATCCTCCGACTGGACGCTAACGTCATTCCCGAAATGGGCGCGAACGGGATCTGAAAGTTTTTCGGGCGCGATAAACAATTGCACGTGACCAGCTTTGTCTATGATCGCGTTCGATAGCGGGAGTGGCGTGCACTGGACGTCGCTACCTCGAATATTCAGAAGCCAGGCGATAGAGGCGGGGGCTGTAATGAGCGCAGCATCGGCGCCGCTATCGGATATCGATTGTCCAATTTCCGCGCGCTTATCTGCATGCGTTTTCCCGGCAAGATCTTCAGGTTGGATCGTGACTTGGGTCAATGGCGCGGGAGGACGATTATCCCAAGCGGCATCAATCGGATTTTGCTCCAAGCTCTTCGTTATACCACCTGCCAAGGAAACAGCGTCCCGAATACGGGCGAGTCCGGTTGGGCTATGTAGCCGGGGATCGAAACCAACAACTTGACCAGCCTTCACATTATCACGCAGCCACTTTGCCATGCCGCCGCCTTCAAGCTTAGTGAAAGCGAAGAGGGCTTCATCAACTTGTTGCCGGACTTGTAGCGTATATCGGCCATCGACGAACATGACGGCGTTTTCTCTACCGATGATTGCGGCACCGGCAGAGCCCGTGAAACCGCTGACCCACATTAGTCTTTCATTGCAATCAGGGAGATATTCATTCTGATATTCGTCCTCATGCGGGACCAGGAAAAGGTCGAGACCTGCGCCTTCCATCTCATTGCGCAGTTTGGGTACGTGTTTGCGGCCAAATTCGGGGCCGCCCGTTACATCATAAGTTTGGAACATATCGGGCATGTGGTTCATCGAAGGTCCAATTCTGCCCCGATATGGAAATATCTCTAGGGCGTCATTTATGAGTGATCATCTGTTAGCAGTGTGGTGGCTGCGGTCGGATGAAAAGTAAAGCGGAGGCTGAAGCATAGCAAACCCTTTCCGAGGTATTAAGGGTTTCCATTCAACTGCTTGCAATTATGCATAGCTCAGTTTCCACTTCGGTGGTTCTCGATTTTGGGGAAATACCTAAATAGCCCTCATTGAAAGAGCGAGAGCATAAGGCCTCACTCAAAACGATATGAGAAATGACATGACGACCATCTTTAATGGCACCGAATTCGTTACGGCTCCTGCAGCTGCACGCCGTACAGTAACCCCAGCACCTGTTCGTACAGGTCTCGCCGTGCGCCGTGACGCGCGTCGCAACCGCCGGAACACGCGCGCGATCTAAATCGCTGCCACACATATAATACAAAGCCGTCTCATGTTTTTCGTCGAGAACGAACGACGTGAGGCGGTTTTTTTATGCGCGCTTCCTCAACTTATTTCTTGGCAAGCAAAGATGTCCAACCTTCAAGACTAGGCTGCGGTATCACATCCAAGCCAGCTGTTTGGAAACAAGCGGCGACTTGCGAGGCTTTTTCATCCAGAATACCCGATAGAATGACATGGCCGCCCGGTGCCGTCGCAGCGACGATATCATCCGCTAAACCCATAAGGGGGCCGGCTAGAATATTGGCGAAGATCAGATCAAACTGACGATCTTTCAAAACGGGACTGTCAAATCCATTAGCGACGGCTGATTCAATCCGCCCCGTTACGTCATTTGCGATGATGTTTGCGTCGGTCACCATGATGGCATCTGGGTCGATGTCCGTAGCGAGAATATCTGCGGCCGGGAGGGTTTTAGCGGCTGCCATAGCGAGAACGCCGGCGCCGCATCCTAAATCCAGAACTGTGTCCATAACCGCCTTTGCATCCAATAAATCACTGAAAATCCGAAGGCAGCCGGCCGTGGTCCCATGATGTCCGGTTCCGAACGCCATTCCTGCGTCGACCAATAACGGTACGATATGCTCCGAGACTTTGTCAGCATCATGAGATCCATAGACTAAAAACCGACCAGCTCTCACAGGCGGCAGGCCGGCTTGTGTTTCACTGACCCAGTCTGTGGCAGGAAGTTGTTCAATCGAGAGAGTTTGCGTTTGGCCAATATCTAATAGAGATTTCGCCTGTTCAGCAGCGGCTTGAGTTTCGAACAGACCTTGAACCAACATTTGATCTGGCGGCGCGTCGAAAATCGTGACGCTGAGCGCCGTCATCACGCCGTCCATACCTAGCGCATCTGCGAGATCGAAGGCTGCATCAGGACTAGCCGTGATGTTAAGTGCCCAAGGACGAAAACTATCAGTCACTGACCGCTCCGTGCGGCCGCTTCGCCTTTGGCAGGCGGGAGCGGAGCGTCTTCCCGTATTTCGCGAAGCAAGTTTTTTCCTCTCAGGGCGCTACTGCTAAGACCCCGACATCCGTCTACGTTCAATTGTCCGCCTTTCGCGCCGCAGAGCATGTAGGCAATGAGTTCGGGTTGTTTAACATGGCCATTATGAGCAAAAAGTGGATCCACGAAACCACCGACCAGTGGAAAGACTGGAGGGGAAAATTCGACGCGCATATCAACGACATTAAAGCCTAACATATCGATAAGCCGATTGCGTTCGGTCTCGCTCATCATGTCGAATGAGGTGTCATTATCTCTGATGCTGTTGGAGAGTAAGTTTCTGTAAAACGGTACGAGTTCATAGGTCAGGAAATCATTGATCTCTGACATAGCGATAATCGTTGGCCGGTCTTCACTACTGTAAGGTTCGGGCACAACACGGTCTGTTTCTGAGATGTCGGACAGGCTAAGGAGCGGAACCTGATTTGCGAGCATGAAGAACTGCGTGCCTTTGATCATATCATCATACACATTGCCGCGTCCGTCTGTCATCGCATCTCGCATAATGTCGAAAGCGATTTTCGATCCAAGACTTTCGGTGACAAAGGCAAAGGGGTCAGTTTGAATGTCGCGAAGGGCTGCTATCTGGCAAATATCGATATGATTGACGCGTGAGCCTTGCTCATCGAAACCAAAACCTGATGCATCCAAGGCAGCACTACACATCGCGCCGCGTACAGCATTTCGGATTTGTTCACCGGCAGGTCCCAGATAAAGCACGGCGTCGGAGAAGCCGTAATTGACGAGCTTGTCTTTCAACTGACCGTTATATTTGCGGCGAAGGGAAGCCAAGGCACCGAGTTTTGTTCGCCCGAGAGCGTCTTGCCCGACATGCGGCGCTTGCAGGCTATCCCAAAAAATATCGTCCCAGAAGACGCGGTAAATGACATATTCAATATTTCCGTCGACCTTCAACCTTTGGCGATCCATGCACGCAAGGTCCGTCAGCTCGAGCGTGGAACCCGGGAGGGTTGTTTTATATCTGCGGATTTTAGTGTCAGTGATTTGTATCGAATTGGACAAGCGAACGTCTTCGTCTTCATCGTCGCGGCCACATTGACTGGCGACGGCTTTCCCTTCGACTGTGCTGTTATAGGCATCGGCAACACCAGTTATGAAAGCATTGGCAAGCGGAGCGTCTTCGGGGTTTTCAACATATCCAATACCGTGAAGATAGATGATATTGATGCGAATGGTTTGTCCACCGTCAGGACCTTGGGCGGCGATACGTTCAAGGCCCTTGAACGATCCATTGTTGTCCTTGTTTGAGGAGAGGGCGTTAATATCCAATACTTCGAAAGAACTTGTGGCGCATCCCGATAGGGCAAATGCAAGAATGAGTAGGCTTAAAATACGGATCATGCTCGCTCCCTACGCTCGGTCGACAAAGCCGTCCAAGACTTTCTTCTCGCCCGCTTTATCAAAAGCGACCGTCAGTTTCGTACCATCTGTTTCAGTGACGAGACCATAGCCAAATTTCTGATGAAAGACGCGATCGCCAATGTTGTAATTCGAAGTTTTATTTTTAGCAGGGCGGCGTACGGCATGGCCCTCAATGTCTTTTGGCGCACGTCCGAAACTCTTATTTTTGTTTTGTTGGAACCGTTGCCATCCCGGGGAAACGCGGCCGGATTGGGCAGAGCTGAAACTGCGCGAAAAATTATCCGCCACGCGTTCCGCAACCGCGCCGCCATCATGCAGACCTGAATCAGATGCGGCTTCTACATGGTTCGGCGGAAGTTCATCAATGAAACGCGATGGGAGTGAGGATTGCCAGCTTCCGTAAACCTGACGATTGGCGGCAAAGTAAATTTTGGCCTGCTCGCGCGCTCGCGTAATGCCGACATAAGCAAGGCGGCGTTCTTCCTCGAGACCGGCCATGCCGGACTCATCCATAGATTTTTGTGAGGGAAACATGCCTTCTTCCCAGCCCGGTAAAAACACGAGAGGGAATTCTAATCCTTTGGCGGAATGCAATGTCATGAGTGAGACTTGGTCTTCTTCCACGCCATTGGCTGTATCTACGTCCATGACGAGGCTGATGTGTTCCAGATAGGCGGGCAGGGTGTCAAACTCTGCCATAGCTTGGATGAGTTCTTTTAGGTTCTCTAGGCGTCCTGCGGATTTGGCATCCTTATTGTCTCGCCACATTTGGGTGTAGCCGGACTCGTCCAATATTTGCTCGGCTAGCTCAGTGTGTTTCATGCTTCCGACCCGGGCGCGCCAACGGTCCAGATCTAAACAAAATGCGCGGAGAGATGTTCTGGCTTTTCCTCGGATTTCGTCTGTTTTGACAAGCTCTCGCGTGGCGGTTTCCAATGACACTTGCATGCTGCGTGCAGCGCGTTGCAGCTTTTGTATGGATGTCGCACCAATTCCGCGTTTCGGAGTGTTGACCACGCGCTCAAAGGCCAGGTCATCGGAGTCATTGATCATCAGGCGGAGATAGGCGTGCGCATCGCGGATTTCGAGCCTTTCGAAGAAACGAGGCCCTCCGATGACTTTGTATGGCAAGCCAATCTGGATGAAGCGTTCCTCGAAACTCCGCATTTGGCGTGAGGCTCTGACCAGAATTGCAATTTCGGAATATTTGCGCCCCTTGGATCGCCAGTTTTCAATTTCTGTACTGATGATGCGAGCCTCAGCCGGGGCATCCCAAACACCTGTCACGCCAACTTTATGGCCACCTTCATCCTCGGTCCAAAGTGTTTTCCCGAGGCGGTCTTGATTGCTTGCAATCAGACCAGAAGCCGCCGCGAGGATATGTTCCGTCGAGCGGTAATTTCGTTCTAACCGGATAACTTTCGCGCCTTTGAAATCTGTTTCAAACCGCAAGATGTTGTCGACTTCCGCTCCGCGCCAACCATATATCGATTGGTCGTCATCTCCGACGACGCAAACATTGTTTGATCCCTGCGCAAGCAGGCGAAGCCAGAGATATTGGCAGACATTCGTGTCCTGATATTCGTCAACTAGGATATAGCGGAACTTAGAATGATAGCGTTTCAGGACATCCGGATTGTTCTGAAAAAGCGTTAGATTGTGAAGAAGTAAGTCACCAAAATCTGCTGCATTCAAAACCTTCAACCGATCTTGATAGGTTTTATAGACGATGATCGCTTTGCCTTCTGCGAATTTATATTTATCGCCAGGGGGAACCTTGCCGGGAGTAAGCCCTTTATTTTTCCATCCATCGATCAACGTCGCCATATAGCGCGCTGTCCATTTTTTATCATCAATACCCTCGGCCTTGATGATCTGCTTGAGTAAGCGAATTTGATCGTCCGTATCCAGGATCGTGAAGTTTGATTTCAGCCCAACCAGCTCTGCATGGATGCGCAGGATTTTCGCCGCAATGGAATGAAAGGTCCCGAGCCAAGGAAGACCTTCTGTCGTTTGTCCAAGAAGTTCGGAAACGCGGTGACGCATCTCGCGGGCGGCTTTGTTCGTGAAGGTCACTGACAGGATCTGGGATGGGTAAGCCAATCCTTGATTCAGGATATGAGCGAGACGACACGTCAGGACACGGGTTTTTCCAGTTCCGGCACCGGCCAGAACGAGTAAAGGGCCATCCGTACTCACAACCGCATCTTTTTGTTCGGGGTTCAGTCCAGCCAAATAGTCATCCGGCTGCGTCGCACCCGGACGGCTTGGCATTGCCATCTGCGAAATGGATCGCGAACTTGGCGCCGGGGGCGCAGGTGTAAAGGAATCACGGTTTGACATGTTCCGGAGAACATAGGGGCAACGCCGCGCAATGGCTATGGTTCAGCGCGCGTGAAAACAGATGACGGATACGAAAAGCCGTAACCTTTGCTTCCTGTTCTTCAGAGGCTGTATTGTATCGCCTCCTATATGTCTTAGTTTCGAAAAGGTCCGCAAAGATACGGGATGTCCGCGTGGGTGGTCAGGCTCTCGTGCAAACGAGGATAATAATAAGTTTTCGAGCCCTTCCAACATCCAGTGTCAGAGGAATCCCACGCGGCGACGCCTTTTCGCACTACCGGCCGAACAGAACAGTCTAGGCTCAATCAGCTCGCGATAGGCCACCCAGATTGACGGACGTCACTCCGCCGCTCCCAATGACAAGCGCCGCTTTCCACCGAACAAGCCAACGTACGCTTGGTCGCCCGTTGTGAAAAGACAGCTTAAATATGCGGGACAAAACCCAAAGTGAGGATGCATCTCTTTGTGTTTTTTGTATCGGGTTGAAAGGGTTGGGGTTTTCGAAAGCGCCAAGTCTGCGAAACGAGGATTTAGTCTTGAATAAGCCCTAAGTCATTTTTGCTTTCCATTCGCCATATTTTCCATGCCGAACGGGACGGCCATCATCATCGACATTCACGAAGACGATTTCATCAATACTGACGATTTCCTGCAGGGTGTGTTTAATACGGACATGGCATTCCACTGTGATGGTAGAGCGTCCTACTGAGACAGTGTCTACGCCGATCTCAACCACATCGCCTTGTACGGCAGGTGCCAGGAAGTTTAAGGCCGACATGGATTTGGTGACGAGATATTTGGTCTCCATCTGACAGGCGGCATAAACACCGCATTCCTCATCAATCCATTCGAGCAGCCGTCCACCGAACAAAGTGTTGCGCGAGTTAAGATCACCTGGTTTGACGACTTTTCGGGTTCGATAGGTTAGCGGCATATTCTGGTTTTGAAGGGAATATCCCACCTTCAGCAAGACAATTTTCGTTTTTAGGGCCAGATCGCCTCGCTAGAGATGGTTTTTAGCCAAGCTTCACCAGTCTTAGGGCGTTTTCCCCCGACCTTCGTCAATAACTTCCGCCAGAGGCCAAAATTGAAGAAAACGAAGCTTACATTTCGATTCTTTGATTTCATCACATTCGAGAAAACTTCGCAAAATGCGAAGAAAAATCCCGATTTGCGAGCCCAGATTCGCAAAATGCGAACGTTAGGACTTTTTTAATAATCTAACCCCCTGAAATTTGGTCCGTGGCAGGGTGAATTTTTCTGGCCTCAAACTTGAACTTCTCTTCTCGTCCCCTCGGCGGGACATCCCAGAGTTGTTCAATGTCGAACTACTCCTGATACCTAGATCGGAAATTAAAGATGAAACGCCTCTTACTAATCGCTGGAGCATGTTTGCTCACTCCAGCTCTATCCTTCGCGGCAGAAGTACCCGCAGATGAGGAAACAAGCACTGCAGAAACTGCACCTCAATCCAGCACACTTACCTCTTCCGGTGCGAACCAAGTTGCAGTTATGCAGAGTGTTTATGCAAGCGAAAGCCTAGTGAAACTCAACACAGTTTATCTTTCAGACGCTGATGCCTCTGGCATTTACACTGACCAAACCGCCAATATCAACAATGCGGCAATTGTGAACTCCAATGTGAATGTGAACAGCATTCAACTCTATGGCGGAGAAATCAGCTCGTCCGTCATCACGCAGAAAACCTACGTGAATGGTGCCGACGTTCAGGCAAGTAATCTAGAACTCAACCGCGTTATTTTAAACTAATGCCCCGAATTCGCACAAACCGTTCAGGCGCAATGAAACGCCTATCCAAGCAACTTATCCAGCCCCTGTTGCTTGTGCTCCCGATGACGTTTCTGTTCGCTGGGCCGGTTTGTGCGAACCAAATCACGACTATCGATTTTAGAGATGGAATCACCGAAGAAAAGTTAGCCCGATATCATCAAGCAGTATTCGGTGGTTCCAACTCTGAATTTTCGCCCAAACTCATCAAATTGCTGGTCTCAGCGGATAAAGGATTTGATGCAGGATGGCTACAAGTTCCGAAAACTCGCCGCGTATTGCGAGTGAATGTCGTGATTTATACCTTTCGAGGTGAGTCCATCAATGCGCCAATCAAAGTCAATTTATACGAGCTAGATGGGCAAACCATCAAGTACGTCAATTTGGAAACAACCCTCCGATGAAACATCTTCTTACACAGATCGCGATAGCTAGTGCGGCGTTGACCGCGACAGGTTGTTCCACGCTTTCCTCAAACCCGGCGGTCATCAACGCTCCTACCCAATTGATGACCTCTAGTAGTGTGTCCCAAGTCCAGACGGCCCCACCCCAGGACTTGGGCGCACTACATCAAATGTCCCAGAGTATTAATAGTGATGTGAAGGCCGTGTTCCCAAAGGGAAATGAGCCCAATATCACACTTTGGGCCGTCGATATGGAGAACCTAGTCGATGGAACCTTTACGCAGACCTTTGGAGACAAGCTTTCACCGTCGCCAAGTCTGAAACTCCACACCGTCTTTAAGGACACGGGTGTTACGCTAATTGATCATTTGCATGTACCCGTTTGCCAAGGTGCGGACACAGGGAATGGACAGTATTGGGTGTTGAGAACCTACATCTCCGATTTGGATGAATCTGTCGAACGCTCCGTTAAGGGGATCTACCCAAATGGTGAGAGCGGAGATTTTCAAGTCGAGGTCGATCGCGGAAACCGAAAAACAACGGATTCGTTCAAATTATCTTCAAAGCTAACGGAATGTCGATCGGGTAGAATTATCCATAGCGCGGAGAGCAGCTTTTCGAAAACGACCTCGAGCAAGGACCGATCAGTCTACCTGTTTGGAAAATATTTGGGAGTGTTTTACCGTAGCACAGAATACTTAGATCCGGGCCTGAACCGAACGAAAGACATCGCGTTAGACGTATTCCTAACTTCAATTGTGAGGGAAATGGTCGGCGTACCGGCACCTGATGTCACCTTGGATAAAGCATCTGCAAAGGATGTCGCCAAACTATAAAAATATCACCTTTTGGGAACGCATTGAAACAGAGGTATGGGATGCTCAATTTTCAATGACGAGGTGAACCTAGGGACTTGTTTCTGACGAGAGGCAAGTCCTTAGTCGTTTTTGTGAGACGCGTGTTTTAAACACCAGACCCGTAAATGCGACGCAAGGTTTCTGGTTGGTCCGCCTTCCATCCGTTCATCATCACGGGTTCGAATGAAGCTAGCAAAACTCTCTCCGCTCGCGGCGACCGCTTCGTCAATGACCGCCCAAAACTCGGCCTCAAGGGCAACGCTGGTTTGATGACCGTAGAGTGAGATGGATCGTTTTTTCATTCCGAGTCAGGCGTATCGCGTTTATGCGCGTCCAATTTGGCTTGCATTTTCTTGGCAAGTTCCGCGCGCTTTTCTTTTTCGGATTTCTTCAACCCGTGGCGCGCACGATTTTCGGCGGCCTTTTTGTCCTTCGCCGCGCGGGCGAGGGACTTTCTGGCTTTGCCAAATTTTATAACGTTGTCTTTGCTCACGCTTAGCGCGGGGCGATCATTAGTTCGGGGCGGACAACTTTATCGAACTCATCTTCTGTCACAAAACCGAGTGCGACGGCTTCTTCCCGCAATGTTGTGCCATTCTTATGCGCGGTCTTTGCGACTTTGGTTGCGTTGTCATACCCAATTGTTGGCGCGAGCGCCGTGACGAGCATTAGCGAACGTCCCATCAAATCGGCAATGCGGTCTTCATTTGCTGTGATGCCTACAACGCATTTATCCGCAAAGCTGCGGGAGCTATCCGCGAGGAGCGTGATGGATTGCAGCATATTATAAGCCATGACGGGTTTATAGACGTTGAGCTCGAAATGGCCTTGGCTGCCCGCAACGGACATTGTCGTATTATTGCCCATGACTTGCGCACAGACCATGGTGAGGGCTTCGCACTGCGTTGGGTTGACCTTGCCCGGCATGATAGAGCTGCCTGGCTCATTAGCCGGCAAAGAAATTTCGCCGAGGCCAGAGCGTGGGCCAGAGGCCAGGAAGCGAATGTCGTTGGCGATTTTCAATAGGCTGACCGCAACCGTATTCAATGCGCCATGCGCAGAAACAAACGCATCATGCGCGGCGAGTGCTTCGAATTTATTTGGGGCTGTGACGAAGGGTAAGCCTGTATAATTTGCCACTTCTTCGGCGAAACTTTCTGCAAATCCGGGCTTGGCGTTTAGTCCTGTACCAACGGCTGTGCCGCCTTGGGCGAGCGGATATAGCTCTTCCAGACCGCGTTTGATGCGCTCGATCCCAAGGTCGAGCTGTGCGACATAGCCAGAGAATTCTTGACCCAATGTGACGGGCGTGGCGTCCTGCGTATGTGTACGGCCGATTTTGATGATCTTAACAAATTCATTCGCTTTATCATTCAACGCGTTGCGCAGGACTTGAAGCTGCGGGAGAAGGTTATGGGTGATCTGTTCCGCCGCAGAAATATGCATGGCCGTTGGGAAAGTGTCATTGGATGACTGGCTGCGGTTCACGTGGTCATTTGGGTGAACAGGGTCTTTCGAGCCAACCACGCCGCCGAGAATTTCAATCGCCTTGTTGGAAACAACTTCATTTGTATTCATATTGGATTGGGTGCCTGACCCGGTCTGCCAGACGGAAAGCGGGAAGTTATCGTCCAGCTTTCCTTCGGCGACATCTGATGCGGCTTGGACAATCGCGTCTTTGGTTTTTGCGTCGAGATTATCAGCTTTGAAATTTGCGATAGCCGCAGAGCGTTTGATAATGCCCAGCGCGCGGATGAGGGCGGGCGGCATCGTCTCAATCCCAATTGGGAAGTTGATAAGCGAGCGCGCCGTCTGTGCGCCGTAATATTTGTCAGCAGGAACGGTAAGTTCGCCAAAAGAGTCGGATTCAGTGCGGAGGTTAGTTTTTTTCATTTTTTTTGTTTCTTTTTTTCTTGAAGAAGTATTCCCGGTGAAATTCGCCAGTTTTTTTGAGTTGGCGGCAAAATAGAAATCCGGTGAATGCTGCGCCAAACCACCCCGCCATGAAAAGGATTAGAGTTGAGCCGGGATCATCGGATAGTCTGGAACCAAAAACTGACAAGCCAATGAGCAGGAAAGCTGGAACGAAGTACTTTCCCAGAATGGAATGGCCTTCCTCTGTTATCGGCGTTGCGGTGCCAACAGGTATGCCTAAGACTTTTCCATAGACGACTTTGAAATGTTTTTCCTCGGCATCTGAGTTCACAATCAGAAAAACCTACTTCTTCCGGAAGCTATCCAAGCTCACGACTTTTTCGCCGTCATTATCCGGCTTGTCATCATCACCATCATCAGTCGGTTTAGGCTTCGCTTTGGAGACGCTTTTCTTCGCAGGTGCGCCGAGAGATGTCGCGGTTTCTGCTGTTTTGACAGGTGTGATTTGTGCAATAGGCTCGACCTCTTCCATTTCCGGCGGCGGGTCAAATTGCAGGGCAAAGCCAACGCTCGGATCATGGAAACGCGAAATCGCGTGATAGGGCACTTTGAGGTATTTCGGAATGCCGCCAAATTTCAGCGTGACTTCAAACTCGGTCTCATAGGCGTTCAGGTCCCAATATTGATGTTCGAGCACAATCGTAATTTCTTCGGGATATTTTGCGGCCAGACCTTCGTCAATTTCGACACCGGGATATCGGGTTAAAAATGTGATGTAGAAATGGTGAGCACCGGGCAAGCCGTCTTCACGGATGACACGGCGAACAGCATCACGCACAACACCGCGCAAGGCGAGTTGTGTCATCTGTTCATAATTCATCAAGTCTGAACTCATAGGCGCACCCTATACCCGTCGGATGCGGAATCAACAGCGATAAAGCCGCGTCTTGATGTTTTTTCACGCATCATGACGGTTTCTGTCGTAAGAAGTCATATGCCAACGCAAACTGTTCAGACCAATTCCCGCACGGATGCCGCAACTGGTCTATTCTATCCACCGCATGCCGCGCCGTTGAAAGGCGATGAAGGATTTATCCATGCGACGTGGAAGTTTTTGCGTAATCCGGTCGAGGGATTTGGCCCGCTCGCCTATAATCAGCCCATTGTCAGCGTGCCGAGCTTTGGCAAAAAACTCCACGTCATTACCGACCCCGAAGGTATGATGCAGGTTCTGCAACATGACGCAAAGAAGTTCACAAAAACAGCGATAGATGCCCGAATACTCGGACCCGCGACGAAGGAAGGCCTCCTTTCCGTCCACGGAGAACAATGGAAGCGTCAACGCAAAGCCGTCGCGCCTATGTTCCGTAAACGCCATATGGAAGACCTTGCGCCGTTGACCGCCACGACATTGGATGCGTTTTGCGAGGGACTGGATGAAAAGCCCGATATCGAACTGAACGCGGCGATGGCTGAGTTGACGTTTGATGTTTTGGCGAAAGCGCTTCTCGGCGATCCGCAGGGGCTGGACGGCGAAAAGCTGAAATATGCGACCCGCAATATGGTCACGAGTGCAGGGACGCTGCGCCCTGACGACCTGCTGCCATTCCCGGCCTGGGTGCCGCGTCCGATTTCGCCGAAAGGCTCGATGGCGTTAAGGCGATTGAAGAAAGCGGCAGACAAGTTGATCGCGGAGCGAAAGATCAATCCGGTTGAGGATGATCTGGTTAGCCTGCTCATCGCTGCGCGTGATCCGAAGACGGGTGAGGGGCTGTCTGCCCGGGAGCAGCGCGATAATCTCATCGGGTTTTTCATCGCGGGGCATGAAACCACGGCGCTGACCCTGACATGGGCGCTCTATTTGGTGGGGATGCATAAGCCGACGGCGGACCGCATCCGCGCTGAGGCGCTGGAGGTCTGCGGACCTGATGGCAATGTCGCTTACGAACAGATGAAAGAGCTGAAATTTACGCAGGCCGTGATTGACGAAACCATGCGGCTCTATCCACCCGCGCCGATGCTGAACCGATTATGCCACCAAGATACGGTGGTGTCGGAGCGCGAAATCAAAGCGGGAGACAGTTTTCTACTGTGTAATTACGTCATGCACCGGACGGAACGGCTCTGGGATAATCCGCTTGCGTTTGACCCCGACCGTTTCCTGCGTGACCCAAGTTTGAAAGCCAAAGGCGCGCCTTATATGCCGTTTGGCGCAGGTCCGCGTATCTGTGTTGGTGCGGCCTTCGCGACGATGGAAGCGGTGATGAGCCTCGCGCGACTAGTTCGGGATTATGATGTGCGGATACCTGAAGATTGCTACCCTAAGCCTTTGATGACAGTGACTTTGCGACCAGAAGGCGGAGTGCCTGCGCGTTTGACCAGGAGGTCAAATTAGTTAAGCTCAAATATGCGTTTCGTTTTTCTATTTATATTTTTTTCATTTTGTACATCCGCGTGTACGGGATCGTCTGCAAGCTATAGCGACGTTTATCGAAGCATATCCGAGAATGAACAACTGGTAGGTTTAACCGAAATATGTCCGTCCGATCTTGTTCCTGAAAAAGATATTCATTTTGAAAACCATACCTCTGACTGCGGACAAAATCAGAATTCTTGTTTGAAAAAGTGTTTGCGAGGCAGTTCTAACCATTGTTTTGGGTTGGCCAATCATCTCAACATCGTTGACGATAGACCTTCACTCTATTCTCAATCACTTTATGCGAAGTCTTGTCAACTTGGACTAGTCTCCGCTTGCACAAATGTTGGAGCAGGATTGAAAAATGAGTTCGGCTTGAAGCAAGCCAATTGTTATACGGAAACCTTTGAAAAAACTTGTGAACTCGATGATCCGTGGGGTTGTACTATGTATGCCATTAGTTTGATTTACGGAGAAGGGACAGAGAAAGACTTGAATAAGGCTTTGTCCGTCATGCGAGGGTCTTGCCGTTTTGGCGAGAGTGACAGAGCATGTTCAACCGCACTAGAGTTGACATCTGAAATAACAATGGGCGAATTCGAGGATAAATAGGCAGGTAGATTTAAATGCAGCGTGATGATCGCTGGAGATCCGACATTTCAATGTTTGGTGAAAGTGGAGAGTTTCTGTTGCCAGCTACTCTCCGAAGCCCGCCTAGCCGTCTGAAGGGCTAGGAGTTAAAGTGGATTGCTCGCACTGCTTACGCAGCGATTGCAAAATCCTCAGAATAATTGTCATTAGCAATTATAATAGTTGAGCATTTATCGGTGCTCACACGAACGAAAGCTAACATCTTTAGACGTCTGTCGATCCTATTTCGGCCCCATGAAAAGCGCTCTCAGGTCGTGGAACCTATGAGCGCTTATGGTGGAGCCGTCGGGTACCGCCCCCGAGTCCAGTCCGCTTATTACATGCGCGTTTATCGTCATATCTGGCAAGCCAGCCATAGATATATGGGTGAGGCGGGGGCGAGTTGCAATAAGAAAGCGCCGCTTGACTTGATTTACCATAGGGAAAGCTGCGACATTGCACCGGCAGGGCGGGAGGATTAGACAAGCTTCAGAAGGAATCGCTTTATCTTTGACGTCGAAACATCTGTAATCATTGACTATCTGGAAAGTTTGGTCGCGTTCGACACTCGTAATGGGTCGGGTGACGAAATGGATTGTGTCAGATTTCTCGAAGAAACTCTGAAAAAGTTCTCTCCAGATGAACTGTATGTCGGGCAGGTTGCCCGGACGCGGGGGAAGTCTGATTCAGGTTATGTGCTCGCGATTTGGGGGCGGCCGGATACGCTATTGAACGTGCATATTGATACAGTCCCGAGTGGTGAAGGCTGGACGGATAATCCCTTAAATCTGCAGAGAGAGGGAGACCGGGTTATTGGATTGGGGACGAGCGACATCAAAGGCGCTGCGGCCTGTATTCTGGCGGCTTTGGAAACAACAAAACCTCAAAACGTGGCGGTCTTGTTTTCGGGGGACGAAGAACATGGCAGCGAAGTTATGCCTGCCGTCATCGCGTCGGGACGCGTATCAGAGGTGAAGCGCGCAATTGTTTGCGAGCCAACATCCTGCCGCGTCGGGCGAGCGCATCGCGGTATGCTGGCGATTTCAGCCAGATTCACAGGGCCAGGGGGTCATAGTTCGCTGGCCGATATCACGCCGCGGCCATTATTGGAGGCTGCGAGACTAGCCGCCAAAGTGGGCGATTATGCTGACATTCATCTCGATTTTGGTACGGACCCGTTCAAGGGACTGTGTGTGAATATTGGCGAGATCGAAAGCGATGGGGCGTATAATGTCATTCCGACAACGGCGAAGCTGTGGCTGTCGCTCCGCCCGCCGCCCGGCGACGACGTCCGAAAACGTGAGGCCGACATTTACGCACTCGCGGACCGCGCAGATCTGGATACTATTGTTGCCTTTGGTACTTTCGCGACGAAAGACATGAATGCCTTCACGGATGTATTTGGCGAGACCGAAATCGTTGATTTGCCCTATTGGACGGAGGCGGCGATGCTCAGCGAGGCTGGCATCAACACTGTGGTCTTCGGCCCAGGCAATTTGGAACAGGCTCACAAACCAAATGAGTATGTTGAAATCGCTCAATTGGAGGTAGCCACGGCCCGATATGCGGCGGCATTAAAAGGCAAAGCAAAGTGAGTATACGCGAGACAGTTCTACAGAGCTTGTCCGCAGTTGGCGCGCAGCATGAAGCTAAATTCTATGCCGAGCTTTTCGCACGGCAAGACGCTGAAACCTTTGCCATGATTGTTTTGGATCCACGCTGTCTGAAAGACCCATTACTGGAGGCTTTGAACGCTGCCTTACGCATTTTGTCCAATTTACAGCTTAGCCCAACTTTGGTCGTGGGCGCGTTGGAGGACGGACGAACATCTGCAAAATTTCAAGCCCAGCGCCTCTCGCGTGACTTGGACAAGTCTGGCGTCAGGGCGTTGAAACTCAATACAGCGAGTTACGGCCTCATAAAGGAAGTTCGGAAAACGGCGCGGGCAGGGAAGATGCCGATCTTGGAAATGACCGATCGCCGCGGAAAAATGAACCTGTCCGGATTAGTGAAAGCACTGCAGCCGAATAAAATAATTTTCCTGCAACCGTCTGGCGGACTAAATCAAGATGGCAAGCGCCGCGCGAACCTGACGGTTGCGGATCTACCGGACTTCATGGAGTCTCAATCTTTTTCGGTCGGACAAATTCGATTTCTGGATTGCGTTTTGGAGTTGGAAAAATCGGCTAAGGTTCGTCGTAGCTACGTCATTGCTTCGCCGCTTAATTTGCTGGGTGAGCTTTTCACGACGCGGGGGACGGGGACACTCATTCGCCGCTCTATCGAACTGAATTCAGGAAAAACGTTCGGGTCATTTTCCCAACCAAAATTAACGCGCGCATTGGAAACGGCCTTTGGTAAACACGTCAAAGACTCATTCTTCGAAACTCCATTGCATGCAGGCTTTGTTGAGGTCGATTATCGCGGTGGGGCTTTGTTTAAAGAGCAAGCAGGTCTGCCCTATCTGTCCAAATTCTTCGTGCTTCGCGAAGCTCGCGGTGACGGAATTGCACGCGATATTTGGGAGGCCGCTTGTAAAGAGGTTCCATCCTTCTTGTGGCGTTCACGAATGGGGAATCCATTTAATGCGTGGTATATGCGAAAATGTGACGGAATGCAGCGATCAGGGGATTGGCGTATATTCTGGAAGGGGCTAGACGCGACTGATATCGGCGAGGCTATTGCCGCCGCCGCTTCCGCCCCAGACGATTTTGCCCCGAGATAATCAGAGAGTTAGCCCCTTATGACGTTACACATTAATGCCGCCTTTGATTCCGGAAATATCATCGTCGAATCTGCCGATGATCCGACCGATATCCGTCTTTCAATCCGGAATGACAGTGAGTCGCATTTTTATCAGTGGTTTCATTTTCGCGCGACCGGGGCGAAAGAAACGCCTTGCACATTTCGGATTACGAATGCCGCAAAAGCCGCTTTCCCAACAGCGTGGGAAGGCTACCGCGTTGCGGCCAGTTATGACCGCGAAACTTGGTTCCGTGTTGACGCGACACGCTATGAAAATGGCCATTTGACCTGGGATCACGCGCCGGAACAAGACAGCGTCTATTACGCGTATTTTGCGCCCTATTCGATGGAACGTCATGCAGATTTAATTTCCGATTGCCTTCAATATGACGGCGTATCGTTAGATGTGCTCGGGACGTCCCTTGATGGACAGACGATCGACTGTTTGAAGGTCGGTGAGGGTAACAAGACGATCTGGGTGATTGCCCGTCAACATCCGGGTGAGAGCATGGCCGAGTGGTGGGTGGAAGGCTTCCTTGCGCGTCTACTGGATGAAGAGGACGACGTCGCACAACAACTCCGCAAGGACGCAACTTTCCGCATTGTTCCAAATATGAACCCTGATGGGTCACGTCGCGGGAATTTACGGACCAATGCCGCTGGCGCAAATCTGAATCGTGAATGGGGTGTTTGCACAGCTGAAAAATCACCCGAAGTTCTACATACAATCGCGGCAATGGATGCGGATAAGCCGGTCCTGTGTCTGGATGTCCACGGTGATGAAGCTTTGCCATATAATTTCATAGCCGGTGCGGAAGGCATTCCGGGATATACGGAAAAGCAAGCCCAAGACCTTGCGGATTTTCTCGCCGCTTACAAACGGGCCTCATCCGATTTTCAGACGAAATATGGATATGGCCTCAGCAAACCCGGAACGGCCAATCTGACCATGTGTACGAACTACACCGCTCACCGTTATGACTGCTTGGCGATGACATTGGAAATGCCGTTCAAAGATAACGCTGATGCGCCGGATGAGGTTGTCGGCTGGAGTCCAGACCGCAGTGCGGAATTAGGCGCGGCCGTATTGGACGCATTTGCCGATCTCATCGAGCAGCTATAACGCATAAAAAAAGCCCTTGTGGAAACAAGGGCTTTCTATTGTTATCATACGAGCTTAGCGGCGTTGCTGACGCGGCTCTGGACGTTTCCGAATGTCGCGGCGATCAAAGCGCGTGTCCTTTGGTTTGATTTTGTCCGTGTGTTCTTTTGACGAGGGCACGCAGAACATTTCCCGTTTTGTCGACACCACGTTATCCGGCGCGAATTGGTTGTTAATCCGCAGATTATGCGATTTCACCTCTTGTTGCCTGACATAATCATAACAAACCAAATGACGTTTTTCATTTTCAATACGGAATTCTTTCCCATTGTGAACTTTAGCGGAGGGGTTGCAGAGCATGCGAGGCTTGCCGAGCACGACTTCTGATTTCCCGAACTGATCCATCACAACGACGCGTTCGGTCTTAATCCGATCGCCTTTCTCGAGACGATAGCACTGAAAATGCTCACCCGGCATATGCACGGCGACCGGCGCGGGTTTGACAAGATTGCTACAATCCGTGCTGTAAACGAAGTGGTTCTTTGTTGTTTTGCTGGTTCCGGCAGGGCGGATCCAATTGAAATCGGTTGGGATAGCCGATCCGCCAAAATCATTGGTCGTGTAAAATGGCTTTACGCTTCCCCATGTCGAGTTGTTTTGCGTTGATCCAAGGTTTGTAAATCCGCCTCCAGTCGCAGGGACGATAGAGTTAACTGTGTTTTGGTTTGGTACAGGACTAAAGCCTCCATTTGGAATGGAAGACTCGCTGGTCGTCCAGCCTGATCCCCCTGTATATACTGTTCCATCAGCGCCTTTGAAAACACCCGCAAACCCTTCGGCGACAGACCCGTCGCCCCAGTTAATCAGATTGATTTTGCATTGCTTTAGATCATCATCCGCAATGTTAAATGAGAACCGGGTCGCAGCAGCGCCCCAAGTGTAATTTGAAGGCGCTGTATAGACGACAGTGTTGACGCCGTTCTGACTGACCACGACCATAAAGCGGTTGTCGACGTTTACGGCGCCATCAATTTGCGCCGCCAGCGCGCTCGTTGATGTGCAGAGCAAAGCCGTGGTTAAAAGAGTAGAGATAATTTTTTTAGACATGTTGTCCTCCCAATGCCTCCTAAGCGTTATGCCTGAGGTTGATGGATTGGGTGTAGAACCACATGCGAAACGGGGATGTGATGGCCATCACGCCTATGGTGTTAAGGATTAATCGGTCGGGACTCCTCACTTTGAAGCGAGGAAATTCCAGGACGCCTTAGGGTTATTGGCCTATTTTAGGTTTGGGTTTATGAGCAGGCCAAAAAACAAAAATAAGAATAATGACAGCAATGGTTATCCAATAATACTTGCCGAGGGGGAGGCATAGCTCTGTGCCAAATATGTGGTTATGCGCGTCTGGGCCATCTTCCCTAATATGGGCAAATCCGACGGCAATCGCCAAAATGATTGGAAATTTCACCAGATAACGCCATCCATGTCGACGATAGCGGGCTTTGACTCTATTGATCTCTTTCCGGAGCATACTCCACGCTATAGGCGAAACTGGTTAAAGCATCACGAAGACGGAACGAGTCTCTCTGGAAGGCCCCGTTCAGCCATTCGGTCATCAGATGGTGATCGATCAGCTTTCGGTCATTTCGAATTTGACGAATTTGTAGATATTTTGCACTTTTTCAAAATTCTTTTCCCGCGTGCGGTTACCGATCAGAAAGCAATCAACGATTAGCCAAATGCCCAGGCCACCGAATGTAATGAGTTTTAAGGCGCCCAGTATAATATCGCCCACGATAAAACGGTCGATACCCAACCAACCTAACCACACATTCCACCCAAAAAGCTCAACAGGGTTTTGAGTCTCGCGCTGAACGATGTCGATAAATTTCCGGCGGGAACCATCGGGCAGGCTGGCCGCCATTTCCATTAAACTACGGTCATAGCTGTGACGATCCATATTCTCTCTCCTTATCGATTATCAATAATAACGTAGGTGTCCATTTTGTCATCTTCAAGGTTAGGTTTTCGGGTTTTCGGCATTATTTGACCCGAAGACCGTGAATAAAACTGTTAATCATGCGGGTCGCTGAGCTTTTCGACGCCAAAGAATCGGCTATCTCAATATTATGCAGCAATATCTCGACCTTCTAAAACACGTGATGGACAATGGCGTAGACCGCATGGACCGCACGGGGACGGGCACACGCGGCGTATTTGGTCACCAGATGCGCTTTGATCTGTCGGAAGGCTTTCCGATGGTCACAACCAAGAAGCTGCACAAGAAATCTATCGTGCATGAACTCATCTGGTTTCTAGCAGGGGATACGAATATCAAATATCTCCAAGACAACGGCGTCAAAATCTGGGACGAGTGGGCGGATGAAAATGGCGATCTTGGCCCTGTTTATGGCAAGCAATGGCGCCGCTGGATTGGACCAGATGGAGCGGTGATCGACCAAGTCAAAAACGTTGTCGAGGCCATCAAGAATAATCCATATTCCCGCCGTCATATTGTCAGCGCGTGGAACCCCGGCGATGTCGACGATATGGCGCTCCCGCCGTGTCATTGTCTGTTTCAGTTTCATGTCGCCAATGGAAAACTAAGCTGTCAGCTCTATCAACGCAGTGCGGATATTTTCCTCGGCGTGCCGTTTAATATCGCGAGCTATGCATTGCTCGTACATATGATGGCGCAGGTCTGTGACCTCGAAGTCGGAGACTTCGTCCATACATTTGGCGACGCCCACATCTACTCGAACCATTTTGAACAGGTAGAGTTACAGTTAAGCCGCGAGCCGTTACCATTACCGCGTTTGAAGCTGAACCCGGATGTGAAAGAAATCGACGGATTTTCATATGAAGACGTGAAGATATTCGGATATAAAGCGCATCCGCATATTGCTGGGAAAGTGGCGGTTTGAAAACCAAGAATATCGAGCCGATTGTAGTTTGGGCAATAGTTTGCGTAACTGGGTTCACCATCCTAATTCTAGGAAAATGGATTGAGAACATAACTTGGCTGTTGTTACCTTTAATTCTGGTGCTTCCTATTTCTGCTTTAATATCTCAAAAGGATGAAGATTCGTCTTGAAGGCGGTTCGGCAATTTTTCCCTAAGCTTCCTTAACAAACATCGTCTTGAGTATCATCGCGCCAGTCAAACCGTTTCTTTAGACCGTCTCAATATCTTACTCACCGTCGTCGCAGTTGCAGTCAGCAGACCATCTGTGTTGTAAATGCGCCCTTCCAAAAAGGCTGTTTTATACCCTTTTTTGACCGCCCATCCTTCAACGCGGAGTTTTCCTGCGCGGGTGGGTTCCAAATACATGGTTTTTATTTCGAGGGACGAAACGCCGGCAATCTCTGGGTCCGATAAAAACAAGGCATGGCTCATGGCGGCATCCAACATTGCCGTCACGAACCCACCTTGGACAATGTCAATTGAATGGCAAAAGTCTTTGCTGATATCGAATTGGAAAGTGCAGGTCGATTTTTTGGCGTCGAAATCAACGACCGCCCCGCCAAGCATACGCAAGAACGCGGGGCCTTGTTTATTGCTCTCGTTGATAATGTCGGCTTTACTTTTCATGGGGCTAAGCCTTTTTCACAAACATTGTTTTCAACTTCATCGCGCCAATCCCGTCGATCTTGCAATCGATATCGTGGTCTTCATCGATGAGGCGGTTGATACGGACTTTCGTCCCAACCTTGGCGACTTTTGATGTCCCTTTGACTTTGAGGTCTTTAATGATTGTGACCATGTCGCCTTCGACCAGCACATTCCCATTCACGTCCTTGTAAACCCGTTCACCGGGCAAAGGCATGTCCGGATTCCATTCATGGGCGCAGGCCGAGCAGATCAGCAGCGCTCCATCTTCATAGGTGTAAACATTGCCGCATTCTGGGCAGGGCGGTAAATCGGACATAATATCACTTCACAAAATAGAGCTGGGTCTTGCCTCGCTTTGGTTTCTGCGTCACTTAAAAATTCAGGAGAGACCTATGACAAAATTTTTCACCACGGCCGCCCTTTTAGCTGCCCTATCAACACCGGCTTTTGCAGCGGATGCTGATCTGACCGAAACGGTAGCCGCCGATTACGATTATGTTTTGGATATCTACAAGGAGTTTCATGAAAACCCCGAGTTGTCCCTGAAAGAAAAGAACACGGCTGCGCGTTTGACGAAAGAGCTAACCGAGCTCGGGTTTGAGGTCACCGAACGGGTTGGTGATGACTGGGTCCAAGACAAAATCAAAGGTGACGTCGGCACGATCTATGAAGATGTCGGGGGTTACGGCGTCGTCGCCGTCATGAAAAACGGTGAGGGCCCGACAGTCATGTTGCGCGCCGATATGGACGCTTTGCCGCTCGAAGAGAAAACAGGTCTCCCTTATGAGTCACAAGTCATGCAGCAAAGCTATCGCGGAGAAGATGTCCCGGTTATGCATGCCTGCGCCCATGACAGTCACGTCGCCATCCTGATTGGAACCGCGCGCCAACTGGTGGAGCGCAAGGACGACTGGTCCGGGACCTTGGTCCTGATTGGACAGCCCGCCGAAGAACTTGGTCTGGGGGCGATGGCCATGTTGGAAGACGGCCTTTTTGAGAAATTCCCAAAACCTGATTACGTCCTGGCGACGCATACGTCGGGCTGGGCCCCAGCTGGCGTCATTAGCTACACCTCTGGATATGCGCTCGCGAATGTCGATAGCGTCGACATTACGCTCAAAGGTGTAGGTGCGCATGGCTCTGCTCCTCATATGGGCAAAGACCCAATTGTTCTGGGCGCTCAGATCGTAAATGCCTTGCAAACTTTGGTGTCACGCGAAGTGAATCCACTGGACGCGGGTGTGGTGACTGTCGGTAGTTTCCAAGCTGGGTTTGTTCACAACATTATTCCGGACGAAGCCAAACTTCAATTGACCGTCCGATCCTATGATGACGAGGTCCGAAAAACTTTGCTTGATGGCATCGAAAGAATAACCATGTCGCAAGCTTTGTCCGCCGGTCTGCCAGAGGAACTCATGCCAGTTGTTACAATGCAGAGCGACTACACGCCTTCGACGTATAATGATCCTGAAATGACGGAGCGTGTTATGGCGGCGGTTGGTGAATCGATTGGTGCTGAGAAAGTGATAACTCAGCCGCCAAGCATGGGAGGTGAAGATTTCTCCCAATTCCACCGCTATGACAGAGACATCAAAACTCTAATCTTTTGGACGGGCGGCGCTGAGCCGAAAGCGTTTGAAGCTGCTGTTGCCGGCAAGGGGGAACTTCCGCCTGGAAACCACTCTCCATTCTTCGCACCGCAACCGGAAGAGGCTTTGAAGCTGGGCGTTCAGGCTATGACAGCTGGGACATTGGAGCTGTTTGACGAGTAATTTGATAATATTCAGCGTGGAGCGTTTTTGGTGACGTTCCGCGCCAATATTTCAATAAAATGGATATGTTTCGAAATTGAGTCCGCCATATACCCAGTCTCTCAAATCTGCGGGCAGAGGTTGGTAACGTCAGTCTTGCTTTCCGAATGCACCCGCGTTCTCGAAATGCAGCGCGTAGGGCGACATCTTCCAAAAGCGGGTATTTTGATAAATCCATGTCGAGACGGTTAAAGTCGGGCTTGCGAAACGCAAAACCTTGATCGCCAAATGTTGTGACAGTGCTGTCCAACCGGCTGAGCAAAGCAAAGAGAGACAGCGACAAGCCGCCCGTTCGAAACGCAAGTGGAAAACAGGCCATGCTCGTTTTTGGGTCTGCTAATAGCCGGTCTATTTCTAGATGACTTCCGGGAACGGGGCGGCAATCAGCGTGCAAGACCCAGACATTTGCGCTGGTCGCCACCGCTATGCCCGCTGCAATTTGTGTCCCGCGCCCGCGTTTGGACGTTTGCCAGATAATGTTCTGCGTCGGGTTTAAGTCAAATAAAGGGTGTGTCGGTCTGTCTTCGCCGTCAACGACAATGATCTCGGTAATGGGTAGGTCATCTAGCGCTCGCAGCAAACCAGCCAGTTCAGCATCGTCACGATAGATTGGTATGACGACGGAAATACTCTCCATTACATGTCATCGCGTTTTGGCATGGCCACATTTTTAAGCCCGGCTGCGTAATCGGCTTCGGCGACATCTCGTAGGTTCCGCAGAATATCAGGAATTCCAATTGCAACTTGTTTGCGGATGACTTTGGCTGGAATGGGAAAAGAGGGTTTGAGGGCTGCCTGATAGATAACGCGCGTCTCGTCAGGGCCTAATGCGATTATGTCCCAACGGCCTTCTTGAACCTTTAGATCGCCCGAGATTTTTTCAACTTGCATGACATAGCTTTGGCCCGGCCTAACGGTGTAGTCGGTGCGGAAGGTTGTTTTGAATTTTGGCAGGAGCGGGCTTACGGCGAATTTTTGTTTGCGGATATCCCAACTTGCGTCATCTGTCGTCTCTAAAACCTGACAGTCTCGAATGTCCGTAGAAACCTCAGCCATGCGGTCGCAATCCAGCATGATTGAAAATACGTCCGCAGCCGGAACCATAATATCAATGCCGCCTTTAGAGATTGTCGGTTTGTGCGCGCGGTCTCGATCTTTCCAGACTGAGATTATAGCTTCGCCGTTTTGCAACGCGCTGACGTCTTCTGCGCTGAGTTCGGGGGCCTCAAAAGCAAAGGCAGACGCGCTAAAGGCCAGCGCGGATAGAGTAGACAGAATTGGGAGAGCGACGAGTTTCATGAGCGCGCCGTAGAGGAGGGACGCGCCAGAGGCTAATCACCTCAGCTCACATTTTCGCGCGCCTTCGTGAGCTCTAGCTTTCGCCGTACAATCCACCAAATCACGACGGCCCCGACCATTTTCCCGATAATACTCATGGTGATGTTCGGGCCAGTCAACATTCCGTCGCGTATCATCTCCGCGCCGTATAGGAAGATTGTGGTGTCCAGAGGCGCGGCAATCGCGGAGGAAAGCAAGACGCGAGTGGATAGCTTGTATTTTGTGAAAGTGAACAAAGCCCAATCCACCATCTCTGCAATCGCAAAAGCTGCACCGCTCGCCAGTGCGAGTTCAGGGCCTGCCGCGAAAGCTGTCAAAACAAGGGCGACGGCCATCGCGACTAAAACCCAATGACCAATTTCTCGTTGGGCGAAATCTCTGACAACAAGTACCAACCCTGTGACGATCGTAACTGGGTTGAATAACCACTTCGCGGCGTCGGGAATGCTGTCGCCGGGGAAATAGGCTCGGAATGCCCCGTCAACAAAACCGGTCATTGGGGCCCAGGTAAAAGACCAATTGATAAACGGGATTAGCGCCACATAGACCAAGGTCATCAGAGGTAAGCCAAAAATACGTTTCGGGGTTTCGCTATAGGTCGACATATATGCTGCGTTTAGGCTAGGCCCGCGCCCATGTCTACGAATCCAAAATTATGCGCAATCGTTGCGATGGACCGAAATCGGGTCATTGGGCGTGAAGGGGATTTACCGTGGCGGCTTCCGTCTGACCTCAAGCATTTCAAACGCGTGACGCTCGGTAAACCGTGTTTGATGGGGCGAAAGACTTGGGAGAGTTTGCCGTTTCCGTTGCCCGGTCGCCCCAATCTCGTTTTGACCCGGAATGCGAGTTACGCCGCGAAGGGCGCGACTGTCTTTACGGACATGCACGCGATGATTGGACAGGGCTATGAATTGGCTGGCGCCGCTGGCGTTGATGAAATCATGCTGATCGGCGGTGCGCAGTTATATAAGACATTACTCCCGCGTTGCGGCAGGCTTTATGTGACGCGTGTCGACTCAGAGGTATCGGGCGATGCTGTTTTCCCACTCATTGATGAAGCGCAATGGACGCTCGTCAGCGAAACGGGCCCGAAAAAAGGCCCGAAAGACGAATTTAGCTTTGATGTCGCCGTTTATGACCGCGTCTCTTCGGGCTGATTACACGTAACTACCTTGAAACCTAAGGCTGGTCGCGCCACATGTGCGGCAAGTGAATTTCGGAGACAATATGTCGGATAGTAATAGTCCTTGGGGTCCAAAACCGGGCTCTGGTAATAATGGCGGTAAAGGTGAGGGTAACTCGCCTTGGGGAAATGGCGGCGGTCAGCGTCCAAATAAACCTCAACGCCCAAACCGCGACAATGTGATTGAGGGCTTCAAAGCCCGAACAGGCCGCGGCGGCGGAAGCGGTGGCGGCAGCGGAAGCCCTCAACTGCCGGACTTCAAAATCCCGCCATTTATGTTCCTTGCCGTTCCTATTGTTCTACTATTGTTGACGTCCGTGTTCACGGTTCAAGGTAACCAACAAGCTGCAATTTTGCGCTTTGGAGATTATCAACGGACTGCCGGACCAGGCCTGCACTTTAAGCTGCCTAACCCGATTGAACGAAAAATCGTCCGAGACGTCACGAACCAGCAGGAGACGATTGTTGGCATTCGCAATAATGCTGAATCGCTCATGCTGACGGGTGATGAAAATATTGTTGATATCAACTTCACCGTTCTCTGGGTCATCAAGGATTTGGAGAGCTTCCTCTTTAAGGTCGACCAGCCGGAAGATTTGGTGAAATCCGCCGCAGAGTCAGTGGTGCGCGAAATTATCGGTAAGAACGAGCTCGACCCGATCATCACGACAGGCCGTCAACAATTTGGCGGTGAAGTCCGTGATCGTTTGCAAGAGCTATTGGACGAGTATGAAGCGGGTGTATTGGTCAATGATGTGCAATTCCAGAAAACAGATCCGCCATTGGAAGTCGTTGATGACTTCCTAGACGTTGTGAACGCCTCTCAGGAAGCTGAGCGGGCCATCAACGAGGCTCGCGCATATCGAAACAAAATTGTTCTTGAAGCTGAAGGTGAAGCCGCAAAGCTAATCCAACAGGCAGAAGGTTATCGTGACCGGGTGATTGCTGACGCTGAAGGTGAAGCCCAACGATTTGAGCTAATCTACGGTGAGTATAAGCTTGCTCCACAAGTCACACGCCAACGCATGTATCTCGAAACCCTCGAGAAAGTTTACAGCGACTCCGAAAAGATAGTGCTGGATGGCGATGCTGGGTCGGGTGTCGTACCGTACCTGCCACTTGAACAGCTAAATAAGAAAGGGAATTAGTCATGAACCAGAACAAACTATTCCTCTTTGGCGGCATTTTAATCGTCGCGATTATTATCCTTAGCCAAGTCTTTTACACAACACGCGAGGACAAGCAGAGCTTGGTCTTACGCTTCGGTGAACCTGTTCGAACTGAAAATGCATTCGGCGTTGAAGAGGATGCCGGATTGAAGTTTAAAGTCCCTTTCATCGAAAATGTAACGCATTATGATCGCAAGAACCTTGTTCTTGATCTCAAAGCACAACCCATTTTGGCCTCAGACCAAGAGCGTCTTTTGGTTGATGCTTTTATCCGATACAGAATTACCGACGTTCGGTCTTTCTACGAAGCATTTGCAACCCGTCCTCGGGCTGAAATTCAAATGAGCAACGTTCTCGACTCTCTCATTCGTGACGTTCTGGGTTCCGTTGAGTCGCAAGAAATTATCTCAGGCCAGCGCGTTGATCTTATGAACGCGATTGAGACCCGTGCGAATGCGCGGGCTGTTGCCGGTAAGTTCGGCCTTGTGATTGAAGATGTACGGATTAAGCGCGCCGACCTACCGCAAGAAAACGCCGACCGAGTCTTTGAGCGTATGGCTGCGGATCGACAGGAGCAATCTGCAGAAAAGCGCGGAGAGGGCGAGCGGTCCAAACGAACCATTACTGCGGAAGCTGACAAGGAAGTTGAAATTCTTCTTGCGAATGCGCGGCGTGATGCCGAGATTATTCGCGGTGAGGGTGACCAGAAACGAAATGCGATCTACGCTGAGGCCTACAATAAGGATCCTGAGTTCTTTGCGTTCTATCGGTCGATGCAAGCCTATGAAAAAGGTCTCGTTGGCAGCACCACTTATGTCTTGTCGCCTGATAGCGATTTTCTGGGTTATTTAGATAACCAAGGCGGCGTCCGCGGTCGCCGCTAGGCGGCCGTTATGGGTGCAATAGTACTTGTCGCTATTGGCGGGTTCATCCTGCTCGAAGGTCTCATGTGGGCGATTGCGCCCACAGCCATGCGCCGCGCCTATGATCAAATGATGAGCCAAGTCTCAGATCGAGACTTGCATATCGGCGGCGCCTTTGCGGTCTTTGTCGGGACTTGCTTATTCGCCATCGGGGCAAAGCTCATTTTGCAATGAGGCTTGGGCTTCAATGACGCAATTGTAAGCGTGATGACGCAGTGTTGCCCTTGGCAGCGCGGCTCATATCGCTAGGGTAAGTTTATGACACTGCTTCGTTCCGCCGCTCTTTCTCTCGTTTTTGCTGTTGCTGCTTTTGCGGTGACGCCGACTATCGCCGAAGCGCGAGGCACGCCGGATGGTTTTACGGAATTGGCCAAGCGGCTATCTCCGGCTGTTGTGAATATTTCAACGGCTCAAACAATTGAGATTGATACCTCCGAAGCCAAACCGTTTGAGGAAGGGTCGCCATTAGAGCGGTTCAACGACTTTTTTGGCGGACGCACAGATCGCGATGGTCGAGTCAGCAAAGCTTTAGGGTCTGGATTTGTTATCGACGACCAAGGCCACATTGTTACGAATAACCACGTGATTGAAGATGCCGATTTGATCGAAGTTTCATTCCCAAATGGGGATACATACGAAGCCGCGCTTATTGGCCGGGATCCGGCGACAGATATTGCTGTTTTGAAGATTGAGGCAAATGCAGACATACCTGCTGTGCCATGGGGCGATAGCGACGCCGCCGAAGTTGGCGAATGGGTCATCGCCATCGGCAACCCGTTTGGGTATTCTGGTTCTGTCGCAGCGGGGATTATTTCAGCGCGAAACCGCGATATTTCGTCTGGTGCTTATGATGATTTCATCCAGACAGATGTTGCGATCAACCGCGGTAACTCTGGTGGACCGCTGTTTAATATGGACGGAGAAGTTATTGGTGTGAATACCGCGATTTTATCCCCCACAGGTGGCAGCGTCGGAATCAGCTTTTCTGTTCCAGCAGAACTCGCACAATCTATCGCAGAACAACTGATCGAATTTGGTGAGACCCGCCGAGGCTATCTTGGTGTTCGCCCCCAGGCTGTCAGTAACGCGATTGCGCGCAGCTATGGCTTGGATAAAGCACAGGGCGCTCTGGTCCGCTCCGTCGTCGCCGATAGCCCAGCAGATAAAGGCGGATTGCAACGTGGAGATTTAATCCTCTCCATTGGCGGCAAACCTCTCGAAGCATCACGGCTATTGTCTCGCCGTGTGGCCGAAGCGGAAATCGACAAACCCATTGAGATTGAAATCTTACGGAAGAAGAAACGTAGAACGCTGACGGTCACGATTGAACGGTTAAAAGAACAGGTCACCGATGAAGAAAAAATCCGCCGAGAAGTTGCCGCGGGGAATGCGGAACGATCTGTTGCGGGGATTTCAGTTGAGGCATTGAGCGCGGATGTGCGCGACCGAAACCGTATTGATGAAGACATAAAAGGGGTCCGTGTTGTTAAAGTTGACAAACGCGCCACAGCTAGTGGGAAAATTCTCAAGGGTGACATCATTGAGGAAGTTGGATTCGAACGGATTTCCACCCCTGCGGAATTTGCGGAGGCGATGGAGGCGGCGAGCGAGCAGGATGAACCTGTGACTTTGCTGATTAATCGCGGTGGGAATTACATTTTCTACGCCCTGAACCCCACGAGCTAGCCTCTCCGAAATGAGGCTCGTCTCATGAAACCTATCATCTGCATCGCGGGCCCAACAGCGAGCGGTAAGAGCGCTTTCGCCTTAAAAGTTGCTAAAGCGTTGGATGGCGAAATCATAAACGCCGATGCGTTGCAGGTTTACGCCGACCTCCAAATCTTGTCTGCCCGCCCAACCCAGAATGAAATGGAGGGCCTGCCGCACCACCTTTTTGGACATGTCGCCGGAGACGTTCGATATTCAACGGGGGAGTGGCTCCGCGATGTCGAACCTCTTATCATAGACATACTCGCGCGAGACAAAACTCCGATCCTCATTGGGGGTACGGGGCTTTACTTTCGAGCACTTTTACAAGGCATGGCGGATATTCCGCCCGTTTCAAAGCTTGTATCTGATGAAACCGCGGCCGCCTTGGCACGTGACGGCATTGAAAGCTTACGTGCGGAAGCAGAGCGGCTGGATCCCGTCGCAACAGCGCGTGTGCTGGGCAATGATCCGCAACGTTTGCAGCGCATTGTGAGTGTCGCCAAAGGGACAGGACAGGCACTCTCCATATGGCAAGCCGAAACACACCCAATCATTCCGTCACGCTTTGCAAGATATTGTGTCCTGACGCCGCCGCGGGAAATGCTCTATGCGCGTATCAATGCGCGCTATGACGAGATGCTGCGCGCTGGCGGCCTGGAGGAGGCGAAATCAGTGTTTGCAAAAGGCTATGATGAAACTTTGCCAGTCATGAAGGCAATTGGCCTTCGGCAGCTCCAAAAGTATTTCAGCGACTTAGGCACCCTTGATGAAGCTATCGAGGATGCAAAACGTGAAAGCCGACGTTTCGCGAAGCGGCAAATGACATGGTTCAGAAATCAACCTCCGAAAGGGGAGTTTTTAAAAGACCAAAATGATCAAGATCAGTATTTAAGATCTCTATTGGGTTTAGAGTTTTGAACGCGCGAACACTATTTTGGCTCATCGCCAGCCTCCTTATCCCTGTCGTTTTGGTCGTAGGGGCTCAGCAAGCCTTCGATATTGATCAGGGTGAGTTCTTTGCCATGATGCAATATCTGTCTGAATCACCATGGGCGGTACCGATCACAATTGCTCTTTTTTGTGGGCTTGCATTTATTGGCGCACCGCAATGGATGTTGATCACAGGGACGGTGCTTGCCTTTGGCATTTGGGAAGGAGGTCTCTTGTCCTGGATTGGGAGCCTTGCAGCCGCAATGTTAGGGTTTTGGATCGGGCATGGCGTGGGCGCAGAACGCCTCCGGCGCTTAGACGCAAAATTAATTCGAAAGTTATCAGCCGCTGTCCGCAAAAACGGGTTTATGACGAGTCTCGTTGTGCGTCTTGTGCCGACAGGACCAGCTATTTTGGTCAACCTTGCAGCGGGTGTATCTCGGATGAAATTTCGGCATTTTGTGGCGGGCACATCAATCGGAATTATTCCGAAAATTGTGGTCGTTTGTCTCATCAGCCAAGGCTTGATTTCGGGTCTTTCTGGAAGCTTGATGGCCGTATTTTTTGCCGGCTTGGCAGGCCTTGCGATTTTGCTGTCTTGGTTCGCTCGAAAGCGTTTAGAGGCGCGTTCGCCCATTTAAAGCGAAAAAATGCAGCGAATTCGCGGATTAAGCGCGTGACTGCCTTGCAAATTAGTTAAAGGTTAATCATCAGTTCCGACAAAGGGGTGTCGGTAATAACTGATTCACTATACTTAATCGGGCTGCGTATTTAAGGCGCTAAATTTGTGGCCACATGAACCGGATTGACCATGTCTATCTTTGACGCATTTTCTACAGACCTCGCAATCGATTTGGGTACGGCGAATACGCTTATTTATGCGAAAGGGCGGGATATCGTTTTAAACGAACCGTCTGTTGTCGCGTACTCCGTTCGAAACGGACGTAAAGTCGTACATGCTGTTGGCGAAGATGCCCGTATGATGTTGGGCCGGACACCGGGAAATATCGAGGCCATCAGACCGATGAAAGATGGTGTGATCGCCGACTTTGAAGTCGCTGAAGCCATGATTAAGCACTTCATTGAAAAAGTGAATAAAAAGAAATTTCGCTTTGGTGGCACGAAGGTTGTGATTTGTGTGCCTGCTGGCGCAACCGCCGTTGAGAAACGGGCGATTTACCAATCCGCACAACAAGCTGGCGCCTCCAAAGTATATATCGTTTATGAACCGATGGCGGCGGCGCTTGGCGCTGGGTTGCCTATCCATGAGCCATCCGGGTCAATGGTCGTCGATATCGGGGGCGGAACAACTGAGATCGCGGTATTGTCGCTCGACGGTATGGTTTACTCTCGGTCGGTACGCGTTGGCGGCGATAAGATGGATGATGCAATTATCCAATATGTCCGCCGTACGACGAACTTGCTTCTCGGTGAAATGAGTGCGGAACGCGTTAAGAAAGAAATAGGCTCTGCCATGACACCGGAAGATGGTGAAGGTATGACGGTTCAGATCAAAGGCCGAGATCTGATGAATGGCGTGCCACGCGAGATCGCAATCAATGAAGCGATGATTGCTGAGAGCCTGGAAGAGCCAGTTGAGCAAATTGTGGAAGCCGTGAAATTAGCACTGGAAGCCACGCCGCCCGAATTGGCGGCCGATATCGTTGATAAAGGTATCATGCTGACAGGCGGCGGGGCTTTGCTTCGCAATCTGGATGTCGAGTTGCGCGAACGAACAGGTTTGCCGGTCTCTATCGCTGATGATCCATTGTCGTGCGTCGTACGTGGCTCTGGTACCGTGGTTGAGAATTTGAAAAAGTGGAAAATAGTCCTCGAAGCTGGCGTTTAGCTCTGACTGATAGCGGGGCTGTGAGGCCTAAATTTAAAGGATGAGCAATGCGAGGCAGGGAACGTCCTAACGGAGGCATAACCCGTATTGCCCTGCTAGCGGCCATTATCATTTCCAGCTTACTCATCAGCCTGCAGCGTGGTTCTAACCAAACGGCATCTGGTCTCGAAACAGCGACACAAGAAACGGTTGCGCCGCTTGCCGCTGCATTGGCCGTCCCGCTCAGAGGTATCGAAGGTTTTTTCTCTGGATTGGACGATCGAAGCTCGGCCTTGGCCGATAATGAAAAGCTCCGAAATGAAATAGAGATTTTGCGAGACCGACAGGCCCGGTACGATAATTTAGCCGTCAAAGTCGCGCGGTACGAAGCGATATTGGGTGTTGATACAGAAACGGACATCCCTTTGCGAAAGATCGCAGCTCGCGCCATTGGCGAGACAGATGGCCCGTTCGTGCGCTCCCTGCTTTTGAATGTGGGTGCAAAAGACGGCGTGCATGTTGGAAATCCAGTGATGTCGACAGAGGGTCTCGTGGGGCATGTGATTAACGTTGGGCCAAATACAACCCGCGTTTTGCGTGTCTCTGATCTGAACAGCCGCATTGCCGTGGCTTCGGTGCGATCAGGTGCGACAGCCATATTGGCCGGTGATAACTCGCCACTTCCGAAGCTGTCTTTTATCAACCAGCGCGAAAACTGGATGGTGGGTGATCGGGTTATCTCCTCGGGTGATGACGGGTCATTGCCACGCGGGCTTCAGATTGGCGAAGTCATATCTGGAGAAGCGGGAGGGTTGCGAGTAAGGTTATCAACCGAGTCTGTACCATTAGACTGGGTTTGGGTTTCGCCTTTTGTTAAAATAGTTGCGCCGCCGGAAGCTGACCAAGACGGTGGTGATACGCCATGACGTTTATGGATGTCCAAACGCAGAACCGCAAAGTTCTCCCCGCTATCGTCGCCGGTGTTGCATTGTTAATTGCTGCATCTTCTTCAATCGCTGGATTGAATATGTTTGGAGCTCGTATCGGGTTTGGTTTCATTCCGCTGCTCGTTCTCGCGATTTGGCCAAGACGAGCGAATACGTTGATTTCTTTACCCCTTGTTTTTCTAGCCGGATTGTTCACGGATTGGGCGACGGGAGGTATAACCGGTCAATGGGCGCTTTTATTTGTGTTGGTCTGGGGGTTTTTAAGACCGGAACTTCGGAGCTCTCCTTTTGCGCCAATCAGCCTATGTTTAGTCTGGCTCGCAACTTGCGGACTGGCAATCGTTGTTTTGTCTGCCTCTGGATATTTTGTATTCGGACTATGGCCTGACTTCGCAGCGCTTGGACGTCAGATGATCTTTGCGACGGTGCTGTTGCCACTATTCCTATTACTGCGGCACGGTCTTGCTCTGCGTTTCAGTGATAGTGAAGATTGGGGCTAGATAATATGCCGCCAATCTCGTCCCAAAACAAAGTCGATAAAAATCTTGTCACCCGCCGGACCGCTATTTTAGGTGCCGGCGGAATTGGCGTTTTCGGAGTTCTTGCGGCAAGGCTTTATCAGCTCCAAGTTTTACAAGCTGAAGACTACCGGTCTTTATCAGAAAACAATCGTTTTAATTTCAACATGCTTCTGCCCGAACGCGGTGAAATTAGGGACCGTTTCGGCGTCGCCTTGGCCCGTAATCGTCAGAATTTCCGGTTGGTCATGATACCGGAGCGGACAGCTGAAATCGAAAAAACCTTGGATCGCGTTTCTTGTATCAGCCCAATTTCTTCCCGCCAAAGAGAGCGGATAAAAAAGGACATTCGACAAAATCCAAAGTTTGTACCTATCTTGCTAAAAGACAATATTGATTGGGAAACCTTTAGTGCCTTGAACATGCGGTTACATGCTTTGCCCGGTATTGTGTCGGAAGCCGGTCAAGGTCGAGCCTATCCTGAGAACGGGGTATTCTCGCACGTATTGGGCTATATTGGCCGGGCGGGGACGAAAGACATTGAAGCTGACGGTGATCCACTGCTGAAACAGCCGACTTTTCGGATTGGAAAGACGGGTATTGAGGCCGCGCAAGAAAAGACCTTACGGGGCTCATCTGGAAAATTAAAAGTTGAAGTGAATGCGCGTGGCCGGATCGTTCGTGAATGGCCTGACCCCAATACACGAGCGACGCCCGGGAAGGATGTTTGGCTTACATTGGACGCTGAGCTGCAGGAATTTGCGGCTAAACAATTTGCGACGGAAGATGAAGGTGACGACAGCGGCGGCGTTTGTGTGATTGACATTATTACCGGCGAGCTGCGGACATTGCTGTCCATGCCAACATTTGACGCGAACCTCTTCGTATCGGGTCTGACGCAAACGGATATGGATCGCATGAATAATGATCCAAAGCGCCCGCAATATAATAAGGCCATTGCTGGGGGATACCCGCCAGCGTCCACGTTCAAAATGGCGGTCATGCTTGCAGCTTTGGAGTCAGGACTGATTGATCCCACCAAGACCATATATTGTTCTGGAAAAATGAGATTGGGTAACCGCACCTTCCATTGCTGGAAACGACAAGGTCACGGTAAAATGGATATGCGGGATGCATTGAAAAATAGCTGCGACACTTATTTTTATGACATTTCACAGATTGTGGGCATTGACGCCATAGCTGATGTCGCCCGTAGGCTTGGTCTTGGGCAGACTTACGACATATCAATTGGCGGCGCGATTTCCGGTATTGTTCCTGATGGAGCGTGGAAACAAAACCGGCTTGGTACCGGATGGCGGATGGGTGATACGTTGAACGCATCCATCGGACAGGGGTTCGTTCTCGCGACCCCGCTTCAACTTGCAATTATGACAGCGCGCATCGCGAACACCATAGATGCCGTTGTACCTCAACTGGTGATTGGTCAAACGCTGCCGACATTTGAACCACTAGATTTCAACCCGGAACATTTAGCCTATGTTAGAGACGCGATGTGGGCCGTCACATCGGAAATGGGCGGGACGGCCTATAGGCTAAATCCGTTTGGCTCTGATAGCGCTGTAAACGGGATGGAAATGGCTGGTAAGACGGGCACAGGACAAGTGCGCGGTATCAGCTCAGCAGAGCGCGCAACTGGGATACGCAAGAACGAAAAATTACCTTGGAAACTGCGAGATCATTCAATTTTTGTAGGGTTTGCCCCTTATGATCGCCCGCGCTTCGCAATTGGCACCATTGTTGAGCATGGCGGTTCCGGATCAAAACGCGCGGCAGATATCAGTAGGGCCGTTTTGGGAGAAGCCCTAAGGCGTGATGGCGTTGGTAGCGCATCCGCATCTGACACCGGAGCTTTGGACTAATGGTTGCGCGCGGCGGGAGTTTTCGCGGGGCAGTGCCCGCTTCTGGCGGGTCACTGACGACCAAGCTTTTTGAAATCAATTGGCTGCTTCCCACGCTTGTCGGCGTATTGGGTCTTGTTGGTGTGACGATGATTTTTGCGGCCACGGATGGCGTCTGGCGACATGGCGCGTTTCAGCATTTTGTCCGGGTCGGATTTGGTGGTTTGGTGATGCTGGCTGTGGCTTTGATCGATATTCGCTTTTGGTACAGGATAGCCTATCCTGTTTACGCCGTCGGTCTTGCGCTTTTGATTGGCGTTGAATTTTTTGGTATTGAGATCAATGGCTCTGTGCGCTGGTTGGACTTTGGAATTACGCGATTGCAGCCGTCTGAAATCATGAAACCAGCTATCGTTCTAGCGTTGGCGCGATATTATCATGACCTACCTGCAGACCGGGTGAGCCATATCACAGGGTTATTGGGAGCGTTGATTTTACTGACTTTGCCGATGTCTCTTATCTTGCGGCAACCGGATTTAGGAACAACGCTTTTACTTGGCACTACTGGGGTCGCGGTGGTGTTTTTAGCCGGGATTTCTTTGCGCGTGATTGGATTTGCCAGTCTTTTCGCTGCTGTCGCTATTCCGCTCTTTTTTAAATATGGTCTGAAACCTTACCAACAAGAGCGCGTGATGACCTTCCTGGACCCGTCGCGGGACCCTGCCGGGGCAAGCTACCATATCACCCAGTCTAAAATTGCCCTCGGAAGCGGCGGCGTGAACGGAAAAGGCTTTATGCGCGGCACGCAACGCCAAGGTGAATATGTACCCGAAAACCGGACTGATTTCATCTTCACAGTTATTGGAGAGGAGTTCGGTTTGATAGGTGGATTGTTGACCATGGGGCTTTACATGGCTGTTATTAGCGTCTGCATTTGGCTGTCTCTGCAATGCAAAGAGATGTTTTCCAAGTTACTGATTATGGGCCTAACGATGACATTCACGCTCTATATATTCATTAACTTGGGCATGGTGATGGGCTTAGCGCCTGTCGTAGGTGTTCCGCTGCCGCTCATTTCCTATGGCGGCACGGTTATTTTGGCTGTGATGGGAGGCTTCGGCCTTATCCTCTCGGCGCATCTGCACCGCGGGATAGAGCTTCCGCGATCCAACTAGGGCCGCCTCTTGATTGGTAATTCTCTGAGTCAAAAACGGTCCCCGCCTTGACCCCATATATACAGGCGTTAAGCGAGAGCTAAGCAGAGGCCGGAGAGCCTCTTACGTCTATTAGGGGATTTATAATGGCAACCATTCCTGTCGAACGCGGAACCGCACAATGGTCATCGCGATTTGCTTTCATCATGGCCGCTGTCGGCAGCTCTGTTGGCCTTGGTAACCTCTGGCGCTTCTCTGCCGAACTGGGCACGAATGGCGGCGCTGCCTTCCTCATGATTTATATTGCATGTATCGTCTTTGTCGGCATCCCCGTGCTGATGAGTGAGTACATTATTGGCCGTGCGGGTAATGCCGCGTCAGCCGTTGGATCAAATAATGATTTGGCTGATCGGTCTGGTGTTTCAAAACTGTGGAGTAGTGGTGCGTGGTTCGGGATGATTGCTTCGTTCCTAATTGTTAGTTTTTATTGCGTCGTTGCGGCTTGGGTTCTGGCTTACATTCCGAAGTTCTTGTTTGGCTCATTTGCAGGCATGCCAGCGGCGGAAATTGAACAGCAATTCGGGTTGATGGTGTCAAACCCGACATCCCAAGTCCTACCTTGGTTCTTATTCTTCGGTTTGATTACGGCGTGGTTGGTTGCTCGGGGAGTCAATAAAGGGATTGAATTAGCAGCGCGTTTGCTAATGCCGATCTTCTTCATTCTTCTTATCGGATTGGCAGCTTATTCGATCATATCTTCTATGAGCAGCGGCGGCACAGCAGATGCTTTCGCCTTCATGTTCACCCCTGATTTTAGCAAGATTACTCCCGAAGTCGCGCAAAGCGCATTGGGTCAGGCTTGTTTCTCTATCGGTATCGGTAATGCGATCATGATCACCTACGGTTCTTATTTGCCGCGTGATGTTTCCATCCCAAAATCTGCGGTGACCGTGTCTCTAGTGGATACTTGTGTTGCGATCATCGCGGGTCTCGCCATTTTCCCAGTTGTCTTTGCAAATGATCTGAACTTTGAAGCGGGTGCCGGCATTTTCTTCACAACACTTCCGACAGCTATGTCGAACGCACCAGGCGGAATGTTCATTGGTGCCGCTTTCTTCTTCTTGGCCTTCTTCGCCGCTGTGACTTCGTCTGTTTCACTGCTCGAGCCTTCCGTGGCTTATCTGGCTGAGAAAATGAAAATTGCTAAAGCGAAAGCGGCATGGATTACTGGTGCTGCTATAATGACGCTTGGCTTGCTCTCATTGTATAGCCTTGAGTTCATGGACTTTATTGATGGTGGATTGGCCGGACCAATTTTGGCTCCGTTATCTGCCTTGCTTGTCGTTCTCTTCACCGGATGGCGGCTAAATAAGGCGATTTTGGCACAGGAACTTTCGGGCTCCGGAGAAGCGCTTGGGAAGTTTATCTTATTCTTCGTTCGATTTGTTGCCCCAGTATTTATGGGCTTGGTGCTAATATTTGGTACTTGGGATCGTTGGATTGCGCCGTTAATCGCGGGGTAGACCTGTAAATTGCGACGTGACCAATTCGTAACGTGTTAAAAAGGTCGTATTCAGCTTTGGTTTAATAAGTCTGACCTAGAAGAGTTTTATTCTAAGTCAGACAGTTTTTCCGAAGCTGCTTGAGGTGAGTATCAGTTGGGATTTATGAACGCACATATTCGTATACTGGCTTTGACGGCCGCAACGGTTCTCGCAACCGGCTGCGCGACCGTCGACATGACTGAAATATCGATCCCTGTGGCTGCGAAATCAGAAGCGCCTGCAGAGCGAAACATCGTTCTCCGGGCTGCCAGTAAGCTCTATTCGGTTTTCCGGAGTAAGGGGTTCGTCGCAAAAACATCTCGAAAGAAAATGCAATCCGCCGCATCGCTCCTGCTCAATGGTTTGGAAGACCGAGAGCTAACGACAGAGGTGAATTATGTGGATCAGAACCTACCGCGAGCGGTCGTAATTGAAGACATTGCTTTTGCCACCGAACAAGTTCGCCTCACGACAAATGCAGCAGAAATCTATTTCAATATGTCTGAAGGCGAACGTAAGCTTCGCGAAGAATTAGGTGAGTTGGAGCAAGCCCTCTTGGCATCTCATGAAGCGTCTAAAGCTTTCAAAGAAGTTGTCGGTGTCGACAGCTTAGAACTACGCGGACTCAATACGGAAATTGGCCGACTGAAAACTGTCACGGACAATTTTGGGAAACGTGTTCGAGAGCAGGCTGCTGCCGAAATGGCTGCCCGCCGTAAGGAAACATCTTAGTCTTAAGAGTTTAACCCCAAAGCGCATGTGATGGCGGGTAAACGGTCGCGCCATCATATTTCAGACCTTGATCGACGTCTTCTGCCAGTAGGAGCGCTCCGTCCAAATCAATGATATCGCAAAGGCCTTCTAGGGTCATCATAGGCGCCATCGCCAACGAACTGCCTACCATACATCCCGCCATGACAGTGAAGCCCATGTCTTTAGCACGTAGGATAAGATCGCGGGCAGCAATCGG
Source organism: Litorimonas sp. (assembly GCA_039975855.1). Lineage (GTDB taxonomy): Bacteria > Pseudomonadota > Alphaproteobacteria > Caulobacterales > Maricaulaceae > Litorimonas. Next base: position 216,239 of record JBDWGH010000002.1, on the reverse strand, counting down.
TCCGCCGCATTTGTCCAGTTTCACGTTTACGGCTCGATATCCGAGCCTCCACAGCGCTTCTAGATCGTCAATCGAATGAAGGCCTTCATCCGCGCAAATGATAAGGTCAGTTTCAGGCAATCGCTCTCGATGTCCGGCAGGAAGAGGTTGTTCAATCAGCGCGATGTTCAAACTTGATAAAGCGTCCAGAAATGACGGGAGCGTCTCCGTGTCTAAAGCTTCGTTGGCGTCAATGATCAAACGGGCATCTGGTCTGGCGTCGGCCACAGCGAGAACTTGGTCCAAACCACCTTCACCGATTTTGATTTTCAGCCACGGGTAGATTGCGGCTTTCTTTGCCGCGGACACCATGCATTCAACCGACCCCCAAGAGAGGGTAAAGGCGGTTTGACGCGGGGAGGGTGCTGAAACACCTAAAAGGTTGGCAGCCGTGGTGTTCTCAGTTTTAGCGCGGAAGTCCAACCATGCCGATTGAAAAGCATTTCGAGCGGCGCTTTTTCCCTCAAGAGCGGTCATCGCATCTTCAATGTGACCAGACTCAATTTCTGATCGAACGTTTTCAAGATTTGCTCTGACACTCTCAGGCGTTTGATTATATCTTGGGTAAGGCCGACATTCGCCGCGACCAATTGTGTTCCCATCCTTCAAAATTACTTGAATGACCTCAACAGTCGTGACCGTCGTTCTAGAGATACGGAAGGCTGTTCGTGTCGGAAAGCTACTTGATTTGATTTCCAGCTTTAAATTCATGGGTTTTCGTTCAGCATAGGGGCCATCAGGCGACGATAAGGGATTGACCCGGACCGCTTGGGTTTGCACCTTGCGAGTCATGTTGGCAAGCTGTGCAGATTATGAATTGGAGATGCGCGGAGAGACGCTTGTCGTGCACCCTAAAGGTGATTGGAACATCGAACAGGCTGGCTACCTTGATGGCCGATTGGCCAGCGATGTCGCCGCGCTCACTTACCGCCACGTTGATTATGACATGGAGGGTGTTGAGGATTTAGATACGGCGGGCGCATATCTGCTAGCGCGAGCAATCCGATATGGTGTTGTCCCAGCTGAGAGTTGGGATGTCGTCTCTCGTTCTCCAGGGCACAAGACTTTGATGAGCGCTGCGACATCGGCTGTGCTTGGCAGAGAACGGGAACCCAGACGTCAATGGTATGACGCTTTCACGCGGGTTGGTCGGGCAACAGTGAGGTTCTGGGACGAGTTGATCGAAACACTTGCCTTCATTGGGCACTTTTTTGTTGTCCTTGCGAAAGTTATCGCCAGCCCAAAAAGATTGCGCTGGAAGTCGATCGTAAATTTGATTGAGAGTGTTGGGTTGGACGCTGCGCCGATTGTGATGGTTTTGTCGTTCTTTATCGGCGCCGTCATTGCCTATATGGGCGCGAATTTGTTGGCAGCCTTTGGTGCCAGCGTATTCATGGTGGATTTGGTTGGATTCTCTGTGCTGCGGGAGCTTGCAGTTATCATCACGGCTATCTTGCTGGCGGGCCGATCTGACTCGGCCTTTACGGCGTCCATTGGGTCTATGAAAATGCGCCAAGAAATTGATGCGATGACTGTCATGGGGCTCGATCCTTACGAAGTGCTTGTTATCCCACGGGCCATTGCCTGTGTGGTGGCAATGCCAATTTTGACATTTTTAGCCATGCTCAGCGGATTGGCTGGAGGATTGCTCGTTGCTTGGGGCACGGCGGATATCTCGCCCATCTTGTTCTTTAACCGTCTGAATACGGCCGTTGGAATTGAGAATCTTTGGGTCGGCCTTAGCAAGACTCCGGTCTTTGGATTGATCATTGCGATTATCGGGTGTCGCCAGGGATTAGCAGTAGGCGGGAGTGTGGAAAGCTTGGGTCAGCGAACGACCACGGCCGTCGTGCAAGCCATTTTCACGGTCATTTTTGTCGACGCCTTGTTTGCAATCTTCTTCTACCAAATGGGCGTTTAATTATGACAGAGCCCTATAAACTGGATCAATCCGCGTCGCCCATGCGCGCCGTTGGAATCAAAACGCAGTTTGGTCCAAACGTCATCCATGAAAATTTGGACTTCACCGTCAATCACGGCGAAATTGTTGGGCTTGTTGGCGGATCAGGCACGGGCAAATCTGTTCTGCTGAATACAATGCTAGGATTGAAAGAGCCCGAGGGGGGCTATGTTGAGTATTTTGGTCAGAACCGAGACACACTGACGCCAGAGGTCCGACGTGATATTAAAAATGAAATGGGTGTCTTGTTTCAGGGCGGCGCGCTTTTTTCCTCTATGACCGTAAGGGAAAACGTCATGCTACCCATGCGGGAGAGCACAGATTTATCCGAAAAATTGATGCGTGAGTTGGCGGATATGAAAATTCACATGGTCGGATTGCCGCCGGAAAGTGCCGTTCTTTTTCCGGCAGACCTATCGGGCGGCATGAAAAAACGGGCTGGTCTCGCACGCGCACTGTCCCTTGATCCGAAACTCTTGTTTTTGGACGAACCAACAGCTGGGTTGGACCCAGTAGGCGCAAACGCGTTCGATGAACTTATCCTTGGATTGCGAGAAGCCATGAGTTTGACTGTTCTGATGGTCACGCATGATTTGGATAGTCTGTACCATATCTGCGACCGGATTGCGGTTTTGGTTGATAAACACATCCCTATCGCCGATACTTTGGAAGCTGTGAGCCAATATGATCATCCATGGGTGAAAGAGTATTTTGGTGGCCCACGGTCCCGTGCTGCGATTGGTGCGGGTGAAGCTGCCAATAGCGGGCAGAAAGGGTAGGCGTGGAAAACAAGGCCAATTACGCACTGATCGGCATGTTCGTTCTAGTCGCCATGACGGCTCTCGTCGGCTTTGTGATTTGGCTGACTGGATTTCAAGCCAATCAGAAATATGACCTGTACGAAATTGCTTTTGACGGTGGTGTTCGTGGACTGTCCAATGGGTCGGAAGTTCGGTTTAACGGGTTGGGCGTTGGTGAAGTCATAGGCTTGGGCTGGGATACCAAAGACCCAAATTTGGTTGTGGCTGAAATTCAAATTCGGGAGCGGACACCAATCGATGTAAATTCGACGGCGAAGCTAACGCCGCTGGGCCTGACAGGCATGAACTATATCGAAATCACGCCCGGTACCGATACAGATGCCCCCCTTATGGCGGATATGCCAGGACGAGGGACCAAGCGAATTGTAGGCGAAGCCAGTTCGGTGGATGAGTTATTGGCAGGCGGCGGAGATGTTGTCGTTGCAGCGCAGCTGGCGCTTAATAATGCAAACCGATTGCTTTCTACGGAAAACTTGGCGTCCTTCAGCGCGATTTTGAAGAATGTCGAGGCCATCACGGCCTCTGTCGATGTCTCTGAACTAGACCCAAGTAAGCTGAATGATTTGATGGATAGCTTCACGGCAGCCGCTGACGCAATTGCAGAGACTGCGAAGTCCTTTGAAGGGACATCGAACTCTATCGATAGCGTTGTCCAAGAAGATCTCAGAAAGGTTTTGGCGAAGGCAGAGGGCACTTTGGCGAATGTAGATAAGACTGTCGCGACATTTGGGGGAACAGCGGAAGGCGTTGACGAAATGATTGTTGATGCGCGCGATGCAGTTAATCGCCTGTCAAATTCTGGTCTGACGGATATGGAAGAGACTGTAGATGCAATCCGCCGTTTGGTCACGACTATGGGACGTGTAGCGGATAGTCTGGAACAAAGCCCGGCGCAGTTTATATCCGGCGCCGAACGTGAAGAAGTGGTGTTGCCGCAATGATGTCTCGTACTCTCATGATCCTGGTCGCGACAGTGAGCCTGTCAGCTTGCGTGTCTATCCTGCCTGATCCAGCACCTGCGCCGTCAGTATACAGATTGTCGACAAGTGCGCAGCCAGTGGATAAGGCCGCCACGGCCGAAATCATTCGCGTAGACCGACCAGCCGCGACGCAAATTTTCAACTCCAGCGATATTGTTGTCACGCATGGAGGCCAGAAACTCTCAGCGATTGCACAGGCTAAATGGTCGGAGGCGACACCTGTATTGATTCAAGACGCCGTGATTGATGCGTTGGAAAGTTCACCGCAATTCATCGGATTGATTCCAACATCGGGTGCTCGGACAGAAACACGCGTGCACCTCGTGGTTAAAAACTTCGAAGCGAATTTCGATAATGGCCCTGAAAGTGCTCCATTGGCCGTTGTTCAGTATCGCGTGACATATGCCCGTGCAGATGACCGTAGCTTGCTGGGAACGCATAGTGTGCGGGAAACGGTGAGGGCGAGTTCGATTAATGTGTCGTCTATTGTGTCGGCGATTGAGCGGGCAAATGATGCCGCAATGGTAGATATTGTAGCGTGGCTAGAAGGCCAAAAGGCTGGAAACGAATCTTAGTCGTCTTTTCCCGTACGTCGGCTTAGCCATCCCTTTATCCCGACAGTTCCGACGATTGCGATAATCACGACGCCTGCAACGATTCCCAATACCACTTCCATGCGTTCCCCAAAGACTTCGCCCAACAAGTGGATCGCGCCAAATATTGCGATGCAGTAGAGCAGTGCCGTTGCGAAGATGATCGCGCAAAACTTGGCATAATTCATCTTGAAATACCCACAAGCGATGTAGGCTGGGACACGAGCGAGAGGCAAAAACCGCGCCGTCAGTAATGTCGTTACTGCGTGCCGTTCAACGCGGTCGCGCATCGCCATGACTTTGTCTTTCTCCGCCCATTTACGAGCGCGGGACGAAGCATGAGCTGAGTAACCGATCCAGTACTTCCAGATATCTGAGGCAAATAGGCCGAAGAGAATCACAAAGAAGACAAATGGGAAATGTTGCGGATCTGATGCGCTGAGGGTCGCTGCCGCGATTACGGCGGCATCTTCCTGCACAAATGGTCCGACGAAAATGCCGAGATAGAGATACCAAGACGGGTCCATAGGGCAGCGTCACACCACAGGGTTAACAACGCGTCAAGGCACGCGGCTTCACAGAAGCGAGATATAGCGTGAGGGGGCAAAAGAGAGGACTGAAATAAGCCCGTCCAAAGGCGTTGCGGTTGAGGCAGAGGCATGACATAAGGCGCGAAATTTTCAAACCCTTGGCAGGGGCTTTACGCGCTTGCCCAACCTTGGTGATATCATCATGCAAATTAAAGAGCTCGAGGCCGAAGGCCTTTCAAAGACTTTTGCCGTTACGGTCCCAAAAGAGGATCTTGCCGAGAAATTGGAAGCAAAGATCAAAGAGATGCAGCCGCAGGTCTCTCTAAAAGGCTTCCGTCCAGGCAAAGTCCCGACATCGCACATCCGTAAGATGTTCGGCCAGTCCATTATGAACGACATCGTCCAAGAAGTCGTCAATGAGAGCTCACAGCAAGCCATCAACGACAATAAGATCCGTCCGGCAGGTCAGCCGCAAATTGATCTACGTGCCAATGGCGAAGCGGTAACAAAGGGCGATGCGGATCTGGAATACACATTGAAAGTCGAATCAATCCCTGATTTCGACCCGGTTGATCCTGAAAAACTGAAGTTCACAAAGCTTGTTCATGAAGCCGACCAAAAAGACATCGATGAGCGTTTGCAAGAATTGGCGTCTTCTCAGAAGACTTATAAGAAAAAAGCTAAGACAGCCAAAGCCAAGAAGGACGATGCTGTTCTGATTGACTTTGTCGGCACAGTTGACGGTGTAGCCTTTGAAGGCGGCGCAATGGAAGGGCATCAGCTCGTCCTCGGCTCCGGCACATTCATCCCAGGTTTTGAAGATCAGTTGATCGGCGCTAAAGCTGGCGACGAGTTGGACGTCAAAGTCACATTCCCTGACCCGTACCAGTCCGCAGACTTGGCCGGTAAAGATGCCGTCTTCGCAACCAAAGTTGTCGAAGTTCAAGGCGCCAAGGACAGCGAAATCGATGATGACTTCGCCAAGAAGTTCGGCATGGAAGACGCAGAAGCGCTTAAGACTGCTGTCAAAGAGCAGTATGAAGCAGAGCTGGAAGGCCAGTCCCGTCTTCGTTTGAAGCGCGCAATCCTCGACGAGCTTGACGGCAAGCACAAATTCGATCTTCCGCCTGGAATGGTTGAGGCTGAATTCACAAACATTTGGAACCAAGTTCAGGCAGAAAAAGAAGCCGGAAATCTTGACGAAGAAGATGAAAAGAAAACAGAGAAGCAGCTCGAAAAAGACTACCGCAAGATTGCGGAGCGTCGTGTTCGCCTAGGCCTCGTACTGGCTGAAATGGGTCAGAAGCACGAAATCCAAATCACGAATGAAGAGCTACAACAGGCTATGGTCGCTGAAGCGCGTCAATATCCTGGACAAGAGCAGCAAGTCATTGAGTTCTATCAAAAGAACCCGCAAGCGATCGCTCAGCTTCGCGCGCCAATCTACGAAGAAAAGGTTGTCGACCTGATCGTTGAGAAGGCCAAAATGACGGACAAGAAAGTCGATAAAGAGACTTTGTTCGAAGAAGACGGCATGATTTAGAACAATTCACCGCATGCATATTGCCTCAGAAAATGTACAGCCTTCGTGCAATTTCTGAGTCCTTAAAGGTGAAATGTTCAAGCTGCGTCAGCAGCAAAAAGAACACCGCCCGTTCTCAGAAATGAGAACGGGCTTTTTTATTGCTTTGCTTTCACGATGGCATAGGCTTTGAAAAATGAAACGTTTTATTCTCATTTCGCTATTGTCTGTCGTCGCAGCATTTGCTCTGATCCTTCCAGTATCCGTTTCCGGTGGTGCTGGTGCATCCGTTTTGCGGATAAGTCTTGGCGGTGCGTGTCTGATTCTTCCGCAAGCCATTTGGTTATGGGCAGCTGATTATACCGCGTCAAAAGCCTCACAAAGACCGCCGTCCAATTTTATTAGAGGCTTAGTGATCTTCTTCGTTTTTGCATTTGCATTGACGTATGGTGTTCTGTTGGCTTCACCCTTACCCGGCAATAATTCGATCATAATGTATCTCGGAAACATCCTTTTCCCAGCTGCGTTTGTGGCCTTATTTACCTCAATTATTTTGGTCTCTCGCCGCGTGATTGATGCGGAAGACAATCCGCAAGTGGCGCGGGGGAGCCGGATATTTGTGCTGTGCTTGTGCTTTTTCTACGCAATCATTGGAATGTTCTTTCTCGCGCCAAGGCTCAAAAAATTGAAGGCAAAGGCAGAGCTGTAATTTAAACGTGTTGATCAATCAGAACCGGATTTCCGTCGGGGTCCAGAACCATACAGCTTGCGGGACCCGTCGTTGTTTCATCCGCTTCCGTCAAACATGATACACCAGCGGCTTTAAGTTTCTTTTGAATATCTCGAACGTCGGTGAAGTGGTCGACAGGTTGAGCGTCCGACGTCCAACCGGGATTGAAGGTCAGCATGTTCTTTTCAAACATGCCTTGAAATAACCCAATCTTGGTCGAGCCGTTCGAGAGGATAAGCCAGCCCTGGTCGATCTCTCCATGGAACTTTGAAAAACCAAGCTGTTCGTAGAATGCCAGTGAGGCATGAATGTCTTTAACAGCGAGGCTGAGTGAAAATGCGCCTATATCCATGATACTATCCCTTTCGGGCCCAAAATTTCGGAGTGTGTAAAATCAAGGCGGAGAACAGGGTGATAAGAAATCCCATCGGGAAAATTTCAAAGAATGTCAGTGGAATCCGGAAACCGGGCTTCGCATAGTTCGCCTTCATTTCCTCCATTTTGGTGACAAAATTTGCGAGCGCTTCGCCGCTCACACCCTTTGCTTCTTTTTCTGCGATAAGGTGATCTGTGTAGTGGATTACGAAACTGTCCCCCGTGAAACCGATATAAATCTCCCAAATGAGAACATAAGCAATCCCGGCAAAAAGTGACATGGAAAGCCCAAGCAATAGGGCTTTCGAGAATTTGATGACGCCGCCTTGGTCGATATCCCTGAACCGTTTTATCCCAAAGAAGATAAGAGACAAAATAACAAACATTATTAGGAAGCCGACAGCTTTAGCGGAGGCCCCACTATGGAATCCAAAAAACGTCATGCTGCCCACCATCATGCAGATAATGAGAAGCCCCGTCGGTACGCCGTATAGTGCTGCTGTTTTCCAAAATCCGAGTGCGGATCGCGTCGTGGTCATATTCCCCTCCTAAACTTTAATGCCTCAATGTCTGCGGTTGAACACCATTTGTCACTCGCCCAAATGGGTGAGTTGGGGGTCTTCGCCCATTTAAATCACCTCGTAGATCGACAATTTTCCAGCTTGAGTGACTGCTTGTGTACGGTTCCTTGCTCCAAGCTTTTCATAAAGATTGGTCAAATGCGTTTTGACCGTATTAGGCGAAATCTCCAATGATCGGGCAATCTGCTTATTGCTTTCGCCCCGTCGGAGGCATTCCAGAACCTCCAATTCGCGCATAGTCAGACCCAAGGCCTTGATGGCCCTTTCATTTCGTCCTGTTTCAGACTCCGGTGTTTGAATGTTGCGCTGACGTTCTATCCAAACACCGAGAGCCGCGAAAAGAACCGCAATGGCAATCCCATAAACCTCCGGTCCGATGTCGCGCATCCAAAACCTATAATCCAGCCACGTCAGTCCAAAGGCGACGAGCGTCAAGATGAGGCCGTATATGATAATCATGCGTGCCATGTTATTTATCTGGCAGGGATTTAGCCAAATTGCCACGGCTTCTTTTGGAAGGGGTGAGGAAGTTGGAGTGTTGAAGGAGGCAAGGTTTTTTGGAGATTGCAACTGGCGTTTATAGTCAGGTGCGCTGGTTGGTCTAAGTTCACGGCAGTAAATTGGCTGTTTGAGTTTCGATTTTAGATGTCTAGGCTTCCATCGTGAAACGTCCGCTTCAATATATCCACCTTCCACCAGACACTGTCCCTTCTGCTGTTGTTGCTTCTCGTCCATTTTCGGCGGTCGTCATCATTACGGAAGAGGTGGAAGCTGAATGGCGGCATGTAGTCAGTGAATGGCTCGTGAAAGAGGGCTGTTTGTGCATGATGGCTTGGGGAACTGATTGTTCCCGCTGGGATGATAGCGTTGATGTCGCAAATCTTGAAGCTCATAGTTGGGGTGACATACCTAAAGGACAATCGGTTATGACGACATGGCATGACGACGAACTTTTGAGTGAGGTTTTTTGGAACGCAGATAATTCTAATTTTGAATGGTTAGAACAAAAGCACTTTAAGCACCTTGTAATTTTGGATATTTCCGAAACAAATCGAGAAGTTCAAATGAAGGAGTTGTATGCGAAGTCTTGTGAGAGCGTTCCCTAACCATACTCCACCGCAACAGCCGACGCCCCGCGCAGAGCCTTCTCCCGTGCCTCTTCCAGACTCTCTCCCCGCGCGACCACAACACCCAAACGCCGACTCCCATTAATCTCAGGCTTTCCGAACAACCTTACTTGCGTGTCGGATTCCGCCAAGGCAGCATCCACATTCGCAAAGCTGATATTTTTGGATACGCCATCACCCAAAATCACAGCTGAGGCCGCTGGACCGAATTGACGGATGGCCGGGATAGGTAAGCCTAAGATCGCGCGGGCGTGGAGGGCAAACTCGGACAGGTCCTGAGAGATAAGCGTGACAAGCCCCGTATCATGCGGGCGAGGGGAAACTTCGGAAAAGATGACCTCATCGCCTTTCACAAACAGCTCAACTCCGAACAGGCCATATCCGCCCAAGGCGTCAGTAACCTTACGTGCCATATCTTCCGCCGCAGCGAGGGCAGTTTTTGACATCGGATGGGGTTGCCAACTTTCTTGATAATCGCCGCCCTCTTGGCGGTGACCGATGGGGGCACAGAAGGACGTCCCGTCTTTGTGACGCACAGTCAGCAGCGTAATCTCATAGTCGAAATCCACGAAACCTTCGACAATGATGCGGGACTTGCCTGTGCGGCCGCCTTCTTGAGAGTATGTCCAAACGCCAGCGATATCGTCGTCCGTATGGGCCGTGCTCTGGCCTTTACCAGAAGATGACATGACGGGTTTGACGACGCAGGGTAGGCCGATCTGATTCATGGCCGCGCGGCACTCGGCCTCACTATCAGCGAAGCGATAAGGCGAGGTGAGGAGGCCAAGCTCTTCAGCTGCGAGCCGCCTGATGCCTTCGCGGTTCATAGTGAGCTGAGTGGCTTTCGCGGTTGGGATGATCGTGAAGCCTTCGGTCTCCAGAGCGAGCAATGTCTCCGTCGCAATGGCTTCAATTTCCGGAACAATAAGGTCAGGTTTCTCGTCTTCTGCAATTTTCCGCAGGGCTGCGCCGTCCAGCATGTTGATGACATAGGATCGATGCGCAACCTGCATAGCGGGCGCATTGGCATAACGGTCAACCGCAATGACCTCGACGCCCAGTCGTTGCAGCTCGATCACGACTTCTTTTCCAAGTTCCCCACAGCCGCACATCATGACTTTGGTGGCACCAGAGGTGAGGGCAGTTCCGAGTGTGGTCATGGCGGGGTCTCTCATCATTTAATTTGGAGCGTCGCTCATCGCCTAGCAGGCCCAACCTTGGCAATCTAGTCGTTCCACGACTCGGTTCGTATTGGTGCTATGCAGGAAATAAACTTGCTCCGCTGCTGATTGCCTTTACGCTTAAGCGAATGAGAGTTTAGCCCGTTCGAATTTGCTGGAGGATATTATGGAAGCCATCGACGTCTACTGGTCATTTCGGAGTCCGTATTCCTATCTCGTCACACCAGATTTGCAGAAACTGGCTGAGGATTATGATGTCCAACTAAACTTGCGGGTCGTCCTGCCGATTGCGGTTAGATCGAAGAGCACTTTGTTCGATGGGTCCAATCGAAAACCGGCCATGTATATCGTAATGGATTCGCTTCGCCGCGCGCAATTCCTTGGGATGCCAATGATCTTCCCGCCAAAGCCTGACCCGGTTGTTCAAAACTATGAAACCTTGGCCGTCGATCCGCACCAACCGCGTATCATGCGTTTGGCAAGACTTGGGGTTGAAGCACAAAGACGCGGAAAAGGAATGGAATTTGCCAAAGACATCTCCTCTCTGATTTTTGGGGGCACGGACGGATGGGATCAGGGAGACCATATTAAAAATGCTGCGAGTGCTCTCGGCTTAGATTTGGTCGACATGGAGGCCGCTATCCTTGACGGGGACCATGACGAAGAAATTGAACGCAACCATAAAGACCTCGACGCCGCCGGTCATTGGGGCGTGCCGACACTCGTCCTAAGAGGCGAGCCGTTTTTTGGCCAAGACCGAATTGAAACTGTCCGCTGGCGCCTCGATCAATATGGGCTGAGGCGTGATGGGTGAGGTTAAATCTAAATTGACACAATACGAGTGAAACTAGGCGGCTTATTGGCTTTGTTAAACACTCGTTTGATACGCTAACGATGGCTTAAATCAGGAGGGTGATTTTACTCTGTGATCTTAAAAAAGATATCCCGGTACTTCGGAACGAATAACATGATAATGAATATCGTATCGAAAACAGTCATAATGGCCGGGAATAGAATAGGATTAGATCCCTCTGGGACAATTGATGGCGGGCCAACAAGGTCAGTGGTAACAAAATTTCCAATATGGTCGATGATAGAAATAGCGAGATATATAACGATAAAGGACCAGGTCAAAAACCCACGGGCTTTCCAAACCATAACGGTGAGCGGCAAAGCTAAAATGGCGGCAAACATATCAAGATAGGCGGGAAACATCCAAGCAGGAGTTTCAACACCCACATTTATTTCTTGGATTAAGACAAGCGCAATAAACCTGGAGAGCTGCAATAGAAGCCAAATGACAAGCGCGATAATGAATACCCGCTCATTTCGTTTGAGTGTGTGGTTCAATGGTTTGCCTCCACGCGGAGTTGTTAGCGATCGATGCTATTAATAGTTCCGTCCAAGAACAAATTTCTTTGTCTTTCAGTTCCGTAACCAATCAGGCCCGATGAGAATGCCGTGCTGTTTTTGAAATCAAAAATTAGTGTAATGAAGTCAGGCTTCTCGGGCTGCACCCAGTTGATCAAATACATGTCCTCACCAATTTTACGGGATTGATAAGGTATGTTTTCGGCGCTCCTTCCTTTGCGGGCTCCGGCGACCCATTCGTACTGAGCTAACCCGTCTTCAAAAGATAAAATCATGCCGGAACCCGAGGAATTGTAAATCCAATCAATGCGAGTTCCGTCAAGATCGTGTTTGTTTGTCGAAGCAGTTGCTGTCGTATCAGGATTCAATTTTTCTAAATTCGCTTCCGAATTTTTGCTTTCTGTCATCATTGCGCATCCCGACAATAAAATGCCTGTAGCAGTCATTACGCATAGATTTTTGAACATGATCTTTTCTCTTTGCGAGTCGAGTTCCAGACGATTTTCCTACTTGCCTTGAAATGTTTGACTGACTTCATATGAATCTTCGAACCAGTTCCATAGAACGACCTTGTCGTCTTTAACTTTCGCTCGCAGGCCAAAAGTGAACTGGTCTGTTTCTTTGCCGGAGGCGGTTGTGATGAATTTCATTCGACCGAATACAGCAACTGTATCCCCATAGGCGAAGACGTCATCATTTTCCCAAAATGTCGTTTTCGCACCTTCGGAAAACTCTCCAAGGAAACTGAATATTTCCGATTTTCCCTTCCATGGCCCGATCCAAGGGATGTTGGAATCGCCTTCGTTTTGCCAAACCATATCATCGGCCATTAGAGCATCCATTTTTTCCATGTCACCGCTCCCCATAGCGCCCATGAATGCCATAACAATGCCGAGCGATTTTTGTCCTTGGGCGACAGCCGCTTTTGCTTCTCTAGTCTCGGGACTCGTCAACTGTTGTAGCGCTCCGGCCCAATCTTCCAGGTGGTAGGAACGTGCAATTTTTCCACTCTCAATCTCGTGAATATCAATAGTTAGAATGTCAAAACTTCGCCCGTCGCCATTAACGCCAAACAGAGGTCCTTTTGGGGTCCCCGTTGCTCGGCTACGAACAACGATTGTGTTGCCGTCTTGATGCATGTCTTGAACGTCCCATTTCAAATCTGGCATCAATTTCCCAAACCCGCCAACTTGGCCTGTAAAGGCGGCCTTACTTTTATTTTTACCCGAGTAGTCTCCGATGCTCTGCCAATCATCTGCGGCGGCTTCTTGAAAGGCGACATTGTGGGTCGGCGATGCAGGGTTGCTCAAAAAATCATAGAATTTTTGAACCGTTTCCTTGTCGTTTGGCCCGGCGCTTTGATGCGTGCATGCCATGAGGGCCATCGCTAATGATCCGGCTATAATTGATTTGAATTTAGAGGCCATTTTCTTCTCCAGTCTATGCCGTTCACGCAATCCCATAAGGTTTCCGTGTAGTTTCGGATAAATTGGACAAACTCTTACTGTTTGATAAGGGGGTATTATAAATTTTAACTGTTTGGAATTTTTGCATAATGATTGACCGGCTTCGACAGATGGCTATGTTTGCAAAAACCATAGATCATGGATCATTCCGAGGGGCGGCTAAGGAGTTAAAAATATCCCCTTCAGTTGTCAGCCATCATATTTCTAAGCTTGAGGAACATCTCGGCGTTACCTTGATTTACCGCTCAACGCGTAAACTGACACTCACGAGAGATGGAGAGCGGTTACTGGCGGCGACCCGCAAAATGCTCGGTGTCGTTGAAAGTGAACTTTTCGATATCTCAGGGTCAGCTCAAGAGCCCAGTGGCGAACTACGGATCACATTGCCTTCCGTTTTATCTCAATCCATTTTGAGTGATGCTATTTCCTCATTTATGACGATGTATCCGCGAGTAAGTTTATTGGCGGATTACTCAGACACGCGAAAAGAACTTATTTCTGATGGGTTTGATTTGGCGATTAGAATGTCAATTAACGCGAAAGACAGTTTGACGACGCGTAAGCTTTTCAAAGTTGAAAGGCGTCTGGTTGCATCTACGGAATATTTGAACAGCCAGAGGGTCGCTGTAACGCCTCGTGATCTTCAGGATTGGGATTGGTTGTTATTGTCTCAAGTTCACGCTCGTGGAATTCAATTTTCTCATCAGACGCATTCGACTCAGAAAATCAAACCTAAGGCACGGTTGATTTCAAATGATGCTCATGCGCTTTTTCGACTGGTCTCTAACGGGATTGGTGCTGCAGCGCTGCCTGAGTTTCTCTCGGCCAAAGATGTACAGACCGGCACTATGCAATATGTTCTGCCAGAGTGGAAACTAGATGACCTCCACGTCTATGCCGAATGGCCCGCAAACGCGACCAAACATGGCCTAATTTTCTTACTCGTTAATTGCTTGAGTGAATATGGTTTTGAAAGTCTATAACATGAAGCTCATTGGCCTAGTCGTTAATGTGAGTTTTGTATCTGGCTAATTCCTTCCTCCGGCCTAAAAAATAATAGAGGTACGTATGAAAAGATCGGAACCAGAGCGAAGCGGGTCAACTGGCAGTTTTGTAATAGCTGGCCTTGCGGTTTTTCTTGGTGTTTTTGGCCTCATATTCGCGGCTTCGGTGGAGCATACGCCGAGTACAATTCCGTTTCTCCATCTTCGACCTGTTGATGCGCGTCTGAAATTGTTGACGCTGAGTATTGGGTTTTTCGGATCATTTTTTGGCTTTGCGAGCTATATACTAAACCGCCGATCCACCCGCCCGGCGTCCACCATTTGGTTGTTTGTGGGTGTCTCTTTTCTAGTAAAACTGTGTCTTCAATTCAGCGGTGAGCCGTCATCTCTGTCGACTGGGTTGGGCCTGATGGCTGGATTTAATAGCGTCATTTTTGTCTTTGCCATGCGATTGACCGAACCTCCGCTCCGCAGGGTGACCCGATATATATGCCGGGCTCTGCTCGTGCTCGCGCCATTTATGGGGTTAATTGGCCTCTTTAAGGGCGGGTTATCCCCGGCTGGGTTACTGGTTCCAAATTACTGGATCGGGGAAACCCTGCAGCTTGAGTTTTTAACATACCCCTTTGGTCATGCGGTCATGGTTGGAATTTGTTTTCACTTGTTCGTGGTCATGTGCCTGGTTGGGTTGGCATATCAATCAGAGAGCTAAAAATCATCACTCCCAATTCCGATGGTCATCGGCGGGGTTGCGGTCGTCTAGTGTGCTTTCATATTTCCAATTTCTAGCGCCCTGCGGGGGCGGCTTATTTTCATTGACGGGCCGAGGTTCTTGTACGGCGGAGAGGGCAGCTTGTATTTTGACGTCCGGATGAACGTCGGGTTCGGGTTTCGCTGGGGGTGAAAACCCTGGCATGAGATCGAAATTGAGAATGGGGATATCGGGACGGCGCGCGTCAAGGCACGCCTCCATTGCGTCCATCTCAGCTTCCAATTGAAGCTGTTTTACCTGCTTATCCAAATCCACCCAATCGGGCGTCGCTTTACGCAAGGCGAGAGCAGCCTGTCGCGCATGGTGGTCTCGGCGTTCGACAACAGCGCGCCGACGGGCAGATTGTAGTCGCAAAGCCTCCCAGGCGTCACGGCGTTTGCGCGCAGAGATAGGTTTTCGAGGCATTTGGTAGGGCCTTTTGTGTTTTCTTTTGTTTCGTTTAAGTCTCAATTTAATCGTTAGAGTGGGATGTCTGCGTGGGTGGTCAGGCTCTGGTGCAAACCAGCGTTAAAATAATATGTTTTCGAGCCTTCCCAGCTTTTGCCAAGAAGCCCCACGCAGCGGCGCCTTTTCGCATTACCGGCCGAACTACCCAGTCGCGGGGTAAACAGCTCTCGATAAGCCACCCAACTCCGCTGACGTTACCCAGCTTCGTCCAATGACAAGCGCCGCTTCTTTCCAGCCAAGCCAACGTGCACATGGCTGCCCGTTGAAAGAAGACAGCTTTAAAATGGCATAGGTTTTGGGGTGTGCGGATTATGTTTCTGCATTTCATGGAGCTGCGAGACCAAGTCTTTGAAATTTAACGCTCTGTTTCCGTGATGGAGTCTGAAGAGTTTATGGAAAGCCGAGAATTCGGGCTCAAGATGCGGGTCTCGCAGCTGCATAATAATAACTCCCGCCTTCATCTGTATATCTCTCATTTAGGACTAATCCGGAGCTTTCAAGGAGGTGAATATAGCTGTCTTCTCCGAGAGAATGAGATTGCCGCTTTGTGAGCAGGTCGTCCCAGCTTCCCGTTTCCTTTGGAGCGGAAAACAAGAGGTGACCTCCGGGCTTAACTGCATCCGCTATTCGAAGAATGAGCTGGCGTTGAACCTCTGGGGACAACAGGAAAATAAGTCCCACGGCGAGAACACCGTCAAATTTGCGATGTAAAAATGAACTTTCTTCGGCTGCCTCACAGGTAATCTCAGTGTGGGGGAAGTTCTTACGAAAGGCCGCAACCATTTTGGGAGAAGCATCAATTGCGGAAACCTTGAGGCCAAGGTCGATCAAGACCTTTGTAAGCGGCAGGCCGGATCCTGAACCTATGTCCAAGACTGTATCGCCCGGTTTAAATCTGTTCGCCCAGCCCTGAACTGTTGAGACGCCAGACGTCGTCGACCGGACTTGAATAAAGGTGTCCGCAATATCGTCATATCCATTTGACGAGTCAGAAATCACAATCACGCTCTCTTATCGATGGTCGTATATAATCATTGAAACTGGACGTTATTCTAATTTTGAGCCCTGTCAAAAATTGAATTTGCATCCTAGTATGGGGCAAAGGGAGACGCACAATGATAGAACTTTACAAATTTGGACCGGCTTTTGGCTTGCGCGAAACGGGGCCCTTCGTGCTGAAAACAATGGCTTACATGCGGCTGGCAGCTATTCCATTTTCTGAGCATAAAGAGACGGATCCACGAAAAGCACCAAAAAAGAAAATCCCATTTATCGTTGATGAGGGCGACGCTATCGGGGATTCCACCTTCATCATAAAACATCTCAAAGCTAAGTTTGGTGACCCGCTGGCCGAGGGGTTAAGTGCACAGCAGCTCGCGACAGGCCACGCCCTCAAGGTCATGCTGGAGGAACGGACCTATTGGGCAGGCATGCTCTACCCGCGATGGGTGAAAACGGACCATCATAAGATGTTGGCGGATAAATTATTCTCTGAAATTCCTAAATTCATTCGCATGACCGTTTTCCGAATGATCGTGAAAGGGGTCGTGAAATCTGCACAAGGCCAAGGGATCGCGCGTCATTCAGATGCGGAAGTCTACGAGTTGGGCTTGGATGACGTCAAAGCGGTAGAGGCTCAACTTGGAAAAAAGAAATTCATATTGGGGTCAAAACCGGCGGAGGTTGATGCGACGGTTTACGCTTTCTTACATGGCATGAGCGCCGAGGTCTTTCCGACGCCGATTCAGGCTTATATCCGGGAGTCAAAGACCTTGATGGCTTATCATGATCGTATGGACGCGTTGGTGTTTGAAGCGGAGGGGTAAGGCTGCATCATTTCGCTTACGAATTGACATTTCGGGGTTTACGGCCTGCGGCGTTAACCCCGTGCGCACATTCCTCAGCCTCGACCCTTGAAAGCTGAGAAGGAGAGGGCAATATGATTGCAACTGATTTGACGGTGGACGTTCTGCCACCTGATCCCAAAGGATAGACTATGATGATGCAAGATCCCCAAGATACACTGATGAACCTCGTGCCGATGGTTGTTGAACAAACATCCCGCGGCGAACGCGCGTTTGATATTTTCTCTCGCCTTCTCAAAGACCGTATCATCTTCCTGACAGGTGTTGTCGAAGATGGCATGGCGTCTTTGATTACATCACAGCTTCTCTTCCTTGAGTCCGAGAACCCAAAGAAAGAGATCAGCATGTATATCAACTCCCCGGGCGGCGTTGTGACGGCTGGCATGGCGATTTATGACACGATGCAATACATCAAGTGTCCAGTTTCAACCGTTTGTATCGGTCAGGCCTGTTCTATGGGCTCATTGCTCCTCGCAGCCGGTGAAGCCGATATGCGCGTAGCTCTGCCGAATGCGCGCGTCATGGTACATCAGCCATCTGGCGGGTTCCGCGGACAAGCGTCTGACATTCAGCGTCATGCTGACGACATCCAAGCGATGAAGAAGCGTTTGAACGAAATTTATGTTAAGCACACCGGTAACAAATATGCCGTGATCGAGAAAACACTCGACCGTGACCATTTCATGAGCGCGCAAGAAGCAAAAGACTTTGGTATTGTCGATCATGTTTACACCAAGCGCGGTGAAACATAGGTGAATTCAGGGGCTGGGGCGATTATCGTTCCAGCACTGTAAGTTAGGCTTTCTTTCCGTATTGCGCGGTGTGTAAGTCTGGCCTTAAGATTTTTGTGCGAAGGTGATTCAACCTCCGCACAATGAAGGGGACGCATTCGGCATCAATCTTGCAGTGAACAGCAGGATTGAATCGATGGAATAAAGGTAGACCATGAGCAAGAATACAACGGACAGCAAGAATACGCTCTACTGCTCATTTTGTGGTAAGTCGCAGCACGAAGTCCGTAAGCTAATTGCTGGACCGACAGTCTTCATCTGCGATGAATGCGTCGAGCTCTGCATGGATATCATCAAGGAAGAGGGCAAAGGCTCCCTTGCTAAGACTCAAGAGGGTGTTCCAACACCACAAGAGATTACGCAAATTCTCGATGATTATGTCATCGGTCAGCATTACGCCAAGCGCGTCCTGTCTGTTGCGGTTCATAACCATTACAAACGCCTGAACCATGCTGCGTCCAATCCGGATGTGGAACTGGCGAAATCGAACATTCTTCTGGTTGGTCCAACGGGTTGCGGTAAAACGCTCCTCGCGCAGACACTCGCGCGCATTCTGGACGTTCCGTTCACAATGGCGGATGCGACAACCCTCACAGAGGCTGGTTATGTTGGCGAAGATGTCGAGAACATCATTCTGAAACTGCTGCAAAGCGCGGATTACAATGTTGAGCGTGCCCAACGCGGTATCGTTTATATTGATGAAGTCGATAAGATTTCTCGTAAGTCCGACAATCCATCCATCACCCGTGATGTATCGGGTGAGGGCGTGCAGCAAGCGCTGTTGAAGATTATGGAAGGCACTGTTGCGTCTGTTCCTCCGCAAGGCGGCCGGAAGCATCCGCAACAAGAATTCCTACAAGTGGACACGACGAACATCCTCTTTGTTGTTGGCGGCGCTTTCGCGGGACTGGACAAAGTTATTGCCAATCGCGGTGATGAAAGCTCCATCGGTTTTGGCGGCACAGTCAAAGAATTGGACGAGCGCAAGGTTGGCGATCTTTTACAAGGCGTCGAGCCGGAAGATCTGACGCGCTTTGGTCTTATCCCTGAATTTGTGGGTCGTTTGCCGGTTATCGCGACGCTGACCGATCTGGACGAAGACGCACTGATCACAATTCTGACGCAGCCGCGTAACGCATTGGTCAAACAGTATCAGACACTTTTCCAAATGGAGAACGTCAAACTGACCTTTACGGAAGACGCGCTGAAATCTATCGCCAAAAAGGCGCTTGCCCGTAAGACGGGTGCACGGGGATTGCGGTCTATTATGGAAGGTATCTTGCTCGACTCCATGTTCGATCTACCGACTTATGAAGGCGTTGAAGAAGTCGTCATTAATGCGGAAGTTCTGGACGGAAATGCGGAGCCGCTTTTGGTCCATTCAAAGACGAAAAAGCCGGCTGACAAATCCGCTTAAGGTTTTCAACAGTGCTATCGAATGCAAGCGGGGACCTTCGGGCCCCCGTTTTTGTTTCGGATGAGTGTTGTGCCAATTGCGTTAAACAAGAAAAGTTATGTTTGAGAGTTTAAGAAAAATCGCAATTGCATCCTGTCTTGTCTGCGGAGTGGTCTCTTATTCCGCATCTGCCCAGGATTTTGACGGCACAAAGCGACTGGCGGAGCAAGGCGATCTTTCGGCTCAGCTTCTTTTGGGAACAATGTACGACTATGGTATCGGTATTTCGGAAGATAATGCTAAAGCACTTAAGTGGTACCGTGAGGCCGCCGAACAAGGTTATCCGGATGCGCAGCTTAGCTTAGGATTTATGTACGAATACGGTAGTGGTGTCACAAAGGATGATCGCGAAGCGGTGAAGTGGTACCGCGCGGCTGCCCTACAAGGTCATATGATAGCGCAATCAAGTCTTGGAATAAAATACGCCAAGGGTGAGGGTGTATCAAAGGATGATTCCGAAGCGGTCAGATGGTACCGCAAGGCTGCCGAGCAAGGGCACCCTCAAGCGCAGTATGATCTGGCTTATAGTTACACGACTGGTCAAGGGGTGCCCGAGGATGACGACGAAGCCATGAAATGGTTTCGTCGGGCAGCGGAACAAGGAATGGGGGCTGCGCAATATAAGGTGGGCGCTAACTATGCCAACGGTTACGGCGCTAAACAGAATCTCGTTCTGTCCTATCAATGGCTCACGCTCGCCGCCGGGGAGAGGTATCCGGAAGCATTGGGGGCTCTGAAAACCGTTTCAGATTTGATGACACAAAGCCAAATAGCGGAGGCTCAAGGGCTCACACTGGCTTGTTACTCAAATAACTATTTTGGGTGCGAGTAGAACACAGGGTCAAATCGCCTTTGTTCAATGCAATAACCAATGCGTTGGATATTTGCAGCGTTCTAAGATGTTTACCCCCCCCGCTTGTGTTTCATGGTTCGCTGTTAAATTCTGTCGCCAATGTTATAAAAAGACAAAATCTTAGGATCTGTGAGGTTTTCTCAGTTTAAACCCGTATAAAAACTTGCCGTTCTGTGTGGTGGTCCCCAAATATAGAGCTAACAAGATTAGGACCGACACCGTCATGACTGACACCCAACGTTTACCAATTCTGCCGCTGCGCGATATTGTGGTTTTTCCGCATATGGTTGTGCCGCTTTTTGTTGGGCGCGAAAAATCTATCGCTGCGCTGGAAGATGTGATGAAGGCGGAAAAACGCATTGTGCTTTTGACACAAATGGACTCGGCGACAGATGACCCGGGCGCCGATGATTTGTTTGAGCGCGGATGTATCGCGAAAATTCTTCAGCTGCTGAAACTACCTGATGGAACCGTTCGGGTTCTTGTTGAGGGTGAAGACCGAGTTGCTGTGACCGATTTGACCTTTGGTGAGTTTCTTGAAGGTGATGTCCGCATCACAGAGAGTGAAGAGGCGGATAAGGATCACGTGGCCGCCATGGCGAAACAAGTCCGCAAAGGGTTTGAGTCCTATGGGAAGCTGAACAAAAAAGTCGCAGATGAAGTTATAACCTCAGTATCTGAGACCTCAGACGCGTCCAAACTCTCCGATATTGTTGCGGTCCATTTGGGCGCGGATATCGACCGTAAACAGTCGTTATTAGAGTCAACGGAGGTCGGTGACCGTCTCGCGCAAATCCTCGAATTGCTGGACGGTGAAGCGTCGCTATTAAAGGTCGAAAAGAAAATCCGTGGCCGCGTAAAGCGCCAGATGGAGAAGACCCAGCGCGAATATTACCTCAACGAGCAGATGAAGGCGATTCAGACAGAACTCGGCGGTGACGAGCAAGACGAGATGGCCGAAATGCGAGAGAAGGTTGAAAACACCAAGCTCTCCAAAGAAGCCAAAGAAAAAGTCGATAAAGAAATGTCCCGCCTGCAGCGCATGTCGCCAATGAGCGCCGAAGCGAATGTAAGCCGCAATTACATCGATTGGATGCTCTCTGTGCCGTGGGGCAAGAAGAAGCGCGTTCAGCGTGACCTAGCGAAGGCGCAGGCTATTCTCGATAAAGACCATTACGGACTCGATAAGGTCAAAGACCGGATTATCGAGCATTTAGCCGTTCAAACGCGAACAAAGAAGGTGAAGGGACCTATCCTCTGCCTCGTCGGACCTCCCGGCGTTGGTAAAACCTCGCTTGGTAAATCTGTTGCCCGTGCGACCGGTCGGGAATTTGTGCGTATGTCGCTTGGCGGTGTGCGTGACGAGAGCGAAATCCGTGGTCATCGCCGGACCTATATCGGGTCCATGCCCGGCCGTGTCATCCAATCAATGAAGAAGGCGAAGTTCAATAACCCGCTCTTCCTCTTGGATGAGATTGATAAGATGGGCCAAGATCACCGTGGGGATCCTTCATCAGCATTGCTTGAGGTGTTGGACCCAGAGCAAAACGACACCTTCAACGATCATTATCTCGACGTTGATTACGACCTGTCTGATGTGATGTTCATTACGACCGCCAACAGCTTGAACATGTCTCAGCCGCTTTTAGACCGGATGGAGATTATCCGTATTCCTGGTTACACAGAAGACGAGAAGGTTGAGATTGCTAAACGTCACCTGATCCCGGAGCAAACCAAAGAACACGGGTTAAAACCGACGGAATTTTCAGTGTCCGAAGACGCGCTGCGTGACATCATTCGGTACTATACGCGCGAAGCTGGTGTCCGTGGATTGAAGCGTGAAATCGCATCTTTGGCCCGTAAGGTCCTGACGAAAATCGTATCCAAAGAAGTTGAGTCCATCGATGTCACGTCAGAGCATTTGGAAGAGCTCATGGGTGTAAAGAAATTCCGTTTTGGGAAGACAGATACGGATGATCAAGTCGGTGTTGTGACAGGCCTAGCCTGGACGAGTGTCGGCGGCGATATCCTCACCATTGAGGCTGTGTCTATGGCCGGCAAAGGCGCGATGAAAATCACAGGTAATCTGAAGGACGTGATGAAAGAGTCGATCTCGGCCGCCAAATCTTATGTTCAGTCCAAAGCGCCAGAATTGGGTATTTCTCCGCGAACCTTTGGATCAACGGATATTCATATCCACGTCCCAGACGGGGCGACGCCGAAAGATGGTCCGAGTGCGGGTATCGGTATGGTAACATCCATTGTCTCTGTGTTGACCGATATTCCGGTGCGAAATGATATCGCGATGACGGGTGAGGTGACTTTGCGCGGTCGCGTTACAGCGATTGGCGGATTGAAAGAGAAACTTCTCGCAGCCCTTCGCGGCGGTGTGAAGACGGTCCTTATCCCGCATGAGAATGAAAAAGACCTCGCGGATATCCCGGATAACGTCAAAAGCGCGTTGGAAATCATCCCAGTTGAACACGTCAGCGAAGTTCTGAAACATGCGCTTACGAAAAAGATCAAACCTGTGAAATGGACCAGCACAGACGAGGCTCAATTGGCCGGTCTGATGATGGGAACACCGGGCGTCACCATGCCAGAAGGCGGCGCTGCCGCGCATTAGGGAGATGGCGCCCAGATGCGTTTAAGTTACCTGTCTGGGATTCTAACAGCGGCTACAATCGGATTGTTGATCTTGTTTTGGAACGCTGACCCTGGAGAACCATTGGGGTCTGAAGAGAGATTAAAACAAGACTATAGATACCGACTACTTAATTCAGCTGAATTGAGAGATTTAGGGGATGAGTATGCCTCCGCATATGAAAACTCAGAGGATGCAGATTATCCTGTCGAGATGTTTGGTTGGCTTAGTTATCCGCTAGAAGGTCCTACTGCTCTTTTTATGGATGAAGCAGCTATCGGCCGCGTTGGATCCGCTAACTGTATTTCGGGTGTGTTTATTGCACCACTTGGTGAAAATCGAGAAAAACGGGTTGAAGCATTTAATGGCAAATTCGTGAGGCTCATTGGACATTGGCATGACGCTGGTGGATACGGAATCTATCCGGCGTTGAGTGAACCAGACAATCTTTGCGAAAACAAAGTAACCTTCATCGCCGCAGATATGTTCCGTGATAGGCAAACCAAATAAAGTTGAGGCCATTATAGATGTCGTGGATTTCTAAGTTTCTACGTCTACAGGGTTCGTCATTTATCGTGCTTACTGCAATCGCCTTATTGGCTGGGGCTATTGGCGCTCTGATGAGTGGGTGGTGGGGTATTCGACCTACTGAAGAAAACCTGTTTTCGTTTGGAAACCTTTTTGATGGTGCCGCTTTCGGGGCCACAATTGCCTCTATTGGGTTGATACCATATTGGGCGTTTCACGCCGTTCTTCGGACTATCATGGATCCTTGGGTGGGCTTGAAGTATAAAGCGTTTCGAGCGCTTTGGGTTGTGTGTTGGGCGATGGCCTTAGGATATGGATTTTCCCGAAGCCTTTCGGTCTGATACTTAACGCAGTCTCATTGATGATTAGAATATAAAAAGCCGCCCCGCTGGCATCCCGGGACGGCTTCCATATTCTAAGCTTATGGGGGGATGAGCTTAGAAATTACCGCTTATTGTAAATCTCGCATTTAACGGTGCACCGACTGTGACTTGGTGGGTGCTGTGCGAATTCGGGAAGTACAGCGTGTCCGTCAGGTTTTCGATGTTCACCTGTAGCCGTAGATCGTCTGACACATCGTAATATGCCGCCGCGTCAAAACGAGTGTAGCTTGGTAGGGTCGCGCTATTGCTATTATTGACAAAGCTCTCGTCCTGATAGCTTAGACCTAGACCTAGACCGAAAGCGTCTGTGACCTGATAGCTGTTCCAAAGTGAGAAGGTATTCTCTGGGAGTTCACGCGGACGAAGTGTTCCGTCAGACTGTTCGCCGTCAAGATAGCTATAACCGGCAGATACAAACCAGTCCTGCGTGATCTGACCTTGCAGTTGAGCTTCAAACCCATTGATCGTTGTTTCGATAATATCGAACGTTTCCGCATTTGTATCCGAGATAACAGGAGACTCCTGCTCTATTTCGAATACGGCCGCGGTGAAGCTCAAGCCGTTTGCAAAGTCCCATTTCAAGCCCGCTTCCAAATTGGTGAAAATATTTGGATCGAGAGCATCATTGTCGCCATTAATATTCGCGAATTGCTCGCCGCTTCGCGGTTGGAAAGATTCGCTATAACTTCCGTAAAGAGAGATGTTCTCCTGCGGCTTGAAGACCAAGCCAAGGCGAGGGGAGATTTCTTCGTCTTTGCGGGATCGTTGCTCATTGGCCACCACGTTATTTACGTCGATGTCAAAGCTGTCGAAGCGCGCACCGACAATCACGTCCAGCATATCAGAGATCGCAATTTCATCTTGGATATAGGCAGAGAAGACATCAATATTAACGCGCGTGTCATCGTTGATGTCGGCCGTGAAGTCATTGCTTGTTGCGACGCCATCGGCGTTAACGCCAACGCCATTTCGTAAATTCAAAGGACGTTCGACAGAGAAAACCTCGTTATCATCCAATGTCGTGTTGAAGAATGAATTGAAGCGGAACTGGTCTGATGACGTGCTGATGAATTCCGCACCCGTAACGATCGTATGATGGAAGCCACCCGTATCTGCTTCTCCAATGAGGTTGCCAGATAAGATCAGGTTTTGACGGTCTGTTTGGTCTTCATACCCATCAAGCGTGACAACGGAGGGGGTGTTGGCTTCATCGTAACTGGACGCATAGAAGTTGCCGTAGAATTTGTCGTAGTCCCCGTAAAAGGCGCTAACATTAGCTTTTAAATTGTCTGAGAAACTGTGCTGCACGGAAGCGCGCAAGAGATGCGCAGTAAGTTCGGTATTGTTTAGGTCTGCATCGCCAAAAACAATGTCTTCGAAAGCTTCGACAGGGCGACCATCTGCACCTGTTGGAATGCCCCGATCGATGAATTGCTGATGGTCTGCATATTCATATGACAGATCGACGGTCGTGTTCGGCGACACCTCGATACGGGCGGTCGGGTTAAAACCGATCCGATCTCCATCGAAGAAATCGCGGTGATTGTTGAGACTCTCATACATCGCATTCACTCGAATGGCCGCTGTATCACTGACTGTGACGTTGTGATCGACTTGTCCGCCAAAGGCTCCAAACGTGTCGACACTGGCTTGATATCCAGTGAAATTATCGCCGATCTGTCCCTTTTTCGTGACACGATTCAGAACACCGCCTGTGCCGCCTCGTCCGAAGAGGAGGGCGTTCGGGCCGCGAAGGATTTCGACTTGCTCTAGATTGTAAAGCGGACGGTAATATTGAACATCGTCTCTTACGCCGTCGATAAAGAAGTCTGCTGTTGACCGTACGCCGCGGAAGACAACGGAATCGCGGTGACCTTCGCCTTGAGAGTTATTCACGCCCGGTGTGTAGTCGATGATTTTCGATACTCTATCGAAACCCCGAACCGAAATTTCGTCAGCTGTCACAATGGAGAGGCTCTGCGGAACATCGATAATTGGCGTTGGGGATTTCAGCGCATTGACCTTATCAGCATAAAGCACGCGGCTGGTCGCAATGATGACGTCTTCTTCGCCAGACGAGCTGTCCTGTGCGAAAGCGGACGGGGCGAGCGCAAGCAGGATGGCGGTTGCGCTACAAAGGGTAGTTCTGAACATTATTATCTTATCTTTTTTGATGAGGCAGTGTGGTGCGGTCATTGGAGACCAAATTATTATCGGGGGGTGTGAAAGCTGTCGCGCGAGCCAGTATCAATGCATCCTGCAGGGCTTCTAAATGTGACGCAGGGCCACTCTCAGTCGCGAGCAGATCGCATAAAATGCTGGATCGGGTTGTAAGATCATCTGACCTCTTAATTTTGCGAATAGTTCTTATTAACGGATGGCTTACATACGCTCTTGCGAATGAGTTGCAAGAAGTTTTTGAGAATAATTCGCAGAAAGACAGTTGGGTGATCAAAGTGTCTGGGGATTTGAATCGGGAGCGCCAAGGCGCCTTAATGATCGTTGGCGAAGATTATTGTCGATTACCGTGAATTTGCAATGCGGAGGTCGCTGTATATGACTGAACCTTGATATGTTGATAAACATCCTAAAAAATCACTGGCTGTTCACTGTGTTGGACGAAGAGCAATTGCTCGCTGTTTCGAAAAAGTTCTCGATAAAGAGCTATGAGAAAGGGCAGTATGTTTTTCATCAATCAGATGTCCCAAAGCACCTTTATGTAATCTTGAATGGTGAGGTATCCATCGAAACACATAGTATTGAGGGGAAAGTCATCAAAATTACTCACCTCGATGATACGGAAATTTTTGGCGAATTGGCTTTAATCGATAGTGGGGCAAGAAGTGCAGGCGCGCGCGTCACTAAACCTACAAAACTTGCGCTCTTATCAGATAGTGCGTTCCGCGCCCTCATAAAACAAAACCACCATTTTAGTCAGAAGTTACTTGTTGTTCTCGTTGAGCGTTTGAGAAAGACGAATAATCAGGTGGAGTCTCTCGTTTCGCAATCTTTAATGCAGAGAACGGCGAAACTTTTATTCGAATTTCAATCTAAGGATGGGCGTATCCTTAAAATGACTCAAAATGAATTGGGTGAGAGACTTTTTGCCTCGCGTGAAAAGGTGAATATGAAATTGAAAAAACTGGAGAAACTCAAAGCGATTACGACACATCGCGGGCGTATCGAAATCCTGAACCCCGAACTTTTAGAGAGTTTAGGTAATCAGAGCTTGTAAGATGATAGAGATTTTCTGGATGTCTCTTCCAATAGCGCTTACTGTTTGGATGGAATTCGCTTTGGGGAAGCCTGTCTGAATATATGGAAATTGTGGGGCAAAGCGATGTTTACTCAGACAAAAGGCGTCTTACGACCATTGTCGCTGCTGACATTTGTGATTTCTCCGCGATGTCCGAAGTCAATGAAACCCAAGCAATATCGGTCGCAGATGAAGCATACCGCGCTTTTCAAAAAATTACTGAGGCGAATAAAGGGCGGGTTTTTAAACGCATAGCGGATGGCTTTTTAGCGGAGTTTCCGAGTGCGCGTTCTGGTGTCCAGGCTTCGATCGAATTTAGGCAAGCCATCCTTGAGACGCCGTTAAAAACTCCACCCTTTACAGAATTAGCGGTTCGAATTGGCGTGCATGTTGGCGATGTTATTGATCGTGAGGACGGCGATATACTGGGTCACGGTGTAAATGTTGCCGTTCGACTACAGGAAAAGGCAATTAGAAACGGAATTCTTGCCTCCATTCACGTCATAAATATGTTGGGATCAAACATAGAATATGAGCGCTATCGACGAGGAAATATTGCGCTAAAGAACATTAGCGAGTCGATTGTTGCCTTCGATATTGAGGCTCCTGATCGTAAAGCGTTTCATCAAATTCGGCGGTGGGGAAAACCATTTAAGAAAAGAGCCCTTCCGCTCGGCCTGATCGGGGTTCTCTTTGCTGGTTTGACCTGGGGAGCTGGGAAATTTGTAAAAGACCGAAATTTAAACGCCAAAGTATCGCAGGTCGAAAAGAGCATTTTCTATGATCGTAAGAAGACGTCTTATCAAAATGAGATTGGTTCGACCTACTTACATCAAGTTCTGAGAGATTTAGCCGTTTCAAAGCAGCCGTCCTCTCAGGCGGTTTTCGCACTAATTGAAACGGGCGATGTAGATGATGCCATAGCTTTGCTGGAGAAACAGCTGGAAGGCCTATCAGAATCTGATCCATTGTTTTTGACAATTCTTAACCAGATTGGGGCGCTATCTTTTAAAATGGATCCGAAGAACTCGGTGCAAATTTATGAGACTATCGTTCGCGCAGATCCGGATAATGTTTACGCTCTCAGGAATTTAGGAAAGGCTTATGATACGGTAGGGCAAGTTTGCAAAGCGAACCGTCAGTATTCAAAAGCCTTGGGGTTTATAGAGCGCGGTACAGAGGAATTTTTGCGGTTGGAGCTCGACCTTGCGTTCAATTTATATCTCAAAAGAGATATCGAACGAGCGCTCGACATAATGGAAAAGTATGAATCTCAAATGCGAGAAAGGGACCGCGATGCGCTTTGGTCGCAATATCAAACTGAGCTGGGTATAATTCTGGAAGCGGATTCAAATCTTTTGAAATCCAAAGCCGTTCTCGTCGCTGCTGCAGACGCGCAGAAAGAACTGGGAGATTTGGCCAATCTCTCGAGATCGAATAATGTCTTAGGTTTGGTCGCGTTGCGTGAAGCTCAAAATTCGCCTGAACTCAGTGATTTGTATTACACTTCGGCTCAAGGTTATTTTGAAAAACAGCTCCAAATAGATATTGAATTGGAACGCAATCATTCCATTCCAGAAGCCTATTATTATTTGGGACAGGTGTTTCTCGCGACGGATGAAATGGAAAAAGCTGAAGCAGTTTTCATGGACGGTTTGGATATCGCAAACCGCGAAGGTATCGTGAACATTCAGTTTTTGAATAATATTGGACTGGCGATGACCCAGAAACAATCGGGCGAAAATGGCTTGGCATGCCAATATGTCAGCGCTGCGCAATCCGTTTATGACGAAAAAATCGATTCCGGTATTGGTCCGAAGACTCGAGCTAAAATTGCTGATTTAGACTGCGGCTTTATCTATAAGCCGCAGTCGGCAGAAACCTCAACGGACAGTTGCCCGAACTGAAACCTCTTACGAGGATTTTGTGCAGGCCAGCATAACAATTGGATCGTATTTGGTGCCATCACCCGTGAATAGAGATCTCATACAGTTTGTTAGAATTTTTTCGTCAAGATGGAATGTATCGGTTTTTAATCCAATGCCTCCAGTAATTTTATTCTCGAAAGAATCATGACTAACTTTAGAGTCTCTGTGCACATCACTATCGATCAACGTAATTCCAAAACTCGTATAGGCATGTCTTTTGTCGGCGCAAAGTTGCTCCTGTCTTGTGACATTCATATACTCTCGAGCTCTCATCATTAACATCATGAACACAGCATCTTTGAATTCGTCAATTTGCTTTTGACCATCTCCAAAATCACCTTCTCCATATTCAGGATCGGTATAATTTATGCCATCAAGCATCTTATGATTGTCTGAGTCTTTTGCGAGTCTCAAAAATAAATCTGCAGAAAATTGTCCCATAATACTCTCCTGTTCGGGGCAGTTAATTTAGTTATGTTTTACAACACGCGCCTTTTAGCACGATAAATCAAGGTCAAGTCTGTTACCTGGGTTACAGACGGCAATGGGCTTTCATTTCATCTTCTCCAAATCATCTACAGGAGGAATGAAATGCCAAACGTAACCATAGAGCGAAAAATCACTAAAGAACCCGTGAGGTCTGAAACCTATTTTGTGGTGGACTCTGAAGGGAATGATCAAACGGTAGAGTTTGGGGCCGGCAAGGCGACTTTAAATCTATCTCGAGGGGAAGCTGCGCTTGTTATCGGTTTTGTTGGGAATGTTGGGTCAAAAGTCTCCTTTAGAATTCAGACTCCAAATCACAAACATAGCAGGTCTGCATCCATTCGTCGTGGAACCTCCATTCTTACAGCCCGTTATTTCGATGTTTAGGAGAGTGAATATGCGCTTAATATTGACAACATGTCTTTGTCTTGGATTCAGCACCCAAGCTCATGCTCAATGGACACTGGCTGGTATGGAGGCCGGTAAACAAGTCAATTTGCCAAAAGAAGCAAAGATATTGACCAGTGGATTAATCGATTCTGTAAATGCGGTTGGAATCTCTGGTTTTGGGTTAGATCTCTCCGAAGATCAGAAAACTTTGACAGCAAAAATTTCAAGTGAAGTCGTCAGCAAATTTAATAGTGACAAGACGCGCGCATCCTCAAAGAGTTGGGATTTTAGTCTCTCAACTCCTTTCGAAGACACAAATGTCGCTGAACTCGCGACATTGGACCGTCTTTCGTCAGGCACTAAGGCGAGTGCAAAGTTCACATGGGGACGAACTTCCGACATTAAATTTGACGGCCAAGAATTTGACGTCAATAATTTTACTTCAACGGATAGAGAAACCCTGGATTTAGCGAGGCGGAACTGTCTTGAAGAAAATAAATCGCATCCAGACAAGGAAAAGCGGTGTAAAATACCCAAAGAAGGCGAAGGGGACGAGCTTGATGTTTTTAGACAACGCTACGCCGGAGTTGACTATAACCTCGACGCAAAACACATCTGGATCACCGCCAGTGCAGATCTTGGGTATGATGATTATGAGTTCTTGTCAGAAACCGATCTGACGGCGCAAAAGACTCAAGAGTTTGCATATAAAGCAGGTGTTGCCTTCAGCTATACTGAAACAAAATCACCCTTTCTATTCTCAGTCGGAGCGAATTTTGAGAGCGCTCTCGATCAGGCTGATGAGGTGGAAAACTGTCTGGGGGAAGACGATGCGCAGAATTGCGTGACAGGTCGATTAGGCGCTCCCGAACGTACGGATGATTGGTTAGCCTTTAGCGAGGTTCGCCGCATTGTGAATATAAATGCTGGTCCCGTTAAACAGGTCGGTCTGGCACCTCGGTTAACTTACAACTTTTCCAAAGGTGTGACCGGGGTGAATATGCCTGTCTATTTCATTAAACCTGAGGGCGGTTTGTCGAGCGGGTTTCAGGTCGGGTGGCGAAGCGATACCGATGACCTGACGGCAGGGATCATCCTTGGAGGTACATTCGATTTCATTTCGAATTGAGAAAAGGGGGTCTGCGCTCCTAATGTTTGTGGGCGCGGGCCAAAATCTGATTTTAGGTGATGTTCAAAAGAATGGTGGGCGGTAACGGGTTCGAACCGCTGACCCTCTCGGTGTAAACGAGATGCTCTACCAGCTGAGCTAACCGCCCTCACATTCTTGCGAATGGCAGGCTTATACGGCTTTTGCGTCCGGGTGCAATTACTCTATGCTGTTTTTATGGATGAAATTCACACTAAAAAAGTTCTGGCGTTTCCTAGTATATATATGACCGAGCAATGGGGCTGAGCGCACGAGTTTAAATTGGGCAAGCAGGATGATTTCAGAATGTTTGCGATTTTACGACCCTGTGAAAACCGACTCACTGTGAAAACTGTAGATGCCGAGATTCGGTCAATGCTCATTGAAGTCAGCGTTGCAGAAGCGCATTCTCATCTGCTGCGCCGGAATTGGATGGTCCTCCTATTGGACAAGCTGGCATTGGAAGATGTGTTTGAGCGTCTTCAGGTCTCATATAACACCGTAATTATGGGGCTCCCGAAGCGGGTTCGCGTGTCTTTGGGATAAGGCAAAAAATAAACTGCAGTTTCTAGCAATTGCGCGTTGACCAATACCAAGCTCATAGCTAATAGCCCCTCACATCTTAGCGGGTGTAGCTCAGTTGGTTAGAGCGCTGGCCTGTCACGCCAGAGGCCGCGGGTTCGAGTCCCGTCACTCGCGCCATTCTCTTTTAGAGGGTGGAACAGATACAAAGAAGCCCGATCAATTGATCGGGCTTTTTTTGTGACTGAACCCCTTCGCGCGAATTGTTTTGCCGCGAACGGGGCGCAAAAGCGGTTTAAGTTGGATCCAAGAGCCGATACGTCGATTGAGAAGATGTTTCACATTTGTGCAATCAGGATTCCGATATGCCCATCCAAACTCAAAACCCGGCCACCGGCGAAATTGTTAAAACATTCGACGC
The DNA here is from genome assembly GCA_039975855.1 of Litorimonas sp. Taxonomy (GTDB): domain Bacteria; phylum Pseudomonadota; class Alphaproteobacteria; order Caulobacterales; family Maricaulaceae; genus Litorimonas. The sequence continues at coordinate 184,070 of JBDWGH010000002.1, read as the reverse complement.
GCATACAGATGCGGACGTTGATTTGATTCTCGCCAAATCTGTTGTCGCGCAGGAAGAGTTGCGAATGTGGCCGTTCGAAAAACGGGCCGGCCATATGCGTAAAGTAGCGCAAATATTAAGGGATGAAGCGGAACAGGTTGGTGAAATTGTTACTCTTGAAATGGGTAAGACGCTCGCCTCAGCGATTGCCGAAGTAAAAAAATGTGCGCTGGGTGCCGATTATTATGCCGATACGGCGGAATCACATCTTTCTGATGATGTTGTGGAGACGGGTGCGACGGCTTCTTACCGGGCTTATTTGCCACTTGGACCAGTTTTGGCCGTTATGCCGTGGAATTATCCGATTTGGCAGGTTGTCCGTTTCGCTGCGCCAGCTTTGATGGCTGGTAATACGGGCCTTTTGAAGCATGCGTCCAACGTGCCGCAATGCGCCCTTTATATCGAAGATGTGTTTAAACGCGCCGGATTTCCGGAGGGTGCCTTCCAGACACTGCTGATTCCTGGGTCAAAAGTGGAGCGCGTTCTTCGGGATGACCGGGTGAAGGCCGCCACGTTGACAGGTTCTGAACCAGCCGGAGCATCAGTCGCGTCCATCTGCGGTGAAGAGATCAAACCTACTGTGCTGGAGCTGGGAGGATCAGATGCCTTTATTATTATGCCGTCTGCTGACCTGGACACCGCTATTAAGACCGGCTTGAAGGCCAGAAACCAGAATAATGGGCAAAGCTGCATCGCGGCAAAACGGTTCATTGTTCACGCCGACATATATGAAGACGTACGAAACCGTTTAGTTGACGCGACGGCCGCCTTGAGAGTTGGTGATCCTACCCATGAAGACACAGATATTGGCCCTCTCGTGAATGAAGACGCCCGCGCGGAGATCGCAGGCCAAGTTGAGGCAGCCGTTAAAGATGGCGCGCGCCTGTTGACAGGCGGAGAAATTATTGAGGGGGACGGATGGTTTTTTAAACCAGGCGTATTGGAAAACATCTCGAAGGACTCAAATGCCTATCACGAAGAGATATTCGGACCCGTTGCGGCGCTATATAAGGTGGACGATATCGATGCAGCGATTGAACTGGCGAATGACACGCCGTTTGGCCTTGGGTCTTCGATCTGGACGACGGATAAATCTGAGCAAGACAAAGCCATTCGGGAAATTGAGGCGGGCGCGACCTTTGTGAATGCCATGACGTCTTCACATCCAGCCCTCCCATTTGGCGGGATAAAACGTTCTGGGTACGGACGAGAACTCGCGGCAGAAGGCATACGCGCCTTTTGCAATGTCAAAACCGTGTATATCGCGTAGCGTCCGGAAAAGACGAGAGAAGGTTGAAGAGGGAAAGCTATGAGTAAGGTCTATAAAACAGCTGCCGATGCGATGGATGGTCTATGCGTCGATGGCATGACGGTGATGTCAGGCGGTTTTGGTCTCTGCGGTATTCCCGAAAACTTGATTGCAGCGCTACGAGATAGCGGAGCTGGGGGTTTGACTATGATTTCCAATAATGCGGGCGTGGACGGCTTTGGCCTCGGTCAATTGCTGGAAACGCGCCAGATCAAAAAAATGGTCAGCTCTTATGTGGGTGAAAATAAAGAGTTTGAGCGCCAATATCTGGGCGGGGAGCTCGAGCTAGAGTTTAATCCGCAAGGCACTTTGGCTGAACGCATCCGCGCTGGCGGGGCAGGCATTCCGGGGTTTTACACCAAGACAGGCGTTGGAACCCTGATTGCGGAAGACAAAGAGCACAAAGAATTCGACGGCGAGACCTTCATTATGGAAACCGGATTGAAAGCTGACGTCTCGATCATCAAAGCTTGGAAAGGTGATGCGGAAGGCAATTTGATATTCAAAGCCACGGCTCGGAATTTCTCACCCATGATGGCCATGGCCGGGAAGGTGACCGTGGCTGAGGTTGATGAAATTGTACCTGTCGGAGGTCTTGATCCGAACTTCATTCATACGCCGGGAGTTTTTGTGCAACGCATCGTCGAAGCGGAATGCGAAAAGCGCATTGAACAACGTACTGTGCGGGAGGCTTAGACCATGGCTTGGACAAGAGATGAAATGGCCGCACGTGCAGCCAAAGAGCTGGAGGATGGTTTCTACGTCAATCTAGGTATTGGTATTCCGACTTTGGTCGCCAACCATATTCCGGATGGCATGTCCGTTACTTTGCAGAGTGAGAACGGTATGCTGGGCATGGGACCATTCCCGACGGAAGATGAGGTGGACGCTGATCTCATCAATGCTGGGAAGCAGACGATTACAACGCTTCCGAAATCCAGTTTTTTCGACAGTGCCACCAGCTTTGCAATGATACGGGGTGGGCATATTGATTTGTCTATTCTCGGCGCGATGGAAGTTGCCGAAAACGGCGATATCGCGAATTGGATGATCCCTGGTAAAATGGTCAAAGGCATGGGCGGGGCGATGGACCTCGTCGCTGGGGTTAAGCGCTGCATCGCATTGTTCGATCACACGAATAAGCGCGGCGAGAGCAAGTTTATCAAAGCCTGTACCCTTCCGCTGACCGGTCAGAATTGCATCGACATGGTGGTCACAGATCTAGGTGTGTTTGACCGTGCGGAGGGGCAGAAGCGTTTCCGCCTTAGAGAACTCGCCCCTGGTGTTGAACTGGATGAGGTGAAATCAAAAACCGAGGCGGATGTAATCTACGAATAGGAATTTCTGCAGGGGTGGTTATATACGCTCCATGAGCTCGTCTCCCAACATTTCTGTTGCGCCCATGATGGATTGGACGGATCGGCATTGCCGGTGGTTCCACCGTCAACTGTCAACACATACTCGTCTCTACACGGAGATGGTCGTCGCCGATGCGGTTATTCACGGCCCGCGCGATCGTCTTTTGGGTTTTGATGAAATTGAACACCCTGTGGCTCTACAAATTGGTGGCAGTGATCCCGAAAAACTCGCGCAGGCGACCGAAATTGGCGGCGGCTATGGCTATGATGAGGTGAACCTCAATGTGGGTTGCCCGTCCGACCGCGTTCAAGCGGGGCGGTTCGGTGCGTGCCTCATGGCTGAACCCGACTTAGTGGCTGAGTGTTTTACGGCCATGAACGGCGCAACAGATGCTGAGGTTACGGTGAAATGCCGTCTTGGTATCGACGATCAGACAGTCGAAACCACGCTCCCATCATTCATTGAGACAGTCGCGGCCGCAGGATGTAGAACTTTCGTCATCCATGCCAGAAAAGCTTGGCTGAAAGGTCTCTCGCCCAAAGACAACCGTACTATCCCACCCATCGACTATAATCTCGTTCACGCGATGAAGGCTAAGTATCCAGAGCTGGAAATCATTGTGAATGGGCAAGTGACCGATGTGTCCCATGCAGTCGATGTGATGGGGCACGCGCTGGATGGTGCCATGTTCGGGCGCGCAGCTTACAATACGCCATGGATCCTGACCGAGGTGGATATCCGTTGGTTCGATGGCGCAGCGTTTACGCCAACCCGTCTGGAGATTGCGGAACGTCTGATTGGCTATGCAAAAGGCCGTGAAGAAATTGATCGTTCGACCAAAGCGCTTATCCGACATGTGATGGGATTATTTGCCGGCGAGCCGGGAGCCAGATTGTGGCGACGCACGCTCTCTGAGGGCTTAGGAAAGAAACTCGCACCGTCGGTAATTCTTCGTGACGGGTTAGAGGCAATGCAGGCCCTCAAACAGGCTGCTTAATGGATCAAATCCTCCAAAACTGGCCATTGATTGTCGCGCTTTTAGCGGTTGGCGGTGTCGCAGGACTCACGGCTGGTTTGTTTGGTATTGGAGGCGGGGCCGTGATGGTGCCGGCCCTTTTTTACGCGTTTTCAGAACTAGGCGTTCCGGATGAAATTGTCATGCATTGCTCTGTCGCGACTAGTGCGGCCGTTATTATTCTGAACGCGCTGCGATCTACGCGGGCTCATCACGCAAAAGACGCCGTTGATATGTCGCTCGTCTGGCCGAAGTCTAGATGGTGGCAGAGCTATGGTCTCTGGATTGGAGTAGGGGCTTTTGCCGCAGCGATTTGGATTGCGCCGCGCTTATCTGGCGATGTGTTGACGCTCTTGTTTGCGGGCATTGCTCTTTTGGTTTCTCTGCAATTTATCTTTGGCAAGCCGAGCTTCGTGTTTCGTGAAACGGTGCCGAGAGGTCCCGCACCCGTTCTAGCAGGCGGCGGTGTCGGTGTACTATCGTCCTTAATGGGAATTGGCGGTGGATCGCTTTCCGTGCCTCTTCTGACGCTTTGCGGTGTACCTATTCACCGCGCCATCGGAACAGCTGCGGCCTTTGGATTGTTCATCGCTGTGCCCGCGACAATTGGATTTGTTATCAGTGGCTGGGGTGTCGCCGGACGACCCTTTGGATCGCTGGGTTACGTCAATGGTTTGGGCTTTGCCCTGATAACGATTGCGGCGTGGCCGATGGTTCCGTTTGGCGCTAAGCTGGCGCACCGACTGGATGCTACGCTTTTGCGCCGAATTTTTGGAATATGTCTCGCGCTAGTGGCGATGAATATGGCGCGAAAAGTCGGTCTGTTTTAGTAGCGCAAGAGCAGGGCGTTTGGCGTCGCTTTGACTTCCTGCAATTGACCCAACCACGTCATCCCCAAGAGTGAGATGTCCAAGCCTTCTTTGACCACCAGAGCTTCTACATCGCGGAGGATGATGCCGCCGAGAGCAACTTGATCCAAGGTCACGCGCGCAGCGAAATTTCTGCCGCCAGCTGTGCTAATGGGTACATCATAAGATAGGTCTGACGCGTGTAAGCCTGCTTTGCGTGCATCGGCGGGGGTCAAAGCGATAGCCGATGCGCCTGTATCGACCAGAAAGTCTACATACCCAGAATTCACGCGGCCTTTGTAATGATACTGTCCGGATCGCGGGTCTTTTGGAATTGATACGACTGAGGCGGATTTTACCGCTTTCGACTGTGGTTTTGCCGCAGTTTGAAGCTTTTGAACATCTTGAGTCTGTGTCTGCATTTGTGCGGCATCCTCGGATTTTCCTTTGTAATCCAGGTAGAGAACTCCGCCCACAGCAACGCCAGCGATAAGAACAGTGTTTGTAAGGAGCTTGACCAACATAAAATTCCTATACAGGGCAGAATTTGAAAAGAATTTAAGTTTGCGACGATGTAAGCTGCGATTTGTAATCAGGGTTAACAATTTGATTCGACCCGAATAAGGCACACGATGACTGATACAGAGACAGCGGCGAATCCCTTTGACGATATCAGGGCCCTTATTGGGTCTATGCCCAAATTGGATGAGTTGAACGATACTGAAGTATTTGAAAGCGCCGTTTCCTTGGGACGTGGATTACGGCCGATCGGGCGTTTGGACAAACCGCTCAGCTTGATTTCAAAGTGGCAGGGCGCACCCTTACCGCGTTTAATGCGGCCTCTGATTGCTGTATTCGCTGGCACGCACGGTGTTGCGAACAACCTCGGCTATGACGATATTGTTGAAGCTTCAAAGGTTCGCGTTGCAAGCCTCACCGAAGGACAGGTGGCGGTTCGTGGCATAGCCGGTGATTTGGGTTCGGCCTACAAGGTTTATGAGTTTGGTCTCGATTACCCGAGCGCTGATTTTACTGAATCTGACAGTCTGTCTGAACGCGATTGCGCGGCGGCAATCGCATTCGGCATGGAGGTCGTTGCTGAAGGGGCCGACGTTATCGTGCTTGGCGCAGCGGGACTTGGCGCTGCAACGGCTGCGGCTGCCATGAACATTGCGCTGTATGGCGGAGCCGCAAATTATTGGGCAGGCGGCGACGGGGCGGCAGATCGAATAAAAGCCGTCCAAGCGGGTATTTCTAAACATAGCGGCCAGACGTCTGATCCGCTGGAGGTATTGCGTATTTTTGGTGGACGGGAGATCGCAGGCTTGGTTGGAGCTATTATAGCTGCGAGACATCAGCGTATCCCCATTTTATTAGATGGTTATGTCAGTTGCACCGCTGCAGCCATCCTTCATGCGGTCGACCCGGCGGCCATAAGTCACTGTGTTGCGACGCATCTGTCTGCGGAACCTGCGCATGACGCCCTGCTATCGCGTTTAGGGCTGACACCTGTACTCGATCTTGAGGTAAATATTGGTGACGGGACAGGTGGGGCTTTGGCTTTGGCCGTTTTGAAAGCGGCTGGCGCCGGACTCACAAGTTTAAAGGCCTAAAATGTTCGATCATCCCGATTTTGATGCCCATGAGGGCGTGCACATGTTCAGCGATGCCAAAAGCGGTCTGCGGGCTGTGATAGCGGTGCATAATACAACGCGCGGTCCTGCCGCGGGTGGAACACGGTTGTGGTCCTATGCCGACCCAAAAGACGCTGTTACTGACGCTCTGCGCTTATCTAAGGCCATGAGTTATAAGAACGCCATGGCTGGGTTATCACTCGGTGGAGGGAAGGGGGTTATCTTGCGCCCCAACACTGATTTCGACAGAAAAGCGCTGTTTGAGGCGTATGGTCGGGCCGTGGAAAACGTGAGCGGGAAATATATTACGGCTGAAGACGTTGGCGTATCTCCCGACGATATGCGTATCATAAAAACGCAAACTGATTTTGTAGCAGGATTAGACGATGGTCCTGCGGCATCTGGAGATCCGTCACCTGTAACGGCAGAAGGTGTGTTTCGCAGCATCAAGGTCGCTGTGAGGCATGCCATGGGGCTTGAGTCGTTGAAGGGGCTACGAGTCGCCGTTCAGGGCTTAGGTCATGTGGGTTATGGCTTGTGTGAACATCTCCATTCGGCAGGTGTTCACTTGATTGTGACTGACATAAATAAAGCTGTTTTAGAGCAGGCTAGAGAGGAATTGGGAGCTGTCATTGTTGAGCCCGATGAAATTCATGCCGTAGCCGCGGATGTCTTTGCGCCATGTGCTTTGGGTGGTGCTATTTCAAAGACAACTTTACCTCACATCCGAGCGTCAATCATTGCGGGGGCTGCCAATAATCAATTGGCGTCGCCGGAGTTGGGAGAGGCCTGCCGCCAGCGCGGCATCTTGTACGCACCGGATTACGTCGTGAATGCCGGGGGTATCATCAATGTTGCGGCTGAGGTTAGCGGAACTTATGATCCAGAATGGGTAAAAACAAAGCTGGATGGTCTTGAAATTACACTGAAAAATATCTTCTCAATGGCGTCCGAGCAAGGACTTGCTACGAATGTCGTGGCGGACAAACTCGCCCGTGAACGCCTAGGTTTGATAAGTTGAGTCTGGGCTATTATCTGTAGGATATGGGGTAGCTGTGTTTCTCGATTTCGTTTGAAATGAGGACATTGAGGTTAGATCCGTGATCAAACTCTAAATGGTTGGGAAAACATAGCGAGGAGTGCAGGTCCTTACCCTAGCGGCACTTGCGCATAATTCTGTCACGGTCCGGCATGCATCTTTGACGTGACGTCGCACTCGACTTCTCTGTCATAAACTGCAACAAAACTGTCACAATTGGTAACAGCCCGTGAAAAGTCATGGAAGGTCAATATGATATGAAACCAAAGGGTTTTAGGTGGCTGTTAGGGTCGTCTTTACATCTATGGTTAATACCTTATTGAGCCCGAGTTTTTTGTGAAAGCCGTGAAAGCGGCGGAATAAATGAGTTTGTAATGCCCCTATCGGACGTCGATTTAGAGACACTCCCCCTTCCGACAGCCCGCGGAATTCCGCTCAGGCACGGTGATTTTGAAACCCTCTGTGATGCGCTAGACTATGCAGCGACAGCTGAGACTGGGTTCAACTATTTCGATGGCAAAGCACGGCTAAAGGCTAAGTTGTCTTATGCCGAATTACAGTCGCGAGCAAAAGAGCTAGCCAAGCGATTAGTGCCTTTTGCAGAGAAGAACGCCCGTATTGGTATTGCGGCTACGTCCACTCCAGAATTTGCCGTTACGTTTTTTGCTTGCCAATATGCAGGCTTGGTTGCGGCGCCGGTTCCTCTACCTGTAACTTTAGGCGGACGATCATCATATGAGCGTCAGCTTCAACGTATGGCGGACACGGGCGACTTCCATGCTCTCTTCTGTCCAGCGTCGATGGAACCGATCATGCGTTCTGCGCTGAATGATCAGGCGATACCGGTCATGACATTTGAGAGCTTGGAAGAGCTTCCAAAAGGCGACGAATTACGACCTTATGGAAAAGACGACCTTTGTTATATCCAATATTCGTCCGGATCTTCATCTTCACCAAAAGGCATCATTGGAACACAGTCTTCCGTCTGCGCGAATTGTTTCGGTATTACGAAGCATGGAATGAATATTACCGAGGAAGACCGCGTCACCAGCTGGTTGCCGCTTTATCATGATATGGGTTTGATTGGGTGTATGTTGGCGCCTGTTGTTTCCCAACTAACCGTCGATTTCATTGACCCGCAAGACTTTACCCGCCGTCCAATTACATGGCTTCAATTGATCTCAGATCACAAATCAACACTCTCTTACTCCCCAACATTTGGATATGAACTTTGTGTTCGCCGCTGGCGAAATGACCGAGAGCTTGACCTCTCCAGCTGGCGCGTCGCCGGTATTGGCGGGGACATGGTACGTCCTGAACCGCTAACTGATTTTGAAAACCTCTTTGCTGATATGGGTTTTGGAAAAGGTACATTTACACCGTCTTACGGCCTCGCTGAAACGACGTTGGCGGCGACATTCGCGCCGCTTGGTCAGGGGCTTCTCAAACATACAATCGACATGGCGCGTTATACGCGGACTTCTGAAGCCATTGAGGCGTCAGATCTGACCCGCACGGAAGATCGCCGGACATTTGTCGCCTGCGGTAAAGTGCTCCCGGACCATGAGATCGAAATTCGTGACTTTGACAATAACATTCTGGGTGAAAAGCAAGTTGGGCGGGTCTGTTTACGTGGACCGTCAGTTTCTCCGGGGTATTTCCGCAATACACAGGCAACTGAAGCGTCCTTCTTCAAAGACGGATGGCTGGATACTGGAGACGCTGGGTATTGGTTGGAAGATCAATTGGTTGTCACGGGTCGTTTCAAAGATCTTATCCTTTGGCATGGACGCAACATTTGGCCACAAGACATCGAGTGGGCCGCCCAAGCTGCCGCGCCTCATCGGTGTGGACGGGCCTGTGCATTCGCCATTGGCGGGGCGGGCGACGAAAAAGACATTATGCTTTTATTAGAGTGCCGCACACGCGATCCAAAACTTCTCGAAGAGATTTACACGGCTGTGACGGCGGCTATCCGTCTCGAAGTCGGTGTTCCGGTTCGCTTAATGCTCGTTCCAAAATCTACCATGATTATCACTAGCTCCGGAAAACTGTCTCGCGCGCGCGTTAAGGCAAAGTTCTTGGACGGCGGAATCATTGATTTGCAATCCGATGAAAACATCAGAGTTGTTTCGAATTCAGGCGACGCTGGCTGACCACATATCTAGACGTGCCTGCCCACGTTTGGTATCGCCCACAAAATTCTTGATGGGACGAATCCATGAGTGCACCGACCAATTCTGACATTTACGATAAGATTTGTGAGCTACTAAAGCCTTACAATCCGAAAAATCACCCAATTGAGAACTCTTCCGGCATTATGTCCGACTTGGAGGTTGATTCTGTTGCGGTGTTTGACCTGATTATGGAATTAGAAGATCACTACGATATTTCGATTCCGATGGAGATGGTGTCTGACATCAAAACCGTCGGGGAACTGGTCACAGCCGTAAAAGGTTTGACGGCTTAGGTCGTTGAACTAGAAGGACTTCATGACAAAATTATTCGATAAGTATGCGCCCCTCCAAGCGCGCGTGGACATGATGATGAAGATCGGTGCGGATGCACTGGGCGTTAAATTTGACGATATTTTATCCGCGACGCGCGGACGCATCGGAAACCGCGAGATTCTATTGGCGGGAACGAATAATTACCTTGGACTCACTTTTGACGAAGACTGCCGTGCGGCTGCGAAAAAGGCCGTGGATGACCACGGAACGGGTACAACAGGGTCCCGTGTCGCGAATGGCACATATTCTGAGCATACGGATCTGGAAGCAGCGATGGCCGAGCATTTCCGCATGCCATCCTGTATTGTATTTACGACGGGTTATCAGACAAACTTAGCGGCGATTTCGGGACTGGCTGGCGATAAAGATGTGATCTTTATGGATGCTGATGCCCATGCTTGTATCATTGATGGATCTCGTTTGACGAATGCGTCCACCATCCGGTTCCGACACAATAACCCAGAAGACCTAGACAAGCGCCTTCGTCGCCAGGGCGAAATTGAGGGCGGAAATGCTCTGGTCGTGATTGAGGGCATGTATTCCATGTTCGGCGACATTGCGCCCGTTGATGAATTTTTGGATGTCACCCATCGCCACGGTGGCTATCTGTTCATCGATGAAGCCCATAGCTACGGTGTGTTTGGACCAACGGGCTGCGGCATTGCTGAGGAGCAAGGCGTACTGGATCAAGTCGATTTCATCTCCGGCACATTTTCGAAATCCTTAGCCTCTGTCGGCGGGTTCTGCGCCTCAAAGCATCCGGAATTTGAAATCACCCGCAAAGTTATGCGGCCATATATGTTCACGGCCTCAGCCACGCCCGCCAATATTTGTGCAGCACGCGTTGCCGTTGAAAAAATTAAATCTGGTGGTCACTTGCGTGATAATCTTAAAGCGCGTGCGCAGCAACTTCATGCCGGTTTGAAGGCACTTGATTTTGACCTTTGTGCTGACCCAAGTCCTGTTATTGCTGTGCGTCGTCCAAATGAGGGCGTGGCCGCGATGGAATGGAATTGGCTGATGGAAAACGGGGTTTATGTGAACCTCGCCGTACCGCCAGGAACACCGCAAAGCTCCAGCTTGCTGCGCATCTCATTATCGGCTGCCCACACAGAAGCGGATGTGCAAATGATCATCGCTGCATTTGCGAAGATGAAAGCCAGTCAGGCCGAAATCATGACAGGCATGATGAGCAAGCTGCAGGCAGCAGAATAGGTAATTTTCGTTGCTTTTGATGCGAGGTACTTTCGTTAGGTCTCGATGTTAGATACTTAGACTAAACCCCGAGAGACGAAGGTTCCATGGGCCATAGGTGCAATTTAGTCATAATTGAAAATGGTCAAACAACAGTTTATTATGACCATTGGGCGGCTAATCGCTTAGATATAGAGCTCTTGTGGGGGGCAGAAATAGCTCGAGCTTTCATTGAAAGTCGAGAGCCGAACCCTAGTTGTTGGCTTGATAGCACCTGGGCTGAAGGCGGGTGTATTGTCGACTATGATACAAAACATTTGCTGTGGTTTGGAGGTGAGGCAAGCCTCTACGAGGCCAGCTGGAATATGATGCATCAGTATTTTATGAACCTGCAGTGGCAAAGTTGGACGGTCGAATGGGCGAAAGACGGCGTTTTTGATATCGCGAAAAAAGTGGGTATTCCGATTTCCGAGGTGACCTGTAATATCGAGCCAGACTCGGAAATGCTTTTTCAACCTTATACTTATGAAGACACTTTTTTCTACGCCAACAGTGTTTTTAGTTTTATTGAACACGGGGAGTTGCACTGGGCTATCCTCCAGGGCGAAAGTGATTGCTTAGAGAATGTTGAATTGACCCTGGAGAAAATCGTCGATCTAGTTTTAGGTTTTTCAGAAAGTGACTTCGAAAGAGGTAAGGTCTTAGATCCTGACTGGGGATATTATCGCTGGGGTGTGCATCTAAATTTTGATACCTCCTCATTTCAGCATTGGAATCCTGAGCCGATTGAAGGTTTAGAGGCGCGCATTAAGAAACGCTTGCCTGAGTGGTCTGTCGTGTTTCACGGACCAGATTATTTGTGGCATGAGGCCCTTGTCCCAGCGAAAGATTGGCCAATAATCTCTCAACAATCGAAATTGAATCAAATCAAATCATATCGAGACATTTTCTCCCGAGATAATAATCGAAAAAATCCGATCGAATCTATCATAAAAAATATGGCTGATGAGGGGGCAACGAACATTCAAGTAAATCCACTCGCGCTTGAAGACCGGAAGGGGCGTCAAGACTTGCTTCACGCGAAGATTGACATTCTCGATCATTTGGAACGCGAGGTTAGACGGCAACCGTAAACCTCTACGGATGCAGCATCTACCGAAATGCGCCTTGGCGCCAGATTTTCCAGAACAGGATCGGCGAGTGTAGAACCGGGTGTTTGCGTTGGGCCGGTGTTGGGTTGAGTTTAACCCCTGAGTGATTTTCGATTTTTCGTGCCACATAGTCTATGCCGCCGTCAAATGTCGCGGCCCCTAGCAATACGCGGATGGCTGCGGCGGGTTTGCCTAAAATACGGCGAAACATCCAGCGCCGCTTTGCGCGGGATTTTCCAGCAGTCGGCAGCGTGAATTTTCCGTCCGAATCTGCTGCGCCGTAGAGGCCTGTCGTTATTGCACCATAGCGATCTTCGAACCGTGCGACGATTTCCTCGCTGCGGCCTGTTGAGCTTTCCGGTCGGAGTTCGGTTCGGTAACTCTCATAAAATCCGCGGCCCCAGAGTTCTGCAGCCGTTGCGGAGCCTCCCAAGAGCGGCGCTGTCGAACCTGCCATGGTTTCCACGGCGACGACCCGTGCGGCCCAAACACGTTCTAGAACCGCATCATCTTTTGTCCATAAGACAGCACAGGGTTGAGAGAAACGCCCCCAAACCTGACTTAGAAAGGCGCGGGAACTACACCGCTTTTCAAACTGGGAGAGGCTGAGAATGCTATACTTGCATGTCGAAATCGTTCCGTCATCTGACGTGTGTTCAACGTAATAGACAGCGGGCGGGATAAAGCGGTTGATGAGCGCGCGCGGGCCTGTGCCATGAGTTTTACGATAGCTGTCAACGAGAACGTAGAAGTCCAACATCTTCTCTGAGTTGTCTAATTCCCGAAGTGAGCTACCGTAATAAACCATGGCCTGAACCCGGCCATCGTGGCGATCCCTGATGAGATTCATCACCTCTGTCACGCGTGCAGGCGGATCGAGTGTTTCACTCTTAATGATGTCGAGCACGGATTTCATATTAGGTGAGGAATGTCACGGGACGGGTCGCGCGAACAGTAAACTTACCTGACGGAATTGAAAGAAATTCGCCGTCCAGGACAATATCGCCGTTATACGCATACGATATTTCGTTGACGCGCTGAGAGTGCATCCCGTCAGGTGTACGGTCCTTTGATTTTAAGCCCATCCAAACTTGCATGATATTCCGAGCAAGCCCTTTGTATTCGCCGTCGACCCATGTCACGCGCAATGGCTCGTCTCCGTCACCCCAAAACGGGTCGAGTCCCATGATGAGGCTCGGAAGGGTGGTTACAACAGTTCCCAGATGTGGGCCGTCATATAAACCCTTCATCTGCACAGGGGTAATTTGCATGAGAGCAGCATCGTCACCACGCACACCTTTGAGGATACCGCCTAGGACAGCAGCTGATCCACCAATACCTTTCCGGTGTAATTCACCCGTTGTGTAACGCGTGATTTGAGGGATTGCGCCAGTCGAGAAAAGAAATCCCGCATATTTGGGACCTTCGCTATCGATGACATTCAATAACGGCATGTCGATGGCTTCCATAGTTCCGTTGAGAGCCGATTTTACAGATTGTGCACCCGCGGACTTTAAACCGATATTCTTCGCCACCTGATTGGTCATGCCGCCAGGGACGATAGAAAATGCGGGGAAGGTAGGGAATTTTTCTGCTTGATAGAGAAAGGCCGAAATAACGCCTTGGACTGTTCCGTCGCCGCCTTCGATTACAACATGGTCTATGCCGTCTATAGCGGCCTGTGTTACCGCAGACGGTAGCGCATCAAACGGATCAAGCCGAAAACACTTGGTGCCAGTCTCAGCTGCTAATGGTTCCAATACCGAACCTTTTTTCGCAACGCGTTCGGATAACAGATTTACGATGAAGAGACGGGTCACACGCGCAACCCTACAAGGATTCCGTGCGAAGGAGCATGAAAGAGCCACCAAGTCCGAAAACGACGAGTGGCAGGGCAATCGCTGGCCAAACCGCTACCCCGCCCGAAGCTGCGAATGTGGCCATGGCGCCGTCAAAAATGAGGAAGATAAAGGCCATGGTGATTCCTAAAATCAGTGTCTTGTTCCCCGTGTCTTCACGGCCTGTTCTCTGCATCATGGCTGCACAGGCAATGAGCAAGAAGAAAGCCGCAATCGGACGGGTGAGGCGATGGGCGTGCCAGAATTTATAGGCGAAGTTCGGTTTGGATCCGCTATTCCCCCGCTTGGAAAAGTTCCGCATTTCGGACAAGGACAAGTCTCGTGGTTCTGCGGCCAAACGCGCAATGGATTTCGGATTTTGTCGGGTTTCCCAAGTTTTTGGGTTTGGGGTTAAGATGATCGGGCGTGTTTCACCGTCAGCCCCTTTAACCTCAAGCTCTTGAACGCCTAGTAATTTCCAATTTGGATTTTGGTATTCTGCGCGTTCAACGTGCCAGATTCGGTCCACGGTTCCGTTTTCATCGCGAATAAAGAATTTTAGGTCACCCAGCGTGTTGTAATCTATACGCTGTGTCGCCCGAATTATCCGGCCATTGTCTTCCATCCAGAGCGGATTTTCAGCGGTGATGTTTTTGACTTTATATTCTCCAATACCCCAGGTTTGCAGAGAGCGCACAGCCGGAGCCATCGCGAAATCGATGAATAAAATTGAGACGATTGATGCCCCAATAACGGCGGGTGTTAGAAGTAAGACTTGCTTCGTTGCAGAAATTCCAAATCCTAGAAGGGCGACGAGCTCATGATTTCGGATGAGTTTAACGAAAACCATCAATGTCGCCACGACGAGTGTGAAGACAAATATGCGGTCAAAAATTACGGGAGCGCGAAGGAACATGTAACGGAAGGTGTCAGAGAACCCACCGCCGCTTTTCACAATGTCGCTGCCATTGGCCAGACTATCGAGCAATCCAATCAGTGTTAAAAAGCCAAAGACTAGCGTCAGCCAAGTAATGATGAATGTTCTGGATATGTAGGCCGCGAGCTTAAGCATTGTGTTTCGCATGTTGGCGGCCTGTCAGGCTCTGAATGCCGGAGATAATCTCGCCTTTGATGTGTCCCACCCAATGGGAGAATGAGGTGAGGGGTGGCTGTCCCATTTTATAGGCGCTTTTCCAAAACAGGACGAAGGCAAACACAGCAACGGCCGCGATAATTCCCCAGATACCGAGCCAGGGCGGTATTTTTCCTGCCGCTCCAAGTGATTGCGCGAACTCCAGCGCTTTTTGAAGGGATACCAAAAAGACAACACCAACGAATATGCCAGCGGAAGATGGATTCCGCCCATAGTTCAACCCAAACGGTACGGCGATAAACGGCAAAAGAAGCAGAAGAGCGGCTTTGGACAGCCTGAGGTGCAACATTGCGTTATTCGTGTTTTTATCAATTGGACTGTCGAGAGTTCCATTGCGATTGGCGAACAGCTCAAGGGACGTCATTTCTCGCTCGTCGTCCCCACGGGTGCGATATTGCTCGATGCTTCCTGGTCGGGAAATTGCTGTTTCACCTGCAGAAACTTGGCCGGACAATGTGCCGTCTACGATTGGGAAGCTTTGACCTTTTGCCAAATTTAAAATTGGAGACCCATCTAGCACATTGATTTCACCAATACCCGCCGTTGTAATGCGGTAATCTTCACTGCGCCCTTCTTCCTCCAACATTTCATATATAAAAATGGGGCCAATTTCACCGTTTTTACCATCTGTACCAGCGAAAAAAGTACGGGTACCGACTTCGGTGAACGTGCCTTCTCGAAGAGCGGCTGTGAAGCTTTGTTGCTTAACCTGATCGAATGTTTGGCGATATTTATAACGTCCAACGGGCTGAAAATAGCCCTCAACGAACATGGTTATGCCCGAAAGAAAAATAGCGAGCAGAATGAAGGGCTTTGTCATATGAAAAAGTGACACACCCGCGCCGAGCGCCGCGGTGAGTTCTGACGATTTGGACAAACGATCAATTGTGATGATCGTGCCGAGCAATAGTGCAATTGGAACAGCCATACCGAGGTAATAGGGTAGTAGGTTCACAATCATCCGAGTGGCATCGCCGCTGGGGTTTGTTGAGTTCGTAACAATCTCGAAAATTCGTAGAAGACGTTCAAGCAGCAGTACGCAGCAGGCGAAAATCACCAGTCCGCCAATGCTGATTGCGGCGTTTTTCAGGATATAGCGATTAAGTCGGCCCATATAACAGGTCTGTGATTACGCCTTTACGCTCGAGTGTAGAATTCCCATATAAACAGGGAACGCCCTTTTTTGGGCTCAAACGGGCTTAGGAAAATAGGGTTATGAAATCAAACACCTATATGAGTAAATTTGCTAAAGCTTTCGTCATGCTAGCGTTGGCTGCCACGCCGGCTATTGCCGCTGCGCAAAGCGACGGTGATAGCGAAAATGCCAAGCCTGAGCGACCTCGGTCGGCAATCGGAATTGCAACGGGTTTGGAGCTTTACGACAAAGATAAGTCCGACACATGTGTCCCCGGCGCTTTGCAAATTCGTGTCAGCATTCACAATGTGTCGCCAGGCGGTATTTTGAAACTCGAATTATTCGGCGAGAATAACTTTCTCAAAAAAGAAGGAAAGTTACGCCGTATCCGGGTACCCGCTGATGAGGGGCCGCAAAAAGTCTGTATTAATCTTCCACGTCCGGGGGAATATGCAGTTGTGGCCTATCATGACCTAGACGGTGATCGCCGGCTGAAAAAGGCTTGGAATTTCAAACCTAAAGAGCCGTATGGTTTGTCCAATAACCCAGAGATAAAATCCTTACGCCTGCCCAAATTTTCGGAGACCGGCTTTGATGTGCCGATGGAAGGCGTAGAGATAGACATTCATTTGGTTGACCTTTAGCCGCAAGACGCGGATAGCCGTTCGAACTTAATTTTGGGTCGGAGGTGGCTGTGTCAGCCGTCAAAACTAATATCGCTATCGTGAAGGTTGAGACGCCTTCCGAGATAAAACGCTTTCTAGCTTTGCCTTATGATTTGTATCGCGGGCAATCTGCGTGGGCGCCGCCGCTACGTTTGGAACGGGCGGAGCAGCTTGATCCTAAGAAAAACCCGGCCGCCGCTAATTTGGATCGTCAATTGTTTCTCGCTGTCCGCGATGGTCAAGATGTTGGCCGTATCGCAGCCTTCACAAATCCCGCACACGACACCCATCATGACGCGGAAACAGCCTTCTTTGGATATTTCGATGCGATTGAGGATTCCGACGTCCTATCGACGCTTTTGGAAGAGGCGCAAAACTGGGCCAAGGAAAAAGGTCGATCTCTGATAGTCGGACCCGCACAATGGGGCGTAAATGAAGAGGTGGGACTGTTGGTTGACGGCTTTGATGACACCAATGTTGTATTGATGTCTTACGGGCGGCCTTATTACGCTCCAGCGGTTGAGGCTGCAGGATTCTCGAAAGCTATCGACATGTTGGCATTTCAGGCGGATTTGAATGAAGGCTATCCGCGTCCAAAAATGACTCGAATGATGGTGGATTACGCGGAGCGCTCTGATGCGATCACATGGCGGACACTAGACGCCAAAGATTTCAACGGTGAAGTCACCCGTGCCATGCATATCTTTAATGATGCTTGGTCAGAAAATTGGGGGTTTTTGCCGTTCCCAGATGACGCCATTCAGCACCTCGCGAAGGAAATGAAGCCTCTTATTGCGCCAGAACGGTTTTTGATGGGCTCCATTGACGGGGAATTGGCGGCATTTTTATGTCTTTTGCCAGACCTCAATGAGCTGGCGCGTGGGTTTGATGGGAAACTGTTACCGTTTAATTGGGCTAAATTGGTCTACCGACTGAAAACGCAGAAAGCGAAGCAAGCGCGTATTCCTTTGATGGGTTTACGACAAAAATATCATAACACACGCAAAGGCCTCGCCCTGATAGCAGCATTGTGTGAGGAATCGTTTGAAGTTGCTCGGCAAGCAGGTTTTACACATTGCGAGCTGTCGTGGATTCTCGAGGACAATGAGGGTATGATTTCAATCTGCAAACAAGCCAGTGCGAAACCTTACAAAACGTACCGCATGTACGAAAAACGGATTGGTTGATGACCAAAGCGGTATTGATTTTGGCAGGCCAAAGGGACGGCGTGGTCGATCCTCTTTGCGAGGAAGCGGGGGTTTCCCATAAGGCAGAGATTCCGATTGCGGGCATACCTATGCTGAATCGCGTTGTCTCCGCGCTTGGGAATGCAGGGTTGTCAGAAAAACTATATATTTCAGGGTATTCAAAGAGTGGTCTTAAACAAGTTTCGAGTGGAAAAGGGCCCGCGGATAGCGTTGCGCTTGGGCTTGAAGAGATCAATGAATATCCGTGTTTAGTGACGACATGTGATCATGCACTTTTAACGGAAGGAATGATCCAAAGCTTCACCGAGGGCGCCGAAGCTGCGGGGACGGATATTTGCGTTGGCTTGGCCACGGAAACCGTCATTCAAGCGGAATATCCCGAAACAAAACGAACATATTTACGCTTTGCTGATGAGGCTGTTTCCGGGTGCAATTTGTTCTACATCGCTAATGAAGAGGGTTTGAAAGCCATCGCTTTCTGGCAATCCGTACAACATCTCCGGAAAAACCCGCTGAAGCTCGCGCGGAAAGTTGGTGTGGGTATCGGAATAAAATATGCGGCCGGGCGTCTGACCCTAAAAGGGGCATTCGATTATGCAGCCGATCGCATTGGGATTACGGCGGCTCCGGTTTTACTTCCTTTCGCAGAAGCGGCGATCGATGTTGATAAACCTTCGGATTTGGAATTGGTTGAAACAATATTGCGGATGCGTGCGACATGAGTACGCCTGATCTTTCAATTCTCTCTACGAAAAGTGTGGAGAAACGAGTCGCTGCCAATGCGGGATTAATGCTGGGGTCGAAAGCTCTAGGCGCTTTATTTGGGCTGCTCTGTCTTGCAATTGCTTCGAAAACAATCAGTATCGCAACACTTGGTATTGTCCTTTTCCTCCACACCTATCACCTATTTTTTGCACAATTGGCAACCTTTCAGGCGTGGCAAACGATTATCCGTTTCGGCATGGATGACATCAAAAACGATGATGCTCCAGGTTTGGCAAGTTTGATCAAATTTGGGTTTAAACTGGATGTTATTTCCGCTGTCGTCGCTTTTGTTGCGGCTGTTTCGTTATTTCCGGTATTCATTCTGCTTCAAGATAAGTTCCCGGTCATTTTCGATCAACTGCCCGGCGATGTCGATATGCGGTCACTCTATCCGATGGCGATCTTCTATTGCTCGCTTCTTTTGATACGGTTTCGAGGGTCCTCAATTGGCGTTTTCAGGCTCTTTGATCGATTTGAAGTTTTGGCTTGGCACGCAATGATTATGACCGGTGTGCGCTTAATCGGGGTTATTATTGCAGCGCTGACAGGGGCAGGACTGGAAGGCTACCTTCTGGCATGGTTTGCCGGATCTCTCGTCGATTACATCATGCTCCCCGTTTTATCGGGGATGGAGCTAGCCAAGCGTAATCTCCTAGGATTATTCTGGCGAACAAAATCCAGTATTTTCCGTAGGCGAAAAGGTGTTTGGCCATTTGTCTGGAAGGCCAATGTCGACTCTTCGCTTGCGGCTATGAATGTGCATCTTCCAGTGCTTTTGGTGATGGGCGTCTTTGGGCCAGTTTGGGTAACAGTCTATAAATGGGCCGAAGAGATCGCCAAGCTCTTATCCGAGGGCTTTAAGCTTTTGGATCAGGTTATTTATCCAGAACTCGCCAAGATGGTGACGGCAGGAGAGGCCGCGAAAATTTGGCGTTTGGTGATGCGCTCTGCCTTTATCCTCCTTTCAGTAGGCTTGTTGGCGTCGCTCATGATTTGGATTTCTGTTGGGCCTTTGTTTGGGTTTTTCTTCTCGGAAGATTACCGCGAAGTTGCGCCGCTTGCGTCGCTTTTGGTTCCAGCGGCTGCAGTGTTGGGAATGGCGGCGCCTCTTTATCCCGTACTATATGCGACTGACCATCCTGAGCGCGCAATCTTTGCCCGTGGTGCAGGCGTTGTCGTATATATAATATCCTTCTTTGCACTTAGCGCCACGATTGGACATATGGCGCCCGGTTGGGCCGCGATCGCAGGGAACCTTGTGGCGGTCGGTTTGGTAATGTGGCTTGCGAAACAGGCTTTGAACAAGATTGTGAGACAACAAGAAAGTGGAGGGTTGCCCGAGGGCGCTCCGGCTCCGGGTTTTGGCTTGATTGGCGAAAGCGAGGCGAGAATTTGGGGGCTGCCTGTTCGGGAATGGCAGACACGCGCTTTCAAAAAAGCAGGGGCGGATGTGACTTTGCCATTATCCATCGAGGATCGCGGAATTTGGCACCATATCGATTGGATTATGAGTGCTGAGCTCTCTAAATCCTTCGCTGTTACAGACCGTCTCGCGCTCATTGAAAAAGGGACGATCGTCAGCCTGTCTTCTGCGACCCAAGCGGAGGCTGAGGCACTGATCGGCGAAGATGCGAATGCATTGGTTGGAACTGATTTTAAGACTGTTGCTCCGTCCGATGTAAATGACGGTTACATCAAATCTTTGCGTAAACAGGAAGCGCCTTATGTCCTGGATACCAAAACAACGCCAATACTCGATATCATGCGCCGTCAGTTCAAAAGCTCTTACAAGGGCATTACTGATTTCGTCACGAAATGGTTCTGGCCAGTGCCAGCATTTTATGTCACGCGCCTTTGCGCTTATTTACGGCTTTCCCCAAACCAAGTGACGACTATTGGGTTCGTCTTGATGTTAGCGGCTACATATTTTTTCTGGAACGCTCATTGGGCGCTGGGCTTCTTATGCGGTTGGACCATGACATTCTTGGATACAGTGGATGGGAAGCTCGCACGAACGACAATGACCTACTCGAGTTGGGGCAATATCTATGACCATGGTATTGATTTAATTCATCCTCCTTTTTGGTACTGGGCTTGGTTTATTGGCCTGGGTGGAACCTACGGATTGTCTGAACCGTTATTCATGGCCTTGCTCGCCATATGGATTGGATATGTTGTTGACCGCGTGATTGAAGGTATCTTCATGCGCCAACATGGATTCCATATTCATGTTTGGACCCGGTTCAATTCGGGACTACGGTTCTTCATTGCCCGTCGCAATCCGAATACATTCATAATGATGATCGGTATTATTCTGACCGCGGTTTGGGCAGGTGCAGGGTATTGGGCATTCTTACTTATCGCAATCTGGACATGGGTATGTATCGCAGCGAATTTTGTCACGCTAATTGCGGGAATTTTTGCGCAGCGCCCGATTGCCAGTTGGATGGACGCGTAAAGCTGTGCAGCGCTACGCCGTTTTCGATTTGGATGAAACAATCACAACTCGCGGGACGTGGGGACGGTTTGTTTCGCAGGCTCTTAGGGGTAGTCCAGGGAAATTGCTCGCTATGTGGGCACGCGCAGGAATAGGGCAATTTATCTATAAGGTCGGGCCGCTGGAACGTATCTCGGTCAAGCGTTCCATGCTGCGCTGGAGTTTAAGCGGAAAAACTAGGGCCGAACTACAAAAGTTGGCCGAAGAATTCGCAGACGAAGAAGTTCGCTCGGGTCTGCGTCCCGGTGCGGTTAGGCAAATAGAGGCGCATCGCGCCGCTGGAGATCATATACTAATCGCATCAGCGGGCGCGGATATCGTCGTTGAGGCGATTGCAAAACGACTTGGAATTAAGACGGTGGTTTCCACAAAACTTGCTTGGAAAGGTGAGGGTGAGAGCCAGATATGTGCCCGTCATTTCGGATCAGAAAATTGCTACGGGCCAGGAAAACTTGATCAACTTCGGAAATGTTTGGAAACATTTGATGATTTTCAACGTGAGTCCGCACATATCACTATGTACACGGACAGTCATTCAGACTTGCCTGTTTTGAAATTTGCGGACAAGGGCGTGTCTGTAAATGGAGATAGTAAATTGTTGAAAGCGGCTCGGGTTTACGGTTTCGAAACTGTTAGCTGGTCCAATTAAACAAAGCGAAATTTAAAGGGCTAACATGCACGCCATAATTCTTGCCGCAGGTCGCGGGTCACGTTTATTGCCGCTGACAACTGACCTGCCGAAATGTCTTTTGCCAATTGGAAACACGACCGTTCTTGGTATGCAGCTCGATACCCTTGCGGCACATGGCGTCAAGACTGCAACAGTCATTACTGGCTTCAATAGCCACATGGTCAAAGCTCAAATCAAAGCCCGAAAGAGCGGGCCTCGAGTTAAAACCCTCTTTAATCCATTTTTCCAGGTCGCCGATAATCTCGCATCCTGCTGGATGGCTCGTAAATCTATGCGTCAGGATTTCCTTCTCATTAATGGCGACACGCTTTTCTCGCCTGAACTGCTTCAAACTGTTCTCGCGGCACCCGCCAAAGACATCGCCGTCACAATTGACCAAAAGGGATATTATGACGGGGACGATATGAAAGTGACGCTTGATGGGTCACAGCTTACTGCGATTGGGAAGACGTTGCCGCTTACGGAGACAGATGGCGAATCAATCGGCATGCTGCGTTTCATGAACGCAGGGCCTAAGGTTTTTCGGAACGAGTTAAAACGTTTGATGAAAACGTCGGATGGTACAAAAAGTTGGTTCTTGTCCGCTATCCATGGCCTGGCACAATCCGGCCAATACATTGATACAATCAATATAAAAGGCGCCGAGTGGTCCGAATTGGATACGCCGGAAGACTATGAGATCTGCCGCTCTCTCTTCGGGGATTCAGAAACAGCTAGAAAGCGTTTCGCTGTTATCTAAATCGTGATTTGAGAGTGAGTGAGCGGATTGTCAGGAGAAATCATGACTATCGGAACATCGCTACTCAATAAAGTTATGACGCGCTTCGTATCAACCGGAGCGCTAACCGTTTTTTTGCCGGATGGGTCTTCTACAACTTATGGGCCGGGTGGAAATCCATCTGCAGCCATTCGGATAAACGACCCCAAACTTCCATTCCAGCTCGTCAAGAATCCGGAGCTAATTGCAGGCGAAGCCTATATGGACGGCCGCTTGGAAATGGTCGATTGCACGATCTATGATTTTCTGAACGTTTTTGCTCATAATAGGGATGGTTTACGCAAGGGACCTATCCGATCCAAAATCAAAGCTTGGCAGAAGAAGATCCGGCGCTGGCATCAACGTAATCCGCGCGCGACGAGTTCGGAAAATGTCAAAGCTCATTACGATATCTCCAACGAGCTTTATCGCCTCTTTCTAGATGCTGATATGCAATATAGCTGCGCGTATTGGCCGAGCTTGGAAATGTCTTTGGAAGAGGCTCAGCTGGCGAAGAAACGACACATCGCCGCTAAGCTCAATCTGAAACCGAATCAACGCGTTCTGGATATTGGATGCGGTTGGGGTGGTATGGCGATTTATCTGGCCCAAGAATATGACGTCGAAGTGGTTGGCGTCACCCTTTCCACGCAACAGCACGAACTCGCAGTTCAACGCGTCAAAGACGCAGGTCTGGAAGGTAAAGTCGATATACGTTTACAGGACTACCGCGACGTTGGCGGACCGTTTGATCGTATCGTATCTGTGGGGATGTTTGAACATGTCGGGATTGGTCATTTCGCTGAGTATTTCAACGGTATCCGTGAATTACTGACAGATGAAGGGGTCGCTTTGGTCCATTCGATCGGCAGAAAAGGCGGGCCAAGCACCACCGGAGCCTGGATTCGAAAATATATTTTTCCCGGCGGATATTCGCCTGCATTGTCAGAAACCTTTGCCGAAATAGAAAAAGCGGGTTTGTGGGTCACTGACTGTGAGCTTCTACGGTTACACTATGGCTATACTTTAGCGGAATGGGCCAAAAGGTGCGAGGCGAATAAGGATAAAATCATCGAGATGATGGGCGATGAATTCTTCCGTATGTGGGAGTTTTACCTGGCGATTTCTGAGTTGTCCTTCGTTCACGGAAAGCACATGAATTTCCAGATACAGCTAACCAAGGATGTGAGTGCATTGCCAATCACACGGGATTACATGGTGGACGAAGAACGCGCGCGAGGGTAAAGCGCGCCCGTTATGACCACACCTGCAAATAAACCCGCCCATTTAATGAACCCAAGACGGGCTTTCGTGAAGCGCAATGGTAAAAAAGTCGTTCGGAAGATCGCTGCTTTCCAAAGTCGTCAATCCAAAGTTCCAGATACACCGAAACTCGACAATGCGCATTTCGACTTTTTGTCAAAATTCACGGATAATTGGGAAGTTATCCAAGCCGAAGCGCGTGAAGTCCTGAAATTCCGCGATGCTATACCGACCTTCCACGAAGTATCGCCTGACCAATATCGTCTCTCGACAGAAAATAACTGGAAAACCTTCGTTTTATTTGGCTTTGGTCAGCGTTTGGAAAAAAACGCTGCTCTCGCACCGAAGACATCAGAAATTCTGGAAACTGTGCCAAATCTCCAAACGGCTATGTTCTCAATTCTTGCGCCTGGATATCACATCCCGGCACATAAGGGTGTGACGAAGGGGATTTTGCGCTCTCACCTTGGTCTCATCATTCCCAAAGACCGCGAGAAGTGCCGTATCCGAGTCGATGATACCATTACACCGTGGAAAGAGGGTGAGATTTTCGTCTTTGACGATACTTATGAGCACGAGGTTTGGAATGATACGGATGAAGAGCGCGTGATTCTTCTGTTTGATTTTGATCGCCCAATGAAGCTTCCAGGCCGTATTTTAAACAAGACCTTCTTGAATATCATGAAACTGACGGCTTTTTATCAAGATCCGAAGAAGAATTTACAAACCGCTGAAGAGCGTTTGGAAGCCGCTATCCGTCAGGCAGACGCGAATATGGAAGCCATGAGCGATCCCGCAGGGTGATATTGAGTGAAAACTCAATAAAGACGAAAAAAATAACCAAATTGGCAATTTTTCACTATTCACTGTGAATAACTTAGCTTATGGGCCCGTCGCAGTTAGCAAATGTAAGTCAATCCTATCTCGCACATAAAACGCAGTGCTGATTTAGGTTACTAAAATTTTATAAGAAAAGCCCGAAATTTGGATGAATTCCATCCGGGCCGTACTTATCTAACGCTTAAGGGATTACATTAATCCGCGGTGCCGCCAGGGACGGACGCGCCGCACAGATATAAGAGGGCCTTATGAAAGGTGATTATTGCACGCGCGAAGGCGCAGAACGATTGAAAGAGCAAATTGAAGCTTATTGGGCAGAGCGCGGACATGATGTTCGTGTGAACTTGGTCCAAGGCGGATTCTTGGCTTCCATGCGTTCCGCACGTACCGACGTACGTTCTACGCTTGTGAACGGCGTTCCTGTCAAATCGACAGAAAACTTCGGCTAGTTCAAAGTAAAATACTTAGGGCCGCTATCCGTAGCGGTTTATAAGGGTCGGCACGATATCGCGGAAACGCGACAGTCGTGTTCCGGCCCTTAATCGTATCTGGGATACGGGCGTATAGCCGAATGTCATCAATATGGCATATACTTTAGCATTGTGAGCGGCGCGCATATCGGGCCAACTGTCCCCAACCATAATTATACTTGTATGATCGCGATGCCCAGCTGCTTCAAAGATATGATCGGGCGAAGGTTTTTTGCGGCGAGGTTCGTCGCCCCCAACTATTCGGGTAAAGTAGCGGTCTAAATCCAGTTTCTTCAAAAGCGGCCTAGCGAGCCATCCAGGCTTATTCGTACAAACGGAAAGCTCAGCACCAAGGTTGCTCAGGTCCACTAAGGTCTCTTCAACACCCAAAAAAGGTTTTGAGAGACGGTCGATTGAATGCGCATAGCGGTCAAGAAACTCGGCTTGCATCTTATCAATCTCAGTTTCGGTTGCGACGTCATTCACATCTGCCAGAGCATCTGTGATCATGCGGCGAGAACCATACCCCACAGCATTGCGGGCCTTGCGATAATTGACAGGGCCATGACCACGCGCCGCTATGACTTCACTCGTGACGCGCACAAGATCAGGCGCCGTGTCGACCAGTGTCCCGTCCAGATCAAAGCAAATGCTGAGCCCGGTTAGCGGACGAGTTGTGACTTTTTTCATTTGCGTCTCGATTCTTCCGTGCGGTGGCACAGATGATGCGCTAGGGCAGGCCATATTCTTTTAAGAACCAACTACCTAAAAGAGGTATAGGGACATGACAACTAGACGAGCCGCTATCATTTTGGCTGCAGGCAAAAGTACGCGGATGAAGTCTTCGCGCTCTAAAGTCCTTCATCCTGTCGGCGGCCGCCCTATGATTGATTGGGTCACGGCTTTGGCGCGTGGGGCTGGAGTCGAAAAAATCGTTTGTGTGGTCGGTGAGGGCAATGCCGATGTGCGGGCTGCTGCGGAAGCGCAGGGATTAGATATCGCCATACAGGAACCTCAGAAAGGCACTGGTCATGCTGTCCAATGCGCCAAAGAGGCGCTTGCAGGATTTGAAGGTCAAGTTGTTGTTCTTTACGCAGATACGCCCCTGATCTCCGGCCCGACACTTTCTCGGGTGTTTGATGCATTTGAAACGCATACCATGTCTGTGCTGGGATTTGAGGCTGAAGACCCTGGCGCCTACGGCCGATTGGTGACCTCTGGCGACGACCTACATGCCATCGTTGAAGCGAAAGAATGCTCCGAAGAGCAGCTCAAAATAACGCTTTGTAATTCAGGTGTCGTTGCCGCGTCTGCCGCCGACCTTTTCTCAGCTTGTGACCGTGTAACCAATGACAACATCAAGGGCGAATATTACCTTACAGATATCGTGGAGATCCTGCGTGGTGACGGAAAGACAGCAACCGTTGTTCATGCCTCTGAAGCAGAGGTTTTAGGGGTCAATGATCGTACGGATCTATCCAATGCCGAAGCCGCTTTCCAAGCCGTAATGCGGGAAGCCGCGATGAAGGCTGGCGTGAGTTTAAAGCATCCGGAAACGGTCTTCTTTTCTTATGATACCGTATTAGAACCGGATGTAACCGTAGATGCCAATGTTGTTTTTGGCCCAGGAGTCACAGTCCGACGCGGGGCGATGATCCACGCATTTTCCCATTTGGAAGGCGCCGATGTGGGTGAGGGCGCAAATGTCGGCCCCTTTGCTAGACTACGTCCGGGAACAAAATTGTTGGAAGGTACCAAAGTTGGTAATTTTGTAGAGACGAAAAAGTCCGTGATCGGAAAAGGTAGTAAAATTAATCATTTATCTTATGTTGGCGATGCCGAATTGGGCGAAAACGTAAATGTCGGCGCAGGCACAATCACCTGTAATTATGACGGATATAACAAGCACAAAACGACGATTGGTGACGGCGCATTCGTAGGATCTAATAGTTCCCTAGTCGCGCCTCTTTCAATCGGATCAGGAGCATTCCTAGGCTCTGGCGGCGTCGTAACCAAAAATGTACCGGATGATGCGTTGGCGTTGGCTCGCTCTAATCAAATTAATAAAGAAGGCTGGGGCGCACGGTTTCGCGCTGTCCAAGATAAGTTGAAAGCAAAAAAGAAATGAGCGTTGTAAAAGAAAATGCGGCTTTAGCTGCGCTAGACTTTGTTGAAGATGGCATGGTGCTGGGACTCGGGTCCGGTTCTACCGCTGAAATCTTCATTGACCGTCTGGGCGAGAAGGTTGCAGGCGGAATGAAAATTGCGGGCGTCCCTACATCCAAACGTACCGCAGAATGCGCCATTGAAGCGGGGGTGCCGCTCATCGAACCTGACAAAGTAGATCGTATCAATTTGACGATTGACGGTGCGGACGAGGTCGACCCCGGATTTAACCTCATAAAGGGCGGCGGCGCATGCTTATTGAGAGAGAAAATTATCGCCCATGCCAGTGAGCGCATGATTGTCATCGTCGATAATTCGAAGATGGTTGAAATGCTAGGTCGTTTCCCCCTCCCAATCGAAGTCGATCCGTTCGGCATGGCGTTGACCGCGGAGCAAGTATTCGATGCTTTGAAAGCAACGGGTTGCGAAGATGCTCAAACCGTTTTGCGTCAGATGAAGGACGGCTCCGGGCCGCTAATCACGGATGGCGGGAACTACATCCTGGACAGTAAATGTCGGAAAATCCCTAACCCTGCTGACACGGCGATGGCGTTGAGCCAGATCCCGGGTGTTATGGAGCATGGCCTATTCATTGATTTGGCGGATATTATTGTCGTCGGTGAAGCAGATCATGCGCGCGTGATCGAACTCTCACGGGACTGAGTAATGCTTGTTTGGATATTTCTCGGCCTAATTATTGTTTGGACGATAAATTTCGCAAAAGACAAAGATGCCGATGCTAGGTTTAAGTATGGAAATGAAGTTGCTGAGCATTTGGATCTAAAGGTGATTTTACAAGACTCTTATGACGGATCCTTTGCTTTTGGAGAAGCTACGCCTGATGACTCTATATATTCAGATGTAGCTGATCGTATTGATCAAGGGAGTGCTCGGCGCCTTGGCCTACATTTTTCTCGCCGCCTTCCGAAATGGGTATTGAAATCTGCTGCAAAAGACATCGCCTTGGGCGGATTTAAGGACGATGGCGCCTACATGAAATATGTTATGACCGAGGTTGAAGAATTTTCGAAAAATCGCAATTTACAAATTGCTAAAGCGATTGAAGCTCGAAAAAATCCTGCGCCACAAGTTAACAAAAGACGTCGAAGACGACGTTAGGCACACACCTATTGCTGTGCAAAGGCGAATCCCTTCAAGGCTTATTTCGACCTAATCTGCTTGTTCGAGGCGAAAGACATGTTCGGCGTAAGTAATTCAATTCTCTTCGTTTTTGCTTTTATTTTTAGCTTGGGCATCCTGACTTTGGATTTCACAGTTTTTGAGAAATTGAAGCGCCGATGTGCAGAAGAAATTTCCGTTCGGTTTGGCCTATACGATGTCTATTTTGATGTTTGCACAACGCAAACCTTGGAAATGATCCGATCCTTGCGGCATTATGAAGAAGCTTATTGCGAGAGCCTTGTTGATTTCGTGTCAGAAACCCTTTCGCTCCCGGAAATGTTACTCATTTTGGCGGTGTCAAAGGTGAAAGGCGCATTGAATTTTAAAACAGTGCGCCCAAGTCTGGACGCTCAAGCGAAGATGATCGCAGATTTTTATATTGATATCGCCAGATTGCGGCTATGGCATCCGTCACCCCCATCTGGGCCGAATGCTCATCGTCTCTGCAGTCGATGGCGTCACCGCAAGATTTAGGACTATCCACATGGCTGATTATGATTTTGACCTGTTTGTCATTGGCGCTGGCTCAGGCGGCGTTCGGGCAGGGCGACTCGCTGCCCAACTCGGCAAACGCGTTGGTGTCGCTGAAGAAAGCCTTCCGGGGGGAACCTGTGTCGTAAGGGGCTGCGTACCCAAGAAATTCCTCGTTTACGGTGCGGATTACGGCGCTTCTATTCGCGAAGCCGCCCAATATGGCTGGTCGGTCGGTGATGTGTCTTTTGATTGGCCAACGTTACGCGATGCTATCCAAAAAGAAGTCTCTCGGCTGTCGGGGATCTATTCCACAATCTTGGAAAAGAACGGTGCAACGCTTTACCGCGAACGTGCGGAATTCGTTGATGCCCATACGGTTCGCCTTACAAAAAGTGGAAAGACGATTACGGCGGAGAAAATACTCGTAGCCGTTGGTGGGTATCCTTGGGCCCCCGAAATTAAAGGTGCGGAACATGCTATCGTTTCGGATGACGCTTTCACATTGGATAAATTGCCGGAACGCGCCCTGATTATCGGCGGCGGATACATCGCCTGCGAGTTTGCAGGGATTTATGCAGGTTTGGGCGTGAAAACCACGCAAGCCTATCGCGGCGGTCGTTTGCTAAACGGCTTTGATTCCGAAGTCCGGGATGAGGTCGGCATCGTGCAGGCAAACAATGAAATTGATGTGAAATACAACATCAGCCCAACTGAGATTAAGAAAACATCTGGCGGCTATATTGTCACCTTTGACGATGGGTCGAAAATTGGGACAGATTTGGTTTTCATGGCGACAGGTCGCAAACCAAATACAGAGTCATTAGGACTGGAAAATGCCGGCGTAGATGTAGACGCATCCGGCGCGATTATCGTTGATGAGTATTCTCAAAGCTCTGTCAAAAATATCTACGCCGTTGGGGACGTAACAAACCGGGTGAACCTAACGCCCGTCGCCATTCGAGAAGCCGCCGCTTTTGTTGAAACCGCGCTTAAGGGAAATAAAAGTGCTTACGACCATTCGAATATCGCCAGCGCCGTCTTTACACGTCCACCTGTTGGCACTGTAGGTCTATCTGAAGGCGAAGCCCGGCGTGAATTTGGTGATAAAGTCACCATATATGCGACGAAATTCCGCCCGATGAAAAATACACTTTCCGGCGATCCGCAAAAAGTATTTATGAAACTGATCACACAGGGCCGAAAAGAAAAAGTCATCGGTATTCACATTGTTGGCGATGAAAGCGGTGAAATGATTCAGGCGCTTGGAATCTGCGTTAAGGCTGGTTTGACCAAAGCAGACTTCGATGCGACCTGCGCAGTCCACCCAACCATCGCAGAAGAAATCGTTACCCTGAAACCGCGAGAAGATAATAAGACAACGGTGGTGACATAAAAGACCTGAACGGTTGCGACCTGTCTCCATCTGACATTTATTCGCCTCAGCTTCATCGAAAGCTAGGCAAAATTATCCTCACCTGCTATCCCGCCGTTCGACTGACGCAAATCTCTTGCGCGCAAGGACATGATTATGACCAAATGGACGCCATCCAGCTGGCGCAATAAGCCTGCTAAGCATATTCCGACAGACTATCCGAATATGGATGCACTGAGCGCTGTTGAGACAACGCTCAAGGGCTATCCACCGCTCGTATTTGCGGGTGAAGCCCGGCGTTTGAAGAAGCGCCTTGGTGATGTTGCGATGGGCAAAGCCTTCCTCATGCAGGGCGGGGATTGCGCAGAGAGTTTCAAAGAGTTTCATCCTGATAATCTGCGCGATATGTTCCGCGTGATGATGCAAATGGCCGTCGTGTTGACCTATGGCGCAGGACAGCCTGTCGTTAAAGTCGGCCGAATTGCGGGCCAATTCGGCAAACCGCGTAGTTCACCCGTGGAGGTTCGCGATGGTGTGGAACTTCCGTCTTATCGTGGCGATAATATCAATGGCATGGAGTTTGATCCAGCCACGCGTAGGCCTGATCCCGAACGCCTGCTAAAAGCTTATGGTCAATCTGCGTCGACAATGAACCTGCTCCGCGCGTTTGCGACGGGCGGGTACGCCAATTTACGCAATATCCATAAATGGACATTGGGCTTTGCCGATGCGTCAGAGCAAACTGCGAAGTACAAGGCGCTCTGCGAGAAAATCGAAGATGCCCTAGATTTCATGGAAGCCTGCGGCGTCACGCCAGAGTCTACCCCGCAAATGGCGGCAACGGACTTCTACACCTCCCATGAGGGGCTATTGCTTGGCTATGAAGAAGCCATGACCCGTATCGATAGTACCACGGGCCGATGGTATGACACGTCTGCCCATATGCTTTGGATTGGCAATCGTACGCGCCAATTGGATCATGCCCATGTCGAATTTATGCGCGGGATCGAAAATCCGATAGCGATGAAAATCGGCGAAGGTTTGGAGCCGGATGAACTCATGCGCTTGTTGGACGCATTAAACCCGGAAAACGAACCCGGACGCATGACGTTGATTGCGCGTTATGGTCACGACAATGTTGCCAATGGTCTGCCGAGCTTGGCCCGTGCCGTAAAAGCGGAAGGTCGACACGTCGTTTGGTCCTGCGATCCAATGCATGGGAATACGATCAAGACTGATAGCGGATATAAAACACGTCCGTTCGATAACATTTTGACTGAAGTGCGCCAGTTCATGCAGGTCTTGCATTCTGAAGGTTGTTGGCCTGGTGGCGTCCACTTTGAAATGACAGGGCAGAATGTAACGGAGTGTTTGGGCGGTTCTGCTAGTGCAGTTAAAGAGGCTGACTTATCTTCCCGCTATCACACGCATTGTGATCCGCGTTTGAATGCTGACCAAGCTTTGGAACTCGCATTCCTGATCTCAGAGGAACTTGGGAGCTACCGTAAGGAAGATGGCGCGCGATTGGCGGGCTAAAAACCTACGGGATGAGCGGCGTTGGTTCGGGAAACTTATAGGTCACGACGAACCATATCGCGATCGATATCGAGATGAGTATCCCGATAGAAACCAGAACTGATAAGCAAAGTGTCAGAAGGGATGAAAGTCCGATCCTTGGACCGATTGCGCGTGATTTATATGGTCCTTGATAGGCCGTGTAGAAATAAAGGCCGAACATCCCGAAAAGTAGGATGAAATTCACCTGCTGATAAATGGCATTTGGGATCAGCATCATCAAGAATGCCGATAAAAAGCCTAGAAAAGACCCAGTTACGAGGATTGCAAATAGGTAGCGTAACCGAACGACGTAGGTCAGGCGCTCGCCCCAAGCGCGATATATAATTGCGAAAAGAGCGATAAGAATGGCCATCACAAAGGGTGAGGTTGCAAGCATCCATTTTAATATGTCAGCTGCTGCAGCGTCCCTCATGGCATCTGTCATCACCAGTGTTTGATTGTTAGCTGCGAGCGAAGTGTTTGCTTTCTGAATGATCCCGTCGATGAGTACCCTATTCACATCAGCAGAAGGGCTGTCGGGCCCTGCCCACAAAAATCGCAGAGCTGCCGTGAGTGCGGAAATCCCAAACCAAACTCGAAAGGAGGGTGTAAAACGCCAAAGCCAATTGGAATCCTTGGCGGCTTGGAAATATTCCAAAGGACGCACTAATAATACGCCGATTGAACGGCAGGCCCGGATGTTCAATCCGAAGACATCTTCCAACAGGTTGTCAAAACCTACTAAAGATGAACGGGGTTGTTGTGCGTCCACATGGGATATTGTTGTTTTTTCAGATTTACGCTCCGTCATATGGTTTTGTCTCACAAAACATGACCGTTGGAAAGTAACCCACTAGATCTAATTCCATGCCGAGCTAGGCCTTGTTGAATGACGAACCTATTGTTTATGGCGTTGTTGCGTTTTTTGCGTCTCGGGCGGCCTCAATTTGCGGGCGTAGCGTTTCCATCACCTCCATCCATGTCGGTGTCACAGCGAGTATCATGGATATGAACTGCGCTATGAAAAGGAAGAACATAATAAGAATGGCGACGATAATCGACATTCCAACGCGTTCACCCATTGCCAGATCATGGAAAGGTCCGCGAAAGGCTGTCACGGCATAAATGCACATCATAATTGGAATCGAGACGAACGAGGCCAATTGATAAAGTTCGCCCGACAAGTTCACCATTGCGAATGTCGAAAAAATACCAAAAATCGAAGCGGGAATAATGATAGCGAAGATATAGCGAAGTCTGATGACAAACCCGACAAAGGGTTTCCAAGGCCGAAAAATAAATGCCAGCACGCACATCGCGGCGATAAAGAAAAATGGGTAGATGAATATCCATCGCTTGAAGGCTTGTTTGCCTAAAGCCTGACGATCTAATTCGCTGATATCGATTGCAACACCCTCTGTACTGGCTGCTGAGTCGGCAAGCACCATAGCCAGCATTTGGAACATGGCGGTCATTTCACTGTTCTCGCTGGCCCACAGAAATTGTAGCGCGACAAGGAGGCCCATGAGACCGAGCCATATTCTGATGGACGGCCAATGGTCGCCGCCCCAATCGGGCAGGCGCGCCGCTTCAAAATACTCCACCGGATTTTGGATCAATGTCCAAATGCTCTTGAGCCCTTTGATGTTAACACCAAAAATATCATAGAAAAATTCGTCGGATCCGACCCGCTGTGCGCCTGTCAAATCTTGGGCAATAGAGAGAGAGTTGGGATCTATATCGCTCATATTTTGTTCCAATAAAAAAGCCGCTCTGAAACAGAACGGCTCTAGTCTTAAGCAATGTCAGTAAAAGACTAAAGGTCTTTAAGAGCTGCCGCAGGTTTGAATGATGCGGATGTCTTAGCTTTTGACATCATTTGTTGGCCTGTCGCCGGGTTACGCATCTGACGAGATGGACGATGCTTGGCGACGAATTGACCAAAGCCAGGAATAACAACTTTCGCGCCGTCGCCTTGCTTCATTTGGTTTGTAACGACTTCGCAAAATGCGTTGAGCATCTCGCCAGCAGCGGCTTGAGTTGTGCCAGTTTGTTCAGCCAAAGCGCTTACTAAATCTTTCTTGTTCATCGGTATACTCCCTCATGATGACGTGTGCCGATCGTTTGTCGGTCACTTGAGGTAAACCTTAACGCCTGCGGTTAATGAGTCATTAAAAACTGCGGTTTTATGGGGGTTTTGGGCGCCTTTAGGTGCGGTTTTGTCGGATTTTCGTTAAGGATTCCCGCTGAGATCGGACTGACACGGTTAAAACTGCTCAAAACCCATAGAATCACTATTGTGGTGATTCTCCGGATTTTCCTTGCAAAACGTGGTCTCAACGGCGTTAAGGTCCTATGTCAAAGCAGTTGAAAATTGGCCTAATAGGCGCGGGTGTGTTTGCTGGGTATCATGCAAATAAACTCACTGAACATCCCCGTGTTGTGTTCACGGGCGTATGTGATCCTGATGCTTCGCGGGCCGAAGGATTGGCAAAAAAGCACAATATAAAGCCGCTACCCCTAAAGGCACTACTCGAAACGAGTGATGCAATTGTCATTGCTTGTCCCGCCAGCTTCCACGGTAGCGTTGCGCTGCAAGCATTAGAGGCGGGATGTCATTGTCTGATTGAAAAGCCCTTAGCTGTAACGGCTAAAGAGGCCCTCGATATCGCGGATCTATCAGCCACTAAAAACTTGATCGTGCAAGTGGGTCATCAAGAAAGAATGGTCTTGCGTGCAATTGGATTGGATGACGTAAAGGAACGACCCGTGAAAATAGAGGCGGTTCGTAATTCCCCTTACTCCGAACGCGGAATAGATACCTCCGTGACTTTTGATTTGATGACGCATGATATTGATTTGTGCACAGCCCTCATGGGCGCTGCGCCGGATAGGATTGAGGGGCAATCTGGAGAGGTCCGGTCGAGAACGCCAGATATGGCTTATGCACGCTTGTGGTATGGTCAATCTATTGCCTGTCTATCCGCAAGCCGCGTCGAATCCCAAAGCGAACGCTGGATGAAAATCACCTATCCTTCCGGGGAGGTGAGAATTGATTTCAATGCAAAGACGGTGATGAATTCAACGGGGTTTCCACTCAATACAGACTTCGCCGAAAACGACATTGCAAAGGATAGCTTGGGGGCTGCAACACAGGTTTTTGTTCAAGCCGTCTTGGATGACAATTCAGTTTTAGTCAGTGCCCAAGACGGTGCAATCGCGGTACAGGTCGCCGAAACGATAGACAGGGGAGAGTGAGATGAAGATTTTTAAGTGGGGACTGCTGGGTGTCCTCGGTGTTCTCCTACTCGTTGTTGCGCTAAATTGGACGACGATCCAACGTCTTCGAACCGTCAACACTTTGTTCGATGCAGATAAGATCGTTGAGAATTTCTCCAGCATGGACTCGGCTTTCCTACATCATAACTTGGAATTAGGTGAGGCCAAACCTTGGCCCGAAGACATTCAAGACATTCCTGAGACTGTTACAATCGCTGGTGTCGAAACTAACCTGACGACGGCATTGGAAGAACTAGACACAACTGCGCTTGTGATTATCCGTGACGGCACGCTTATCCACGAAATCTATTACAAAGATACAGAGGTGGACGACCTGCGGATTAGCTGGTCTGTCGCCAAGTCATTCATGTCGGGCCTGTACGGTCAGGCCATTGAGGATGGATTGATAGATATTCAGCAACCAATTGAAATCTATCTCCCACAACTCGAAGGCACAGCCTATGAGGGCGCAACAGTTGCAAATATCTTGAACATGGCCAGCGGGGTTCGGTTCAATGAAGACTATATGGACCCAAAATCTGACATCAATGATATGGGCCGTGTTCTTGGCCTCGGTGGGTCGATGGATAAATATACGGAAACTTTGCTTGATCGTCAGTATGAGCCGGGAACGGTCTGGCAATATGTGTCTATCGATACGCACGTAGCGGCCATGGCGCTGCGTAAGGTGACAGGAAAATCGCTCCATCAGCTTTGGGAAGAGACTTATGGCGAGCATCTCGGAATGGGCAAAAACCCATTCTACCTGACGGACGGCAAAGATGTGGCTTTTGCGCTGGGCGGATTGAACCTACGCACAAGAGATTACGCCAAATTCGGCCAGTTATTTTTGCAGAGTGGTGAGTGGGAAGGGCAGCAACTTGTTCCTGCCGCCTGGGTCAAAGACTCAACGATCAACCATGCGCCCAATGTCCATCCGGTGCGCGGTTCTGGTTATGGCTATCAATGGTGGGTGCCTATGCCCCAAGAGGGCCCGAGCAAGGGTGATTTCTTTGGTGTCGGGATTTACGGCCAATATGTCTATGTGAACCCCGCTATGAATATCGTCATCGCCAAGAACGCAGCCGACCGTGAATTCACGGCTCCACAAAGCAATGGCCAGCACAGCATGAATATGAATATCGATATTTTTCGGAGCTTGGCAGAGCAGCTTACTAACGAGAAAGTCGAGCGTTTTGATATTTCTACTGACTATACATTATGTGTCTTAAGGGCGGTTGCGAGCGAAATGCCTTTAAAACACTTAGACGACAATAGCTTGGAGGAAATGGCTATTGAATTGAGAGACCAATTGAACGCAGCGGAAATCACGTCGAAAATGATTGCAGACGGTGCGACTTTCAAATTCAATGGTACCACCGAAACTGTCTTTGATCGCAATCATTCAGAGGAGGAAGACGTCCGCCTTCAAGCCACGCTGAAGACTAAAGCAGCAGCCTGTCTGAATTCTATAAAATAATAGCAAACCCGCCCCGATTACTATCGGGACGGGCTGATCTACTCCCACACCCTACTTCGCAGAGAGCGAGACCAAATCTTCCATCAGGCCTTTTGTGCCTGAGTGAACGGTCAATGTGTTGACCTTGCCGGAGATCGACTCGAGCGCTTCGAGCTCTTTAAGCCGCATCATAGCAGGGTTATCCGCCATGACTTTGGCTGTGTTGAGCAAGGCCCGTGTTTCCGCGGCGTCTTCACGCCGACGGATCACGCCCGCCTCGGCTTCCTTCTCGGCCAAAACAACGGTGTTCAGGATATCCCGCATCTCACCGGGAAGGATGATATCCTTCAAGGTGACATGTGTAACCTCAACACCTGCGGCGGCAAGTTCTGTCACAACAGCCGCCATGGCTTCGGCATCAACCGCGCCTTTCTCGGCCAAAACCTCATCGAGTGTTTTGGTCGCCAAAGACCGGCGAAACGCAGAGCCCAAAGCCCGGTGCAAAGTGTCGACAAAGTCCTTAACCGCCGTAACGGCGAGAACAGGGTCAACGACCTTGAACGTCGCGGACAAGTTGGCCCGGATTGAAACCCGATCTTTCGTCAGGATTTCTTGGCCCGTAACGTCGAGCGCAGTTTCCCGCGTATCAACGATCTTGACCGAGATAACCTTGCCGAAAGACCAGATTGCGTGACCACCGGGTGCCAGCGTTTCAACCATCTTGCCGTCAACGTGGAGCAAGCCAACTTGGCCATGCTCAACTTTGAACCGCTTGATGAAGTCCGTCCGCAGCGTCATCAACCGGCGCGACATGGCGTCGGTCATAACGAAACCTTCGGTCAGCGAGACTCGCTCGACAGACCAGAGGCCGGCTTCAGACCAAACAATCTTCCGAGACAAAGGCGCGACCAAAAAGGCAGGCGCACCGTCCAAAGAGACAATTGCCATTTCATCGGCGGCTGTCTCGACCTCAGTTAGGTGTGCCAACGCGGCCTCAGCATGGTTTCGGAGAACAGATGTCAGAAGTTCGCTATGGATGGAATCCGTCGAAAGATGGAAAGGCCGAATATCAAAACGCGTTTGATTACCAAACCGTCCTATCGTGTGCCGTCCGGGTCCGAGGATAGCCTCGAAGATGCCGTCCTTCAGGACGACAGCCCGTTCCATTTCGGGGATAACGGCCCGAAGGCCGAATAATGTGTGTGTCACTTTGGTCATAACGATACTCCTTGTTTGTCTATTTCACCGGTGACGGTCCTTTATTGTTTGGGTCCAGATGAGGACCCGCGGGGTTAGGGGGCATATGCCCGGTTTGGCGGTCCTCCCCATGAGGACCGCTTGAATTCGAAAAGACACCCGGGCGAGATGCTGACGCGACGACAACGGATCCGCAGGGTCCCCATATGGCGGGCCCCATGGTCTGTTGACGAAACAGCGATACCTAAAGCGGCACCCACTCGGGTCGTCAGTGTCTCACGGAGCGTACCAAAGGGTCCGCCGCGTGATCGGTCATCAATCGTAAGGGGTGTGGATGCGGGTCGCAGGCAGCTTTCCAGTCACGGCACAGCCGAAGCTGAACCCGTAAAAGGTCGCAGTCTTTAACGCCGTATCTACCTCCCTGACATCCGCCCGGATGCCGTTATGAGAAGCGATTTACAGTCGCTTTGGTGGCCGTGGAGGCCATGGCGTCTCTGGCAGGAGTCGAACCTGCGACAATTAGGGTGTTCACCTAATGCTCTACCAACTGAGCTACAGAACTATTGTGACAGGATTTGAACCTGTGCTCTTCGATTCGTAGTCGAATGCTCTAACCAACTGAGCTACACAAAACCCGACAACACGACGACCGGCCTACAGCATACGGGTCCGTCAGAGACGGAGCGCACTGGCTAGGAATTCAAAGAACCTAGACCTTAGAAGCTCGGCTGCCTGAGCAGCGGGAGGCGGCCTCTAAGGGCGGATTTATTTTTTGGCAAGCGAAAAAATGAAAATAATTTTCGCGGCCTGACTCCGAGCGTTTGCCAAATGAAGCGGGCAGGGGTAGAGCGCAGGTCTATGACACAGACCCTAAAAATCGCGTCCATTCAGATAAATCCGGTTGTCGGGGATATCCCCGGAAATTTGGAAAAAGCTCAAATCTACTACGCCAAAGCGAAAGCCGACGGCGCGGATATTGTTGTCTTCTCGGAGCTATTTATTATCGGTTACGCCCCAGAGGATTTGGTCTTGCGTCCGTCAGCTGTGACGGATTGTAAAACAGCTTGTGATAGGTTGGCTGCGGCGACAAAAAATGGTCCGGCTATCGTTTTTTCTGCGCCATGGAAGTCCGATGGAGAGCTTTATAATGCGGCGCTTTTCATGCGAGATGGTGAGATCACAGATGTCCGGTTTAAGCATCATTTGCCGAACTATGGTGTATTTGACGAAGCCCGTGTTTTTACTTCAGGTCCACTGCCACAGCCTATTGAATTTAAAGGTGTTTCAATAGGATTGCCTATCTGCGAAGACCTTTGGCAGGACACGATTGCGGATCACTTGAAGGATGCTGGCGCCGAGCTCATGATCTCGCCAAATGGATCGCCTTGGCGGCGAACAGCTTTGACTGAGCGGGTGGCTGCATTGGGCGAAAAAGTTATCACCGAAGGGCTGCCTCTGGTCTATGTCAATCAGGTTGGTGGACAAGACGAATTGGTCTTTGACGGGTCGTCTTTTTCAATGGCTGCCGATGGAACGATTGTTCAATCTCTCAAAAGCTTTGTCGATGACTATGACCTAGCGACCTGGAAGAAAATCGATGACGTCTGGACCTGCATTGAAGCTAAAAAAGAAGTCCAGCTTTCAGGTCACGAAGCCGATTGGCGCGCGATGTGTTTAGGCCTTGGCGACTACGTCAATAAAAACGGATTTAAGCAGATTATTTTGGGCATGAGCGGCGGCATTGATAGCGCAATGGCGGCCACAATTGCGGTTGATGCACTGGGCCCTGATCGGGTTTGGGCGGTAATGATGCCAACAAAATACACATCAAACGACTCACTAACGGATGCGGAAGCCTGCTGTGAACGTCTTGGATGCCGCTATGATTCTATCCCAATCAAGCCCGCGATAGAAGCTTTTGACGATATGCTAGCGCCATTTTTTGGAGATTTGCCACCGTCTACGGCAGAGGAAAATATTCAATCCCGCAGTCGCGCACTAACTCTGATGGCATTATCTAACAAGTTCGGACCCATGTTGGTGACAACAGGGAATAAGTCGGAAATGGCGGTTGGATATGCCACGCTCTATGGTGACATGTGTGGAGGATATAACCCACTGAAAGATGTTTATAAGACAGAGGTTTTTGAACTTGCCAATTGGCGGAATGCCAATACGCCCGATGATTTACTTGGCGCGGACGACCCAATTCCAACACGTATCATCACAAAACCACCGTCAGCCGAGTTGCGGGATGACCAAAAGGACAGTGACAGCCTGCCAGAATATGATGTTTTGGATGACCTGCTACTGTGCCTCATTGAACTGGAACTTCCCATTGAAGAGATTTTGTTGCGGGGCCATAGCGAGGCCAATGTAAAGCGGATCCAAAACCTGCTCTACATCGCTGAATATAAACGCCGCCAAGCGCCGCCAGGTGTCAAAATCGGTACAAAGAACTTCGGTCGCGACCGCCGCTATCCGATTACCAATCGCTATCGCGATAAGATTCCTGAAGGGGAAATCTGATGAGTAACCCTATTGTTCGCTTTGCCCCGTCACCGACGGGTCGCCTCCATGTCGGTAATGTCCGTACGGCATTGATGAATGTCCTTTTCGCGCAGGCCGAAGGCGGGACATTTGTTCTGCGAATTGATGATACGGATTTGGAACGGTCAACGGCGGAGTTTGAACAAGGTATCAAAGATGATCTGTCCTGGCTCGGCGTGACGTGGGGGAAGACCTTCAAGCAATCCGAACGGTTCGATATGTATGACGAAGCCGCCGCCAAGCTGAAAGCGGAGGGATTATTATATGCCTGTTATGAAACGGGCGAAGAATTGGACCGTCAACGCAAACTACAACGCGTTGCGGGTAAACCGCCAATCTATAACCGTGCAGCGCTTGATTTAACAGATGAGAAAAAAGCGGCTTTTGAGGCAGAAGGTCGGTCGCCACATTGGCGTTTCAAGTTATCGGGCGGAACCGTGACCTGGAATGATTTGGTTCGCGGCGAGCAGAGCATTGATATGTCTTCACTGTCTGACCCAGTCCTTATTCGTGGGGATGGGTCCTACCTCTACACATTGCCAAGTGTGGTAGATGATATCGAAGCCGAAATCACTCATGTAATCCGCGGCGAAGATCACGTGACGAACTCTGGTGCGCAGATTGAGATTTTCCGCGCATTGTCCGATCACCTACCAGAATTTGCCCATACGCCCTTGCTCGTAGGCGCGGACGGTAAGTCATTGTCGAAACGACTGGGTTCGCTTTCCATGTTGGAATTGCGTGATCAGGGGATTGAACCAATGTCAATTGCGTCGCTTCTTGCCAAAATTGGGACGTCAGACGCTGTTGAAATCCGCCGGAGCCTTGCTGAGCTTTCTTCGGAATTCTCATTTTCCAAAATTGGACGAGCGCCAGCGCGTTTTGATGAAAAGGACCTGACCGCTTTAAACGCCAAGCTTCTACATGAAACGCCATATGCCGAGGTGAAGGGCCGCGTGCCGGGTGACGAGGATTTCTGGAATATTGTCCGCGCCAATATTGAAAAGCTCTCTGATATTGATGATTGGGCAGATATCGTGCTGAAACCTATGTCAGGTGAGATTGCTGCCGAGGACAAATCCTTTTGTGAAACGGCCGCTGAGTTTTTGCCGGCCAAAGTCACCGCCGAAACTTGGTCTGCTTTGATATCGCATTTGAAGTCAGAGACTGGCCGCAAAGGTAAAAGCCTGTTTATGCCTTTGCGTTTGGCCTTAACCGGACAGCATCATGGACCGTCAATGGACGATATGCTGCAGCTTCTTGGTGCCGAAAAAGCGAAAGCCCGGTTACGAGGCGAGGCGGCTTAACCTCTCGCTTTCGTGAATCCCTTTTGAAGCGCGCGCCTGTTATGCGCGCTTACAATCAAAA
This sequence comes from Litorimonas sp., assembly GCA_039975855.1. Classification (GTDB taxonomy): domain Bacteria; phylum Pseudomonadota; class Alphaproteobacteria; order Caulobacterales; family Maricaulaceae; genus Litorimonas. Next base: position 142,086 of record JBDWGH010000002.1, on the reverse strand, counting down.
GGGGGTCACTATGACACAATTACGCTTGCCGCTATTTCTAACGCGGCTTTCAATTTTTTACTTTCTACTGCCTTGGCAGATCATGCGGTTTACAAAACCAGAGTCGGCCAGCGGTATTGCTAAAAAATACTACCACGTCGGCGGGCTAAATGAATCTGTTGGCTTAGTTATTGCTGTTTTTTGGATGGCGTTGTTGATTGCATTTCTGGTCGGTTTCAAGAAAACCGTGAGCTATGGTCTAGTTTTTGTCTTACACGCTGGCGCCATTCTTCTCGCGCTGCCCTCTTACATCATGGGAACAGCTGGCTTTAACCAATTGTTTTTGGCCGCTATTCCAGCTGCTGCCGCTATGGGTTTGCTTTGGATGCTCCGCAAAGAGGATTCGCTTCTCAGCTTAAGTGGTAAATTAGGGTAATCCCAATTGGCGGCTGGTCGCTGGCTTCTCCGGGTTGAAAAGAAGCCAATGGCCAGCCCACCTGATTTCAACCGCTTTTGTGGGAAACGCGGCTTCACCGTTCGGTGCGTGTGTTGGGATGTAGTCACCGAACATCTCTAGGTTACATTACTTAAATCGTTTTGTCACGCATAAGTTGTATTTTTGGCAATTATGGTAATTGTCTAGTTAACCACACGGTTTTGCTTTGAGAAAAATCTGGCGGTATTAATCCCGGTGTGGACGCCATGAAAGTATACTACCCAACATTATGCGATAGATCGGGTCCAGTATTAGGACGCCTGCCAGAACCACCATACCCCAGCCCCAATGTTGCCCTGTCAAAATCAACCAAATCATTATGGTGATTGCGGCTGGATAGAAAAGGAAGGCCCGTGTGAAACGCCATAACCCTCTAATGATCTGCCGATTCACGCCTCTAATTCCCTGGGAAGTATCAAATCCTTGAAGGCCCACGCCTCAGGATCCAGCCAATCAGATATCCCGTTTTTCTTTCGTGTGAGGACAGTGCAAGCCCCTGTCGGGTATTCGTGGGATTGTCCCGTGAAGTAACTATGAAGTGATGACCATCCAGGATTATGCCCTAAAAGCATAAGAGGTTGGCTTGGCTCAATCGCTTGACCGCAGACCCGTAAGACGGTTTCGGCGCTCGCGTGGTAGAATTCAGGGTTATAATTTACCGTTTGCGCCCCAGGAATGGCGCGGATTAACCGCATCGCTGTTTCACGCGTACGTTTTGCGTCTGAAGACCAAATGATATCGGGTGCAAAGCCTCTAACCGTTAGAGCGGCGCCAACAGCTGTGGCGGCGCGACGTCCTCGATCATTTAGCGGGCGCTCATGGTCACTCAGGCTACCATCTGACCAAGATGATTTTGCGTGACGCATAAGCAAGAGTCGGGACAACATATGACTGTCATGCCTCTATTCCATCTTATAGACAATCCCGATCCGGCTAATGGTGTCGACTTCTTCGCGGCCATCAGGGACATCTGTATGAGCCTCGACGCGTAAGCTAGCGCGCAATGCCAAATCCCCAAACATGCGAGAATTGACACCCACCTCATTTATAAAAAATGTATCGATATCGGAATAAAAGAGCTCGGTATCGTTTGTTAGAGAAACGCCCTCGTTAAACTTGTGCTCAAAATCAGAGAAGAGGCGCGCTGAAGCAAACTCTTCTAATCTGCTGCTTAGCCCACTGGGGTCATTTGGCGCGAGGCGCGCTTTCTGAGACCGAAACCCAGCACCGGCCTCAACTCGCCATTGCGAGGGCTCGTCGACCAGAATGGAATAGCCTGCGCCGCCGCCAAGATAATACCCATGTTTGAATGCACCGAAGTCCTCGCTGTAATAATCGGCATTGGCGAATCCATAGACGCGGGGCGCAATATCCCGTCCGATTTTATATCCAAGACGGTAGCGGCGTTTATTTGTGACGCTCTGGTTGCTGCCGTAATCTGCTGAACCTGCCAGACTATGCCGCCAATCACTGCCACGGTTATTCAGTTTGAAGGCCAGGCCGAGATTGGTCGTATCATTATTACCTGTCGTCCGGGCTCCGTTCAAACCTACTTCTCCGCTCCATCCGGTTGCATCTTGAGCGAAAGAGGGGACTGAAAACGAGATCAACGCAAGGCTGACAGCGCTGGACAATATCAAGCGTGAGAACATGTTGGGGCTCCGTGAATGACTTAAAAAATAGGAAGAATCTGATTTTCTTTATATCCAAGGGAGACCCTGCCGCAAGCCAAGCTTTACCCCTGACATGCGGCGCACTATAGCGTGCAAAACTTGCCGCAAATCATAAAGTCCGTTTCATGTTTGATATTAAAGCCATTCGCGAAAATCCCGAAGAATTTGACCGCCTATGGGCCAAACGAGGACTAGAGCCACAATCTAAAAAGATCCTCGATCAGGACAAACTTATCCGCAAGGCGATGCAAGTCGTTCAAGAGGCAGAGGCTGCGCGCAACAAAGCCTCCAAGCAAATTGGTGCCGCCATGGGGAACGGCGATAAAGACGAGGCCGAACGTCTGAAAACTGAGGTGGCGGGAGCGAAAAATGTAATCGCCGCTATGGGCGCGCAAGTCGATAGTGAGAAAGCGATGTTGAATGATACGCTCTCCAGCTTGCCAAACTTACCATTCCACGAAGTTCCCAATGGCGAGAGCGAAGACGATAACGTCGAGCTGTCCAAATGGGGTGAGCCACGCGAATTCGCATTCGAACCCAAAGATCATTCCGATTTGGGTGAAGCTTTGGGCTTAATGGATTTTGAAACAGCCGCAAAAATGAGCGGCAGCCGTTTCGTCGTTTTGCGCGGGGCTCTGAGCCGCATGGACCGAGCCTTGGCCGCATTGATGTTGGATATGCAGGTTGAAGAGGGTTTTGAAGAAACAAGCCCTCCGTTTGTTGTAAGAGATCATGCCCTGTTCGGCACTAGTCAGCTTCCAAAGTTTGCAGAAGATCTTTACAAGATTGAGACTAGAGATTTTGATGTGGATATGGATGCTCTTGACAACCTAATTGCTGAAGCAAACGATCAAGTGAAATCTGATTTAGATGAGTTTTTAAATTCAATGCGTTCTGAGAATGCAAGTTTAGACACTATCAACAAGGCCGCATTTGAATTTGAGTCTGAGAGACGAAAGAGAGCAAAATCTGAGGTAGTCAATTCCTATAACCAACATCTGAGTTCTTCTGCCTCGAAAATAGATATGTATCTCATCCCAACCGCCGAAGTTTCCCTCACAAACACGGTTCGAGAGTCTATTTTGGATGAGGACGTCTTACCCAAACGTATGACGGCCCATACGCCGTGTTTTCGCTCCGAAGCTGGATCTGCTGGCCGTGACACAACCGGTATGATCCGTCAGCATCAGTTCAATAAAGTTGAGTTGGTCACAGTCTGTAAGCCTGAGGATAGCGAGACTGAGCATAAGAACATGTTGCGTTGCGCAGAGGCGGTTTTGCAAAAACTCAATCTGCCTTACCGCGTCGTTGAACTTTGCACGGGCGATCTCGGATTTGGCGCACGTAAAACTTATGACATCGAAGTATGGCTCCCGAGCCAAGACACATATCGCGAAATCAGCTCGATCAGCAATTGTGGGGACTTTCAAGCCCGCCGTATGAATGCGCGTTACAAACACGCGCCTAAGGACAATCGTTTCGTTCATACGTTGAATGGCAGTGGATTGGCTGTGGGACGAACTCTAGTCGCCGTATTGGAAAATTATCAAAATGAGGATGGGACAATCACTGTTCCGGATGCTCTCGTGCCTTATATGGGCGGATTGACAACAGTCGGATGAAAATCCTTCTCACCAATGATGACGGTGTAAACGCCAAGGGTTTATCCGTTCTTCGTGAAATCGCTTTGCAGCTATCAGATGATGTATGGGTTTGCGCGCCCGACAGCGAGCAATCCGCAGCCTCCCGTGGTGTATCTCTGCATAATCCCGTCCGATTGAAGAAGTTAGATGAACGCATCTACTCCGTCACAGGAACACCAACCGACTCTGTTATTGTTGCGATGAAAGCTCTGATGCCGGACAGTCCGCCAGATCTCGTTTTATCCGGGGTGAACAGAGGGCAAAATCTGGCGGAAGATGTTACATTTTCAGGGACCGTTGCGGGCGCGTTACAAGGCATGCAAATGGGCGTGCCGTCCGTTGCACTGTCGCTCGCTCGAGGTTTTCAAGGCGCACAGAGCCTACCTTGGGAAACTGCTTTGGCGCACGGCGCGGCCACAATTAAAACGCTGTTGGGCAAAGGTTGGGCGAAAAACGTCGTCCCTAATGTGAATTTTCCCGACACGGCACCCGATGACGTCAAAGGTCTGCAATATACGCGGCAGGGCCATCGTGATTTTCAAATGACGGGCGTGGACCGTCGTGCCCATCCTCGCGGTGGCGAATATTTCTGGCTGACTTACGGCGCAAAGAAGTCAAACCCGCCTCAGGGAACAGACCTACGTGCCATCTATGACGGCTTTATTAGTGTCACGCCGCTTCATACGGACTTGACCCATGAAGACAGCCTGTCCACGCTTAACGGATGAGCATAGATCCGGGCCTCATTGATATGATTATGCGACTTCGTGGTCGCGGGATTTCTTCCAATAGTGTGTTACGCGCCATCGAGCTGGCACCGCGCCGTCATTTTGTACCTCTAGAAAAACGCGGTATTGCTTATGATGCGGTCAATGTCCCGATCGCATGCGGGCAGACTTTGCCGCCGCCCATGACGGCAGCGCTTCTAGCGCAATTGCTGGATGTTCAACCGGATCACAAAGTTCTCACCCCAGGTTTGGGCAGTGGGTATTTAGCCGCCATTTTATCCCATATGTCGACACGTATTTATACCGTTGAGCGATACAAGACGCTTATCCGAGAGGCGGATGAACGCTTTCGCGCTTTAGATATTTATAACGTGGTGACCCGCCATGGGGACGGGCGATATGGATGGCCAGGTCAGGCACCCTTTGACAGAATTGTTATGGGCTATGGATTGCGCGCCGAACCAGAGGCCGTATTGGACCAACTGGCCCCAGGTGGGAAAATGCTTGCGGTTATAGACGGGACGTTGACGTTGTTTGAAAAACCTCGCACCAAAATCAGTACAACCGAGCTGATGCCACTTGATCTGGATATGGCAGAAGCTGGAAAATCGCGCACACTTTAGTGACGGATCATTATGTCAGACCATCATAAAATTCACTATATTGAACTCCCCGCACTGTCGGTTGCAGCGATGAAGGCGTTCTACGGCAAGGCCTTTGGTTGGACCTTCACCGATTATGGACCAACATATGTGGCATTTCATGGGGCAGGTATTGAAGGTGGGTTCGATGAGAATCAGGCGTATATCGCGCCAAATAAACCGGGGGCGTTTGTCATCCTTTACTCTGATGATTTAGAGGCGTCTGAAGCCGCTGTGACGGCCGCAGGCGGTAAAATATGTGTCCAAACCTATGGTTTCCCGGGCGGCAAACGTTTCCATTTTCAAGATCCGTCAGGGAACGAACTTGGGATTTGGACGGAAGTCAAAGAGCCCTAACTCCACAGAAAATCAACACAATGATGTCCTTTTAGGGCCTGAGTATGGTCGGCTTTTCCATTAGGAAAAGCCCCATGTCGGACCCTCTAATTTACTTTCATCACCGTCGTGTAGCGCTACGAAACCGAGTTGTAAAAGGTTCGCTATCTCTAGCTATCTATGAGTTTATTGCTTTCGGGTTAAAGCAGGGTTGGGCGTGTCTATTTGGCGGATTAATGCTCTCCTTTCTGTTCCTGACTTACTTATTTTACCCCAGCGAAGCTTGGTTGCCTCGCTATGATTTCATCACAATTGGGGCCGTTCTTATTCAAATTGGGATGTTGGCCTTTCGGTTAGAGACCTGGAACGAAGCTAAAGTGATTTTTGCATTTCACGCTGTGGGAACGGTCATGGAGATTTTTAAGACGCAGGTTGGGAGTTGGGTTTATCCAGAACCCAGTTTGCTCAGGGTAGGGGATGTCCCGCTGTTTTCTGGTTTCATGTATGCCTGTGTTGGCAGTTATATCGCCCGGGTGTGGCGACTATTTGATTTCAAATTTGATCGTTTCCCACCACTCTGGATGCAAGGCGTCTTTGCTGCCGTTGTTTACCTGAATTTTTTCACCCATCACTATGTTGTTGACATACGGGCCGCGCTTTTCGTTTTAGCTGCGCTTTTATACGGGCCTTGTATGATCTGGTTCAGGCCCGATGAAAAACATCGTCCCATGCCGCTACTATTAGGACTAGGTCTTGTCGCGCTCTTTGTCTGGATAGCGGAAAATATCGCCACATTCTCGAAGGCGTGGGTTTATCCTGGGCAAGAGGCTGGATGGCAAATGGTCGGTTTTGAAAAAATGGGCAGCTGGTTTCTACTGATGATGATCAGCTTTGTCCTCGTGGCTGGATTACACCGTCTAAAGGTTGAATTTGCGAGCGATACCTAGCGCAAAGAACACCCCGGTGTCAGACCCATCCTCAGCCAATATGATTGGGCTGTCATCTGCATCACCTGTAAACCAACGGTGTGATCCGATAAAGGTGACGACGTAATCGTCATTCAATTCATACCAACTCACCAGATTAACAGAATAACCATAAACCCCTGAATCTAGGTCATTTACGGTTAGTCCAGATGCATTGGATTGAGCTTGCGTAATCCCAAAGAAGCTTTGGTTATGATCGGCGCTACCCCAGCTCACGCTGGCAGAAGGTTGAACTTTAATTTTGCCTAAAGGCAAAAAAGTTCCAATCGACGCATTTGCAACGACGCCGTCATGTCCACCAAGAATGTCCTGACCAGCATCAAACCTAAAACCAACGGGCCCAAAGGTCCCGCGCATATATCCGCCCAACAAAACACTGGCGTCAATATCTTCCAAACCAGTGAGCGTTGGGCTGTCGTCGGAATCTCGCCCGCCTTGATAGGTCAGGTTTGGGCCAGCACGTAGAGACCATTTTCCAAGACCTTGTCCTGTACCGGTTTCGACCGCGCGGTATGAAAGCGATGTTCCGAATAGATCGATACCTTTATAGTCTTGGATGCTCAAATAGGGGAGAGCGCCAAATTCTTTCTGATCTGAGCCTAGATATTCCGAGCTATAGGTGCCTAGCGCGCCAACAAAAGCGACGTTCGTCTCGGCACTCTCATTCGAAACCTCGCTTTGGGCCAAAACAGATGCCGTTGATCCAAGGGATAAAATGAGTGCGAGTACAAAGGTTTTCATAAACTCTTCCTAATGGATCGTTCCTGTCACTCTAGTTACAAATCAATTGAACTCAGTGACAATTATGTGACCGAACGACAGGTTCACCAATAACACACGGGCAGATCTCAAGATTTCGCTCCATACGAGTGTCAGCTCTTCCGAAGTATATACGCTCAGCAGGCGGAACCGGCGCAAAAGAAAACATACCTGCTGTTTAGAAGTCTAAGTGATTTAGAGATCAAATGGAGGAAGCTCGGATTGAATTTTCTTGGTCAGTTTGTTGCGTATGAGTTTATAACTCTCCATCAAGCGATGCCGTAGCTCATCTTCCTCGGTTTCAAAGGGCAGCAACACCCAAGATCGGTGGAAGTACGGAGCCTTTGTGCCAATGCCGACATCAATCAACATTTGTGCAGTCTCGATGCTTTCTGTCTTTACGGAGACGCCTTTTGTTACAACGCCAATACTTGCAAACATTTTCCCGCCGATCTTCCATGCGTCATGGCGTTGGCCTTCGTCGTTTGAAGCCGCCCATGGGTCTGACACTTCTGCGCCTGGAAATTCGGCGCATATGGCGTTGATGAAATCACGGTTCATGGGTCGACTATACTCAAAATGGGCGAAGAAAAAAGTCTGTTGAAATCATGGGTCATGGGTTTTGAATAATCTTTGAAATAACTGATGAAATCTATAGAGAGGCCGTTCTTGAATATGCGTTCCAACCGCATTGGTATCCCGATGCGGTTCAGGAAACGAATACATCATTTTGAAACGCCTAAAAGATCGAGCGATATGACACAGACGACACCCGATATTATTTACACAATTGTTGACGAGGCGCCTGAACTGGCTCGCAATTCTCTGCTGCCTATCGTCACGTCTTTTGCGAAAGCAGCCGACATCAATGTGGAGACCAGAGATATTTCCCTCGCCGGACGGATTTTGTCGCTATTTCCCGATCTATTGTCTGATGAACAGCGGGTTTCCGATGATTTGGCTGAACTTGGAAAGCTCGTAAAAACGCCCAACGCAAACGTCATTAAATTACCGAATATCTCGGCCTCTGTTCCTCAGTTGCAGGAAGCCATTAAAGAGCTTCAGTCTCAGGGTTACCCAATTCCGGACTATCCAACGGACCCAAAGTCTGATGCGGAGAAAGCTATACGCGCCAAGTATGACAAGATTAAAGGTTCCGCTGTGAACCCAGTTTTGCGCGAAGGTAACTCTGACCGTCGGTCTGCTAAGGCCGTGAAAAATTATGCCAAAGTCAATCCACACCGTATGGGTGAGTGGACGCCGGAAAACAAAACAACCGTTGCGTCCATGTCCGGTAATGACTTTTTCGCGAATGAGAAGTCTGTCACGATCTCCGCTTCCCAAGCTGGCGGTGCGAAAATAGTTTTCACCGGTAAGGACGGCGAACAGGCGGTTCTGAAAGACGGTTTGTCTTATGAAGAGGGCACAATTGTCGACGGCACATATATGTCCGCGAAAGCCCTCCGCGACTACATCAAAGCCGAAGTTGCTTCGATGGAACCTGGCGTTTTGTTCTCTGTCCACCTTAAAGCGACCATGATGAAGGTTTCTGATCCGATCATTTTTGGTCATTTTGTTTCTGTATATCTGGAAGACTTCCTCGCTAAACACGACAGCTCAATCGATTTCAATCCAAACTCCGGCATCGGAACGCTTGAAAAGTTGATCGCAGGCAATGCCGAGATGGAAGCCGATTTGAAAGCGGCGCTTGCCGCTAAACCGCCGCTTTATATGGTGAACTCGGATAAGGGCATCACAAACCTTCACGTCTCATCTGACGTCATCATCGATGCGTCTATGCCGGCCGTTATAAAGGCTGGCGGCATTGGTTGGGGCCCAGATGGCGAGCCAGCGAATACAAAATGCTGTATCCCTGATAATTGTTACGCCCCAATTTATGACGAGACCATTTCCTATTTCAAAGCGAACGGAAAGCTAGACGTCACATCGTGTGGCGCCGTCTCAAACGTCGGTTTGATGGCACAGAAGGCCGAAGAATATGGGTCTCACCCAACGACATTTACGGCCCCATCTGATGGCGTAATCGCGATCGTTCTAGACAGCAGCGATACAATCATCAGCCACGGCGTCGAAGCCGGCGATATATGGCGGTCCTGTACTGCGAAGAAAGCTCCAATCTTGGATTGGATTAAACTTGGTATTGAGCGCTTTGACGCAACTGGATTGGCTGCGTTTTGGTTGGATGCAAATCGCGCCCATGACGCGGAACTTATCAAATATATCAAACCGGCGATCGCAGAGGCGGGAAAGAACATACCGATTCTCGCGCCACGTGAGGCGACACGCTACACATTAGACGAAATGGTCAAAGGTCATGATGTCGTCACGATCACGGGCAATGTTTTGCGTGACTATCTGACAGATCTATTTCCCATTTTGGAGCTCAATACATCTGCAAAAATGCTCTCCATCGTGAAACTCATGAATGGCGGCGGATTGTTTGAAACCGGGGCAGGTGGGTCTGCGCCTAAACATGTGGATCAGCTCCAAGAGGAAAACCATTTACGGTGGGACAGCCTTGGTGAATTCTGTGCCTTGGGTGAAAGCTTCAATTTCCTTGCCACAAAGGACCGCCCTAAAGCGGCCGTGCTAGGCGCAGCCGTTGAAAGAGCGACCGAGTTTTTGCTGGTTGAAGGCCATTCTCCGGGACGTAAAGTCGGCGATAATGACAACCGCACATCCCATTACTGGTTCGCTCGCTATTGGGCTGAAGCGATTTCACTGCAGTATGAAGATAGTGATCTGAAAGCGCATTTTGCTGACGTCTACAAAAAGCTTGTTGAGAACGAAGAGGCTATTTTGAGCGAGCTAAAAGCCGATGAAGGCAAACCTGCCGATATGGGTGGATACTATCACGCGGATGCGGGAAAAGTGTCCAAGATTATGCGCCCATCGGCGACGTTGAACGCTATTATTGGGTAATTTCAAGGGATCCAAATATCCGTTGGCGGATTGTTTATTCAATCCGCCACGGCGGGAAACGTCTTGCGGAACCTGCTTTGAATACCCGTATCCGATTGCCTGATGGGTCTATAATGTCGGCTTCTTCCCAGAGATAAGTTTTCATTTCTGGCGGGTCTATCGGGTCTGTTTTGGTGTCTCTTAGAAATGCAGCGACATCGTCCACTTCGAAGTAGATGAGTGGTACTTCCGAAGGCGCCTTCCAGCCTTTTACTACGATATGCAGAGATAGTGTGGCGGGGTCACTTCTGTTTTCCAATTGTGGAAACTCAAACCGCACGTATCGTGGTGCACTATCTACAATGAGCTTTAAACCGAGACGTTTGTAGAATGAAACGCTCGCCGCGAAATCAATCGCGCCGAGCGTGACTTGGTTTAATCGTAGCCCGTGCAAGTCGTGCAATTCCTATTTGTTTGGAATTTGCAAATGAGCCTTAATCGCCCATTTTCTGCGAATTCCATGTTCGTCACTAAATAAGAAATGCACTAAGTCATTTTCCGTTCAAAGTTCTCCGCAATGGCTTCCAAATAGCCTTCCGTTGTGAGCCAGCCTTGCTGATCGCCAACGAGCAGAGCGAGGTCTTTTGTCATTTGACCGCCTTCGATTGTATCAATCACCGTCTTCTCTAGACCTGTTGCGAATTTGACCAAGGCTTCGTTGTCGTCGAGCTTACCGCGATGGGCGAGACCGCGTGTCCAAGCAAATATAGATGCCGTAGAGTTTGTAGATGTCGACTCGCCGCGCTGATGATTGCGGTAATGACGCGTCACTGTGCCGTGAGCCGCTTCCGCCTCCATTGTCTTCCCATCCGGCGTCAGAAGGAAGGATGTCATCAGGCCGAGCGAGCCAAAGCCCTGCGCGACTGTGTCGGACTGTACGTCGCCGTCATAGTTCTTACAGGCCCAGATATAGCCGCCGGACCATTTCATGGCTGCCGCGACCATATCGTCGATCAATCGATGCTGATACTCGCCGCCAAATTCTTCATATTTTTCGGCAAATTCAGTGTCGTAAATTTCTTGGAAAATGTCTTTGAACCGGCCGTCGTATTTTTTGAGAATTGTGTTCTTGGTTGAGAGGTAAACCGGCCATCTGCGCTGAACGCCATAATTGAAACAGGCGCGAGCGAAATCACGGATAGAGGCGTCCAGGTTATACATACCCATCGCGACACCGGCTTCGGGGAAATCAAAGACTTCGCGTTCGATGACTTCGCCGTTTTTGCCTTCCCATTTCATGGTCAGTTTGCCCTCGCTCGGGACGAGGAAGTCTGTCGCCTTATATTGGTCGCCAAAGGCGTGACGGCCAATAACGATAGGCTGTGTCCACCCCGGGACAAGGCGCGGCACATTGTTACAAATAATAGGCTCGCGGAAAACCACACCGCCGAGAATGTTGCGGATTGTGCCGTTTGGCGAGCGCCACATCTTCTTTAGGTCAAATTCTTCTACGCGCTGCTCATCCGGAGTGATGGTCGCACACTTAATACCGACATTGTGCTTTTTGATCGCATTGGCCGCATCAATCGTGATTTGGTCATCTGTGGCATCACGGGATTGAATTGACAAATCATAGTCAAGAAGATCGATGTCGAGGTACGGATGTATCAAACGTTCCTTGATCATGTCCCACATAATGCGGGTCATTTCATCGCCATTCATATCGACGACGGGGTTGGTGACCTTGATTTTAGCCATGTTATCCTCATTAAGCGTGCGAGTTAAACTGTTGGGCGCGGCCTAACATCTGTTAGTTGAAAACGAAAGCCACGATTCATGGGCAAAGCCGTCAAGGACCAGTTAGGACGCGTAATTGAGCGGACCGATTCTGCACAACCTGCCGTGATTCTCGTGCGGCCTCAGCTCGGTGAAAATATCGGAGCGGCCTGTCGCGGGATGTTGAATTTCGGCCTCACGGAATTGCGTCTTGTCGCCCCCCGCGACGGTTGGCCGAATCCCGCAGCTGATGCGATGGCGGCTGGCGCGGTCGAGTTAATCGAGAATGCAAAGCTCTTTGAAACAGTCGAAGAGGCCGTTGCAGATTTGTCTTTCGTATTGGCCGCAACAGCGAGGCGCCGAGAGTTGGAAATACCTGTGGTCGGCACTGACGTCGTCGGTACGGAAATGCGCGCGAAAATCGGGCAAGGCGTCGGGATATTATTCGGACCAGAGAAGGCCGGACTAACGAATGCTGATGTCGTGCTCGCAGATAAAATCTTGACTTATCCCGTCAATCCGGCGTTTCAATCGCTGAACCTTGCTCAAGCTGTGAATGTCTTTGCGTTTATATGGGCCCAGAGCCAAGGCGTAACTGTTCCCGACATTTTTGATGACGTGCGTAGCGACGTTGCCCCGCGTGAAGACCTAACCCGTATGTTCAATCATCTGGAGGATGAACTCGATAAAGCCGGTTTCTTTTTCCCGGCAGCAAAAAAACACCTCATGCAACAAAATATCCGGGCTCCGTTAACCCGCGCGCAAATGAGCGAGCAGGAAGTGCGGACGTTTCGGGGCATTATAAAAGCGTTAGCTAAGGGTAGAGGGAAGGCACGCGGGTCCTAGGTGGCAAGGCGAGGACAGCTCCCAACTCCCGAAGCGTGGCAAGCCCACATATTGCATGTCGCCGATAAATATGCCGGACGACGTTTCAGCAATTGGTACTTCGAGAATTACCCCGCGGAAGCCAACCGAATTTATGAGGAGTGGCTGACGGCCTCCGGATTAGAAATTCGCCGGGGAAAAACGGTGGCCGACCTCGCCAGTGAACGCCGTATTTTTGGCCAGCAACGGGCAGATTGGGCCTCGTTAGTGAAAATTAAGAGTCAGCCTCTGATGTTTCTCCAGCAGGTTATCGAGTACGATCGACCTATGGTCTTTTTCTTGGATGATCAGCTATGCGCAATGGCAAAACGCTTGCTCCGCGCACGAGACGGCCTCCAGGACATTGATGGTTTCTTTGAAATGCTAAAGCACCTGGACCGTAGATCTAAATTCATTTGGGCTGACCCTCTTTACGCCACAGATGCGCAGACTTGGCTCGATCCACTTATCAGGCTTTGGCATCGACGCGGACAATGGCGTCGACCAATCCAAGAGTGGCGACCCAAATCGCATAATCGCGAACGTCAATTCGCATCTCTTTTGCGGCACCTTATGGCAGATTACGATGTGCCTGTTTTTATGGATGCTGTTTGGCTGCGTAACGACACTGGATCAGCTAAGTATCGAAATGCTTGGGTACATGTGGGCCGCGGAAAGAATATTCGAACTGCTAAAGCCCTGCCGATGTCACTCTCTAAGAAAGCGGCTCATCAAATCCTATCAGCTCCGGAAGAATTGACTTTCGAACATGCTCTCAAATGGGCGCATATGCAGACGTTTAACCTCCGCCCACGTGCCTGTGCCGCTCTTTTGGGCTCGCGATGGGGCGCGGAATTTGAAGAACCGACCTTTTGGGATTCTGTCATCAGGTTTCTCGCGGCAAACCCAATGATTTCGCCTGATATGATTGGGCCAATGGTTGATTATATCTACGCCCAGAAATTCGAAGGCCCGGTCTTGCTAATAGATGGAGATGAAATTCTACGTGACGACCCTCCACATGCAGGGTTTTCAATGCGCGGACGAGACGGTCAGGCTTTACTCGATCAGATCGAAAGCTGGCATAGGGAATTAGGTCGAACGGAAGCCCGTCGTGGTAAAGGGCGAAGGGCGATGGACGCAACCTATTGCAGGTCCGGTTGGAAACCGTCTCAATCCATAGAAAAACTAAATGATAAAGAAAATGCCATTTGGAGATTCGTCGAAATTCTCACAGAAAGCGATCTACATGAAGAGGGAAGAAAGATGCGGCATTGCATTTATTCTTATCATCCGCGTGTTCAGTCCGGTTATTGTTCAATTTGGTCTTTACAGGTGAGCAGAGAGGGTGGCCCGCATCATGGCAGTTTCAAACGACATCTCACGGTCGAAGTGTCGTCAAATGGCAGGATTAATGAAGCGCGAGGCTTTGCAAACAAACTCCCAACGGGTCGCGGGAAAACGCTCTTGAAAGCTTGGGCTGAACAGAACCGCTTGTCTTTTGCGCCCTATGTATTCCTCTAAAATTCGCTGTGACAATGCAACCTAGGGAATAAGTTGACTAAAACTAAGGTGTGGTTATTCTTTCTCGGTACCGTTCAATAATTGGGATGGTCAAAGGGGCGACTATGCAAAATCTATTCTCTCGAAGTTTCATTGGGACTCTTCTTTCAGCATCCTTTTTGGCGGGAACCGCGTTTGCGCAGGATCAGGATCATGACACACGCGTCGTTAATGATAGGGATCAACTTGAAAATATCCGGTCGCGAGCCGGTCTGGCGGAATTCATTGCTGCCAACCACGGTGAAACGGGCGAAGATCTAGAATTGACCACTGATAGCAGAGCGAACGGCCGGAATGGCGTCAGGCATATCAGAATGTCGCAAAAGGTAGACGGACTAAAGGTACATGGCAGCTATGTTAAAGTCGCTGTCGGCAGCGAGCGGAAAGTCACTCATCTGATTGAAAAGACCGCACGCACAAATGGGCGGCGAAAAAAAGCGAATATTTCAACTCAAACGGCAACAGAATTGGCCAAAATAGCCACCTTTGGCGAGAACACCACGCCTGAATTTTTCTACAAACCTCCCCGCGCTGAAAGAGTTTACATCCCAGATGGAAATGGGAATTTGTCAGAGGGCTTTTCGGTCGAGACCTGGAGCCAAGATGACAATTTGCTCTATTATACCCTGGTAGATGGTGATGGCCGCATTCTGGAGAAGGAACTCCGGACATCCCAAGACAGCTATAACATTTACGAGGACCACCCGGGTGTTAGTACTCAAACTGTAGTGAGTAATCCTGCTGACCCCACGGCATCTCCCAACGGTTGGCTTTCGGGTGATCAAACGACTTTGGTCATCCAAGGCAATAATGCGCGCGCATATTTGGATCGTGACAACGATAACTTACCCGATGGAGGCGGAACTGTTGTAACGGATCAGGCTTTTGAGACAGTGCACCTACCGTTTCAGGCTCCAACCAACGCCGACAATCAAGCCGTGTCCGTTCAAAACCTATTTTATTGGGTGAACCGAATTCATGATGAATTGTACAATCATGGTTTCGTCGAAGGCGTATCAAACTTCCAAGAAGACAATTTTGGCAACGGAGGATTGGGCAGCGACTCAGTTGAAGCGCAAGCCCAAGACGGCGGATCGACCAATAATGCAAATTTCGCGACACCTAGCGACGGATTTAACCCGCGTATGCAAATGTATATTTGGACGCGCTCGAACCCATTTCGCGATAGTGCGATCGATTCAGATGTTGTTTGGCACGAATATGGACATGGTCTGACGTGGCGGATGATTGGATCGATGAGCGGTGCAGTCTCCGGAGCAATTGGTGAAGGCATGAGTGATGTCTTGGCAATTTTGAAGAACAATGATGATCGTGTCGGGGAATATTCAAATAATAGCCCATTTGGAATTCGTTCAGAACCTTACACGAATTATGGTCGCACAATTGGAGATTTCACCGGACAATCTGTCCATTTTGACGGTGAAATATATGCTGCGACGATTTGGCGGTTGTCCGAGTTATCAAATGCTATCGGAATAGATAATGACTCCCTTCTCGATATCCTTGTCGATGCTATGAATTACACACCCGCCGGGCCGACTTATTTGGATATGCGCAATGGCATTTTGACGGCGATTGGCGAGGATTCGGATTATTTATGTACGGTATGGCAAGCGTTTTCCGATTTCGGGATGGGTGAGTCCGCCGTCTTCAATGTGTCGGGTGGACAAGTTCAAATTACAGAGAGTTTCTCGCTTCCAGCGAGTTGCACCGTGGGCGGTTCCGCCACTCAAGGAGAGGTTCTTATCGACGATTTGACGGGATCGCCTCTGACTAGTGGTCGCAATACATGGTCGGCAACGGTGACAGCCACCATAAAAACACCCGACATCATTGGTGGAAACGGCCGTCCAGACATTCCGGGCGAATTTGCAACGGGCGTAACTGTAGCTGGGATTTGGAGCACTGGAGATACAGCATCATGTGTTACGGATGACGCTGGTCAATGTGACGTCGGAATTAGCTCACTCAGCACGAATGTACAATCTGTCGACTTTACGGTGCAAACTCTAAATGGAGAGCCGGCGACTGGCGCGTCCACCGTATTTACCGTCCTCCAAAATCCGCCGACTACGATCTGCACATCTTGTCCACCCCCTCGAAGTTTTAGTCGCCGGTAACAACAGGATCTGATTGAGGCCTTATGGCATTAGGGCGCCACATACTCTGCTTGTAGGAGGGTAATCAGCAACGCTATTTGAATGGCTCTATGAGACTCGATGTCGGTCCAGGTTTCTTCGAAGGAGTGCGCGCCTTCGCTTTTTCCTCCACGACTAATTGTGATGGCGGGTAGGCCCATAGAAATCGGGATATTTGCGTCAGTTGAGGACGTCCTTAATTGGGGGTCTAGACCAAAACTCCCTATCGCAGCCAAAGCTTGTTGAACCAAGGGACTATTCGCGTCTCCGTTTGCGACGGGTCGGTCACCGACTTTTTTGATGTCTACCGTAATTGGTTCTCCGCGTGTGCGCGCGGCGTTTTCTTCGGCGAGCCCGTCTTGTATCGCCTGTTTGAATACCGCATCCATTTCATCTAATTTTTCGACACTCACGGAGCGCATATCGACTTCCATCCAGCTTTCAAACGGGATCGAGTTGATGGATGTGCCGCCGCCAATACGGCCAACATTAAAGCTGGTTCTAGGCCCTGTGCTGGAGACTGTTTTTGCACGTTCAGAAAACAGGGTTGTGGCACGCCCGAGTGCGTGATGTGGGTTTGCATCACCGAAATCGCCCCAACTATGTCCGCCGGGTCCTTTGAAAGTCACTCGGTATCGATAGGATCCAACCCCGCCATAAACGAGGCGGTCGTCACTGCCTCCGTCGACGGCAATGAAGCTATCGATCTTTGGCGCGCCGTCTCGATAGAGATGTTTAATCCCTCGCAGATCACCAAGCCCCTCTTCGCCTATATTGCCGACAAACATAAGGTTATGTTCGGTGCGAATGTTGTGGGCTTCGAGGGCCTTTATAAGGCTTAGCAGGACAACGACGCCGCGCGTATTGTCACCAATCCCAGGGGCAATGTATTTGTCTCCTTCACGGCGCACAGTGACATCTGTCTCAATCGGAAAGACCGTATCTATGTGTGCACCTAGCGCGATGGTCTTTGTCGCGCTGCGGCCTGGTCGCATTCCAATGACGTTACCGACTTCGTCAATTTTGACATCAGTTAGGCCCGCCTCGCGGAACATTCTGGCGAGGCGTTTCGCTCTTTTTTCCTCACCAAAGGGCGGAGCAGGAATTTCGTTTAACGCTATCATGTCGCGATTGTTTTCATCCCGATGGGATTTGATCGTCTCAAAAGCGGCGAGAATTGCGGTTTCGTTTTTGAGCGTTGAAATTTCGGATTTAAACGAGTCGTCGATCGTTACCTTATCGGATTGAGATATCGGAGGGTTTTGGCTTTTTTCTGAGAGTGAATTGGTTGAACATCCCGCCAATAAGGCAGTGACGATAACGAATGTGAAACCTGTGTATTTGGATATGGATTTCATTACTTTGTTCCGAATTCGCGAGGATTGTTTCGATAGGTATAACCATACCACCGCGGCGGGTGGAATAAAATTCCGTGCCAATAATTTTAAGGCTTGGCTTTACTCTTTTCCCGAATTGCGGCACCAAATTATCGTGACGATAATCATTCGCATATCCTTAGCGCAGCATGTTCTGCGTAACTGGCTGACAGGGCACGCTTAGATCCTTCTTCTCCTCAAACCTAATTTAGCTTGTAAGGAAGAAGACAATGGACAGAAAAAAATACGAAAAGATCATGCGCGGTGCTGGTGATCTTGATTACGAAATCTACCTCAACACAAAGCAACTCCTCGCGTGTCAGCAGGAGCCTGAAGATCTCTGCAATCCTGACGAATTGCAGTTTATGATCGTGCATCAGGTCGAAGAGCTTTGGATGAAGCTGATGGCCACGACGTTATTAGATATCAATGATGAAATCCGGGCGGGGCGGGCACTAAAGGCGCTGACTCTGTTTAGGCGTGTGCATATCTGTCAGGAAATGATGACGTCGCAACTTGTTCTTTTGGAGACAATGTCGCCTAAAGATTATCAAGAAATCCGACTGAAACTTGGCAACGGCAGTGGTCAAGAAAGTCCTGGCTTTCGCGTTTTATTGAAGATGCCAACTGATCTTTGGCAAACCTACGAGGACGTTTATCTAAAAGGCCGGAACCGCACTTTAGAACAAATCTATGACAGCGAGTACGCCCACGACGAAGCGTATATGGTGGCTGAGGCCTTCGCTGAATTTGATGAGCAATTCCAAAAGTTCCGAAATGCGCATATGCAATTGATTTACAGATCCATCGGTGTTGCCGCTAATTCATTGAAAGGGCGCCCAGTAGAAATCCTAAATGAAGGATTGCGTCAGAAGTTTTTCCCGGCCCTTTGGCAGGTCCGAGCAGAGATGACTGATCGTTGGGGCGGAGCTTATGGCAAGAAACGCGCAAAACTAACGCCTGAATCCGATGCGTGAGTATTTTCACGTTCCAAGTAACTACTTCCTTTCGCACAGTGTAGGTTGCCTCCCCAAGGTTAGTCCTGAAGCGGTAGATGAACGCTTATTTAGTCCATGGATGTCGGGTGAGAACTGGGCCGAGTGGATGGATGACTTGGACGCTTTCCGGTCAAGTCTAGCGCGAATCCTTCGAGTCAAAAAAGAATCCATCTGTCCTCAGGTTAACGTGTCTAGCGCGCTTACAAAAATTCTCTTTAGTTTGCCCAAAGTTGAAGGGCGCGACGTTATTTTACTTTCGAAAATGGACTTCCCGACGATTGGTTTTGTTGCGAAACAAGCGGAAGGGTTGGGATATCGTTTGAAGTTTATCGACGGCGACCCTTCGGATATCCAGCTTTGGAATGACGCCATAACTAATCGGGTGGCTTTCGTTCTGGCAACTCATGCCTTGTCCAATACGTCACATGTTCTGCCTGTTTCAGAGATTTGCAAGACAGCCAAAGCAGCAGGGGTAATCTCAATCGTCGATGTTGCGCAGTCACTCGGGGCTTTGCCTGTCGATTTAGATCTATGGGATGCGGATTTTGTTATCGGTACTGGGGTGAAATTCCTCTGTTTTGGTCCGGGTGCGTGCTTCCTTTACGCGGCCGAGCGAATGTTGCCGAAATGCCGTCCTTTGGACGTCGGCTGGTTCTCACATGAAAATCCATTTGAGATGGACATCGAACACTTTCGCTATGCGTCTGACGCCATGCGGTTTTTTGGCGGGACACCGTCACCAGCGCCTTACATTTTAGCGAATGCAGCAATGTCTCTGTGGAAAACCACCGGGCTGCAAGTCGCGCAAAACCGCATTCAAGCGCATTTATCCGTTCTCCACGACCATCTACCTGTCGGCGCAGCTGTTTCACCTGTTGACGAAACCAAACGTGGCGCGACCCTTGTTTTAGCAGGTACCTTCGGGGACCAAATCCACGATGAATTGCTTGCAGCGAAGATCATGTTTGATCAACGAAAACAGGGCTATCGTTTCTCCGTGCACGGTTATACTAGCGCGAATGAGATAGGTCATCTTGCGAAGATATTCTCCAAACTAAAACGTTGACCAACGAAGCGAAAGGGCGGTCCGTGACTAATCGAAACGACCTTCTCGCCCTGGACGATGAAGCTTTGCTCCGACTTTGCCGTCAAGAAACCTATCGGGCTTCCGGCCCTGGTGGACAGCATCGCAACACGACAGATTCAGCTGTTCGCCTAACGATTTTGGACGGAGCCGTCGTTGCGTCATGCTCTGATCATCGTTCCCAGCACCGCAACCGAACCGATGCTCTGCGTCGATTGCGAAGGACCCTCGCCATAGAAATTCGGATGCCTGTCCCGCCCGGTAGGGGAACCGAAATCTGGTTAGGGTCTTGGAAACTGGGCAGGAAAGACCGCCGTTACGCGGCATTCCTAGCGCATGTTCTGGATGTTATGGATCACAATGATTGGGCCGTTGGCCATAGCGCCGAAGCGTTAGGTGTTTCGACGGGAAAGCTAGTGCGGGTGCTCGCCCATGATCCGGCGGCTTGGAATAATGTCAATCAAGCGAGAGCGAAACTGGGGTTGGTAAATTTGCGGCGACCTTAAACTTAATCCTGAGTCAGGATACGTTCACGAAGTTATCAATATGTGTTTTGATTACGCTATTCTGCGATATGATTTCGGAGAGATTTATGTCTCCAGTACAAATCAGTGTTTTGAGTTTGGTCGCCGCAACCATTTTCGCGGATAAGCGTATTTATGCCTCTGAAATTGAAGTATTCATAAAAGCGACCGGAAACGTAAATGCTCTCAAAGGGGCGTCTCCTAAGCTGACAGAAGCACGGCTTCTTGAATGGTACGAAACGCATGGGGACACTATCCGGCAGAAAATTACAGCGCCATATTTTAAAGATTGGTTCTATGACCTTCTGGAACAGTTGTCAGACGTGGCTGATAAACACTCTATCCTGGAGGTTATGGAAAAGATATCTGTGGCCGACGGCAGCGTACATGTAAGCGAGCGTGCTTTAGTGACCCTTGCAAAACGATTTTGGGGCATGAGCTGAATTGTAATCGTGCTTTCGCCTTACTGTACCCCATGTTACGGCCCGCGCAATATGACCGAAACCGCTTCAACCTCATTCGAAATCTTCCTTGTGACCCTTCCGGGGCTCGAAGAGTTTTTGCTCGCTGAGGCGCGGGAACAGGGGTTTAAAAAACCCAAAGCGATTTCTGGCGGCGTCCTAATTCAGGGTGGTTGGAGCGAGGTTTGGCGTGCAAATTTAGTCTTGCGCGGTGCGTCTAAGGTCCTGGCTCGGATTGGCGAGTTTCGCGCGCATCATCTGGCACAGCTTGATAAACATGCGCGCAATTTTCCATGGGCGAATTTCCTTGCGCCCGGTCACTCTGTCAAAGTTGAAGTTAGCACAAATCGCAAAAGCGAAATCTACCATAGCGGCGCGGCGGAACAACGTTTTGAGCGTGCGATTGCCGAAACGTTCGGTGCTCGGATCGCGGACCGTCTGGAAGATACAGATATCCTCATTAAAGTCCGTATCGCGCGCAACCTCGTCATCATCTCGCTAGAAACCTCGGGCACGGCGCTGCACAAACGAGGCTATAAACAAGCTATGGGCAAGGCGCCGCTGCGCGAAACAATAGCGGCTATGACGCTGCGAGCCTGCGGTTATAAACGCAAAGAGCCTCTGCTGGACCCCATGTGCGGCTCGGGGACCTACCCGATTGAAGCCGCCGAAATGGCCGGGAATTTCATGGCGGGACGAGAACGCAGTTTCGCCTTTGAAAAACTGGTGAGTTATGATGCAGAAGCCGTCCAAAAAATGAAAGAGGACTGGTTCACACGTGAGCCCGCCTCGCATTTCTATGGCTATGACAAAAATGCGAACGTCATTGAATCAGCCAAAGCCAATGCTGCGCGGGCAGGGGTTGGCGATGCTTGTCAGTTTGCGGCGGGACCGCTCTCGAAATTGCAGCCACCAGAAGGCCCACCTGGCCTCATCATGGTCAATCCGCCCTATGGTGAGCGTATCGGGAATAAAAAAGAACTCTTGGGCCTCTACCGGGAATTTGGGGATGTCATGCAAAAGCGGTTCGCTGGATGGCGGATTGGCTTGGTGACCTCGGATGATGCCCTCGCGCAGTCCACAAAACTATCTTGGTCAAATATTAGTGCACCTATCCCGCATGGCGGTTTAAAAATAAAACTCTTTCAGACGGACGTGCTTGTAGGTGACTGATAGTTCTAGGTGATTATTGTAATGCCCTGAGACCAAGGTTGAGCGACGAAACTAAATCCAAAATCAGGATATTCGTTATGGCGCTTATAAGTTCACAAATAGGATGCTGGTCGTTTGGTTTTAGTCCTAAATTTAGCTTGAGATGAAAAGCTCATGTGCAAAGAGGGTCTATGCTTATTACTCCCTCCAATTGTGAACTGCAGAGCTGATTTGATGCGCTCCCCCTCAGGTGCGGACCATGCAGTTTTACTGGATAGAAACGCTGACATGCCTGAAGGCGTGTGCTTTCTAAAATATCAAAAAATTTGCGACGACCGCGGTGCGCTGATTCCTATGGATACCCCCGATCTTCCTTTTCTTCCCAAAAGGGTATTTATGGTCGAGGGGGCTGAGGGTGGATCCGTTAGGGGAGGACACGCGCATCGGTCCGCTCGGCAGCTGATGTGTTGCGTCGCGGGATGTGTTGTCGTTGAGGCGAGCCATAACGGCCAAAGTGTATCTGTCGAACTTGTTCCTAATGGAGAGGTGCTTCTGATTGAGGCTGGTGTGTTTGCGACCCAAGCCTACCGCTCTCCAGGTGACCGTCTACTTGTGTTGAGCGATGAACCTTTTTCTGAACAAAGCTACTTGGATTAGAACTGATGGTGGACACAAAAAATACCGACACGTTGGTTTCGAAAGGTGCGGGTAAAGCGGATATCACTATCTGCATTCCAACGTTTGAGGCGCAATCCTTCATTGGACGCACACTTGGATTTGCGACGGGTCAAACGCGAAAAAATATTAGAATTTTGGTATCTGTAGATAAATCAGAGGACCGCACATTCGAAATTTGCAGATCAATTGCTCAGAGCGATCCGCGCATCGAAGTTTATCAGCATGAAGATCGTGTCGGGTGGGCGGGAAACGTGGCTTCACTTATTCGCCGTGTGGAGACCCCATATTTCTTTGTTTATTTCCACGATGATTTTATTTCACCCCATTATTGTGATCGCATGGTTCGTCCTTTGGAGGAAAACCCAGAGCTAGCGAGTTCAAATTGTAGCGTTGGATATATTGGTAGAAGAGAGGGCCAAACTCTCGCCCATAGTTATCCGGCTGAGCCGGTAGGTCGCATGCTCACTATGTTGGCAAATGATCAGATTCCGGGTGCTCCATTGAGAAGCATGATTCGAACAGAAATGTTTGATATATCGAACCTTTTGCGTCCGGGGATCTCTCCTGGGGAAATGTTTCAAGCCTATTGTATGCATTCGGCTATTATGCTCGCTGGACCTGCTATTGGAGTGCCTGAACTCCTCTATACGCGCTGGATACGAGATAACGCTTTGACGACCAGTCCCAAAAAGCCGGATTGTGTTCGATTGCGAGATATATGGCTTAAAAATGTCGAAGTCCTATGGCCTCATTTAGAGCGCAAGATTTCAAATGAACAAGATTTGGAGATTGTTCATTACACATTCTTGCTACGTGCGCTGTGGGTCATCATGATGGCGAGCGACGCCTCTCGCGCTTGTATTGATGATTTATGGGTTTTAAATCCGGAATTGCCCCGACTTGAGGTTGCACCAATCCCGCATCTGACCGATAATTCAATCACATCTTCTATCATCCAGCTTCGTGCCAAGGTTTTAGACAAGATAAACGACCTTCCATAAGCCGAGCAAACTCATGACCAAAACAGTTGCAGTTCTAGGTGGAGGTATCATGGGTGTTATGACTGCGCTATTTCTCGCTCGACGTGGGATGCGTGTCAGCATTTTCGATCAGCAATCCGTAATTTTGAATGGAGCGAGTCGCTGGAACGAAGGAAAAATTCACCTTGGGTATCTTTATTCGGGTGATGGAAGCGGAAATTCGGCAAGATCAATGCTTGGCGCTGGCATTGCGTTCCGACCATTAATTGAATCGCAAATCGAGCGGTCAATGAGGTCTCATATTACCAAGAATCCCGACCATTATATCGTGCACAAAAAATCAGTTGTGTCGCCGGACGCTGTTGGAACATATTTTTCGTATCTGAATTCGCTCGTCGAAAGGCATGATACTTCGGGGTATTTGGGACCCGTTCGGCCGGCGAGAGAGCTTTCAAAAGATGAACTCCAGAAACTGTGTGGCGAAAATGGATTGGCAGGGTTCGAAGTACCAGAATATTCGATCGACACTCAATGGTTGGCCGACCAGTTAGTGGAAACTGTTTTGGGTAACTCAAAGATTACACTAGTGCTGGGCAAGAAAGTTGTTGGTGTTAAATCTAGGTGCGGAGGGTTTCATGGTCCATGGCAGGTTAACCTTGAAGATCAATGCAGCGAAGGCGGGTTTGACCTCGTAGTAAACGCGTTATGGCAAGGGCGCCCAAGTATCGATCACGGTTTAGGCCTGCCCGTTGCCACGGACAATTTGTATCGATTCCGAAAATCCGTTTTCCTAACCACCAAAAAGACATTCGATGTTCCAAGTCGCGTTTTTGTCGTTGGACCGTTCGGGGATTTGAAGAATTATGACGGGAGCTCTTTTTACATGTCATGGTATCCAGCTGGACTAATATCACAAGGAAACGGAATTTATCCTCCAAGTTCAGGGAGTGGCCGGACAGATAAGGCCGTATTTGAAGAGACGCGCACACACATTGAAAAACTGGCACCTGACATGGCTGAAATTTTCAATTCGGCGGAAACAGTTCGAATAGAGGGAGGTTGGGTGTTCACGCGTGGAACAGGTCGGCTTGATGACGCCAATGCCAGTATCCATCGGCGGGATCGGTACGGTACATTTCGGAAAGAGAATTACTTTAGCGTTGATACGGGTAAATACTCAACTGCTCCTTATATGGCTCAGGAGATTGCACGGTCAATTGCCTCATAAGGCGATAGTCCTTAGCGAAAGTATGCAGAGTGCACCCATGCAGGACTTTCCGTGCCGACTCGTGCAATTTTTGTAAACTAAAAACGCAACATCCAATGCTGGCCATACCCGTGCAACAGATGCGCCGCTTTATAGAAATTTCGCTGTAGAGCCTTAACTGGACCTAGCGCCCTGGATCTTAGTCTTCGAGTGAAACAAAAATAAGCACTTTCCTCTGGTGTTCCATTGAAAGCCCGTTCTGCGGGCATGCCTCGCCTTATATTTACCGCCGGCAGTCACCAGACGCCCTGCTGCAACATTCGTATGTCCGCCTCACACATGACTTTACTCAATCGTCCAATTCCGTCAGGAGGCCCCCATGAAATATATTGGTTATGTCTTACTCCTACTCAGCGGCGTTGCAGGCTATCTCGGCGTTCGCGTTTGGTTTGTTGTGTTGCTGGCTTTGCTGTCAGCTTTTGTCTTCACGTCGGCGCGTCGTAAGAACCTGAAGGAAACCCCGCAAGCGCCCGACCAAAACATGCTGATGGATGGAGCGTACCTGTTTGTTGGACAGTTGCTCATCATGTTCGCGATTTACCTACTCGGTGTTTTTATCGGGAGTCCGGGTGGGGAGTTGTTTGGGGACTTCCTGTCTGGGAAACAGGCTGGGCCTGCTGGCGCGAGCGGCGAATAGCGTCAAAAGCAAACACCCCAACGCCGAGCCAGATAAATCCAAAACACCAGGCATGCGCAGGTGTGAAAGCTTCGCCGTAATATAGTGCGCATCCAAACTGCATGGTTGGGCCAATATATTGTAATATGCCAAGGGTTGTGAGCGGAATTCTTCGGGCAGCGAAAGCGAATGCAAGAAGCGGTAGCACTGTCAGCGGGCCCGCCAAGATCAGCAATATATCGGTGTCTCGGCCATGCGCGCCCCAAGCCAAAGTGCCATTATTGTGGAAGATAGCGAGAACAAAGAGGGCCGGGACCAGCAAAAGGAAAGTCTCGATAAATAAGCCCGGCATGGCCCCGACATCGATTTGCTTCCGTAGGACGCCATAAACGGTGAAACTAAAGGCTAGAAAGAGGGAGATACCCGGGAACTGCCCTCCTTGGATGGTCAAAACCATCACCCCAATAAAGGCAAAGGCAATGGCGAGCGCTTGAAGTTTTGAGAGTGTTTCTTTGAAAAACAAAACTCCAACAAGGACATAGAGGAGGGGGTTGATGTAATATCCAAGGCTGCCTTGGAATATTTGATCGAGCTGGATCGCCCAAATATAAACGCCCCAATTGGCCGCCAAAGCTATCGCAGCGATTGTTAGAAGCCCCAAAGTACGTAGATCTGCGAAGACTTTCACGGTCTCCATGATTTGCTTCCTAAACAGTAGAATTAAGAAGCCGAACGGAATAGACCAAAAAATACGATGAGATAAAATTTCTAAGGCGGGGACATGTTTCGTCGCCACAAAATAGATTGGGAATAACCCCCACATTGTATAGGCGGCTAAGCCCGATATAAGACCGGCTTTGCTATCGCTCATTTGCGCGTTATTTGTAGGTCCAGCCATGGGTCGCGCATGTCACCAATGGGGGGCAATGCCAACCTCTATTTGAGGGTAAAACCTATGAAGGGATGGCTTGACACTTCCGCTGAATTCGGTAGGTAGCCGCTTCAATTACGGGAAGGTGTGGAGCCGCCGTTGTAATCGCTGCCTCGAGGTGAGGTGAGCCGGCCCACGTCGAACAAGAAAGGACGCACATGTCTAAGCGTCATTCAGCCAAGTATAAAATTGACCGCCGTATGGGCGAAAACATCTGGGGACGTCCAAAGTCACCAGTGAACAAGCGGTCTTATCCTCCGGGACAGCACGGTCAAAACCGTCGTGGTAAGCTTTCCGATTTCGGTACACAGCTGCGCGCCAAGCAAAAGCTTAAAGGCTATTACGGCAACATCACGGAGAAACAGTTCCGGAAAACTTACGATCAAGCGACACGGATGAAGGGCGATGCATCTGAAAACCTAATCGGTCTGCTAGAGCGCCGTTTGGATGCGATTGTTTATCGCTCTAAATTTGTTCCAACTGTGTTTGCTGCGCGTCAGTTCGTCAATCACGGCCACGTTCTCGTCAATGGTAAGAAAGTCAATATCCCGTCCTACCGTTGTAAAGAAGGCGACGTTATCGAAGTCCGCGAGAAGTCACGCACAATGGCTCTAGTTCTTGAAGCCCTTGAGTCTTCAGAGCGTGAAGTTCCTGATTACATCTCGCTTGATCCAAAAGCGATGCAGGCAACCTTCACACGTACTCCGTCCTTTGACGAAGTGCCTTACCCGGTTGTTATGGAACCAAATCTGACGGTGGAATTCTACTCCCGCTAGGGAAGTGCCGCGAAACGAAGTTTCAAAACCCGCACGGATATCCGATGCGGGTTTTTTTATGCCTTAAAGCCCGCGTTCCCAAACAATACGATAAGGTTCGCCTTCTGGGACACCAATGGCTTGCTGACGAAAATGATAAAACCCACCTTGTTTTAACGCGAATGATTCAACACCGCTTTGCCGTTTAGTTTTGGTGGAATATTGACTGACGACATCGCAGCTAAATACCTCTTTTACCCAAGCTCGACGGCATTGAACGATATCTAATTTTGCGTATGCGCCTTTCGGTAAATCATATTTAATATCAATACTTTGTCCCGGCTTCATATATGCGCGGTCCATATGGAAAAGCTTGATGTAAGGGCCGAAAATCTCATGAATTTTTGATTTTCGGTCAAAGTCATAAGTCTTCATTGCCACCGAGTCTCCGCTAGCGAATTTTAAGACCTGTTTTGGTTGAACGAATGCTGGAATATAGTGCATTGCAACATAGATCATGCCCGCCCCAAAAAGCAGGGATAAGCCAGAGAAAATTGTTCGGAGTAATCCCATCTGTTTTCGCTGACGCAAGGATGTACGATCATTTAAATATTCGGCGTGAAATCCGCCAACCCCCGCCTTGCGACGTGATTTATTTTTTATGCCGAAGCGCGCCATACCCAGACTCCTTTTCAGTTTGCCCCCACAGCAAAACTAAGGATGTGCTAGCATATCTGGGTTAGATTAGGTTTAAGGTCGTCTTAGACCTGTGTTTACCATGTTTTCTTGGCCACTAGGCGCCGATGCGGCCGCTCTCTCCCATATCAGTCGATAGGTATCTGAAGAGTTCAAGCCGTTGACCTTATGGCGAAAATGATAAAACCCCGGATCGCCTAATGCGTAGCTGGCGATACCTTTTCGGTTTGTTTTTGTCGCTGAAAATTGGCTGACGACATCGCAGTTGAAAATCTCGATTGCCCAGACCCTGCGGCATTGAACGATGTCAAGCTGGACAGTTGTCCCTTCCGGGATCTCGTATTTGATTTGTATAGACTCTCCGGCTCGCATGTAGGAACGGTCCAGCGCGAAAAGACTGTAATAAGGCCCAAGCAATTTCTCAAATGCCGACGCCTCTTCAAAGTCAAACTCACTCGTACCCGGTGGTAGTGTCGCTGTCTCGGTTGCCAGCCTCAGGATTTTACGAGGGTTTGAAAGCGCCGGCACATAATGCATCGCAATATAATACATAAACCCGGCGAAAAGGAGGACCAGAGCTGAGAAGAAGACGCGAGCTAATCCCATAGGACGCCGCTCTTTTGCCGCGTTATATATTTGTCTGTCTCGCTCTCGCGAGGATTGTAATTGTATCCTTGAGAAAGACATTCGAAGTCCTTGCGCCGCAATAATGCGACCCTAAGTAAACCAAATGTCTTATAACCGGGTTAAATATATAGTTATAGAATCTTAACTTCAGGCGGCGGTTTCAATGCCTTTTTCCGTTAGCATGGTCTTCAATTCGCCATTTTCGAACATTTCTCGCACGATATCACAGCCGCCGATAAATTCGCCTTTGACAAAAATTTGCGGAATGGTTGGCCAGTTATTGAACTCTTTGATGCCTTGACGAATTTCCATGTCTTCCAGCACGTTTACGCTAGCATAGTTCACGCCTAGATAATCGAAGACCTGAACAACGGTTGAGGAAAATCCGCATTGTGGAAAGACAGGTGTGCCCTTCATATAAAGAACGACATCGTTCTCGTTTACGGTTTTGGTGATTTTATCAGCAACGGACATTTTGGTGTTTCCTCTATCATTCGAGCAGGAGGTGGGAAGAAACGTTCACGTTTCAACCCTTAATACGATTTAAGCGTCAGGGGTTCTGGTCTCAAGGGCAAGCGCGTGTAACTGACCACGAGCACCGTCCATACTGCCTTTTAGGGCCGCATAGACCATTTGGTGCTGTGCGACACGAGATTTACCTACAAATGCCGCACTTGTGATAACGGCTTTCCAGTGATCATTGTCCCCGGCCAAATCCGTCATTTCTATGATCGCATCTGGCAAGGCGGTCTTTATTAAACTTACAATATCATCGGCTGCCATCGCCATTAAGAGTCTCCGGACATCAAGTTAGGTAGCCAGGCTTCATTTGCTGCCCGAAGTTTGTCCAATGCCACATCAAATGCGCCGTCGGCTTGAATCCGGTCCCCGCCGACTGTCCCGACGACTTGTGCCGCAATGCCTTTAGCTTTGGCGGTCGAAAGGACTGGGTTAACTGAGTTTGCCTCCACGGCGAGCAGATAACGGGCTTGGTCCTCGCCAAATAGCCAACCATGACGCTTCCCATGAGCTGGGCTGGATAGAGACATCCCTTGGCCACTGCCAAATGCCATTTCGCACGCGGCAACAGCAAGGCCGCCATCTGAAAGATCGTGGACGGCGTTTACGCGGCGATTGCGAATGAGTTTGCGTACGTAATCACCATTCAATTTTTCGATTGAGAGATCAACAGGTGGCGGTGCACCGTCTTCACGAGATAAAATTTCGGACAGATATATGGAAGAGCCTAGCCAACCCGTTGTATCTCCAATGAGGATAAGCGTATCGCCATCTTTCGCGCCTTTTAGGGTCGCAAATTTGTGGAGATCAGGAATTAGTCCTACACCTCCGACCGCAGGTGTGGGCGGAATGGCTTGTCCGTTGGTCTCATTATAAAGCGATACGTTCCCGGATACGACAGGGTAATCGAATGCGTGGCAGGCTTCGTTCATGCCTTCTATCGCCCCAACAAATTGGCCCATAATTTCGGGGCGTTCCGGATTGCCGAAATTCAGACAGTCCGTGATCGCAATCGGGTCAGCACCTACGCAAGTCAGGTTACGCCATGTTTCTGCGACACACTGTTTACCGCCTTCATATGGGTCGGCTTCGACATAACGCGGTGTACAATCGGTAGTGATCGCGACGGCCTTATTTGATCCGTGAATACGTACGATCGCTGCATCGCCTCCGCTCTGGCTACTGTCGACAGTGTCTGACATTACATGTCGGTCATATTGTTCCCAAATCCAGCGCTTAGACGCGATATTGGGAGACGTCATGATGCGCAGCAGGGCGTCATTATAGTCTTGTGTCTCGTGGATATCCTTAGCCTCGAGAACCGGACGAGGTTCAGTCTTAACATGCGGCCTGTCATAATTCGGTGCATCATCCGCGAGTGGAGCAATAGGGATGTCGCAAACTTTTTTGCGGTTATGCTTCAAAACCAAGCGGCCTGTATCCGTAGTCTTCCCGATTTGGGCGACGTCGAGTTCCCATTTCTCAAACACATCAAATGCGAGTTGTTCCTTGCCGGGTTGGATGACCATCAACATGCGTTCCTGAGATTCCGACAGCATCATTTCATAGGCGGTCATATCAGGTTCGCGTTGCGGTACCTTATTGAGATTTAATTCGATCCCGACACCGCCTTTATCCGCCATCTCGATAGACGAAGAGGTGAGGCCAGCTGCGCCCATATCTTGGATCGCGATGATAGCATCGGTTTCCATCAGCTCTAGACAAGCTTCAATGAGTAGCTTTTCGGTGAACGGATCACCAACCTGCACGGTAGGCCGCTTCTCTTCGCTATCATCATCAAATTCAGCGGAGGCCATCGTCGCGCCATGTATTCCGTCGCGGCCGGTCTTGGAACCGACATAAAAAATCGGATTTCCAACACCCTTTGCAGCGGAATAAAACACGTTATCCGCCCGCGCGAGGCCAACGCACATCGCATTAACGAGAATGTTGCCGTTATAACCTTTGTGGAAGTTCGTTTCGCCGCCGACTGTGGGGACGCCAACGCAGTTCCCGTAGCCACCAATGCCTGCAACAACGCCAGAAACGAGTTGCTTCGTTTTCCAATGTGTAGGTTCACCGAAACGCAAAGCGTTCATGAGGGCGATAGGACGAGCTCCCATCGTGAAGACATCGCGCATAATTCCGCCAACACCGGTCGCCGCACCTTGGTAAGGTTCGATATAGGAAGGATGGTTATGACTTTCCATTTTGAAAATGATTGCGTCACCATCGTCGATATCAATTACACCGGCATTTTCACCAGGTCCTTGGATTACGCGTTTTCCCGTCGTTAGGAATTTTCCTAGGTGCCGACGCGAGGATTTGTATGAGCAATGCTCCGACCACATGACGGAGAAAATACCAAGCTCGTTCAAATTTGGCTCACGCCCCAAGCGGTCGAGAATAATCTCATACTCACTTTCGGATAGGCCGTGCTCAGCCACAATTTCCGGAGTCATTTCAGATTTTTTGGCCATCCTAAATCGTCTCCAAGATGGATTTGAACAAGTCTAATCCGTCCGTGCCGCCGTGCATTGGGTCAATGGCGCGTTCTGGGTGAGGCATCATGCCGAAGACATTGCCGCCTTCGTTTACGATACCAGCAATATCATTAAGTGATCCATTCGGATTATCCGCATACCGGAAGAGCACGCGACCGTCTTTCTCAACGCGGTTCAGCACGTCCTTATCCGCAAAGTAATTGCCGTCATGATGGGCGACAGGAAAGGTCACCTCTGATTTAGTAGCGTAATTTCGTGTGAAGCGGGATTCCGACGTTTCCACTTTCAGACGCTCTGGACGACAGACGAATTTCAGATTTTTATTCCGCATCAGCGCGCCAGGTAACATTCCGGCCTCTGTCAGAATTTGGAAACCATTACAGAAACCAGCGACCGCCAGACCGCGCTCAGACTTGGTTTTGATATCTTGTACAATAGGTGAGCGTGAAGCGATGGCGCCGCTGCGGAGGTAATCCCCATAGGAAAATCCACCTGGCATAACGACAAAACCGACGCCAGCTGGCAATTCGGTTTCACGATGCCAAACCATCAAAGGTTTGCGTCCTGTTACTTTTTCTAAAGCTACCGCAGCGTCGCGATCACAATTAGAGGCCGGAAAGCGGATAACTGCAGTTTGCATGGCCTAGTCTGCCACCCGCATTTCAATGCGGTAGTTTTCAATGACTGTGTTGGCGAGAAGCTTCTCGCACATCTCTTTGACACGCGCTTCTGCAGCTTCTGTATCTGTCCCGGAGAGGGTCAGCTCAATCACTTTGCCTTGTAGGGCATTTTCGACTTCATCAAAGCCAAGGTCGTTGAGTGAACGGGCGATTGTGCGGCCTTGTGGATCCAGAACGCCGGGCTTCAGACCGACATAGACGAGGGCTTTCATCTGCTTATCCTTTAATCGTCATTCGACACGACCGAGAGATTCGGCGCGGACTTGTTATTGGCTTCCTTAAGGATGCCGAGGCGGGTTGCGACTTCAGTGTAGGCTTCCGTAACGTCACCAAGGTCACGGCGGAAGCGGTCTTTATCCATTTTGCGATCCGTTTCACGGTCCCAAAGACGGCAGCTATCAGGGCTGATTTCATCAGCCAGAATGACCTGGTGTGCCATTCCGCCATTGTCGAGTTGAATGTCCAGACGTCCGAATTCGATTTTGAAATCGATAAGCTTGATACCAATTCCTGCAAACATACCTTGGAGGTAGTCATTTATTCGCAAGGTCATCGCGATCATCTCGTCAACCTCCGAATGGCTGGCCCACCCAAAGGCGTGAATGTGCTCTTCAGCGATCAACGGGTCGCCTAAATCATCGCGTTTTAGGCAGAATTCAACAACTGCACGGGGTAGCTTTTCCCCTTCATCCATACCGAGGCGTTTTGCCATGGTGCCGGCAGCAACATTGCGGCAAATCACTTCCAGAGGAATGATCTCTACCTTTTTGATCAGTTGCTCACGCATATTTAGGCGTTTGATGAAATGCGTTGGTATGCCAATTTCACCGAGACGGAGCATCACAAACTCGCTGATGCGGTTGTTCAATACGCCCTTGCCATCGAGTATGGCCTTTTTCTGTGCGTTGAAAGCGGTGGCATCGTCCTTGAAATACTGGACGAGCGTACCCGGCTCCGGTCCTTCATAAAGGATCTTGGCTTTACCTTCGTAAATCTGTTTGCGGCGGCTCATGTGCGGCTCCGGCAAATGGGTGTGCGAGTCAGCCTCGCGTCCCGTTTGCGGGTCCTTAACCTCTACGCGGCGCGGTCACAATGCAGGCAACGGTAGATTTTGGAGATTTTGCAGCTTGAAGCGCTCCAGGGAGAGACTTACATGTGGAGAAAGAAGATTAACCTCATCAGGATTTGAAAAATGAGCACATTCGACGAACGCGGAAACGCCCAAGAAACCAAATTTGTTCTGGATGCAGCAAAAGAGTTCAAAGCTGAAGCCAAGCGGAATAAAGCTCTGGGTCAATGGGCTGCGGGCCTAATGGGAAAATCAGAGGCTGAAGCGGACAAATACGCACTGGAAGTCATCATGGCCGACATGGAAGAAGCAGGCGATGACGATGTTTTCAGAAAGCTAAGAGCTGATTTAACAAATGCAAATTGTCAGATCACCGATGAAGCCATCCGGGATCGTATGGCTGTCGAATTGAAAACCGCACGTGAAGCCGTTTATGGCGGCTAAACTGGGCCGTTAGGGGCAGGACAGGTTAGGTCAAAGCTCGGCTGGTTCTGCTGAGCAGCACCTTGTAAATTGCGAATGTGCATCGCCATTGATCCTGCGTCATAGGTCATATTGATGCATCCGAGCGTTTGCTTAGTGTCGCCATCTATGATGGCGGCAAAACCTGTTACCCCAAGCCACATATTATATTGTTGCACGAGGCCCCGGTCGAACACGAGGTGAGCGTTTCGCTCTCCATTTCCGGCACCAACATCAATGTGAACGTATTCGATACGGGAATCCGCTAGATTGGTCAGAGCCTGATTCAATGCAGGTTCGACAACTTTGCACGGCGCGCAATAGTCAGCGCGGAACATGACAACATAAACATCAGGTGTCTGAACGGGATAGGCTTGCGAAAAGCTGCCGAAACCCAATGTTAGAGCGAGAGCAGCGAAACTGGCTTTTACGTGTTTTTTCATGAGGCTATCTCTAACAGCTTTGCGTGAACCGGACGTGAAATACGCAGTCACAAAGTGGTGAGCGCAAATAAGAAAAGCTCAAAACCGTTTAGGTTTTGAGCTTCTCCCTAGGTCTAATATTCAGCGCTGATTACAGGCCTGCTGGATCCACATTGTGGGCGGCAGGGCAGCGTGTTGTCTTCGTAGAGACTGATGCGCGGCTCATGTAAGCGGAACCTTCTGATATAGCCGCCATCTGACGGATTTTTTCTGCCATTTCAGTCGACGTGAATGAGCTGTTTACGCAACCAATCACTTTTTTGGACTTGGCGTCAACGACAGCAGCAAAGCCTGGAAGTCCAACCCACTGGTTGAAAACAGGAACGATGTCGCGGTCAAACGCTTCATGCGCGCCTTTTTCCCATTTAGCGGCTGTTGATGTGTCGATAATGACTTCTTCTGCATTGACGCCAGAGATGGCGAGAGCGGAGGCGAGTTGGCCGTCCAAACGAGCAGAATTAGAGTCCTGCGCATTGCGGAAGTTCACGACATAAATGTCAGGGGACGCTGCAAAAGCTGGAGCGGCGAAAGCCGTTGTGACAAGCGCAGCAGCGAAAAAAGAAGAAAGACGTTTCATGATGTTTAATCCTTGGTCTCGGTTAGTGTCTAGGGTTCACGTTTGTTATTGTTATGAGCCAAGGTGTAACGCCCATTGGTAAACATCTCCCGAATCACGCGTTAGGGCTATGTTTAGGATGGTTTCCAGAACCGTTAATTTGTGAATTAAGCTTCTGAAAAATAACCGAAAATTATTTTTGAAAA
Organism: Litorimonas sp.; assembly: GCA_039975855.1. Lineage (GTDB taxonomy): Bacteria > Pseudomonadota > Alphaproteobacteria > Caulobacterales > Maricaulaceae > Litorimonas. The sequence continues at coordinate 106,938 of JBDWGH010000002.1, read as the reverse complement.
AAGTGAACTATCTTGCAGGCAGTCAGAATTTCCCCTTGAAGAGGCTGCCTATTTATCTTTGGTTAAACCAAAAATGGAGAGAGTCTAACGGGGGTGTCAGACTCCTTAATCGAAATTTACTATGATTTAGGCTTGGAGGATCTAGCCGAAGACACGGTCAAAGATCACGTCCACATATTTCATATGGTATCCATCATCAAACATGTCGCGAATTTGAGTCTCCGAGAGAAGGGCGCGCACGTCGTCATCCTTTGAGAGAAGCTCGAGGAAGGCGCCGTCACCAGCATTGCCATTTACCCGGAACAGTTCCCAAACCTTCATCGCGTTGCGTTGAACCAGACGATAGGCGCTTTCACGTTGTTCGCCAGCCTGTGTTAGGGCGAGGAGAAAACGTTGTGAGTTATGAAGACCACCCAGGCGGTCCATATTGGCTTTCATTTTCTCAGGATAGACAACAAGGTTTTCGATTACGCCGGCCAATCGGTGCAAAGCAAAATCCAAATGCACAGTAGTGTCCGGGCCAATTCCGCGTTCGACGGAACTATGGGAGATATCGCGTTCATGCCAGAGGGCTACATTTTCCATTGCGGGTACAACAGCCATGCGGACAAGACGAGCTAGACCCGTAAGATTTTCAGTCAGCACAGGATTGCGTTTGTGCGGCATGGCGGAACTGCCTTTTTGCCCCTTGGAGAAAAACTCTTCGGCTTCCAAAACTTCTGTACGTTGTAAATGACGGATTTCGACGGCGATGTTTTCTATAGATGAGGCGACGACCCCTAGAGCCGCGAAATATGCGGCGTGACGATCGCGCGGGATGACTTGACTGGATACAGGCTCAATCGCGAGGCCCATTTTCTTAGCGACATGTTCTTCGACCTTTGGGTCGATATTCGCAAAAGTACCAATGGCCCCGGATATCGCGCAAACAGCGATTTCTTCGCGAGCCTGAACTAGACGTGCGCGACCTCGCGCCATTTCAGCGTGGAAACGCGCGAGTTTAACGCCAAATGTTGTCGGCTCCGCATGGATGCCATGACTGCGACCGATAGTAATGGTGTGCTTGTGTTCTTTGGCGCGCTTTTCGAGAGCGGTCAAAACGCGGTCCATTCCAACCAAAAGAAGGTCAGTGGCGCGCGCCATTTGTACTGACAATGTTGTGTCCAGAATATCTGAACTGGTGAATCCTTGATGCACAAAGCGAGCATCTTCGCCAATGAAGGTTGCAAGATGAGTGAGGAAGGCAATCACGTCATGTTTGACCTCGCGTTCGATCTCATCAATCTTGGCAACATCAAATTCAGCTGATCCGCCGCGTTCCCAGATGTTTTCCGCAGCGGATTTTGGGATAACGCCTAAGTCAGCAAGCGCATCACACCCATGCGCTTCGATTTCGAACCAAATCCGGTACTTGGTCGCCGCCGACCAAATAGCTGTCATTTCAGGGCGGGCGTAACGTTCAATCATGGGAGAGACTCACTTGGCTAGGAACGCCGCGCTTAAAGGCGACGTTCCGCCTTAGGTCAAGATGTAGATGCTTCCTCATTTCGGGCTTCTGCTTCTGCCCAATCTTTCGGAAGAGTTTTGCGAACAAGCATATAGAAGACAAAAGCGAGAACATATGCCCCGAAGGTGACATACATCGCTTGGCGTGTGGCCTCGAGCTCATTGACGCCACTGTTTAAGAAGACATCAATCATCGCACCTGCAAATGTGGGGCCTCCGCCTAGGGCAATCATATTCAAGACAAAGAAGAAGAGCGCCGTCGACATCGCGCGAAGTTTAATCGGGGCAAGTGTCTGTGCAATAGCGAAACTCGGCCCAAGATAAACACCCAAGCAGAGTTGGAGTGCTGCACCAATAGCAAGATGCAACACAACACTTGGAGCCCAGAACGCAGCCAGAGCGAGAGGGAAGGCGAGCAATATGGAGATCGCTGGAATGGTTCCATACGCGCGAATGTCGGTTTTGGAGCGCCAATCAACGAGCTTCGCGCCGAAATAGGTCCCAGCAACGTAAAATGTCCCGTTGATGATCCCGATCCAAATTATGATCGTTCTGAAGTTGAACTCAGGGTCAAGCAGCTTTAAAAATTTCGTTTGGAAACCTGAAACGGCGTAGCTCGCAAAACTGGCAAAGGCGATCCCGAAAGCCATGAACCACCAAGATCGATTTGATAATATCAGCATGACATTTGGTTGAAGGCTTAGAAGGAAAATCATCCCAATCACCAATCCCAAGATTGGATAAATGAACAGAGGCAAAACACCAATATATTGGCCAACAATGTACCCTAACAAAATAGCGCTCAAGCAGAGGAATTTAGGCATGTGCGTCATTGCAGAGCCCATCTCTTTCAAACTGGTGCTGATCAAAAAGAATGATGCCGCGAAAAAGACCAATCCACCTGCGATTGCTAGGTAATTATGGCCAGCAATTAGACCTAAGAAATACCCCGCCAGAAGAAGGCCGAAAATTAAGAGCCTGATATTAAGATTGGCCTGAGCCCACGAAGCTCCAATTGGGATATAGCCTTTATCCGTCGTAGACCCATTTTCCATTGCGCCACGTACGGGTTCTCGTATGACGATCTTCACGATGATTGAAAGAACGATACCTGTAATACCAAGAATTATGAAAATCCGGCGCCAATTCACGGTATTGGGGTCAGCGCCTAGCAAGCTGGCCGTCAAGAAATAGGCTGACATAATGCCGAGAGGGATGCCTAACGAATAAACACCCAAAGCTCCCGCCCGTTCTGTTTTGCCGTAAAAATCAGAGATCATGGAATGTGACGGCGGGCTGCCACCTGCTTCACCTATACCAACGCCTACGCGCGCTAAGGCGATATGCATGAAGTTTTGCGCAAATCCTGTCAGTGCCGTAAATCCACTCCATGTGGCGAGAGCCAATGAGAGCAGCGTCACACGATTCATGCGATCCGCCAGGAAAGCTAACGGTATGCCCAAAATGGTGTAGAAAGCGGCGAAAGCCAATCCGATTAAAAGACCCAGTTGAGTGTTTGTCAGGGCGAGGTCCGCTTGAATAAAGGGCGCTAAGATCCCAACAATCTGACGGTCAATGAAGTTGAACCCATAAACGAGTGTCAGTAGCAATAGAACAATTGTCCGATAGCCCTTTTTCGGTGTTTCACTCATTGGTATTCCCCTGACTCTTTTTTTTACAAGAGAGACAAAAGGGGCAGGGGTCAAGTCACATAAGACCTAACATTTTAAAGCTTGCGATTTCTTCACGTCCAATAACCAAATGGTCGTGAACAGAAATACCCACCGCATTACATGTTTCGACAATCATGAAGGTCATATCGATGTCCGATTGACTAGGAGTCGGATCACCGCTCGGATGATTATGAGCGAGGATAATCGCTGAAGCTTCGAGGGCCAGCCCGCGTTTTACGATTTCGCGCGGATAGACCGGGGCACGGTCAATTGTGCCTTTGCCCAAAACTTCGTCGGCAATCAGCCGGTTTTTACGATCTAGAAACAAAACGCGGAATTGTTCGATAGGTTCGAATTGCATGGCCGTTCGGCAATAATCCAAAAGCGCGTTCCAACTGGACAAAACCGGTCGACCCAAAACACTCTCGCGAGACATATGTGCGCTAATGGTATGGAGCAGGCGAAGGTCGAGCGCCGTCTTTTCTCCAATGCCTTTAACTTCCGTGAGGCGATGTAAAGGCGCGGCGCAAATTTCGCCAAGATTGCCAAAAGTTCGAATGAGGTCTTTTGCGATGGGTTTGACGTCGCGCCGGGGAATAGAATTAAAGAGGAAAAGTTCCAGCAACTCATAGTCCTGCAAGGCCGATGGGCCGCCATCCCGAAAGCGCGAACGCAATCGGTCACGATGCTCCGCATAATGCGGTTTGGGTTTCGATGGACTAGGAATAGGGCGGGTAGTGTAATCCGGCGGGTGAGGTCGTGAAGATCTCGCAGCCATCTTTAGTGACGCCAATAGAATGTTCGAATTGTGCCGTTAGCTTTCGATCGCGAGTTACGGCAGTCCATCCATCAGAAAGAATTTTAACATCAGGGCGGCCCAGATTGATCATGGGCTCAATCGTGAAGAACATGCCCTCGCGTAAGGTTTCGCCTTCGCCAGGGCGCCCATAATGCAGAATGTTTGGGCTATCATGGAAGAGTTTGCCTAAGCCATGCCCACAAAAGTCCGTGACGATGGAGCAGCGCTCACCTTCTGCAAAAGATTGGATAGCGTGTCCAATATCACCTGTCGTCGCGCCGGGTTTTACTGCAGCGATACCGAGCATCAGTGCATCATAGGTAATCTGTGTTAGGCGCTCTGCGCGGCGATTCACTTCACCAACCGGGTACATACGGGATGTATCGCCGTGCCAGCCATCAACAACAGATGTTACATCAATGTTGACGATGTCACCGCCCTTGAGCGGTTTATCATTCGGAATGCCGTGACAAACAACGTGATTGATGGATGTGCAAACCGTGTGCTGATAGCCGCGATAGCCAAGACATGCTGGAACACCGCCGTGATCGAGGATGAACTCCATCGCAGCACGGTCCAGCTCGGCTGTGGTCACGCCGGGTTTCACCATCGGCGCCAGCATGTCCAAACAGCGGGCAGAGAGTTGCCCAGCTTTGCGCATGCCGGCAAAGCCTTCCAACCCGTGGATTTTTATTGCGCCGTCGCGAAGATCAGGAGCGTCTGCTGCATCAATATAATTCATGAGGGCGATATAGGACGGCTTTTCATGAGTTGCCACAGTTAATGCTGCGTTCTATCGCCCCGAACATGACTGATAAGACGAAAGTGACAGCTGGCGTTCTCTTGATTGGGGATGAACTACTCTCAGGACGAACGCAGGATACTAATCTGGGGGAAATCGCGAAGTTTCTGGGACCACTTGGCGTTCAAATAGGCGAGGCACGAATTTTGGCTGATGATGCCGCCATCATCAGGGATACTGTCAAATCGTTCTCTGAGAGATTTGACTATGTCTTTACAACAGGCGGTATAGGTCCGACCCATGATGATATTACGGCGGACTGCATCGCCGCGGCCTTTGATCTTGGAATATCTGAGCGTGAAGATGCCTTGAATGAACTGCGAAAACGATACGAAGAAAGTGATTTGAACGCTGCACGACGCCGTATGGCCCGTATCCCTGACGGCGCGTCCTTGATCGACAATCCCGTTAGCCAAGCTCCCGGTTTCCAAACTCGCAACGTCTTTACATTGGCAGGCGTGCCTCAAATCATGCGCGGCATGTTAGCCGATATTACGCATCGCATTGAAGGGGGTGCTAAGGTTTTTCAGATTACAGTGAGTGTTTCAAATGTCGGGGAGGGTGACGCCGCCGCTCGTCTAGCGGAGATTGAGACTACCTATCCCGGAGTCTCTATCGGCAGTTATCCATGGTTCAATGATAATCTACGCGGTGTGAACTTTGTAGCCCGGGGAACAGATGAAGACGCATTGGACAAGGTTAAGCGAGATATTGAATCGCTGGTCGCGGATTTAGGTGCCTAAAAATCTGCAAGAGTAAGCTCTGGTGCGGGCGGCCGGAATCGAACCGGCACTCCTATACAGGAACAAGATTTTAAGTCTTGCGTGTCTACCAATTCCACCACGCCCGCAGCAGAACGAGACCGCCATATCAAAGCGGACGATGTGTGCAACCATTTTTGTTTTTCCAGCTGTTTTTCTGTGCCGATTGACCTTGTCATCGTCGCAGCTTATCTGCGCGCAAACTGTGGTGAAGTGACACCAGCATAAAGGCGCGATTATGGACTTCGATGTATTCAACGGCGATGCGGACGGGATCATATCTCTTGTTCAACTCAGGCTAAGTGATCCGCGTGAAGCGGAATTGGTTACCGGGCGGAAACGCGATATCAATTTGCTCGATCGTGTGAGTGCCGAAAAGGGTGACCGAGTCACCGTGTTGGATATTTCGATGCGATCGAATCTCGACGACACAAAGCGTATTTTGGATGAGGGCGCGTCGATTCTATATTTCGACCATCACAATGCAGGAGAAGGTGTCGATCATCCGAACCTTGAGGCGTATATCAATACAGCAGGCGAAATATGTACGGCTGTTATAGTCGACCGCTATCTTGACGGTGCCCATAGGGCCTGGGCTGTTACGGCGTCATATGGCGATAATTTTCCTGCGATGGCAGAACGGTTGGCGGCAGGCCATGATCTGCCGCTCGAAGCGTTGAAAAATCTCGGAGAAATGGCGAATTACAATGGATATGGCGCAACTGTGGCAGATCTCCATTTCCATCCAGCGGATCTATACCGGGAGATGAATGGATTTGCGACACCCATGGATTTTCTATCGCAAAAACCTGATGTGATCGGAAAGCTGACACAGGGCTATGCGGAGGATTTTCGAATGGCTGAGGGATCCAAAACCTTAGTTTCAGATGAGAAAGGTGAAATTCGGGTTTTGCCTGACGCGGCGGCCTCCCGTCGTATCTCGGGCATGTTTGGAAATCAGCTCGCTCAAGAGAACCCAGACCGTGCTCATGGGATTTTGACAGAGCAAGAGGGTGGATACCTGGTTTCGATTCGAGCTCCAATTTCCAAGCGGGCAGGCGCTGATACTCTGGCCCTACAATTTGAAACTGGCGGTGGTCGGGCGGCAGCTGCTGGGATCAATCACTTACAAACTTGTGACCTGGACCGTTTCGTTGAGGCCTTCCGCAACGCTTTCTAATGTTCTAAGCCTCCTCATCGGAAGGTCTGCAGATGACAATGAACGAACACATGATGGCTCAACCGCTATGGTTGGTGATTTGGCTTATGATTATGGGCGGACTGCATATCGCTGCAATCCCCTTAGCGTTCAGAGACTGGCGGCCACGTATGATGGTCATCGTAATGGTTTTGAACATGATTTTCATGTCTGCCCTTTTCCATAAATATGGATACACGCGTATTTTGGGCCTCTCGCATGTCATCTTCTGGACGCCATTGCTGGCATACCTCTGGAAAACGCGAAAAGCGCATCCGGAACGGGTATGGATAGGACGGTTCGTAAAAGTAGCAATGATCGTGATATTTATCTCTCTCGTGTTCGATTATACTGATGTTATTCGATATGTTCTGGGCGACCGCGCGATTGTGGGCGCTTAGATGCCTAGCGAAAAAGTCAGTTTCAGAGGCGCCTTTGGCGATATCTTGTCGGCCAAAATCGACAGTCCAGAAGACGGAAAAGTCAAATCTTGGGTTCTTTTTGCGCATGGCTTTTCGATTGGCAAAGATCTGAAACCTATCCGAACCATCTCCCGGAGCCTCGTTGAGGATGGCTTTGGCATGTTGCGTTTTGATTTTACAGGGCTCGGTGAAAGTGAGGGGAATTTCTCTGACACCAATTTTAGTTCGAATTGTGAAGATATTCGACATGCCGCAAAGTTTATGGCCGAAAATTATGGCGCGCCTTGCGTGCTCATCGGTCATAGCTTCGGAGGAACTGCTGCTTTGAAGGTCGCTGACGAAATTCCAATGGTCAAAGCTGTCGCGACAATTGGCAGTCCCTGTGATACAACGCATATTGTTCACCAATTTGCCGATCAAATTGAGGAAATAGAGGAAGAGGGCGAAGCTAAGGTCCTCCTTGGCGGGCGGCCCTTTGTGATTAAAGAGCAGTTTCTGGATGACATTGAAAACCATGACATTGCTATGGAAATTAGTGAGTTAGGGCGAAGTCTTCTTATCTTTCATTCGCCCCAAGACCGTGTGGTTGGAATCGAAAATGCTTCACACATCTATAGCAAGGCGAAACATCCGAAGAGTTTCGTGAGTTTGGATGGAGCCGACCATTTACTTCTAAAAAACCCAGCTGACGCTGAATATGTTGGACATGTGATTGCAGCCTGGGCGCATCGTTACATCTAAGCTGGACGTAAAAGCAGGTTGCGGAAATCTGTCCATAGGTTTATCGGGCGACCATGTCAGATCGCTATTCAAAACTAGATCAATTGGGCCAGCAAAACGGTTTGCCTAAAAGCCCCGATGAAGCCGTGTTGGAGCGGGTGAAAAATCCCTGCGATGAGCCGTATATGGTTCGACTTGTTGCACCGGAATTTACTTCAATTTGTCCGGTCACCGGGCAGCCTGATTTTGCGCACCTGGTTGTTGATTACTGCCCGGATGAGTGGATTGTCGAAAGTAAGGCGTTCAAGCTGTTTTTAGGCAGCTTCCGCAATCATGGTGATTTTCATGAGGCCTGCACAACGGGTATCGGCCAGCGTCTAGTGAAAGAAATCAGCCCCAAATGGTTACGTATTGGCGGTTATTGGTATCCACGCGGGGGTATCCCAATTGACGTCTTTTACCAATTCGGAAAGGCCCCAGACGGGCTTTGGATTCCGGACCAAGGCGTCCCGCCATACCGTGGCCGCGGTTAACCTCACAAAAATGTAAGACCGCTATTCTTGGCTTTTTACTTGGGATTTACGCGGGTCGTGCCTAAGTACCCTCTCATAACCGCGCAAGGAGGCCGGAATGCCGAGCCTAATCGTTACTAGCCAACTAGAAGACTGCACTGACACCAAAGACGTTTGTGTTTGGACAATCCTGCAGGAAGAAGCGGCGGCCTATGCCACGCGTGAGGTTGCGATGTCATCTTTGTTGCACGCAACAATTTTGGACCAAAACGATCTCGGAAGTGCCTTGGTCAATCATCTCTCCAATAAGCTCGCGACACCTGATTTTTCCGCTTTGAAAATGCAAACTGTCTTAAGTGAGGCGATCGCCAGTGATAGTTCTTTAATAGCGTGCGTCGCACGTGATCTGGAAGCGGTGCGCGAACGCGATCCTGCGTGCCAAACATATCTGCAGTGTTTTCTATACTTTAAAGGCTTCATGGCCATCCAAACACACCGTCTGGCCAATGCACTCTTGCGAGAAGGTCGTGACCTTGTGGCGTTCCATCTTCAAAATCGAAGTTCCGAGTTATTTGGTGTCGATATCAATCCAGCGGCGAAAATTGGGTGTGGTGTAATGTTGGATCATGCCACGGGTTTTGTTGTTGGTGAGACAGCTGTGATCGGAGACGATTGCTCGATTCTGCAAGGAGTGACCCTTGGCGGAACCGGTAAATCTGAGGAAGACCGTCATCCCAAAATAGGTGACCGCGTTTTGATTGGCGCGAACGCGTCTGTTCTCGGAAATATCAAAATTGGTGACGGCGCCAAGATTGCAGCTGGGTCTGTTGTCTTGAAGCCCGTCGAAGCGAATTGTACAGTTGCAGGCGTGCCTGCCAAACCTGTTGGCGGACCCTGCTGCGGCAATCCAGCCAACTCAATGGATCAAACTCTTTAGGACTTCTCATGACTCCCCAACAAATTTCTCAAGTGCAAACTTATTTGCGAAAGCGCTTTGGCACTGAAGGCATAGAGCTGAAACCCCGTAAGGTTCAAGACAGTGTCGAAGTGTATTTGGATAACGAAATCCTTGGACTGCTCTACATCGATGATGAAGACAAAGATGATATTTCCTACGACTTAAATATCTCAATTCTCCAACAGGATCTGGACGAAGCCTAATGGCCGTTTATCGTCTCGGAGATGTTACACCCGATTGCCATGAATCGGCGTGGGTTGCTGAAACCGCCTCCGTAATAGGTAATGTGACAATGGCGGAGAGTAGCTCCGTCTGGTTTGGTGCGACAGTCCGCGGCGATAACGAACCGATTCATCTTGGGGCACGGTCCAATATTCAAGACGGGGCGGTCTGTCATTCTGACCCAGGGTCTCCACTGACCATCGGAGAAGACGTGACAGTTGGTCACCTAGCGATGATCCACGGCTGCACGATTGGTGATGGAAGTTTAGTTGGTATTGGTGCAACGATTTTGAACGGAGCGGTAATCGGCAAAAACTGCTTGATCGGCGCACATGCTCTGGTCACGGAAGGAAAAGTTATTCCCGACAATTCCGTTGTCATGGGCTCTCCCGGTAAAGTCATCAAGACATTGTCAGATGAGCAAGCCGCCCGCGTTAAAATGGGAGCAATGGTCTATGTCGCGAACTCCAAACGCTTCCATGAAGGTTTACAGCGCGTCGATTAGCGGTCGACACTCCAGAGTTTTGCAATCTGGGCGTCCATCTCCGGCGAAAGATTAAACCACGCCGTTTCATTGGCGAAACTGTCTAGCACAAACAATCTATCATCCGCACCAAGCGGTTGACTAAGGATATCTCGTAAAGTTTCCGCTTCTGCGCGCGCTTGTAACACCCAAACCGTGTTACCCAATCTCTGAGTTGGGCCTAAGTTTTGGAGTGTTTGCAGGAAGTTCATTCCGCGTCCCGACTTTATCTCTGCCATAATCATAAACACGGTTTGGGAGGGCTCCGGTTTCGGATCTTTGGGCGTCTGATCAGTGGCTTGCGCTATCCAGTTCATCAATCCGGGGTCTGCAGAAACGGGTCTATAGCCAGTGTTTGCGGACTGACTGACTAAGGATTGAGCGCTTACACGCCCCTCGATCATATATTCCCACAACGTTTTATCATCAAATGGACCGTAAGCTTGTCCGTCCACTTGGATAAACCATTGGCGTCGAGGCTGAGTATGATCGTGACCAGAGTTCATACGCCCTGATAGCCTTGATTCGTAGGCAGGCGATAGAGCTAAGCGTAGTTCCCGTGGGAGTGCGGTCTTTCGGGCGAGGCGCCTGCGACAAGGCCGCCCACACAAAGCGCGCAAATAAGGGACACGACAAATATAACGCCCAGATCTGCATCAAATCTTGCAGAACGGAACAAAACCATTGTTTCGATTCCGATAGCAAGTGCACCGAGACAAATATCCAGAAGTCGGCCAGACTTTAATCCGCCGATTAACCAAAGGAGTCCGGCGGCGATAATTGCAGCGCCGATAACTAAGCCAAGACCTGGACGGGCATTCAGTCCAGGAATGGCGTCAAAGACTAGATAAACGAGGTTAGGTTTCGCTGTTGCTGCGGGCAGCAACAAAACTGCAGAGCACAGGATGAAAATTCCGAACAAGCTAATATGAGACGTCTTGTAACGCATTAATGACGTTATGAAGATCGTAAACATAGCCGCGCCTAAGACAGTCCACCAAAGCGTATTTGGGGGCCAGAATGGGGTAGCTTGTCCTGCATCGAAATTCAGCCAAAGGGATTGAGTGTATAGAGCGGCGACCAAAGCAATGACCCAACCAAATACTCTATGAATATTCGCGCCGAAACCACCCGTTTCCATCCGAGTATTGCCCAACCAATATTGAGCCGCTGCAATAGCGAAACTCAGACCAGCGAGTGCCGGCAAAGGTATGTCTTTGGCGAGGAGGCCGAGCCAGATATATCCCGCTGTAACTGCGACGAACAAGACAATGGAAGATCGAATACTCTGTGACAGAATAATTTGACCTAATATCAACCAAGGAATGAGGCCCGCGCCCAACTGAGAAATTTGATCAGTGAGACCTGTCGTGAGACCTAGTTCCGGAAAATAGCTCGCGAGATAGATTAGTCCTGAAAACGCACTCAAGAGAACGGCTGGTTTGGATTTGAATATCCAGCCTGCGATGAAGGACAGGGTGGAGACCAATAAGGCTAGTTCCATCCCAATCAATGTGAAGCCATTTTGTGCAAGCAGAGCTGCCATTCCAATTGCGAAGGCGGCGACCATAAGTAGTCCAGAAATATTCCGTAATCTAGAATCCCGTTCGGAACGCGCGGCGGTGATGAGCATCAGTCCGCCGATAATAACGCTCGGCCAGAATAAAGTCGTCAATGGCACGGATTGCCAAACAATGAATACACCAGATAGAATTGCGAGTGCCGGCATGAGCCAAGCTAGCAAAGACTTTTGTCTTTTGAGGGATGCTAAACCTCTGGGTGTTCGATTTGGATGAGCGGTCAGTTGCCCAAAGCTTTTACGGATGCGCGGCTGTCGTAGCGGCGTATTATCATTTGCAATAATCTGTAATTTTGGTTGCCTCATTAACTCCCGGTGTCACAGAAAGGACACATTTGCGACGGGCTTCACCTATTGGGTGTAAGCTGACGGAAAATTAATGTGATATGGGGAATGTTTTACGCGTCTGGCGTCTCTATCGGCATGCCGTCCTTAGCACTGGGCGGTTTTACATCATCCGTCGCGACCGCTGATGGCATTTGTGACAACACATCCATGACAGATCGAATCAAAGGAATTTCATGCTGCATAGCCGCATATCCGCGTTCGATGAGTTCATCTGCCTTCGTGAATTCTAGCATTCCAATATGGCCGATACGCGGCGCAACGAAAACATCAGGCGGGTCGCCCGCCAATCGGGATCGAGAAATACGGTCCATAACAATGTTAAGCGTTCCCATCATGACGGAGCCAATTTTTGGGCTTTTGCCTGGTTTCACTTCACCAACCATCGACTTGAGTAATAATCGGTCAGGGCGAAGTTTGTTGATGCTTTGACTCGCCAGCTCGAATGGATCTGTTTCATCCGGATCATCATCTCCGTCCAAATCAATCTCGTGACTACTGCCCATTGGACCAAAAGCATCTCCGTTCAAACTGACGGCTATGACCATATGTGCGCCTAGCGCTCGACAAGCAGAAACGGGCACAGGGTTCACAAGCGCACCGTCAATCATAAATCGGCCGTCGACCTTAACGGGCTCAAACGCCCCAGGCAGGGCGTAAGAGGCGCGAATGGCAGGAACAATAGGTCCACGTTGTAACCAAACTTCATACCCCGTGCGTAGGTCGCAAGTGACCGCGGCGAACTTACGGTCTAAATCTTCAATCCGAATGTCGCCCATATAGTGATTGAGCACGCGCGCGAGACGTTCTCCGCGCATAAGGCCTGATCCGCCCCAGCGGACATCCATATAGCCCATCATTTTGCGTTGATTGAGTGAGCGCGCCCATTTTTCCAGTACATCTAGCTTACCGGAGAGATAGGCCGCGCCGACAATAGCGCCAATAGATGTACCCGCGATGATGTCCGGTTTTATTCCAGCCTCGATCAAGGCCCGCATCGCGCCGATATGAGCCCATCCGCGTGCGACGCCACCGCCAAGTGCCAAGCCAAGTGGGGCGCGCTGTCCGCTTCCTAATGTATGAGGTTCGATACGCATGGTGTAACAGTGAACAAATCGGTCCGAAAAATAAAGTGCTGCCTCTTAAAAGATGACGCAAAGCTGAACGATTGTTTCAGGTCCCATTCGAACGAGCTGTGATTGAAGGGGACATGGAGGCAACAATGTTACGAAAAACAATCATTTTAGCAGGCTTCGCTGTTTTGGCGGCAGGATGTTCAACAATCTCTGAAGAGAGCTGCATCGCAGGGACTTGGGAAAGCCTTGGGTATGAAGACGGCCGAAACGGGGAGTCTCGTGGGCGTTTCAATAAAATCGCTGAGACCTGTGCCAAATACGGCATCTCTGCAAATGCGGCTAAGTATAGAATTGGGTATAACCAAGGACTCCCGCTGTACTGTTCTTACGACAAAGGTTTCGACCACGGAGAGGCGGGCCGTTCAATCAAGACGGAATGCCGTGAGATAAATTCAATTCCCTATATCAACGGATATGATGAAGGATATGTCGTTTATGAAATCCGCAAGGAATATGAAGGTTTGGTGGACGCCTATGATAATAGGCGGGCTGCGTTAGAGGACGTCGTTTACCGTCTTTCTGACAGCGCGCTAGAGGACAAAGAGCGTAAGCGTTTAAGGAAGAAGAGACGTCGTTTAGAACGTGAATTGGATGATAAACGGATCGACATTCGCGCATTCGAACGAATCCAAGATTGGCCTAAACGGACACTGGAAAAGCCTGATTTCGGTCAATCCAACTAGCTGATGGCTTGCTCACACCCGGCACGCTCGCCCCGTTTTACGGCGCGGGCGATCCAATAGGGTTCGTTATTTTCCGTGGCGGTTTGGCGGCGCGCGGTCGAATAAAAATAGTAACAATTTTCGATCCGGTAGACGCGGAAACATCCGCCCGCGAGTAGGTCGGACGGATAGGTAAAGCAAAGCGCGTCTTCGCGGACAAACCATCGACCTGGTTCTGAGTGTCCGTCTTCTTCATAGATGACGGAGCCATCCGGCTTATGTGTTTCTCGGTAGAAGGAATAGGCTTTGCCATTCAAGCCGAAATTATAGGCTCCGTCCATTTCGGCATTTGAAAAGACCGCTTCAATCTGTTCGGGGGTCAGTTGATCAGCATTTGGACGAATATCAGTGTCTTGTGTTTGACCCGCAGCCGTAACCGAAAGCCCTAAACCTATTGCAATGGCTATGGCTGGCTTAAACAAAGCTTGGCTCACAATTTGGCGTTTCGCCAGCAATGACACTTCGCGCCGTAAATCCAAATTTTGGGTAGCCCTCAACGCTGACTTGGTAATGGTAGTAGCAATTGCCACGAACATACATGCGAAAGCAGGCTTGGCGAAGTTGCGGGTCATCATAGTCATAGCAGATGACATTATTTGTGATTTCCCATTGTCCTGTGTCGACCTTGCCTTGCTGAACATGACGAAGACTGCCGTCTGCATTGGTTGTTTCTTCGAATGCGTAGGAGCTGATATCGCGGTTCAGGAAGTTATAGCTGCCGAAGTGTTTTTTCCCGGTGAAGGCGGCCCGCAATTCAGCCTCCGTTATCGGTTCATCATGTTCAACATCTGGATAGCTTTCTTCTGGGCCAAGTGCTGCCGCTTGAAACGACAACAGACAAGCAATCGTGATTAAGGCAAATATTCTCATACTGAGGCTTTAGCATGAATTTTCCGCTGTGCCATGTTAGGCTTATGTCATGTCTGAACTTGACCCTTCCGAAGCGCAACAACCAGAACAACGACGCGTCCGCCGCGCATCCCGATATCAACGGGTGCAAGAACGTAAGGCGCAACAGCGAGCATCTGACCAGCGATTTTATAATGCCATGTTCACTTTGATGGGCGTTTTGGCTCTCTTTGCCGTTCTTTTAGGCGCGATAATGATGAACGGCGTTCCGCAAGGCGTGTCTGGAATGCAGGGTTGGACGACACCTTGGGTGTTCGGATTTTCGAAGATGGAAGTGGCGGGTTTTGCCTTTGTTGGGGTTATCGCATTGGCGGTAGGGTTGCGTATGCGGGGGCGGCGATAACACATCTAACGTCAAACTAGATAAGGACCGCGCTAACAGCTTGCGATTCGTGTGAGTTAAGCGTATGGGCCGCTCGCTTTTTATTAACCGATCATTGGAGATCATCATGGGCTATCGTTTCGCCGTCATAGGTGCCACCGGCAATGTCGGGACAGAAATGCTCACGATTTTGGCCGAGAGCGACCTGCACGTAGATGCCGTTCACGCTCTCGCCAGCCGTAAATCTGTGGGCCGCGAAGTCAGCTATGGGGACCAGGATATCAAATGTGAGGACCTCGAAACTTTTGACTTTACGACGGTCGATATCGCTTTGATGAGTGCAGGCGGCGACGTCTCAAAGGTTTGGTCTCCGAAAATCGCAGCGGCCGGCTGTGTGGTCATTGACAACTCTTCAGCTTGGCGCATGGATCCGGACGTGCCGCTTATCGTTCCAGAGGTGAATGCTGATGAAGTGATGAACTTCAAAAAAGGTATCATTGCTAACCCGAATTGCTCGACCATCCAAATGGTTGTCGCGCTGAAACCTTTGCATGACCGCGCAAAGGTCAAACGTGTAGTCGTTTCGACTTACCAATCTGTATCTGGTGGCGGTAAGAAAAACATGGATGAGCTTTGGCTGCAAACCAAAGGGATTTATTCGAACGATCATTTCCAACCTGTCAATTTTACGAAGCAAATTGCTTTCAACGTGATTCCGCAAATTGACGTCTTCATGGATGGCGGCGACACAAAAGAAGAGTGGAAGATGAAGGCAGAGACAATGAAAATTCTCGATAAGGCCGTGAAAGTCTCTGCGACTTGCGTTCGTGTCCCAACATTTGTCGGTCATGCGGAAAGCATCAATGTTGAGTTCGAAAACGAGCTGAGCGCTGATGATGCGCGTGATCTGCTCCGTGAAAGCCCAGGCATCATGGTCGTCGACAAGCCGGAAGAAGAGGGCGGTTATGTAACGCCTGTCGAATGTGTTGGTGACTACGCCACGTATATTTCTCGCCTTCGCGAAGACAGCACACAAGACAATACGCTGAATTTTTGGTGTGTTTCTGATAACCTTCGCAAAGGCGCGGCATTGAACACGGTTCAAATTGCGGAGCTTCTGGCCAATCGCAAATTGCCAAGAAACGCTCAGTCAAAAGCGGCTTAAACAAGTCCAGGCCCGGGCGTTTCCGGAATAAGTCATATGGTGACCTGACCAGAACTTGCCTCTATACTTCTTTGGAAAAATAGAGGCAGGTCATGAAAATTCAGCTTACCAAAACCGCAACTATAGTTCTTTCTAGCCTGATGCTCACAACGGGCTGCAGTAAAGCGCAAGAGACTGCCGCATCGCCGCAAATTACGATGGGCAATGGTGCGGTTAACGCCATCCAAATAGATGGGCTCATGCGTCAAAGTGGTGAGAAGGTATTTTCTGATACGCGTACTGACGGCGATGAAGTCTCAACGTTCCGAACGAATTCAACGGCCATCACATTTCCTACGGTAACGATCGAAAATCCCGGTTGGATCGTTCTTCATCCCGTCATCGACGGCAAACCCAATGGTGATATCGTTTCTGGGTTTTCTTATTTGGACGCAGGTGAAAACATAGATGTCACCATCGATATGGTTCACCCAGCGGACGTAGGGTCCAAATATTTGGTGATGTTGCATAATGATGTAGATGCAGATCGCGTGTTTGATTTTGTTTTCGTTGAAGATGGTATCAATGTGGAAGATAGAGCGGTGTTTGAAGGCACAAACATGATTGCTCATTTCATCTCATTGCCATGACTTTTTAATCTTCAAAGCCAACATAGCGTACGAAGTTATCATTATTCTCCCGAACTGACTTTACGTTGTTGGCGGGGAAGTCGTAATCTGGATAACCCATTGCAATACAGATCATGATGTTTTGATCATCCGGTATGCCAGCATGTTCACGCACGACAGCGGATTGCATAATGCCTTGCCCGTTTATCACGCAGCCTAATCCATGCTCCCATGCGGCCAAAACGATAGCATGTGAGAAGGCTCCAAGATCGAACTGGCTGATCGCTGCGGGCTCTAGATATTTGTCATAGGTCAGGACGATTGAAACGGGCGCATCGAATTGACGGAAGCCGCGCATGACCCAATCTTGCCGCTTGGCCTTATCGTCCCGGGCGATGTCCATTTCTTCAAACAGCTGTACCGCCACATCAATTTGCCGTTGACGATGCTTGCCTTCGTATTTTTCTTTCATCGGGAAATCCCGCTTAGGCGGAACACCCGAAAGCATATTGTCGGAGTTACCTTTGCGAACACGGTCGAGCGGTTTACCCGTCAAAACATGAACATACCAAGGTTGGGTGTTCATAGAGGAGGGCGCCCATTTCGCTGTCTCTATGATTTGTCCAATCACTTCGCGTGGTACGGGGTCAGTTTTATACCCACGGATGCTTTTTCGTTCACGAATGAGTTTGTCGAAGCTCATGCTATTATCCTAAAAATGTCTATCTTCGCATCCGTAGGCCTTTGGGGTCTAACGGGTCAATCAATCCCATCCTGACGAATTTGAATAACGAGAATAGATTGCGGTATGAGCTGAATTGGCCATAACTC
The DNA here is from genome assembly GCA_039975855.1 of Litorimonas sp. Taxonomy (GTDB): domain Bacteria; phylum Pseudomonadota; class Alphaproteobacteria; order Caulobacterales; family Maricaulaceae; genus Litorimonas. The sequence continues at coordinate 89,225 of JBDWGH010000002.1, read as the reverse complement.
CATTCATGACCAAGTTTAGTTTCATGGATGATTATAGTGAAGGCTGTCATCCCGATATTTTGGCCGCAATGGCGGAAACCAATATGTCTCAGCAGTCAGCCTATGGTGTGGACGAATATTCAAATCAAGCGCGTGTCTTAATCCATGAACACCTGAAAAATGCGGCATCGGAGATATTCTTTGTGGCCGGCGGAACCCTGGCTAATTTAACTTTGATGTCGAGCCTTCTACGATCTCACGAAGCCATCATCTCGGTCCGCCGAGGACATATTGCGACGCATGAAACAGGAGCGATTGAAGCGGTAGGGCATAAGATTATTACGGTTGAAACGCCAGATGGGAAGCTGAACCCTGCATTGGTAGAGGCTGCGGTTGCGGCAAACTCCATGGCGCCTCATATGGCTAAACCCCGCTTGGTCTATATTTCCAACGCGACGGAAACCGGTCGAATTTATACGAAGGCCGAATTGGAAGCCTTATCAAAGACCTGCCGCGAACTTAGCCTGCTACTCTTTTTGGACGGTGCACGACTGGGCGTGGCGCTCGCTTCAATGGATAATGATGTGACCTTGTCTGACATCGCGCGATTAACCGATGTCTTTTGGATTGGCGGAACTAAGGCGGGCGCCTTGATTGGCGAAGCGATTGTGATTAATCGACCAGAGCTTGCGGTGGATTTTCGCTATCATATCAAACAACGCGGGGCCTTACTGGCTAAGGGGCGTTTGCTGGGGCTTCAATTCCGAGAGCTATTTGACAAAAACCTATTTGTAGCAGCCAGTCGTCACGCAAACTCGCTCGCAACTAAATTGTCCGAGGCCATTCAATCGGCAGGTTATGAACTCGCAAGCGGGACCCAGACCAATCAAGTTTTTCCTATTCTTCCAAATAAAATCGTCGAGAAACTAGAAGCTGATTTCGGATTTTACCGATGGGAAACCCATGGTTCCGATTACACCTGCATCCGTCTCGTCACATCTTGGGCCACCCCAGCAGAGCAAGTCGATCGATTTATTTCCCAGATCTGAGTGATTGAATCATAAAAAAACCGGCACGACGGCCGGTTTTTTCGTTTTATATTTGGCTAATCCTATTTCGGATTACCGTCTTCATCGATTTCAACCATCGTGTAGCCAAGAGCGGCAACCTCGTCATAAACTTTCGCCTTGTCACCAACGACGAGCAAAATCATCTCGTCGAGATCAAGATGTGTTTTGGCGAGTGCATTGAAATCGGCCTTTGTCATATTGGCCAAAATCTCAGCCTGTTCATCAACATGGTCGGCTTTCAGTCCATATGTTGCCATGCGTGACAGGAATCCGAGCTTTTGGCGCGGTGTCTCATAGGCACGAGCATCTGACTGACCGAGTGAAGATTGCGTAAAGGCGACCTCTTCATCCGTAGCACCGTCTGCGTGATAGCCTTTGATCTCATTCACAAACTCGACGATTGATGCGGCCGTTGCGTCAGCGCGAACACCGGCACCGGCACGATACCACCCACCATTTTCATTTCCGTTGAAGAAGGAGCGAGCACCATAAGTGTAGCCTTTATCTTCGCGAAGATTGAGGTTGATCCGGCTATTGAACGCGCCGCCTAGCGGATAGTTCATAACGTTGGATTTATAGTAATCGCCCGTTGCGTCATATGGCAGGGCACGTTTGCCGATGCGGATTTCGCTTTGAGCGGCATCGGGCTTATCAACAAAGTAAAGTGTGCCTGTGGCGAGTTGCGGGAAAGACTTCATCTCAACGGATGGAACCTCTCCGCCGGTCCAATCAGCCAGAGGGGCCAAGGCCTTCTTCATTGCACCTTCGTTCAAATCACTGACCGCAATAACGGAGGCGATTTGGGGAGAGTAGTGATTCGCATAGAACGCTTTGACATCATCTAACGTAATATTTTGAACCGACTCTTCTGTGCCTGAATTGGAGTAAGCTGTTGGATTATCAGAGCCGTACATCATTTTGTTGAACAAGTTAGAGGCTGTCGCAGACGCTTCCTTCTTGTTGGCTTTAATGCCTTGCAATGCATTGGCTTGGTCACGGTCAAAATCAGCTTGATCAAACTTTGGTTTGAGGAGCTTCTCCATCGCAATCGCAACTGTTGCATCTAGATTACGCGTTAGGGTCCGGATCCGCATCGTTGAGAAACTATCGCCCGCGCTGAAGGAAACGGACGAACCAAGCTTATCTAATTCATTCGAAAGCTCTTCAACGGAACGTTCCGTCGTGGCTTCATTGAGAAGGCCTGCGGTCATGTTTGCAAGACCTAGCTTGTCGAGTGTTTCGTGACTTTGACCGGCTTTGATACGTAAGCTGATTGTCGTCGTTGGAACTTCAGTGTTTCGCGCAGCCAAGACTTCGATGCCGTTGTCCATCGCGAAGGTATATGTATCCGGCGCTTTGATTTGCGGGATGTTGTCGCCGGCTGGAGGTTGAACAGACCGGTCAAGCCCCTCGGGGTCCTCTGGACGCGTCCAGTTGAAGTCATCAGCGGAGTCATCGAAATCAGGAATTGTGCGCTCATAGCGATCCCAGGTATCAGCCTGTGCAATCATGTTGCCTGCGCCCTTCGGAACAATTGACATAACGACGGCGTTTTGACCTTTAATGTACTGGTTATACACGCGCATAACGTCAGCTTTCGTGACGTTCTCGTAGCGGGCAATATCATCGCCAATACCATTGGGGTTGTCGCGATAGGTCTCATATGCGGCCAGTTGACTAACTTTACCAGATACGGATTCGAGACCGTAAATTAGGCCAGAGACGATAGACGATTTTACGCGTGTTAAATCGTCGTCCATCACGCCGCGCTCTTCAAATTCACCAAAAGCGGCACGCATTTTCTCTTCTAGGTCACCCAGCTTTTGGACTTTTGCCGGATTGGCCAGTGTGAATAAAGTTAGGGTACAATGGATTTCCCGGCAGCCGTGACCGGCTGAGGCTTGAACCGTCAGACCTGGCTTTTGGATGTTTTTATACAGAATAGACGTTTGGCCTTGTCCTAGAATGTTCGCCAAAACATCAAGTGGCGCTTCGTCTGGATGATTGGCATGAACTGTTGGCCAGGACATGTAGAGCAGGGGAAGCTGCACATTGTCTTCCAGGCTGATATAACGGTCTTCATCTAAAGTAATTGGAACGAATTCCGGATCAGCTTGTTCTGGTCCGGTCGGGATGGTTCCGAAATAGGTTTTTACCCATTCCAAAGTTTGTTCTGCGTCGAAGTCACCCCCGATCGTAAGCGTCGCATTATTTGGACCGTACCATTCGAGGAAAAATTTCTTCAAATCCGTGAGGCTAGCGCGGTCTAAGTCTTCCAGATAACCGATTGTTGACCAGCTATAGGGATGGCCTTCTGGGTACATGGCTTCACCAACGCGTTCCCAAAGCAAGCCATAGGGGCGGTTGTCGACGCGCTGTCCGCGCTCATTCTTAACTGTTTCGCGTTGAACTTCGAATTTCTCTTGTGTCACGGCGTCTAGGAAGAAGCCCATACGGTCAGCTTCGAGCCAGAGCATTTTCTCCAGCTGGTTAGATGGAACGGTTTCGAAGTAGTTTGTGCGATCGCCATTAGTTGTGCCGTTAAGCGTGCCGCCGGATTCGCTGATGATTTTAAAGTGCTCTTCATCGGCGACGTTTTCCGACCCTTGGAACATCATATGTTCAAAGAAATGTGCGAAGCCAGAACGGCCCGGTTCTTCGCGACCAGACCCTACGTGATAGGTCACATCAACATGGACGAGGGGATCGGATTTATCTTCATGCAAGACGACGGTTAGGCCGTTGTCGAGTTTGTATTTTGTATAAGGGATAACAACTTGATCACCTGTCGCAGCAGCAACAGATTCGATCTTCGTGACACCATCAGGTAAATTCACGGGTGTGGATGGACCATCGCCGCCACCACATGCGGTCAAGGCCAGGCCGATTGCAGCTGTCGCGAGCAAAGTTTTGAGTTTGAAGGTCATATTATCCCCTAATACAATTCGTCAGTTTGAATTTGATTTATCGATTAGCGGTAAACTATCAGAGGAAATGTCGGAATGCTATACCTAACGTAGCCATGGATTGACGCGAGGTGTCCTGCCTTTCGTGGGTTTTGAGGTAGAAGATTCCATGGCTTCACGCATTCGTGAACCAGGAGCGCTTTGTGTATCACGCCGTCCGCCGCCGAATTTCACGATGGCATCAATGCGTTTGTCGATAGGAGGATGTGTTGCGAAAGCGCCTGCAAGACCAATGCGAGGATTATGCAGAGACATTTCGCGAATTTCATCCGGAACATTGTGAAGAACGGCCCTTCCAGAAATTTTCTCTAAGGCGCGGATCATCGCATCCGGGTCTTTGGTCAATTCGACCGCGCCGGCATCCGCCATATATTCCCGTTTCCGACTTAGCGTGAACCGGATGAGAACAGCGAAAAGATATGTGATGGCGATAATGGCAAATCCAAAAAAGATAAGTGCGCCCGCATTGCCGCCGCCGCTGCGCCTGTGATGGTCCGTCCGTCCTAGATTGGTCCGAAAAAGGCCGCGAACGACACTTTCTCCAACAAAAGCAAAAATGCCGACAAAGATAATCGCAATAATCAGCATGCGGACGTCTTTGTGACGAATGTGAGAGAGCTCATGTGCGATGACGGCATTGAGCTCCGCATCGTCTAGATTATTCATCAATCCTCGGGTGAGGGTGATTTGATAGTTCTTATCTCGAATGCCTGATGCGAACGCATTCATTTGCTCAGTCTCGATAACATTCAAACGCGGCATGGTTATGCCTCGGCTGATGCACAGGTTTTCGAGCATATTATAAGCGCGAGGTTCTTCCGACTGAGTCAGCGCTCGAGATTTGACCGACGCGCTGATGATGCTTTGATGCGCAAAAAAGGCGATGCTGAACCAGCCTCCCGCCAATCCGAGCGTTACAGGCACAGCCATAGGCATGGTTTCAACAGCGGTGTTCAGGCCTTCTTCAACACCGCCACCGCTTACAAAACCCTGAAAGACAAGGATGATCCCGAAGGCCATGAACAAGAGCAAAATTGGAAAGGCAATCAGCAGCAGGGTGCTTCGAAGATTATTATTCCAAATATGCGTTCTGAGGCCGTAGGCTTCCAGCATGACAGGCTCTAGTCGAAATTAACTTCCGGCGGAGTTTGCAAGGCAATGCGGCCTTCTGGAGCTTCGAAGAACTCGCGCTCTTTAAATCCAAATGGTCCAGCAATCAGGACAGCCGGGAATTGCTCACGTCCCGTATTATATTCTTGTACAGAGTTGTTGTAGAAACGGCGTGCCGCAGCGATCTTGTTTTCAACATCTGAGAGCTGGTCTTGCAGCTGAAGGAAATTCGTGTTGGCTTTCAATTCAGGATAGGCTTCTGCAAGGGCAAAGAGCTTGCCTAAGGCCTGTGTGAGCATACCTTCTGCGGCCGCTTGGCCTTGAACAGTCGTGGCGCCCATAGCGGCCGCGCGAGCATCAACGACCTCTTTAAATGTGCCTTTCTCGTGCTTTGCATAGCCTTTGACTGTGCTGACGAGTTGCGGGACGAGGTCTTGACGCTGTTTGAGTTGGACTTCGATGTCTGACCAAGCTTGGTTTGTGGTCTGACGCAATGCGACAAGGCGGTTGTAAATGCCGACAATAATAACGCCAAGTGCGACGATTATGCCGAGGATGATTAAAAGTGTAGTCATGGATGTCCCCTGTGAGATCTCGCGTTTGAAATAGCGGGTAAAACGCCGTCAGCGCAAGTAATTCCTAGGGAATACTCAGTTTTGCAGGCTCTCAGGAATGGCGGTAGCAAGCCCAGGGAAGGCGATCACAAGACCGATAATAGCGATTTGGATCGCAATGAAAGGTAGGACGCCTCTATAAAGGGCCGTTGTTGTCACCTGTGGCGGAGCGACCCCACGCAGATAAAATAGCGCGAATCCAAATGGCGGGGTCAAGAAACTGGTTTGTAAATTTAGCGCCATGACAATTCCCAGCCAGATTGGGTCCATACCTGTTGCTAGCAAAGGCGGCGCGACCAAAGGCACGACGACAAAGGTGATCTCAATAAAGTCCAAGAAGAAGCCGAGGATAAACATCATCACCATGACAAGGATAAAAGCACCCGTCGGTCCGCCCGGCGCGTGTTCTAGCATGCGCGCGACCATTTCGTCTCCGCCAAAACCTCTGAAAACGAGACTAAATATCGTAGCCCCGATGAGGATAACAAAAACCATCGCCGTGATGTGAAGCGTGGATCTAGACACTTCGCCTAGTGCGCCTGTGCGTCCCAAACGGAATGTTGCGAGCAAGGCGCCCAAACCGCCGATGACGGCGAGGATGGCTGCTAGGGTTATGGAAAGTTTCTCAATACCTGACCAATCCGTTTGGGAAATGCGCAAATCCACGCCTGTCAGGTCCAAGGCTACTAAGCCAAGCAATCCAGCCGCCGAAAGATAGGCGGCTTTGCGGGACAGGCGGCCAAGGTCGGTTTTCGCTTCAGTTTTATAACAAGCCAGTAGAATAGCGCCTAATGCTCCTAATGCCGCCCCACGTGTCGGCGTAGCGTAACCGGACAGAATGGAGCCTAACACAGCGATAATGAGGAAAATTGGCGGCAACATAGATATGAAACTGCGCCAGAGGAGGGCCTTCGCATCTGCGCCTTCAGGCCATTGCTGTGCAGGCGCATCAGCGGGTTTGAGAACGGCCACTGCAAAAATGTACAGCGCATAAGCCGCGACCAGAATTAAGCCCGGCAGCAATGCGCCCGCGAATAAATCGCCGACAGAAACGATCTTATCTGTATCTAAATCATAGCTGCGTTGAGCCTCTTGGAACGCGTTTGATATTTGATCAGCCAGAATTACCAGGACGATAGAGGGCGGTATTATCTGACCCAGCGTGCCTGATGCTGCGATGCTGGCCGATGCGAGAGAGGGCGCATAGCCCCGGTTCAGCATGGTGGGGAGAGATAGCAAACCCATTGTGACAACGGTCGCGCCAACGATCCCGGTACTGGCCGCCAGAAGGGCGCCGACGAAGATAACTGATATGCCTAATCCGCCGCGCATTGGGCCAAATAGCGTCCCCATGTTTTCTAACAAACCTTCGGCAATTCGGGATTTTTCTAACATTACCCCCATGAACACAAAGAGGGGGACAGCGATCAGAATTTCCCGTGTGATGAGCGGGTAAATTCGCCCGGGCATGGACAACAGATAAACCGGGTCAAACGTGCCAGTTAGAACACCGATGCCGGCAAACAGGAGTGATGTGCCGGCTAGCGTAAAGGCTACATTATAGCCTGACATGAGCGCTCCGCAGACGGAGAGAAACATCAAAGCTGCGAGGATCTCTGCGCCGCTCATTATAGGTTATCCGCTGTTGTCTGGAAGAAGGGCGGGACCCCTTCTGGACGAGGGGGACGGGGCTGCCCATTCAGGGCCATCGCCGCTCGCGTCGCAATCGCCAGACCTTGGGTCAGCATGGTAACTGCAAAAATAGGTACAAGTGTTTTCAGAATATAAACGCCGCGAATACCGTCGGCTTCACTTGATCCTTCGCGAATGGCCCAAGCAAAACCTACGAAGCTCTGCGCATTCCAAGTGAGAAGGATGCAAACAGGGAGTAGCAATAGAAAAAATCCGATCAGGTCGACCCGCGCCTTGCTGGTTTCTGACATGCGAGAGAAGAAGATATCGACGCGCACATGTTGCCCTGCCAATAGGGTGGCGGCTGCGCCCAACATGATAATTAGCGCTTGAAAATACTTTGCGGATTCGAGCCACTTCGTCGTTGTGATACCAAAAATCGAGAGCGCGAAAACAGACGCTGCGACGGACAAAACGAGGAGCGGGAGAAGCCATTTGACAATCTCTCCCAATCGAAAAGTGAGGCTATCTATCAGAGTGATAAGGGCTTCACTCGCGCTTTTTACGAATTCCGTTTTTCCAAAAACCAGGTGAACAAGGGGCCAAATGAGTAGCGGCATAAATGCCCAGCCGATAGCTTGTAAAATCCCGCCGGCCATAGCCTATTTGCCTAATGCAGCTTCGCGCGCAGCGATATAGCGACCATCCGACATTTCCGTCCAATAGCGCATTTGATTTCGGGTTTTAAAATAGCTGTCGGCGATGCGGCGCGTCAGTGCGTCGGCATTGCCAAAATCATCGACGATTTCATCGGCGATAACGCCAACCCTTTTTAGGATTTCAGTGCTGAAAAATTGGGGTTCAATACCGTATTTGGTTTTCAGTTCTTCCAATGCCTGTGCGTTCTTGAAGGTGTATTCCCCGATCGAGGCGTCATTCGCAGATTTGCAAGAGAAGCGGATCATGTTTTGCTCTGCGGAGGTGAGGCTGTTCCAAACATCCAAATTTACACCGAGTGAAAGAGAGGCGCCGGGTTCGTGAAATCCGGGCGCATAGTAATATGGGGCTTCACGGTAAAATCCGAGGGCAAGGTCATTCCACGGCCCAACCCATTCCGTTGCATCGATACTGCCAGATTGTAACGCTTGATAAATTTCACCACCGGGTAGGGTGACAGCTGTGCCGCCGAGTTGACGAATAACTTCACCCCCAAGGCCAGGCATGCGCATGCGAAGACCTTTGAAGTCTTCCAGCGTTTCCATTTTCTTGCGGAACCATCCGCCGGTTTGGTGACCTGTATTTCCGGCCTGGAAGGCTTTGATATTAAACTTTGCCGATAGTTCATCCCAGAGCTGTTGACCGCCGCCAAAATCGCACCAGCCCATAATTTCTGCCGCTGTCATCCCCATCGGTATGGCTGTAAAAAAGGAGAACCCTTTCGACTTACCCTGCCAGTAATACTCCGCCGCGTGATACATATCGGCGGCTCCGGTGCTGGTGGCATCGAAACATTCTGTCGCGCCGACGAGTTCACCCGCCGCGAAGACTTTCACTTCAATCCGTCCGTCGCTCATTAAACGCATGGCGTCCGCGAAACGGTTGGGCATTTGTCCGAGGCCTGGGAAATCCTTAGGCCAGCTTGTGGCCATTCGAAATTCTTTTCGGTTCTGCGATAGGTTTGGCGCAGAAAGCGTATCGCTACGTTTTGGTGCGATCGTTTTAGATTTAGGCCGCAAGGCACCCACAACGCCTGCGCCAGTAGCGAGAGCCGCTGCACCTACAACGATATCGCGACGTTTGACTGTCATACTGGCTTAGTCCCTTTGAACCGTGGAAGAGGTTTCCACCCGGCATGGGTCAAAACCTCTGACGGGCCGAAACGCGCTTTATAGCTCATCTTGGGGCTGTCTGGGACCCAATACCCCAAATAGAGATAGGGCAAATCGAGAGACCGGCATTGTTGAATATGGTTCAAGACCATGAAGTTTCCCAAAGATCGCTGTGACTGTTCGGGGTCGAAGAAACTATATACCAGCGACATACCGTCGGTGAGGTGGTCTAAAAGCATTGCAGCAATCAGAGTGCCATCAGATGTTCGAAATTCTGTGATCTCGGTTTCGGATGCACATTCCTCGGCCATCATTTCATAGCGTTCGAAATCCATCGTCGTCATCCCGCCGCCTGCGTGACGATTATTCAGGTAACGCTGAAGCAAATCAAATTGCTCCCGCGTTGCCGCGGCATATTTGGTTTCGATTATCAGGTCAGCATTACGCTTCATTGTCCGTTTGAATGACTTACTCATTTGGAACCGGTCTACATCAATCCGGAGGCTCCGACACTCGCGGCAGCTTTCGCAGGCAGGTCGATAGATGACATTCTGCGAACGTCTGAAACCTGCATGCGTCAGATAATTATTCAAATGCGGCCCATCGAGCGGGTCAAGTTGGGTGAATATCTTGCGTTCCATCCGCCCAGGCAAATAGGGGCAGGGCGATGGAATTGTCAGATAAAACTGCAACTGGTTCGGATCGAACGGATGACTCATAAAGCTGTGTTAGAGTTGGAAGAAGACGGGCGCAAGCAGGGTGTATGATACCCACAGCAAGAGAATAAGCGGGCCGCCAAATCGAATGAAGTCGTTGAATTTGTAATGCCCCGGGCCCAGAACCAGCAAATTTGTTTGATATGCGATAGGGGTAGCGAAACAACAATTGGCCGCAAAGATAACGGTGAGGACCATCGCGATCGGGTCGATACCGGACTGCGCGCTGATCTCCAACGCGATCGGCGAGAACAGCAGAGCCGCGGCGCTATTGCTGATAATGTTGGTGAAAAAGGCGATGACAATGAACACGGCGCCTATCAGGATTTGATTGCCGTAAGGCAGGAATGCCGTGACGATACCTTCGCCAATATAGGCCGCACCGCCGGTTTGTTCCAGCGACAAGCCCATAGCAAAAGCCGCGCCGATCAACAGGAATATCCGCATATCTAGTGCGCGGACCGCCTGCCGGATGTTTAGACATCCTGTCGCAATCATCCCCAGCGCACCGCCTAGAGCCGCAATTTCAATGGGTAATATGGACGTCGCGGCAGCCGCAATTGTCGCCACAAATATGATCCGCGCCCAAAGGGATTTTCGAATGTCAGGAAGCTCTACCATTGACCAATCGAGCAATAGAAGATCACGGTTGTTCCGCAGACCCAACATATCGCTGTCATACCCAAACAACAGCAACACATCACCCGCTTCCAACCGGATTTCCAACATGCGTTTGCGGATCATGCGAGACCGTCTCTGCACGCCAAGGACGAGGGTTCCTGTTTGTCGGCGGAATCCAACTTGTTCGATTGTTCGCCCAATCATCCGCGAGCCAGGAGCAATAACAGCTTCTGAAATAATCAGCGGCTGTGCCGCATCTGTTTCGGCTTCGAACCCGCCAATTGTGAGCATGCCCCGCAGGTATTCAGGCTGGGAGGAGAGGAGTTTAGAGAGGCTCTTTCGCGTCGCAGCCACAACGAGAATATCTCCCGTTTCCAAAGTCTCTTCAAACGGAGGAAGCATAGACCGTTCACCGCGTTGGACCATGCGAACGGTAACATCGCGCAGAGTTGGAAATAGGCCTGCGACAGGTTTTGCGCCCACTAGTGGGTGGTTGGGTGTGACTCGAATTTGGGCAATATACTGATGGCCTGAAGCATTCATTTCGGTCTCTAAGCCTTCCCGCTCAGGCAAAAGGATTGGGGCCATGATGATAATGTAAGCCGCGCCGATAACCGCAAGGGTCATACCGGGTACAAATTGACTGAAAAATGAGAGTTCAAACTCAGTCGTTCGAACCAAAACATCATTGACCAGCAGGTTGGTCGACGACCCGATCAAAGTCGTCATACCCGCGAGGATCGATACAAAGGATAGCGGCATGAGATATCGAGAGGCCTTCTTCCGAAGCCTCAAAGCCATTGCGGCCATGATCGGAATAAACATCACAACCACGGGCGTATTGTTCATGAACATCGAAACGGCGAAGGCGACAGCGAACACCATCAGAAGGGTGAGCCGCGGCGATTTATCCAAAGAATTGTTTATCCTGACGATTGGGCCTTCCAACGCGCCCGTTTGAAACATCCCTTGTCCAACGACGAGTAATGCCATGATCGTCACCAACGCAGGTGCCGCAAAGCCGGAAAGCAGTTGCGCATTCCCGATTTCCGTATTGGTTCCAAAGACATGGAAGAAGATCATGAGGGCGAGAATGACCCCGATACTGATCGCTTCGATCGTATAGGTTTCGCGCACGTAGAACCAAACGCCCACTGCGACGATCCCAAAGACCATCCACATTTGCCAAATTTCGGGCAATGCCATCATGATATTTGAATGAGTTCTGTTGCCATCATCTCTTTGAACGGCATAGGGACTATGAAGACAAGATTTTAGTTAGGAATTTTCATGAGCAAGGTCGCTTTTTTAGGGTTAGGGGTCATGGGCTATCCAATGGCTGGGCATTTGGTTGCGGCTGGGCATGAGGTAAGCGTCTGGAACCGGACCGCATCCATCTCAAAACGTTGGGAAGGCGAGTTTTCCGGTAGGGCTTGTGATTCCATCGAAGAGGCTGTCCAGGGCACTGATTTTGCCTTTATGTGCGTTGGTCAAGACGCCGATGTTATTGCCGTGGCCGAAAAAGCCGTTCCCGCCATGAAAACTGGGGCAACACTCGTCGATCATACGACGGCTTCCGACGGGTGTGCCAAACAGGTGGGGGCGCTATGTAAGGGGGCGGATATAGGCTTTCTGGATGCGCCTATTTCCGGTGGGGAGGCTGGCGCGGTCAACGGCCAATTGACGGTGATGTGCGGGGGAGAACAAGCAGATTTTGATAAAGCCAAGCCCATTATTGATGCTTATGCCAAGGCGGTGAAACTCATGGGGCCTGTTGGGTCGGGGCAGCTCACGAAAATGGTCAATCAAATTTGTATCGCCGGAATGCTGCAGGGGCTCTCTGAGGCGGTAAACTTCGCTCAAGCTGCAGGGCTGGACATGGACGAAGTCGTAGGAGCGATCGGGAAGGGCGCAGCGCAAAGCTGGCAAATGGATAACCGCGCGTCGACCATGGCGAGGGGCGAATACGAATTTGGTTTTGCAGTGGATTGGATGCGCAAAGATCTCGGTATTGTATTGGATACAGCTAAAAAGTTGGGTTTAGATATGCCAGTCACAGAATTGGTCGACGGGTATTACGCGGATGTGCAGGAAATGGGCGGAAATCGATGGGACACCAGTAGCTTGCTCGCGCGGTTGAAGAAGGGTGAGTGAGAGGCATTCTGTTCGGTTAAAGTTTAGATTGAATCTCTAAGCTGTGAGCGCCTTTTTTTGAGGCGGTTTCAGGACACTCAACAATATGTTTTCATAGTCAACTTAGACTTCTTTATGCGCCAAAAAATAGACCAGAATAAACCAGTTGCGCCAAAGTATGATACATTGCCTGTTTGGGAGAACTCATTGAGGGTGTGGTAGATAACCTCTAGGCAATACTCCATGATTCTTCTTGATGCGTTTATCAGATTTACCGGTATTGGGCTCCTCCTAATTCTGATCGTCTTGACGGTTCGAGATCTTCGAAAGTGGCACGCAGCCCCTTATCTTTTTCTCTCATGCCTATCGGTTTTGGCTACATTTCTAGCTATGACCATAGCGCCATTTCGATTGCCTAATTTTGCACATTTTGCCGCTCGGTTAATTGAAACGCCAAATCTCGTCTTTGTATGGTTTTTTGCACTTTCTCTATTCGATGAGAATTTTAAACTGCGTTGGATTCATTTTTGTGGTGGTATCATTTACTGTTTGCCGATGATTGTTATCAGGCTCTACCAGTTCGGCATCATCACGTGGTACCCGCAGTTATATGTAGATATAGCAGAAATTCTGTCTGTGGCGCTAATGGTTCATCTAATATATACAACTTTGCGCGGGCGTAAAAATGACCTGTTGGAGCGGCGCCGTAGGGCGAGACTATACTTTATACTCATACTATTCATTGTCGCCGTAATAGCTACATTCATTGACCCCAAAATCTTTACGCCACATCTCATTCCCTATGAAACGATTTACATTATTTCAATTTGGCCTGCTATTATTTGGACAACTTATTGGCTTCTGGGAGCCAACAAAAATGCAATTGCTTTTGGCAACAAACCTCCCCAGGCATCAGATATAAATAAGCGCGATAAAGAGTTACTCGCAAAACTAAAAACGATTATGGTTTCAGAAGAGGCCTTTAAGAACTCAAACTTAACGATTGTTACCTTAGCCAACAAAATGTCTATAACCCAGCATCGCTTGCGCTCACTTATCAATCAAACTTTGGGTTATCAAAACTTCAATAGCTTTCTGAATAATTACCGTGTGATGGCCATCAAGAAGGCTCTAAGAGACTCTGATAAATCTCATCTTCCAATACTCACAATCGCTTTGGATAATGGTTTTAACTCACTTTCTCCTTTCAATCGTGCGTTCCGAGAAAGTGAAAAAATGACACCAACTGAGTATCGAAAGGCCACTGAATAATAGTAATAAAATACCATTAAATCAGTGGTTTGCGAAATCCGTCACACTTTGTGCGAAATCCGTAAGACGTATCTAACAAGGTCTGCTCTACTCATAGCAGGGCAAGCATTCGAAGCTGAAATACTGTCCTGTTGTAATAAAAAATGTAGTAGCAAAGAGACCTATGTCATGAAATCGACCTACCTTATTCCGCTTATTTTTACGCTCGCCTCCTGCGCAGGCTCAGAGTTTCAGAACGCTTCGATCAAGCCGATCAATCAAGACATGGTTCAGAATATCGACTATAAAGCGATCCCGAGAATTGCGGTTTCAGGAGAGCCAATCGAAGCTAAAACGATGAGTGAGTATGCGAACGACCTTGGCGTTCCGGCGGCTACAATGGCACTCTATAAAAACGGCGAATTGATATATCAGGAATTTAAGGGTGATGGAATCGGGCCGGATAGTCTCTTTCAAGGCGCCTCACTTGCAAAATCTGTTTCTGGTGCCGCAATTGCTACGCTTGCCAGTCGTGAGGGAATAAGTCTTGATGAGGATGTATCTAAGTACATAACTAGTTTTGACCTAACCTCCTTGGATGGGTATCAGGCGCCCGTCACTCTTCGGCAACTATTATCTCATACCTCACGAGCAGACGTCGGGGGCTTCGAAGGATATCCGCGGACAGTCGATATCCCAACCAATTTAGAAGTTATTCTCGGTTCTGAGAAATCAAACACCAAGCGTGTTTCATTCTCTCGTCCTGCAGGAAAGTGGTTTTACTCGGGTGGTGGATACCAAATTGCACAAGCATTTGCTGAGGATGTCTCAGGCATACCGTTTGACCAACTTGCTCAAGAACTAGTCATAGACCCTGTTGGTATGTCCCGTTCTAGCTATATCCAATCAATGGACCCCGAGGCCATTGAACCACTCACACCTGTCTCTGGATTTGAAAGTTCAGGCCCAGTTGAAGGTGGGTGGCATAATTACCCAGAGCTCGCCACTGCTGGACTTTGGACGACAGCCGAAGATTATGGAAAGTTTATTCTGGCTGTGATGGCGGCAGCTAGTGGCGATACAAACACAGGGATTTTGCCAGCAGTTGCGAAAGAAATGCTGACTGTTGCTGGTAATCCAAACCCAATTCGTGGCTATGGGTTAGGGTTTGGGATTTTGTTAAATGATGATGGAAGCGTACAATCATTCGAACATCATGGGAAAAATGTAGGCTATAGAGTCAGTTTTAGTGCGTTTCCGAAAGAGCGCGCGGTTTCTATTGTGTTAACAAATCATCCGGCGGGACTAATGCTCGCTACGGAAAGCAATCGCGGTTTTGGAGATAGTCTCGGCTATATCGACCCTGCTGCAAGTATGGTGACGCGTGAACCATTCACTGACAATCTGCGTACCCGCTGCTTGGGGGTATTTGCGGTTGAGGAAACGCCCGATCAGCACGTTTATCTAATGGAGGAAAATAATTCGATAATCTTCAAAAATGACACTGCAGATTATCCGCTCGTCCACCTAGGTGACGGCTCATTTTTGTATCTCGCAACTAATGCCAAGTTTCAATGTAAAGCGACCGAGCAAGGCGTGACCCTATCACTCGGAAGCTCGACCCTATATGTAAAACAAGAACAGTAATCTTCATACTTTGGTTCTCTTATTTCAGGGTGATGAAATTTGCTCACTGATGAAGAAAAATTCATTGTCCCGTTCAATCCAAAGAGTGTCTACAACTCTTCTATGAGGCCTTCTTTGGGTGTTTCAAAACTCCATCCTCGTTTCGCGAACCGTTCAGAAGGCGCAAAAATACATATTTTCAATGGCTTATAAAAAATTCCTGGAGATGCATCCGCGCTTTGGGTTTTCTGCCTCATATTTATTCTTGTCTTCTTTCAACGGGCGGCCATGTGCACGTTGGCTTGGTCGGAAAGAAGCGGCGCTTGTCATTGGAACTTTGGGTGTCACGCCCTGAAAGTTTGGGTGGCTTATCGCGAGCTGATTGAGCCTAGACTGTTCTGTTCGGCCGGTAATGCAAAAAGGCGTCGTCGCGTGGGATTCCTCTGACAATGGATGTCGGAAGGGCTCGAAAACACATTATTTTACGCTGGTTTGCACCAGAGCCTGACCACCCACGCGAACATCCCATTTTTTTAAACCGAGAGATACGAAACGAAGCCAACAAATGAAGACATAAGATAGACGGCAGAGAGATTACTTTACCAAACGCTCCGCGACCTCAATCGCGGCATATGTCAATATCCCGTCACAACCCGCACGTTTAAAGCTCATCAGGCTTTCCATCATAATGCGGTCGTAATCGAGCCATCCATTCTGGCCTGCGGCTTTCATCATGGCGTATTCGCCTGACACCTGAAACGCGAAGGTTGGTCGCGCAAATTCGGCTTTGATGGCGGAAATCACGTCGAGATATGGCATGCCGGGTTTGACCATGACCATGTCTGCACCCTCAGCGAGGTCCAATTCAACTTCCCGCAGGGCCACATCAATATTGGCGGGGTTCATTTGATAGGTCCGTTTGTCGCCTTTCAGGGCGGCTGATGTTCCGATGGCATCGCGATATGGTCCGTAAAAGCCAGATGCGAATTTCGCGGCGTAGGACAGAATGGAGACATCGGTATATCCATTGTCATCCAACCCCTGACGCACGGCTTCGATGCGGCCATCCATCATATCGGATGGCGCGACAATATCAGCCCCAGCCTCGGCCAGCATAACACCGACTTTTGACAACATTTCGACAGTAGGGTCATTTAGGATTGTCTCGCCTTCCATCAATCCGTCATGGCCATGACTGGTATAAGGGTCGAGGGCGACATCGACGATGACGCCAATGTTCGGCACGGCCTTTTTGATCGCGCGGACGGCTTCGGGGACAAGGCCTTTTGGGTTGGCGGCTTCAAGAGCGTCCTCGGATTTTTGGTCTTCGGAGATATTTGGGAAAAGGGCGAGTGCTGGAATGCCGAGATCCGCTGCCCGCTGCGCCTGTTCGACCAAAGCTTTGACGGAGAGGCGCTGAACGCCCGGCAGGCTGGGGATATCAACGCGGTCTGTGCCCGCATCAGAGACGATGGTTGTCAGAACCAAATCGGACACGTCTAATCTGGTTTCCGCAACCATGCGGCGCATCCAGTCGCTCTGGCGCAACCGGCGCAGTCTCATTTGCGGAAAAACAGCCATTTCAATCCTTTAATTCTATTGGCTGCGGCATAGAGGTAGATGAGCCTTTTGTCATTGGAAAACCTGTACGATTTGTTTATACGTCCTCATTAAAGTTGGGTCGTGATGACCTTTAGGAACTAAGTATGACCGGTACCCCCGTTAATTACCGTGCTGCCTTCACCCAGGCCGTGGATAACGTTCGAGAAGAAGGTCGTTACCGTATTTTTCGCGACATTCGCCGCAAGGCAGGCGAATTCCCCCGCGCCACCTGGTTTAAAGACGATAACTCCGAACAGGATATCACCGTTTGGTGCTCGAATGACTATCTCGGAATGGGTCAAAACCCATGCGTGGTTGAAGCGGTAAAATCCGCTGTCGATGCGGCTGGCACGGGGTCTGGTGGGACACGCAATATCTCCGGCACGACGCGATATCACGTACAATTAGAGCAAGAGCTTGCCAGCCTTCATGGTAAAGATGCTGCGCTCGTCCTGACGTCTGGCTATGTGGCGAATGAAGCCACGCTTGGCGTTATGAGCAAAATTCTTCCCGGCTTGGTTATTCTCTCGGATGAGATGAACCACGCGTCTATGATTTCTGGCATCCAACGCGCGCGCTGTGAGAAGAAGATTTTCAAGCATAATGATCTAGCCGATTTGGAAGCAATGTTGCGTGAAATTCCAGCCGATCAACCCAAACTCATCGCATTTGAGAGCGTCTATTCCATGGACGCGGATATCGCGCCGATTGAAGAGATTTGTGATTTGGCCGACAAATATGGCGCGCTGACCTATATCGATGAAGTTCACGCGGTTGGCATGTACGGCCCGCAAGGCGGCGGCGTTGCCGAAGAGCGCGGCCTCATGGATCGTATTGACATTATCCAAGGCACACTCGCTAAAGCTTATGGCATGGTTGGTGGATATATCGCTGCCGATGAAATCATCATTGATGCTGTTCGGTCTATGGCGTCTGGCTTTATCTTTACGACATCCATCCCGCCGTCCACGGCAGCTGGCGCTCTGCGTTCGGTTAAGGTTCTAAAGCAGACCCCCGAGAAGCGGACGCAGCATCAGGAACGTGCCAATACATTGAAAGCGCGCCTACGGGCAGGCGGGTATGATTTCATCGACGGTGATACCCATATTATCCCGCTCATGGTGCGAGACCCAATCAAATGCCAAGCTATCTCTGACCGCCTCATCGAGGATTTCGGGATTTACGCCCAGCCGATCAACTATCCCACTGTCCCGCGCGGAACGGAACGCCTCAGATTTACGCCAAGCCCGTTCCATAGCGATCTCATGATGGAAGAGCTAATGGCGGCGCTGGATGTTGTCTGGGCAGAGTTTGGTTTGAGCCGGGAGAAGGTGGCTTAGGTTGAGATTTGAGAATGACGTTGACCAGCTGAATGCTCTGCTTGGTCGGGGAAACGACATAATTAGACTGTCCGTAATTAATCCTGGGGTGATATATGAAGATCAAAAACCCCAATTCGATTATGTAAACCCTTATGGCTCACAGACAAAGATTGAATTGGATCTGCAGCCGAGACCTAGAATGGATGGAAAGCCTTTCACCAATCGACTGGTAAAAATTATTTGCGAAGGCGTAAGAGATCTCAAGCTGGAGCATGGAAACTTAAATTATACTGAACTCACAGTAATTGATGTTAAAGATTGGCAGCAAGAAGGTGTGAAGTTCCAGTTTGGTAGCGGCAGCTATGACTCAAAAATCTACTTTCTTTGCAAGTCCTTTACGGTTGAAGTGACTGCAATTGGAGTGAGTTAAGTTCAAAACTACGAAGTTGTCCCATTGCGTAAAACGTTAAGATTTTATAGGGCGCACCTGTACCGTCCACGGAGAATCCCATGACCGCTGCTGCCAATGACCAAGGCGTCGCCCATCTCGACCAATACTTCTCACAAAGCCTCAAGGATCGTGATCCTGAGCTGTTCGCGTCAATGCAGGATGAATTGCATCGCCAGCAGCATGAGATCGAGTTGATTGCATCCGAGAACATTGTCTCCAAAGCCGTCCTCGAAGCGCAAGGCTCTGTCCTGACAAACAAATATGCCGAAGGCTATCCGGGCAAGCGTTACTATGGCGGGTGCGAACATGTGGACGTCGCGGAAAATCTCGCCATCGAACGCGCGTGCAAGCTCTTCAACGTAGGCTATGCCAATGTGCAGCCGAACTCCGGTTCTCAAGCTAACCAAGGCGTCTTCCTCGCGCTTCTTCAGCCGGGTGATACGATCCTCGGTATGGACCTCGCTTCCGGTGGACATCTGACGCACGGCGCCCCGCCAAACATGTCCGGTAAGTGGTTTAACGCTGTGACGTATGGCGTGCTCGAAGACACGCATTTGATCGATTATGATAATGTTGAAGCGCTGGCGAAAGAGCACAAGCCAAAGCTCATCATCTGCGGTGGCTCTGCTTATCCTCGCGTCATTGATTTCAAACGCTTTCGCGAAATCGCTGACATGGTTGGTGCCTATCTTCATGTTGATATGGCGCACATTGCGGGTCTTATTGCTGGCGGAACGCATCCATCACCATTCCCGCATGCCCATGTGGCGACGACCACAACGCATAAGACGCTGCGCGGACCTCGCGGCGGCATGATCCTTACGGATGACAAAAAGCTGGCGCGTAAGTTTAATTCAGCGATTTTCCCTGGCCTGCAGGGTGGACCGCTCATGCATGTCATCGCTGGCAAAGCTGTCGCCTTTGGTGATGCATTAAAGCCAGAATTTAAGGCTTATTCCCAACGCGTTATCGATAACTGCCAAGCTATGGCTGCGGCCATGGTTGAAGGTGGTTATGCGGTTGTTTCAGGCGGAACCGATACGCATTTGGCGCTGATTGATCTCTCTCCAAAAGGCGTGAAAGGCAATGCTGCGGAAGCTGCGCTTGGACGCGCTTATATCACCTGCAACAAGAACGGTATCCCGTTCGATAAAGAGAAGTTCACCATCACATCTGGAATCCGCGTCGGCTCTCCGGCTGGAACAACGCGCGGCTTTGGTCCTGCGGAGTTCCGCGAAATTGGTCAGTTAATGGTCGAAGTTCTGGATGGCCTCGCGGAGAATCCTGAAGGTAATGCTGAAATCGAAGCCAGCGTGAAAGAGCGGGTTATCGCGCTAACGTCACGCTTCCCGATTTATAGCTAGCTCTTTTTGAGTCGTCTTGGCGATATTATTATGTGGCTGATAACGATTGGTTATCCGCTTATGATCGCGCTTGGAATTGCTTGGAATATGAGACGGTCGGGCACCCAAGACGTGAAAAGTGATTTAGTTCTCGGGATTGTTGGTGGGGTTTGGACTGGTTATTTGATACATCGTGCTCGTCGTTCAAAGTGGTCGGATACAGACCTTTGAAGTGATTCATTGCACTCCTCGACATAACTCCTATTTAAGAGACTATGCGTTGCCCATTCTGTTCATCCGAAGACACACAGGTCAAAGACTCGCGTCAGGCTGAGGATAATACCGCTGTGCGCCGCCGCCGTCAGTGCGGCAGCTGCGGCGCGCGGTTTACGACTTTTGAACGCGTACAATTACGAGACCTCACAGTTGTCAAGAAATCGGGCCGACGCACGCCCTTTGACCGAGATAAACTCGCACGTTCCGTCATGATCGCGTTACAGAAACGGCCCGTCGAACCTGAACGGATTGAGCAGATGATATCAGGTGTTGTTCGGCAACTCGAAGCTGGCGGGACATCTGACATCGAATCCGATCGTATCGGGGAACTGGTCATGGAGGGATTGTCCAATTTGGATAAGATCGCTTATGTCCGCTATGCCTCTGTTTATAAAGACTTTCGCGCGACAGAAGACTTCGGTGCATTTATCCAGGAAGAAATGCTGTCGTCAGAAGAGGACGAATAGGTTTGCGTCCTAAAATCACCCTCAAATTGGCCACCTCGCTTGACGGAAAAATCGCCTTAGCGAATGGCGACTCCCAATGGGTGACATCTGATGCGGCGCGAGCTCACGGACGGTACTTGCGTGCTGAGAATGACGCGATTGCCATCGGTGCGATTACGGCCGAATTGGATAATCCTCATCTGACCTCACGTGTGCCGGGCTTGAAAGACCCGGTACGCGTAGTGTTTGATACGACGTTAAAGCTGGATGTTGGGTCCTATCTAGTCGCGACGGCTAAAGAGGTTCCAACTTGGGTCTTCACGCGGGATGGATCGCAAGCCAAGGCCGACGTTTTACGTGAGCATGGCGTGGTTGTGCATGCTGTTACAGATGAGAACGGTTTGAGCCTGGAAGAGGCAGTATCAATCATGGGGCAGGCGGGTCTTCGGTCAATTTTGATTGAAGGGGGCGGGACTTTAATCGCGAGTTTTGTAAGAGCCGGATTATACGATACGCTTCATTGGTACCGTGCACCTGTTTTATTGGGCGGCGATGGTCGCGATTGTGTTGGAGCTCTTAGCCTAACTGAAATGGATCAGGTTGTTCGGTTGCACCGTATAAAGGTGAGCGAGGTCGGTCAGGACCTTCATGAAATTTACGTCCGATCGGATGAAAGCGAAGATTAATGTTCACAGGAATTATTACAGATATCGGGACGGTTAAATCCGTTACGCGGGGCACAGGTGGTGAGTGGGGCGACACCCGCATGGATGTGGAATGTGTCTATGACACATCAACGATTGATATAGGCGCATCCATTTCCAACGCAGGGGCCTGTATGACCGTTATCGAAAAAGGACCGAATTGGTACGCTTTCGAGGTTTCAGACGAAAGCTTGGACAAGACCACGATGGGAAAATGGGAGGCAGGCACCAAAATCAATCTAGAGCGCGCTCTGACTGGCGCGGATGAATTAGGGGGTCATTTAGTGACCGGCCATGTCGATGGTGTGGGCAAGTTGTCTGCTCGGACTGAGATTGCGGGATCGTTGAAACTGGATTTCACTGCGCCTGATCACATTGCTTTCGGGATTGCGCCGAAGGGATCAATTACAGTGGATGGCGTATCGTTGACTGTGAACGAAGCCTCTGGTTCCACATTTTCCGTCAATATAATCCCGCATACCGCCCAAGCGACGACCTTGGGTGGATTACAGCCAGGTGATGAAGTAAATCTGGAAATTGACCTCATCGCCCGCTATGTCGCGCGCTACCTAGCCTCCATGGGACAGAAAACTTGACGGACCTAAACACAGCCACCTTCGACGACGTCTACCAACTCGCGACGCCGGAAGAAATCATTGACGATGCCCGGAACGGCCGGATGTATATTCTGGTTGATGCAGAGGATCGCGAAAATGAAGGCGACCTGATTATCCCGGCCCAGTTTGCAACGCCAGATGCAGTGAACTTCATGGCCAAGCACGGACGCGGCCTGATTTGCTTGGCGATTGAAGCACAGCGCGCAGACACGCTCGGTTTGGAGCCGCAGAACAAAAACAATGGCTCGCGTTTCGAGACAGCCTTTACGCAGTCTATTGAAGCACGCGAAGGTGTCACAACAGGGATTAGTGCCGCAGATCGTGCTCTTACAATCCAAGTCGCCATTGACCCTGATAGCCGGGAAGATGACATCGTTACGCCGGGTCATATGTTCCCGCTAATCGCGAAAGATGGCGGTGTGCTGGTACGTACGGGTCACACCGAAGCGTCAGTTGATATTTCACGTATGGCTGGATTGAACCCTTCAGCGGTAATCTGCGAAATTATGAATGATGATGGGACGATGGCCCGTTTGCCTGATTTGATCGGGTTTGCGCAGCTTCATGGATTGAAGATCGGAACGATTGAAGATCTTGTCGCGCATCGCCTGCAGAAGGATCATTTCGTCCGTCATATTGCGAGCAGCGACTTCCGTAGTCAAAACGGAGATGATTTCAAAATTCATGTCTATCGGAATTTCTTGGACGGTAAGGAACATGTCGCGCTTTCTAAAGGTGAAGCTAAAAAGGGCGAACCGAGTCTCGTGCGGGTTCATAAGATCGATTTTGCGGGAGATATTCTATCCGAAGAAAGCCCGCGTTCAGGCTTGATTTGGGACGCGATGAAGCAACTCGCTGCGCATGATGGGCACTCGGTTCTTGTTCTCATCCGTGAAGGTTCGATTGACAGCCTGCTGGAGCGTCTGGGCGCGCACAAATCAACCGTGAACCGAAAAGAACAAACCATTCGCGAATATGGTGTCGGGGCACAAATCCTATCTCATCAGGGCGTTCATAAAATGACGCTCATAACGAATGTTATGCCAAAAATTATTGGTCTAGATGCTTACGATCTTGAACTCGACGGCATCACGCCTTTGCTGAACACACGGAAATAATATGAAAATTCTTGTCATTGAGGCTCGCTATTACGAGTCGATTTCCGAAGATTTGTTGCAAGGCGCCTTGGCGAAATTACAGGCCGCCGGCGCGGAAGTCGTAAAGGTCAACGTCCCCGGTGCGCTCGAGATTCCTCACATTATCTCTTATGCTGAGAAAGCGAAATCAGGATATGATGGATATGTTGCACTCGGTTGCGTTATTCGCGGTGAGACGACGCATTATGATTATGTCTGCGAAGAATCAGCGCGGGCATTGATGGATCTCGCTGTCGATCATCAACTCGCGATTGGTAATGGAATCATCACCGTTGAAAATGAAGCGCAAGCGATCGCGCGTTCAAAGCCTGATCAGAAAGATAAGGGCGGCTTCGCGGCCTCTGCTTGTCTACGCATGATTCAACTGCGCGACGAATTGAACAAGGCATGAGCGGCGCAAACCCAAAGCATCGGCGTGTCTCACGAAGGAGCGCTGTTCAAGCACTCTATCAAATGGATGTCTCAGGAGCGCCTCACAAAACGGTCGTCAAAGAGTTTCTAGACCATCGGTTCGGGTATGAAGATGAACCTGGTATGGTGCGCGCTGATGAGCCGTATTTCGAAGACATTATGAACGGCGTTGTCCGCGAACAAACCAAAATAGACGAAGCGATAGAAAGTCGACTGTCCAACAAATGGCCACTGCGTCGTTTGGATGCGACATTGCGGGCTTTGCTACGGTCTGCGACTTATGAAATTCAGCTTCGCCCTGATGTTCCAGCCTTGGTCATTATCAATGAGTATATGGCGATTGCGACAGAGTTCTTCTCAGGAAAAGAGCCTGGGATCGTCAACGGGGTGCTGGATAAGATCGCAAAGGAAACGCGAGCGGCTGAATTCGGCCTCACTGCGGCCCATGCAGAGCCTGTTGTGGTTGAGCCTCGTGCCGAGGACATTTCATCTGGAGATGCCCCCGAAACCCATGAATGAGTTTGATCTGATTGAACGCTATTTCGCGCCTTTGGCTGGGCCAGAGGGGCTCAGACTTAAAGATGATACATCTCGGTTTACGCCGAAACCTGGTTTCGACATTCTCATTACAACAGATAGCTTTGTAGAGGACGTCCATTTCCCAAATAATATGTATGGGGCAGATGTTGCTGAACGCTTATTGCGAACAAATTTATCCGACATCGCCGTTAAAGGCGGGGTGCCGATTGGCTACCAACTCTCAGTCTCAATGCCAGCGGAAAAGATGGAGCAGTGGATTCCGGCGTTCGCGAAAGGTCTGGAAACGACACAAGCTGAATTCGGTTGTACATTGTGGGGCGGAGATACGACGGTCATTGATGGTCCTGCAGTTTTCTCAATTACCTTAATTGGTGAAGTCCCTGAGGGCGAAATGGTGCAAAGGGCAGGGGCAGCCCTGGGCGACGATATATGGGTCAGTGGTGTTTTGGGAAATGGGAAGTTGGGATGTGATTTGGTCACGAATCAGCCGATCCAACCTGCGCCTAAAGGTGAGCACCTTTTCGAATTTGAATCGGCCTATTGGCGGCCTGAACCTGCATTCGCTTATAAAAATATACTCGCAAACTTCGCGAGCGCGGCCGCTGATATTTCAGATGGAGTAATGGCCGATGTTGCCCATATCTCTAAATTGAGCGGAACATGTGCGACTTTGAATTTTGATGCCTTACCATTTTCGTTGGGGGCGGAGAGTTGGGCTGACGCGCAGAAAGATTCGATGAAATCCAGGCAATCCCTTGCGAGTTTCGGGGATGATTATGGTGTTGTTTTTACAGCTAAAGTTGAGAGCCGTCAGGCGATATTTGACGCAGCCCGAAAAGCTAAGCTCAAGTTGACGCTCATAGGGTCATTGCTTGCTGGACAAGGATCAGTTTGTTTGGATGTGGATGGTCAAGAGATGGCATGGCCCCATAAGGGCTATCGCCACAAATAGACGAGCTTAGTTGCCTTGGCCTGCGCCGCCTCCGCCACCAGTTTGCTGGTTTGCACCTGTCAGGCGATCTGTCGGAAGACGGCCGATTGTGCCAAAGATTTGCTCCAGAGCAGAGAGTTCGCGACCACGTGTTGGAGTGGTCCGGTCAACGTAATTGACAGGCACACCGTCCTCTAGGCCATATTCGGCGACTTTCGTGACTTGCCCATCTGGGTTGAAATGGATCGCCGTTATCGTTCGGTCTTCGATTTGCGGGCGGAGATAAGCGTAACGTTGGCGAACGGAGGTGACGTAATACCAAACGTCGTCTTCTAATTTTTCATCAAAGGTGGATTTCACCGATGGGTTGCCAAGGCGTGACAGAACGGAAGATTTGGTGTCCGTTTCCGGGTTCACCGCTTGCGGCTTTTCCGCCGTCGGAATATAGCCATGCGTTCGTAAAACAGGGTTACACCCTGTGGCGAATGTCGCAGCGGCTGCAAGTATCAAAAGTTTTGTTGGCACGTTCATAATGTATCACGCGTAGAGTCTTTAGTTGTGATGGACCTAACGCTCCGTCATAGGCAGGGCAAGACAGTAACTGCGTGAAGATTTGGTCAGGATTGACCGGAGTGAGGCCAAGAATATGGGATTTTTAAACCGTTTATTCGGACGAGACGATGCTGCGACCAAGGATGCGCGCCGAATTTATACGAAACTAATGGCTCAATCCCGACTCCCCGAATTCTATACTAAGGGTGGTTTTACGGACAGCTATGATGGGCGTATTGATGTTTTAACGCTACATATCGCGGCTGTTTTGTCGAATTTGAACCGTTATGGTGAAAACGGGGAACGGCTTGGACAAGCTTTGTTTGACGAGATGAAAGATGACTTTGAGATTGCCTTGCGTGAGGAAGCCCTCTCGGATGCTAGCGTCAAAAAACGAATCCAGCCCATGATTTCGTTATTTTATGATCGGGTGAAAAAATATGCAGAAGCTTTGAATCAAGAGAATGCAAAGGCTGCTCTTGAGGAAGTGTTTGCTGAAACTTTGACCGTTGATGGAAAAAACCTTTCAATCGGGGGGGAAGAACCTTCGTTAGGGGGCACGATTTCGCGCTATCTTCTGGCCTTTGATGAAAACCTCTCAACAGCGACGCTTGGTGAAATTGCTCTGACCGAGTTCACCTTTCCGGCATTGATGGATTGAGGCAGGTTTATGGCTAGGCTTGATGGTCTATGCACCCTATACCCGCACTCTAACGGGAACACTAAATGCTAGACGGACTCATAATATCAATTGACGCGATGGGAGGCGATGATGCGCCTGATATCGTAATCAAAGGAATTGAATATTTCCTCACCCACGAAGGCGAAGGCCGTCGTGCGCGATTCCAATTGCATGGTGATGCTGAAAAGCTAGCGCCGCTATTGGAATCTTCACCCCGTACCCGGGAACGGTCCGAGGTTTTCCATACGGACAAAACCATCGCTATGGATGACAAACCGTCCCAGGCTCTACGTAAGGGTAAAGGCTCCAGCATGTGGAATGCGATCGCTGCCGTCAAAGGCGGTCAGGCGGGAATCGCTGTTTCAGCCGGAAACACCGGCGCGCTGATGGCGATGTCTAAATTACAACTACGGGCAAAGCGCGGCGTTCAGCGTCCAGCGATTGCGGCGAGTTGGCCGAATTTGTCTGGCGACATGACGGTCGTTTTGGATGTCGGTGCAAATGTCGAATGTGATGCCGCGCAACTAACAGAATTTGCTGTTCTTGGAGAAGCTTACTTCCGAGCCATATTTGGCAAGCAGGCTCCCTCTGTCGGTTTGCTGAACGTTGGAACCGAAGAAGGTAAGGGCAATACGACCATTAAAGCGGCTCATGAGCGCCTCTCGCAATCGCAACTCGGGTTGAATTACATTGGCTTTGTCGAAGGAAATAATATTTCTTCGGGAGATGTGGATGTCGTCATAACGGACGGCTTCACAGGGAACATTGCGCTCAAAACAGCGGAAGGCACGGCCAAGCTGATCAGCACGTTCTTTTCTGAGGCGTTAAATGATAACCTATGGTCGAAGTTCACGACAGCGCTCAACCTTATGGCTTTGCGCAAGCTGAAGAAGAAAATGGACCCGCGCCGTGCGAACGGCGGGGTGTTCTTGGGTCTCAATGGCATTGTCGTAAAGAGCCATGGCGGTACAGATGCCATTGGATATTCTAATGCCTTGAATATCGCGATGGGCCTCGCCGAAAGTGATTTCCAAGACGCGATTGATGAGCGCTTAGACGCCCTTCACGACGAAGACGACAATATTGGATTTATAGCATGAGGGCAGTCATTCGAGGCATTGGCAGCTATTTGCCAGAACGTGTCATGACCAATTTTGAGATGTCTGAAATGGTTGAGACATCTGATGCTTGGATCCAAGAACGAACAGGTATTCGCGAACGCCGAATAGCCGCTGAGGGGCAGTATACGTCTGACCTAGGCTATGCCGCCGCTCTTGCAGCTCTTGAAGATGCCGGCATGACGGCAGCCGATATTGATTTGATTGTCGTGGCAACATCCACGCCCGATCTTACTTTTCCGGCAACGGCTACGATTATCCAAGAAAAACTGGGTATGCGTCATGGAGCAGCATTTGATATTCAGGCTGTCTGTTCAGGCTTTATCTACGGCGTTCACGTTACGAACGCCTTGCTCAAATCTGGTGGCGCCAAGCGGGCGCTTCTTATTGGGGCCGAGACTTTTTCTCGTATCTTGGATTGGACCGATCGAGGGACATGCGTCTTGTTTGGCGATGGAGCGGGTGCCGTTGTCATTGAGGCGGCTGAAGATACGGACTTAACCGAGAGCCAAGAGTCTGGAATTCTTCAGACCTTTGTTCGGTCAGATGGTGCGCATCGCGATATGCTCTATGTAGATGGTGGTCCATCGCGCACTCAAACGGTTGGTCATCTGCGAATGCTCGGTAATCAAGTTTTCAAACACGCCGTTAAAGACATTGCCCAAGTTATCCGGGATTGTGCTGAACAAGCTGGTGTTGAAGTTACCGATATTGATTGGTTTGTGCCTCATCAGGCCAACCAACGAATCCTCAACGGCGTCGCGAAACGATTGAAGTTAAAGCCGGAGCAAGTTGTCTCCACCGTTGCCGAGCACGCAAACACATCTGCCGCGTCCGTCCCGCTTGCAATGGAGGCGGCGGTTAAAGATGGGCGTATCAAGAAAGGCGATTTAGTGATGCTGGAGGCCTTTGGTGGGGGCTTTACATGGGGGGCAGCACTGCTGCGCTACTAAAAAACACTTTTTTTCTATATTAAGCCGTTTTTTCCAAAGGTTTAGCTTGATTCCCAAGGGACGAATTTGCTTAAAGGTCTCATGGCAGCCTCTACAGTGAACTCACAAACCGTTACTCGTCAAGATCTCGCTGAAGCGGTTTACCGTGAAATTGGATTGTCGCGTTCGGAGAGTTCCACTTTGGTCGAGTCTGTAATCGATCACATCGGTGACTCTCTTGTCAAAGGCGAGCACGTCAAAATGGCTGGGTTCGGTACATTCTCTCTACGCGATAAAAAAGAGCGCATTGGACGTAATCCGAAAACGGGCGAAGAGGTCCCCATCACATCTCGCCGCGTCCTGGTGTTTAAGCCATCCCAAGTCCTACGCGAACGCGTGGATTCGGCATTATCACCCAAATCGTGATACCTTGTGATTCGCAACCGAACATCTCGGGAGGCGAATCATGCGGGCAACAATGAGCCAAACAAAAACAACACGCGCGTTTAGAACGATTAGTGAAGCCGGGGATGAGCTGGATTTACAGCCGCATGTGCTTCGGTTTTGGGAATCGAAATTCTCTCAAATCAAACCGATAAAACGTGGCGGTGGGCGTCGTTTTTATCGTCCAGAAGATATTGAATTCATCCGAGGTATAAAAAAGCTCCTGCATGATGAGAAGCATCCCATCAAAGATGTTCAAAAACTCATTCAGAAAAAAGGCGCCGCAAGAATTGTTGAGCTAGGCCAGTCCTTGGAAAAAGCTGCGCGAGAAAAGACAGTGGCTGAAACCGATCTTCTGCCGCAACGCATTGTGCAGGCAAGTCCATCTGTTGTGAATCCGCCTGAGCCAATCCTTAAGCCGGAAATTGCGGAGCCAGCGCCACGGCCTATTACGCCGCCACCAGCGCCAACTCCGCCGCCTGGTCCTTCAGCAGCCGATAAGTTGGCGTTAGAAGATGCGCTAAAGAGTCTAGAGTCCCTGAAACTGAAAATGTCTGATTTTCGGAAGGCTGGAAAATCTGAGTAAGGCTTTGAGGCCGCAAACATGTCTTGCGCGTCTTACCCCTTTTTCCTATAGCGCGCTCCTCAAGATGGACGGCGGAGTGTGGCGCAGTCCGGTAGCGCACACGCCTGGGGGGCGTGGGGTCGTAGGTTCGAATCCTATCACTCCGACCATCTTGAGAATTTTCAGTGGATGCGCAATTGCCGCGTCGACTCCCAAGCAATCCACGCTATATCGCCCATATGACGGAAACACGCTCTAGAACCATTGAGGCTTGGCTCATTTTTATGATCGTGTTGGTTGCTGCCATGATCGTTGTTGGCGGTGCAACACGTCTAACCAACTCAGGTCTATCCATAACTGAGTGGGCGCCCATTCGCGGCGCTCTACCGCCGCTTTCTACTGAGGCTTGGATGGCTGAGTTCGAAAAATACAAACTCATACCCGAATTTGAAGCTGAACATCCCGACATGGATCTCGCTGGGTTCAAATTTATTTATTATTGGGAGTGGGGTCATCGACAGCTTGGGCGCTTTATCGGTTTGGCGTTTACCTTACCGTTCTTCTGGTTCCTTGCCCGCGGTAAGTTGTCCTCTGGTAACCGTTGGAAGTTTTTTAGCGTTGCGCTTCTTATCGGACTCCAAGGCGGCATTGGCTGGTGGATGGTCCATAGTGGACTTCAAGATGGCATGGTCAGCGTAAGTCAGTACCGTCTGGCAACCCATCTTGGGATGGCCTTCATTATTTTGGGTGTTCTTTATTGGTTGTACAAACGTCAGCGTTCGGGGTGGGACCGCGCGAGATATCAGCACGGGCGAGGGCGCGCGATTGTTTTAGCCAGTCTCGTCTTCCTGCAGATTATCATCGGGGCCTTTATGGCTGGGACACATGCAGGCCGATCATACAATGAATGGCCGCTCATGGACGGAGATTTCGTACCGCAGGGTTATTTTGTTCAATCACCGTTTTGGCGAAACTTGTTTGAAAACACTGCGGCGATACAATTCAATCATAGAACTTTGGCGTATATTCTCTTGGGCGTTGCGCTTTGGGTGGGATGGTCCTTCCGACGAAGTAAGTCAGTTCAGCCAGCCATGGTTGTCTTTGGCGGTCTATTAATCTGGCAGGTGGGTCTTGGGATATGGACTTTATTATCTGCCGCGCCATTGAATCTGTCCCTGCTGCATCAATTTACATCCATTTTTGTCTTTTTGGCGGCCATCGGTGTGGTTTGGCGCTCTAGGTATGTGGTAAAATAATACCTATTTTTTAAGTTATTGTTTTGTTTTATTTTTTTACCATGGGTTCGTGGAATCCGTTGTTGACGACCTATGTGACCTTGCGTAGGTAGCGCCATCGCAGAACAGGCCGTTTTGGTCTGTTCCTCTATTTTCAAGGTTTATCATGAAAACGACAAAGTTTCTGAAAACCGCCGACATTGAGAAGAAATGGATTCTCATCGACGCGGAAGATGCTGTCGTTGGCCGTCTAGCAACATTTGTTGCCATGCGCCTTCGCGGAAAGCATCGCCCCGACTACACGCCGCATATTGATTGC
Organism: Litorimonas sp.; assembly: GCA_039975855.1. Taxonomy (GTDB): domain Bacteria; phylum Pseudomonadota; class Alphaproteobacteria; order Caulobacterales; family Maricaulaceae; genus Litorimonas. Next base: position 58,031 of record JBDWGH010000002.1, on the reverse strand, counting down.
GGTGATAACGTCATCATCATCAATGCTGATAAGGTTCACTTTACCGGCAAAAAACGCTCTGACAAAATCTACTACCGTCACACGGGATATGCCGGCGGAATCAAAGAAACGACTGCGGCTAAAGTGCTCGACGGACGTTTCCCAGACCGCGTTATGCGTAAAGCCGTACAGCGTATGTTGCCAAAGGAAAGCCCGTTGGCACGTAAGCAACTTTCTAACCTTCGCGTTTATGCAGGTTCAGAGCATGAGCACACAGCTCAAAATCCTGAAGTCATTGATTTTAAATCAATGTCCGAAAAGAACGTGAAGCGGGGTTAAGAACATGTCTGATACAAATACTGCACAATCCCTCGCGGATCTGAAAGACGTTGTCGACGGAACTGTCGGCACAGAAACAGTTGCAATTGATCCGGCTACCCTGCCTGATCCGAAAATCGACGAGCATGGTCGCTCTTATGCAACTGGCAAACGGAAAAACTCCATTGCTCGCGTTTGGATTAAGCCAGGCAGCGGCAAGATCGTTGTCAATGGTCGTGACCAAGAAGTTTACTTCGCACGCCCAGTTCTGCGCCTCATCATTGCGCAAGCTTTCCAAGTTGCTGACCGTGTTGACTCATATGACGTTATGGCAACAGTTAAAGGCGGCGGTTTGTCCGGCCAAGCTGGTGCGGTTCGTCACGGCATCACAAAAGCGCTTACATATTATGAGCCTGCCTTGCGTGCCCCACTGAAAGCTGCTGGCTTTATCACGCGCGACTCGCGTGTTGTGGAACGTAAGAAATACGGCCGAGCCAAAGCCCGTAAGAGCTTCCAGTTCTCTAAGCGTTAAGCTTTTCGACCCAATTTGGGTTTATGCTTTCAGGCGCTTCGGGACACCGGGGCGCCTTTTTTGTTGGGATAAGTTAGTATGAAACACGCAGCTGTACTCGGAGCCTCAGGTTATACTGGCGCGGAAGCCGTGCGTTTAATCTTGGGTCATCCTAAGCTCAAGCTGGCGGCTATGACGGCTTACAGTCGTGCGGGAGAGGCTTATTCTGATGTCTTTCGTAATTTTGCTGGCCAGGACCTTCCGCCACTAACAACTTTGGATGAAGTTGACTGGGAGGGAATTGATGTTGTTTTCGCGTGTTTGCCGCATGGGGCGAGTCAGGAAACCATCGCGAAGATTTACGATCGTGTTGAAACCGTTATTGACCTTTCGGCAGATTTTCGGCTCTCTGATGCCGATCTTTACGCGAAGACATACGGGCGACCTCATGAATTTGAAGGCCTTTTACAAGGTCGCGTCTATGGCTTGACCGAGTTTTCAAGAGACCTATTGCCGGGTTCGAAACTGGTTGCGTGTCCTGGATGTTATCCGACATGTTCGATGTTGGCGCTATTGCCGGGGCTTGCGTCCGGAATAATTGACTCTGAGAATGTCATCATTGATGCCAAGTCCGGTGTAACAGGGGCGGGACGGAAGGCAAGTTTGGCTTTTGCCTACTCAGAAACAACGGATGGTGCGCAGGCTTATGCGATTGGAACACATCGCCATGCACCAGAGATGGACCAAGCGATAGCTGATTTTGCGAGCTGCTCCGTCAATGTTAGGTTTACACCGCATCTTCTTCCCATGAATCGAGGTATGATCGCGACCTGTCATGTTAAATTAAAAAAAGGCGCGAGTATCTCAGACCTGCGTAAACACTACGAAGATACCTATCAATCTGAGGCTTTTGTTCATGTCTTAGAGGAGGGACAGGTTCCGCAAACGCGCCATGTTCGTGGGAGTAATCATTGTCAGATCGGAATTTTTGCCGACCGTACGCCAAATTCAGCGGTAATAGTCTCAGTGATAGATAATTTAACGAAAGGTAGCTCAGGGCAGGCCATTCAGAATTACAATGCCGTGCAGGGCTGGGACGAAACACTTGGCTTGCAACAGGTTGGCGTTTTTCCTTAGTTAAACGTTGAATTATGAGCGATTATTAGGATGACCGCCAAAAGGTTTTGGCGCATATAGAAATCATGATGAACCGAGAGTCTATTTCAAGAATCGCTATTGCAGTCGCGACATGTTTTGCAGTGTCGTCGTGCCAGACAGTCAAAATGCCAAAAATTGACATTATGAAGTCTCCTGAATTCAGTGAAGATGCGGCCAATATTGCTAAGGATTATCCGCGTGTTAAAGATGCGCCACTTGCCCCGACAGATATTCGTTCGGACAGTCAATGGGATAGAGATGCTCGTGCCATGCTGAAATTGCGGGAAACAAGCGGCGTTGCCGAGGGGGCGCCGGTGATAACCGAGGCAGAAGCCGAAGCAGAATATGAAGCGCTGAAAGCCAAAGCGCAGGCTTACAAAAAAGACGATCCCGCCACAGGCCCTGTTGAGGGCTTTCCAGATTATAAACCCCGCCGTTAGAAACGGCTTCAGGACCCGCCGTCATGCAGACTAATCCCGAAATCCCGACGGATGAATTTTATCGAATAAAGCGGCTTCCGCCCTACGTGTTTGCTGAAGTGAACAAGCTCAAAGCCCAATTGCGAGCCCAGGGACAGGACATCATCGATTTCGGATTTGGCAATCCAGATTTGCCAACACCTCAGCATGTTATCGATAAGCTGATTGAGACCGTGCAAAAACCTCGGGTAACTGGTTATTCCGCTTCACGAGGTATCAAGGGTTTACGTCAGGCGTGCACGCGCTATTATGACCGCCGCTTTGGGGTAAAATTGGATGCCGAAGATCAAGTCATTGCTACGATCGGGTCGAAAGAAGGGTTTGCGAACCTCGCTCAAGCGATAACGGCGCCTGGGGACGTTATATATGCTCCTGACCCATCCTACCCGCTCCACGCCTACGGATTTATTATCGCTGGCGCCGTCATTCAGGGTATTCCTGCGATTACAGCAGATGAGTATTTAGCGGGCGTAAAGGCGGCACTGGCTGCTGCAGATAAGCCGCCGATGGCAATAGTCGTTTGTTTCCCTTCAAACCCCACAGGGATGACCGCAGACAGAGCTTTCTATGATGAAATCGTCGCGATTGCGAAGGAACACGATATCATCTTGCTCTCCGATTTAGCGTATTCAGAGATTTATTTTGGCGAAGCGCCGCCCTCCATCTTCGAATTTATCGATCCCGAAGAAATTATGGCAATTGAGACAATTTCTTTGTCTAAGACTTATTCAATGGCGGGGTGGCGAATGGGCTTTGCTGTCGGCAATCGACGTCTCATTGCTGCGTTGACACGCGTAAAATCTTATCTTGATTATGGTGCGTTTACACCCATTCAGGTTGCGGCCTGTGCGGCTCTTGATGGTCCGCAAGACTGTATTGGCGAGGCACGTGAAATTTACCGTAAACGCAGGGATATCCTAGTTGAGAGTTTTGGTCGGGCTGGATGGGATATTCCTTCTCCTGATGCGTCCATGTTTGCCTGGGCTCCATTGCCACCCAAATTCGCGCACTTAGGCTCCGTTGAATTTTCCAAATTGCTGATGAGAGAAGCCGGAGTTGCTGTTTCACCTGGTGTTGGGTTCGGCGAAAATGGCGAAGGTTATGTTCGGATGGCGTTGGTCGAAAATGAGCAAAGAATTCGTCAAGCCGCGCGCAATTTGAAATCTCTGCTGCAATCCGACTCTGTCGCAGCGGAATGACCGATAGACTTTGTCTTGGCGTCACGCGGTCTATTCGCGGACGCAAATGGACCTATCGACACGACCCTAGCAACTTAGAGGCCTATTCATCAGAAACCGGATTGCCTTTGTTGCAGGCGGCTCTTTTATCGGGGCGGGATGTTGCGGTTCAAAATGTTGAGACCTTTCTAACGCCCACGTTGAAGAACAGCCTGCCTAATCCGTCGGATTTAGTGGATGCGGATAAAGCAGCGAGGCTCATCCTTGATCATATCGCTGATGGAAAACGAATTACGTTGTTTTCTGATTATGACGTTGATGGTGGCACTTCCGCAGCGCAACTCATCCGATGGGGCCGCGCGTTGGGATATGAATTCGGCCTATATGTGCCTGATAGGGTAAAAGAAGGGTATGGTCCATCTGAGGGCGCGTTTGATCAACTCAAGTCTGAAGACGTTGATCTAGTGGTAACATTGGATTGCGGCGCTGCGGCCTATGGCGCGTTAGATCATGCGAACAAAATCGGATTAACTGTAATCGTGATCGATCATCATTTGATGGATCACGCCCCGCCACCGGCCTTGGCGTTGGTTAATCCCAATCGCCAGGATGATGCATCAGGGCAGGGGCATTTGGCGGCGGCTGGTGTAACCTTCATGCTGCTTATAGCGTTACAAAGGGAGGCTCGTGCGCGGGGTCTTTCGCCGAATATTGATTTGAAAAGCCTTTTGGGACTGACGGCCCTCGGAACAATTTGCGATGTTGTACCACTCCGCGGTGTAAATCGTGCGATCGTGCGCCAAGGGCTGAAAGTTTTGTCCGCTAATCAGAATATTGGTGTTCAAGCACTCGCTGATGTTGCGAGTGCAGAGCCGCCATATACTACGTATCATGCGGGCTTTGTACTTGGTCCCCGTATCAATGCTGGTGGTCGTATTGGCCGCGCAGATATGGGTGCGGAATTGCTCTCAACCGAGAATGCCCAGATGGCTTACGCGCATGCGGCGGAGCTGGACCGGGTCAATCAACAACGCCGGAAAATGCAAGATAACATCCTGGCAGAGGCACTAGAGGCCGCACAGTCGCAAGCAGAAAAATCTATTATCATAGTCGCCATGCCTGATTGGCATCCAGGTATTATTGGTATCGTGGCTGGTCGTTTGAAAGATCGGTTCCGCAAACCCTCAATCGTCATTGGGATTGATCCAGACGTGTCCCCGCCAGTTGCCAAAGGATCTGGTCGATCAATTTCAGGAGTGGATTTAGGCGGGGCCTTGTCAGCCGCCAAAACCGAGGGGCTGCTTTTATCTGGTGGTGGTCATGAGATGGCGGGCGGATTGACGATGCATCCGGATGACATCGACTCGTTTCGAGAATTTATGGAAAAGAAATTATCCAAAAAAGTCGAAATTGCTTTGAAAAATGATTCGACCAAACTTGATTTCGTTTTGTCCCTGTCGGCCGTGAATGATGGTTTAATGCACACGGTTGAGGCTGTTGGGCCTTATGGCGCGGGCAATGCACAACCTGTTTTCGCATTTTCCAGCCTAACGGTTTCTTTCGCAAAACGGACAAAGGGTGACCATGTTCGGTTTACTTTATCGGATGCCGAAGGACGGTCCATAAGCGGCATTTGCTTTCGAGCCGGCGAATCAGGGCTAGATGAAGCCTTGCTTACGGCGGGGTCTCAACGATTTCATGCTATTGGGCAGCTGAAACCTAATGTTTGGCAGGGACGAACACGAATTGATTTCCACTTGCAGGACCTTGCACCTGTTACAGACTGAATTTTTGTTCGAAACCTACTTGCAAGCTATGAAAACCGAATATATAGCGCGCTCCACACTGACTGATGCGGTCCCTTCGTCTATCGGTTAGGACGCCAGGTTTTCAACCTGGAAAGAGGGGTTCGATTCCCCTAGGGACTGCCATTCAGCTGACGCGGCGTATCTGCTGCATTCTCAACTGATTTTCAATTTACATACTGCGCCTAGAGCCTGTATGGCGACAGCATGAAAATACTGTTCTCCTTATCTATCGGTTTCGCTCTACTCGCTGCACCCGTTTTTGCACAAACCTCGAAAAATGATGTCGTAGACTTCGGTGAACCCAAGCCATTGACGATTGTCACGGTAGAGGGGTCGCACGAATTTTTGGTCGAAGAGGCGAAGACATTGGACCAACAGGCGCGAGGAATGATGTTTCGCGAATCTATGGATGCTGACACAGGAATGATTTTTGAGTTTGAGGAACCCAAGGTCGCAACGATCTGGATGAAAAACACTTCAATCCCTCTCGATATTCTGTTTGTGCGCTCAAATGGTAAAATCCTGAAAATCGAACACTCCCATCGACCATATACGCTTCGTAGTGCGTCCTCAGAGGCGGTTATTGCCGCTGTGGTCGAGCTAAAGGGTGGTGAATCCAAGGCGCGCGGCATTCGTCCCGGTGATACTGTCAAACATCCATTCTTCGGTAACTGACTTTCCTACATTTCTTCACTTGCCTTTTAGGGTGGTCGCGGTAAGTAGCGCTCCACCGTGTTCGGGGCGTAGCGCAGCCTGGTAGCGCATCTGTTTTGGGAACAGAGGGTCGCAAGTTCGAATCTTGCCGCCCCGACCACGGATTTTCCCACTTTAAAGCGATTGCTTAATTTGGCGGAGCGTAAGGCTTTGCTAAACCATTTGCGGTAGATGTCTTCCTGACCTTGGGGAAGAACATTATGACTACAGCTCAAAAACCGAATAATGTGGCGCCGATTGTCCGCAAACAGCCATTCAAACAGGTTGAAATTGGACGAATCAGAAATGTTGGCTCTTCCATGGCCACAATTTCGATCAACAAGACGATCATCCGGAACAATCAGCTGCAGATGGCGGGAATCGGGACAATTCTGAAAATCGTAACCAGCAAATCAATCGTGGTTGCGATGGTTGGTTCTTTACGAATCGGATCCGAGGACGAAGAGGGCATGTCCGATGGTTGTCTTGCGCAGCTAAACATCATGGGCGAGATTACGACCAACGAAACAACCCGCGAAACGAAGTTCTTCAGAGGCGTTCGATCCTTCCCAGTTTTGGGGGAGGCAGTTTACAATATGTCGCCTGAAGAATTGACGCTGATTTTCAACAAACAAAGTGAAGCATGCATTGAGGTCGGGAGACTACAGCAAGACAATTCTATTGTGGCTAAAGTTCGGATCGATGACCTTCTTTCCAAACACTTTGCGATTCTTGGATCAACGGGTTCAGGTAAATCTTGTACTGTCGCATTAGTGCTCCAGGCAATTTTGAACGAAAACCCAATGGCGCACGTCGTTTTATTTGACCCTCATAACGAATACTCAAAGAGCTTTGGGAATCGGGCCGAAGCTATTGATCAAGATTCATTGGATTTGCCGCTTTGGATTTTTGACTTTGTCGAAACATGTGAGCTGCTTTGTTCTGATATCGAAGATCAAGCGCGCGAAGAGACTGAGATCCTCCATGATTTGCTGCTGAAGGCTAAGCGCCTTTATGACCGGTCCGTCAAAGAAGGAACGATGAGTACGCAGGTAAAGTTGGATGATGTAGAAGCTGAACTACAGCGGGCGACCCATATTACGCTCGACAGCCCAGTGCCTTACCGAATTCGAGATGTGGCTAAGCTAATCGATCATGAAATGGGTAAGTTGGACAATGCGAACAATTTGGCGCCCTATAAGCGTCTAAATCGTCGGATCGCGACATTGATTGCCGATCCGCGTTATCAATTTGTATTCAAAAACCAAGCCTCGCCACGTCCTATTGAAGACATTGTCGGCCGCATTTTCCGATTACCCGTAAATGGTAAGCCAATTTCCTGCCTAGACTTCTCAGGTATTCCGTCGGAGGCCCTGAACATTGTTGTGTCAGTCGTTAGTCGCTTGGCATTTGAGCTTGCGACATGGTCGGAACGGCAACTGCCGATCCTCCTCGTATGCGAAGAGGCCCATAGATACATTCCGCGGGATAAGAGCCTTGGCTTTCATTCAACCCGTAAAATTATCGGGCGAATCGCGAAAGAGGGCCGAAAATATGGTGTCTCGCTTGCGATTGTGTCTCAGCGACCATCAGAGCTTGAGCCATCAACGCTGTCACAGTGTTCAACAATTTTCTCCATGCGTCTTTCAAATGAATTGGATCAGAATTTTGTTAGAGCCGCTGTTCCTGATGGTGCAGCAGAACTTCTTTCCTTCCTCCCGTCACTTGGTACGGCTGAAACAATGGTATTCGGTGAGTCCGTAAACCTTCCAATGCGGGTGATTTTGAATAATCTGGCGGCTGAGTATCGTCCGCATAGCTCAAGTGCACAATTTACCGACCTGTGGAAGCGAGATGTCGCTACGCCTGAGCTTATGGATAAGGTCTTTGATCGCTGGCGCGCGAGAAGCTTGTATCCTGATGGAAGGCCTTCTGAACCCGTCGTTCATGTCCCAACCGTGAAAGATACCCGTGCAGCCTTACGGAACAGGGCTGCTGCGCCGCAACCTCATGCAGCGCGAACTATGAACCAGAGAGCTCCAGGACCAACGGCACAGTCGAGCGCACTTGCGGCGCAGGTTAGGGAGAGATTGCAGGCGAAAGCTTCTGCCGCTGCCGGGAAGCCGAGCGGCATAGCCGATGTAAAATCAATGCTGAATTCTGCGTTTCATAAGAACATCTAAGCATTCGTTGGATTGACCCCTGAGGAGTCGGGCGCTATCGCCACCTTATGTACGCAAAGATCTACAAAGCTGAACCTTCCGCGATGACATCAGGACGCGCGAATGCGGGTACTTGGATGCTGGATTTTCAATCCACGCAACCACGGATCATTGACGCTCTCACCGGGAATACACGTAATGTGGATACCCGCGCGCAATTGGAAATGAAGTTTGAGTCAAAAGAAGATGCTGTTGCGTATGCCAAAGCGAACAATATCCCACATCGGGTGATTGATCGTCCCAAATCAAAGCGAATTTCCAGATCTTATTCTGAAAATTTCGACTATGATCGGAAACTGCCCTGGACCCATTAGGGCTAATTTGGGGACCTATAGCTCAACTGGATAGAGCAGCCGCCTTCTAAGCGGCAGGTTTCAGGTTCGAGTCCTGATGGGTCTGCCACTCTCCATAATATATTAAACGTCGAAACGCTCGTTCTATTTCACATTCAGAACGGGTTGGACGCTGCCGCTATCACCCATCGATAGAATGCAAGTTCCAGCCTTACATGCGCTCTCAATGACTTCTAAACGCTTCTGCTCGAGGATTTCAGGCGTCAGCGACAAGGTGAGGGCTTCATTGATCAATACTTGCTCACGTGCGATTTGAAGCTCGATTTTTTTGGCCTCAAGCTCTTTGTTCCTCGCCACAGCCAACTTGATCGAATCTTCAATCGTTGGGTCTGTCTTTACGTCTCGTATGACGACTTTCTGAATTTGGAAAACCCCAGGGTCGGTTGCGTCCAAAGCTTCTTGGGTCCGGTCTTTGACTTGTAGCCGAATTTTGTCTCGCTCTTGATGAACGACAAGGCTGTCATATTCTGACACTGTTCCGTAGACGGCTTCACGAGCAAAGCTCTTCACCAAATTATAGACGGGAAGGTATGATCCCGAGCTTGAGCGTTCATGCCGATTGGCATATTTGATATGCATGTCCACAACCGACGATGGGTTGATCGTGTAATAGACCTCGATATCGAGATCATCGAGAGTCAGGTTATCCCCCGCTTTTGGTTGCATATTGAATAGCTCAATTGCGATTTCCTTTGTTGAAAATTCTTTCACGTCAGATGTTAAGTGGGTGTAAAATCCTTGCCCAATCTCTTGCTGAACGACCTTACCCGTAAATGTTGTTCGAACGCCAACTTCACCAGTTTGAATAGCTCCACAAGCCGTTAGGGTAAGAGCAGCGAGTGTAAATGTGAGGTAATTTTTCACGTTATTGTCCTTCCAGGTACATAATGAACATTAAAAAGCAGAACACGAGTGTTGCGGCTGCCGAAAGCAGGAAGGCAATTTTGAAGTGCTCTTTTCGAAAGGTTTTGTATCGCAATAAAACGAATGCGAGGGGGCCAAAGCAAATCAGCCCAAGTATAAATGTTCGCGCAAATAGCGGTCCCATAGTCGTCTCCCAAAACTAAATCTATCGAGCGGTTTTGATGGCACTTCCGCTTTCTTATACATAATACATGGTGAGTGTATTACGGAAATGTAAGGGGTTGGGCTTCAAAATCGCGTCTTATTTGAAATGTGCATCCATGAAATCGAGGAAAGCAGGCCAATCCTCTTTGACAACTCCATGCGTGCCAGGGCGCGTCCAAATCGCAATGTCGTTGTCTGGAATAAAGTCATCTAAGCGTGTTGCCGCAAAGGTCTGGTCGGTATTTTGTGAGGCCCATTTCGCCGCCTGGTATGCGCCTTCCGGATCAGACCATACATCCCGCCGAGCATTCCCGAGTAAAATAGGTTTGGGAGATATATACGCCAGCAGGGCATGCGCGTCTGTTGGAAGCGTTTTCGGATTTTCCGCGTAGTCAGAAGCTGAGGGCACAAGCCACTGCGGATATCCTCGGACAACGTCCTTTATACTCTCACCAGTTTTATCCCGCATTAATGATGCGCCAGCCGTTCCGGATTGATGCGCAATGGCGGCATCTACGGACATTCCGTAAGCCGCCGCAAGCAAGGCTGTCTTGCCGTATCTGGAGTGCCCCATGGCGATAATTGGGCGTGTCGGAGCGGCTGTCTTTAGGTCTTCGGCAAGTGCCGTCGTTAAGGACGCCCATATAGTTAGAGCTCCGGGACGATCAGGTCTCTTTCCGAAAATAGCATCTAATTGGGATGTTCCAAGTTCCGCTCGGTCAGCGATATAATCGGGGGGATGCATAGCCGCAAAACCGTATCCCCGATCAATTATGTATTCTAACGGCGGTTCAACTATGTACCGTCCGAAGAAATAGGTGAATATTGGGCCGAGCACGCCCATGCTAACTTTCTCTCCAGAAACAGCAGATACTCCATTTTCTGCGATGACGCCTATATTGGAAGAAAAGTTCTGTGAAACTATCAGAGGCGCGTTTGGAACCTTTGTCGGGGTGACGAAAATGATCTCAAAATCTTGCGGAGTTTGACCGTGCGAAACCGAGTAAATGCGACGTTCAACAGTGGCTTTTCCATTGAGCCAATTCGTTTTCAATACTTCTGAAGACTTTAAGTCAAAGACAGTCGGGGGAGTGAATGAGCCATATATCGCCGTCTCTAAAGCGGAAAAACTGGCTTTGACATCGTCAAGTTTCGCGGGGGCATATGGTGTTGGGTTAAGATCCGCTTGTTTCAAAATTGTTCTTGCTGGCGCGCAAGAACCCAATGCAATGACTCCCCATAGAAGCAAGCCAAAAAAAACGATTTTTGTGAGTTTAAAAAACAGTTGCAAGGGCTTGTTCTATATCTGATTTCAAATCCGGCATGGACTCCAAGCCACAAGCAAATCGAACAAGTGGGCCAGGTAAGGTATCGGCGCAGTCTCTGCGTAATTGTGGGTCGCAATGAATGGCAAGGCTCTCGAACCCGCCATAAGAATACCCAATCCCGAAAAGCTGTAAGGCGTTTATGAAGGTCAATACGTCGCTCTCTGAAATTGGTTTTAAAACCACCGAAAACAAACAGCCGCCCCCCGAGAAGTCGCGCTTCCATAGAGCGTGATCTGGATGATCAGTAACAGAGGGGTGAAGGACCTGGGCGACTTCATCCAGACCCACCATCCATTCCGCTAATGCTAGTGCCGTCGCTTCTTGCTGTCTGAACCTTGGAAGAACGGATCTAAACCCCCGCAATATTTGGTAGGCATCATCGGGTGAGCTGGCGTTGCCGAGTTGTTTCGCTGTCTGTTGAGCTTTCTTTAGTCGTGTTTCGTCAGCAAAAATGGCCGCTCCATACATAACATCACTATGCCCACCGAAATATTTCGTAGCGGCGTGAACAGATATGTCGATACCCATTGGAAGTGGCGATAACGTTATGCCTGCGGACCAAGTGTTGTCGATAAGGGTCGTGACATTCCGCGCCTTCGCAGCCTTTGCAATGGCTGGGATGTCTTGGATTTCAAATGTGAGCGATCCGGGGCTTTCTAGCAGAATTAGTGTGGTGTTTTCTCTTATAAGATTATCAATACCTGCGCCAATTCGGGGGTCGTAAAATGTAGTCTCAACATTCATTCTTTTGAGGAAGGTCTGACAAAAGGATCGTGTTGGCCCGTATGCGGAGTCTGTCAAAAGAACATGGTCGCCTGGTTTTACGACTGACAGGATAGGCCCTGTTAAGGCTGCAACACCGGACGGATACAGAACTGTTCCAGCTCCGCCTTCCAGTTCTGTAAAAAGCTCAGATAGTGCATCATGAACGGCCGTCCCGTGTCGTCCGTAACCTCGAATATCGTTCCGATACAGATCTTCTGCCTTCTCGAACAATAATGTCGACGCTCGGGTGACCGAGTGACTCACAGGCGTGCCCAACCCAGCAGGTGGGCGCCCCATGTGTGCGAACTTTGTTGCGAGATCGGTGTCGTTTTTCATTTGATTAGCAAAGCCAGTTTGGAACGGGCAGGTTCTTCGCTCTTAGGAATTCAGGGTTGTACACTTTGGACTGATAACGTTGTCCATAATCGCAAAGGATCGTTACAATAGTATGCCCAGGTCCCATATCGCGCGCCATTTGGATGGCTCCGGCTACATTGATTCCTGATGACCCGCCCAAGCAAATGCCTTCGAGCTGATTCAATTCAAAAATAACTTGCAGCGCCTCTGTATCAGAAATTTGGTATTGGCGATCTACGACAATGTCCTGAAGGTTGGCGGTTATTCGACCCTGGCCAATGCCTTCAGTGATGGAATTCCCATCGCTTTCCAATTCGCCGCGCTCGTAATAGGCAAACATCTTTGACCCATAAGGATCGGCCAAACCAATTTGTATATTGGGGTTTTTTGACTTCAAAGACATTGAAACGCCGCCTAGCGTTCCTCCAGAGCCAACGGCACAGATAAACCCATCAACTTTACCTTCTGTTTGTTCCCAAATTTCGGGGCCTGTTGTTTGGATGTGGGCGTCACGGTTGGCCGTATTGTCAAACTGGTTGGCCCAGATAGCCGCATTCGGGCAGCTTTCATTCAACTCTTTGGACAGACGCTCAGAAACATGGATGTAATTTCCTGGATCAGAATAAGGTTTCGCGTCCACTTCAATGAGTTCAGCGCCGAGCAATTTAACCGCATCCTTTTTTTCCTGACTTTGCGTGCGAGGCATAACGATCTTGCATCTGTAGCCCAGCGCAGAACAAACCATGGCCAATCCGATCCCCGTGTTCCCGGCGGTCCCTTCAACGACAATGCCGCCAGGTTTTAAAGCGCCAGATTTTTCTGCCGCGCGAATAATCGAGAGCGCAGCGCGATCTTTCACCGATTGACCAGGGTTTAAAAATTCAGCTTTCCCATAAATCTCACAACCCGTCATTTCCGACGCGTCTTTGAGGTAAAGGAGGGGAGTGTTCCCGATAAGGTCCAGGACGTTGCGGGCTTTAATCATGATTGTTCTCGCGAATGTGTTGGAAGCTATGTGCCGCAGGGCGGGTTCAAAATCCACCGCTTTTCGACGCCTCACGCAACTGTGCAACAGATAAAATGAACTTTCAGGCTTACGACCTGTGGACAGCCGATTCGCTAGGCTAGTGACGCCGTGAACTTTATGTCATAGCCGTCGCGAAAATTAATATGCGAGTCGTCGCCCCAACACGCTGGACCTGACATGAACGATCTGACTTTTTCCGCTGAACAACACCGCGATATGTCGAATGCTATTGCAGCTTTATCCATGGACGCTGTGCAGCGCGCAAATTCGGGACATCCAGGAATGCCAATGGGGATGGCCGACGCTGCGACAGTCCTATTCTCGCAGTTTTTGAAGTTTGATCCGAAAGCGCCCGACTGGGCGGACCGCGACCGTTTCATTCTATCGGCGGGTCATGGGTCAATGTTGATTTATAGCCTCCTGCATTTAACGGGATACGACGCCGTCACGATGGACCAACTTAAAAATTTCCGTCAGTTAGGTTCTATTACGGCGGGCCATCCTGAGTATGGACATGTGCCGGGTGTGGAAACAACGACAGGTCCTTTGGGTCAGGGTATCGCGAATGCGGTTGGCTTTGCCTTGGCCGAACGCCAATTGAATGCGCGTTTCGGTGACGATCTTGTCGACCATCATACATATGTCATTGCAGGTGACGGTTGCCTGATGGAGGGCATCAGCCAAGAAGCTATAGGTTTGGCAGGGCATTTAAGATTAAATCGGTTGATTGTCCTCTGGGATGACAACAATATTACGATCGACGGGCCTGTTTCGCTTTCAAGCTCAACGGATCAAATTGCGCGTTTCAAGGCCTCGAACTGGAACACGATCGCAATTGATGGTCATGACCGCGATGCAGTGGCAGATGCACTCCGGAAGGCGAAGGCTTCTGATAAGCCGACCTTAATCGCTTGCAAAACAACCATCGGAAAAGGCGCACCGACCAAAGCGGGCCTTAATAAGGCTCATGGATCACCTTTGGGTGATGAGGAAATTGCCGGCACGCGTAAAGCGCGCGGCTGGGATCATGCTCCTTTCGAAATCCCTGATCATGTTTATGCGGATTGGGCGAAGCCTGCATCTGCGGGCGCGGAAGCTCATGCGGCCTGGACAAAGCGAGTCGAGGCTGACGCTAATGGCGAGGACTTCAATCGTGCTATGGCCGGAGAATTAGACGCTGGTTGGATTGAAAAATTCCAAGCCTATAAGGATATCGTTGCAGCGGATAAGCCTTCAATGGCAACACGTGTATCGTCAAATAAAGCGCTTGCGCCATTGACCGAAGCGCTGAGTGATTTGGTGTCAGGGTCAGCCGATTTAGAAGGCTCCAACAAAACGAAAACCCCCGCGACATCTCAAGAAATCCAAGCGGGTTCATATGATGGTCGATACGTGAATTATGGAATTCGGGAACATGGAATGGCGGCTGCCATGAATGGTATGGCCCTTCATGGCGGTGTAATCCCATATTCTGGCCTGTTTATGGTGTTTATGGATTATTGTCGCCCGTCTGTTCGCCTGGCGGCTCTCATGGGTATTCGAACTGTTTATGTCGCGACGCATGATTCTATTGGCGTTGGCGAAGATGGGCCGACCCATCAGCCTGTGGAACATTTGGCAAGTTTGCGTGCTATTCCCAATTGTTACACTTATCGTCCTGCGGACGCACTGGAAGTCGCAGAATGCTACGAAATCGCCCTACAGAACAAAACGGCTCCGTCGGTCATGGCGTTGACCCGCCAAGGTGTTCCAGCACTTCGTGAAGATGCGTCGAAAAATATGTCGGAGCGTGGTGCATATATCTTACGCGCTGGAAAAGGCGCTGATGATATCGTTCTGATGGCGACGGGTTCAGAAGTTCATTTGGCGGTGGAGGCAGCAGAACGCTTGGAAGAGCAGGGTGTTTCAGCCCGTGTTGTTTCAGTTCCGTGTTTGGATTTATTTTTAGAACAAGACGAGAATTATATTCGGTCGGTATCTGGTAAAGATCTTCCAAAAATTGCGGTTGAGGCGGGGATACGCCAAGGTTGGGATGGTCTGATTGGACGCCAAGGCGGCTTTATTGGGATGGATAGTTTCGGTGCGTCGGCGCCGGGTGGTAAGTTGTTCCCGCACTTTGGGATCACAACGGACGCTATCATTGATCTCGCAAAGTCTATGTTGGCCTAGCTGTGAAAGAACTTCCCGGAGACGTCTTTATAACGGGGCAGCTTTTGGCCGCTCAAATGCAGGCCTTGTCCGAGCAAGGCGTTATGGGGTTTATTAACAACCGTCCGGACATGGAAGCGCCTGTTCAACCTCGATCTGACGAGCTTGAACAAATGGCTCAAACACTTGGGGTTGATTACTTTCATATTCCAATGGCCGGAGGTTTGTCGCCAGGGTTGATCGAAGCGTCCGTGACCGCATATAAAAATATGCCTCGCCCGATTGTCGCCTTTTGCGCATCAGGTATGCGCTCAGCCGCTTTATGGGCATTTGCTCATGTAGATAAACTGGGTGTGGACGCGACAATGCAGGCAATTTCTGATATTGGGATCAATCTCGAACAAATACGCGGGCCGTTAACGCAATATGCAGAAAACAACGCCGAGTGATGGTTGGTCCTGAGAGGTGTTTCGCATGAATGTGAAAGGCGCTTTTGGAACCCAATATGGCTGGATGAAAGGCTATGGTGGCCGTGTTTTCACGGATGATCTCTTGGCTGCGGTTGTTGTAACGATCCTTTTGGTTCCACAGTGTTTGGCCTATGCTCTTCTCGCTGGGTTACCGCCGCAGCTCGGGATTTACGCCTCAATATTTCCGCTCGTCGCCTATGCGTTGCTTGGGTCGTCTAACTATTTGAACGTCGGTCCAACGGCTGTGATCTCGCTAATGACCGCTGCCTGTATTGCGACCCTGCCACCCGAAACCAGAATAGCTAGTGCGGGGGCTTTGGCGCTTCTAACCGGTGGGATGTTGATAATCGCGGGCCTGCTCAAAGCGGGCTTCATAATGAATTTCGTATCTCGACCCGTGGTGTCGGCCTATATCACAGGCGCTGCGCTGTTGATTATCTTGAGCCAGCTGAAACATGTTTTGGGTGTTCCAGAAAGCTCCCGAACAGCATTTGACATGCTTCAGAACCTGATTGCGCAACTGCCCAATGTAAAACCATTGGCCGTCTTGACGGGAGGGATTGCAATAATTCTCTTCGTCCTTGTGCGGAAATTATTGCCCTTCTTGTTGGTCAAGTCGGGTGTAAGGGCCAAATGGGCAAAGCTAATCGCTCGAATGGCTCCGATCTTAATTATTGCGGCCTTTGTTTGGGTGAGCGCCATTTTAGATTTTGGCGGCAAAGGAGGTTTGGCTATAGTCAGAGACGTGCCTGCTGGCCTGCCACCACTGTCCCTACCAAATGTGGCAATGCCTGCTTATGAGAACTTGCTAATTCCAGCATTGGTTATAGCGATTGTCGCATTTGTCGACAGTACATCTACCTCCCAAGAGTTAGCTTCCCGCCGACGTGAACGGGTCGGTACCAATAAGGAGTTGCTGGGTATCGGTGCTGCAAATGCAGTCGCCGGCATGACGGGTGGTTATCCTATCAATGGGTCTATGTCCCGATCTGCGGTAAATTTCACGGCAGGAGGCAAAACACCTTTTGTAGGCTTGATGGTCGCTGCGTTTATGGCGTTGACCGCGCTATTTTTAACACCCGTTTTATATAATCTCCCACTTTCAGTTCTTGCGGCACTGATCATTGTTGCGTGTTTAAATTTACTGGATTTTCGGAGCATTTGGCGCACTTGGACTTACTCCCGCGCTGACGGGATAACGGCAATCGCAACGTTTTTGTCTGTGCTTATACTTGGGGTTCAGTGGGGCGTTTTGGCGGGTGTGGTTTTAGCTATGGTCCTACATATTAGAATGAGTTTGACCCCAAAGATGCCGCTTGTGGGTAGGTTCAGAGGAACGGAACACTATCGCGACGCAGACAAATTTAATGTGGAAACACTCGAGACAGTCAAAACACTACGAATTGATGATAGCCTTTATTATGCAAATGCACGATATCTAGAGGATCGCGTTGCGAAGATCGTATCAGAGTATCCTGAAATGACGGATCTAATCCTGATGTGCACAGGGGTTAGTCATATTGATGCGAGCGCGTTATCCAGCCTAACCGAAATCAACAGGCGCCTGAAGGGGATCAAAGCGAGACTACATTTATCCTCCATGCAGTCTGTGGTCCGAGAACGGCTTTATCGGTCTGATTTTCTCGAGAAATTAAGTGGGAATGTATATCTCTCCCAGCATGAAGCCATGATCGATCTGCAGCCGGAGCCTGATTGGGCCCAATTTTCAGATCATATTGATATCCACTAATTTACCCAATGAGATAAACCGCTTTACGACAGGCCTATTTCTGCCGTACGGAGGTCGGGACGATGCCATGCGCGCGCGCGAACGTTTTGCGACCCTTGGCCAAAAGAGAGATGAGCCATGCCGGATGCGCAAAATGCCGGCTCCGATAAGGCTGCGCCAAATGGGCGAAGTCCGCGGAGACGGCCAAGACATAAACGCGGTAGCGGTAGAGGGGGGCGTTCAAACGGCCACCACGCCAATACATTTGCTGCGGTAGATCTTGGCACCAATAACTGCAGATTATTGATCGCCAGAGATGCTGGCGAATCCTTTCGGATTATTGACAGTTATAGCCGCGTTGTGCGGTTGGGTCAGGGGTTGGCTGCGACAGGAAGGTTAAGCGACGAAAGCATGAATGCCGCTGTAGAGGCTATTACAGTTTGCGCGTCAAAGATGAAATCAAAACGAGTTAAGCGATGGCGTTGTGTCGCCACTGAAGCTTGTCGCCGCGCGAGTAATGGGGAAGCTTTTCTTAAACGGGTCAAAGATGAGACGGGCATAACATTAGAGGTTATCAGTCCTCGCGTTGAAAGTCGTTTGGCGGTGATGGGGTGCGTAAATCTTGTTGATCCCACCAAAGATGTGGCGCTGGTCATTGATATAGGTGGAGGGTCAACAGAGTTGTCTTGGGTGGACGTTCGTAAACTACGAGACGATCAGGCCAACCACAGACTTCATCGTCCGCCCATTAGCGCTTGGGCGTCTCTTCCAATCGGTGTTGTGACCTTATCGGAGCTGGTTCCTGAGATTGATGATAAAACAGTCTGGTACGACCAATTGCGCGATGTTGTCCGTCAAAAAATCAAAGAGCAAGGGTGTGAGACCCGGTTTACCAATCTGTTTCAGCAAGGGCGCGGCCATTTGATCGGGACGTCCGGAACCATCACGTCTTTGGCCGGAATTCATCTGAAATTGCCTTATTACCAGCGCTCGAAGGTTGATGGGCTTTGGTTACGGTCTGCAGATGCCGTAAGCGTCGCGCGAGATATGGGGTCGAGGACATTTGATGAACGTGCCAAAGAGCCTTGTATCGGCAAAGATCGGGCAAGCTTGCTGGTCGCCGGTTGCGCGATCACGGATGTATTGTGCGAAATGTGGCCCTCAAAGATGATCCGCGTGGCGGATCGTGGATTGCGCGAAGGTATTCTAATTGGCCTCATGCAAAAGGGGCAGAGGCCTACGGCTCTAAAAGAAAGTCCCAAGCCAGAACTACGGGGCGAAACGGAGGTGTCTGATGGCGCGTAAACCCCCTAGTCACAAGAGTCGTCCGGTACGCAAGAGAATGAGCGGAGCAAAGCCTGAGGGTGCAAAACGGTCTCGTGTTACATCTAAGCCTGAACAAGATGATGCGACTCGAATGATGCATGAGAAAGTTAGAACAGCGAGTGGACGAAAAATTTCGTCCAAGCTTTGGATCGAACGTCAGATTAATGACCCTTATGTGCGTAAAGCAAAGGAGAAAGGTTATCGGTCTCGCGCGGCGTTCAAGTTGGAAGAGCTCGACGACAAATTTGGCCTAGTCAAACCCGGTTCTCTGGTTGTCGATTTGGGCTGTGCGCCTGGCGGATGGGTGCAAATCGCAATGAAACGAGGTGCAGACCGGGTTGTTGGGATTGATTTGCTTCCCGTTGATCCCATTGCAGGCGCGGACTTAATCGAGTTCGATTTTATGGATGAGAGAGCTCCGAACCGAATAAAAGCCCTTCTGGGGGCTGAGCCTGATCTCGTCATGTCTGATTTGGCGGCGAATACAACAGGACATCGGCAAACGGATCATTTAAAAACTGTCGCGCTAGTCGAAGCTGCGGCTGAATTCGCTATGCAGACACTTCGTCCTGGTGGGCACTTCGTGACGAAGGTCTTTCAAGGCGGGGCGGAGAAGGTGCTCTTGAACAGATTGAAGCGCAATTTTCAAAAAGTGCAGCACGCGAAACCAGAAAGCTCACGAAAAGGCAGTCCTGAAATCTATCTCGTGGCTCTAAATTTGCAGCGACGCGACGCATAATGGCAAAAGACTGCGCGCAGTCCACCTAAACGCAGGAATCTCTTTGCACCATTGGCTTAAGGCTGATAACTGCCGCTTGCAAAAGAGATGGAGACTCCCATGGAGATTCGCGAAGGCCTAACCTTCGATGATGTCCTTTTGCAACCCAAGGCATCTGACATTCTACCTGCTGACGCGTCGCTGAAAACGCGGCTCACAAAGGGTATTGATATTAACGTGCCCCTTGTGTCTGCAGCGATGGACACAGTTACCGAGGCGCCACTTGCAATTGCTATGGCGCAGACTGGTGGGATTGGAGTCATTCATCGGAATCTTTCGATTGAGGAACAAGCCGAAGAGGTTCGAAAAGTTAAGCGCTTTGAATCTGGCATGGTTGTCAATCCGATCACAATTGGTCCGAAAGCAACATTGGATCAACTTCGGGCTCTGGGTCGTCATCACAATATTTCCGGTATTCCTGTTGTGGAAGATGACGGGAAGTTGGTCGGTATCGTAACGAACCGGGATGTACGGTTCGCAACGAACCCGGGTGAAAAAGTCTCAGAACTGATGACGCGAGAATTAGTCACCGTAAAGGTGGGCGCATCACAAGAAGAGGCTAGGGCACTTCTTCATACGCATCGTATTGAACGATTGATTGTCGTCGATGATCATTACCGTTGTGTTGGTCTGATAACCGTTAAAGACATGGACAAGGCGGCGAGCCATCCCAATGCTTGCAAGGATGAAAAGGGCCGTCTTCGTGTAGCAGCGGCTTCGACCGTTGGGGATGCCGGATATGACCGCGCAGTCGCACTTATTTCTGCGGGAGCGGATGCAGTTGTCATTGATACGGCGCATGGGCATTCGATTAAAGTTATTGAGCAAGTTCAGCGATTGAAGAAAAATTACCCTGACGCCCAGATCATTGCAGGCAATATTGCGACAGAAGCCGCCGCTAAAGCGCTCATCAAAGCCGGAGCAGACGCCATCAAGGTCGGTATCGGTCCAGGGTCAATTTGTACGACCCGTATTGTTGCCGGCGTGGGGGTGCCACAACTCACGGCGATTATGGATGCCTGCAAAGCCGCAAAAAAAGCGAACGTCCCGGTTATAGCCGATGGAGGCATTAAATACTCGGGCGATATGGCGAAAGCATTAGCGGCCGGTGCAGAATGCGCCATGGTCGGGTCTCTTCTTGCGGGCGCTGAAGAAACCCCCGGAGAAGTCTTTTTATATCAAGGTCGTAGTTATAAGTCTTATCGTGGCATGGGGTCGGTTTCGGCTATGGCCCGCGGATCTGCAGACCGATATTTCCAAAAGGAAGTCAACGATACGATGAAACTTGTCCCAGAAGGGATTGAGGGGCGTATCGCATATAAGGGCCCAGTCGCACCTATCTTACATCAATTGCTTGGCGGTATTCGCGCAACAATGGGGTATACAGGGTCGCATACGATCAAAGACCTTCATAAAAATGCAGAGTTTGTGAAAATCACTGGCGCGGGACTACGAGAGAGTCATGTCCATGACGTGCATATTGCCCGCGAAGCGCCTAACTATTCGATGCCGAGCTAGTTCATGGAACAATCATCAATTTTTCTACCGTTTCTAACGCAAGCGGCAATGACTATCGTGATCCTTTTCTGGTTGGCATGGTCACGGGTTAGTCGAATTTCCAAACAAGGTATGGCCGCCATTGTTAAAACCGGATTTCCAAAGCACGTAGATAACGCCAGCAATAATTTGAAAAACCAGTTTGAATTACCGGTTATTTTTTACGCGATTTGTTTGTTCTTCTTTGTAACAAATGGCGTGACCCAAACGGTTATGGTCATAGCCTGGTTATTCGTTGCTGCTAGAATTGCCCACGCTCTCGTTCATCTCACCAAGAACATCATTTTTCCGTACCGGTTTTTATCATTTTTGATTTCCGCTCTGTCCCTGACAGTGATGATTATATTGGCCTTTCTGCATCTGAGCACACTATGAGACTTGGCGGACGCATTCAGGCAGCTGCTGAAGTCTTAGAAGACGTTACTCAGCGTCGTACCCCAGTAACTATGGCATTGCGCGATTGGGGCAAGTCCCACCGCTTTGCTGGGTCAAAAGACCGCTCCGCGATTGGAAACATCGTACTCGATGCGCTCCGTCGGAAATCGTCTATCGCTTTTAGGATGAATGATGAAAGCCCACGTGCCTTGGCTCTTGGTGCTGCAGTATTCTCAGGGGGAATCACCGTTGAGGAAATTCTTGAGCAAACGAAAGACGATCAGCACTTTGGCTCACCCCTGACTGAGGATCAGATTGCGAAGTTGCGGGGGCAGATAGAATTGGACTCTGCGCCCGAATGGGTCCGAGCTGATGTGCCGGACTGGTTGTGGCCTGCGTTTGAGACAAATTTTGATGAAGAGGCCGTTGTCGAAGGCACCGCTCTAACGCAACGCCCGCCGATGGATGTTCGTGCTAACGCGATCAAAGCAACGCGCGAGCAACTCAACCAAAAATCAGCTAGCCCGACCCCAATCTCACCAGTTGGACTACGTTTCCCGCCTGTTGAAGGTTCAGGGCGTCACCCAAATATCAATGCCGATCCCGATTTTCTGACCGGAAAAATGGAAATTCAAGACGAGGGGTCACAAATCGTTAGCCTTCTTGTCGCTGCTAAGCCTGGTGAGACGATATTAGATTACTGTGCAGGTGGGGGCGGCAAATCGCTCGCTTTAGCGTCTGACATGAAAAATGACGGCGCTATCCATGCTTTTGATATTGATAAGCGCCGCCTGGCACCGACCTATGAGCGCGCCATGCGCGCCGGGGCAGATATCATCAAAGTTGTTCCACCACCGTCAAAGAGTCTGAACCATCTCAGAGGTCGGGTTGATCGTGTTCTTGTGGATGCGCCTTGCACGGGTGTTGGAACATGGAGACGGAAGCCCGATGCAAAATGGCGATTGACCGAAGATGCTTTGGGTCGCCGCATGCAAGAACAGGTCAAAGTTCTAGATGAGGCGAAGAACTTCGTTAAACCCGGTGGGTTTCTATTCTATGTCACTTGTTCCGTCTTGGCTGCTGAGAATGAGGCGCAAGTTTACGCGTTCTTGGAGCGGACACCCGAATTCACTTTGCTCTCAGCTGGAGAGGTTTGGGAGGAACGTTTCGGCGTTGATGTGCCTAAGCCATGGTCGGCAGATGGCTGTACACTCACACTTACACCGGCATCAACAAACACGGACGGCTTTTTCTTTGCTGTCATGGAGAAAACTGCGTGAAGAATACCCACGAAGATATTGTAAAAGAACACGAAAAGCTTCTGATTATTGATTTCGGGTCGCAGGTAACAAAGCTGATTGCCAGACGAGTTCGTGAAAGTGGTGTTTATTCCGAAGTTCATCCCTTCAATAAGGTGGATGCGGAATTTTTAGCGGGCTTCAATCCTAAAGCTATTATCTTATCTGGTGGACCAAGCTCCGTCACTGGTGTTGGGACCCCTAGAGCAGATGAAGCCGTTTGGGCGACTGGACTGCCTATTTTGGGAATTTGTTATGGGCAACAGACTATGTGCGCTCAGCTTGGCGGGGCTGTCGAAAGCTCTGATGAGCAAGAGTTTGGCCGAGCATTTGTCGATACCTCCGGCAGCAGCCCATTATTTGCAGGTTTATCGGATCGCGAAGAGGTCTGGATGAGTCATGGCGATCGCGTGAGTGCATTGCCAGAAGGATTTGAAATTATTGGTGTTTCTCCAAATGCGCCTTATGCTGCGATTGCAGATGAATCGCGTCAGTATTACGGCGTTCAATTCCATCCTGAAGTCGTTCACACGCCTAATGGGGCAACTATGCTGCGTAACTTCACCCACGAAATCGCTGGATTTAAGGGTGATTGGAGCATGGCCTCGTTCAAGGATGAGATGATCCAGGCTATTCGGGACCAAGTTGGCGATGGTAAGGTGATTTGCGGGCTTTCAGGCGGTGTGGATAGCTCTGTGGCGGCTGTTCTCATCCATCAGGCTATCGGAGATCAATTGACCTGTGTCTACGTTGATACGGGAATGATGCGTAAAGGAGAGAGCGATCAAGTGACGGCGCTCTTCCGTGATCACTATGATATCAACCTCATTCACGTTGATGCTGGCGATGAGTTTCTAACATTACTTTCCGGGGTAAAAGACCCTGAAAAGAAACGAAAAATCATTGGCGGAACATTTATTGATATTTTTGAACGGGAAGCCAAGAAGATTGGCGGTGCGAAATATCTAGCGCAAGGTACACTTTACCCTGATGTCATCGAATCCGTCTCCTTTGACGGTGGCCCATCCGTGACGATCAAGTCCCATCATAATGTTGGCGGATTGCCCGAGCGTATGGATCTAGAATTGGTCGAACCGCTTCGGGAGCTGTTCAAAGATGAGGTTAGGGCGCTTGGTCGGGAGTTGGGACTCCACTCTGATTTTGTTGAACGTCATCCGTTCCCTGGGCCGGGGCTTGCTATTCGTTGTCCAGGTGAAATTACGAAAACGCGTTTAGATATTTTGCGTGAAGCAGATGCCGTGTATCTAGATCAAATCAAAAAACATGGACTTTACAATGATATATGGCAAGCATTTGCAGTGCTTTTGCCTGTGCAAACAGTCGGCGTAATGGGCGATAGCCGCACCTATGACTTTGTTTTGGCTCTGCGTGCCGTGACGTCGACGGACGGCATGACGGCCGATTACTACCCATATAGCCACGATTTCCTGGGCGAAACCGCAACGCGGATCATCAATGAGGTCAGAGGCGTAAACCGCGTGGTTTATGACGTTACATCCAAACCTCCTGGAACCATTGAATGGGAATAGACGACGAAATTGAAATTGTTGAACCTTTGGATGAACACGTTCTACGGCTTCCAAAGCAAGTATTAGCTGGGATTTACGCCGTTTTGGCAATCTGGTCTGCCGTTCGGATTTACTTCTTTGAAATGTATCAAGAAGAGTTCCTTATCCGACTGATTTTTATAGGTTTAATCGTTTTTCTTTCCACGTTTATTGTATTTGGTCAGAAGTGGGCCATGACTACAGCATATACGGTTTTGCTGTGTTATTTCGGCGCTTTTTACCTCTTACTTGAGTTGAGGATATCTATCGGATTTGTGGGTTTTCTAGTGTTTTTGGGAGCATTGACACTGCGAGCCATGACGGCAGAGGATCAAGCGTATAATGTACGGCGAAGATCAGACGCTCAAAACTTCGAATAAATGCAGCTCGTTAAGGTTTGCCCCAGTATTTTGGGCGATTGCGCCTGATCCTCTGAATCGCGCCTAAACTGCATCTCAACCATCTTCGGCTAATTTAACATCATAAGCGGCAAAGACCGCGATTTGGTGTGAATGGTAAATTAGACTGATTGATGAGAGTTATTGTACTCATATCACTGCTTATCTGGGCCTTAGGCCTAAGTGCGGCAGCGTCATCGACCTCGAAAAACGAGGCGAACGGCACAGTCATGCTTGAAATCCTAGAAGGCGATACTGCCTTTTTGGTTGAGACGCGTAAGAAACGGGCGTGGTGGATCGTCGGCGAGTGTCGTCGTGAAATCCCAATAGACCCGTCTTCCTCGTCCGAAATACTGACCTCACGGCCTATGGTCGATGATGTCACTCTCGGTTCACGCCAAATCAAACTGCAACAGCAGTTCCGTTTTGACTTGGCGTCCAACCTTCCTTCCGTATCCGTTTACAACTCCGTTCGGAGTGGATGGTCGCCTGTACCTGTTCAGCGTAATATCGCTTGTTCAACACAGCCTGACTGCCGCGCCCGTACGGAGTTGCCGGAGTGTTAGGGTCAAGAAAATCATATAAAACCAATGTTTTACAGTGCTTTATGGCACTTTTGTTCATGTGTTTCTCTAACTTAGCCGCTGCTGAGGATGTCGTTACCACATCAGACGTCACTAAATCCGCGAGCGTAGAGGTCACTGAAGAGGTAGTTCCGCTGAAAGCTGAGACGCCTGAGAAAATCCAAACGGTCAACACAAAAATCATCGCCGAAGTAGACAGCACGATTATTGTTAAGCTGGATGGTGATACCCTGGAAAGCACAGAGGTCCACAGAAGCGAAGATGGCAATCTCTATGTCAACGCTATGCCGATCTTCCAACATCTAGGGAATGACGTTGAGTATGATGATGTGTCCAAGGCTCTTATTGTTCGCCGGAGTCAAGATAATGTCGTTATGGAGCTCTACACTGATACGGGGATCGTAAAGGCAAATGGCCGTGCATTGGGTAAATTGGACCATTTTGGCGAAGTCGAGCCAGACCATTTCATTCTAACACCAAATGCTATCGCTGTTCTCGCCGGCGCTGCCGGGCAGTTTGATGCCGATACGAATGAATTTAAATTCAAACTTGATCCACGACTAAGGGTAGCAACAGGTTTTGACATCTTCGTTGATGACATTCCGCTAGGCGCTGTTCAACCTCAACCGAAATCCATTGGTCCGGTTCTATTATTGCCTTTAGGTCCAATTGCTGAAGCGCTTGGTAACACGGTTGTCTTACTCGAAGGCGGTACAATTGTCGAAATTCGTCGAATCCAAGATAGTGTGTCCATGACGTTAAACCTATCCACTGGTCTCGTCAGCGCGAACGGGAAGCCTGTCGGATTGTCCAAGGATATTACCTATATTGACCAGACGAACCTGCTGGTTCCTGTTTCTGCACTAGAGGCCCTTACTGGGACACATGTTGACGTAGAGGGCGGCAGCGCTCGTATCGATATTACGCTTGATGAACGTTTGTCCGGATCTATCGCACCCCTCCAGTCTATTGATGATGCAACTAAGGGAGCGCCTTTCACACCGGAACAGCTCAGTTTTAACATTTCACCGGATACGGGCGTTAGGGCGCAGTTCGATTCTCACATTGGCCGCTTGAACACGAGGGTGCGCTATGAACTTTCGAACCTTCCGACCAGCGGTGTTGAGTTACAGCCGGACTGGTTGTCGGTTGATTATGCTCATACAAATGGCATTTCCGGATCCATCGGGGACTACTCGGCGAATTACCGTGAGTTAGACCCTGTTAATACGCGGCGGATTTTAGGTGCGTCGGCAAAATACTCTTTGAAGTCGGGCGGAATTGCGGTTGCTGCCGGGGTTCCGTTGACAGGCGTGAAGGCTATCAATGACGATCAAAATCGTAATGTTTACAGTGGGTTCGCGGCAGGTGTTAGATATGCTGACCTAGATGGCTGGGAAGCGGGTCTTGCGGTATCTCGCGACAAATTATCAAAAGACCAAAGAGCGGTTTTGGAGGTTATTTCAGGTCGATTGGGTCGCGGTGACAGAGGTAAAAAATGGCAATGGAATTCCGAAGCAGCCGTGGGCGTTTTTGACGGTCCGGCTCGGGAGAGCACCGTTGATCTCCGTGTGAGCGGCGATGTGCGCCGGCGGTTAGGAGAGAACTTCAATCTCAACTTGAGAGCTGGGTATGAAGGTGCAGAGTTCCTAAGATCTAACTTAAACGCAGAGGCGCAAGCCGATGAAATTGCTGAACAATTAAATCCAGATGCGGTGTTCGATGATGAAGAATTGCCATTGGATATTCGTCGACGTGGGTCGGATCAGGCCTTGGTAACAGCTAGCTTAACGTATTTACCCAAACAGGATTTCGGTATTCTCAAAAACCCAACAGCGGGTATTTCTGGTTCATACGGAAAAACTGGAGTTCTAAAGTCCGGCACTGCTAAGTCCGAGCAGAAATCCGGATCGGTCAGTGTTACTGCGAGCGTGGGGCAAACGGGATTGAACCTTTCTGGATCTGTCTCAAGGTCAGAGACAAAAACACGTCTCTTGGATGGTTCAATGTCAGATGTGAGAGCAACCGACTTCCAGGCGCAAGCTTTCAAGCAATTTAACGATCTCACGATCAGAGCTCGATATGGCAAGTCCATACGAAGTGATGCTGAAAACCGTCAAAGTGCGACCATAACCGTCTCTCGTCCGGGATTTGGCTTCAATTTGCCAAAAGACGCAGGTCTGACTATTGGCCCAAGTCTAAGTGGCGTTTGGGACGGCGAAGACTGGAGAGCACGTGGCGGATTGAACGCAGGATTTCAGTCTGGCGAACTTTTCGGCAAGAAAAACGTTGTCTCTGCTAATCTTGGTATACTGCAGAGCCTTTCAACGCGCGGTGACTCACGGAGTGATAAGTTCCTCTCCGTTTCCGCTGGACGTCGGTTGAATATCGGCAAAAACATGTCCTTAGGGCTAGCTTATCGAAATGATTTACGCGGCGACCAAAGATTAGGTCTGCAGCTTGACGGGAATTTCAATTTTAATCCGAAACGCGCAATTAAGAAAACGCAAGATGGTCGCGGGATTCTTAAAGGGCAGGTATTCTTGGATAAGAATAGGGACGGTATACGTCAGGCAACCGAGGCTGGTATTCCGCGCGTGGTTGTTCGCGTGAAGGGGACTCGACTTGCCTTAAGGTCTGGAGCTGACGGGTTTTTCACGATCCAAAATGTGAAAGAGGGTCTCTACGAGGTCCAGATCGACGCAAAAAGCCTGCCGATTGGGTATGATTTGTCTACGGATATCAAAACCCGCGTCACGGTTTCCGAAGGTCAGATTACGGATGTTCCGTTGGCAATCGTTCAGCGGGGACAGATTCGCGGGTTCGCATTCGAAGACGGCAATGGAAATGGCGAGTATGACCGAGGGGAAACTCGGGTCGAACGTGCCAAGTTGAGGCTCACTTCAGATGAAACAGATATAGAACTGAGCATTTTCACAACCAGTTTTGGACAATACGCATTCGATGACTTGCCGGTTGGCACATATAATGTGGAGGTCATGCCCTCAGAGAAAGATGGTATCGTGGCCAGCCAAATCTATACGGTTGAACTAGATCCTAAACACGACCTAATGGCACGCCAAAACTTGATCATTTCACGAGGTTCAGCTCCTAAGTATGTGGATGTCGAAACCACTGATCCGGAGGTAGATGAAACGGCTCCGTTAAAATATCGTACCGGAACCGTTACAATTGTGGATCATGATACGCCTTGGGATTTGAAAGCCGAATATACGCCGCAGGAGGTCCCGCCCGCGACATTAACGCCGGTACCCCGACTTAAACCGTTTACCAGTGGACGAGCTCCGGACGAATTGTCCGGGGCCGCCCCACCATAACTTGGCGGGTCGTCGATTTTCCGGCGGCCCGTCTTTTTTGTCTACTTTTCTCTTAGCGCTCGGTTTATGCTCGCCGTATGAAACTTATATGCCATCCTATTTCTCCTTATGCCCGCAAAGTCATGATTCTGGCGCGCCTATCGGGAATAGCACTAGAAGAAGTTTATCCTGAAAAGGATGGAGCCAACGGATATATTGCGGGGGATAATCCTCTCGGTAAGATCCCTGCATTGGAATGGCAGCCCGGACAGTTCCTTTTCGACAGCCCTGTGATTTGTGAATATCTGAACAGTCTAAGTGAGAGTGCGTTGCTGGCTGAGGAAGGCCACGCTCGCTATATTCAACTCTGGCAACATGCCCTTGGTGATGGTCTTTCCGATGCTGTCTATAATTATCGCATGGAAACTGTTCGACCTTCAGAATTGCATTGGGATGAGATGATTGACCGTCATAATCAATCTATCCGTAATGCCGTGGGAACCTTGGAGAAAATCAGTCCTTGGTTAGGGGATGATTGGACGTTTGGAAATATTTCGATCGTTTGCGCTTTGGATTATGCAAGTTTCCGAGCTCCTCATTTTGATTGGAAAGCCGCTGCACCCAAACTTGCTGTGTGGCATAAGGCCAGAGCTGCCACTCAGGTCTGGCGCGAAACAAACGCCTATGACAAGGCTGTTTGATGAAACAGATTCTCTTTGTCCTGATGGGTTTAATGATGCTGAGCGTTGTGGCGTTCTTTGCCTGGCCAGAGCAAAGTTACGAACAATACCAAGTGAGCCCGTCTTACCGTGCACAGGTTTCATCTTTCAAGATTCCGGATATGCCAGAAGATTGGACGTGGGGCATGTTTGCAAGCGAGGACGGTATCAAGATGCGGTACGGTCAAACTGGAAATTCCGCGTCAGCACGTGCAACTATTGTTATGCTTCCCGGATATACCGCGACTATGGACATGTATGGCGAGCAGGTTGGTGAAATTGCCGCCCGCGGATATCATGTTATCGGATTTGATTTGCGTGGACAGGGAGGGTCTGAGCGACCTCGGCCTTCTCAACCGGAAAAGCTTCTCATTGAAGACTTTAAGATTTATTCGAATGATGTCGCCTTGTTCTTACAAGGACAACAATTTCCTGAGGATCGGCCAGTCATAATAATGGGAATGTCATTCGGGGGCCATGTCGCCTTCCGTGTAGGAGCAGAACAACCAGACCTTGTTGATGGGTTGCTACTTCTGGCGCCAGCTTTGCGACCAAAGGCTGGTGATATGAGTTTTGAACAGACCAGTAGAATTTTGCGGATAGGCGATGCCCTCGGTAAGGATACGCGATATTTACCGGGTCACACGAGCTGGAAACCAGCCAGCGAAGATGATCTCTATCGAGTTGGAATTGAGCACTGCGCGTCTTCGCCGAAACGCTTGCCTATGCGTGATGCTGTTTTCACGATGCGGCCGGAACAGCGGGTAGGCGGTGTTACATTTAACTGGGGTCGTGAATTTTTCGGAAGTAGCACCTTTGTCCTACAAGACGGCTATCCAGAATCGATTTCAAAACCAGTGACGATGATACATGCCGAGCTTGATAATTTTGTTGAGACGGACGTGAACAAGGAAGTTTGCGACAACCGAATGTCCAATTGCATTTCAGTGTCTATCCCGGGTTCAGGGCATTGTTTAACCCAAGAAACAGACCCTGTATTAGATCGAATTTATAAGGCGTTAGACGAAACCATTGCCCGCGTCGAAAGTTCGCGGACCTAGAATTTCAAGAAGTCAGGTACATCGTCTCCAAAGGGGGTCTTGCCTTTTGGTTTTGAGCTTTCATTTCGATCGGAGTTTTTCTTAGATCGACTTTTCTTCTCCGGCTTTTCCTTTTTTGGAGCCTTTCTGGTTTTTTCTTTTTGCGGCTTAGTTGAAGGATCGGACTTTTCCGGTTTTTCGGTATTCGGCCTTTTGGGCGCAGTCCGGCGCCGAGATGAATTTCGAGCTGGTTTTGTGTCCTGAACGTCTTTCTCTAAGGCTTCATTAGCCCCCGTATCAGATTTTGGCTTATTTCGTCCCGGCGCGGCTTTGCGGCGCGGTGCAGGGCGTCTACGTTCAACTGGTTTTCTCGACTTTGTCTTTTCCGGTTGAGCATCTTCTTGAGTTTTAGATTTTCGCTTTGGAGCCGGTTTTTTAGAAACTTTATCGGTTGAGGCATTTCCGTCGTGATAAGAGCCATCACTGCGTTGTCCGCGATTTCGCCCGCCGCGACTTTCGTCCCGACCTCCGCGACCTTTTCCGCCGTCACGACCACGACGTTTCCTGCCGCCAGCATCCTTTGGAAAGTCTTCTATTCCAGGAATTTCAATTTCTTCGATTGATTTCAAGCTGATTAGATTGAGAATGT
The DNA here is from genome assembly GCA_039975855.1 of Litorimonas sp. GTDB lineage: Bacteria > Pseudomonadota > Alphaproteobacteria > Caulobacterales > Maricaulaceae > Litorimonas. The sequence continues at coordinate 26,831 of JBDWGH010000002.1, read as the reverse complement.
CGTCGTAATTCCGCTCGTCCAAACGGGCGACGAGCATAATTGCATCACCTTTTCTGCCAGCACGACCTGTTCGGCCAATCCTATGGACGTAATCTTCCGAATGGTTCGGCACGTCATAATTAAAGACATGGCTTACAGTAGGGACGTCGAGCCCCCGAGCCGCGACATCTGACGCAACCAAATATTTGATCTCGCCATTTCTAAATCGCTCTAAAGTTTGTGTCCGGAGGCTTTGGGCGAGGTCGCCGTGGATGGGCGCCGCGTCATGCCCGTGCACATTTAGAGACTTGGCAACAATGTCGACGTCGCGTTTTCGGTTGCAGAAGATAATGCCATTATCGACATTCTCATTTTTGATAAGCCAGCGTAACGCTGTGCGCTTTTGTTTCGCATCTGATGACGGCATACGAACGATGCGCTGTGTCACCGTCTTTGCCGTCATATTCTTACGAGCAATTTGAATGCTAACGGGTTGGTGTAAGAACTGATCGACAAGGCGTTTGATCTCATTCGGCATCGTTGCAGAGAAGAAGAGAACCTGCCGGGTGAAAGGTGTCATGTCGAAAATCTTTTCGATGTCCGGTATGAAGCCCATATCCAACATGCGATCGGCTTCGTCGACGATTAGCGTTTGCACACCTGTCATCAAAATTTTACCACGCTCGAATTGATCGATTAGTCTGCCTGGTGTCGCAATCAAAATGTCGACACCCTTCATCAACTTGCGATCTTGCTCGGCGAAGGAAACGCCGCCAATCAGAAGCGCCATCTCCAGTTTTAGATATTTGCCGTAATTTTCGACATCCTCAGCCACTTGCGCTGCCAGTTCACGCGTCGGGCAAACGATAACGCAGCGAGGCATGCGTGCACGTGCACGCCCTTTTGCAAGCTTGTGCATAGTTGGAAGCGTGAAAGCACCCGTTTTACCTGTACCCGTTTGCGCAATTCCCAAGACGTCTCGTTGCTGCAAAGCGGCGGGAATGGCTTTGGCTTGAATTGGGGTCGGGGTTACATATCCCAAGTCACCTAAGGCTTTTAGAATTTTAGGGTCGAGTCCAAGCTCTGTGAAGGTCACGTCAATCTTCGCGTCTGCGTCGATCTCTTCGGGTTTAGATGTGTCGTTCAAGGTGTCTCGTTTCGGCGCAGGCGTGCGGACATCCACAGGCCTTTTATGAATTTGCCGCAACATAGGCCGCGCGCCCCAGAGGTCAAGCGGTGTAAACCGCTGTAACCCTAGCGGTATTTGTGTGGGCGATCGTCCTGGTTCGTCGGATTATACCGATCACGCAGCGCCTTTTGACGCGATGTCATGGACTGCGCTTCGCCATTTATAGACATGGCAATCGGTGCAGAAGTTACCTCTAATGGATCACCGTCCCATACAACGGCAGACTTATCAGTGACGCCAAACCAAGATGCAGGAACCGATGAGATGGCCGAAAAAGCTTGATCCCAACTTAGGCCTTCAACGACGGCTGCTCCGGCATGTTGGGCTAAGGTTGCTGGCTTTGTTACACCCAAGGCGCCAAGGTTTGAAATCGCATAGTCGACGCCTGCTGCGTCTAGAAATATAGCATTGTCCAATCGTGATCCGACGCTTTCGAATGAATCAGGTAAGTTTTTCAATGGGTCAAAGATCACTCGAATTCCGGCAGCGGCGATTTCATCGGCGACTTCCCAGGCTTCGGCGCCGCCAACAATCACAATGTCCAAATTTCTATTGTCCGATTTCAAATCAATCAAACGCATAATATCCGCCGCACGGTTAACGCTGACGAGAAGAGGGATGTCCCCGCGGACAGCCCGAGAAAAGGCTCTTGCGTCCTGACGCGATAAGACGTCTCCACCATCGGATTGGTCTGCATATCGTTTAAAAAATCCTTCTGCGTCCTCGATGGCTGCCCGGAACTGGGACATCGCCGCAGCTCGGGACCCGCCCGCGCGAATAGTACCGCGTTCGCCCAAGTCCACCATGACAAAAGCTTCTGGGTCGATAACTGAATCGAATTCTCCGGTGAGTGAGATAACTGCGCCCGTTCCCGCGAATATACTATCTCCGCCGCTACGAGGGGCAATAACAGCATGTGTGATTCCGTTTTGTCTAACATTGCCGATATGAACTGATCGCGAGTTAAAGCTGTCAGCGGCATGTTCTGATATATTTGTTGGTGAACTTTCAGAACTAACGTCATTCCCCGGGCCCGATGACCCAATGTCTGTCATACCGAGTGAAGACATCGATGCGAACAGGCCTGGTGTAACCCAACCGCCCGAAATCGTTGTTGCGCCGTCTGGAGCGGTTAAACGCGCGCCTTGGCCTTCAACGACGCCATCTACAACAATGATGTCCGCTTTCGATTGTGTTCCATTTGCTGCAACAACGGTTGCATTATCAACGAAATAGGTTTGTGCAAAGGCCGGTGAGGACAGGGTGAATAGTGCTGCGGTCGCTAGGAATAAAGTTCTCATTTTACGCCCTCCGACAGATCAGCATAGCCAAGGCGGAAGTCGCTTTTAGGTTTCACTCCCGATGCACGGTCAAACAAGACCGCTCCGTCGACCATAACGGTTTCTGGCCTGCCATATGTAGAGAAGGGGTCTCCATCCCAAATGACAAGGTCGGCGCGTTTGCCCGCCTCCAAGGTCCCTGTCTCATCTAATATTCCAAGAGCTTTGGCCGGGTTTGTTGAGAGCCATTGCCAGGCTTCAGCTTTCGAAATGTTCAATCCCGCGCGATTGCCATCGGCCCAAGTCTTGGCGACTTCTTGGTTCAAACGTTGAATGTTGTTTTGATCATCCGAGTGGATCATGGCGCAGGCACCGGAAGCGTGAACAAACGGTACATTCTCGTTTATGTAATCAAAACTCTCCATTTTGAATGCGCCCCAATCGGCCCACATGGCAGCGCATGTGTCATTCTCCGCCAGATAGTCACCAATTTTGTAGGCTTCGACGGCATGATGGAATGTCGTGACTTTGTAATCGAACTCTTTCGCAATATCCAAAATTTGCACCATTTCATCGGCTCGATAGCAATGCATTTGAACAAGAATTTTTCCATCTAAAACGTCCGCTAATGTTTCAAGCTGAAGGTCTCGGTCATAATCTCCGCCTTTATCTCGCTTGGCTTTGTAGCTTGCAGCTTTGATCCAATTTTTTCGATATCCAGCGACATTGCCCATTCGAGAACCCGGGCCACCTTTGTTTCCGTAAACGCGTTTTGGATTCTCACCGCACGCCATTTTTAGCGTATAGGGCGCATCCGGAAATTTCATGCCTTGAACTGTTCGGGAGGGAACGTTCCGAAGGGTCACGCCACGACCGCCAAACAAATTTGCGGAACCAGGAAGAATGTGAAGTGTTGTGACGCCACCTTGGAGCGCTTCATCAAACCCAGGGTCCTGGGGCCAAACACCATGTTCAGCGTAGACTTCCGAAGTGATCGGACTGGTAACTTCATTTCCGTCGCCATGCGCATGCACCCCCGGTGACGGATAGTTTCCGAGATGAGAATGGATGTCGATTATTCCGGGGGTAACGTAACGACCCTCAAGGTTTATCTCTGTAACTCCTTCGGGGACTTCCCCGGAACCCACAAATCCAATCTTTCCGCCGGCAACAAGTAAGTCGCCCTTGCGCTCTTCTTTGCTGATACCATCAATCAAGGTCGCATTCTTCAGGAGAACGTCAGATGAGGTTTGCGGTGTATAGGTGCTTGCAAACGCGGGGCTGTCGTTAGCCTTATCATTTTTCGAGGTGTCATCCGTCTGAGCTTGGCAGGCAACAAGAGCGGATGCGGAAAGGAGGAGGGGTACAAGATTTTTCATACCCGTCTTTTGTGCAATTCGTTTCAGCAGGTCAATCGAAACGGGCGTCACTTTCCAAAGCTTTGTTCAATTTTTCGAGATACTCGGTTTGCGGGATTTCGATAGCGCCCAGCGATTTCAAATGCTCGGTGAGGAATTGGGTGTCCAAGAGGATAAAACCACGAAATATTAGATGCTCAACTAGGTGTATCAGTGCCAGTTTGGAGGCATTCGTTCGGGTTGAGAACATGCTTTCTCCGAAAAATGCCCGGCCTTGTGTAACCCCGTACAATCCGCCAACGAGAGTGTCTTCCTCCCAAACCTCAATACTGTGAGCGTCCCCACGTTGATGAAGAACTCGGTAGAGGCCTTCAATAGCATGGCTTATCCATGTACCGTCATGGTTGGTCGCACAGGCTTTAATAACGCCCGCAAAATCCTGATTAAACGTCACTTTCAAAGAAGTTTTTTTTCTAAACTTCTTCATGGATTTAGAAATGTGAAATGATCTTAAAGGGAGAATTCCGCGCTGTTTTGGTTCGACAAGATAGAAAAATTCATCTTCCCGTCTATCAGACATCGGAAAAACACCGCGCCGATAACAGGAGATTAGATCATCTGGTCCGAACCCTTGGGCCAAATGGGTTTATTCCGCTTGGTCTGCTTGAAGTGTTTGACCACGAGCGGCCATGTTCTTCTTCAATTCGGCTTTCAACTTTCTGACATCTTCCGCCCAAATAAAGCCAAAACTGACACATCCATCTTTGGTGTGTGCGGCATGATGTAAACGATGAGCCTGTACAAGGCGTTTCATGTACCGCCCACGCGCTTTGCGAGGGAAAGGAAGCCTTCGATGGACAAGACCATCATGAACTACCGCATAAAGAACGCCGTAAATCGTCAGCCCTAAACCGACATACCAAAGCCAGCTCACGCCCATCGACCCGATAATAAAGAAACCAGCCGCAATGAAGCTGAAAACGACGGCGTACAGGTCGTTCTTCTCGAACAATCCTTTGGTCTCTGTGTGATGGCTTTCGTGCCAACCCCAACCCGGCCCATGCATGACGTATTTATGGATGGCCCAAGCAAATATCTCCATTCCAATGATGGAACCCAAAACGATTGCGCTGTTTATTAAGACTGTCATGAACGTGTCTCTCGTTTGCGCAACGGCAGCCGCCACCAAGGCTCATGTGGGAACAAATGATGTTCGTGATGATAACCGAAATGAAAGCAAGAAAGTAGGGAACTCAGCCAATTAAAATTGTTTGTTCTTGCGTTATGTTCGTCGGGAAAGTCCTCGGCATGCCTGTGGGTTAAATACGTCCCGAAATAGAAGAGCTGAACAGAGGATAAAATTGCTGGAACGGCCCACATAACAATCGTGTTCACATAGCTGGCGCCTAGCAAAATATAGGTCAGTGTGAACCCAATGAGAATGAGAACTTGTCGCCATCCGAAATATGTCAGGAAGAATTTCATATACCATGGCCAAAACGCGTGGGGATCTTTCGCATTGAAATCTGGATCTCTCTCGGTTCCTGAATAGGTGTGGTGATCAAGATGGGCAGCCCGCATTTTCTTCCAGTTAAAGCCGGCATATACAAATAGAATTGAAGTCCCGATAATAGCGTTTACCCGTTCTTTGCCCGGTGTCAGGGATCCATGCATGGTGTCGTGAGCGACGATAAACAAACCCGTGTAGAGCCAGCACTGTAAAGCGATGAGAGCGATTGTTATCCAAATCGGCGAAGACAGCGTGTGAAAAAATACACTGTAGACATGAACTGTTGCCCAAACACCAAAAATGAGCGCCGCATAAAGGGGGCCCATATTCACATGTTTATCTGTCCTCGCGACAGTGCTCACTTAAACCCTCATCAATTTATGCGACAGCAAGGCTGCCAAACCGAGGCATAGAAAACCTCCACCAAACAACACGCACCAAACAGGTAGCAGATCAACAACCGTCTGTCCCCGTGCCAAAATGCCGTAGAAGGCCTCAATTGACCAGAAGTTTGGGGTAGCAACGCCTAACTGCTGTAGCCACCCTGGCATCATGAAGCGCGGGACCATTGACCCGCCTACGGCTGACAGGAGCAAGACAGCGAAGGTGCTGACCGTGTTCATTTGTGTGGGTGTTTTACACAGTGACGCGACGAGAAGCGCTAACCCGGACGCTAGGACTGCCGCACCCAAACAGGCCAGAATAAGCGGAAAGAGGTGCGCCATAACTGGTACGTCAAAGAATAACGACGCAACAATACATATTATGGCAGCCTGAAAAAAACCCACGAGGGATAAAAAGACGAACTTACCACTGAGCATCCCAAGCGCCCCTGCCGGACCAACCATCAATCGGTCGCTAATGCCGTTTCGGCGTTCATCAATCGATATTGCTGCGCCTTGCATGGCAGAAAATAACAGAAACAAGATAGCTGTAGCACCTATATAATATGTCACTGTTGGGTCTTCCAAAATCGCGGTTTCTGACGCCCCGAGCGCTGATTTGGTTTCGAAAATTTCTACTCCCTCTATACCGGATTGACTGTTGAGCATTTGGCGGATTTGACCTTTCAAGACGGTCGCAGCGACCTCTCTGCTGGGATCTTGAATGATGCGGATGGAAGGCCCGGATTGGTCACTGACGGCTCCGAACAATACGACGCCCACATCGTCCTGACCCAAACGAACCCGGTCAGTAATGTCCGCTTCAGTCCAGTCCTCGTCAAATGTGACCGAGATTAGGTCGCTGTCCGTCAGGTTTTTTGCGAAGGATATTGTGTCTTCCGCTGGCGAGGTATTTGCCAGAGCCACTCTTAAGTCCAAATTGCCACCGGATGCATTCGAGAAAATTGCAGCAAACACTGCAAAGATAAATCCCGGAAGGACGAAGGCCAAAATCAGTGCGCCTTTGTCCCGCCAAAGCCGAAGCCACATGATTTTAAACACAGCAAAAATCATGCTGATAACTGCCCAGTTTTCTCGATCCGATGCATCAAGGCATTCAAGCCAGGGCGACGAACACTGATCTCGCGAATTAAATCGTCCCCGCCCTGTAGCGCTGTTAGGAAAGCTGAGACAAAGCTAACTTCATTTGCATTGGTCATCGCAACCCAAATTGTTGGAAGTTCACCTTGGGTGAACTGGAATGGTTTCATTGCGGTATGTGCTTCATGTTCTGGCGGTCGGCCATATCTCACCATAACTTCGCGTTGTCCTTGAAAGCTCCGCTCTAAAAGACGTCCTGGGGGCTCAAAGGCCAGACGTTTGCCGTTGCACAATACTAAGACTTTATCACAGAGGGCTTCGGCTTGGTCCAATTCGTGGGTAATTAAAATCACAGCCTTTCCCTCATCGGCCAGTTTTCGAGCCAATCGATGAACGGTATCGCGAGCGGGCGCGTCAACACCCGCAGTAGGTTCGTCAAAAATGACTAGGCTGGGTTTTGTAAGAATGGCTGCAGCCACATTGATACGGCGCTTCATGCCGCCTGACATATCAGAAACGCGCAATTTGGCGTGTTGCGTCATTTCAACGGCATCGAGAGCGTCCAAGACCCCTTGTTTGTCTTTCAAGCCTAAAAGGCGTCCAATCACATCAAGATTTTCTTTTGCTGTAAGGTGCGGGTAGAGCCCGATATCTTGCGGAACAAGTGCGATATGTTTCCGACGATCGCTGCCGCGTTGCAAATTATCGCCGCAAACTTCGAGGTTACCATTAAGTTTCAGCCGTCCGCACAAGGCTTTGACAAAACTAGTTTTTCCCGCTCCATTGGGGCCAATAACTCCGACGAGTTCGCCTTGAAAAATCTCGAGGGTCAAACCGTCCAAAGCCCGGTGTTTTCCGTAATCAACCGTCAGGTCGCGAACGTTCAGTACCGTTGGACGTGTAGGTATGTCAGGTGCGGAGAAAGGCAAATTGATGGTCCAAAATCGCAGTTATCACATCAAGGTTAGATAGCTCAGCTCTCTGCAGCGCGGCTTTCGCATGAGACAAATACTCGGTGAGCTTTCTGCGGGAGGCAAGAGAGCCCGCGACCGCCAGTATGGTGGCTTTCCCTATATCACGGTTAACTGACTTCTCGGCCTCTTGATCATTCATTACGGCGTCTTTGACGTCGTCCAAGAGCTGAAATGCAAGGCCTAGGTTATAAGAGAAGTCCTTTAACGCTGCGCGTTGTGACGCATGCATCCCAGAAAGAATGGCCGCTGCGTCAACGCTGAAGTCAAACAAAGCGCCAGTTTTTAGGGTATTTAGACGCTCAATTTCAGCAATGGATGTCCCCTTGTCGGTATTGGCTAAATCCGCCATTTGCCCCGCAATTAGGCCTTTCGATCCAACGGCATAAGAGAGCAGATCGATTATTTCGATACGGCGTTCAGCCGTGACCTGATCCAAACGAGACAATGCCCCAAATGCGCGGTTCAGAAGCGCTGTCGCAGATAAAATTGCCGTACTTTCGTCGAAAGCAATATGTGTTGTTGGCTGATTTCTGCGCAATTCTGCATCGTCCATGCAGGGGAGGTCATCTAGAATAAGTGAAGCGGCATGCACCATTTCGGCGACACAGCCCGTAGTGATTGCTGCGTCCAATTCCGCTCCATCTTGGAGGTCTCCACCTTGCGCGATAAATACACACAGGAGAGGACGAAACCGTTTGCCCGGTGAAAGCAATGCGTGGCGTTGAGCCTCATGCAAACGCACGGGCCATGTTGTTTTAGACGGAATTATTTCGGAAAGACGCGCCTCTATCAGGCCGCGAATGGTTTCAATTCGACTGGGTATGTCTTTTGCTGGTAGCGAAGTTGCCAAGATATTGTCCTGAATAGATTCACATGCTTTTTGCACAGTGTGGCCTCAGGGAAAAGCCTCGTCTACCTTTGGTTTTCCAATCGCTTTTCATTCACTAAAAACAGCAGCTCTGCTGCGGCTTTTGCGTCGCAAAGAGCGCGGTGATGACTTTTTAGATCAATTTCGAATTCGCGGCAGAGGTTTTTTAGAGAATAAGAAGCATGTCCAGGATAGAGTTTTCTCATGGATGAGCAGGTACAAATTTTTGGATGGCTGAAATGCCTATCGACCATCTGAAACTCTGCACTGATAAAACCATAATCGAAATTGACATTATGGGCAGCGAATATGGCATCGCCCATGAATTTTGCGAAGCTGTTCGCCACTTGCGCAAAAATAGGTGCATCGGAGACCATTTCTTCCGTTATACCTGTGATCCGCGTGATGTTTGCGGGTATCGACCGCTGTGGGTTAATGAGACTGGACCATTCATCAATGACCTTTCCTCCTTTTACCTTCACCGCTCCGATTTCGGTGACGCGATGCAGACCCGCACGACCACCCGTGGTTTCCACATCAACGACGACATAGGTTTGGTCAGGGTCGACGGTCCAATTCACCTTTAAAATCTCGGCGTTAAAGCCAGCTGATCTCAGCTGCCGTAGACGTGTAAGTTGGTTTCGGCGAACGATGTCTCCTGTCGCTTTTATCTCAACAAAACGGCAAAGGCCGTCTTCAATCACTATCAAATCAGGAAAACCATCTTTTGTTCGGGGCCAGTCTTTCGCCATGAGCCTTAACATGTAGGCCAGGGCGCCTTTAGGTGCTGACTCGATTAAGGCTTGTATTCGATCCAATGAGCGCGAGCCCCAATGAACTATGTTCTGATGTTTTCCAAAGTGCTTTGTGAGAGTTTTTAAGAGTTGGATCGTCACAAGATGAGGTGTGTCTAAATCTTCCAACTTGCGTTCAATCCGAGACTTATTCTTTTCGTAAAAAGTTCCGAATTTTAGGGCCTTAGGAAAGTTTCGTGGAGACTTTCCTTTATACAACTCATCCCAAAACAGCAGTCCGAATAGGTTTTGCCAAGGTACATTCTCCGTTTGAAAGCATACTAAACCTTGCTTGCGGTAATGATGCATGGCGGCCCTCTCGGGCTGGTTTCGAAAGGCTTCGTCCAGCTCAATCGTATCTGCTTCACGGAGGATGTCTGTGACAATCGATGTTCGTTTCTTTTGGTATTTTCTGGCGTAAAAATCTTGGGCAAAAGCGTGTTCATCGTCCGAGGAGGGGTTTTCAATCATGTCTTCTAGGCGTGACTTAACCCATGACTTGTCACCTTTTTTATAGCGCAGACGAATAACGCGTTCATTGCATAATGAAGTATCGGACCGAGAGTAAGCGCTTAGGGCGGTATCAATTTCGCCCTTCCGTTCCAGAAATCCGCCAAGTTTGTGCAATAATTTATCGCGATTTCCGACGCTGATAGCGCATAGTGGATTAGGCCAAGAATCTATCGTCTCAGTTAGACTGGCTAGCCTGGCAGTGTTCATTTGACGAAAATCACGCAGGGCTGTCGCGTAAAACAAAGCAGTCTTCGCAGTTTCACGATTGGCAAACTGTGCTCCATATTTTTGTTCTAACTTTGGAGCTTTTACTAATCCTAGATCACGCAGAGTCAGGTTTTGGAGACTGTTTTCAACCTGACCTGAATGCAGAAACAAAATGTACTCTAACGCATCAGTTCGAGATTGAACCCAGACGTTTCCAGGAAGGTTCAAATCGTCAAATTCTATTTCATCAACACCGATGTTGATGAGTTTGTCCTTCTTCCACGACTTTTTAAATTTTGTTCCGCAAACATGTTTCGTTAGAACCAATAAGAGTTCCTGTTTTGTAAGGCTGCAGAGATAATTTTCGAAGTGGTTGGCTGAAAGGGGAGCGACGAACCCATCGATCGCCAGTCTTTCATATTGATATGACAGTGCTTCAATCTCTGGATAATCAAACTTATCAATGTTGAAGACCTGTCCTTTGCGCCCGCACAACCGCGCATAGGCACATTGAGCGGGAAAGGGCAGGTTACGAAAATCTTTGAGAAAACGGAGGCCAGGCTTGCCAAGTAGATGCCCCAATTCAGCTTCCACGCTGTCGATGATCTCGCAAAAATTTCGATGATAATAGTATTTCGGCAGATCTTTGACCGACCATGCACGACCATCTTGCGCTCGACGATAACGTTGTCGTTCGGCGCGTATGTGATGGCGTGAGGCTACCGGCGGCACAGATTATACTCACAAATTATACAAGCATTGTTCACAGATTTATCCCTTTAACACGAAATAGAACAAATACGGAACGAACGCATTCGTCAAGTGTCATAGGGAAAATTTAGCTAATCCCCGTATCGAGAGCGCCAAATTGACCTGGTAGGTCGTAACTAAAAGGGTTGTTGCCCCAGGCGTAGGTCTTGTTCCAGACGGTTGGGGGCTGAGTCATTGTTTAGACGTGCACGGTAAACCTGCGTGTTCTCCATCACTCGCATGACGTAATTTCGTGTTTCCGAAAATGGGATTTTTTCAACCCAGTCGATAGCATCAACTTCGCCGCTACGCGGATCACCATACGTCTTAATCCATGATTTTGCACGATGAGGTCCCGCATTATAGCTGACGGCCGCGAGGATATACGAACCATCCCATTGATCTAGAAGATCATTCAAGTGTAGCGCGCCCATATTGGCAGCATAGTCTCCGTCTGCCGCCAAACGGTTCAGGTCATATCTAACGCGATGCTTCCTAGCCGTGGCTTTGGCCGTGCTATTGATCATTTGCATCATTCCATAGGCTTTTGCTGAACTGACAGCATTCGCGGCAAATTCGCTTTCTTGCCGTGCAATCGCATAAACAAAGGGTTCCTCGAACTTATGTTTCGGTAAAGCGTCTATAGAACCCACCAAAGGATACCCGCTTTCCGTTAGCATCCCCTGGAAGCGCCCCGCTTGTTTTGCCGCGCGAAGAGACGGGCGCATAAATCCGTAATCCTCAGCTAATTCGCTGAGGAGAGACAGTTTGGATAGACTGTCGACTTCGTCGTCTAGGTGGTAGCTGATTTGCGAAAAAAAGCGCTGCTCACCCGCCTCTCCCAGTAAATGCAAAGCGCGCACACGGTTATCAGTGACGAATTCGGCTCTGTCCTGCTCCGCGATAAACTCAGGTGGGAGCGAAACCCTATGGGATGGGCCGTCGACTTCCAGGCCAGCCAACATGCCGTAATAGGTATTCGGATATTGCGCGGCTAAGCGATAACTTTGACTGGATTGGCTATCTCCCGACGCTTCCTGCGCGCGACCTACCCAGTAATGAGCGCGTGCCAAAGAGATGGGGGAGCCGACCCCGTCGCGGAGCCTTGTAAAATGACGCAAAGCGCGATCGGGTTCTTGCAAACCCGTTAGGGCCAGCCATCCGGCTAGAAACTCAGCTTCTGCGAATTCAGTCCCACGTTGAAAACCGTGATGCAGCGAAAGCTGATAAGCTTCTTTGTAATTCTCTTCCGAGATTGACCAATAGGCCATTAGTTTTTTCTCGCGCCACATCGCTTTTTTGCCAAGGTCCGACGTTGGGGCTGTGCGTGCCGAAAGGTAGACGGGTAGGGCATACTCTTTTGACTTCTTTCGGCGGCGCCAGCGTGCGCGTTCATAAACCAACCCTGGGTCAGCTAAATGCGAACTCGGAACAGCATTGACCGCCGCGTCCATGCCGGATGCGTTCCGGTTCAACGTCATCCGGGCTCTCATCAAGGCGCGGTCCGTGCGGCCCATATGCTGAAGCAGGGCGCGAGCTTTGCTGTAATGACGATAACCAGACCAAATCAGATGATCTGCCCGAGCCGCATGATCATCTTTAGTCAGTTTCTTGTTGTAGAGACGAAAAAGGGTTTTCTGCCCGTCCCTTGTCAGCCGACTTTCGCGCCATGCCAAACGTAAATACTTGTCGCCATTGGCTTGATCACCTTTGGCATAATAAGCGCGAGCCAAAGCCGCGCGACCTTCACCGGACACGGGTTCAACCCGTCCGGTAAACCATTCAAATACCCGCTTTGAGGTCCAGCTTTCATCAAACATTCGCCTTTCGGCTTCCGCGCTAACTCTGACCATTCGAGGCCAATTGCTCAAACTGGTGTGAACATATTGAAGTGTATCAGTTGAGACGTTTCTATCGTTTGTAGCTTGGATCCAGCGCAGCGTGTCTTTCGCAATTGGGTCGTTTAGTCTGCTTATGGTTCTTTCAACCTCTGACCATCGCTTTGCGTTTGCAGCACTTAGACCTTTCCGGAACTGCTTCGCGTCAGTTTCGCTCATAAAGGCTGACATAGCAGGCGCCGCAGGTTTCAACCGCGGTTCAGGTACGGATGCTGAGGCGTAGAATGGCGAGAAGATAAGTAAAAACAGGACCAATAAGACCCCAATTTGGCCTCGTCTTGGGCTTAATTCAGACTTTCGGCTTTGCCACATAAAGACGTCCCACACTCTTGCAAAAGTGAAGAAACCATGTCTTGAATCCATATCCAAAACGACGCTATCACCCGCTCACATCTTCGGGCCTACACAACCGCATTGCGAAAGACAAACATGATAAGAGGGTCAATTACAGCTCTAGTCACTCCGTTCAAAGACGGCGAGATTGACGAACAAGCGTTTCAGGATTTTGTCGAGTGGCAAATCGATTCTGGAATTCATGGTTTAGTGCCCTGCGGCACTACGGGCGAAAGTGCGACATTGACGGATGAAGAGCACCAACGGGTTATTCGTTTGACTTCTGAGGCTGCGAATGGCCGCGTCCCTGTTATTGCGGGTGCTGGGTCTAATGAAACCCGCGTGTCTATCAAATACGCGCAACACGCTAAGGCCATGGGTGCGGATGCAGCGTTGGTGGTAACGCCATATTATAACAAGCCGAGCCAAGAAGGTATTTACCAGCACTTCAAGGCGATATCCGAAGCTGTTGATATTCCAATCGTTGTCTACAACATTCCAGGGCGAAGCATTGTTGATATCGAACAAGACACCATGGAACGTTTGTCTAAGCTTCCAACTGTCATTGGCTGCAAAGATGCTACAGGCCAAATTGAACGTGTTGCCGGTCTGACTGTTCGATGCGGCGAGGATTTTATCCAACTTTCAGGGGATGATCCAACATCTTTGGGCCATAGCGCGCATGGCGGGCAGGGAACGATCTCGGTGGGGTCAAATATCGCGCCGGCGCAATATGCGGCTTTCCACAATGCGCTTTTGTCAGGTGATTATGAGGCAGCGCGTCTATGGAATGCGAAGCTTGACCGATTACATAAAGATCTCTTCGTAGATCCAAGTCCCGCACCTGCGAAATATGCGCTATCCTTAATGGGCAAAATGCAGCCCGGCGTCCGTCTTCCAATTACGGAATGCCGTGATTCGACAAAGGCTATCGTGAAAGCTGCTATGGTTCAGGCTGGCATCCAGGTTTAACATGTCGAGCAAGGCAGGCGGCAGAAAGAAGAAGACTGGTGTCAACGACACCGTACTCGCGGAAAACCGTAAAGCGCGATATGACTATGCTGTCGAAGATACTATGGAAGCTGGTATCATGTTGGTCGGAACCGAGGTTAAGGCTCTTCGCGAGGGCCGCGGTAATATCGCGGAAAGTTATGTCTCAATTGAAAATAACGAAGCGTGGTTGGTCAATGCCAACATACCGATTTATCCGCCGGCGAGCCAATTTAACCATTTGCCGACACGACCTAGAAAGCTCCTTTTAAAACGCAAGCAAATCAATGTCTTGTTGGGTGAAACACAACGCAAGGGTCGAACGATTGTCGCTCTAAAAATGTATTTCAATGAAAAGGGTAAGGCAAAGCTCTTAATTGGCACTGCGACCGGTAAGCAGAACTACGACAAACGCCAGAGTGATAAAACTCGTGATTGGCAGAAGCAAAAAGCCCGTCTCATGCGTGAAAAAGGCTAACTATCGCAGATTTCTCGCGCACGTTCGAAAACCTTGAAAAACATGTCCTCCGTTAGGCGCCCGGTATTCGTGTTGTAGCGGGAGCAATGATAGCTGGACAATATGGTGCGACCGTGCGGATCAATATACTCCGTTCCGTGGCCAAATTTATGAGTTGCCAGACGAAGCCCCAATGCCCTGACAGTACTGTCATGGCTTATTTTTCCCAGGCAAAGCAGAACCTTGGCATCAGGAAGGGCTTTAAGCTGATTTTTGTGATATAGGTCCCGGCAGGTATTTATCTCGCTGGCTATGGGTTTGTTTTGGGGAGGGAGGCAACGCACGACATTTGTCACCATAGAATCGATTAGCTCAAGCCCGTCTTTACCCATTCCATCTCGATCATAATCGCCCGATGTGAAACCGTATTTGCCTAGCGCCGCAAAGAGTAAATCGCCCGCCCAATCTCCAGTGAACGGACGTCCAGTCCGATTCGCGCCGTGCATGCCAGGCGCAAGACCAATCACGACCAACTTGGGATCGGGGGAGAAGAAATTTGGAACCGGGCCATTGAAATAATCAGGTCGCAATACCCGTTGTTCATCCAGAAAACTTGCCAATCGCGGGCATTTCCGACACTCATAAGGGGCGTCGACATTACTCATCTTCATAGTCCGCATATTCGCGACGTGGACGTCCGATAAGTTTCTCCATGTCTGACAACTCAATCACGTCATTCGCTTGTCGTCGTAATTCATCAGCAAGCATGGAGGGTTTGGTTCGCATTGATGATAAAACCGAAACACGGGTGCCTTTGCGTTGGCAAGCGTCAACTGCCGCTCTGAAGTCACCATCGCCGCTACACAGAATTATATGATCAACATGTTCTGCCATTTCGACCATGTCTAGCGCTAGCTCAATATCCATATTTCCTTTGATGCGACTGCGGCCATCGCGGTCGGTGTAAGACTTGACGGGCTTTGAAATAACTTGATAGCCGTTATAGTTTAGCCAATCGACAAGTGGCCGAATGGGCGAGTACTCTTCATTCTCAATGATAGCGGTGTAGTAACGCGCATTCACCAAACGTCCTTTTTGCTTAAAAAGTTCAAGCATCTTCTTGTAATCTATGTCGAAATCGAGTGATTTACCTGTATTGAAAAAATTTGCACCATCCACGAAAATTGCGATTCGCTCTTCGGGGTAAAAGACCATGACTGAAACCGTTGTCGAAAATGCTTTAAAATATGACTGAATGTCTCATCGCATTTGGCGGCAATCTATCCAACCCTAAAGTCACGTTTCAAATCGCGTTGGCTGAATTGTGCGCTGAGGGGTTTCATTTAGAAAAGAAGTCCGGTCTTTGGCGTTCCCCTGCATGGCCAGCCGGCTCTGATCAACCAAACTATCTCAATGCAGTGGTTCTGGGGAATTATCACGGTTCTGCACAATCATTGTTGGATCTTTTACAGTCAATCGAAAACAAACATGGCCGTGTAAGAAGTATTCCTAATGCCGCGCGCACGCTTGATTTGGATATCCTTACGTTTGGGTCAGAGACTTGTAACCAGAAAGATTTAAAGCTGCCGCATCCGCGTATGTTGGAACGAGCTTTTGTCCTCGTTCCGGCTTCGGAGTTACAAGAGAAGTGGGTGAAATATACGAGAAGGCTCACCGGTGCTGATATCAAAGCGACTCGATATGTGGGTGCGTGGTAAAACAGGTTGATTGCTTGCCGTCGAATGACTAAGTAGCTCTTGAATTTTAGGCCGTTTTGAAGCGGCCTTTTGTATTGGAGTTCCCATGGCCCGCGTTACCGTTGAAGATTGCGTTGAAAAAGTCCCTAACCGTTTTGATCTGGTGCTGCTTGCATCACATCGTTCGCGCAACATTGCCGCGGGTTCTGAGCTAACCATTGATCGCGATAATGACAAAACACCTGTCGTATCTCTGCGAGAGCTGGCTGAAGAAACACTGGATCTCAACGATCTCCGCGAGTCTCTCGTCGTTGGTCTGCAACGCGTTATCCAAGACGATGATCTTCCGGACGAGCAAGAAGATGCACCTGTCTTGGCTCTCGAGCACGGCGATGCGCAGCCGCAAGCCGAAATGTCCGAAGCTGACGTTCTTCGCGCTCTTCAAGGCGACCGCGACAACGACAGTTCTTCACGTTTCTAATTTGAGACCTAAATTGTTTAGAAAGCCGTCCTTCGAGGCGGCTTTTTTATTGGCCGATGACGTCTTATCAGCCTATATTGGATGTTCGTGAATAAGCCAGTCGACATAGCCCCGCCAAAAGCATCGCAGAAATATCTGCGGCAATATGAGCTCGTTGAGCTTGTAAAAAAATATGACCCGTCTGCAAATGAAGCTTTGTTGAACAAGGCCTATGTCTATTCAGTGCAAGCGCATGGTCAGCAACTTCGCCATTCAGGTGATCCATATTACGCCCATCCGATTGAGGTGGCTGGCATTGTTGCATCGCTCAAATTGGATATTGCGACGGTTTGCACAGCGTTACTGCATGATGTTTTGGAGGACACTGACGCGACAGCTGAGGAGCTCGCGGAAGAGTTTACGCCTGAGATTGCGGAGCTTGTCGATGGTGTGACCAAGTTGGGGCAGGTTGAAATGTCCCGCCCAAATCTTTCAAAAGAGCGAGCCCAAGCAGAGAACTTTCAAAAGTTCATCCTCGCCGTCTCGAAAGACGTTCGGGTTTTGTTGGTGAAACTTTGCGATCGCCTGCACAATATGCGGACCTTGCAACATCATCCGAAACAAGCATCACGTGAACGGATTGCACGTGAAACATTGGATATATTTGCCCCGCTTGCCAGGCGGATTGGTGTCGACAAAATTTGCTCTGAACTTGAGGATTTATCATTCCGACACATCAATTCTGCTGCCTATGAAAGCATCGAAAGGCGTTTGGAAGAATGGCGGTCGACCCAAGGCGAAGTCATTAGTGAGGTTTTCACCTCTCTTAAAAACACGCTTGATTCCGCAGGTTTAGACGCTCGTGTTTATGGCCGAGAGAAGAGAGCTTATGCGATTTGGCGAAAGCTTCAGCGGCAGAATATCAGCTTTGATGATGTCGCAGATATCTATGCGTTTCGGGTTGTCGTCGAGAGCCCCGCGCAATGCTATCAAGTTTTAGGGGTATTGCACGACGCCTTTCGGGCTGTCCCATCCCGTTTTCGCGACTTTATTTCTGTTCCAAAGCCTAATGGATATCAGTCCTTACATACGACAATTCGGACCGACGAAAACCGCCGAGTCGAGATTCAAATCCGAACAGAGCGTATGGAAGACGTCGCCAATCGCGGTGTTGCGGCGCATTGGGCCTATAAAGATGAGAGTTACGCCTATGATCCAGCCAGTGCAATCGCCTCTGGTGGTGATCCCTTAAAGCGTATTCGGCCACTGATTGAGATGATGGAACAAAGCGGTGATGCCGATGAGTTCCTGGATAACGTGAAACTTGAGATGTTCACGGATCAGGTCTTCACCTTCACCCCGAAGGGCGACCTCATCGCACTTCCTCGCGGGGCATCACCGATTGATTTTGCATATGCGGTTCACACGAAAGTTGGTGACACGTGTATAGGCGCCATTGTCAACGGACGGGACGTGCCGTTGCGTACACAATTGGAAAATGGCGATGTCATTAAAATTGTGCGTGGCGGCACGGCTGAGCCCCAACAAGGCTGGGAGAGCATCGCAACGACCGGGCGCGCTCGACAAGCTTTGCGTCGGCTCACCCGGGAAGGTGAATCTGAAGAATTCCGACGTATTGGTGAAACATTGGCCCTGCATGCCTTTAAGCGGGAGGGGAAAGATCTCGATTCCGCTGTTTTGACGGATGCCTTAAAGCGTCTCAAAATGTCTGACGAAACGACTTTGTTTGAAACGCTCGGACGTGGACAGCTATCAATGAACGATTTCGTAGATGCCGTTTTCCCAGGGCGCAGTGAGGCGAGGGCTGAAGGTGATATTCAAGATCTCGATTTGATTGATGATGACAGTGTCAATTTATACGTCAAAGGCGACGGCCTAAATCCGGGATTAGGCCTGCATTTGGCCCCATGTTGCTCGCCCATCCCGGGTGACCGCATTATCGGGCTACAAGAAATGGGGCGTGGTATTGTCATTCACACCATCGATTGTGATGAGTTAGCAACCAAAGAAGACCGCATTGAAGATTGGATCGATCTGGCGTGGCGTCGCGCCGCTGAACAAGCGGCTTCTACGGGACGGGTTATCATTACGGTTCAACATGTCCCAGGGGCTTTGGCCGATGTCACAAAAATTATCGGCGAGTCTCAAGGCAATCTCACAAACATCAAAACCGTCCGCCGAAGTCCAACTTTTTTCGATATGATTATCGACGTTGAAGTCCGTGACACGCGGCACCTTATGTCAATTATTGCGGCCCTTCGGGCCTCGGCCTATGTGGTCAAAGTCAACCGGAGCCGGGCACTGCCCGCTCATTTGAAAGCCTGAAACATGAATACTGATGACGTTCTTGATGTCTTCCGCGAAGCTGGTGCCTTGCTGGAAGGTCACTTTATTTTGTCTTCAGGGCGACGCAGTTCTGTATTTCTACAGAAAGCCCTTATTTTCAAGAACCCGCGATTGACTGAAATCGTTTGCAAAGCGCTTGCCGAGAAAGTCAAAGCCCAAGGTATCGAACCTGATGTCATCATCGCACCAGCAATGGGTGGTGTAATTCCGGGGTATGAGACAGCTCGGCACATGGGAATAGACTCCCTATTTGTTGAACGCGTTGATGGTGTGTTTACGCTTCGACGGGGTTTTACGATAAAGCCTGGGAGTAAGGTGCTCATGGTGGAAGACATCGTGACAACTGGACTTTCGTCACGTGAGTGTATTGCCGCGATAACTCAGGAGACGGGCGCAGAAATTATTGCGGGCGCTTGTATTTTCGACCGCTCGAATGGGGAGGCCGATATTGGGGTTCCACTTGTAAGTTTGGCTGCACGTCGTTTCCCTGATTACGATCCGAACGATCTTCCTCCTGAATTAGTTGACCTCCCAGCTATCAAGCCGGGTAGCAGAGGGCTCTCATGAAGTCCCTACCGCGCTTAGGTGTCAATATAGATCATATCGCAACAGTTCGAAATGCGCGTGGTGGGCAACATCCTGATCCGGTCGCAGGCGCTTATGCCGCAATAAAAGCCGGTGCTGACGGTATAACGGCGCACTTACGTGAAGATCGACGCCACATGCGCGATGACGATATGGTTCGTCTTCAACTGCTGTGTGAGAGTGAGAATATACCCTTGAATATGGAGATGGCCGCTACGGAAGAGATGCTGGCAATCGCTCTTGAGCTAAAACCCAAAGCCGTTTGTATTGTTCCTGAGCGTAGGGAGGAGCGTACAACAGAAGGTGGTTTGGATGTCGCGGGGGGACATAACCACATTACGCCCATTGTTAGAGAATTAACCGAGGCGGGATCACGCGTCTCACTTTTCATCGAAGCGGTAGAAACACAGATACGAGCAGCGGCCAGTACAGGAGCAGCTGTCGTGGAATTCCACACGGGTGCTTATGCCCATGCTTTGGACGACGGAAAAATCGATGTCGCGGAAAATTATCTAGAAGCTTTTCGGCAGAGCGCAAAATTAGCTGATGAGCTTGGGCTTGAGGTTCACTTCGGTCATGGCCTGACCTTTGACAACGTGGCGCCGATAGCCGCGATTCCTGAGGGAATGGAATTGAACATCGGACATTTTATCATTGGTGAATCTATCTTTATTGGCCTTGAGGAAGCGATCTCTGAAATGCGGCATCTGTCTTCAGAGGCCCGAGCTGCATGATTATCGGTATTGGAACAGATATTTGCGATATCCGCCGGATCGAACAATCTATTGAAAAATTCGGGAAGCGGTTCTTAAACAAGACATTTACTGAAACAGAGCAAGCCTATTGTGATTGCAAAGCCAGGCCTGCGATGAGTTACGCGAAGCGATTTGCGGCGAAAGAAGCTGTTGCCAAGGCCTTGGCGAGTCGTGACTCTGGGGCTCTGACTTGGACCTCGGTGGAAGTTCAAAATGATCCGTCAGGGCGCCCTATTGTAAGCTTAAGTAGAGACGCTGAAGCGCGCGCTGCTGCAAGATGTCCTGACGGCCATGAACTCAACATACACTTATCGCTCTCTGATGATTATCCATATGCTACTGCATTTGCGATTGCCGAAGCCATTCCAGACGTTAGACAGGGCAAATGACGAAAACTAAGAAAAGAGAAAAAGACGAGAAAGCCAAAGGCGGGATCGGCGAAACGATCTCGACGGTATTGTGGGCATTGGGCATTGCCTTTGTTCTCCGCACTTTCATTTTTCAACCTTTCCATATCCCATCGGGATCCATGGTTCCGGGGCTTGTAAAAGGCGATTATATCATCACTTCTAAGTTTACGGTTGGCTTTGGAAAGCACGCAGCGACGCCTTTTCCATTTCCAGTTAAGACGGGACGTTTGTTTGAACGGGAATTGAAACGCGGAGATGTTATTGTCTTTCGACCGGAAGGCGACAACAAGAATTTTATCAAGCGCGTTATCGGATTGCCGGGTGATCAGATCCAGATGAAACAGGGTCTACTTTATTTGAATGGTGAGCGTGTGCCGGTAGAGAAAACTGGCGAGTATGATTATACGAATTCTTTTGGAAATGTTGAGGTAGCCGATCTATTGGTAGAGACGCTCCCGAGTGGGCGAACCCACAACGTCCTTGATGCCCAAAAGAACAGTCCTTTGGATCAAACAGAAATACGTACAGTTCCGGCGGGTTATTATTTCATGATGGGCGATAACCGAGATCATTCTTATGATAGCCGTGTAACTGTCGCTAAGGGCGGGGCGGGTATTGTACCGAAGGAAAACATCATTGGCCGGGCTGAGATTGTCTTATTATCCGTCAATGAAGATTTTGTTCTTTTCAAGCCGTGGACATGGTTCAACATGCGCAAGGACCGTTGGTTCAAGGATATCAAATGAGCGATCCTGCACGTGATCGCTATCCTCGTTTGACGGCCTTGGAATCTCGCATTGATTATACCTTTCATGATGCCTCGCTTCTTATCAGGGCGATGACTCATAGTTCCTATGGGGATGGTCAGAGGAAGACACCGGACAATGAACGATTAGAGTTCCTAGGTGATAGAGTTTTGGGTTTGCTTACCGCAGACGCCCTATTTCATTATTCGACCGAGACCGAAGGTACATTAGCGCGGCGCTTAAATGCGCTTGTCCGCAAGGAAACCTGTGCTCAAATTGCAAGGAATATTGATCTAGGCGAAGGCCTGTTATTGTCGTCAGCAGAAGACCGCCAAGGTGGACGCGAGAAAACCTCAATTCTAGGTGATGCTTGCGAAGCTCTGATTGCTGCGATCTACATTGACGGTGGGTATGCCGAAGCGAAACGATTTTACGATCAACATTGGGTTCCTTTGCTTGAAGAAGTCGTCAAGAAATCTGCGAAAGACCCGAAAACCGAATTGCAGGAGCGCGCAATGGCGGGACAACATGGCTTGCCAGTTTACGACATTGTCGAACGTAGCGGGCCAGATCACCGACCGCTTTTCGTTATTGAAGTTATCGTGACAGGTGTTGGATCAGCTAGAGGAACAGGTAAATCCAAACGGGATGCAGAACGGTATGCTGCCTCACATTTATTAGAAAGTTGGCCATCATGAGCCGCGCAGGATTTGCAGCTATTGTCGGGGCGCCCAATGCGGGAAAATCGACACTAACCAACGCTATCGTGGGTGAGAAAGTCTCGATTGTAACGCATAAGGTTCAGACCACGCGTTTCCAAATTCGTGCGATCGCCATGTTGGAAACCTCAAGTGGGCAGCCTTCACAGGTCGTTCTGGTCGATACACCAGGTATCTTTTCTCCCAATGAATCTGATCGCCTAGCGAAATCAATGGTTCACGCGGCGTGGACCGGTGCGGATGATAGCAATTTGGTCGTTCATGTCGTAGATGCGCCGGCCTGGCTTCGGCAGGCCGCTGGCGAAGGAAGCGCACAGGACAGGCTTTCGGTTGATGACACGAAAAGTGTCGCCAAGGGTTTACAGAAGCGTCGCGCCAAAGGGTATTTGGTGTTGAATAAAGTGGATGAAATTCCGCACGAGAAGGTCTTGCCTCTCATCGCTGAGTTCAATGAAATGGATGCCTATTCAGAGATTTTCTTAACCTCCGCGAAAAATGGTGAGGGTATTAAGGCGCTGTCCACTGCACTCGCGGAAGCGATGCCGGAAGGACCTCTGCTTTATCCAACAGACCAAGCGGCAGACATTCCATCGCGCCTCATGGCGGCGGAAATCACGCGTGAGAAGCTCTTTTTGAGACTGCATGATGAACTGCCTTACGCCAGCATGGTGGAGACGGAAGCTTGGAAAGAGCTGAAAAGCGGCGATGTTCGGATTGAACAAGTGATCTATGTCCGCCGGTCTTCACAAAAACCGATCGTTCTTGGCAAACAAGGTCGCACGATTAAGGATATCGGAGCATCGGCGCGTCGTGAAATGCAAGATTGGTTGGGCCGAAAAGTCCACCTTTTCCTATTCGTGAAGGTTCGTGAAAAATGGAAAGATGACCAGGCCCGCTATACAGGTATGGGGCTGGAGTTCGACGTTTAGCCCATGGATTGGGCCGGTGACGGATATATTCTGAGCACGCGAAAGCATGGCGAAACGTCGGCCATCATCGAAGTTTTCACACGGGAAAAAGGACGTCACCCTGGACTTGTTCGCGGCGGAATTAGTCGCCGCATGCGTCCCGTATTGCAGCCCGGCAACCATGTCAGTGTTGAGTGGCGGGGACGCCTAGAAGATCAACTGGGATATTACACGTTAGAGGCCATAGATAGCCGCGCAGCCGAACTTATGGAGGAGCGGTTGAGCTTGGCGGGGCTAAACGCACTGTGCGTTATGACGCGAGAGCTTTTGCCAGAGCGAGAAGCGTATCCCGCATTGCATGACGTCTTTTCAATCGTGGTGTCACAGCTGGATAATCCTGATGTCTGGCCAGCGCTCTATGTTCGGTGGGAGGCCGGGTTACTGGCAGCGCTTGGGTATGGGTTGGATTTCAGTGAATGTGCGGCGACGGGTGTTACTGATAATCTAACCCATGTTTCTCCCAGATCGGGCCGTGCCGTTTGCACGGCAGCCGCAGCACCCTATGGTGATAAAATGCTCACTTTGCCGGGATTTATGCGCGGTGAGGCTACAGCCTCGCCCGAAGACATTTGGCGTGGGCTACGCCTGACGGGGTATTTTCTGGAAACCCGGGTTCAGTGGGAGATCAACCGCACACTTCCTGATGCACGCGCGGCCATGATCGACCGCCTTATTGCGACGGGATATGCCAGCCGTCCCCAATAAAGCTGTAGTTTGAGGCGCGCCGAGCCTTCGCTTTTGGTAGCTTTACCTAAGTGATTCGAAAGGCCCGCGCATTTCATGGCGAAGACACCTAAAACTAAATCCAAATCTTCCGGCTCAGGCGGGGATAATGGTGTACCCGAAAATGCTGTCATTGAAGAGCATTTCGATACGGCATTGTCGTCCAGATATCTGGCATACGCGCTATCGACGATTACGCAGCGGGCTTTGCCGGATGTGCGTGATGGATTGAAACCTGTTCATCGGCGCATTCTTTACGCCATGCGTCAGCTCAAGCTAAATCCTGAAAACGCTCATAAGAAGTGTGCACGTATCGTTGGTGATGTGATGGGGCAATATCACCCTCACGGGGATGCGTCGATTTATGATGCCTTGGTGAAGCTCTCCCAGTCTTTTTCCGCGCGTTATCCGCTCGTCGACGGGCAGGGGAACTTCGGAAATATTGACGGCGATAGCCCAGCCGCCATGCGGTACACCGAAGCCAAGATGACGGCGGCGGGGGTTGCGCTTTTGGCGGGACTGGATGAGGACGCGGTTGATTTCATCGCGACCTATAATGAGGAAGACGAAGAACCACAGGTCCTGCCTGCGGGATTCCCAAACCTGTTAGCCAATGGCAGTCAGGGCATTGCCGTGGGGATGGCGACATCCATTCCTCCGCATAACGCCGCTGAACTCTGTAATGCCGCACTCCATCTGATTAAGACACCCAATGCGCGTGTTGAGACATTGATGAACTACGTGCTTGGGCCGGATCTTCCGACAGGCGGGATCATCGTTGAGCCGCGAGAATCGATGCTCGAAACCTATAGAACCGGCAAAGGTGGATTTAAGGTTCGGGCGCGTTGGAATGTCGAAGATACAGGGCGCGGCCAATATCAAATTATCATCACGGAAATCCCGTATCAGGTTCAAAAGTCCCGTTTGATTGAGAAGCTAGCAGAGATCATAGAGCTCAAAAAATCACCAGGCCTCGTCGATGTGCGCGATGAAAGTGCGGAAGATATTCGGATCGTTTTGGAGCCACGAAGCAAAAATATCGATCCGGCGCTTCTGATGGAAAGCTTGTTTAAAATATCCGAATTGGAAAATCGCGTCAGCCTAAACATGAATGTCCTCGATGCGACCCGTACACCGCGTGTGATGGACTTGCGTGAAGTCTTGCAGTCCTGGCTCGATCACCGCCGCGAAGTTCTCTTGCGTCGTTCTCGTCAGCGTTTGGCTAAAATTGCCGACCGCCTAGAGGTTCTCGACGGATATATGATTGCCTTTCTGAATTTGGATGAAGTCATCCGGATCATTCGATTTGAAGATAAACCCAAACAGGAACTCATAAACGCCTTCGGGCTCACTGAACGTCAGGCAGAGGCGATTCTCAACATGCGTTTGCGCGCTTTGAATAAGTTGCAAGAAATCGAGATTAAGGGCGAGCATGACAAGCTATCCCTTGAACGCGATGAGCTCAATAAACTCGTCTCCACTGATAGCCTACAATGGGACGCGATCTCGGAGCAGGTCCGCGAAGTTCGCGATATTTACGGACCAAAGACTGAATTGGGGGCCCGCCGGACGACTTTCGATGTCGCGCCTGAAATTGATGTCGATCTCGCGACCGCCTTCATTACCAAAGAACCAATTACCGTTGTCATGTCAGAGAAGGGTTGGATCCGGGCCATGAAAGGCAAGTTGGATGATGTCTCAGGATTGAAATTCAAAGAAGGCGACAAACTCGCATTTGCCGTTCCGGCAGAAACAACTGATAAGATCATTGTCTTTTCGACGAACGGAAAGTTCTACACGCTTGGTGCGGATAAGCTACCAGGTGGCCGCGGGAACGGCGAACCCATCCGCTTATTGGTGGATATGGAAAATGACCACAGCCCCATTGGAATGTTCGTCCATGACCCAGAACGTGAATTGATTGTCGCCAGTTCGGATGGATATGGATTCCGTGTCTCTGAAGCCGATATCATCGCAAGTACGCGCGGTGGCCGCAAAACACTTAATGTAAAAGGTGACGCAGAGGCCTTACGTGTTGTGCAAACCAAAGGCGATAAGATCGCAACGATTGGCGAGAACCGAAAAATTCTTGTATTCAATGTCGAAGAATTGCCCGTGATGACGCGCGGTAAAGGTGTACGCTTGCAGAAATTCAAAGATGGAGGCTTGTCTGATATCACGACGTTCAATGCAGAGGAGGGGCTCACCTTCCTCGATACATCGGCACGCCGAAACGAAGTCCCGGATTGGAATCTATTGGAAGGCAAGCGCGCACAAGCTGGGCGCATGGCGCCCAGAGGGTTCTCACGAAAATCCAGCTTTGACCCTGCGAAGGGTTTGTAGCCAAGCAATCTATCTAGGATTAGTTTGAAGTGGAATTCGACGGTGGTCGCCGTCTCATTTCATGTCTTTGTTCGTCTCTATCGATCCATTTATAACTCTTAGTCTTGGATTAAAGTGGGATGTTCGCGTGGGTGGTCAGGCTCTGGTGCAAACCAGCGTAAAATAATATGTTTTCGAGCCCTCCCAGCAACGTGCTAAGAAGCCCCACGCGACGACGCCTTTCTGCGCTAACGGCCGAACAGAACAGTCTAGGCTCAATCAGCTCGCGATAGGCCATCCAACTCAGCTGACGTTACCCAGCTTCGTCCAATGACAAGCGTCGCTCCTTTCCAGCCCGTGCATTTCTGTTTCATTATAAAATGAGAATCGAAAAATGGGTAAGCTTCACCAAATTTTCGATGCCTCATCAAACAGAATTGCACTTGCCAACGTGCACATGGCCGCCCGTTGAAAGAAGACAAGAATAAATATGCG
>JBDWGH010000001.1:0-64181 GCA_039975855.1 Litorimonas sp. | reverse complement strand
GTCAATCTGATCATAGGCTTGGAAATCACCGAAATACTTCGTGATCGCTGCCGTCAATGTCGTCTTACCATGGTCAACGTGACCAATCGTGCCGATGTTAGCATGCGGCTTAGTCCGCTCAAACTTCTCTTTTGCCATGTCTAGGCTCCTCTATCTCTCTGAGGTTAAACGTTAATCAGGGGCGCGAGTTACGCGCCGCCCTGCTTTGAAATTACTTCGTCAGCGACCGCCTGCGGTGTGCCCGCATAGTGATCAAAGGTCATTGTGAACTGTGCGCGACCTTGCGTTTTTGAGCGCAGATCATTCACGTAACCGAACATATTTGCCAAAGGCACCATTGAGTTGATGACGTTTGCATTGCCACGCATCTCAGTACCTTCGATCATGCCGCGGCGTGAGTTTAGGTCACCAATAACGTCGCCCATATACTCATCCGGCGTCACAACTTCGACCTTCATGATTGGCTCAAGGAGCTTCAACTTACCTTCAACCTTGATCTGACGGAACGCAGCACGAGCCGCAATTTCGAAAGCCATGACTGAGGAGTCAACATCATGGTAAGCACCATCATAAAGCTCAGCTTTAAAGTCGATAACTGGGAAACCAGCCAAAAGACCTGTTTCAGCCATTGTGCGAATGCCTTTTTCGACACCCGGGATATATTCACGTGGAACGTTACCACCAACAACGGAATTTTCGAAGACGATGCCCTCACCTGGCTCAAGCGGCTCGAAACGAATTTTCACGCGGCCAAACTGACCAGAACCACCAGACTGCTTCTTGTGCGTGTAATCGATATCAACCGGTGCAGCCAAGGCTTCACGATAAGCCACTTGCGGCTGACCAATGTTCGCTTCAACGCCAAATTCACGCTTCAAACGATCAACAAGGATATCCAAGTGAAGCTCACCCATCCCCGCCATGATTGTCTGACCAGACTCGTGGTCTGTTGAAACACGGAAAGAAGGATCTTCGGCCGCCAAGCGCTGAAGGCCAACACCTAGTTTTTCCTGGTCAGCTTTGGATTTCGGCTCAACCGCGATTTCAATAACCGGTGCTGGGAATTCCATACGCTCAAGAATAACAGGATGCGCTGGATCACAAAGCGTGTCACCTGTTGTTGACGCCTTCAGGGACGCAACAGCGATAATATCGCCCGCATACGCCTCTTTAATGTCTTCACGATCATTAGAGTGCATCATCATCATACGGCCAACGCGCTCTTTTTTCTCTTTAACTGTGTTGAGAACAGTCGAACCCGCAGTCAATACACCAGAGTAAAGACGACAGAATGTGAGCGAGCCAACGAAGCTGTCGTTCATGATTTTAAACGCAAGCATGGAGAGCGGCGTGTCATCTGACGCAGGACGCGTTGTTTCTTCGCCAGTCTTTACGTCGATACCAGTGATCGCAGGAATATCCAGCGGAGACGGTAAGTAAGACACAACAGCATCGAGCAAAGGCTGAACACCTTTGTTCTTAAAGGCCGTACCACAGAAGACAGGCACAACTTTATTTGCGATCGTTGCCTCACGAACGAGACGCTGAATGGTCTCTACGGATGGCATTTCACCTTCGAAATAAGCCTCCATGACCGCGTCATCCATGTCAGCAACAGCCTCGATGAGCGCTTCGCGGTATTCAGCAGCTTTTTCTTTCAACTCTTCAGGAATATCGACGGTGTCATATTTCGCACCAAGCTCTGTGTCCTTCGCCCATGTGTAAGCAACGTTTTTGACGAGATCGACAACACCGATGAACTGATCCTCAGCACCAATAGGGAGCTGCATTTCCAGCGCGTTTCCGCCGAGGCGATCTTTGACAGACTGAACAGACGCATAAAAGTCAGCACCGATCTTATCCATCTTGTTGATGAAGATCATACGCGGGACATTATACTTGTCAGCTTGACGCCAAACAGTTTCTGTTTGCGGCTCAACACCAGCATTGGCATCGAGAAGCGCAACAGCACCATCCAAAACACGAAGGGAACGCTCAACTTCAATGGTGAAGTCAACGTGACCCGGTGTATCGATGATGTTCAGGCGCTTATTGTCCCAAAAACAGGTTGTTGCAGCGGAGGTGATCGTAATGCCACGCTCTTGCTCTTGCTCCATCCAATCCATAGTGGCGGCGCCATCATGAACTTCAGCGATTTTATGGTTCTTACCAGTGTAGTAGAGGATCCGCTCGGTACATGTTGTTTTGCCCGCATCAATGTGGGCCATGATACCGAAGTTCCGGTAGTCTTTAAGGTCGTATTCGCGAGCCATGACAGTCGATTCCTAGGAGTAAGTAAAAGTTACCAGCGGTAATGCGAGAACGCACGGTTAGCTTCCGCCATTTTGTGTGTGTCTTCGCGTTTTTTAACGGCAGAGCCGCGGTTATTAGAAGCATCGAGAAGCTCACCCGCGAGACGCTCGCGCATTGTGTTCTCGTTACGGGCGCGTGACGCCTTGACCAACCAACGAATGGCTAGTGCTTGGCGACGGTCCGGACGAACCTCAACAGGGACCTGATAGGTTGCACCACCAACACGGCGGGAGCGAACCTCGACAGCCGGCTTGATGTTCTCAAGAGCGTCGTGGAAAACTGAAAGAGGCTCAGTCTTTGCTTTGTCTTGAACGATATCCATGGCGCCATAGACGATGGATTCAGCTGTAGACTTTTTACCATCAAGCATGATGGCGTTCATGAATTTAGCCAGGATCAAGTCATTAAACTTGGCATCTGGGAGAATTGTGCGTTTCTCAGCGCGGTGACGACGTGACATGTATCAGTCTCCTTACTTAGGACGCTTCGCGCCGTATTTCGAACGACGTTGCTTACGATCTTTGACGCCTTGCGTATCCAAGACACCACGAAGGACGTGATAACGCACACCCGGCAAATCTTTTACGCGGCCGCCGCGAATGAGCACAACACTATGCTCTTGAAGGTTATGACCCTCACCTGGGATATATGAGAGAACCTCAAAACCGTTGGTGAGACGAACCTTAGCAACCTTACGCAAGGCTGAGTTCGGTTTCTTTGGTGTCGTTGTATAGACCCGGGTGCACACGCCACGCTTTTGCGGGCAGGCTTCTAGCGCCGGAACCTTGTTCCGCTTACGCTTGTCTTTCCGGGGCTTCCGGATCAGCTGTTGAATCGTTGGCATTTAATATCCTGCACAAATATGCAAAAAGCCCATCTCCGCATGACATCATTGTCCGCGGGGCCGGCTATTCGCTCCAAAAGCCACCTTTACCCCCCGAAGCGGGCCATAATGACTTGAATTTAAAAGTTTTAGTCTCGTCTCAAACAAGGTTTCCAGAGTGTTCTCCGGACAGCATGCCTATCAACGAGCGCGCCTATAGGGGGAGATTCGCGAAACGTCAACAGCACAGGCTGTTGTTTCTGATGCTTTAGCGCCGCATTAGAAACAGCGTTCTAATGCCTTGCAGGCGGCTACAGCGCAGCCCATATCCTCGGCATGTCCAGCGCACGTCTCTCCAGAACAGTTTTCCGTCTCTCCGGTGAAGGCGTAAGTGATTGGTTATCCGGGCTGACAACCAATTCCATAGAGGAAAACATCACGTTTGCTGCGCTTTTAACGCCTCAGGGCAAGATCATCGCGGATTTCTTTATATATAAAGACGGCGAAGACCTTCTTTTGGAAACAGCCACAAAGTTTGCGGAAGGCCTTCACAAACGCCTACGCATGTACCGTTTGCGCGCGCCGATTGAGATCGCCGAGACAGATCTACACGTTTATGCTGTCTGGGATGAGGAAGACATGCAGGGCCATCCAGACCCACGTCATGCCTCATTGGGGAATCGCGTGGTGACAGAAACCCCAATGTTGGAGACGGCAGATTATGACTCGCACCGCCTCTCACTTGGTGTGCCAGACAGCGAATGGGACTTTGAAACGCAGCAAGTCTTCCCCGCCGACGCCAATATGGACCTGCTGAACGGCGTCAATTTCTCGAAGGGCTGTTTCGTTGGTCAAGAAGTCGTCAGCCGGATGAAACGGATGACGACGGTGAAGAAACGCATGCGGGGCATCATCACAGACGAAAACGCGAAGGCAGGAGATCGAGTCCTGTCAGGCGAAAGAGTTATTGGCGACATCCTGCACACGAATGGCAATTCGGGAATAGCAATGATCCGTTTAGACCGCCTCCGCGCAGCGGAACATGACTTAACGCTCAACGATGCGCCCGTCACCGTGATGAGCAGTGTGACGGGCGAGAATATTTAGGATTCGCTTTTTTCCGTTTCGGATTGCGGTTGCGGTTGCGGGAATGCCGTGACTTTGAAGATCGGCTGCTCTTGATCGAAAAACAGAGCCGTACTTTGGCGCGCATTTCGGCTTGGCGGAGACAGTATTAATTCTTTGCTTTGGAGCGGCACGCAGCTTTCGCCCTCTACCCGGCATAGACCCACCTTTAGCTGAAAGACTCCGCCTGCCTCCTCAACCAAGTGAGACGTTTGATAGCTCCCCTCTGCCGTTTGGATTATGTAGCTTTTCGTGAAACCATCGCGATGGGCAATTTTGGTTTCAAGAGCTGGAAAAAACTCTTCCGCTTCGGTCATTTGGACGGTGGAAAGGATTGGAGAGGCATTCGACTTTCCGTCAACCATCATCCCGATAATGCCCCATAAGAACGCAATTGAGCCCAAAACCAGCGCCACGACCGAGATACCGCGATTCCACATAATATCGCGCGATATTGTCTGCGCCGGCACGGTATATTGTCCGGCCATACGATCACGGATCAGCTCACTTATGTTTTGATTGCGCTGCTCTGCCAATTCGGTCAGCCGTTCTTTCTCTTCATAGCTGACGCGCACTTCAATTTTTTCGGTCTTTTTCATTCCCGCCTCCTCATGCTGTCATCAAACCTAAGGGCGAGACCGCAAAAAATGCAAAGCTTTTCGCGTCCGACACCGCGTCCTCCGTGTCCGACATTGCGAAAACGGGGACATTATGCCAATTCACAGACATGACCAACCCCGTAACCATTCGCCGAAATGACCCGTCTGCCCTGCCCCGCTTTGCCGCATTGAATGCGGAGTGGATTGAGGACCTTCATTATCTTGAAGAGTCTGACAAGCTGATGGTCGCGCATCCCGAGATCTATACGCAAAACGGCAATCATGTCTTCTCCGCGCATATTGACGGAAAAGTCGCGGGCGCTTGCGCGCTTAAGAAACATGATGATGGTCGATATGAACTGACGAAAATGGCGGTCGATAGCGCTTTTCGCGGAAATGGTGTCGGGCAACACATCATGACGGCGGTTGAGGCATATGCCAAAGACGAACTTGGTCTGGATTACCTGTTTCTCTTATCCAACACAAAAAATGCCGCCGCGTTACGTCTTTATGCTCGTAACGGCTGGACCGTAAACCATGAAGGCCCGCATCCCGTCTATGCGCGCGCCAATATTGGCATGGAGAAACATCTGTGAAGTTCAACTTGAACGGACGCATGTTCAAACCGCTGCAAAATTCGGAAGACGGGCGCGTCGACGGAGACACTCTCTTTCGTTTCTCTCAATCCGGACAAAACATCACCGCGCATTACAACGGCCCGGACGTCTTTGACGGCCACATTATAGGACAGATGCACGGCGAAGCGGAAATGAAACTCCTCTATCACTCTCGCGCCAGAACGGGTGAATTGGAAGCTGGAGAAGCAACGGTAGAAATTTCTCGTGACGCGGACGAAAGTCTTAGGCTCGCCATGAATTGGGCATGGCTGAACGGATCAAAGAAGACCGGCACATCGAATTATATTGAAGTCTCCTCGGATGAGCGGGAGAAGACCCAATGAACATACAAACCCACGTTCCCGAAGACTATGATCACCCTGATGTTCCGCGATGTGGATGGGTGCCGCCGAATGATCGTCTGTATTGTTACTACCACGACACAGAATGGGGCCGCCCCATCCGCGATCCGAAAGCTCTGTTTTCGAAACTGATTCAGGATGGACAACAAGCAGGACTGTCTTGGATCACTATCCTTCGAAAACGCGATAATATGCTAAAAGCCTATGATGGCTTCGACCCGGATATCGTGGCGCATTATACGGATGCGGACCGTCTGCGTTTGCTCGACAATCCTGGCATAATCCGTTCAAAGTTGAAGGTGAACGCGACGATCACAAATGCGCAAATCTATTTGAAAATGCGCGAAGAAGGCATCGACTTCTCTGACTATCTTTGGGGCTTTGTCGGCGGCGCACCCATTCAGAATAAATGGAAAAAATTCAAAGACGCGCCGGTGAAGTCTCCGGAATCAGAAGCCATGTCGAAAGACCTGAAGAAACGCGGATTCAAATTCGTCGGCCCTGTCATCATCTATGCCTTCATGCAGGCCGTCGGGATGATCAACGACCACAGCACTGATTGTCACGTTTATGGGGACTGCAGGAACAATAGAGCGCTTTAAAAACATGGATTTAAACACGTTTAACAAAAAAGTTATGAAACGGCTGAAAAGATGGTCACACCTCGGCGAAAAAACTGACGAATATCAAAGTCAATTTATCGGCCATTACGATAAAAACACCCCTTTGGCCTATCTCCATATACTCTACCAATCAGGAGACATCGAAGAGGTTGTAGCCGCCGAACAAGCGCTCGGAATTAGTTTCCCAAAACAATATCGGGATTTCCTCGAATTGTTCAACGGCGCCTGCTTTTTCAACCCTGCTGGGTTTGATGTTTTTGGAGTAGCCAAAAAAGAATATCTTCCAGAGTATAACTCTAAACCATGGCGCTTCCCCAGCAATATCGTCGAAAAAAACAACCAATCATGGCTTAAAAAGTTACTTCCAAATAACGCATTGGTGATTGGTAGAGATGATGCATTAAACGTCTACATCGTTTGCTGCTTAGATGATGGGTCGATTATCAGCTACGACCCTTTAGCTCCTGATGATTTTTCGCAGCAATGGCCAAGCTTTAATGAATGGCTTATTTCAGAGGTAGAAAACCTGTTTGTGGAACATGACGATAACGGTGACCTGCTAACGATAAAGGGAACGTTTCACTAATTCTAAAGCTGCAATCCCCGTTTCAGATTTTCTCTGTCCCCATATTTTCAGTTTCGTTTCTTCGGTTTTATGGACTGTTTTTGAAGATGCATCCACGCTTCAAAAAAACATAATCCGCGACTCCCCGGACCCATGTTAAAACCATCAAGTTCTTTCAAACTCGGGACAGGTAGGAGCTCACCTCGTTTCTATGTTGGTAACAACACAGAAACGCCTTGCATTTTTCCTTCGGAAAATTGCTGGGACTGGTTTGGGAGACGATGGGTCTGAGCGTCGGAGTGTGAGAACTCTGGAGGTGCCGGGACTTTAGGAGTGAGAGCCGACCACCTTGTCTAATGGCATGACTTGTGGGGATTATGACCGGCCGCTTCTTCAAAAACCATTGCCGCAGGAGGTGCATTTGTTTGACAAACACATGCACACGTCTTCGCGTAAAACAAAACTCTACTTTCCCTTACGGTATTCCGTCGGGAAGACATTCCTGCGGGCACGTCCTGCTTTGTAAATACGACGGCAGCCACCTATGTTGAAATCATTGTTTCAACCGGGGCTGCGAGCAAATACGGCTGTCTTGTTCCTACTCAGTCGGGATAACGTAATCCGGATCGACGACCGCCCAAAATGCGGGTTTCGGTTCGCCTTCCCGGTCAAACATGAGCGGGAAATTATAACGTTCAGTTGGGGAGGTATTGAGCCAACTTTCATTATCCGTCACGCCCCATGTTGTCACGGATGTGACACTGGATCTTGAGCTTAGGCCATCAAAAACCGCGCGGAAAACTTCCGCTTGTCTTGCCAGCATGGACGGTGGTGACACAGGTCCGAGATCAGGGTCGCAATTTGTCTGCGAACTCCAACAGCTTCCCGGGTCATCGTAAAAATCCATGTCCATTTCGGTGACATGTTGGATGAGGCCCATGAATTGATTATCGATGGTATCAATCGCTTGCATGAGCTCCGCCGGATCACTGCCTTGGAACAAATGAAATTGATGACCGACGCCGTCAATCGGGACACCGCGATCTTGGAGGCGTTGTAAAATCTCCATCATCCAAGGCCCTTTAATCGGATGCTCCGTCGAATATTCGTTCAAGAACAGCAGCGCATTCGGATCGGCATCGCGCGCCGCCCGAAACGCCCAATCGATATAATCGGCATTGCCGGCTGCCTCGTACCAACGGCCCCTGCGGTCAGGGCCGACGCCGGCATCGCCGCTGAAAATATCAACAGAGACAACTTCATTGACGACATCCCAAACTTGGATGCGGCCGCGGAAATGCTCAACAACCGTTCGAACGTAATTTTCCAAGCGCGCTCGAACTTGCGCGGGCGTTCCGTCGTAAAAATATTCCGGCGTGGCTTCATGCCAAACCAAGGCATGACCACGGACCTCCATCCCATTGGCAATCGCCCAATCGACAATACTGTCGGCGGCCTCGAAATTAAACACGCCTTCGGTTGGGGCAATCGTATCCGGTTTCAGCTCATAAGACGGGGTCAGGCTGTTGAATTGCGAGAGCGCCAAAGTCGTATTGATGTCCATCTGGTCGACCTGATTCCGCGACAAGACGGCTCCGGTTTTGAAACTGCTCGCGAAACGGTCTCGCAGCATGCCGTCCGGCACTCCGCCGGTGTTACCGGTGGGCGGAGGCGTTGGAGTCACAGGCGTTTGAGGCGTTTCCGCCGAGAGGTTGGGCGTCGCCGTGCTCCCGCCGCATCCCGCCAAAAGAAGAGAAGCCCCGCCGCCACCTAAAAGCCGCAAACGGTCCCGTGCCGTAAATTTCAACATGCCAAAAACCCACAAATTAAACGCATTAATCGTGGGTAAAATGGCAGAACCTGGTTAATTTCGACCTCTGAAACAGGGTTAAGCGCGCCCTAATCACAGCTGGCACGCCCGGTCGGCGCAGCGAATTTGGACGGCGACGGGTGCAAATCTAACCTTGAGACCACTCGCCCGCGCGGGCATAGCGGACCGAATGTATTTGCGTGAAGAGGATGTGACGTGACGGCTGTTATTTCTGCGACGGGTCTTTGGACACCGACTGACTCTGTATCCAATGAAGAATTGGTGGAAGGCTTCAATGCCTATGTTGATAAATGGAACACCGAAAACGCGGCTGAAATTGAAAGCGGCGAGAAAGAGGCCCTGACCTATTCCAATGCCGCCTTTATCGAGAAAGCCTCAGGCATAAAATCCCGCTTTGTGATCTCCAAAGAGCCAATGTTAGATCCAAACATCATGGCGCCGCGCATCCCCGCGCGGCCAAATGATGAGCCGTCCATTCTCGCCGAAATGGCTGTAGCGGCGGCAAAACAAGCGCTCGAAACCGCTGGCCGCAAACCAGAAGATGTCGGCGCAGTTATCGTGGCCTGTTCAAACCTCCAGCGTGGATATCCTGCCATAGCCGTCGAAGTTCAGTCCCTTCTCGGCACCTCTGGCTTTGCATTTGATATGAACGTCGCCTGTTCTAGCGCAACATTTGGTATTGAAACCGCGCGCGGACTTATCGCGGGCGGGCAAGCGAAATCCGTTCTCGTTGTAAACCCTGAAATTTGCACCGCGCATTTGAACCTGAAAGACCGCGATGCGCATTTCATTTTCGGGGATGTTGCAACAGCGCTCCTCGTCGAGGATATTTCCGTCGCACCGAAAGCCCATTGGGAAATCATCGGTGCGAAACTCATCACGCAATTTTCCAACAATATTCGCAATAATTTCGGCTTCCTCAATCACACCGCGCCCGAAGATGACGGCTTGCACGGCACGCGCGGGAAAATGGGTTTAACCGATAAGCTCTTCGTCCAAAATGGTCGCAGCGTGTTCAAAGAAGTTGTCCCAATGGTGGCCAAACTCATCAATGACGAATGTGAAACACACGATATTGATCCGAACAACCTCAAGCGCATGTGGCTGCATCAGGCCAATTTGAACATGAATGTCCTGATTGCCAAAAAGGTCCTCGGTAAGGATGTTGAAATTGAACAAGCCCCTGTCGTGTTGGATGAATATGCCAATACATCCTCAGCTGGCTCCATCATTGCCTTCCACAAACATAGCGCGGATTTCAAAGATGGCGAAACGGGGCTGATTTGCTCCTTTGGTGCGGGTTACTCAGCGGGAGCGATATTTGTAAGGCGGGTTGCGTAGTCATCATTGAAAAGTAGATTTGGCATTATTGGCTCGATTGCGGCTATTCTTGCCGTATTGTCGATTGCTCTAAGTCTATGGATATATGTTGATCTCTGGCTCTCGGACCCTCACGCCAGCGGGACCATTGCTCAAACAATCACGTTGTTTATCGGGACAGGTCTGTTCTTCTCTATTGCAGGATTTTTCCTTGGTATTTTAGGCTTTTTCGAAACACGTCCCTATCGATCAAAAGCTGCGATTTTCAGCTTAGTAACAAGCTTAACAAGTCTCGTGGCTCTTTCGATTGCTTACTTATTATTCTAGCTTTCCACTGGCCCTACCCCAACCGGCTTCCTATATAGCGCTCATAACAAACCGCTTTGGAGACTGACCTTGGGCAAGGAACTTGTAAATTGGGAAAATGGCCGTTGGATTGGCCAGACTTTAGAAGTTCCCAATGGTGTCTGCGCAACACCTGGAAATGATTTGGACGGGCTGCCCGAAGGTCTTGAATACACCGATGAGGTTAAAGCCGCGACGGATCATCTTTACGAACAAGTTTCCGATTTCATTCCTGAATTCGAATGGCCCGCTTACGCCCCGCTCGTCCACGCCATCAACACGCTGAAAAAGGAAAAGAACGCTGTTATTCTCGCGCATAATTATATGACGCCAGACATCTTTGC
Source organism: Litorimonas sp. (assembly GCA_039975855.1). Taxonomy (GTDB): domain Bacteria; phylum Pseudomonadota; class Alphaproteobacteria; order Caulobacterales; family Maricaulaceae; genus Litorimonas. The sequence continues at coordinate 53,314 of JBDWGH010000001.1, read as the reverse complement.
CCTCATTGGGGATTACAAAGGCGACTCTCTGGGTCTCGCGATTGAAGCGACGAAAACAGACGCTGAAATGATCATACAGGGCGGCGTTCATTTCATGGCGGAAACGTCGAAAATTCTATGCCCGGAGAAGCGGGTGTTCATCCCATCCATGCGCGCTGGATGCTCCCTCGCATCAAGCATAACGGGTGACGATATCAAGCTCATCAAACAGCGTTATCCCGGTATTCCCGTGGTGACCTATGTGAACACATCCGCTGACGTAAAAGCCGAAAGCGATATTTGCTGTACATCGTCAAATGCTGTTGCAATCGTCGAGCATATTTGCGCGGAATGGGGCGTCAATCAGGTCATTATGTTGCCAGATGAATTCCTCGCCAAGAATGTCGCCAAGCAAACCAACATCGAGGTCATTGCCTGGCATGGTCGCTGCGAAGTGCACGCACGTTTCTCCGCTCAAGATATCAAAGATATGCGTGAAGCGCATCCCGGCGTGACGGTCCTGGCGCATCCAGAGTGCCCGCCTGAAGTCGTCGCCGAATCCGACTTTACCGGCTCCACAAAAGCGATGAGCGATTATGTTTCAGACAATAAACCGACGAATGTTATTCTGCTGACTGAATGCTCAATGTCCGACAATGTGGCCATGGCCAATCCGGAAACCGATTTTGTCCGGCCATGTAATCTTTGCCCGCATATGAAACGCATTACACTAGAAGGCGTCTATGACTGCCTACGCGATGAATCTAATGAGGTTTTAGTCCCAGAAGATATGCGCCAAAAAGCGCACAAAGCCGTCATGGATATGATCAATGTGAAGTTTGACCCAGTAAAGGGGCACTTCGACCCGAACCTACCGGAAAAAGACGTGCAGGTGATCTAACCCCATTCTATTCAGGTTACATTTGGCTTTGATTTGGTAATCATTTCATGGGCCAAATTGTGGTCCTGTCGAGGGCCTTACCCTCACCAAAAGAAAGACTATCAAAATGGATATCAAGAACATCGCTTCAGGCATGCTAGCCGAAAAATTAGGCGTGAGTAACGCTGTAGTCGGCGGCATCATGGACAAACTGATTGGTAATGGTGACAAAATGGACGTGGCCGGTCTCGTCGGGAATTTGCAAGAAAAAGGCCTGGGCGACCTCGCATCATCTTGGTTGGGCGATGGCGCCAATAAAGACATTTCAACAGACCAGCTCAAGGACGCCCTTGGCGCCGAACAAATTTCCCAAGCTGCAGCAGAACTTGGCACTGACGAAGGCTCTTTATTGGGAGGCCTTCAATCTGCTCTCCCGCAACTAGTTGATAAAGCAAGCAGCGGCGGCTCTCTACTAGACTCCGTTGGTGGTTTGGGTGGACTAGGTGGTTTGGCCAAAAAGTTCCTTTAACCCCCAATTTTTGACATTTTACCCGGCGTGATTCCGCGCCGGGTTTTTTAATACCCACCATGCGCGTTGTTTAGCTTTCCTGCAGCAGTTGGACCCGTTAAAGGGCAGTCATGCCTCTAGGAAACCTCGATACAAAACGCCTGCCGCCTGGCGCCGTCCTTGTTGTTGGCGCTGGATTAGCCGGGCTTTATCTCGCGCTTAAACTCGCACCTCGGCAGGTGTATATTCTCACATCACGGCGGTCCTCCGTGGGCGCGGCCAGTGCCTGGGCACAAGGCGGAATTGCCGCTGCTTTGTCCGCCGACGATTCTGCGGAAAGCCACGCCAAAGATACGATTGCCGCAGGTGACGGGCTCGTCGACCCAGAAATTGCGCGCATCCTCGCAACCGAAGGCCCGGATCGAGTACATGATCTGGCTGCGCTTGGTGTTCCCTTTGATCGCAATAATAATGGCAAACTTTACCTGTCGCTCGAAGCAGCCCATTCCATGCCGCGTGTCGCCCGTGTAAAAGGTGACACCGCAGGCGCAGAAATTATCAAAATCATGGTCCAACATGCACAAGCCGCAGACCATATTACGGGCCTGATCGGATGGCGAGCGGAGAGCCTATTGCAAGATGGAAACGGCGCAATCGCAGGCGCATTAGCGCGAAATGATGACGGGTCGATGTTAGGCATTGAAGCTGACATCACAGTTATGGCGACAGGCGGTGTCGGCGGATTATTCGCCGTTACAACAAACCCTCGCACAGCGCGCGGAGATGCTCTGGGTATGGCCGCCGTTGTCGGCGCAAAACTTCGCGATATGGAGTTCGTCCAATTTCATCCAACTGCCATTGATATTGGCCGTGATCCTGCCCCACTCGCTACAGAAGCTCTGCGCGGCGAAGGCGCAGTTCTAACAAATAAAAACGGCCAGCGATTTATGCCAAATTACCATGAGCAAGGCGAACTGGCCCCTCGAGATGATGTCGCGCGCGCAATTTTTGCTGAAATTGAAGCTGGGCGTCAGCCTTACCTGGATTGCCGCACGGCGATTGGCAGTCATTTTGACGACGAATTTCCGACCGTTTTTGAAAGCTGCATGAGCGCTGGCATTGACCCACGGACCGCTCTCATACCCGTTGCCCCTGCCGTTCATTACCATATGGGCGGATTAGCGACGGATAGCTTTGGCCAAACGTCGCTCGACAGTCTTTTGGCGATTGGCGAATGCAGCGCAACGGGCGTTCATGGGGCAAATCGACTCGCCTCAAACTCTCTATTGGAAGCCGTTGTCTTCGGTGGCCGTGCGGCTACCTATATTAACGGTCGTGACTGGACTGAACGCCGAGCCGGTACCATCCGCATCCAACCTTGGTTATCCATGGGCAAAGGCGTCAGCCAGACACTCCGCAATGCTATGACTGCGAAGTGCGGTGTGCGGCGTGATGCAAAAAAATTAAACGAATTGATCACATTGATCGACGGTCTCATTAATCAGGTTGGTCGGGCCAACCCGCTCGTCGCCAGCCGTATTATCGCCGCCGCCGCACTCGCCCGCGAAGAATCCCGCGGCGGACATTTTCGCGAGGATTTCCCGGATATGAAGCCTCATGCGCGTTCCAGTTATCTGACCTATGATCGGCTAAACTAAAAACGCAATTATTGCTTTTTTTGACGCTTTATCGTGTTGAAACTGATGTGCGGCCATTGGATTTGCCCAGGCGTATTGTCAGATCGCTCGAAAAAATCGAGCATAACAACCTGCATATATTGAATGAAAACATCATCTTCGGTTTCCAATATCCACATTGTGAATTCCATTTCAGAGGCATTCGCATGTTTAACAATGAAAGGAATATTCACAATTCCTCCCGTTAGACTATTGGTCGAAAAATGCAGCGTTGTTGTATGTTTCACACTCGCCGGCGTTGCTTTGCGCAACAAATCGGATGGGTTCGTCACATCAAAAATCCCCTTAAAAGGATTGTCGTGATAGTGTTTATAAGGCGCCAAATAGGGATGCTCTAAATCCTTACTCGGCCCGCCAATCGGTAATGCACTTACATCGGGAATTTTGGGCCCGCCTGAGTTTCGTTTGGCTTCAGAGTATTTTCCTAAAGCTAGGAGTGAGTCGCCATGGGGAACTGTTCCCAATCGAGCAATATTAAGACCGTTCGCTGGGAAGTTACGCATATGCAAAAACAAACCCGGTTCATGATGTATCCCGGCTACCGGAGTTGGAGGTAATCGGCCGCTCTCTGGGAAGTCATCCGCCGCCATTTGAGTTACAATTTGCTTGTAATCCAGAGTGACAATCAATTGGTCTTTGTTCTGCAACGGAGCCGTTTTAATTCCGCGATTTGGAACGCCCGTATCGACAGTCGTAAAATTTAGCGTTTCGTTATATTGGTTGACGAGTACTCGATAATTCAATCGACTGCCATCTTTGACGAATGGAAGGGCGATCATATTCCAGCCTCGCCCTTTGAGATCTTCCCCATTTGACCACTCCCCGGGGAGTTGGCTGAACGGCCCCAGAAGGGGGTCCCCCGTTTTGGCCATGCCGATAGATCGGCCTTCATTGGAAATATATTTTTTGAAATCAGAATTGGATACCATTGGTTGCGCCTCCTCTATGGTAATTCTTTCCGTATCATAAATCTGCCCTCCATAAAAGCCCAAGGTAGTATTTTCAGCTAGAACACTTAGATTGTGTATTAAATACGCTTGGTTTTCCCTTTTAAACTATCTATCCACTCGGTGATTATGAACGACTTATCTCCCCTTCCACCAACAATAGTTCGCCCCATTGTCGAACGGGCTTTAGTCGAAGATTTTGGTAATTCCGGCGACATCACCGCTCGTCTCTTGATTCCTGAAAGCGCGACAGGTTCGCTCGTCATGCGAGCCCGTGAAACTGGTGTTATCGCGGGGATGCAGGCCGCGCAATTGACATATGACCTTGTCGACCCCAGCGCGACCTTCGAAGTCTTGGCACCGACTGGCACATGGGTCGATGCCGGGGAAATTATCGCACGCATATCGGGACCATCTAGATCCCTATTATCCGCTGAGCGGGTCGCATTGAACTTCCTTGGGCGCATGTCTGGTGTCGCCACATTGACGTCGAAATATGTATCATTGGTCGAAGGCTCTTCGGCGCGCATCGCGGCCACACGTAAGACAACACCAGGCCTTCGTGCGTTGGAAAAACAGGCTGTGTTAGCCGGCGGAGGCTTTACGCATCGCGAGAGCCTGTCTGCAGCAATCATGATTAAAGACAACCACATTGCCCTTGCTGGCGGCGTAGACGCAGCTTTAGGCGCGATAAAGAAAAACGCAGATCACATGGCGAAGGTCAGTGTCGAAGTCGACACGCTGGACCAACTGAAGAAAGTTCTGACGTGGGGACCTGATGTCGTCCTACTGGATAATATGGGCCCTGATATGTTGAAAGCCGCGGTAAAAATTGCCCGTGAGTTTGATGGACCCACACCAACATTGGAAGCCAGCGGAGGCGTTAATTTGGGAACTGTCAAGGATTTGGCAGAGACAGGCGTTAATGTGATTTCCATTGGCGCGCTGACACACAGCGCACCGAATTTCGATATTGGAATGGATGCGGCCTAACGCGTGTAGAAACTACCCGTCCGTGTTGAGAGAAGCGCATCCAGCGGGATGTCCTCCTGCTTAAGGAAGCCTTTGGACGGCAATTTACCTTCACGAACCAACTCAATCACGGACACGACGGAGCCAGCCGTTGTCCAGGCGATTGCAGTGCGGCTTTCACCCGCAATCATCAACGGTTTATAGCCGTTCACGAATTCTTTCCGAGAGAGCTTTCCGTCAATCATGCCCTCTGCCGCGACATGGACATAAACAATATCCTCTTCGACCGGGGGTTTAGCATTGACGAGGATTTCACCCGCCTTTTCGCGGTCTTGCCGCATCAATAGTTCGTGGAAGAAGAAATTCATCAAATCGAAATGGCCGGGGTAACGCATGGTTTTGTAGTCGAGGTTTTTGACCTTCCCGAGATAGGTTTCGCACATTGTGCCAAGGCCACCAGACGTCGTGAAGGCTTCCAGCTCAAGCCCTTCAATAAATATCTTTTCGCGCCACTCCATGGCGGACACCCATTTACGTTCGCCGCTCTCAATCACCTCACAATCATTGAGATATTCGTTCACCACGCCCTCTGGCGACCAGTTAAAAGCGTAACCCATCAAGCCGGTAGGATTTTGCGGAAGTGCGCCAACACGCATTCGGCAAGATCGGCAATCGTCAAATTTAGAAATCAAATCGGCGCCGACAATTCCAACAAATCCTGGTGCCAAACCACATTGCGGCGCCATCAATCCTTCTGAGTTTTTCGCTAGGTCTCGGATATGATTCGTCGTCGGGACATCTTCGGTCAGGTCAAAATAGTGAATGCCTTTTGCATGGGCGACATTCGAAACGCCAATATTCAAATGGTAAGGTAAGCAAGACAAGACGGCATCTACGCGGGTAAAGATGTCACCAAGTGCGCCAGCATCGGTCACATCAATTGCAGCAACCTCGTGGGGAAATAAGTCAGGATTCGCGGCACTATCTACGCCTACGACCTCGAAATCACTATCGACCAAAAGCTGAGCCGCCAAGCGGCCAACTTTACCCAATCCCAGAACAGCTATGGATTTCATGGCCCGTCTCCCTCTTGAATCATATATTGAATAAATATTGCACTTGCGGGGTTTTCAACGCGAACTCAAGCGGTCAGAATGAAGTATGACCAATCAAACGTTTCGCCATTCCGATCAATTGCGCGCAGATTTTTCGCAAGCCCTCTCGGACATGTACCGTACCGAAGTTCCGGCCTATGGCACGCTCATAGATATTGTGGGACGGATCAACGCGGAACATGAAGGCGTCAGGAGCGACGGCGAACGACATGGTGCCATCCGACTAGGTACAGCTCAGGAACTCTCTCTCATCGGACGTGTCTTCGCCGTTTTAGGACTCCACCCCGTGGGCTATTACGATTTATCCGTTGCCGGACTTCCCGTACACTCAACGGCCTTCCGGCCCATTACAGAAGATGGCTTCAACACAAGCCCGTTCCGTATGTTCACAAGCTTATTGCGGTTAGATATGTTGCCAGATGGACTGCGCAAAACCGCTGAATCCGCGCTCGCATCCCGATCTATATTCTCAGAGGCTGGTCACAAATTACTTGCTCAAGCTGAACGTGATGGGGGGTTGAATGAAATTGATGGCGCGGCTTTTGTACAGGAATCGGTGAAGATTTTTGCTTGGCGCAAACGCGCTCACGTTGATTTATCCACCTATCAATCACTGTTAGCGGAACACCCTCTCATCGCGGACATTGTTTCTTTCCAAGGACCGCATATGAATCACCTCACACCGCGAGTGGCTGACATAGATGCCGCGCAGGAAATGATGGCCGCTGAGGGTCTTGAAGTAAAAGATACCATTGAAGGACCCCCGCGCCGCCAGGAGCCGATATTGCTTCGGCAAACCGCATTCAAAGCTCTGACAGAAGCGGTAGAATTTAAAACAGAAAACGGTTGGGAAACAGCTCACCATACGGCTCGCTTCGGAGAAATCGAACAGCGAGGGGCTGCCCTCACGCCCAAAGGGCGCGCGCTTTATGACAAGTGTTTGGCGCGAAAAGACTTCGCTGACTTTCCTGACACTAAAGGGGAACTGCAAACGCAGAAATTGGCCTTTTTCGATGAGGCGGGAAACCCTCTGACCTATGAAGATTTCCTTCCCGTCAGCGCCGCCGGGATATTCAAATCCAATTTACGAGAATCTGAGACATCAGAAACATTAGCGGCAACTGGCAATCAACGCGCATTTGAAACCGCCTTGGGGCGACCGGTCCTAGATATGTTTGAACTCTACGCCAGGTGACATCACACGCGCCTCACAAAAATGTGTCGCCTGCTCTCCGAAGCGTGAATCCCCATTGAAGACTTGCTGTGGAATGCAAGCTCCACACTCAAACAGTCGGAGAGACACAATGAAACGCTTTACCCTTATCGCCCTCGCAGCCGCAGGACTATCCTTCGCAGCCGCACCGTCCTACGCTCAATCCTCATACGGCGGAAACACGGGCGACAGCTACGAAAACTCAGAAGACCGCGCCAAAGCAAAAGCAGAACGGAAAGCGAAAAGAGCTGCGAAGAAAGCTGAGAAAGCCCGTTTGAAAGCCGCAAAAATGAAAGAGGACGCGATGAAAGCGGAGTCTATGAAAGAAAATGCGATGATGAAGGAGGGTAAAGACCACTCATCAGCGACGGATGCAAAGATGATGAAAGATGGAGACGCCATGATGAAGAAGGGCGACGCCATGATGAAAGATCATTCCTCTGCAACAGATGCCAAAATGATGAAAGACGGTGACGCCATGATGAAGAAAGGCGATGCTATGATGAAGGATCATTCTTCCGCGACGGATGCCAAGATGATGAAAGACGGCGACACAATGATGAAAAAGTCCGAGTCTATGAAGCCCACAAATTGCCCATCAGGGACAGAGCCGCAAGATGACGGCACTTGCATGTTGAAATAGGCCTCTAAATTCCCCCAAGGATCGGGACATATGAAAACATCACGCCCGGCCTTAATTCTCTGCGCTCTCGCCATTTTACTGGCGGGGGCGCTTTTCGTAATCCGTTGGATTACCCCTGAATTCGCGTCAGGACTACTGACGGCTGAACATCCTGTTATCTTACTTTGCCTGAGCTTGATCATCGCTGGCATAGCGTGGATGGGGTTGGTATTTACCCTTAGAAAAAACCTATTCTCGAAAAGATCACTGCTCGCTGCATTACTACTACTTGGCCTCGGCTTGAGATTTTTATTTTTTGGCTCAACGCCCGTCTATGAAAATGATTACAAACGATACCTCTGGGACGGCTCCGTTGTCGCGTCTGGTGAAAACCCCTATCGATTTAGTCCATCTGAAGTCTTCGAAGCCGGTGAAGTCGGTGCGCGTTCTGTTCCGGATTTGACCCGTCTCGCACTTCGTTCAAATGACGCTGACTATATCACCGGAGAAATAAACAGTCCCAAATTAACAACGATTTATCCACCGGCCGCGCAAGCCGTGTTTGCTGTCGCTTATTGGATTTCGCCTTATGAAAAATGGGGGTTGAAACTCGTTTTTTTAATTATTGAGCTCCTCGGGCTTGCCGCAATGTTAGCAGGGCTTCGAAGCCGAAACTTACCGATGCTTTGGAGTGCGGCTTATTGGCTAAACCCCATCATAATTTTTACAACATATAACGGCCTACACATGGACGTCTTGCTCATAGCCCCTCTCATGGTGGCTGTACTTTGGGTGGGGCGGCATCCGGTTCGCGCGGCTTTAATGTTGAGCTTGGCCGCAGCAATAAAGATCTGGCCGCTTTTATTGGCCCCTGTTTTGTTCAGGAAATGGCGACATCGCCCGGTTCTTTATCTTTGTATAGCCGCTCTCATAGGGTCACTGACTATCGCCAGTCTTGCGCCGATGCTGCTGTCTTTACATTCGGATTCGGGACTAGCGGCTTATAGCGCAAATTGGACAAATAGCAGCTTTCTATTCCCCGGATTAAGAGATGGCCTAGGATTGGTTCTAGACAATCCCGACCGGATCGCTCGCTATGTTGTTGCCTTGACTTTAACGGGCCTCAGTCTTTGGTTAGGGTTCATAAGAACAGAGAATAACAGCTCAATCCCTGCTCATCTCATGGTGCTTTCGGCCGCTTTCGTTTTACTCTCTCCTACGGGTTACCCTTGGTATTTCATCTGGTTTTTGATGTTCTTGCCTTTCGCACTGAACCATTGGTCTGCGAGGGGACTGGCGCTTTTGACCATCGGGGCTGCCGCTTACTTCGCCCGGTTTAAGATCGGAGAAGCTGGACATTACGACATATACGCCAAAGTTCTGCTGCCGCTGGAGTTTGGTATTCCCTTGCTAGTTCTCGTTTGGGATGGTTTGAAAGCAAAACGCTATGCCTGATCCTAACATCAAACTCGTGATACCTGCGCGAAACGAAGAAGATGCTATTGGTAAAGTAGTGTCCTCCGTCATCCATCTAGTCGATGCTGTCATCGTGGCTGATAACGGTTCAACGGACGCCACTGCTGAGATCGCAAGAGCCGCCGGTGCCAAGGTCGTTTCTGTACCAGACCCTGGTTATGGACGTGCCTGTCTGGCCGCCATTAAAGCCGCAGGCGATCATGATATTTTAGTTTTCATGGACGGCGATGCTTCAGATGATCCCGGCGATCTTGCAAGCTTACTGGATCCCATTCTTCGAGGCGACGCTGACATGGTCATTGGCTCTCGAATTTTAGGTGATTGCGATCCCGGTTCTCTGACTGTGCAGCAACGATTTGGAAATACCTTGGCCTGTTGGTTGATGCATTTGTTTTGGGGATATCGCTTCACCGATTTAGGGCCGTTTCGTGCAATCAGACGAGAGAGTTACGACCGTTTAAATATGCAAGCGCCCACATTTGGCTGGACAGTTGAAATGCAAGTTCGGGCTTTGAAAAAGGGACTTAGGTGCACTGAGGTTCCTGTCCATTACCGCGCCAGAATTGGGGTCTCGAAAATCAGCGGAACCGTTCGCGGTGTTGTCCTAGCGGGGTGGTATATCCTCGGTACGATATTCTGGGAAGCCGCTCTGGATCTGTGCTCCAGCCTAAAGAGTTTCGCTCGAATTAAAAAACACGCAACTCTCCAAGATCACAACTCATAAATTAGATCACAGCTTTCAAAGCGCGAATAACGCCCCTAACCTCAGCTAATCCCTTCAATCGCCCAACACCCGAATAACCGGGGTTATTGGTTTTGTTGATATCGCCCATCATTTGATGGCCATGGTCCGGGCGAATGAATATCTCCGCGCCCTCACCGTCTCCCTGACTCCGTTTTTTCTCTTCTAACAGCAAGTTTCGAATGACAGAAACCATATCAATATCGCTGTCGAGGTGGTTCGCCTCGTAAAATGACCGTTGCTCCCGCGGATCACGCGTAACTCCACGCAGATGAGAGAAATGAATGCGGGATCCAAAATCTTTCGCCATTTGCGGCAAGTCGTTATCCGGACGACTGCCATAAGTTCCAACGCATAGTGTAATCCCATTTGCGGGACTTGGCGCTAGATCGAAAAGCGTATTCAAATCATCAGCCGTGCAGATAATTCGCGGCAAGCCAAACATGTCGCGTGGCGGGTCATCGGGATGGATGGCCAGTTTCACATCATGTTCTTCGGCAAGGGGTAGAACGACATCCAAAAAACGAAGTAAATTCTGTCGAAGTTGTTGGCTGCTAATGGCTTGATATTGGGCGAGCTGTTGGCGGAAACTGTCCAAGTCATAACTCTCAGTCATTTTGCCTGGCAGACCGGCGATAATATTATTTGTAAGCTGCGTTTTTTCTGCGTCGCTCATTTCCGAAAATACAGCTTTGGCCGTCTCTAACTCAGCGGAGGAGTAGTCGGATTCTGCATTTTCACGTTTCAAAATAAATAGATCAAATGCGGCAAATTTATCCTGATCAAACCGCAGGGCGTAGGCACCACTTGGAAGTTGGAATTTCAAATCCGTTCGGGTCCAATCAATAACGGGCATAAAATTATAGCAAATGGTTTTTACCCCACACCGCGCTAAATTGACCATGGATTTCGCCCACGCGTCGACATACTTCTCGCACCCCAGTTTTCCCAATTTAATGTCCTCATGAACCGGAATGCTTTCCACCACAGTCCAACGGAGAGCTTGCATGCCGTTAGGGGTCTTTTCGATTAGATTTTTGTACGCTTTAATCGCGTCAATCTTCCAAACATCTCCGGCCGGAACGGTATGCAATGCGCTGACGATATCAGTCGCACCTGTCTGGCGAATTTCGTCCAAAGTTACAGAATCATTTGGACCGAACCATCTCCAAGACTCACGCATAGTTTTGCTCTTTCTGTGTTTGCGCAAGCAGGAAATTTTCTAGCGCGGTCTGTATTCCATCTGTTTGAATTGTTTCTGCATGACGCACGACCGCCTGAGTAACTTCAATCTTTTGAGAGAACGGGAAATCAGCCACGGATGCAATTGCCAGATAGGATGAGACACAGGTATTCATATCAGTCCTCCTAACCTGAGCGAGGGCCTCTTTCTTAGGGTCATTCAGCACTCCGTTTTCCAGTGCCGTTTGAATGAATATGACCCATGCCCCAAGGCAAAATTCAAGATAAGGTATTTCAGCATTTTTCGCGACTGCGGCGTCAATTGTCGGGAACCATCTTTGCTGAATTTTCTGAGAACTGTCTGTCCCAACTTGCAGATTGGCATACGGTAGGTTTTCATTTTGGAACCGCTTGATGACACTCGCAATATAGTCATACCCATCATACCCATTCGGCACCGCGGCGTGGGGCAGAACATTTTCTTTTAGCGCCTGTCGCATGAAGTCGAAAATCTCCGCTCGTGCGAGCGCTTCATGTACAAAAGCATCTCCGCTCAAATACCCCAACGTCGAAGCGATAGTATGTGCAGCGTTCAGGTAACGTAATTTCATCTGCTCAAATGGCTTAATGTCGTCCACAAAAACCGCGCCCACATCCTCGAAATTTGGGCGTTCACCCACAAAATTGCCTTCAATAATCCATTGTGAAAATGGTTCCGCCGATACGGGCCAGGCGTCTTTTCGACCTGTATCTTCGCTTACGGACTGCCGTAATTTTTCATCCGTCGCGGGACAAACACGGTCAACCATAGACGAAACGAAGCCGACATGTTTGTCAGCCCACTCTCTGGTTTCCGGGCTGTGCTGTGCCAATAAACGCGCGACGCCATCCTTGAGAAACTCACCGCCTTTGGAGATATTATCGCAGCACATTATCGTCAGTTTCGCCTGCGCATCTTCCTGCGCCCGAGAAATAAGACCGCGCGCCAAAAATCCATAGATGGTTTTAGGTGTATCCAATGAGGCTAATTCAGCGCGCAAATCTGGATGAGAAAAGTCAATCTTAGACGATGCAAGATAATAACCTTTCTCGGTGATCGTCGAACTAATAAGTTGGGTCGATGGACGTGAAATTAAATTGATCACAGCCTCAGGCTCTTCGGGCGCAACAACCACATCTTGGATTGCGCCGATGATGCGGTATTCGGTCGTCTCACCCAATGTTGCTAGCGTGTAGAGGTAATCTTGCGGTTTCAAGGAATCGCGCATGGAAGAAGACCGTAAGGAAACGCCCGTGATACCCCAGTTCGTGTCTCCTCGGTTCAAAAGATCATCGCAATAGACAGCTTGGTGCGCGCGATGAAAGTTTCCGATTCCAAAATGGACAATTCCCGATGTTATTGCGTTCCGGTCATACTCATACGACTGAATCTGATTGGGCAGATTAATGGCTGATAACGGGCTCATATTCGTATTGGCACATCCGGATTATAGAAGACCTGTTCAGGGTAAATTACGACCTAGCTAATGTCACGCTCTAACTGGTCCATAAAAATGGCATGCACAATTGGCATAGACATATACTTGTGCACGCTCTAGCGTCGAACAAAGTCACAATGGGTCGAGTTCTGGAGAAAACCTCATTCAATTGTGCGAATAAATTGGGGAAACATTATGAACAAGGTCAGTAATGAAGACGAAATTCACGCATTAGGATCCCGTCAAAAATTTGCCCGTACCTTGGCTCTTTTCCTTCCTGGAATTTTCCTTCTGGGGTTCAATCTTGGCACCGGAAGCGTGACGGCCATGGCCAAAGCCGGCGCAGATTACGGGATGACGCTTCTTTGGGCACTCGTTGCGTCCTGCCTCTGTACTTATTTCATGATCAACCTTTACGGCCGCTATACATTAGTGACCGGAGAGACGGCCCTTCAGGCCTTCAAAAAACACATTCATCCTTTGGTTGGTGTTTATTTCATCGTCGCTTTGACGTTGGGCGTCGCTGGCAGCGTCATGGGTGTTATGGGGATCGTCGCTGATATTTGTTTTGAATGGTCCAAGACAATGATTGATGGCGGCATCGCGCCAATATGGTTCGCCGCCACTTTCTCTGCGTTGGTCTTTTTTATCTTTTGGAATGGAAAGACGCAGTTTTTTGAGCGCAGCCTCGCCGTTATCGTCGCGATCATGTCGGCCTGTTTTTTGATAAATTTCTTTATCATGATGCCGCCTCCCCTGGATATTCTCAAAGGCCTCATTCCAGCAATACCTGAGGTGGACCCCACAGCTAAAAAAGGATCTTTACTCGTGATCGCTTCAATGGTTGGCACGACCGTTTTCTCGGGACTATTCATCATCCGCACAACGCTCGTAAAAGAAGCTGGTTGGACACTGGACGATGAGAAAACCCAGCGCAATGACGCGCTTGTCTCCGTCAGCTTAATGTTCGTGATAAGCGCCGCTATCATGGCCGCCGCCGCCGGAACGTTACATGTCGCAGGCATAAAGCTCACAGAAGCTTCCCAGATGATTAGCCTTCTTGAACCGCTGGCGGGGCCATTGGCGACATCTATTTTTGCGATTGGAATTATCTCTGCTGGCGTATCTTCCCAATTCCCAAATGTTTTGATGCTACCTTGGTTGATCTGCGATTATAGAGGCACAAGCCGGGATATGACGCTTTCGCGTTATCGCATCATGGTGTTCTTTATTTCACTGCTTGGGTTAGTTGTGCCATTACTAGGTGCCAGACCCGTATTGGTTATGCTCGTTTCCCAGGCTTTTGGTGCTATCATTCTTCCGGCAACAGTTCTCTGCATTTTCTACCTCACTAATCAGACAAAATTGATGGGCGCATATAAAAATGGATTGATCTCAAATCTTATCCTCGTCCTAATATTACTCTTCTCTCTCGTGATTGCGTATATGGGTTTCACAGGCGTAGAAGCCCGTTTCGCCGAACTCATGCAAGCCAAAGCCTGACAATCAGGGGGAGACCACCCATGAACATGCTGGACGACTCTATTTTTGAACGGCCGGACTTCTTAGAGAAGCATATCGCGTCCTCACTTGCATTTTATGATCCACGAGTGTTCTGCCAAGACGGCGGTTTCTACGGCTGCTTCCTCGACAATGGAGAGTGCTTCGACCCCGACAGTCGTCAGTTAGTTGGATCCGCTAGATATGTGTTTAACTACGCGACCGCCTACCGCCTATACGGCAATCCAAAGCATCTGGAATGGGCGAAATGGGGGTTAAATTTTCTCAACACGGCCCACAAACAACCCAATGGTCATTATGCTTGGCTGATCGAAAAAGACATTGTCACGGATACTCGCGTCATGGCCTATGGCCATGCTTTCGTTATTTTGGCGGCCGCAGCGTGTCTTCGCGTCGGAGTCCCTTCAGCGCACCAAACGTTAAACGAGACCTTCGACTTTATGGAAACCCATTTTTGGGACGCCTCAGGCGGTGCATATTTTGATGAGCGCAATCAAACTCTAGATAATCTGTCCCCTTACCGCGGACAGAACGCGAATATGCATATGTGCGAAGCTTTACTGGCTGCTTGGCAGGCAACAGAAGATATTCGCTTTATAGATCGCGCTGAACAGCTAGCGCAGAAATTTACAGTCGACCTAGCCGCTCAGTCAGAGGGACAAATCTGGGAGCATTATGACGCCAATTGGAACGTTGATATGGAGTATAATATCGATAAGCCCAATGACCGATACAAACCGTGGGGCTTTCAGCCCGGTCATCAATTAGAGTGGAGTAAGCTACTCATGATATTGAACGGTGAAAGGCCAAATGAAAAATGGGTCATTAAAGCGCAAAACCTATATGAAAATGCTATAAGATCAGGTTGGGATAATGAATTCGGCGGCATCGTCTATGGCGTCGCGCCCGATGCCAGCTATTGCGCGACTGAAAAATACTTCTGGGTTCAAGCAGAAGGTTTTGCAGCTGCCTGGAGGCTGTACAAGGCAACGGGTCAAGAAAAATACTTAATGGACTATCGGCGAATTTGGCGATGGAGTTGGGATCATATGATTGACCATACGTATGGCGAATGGTTTCGCGTTCGCAATCGTGACGGGTCAGCCATAGACAACAAAAAATCACCACACGGAAAAACAGGCTACCATACAATGGGGGCCTGTTGGGATGTCCTGTCGGTTTAACTTCAGAAAGAAAAATGGTGCGGGGGCATTAAGCTAGTTTCCGCTCGACAAATTACCAATTACAGCAATTTAAAAACCTTACTAGCCGCTTATCATACAAATTCTATTTGCAACTGTGTATCTGTAAAAGGCAAACAAAATTCACGCTTTGACTACAACCACCCTCAGATCTGACATCAGTTCACACCATGATTTAATGCCGTTTTCAATGGCGATAGATTTTCTTCAACCTCCTTCCAAACTCCAATAGCGGAAGTGAAAATTGGCATTCTAACTTGTTCACTACTGGCTGTACGAACGGCTCGCTTGGACTTGTAGAATTCAAGACAGGCTGTCTCAAAGTCCACACCTATATGTTTTAAGATAATACGTAATTGCGGTTCCAAGTTTTGAACAAGTTCTTCATACTGAATGTGCAAAACACGGTTCGGTAAAACTTCATCCCAATGGGACATGATGTTTTGATAGCTAGAATAATAAGCTCCAATGTCTTGCAATTTGTAACTAAACTCCACCCCACGTGCGAAAAATTGCTTAAACAAGCTCAATCCACAATCCATCGGATGGCGCCTGATATCCAATATTACGGCGTTAGGAAGAATCTTATGTATGAGCCCAATATGTTCAAAATTATGGGGGAGTTTGTCTATAAAGAACGGCGCATTCTCTGATCTGAAAACAGCACTCTCATTTAAGTAATCCTGTCCGAAATGACTTAGATCCTTTTCTGAGAAAAGGTCGAGATTTTGTAAAAACGACTTCGAAAATTTATTGAGCGCGGTCAAATGCATTTTGCGTTTGATGTTCGGTAAAACAGGCAATTCCATTGTGCCTTCGATCCGAGAGTGACTTGCGAGAATTTGCTCTAAAAGGGTTGAACCGGATCTTGGCAATCCGACAATGAAAATTGGCCTAGGTCCATTCGGGATTGGCTTTGCTTGTTTGAAGACCGCGGATTTATTGAATGAATTCACTAGGAGTTTGGCTCCATTTCTAAACCTCACGGCGTCAAATCGAAAATATGGATAGGCAGCATTCGCTCGTTCGTAATGAGGCATGGCCTCCGTTAATCCGGATTTCATTTCATGGGCTTTTGCTAAGGCAAATAAGGCTTGGCACTGATGTTCAGGGCTTAGAGATTTGGATTGAATTAGCGATTCCAAACTTTGTATCTCTGAAGAAGAGAACTCATAGGTTTTGAGATCAGCTAAAGCCCACCATGGAGCACCGCTTTTCGGCTTATTGACAATACATGCGCGGTAGGAAGCGATAGCCTCTTCCCTTCGACCCAAGGTTTTTAGTGCGTGACCCTGGAGTAAGTCTAATTCGCTGATTAGAGCCTTATTATCTCCACATAACGGCCTCGCAGCCTGACAGGCATTCAGAGCGCTTTCATTGAAACCATAGCGAATAAACAATCCGATGCGTGACCAAGCATTCGAAAAACCACTCTCCAAATCAAATAGATCGGTAGCGGATTTTATAGCTTCTTCTACATCGCCCATGTCTTGATAGGCGGCGATCAGGGTTTTCCTCAAGTGAACATTTGCTGGTGAATGTTCTAACCCTAACTTTAAGATCGCAACTTGATCTTCAAAAGCGTTACGCATTTGTAAAAGATGAGACAATGTAAACACTGCTCGTGGGTGCCCTGGGTGTTTCTTGAGCATATCCCTAGCTATGGATTGGGCCGTCGCGAATTGGCGCGAATGCATAGCCTGTTGAATCTGTTGGAACTCTTTCTTAAGTGGATCGAACTTTTCCGCGCGTTCGCAAGCCTTAATTGCGTCAGAAAAAGATTTGAGGTGGTACAAACTAGTCGACAGATCTAACCAGCCTTCGTAGCTATCTGGCACCAAACCTAAAGCCGCCTCCAAAGACAGTTTTGCGGCAGAATAATCATCGTTCTTTAGGAACGCTTTGCCTTTAGACATTAGCTTTTGGTAAGTCTGTACATCGTTCATAGAGTTGGCTTAATCGCTCTATCGAACATCATAAAGGCATAAAAAAACGGAGGCCGAAGCCTCCGTCCGTATTGTAGCAGATCCCTCGGCGGCTTTTACATTTTGTAATTCACACCTAGGAAGACAAAGCGTCCACGCGGTCCAACCGGCCAAGCTGTTTGTGTTGAGAATGGATCTTTATCGGCGATATTGTTCACGCCTCCATAAACGGTGAATTGATCATTCATCTCATAGGATGCGTTTACGTCAAAAATGAAGGTCTCATCAAAGAAGCCTGCATCACCAAACTGTCCAGCTAATACATCTTCAATTTCGTCAACCGATTGCTTGCTCTGATAGCTAGTTTGGAAACCAACGCCAATTGGCCCTCGATCCCAAGATAGAAGAAGGTTGCCTGAAAGCTCTGGACGTTGAACCTCTTGCAATTCTGGATCAACTTCAGTCAGATCAAGCGGATTAAAGAACCGATCCAGTTTCTCTTGGTATGATCCAACAAGATTTGCACCAAACGAATTTTCGCCTAAATCAAATGTGTAATTCGCCGCGAAATCAACACCACTTGCTTCAAGGCGGGCGAAGTTGATTTGGCCACTGCTTAGATCAGACAAACCTCCATCCGATCGACGTTCAAATGCTCCACAGAATGGTACATTCGGGAAATCGGCAGAGTCATGACACCCCTCTAAAATGTCTCCTGCAGCAACTGCGGAAATGGCATTTTCAATTTCGATATCCCAATAATCCACAGTCAGTGAGAAACCCTGTAAGAAGGAAGGACGAATGACTGCGCCAATGGTGAATGTGTCAGCAGTTTCTACATCAAGATTTGGGTTACCACCAGACGTCCCTGTAAAGCGACCAGTCAGAGGATTTTCCCAGATATAGTTACCTGCTGCATCCTGAACATCTGCAACTGGAACACCCGCGGCCAGAAGTCCGGCCACACAGTTTGCTTCGCGATTAGCGGTTCCAAGCGTTACATTTTCTAAGTTACATGGATCTTGATCAGAGCCAATTTGGATTGGAAGTTCAGGATCAAAGAGCTCAGCGACATTCGGCGCACGAACGGCTCTCGAGATAGTACCTCGCAAACTAAGGTCATTGATGGGCGCCCAAGTTGAACCAACCTTCCAAGTCGTTTGACCTCCTACTGTGCTGTAGTCCGCGTATCTAACAGCAGCATCAACTGTAAGTTCTTTGGCGAGAGGTGCATCCCTAAAGATTGGAATGCGAACCTCACCGTAAACTTCCCGAACATCATAACTACCGCTTGTATTGAACTGTTGATCATTATCGATGCTGATAAATGAGTTTAGGAATGGATCGATCGTGTTAGACAATACGCCGGGCGTAAAAGACGTGCCTTGTGGCAGCACACCCAAGCGGAGCGGATCTTTCGTATCTTCACTCGTCTCATTTCGATATTCAGCACCGATAGCGTAACCAATTGGTCCGTCAAGAAGGCTAGAAAGTACGTCAATATTACCTGCGGCTGTGCCCGAAATAACAGTTTGAGTTAGTTTGATTTCATCCGTTAAATCCGCACTCAAGAAGTCTTGTGCAGCCTCACTGACCGAATTATCGCCGAAGGGGTTCAATGGCTGACACTGGCCATCACCAGGAGTGAAGGAATAGTACCGGTTTGATGCAAAACCGCCATCAGCAAAGCCGTTCCCAGCCGTAAAATAGTCGATTTCATAGAATGCGTTCGGATCTAAGTCAGATCGGCAGACAATACTTCCGTCAGGCGCTCTAACAGCATCGGTCGCAGCAAACTGGCGATCGAGGAATACAGTTGAAGAGTCTTGTGTATTCTTAAACTCACCATGGTTGGCGGAAACCTCAAATTTATGCCCGCTATCGGTTTCCCACTTCAGTCCACCGACAATGCGGAACGTCTCGCGTTCGGTAATTGTTGGGTTGTTGTCCAATAAATCAATCGGGTCTTGCGTGAGCAGCAATCCACCTGTTTGCGCGACAACAGGTTGAAGCTCATCAGGGATAAAGGGGTTGTCTGCTGCGATGAATAAGGTGTCATAGAATGAATCTTGCTCCCCAAACGTGCGAGATTCGGCGGTAACATATTTGGCCTCAACAAAGGCTGTAAGGCCTGGCGCCAATTCATAATTGGAATTCACATTGATAGAGAACGAGTCTGTTTCCGGATAGAGCGTGTCTCTATTAAAGTTAAACAAACCACCGCTACCGCTGCCATCAGGATTCCCTACGCCACGGAAGCTGGAGTCGCCGATAAGAGACTCTTCGAAGACACTGACCGAGCCGTCTGAGTTTGTGATCCAACAACCCGCGAGAAAACCGATTTGTCCACCACGAGATTCCTGACAATCGGCGATGCCGTTATTGTTCAAATCAACATAGGTCGTGCCGCGCCCGCCAAATCCGGGTGCAATAGAACCTGTTTGAGATGACAACCAGACGCGCGGGTCTCGTGCAATGATCCGCGCAGGTGCACCTGATGCACGAGCGATTAAAGCTTGTTCCGTCGCAGTAAGCGTCAGGCCTGTCGTGTCTATGCCCAGAAGAGTTGACCCGATCGTCAAGTCGTTAAAGTTAGGCGTATCGGACCCAAGGTCGCCCGCTTGCAATCGAAGTGCGGGGTTGGCCAGGTCGACAGCAATATTGTTGTTGCGTGAAAAAGATCGATCGGCATTCGTCAATGACGTATCTTCGACATAACTTGCGCTAATAACAAAGTTACCTCGATCATTGTCGAAATTCTTGCCGTAAGTTGCATCAATTACGAAGTTTTCGGCATCGCCATGTGTGGAGATACCACCTCTAACGTCAGCTTCGAACCCTTCGAAGTCATCTTTTAGGATAAAGTTGACAACACCTGTAACAGCGTCTGCACCATAGATGGCAGACGCGCCACCAGTTGTGACTTCCGCTCGCTCAACAAGGGCACGAGGTATGGAACCCACATCAACGGAAGATGTTCCTCGGAAACCTGCGACATGGCGGCGTCCATTTACAAGCGTCAACGTACGCGCTGCACCCAAACCGCGAAGGTTCAGAGAACTTCCGCCGGAAACGGAATTTTCAACGGATGTAGAAGAGACAAGCGCCGGAATATCATTGACAATTTCTGCCAAGCTAATTTCGCCAGAGAGTTTGATAGCTTCACTGTCAAGAGATTGAACAGGAATGGAAGAGAGTAAGTTCGGATCTTGAGGAATCCGCGAACCTGTAATGACGATGACGTCATCTGCGGCTGCATCCTGCGCTGTCGCTGTTGTCGAAAGTCCAGCAAACGACATTGCTAGTAAGCTTGCGGAAGCTGTTAGGCGTCCTCTAAATTTCGGTGATGTCAGTCCCATAATATTTCCCTCAAAATATGGTTTAGTTAAGTCTTTGTAATGGTTATGCTGCCGCGAATACAAGATAAAGCTCGGCTATTCTGCAGTGACCTCTAAAGATGGAATATTGTTTGCTTTGAGCCAAAGATGCTGTTTTTTTCATCTTATGCGGTTGCTGAATCATGGATGAATATCCTCCAGCGCAACATAATCGATATCAAAACCAAAGCAGCGCGGTTCAACAACTTTCAACGCGGCTGGAGTCCGGTAAAAATCAGGACACCCTACAGCGAAAACGGCGACTCGGTGACCATAACGTAGGCGCTCAGCATTAATCGGCGTTCCAGTTTCGTAATCTACAATCACGATCAAATCCGGGACACTGGCAATGACCTTCTCCTCGATAGTCGCGAGAAGATATTCATTTTTAATTCTAATTTTGAGAGGCTCCCCTGAACCATCGAAGCGCTCTATGATAGCCTCGCCAACGTCATACCCTCCGACAATACGTGTCCCCTTGTCGATAACTTTACCTTGAAAAACTAGTTTGCATTGCCCGTAAATTGACGCGGAGAAGGCGTTTTGAAGGGGTTCCAACAAACCTTCGGCTTGCCCTCTATTTTCTCGTAAAATGCGCCCAAGTTCGACCGAAAAACTTAGCGTCCCAGGGATCACAGAGCGCTTCAACTCGGAACCATTCATGGCGTGCTCAGCTGTTGTGATCATACCTCCTGCGGCCATTGCAAAACTGCGAATATGGCGCTCATACACTTCCGTCGTATCCGTCTGAAATGTTGCCACATTACCTGCGTAATCCATTGCTAAAGCAGGTGTTGGCCGCACGCCCGCGATTGCATAAGACATCATTTGGGCCTCTGGCAACGCGCGGCCCATACCATCACCATCAACGACTGGAATGCCTTTGACTGCTGCGGCTACCAGAGGGATAAGAGAGTTACCCCCACCAATTTCAAAAGAGGCGAGTGCGTCGACCTTACGCCCAATATGCGCTTCAAAGGCTTCAATTGTTTTGGCAGCCTCGTCGACAGATGGAAGAAGTTCCAAGCTAACTGTTGGCGCGCCAACATTTCCAATGGGAACAATGAATGCGTTATCATCTAATGCCTCTGGCGCTATTAAAGATACTGGCCCGTAAGACTTGATTGCTTGTTCTGTGATAAGTTGAGGTACATGCGGGTCACCTCCGCCGCCTGTCGCTAGAAAGACGGAACCTAAGGCCAAATCGTCGAGATGACTTAAATCGATCTGCTTCATCGCGCCAATTCCCCAATCACTTTGACCCGAACACGCGTTGCACCTTCGTCCATATAGGGCACTGCCGTTTCTTCGATATCGACAGCTCTTATGGTGTTTGGATCGGCACCTGCTTTAACCGCCCGTTCCGTTGCAGCATGGGTCACGGATGCAATGGATTCATCACGCGGCGTTTGACGGTAAGACAACATGCGCTCCGCTTCTCCGCCAACCTGAGCAATCGCTGCCCCAATGGCATTTGCAACGCCTGCATTTTCGGGGCGATGGAGATTGGATGCGGCATTGAGACCCTCCGTCACAAGAATAGCGCCGCCGCCAACCAGAATGACTGGCATTTCTTTTCCACCCGGTTTCATCATCTCGATATTATCGTTTAGCATTTTATGGAGCGTCGCCTTAGCCCGCGTCAGGACGGAGCCGTCCAAAGGCGCAACCCTAGATTTATCTCCAATATCGGCATGACCCCCGGCGACCAAGATATCAGTAGTGGTGAGGGTTTTCCCGCCAAAGACGAGGCCTTCTGTGACCAATTTATGCCCGACAGACTGCGGACCAATTTTCGTGCCATCATCAGACACATGACTGCCGCCACCCAAGCCAATCGCCAAAATGTCAGGCATCCTGAAATTCGTGCGAATACCGCCAATATTTACGATAACATTAGACTCACGCGGGAAGCCATTTTGGATCACCCCGATGTCCGAAGTGGTGCCGCCGATATCAACAACGATTGCATCCTCTAAACCCGTCAATTTATACGCTCCGCGCAGTGAATTTGTTGGTCCTGATGCGAAGGTAAGAGCGGGGTAAGCGCGCACGAAATCCGCGTTCATCAACGTTCCGTCATTCTGACTAATGAAAGCGGGGCAATTCAGTCCGCGTTGTGCCAAAGCTCCTAAAAATGAGCTGACCACTCTATCCGCAAATGGCAAAAGGGTCGTATTCATGATAGCGGCATTCTCGCGCTCCATAAGGCCCAATCGGCCAAAACTATGCGAAAGTGTTATGTTTGCATCCGGAATTGCCGCTCGAATTTTCGCCGCAACCTGCGTTTCTGGCGTGTTATTCATCGGAGAAAAAGCCGAGGCGATAGCGATATTCTTGATGCCCTTACCTTGGATATCCTCGACAGCGGCGTTCACTTCATCATCTCGCATCTCCGCGACCGGCCAGCCGTTGTAAAGATAGCCGCCATGCAGGATGTAGATTTCCGCACCGATGGCATTGATCATGTCTTGTGGCCAATCCACCATCGGCGGCATCCCGCGCCCTGACGGCAGCCCAATACGTATAACCGCCACTTTCGACAGCTCTCGGCGTTCAACAATCGCATTGGTAAATTGTGTTGTCCCGATCATAACCGTTTTGATCGAAGACTGACTCACCGCCGACTGCTTTAGAACTTCGTCCAGCGCAGCGGTCACGCCAGAGATGACATCGGAAGACGTCAACGCCTTGGTCGCTGCGATAACTTTATCACCATCTAATATGACTGCATCCGTATGGGTGCCGCCAACATCAATGCCTATTCTCATGCCGAAGTCGCCTGTTTCGTTTCCCGCTGTGTCCACGCCAAAGCGATGTAAAGAACGCCCGAAAGGATAACCGCATCCAATGCCGGGATCTTGGTCAAGGTTGGAATAAATCCGTCAGATGCTAAAACGGCGATGACAGCGCCAACAGCCCAAGCCGCAAAGGCCTTCCAGTTTAAGGTGCGGTTATTCTCCAAAGTCTCTATTTTGTAGATACTTGGCCGAATAAGCAGGGCGTCGATGATCAAAACACCGGCGACAGGTATGAAAATAACCGAGAGGTAAAATAGGAATGTGATGAAACTATCGAGGATATTCATCAATGCCGCAGCGACGCCTATGACCCCCAAAGCAATCGTGAGAAAAATAGTTTTCAGTTTGGGAAAAGTCGCCTTCATGCCGAGAACAGCGCTGTAAAGGTTGAGTGAGTTAAGTACCCAACTGCCCGCAATGACGATGAGGAATGCACCTATGCCCAAGTTTAAATCCAACATGATCTCTAACACATCATCTTTACCTGATGTCGCACCGGCAAGCGCAGCCGCGCCCATGACCGCCATCTGAACAACGAGATAGGAAATGATAGCGGTATAGATTGCTCCGCTCCAATGTCTGACAAATCGGGTGATATCAGGAAGAATTATGGCGCCGATAATAATCGCTCCGACAATTGCAGAAATGCCTTCACCGACAGTTAGGGTCTCGACCTTTTCGACCGCGAAAACTTCGGAAATCGTTTGCGTCGATAGTGCTAGTTTCGCGAGCAAAACCGTTACAACGGCCAAGACAGGGACCAGTAGGCTGGCGAGAATATTGATAGCTTTGAACCCGATTAAAGTGGTGAGCGTCATACAAAAACTCGCAAATATCGCGAGCCCAACAGGCGGCAAATCTACGGCCCAAACGTCTCGCCCCAAACCTGCGACAGCATCCATGAACAGATTTATGTTCACGCCAAACCAACCCAATAAGGATATCGCAAAGGCAATATTGACCAGACTCGCGCCGTGATCACCAAATGCAATCCTCACCAAAAGATAAGAGCTCATGCGTGATTTGGCACCAATAACGCCCATCACGGCACCAATGATGACTATAATAACTGAGCCCCAAAGAAGCGCCCAAACTGTATTCAAGGGGCTCAATCCAGCCCCGACTTCTAGTCCGGTCACAAAAGTTGGGAGCGAAAATGCGACCATGGCGCCGACCGCGGCAACGCGCGGCCAAGGCACCAATTGATTGCTGGCAATCTTTACTGCTGCAAATTCACTATTCTCGTCCACAGACCCATTCCCTTTTTAAGAATACTAACGTCATCCAAACAGAATTATCCATCGAATAGGATAGCCATGACACGGAACAATTTCGTCATTGAAGGCAAATCAAAATTCGCTTTATGTTTCCACAGAAGTGAGGATGAGATGACATCAAAGAAAAAGAACCTGAAACTGGATGCAATTAACAAGAAAATTCTATCCATCACGCATCTGAACTCAGATATCTCCAATCAAGAATTAGCAGAAAAAGTGGGGCTGTCTCCCAGCGCATGTTTTCAACGCATGAAGGCCTTAAAAGAGGCCGGGTATTTCGTTAGCTTTCATACGGATCTAGACTTGGACCGCATGGTCGAGCACGTTCTAGCCTATGTAGAATTTACGCTTGAAAATAACACAACCTCTTTCCGGAAAAGGTTCGAAGCCGCAATCGAGACAATACCTGAATTTATGGACTGTCTTCGTATTACGGGGGATGTCGATTACATCTGTTTTACATGCTGTTCAAACACACAGGCCCTCAACGCTTTAATCGATGAGGTCAGTGTTCGCGAGGACCTAGGAATAAAGGTCGTAAAAACACGCATCATCCTTGAGCGAGCAAAATGGTATCTTGGGTATCCATTAGAAAAACTAAAATGGATCGATGAATGAGCGTTCTGAAGCACAGCCAATATCTGCTTTACCATCACAAGTTTCTTTTCCAATCGAGTCTGCAAATTGGAGCGGTCAACGCTAAGCCTATCGAAGGTGCTAAGCATAAGCTTTTGCCAGCGGGCATCGTCTGCGTCGGCTCACATATCACGACGCCTACGCACCATGCTTGCGCTATCGGTCTCTAGTGAACGGGAAATAATGCGGCGTCCTATATTCTTCGTGAGAATCGTCGGGACGCGGCGAACATACTACCAAACCTCTCCGTGTTGCTGAAGATAATGGTTCGGGCGGCTTATGGCTTTCATACCAGTTTCCTCATTTGTACCGCACATTGTACTACAGTTTGTACTGCAGGACGCGTAAAACAGTAAAAGAAGCTATAGACTTCCACAGGAAAACTGTATAATTACAAGGGTTTAAACGCCCGATACCGAGAGAAAAGTGGTGCGGGTGAAAGGACTTGAACCTTCACATCCTAAGATACCAGAACCTAAATCTGGCGCGTCTACCAATTCCGCCACACCCGCACGATGTGAGCGCGGGAGTTAGCCTCCAAGAGTTTATCCGTCAACTCTCTTTCGCGGTCATAGGTGCTTTCTTTAAAGTCCAGTAAATCGCGATAAATCCTGAAACGATATTAGCAGCGGCGACACCCACAAATGCACCAACAAGACCAGCTGTGAACACCCCTATGGCGATGAGGCCGATATATAAAATGAGTGACCGAATAATTGTGTAAATCAAGCCAAACATAGGACGTCCCAATGCATTCAAACCAGCCGCACTGACGAAAACAAAGCCATAAGCAAAAACCGTAATTGGCACGATATAAAAATACGGAATAATTTTCTCGATGAGAAGCTCATCGCTGGTGAACAGGTTGGCGATTTGCGTTGCAAAGACGGCCAAAAGGACGGCCATAACTGTTCCCCAAACAATGCAAATCAGATAGCAAACCCGAAAAGCTTCCCGCACGCGGTCCGTTTGTCCTGCGCCGCCATTTCGCCCTGTCACAGCCCCAATACATGCGGACAACGCATATAACAGCCCAACAGAAATCAATTCTGCACGACTAGCCACAGTGAAAGCCGCGACATCGGCCTCCCCCAAAACGTTACCAATAATGGCCACCACAACCCAAGTTGCGACAGGAACAATAATATTAGTTCCCGCTGCCGGAAGGCCGACCTGCCCGATAATTGACCAAGCATGTTTCATTGATTTCATAGTCATACCAACGAAATCGATGGCCTTGCGATGGAACAAGACAATGTAGAATCCGTAAGCCGCGCCAACCCCATTTCCGACTAATGTCGAAAGCGCAGCGCCTTGCAACTCCATTCGTGGGAATGGCCCCCATCCATAGATAAAAAATGGATTGAGAATAATGTTAATGATAGCGCCGAGTATCATGATTGAAGAGGGAAGAAGGGCTTCTCCGCCTGCGCGGAGAATATTATTGCTCATCGAAGCAACCGAAACCAATATGAGCCCGGGCAATACAATTAAGAGATAACCGAATGCCCGTTGCTCAACGTCGTCGCTTTGCCCCATCAAAGACAGAATGAAGGGCGACACCAGTAGCATGAAGGCCACAAGAAAACTCATCACAAACAAACCGAGCAAGATTGCTGCAGCAGCATGTCGCTTTGACTTAGCTGCATCCCCCTGCCCCAAAGCTCTAGAAACCGCGCTCATCGTTCCAGCCCCAAGCCCGATATTCGCGCTGTTTCCAATAAAGCTGATCGGGAATGCGATTCCCAACGCTGCCAGAACAGCGCGCGCAATATTTGGATTATTTGGGTCTTCTAAGCGGCCAAGGTAAATTGTGTCCACGATGCCTGTCGAAATCATCGCGATCACCGCAATAGAAAACGGCCCCAGCATACGCAAGATATGCTTAGCTACCGAGCCTTCAAGGACGTTGGTCTTTTGCGGTGATGACAGTGTTTTAGCCTAAATCACGATGCGACGGCGCAAAGGCCGCCAAGGTCGCCATTTGCACGATCTCGGACGCCGTGGCGCCAAGAGAACAAATTTGAACCGGCTTTTCTAGCCCCGTCAAGAAAGGCCCTAATACGGTTGCTCCGCCGACTGTGTCCAATAACTTTGTTGAGATCGACGCACTATGAATAGCTGGCATCACCAGAACATTGGCTGAATCGGTAAGACGTGAGAACGGATATGTCAGCATATGCATTGGATCCAGTGCTACATCGGCAGCGATATCCCCTTCATATTCAAAATCAACTTCGCGCTCATCGAGGATTTGAACGGCTTCTCGAACCTTTTTCATACGCTCTCCAACCGGATTGCCAAATGTCGAATAGGACAAAAAGGCAACGCGCGGCTCAAACCCAAATTCACGCGCAAAATTGGCCGTCGATTCAGCGATATTTGCCAAGTCCCATGCATCGGGAAGTTCTGTGATATTGGTATCTGCGATGAAAAGTGTTTTCCCGCGGTTCACAACAACCGAAACACCCATTGTGCGTTCTTCCGGACGATGCGCCAGGACTAGACGAACATCCCGCAAAACAACATCATAAGATCGAGTCACACCGGACACCATACCATCTGCCAAACCATGCTGAAGCAAAAGCGATGAAAACACGTTTCGATCATTATTCACGAGGCGTTGTGCATCTCGCCGAAGGAAACCTTTCCGCTGCAATCGGCTATATAGATATTCTGTGAATTCCGCGTTTCTATCAAAAAGCCGTGCATTCAATACCGTGAGGCTTTCTGGATTTTCGACACCAAGAAGTTTCATATTATCGTAAATCGGCTTTTCGCGGCCAATCAATATGGCTTTTCCCAATCCACGTTGTTGAAAGGCTTGAGCGGCGCGAATGACCGCCGGCTCTTCACCTTCCGCAAAGACAATCGTCTTTGGTTCATCTTGGACAGCGGACGTAATACCTTGGAGAATTGCAGCCGTTGGGTCCTGACGACGGGCGAGAGATTTTTTATAAGCCTCCATATCTTCAATCGGTTTACGAGCCTCACCTGTGTCCATCGCAGCTTGGGCGACATAAGGCGGGATTTCGGAAATCAAACGTGGGTCGAATGGCGCTGGGATAATATATTCAGGACCATATTTCGGACGATTGCCATGATACGCGGCGGCGACTTCTTCGGGTACATCCTGACGTGCCAAATCTGCCAACGCATGCGCACAGGCTAATTTCATTTCTTCGTTTACGTTCCGAGCCCGAACATCGAGAGCTCCGCGGAAAATATACGGGAAGCCGAGCACATTATTGACCTGGTTGGGGTAATCAGATCGGCCAGTTGCAATGATCGCATCATCTCGAACGGCTTTA
Organism: Litorimonas sp.; assembly: GCA_039975855.1. Lineage (GTDB taxonomy): Bacteria > Pseudomonadota > Alphaproteobacteria > Caulobacterales > Maricaulaceae > Litorimonas. The sequence goes on along the minus strand of JBDWGH010000001.1, from coordinate 24,453 downwards.
ATATCTTCAGGCAGGATTTCCGGGTCCGGATTAGCCATGGCAAAAATAATCGGATTTGGCGCCATAGATTTCACCATATCTTTCGACACGATCCCAGCTACAGAGAGGCCAAAGAAAACGTCTGCACCAATCATAGCCTCTTCCAACGTCCGCAATTCCGTATCAACGGCGTGCGGCGCCTTCCACTGATCCATATATTCTTTTCGTCCGCGATAGATGACACCGCGGCTGTCGATTACAATCGCGTTCTCATCTTTCACGCCAAGACGCTTCACAAGATTGAGGACAGAGAGCCCCGCAGCGCCTGCACCGGATAGCACAAGTTTGATATCTTCAAAGTTTCGTCCGGTCAGGTGACACGCGTTGATTAGGCCGGCGGTCGCGATAATGGCCGTACCATGTTGATCGTCATGAAACACTGGGATGTCGAGTAGGTCTCGGAGCTCTTGCTCGATGATAAAACACTCAGGGGAACCTATATCCTCAAGGTTTATACCCCCAAACGTGTTTCCGAAACGTTTGACGCATTCAATGAAGGCCTCAGCATCCTCTTCCTCAACCTCAATATCGAAGCTATCGATATCGGCGAAACGTTTAAAGAGGACAGATTTCCCCTCCATAACGGGCTTTGACGCCATAGCGCCTAAATTCCCAAGACCTAAAATCGCGGTACCGTTTGATATGACGGCAACCATATTGCCTTTGGACGTATAGTCATAAACAGTGTCAGGATCGGCGGCGATGGCTTCCACGGGAACAGCCACACCAGGACTGTAGGCCAGCGATAAATCGCGCTGGGTGGCCATTGGTTTTGTTGGCTGTAGGGCAAGTTTGCCCGGCGTCGGATCGGAATGAAATCGTAAGGCCTGTTCATCTGTGATGAAGGTCTTTTTTGGCGGACGAGGTGTAAGCTTTTTCATGATAATCTCCACCGGGTGAACTGCAGTCGCGAACAGCCGGTTTATGATGGAATTTCATACGCCAAAATGGCGTCTGTTTTGACGAAATGTCTGTTTCAAAAAGACCTTATATTTCCGCACGTGAACTGCAGTCGCGAACACGTGCTTCGTGAAAATCGGGGTCTTGGCGGCTGTCTTTAATGAATCACACCACTTCTTCAACGTTTAAAAAGGCTTAACTAAACCGCCTTTTCGTGGAGATTCACACGGATTATTGCCCATCCTTTAATCGACCGCCCTGTCCTCCGAACAAATTTTGTGCAATATCTTTGGATATGAGACTGAGCACCATGGTCTAGAAATCATGCACTCGACTCCTGCCCATGCGGGAGTCATCAGACGGCATAGAGCCTAATGGGACATAGCGGAGTAACCACATGAAAAAGATTGAAGCCATTATCAAACCGTTCAAACTGGACGAAGTTAAAGAAGCCCTTCAGGGCGTTGGACTGCAAGGCATGACGGTTGTCGAAGCCAAAGGGTTTGGCCGCCAGAAAGGCCACACCGAGCTATACCGCGGCGCAGAATATGTTGTGGACTTCCTGCCGAAGCTGAAGCTCGAACTAGTCGTTGCTGACGACCAAGTTGAAGGGGCCTTAGAAGCCATCCAAACGGCCGCAAAGACCGGAAAAATCGGCGATGGCAAAATTTTCGTCTCTGATGTCTCTCAAGCTATCCGTATCCGGACAGGCGAGACGGGTGAGACTGCACTTTAATTCTACACGAAAATCAAACGACACTAAACGACTAGGGAAAAATCGACATGTCAGACGCGTCAAAGCTTCTTAAAAAAATCAAGGACGAAGATATTAAATTCGTCGACCTTCGCTTCACAGACCCAAAAGGGAAAATGCAGCACGTAACATTCCACTCCGATTTGGTTGACGAAGACCTCTTCCAAGACGGAACGATGTTTGATGGCTCTTCCATCTCAGGCTGGAAAGACATCAACGAGTCAGACATGGTTCTCTTACCGGATGCTGGCACTGCCAAAATGGATCCTTTCTTCCAACAAGACACCCTTTCAGTGTTCTGTGACGTTTTGGAGCCAGACACAGGTGAAGCCTATAACCGTGACCCGCGCGGCACGGCCAAGGCTGCAGAAGCCTACATGCGCTCTGCCAAAGTAGGTGATGACGTTTATTTCGGACCAGAAGCAGAATTCTTCGTATTCGATGACGTCCGTTGGGATACGGACCAAAACGTCACTGGGTATTCAATCGACTCATCCGAACTTCCTCAGAATACTGGAACACAATACGCTGGCGGAAATATGGGTCATCGTCCTGGACCAAAAGGCGGTTACTTCCCAGTGCCACCAGTTGACTCAGCTCAGGACATGCGCGGTGAAATGCTCTCCATTATGGAAGAGCTTGGTCTCCGCCCTGAAAAGCATCACCACGAAGTTGCACCTGCTCAGCATGAGCTTGGCATGCAGTTCGACACCCTCCTTCAGATGGGCGACAACATGCAGCTTTATAAATATATCGTACAAAACGTAGCTCATGCTTACGGTAAGTCCGCGACATTCATGCCAAAGCCAATGTGGAACGATAACGGCACAGGTATGCACGTGCACATGTCAATCTGGAAAGACAAGCAGCCGCTCTTCGCAGGCGACGAATATGCAGGTCTTTCAGAGCAGTGCCTCCACTATATCGGCGGCATCATCAAACATTCAAAAGCCATCAACGCTTTCGCCAATGCATCTACAAACTCATACAAGCGTTTGGTTCCTGGGTTCGAAGCGCCTGTGATGCTTGCTTACTCAAGCCGTAACCGCTCTGCCTCTATCCGTATTCCGTGGACAGCGTCCCGCAATGGTAAGCGTTTGGAGGTTCGCTATCCTGACCCAGCTGGTAACCCGTATCTCACATACACGGCACTCCTCATGGCTGGCCTGGACGGCATCAAAAACAAAATTCACCCTGGTGACCCAATGGATATGGACCTCTATGAATTGTCGGCTGAAGAAGCAAAAGACATCCCGCAGGTCTGTGGATCTCTACGTGAAGCTCTTGAGAGCCTCGACGGGGACCGTGACTTCTTGAAAGCCGGCGGCGTCTTTGATGACGACCAAATCGACGCTTATATTGACCTAAAAATGGAAGAAGTTCACCGTCTGCAACTTCACCCGCATCCGGTCGAATTCGACATGTATTACAAGTGCTAATCAGCTCTTAGAACCAAACAGAAAAGCCGCCCCGAAAGGAGCGGCTTTTTTGTGTCTCACCGGGAATCCTCATCGAGATTCAAATGCATCGCTAATATATACGGTTGAAATTTGGCTTTTTCATAAGCCCGAATAGCAGGCAGGTTTTCCGGATACACCGTCAGGTGTACATCAGGAAGTTCGTTTCGCTGCGCCCAATCAAACAAATGGTTCAAAACCAGTTTGTTGACACCTTTACCCCGGTAAGCTGGGTCCACATACAAGAAGCCGATAAATGCGTGATAATCGGACACAACATAGTCGCGCGACCGTCTTTTTTGAGCATAACCAGAAGCAACGAGTTTGCCGTCGATTTCAGCTACAGCGACTTCGGCGTCGTCTGACGCAATCAATTCACCAATATCGTAATAGCTAATGGGGTCCGCTTTCAGGGTTCTATCAAAGGGACGTTCCGCCGTTATAATCCCTTGTTCAAAGGACTTAAGCACTAGCAATTCAGATGGTGTCGCAGAACGAATGATGATGGTCACGCCCTTCCTCCGTATCAGGATTAAAGACCGAAACCCTACCCGGTTTCCGGAGGGTGTAAATAAGAGAAAATCAGAGGTGTGTCATATGATGGCTGGTTTCGTTCCGTCCACAAAGAGCAAACGCCCACTTCTAAGAAATTACCTCAACATCCTAACTGCTTCACTTAAACCGAGAGAGTGAACATCAGTGTGTTGCATTTCTTCTCAGGATATAGGGCACTGTGAATGCGAGGATAAAGCAGGCCGTAAGGCACCACGCGCTGAGATAAATCATTTGCGTCGGAAGTGATACGCCCCGATCAATCAGCAAACCTGTTAGGCCCGGCCCGATTGCCGTGGCGGCCACACTCGCCGACACGGCAAGGGCGCGCACAGACCCGAGGTTTCGCACGCCGTAAACCTCTGGCCAAAGCGATCCGATGAGCGTTGCGGAGAAACCGTAACTCAGGCCAATCAAAAGCATAAAAGCATAGACCCCCCAAACAGGCGTGAGTAGTGCCACAGTCAAAGATGCCAAACACAGCGGAATTAGATAAAATGGCAGCAATCGTATGGCGCCAAACCTGTCAATTAACTGCCCGCTGACTAATGAGAAGGTAACCGTCGTTAGGGCCATAACCGGAAACGCCGCAGCAAAGGCAAATTCGTTATAACCGCGAAGTTCAATTAGGTAGTCTTGGTGAAAGAAAATAATTGTCCCAATGAAGGGCGGCGCAAGAACGCCAGATAGTAAGGCATAAAAAACTGGATCCGCCGCGACTTGCGCGACAGTTTTATCGGGCCCCAGGCGAGCATCCGCAATATCGGGGTCGGTGCTTTGGGGAACGCGCTCAATGCTCCAAAGTTTTATAATTAGCGGGAGCGCAAATATCATCAAAAATCCGGCGGCGAAGAACCATCCCGCTTGCCACCCCAAACCAATAGCAATGACGGTGAATAGAACAGGTAGTAAAGCTTCACCTAACTGATGTCCGGGAACGATCATCGATGTAGCGCGCCCGCGATTAGCTACAAACCAACGACCGATTTCAGTATAAGCCGTATGTGACAGCATGCCCTGACCAAACAAACGCAGCGCATATATTGCCAAAACCAAGAGTATAAGATTAGGCGAAAAGGCCATTAGCAGGCAAGCGCAGGCGAGCCCAGGAATAACAAAACGCGCAACCTTCCATCCTGGCATATGATCCAAAATTCGCCCAAGAAAGGGCAAGGTCAAAGCGCTCCCAATGGTTGCGATCATGTAAAGCCCGCCAAACTCACCATCTGTGAGATCGAATTTAACCCGCAACTCTTCGCCAGACAGTCCTATAAAAAAGGTCTGCCCGAATGAGGAAAAGAAGGTCAGCAAAAGTCCCCCTGCTATCCACCGGAAATTATTACGCAAGAACGTTATCATTGGCGCGCTATTGCCGATCTATCATACAATGTGAAGCTGGCTTTTGGGGGTTCGAGAACTCTCGTTTTAGAGACCGTGAAAAATCTCGTGTTCGATGTGTCTAAATTACAAGAAATTTTTCTCAAAGCAGCTAAGGGAATAACAGTCCCAAAATCGACCTAAAATTTCCCTTACCCCGTCGCTTCTGCTTCAACAGCTTCCATTACCCGCAGCAAATTTCCGCTCCAAATTTTTGCAATATCGGTTTCGGTATAGCCGCGCGCGACGAGCTCTGCTGTGACGTTTTGTGTCTCAGACGCATCTTTCCAACCCACCAGACCTCCGCCGCCATCGAAGTCGGACGCAATGCCAACATGATCAATACCAGCAACCGCCACCACATGGTCAATATGATCCACAAAGTCGGAGACATTAGCTTGAGGCGCCATCGCCGTAATTGCAGCCCGCCGAGCATTGTAACGATCCCGTTTCGCTTGGCTCCAGAGCGCCTGATTTCCGAATTCTGCATCTAGCGCAATGCGCGCAGCCTTTTGTTCAACCGTCGGGAGTTTCACATGATCGCCCGACGCCACGATCTGTGCGACGCCGTTTACTTCGGCGATTTTGCGGAGTTGTTCGTCATCTAGGTTATGCGCACTGTCTGCAATGGCTTTCACGCCCGAATGCGCCGCGATAATTGGGGTGCGCGAGAATTCTGCTGCCTGCATCATTGTGTCTTTCCCTGCGTTAGACACATCAACCATGACGCCTGCTTCATTCAGAGCGGTGATAAGTTTATAACCCGCGGGAGACAGTCCATTCCAGCGTGGTCCATTATCTCGCGTCGGATGTGGATTGGAACTATCTCCAAACTGATTATGACCGAAGTGGGTGAGTCCGACATAGCGCACTCCAACACCCGTGTAGATTTTTAGCTCCTCAGCGAAATTCGTCCGACCCAAGGGATAAGCGTTATCCATCCCAATGAGAGCGGCATGACGACCTTCGGATTCGATTTGGCGAACGTCTGCTGCGGTTCTGGCCAGACTGATACGGTCCGGAAACGCTTTGCTCATGTCGCAAATCGCCTTCAGACGCGTCTCTGAGATTTCCTGCGCAGCCTTTATCCCCGAATAAGTCAATTCACCTTGCGGCGTGGAGACTGTCCAGAAACCGCCATCGAGTTGCCCTTGGCGCATTTTAGGCAAGTCCACTTGTAAATCAGTCTGAGACCCGGGATTAACTTCATCCATATAGGTAAGCGGGATATCAATATGAGCATCTAGGGTCAGGGTTCGGTCGTGCAGGGCTGCGACGTCTACGGTCGTTGCGCAAGCACTGAGCAATAACACGGCCGTCAACAGGACGCCGTTTTTATATATTGGTTTCAATTGAACCTCCCGCATTCGACGCCAAAGACTGCCGCAATCATTATGTTATTTTGCGGTCAGGGCCGCAAAACACCCGGTGTCATAGACTTGGACTATTGTTTGTTTGCTGCAACGCTCTCAACGGCTTCCATCACCCGGAGCAAATTCCCGCCCCATATTTTTGCGATATCCTCTTCGCTATATCCACGTGTGACGAGCTCGGCTGTGACATTCTGCGTGTAAGATGCATCTTGCCAACCATCAACGCCGCCGCCGCCATCAAAATCGGAAGCAATCCCGACGGAATCGATACCAGCAATTTTCACAGCATGATCAATATGATCAACAAAGTTAGAAACCGTCGCTTCAGGCGCCATCGCAGAAATTACTTCGCGGCGTTTTCCATAAAGATCTCGTTTAGCCTGATCCCAACTTGCCCGATCTCCAAACTCTGCGTCCAGGGCATCTCGCGCAGCTTGCTGTTCCGCCGTAGGCAATTTTACGTAAGCGCCAAGCGCGACCATTTGCGCGACACCGCCAACTTCTGCTAATTTTCGAAGTTGCTCATCATCCAAATTCCGCGCTGTATCCGCAACGGCTTTCACCCCTGAATGAGACGCAATAATTGGGCTTTCGGATAGCTCCGCAGCTTGAAGCATGGTCTCTTTGCCCGCGTGGGAAAGATCAACCATGATCCCATGACGATTTAATGCCGCAATCAAATCTTTGCCTGCGGGTGATAAACCGTTCCATTTAGGCCCGGTGTCCCTAACAAAATTTGGATTAGAACTATCCCCAAATTGATTGTGCCCAAAGTGAGTAATCCCGACATACCGCACACCGGCATCCGCGTAATCAGCCAATGTCTCCAAATAATTATCCGGACCAAGCGGATAAGCATTTTCCATTCCAATTAGAACCGCTCGGCGACCCTCGGCGACAATTCGGCGAACATCAGACGCCGTTCGCGCCAGTTCGAACTGCTCTGAGTGAACCTCCACCAGCGACCCGATCGCGTTCACACGGGTCTGTGCGATCTTAGACGCAGCTTCATATCCGCTCGCATCCAAATCACCTTGGGGCGTGTAGACAATCCAAAATCCGCTATCGAGTTTTCCTTGCGTGAGTTTTGGTAGGTCGACCTGCAGATCGGTCTCTCCCGTAGGATCGATCTCAGTCATATAGGTCAAAGGAATATCTATGTGGGTATCAAGCGTTAGAATCCGGTCGTGTAAAGATTCTGCATCAATAGGATCAGCGCATGCACTCAGAATTGACCCCGCCAATATCGAGACAGCTAATTTGGACAATGATTTCATGTATCTCTCCCGCTCCCGCCACAGAGTTTTGGCCGGATGTTTCGGCAGAGTCATAACATATCTGTTTGCTTTGGCCAGACAGGTATAATTTACAGATTATGAAAATTTGTCCGTCTTCTGATTATATACTCAGCAACGAAAAGTCCCTTTCTTGCGATAACACAAACTTCATTAGGCTGATTTCTACCTCAAGCCATAAATCTGCTGACGGGCATTAACGATAAATAAAGCCTAATTCCTCAGCGAAATAAAACTATTCCCAGATATGAGACCCCTTTGAAACCTTAGCTCAATTGTGTGAATTAAGGCATCTTATTGGTGATGTGGGGAACTTTAGGGATGTTGAAAAGATATCTATCAGATACAGCTGGTAACATCAGTATGATGTTCGCAATTGTCTTGGGGATGCTCCTCCTCTGCATTTCAGCAGCCCTCGATTTAGCAGGGTCTGTAAGCCAGAAAGACACTATGCAAAGTATGTCGGATGCTGCAGCTCTTGCGGCGGTGACCTCCGGGGAAACCAAACATAGCAAAATTAAGAAATTTGTCGAAGCCAGTATCGAAAGTAACAACCTAAATAATTACGATCTGGATTGGGAACTGAAAATCGTCGGCGATACAGTAACCGTAGAAATCCAATCTCCATATGACACAATGATGATGGGTTTCGTTGGGAAAAAAGAATTGGACGTTGGCGTTATGTCAGAAGCTAAATTCCCCGAAGAAGTCCCAATTAACATTTCCCTAGTTTTGGATAGAACAGGCTCAATGGACGGGGCAAATATGACCAGCCTGAAAGCAGCGGCCGCCGTTTTAGTCGACCAATTTGCAGAATATGAGGCAGATACGCGCGTTTCAGTGGTTCCCTTCTCAGACTACGTCAATGTTGGAATGTCGCGAAGAAACGAAAATTGGATCTCAGTACCATTGGACGAGTCAACCGAAGTCCCGGCAGGCGAATGTTATATGTATCAACCGAGAAAATGCACGTCTTCAGAAACACGAACCCGGACACGTACCTCCGACGGTGTGGAACGCACTGAAGAGTATAATCACTGCACCAACTATGTAGATGATGGTCCAGAAAAGGAATATTGCCCATCGCCATATACAAAAGAGGTCAAATGGAAAGGATGTATTGGCTCTCGCAACAATCTCTACAATAAAACAGCAGCTTACCGCGGAAAACGCATTCCCGGCATAATGGACGCTTGGTGTGGGGAAGAAGTTCTCACGCTCACTGACGACATGACAAAAGTGAAAGCTAAAATTAACAGCCTTTCAGCCAGCGGAAACACCTATATTCCGGTTGGTTTGATTAATGGATGGCGCATGCTCGATGCAGATAGACCGTTTTCAGCTCTTTCTAACAAAGAAGAGAAACGAAAGCGTGCATTGATCTTAATGACAGATGGTAAAAACACACTGTCTCTCAATGACCCGTATGAGGATGGAAAACACACGCACTCTGACGAAGATGAAGCGAATGATCTTACCGCTGAACTCTGTGAAAACATAAAAGACGCCAACATCGATATTTGGACAGTCGCGTATAATTTTGACGATGCTGACTCGAAAAAAATGTTAAGCGATTGCGCTTCGGGCGACAGCCAGTTCTTTGACGCCAGTAACCAGTCTGCACTTATCGCGGCTTTCGAGGAGATCGGGAAGTCGTTATTTACCGCCCGTTTATCGCGTTAGAACTTTGGTTCAGTCGAAAGCTATTGAAAATTCTTGGCGAGGGAAATCCAACCCACGCTTAGAATTATCCCTTTCCATTTTGATATACAAGGCGTGGCATCATTGAGTGTAAAAAGGTGATTGGTGAAACCTAAGCCTGAAAAATGAACTGAACCTAACAATTCTCACCTCCTCCGGCGCAGCCCAATAAAACGTTGTGACCCCACTGCCCTCATATGTTAAACTGCCCAAAGGGCGCATATTTTTGAGGGGAAAAAAATGAGCGATAACGAACCAACAGAAAGTGTCGAAGCTGAGGTAGATGTCACCAAAGCGTGGCAAGCGACAAATGATCAGAAAGCTAAGGCCAAGAAATTACGCTTAATGGCTAGCGGGTCTTGGTTCGTGGCAATAGCAACTGAGATCGCAGCAATTGTTTTGCTTCTGAAAGACACATTTAATAGCGGCGGACTGGTTCTTTTGATCGGCCTTTTAGTGGTCATCGCTGTGTTTGCAATTCTTGGCAGTATTCTTTGGAAGAAGTCCAATCGGCACGATCCGGCGACGAAATCAGAGCCCTTCAAGTTTTTTGTCCAAAATCAACTTGGCGCGATCATAACGGTCATTGCCTTCCTACCATTATTGGCTTTGATCTTTTTGGACAAAGACATGGATCCAAAAAATAAGAAAATTGCAGGCGCAGTTGGGGTTGGCTTGGCGCTTCTGGCAACGACGGTCGGAATCGACTTCAAACCGCCATCGACCGAACAATATACGCAGGACATGAACGAATGTGCGCGTCAGATCAAAGCGGGTGAAGCCACGACGGCCTGCTCGCCAGCTGTTGCGGAACAAGCCAAAGAAATCGCCCGTGATACGGAAGCTGTGGCTGAGGCGACAGGCGGTCAAGACGTCGTCTATTGGATCGCTCCTAAGGCCGGCGAAACAAAGTCTTCCAACAAACTTGTTTTCCATCTCTGTGAGGATGTGAGCACGCTGAGGGGTAAGGTCGTAAACTCCGGCTCTGTCACGGAAGCATACTCACAAAATGCCGTACGCTTAACTAAACAAATCACAATGGAACAACGTCAGTGCGGATTTGCAACTGAGTAGTCCCTGGCAGGAATTTGTCAGGCAATAACGACTTAACTAAAACCCGGCACCTTCCAAGGTGTCGGGTTTTTATGTGATGAACTGTCCGGCCATCGTCCGAACAGCCTGCCCGCTTATTTTGACTGTGAGGGGAACCAGCGTGGTCTGAGCTCCGATATATGATGGACGCCCCATATCCTCGCCTTGGACAAATGCGAGGTTTTGAGGCGTACCTAGCGTTTGGGTCAGCAGCGCCGCCAAAGTCGCGGACGCACTGCCCGTTGCGGGATCTTCGGGGATATTATCCATCGGGGCAAACATGCGAGAGTGAATATCGCCGCCGTCTCTAACATAGGCAAAGACTGCGAAGTCGAGCCCTGAGGGGTAAAGCCCATTCGCTCTTCGTATCGCATCTATATTCGTATCGCAGCTTGCTAATGCACCGCGAGTTTTTAATTCAACCAATGTGAATGGTAGCCCCATACTCGCTTGAACGGGTGAATGTGTATCCGTTTTAAGCGAGGCCTCCGGAAGCCCTAATGTTTCAGCCACTAAGGCTGGGTCCGGGTGAGAAAGTATCTCTAAGCCCTGTGACGCCGTGAAGGCTGCACCTTTCTCTGTCACCACGCCTTTGAGTGGGCCAACGCCCAGCTCAAGCATCATAGGCGAGCCATAGCCAATGTCAGAGAGCGCGATCAACGTACCTATGGTGGGATGCCCTGCGAAATCCACTTCCGTCGTCGGCGTAAATATTCGGACACGTGCGGTGTTGGCTGAGTCAGTCGGCGGATAGACAAAAGTCACCTCTGAGAAGTTAAACTCTGCCGCAATAGATTGGAGTTTGTCTTCGGGGAGGCCTTGCGCGTCGGGAAAAACGGCGAGCTGGTTTCCGCCAAAGGGCACATCGGTAAAAACATCATAAACGAAATACTGGGTCAATCGTGGTACCGCCCGTTATATTCTGGTTCCAGTGTAACAAGATACGGCCAGTCGGCTTTACTGGGCAATTTTGCCATACTTTGCTCTGCCTCTTCCTCAGTCAGAAACATACCGCTTAAATCATTGCCCGCATAGAAGGCATAAAGTTTATAGTCCGTATCTCTCAGTTGCTGATTGACCATTTCAAAAAAAGCGAAAGCCGCATTCAACCAAACATCGCCTGATGTCATAGAAGTTTCATCAACGATTGGCCAAACGTAACCTCCTGATTCAACAAAGTAAAAATCATTTTCATCACGAATTTCGGTTAAGGGGTTTGGCGCAGCAATAAATTTGGAAAGTTCAGGCTGAATAAAATCATAGAATGTTGCCAGGCCTTGTTCTGCAAGCTCTTCAGCATCCAGATGGATCATCTTATCCCAATCTAGGGCCCATTCGGACTTTGGACTGGGGACGTCATTTCGCGTAATCAATTCATAATATTTTGTTTTGAGATCTAATATCCACTTACTAAACATATGATCACATAACTTAGTCTTGGGAATGTCCCAACAAAAAAGCCACCTCGGATAAGGTGGCTTTTCTTATTCTTATCTGACATTTGCGGTTTACGCGTCGTCTGCGATCTCGCTTGGGAATTCTTCGAGCGACGGCGCAGCAGCGGCACGGTCTTCGAGGAATTTCTGATCACGCTCATTCGCAAGCTTCTGGTATTTACGCAGATTGCTACCAGTACCAGCGGGGATTAGACGACCCACGATGACGTTCTCTTTGAGACCTTCGAGCATGTCTTCCTTACCTTGAACAGACGCCTCTGTGAGGACACGTGTTGTTTCTTGGAAGGACGCAGCCGAGATGAAGGAGCGTGTTTGCAGTGAGGCTTTAGTAATACCGAGCAAGACTGGTCCGGCAACGGCTGGCGTTGCGTTTTTGTCTTTCGCGAGCAAGGCCGCATTGACCTTATTGAACTCAATTTTATCCATTTGCTCATTGCGCAGAAGCGTCGTGTCACCTGGATCAGAGACTTCGACCTTTTGCAGCATTTGACGCACGATAACTTCAATATGTTTGTCGTTAATCGGAACGCCCTGCAAGCGGTATACGCCTTGGACTTCGTCGACGAGATATTCAGCCAGCGCTTCAACACCCATAATTGCGAGGATGTCATGCGGCGCAGGGTTACCGTCTATGAGGTAATCCCCCTTCTTCACCTTATCACCATCCGCGACGAGCATATGCTTGCCTTTGGCGATTAGGAATGTGGAAGGCTCTAGGCTTTCGTCTTCCGGCGTGATTTGAACCTTACGCTTGTTCTTATAGTCCCGCGTAAATTCAATCTTACCGTCCATATCGGCGATGACCGCATCATCCTTCGGACGACGGGCTTCGAACAGCTCAGCCACACGTGGTAGACCACCTGTAATATCGCGCTGTGTCGCAGAACCGCGTGCGATACGTGCCAGAATAGCACCTGGTTTAACCGTAGCACCATCTTCGACAGAAAGGATCGAGCCAACCGCGAGCATGTAACGCGCAATATTGCCGTTTGGAAGTTTGACAGGTTCGCCGTCAGGGCCTTCGATAACTGCAACAGGTTGAATGTCACCAGATTTGGAAGACGCACGCCAGTCAACGATTACCTTAGAGGAGATACCTGTATCTTCATCGGTTTCTTCCTTAGCGGAAACACCGTCAACGATATCAAGCAAACGGACTGTACCGCCCACTTCTGTGATGATCGGCGTGGCATATGGATCCCATTCCGCAAGACGATCACCGCGTTTTACTTTGGCGCCGTTTTTCAGAGCCAAGCGTGTACCGTAATCAACTTTATAGGTTTCGAGTTCCTTGCCGTCCTGATCGAGGATTTGGAATTCAAGCTTCCGCGCTTTTGCGATGAAGTTGTGATCCGTCTTGATGACGTCTTCTTCTTCGTACTGGATGGTACCTTCATTTGAAGATTCAATAACAGACTTATCGGAAACCGAAGCCGTACCACCAATATGGAACGTCCGCATGGTTAGCTGAGTACCCGGCTCACCAATGGATTGCGCTGCGATAACACCGACCGCTTCACCCATATTCACCTTCGTTCCGCGCGCGAGGTCACGCCCGTAACATGTGGCACAAATACCGGTTACAGTTTCACAAGTCAGCGGGGAACGAACCCGCAGATTTTGCGCGCCAGAGGCGTCAATTTCTGAAGCAATGTCTTCGTCAACATAAGTGTTAGCTGGGAAGAGCAATTCACCATTTCGTGGATCATGCAGGTCTTCAGCTGTTGTCCGGCCAAGGCAACGCTCGCCTAGGGAGACAACAACTTCGCCGCCATCAACAACAGGTTTTTGCTCGATACCATTTTCAGTTCCGCAATCCTGTTCAGTGACGATACAGTCCTGCGCAACATCGACGAGACGACGTGTAAGATAACCTGAGTTAGCGGTTTTAAGAGCGGTATCAGCCAGACCCTTCCGCGCACCATGGGTACTGTTAAAGTAATCCATCACGGTCAGACCTTCTTTAAAGTTCGCCGTAATTGGAGTTTCAATAATTTCTCCGGATGGTTTCGCCATCAGACCACGCATTCCCGCCAGCTGTTTCATCTGGTTCTTAGAACCACGAGCGCCGGAGTCCGCCATCATAAAGACCGAGTTGATAGTCTGACGCGGCTTCGCAGCTTCGTCCATCATGGCATCCGCAACTTTGTCCGTACATTTGGACCAAGCGTCGACAACCTTGTTGTACTTCTCGCCTTTGGTGATCAGGCCATCTGAATATTGCTGCTCAAATGCGGAGACAGCCGCGGATGTTTCCGCAACCAATGTATACTTCGCATCAGGGATAATCATGTCGTCCTTACCAAAGGAAATACCGGCTTTCGCCGCCTCCTTAAATCCGAGACCCATCATCTTATCCGCAAAGATCACAGTCGCCTTCTGGCCGCCATGACGATAAACCGTGTCGATCAATTTTCCGATTTCCTTCTTCGTCAGGATTTTATTGACGACAGAATATGGGATCAGGTGATGACGCGGCAAAAATTCAGCCAGCTTCAAACGGCCTGGTGATGTTTCAGCGACTTCATATGATGTTGATCCATCTTCGTTTGTGACCGGGAAACGACCTTTGACTTTGGCGTGAAGCGAGACGTGCCCGTTATCGAGCGCCATTTCGAGTTCAGCCATAGAGGCAAACATCATGCCTTCGCCTTTTTCGCCGTCACGCATCAGGGACATGTAGTAAAGACCCAAGACAATATCCTGCGATGGAACAATAATCGGCTTACCATTGGCCGGCGAAAGAATATTGTTCGTGGACATCATCAACACGCGCGCTTCGAGTTGAGCTTCGATAGAGAGCGGGACGTGAACGGCCATTTGGTCGCCATCAAAGTCAGCGTTAAACGCAGCACAGACAAGCGGGTGAAGACGGATCGCCTTACCTTCAGTCAGCTTTGGTTCAAACGCTTGAATCCCAAGTCTATGGAGTGTCGGCGCACGGTTCAGGAGAACTGGATGCTCACGGATAACCTCGTCGAGAATATCCCAAACTTCAGGGCGTTCTTTTTCGACCAATTTCTTCGATTGCTTGACGGTGCCGGACAAGCCTTTGGCGTCGAGACGCGCATAGATAAACGGCTTGAACAGCTCGAGCGCCATCTTCTTTGGCAGACCACATTCGTGGAGCTTCAACTCGGGTCCAACCACGATAACTGAACGTCCAGAGTAATCGACCCGTTTACCAAGAAGGTTTTGACGGAAGCGACCCTGCTTACCTTTCAGCATGTCTGACATGGATTTCAGCGGACGCTTATTCGCACCCGTGATTGTCCGGCCACGACGGCCGTTATCGAACAAGGCATCAACAGATTCTTGAAGCATACGCTTCTCGTTCCGAATAATGATGTCCGGCGCACGCAGCTCGATCAAACGCTTCAAACGGTTGTTTCGGTTGATAACGCGGCGATAAAGATCGTTCAGATCAGACGTCGCAAAACGGCCACCATCCAATGGGACGAGCGGGCGAAGCTCTGGTGGGATGACAGGAACGATGGTCAAGACCATCCATTCCGGACGGTTACCGGATGTGACAAAAGCTTCCAGCAATTTCAAACGCTTAGAGAACTTCTTCAGCTTCAGTTCTGAACCTGTTTCCGTCATATCGAAACGAGTGCGCTCGATCTCAGCTTCTAAGTCGAGATTTTGCAACATGTCGCGAATGGCTTCCGCGCCAATACCGGCTGTGAAGCTGTCTTCGCCAAATTCGGCTTGCGCGTCGACATATTCTTCTTCGGACAGGATTTGACGCTCACCGAGAGATGTCAGTCCGGGTTCTGTGACGATATAGGATTCAAAGTAGAGAACGCGCTCGACTTCTTTCAATGTCATATTGAGCATTGTCGAAATACGGGACGGCAGGGACTTCAAGAACCAGATATGCGCAACAGGTGCAGCCAGTTCAATATGACCCATACGCTCACGACGGACGCGCGTGACGGTAACTTCAACGCCGCATTTTTCGCAAACGACGCCTTTGTATTTCATGCGCTTATATTTGCCGCAAAGACATTCGTAATCTTTGACCGGGCCAAAGATACGCGCACAGAACAAGCCATCTTTCTCCGGCTTGAACGTGCGATAGTTAATTGTCTCTGGCTTTTTAATTTCGCCAAAGGACCAGCTCAAAATTTTCTCTGGGCTGGCGAGAGAGATTTTTATGCGGTCAAAGGTTGGGCCTTCTTGCGCTGGGTTGAAAATGTTCATGACCTCTTGGTTCATGGTATTTCCCTTTCAAATTGGACTGTGCCGCGTCCGGCTTGTCCGTAAAAATTCGTATGACCTCTGCCTTTGAGAGGCAGAGGTCTGAATGAGTTAGCCGTTTGTCAATTCGACGTTCAGGCCGAGTGAACGGATCTCTTTGACGAGAACATTGAACGATTCCGGTATACCGGCTTCGAACCCGTCATCGCCGCGAACAATCGACTCATAGACTTTTGTCCGGCCGGCCACGTCATCAGACTTAACTGTGAGCATTTCCTGCAACGTGTAAGCCGCACCATAAGCTTCTAAGGCCCAGACTTCCATTTCACCGAAGCGCTGACCACCGAACTGCGCCTTACCACCGAGCGGCTGCTGGGTAACGAGGGAGTACGGCCCAATTGAACGGGCATGGATTTTGTCATCAACCAAATGGTGAAGCTTGAGCAAATATTTGTATCCGACAGTGACCGGACGCGTGAATTTCTCACCCGTACGACCATCATGGAGAACCATCTGACCGGAGCTGTGTAAGCCAGCGCGTTCCAACATGGTTACGATATCAGGTTCACGTGCACCGTCGAAGACAGGTGTCGCAATCGGAATACCACCGGTCACATTTCCAGCAAGCTCGACAATTTCATCATTCTTGCGTGGGAGTGTTTCATCATCGCCATAACCGTGCTGAACAGCTGCTCTCAAAGCCGCCATGTCATTGTCGACTTTGAAGGTTTCAAGTGCATCATCGATCAATTTACCAATACCAGCACAAGCCCAACCCAAATGAGTTTCAAGGATTTGTCCAACGTTCATTCGCGATGGAACACCCAGCGGGTTCAACACGATATCAACAGCCTGACCTGTTTCCAGGAAAGGCATGTCTTCAACCGGGTTAATCTTAGAGATCACACCTTTGTTGCCGTGACGTCCGGCCATTTTATCGCCCGGCTGAAGCTTACGCTTCACCGCAACGAAGACTTTGACCATCTTCATAACGCCTGGTGGTAATTCATCACCCCGTTGGAGCTTATCGACCTTGTCTTCAAAACGTGCGTCGAGGCGACCTTTAGACGTGTCATATTGCTCCTTCAGAGCTTCCAACTCGCCAATGGCTTGTTCGTCATCAACACCAATGCGCCACCAATCGGAACGTGGAATTTCGCTGAGCGTTTCTTCTGTTACTGGGCCCTTTTTGAAGCCGCGTGGTCCGGATACAGCCGTCTTACCCAAGAGGGTTTTTTGAACCGTATCGAAGATAGAACGCTCTAGAATTTTCAACTCGTCATCGCGGTCTTTTCCAAGGCTTTCAATTTCCTCACGCTCAATTTGCATTGCGCGCTCGTCTTTATCAACGCCGTGACGGTTAAAGACACGAACTTCTACAACAGTTCCTGATGCGCCCGGAGGTAGTTTCAGGGAGGTATCGCGAACATCGGAGGCTTTCTCACCAAAGATAGCGCGGAGGAGTTTCTCTTCCGGTGTCATTGGGCTTTCGCCTTTTGGCGTGACCTTACCAACAAGGATATCGCCAGCATGGACCTCGGCACCGACGGCAACAATACCGGCTTCGTCAAGATTACGAAGGGTCTCCTCACCGACATTTGGAATATCACGTGTGATTTCCTCTGGCCCAAGCTTTGTATCACGAGCCATGATGGAGAATTCTTCGATATGAAGCGATGTATAGACATCATCGCGCACGATGCGCTCTGAGATCAAAATCGAGTCTTCGAAGTTATATCCATTCCAAGGCATAAACGCGACGAGCACGTTTTTACCCAAAGCCAGTTCGCCGAGATCCGTAGACGGCCCATCAGCAATGATGTCGCCCTCTTGGATCACGTCACCAACTTTAACGAGCGGACGCTGGTTAATCGTAGTAGATTGGTTGGACCGCTGGAATTTCAGCAGGTTGTAGATATCAACACCGGATTTCGTCAGGTCTGTTTCTTTGGTAGCGCGCACAACGATACGGCGGGCATCGACTTGTTCGACAATACCTTCGCGTTTCGCAGCAACGGTTGCACCGGAGTCCAGTGCCACAACGCTTTCCATACCTGTACCAACGAGAGGCGCTTCCGCCTTCAAAAGCGGCACAGCTTGGCGCATCATGTTTGATCCCATCAAGGCACGGTTCGCATCATCATTCTCAAGGAATGGGATGAGCGCGGCCGCAACGGAGACGAGCTGTTTTGGTGAGACATCGATAAAATCAACATCTTCACGGGCAACAGGCGTCACATCGCCGTTGACACGACAGGTAACAAAATCATCAACCAGTTCGCTTTTATCGGACACTTTGGCGTTCGCCTGAGCAACCGTGTAACGGGCCTCTTCCATCGCGGAAAGATAGACAACTTCGTTCGTAAGCTTGCCTTTATTGACCTTCCGATACGGGCTCTCAATAAAGCCGTATTTATTCACGCGCGCATGTGTCGCGAGCGAGTTAATCAGACCGATGTTCGGGCCTTCCGGTGTCTCAATCGGGCAAATACGTCCATAATGAGTTGGATGAACGTCACGGACTTCAAAGCCCGCACGTTCGCGTGTTAGACCGCCAGGCCCAAGCGCTGAGAGACGACGCTTATGCGTAATCTCTGACAATGGGTTGGTTTGGTCCATGAACTGTGAAAGCTGTGAGGATCCAAAGAATTCACGAACAACAGCAGCCGCAGGTTTCGCATTGATTAAATCATGCGGCATGACTGTTTCGATATCGACGGACTGCATACGCTCCTTGATGGCGCGTTCCATACGGAGAAGCCCAATGCGATATTGGTTCTGCATCAACTCACCAACGGAACGAACACGGCGGTTACCCAAGTTATCGATATCATCGATAGAGCCAATGCCGTCTTTAAGCTTGGTCAACGTGTCGACAACGGCAAGGATGTCTTCTTTACGCAGGACGCGGATTTCGTCACCGACATCTTGCATATCCATGCGGAGGTTCATTTTCACGCGGCCAACAGCCGAGAGATCATAGCGTTCGCCGTCAAAGAAGAGCGAATTAAAGAGATCTTCTGCAGCTTCTGCTGTCGGTGGCTCACCCGGACGCATGACGCGGTAGATATCAACCAAAGCGCCTTCGCGAGAGTCATTTTTATCAGCCGCGAGTGTGTTCCGGATATAAGGACCAACATTGACGTGGTCGATGTTCAGAACTGACAGCTCTTTGATATCAGCCTCAATGATTTGTTCCATGATTTCCAAGGACAGTTCATCACCAGCTTCGGCATAGATTTGACCAGTAGATGTGTTGACCACATCTTCAGCGGCAAAACGCTCGGACATTTCTTCATTGGAGATCAAAATAGTTTTCACGCCGTCAGCAGCGAGTTTTGTCGCACCGCGCTTGGTCAATTTACGACCTGCAGGGGCAACAACTTCGCCCGTCTTGGCATCTACCAAGTCACGCAGAAGTTTCGCACCGCGATATTCTTCAGCTTTGAATGGACGCGTCCAGCCGTCTTTCTTGTTGTCACGCTTGAAGGAAATGCTCTCGTAATACTGCTCGAGAATTTCTTCGCGTGTCATGCCAAGTGCATAAAGCACTGTCGTCGCAGGCAGTTTACGACGACGGTCAATACGGGCGTAAAGAATGTCTTTGGCGTCAAATTCGAAATCGAGCCAAGAGCCGCGATAAGGAATGATACGCGCTGAAAACAGGAATTTGCCTGAGCTGTGACCTTTCCCTTTGTCATGAGAGAAGAATACGCCAGGTGAACGGTGCATTTGCGAAACGATTACGCGCTCCGTTCCGTTCACAATAAACGTACCCTTGGCGGTCATGAGCGGGATATCGCCCATATAAACGTCTTGTTCTTTAATGTCTTTGACAGAGCGCGCACCCGTATCATCGTCGACATCAAATACGACGAGGCGCATTTTGACTTTTAACGGTGCAGCGTAGGTAATGTCGCGTTGTTGACATTCCTCTTCATCAAATTTCGGTTTTTCGAAGACGAAAGAGACATACTCAAGAATAGCGCGATCAGAAAAATCACGAACAGGGAACACGGAGTGGAATACACCGTTCATGCCTTCATCAGAACCACGATCTTCATGTTCAATGTTCTTTTGCAGGAACTGATCATAGGAGGATTTCTGAACCTCGATCAAATTCGGCATACGGACCACTTCCGGGATCCGGCCGAAGCTCTTGCGAATACGTTTCTTGCCAGTGAATGTAAGCGACATCAAAGCAACCTTTGTTTTTATGGGATGTTTCGGGGTTGGGGTGTGCACGCCCCTGCCCTTTGACAGCCCTGGAATTTCATCGGGTTTAGCCTGTCCCGTCAGGTCTCGTTTTCAATTTCACCACACCCGTTTCCGGGCCTGAAAAATGTGGGCCACATGAATGCGGCAATGGGCGACGCGGGAAACCCGCGCCGCCCTTAAACTGAGCGCTACCCAACATGCGTCGGCTAGCTATCAAAGAAACTACTTGAGTTCGACTGTTGCGCCGGCCGCTTCTAGTTTTTCTTTGATGTCGTTTGCTTCTGCTTCAGGCACGCCTTCTTTGACGGCTTTAGGAGCAGATTCGACAAGCTCTTTGGCTTCTTTCAGGCCAAGACCTGTGATGCCGCGAACTTCTTTAATGACGGAGATTTTGTTTCCGCCGAAAGATGTCATGACAACGTCAAAGTCAGTCTTAGCAGCGGCAGCTTCGCCGCCACCTGCAGCAGGACCGGCAACAACAGCGGCAGCTGCTGGCTCGATTCCATACTCGTCTTTGAGAATGTCGTTTAGTTCTTTTGCTTCCAAAATCGTCAACTTAACGAGTTCTTCTGCGAGTTTTTTCACATCAGCCATGATGTATTTCCTTTAGTTTTTTGCCCCCAATGTGAGGGCGGTTTAGGTCGAGTTTGCGAGAATGAAGTCGTAAAACTACGCCGCAGCCTTTTCTTCGATCGCTGCGATGGCGCCAGAAAGGCTCCGTGCAGGCGATGTAAGAGCAGAAGCCACACTCGTTGCCGGTGCCAGCAGAAGCTGAGCCGCCATAGAGATAAGCTCTTCGCGGGATGGCAGTTTGGATAGAGTTTCAATGCCAGAGACATCGAAAACTTCTTCGCCCATGAATCCACCAATGATTTCGAACAAGTCGGAATCTTTAGCATATTCAACTGCCACTTTTGGCGCACTGATCATATCATCGGCCCAGGCAATCGCCACAGGTCCGGTGAATTTCTCAGCAGCTGCTTCGAAAGGTTTCCCTTTCAAGGCAATCTTAGCCAAACGGTTCTTTACAACACGGATTGTTGCGCCACGCTCACGAAGCTTGGCACGCAATTCCGTCATTTCCGCAACAGTCATGCCCGAATAAGCGGCCATAACCACGGATCCTGCGCCGTCAAAAATCTCTTCGATTTCTTTGACTGCGATCTCTTTTTGAGAACGGTCCATTTGCGGTCTCCTTGTTGCAGACCCCCACACCATGCGGAGGTCCATAAGATACTCGCGTCTCACCTGTTGCCAGACGGGCCGCGAGCGGTTGTCTGTCCCAGAACTCGAACCAAACCCATTGAACCAGTTGCCTGGTTCGCTTGATATTTGGTCTCACCCTGTCTGCGCCGGAAATTAAGCCCGTGTTTTAATCAAAAAACACAAGCACCGGTGGTCTCGGACAGGCCACCACCGCGAACGGTGGGGGCAAATGACGCAGGCCGAAGCCCTTGCCAAATTCTTGTTTTAAGCCCCTAAGAAGGAACTTCTGATGATGCGATACGGACGCTAGGGCCCATTGTCGACGTCAGTGAAATTTTCTTCACGAACACACCCTTTGCACCAGCAGGACGAGCCTTCTGGATAGCAGCAAGGAATGCCGTAACGTTTTCAGCCAGCTTATCTTCAGTGAAAGACGCTTTGCCAACACCGGCGTGAATAACGCCAGCTTTTTCAACGCGGAATTCAACGGCGCCGCCTTTGGCGTCAGAGACAGCCTTCGTAACGTCCATTGTGACCGTACCAACCTTTGGGTTAGGCATCATGCCTTTTGGACCCAAAACACGCGCAACACGACCAACGAGTGGCATCATGTCTGGCGTAGCAATCACGCGATCAAAATCCATTTCGCCGGCTTGAATTTTCTCGACGAGATCATCCGCACCTACGATGTCCGCACCAGCCGCGCGCGCTTCGTCTGCCTTTGCATCTTTCGCGAAAACAGCAACGCGTGCCGAACGACCTGTACCGTTTGGAAGGTTACACACGCCGCGAACCATTTGGTCGGCGTGACGTGGATCAACACCCAAATTCATAGCAATTTCAATAGTTTCGTCAAATTTCGCCGTGGCGTTTGCTTTGACAGATTTTACAGCTTCAGCAACTGAGAGATCGTTCGTGATATCTACTGTAGCTGCAGCCGCTCTATAACGCTTACCTGAGGCCATGCTTATTCTCCCGTCACGTCAAAGCCCATCGAACGAGCTGAACCGGCGATAATTTTCGCACCAGCTTCAATATCGTTCGCGGACAGATCGGCCAATTTGGCCTCTGCGATTTCGCGGCACTGATCCATTGTGACCGTACCACCAACTTCGGAACCAGGATTGTTAGATCCTTGCTTTTTTCCGGCAGCCTTTTTGAGGTAATAAGACGCAGGCGCTGTTTTCGTCACAAATGTGAAAGACTTGTCGTTAAAGACAGTGATGATTGTTGGCGTTGGAACACCTTTTTCAATCTCGTCCGTCTTAGCGTTAAACGCTTTCGCGAATTCCATAATGTTTACACCGCGCTGACCCAATGCAGGCCCCAACGGTGGAGACGGGTTTGCAGAACCCGCCGGGATCGTCAGCTTAATATAGCCATCAATCTTCTTTGCCATGATCCACTCCTTCAAGTGTCGGCGGCAGATGCGGAATTGCATCCACCTTCGTGGTTTGTGGTGCGGCACCTTCTGGACTTAGAAGGACCTCCCACAAGTCGAATTTTTCGAGAGAAAAAATCGACAACAAAACAACACTCTTCGTTGTTTTGCTTTGCTGAGCTCCCCAAGGAGAGCCCAACGAAAATCAATCACACAGGTTTAGCTTTTTTCAACCTGAGTGTAATTCAGTTCGACAGGAGTCCCCTGCCCAAAAATATTAATCAGCACCTTCAAGCGAGCATTCTCTTCATCAACGCTTTCAACAGAACCGTTAAAGCTCTGAAACGGACCATCGACCACTTTGACAATCTCGCCAATATCGAAGCTGATCATCGGACGCGGACTGTCCACACCCTCTTGGATCTGACCCACAATACGCGCGACCTCTTTTTCGGAAACCGGCATCGGCTTAGTTGCTGAGCCCAAAAACCCTGTGACTTTCGGCGTGTTCTTGACAAGGTGATAAGCCTCATCCGTCAGATCGACCTTTACGAGAACATAACCAGGGAAAAACTTGCGCTCAGATTCCATTTTCCGGCCCTTGCGAACCTCTACAACGGTTTCAGTCGGCACGAGAATTTCTTCAAACAGGTGATCCAAACCTTTTTCAGCCGCATCACGCTCCAACGTTTCTTTCACACGCTTCTCGAAATTCGAATAAGCCTGAACGATATACCATTTCGCTGCCATAAATTAGGCTCCCAGACCGAGGACGAGTTTCACGATATTGGCAAGCGCCAAATCGACGAAGAAGAAGAAAATACCCATCAGCACAAACAAGATCATAACCAAAATGGTCGTCTTCCAAACCTCTGGCCACCCAGGCCAAACAACCCGACGGGCTTCCTGGCGGACTTGCCCGATATATTTAACCGGACCAACTTTTGGCGCAGCAGATTCCGACGCAGCGGCGGTAGCTTCCGCCACCGGCGCATCGACAGGCTTTTTCTTGCCTGCATTCTTCCGCTTGTTCTTGCTCTTAGGCATTTCAGTTCCAAATTCTGCGACCAAACTCAGTATGAGCTTTAACGGCCAAAAACGCGCACCGCCAAATAGAGACGGTAGCGCGTTATCTTGTAGTCCCGAACCCTGATTACAAGGGGCTTTCGATTGGCAGGGGCGGAGAGACTCGAACTCACGACCGCTGGTTTTGGAAACCAGTGCTCTACCAACTGAGCTACACCCCTTCCTTTTCGACCCGGGTATCCAGGCAACTTACGCCGCCTGGTATGTTAGGTTTTCAGCCCTATTCGATGATCTTTGCGACGACGCCGGCACCGACTGTGCGGCCACCTTCACGGATAGCGAAGCGAAGCTTCTCTTCCATCGCGATTGGCACGATAAGCTCAACGTTAACTTCAACGTTATCACCTGGCATGACCATCTCT